>NZ_CP196998.1:0-15000 GCF_056716095.1 Clostridioides sp. LIBA-6622
ATGGATATAGTTTCTTTATGGGACAAAACCCTACAATTAATAAAAGGTGACTTAACTTCAGTAAGTTTTAATACCTTTTTTAAAAACATCGTACCATTAAAAATACATCTTAATGACTTAATACTATTGGCTCCTAGTGATTTTAATAAAGATATCTTAGAAAACAGATATTTACATTTAATTGAAGATGCCATAAGTCAACTGTCACTAAAAAAATATAATATTAAATTTGTATTGAGTGAAAAAGAGGTTGCTGACCTAAATTCTGACAGTACAGATTTAAATTATAGAGTACTTTACCCTAACCTAAATCCAAAATACACATTTGATACGTTCGTTATTGGTAATAGCAATAGATTTGCTCATGCTGCATGTGTTGCAGTTGCTGAATCTCCTGCTAAGGCTTACAATCCACTTTTTTTGTATGGAGGAGTTGGACTAGGTAAAACTCACTTGATGCACGCTATAGGACATCACATTGTTAGTCAAAAAAAAGACTCAAAAGTTGTTTATGTTTCTTCAGAAAAATTTACTAATGAACTTATAAACTCTATAAAAGACGATAAAAATGAAGAATTTAGAAATAAGTACAGAAATGTAGATGTATTATTAATTGATGATATTCAATTTATAGCAGGAAAAGAAAGAACTCAAGAGGAGTTCTTCCATACGTTTAATACTCTTCATGAGGCAAATAAACAAATAATTATATCTAGTGATAGACCACCAAAAGACATACCTACACTAGAAGATAGACTAAGATCGAGATTCGAAATGGGACTTATAACTGATATTCAAGCGCCAGACTTTGAAACAAGAATTGCTATACTTAGAAAAAAAGCTCAATTGGAACGTATAGATGTGCCAAATGAAGTTATGTCATATATAGCAAAAAATATCAAGTCAAATATAAGAGAACTAGAAGGTGCCTTAACTAGGGTAGTTGCTTATTCTTCTCTTAGTAATAGAGTTATATCTTTTGATCTTGCTACAGAAGCTTTGAAAGATATTATAACAACATCTAAAAATGAAGAAATAAATGTTCTTAGAATAAAAGAAAAAGTATCTTCTGTATTTAATATAAAAATGGAAGACTTTAATTCTAAAAAAAGAACACGCTCAATAGCTTATCCTAGACAAATAGCTATGTATTTAACGCGCGAACTTACTGATTTATCCCTTCCTAAAATAGGAGAAGAGTTTGGGGGTAGAGACCATACAACAGTAATTCATGCTCATGATAAGGTATCTAAAGATATAGAAGAAAGCGAAGAAATTAAGACTAAAATAGACAAAATCATATCAGATTTAAAGGGATAATTTATACACATTTGTCTGTTTATATCTATTGGATAACTTGTTAATATCTTTTTTGAATAAAAATTATTAACAAATAATTAAGTCTCTAATAACAAAGATATTAACATCTTATACACATGTTGATATCTTTGTATTTATAACGTTATATGTACTTATTAACATTATCAACAACACCTACTACTATTACTACTATGATTTTAACTTATTTTTTTATATAAAAGACCAAAGGAGGTTATCCACATTGAAAATAATTTGTAATCAAAAAATCCTAGCAAATAGAATTGGGATTGCTCAAAAAGCTATTAATGGAAAAACAACTATAGAACTCTTAAAAGGTATACTTATATCTACAGAAGAAGGTCAATTAAAACTTACTGGATATGATGCTGAGATAGGAATAGAAACTTACGTACAAGCTGAAATTATAGAAAAAGGTGATGTTGTTGTAGATGCAAGATTATTTGGAGATATAATTAGAAAGCTACCAGATTCTTTTGTTGAAATAGAAACAGATTTAGAAAATAATATTTACATAAATTGTGTAAATTCAAGATTCAAAATTAAAGGATATCCAGCTAAAGAATTTCCTAAATTACCAGAACTAAACGAAGAAGATTTATATAGCATACCTCAAGAAATTCTAAAAAACATGATTAAACAAACCGTATTTGCTATTTCACAGGACCAAACAAAACCTATTTTAATGGGAGAACTTTTAGAAATTGTGGATAGAAATTTGAATTTAGTAGCTATTGATGGATATAGATTGGCTGTAAAAAGTTGTTCAGTGGATAGTTTAACTGAAAATATAAAAGTCATAATTCCAGGAAAGACACTTATAGATGTAAATAGCTTACTTTCTGGAGAAGATAATGTTAAGGTTGGATTTAATGAAAAAAATGCTATTTTTATAATTAATGATACAAAAATTATTACAAGATTGCTTGAAGGAGATTTTATTGATTATAAAAAATTATTACCAAGAGAACATAATAGTAGAGTCAAGTTAAATACTAAAGAACTTTTAAATAGTATAGAAAGAGCATCTTTATTATCTCAATCAGAAAAAAATAATCTTATAAAATTATCTATAAGAGATAAAGTAATGGCGATTACTTCTAATACAGAAAAAGGAAATGTATATGAAGAAGTTGAAATAGATTTAGATGGAGATTATTTAGATATAGCTTTCAATTCTAGATACTTTATTGAAGGTTTAAAAAATATAGATAATGAGGAAATATTTATAGAATTTACTACAAATGTAAATCCTTGCATAATTAAACCAACAGATGATGTTAATTATATTTATTTACTACTTCCAGTAAGAATATCATCAAATATATAGCAGACATGAAGGAGTTGTCTTTTGTAGAAAAATTTTTCTAATATTAGACAACTCCTTTTATAAGTACATTTATGGTATAATATACTTTTAGTGTATCAATAGGATTTACTTAAAATAGTGACAAGGAGGAACTATTATGACTGAAATAACTATAGAATCAGAATATATAAAGTTGGATCAATTTCTTAAATTAGCAGAGATTGCATCAACAGGAGGTCATGCAAAATTTTTAATTCAAGAAGGTTTAGTGACAGTAAATGATGAAATAGAACTAAGAAGAGGAAAAAAGATAAAATCAGGAGATATAGTTGAAATAGAAGGAACTAAAATAAAAGTATTGTAAAAAAGGAGAACTTTTTGTGAAACTTAAAAGTTTGCAACTTGTTAATTTTAGAAATTATGAAAAGTTGCATCTGGAATTTAATGGAAAAGTGAATCTTCTTGTTGGGAAAAATGGTCAAGGAAAGACAAATATAGTAGAATCTATTTATATGCTCTCTTTTGGAAAATCATTCAGAACCAATAAAGATAAAGAAATGGTTAGATTTAATAGTGAAAATTTATATATTGGAGGAAGTTTTTCAAAATATAATAAATATAGTCTAATAGAGCTAATTATTGGAAAAGATAAAAAGGGGATACGAATAAATAAAGTCCCTTTACAAAAAATACAGGAATTACTTGGCAACTTAAATGTTGTCATATTTTCTCCTGAAGATTTGAGACTGGTTAAAGAAGGACCTAAAGAGAGAAGGACATTTATAGATAAAGAAATTAGTCAGATTATGCCTAAATATTATAAATATCTTACCAATTACAATAAAACACTTTCTCAAAGAAGTAGAGTGCTTAAAAGTATGCGCATTGATGAGGCTTTGTTAGATGTATATGATGATACATTGGCAAAGTATGGAAGTTATATTTATATTTTGCGTAGGGATTTTATAAAAAAAATAGCCAATATATCTGAAAATATGCATATGAATTTGACTAATGGAATTGAAAAATTGTCAATTAGATATAAGAATCAAATAAATATAACTGATGAAGATACTATAGAGACAGTATATAATAAATTTTTAGCCAAGTTGTCATCGAATAGACCTAATGATATAGAATCTAAGACTACCAGATATGGTATACACAAAGATGACTTAAATATATTCATAAATGATTTAGATGCAAGACTTTTTGGTTCACAAGGTCAACAAAGGACAGCTTCAATATCATTAAAGCTATCAGAAATAGAGTTAATAAAAAATGAAGTTGAAGAATATCCAATATTAATTTTAGATGATGTTTTTAGTGAGTTAGATGAAGCACGACAAAAACTTTTAGTAAACAATTTAAGCAATGTTCAAATGTTTATAACAAGTGCTGAGGTTTCACATAAAAAGATATTTGATGAAAAGGATGTTACAATATTTAATATTGAAAATGGCAATGTTATTAGCATAGAGAATGGAGGAAATTAAATGAAACAAGAATACGGTGCAAGTCAGATACAAGTATTAGAGGGATTAGAAGCCGTTAGAAAAAGACCAGGTATGTATATTGGTAGTACAAGCCCTAGAGGTTTACATCACTTAGTTTATGAAGTTGTAGATAATAGTATAGATGAGGCTTTACAAGGATATTGTTCAGACATATATGTATCTATTAATGAAGATGGCAGTGTTTTAGTAAAGGATAATGGAAGAGGTATACCTGTTGAAATACATCCTAAGACTGGTAAATCGACTTTAGAAACAGTATTAACTAATCTTCATGCAGGAGGAAAGTTTGGAGGCGGAGGATACAAAGTATCTGGAGGTCTTCATGGAGTTGGTGTTTCTGTAGTTAATGCATTGTCAAAATGGATGTTAGCAGAGGTTTATTTAAATGGAAAAGTATACAAACAGACATATGAGAAAGGATTACCAACATCTAAACTTGAAGTAGTTGGAGAATCACAAGATAAAGGAACAATGATTCAGTTCATGCCAGATGAGACGATATTTGATGAAATAGAATTCAAATATGAAACATTGGAGTATAGACTTAGAGAACTTTCTTTTTTGAATAAAGGGATAAAAATAGTATTTGAAGACAAAAGGGAAGGCCAAGAAAAAAGAAAAGAATTTCACTATACAGGCGGTTTGGTAGAATATATTAAGTATTTAAATAAATCTAGAACTGGTATACATGATGACATAGTTTATATAGATAAAAAAGTTGATGATTGTTTTGTCGAACTAGCTATGCAATATACGGATGGTTATACAGAGAACATATATTCTTTTGCAAATAATATAAATACACATGAAGGTGGTTCTCATTTAAGTGGATTTAAAGCAGCTCTTACTAAAACTGTAAATGATTACGCTAAGAGAAATAAATTTTTAAAAGAAAATGATGTTAACCTACTTGGTGAAGATATAAGAGAAGGTCTTACAGCAGTAGTATCAGTTAAATTACCAGAACCTCAATTTGAGGGCCAAACTAAAACAAAACTAGGTAATAGTTTTATGAGAGGTCTAGTTGATAGTGTAACAGTTGATGAACTTGGATCCTTCCTAGAAGAAAACCCAACAACAGCTAGAATAATAGTTGATAAAGCTTTAAGAGCACAAAGAGCTAGAGAAGCTGCAAAAAAAGCAAGAGAGTTAACAAGAAGAAAAAGCGTACTAGAAAGTACATCTTTACCAGGAAAACTTGCAGATTGTGCAGAAAAAGACCCTGCTAAAAGTGAAATATTCTTAGTCGAAGGAGATTCAGCAGGAGGTTCGGCTAAGCAAGGTAGAGATAGAAACAGTCAAGCCATACTTCCATTAAGAGGTAAAATACTTAATGTTGAAAAATCAAGACTAGATAGAATATTATCTTCAGATGAAATAAAAAATATGATAACAGCTTATGGTTGTGGTATTGGAGAAGATTTTGATATAGATAAGGCTAGATATCATAAAATTATAATTATGACCGATGCTGATGTAGATGGAGCCCATATAAGAACTTTATTATTAACATTCTTCTTTAGATATATGAGACCTCTTATAGATGAGGGATATGTTTATGCAGCACAACCACCTTTATATAAAGTTACAAAGCAAAAAAAGGAACATTATGTTTATTCAGATAAAGAACTAAATGTATTGTTAGAGGAAATTGGAAGAAATGGTGCGGAGCTTCAAAGGTATAAAGGTCTTGGAGAGATGAATGCAGAGCAATTATGGGATACAACTATGAATCCTGATACAAGAACTTTATTACAAGTAACAGTAGAAGATGCCGCAATTGCAGATGAAGTATTTTCAATGCTTATGGGTGATAAGGTTGCTCCAAGAAAAGAATTTATAGAAGAAAATGCAAGATTTGTTAGAAACTTAGATATATAGAGAGAGGGGATTAGTATACATGGAAGAAAATAACAAAATACTCCCTATTGAAATAGCGGAAGAAATGAAAAAGTCATATATTGATTATTCTATGAGTGTTATAGCTGGACGTGCTCTTCCTGATGTTAGAGATGGCTTAAAGCCAGTTCATAGAAGAATATTGTACTCAATGAGTGAATTAAATTTAACTCCAGATAAACCTTACAGAAAATCAGCTCGTATTGTTGGGGACGTTTTAGGTAAGTACCATCCTCATGGAGATACTGCTGTTTATTATGCAATGGTAAGAATGGCTCAAGACTTTTCAACTAGAGCACTTTTAGTAGATGGTCATGGTAACTTTGGTTCTGTTGATGGAGATTCACCAGCAGCTATGCGTTATACAGAAGCAAAAATGAGTAAATTATCATTAGAGTTATTGAGAGATATTGAAAAAGAAACTGTAGATTTTAAACCAAACTTTGATGAATCGTTAAAAGAGCCTTCAGTATTACCAGCAAGATATCCTAATTTATTAGTAAATGGCTCTAATGGTATAGCTGTTGGTATGGCAACTTCAATACCTCCACATAATTTAGCTGAGGTAATTGATGCAACTATATATTTAATTGATAATCCAGAGTGCAGTGTGGATGATTTAATAAAATTTGTGCAAGGTCCAGATTTCCCTACAGCTGCGATTATAATGGGGAAAGAGAGTATAGCAGAAGCATATAGAACTGGAAGAGGTAAAGTTAAAGTTAGGTCTAGAGCTTTTATAGAAGAGCTTCCAAAGGGAAAACAACAAATAATAGTTACAGAAATACCTTATCAAGTAAATAAAGCTAAATTAGTTGAGAGAATAGCTGAGTTAGTTAAAGAAAAGAGAATAGAAGGTATATCAGATTTAAGAGACGAAAGTAATAGAAATGGTATGAGAATTGTTATAGAATTAAAGAGAGATGCTAATGCTAATATAGTATTAAATAATCTGTATAAACATTCTCAAATGGAAGATACTTTTAGTATAATAATGCTTGCGCTTGTAGATGGACAGCCAAGAGTTTTAAATCTTAAGCAAATATTATATCATTATATTAAACATCAAGAAGATGTTGTTACAAGAAGAACTAAATTTGAATTAAATAAAGCTGAAGCAAGAGCACATATTTTAGAAGGATTAAAAATTGCTTTAGATAATATAGATGCAGTTATAAGTTTGATAAGAGCTTCAAAAACAGGTCAAGAGGCTAAACAAGGTTTAATAGAAAAATTCAATTTAACTGAAATTCAAGCTCAAGCTATATTAGATATGAGACTTCAAAGACTTACAGGTTTAGAAAGAGATAAGATAGATGCTGAATATGAAGAGTTAATTAAGAAGATAAATAGATTAAAAGAAATTTTAGCTGATGAGAGATTGCTTTTAAATGTAATAAAAGACGAGATTACAATAATAAAAGAAAATTATTCTGATGAGAGAAGAACTGAGATAAGACATGCTGAAGGCGAAATAGATATGAGAGACCTTATAAGTGATGAAGAAATAGCAATAACTCTTACTCACTTTGGATATATAAAGAGACTTCCGTCAGATACTTATAAGAGCCAAAAAAGAGGTGGAAGAGGCATTTCAGCACTTACAACTAGAGAAGAAGATTTTGTAAGACACTTAATAACTACAACTACTCATAGTAGATTGTTATTCTTCACAAATAAAGGTAGAGTATTTAAACTAAATGCATATGAAATACCTGAAGGTAAAAGACAAGCTAAAGGTACTGCTATAGTGAATTTACTTCAATTATCAGCAGATGAAAAAATTGCTACATTGATACCTATAGATGGAAATGATGAAAATGAATATTTACTACTTACAACAAAAAAAGGTATTGTTAAAAAGACTAAGAGAGAAGAGTTTAGAAATATAAATAAATCTGGTCTTATTGCTATAGGTTTAAGAGATGATGATGAACTTATTGGAGTAGAACTTACAGATGGAAAACAAGAAGTACTTTTAGTCACTAAAGATGGTATGTCTATAAGATTTGATGAAAATGATATAAGATATATGGGTAGAACAGCAATGGGGGTAAAAGGTATAACTTTAAGTAAAGATGATTTTGTTGTGTCTATGAACCTTTGTAGTAAGGGTACAGATGTATTAGTTGTAAGTAAAAATGGCTTTGGAAAAAGAACAAATATAGAAGAATATAGAAGCCAGATAAGAGCTGGTAAAGGAATTAAAACTTATAATATCTCTGAAAAGACTGGCACAATTGTAGGTGCAGATATGGTCAATGAAGATGATGAGATAATGATTATAAATTCTGATGGAGTTCTTATTAGAATAAGAGTTAATGAGATATCACTATTTGGAAGAGTTACAAGTGGTGTTAAATTAATGAAAACTAATGATGAAGTCAATGTAGTTTCGATTGCCAAAATAAATATTGAAGAAGAATAGGATAAATATCCTATTCTTTTTGTATAATGTACTTAGATAAAAATTTAAAATTGAAAGGAGTAGTTGTTATGTGCAATAAAAGAAGTTGTAAAAAAGGTGGATTTTTATTAATAGGAGCTATTTTAGGTTTTGTATTTGGTCTGTTTTTTGCACCCAAAAAAGGTTCTGAATTAAGAAAAGAAACAAAAGATAAGTTTAATGATGTGAAAGAAAATCCAAAAGAAGTTCTACATGAAACATTTAATGATGTCAAAGAGAGAATAATAAATTTAGTAGACGATGATAATAATGAAGAAGATATAAAGATTTCTGAAGAAGATATAGTAATAAGTAAAAGCTTTGATGACGAGGGAGATGTTAACTAATGAATGCATGGGGGTGGCAGATTGGAGCAGTGTTAGTAGGAAGCTCTGCTCTTATAGTAGCAATTTATTTAGCTAAAACTCTAAATAGTCTAAATAAGGTTGTTGAAAAGGCTTATAAAATTGTAGATTATAATGAAAGACACATACAGGATATTGTTGAGAATGCGTCATCAATATCAAAGGGAATAGATGATATAGTTTATGTAATTAACAAAATAATGAGTATAGGAAATATATTTAAAATTATTAAGAGGAAATAGGAGGTTTTTACATGTCTATGAATATAGATTCAAATTTAGATTCTCAAAATAAATTTTGGAATGTTTGTCTTGATGGAGAGCTTGATGTTTCTACAGCAGATAAACTAAAGGAACATTTGCATAACTTGATAGAAAAAAATATGTTAGACGTAAAAATTAATCTTAAAGATTTAGATTATATAGATTCAACAGGCTTAGGAGCTATGATAGGTGTATTAAAAAAATTAAAAATAAATGAAAAAGAGATATACATAGTAAATCCTAAGAGTAATGTCAGAAAGATTTTTACTATAACAGGTCTAGATAAAATATTTAAAGTGGAGGGATAGACTTTGGCTTGTGAGACTATAAAGATGGAAATTACTACAAATCCGGATTATGTTAGTATAATAAGATTAACAGCGTCTGGAATTGCTAATAAGATGGGATTTCCAATAGATGATATAGAAGATATAAAGGTAGCAGTATCAGAAGCGTGTACAAATGCAATAAAGCACAGTAAGGATGATGTGTTTAATATAGTATTTAATATTTTAGATAATGCAATTAATATAGAAATTCAGGATAATGGAAAAGGATATGATGTTAGCTCAATAAGTACACCAGATTTAGAGAATCCAAAAGAGAGTGGTCTTGGATTGTTTATAATTAGAACTTTAATGGATGATGTAGATATTGAATCAGAGTACAATCAAGGAACAAAAATAAAAATGACTAAATATTTAGGAGTTGATATTTAATGAAAAATGTAGCTAATGCTACACATTACCTAAATATGGATACAAAAGAGCTATTTAATTTATATAATAAAAATAAAAATGTAGATATTAGGAATATTCTTATTGAAAGGCATCTGTATTTAGCAAGACTGTTAGCTAAGAAGTATATAAATAAAGGTGTTGATTTTGAAGATATATATCAAGTTGCTTCATTAGCATTAATTTATGCTATTGATAGATATGATGTTGAAAAAGGATTTGAATTCTCCAGTTTCGCGACACCAACTATAGTAGGAGAAATAAAAAAATATTTTAGAGATAAAGTATGGACACTTAGAGTACCAAGAAGAATACAGGAATTAAGTAAAAAGATAAGTGATGCAAAGATTAAACTAGAACAAGAAAATAAAAAGCATCCAAAAGTAAAAGATATAGCTGATTATATAGGAGTTAGTGAAGAAGATGTTCTAGAGGCTATGGAAGCTTCCTATGGGTATCAACCTATGTCTTTAGATTCATCAAGCAATGATGATTCAGAAGATAAAGATATAACTCTTATTGATAAGATAGGAAAAGAAGAAGGTAATTTTGGAAGTATAGAGTATGAAGATTTTATTAATAAGTTTGTTAAAACTTTGAATGAATTGGAAGTGAAAATATTTAAAGATAGGTTTTTCTTTGATAAAACACAATCTAGTATAGCTAAGGAGTTAGAGATATCTCAGATGACTGTTTCTAGACTGGAGAAAAAGGTAGTAGAAAAGCTAAAAAAAGAATATGAAAAGAATTTATAAAAAAATATAAAAAAAGTATTGACCTACTGTTTTAAAGATGGTATAGTATTACTTGTCCTTGAAAAAAGGAAAAAGAAATAAACACGAACATTGAAAATTAAACAGTAGGTTAATTTATATTAAGAAACAAACCATAAAGCCAGATATTTTGATAACAATAGTATCTGAGCCTGATAAACTTTTATTTGAGAGTTTGATCCTGGCTCAGGATGAACGCTGGCGGCGTGCCTAACACATGCAAGTTGAGCGATTTACTTCGGTAAAGAGCGGCGGACGGGTGAGTAACGCGTGGGTAACCTACCCTGTACACACGGATAACATACCGAAAGGTATGCTAATACGGGATAACATATTTGAGAGGCATCTCTTAAATATCAAAGGTGAGCCAGTACAGGATGGACCCGCGTCTGATTAGCTAGTTGGTAAGGTAACGGCTTACCAAGGCGACGATCAGTAGCCGACCTGAGAGGGTGATCGGCCACATTGGAACTGAGACACGGTCCAAACTCCTACGGGAGGCAGCAGTGGGGAATATTGCACAATGGGCGAAAGCCTGATGCAGCAACGCCGCGTGAGTGATGAAGGCCTTCGGGTCGTAAAACTCTGTCCTCAAGGAAGATAATGACGGTACTTGAGGAGGAAGCCCCGGCTAACTACGTGCCAGCAGCCGCGGTAATACGTAGGGGGCTAGCGTTATCCGGATTTACTGGGCGTAAAGGGTGCGTAGGCGGTCTTTCAAGTCAGGAGTGAAAGGCTACGGCTCAACCGTAGTAAGCTCTTGAAACTGGGAGACTTGAGTGCAGGAGAGGAGAGTGGAATTCCTAGTGTAGCGGTGAAATGCGTAGATATTAGGAGGAACACCAGTTGCGAAGGCGGCTCTCTGGACTGTAACTGACGCTGAGGCACGAAAGCGTGGGGAGCAAACAGGATTAGATACCCTGGTAGTCCACGCTGTAAACGATGAGTACTAGGTGTCGGGGGTTACCCCCCTCGGTGCCGCAGCTAACGCATTAAGTACTCCGCCTGGGAAGTACGCTCGCAAGAGTGAAACTCAAAGGAATTGACGGGGACCCGCACAAGTAGCGGAGCATGTGGTTTAATTCGAAGCAACGCGAAGAACCTTACCTAAGCTTGACATCCCAATGACATCTCCTTAATCGGAGAGTTCCCTTCGGGGACATTGGTGACAGGTGGTGCATGGTTGTCGTCAGCTCGTGTCGTGAGATGTTGGGTTAAGTCCCGCAACGAGCGCAACCCTTGTCTTTAGTTGCCATCATTAAGTTGGGCACTCTAGAGAGACTGCCAGGGATAACCTGGAGGAAGGTGGGGATGACGTCAAATCATCATGCCCCTTATGCTTAGGGCTACACACGTGCTACAATGGGTAGTACAGAGGGTTGCCAAGCCGTAAGGTGGAGCTAATCCCTTAAAGCTACTCTCAGTTCGGATTGTAGGCTGAAACTCGCCTACATGAAGCTGGAGTTACTAGTAATCGCAGATCAGAATGCTGCGGTGAATGCGTTCCCGGGTCTTGTACACACCGCCCGTCACACCACGGGAGTTGGAGACGCCCGAAGCCGATTATCTAACCTTTTGGAAGAAGTCGTCGAAGGTGGAATCAATAACTGGGGTGAAGTCGTAACAAGGTAGCCGTATCGGAAGGTGCGGCTGGATCACCTCCTTTCTAAGGAGAATTGCCTACTGTTTAATTTTGAGGGTTCGTTTTTACGAATACTCAAAATTAGCACTTGAATCAACTAGATAAACTAAACCAATGTGAAGTTTGTTTGTTGAAGATGTGCGTTAGCACCTTAAAAACTGCATATATATTTAGTGATATGACATCTAATTTGTAATATATAAAGCTGATAACTTTTTAAAATTATCAAGTTGATAGACTTTAATCTATCAAACCTTTTTAACTGGTCAAGTTATTAAGGGTGCAGGGCGGATGCCTTGGCACTAGGAGCCGATGAAGGACGCGATAAGCTGCGATAAGCTTCGGGGAGTTGCACGTAAACTTTGATCCGAAGATTTCCGAATGAGGAAACTCACTTAGAGTAATGTCTAAGTATCATTAAGTGAATTCATAGCTTAATGAGGGGAACTCAGGGAACTGAAACATCTAAGTACCTGAAGGAAGAGAAAGAAATTCGATTCCGTAAGTAGCGGCGAGCGAACGCGGAAGAGCCCAAACCAATAAAGTTTTCTTTATTGGGGTTGCGGACATATCATAACGAAGAGGTATCGTAATTGAAGAGGTTTGGAAAGACCCACCACAGAAGGTAATAGTCCTGTATGTTAAACGAGAAGACTTTAGATATGATCCAGAGTACCACGGGACACGTGAAACCCTGTGGGAAGCAGGAGGGACCACCCTCCAAGGCTAAATACTACCTAGTGACCGATAGCGTATAGTACCGTGAGGGAAAGGTGAAAAGAACCCCGGGAGGGGAGTGAAATAGAACCTGAAACCCTGCACTTACAAGCTGTGGAAGCACATTTCTTGTGTGACCGCGTACTTTTTGTAGAACGGGCCAACGAGTTACGTTAAGTAGCAAGGTTAAGCACTTAAGGTGTGGAGCCGTAGCGAAAGCGAGTTTTAACTGAGCGTTCAGTTACTTGACGTAGACCCGAAACCGGGCGACCTACCCATGAGCAGGATGAAGCGAAAGTAAAATTTCGTGGAGGTCCGAACCCACGAGCGTTGAAAAGCTCGGGGATGACTTGTGGGTAGCGGTGAAATTCCAATCGAGCCCGGAGATAGCTGGTTCTCCCCGAAATAGCTTTAGGGCTAGCCTCAAGGTGAGAGATACGGAGGTAGAGCACTGAATGTCCTAGGGGGTATTGCACCTACCGAAGACTATCAAACTCCGAATGCCGTCATCTTATACTTGGGAGTCAGACTGTGGGTGATAAGATTCATAGTCGAAAGGGCAACAGCCCAGATCGTCAGCTAAGGTCCCTAAATGTAAGTTAAGTGGTAAAGGATGTGGGATTGCACAGACAACCAGGATGTTGGCTTAGAAGCAGCCACTCATTCAAAGAGTGCGTAATAGCTCACTGGTCGAGTGATCCTGCGCCGAAGATTTCCGGGGCTAAAACTTACTACCGAAGCTACGGCATCATTATGATGGGTAGGGGAGCTTCCCATACGGGTTGAAGCATGACCGTAAGGACATGTGGACAGTATGGGAGTGAGAATGTTGGCATGAGTAGCGAGATGTGGGTGAGAATCCCACAGGCCGTAAACCCAAGGTTTCCAGGGGAAGGTTCGTCCGCCCTGGGTTAGTCGGGACCTAAGCTGAGGCCGAAAGGCGTAGGTGATGGACAACAGGTTGATATTCCTGTACTACCGATAACCGTTTGAGAGATGGGATGACACAGTAGGATAAGCTAAGCACACTGTTGGTTATGTGTGCCCAAGCATTGAGGCAGTCAGAGTAGGTAAATCCGCTTTGATAATGCTGGGATGTGATGGGGAGCGAAATTTAGTAGCGAAGTAGCTGATTTCACACTGTCAAGAAAAGTCTCTATCGAGGTTAAAGGTACCCGTACCGCAAACCGACACAGGTGGGTGAGGAGAGTATCCTAAGGCCCGCGAGAGAACTGTTGTTAAGGAACTCGGCAAAATGACCCCGTAACTTAGGGATAAGGGGTGCCACCATCCGGTGGCCGCAGAGAATAGGCCCAAGCGACTGTTTACCAAAAACATAGGTTTCTGCTAAGTCGCAAGACGATGTATAGGAGCTGACGCCTGCCCGGTGCTGGAAGGTTAAGGGGATCTGTTAGAGTAATCGAAGCAGTGAACTTAAGCCCCAGTAAACGGCGGCCGTAACTATAACGGTCCTAAGGTAGCGAAATTCCTTGTCGGGTAAGTTCCGACCCGCACGAAAGGCGTAACGATTTGGGCACTGTCTCAACAACAGACTCGGTGAAATTGTAATTCCGGTGAAGATGCCGGATACCTGCGACAGGACGGAAAGACCCCATGGAGCTTTACTGTAGCTTGACATTGGGTCTTGGTACTACATGTACAGGATAGGTGGGAGGCTTTGAAACCAGGACGCCAGTTTTGGCGGAGCCATCCTTGGGATACCACCCTTGTAGTACTGGGACTCTAACCATAGGCCATGAATCTGGTCTTGGGACACTGTCAGGTGGGCAGTTTGACTGGGGCGGTCGCCTCCCAAAAGGTAACGGAGGCGCTCAAAGGTTCTCTCAGTACGGTCGGAAATCGTACGTAGAGTGTAAAGGCAAAAGAGAGCTTGATTGCAAGACATACAGGTCGAGCAAGGATGAAAATCGGACTTAGTGATCCGGTGGTTCTGCGTGGAAGGGCCATCGCTCAACGGATAAAAGCTACCCTGG
>NZ_CP196998.1:17500-4167404 GCF_056716095.1 Clostridioides sp. LIBA-6622
TAACTGGGGTGAAGTCGTAACAAGGTAGCCGTATCGGAAGGTGCGGCTGGATCACCTCCTTTCTAAGGAGAATTGCCTACTGTTTAATTTTGAAAGTTCTTTATGAACTTCATATTTGGGGGTGTAGCTCAGTTGGGAGAGCACTTGCCTTGCAAGCAAGGGGTCAGGAGTTCGACTCTCCTCATCTCCACCATTTAAGAGCATATTACTTAAATCTTTGATTTATCTAGTAGACTCTTACATTGCACTTTAAGCTTATTTTTATTCAAGCTTTGTGCGTTAGCACCTTAAGCAACAGAATAAACTGAACGAATGTGAAGTTTGTTTGTTGGCGATGTGCGTTAGCACCTTAAAAACTGCATATATATTTAGTGATATGACATCTAATTTGTAATATATAAAGCTGATAACTTTTTAAAATTATCAAGTTGATAGACTTTAATCTATCAAACCTTTTTAACTGGTCAAGTTATTAAGGGTGCAGGGCGGATGCCTTGGCACTAGGAGCCGATGAAGGACGCGATAAGCTGCGATAAGCTTCGGGGAGTTGCACGTAAACTTTGATCCGAAGATTTCCGAATGAGGAAACTCACTTAGAGTAATGTCTAAGTATCATTAAGTGAATTCATAGCTTAATGAGGGGAACTCAGGGAACTGAAACATCTAAGTACCTGAAGGAAGAGAAAGAAATTCGATTCCGTAAGTAGCGGCGAGCGAACGCGGAAGAGCCCAAACCAATAAAGTTTTCTTTATTGGGGTTGCGGACATATCATAACGAAGAGGTATCGTAATTGAAGAGGTTTGGAAAGACCCACCACAGAAGGTAATAGTCCTGTATGTTAAACGAGAAGACTTTAGATATGATCCAGAGTACCACGGGACACGTGAAACCCTGTGGGAAGCAGGAGGGACCACCCTCCAAGGCTAAATACTACCTAGTGACCGATAGCGTATAGTACCGTGAGGGAAAGGTGAAAAGAACCCCGGGAGGGGAGTGAAATAGAACCTGAAACCCTGCACTTACAAGCTGTGGAAGCACATTTCTTGTGTGACCGCGTACTTTTTGTAGAACGGGCCAACGAGTTACGTTAAGTAGCAAGGTTAAGCACTTAAGGTGTGGAGCCGTAGCGAAAGCGAGTTTTAACTGAGCGTTCAGTTACTTGACGTAGACCCGAAACCGGGCGACCTACCCATGAGCAGGATGAAGCGAAAGTAAAATTTCGTGGAGGTCCGAACCCACGAGCGTTGAAAAGCTCGGGGATGACTTGTGGGTAGCGGTGAAATTCCAATCGAGCCCGGAGATAGCTGGTTCTCCCCGAAATAGCTTTAGGGCTAGCCTCAAGGTGAGAGATACGGAGGTAGAGCACTGAATGTCCTAGGGGGTATTGCACCTACCGAAGACTATCAAACTCCGAATGCCGTCATCTTATACTTGGGAGTCAGACTGTGGGTGATAAGATTCATAGTCGAAAGGGCAACAGCCCAGATCGTCAGCTAAGGTCCCTAAATGTAAGTTAAGTGGTAAAGGATGTGGGATTGCACAGACAACCAGGATGTTGGCTTAGAAGCAGCCACTCATTCAAAGAGTGCGTAATAGCTCACTGGTCGAGTGATCCTGCGCCGAAGATTTCCGGGGCTAAAACTTACTACCGAAGCTACGGCATCATTATGATGGGTAGGGGAGCTTCCCATACGGGTTGAAGCATGACCGTAAGGACATGTGGACAGTATGGGAGTGAGAATGTTGGCATGAGTAGCGAGATGTGGGTGAGAATCCCACAGGCCGTAAACCCAAGGTTTCCAGGGGAAGGTTCGTCCGCCCTGGGTTAGTCGGGACCTAAGCTGAGGCCGAAAGGCGTAGGTGATGGACAACAGGTTGATATTCCTGTACTACCGATAACCGTTTGAGAGATGGGATGACACAGTAGGATAAGCTAAGCACACTGTTGGTTATGTGTGCCCAAGCATTGAGGCAGTCAGAGTAGGTAAATCCGCTTTGATAATGCTGGGATGTGATGGGGAGCGAAATTTAGTAGCGAAGTAGCTGATTTCACACTGTCAAGAAAAGTCTCTATCGAGGTTAAAGGTACCCGTACCGCAAACCGACACAGGTGGGTGAGGAGAGTATCCTAAGGCCCGCGAGAGAACTGTTGTTAAGGAACTCGGCAAAATGACCCCGTAACTTAGGGATAAGGGGTGCCACCATCTGGTGGCCGCAGAGAATAGGCCCAAGCGACTGTTTACCAAAAACATAGGTTTCTGCTAAGTCGCAAGACGATGTATAGGAGCTGACGCCTGCCCGGTGCTGGAAGGTTAAGGGGATCTGTTAGAGTAATCGAAGCAGTGAACTTAAGCCCCAGTAAACGGCGGCCGTAACTATAACGGTCCTAAGGTAGCGAAATTCCTTGTCGGGTAAGTTCCGACCCGCACGAAAGGCGTAACGATTTGGGCACTGTCTCAACAACAGACTCGGTGAAATTGTAATTCCGGTGAAGATGCCGGATACCTGCGACAGGACGGAAAGACCCCATGGAGCTTTACTGTAGCTTGACATTGGGTCTTGGTACTACATGTACAGGATAGGTGGGAGGCTTTGAAACCAGGACGCCAGTTTTGGCGGAGCCATCCTTGGGATACCACCCTTGTAGTACTGGGACTCTAACCATAGGCCATGAATCTGGTCTTGGGACACTGTCAGGTGGGCAGTTTGACTGGGGCGGTCGCCTCCCAAAAGGTAACGGAGGCGCTCAAAGGTTCTCTCAGTACGGTCGGAAATCGTACGTAGAGTGTAAAGGCAAAAGAGAGCTTGATTGCAAGACATACAGGTCGAGCAAGGATGAAAATCGGACTTAGTGATCCGGTGGTTCTGCGTGGAAGGGCCATCGCTCAACGGATAAAAGCTACCCTGGGGATAACAGGCTTATCTCCCCCAAGAGTCCACATCGACGGGGAGGTTTGGCACCTCGATGTCGGCTCATCACATCCTGGGGCTGTAGTAGGTCCCAAGGGTTGGGCTGTTCGCCCATTAAAGTGGTACGCGAGCTGGGTTCAGAACGTCGTGAGACAGTTCGGTCCCTATCCGTCGCAGGCGTAGGAAATTTGAGAAGACCTGTCCTTAGTACGAGAGGACCGGGATGGACGTACCTCTGGTGTACCAGTTGTTCTGCCAAGGGCATGGCTGGGTAGCTATGTACGGAATGGATAAGCGCTGAAAGCATCTAAGCGCGAAGCCGACTTCAAGATAAGATTTCCCACCGCAAGGGTAAGACCCCAGAAAGACTATCTGGTTGATAGGTCGAAGGTGTAAGTGCAGCAATGTATTTAGCTTATCGATACTAATAGGTCGAGGACTTGACCAAATTATTTGATGTCCATTCAGTAAAATATATGTGCAGTTTTTAGAGTGTTAACTCTAAAGAAACTAGTATTACTAGATTCTAAAAACTTAATAGAGATATTAAGCATAAAGATTATGTGGTTACAATAGCAGAGAGGATACACCTGTTCCCATTCCGAACACAGAAGTTAAGCTCTCTAGCGCTGATGGTACTTGGTGGGAAACTGCCTGGGAGAGTAGGACGTAGCCACGTAATCTTTTTTATTTGCAATAAAGTTTAATATTAAATAGAATATAAAATCAATATTGATTTATAATAAGATAAAATATAGAATTATATAGTATAGGTAAAGTTTTTGATTTAGAAAGAAGGTGTAATATGAATTCTGATGAAAGAAGAAGCAAATTAATAGATATTTTAAAAGAATCTAAGTGCCCTGTAAAAGGTGGAATGCTAGCTGAGATATTAAATGTAAGTAGACAAGTAATAGTACAGGATATAGCCCTTATAAGAGCTAGAGGATTTGAAATAATAGCTACACCTCAAGGATATATAATATATAATCAACCATATTTTACAAAACAAATAAAATGTAAGAATCACAAGAATTCTAAAGAAATTTATGATGAATTAAAAATTATTGTAGATTTAGGTGGGATTGTAAAGGATGTCATTGTAAATCATCCAACATATGGTCAGATAACTGCAGAGCTTAATATTTATTCTAAAATGGATATAGACAATTTTATGAAGAAGGTTGAGACAAATGAATTTAAACAGTTATCAGTTCTGACTGAATGTAGTCATATTCATACAATTGAGGCTCTGAAAGAAGAGACTATAGAAATTATAATAAAAGAATTAGAGGACAGAGGAATATTATCATAAGGAGGAGTTAAATGAATTTTTTATCATTGGCTAAAACTGCTTCAACAAATAGTAATATAACTAAGAGAACTTTAGAAAATATGCTTAATAACTTTAGTGATAATATACCAAATATTATATATGCAGTAATTGTATTTGTAATAGGTATCTATATATCTAAGATAGTAAGAAAGATGGTTTCAAAGTTTCTAATCAAATATGGAATGAGTAAAGGTGTAAATAATTTCATTGTATATGGAATATATATATCTATGCTATCCATTATATCATTGATAAGCTTGGGGATTATAGGAATACAAACCACATCAGTTGTAGCGGTATTAGGAGCTGCTGGTTTTAGTATAGGATTAGCATTTAAGGAAATATTATCGAATCTAGGTTCAGGCATGATTATTTTGTTCTTTAAGCCATTTAACATAGGTGATTATATTCAAGGCTCAGGTGTAGATGGTACAGTTTCTGATATACAGATATTTAGTACTGTTCTTAAAACCCCAGATAATAAAACCATAATTATACCAAATTTTCAATTGACAAGCAATAACATAATTAATTACACACATCAAAATAAAAGAAGGATAGATTTTTCATATAATATTTCATATGATAGTGATATAGATGTAGTTAAGTCTATATTAAATGAAATTTTTAGAAATGAAAAAAGGATATTAGATGACCCAAAACCTATCATAGGTTTAAACTCTATAGGAAATAATACTATGCAAATAGTTGCTAGACCATGGGTTAAAACTGATGATTACTGGGATGTATACTTTGATGTAATGGAAAAAGTCAAAAATAAATTTGATGAAAATAATATAAAAGTTCCATTTGTTCCTTCTTCATTATTATTTAATAATATGAGTAATTTAAATACAATGGATAAAAGATAGAATTTTAATTAAATAAAAAAAATGAATTTAATATAGAAAATTAAAGAAAATTCTAAAAAAATTTGAATAATAGTATTGAAAGATGTTAATATATATAATATAATGATTATCAAATAAAACAATTAGTTAAAAAGCGATGAAGGAAAATAGTAAAAAACAGATTGTATTCAGAGAATGAGTGGATGGTGAGAACTCATTACAATGGTTTTTGAATCTACTCTAGAGCTTCTAGTTAAAGCTAGACGTTTACCTACGTTATAGGTCTGAGAGGATTATACATTTTAGTATAATCAATTAGGGTGGCAACGCGGATAAAAGATTTTCGTCCCTTTTATAGGGAAAACGGAGGTCTTTTTTTATTTGTCAAATTTATTTAAATTAAAAGTATACAGCTTTAATAAGTGTAAATTAATTGGAATTATAATTTATATTATCAAAATTATTAGGAGGAATTAATATGTTAGATATTAAAAGAATAAGAGAAAACTTAGATGATATCAAGAAAGCTATGGAAAGAAGAGGCGAAAAAGAATTTGACCTTGATGCTGTAGTTGAATTAGATAATAAAAGAAGAGAGATACTTCAAGAAGTTGAAGTTATGAAAAATGAATTAAATGTAAATTCTAAAAACATACCACAATTAATAAAAGAAGGAAAAGATGTAGCAGAAGAAAAAGCAAGATTAAAAGAGTTATCAGATAAGATAAAAGGTATTGATGAGAAAGTAAAAGAAGTAGAAGCCAAAATGGAATACACATTGATGAGAATACCAAACGTTCCTCATCCAGAAGTTCCACAAGGTGAAACAGATGAAGATAATGTTCAAATAAGGACTTGGGGAGAACCTACTAAATTTGATTTTGAACATAAGGCACATTGGGATATTGGTACTGGTCTAGGTATATTAGATTTTGAAAGAGCTGGAAAAATAACTGGTTCAAGATTTACTTTATACAGAGGTTTAGGTGCTAGACTAGAAAGATCTTTAATGAATTTCTTTTTAAATACTCATACAGCTAAACATGGATATACAGAAGTTTTACCTCCATTTATGGCTAATAGAAATAGTTTTATAGGTACAGGTCAACTTCCTAAATTTGAAGAAGATATGTTCAAGATAGAAGGATTAGAGTATTTCTTAATACCAACAGCTGAAGTGCCTGTTACTAATATACATGCTAATGAGATATTAGATGTTGCAGAACTTCCAATTAAATATTGTGCATATACGCCTTGTTTCAGATCTGAAGCAGGTTCAGCAGGAAGAGATACAAGAGGTCTAGTTAGACAACATCAATTTAATAAAGTTGAGTTAGTTAAATTTGTTAAACCAGAAGATTCTTATGATGAATTAGAATCATTAACTCATGATGCTGAAACTATGCTACAAATGTTAGGTCTTCCATATAGAGTTGTAAAAATATGTACAGGAGATTTAGGATTTACAGCTGCATTTAAATATGACTTAGAAGTTTGGATGCCAAGTTACAATAGATATGTAGAAATATCTTCTTGTTCAAATTTTGAAGATTTCCAAGCTAGAAGAGCAGGAATAAGATTCAAAAGAGATAAAAAATCAAAAGCAGAATATGTTCATACTTTGAATGGTTCTGGATTAGCTATAGGAAGATGTCTAGCAGCTATATTAGAAAATTATCAACAAGCAGATGGTTCTGTAGTAGTTCCTGAAGAATTAAGAGCTTATATGGGTGTTGATGTTATAAGATAATACTATATTGATATTAGATAGAAATATATTTTAATGTAAAAGATATATTATGAATGAAAAATAAATCAAAAAAAGCTATGAAATTATTAAATTTCATAGCTTTTTTAGGTCAATCTATATAGCAGAATATTTATTATAAAATACTAAATATCTTTATAAATCAACACTTATGTAAATGGTTAAAGGTTATTTCAGAACTAATTTAAATAAAATATAGATATATCTATTAATAATTAAATAAACAAAATAAAATTAAGTTGAATTATAAAATGAATTATGATAAGATAAGTTTGTTATAAGTTTTGGGAGGAATTATGGAAAGTTCATTTTATATGAAAGAAGCATTAAAAGAAGCATATAAAGCATATAATAAAAGAGAAACACCAATAGGTGCTATTATAGTTAAAGATAATCAAATAATAGCTAGAGCTCATAACCTTACAGAAACGTTAAAAGATTCTACAGCTCATGCAGAAATTTTAGCGATAAAACAAGCATCAGAAAAAATAGGTGGTTGGAGATTGACTGATTGTGATTTATATGTTACAATGGAACCTTGCATAATGTGTAGTGGTGCAATAGTTAATTCTAGAATAAAAAAGCTTATAATAGGGACAAGACATATAAAAAATTCATATATAGAAAAACAACATGAGTTTAAATTAGATTATTTTAATAATAATAATGTAAAAGTGGCTTTTGATGTTTTGCAAGAAGAATGCTCGATCATATTGCAAGAATTTTTTAAGGCATTAAGAAAAAGAGATTAAGGAGAGATGGTCGAGTGGTCGAAGGCGCTCGCCTGGAAAGCGAGTATATGGGTAAAACTGTATCGTGGGTTCAAATCCCACTCTCTCCGCCAGAAACAATAAAAGTAATTAAATATGGTTGTAATTTTGCTGTACTAGATGGGGAGGTAGCGGTGCCCTGTAACCTGCAATCCGCTATAGCAGGATTGAATTCCATCTAAAGGCTTATTTTCTGTAGGGCCGCCCTAAATAAGTGGTGTTGATGCTTAGGTCCTGCGCAATGAAAGCTCATGAACCCCGTCAGATCCGGAAGGAAGCAGCGGTAAGTGATCACTTTTGTGTGCCGCGGGGGTGCCTAAGTTGAGCTAACTGTTTTGGTAACGCCTATGGAATTAAGTCGATAGATGGTGTACAGCATTTAATATATAAAAGACTAATCCCTTAGATAATGAGGGATTTTTTTATTAATTTTACTAAAGAGAGGTAAAAAGATGCATAAAGCATTATATAGAGCATATAGACCACAAAAGTTTGAGGACGTTATTGGTCAAGATCATATTATTAAGACTTTAAAAAATCAAATATACAATGATAATATAGGACATGCTTATTTGTTTTGTGGTACAAGAGGTACTGGTAAGACATCTACTGCAAAGATTTTTTCAAGAGCAGTTAATTGTTTACATCAAATAAATGAAGAACCTTGTAATGACTGTGAGATATGTGAATCTATATTAAAAGACAATACAATGGATGTTGTAGAAATAGATGCAGCATCAAATAATAGTGTGGATGATATAAGAGAACTTAGAGAAAGTGTGAAATATTCTCCAGCTAATGCTAAATATAAAGTATATATAATAGATGAGGTTCATATGTTGTCTCAAGGAGCTTTTAATGCACTATTAAAAACATTAGAAGAGCCTCCCTCATATGTAATCTTTATATTGGCTACTACTGAACCTCACAAGATACCTGCAACTATTTTGTCAAGATGCCAAAGATATGATTTTAAAAGAGTTACAGTTAAGGACATGACTATTAGAATGAAGAGGATTTGTGAAGATGAAGGAATTGATATAGATGATAAAGCTCTTAATTTAATAGCTAGGAATTCTCAAGGAGCACTTAGAGATGCTCTTAGCATATTAGACCAATGTATATCATTTGGAGAGAATAAAATAGATTATAAAGATGTTGTTGAGCTGATGGGAAGCGTCAATATAGAACAATTATTTGAATTGTCTCAATGTATTGTAGAACAAGATACTAAAAAATCTCTTGAGATATTAAATGAATTTGTTTTATGGGGAAAAGATATAAGAAACCTTATAAATGATTTGATTGACCACTTTAGAAATTTAATGGTATGTAAGGTGTCATCAGAATTGGATGAAATAATTTCATTGCCAGAAGAAACTATAGAGCAACTTAAGTTTCAATCTGAAAATATAGATATAAATGATTTGATAAGAATTTTAAATGTATTATCAGTAACTCAAGATGATATAAAGTCATCTTCAAATCCAAGAGTTTTAGTGGAAATAACTATGATGAAGATTGCTCAGCCAATGTTTGATGAAAGTAAAGAAGCTCTTATTAAAAGAGTTGAAAACTTAGAAAAGATGATTGAATTGGGTAGCTTTAAAGTTTCAAAACAGGACAATAACAAAGAAAAAGAATATGATGTAAATAGAGAAATAAATGTAAAAAAAGAAAGTGTAGTTTATGAAGATGTAAAAAATGAGGATGTTATACTTATAGAGTCATCTTGGAAAAATATACTTAAACAAATTAAAAAAGATAAAAAAATGCCAATATATGCACTTTTAAGTGAGGTAAAAAGTTTTAATGTATATTCTAATATGTTGTATGTTATATTTGATGATAAATTTGATTTTGCAAAAACTAGACTAAGCTCCCAAGATACAATAAATTATTTAGAGAAAACAATAAGAGAAGTTTTAAATAGAAGTTTTAGTGTGAAAATAGTATTGACATCAGAAGTCAAAGATATAAATCTTGAAGTTAGAGAGAAAAAAGATATTGGTGAAGAGATATTAAAGAACATAGTAGATGAAGAGATATTAGAAATAAAAGATAGTATTGATGAAAATGAAAGTAAATAATAAAATATTATTATGATATAATAATAAAATGAAAATAAGTTTAGGAGGAATAGTATTTATGGCTAAAAAAGGTTTTGGAGGCGGAATGATGCCTGGTGGTGGAAATATGAACAACTTATTAAAACAGGCTCAGAAGATGCAAGAAAATATGCAAAAAGCTCAACAAGAGTTAGAAAATAAAGAAGTAGAAGCTTCAGTTGGTGGAGGAGCAGTTACTGTAAAGGTTAATGGTAAAAAAGAAGTTGTGGATATAACTATTAAGCCAGAAGTAGTTGATCCAGATGATATAGAAATGCTACAAGATTTAGTTTTAAGTGCAATAAATCAAGCATTGAGAAATATTGATGATATACAAGCAAGTCAAATGAATAAGGTAACTGGAGGTATGAATATACCAGGGTTATTCTAGTAGGTGATATTTATGCAAGTTTATACAGGTCCAATAACGAGACTTATAGAAGAATTTTCAAAGCTTCCTGGAGTAGGAAGAAAGACCGCTCAAAGGTTGGCATTTCATATCATTAGTATGAATACTAATGATGTGGAAGCTTTATCTAAAGCGATTATAGATGCAAAAAGAGAGATAAGATATTGCTCAATTTGTTGTAATATAACAGATACAGACCCATGTAGTATGTGTTCAAATAAAAGTAGGGATTCAAGTGTCATATGTGTTGTAGAAGACCCAAGAGATGTAGCAGCTATGGAGAGAACGAGAGAGTTTAAAGGTCAGTATCATGTATTAAATGGAGTAATTTCTCCAATGGATGGAATTGGACCAGATATGTTAAAAATAAAGGAGCTTATACAGAGGCTTGGCAATCAAGATGTCAAAGAAATAATAATGGCAACAAATCCTACAATTGAGGGAGAAGCTACAGCTATGTATATTGCTAGATTAATAAAGCCAATGGGAATTAAAGTTACTAGGATAGCTCATGGTCTTCCCGTTGGAGGCGATTTAGAGTATGCAGATGAAGTTACAATATCAAAAGCATTAGAAGGTAGGAGAGAAATATAAAAATCGAGGTTAATTCCTCGATTTTTGTAATTTTTTGGTGTTAAATTCAAATTAATTTTGATTTAGATTTATTGAATAAATTTCTTCTGTATTGTATAATTTGTTGTATAAATCATTTAAAAATTTTGATAGGGGTGCAACATGAAACCAATTATGAACTTAGAAGAACATAATGCAATGAAAGAAAAAAGAGTTAAAAAAATGAAATCGAAAGATAAACCTAAACATGATGATTTTGATGATATAAGTTTTTCTGGTAAGAAAAAAACTAAGAAAACCGAACGTAACAAAAACACTGAATTCAGAAATAATTATAAGAACTATCAGTATGACTATGAAGAAGACTTTTATGAGCCAATTTAATATTAAATAATTAGAAAATAAAAAATCCCTAATAGATAATGTATACTATAGGGATTTTATTTATTTTATCAATTAGAAATTACACTTAAAATCAAATTAGCTATATTTTGAGCTGAATTCGATTTTCTTATTGATTTAATATTTCTTTTTAACATCTCTAATCTACTTGGGTCATCTATTAGAACCTTTAATAATATTGATAAATTATATTTCTTTGTAGTTCTAAGTGCAGCCCCGCAATTGGATAAAAAGTCTAGATTCTCTTCTTCTTGTCCAGGTATGTAATATGGAACTATCATAGGAACATCTTTTAAAAGTGCTTCAGTTGTAGTAAGTCCACCAGGTTTGCTTACTAATACATCTATAGAAGCCAAAATATCATTCATTTTATTAGTATATCCAAGAACACATACATTTTTATTATGAGAGCGAGACATAAGTTTTTTTTCGATTTTTTCTTTTAAGCTTTCGTTTCTACCAGTTATTACAAGTATTTGAAAGTCTCTATCAGTATCTAATAACTCGTCTAGCGTTTCTTTTATATTTCCAGCTCCAAAACTACCACCCATAAGTAAAACCGTCAATTTATCAGGAGATAAATTTAACTCAGAAAGAACAATTTCTTTATCTCTATGAGAAAGAAATGATTTCTCGACAGGAATTCCAAAGGTTCTAATTTTGCTAGCTTCAACTCCATCAAATACTAATAATTCTTTTACATATTCATGACCAACTATATAATAATCAATTTCATTTTGTATCCATGTAGAATGCGTAGTATAATCAGTTAATACAGAAATAAGTGGAGGAACATTAATCGTGTTTGTGTGATGTTTATAAAAATACTCTGTATAAGTATTTGACTCATTATTATGTAAGTCAAAGTTTTTTTTCAATGTACTAAGAGCAATCATTGGAAAAGGATGTGTTCCGATGATTAAATCTGGTTTTGTACTTCTAATAAGTTTTTTAAATTTTTTTGCCATAAATGTTATTATTAAATTGTCTTTAAATTCATTTTTTGATAAAAGATTAGTTTCAGATAATCTATATACACTTCCATATGCTTTGGGTGTATATATAGCAGATTTTTCATATCCTCTTGAAATTATCTTATCCATTGTGTTATTAACTAATTTTAAACTATCTATTATCTCACATTCAATTGCTTCTCCATCAATTGTTTTGGAAGTAAGCTCTTCTTTAATAGCTAGAGCAGCTCTATTATGCCCACCACCAGTGGAAGCAGACATTATTAATACTTTTTTGCTCATAATAAAATCCTCCTAAAATGTAGCATAGTATTTGTATGATATTATATTTTGATGTATATAAATTGTCATTGTAAATCAAACTATTAATAAATTATTTTTTAATATTAATCTAATACAAGATTACAAAAATTACAAGTGAAAGAAATGTAAATTAATTTTAGAAAGTATGCACTATTATAAATATCTATTATAAATAAAAAAATTAATTATAGAATAAAAAGGAATATTGAGCATAGAATATATATTAGTTTTATGAAATAAACACTTATAGAACAGTATTAAATCAAAAAAATTGAATATAAAAATATATAAGGAATAAAAAATCAAAAAAATTGAAAAATTATATTGACTTGAATAAATAAAGGTGATATAGTATTACTTGTCCTTGAAAAAAGGAAAAAGAAATAAACACGAACATTGAAAATTAAACAGTAGGTTAATTTATATTAAGAAACAAACCATAAAGCCAGATATTTTGATAACAATAGTATCTGAGCCTGATAAACTTTTATTTGAGAGTTTGATCCTGGCTCAGGATGAACGCTGGCGGCGTGCCTAACACATGCAAGTTGAGCGATTTACTTCGGTAAAGAGCGGCGGACGGGTGAGTAACGCGTGGGTAACCTACCCTGTACACACGGATAACATACCGAAAGGTATGCTAATACGGGATAACATATTTGAGAGGCATCTCTTAAATATCAAAGGTGAGCCAGTACAGGATGGACCCGCGTCTGATTAGCTAGTTGGTAAGGTAACGGCTTACCAAGGCGACGATCAGTAGCCGACCTGAGAGGGTGATCGGCCACATTGGAACTGAGACACGGTCCAAACTCCTACGGGAGGCAGCAGTGGGGAATATTGCACAATGGGCGAAAGCCTGATGCAGCAACGCCGCGTGAGTGATGAAGGCCTTCGGGTCGTAAAACTCTGTCCTCAAGGAAGATAATGACGGTACTTGAGGAGGAAGCCCCGGCTAACTACGTGCCAGCAGCCGCGGTAATACGTAGGGGGCTAGCGTTATCCGGATTTACTGGGCGTAAAGGGTGCGTAGGCGGTCTTTCAAGTCAGGAGTGAAAGGCTACGGCTCAACCGTAGTAAGCTCTTGAAACTGGGAGACTTGAGTGCAGGAGAGGAGAGTGGAATTCCTAGTGTAGCGGTGAAATGCGTAGATATTAGGAGGAACACCAGTTGCGAAGGCGGCTCTCTGGACTGTAACTGACGCTGAGGCACGAAAGCGTGGGGAGCAAACAGGATTAGATACCCTGGTAGTCCACGCTGTAAACGATGAGTACTAGGTGTCGGGGGTTACCCCCCTCGGTGCCGCAGCTAACGCATTAAGTACTCCGCCTGGGAAGTACGCTCGCAAGAGTGAAACTCAAAGGAATTGACGGGGACCCGCACAAGTAGCGGAGCATGTGGTTTAATTCGAAGCAACGCGAAGAACCTTACCTAAGCTTGACATCCCAATGACATCTCCTTAATCGGAGAGTTCCCTTCGGGGACATTGGTGACAGGTGGTGCATGGTTGTCGTCAGCTCGTGTCGTGAGATGTTGGGTTAAGTCCCGCAACGAGCGCAACCCTTGTCTTTAGTTGCCATCATTAAGTTGGGCACTCTAGAGAGACTGCCAGGGATAACCTGGAGGAAGGTGGGGATGACGTCAAATCATCATGCCCCTTATGCTTAGGGCTACACACGTGCTACAATGGGTAGTACAGAGGGTTGCCAAGCCGTAAGGTGGAGCTAATCCCTTAAAGCTACTCTCAGTTCGGATTGTAGGCTGAAACTCGCCTACATGAAGCTGGAGTTACTAGTAATCGCAGATCAGAATGCTGCGGTGAATGCGTTCCCGGGTCTTGTACACACCGCCCGTCACACCACGGGAGTTGGAGACGCCCGAAGCCGATTATCTAACCTTTTGGAAGAAGTCGTCGAAGGTGGAATCAATAACTGGGGTGAAGTCGTAACAAGGTAGCCGTATCGGAAGGTGCGGCTGGATCACCTCCTTTCTAAGGAGAATTGCCTACTGTTTAATTTTGAGGGTTCGTTTTTACGAATACTCAAAATTAGCACTTGAATCAACTAGATAAACTAAACCAATGTGAAGTTTGTTTGTTGAAGATGTGCGTTAGCACCTTAAAAACTGCATATATATTTAGTGATATGACATCTAATTTGTAATATATAAAGTTGATAACTTTTTAAAATTATCAAGTTGATAGACTTTAATCTATCAAACCTTTTTAACTGGTCAAGTTATTAAGGGTGCAGGGCGGATGCCTTGGCACTAGGAGCCGATGAAGGACGCGATAAGCTGCGATAAGCTTCGGGGAGTTGCACGTAAACTTTGATCCGAAGATTTCCGAATGAGGAAACTCACTTAGAGTAATGTCTAAGTATCATTAAGTGAATTCATAGCTTAATGAGGGGAACTCAGGGAACTGAAACATCTAAGTACCTGAAGGAAGAGAAAGAAATTCGATTCCGTAAGTAGCGGCGAGCGAACGCGGAAGAGCCCAAACCAATAAAGTTTTCTTTATTGGGGTTGCGGACATATCATAACGAAGAGGTATCGTAATTGAAGAGGTTTGGAAAGACCCACCACAGAAGGTAATAGTCCTGTATGTTAAACGAGAAGACTTTAGATATGATCCAGAGTACCACGGGACACGTGAAACCCTGTGGGAAGCAGGAGGGACCACCCTCCAAGGCTAAATACTACCTAGTGACCGATAGCGTATAGTACCGTGAGGGAAAGGTGAAAAGAACCCCGGGAGGGGAGTGAAATAGAACCTGAAACCCTGCACTTACAAGCTGTGGAAGCACATTTCTTGTGTGACCGCGTACTTTTTGTAGAACGGGCCAACGAGTTACGTTAAGTAGCAAGGTTAAGCACTTAAGGTGTGGAGCCGTAGCGAAAGCGAGTTTTAACTGAGCGTTCAGTTACTTGACGTAGACCCGAAACCGGGCGACCTACCCATGAGCAGGATGAAGCGAAAGTAAAATTTCGTGGAGGTCCGAACCCACGAGCGTTGAAAAGCTCGGGGATGACTTGTGGGTAGCGGTGAAATTCCAATCGAGCCCGGAGATAGCTGGTTCTCCCCGAAATAGCTTTAGGGCTAGCCTCAAGGTGAGAGATACGGAGGTAGAGCACTGAATGTCCTAGGGGGTATTGCACCTACCGAAGACTATCAAACTCCGAATGCCGTCATCTTATACTTGGGAGTCAGACTGTGGGTGATAAGATTCATAGTCGAAAGGGCAACAGCCCAGATCGTCAGCTAAGGTCCCTAAATGTAAGTTAAGTGGTAAAGGATGTGGGATTGCACAGACAACCAGGATGTTGGCTTAGAAGCAGCCACTCATTCAAAGAGTGCGTAATAGCTCACTGGTCGAGTGATCCTGCGCCGAAGATTTCCGGGGCTAAAACTTACTACCGAAGCTACGGCATCATTATGATGGGTAGGGGAGCTTCCCATACGGGTTGAAGCATGACCGTAAGGACATGTGGACAGTATGGGAGTGAGAATGTTGGCATGAGTAGCGAGATGTGGGTGAGAATCCCACAGGCCGTAAACCCAAGGTTTCCAGGGGAAGGTTCGTCCGCCCTGGGTTAGTCGGGACCTAAGCTGAGGCCGAAAGGCGTAGGTGATGGACAACAGGTTGATATTCCTGTACTACCGATAACCGTTTGAGAGATGGGATGACACAGTAGGATAAGCTAAGCACACTGTTGGTTATGTGTGCCCAAGCATTGAGGCAGTCAGAGTAGGTAAATCCGCTTTGATAATGCTGGGATGTGATGGGGAGCGAAATTTAGTAGCGAAGTAGCTGATTTCACACTGTCAAGAAAAGTCTCTATCGAGGTTAAAGGTACCCGTACCGCAAACCGACACAGGTGGGTGAGGAGAGTATCCTAAGGCCCGCGAGAGAACTGTTGTTAAGGAACTCGGCAAAATGACCCCGTAACTTAGGGATAAGGGGTGCCACCATCTGGTGGCCGCAGAGAATAGGCCCAAGCGACTGTTTACCAAAAACATAGGTTTCTGCTAAGTCGCAAGACGATGTATAGGAGCTGACGCCTGCCCGGTGCTGGAAGGTTAAGGGGATCTGTTAGAGCAATCGAAGCAGTGAACTTAAGCCCCAGTAAACGGCGGCCGTAACTATAACGGTCCTAAGGTAGCGAAATTCCTTGTCGGGTAAGTTCCGACCCGCACGAAAGGCGTAACGATTTGGGCACTGTCTCAACAACAGACTCGGTGAAATTGTAATTCCGGTGAAGATGCCGGATACCTGCGACAGGACGGAAAGACCCCATGGAGCTTTACTGTAGCTTGACATTGGGTCTTGGTACTACATGTACAGGATAGGTGGGAGGCTTTGAAACCAGGACGCCAGTTTTGGCGGAGCCATCCTTGGGATACCACCCTTGTAGTACTGGGACTCTAACCATAGGCCATGAATCTGGTCTTGGGACACTGTCAGGTGGGCAGTTTGACTGGGGCGGTCGCCTCCCAAAAGGTAACGGAGGCGCTCAAAGGTTCTCTCAGTACGGTCGGAAATCGTACGTAGAGTGTAAAGGCAAAAGAGAGCTTGATTGCAAGACATACAGGTCGAGCAAGGATGAAAATCGGACTTAGTGATCCGGTGGTTCTGCGTGGAAGGGCCATCGCTCAACGGATAAAAGCTACCCTGGGGATAACAGGCTTATCTCCCCCAAGAGTCCACATCGACGGGGAGGTTTGGCACCTCGATGTCGGCTCATCACATCCTGGGGCTGTAGTAGGTCCCAAGGGTTGGGCTGTTCGCCCATTAAAGTGGTACGCGAGCTGGGTTCAGAACGTCGTGAGACAGTTCGGTCCCTATCCGTCGCAGGCGTAGGAAATTTGAGAAGACCTGTCCTTAGTACGAGAGGACCGGGATGGACGTACCTCTGGTGTACCAGTTGTTCTGCCAAGGGCATGGCTGGGTAGCTATGTACGGAATGGATAAGCGCTGAAAGCATCTAAGCGCGAAGCCGACTTCAAGATAAGATTTCCCACCGTAAGGGTAAGACCCCAGAAAGACTATCTGGTTGATAGGTCGAAGGTGTAAGTGCAGCAATGTATTTAGCTTATCGATACTAATAGGTCGAGGACTTGACCAAATTATTTGATGTCCATTCAGTAAAATATATGTGCAGTTTTTAGAGTGTTAACTCTATGTAAAGTACTAACTTCAATTAATATGGTATATATCATATTGAACAATTACTATTTAGTACTTTAAAACTATTGACATTTAAAAATAAAGATGTTAATATAATACTTGTCTTATAAATAGGCAATATGTGGTTATAATAGCAAAGAGGATACACCTGTTCCCATTCCGAACACAGAAGTTAAGCTCTTTAGCGCTGATGGTACTTGGTGGGAAACTGCCTGGGAGAGTAGGACATAGCCACGTGGATATTCCAAGGTAGCTCAACGGTGGAGCAACCGGCTGTTAACCGGTAGGCTGTGGGTTCGAGCCCCACCCTTGGAGCCAAAAAAGCCGAAGTGGCGGAACTGGCAGACGCACAGGACTTAAAATCCTGCGGGACTTACCTCTCGTACCGGTTCGATTCCGGTCTTCGGCACTTATAAAACAATATCGCGGAGTGGAGCAGTTGGCAGCTCGTCGGGCTCATAACCCGAAGGTCGTAGGTTCGAGTCCTGCCTCCGCAACCATTAAAATGGCTCGTTGGTCAAGAGGTTAAGACACCGCCCTTTCACGGCGGTAACAGGGGTTCAATTCCCCTACGAGTCACCAATTAAATATGCGGGTGTAGCTCAATGGTAGAGTTCTGGCCTTCCAAGCCAGCTGTGAGGGTTCGATCCCCTTCACCCGCTCCAAAAATGGGACCATAGCTCAGCTGGGAGAGCACCTGCCTTACAAGCAGGGGGTCACAGGTTCGAGCCCTGTTGGTCCCACCATTTGCGGCCTGGTAGTTCAGTTGGTTAGAATGCCAGCCTGTCACGCTGGAGGTCGAGGGTTCGAACCCCTTCCAGGTCGCCAAAACAAAAAATGCTGGTGTGGCTCAACGGTAGAGCAGCTGACTTGTAATCAGCAGGTTGTAGGTTCGATTCCTATCACCAGCTCCATGTAAAGTTAATACGGAGGATTTCCCGAGCGGCCAAAGGGGGCAGACTGTAAATCTGTTGTCATCGACTTCGGTGGTTCGAATCCACCATCCTCCACCAGAAAAATGCGCGGATGTGGCGGAATTGGCAGACGCACTAGACTTAGGATCTAGCGCCATTGGCGTGGGGGTTCGACTCCCTTCATCCGCACCATTTTTATTTAATTTGTATATATATAAATTGTGGGTGCATAGCTCAGCTGGATAGAGCAACGCCCTTCTAAGGCGTGTGTCCGGGGTTCGAATCCCTGTGCGCTCACCACATATATTGGGGATTAGCCAAGTCGGTAAGGCACATGACTTTGACTCATGTATGCGTAGGTTCGAGTCCTGCATCCCCAGCCATTAAAATTAGGTTCATTAGCTCAGCTGGCAGAGCACCTGACTCTTAATCAGGGTGTCCCGAGTTCGATCCTCGGATGAATCATTGTGAAGTAGAATATGGAGAGGTGTCCGAGTGGTTTAAGGAGCTGGTCTTGAAAACCAGTGACTTCGAAAGGGGCCGTGGGTTCGAATCCCACCCTCTCCGCCAGATGCCCAGATAGCTCAGTCGGTAGAGCAGGGGACTGAAAATCCCCGTGTCGGTGGTTCGATTCCGCCTCTGGGCACCAAAATATGGCGGTATAGCTTAGTTGGCTAGAGCGTTCGGTTCATACCCGAAAGGTCATAGGTTCGACTCCTATTACCGCTACTAAAATTTAATGTGGGCCATTAGCTCAGTTGGTTAGAGCGCCCGGCTCATAACCGGTAGGTCTGGGGTTCGAGTCCCTGATGGCCCACCACATTAAATTAAGTAAATAACTTCGAGGTGTAGCGCAGTTTGGTAGCGCACATGGTTTGGGACCATGGGGCCGGGGGTTCGAGTCCCTTCACCTCGACCAATTAAGGTGGGTATAGCTCAGTTGGTTAGAGCGCCAGATTGTGGCTCTGGAGGTCGTGAGTTCGACTCTCATTATCCACCCCAACTAATATGGTCTATTAGCTCAGTCGGTAGAGCACCTGACTTTTAATCAGGGTGTCCCGCGTTCGAGTCGCGGATAGATCACCAAAAGGCGGCGACATAGCCAAGTGGTAAGGCAGTGGACTGCAACTCCTTGATCCCCAGTTCAAATCTGGGTGTCGCCTCCAATATATTCCAAGGTAGCTCAACGGTGGAGCAACCGGCTGTTAACCGGTAGGCTGTGGGTTCGAGCCCCACCCTTGGAGCCAAAAAGCCGAAGTGGCGGAACTGGCAGACGCACAGGACTTAAAATCCTGCGGGACTTACCTCTCGTACCGGTTCGATTCCGGTCTTCGGCACTTATAAAACAATATCGCGGAGTGGAGCAGTTGGCAGCTCGTCGGGCTCATAACCCGAAGGTCGTAGGTTCGAGTCCTGCCTCCGCAACCATTAAAATGGCTCGTTGGTCAAGAGGTTAAGACACCGCCCTTTCACGGCGGTAACAGGGGTTCAATTCCCCTACGAGTCACCAATTAAATATGCGGGTGTAGCTCAATGGTAGAGTTCTGGCCTTCCAAGCCAGCTGTGAGGGTTCGATCCCCTTCACCCGCTCCAAAAATGGGACCATAGCTCAGCTGGGAGAGCACCTGCCTTACAAGCAGGGGGTCACAGGTTCGAGCCCTGTTGGTCCCACCATTTGCGGCCTGGTAGTTCAGTTGGTTAGAATGCCAGCCTGTCACGCTGGAGGTCGAGGGTTCGAACCCCTTCCAGGTCGCCAAAATAAAAAATGCTGGTGTGGCTCAACGGTAGAGCAGCTGACTTGTAATCAGCAGGTTGTAGGTTCGATTCCTATCACCAGCTCCATGTAAAATTAATACGGAGGATTTCCCGAGCGGCCAAAGGGGGCAGACTGTAAATCTGTTGTCATCGACTTCGGTGGTTCGAATCCACCATCCTCCACCAGAAAAATGCGCGGATGTGGCGGAATTGGCAGACGCACTAGACTTAGGATCTAGCGCCATTGGCGTGGGGGTTCGACTCCCTTCATCCGCACCATTTTTTATTCAATTTAATAAACGAGCGGGAATAGTTCAGTGGTAGAGCGCAACCTTGCCAAGGTTGAAGTCGCGAGTTCGAATCTCGTTTCCCGCTCCAAATTTTATGTTTATATTGTAATGTGGGTGCATAGCTCAGCTGGATAGAGCAACGCCCTTCTAAGGCGTGTGTCCGGGGTTCGAATCCCTGTGCGCTCACCACATATATATTGGGGATTAGCCAAGTCGGTAAGGCACATGACTTTGACTCATGTATGCGTAGGTTCAAGTCCTGCATCCCCAGCCAAATAACATGGTCTATTAGCTCAGTCGGTAGAGCACCTGACTTTTAATCAGGGTGTCCCGCGTTCGAGTCGCGGATAGATCACCAATGGAGAGGTGTCCGAGTGGTTTAAGGAGCTGGTCTTGAAAACCAGTGACTTCGAAAGGGGCCGTGGGTTCGAATCCCACCCTCTCCGCCAGATGCCCAGATAGCTCAGTCGGTAGAGCAGGGGACTGAAAATCCCCGTGTCGGTGGTTCGATTCCGCCTCTGGGCACCAAAATATGGCGGTATAGCTTAGTTGGCTAGAGCGTTCGGTTCATACCCGAAAGGTCATAGGTTCGACTCCTATTACCGCTACTAAAATTTAATGTGGGCCATTAGCTCAGTTGGTTAGAGCGCCCGGCTCATAACCGGTAGGTCTGGGGTTCGAGTCCCTGATGGCCCACCACATTAAATTATGAATACATGGTGGGTATAGCTCAGTTGGTTAGAGCGCCAGATTGTGGCTCTGGAGGTCGTGAGTTCGACTCTCATTATCCACCCCAACTAATATGGTCTATTAGCTCAGTCGGTAGAGCACCTGACTTTTAATCAGGGTGTCCCGCGTTCGAGTCGCGGATAGATCACCAAAAAGGCGGCGACATAGCCAAGTGGTAAGGCAGTGGACTGCAACTCCTTGATCCCCAGTTCGAATCTGGGTGTCGCCTCCAATAAAAAATGCGCTCATAGCTCAACTGGATAGAGTGTCTGACTACGAATCAGAAGGTTAGGGGTTCGAGTCCCTTTGGGCGCACCATATAAACATCGAGGGATTATAGCTCAGCTGGGAGAGCACCTGCCTTACAAGCAGGGGGTCACAGGTTCGAGCCCTGTTAATCCCACCAGTGCAAACCTCTAGTAAAATTACTAGAGGTTTTATTTTTGATTAAAAAAGTTTTTATATTTAGGAGGTAATAAACTTGTATATAATAATAGGAAATGAAATAGTTGATAGCGAGGAACTAAAAGTAACTATAGATAAAAATAGCAAATTTAAAGTTGAAAAAGATTTAAGTAAAAGTACAAAAAGGGAAGACGTAATTGCATATCAGTTAAGTATAGATTTGAATTATTTAGACAATATCATAAGTGAACAATATGATTCTGTTAAATTATCTGATGAAGAAAAATTTGATGAATATATGACTTTATCTGATGAACTTGCACTAGATTTAGAAGAATTTATGCCAAAATACACAATAATAAATGCTAGAGCATATAAATTAGATGAGGTAGATGGAGTCGTAAAAATAATACTAGCAATAGCTTATGCAGATTTAGGTCATTTAAAACTTTCAGATGTAGTGAAGAGGGTATCTAGACAAATAGATTAGGATATGAACGATATTAAAAAAATATATAAAATCTTACGTAAAGATGAAAATAATTATGTAAACATAAGAAAAAACAGTATAAAATCAAGTCAATTGTAGAAATTTTCACATAAATTTACCTGAAATTCTATAAAAAATGCCTTAATTTTAGTGAGGTAAATTGAGTTTACACAGTCTAAAAATTACTTATATTTATAAATTTATCTTATTAATTAAGGAACTTGCTTAAACATCTTCAAAAATAAAGTATTTTAGTCTATAATCTTTAATATTACACAAACAATAAAGGAGAAGAATAGAGTATGCTTAAAAAATTTAATAAAATACTAGTAGCTAATAGAGGCGAAATAGCTATAAGAATATTTAGAGCCTGTTCAGAATTGGGGATAAAAAGCGTTGGTATATATAGTAAAGAAGATAAATATGGATTATTTAGAACAAAAGCAGATGAGTCATATCTGATAGGGGAAGGCAAAGGACCAATAGATGCGTATCTAGACATGGATGGAATAATTGATTTGGCTAAGAGAAAAAAAGTTGATGCGATACATCCGGGATATGGTTTTTTAGCAGAGAATGCAGAATTTGCTCGTAAATGTGAAGAGAGTGGAATTACTTTTATAGGACCATCATCTAAAGTAATGAATATGATGGGAGATAAAATAAACTCTAAAAAAATAGCAAAAGAAGTTAATGTTCAAACAATACCAGGGGTAGAAAAAGCAATAAAAAGTACTGAAGAAGCAAAAGAAGTTGCAAATAAAATAGGCTATCCTGTTATGATAAAAGCATCTAATGGTGGTGGCGGTAGAGGTATGAGAATCGTACACCGTGAAGAAGACTTAGAGATTGAATATGAAACTGCTTGTAGTGAATCAAGAAAAGCTTTCGGGGAAGATATCATATTTATAGAAAAGTATATAGCTGATCCAAAACATATAGAAGTTCAAATATTAGGAGATAACTATGGAAATATAGTTCATTTATATGAGAGAGACTGTTCTGTTCAAAGAAGACATCAAAAAATAATAGAATATGCACCAGCTTTTTCACTAGATGATAAAGTAAGACAAGAAATATGTGAAGATGCAGTTAAGTTATCAAAACATGTTGGCTATTCTAATGCTGGGACATTAGAATTCTTGGTAGATGCAAATGGTGGGCATTATTTTATAGAAATGAACACAAGAGTACAGGTTGAACATACTGTAACAGAGATGGTTACAGGGATAGATATAGTTCAAAGTCAAATACTAATAGCTCAAGGTTATAGTTTAGATAGTGAAGAAATTAATATAAAATCACAAGATGATGTAGAAATAAGAGGGTATTCTATTCAATGTAGAATAACTACAGAAGACCCTAAGAATAAATTTATGCCTGATACAGGAAAAATTCAAGTTTATAGAACTGGCTCAGGATTTGGTATAAGACTAGATGGTGGAAATGGATTTACAGGTGCAAATATAAGTCCTCACTATGATAGTTTGTTAGTTAAAACAATTTCTTGGGATAGAACATTCCAAGGAGCAATAAATAAAACTATAAGATCAGTAAAAGAGCTTAGAGTCAGAGGAGTCAAAACTAATGTAGGGTTCTTAGTTAATGTTTTAAATAATCCTATATTCTCAAATGGTAAATGTAGTACTAAGTTTATAGATGAAAATCCAGATTTATTTGAAATAACAGAAAGTAAAGACAGAGGAACAAAATTACTTCAATTCATAGGGGATGTAATTGTAAATGATAATGCTTGTAAAGAAAAACCATTATTTGATGCATTACATGACCCAAGAATGGATAAAGATGGTTCAAAGGCAGAAGGTAGCAAAATACTTTTTGATAAGTTAGGTAAATCTGCATATATAGAAAAGATAAAAAATGATAAGAAATTATTGCTAACAGATACAACAATGAGAGATGCACATCAATCATTATTAGCAACAAGAATAAGAACATATGACTTATTAAAAGCTGCTCAGCCAACAGAAAAATATCAAAAAGATTTATTCTCACTTGAAATGTGGGGCGGAGCTACTTACGATGTTGCATATAGATTTTTAAAAGAATCACCTTGGCGTAGATTGCAAAAGCTGAGAGAAGAAATACCAAGCATAATGTTCCAAATGTTGCTTAGAGCATCAAATGGAGTTGGATATAAAAACTATCCAGATAATGTAATAGAAGAATTTACTAAAGAATCTGCTAAACAAGGTATAGATGTATTTAGAATATTTGACTCATTAAACTGGGTTGAAAATATGAAACCATCTATAAATACAGCTTTGGAAACTGGAAAAATTGTTGAAGCAACTATGTGTTATACAGGAGACATATTAGATAAGACTAAAACTAAATATAATCTAGAATATTATATTAAGATGGCACAAGAATTAGAAAGTTTAGGGGCAGATATAATAGCAATAAAAGATATGTCAGGGCTTCTTAAACCATATTCAGCTTACACTCTAGTTAAAGAGTTAAAGAAAAATATAAAAGCACCAATACATTTACACACTCATGATACAAGTGGAAATGGTGTGGCAACTTGTTTAATGGCATCAGAAGCTGGTGTAGATATAATTGATGCTGCATTAGAATCTATGGCGGGACTTACAAGTCAACCATCACTTAATGCTATAGTAGAAGCTCTTAAAAATACAGAAAGAGATACAGGTATAGATTTATTTGGATATGATGAGTTAGGAAAATATTATAAGGACTTAAGAAAAGTTTATAGCAAATTTGAAAGTGATTTAACTAACTCTTGTGCAGAAATATATAATTTTGAAATACCAGGTGGTCAATATACAAACTTAAAACCTCAAGCTGACAGTTTAGGATTAGTTAATAGATTTGATGAAGTTAAAGAAAAATATAAAGAAGCTAATGAAGTTGTAGGGGATATAATAAAAGTAACTCCATCTTCAAAGGTTGTAGGAGACCTAGCTATCTTTATGACTAAAAATAAATTAGATAAAGACAATATAATTGAAGAAGGTAAAAACTTATCATTCCCAGATTCTGTTGTGGACTACTGTAAAGGTATGATAGGTCAGCCAGAAGGTGGAATACCAAAAGATTTACAAGAAGTGGTTTTAAAAGGTGAAGAAGCTATTACAGTAAGACCTGGTTCATTATTACCAGCAGAAGATTTTGATGAAATAGCTAAATATCTAGATGAAAAATATGACATAAATGCTAATATAAGAAATGTTATAAGTTATGCTTTATATCCAAAAGTTTATGAAGATTATATTAAACATTTACAACACTATAATGATATATCTAAACTTGAAAGTGATGTATTTTTCTATGGCTTAAATAAAAATGAAGAATGTGAAGTAGAGATAGAAGAAGGTAAAGTATTAACAATAAGATTAGTTGAAATAGGTGAAGTTAAGGAAAATGGACTTAGAACTATAGGATTTGAATTGAATGGAATGGTTAGAGAAGTAGAAATAAAAGATAGAAACTTCTCTGGAAAAATTAATAATGTTGAAAAAGCTGATATGAATGACCCTCTTCAAATTGGAGCAAGTATACCAGGAAAAGTTATAAAAATAATGGTTAAAGAAGAAGATGAAGTAAAAGCAAATCAACCACTAATAGTTATAGAGGCTATGAAAATGGAGACTATAATAGTTGCTAAGACTGATGGAGTAATTAAGTCAATTAAAGTAAAAGAAGACGATATGGTTGAAGATAAACAATTATTAATGATAATGAAATAATTAAATTAAGATAATTAAAAAAACACTCTAAAACGTTTAATAAAAAATGTTTTAGAGTGTTTTTATTTATCTAAATTAAATTTTTGTTAAAAAAAAGAGGAAAATTACATCCATATGTAGAAATAAAGCTAGTAAGGAAAATGTTATCTAAAAATTCTAAAAATAACAAACATTTTCTAGACTATTTCTTAGGAAATAACAGCTAAGAGAAAATACATAAATTTAAAAGGTGGGTGCTTATATGAAGGTTTATGATAGTAAAATGTTGAGAAATGTAGCGGTATTAGGACATAGCGGATGTGGAAAAACAAATCTAATCGAAACTATAGCTTACACAGCAAACACTAATAAGATACCTAAATTAACAGACAAGGTAAATATGACTTATAGTATGGGATTAATACCTATAGAGTATAATGATTATAAGTTTAACTTATTGGATACCCCAGGATATTTTGACTTTAGCGGAGACGTTGTATCATCTCTTAGAGCAAGTGATGCAGCAATAATAGTAATAGATGCAACAGCACCTATTCAAGTTGGTACAGAGAAATCATTGGAACTAACTGAGAGTATTCCTAAGATAATGTTTATAAATAAAATAGATAATGAAAAAGCAAGATATAAAGATGCAATAGCAATGTTAAGAGAAAAGTACAACAATAAAATAGTTCCTATGATAAGTCCTATATATAAAGATAAAAACTTTGTAAAGTTACATAATGTATTTGAAAACATAGATGATTTAGAAGGTGAATTCAAGGAACAAGCTATGAGTGTTAAAGAAGCATTAATGGAACTTATAGCAGAAACAGATGACCAAATATTAGATAAATATTTTAATGGTGAAGAATTAACTACAGAAGAAATACAAAAAGGTATTGTTATAGGGATACAAAGAGGTGATATTATACCTGTAATATGTGGTTCAACTATAAATAACATAGGAACAAAAGAAATATTAGATACCATATCAAATTATCTAGAACCTATTTTTACTGAAGAAAGTAAACCATTTAGAGGGTTAGTATTTAAGACTATGGTTGACCCATTTGTTGGTAAAATGTCATATATAAAAATTACTGAAGGTGTACTTTCTAAAGATAAAGATGTCTTTAATATAAATAAAAATGTAAAGGAAAAGATAGCTAATATATATACATTGAAAAATAGTGAATTAGTTGAAGTAGAAAAGGCTAAAGCTGGAGATATAGTAGTTGTAACTAAAATTAATTCTTTAAAAACGGGAAATACTATAGCTATAGATAAAGATGCAGAAGCTTTAGATAATATAGATTTCCCTAAACCACAGATATACTATGCAGTAACTCCTAAGAATAAAGGTGATGAAGAAAAAGTAGCAGCTGTATTAAATAAACTAGTAGAAGAAGACCCTACATTACATTCTTATAGAAATACAGAGACAAAACAAGCCCTTTTAGGAGGACAAGGAGAACTTCACATAAAAACAATTAAAAATAAAATGAAAGATAAATTTGGTGTTGATGTTGAATTAAATGACCTTAAAGTTCCTTATAGAGAAACTATAAAAGGAACAGCAGATGTACAAGGAAAACATAAAAAACAATCAGGTGGCCATGGTCAATATGGAGATGTAAAAATAAGATTTGAAAGATGTGAATCTGATTTTGAATTTACAGAAGAAATATTTGGAGGTTCTGTACCAAAACAATATATACCTGCAGTTGAAAAAGGTCTAAAAGACTCTATGCAAAAAGGTGTATTAGCTGGTTATCCTGTTACAAATATAAAAGCTACACTTTATGATGGTTCATATCATGATGTAGACTCTTCTGAAATGGCCTTTAAAATGGCAGCAAGTGCAGCTTTTAAAAAGGGGATGGAAGAGGCACATCCAATACTACTAGAACCTATAATGAAATTGAAGATAACTGTACCAGAAGAATATATGGGAGATGTTATGGGGGATATAAATAAGAGAAGAGGAAAAATATTTGGAATGGAGCCAGATGATAAAGGTAAACAAATAATATTTGCAGAAGCACCACAGGCAGAGACATTTAAATATGCAATAGATTTAAGAGCAATGACGCAAGGTAGAGGATACTTTGAAATGGAATTAGCAAAATATGGAGAAGTACCATCACAATTTGCAGAAAAAATAATTGGATTAGCTACTTCAAAATAATAAACAAAATAGAATAATAAATAATTAATAGGATACTATTAAAAATATTTTTTATATTTAAACTAGGTATAAGCTTGTTTCAAGTAAGCATATGCCTAGTTTTATATTTTTTTATTATTATTTTTTAGAAATGTTTAATAATAAAAGCGAGAAGGTATATTTAAAATATAGAATATATATAAAAGTATTGAGCCTAAATAATAAGATGCAAGTTTTAATGTCTAGTTATCCTAAGTATAACAAATAAAACCTTAGAACTAATGAAGTCCATAATTTTATATTTAAATTGCTATAAAAAATATAAAATTATGCAATTTAGGGCTTTAAAAATTTAAATAATAGGTGTAAAATAGTAGTCAAAGAAAGTCAAAAATAAAAAGGCGTGTGGTGATATTAATGGCAACTATGACAGATATAATTGAAAAATTTATTAAAGATTTGATGGAAGAGGATAATAGCATACAAATTCAAAGAAATGAACTAGCAAACTTGTTTAGTTGTGCACCATCACAAATAAATTATGTCTTAACAACGAGATTTACAATAGATAAAGGATATTATATTGAAAGTAAAAAAGGTGGCGGAGGATATGTTCAAATAGAAAAAATCCGAAAAAGTAAAGATGGACATATTAGAGAACTTTTAAATGAGAAAATAGGGAATCAAATATCATATAAAAAAGCAAAAGAATTATTGGAAAGTTTAAAAGAGTCAGGTTTAATTAGTGAAAGAGAACTAAAATTAATATTATATGCAATAGATGATAAATCATTATGTATGCCAATATATGAATTAAAAGAGAAGGTAAGGTCTAACATTCTAAAGAATATAATAATAGGGTTATTTAGTATAGAGGAGTGATAGTTTATGCTATGTCAAAAATGTAATAAAAATAAAGCATCTGTATATTATAATAAAATAGTCAATGGAGAAAAGACAGAAATGTACCTATGCAGTGAATGTGCAAAAGAGAATACAGAAATGAATTTTAATTTAGATATGCCTTTTTCAATGATGGATATATTTTCTAAATTGGGATTTCAACCTAAAAAAGAACTTGAAGAGAAGTTAGTTTGTCCAAACTGTAACATGACGTATAGTGAATTTAAGAATAATGGAAGATTTGGATGCAGTGAATGTTATGATGCATTTAGTAGCCAAGTAAATCCTATGCTTCAAAATATACATGGACATATAGAGCACACAGGTAAGGCACCTAAAAAATCTTTTTATAAGATAAGTGTAGAAAATGAGATTAAGGAATTAAAAGAAGATTTAGATAGAGCTATAAAAAATGAGGAGTATGAATTGGCTGCTCAGTTTAGAGATAAAATTAAATACTTAAAAGGTTCTATTGACTAAGATTGGAGTGATATTATGAGAGATAACATAGTCATGAAATCAAGAGTTAGGCTAGCTAGAAACTTAAATAATTATCCTTTTCCAAACAGATTAGATAAAGAAAGTGCTATGGAAATAATAGAAAAAGTAAAAAATGTATTTATGGATTCTAGTTTAGAACAAAAAGAAGAGTTTGATTTCTATAAAATTGAAGATTTAGATGAATCTAAAAAAATGCTTATGGTTGAAGAACATATAATAAGTCCAGATTTAGCAGAAAATGATAAAAGTGCAGTTATAGTAAAGAAAGATAAAACTATAAGCATAATGATAAATGAAGAAGACCATATAAGAATACAAACTATATGTGATGATTTAAATTTAGAATATGCATATAACATAGCAAATGAGATAGATGATTTGTTAGAATCAAGTTTAGAATACGCATTTAGCGCAAAGTTAGGTTATTTAACATCTTGCCCAACTAATACAGGCACAGGAATGAGAGCTTCTGTAATGATGCATTTACCAGCATTAAGTCAACTAGGCTATATGGATGAACTTTATAAAATATCTTCACAAATAGGCATAGCAATAAGAGGTATATATGGAGAACGAACAGAAGCATTAGGAAACATATATCAAATATCCAATCAACTTACACTTGGGAGAACAGAGTCTAATATTATAGAAAATGTAAGTGGTCTTACAAAAGATGCAATTTCAAAAGAAATAAAAGCTAGAGAAATATTGAAAAAAAAATTAGGTATAAAATTAGAAGATAAAATATTTAGGTCAATAGGTACTCTTGAAAATTCAAGAGTAATGAGTAGTTCGGAGGCTATGAGTCACCTATCAAATATAAAAATGGGCATAGAAATGAACTATATAGATAAACTAGATTTAAAAGCTATAGAACAACTTATGATAGGTATACAACCAGCACATCAGTCAATAATGTATAAGAGTGATGATGTTGAGAATAGAGATATAAATAGAGCAACATACATTAGAGAAACTTTGGAGAAATTAAGAGGAGGGATAAATTATGAACTTCAATAGATTTACACAAAGAGCTAAAAAGGCAATTGATTTAGCATTTGAATCTGCTAAAACTCTAGGACATAATATTGTTGGAAGTGAGCATATACTTTTAGGTCTTTTAAGAGAAGAAGAAGGTATAGCCGCGAAAGTTCTAAGTAAAGTTGGATTTACAGAGGCTTATTTAGAGGGCAAAATAATTGATATGGAAGGCAAAGGAGACGGCATTCCAGAGGATATAGTATTAAGCCCAAGAAGTAAACAAATACTTGAACTATCAGGTATGTTTGCAAATAAATTAAAAACAAATTATATTGGCACTGAACATATATTATTATCTATTATTCAAGAAGGTGAAGGAATAGCTAATAAGATTTTAAATTATGCAGGAGTAAATGATAGGACTCTTGCTCAATTAACAATTGATATGATGGGTATTAGTGATAAAAATCAATATAAATCAGAAAATAGTTACACGGGCAACCAAAATCAAGTAGAATCTAAAGTGCTTGATAAGTATGGAAGAAATCTTACACTATATGCAAAGCAGAACAAAATAGACCCAGTAATAGGTAGAGAAAAAGAAATACAAAGGGTAATACAAATATTAAGTAGAAGAACAAAAAACAATCCAGTATTAATAGGAGACCCAGGAGTAGGTAAGACAGCTATAGCTGAAGGTTTAGCAACAAATATAGCTCTAGGAAATGTTCCAGAAACATTAAAAAATAAAACATTATATTCTTTAGAAATGGGCTCATTATTAGCAGGAGCTAAGTATAGAGGAGAATTTGAAGAGAGAATCAAAGAAGTTGTAGATGAAGTTGTTAAAAATGGAAATATAATTTTATTTATAGATGAGATGCATACAATAATAGGAGCTGGGTCTACAGGAGAAGGTTCTATAGATGCATCAAATATATTAAAGCCAGCTTTAGCAAGAGGAGAAATACAAGTTATAGGTGCAACTACAATTGACGAATATAGAAAGCATGTTGAAAAAGATTCCGCACTAGAAAGAAGATTTCAACCAGTTATGGTAGATGAACCAAGTAAAGAAGACTCAATAAAAATATTAGAAGGATTAAGAGATAAATATGAAGCTCATCATAAAGTTAAAATAACTGACAATGCTATAAAGTCAGCTGTAGAATTATCCACTAGATATATATCAGATAGATATCTACCAGATAAAGCTATAGACTTGATTGATGAAGCTGCTTCAAAAGTAAGACTAAAGGAAAATACACCTCCTTCAGAAATAAAAAAATTAGAACTAGAAATAGAAAATATAGACAAAGAAAAAGAAGAAGCTGTAAGATGCCAAGACTTTGAGAAAGCAGCAAAAATAAGAGATGAACAAGGCCTACTTAAAAAACAATTAGAAGATGTAAGAGAAAGATGGAATAAATCATCTAAACACTCTGATTTAGTTGACGGAGAAGTTATTGCTGAAGTAGTTGGTTTATGGACAGGAATACCTGTTAATAAAATTCTTGAAGAAGAAGCTGATAGACTTCTAAGACTTGAAGAAATTTTACACAATAGAGTAATAGGTCAAGAACAAGCAGTAAAATCTATCTCTAAGGCAATCAGAAGGTCAAGAGCAGGTCTTAAAGACCCTAATAGACCAATTGGTTCATTTTTATTTTTAGGTCCTACAGGAGTAGGTAAAACAGAATTATCTAAGGCATTAGCAGAAGTACAGTTTGGAGATGAAAACCAAACAATAAGAATAGACATGTCTGAATATATGGAAAAACATGCTGTATCAAGAATGATAGGTTCACCTCCAGGTTATGTTGGCCATGATGAAGGAGGACAATTAACTGAAAAAGTAAGAAGAAATCCATATTCAGTTATTTTATTTGATGAGATAGAAAAAGCTCATCCAGATGTATTTAATATTCTATTACAAATATTAGATGATGGTAGACTGACTGATTCAAAAGGAAGAACTGTAGATTTTAAAAATACTATTATAATAATGACATCAAATGTTGGTGCATCTACAATTGGCAAACAAAAAACTTTAGGTTTTAGTATAGCTAAAGGAGACGAAGAAGAAAAGTCTCAATATGAAAAAATGAAAGAAAATATAATGGGTGAATTAAAGCAGAGATTCAGACCTGAGTTTTTGAACAGAATAGATGATATAATTGTTTTCCATTCATTAAATGAAAGTCATATATCAAAAATAATACTTTTAATGGTCGCTAAGTTACAAGACAGACTAAAAGAAATGGATATAAAACTAGAAATGAGTGATGAAGCTGTTAAATTAATTTCTAAATCTGGATTTGATTTAGAATATGGAGCAAGACCTCTTAAAAGAGCTTTACAAAAAGAGTTAGAAGATGAATTATCTGAAGCAATATTAAAAGGTGATGTGAAAAAAGGAAGCAGTATAGTAGCAAAAGTAAAGGATGAAAAAATATTTTTTGAAACTAATTAATTTAATAAAGTTGCATTTTAAAATCTTGTAGATACAAGTTTTATAATTTAAACAAAATTTTAAGGGCAATGAATCTATAATAATTCATTGTCCTTAATTATTTTATTTAATCTTTACATATTGTCTTTCACATATGCTAAAATTATAGTATAGAATAATAAATTAAGGATGATAAAAGTATGGCAAAAATAAAAACAAAATATGTATGTCAATCTTGTGGATATGAAACAGCTAAATGGCTTGGAAAATGTCCTGAGTGTACAAAGTGGAATACATTTGTAGAAGAAGTAGACCAAAAAAGCACCAAAAAAGAGGTCTTTATAATAGATAAATCTTCATCTAAACCGGTTAGTATAAACTCAATAGAAAGTAAAGAAGAAGAAAGATTTACAACTGATATAAATGAACTGGATAGAGTACTTGGAGGTGGTATAGTTAAAGGCTCTTTAGTGCTTGTTGGTGGAGACCCTGGTATAGGGAAGTCAACACTTTTAATCCAAGTTTCTAGTAATGTTGCTAATTTGGGAAGAACTGTTTTATATATAACTGGAGAAGAATCAGAATCTCAAATAAAAATGAGAGCTAAAAGATTAGGAATTAACTCAGAAAATTTATATATATTTGCTGAAAATAATTTAAGCATAATTGAATCTTATTTAGAAAGTGTAAATCCAGAATTAATAATTCTAGACTCAATTCAAACAGTCTTTAGTCCAGAAATATCCTCGGCACCAGGAACTGTCAGCCAAATTAAAGAAGGTACTTCAAAATTTATGAAAATTTCTAAGAAAATGGGTATTTCAACATTCATAGTTGGTCATGTTACAAAAGAAGGTTCACTAGCAGGACCAAAATTATTAGAGCATATGGTTGATACTGTTCTATATTTTGAAGGTGAAAGATATAATACTTATAGATTAGTAAGAGCTGTTAAAAATAGATTTGGCTCAACAAACGAACTTGGAGTATTTGAAATGAGAGATTTAGGATTAGTAGAACTTGATAATCCATCTAAAATTTTAATATCTGAAAAACCAAAAGATGTAGCAGGTTCAGTAATAATATCTACTGTAGAAGGTACAAGACCGATGTTACTTGAGTTACAAGCATTAGTTTCGCCTACAAGTTTCGGTATACCTAAGAGGACATCTACAGGGGTAGATTACAATAGAGTAGGTATGTTGTTAGCAGTTTTAGAAAAACGTGTTGGGTTGCAAATACAAAATCAAGATGTCTATATAAATATAGTTGGAGGAATAAAAATAAATGAACCTTCAATTGACTTAGGAATAGCTATTTCTGTAGCATCTAGTTTTAGAAATATACCTATAGATGAAGATATAGCTGTTACAGGAGAAGTGGGTCTTACAGGAGAAGTGAGAGCAGTAAGTTTTATAGAAAAGAGAATATCTGAATGTAAAAAGCTTGGATTTAAAAAGATAGTAGTTCCTAGAAGTAATTATGAGGTTGTAAAAGACACCAAAGGCATAGAAATATGGCCAGTAGATAACTTAAGACAAGCCATAAATATAGTACTTGGGAGGAATCAATAAATATGGAGAATTTTCTAGATAATAAAAATATGCTATATGCATTAAAAATGATATCTCCAGGAACTCCACTTAGGTTAGGTCTAAACAATGTATTAAGAGCTAAGACGGGTGGATTGATTGTAATTGCAACTAATGAAGATGTAATGAAAATAGTAGATGGTGGATTTGCTATAAATGCAGAATATTCACCATCATACTTATATGAACTAGCTAAAATGGATGGGGCTATAGTTTTAAGTGGTGATATAAAGAAAATACTATTTGCTAATGCACAGCTTATACCAGATTATTTTATAGAAACATCAGAAACTGGAACAAGACATAGAACAGCAGAAAGAGTAGCAAAACAGACTGGTGCTATAGTTATAGGAATTTCACAAAGAAGAAATGTTATAACAGTTTATAGAGGAAATGAGAAGTATGTGGTCGAAGATATATCTAAGATATTTACTAAGGCAAATCAGGCAATACAAACTCTAGAAAAATATAAGACAGTATTAGACCAAGCTATAACAAATTTAAATGCTTTAGAGTTTAATGATTTGGTAACTATTTATGATGTTGCATTAGTCATGCAGAAAATGGAAATGGTAATGAGAGTTACAAGTATAATTGAAAAATATGTAATAGAATTGGGTGATGAAGGAACTTTAGTAAGTATGCAATTAGAAGAATTAATGGGTACAACTAGGATAGATCAGAAATTAATATTCAAAGATTATAACAAAGAAAATACAGAAATAAAAGAACTTATGAAAAAAGTTAAAAATTTAAATTCAGAAGAACTAATAGAATTGGTTAATATGGCAAAACTATTAGGGTATAGTGGTTTTTCAGAAAGCATGGATATGCCTATAAAAACAAGAGGCTATAGAATTCTTAGTAAAATACATAGACTACCAACAGCAATAATAGAAAACTTAGTAAATTATTTTGAAAACTTCCAACAAATATTAGATGCGTCTATTGAAGAATTAGATGAAGTTGAAGGAATAGGCGAAATAAGAGCAACATATATAAAAAATGGACTCATAAAAATGAAACAATTAGTATTATTAGATAGACACATATGATGAATTTTAAATGAATTTTACTACTTTTTTCTTGAATATAATATACACTTTGGTCTATAATAGATAAGTATAACTAGGGGGTGAAGCATTGATAAGGAAAGTAACAAGGATATTGTTTATTTTACTTGGATTTACGATAGGTATAACGACCTATTTAACATTAATGAAAGATTTTGAAATATTAACATTTGGGAAAGAAACATATGGTTATATCGCAGCTGTAGTAGCAGGTATAATAATAGCCATTTTAGGATATCTTATAGAACCATGGGTTGTAAATAGAGTAAAAGAAATTGCTAAAATAGTGGATAAAGAATTATCAAAATATCCTCAGACTGATATATTGTTAGGGTCTATGGGTCTTATAGTAGGATTTGTGATTGCGTATTTATTAAGTGGATTAGTAAATAGAATACCAATAGTAGGTGGGATACTATCTTTACTATTATACTTATTCCTAGGATATCTTGGAATGAAAGTTGCGCTTAAAAGTAAAAATGATTTATTTAATATTGGAAAATTAGGAAGATTAGCAAATCCTATTAAAGATAAAGATAAGGATAAAGAAAATAAAAAAGAGATAAAAGCAATTCCTCCAAAAGTATTAGACACAAGTGTAATAATTGATGGAAGGATAGCAGATATCTGTAAAACAGGGTTTATAGAGGGAAAACTTATTATTCCTGCTTTTGTTTTGGAGGAACTGAGACATATTGCAGATTCTTCAGATGATTTAAAAAGAGTAAGAGGTAGAAGAGGTCTGGATATATTAAATATAATTCAGAAAGAATTAAATATAGAAGTTGAAATAAGTGAGAGAGACTTTGATGAAATAGCTGAGGTTGATAGCAAATTACTAAAGCTTGCTCAAGTTTTAAATGGAAAAGTTGTTACAAATGACTATAACTTAAATAAAGTCGCTCAATTCCAAGGTGTTGAAGTATTAAATATAAATGAGTTAGCTAATGCCATAAAACCAGTTGCTATACCAGGTGAAGATATGGTTGTTCAAGTGGTTAAAGAAGGAAAAGAGGCTCAACAAGGTGTTGCATATCTAGATGATGGAACTATGATAGTTGTTGATGGAGGAAGAAAACATATGAATGAGACTATAAAAGTACTTGTGACATCTGTTCTTCAAACTCCTGCAGGTAGAATGATATTTGCAAAACCTAAAAATTAATATATTCAAATAAACCAATAGTTTGGGCTGTTTATTTTAAATAGATGGTCCAAATTTATTTATTTATAACGACAATGTTTAATGTATTCTTAAAGGTGAGGATTTAAATCAGAAAGCAGGGAGAATTTATGAGAAAAAAGATTATATCTTTCTTAGCAACGTTTATCATAATATTAACATCGATGAGTCAATATAGTTTTGCAGATGATATACCGACATATGGAAAAGTAATATTTATAGATATGAATAGAACTAGTATGAGTAATATGTTAAGAATAAAATCATTGAGAGAAGAACTAGATGGTAGAGGCTATATCGGTCTAATGAACATAAGAGGCGATAAAGGTAGCGACGACAGACGGTCATATGCTAGCATGGGTGCTGGTGGAAGAGCTAATGTAGCTAATGAAGAAGATATTAATTTTGAGAGCTCAAGTAAAGATAGGGACATAATTTTTAAATCGTCTACAGGAAAAAGTGCAAAAGGTATAAATAATTTAACTATAAATAAGTCTATAAATGAAAATTTAAACTTTGGTGAGTATGGCTCTGTATTAGGGTCGTTAGGTCAAAGTTTATCAGATAATGGGCTAAAAACATCTGTGTTGGGAAATGCAGATATAATTGAAAATGGTCAGCTTATAAAAAATAGAAACTTGTGCCTAGTTGCGATGGATGAGTATGGGAGAATTCCTAATGGAAATGTGGATAATATAAATAAAAAAGATTTATCTATGCCTTATGGAATATCAACTGATTATAATAAATTGATTACAGAGACTAAAGAAGCTTACAAAAATAATGATGTAGTTTTTGTAGAGCTTGGAGATACATATAGATTAGATTTATATAAACCAAATTTAACCGAAGAAACATATGGGAACATGAAAAATAACATAGAAAAAAATATAGATGTATACTTAAAAAATATATTTTCTATGGTTGGAGAAAATGACACTGTTTATATATCAAGTGCATTTCCAAGTGATTTAGATTATAAAAATAAAAGAAGGCTTTCTCCAATAATAAAATTAAAGGGTAATGGAAAAGGGATGCTATCATCTTCAACTACTAGAAGAGAAGGTATTGTTACTAATCTAGATGTTGGAGCTGAGATATTAAATAACTTTGATATAAAAAATCAAAATATGGTTGGAAAGAAGTATGAACTTATTAACAGAGATGATAATAAAGAGTATCTGATGGATGAATACCAAAAGATAGTATCTGTTTCAAGCATAAGGTCTACAATACTTAATGGATTTGTAAGTATAGTATTTTTGTCATGGATAGTTGCTATGATTCTAATTCTATTTAGAAAGCATATATCGAAAAATCACAAAGAAACAATATTTTTTATATTAAAAGAATTTCTAAAAATAGGAATAGTAATGCCATTATCATTTATGATAACTCCAATAATGAATTTTAAAACACCAGTAGCAATATCTTTAGGAATAATTATAATAACACTTACTATATACTTAATAAGCAAAGTTCTGATAAAGAATGATTTAAAAAATATGTTATTCTTTACAGGTTTAACTATATTGATTATGGTTATTGATTCTGCATTTGGTTCATATTTAATGAAAAGTAATGTAATGAGTTATGATTGTATAATTGGGGCTAGATACTACGGAGTAGGAAATGAATATCAAGGAGTGGCAATAGGTAGTGCAATATTTACATTTGCGATTTTGCTTACATATAAAAAGATACCAAAGTGGTCTGTAATAGTATTTTCTTTAGTTATCTTAATTACGAGTGCATCTCCAACTATGGGTGCAAATGTTGGAACTGCTATTTCTGAATGTGTTACATTTTTACTATTTATACTATTGATATATAATGTAAAAATAGATTTTAAAAAAATTGTATTATTAGGTGTAGCAGTATTGCTTGTTTTAGGTGCCTTTGTAGCTATAGATATGATTTCAGGAAGTAACTCACATTTAGGTATGTTTGTAAAAGAAGTTTACTTTAATGGACCAGGAGAAATAATACAAACATTTGGCAGAAAGATAGAGATGAACTTGAAGCTAGCTCAAACCAGTGCATGGGTAAATATACTACTAACTGGGATAGGAGTTATCTTAGTTCTTATGATTAATCAGATTAGATATTTTAAACAATTAATTGATGAATATCCAATTGTATTTAAAGGTTTTATAGCATCAATAGCAGGATGTTTTGTAACTCTTTTAGTAAATGATTCTGGAATTGTGTCATCAGCTACAGCTTTTATTTATGTAATTGTGGCTATGATTATATTGAGTATAAATTTGATAGTATTAAAAGAATAAGCTACATATAGGCTCTATTTGAATATTGATAATATGTTAATTTGAATTTATTTTGACTAAATAACTTTAAAGAAGAATTTTTATAAAAATTAATTATTACAAAACAATCCCAAGTCTATTTTGACTTGGGATTGTTATATAATAATTTAAATTTTATCTTGTTTCAGTATAATTTGAAATGATGTACCTTCTCCCAGTGTACTTGAAACGGAAATATTTCCTCCATGTGCATCAATAATCTGCTTGACAATAAACAATCCTAGTCCCCTATTTTGTTCATCATGATTTTTGCTACTATAATATTTGTCAAAAATATCATTTGCTTTCTTTGTGTTTATCCCAACACCATTATCAGTAGTATTAATGCAAATTTCTTTAAAGTTTTGATTTAAACAAATATCTATTGCTGTTCCAGCAGGATTATGTTCAACACAATTCATTAAAAGGTTGTAAAGGGCTCTATACATTAGTGCTTTGTCTATGACTAAATGTAAATGTTCTAAATCTGTATGAAATCCAAAGATATACTTTTCAGATTTAGGATTATTGGCTACATCAGCAATAAGATTTTGAAGAAAGGAAACTATTTCAACCTGTGTATATTTAAGCTGTATTTTTCCAGAAGAATCTACAAAAAATGTGAGACTTAAATTGTCTATTAATTTCTCAATATATACTCCCTTTTTATATATATTATCTAAAAATACCATACTCTCTTCTTCACTAAAACTGTGGTTGGTATTAAGCATTAGAGATGAATATCCTGTGATGTATGATAATGGCGTTTTTAAGTCATGTGACACACCAGCAAGCCAATCAGTTTTTGCAACTTCAAGTTTTTCTCGTTCAATCTCAGTTTCTTGAAGTTTATTGCCTAAAGCTTTTATATTTACAATAACTTCTTTATACATAAAATAGTACCATTTTAGTTTACCATCTTTGGTAAAAGCTTTTTTTGCTATTATATAATTTCCTTTAGACAAATTACTTATTGAACTAATTATCAAGTAAAGTGGTCGAACAAGAAATAAGCAAAAAAGCATACCTCCTGTAATAAAGCAAAAAGAAATTATAAGTATGCTTGGAAAATATCCAATAGACGAGTCAGCTACATATAAAAATTTATGTGATTTTTCAGGAGATATTAATTGATTAAGCAATATGAATAATGTAACGAAATATACTAGAAATATAAAGAGACCTGTTGTAAAGTAAGCAATGAAGCGAAAGTATAATTTTTTCAATATATCAGCTCCCATCTGGTGGTATGAATTTATATCCAATTCCACGGAGATTTATAATAATCTTGTATGGCTTATTATCATCTAATATCTTTTTCCTAAGTTTTGATATATGTATTGTAACAGTCTTTTCATCTCCATATCCTGCTAATCCCCAAATCGTATCGTACAGATGTGATGTAGTAAAGACCTTGTTAGGATTTTGGCAAAAAAATTCCATTAGCTCGAGTTCTTTGGCTGTACATTCTACGTTGTGACTATTTACAGTAAGTACTGCACAAGTCATATCAAGAACAATATAGCCATAGTTGTAAATCATAGAATTCTCTGAAGGAGTGTGTAATACTGAACGTTCAAGTTGCTGACGTCTAAAAATAGCCTTGATTCTGGCAACAAGTTCCATTGTATTAAAAGGTTTTGTTATATAATCATCACCACCAATAGCAAGTCCTGATAACTTATCGTAATCACCAGTTTTGGCTGTCAGAAATATGATAGGGGTTATAGTTTTCCTGCGTATTTTCGTACATAGGTCAAATCCACAATAATCTGGTAGCATTACATCAAGAATGATGAGGTCATATTGACTGTCTTCAATACACTCAAGAGCTTTGCTTCCTGTTGATACACAAGTAATATTATTATAGTGTTCTTTATTTAAGGTTATTTTCACTAGTGTTAAAAGCCCTTCTTCATCATCAACAATAAGTATCCTCTCAGGGTTTTCTAATTTGTCATCCATAATATTTCATCTCCCAGTATACAAAAATAGTATCATCATAATACCATACATACAAAGTGTAAGCAATAAATTATTATTTTGTTTTTATCTTCAGTTTACTTTTATTTTATTTTCATACTGTATCTTATAGATAATAATAAAGATAAAAATAAAAATAGGAGGTAAAAAATGATAAAGTCACTAAAATCAAGAGGAATAAGTGTTCTTTTATGCGGAGCTTTGATTGTTGGCGTAATGGCAGGATGTACATCTCAGACTACATCAACGAAAAGTTCAACATCTAAGTCAACACCCAAAACAATGGAAAAGGTTACTCGTGTAAGTTCTGAAAAGCAGTTGAAGAAAGTCAAAGAAAAGTATGAGAACAATCCAAATGATAAGGCCTTAGCATTAAAATATGCTCAAAACTTATTTGAGTTGGGGGACTTTACAGAACTACAAGAAGTATTAAAGCCTTTTTTAAATGGAGAGAAACCTTTACCAGATGCTATTTACCTTTCAGCACAAATAGAATATATGAATGGTAATTATACACAAGCGGAAAAGCTATATAGTACTCTTGTGGAGAAATATCCAGACAAATTTAAAGAAAAGGCAGAAGCGGGCTTATCAATGACCTATTATCAAACAAATCAATATCATAAAGCAAAATAGTTATCTATTGGAAAAGAAAATGCAAGTAGCTTTTTGAATAACATGATGAAAGATTTTGGTGATAGGCAACCTAACCAAATTGAATGGAATGGAAAAAATGAAAGTATTATCCCATTTCTTACAACTGACCCTCTACCTGTTGTGCCTGTAGAGATAAATGGAAAAAGAATGAACGCTTTTATTGATACTGGTGCGCCTACATTTGTTCTTGACAAAAAATTTGCAAAAGAACTTGGAATTAAGCCAGTTTCAAATGCAGATGGGAATTTTGCTGGAGGTGGTACTTCTGAGATTGGCTTTAGTAGAGCGGACTCATTTAAAGTAGGAGATATAAATATGAAAAATATCCCTGTAATGATAGGAGAGCTTGGTGGACTTGCGGAACTATTTAAAAATACAGGATTAGATGTTCGTGCTGTTCTTGGCACAAATGTATTAAAACAATTTGTACCAACAATGGATTATCCAAATGGTGAGCTAGTACTGAAACCACGAAGCGAAATAGTAAGTAATGAAATAGTTGTAACAGATGAAGATGCCAAAGAAGGTAAAGGTGAAATAATACAACAAATTCCATTTACACTTTCTTCTACTCATTATATGTTTGGTAAAGGCTCAATCAATAATAAAAATAATCTTAACTTTTTTATGGATTCAGGGTTTAATGGTGGAAAAGGTGCTGGAATTATGTTGCCTAAACAAACAATAGATTTATTAGGTATTACTATGCCGAAACTAAGACCAGCTACTACAGAGGAAGGCGGAATGACAGGAAATGATTTTGAAGTAGCACAATTTGATATTTCATCATATGGGCTAGGTAATGTGCAACAGAAAAAAGGCATTGGACATTTTGCGACAGGACAAGAAGGAATGTATCAAGCACATGGATTTTTCCAAGATGCTTTAATAAGCCATAATTATCTGAAGAATTACAAATGGACAATTGACTTTGATTCAATGAACATGACATTTAATGAGGAGAAGAATATATAATCTAAATTGAGAAGAAGAAATATTTTTTTTATTTTACTTTTGCTTTACTTTTATTTTACTTTCATATTGTATTTTATAGATAAGAACAAAAATAGGAGGTAAAAAATGATAAAACCACTGAAATCAAGAGGAATAAGTGTTCTATTATGTGGAGCTTTGATTGTTGGTGTAATGACAGGATGTACATCTCAGGCTACTTCATCAAAAAGCTCAATACCTAAGTCAACAACTAAAACAACAGAAAAAGTTACTCGTGCAAGTTGTGAAAAACGACTAACAGAAGTCAAAGACAAGTATGAGAAAAATCCAAATAATGAAGCTCTAAGACTAGAATATGCCCAGATACTATTTAAATTAGGTGACATTACAGAAGCACAAGAGATGCTGAGTCCCTTGATGAATTCGAAAAAGCCTTCTCCAGATGTTATTTACCTTTCTGCACGAATAGAATATCTAAATGGTAATTATGAACAGGCTGAAAAACTATATAATACTCTTATAGAGCAATATCCTGATAAATTCAAAGCAAAGGCTGAAAAAGAATTGACACTAACATATTATCAAACAAATCAATATCAAAAAGCTGAAAGATTATCCGAAGCATCAGAAGATAAAAACAATAGTATAAATAGTGTATTGGAAATGATGAAAGCTTTTAAGGATAAACAACCAAATCAAATTGACTGGAAGGGAAAAAGTGAAACAGTGATTCCTTTTATCACAACCGACCCTCTGCCAGTTGTGCCAGTAGAGATAAATGGAAAAAGAATAAATGCTATTATTGATACTGGTGGTCCAATGTTTACTATTGATCAGAAACTTGTAAAAGAACTTGGTATAAAAATAGCCTCAAAAAACGAAAATGAATTTGCTGGAGGTAATTCTGTTGAAACTGGTTTTGGTCAAGCTGATTCACTTACTATAGGAGATGTAAATATTAAAAATGTACCTGTAATGTTAGGGCCATTTGATGGGTTTGAAGAGGTATTTAAGGATTATGAAAATATTCATGGTATTATTGGTACAGGTGTATTGAAGGAATTTGTACCTACGATGGATTACCATAGTGGTCAATTAATATTAAGACCTCGAAATGAAGTAGGTAGAGAGAATCTTAATAAAATGCTTGCAGATGACAAAACATTGGAAGAAATTCCATTTACACTTGCAGCCACTCACTTTTTGTATGGAAAAGGCTCAGTCAATCAGAAAAGTGGACTTAACTACTTCCTTGATTCAGGACTTGCTGACGAAAAAGGTGCTGGAATTATATTACCTAAAGAAACTATAGATTCTTTGAAGATTCCTATGCCAGAGCTAAAGAAAGCTCATGAAGGACAAGGTGGAATGGGAGGAAGTGATTTTAAGGAAGCACATTTTGATGTTTCATCATATGGACTGGGTAATTTAAAACTAAAAAATGGTCTTGGATATTATTTTACAGGTGGACTGTGGGATTATGATGAGGAACTTGGATTTGTTCATGATGGATTGATAAGCCATAATTATTTTAAGAATTATAAATGGTCAATTGATTTCGATTCTATGAAGATGACATTTAGTAAGTAGAAATAGCATATAAAATAAAGTTTGATGATACTATTTTCTATTATGAGAATTACTATTTGAATACACATATATTTAAATATTCCTTATAGCTTTGAAAAATAAGATAATAAGGGATATAATAAAGCCTTATTTTTTTTAACAACACAGTTATACAAAGGATGTATAGCTGTGTTGTTTTACTTTAATTTTACTTTCATGATATATCTTGTTAGTAAGAACAAAATAACGATAGAATACAGGAGGAAAAAATTATGAAAGACAGGCTCATGAACTTAAAGAAAAATATGATAAAAAATAAGTGATGAAGCTCTTGGATTAGATTATGCTCAAGTATTATTTACCTTTCTGCACGATTAGAATATATGAATGGAAATTATATACGGACTGAAAGACTATATAATACGAACTAAGTGGTGATGTTTCAACTGTTTATGGACATGGTGGTACAAGAAAAGTATCACTGTTTTTTTTGTTATGCAAAAAAACAGTTGACTTTTTATATGAACCCCTTCTATAATGTTACTGAAATTAAGTAAAATGATTGAACAAATGTAAAGATAATTGAAAAAGCTTGATTTTGGAGGAAAGCAAATGAAAAAAATTGGAGACCTGAGGTTAATGATGAAGTGTTGTTCACTTTATTATGAAGATAATTTAAATCAACAAGAAATAGCAAATCAATTGGGAATATCAAGACCAACAATATCAAGAATATTAAAAGAAGCTTTTGAACAAGGAATAGTAAAAATACAGATAGTTGATGTTTTGAAAAATGACTACCAAAAAATAGAGAGAAGTTTAGAAAGAAAATACAAATTGAAAGAAGTAATAGTAGTAGATGATAAACAGGATTCGCTAACTCAAAAACAAGAATTAGCAAGAGCTGTATCTGAATATCTAACTAGAGTAGTAAAGGAAAATGATATAATAGGGGTTTCAATAGGAACTACACTAAAAGAAATACCAAGATATGTAGAAAAAAATAACTGCAAAAATGTTACATTTATACCTCTATTAGGTGGAATTGGAGATAACGAAATAGATATTCATGCAAATCAAATAGCAGTAAGTTTAGCAAGAGCTTTTGGAGGGGATTTTAAATTATTACATGCCCCAGCTGTTATGTCTGATTTGTCTACAAAAGAAAAACTTTGTAAAGATGAAAAAATTAAAGAAGTACTAGATTTAATAGATAAAACGACAATAGCAATTGTAGGTATAGGAAATCCTATGAGCTTAAACTCAACAATAATGGCTTCTGGATATATGCATGAAGAAGATATAGAAGATTTGAAAAAATACAATTCAATAGGTGCAATTTGTTTGCAAGCTTTTGATAAAGAAGGAAAAACTTCTATACTTGAATTTAATCAAAGAGTACTAGGAGTAAAGCTAGAAGATTTAAAAAAGATAAAAAGGACTATAGGTGTAGCTTCAGGAGATGAAAAAATAGAATCAATAAAGGCATCATTAAAGGCAAAGTTTATAAATAGTTTGGCAATTAATCACAGCTTAGCACTTAAATTATTAGAAGATTGTGACTAATATAATAATAGATAAAAGTTAATAGGAGGGAATGTATATGTCAATATCAAAGGAAACATTGCTTGAAATGTATAAAAGAATGAATCAGGCTAGAAAATTTGAAGAAAAGGTTAGTTGGTTTTTTGCAAGAGGTATGGTACATGGAACAACTCATTTATCTGTAGGTCAGGAAGCTTCAAGTGTAGCAGCTGTAATGGCATTAGAAAAAGGAGATTTAGTATCATTAACTCATAGAGGACATAGCCAATTTATAGGTATGGGAATAGACCTAAACAAAATGATGGCTGAGCTTATGGGTAAAGAAACTGGATTTTGTAAGGGAAAAGGGGGCTCAATGCATATAGCAGATATTGAGTCAGGTAATTTAGGAGCAAATGGAGTTGTAGGTGGAGGTCTTACAATAGCTCCAGGAGCTGCACTTACACAACAATATAAAAAAACAGGCAAAATAGTCTTATGTAGTTTTGGTGATGGAGCATCAAATGAAGGTACTTTTCATGAAGGGATAAACTTATCTTCAATATGGAAGTTGCCAATAATATTCTACTGTGAGAACAACTTATACGGGATGTCAACAAGTATAAAACGCCATATGAATATAGAAAGTATTGCCACTAGAGCCGCTTCTTATGGAATAGAGGGAATATCAATAGATGGATATAATCCAATAGAAGTATATGAGACAGTACAAAAAGCTGCTGAGAAATGTAGAAGAGGAGAAGGTCCTGTATTGATTGAAAGTAGAACTTATAGATGGTTAGGTCACTCAAAATCAGATGCAAATGTATACAGAACGAAAGAAGAAATAGAATCATGGAAAGCAAAGGACCCTATTGAATTTTTAAGAAATTATCTTATCGAAAATAATATCTCTAATGAAAATGAATTAGATAAAATTCAAGAGCTTGCAAAACAATCAATAGAAGAGGCAGTGGAATTTGCTCAAAATAGTCCAAATCCAAAGATAGAGTCTTTATTAGAGGATGTATATGCAGACTAAAAATGGTAAAGGAGGAAAATAAAAATGAGTACAAGAGAACTAACATATGCACAAGCGATAAAGGAAGCAATGTCAGAAGAAATGAGAAGAGATGAAAATGTAATATTTATGGGGGAAGATATAGGGATATATGGAGGAGCATTTGGTGTATCAGTTGGAATGATAGATGAATTTGGCCCAGAAAGAGTAAGGGATACTCCTATATCAGAAGCAGCCATAGCAGGTGCAGCAGCAGGTGCAGCAGCAACTGGCCTAAGACCTATTATGGAAGTAATGTTTATGGACTTTGTTACAATCTCTATGGATGCAATTGTAAATCAAGCAGCAAAAATGAGATATATGTTTGGTGGAAAAGCACAAGTTCCAATGGTTGTTAGATGTCCTGGTGGCTCTGGAACTGGTTCAGCGGAACAACATTCACAAAGTTTAGAAGCTTGGTTTTGCCATGTTCCAGGAGTAAAAGTAGTTGCACCTTCTACAGCAGCAGATGCTAAAGGTTTATTAAAAGCTGCTATAAGAGATAATAACCCAGTCATTTTTGTTGAGAATAAATTGTTATATAGAAAGAAAGGTATTGTACCAGAAGGTGATTATGTAATTGAAATTGGAAAGGCAGATATTAAAAGAGAGGGCACAGATGTTACAGTAATCACCTACGGAAGGATGTTACAAAGTGTTGAGGAAGCTGCTGAGGCATTATCAAAAGAAGATATAAATGTGGAAATTATAGATTTAAGAACATTATATCCATTAGATAAGGAGACTATAGTAAAAAGTGTATGTAAAACTGGAAGAGCTTTAATTTGCCATGAAGCGGCTAAGACTGGTGGACTAGGTGGAGAAATATCAGCCTTAATAACAGAAAGTGAATCATTTGATTATTTAGATGCACCAGTAAGAAGAATATGCGGAAAAGATGTGCCAATACCATATAATCCAGAGTTAGAAAAAGCAGTTGTCCCAAGAATTGATGAAATAGAAGAAGCAATAAAATCTTTAATTGTTAGATAAGGGAGGTATCGATATGGTGGCAAATAAAGTAAAGGCCACACCAGCAGCTAGAAACCAAGCTAGAAAAGACAATATAAAACTAGATAAGCTGATTGGAAGTGGAGAAAATGGAAGAATTCATTTAGTTGATGTGTTAAATTACTTAAAAGATAACAAGGCAAATACTACTCCTTTAGCTAAAAGAATAGCAGAAGATTTAAATATAGATTTAGAAACTATTGTAGGTACTGGATATAATGGAAAAATAAGAAAGTATGATGTGGAAAGCGTAAATACGCAAGAGACTATTGTATCAACTAATATATCTAAAGCTAATGATACAAAAGAGGTAAATACGAAAAGTGAAAATTCAAGTATGTTTAATACAGTAGAAGGGGAGTTTGAAAAACCAAATCCAATGAGAGCTACTGTAGCAAAACGAATGTCAGAAAGTTACTTCAGTGCTCCTGTATTTACATTTAATATAGAGGTAGATGCTACAGAATTGAAATCACTCAGAGCAAAGTTAATAGATACAGTAAAAGAATCAGTTGGAGTAAAATTGACTATGACAGATTTAATAGTAATGGCTGTGTCTAGAATACTTCCAAAGCATCAAGCTTTAAATTCCGCATGGACAGATGACGGAATATTTAGATACAAAGATATAAATATAGCCATTGCAGTCGGGCTAGATGAAGGTCTATATGTCCCAGTAGTAAAACATGTAAATAAGAAATCTTTAAAAGAAATAGCAAAAGAAAGTAAAGAACTTGCTGAAAAAGTAAAAACAGGCAAACTTCTACCAGCGGACCAAGAAGGTAATACATTTACTATAAGTAATGTCGGAATGTATGGGATAACTACGTTCACACCTATAATAAATATGCCTTCAAGTGCAATATTAGGGGTAGGTGCTACACAAGATAAGTTTGTTCCAGTAAATGGGGAAGCTAAAATAAAACCTATAATGAACTTATCATTGACATCAGACCATAGAGTAATAGATGGAACAGTAGCAGCAAAATTCTTAAAAGATTTAAAAGAATTGTTAGAAAATCCTTTATCAATGCTTGTATAGGTTTTGATATTTCGTTACTGATATAATAGTTTGAATAGATTACATAGTTATAATTATTTAGGTAAATTTAAAGCCTTTATATATTGAGCATTACTTATAAAGTAAATTATATGAACATGAATTGATTAATGAAAATATATGAAAATAAATAGGAGGAGAGCCTATGTCAGTAGAAGTTATAATGCCAAAAGCCGGAGTAGCTATGGAAGAAGGTACCATAGTATCTTGGCTAAAACAAGAAGGCGAAGAAGTAAAAATTGGAGAGCCTATATTAGAAATAACAACAGATAAAGTAAATATGGAGATAGAGTCCGAGGGAGAAGGTACGCTGGCTGTAATCATACATAAAGAAGAAGGTGAAGTATTACCAGTATTTACAGTAATAGGTGTAATAGCAGAAAAAGGTGAAAATCAAGAAGAAATAAAAGCCCAATATTTATCTGGAGATGTACCAAAAGAAGATGTTATTGAAGAAAGCCAAGGCAAAGAGGATAAAGAAGTAAAAGTAAATAAAAAAGAATGCAATCATGATTATGATGTAGTGGTAATTGGAGGAGGTCCTGGAGGTTATTTATCAGCATTAAAAGCAGCTCTATTAGGCGGAAAAGTTGCATTAGTTGAAGAAAATGTATTAGGAGGAACTTGTTTAAATAGAGGTTGTATTCCTACAAAAACCTATATAAAAACAGCAGAAATATTAGAGGAGATTGACCAGCTATCTAAAAGAGGCGTAAAAGTGACTGTAGATAAAGAACAGGACATCAAGAAAGCAATAAAATATAAAAATAGAGTAGTCAAAAAACTTACTGCTGGTGTTGGTGGTCTATTAAAAAGTAGAGATATAGAGGTATTTAATCTTAAAGCTAGTGTTAAAGAAGAACATAAAGTAATATTATCTGATGGAAAAGTTTTATATACAGAAAATATAATAATTGCAACAGGTTCTAAAGTAAGGGTATTGCCTATAAAAGGAATAGAATCAAATTTGATAATAACTAGCACAGAAGCCCTAGATTTAGAAACAGTACCAGAAGAATTAGTAATAATCGGTGGTGGAGTGATAGGTTGCGAATTTGCAGAAATATTTAATTCAAGGGGTTCTAAAGTAACTATTGTAGAAATGGAAGATAGAGTAATCCCAAGAATGGACAAAGAATTGAGCGAATCTTTGAACTATTCTCTTGGTAAAAAAGGTATAAATATATTAACTAAAAAGAAAGTCTCTGAGTTTAAAGAAGAAGGCAATAAAATATTAGTTTGCATTGAGGGTGAGGAGACAATAAAAGCAGATTTATGCCTATATGCTATAGGAAGACAGGCTAATCTTTCTGGAATAGAGGACTTAGACATTAAAATAGATAAAGGTTCTATATCTGTAAATAGTAAGATGGAAACAAGTATACCAGGTATATATGCAGTAGGTGATGTTACAGGAGGTGTAATGTTAGCTCATGCAGCCTTTAAAATGGGAGAGGTAGCAGCTTCAAACGCTTTAGGTATGAATGAAGAAGTAGATTTAAGTGCATTACCTAGTTGTGTTTATACAATTCCAGAAGTAGCATCAGTTGGACTTACAGAGGAGGATGCCAGAAAAAAATATAATGTAAAGGTAGGTAAATTTAACTTTGCTGGAAATGGAAGAGCTTTAGCTTCTGGACAAGAGCAAGGATATGTAAAAGTGATAGCAGATACTAAATATGGAGAAATTTTAGGTGTGCACATGTTTGGGTGTGGTGTAGCAGAACTTATAAATCATGCAGCATCATTTAAGGCATTAGAAATACCTGCTGATGAAGCTAGTGAGTTGATATTTGGTCATCCATGTACTTCAGAAGCTTTGATGGAAGCTTTGGCAGATGTAAATGGAGAATGTTTACATTTACCTAAAAAATAAATTAGAAAAATAAATTATTAATGGAAGTTTATTATTAATATAAATTTGTTTTATAAAATATTAAAATACTTATTTAGCCATACTCTTTCTTGTATAAATGTATATATTTGTACAAGAAGGAGTATTTTTTATGGAAAAATACAGAAATGGAGTATTTGTAGTTTTTGTTGTACAAAAAAGATAGTAATATAAAATAACAGTGCCATTTTGGACTGATTTTACTTGAAATTAGAAAAAAAGATTTTTTTGTTTTTTTTAAAGTATTATTTGTAAAATATCTGAAGAAATTTTCTTAATATTTCAATAAAAGAATAGCTTGATTTAAATGTTGTGGTTTTATGCAATAATAATAAGCACAAAAAAAACAATATATGGCATATAAGTTGCTATATAAATAATAAGGAGGGAACAACTATAAATGAGGCAAAGAATAAAAACACTAATTGAAAATGAGGATAAGAAAAATCCTTTAACAGATGAAGCTATTTCAAACATGTTAAATGTTCGAAGAGAAGATGTTACATGTTTAAGAAATGAGTTAAAAATAGAGGATTCAAGACAAAGAAGAAAAATCGTTTTGATTAAAGCTATAAAAGATATTTTAAAAGAAGAAAAAACTATAAATAAAAATGACATAACAAGAAGATTAAATAGCATTGGATTTACAGTATCAAGATTTACAGTTATACAGTATTTAAAAGAGATTCAAGATTCTGATGACTTAAAGAATGATAAAGAAGGTGCTGATAAAAAAGAAGTGATAAGCAATAATAAAGAAAATACAGATATAGCATTTGATAAATTAATAGGAAGTAGTGGTAGCTTAAGTACAATTATAAAACTATCTAAAGCAGCAATACTCTATCCACCTCATGGTCTTCATACTATTATTATGGGGCCAACTGGTGTTGGAAAAAGTGAGTTAGCAGAATGTATGTATAAATTTGCAGTAGAATCATCTAGATTTCCTAAGAATGCACCATTTATAGTTTTTAATGCAGCAGACTATTCAGAAAATCCACAGCTTTTATTATCTCAATTATTTGGGCATGTAAAAGGCGCTTTTACAGGAGCTGATGAGACCAAAGAAGGACTAGTATCAAAAGCAAATGGAGGAATCTTGTTTATAGACGAAATACATAGACTACCTCATGAAGGTCAAGAGATACTATTTCAATTAATTGATAAAGGTATGGTCAGAAAACTAGGGGAAACGAGATTAACAAATAAAATAGATGTAATGATTATTTCAGCAACTTCTGAACCTATAGATTCTCATTTACTTAATACTTTTAAAAGGCGTATACCTGTAACAATTGAAATACCAGAATTAGTTGCAAGACCACTAAATGAAAGATTTGATATTATAAATAACTTTTTCTTGATAGAAGCTCAAAGAATGGGAACAAGTATACATATAAAATCGGATGTATTAAAAGCTCTTATGCTTTATGATTGCATAGGAAATGTTGGTCAGCTTAGAAGTGATATTCAAGTAGCTTGCGCTAGAGGATTATTAAATCAACTTACTAGCAAACAGGAGGAAGTAATCATAAATATATCAGATGTACCTGGGTATGTAAAACAAGGTCTTATGAAAATTAGAAATTGTAGAGATAAAATAGAAAATTATGTAGATGGAGATTCAATTATAGACTCAAGTTTTCAGGAGGAGATAGAAAAGAAAAATGAAGATATCTATACTTTTCCTGATGAAATATATAAGCTTACTGAAAGAAGACATATTGATTTATTGGAGCAAGGTTTAGACTTTGATGTTATAAATAGAATTGTTGGAGGAGAATTAGAAAGTTGTATTCAAAAATATATAAAACAAGTTAAAAAAGTTTCCATTAGTAATAATATTCCAGACATTAGTCCAATTGTTGGAAAATATATTGTAGAACTTACTTATGAAGTAATCAAAATAGCATCACAATATCTTGCTTCATTAGAGCCAAATCTACATTTGTGTTTAGCAGTTCACTTAAAAGCAGCTTTTGAGAGATTAAAAGAAGGTAAAGTAATATCAAATGCTCATTTAAAAGAAATAATAGGAAATTATCCATTAGAATATTCTGTAGCAGAAAAGGTAGCTCAACATCTAAAGGAAAAATATAATATAAATTTGCCAAAAGAAGAAATAGGTATAATAGCGATATATTTTAAAATGAGTAGTAGAAGAGACCTATCTGAACAAAAAAAGATAGGTGTACTTCTTATGGCTCATGGAAGAGTAGCCTCATCTGTATGTGAAGTTACAAATAAACTATTAGGAATTAACCATGCAAGGCATTTAGATATGCCATTTGAAAAGAGACCAGAAGAAATGATTGAAGAAGCTACTACAATAGTAAAAGATATCGATGAAGGTAGGGGTGTGATTATATTATTTGATATGGGCTCACTTTCATATTTTGGAGATATTATCTCTGGGAATACGGGGATTAATATAAGGACAATATGTAGGTTTGATACCTTGCTATCAATAGAAGTTATACGAAGAGCAGTTTTACCAGATTTAACGATAGATGAAGTAGTAGATGAAGTTAAAAGTATAGAACCACAAGTAAAGGAAAGAGCTAGTAACTATAACAATACAAAATTAGATTCTAGAAAATCTATTATTTTAACATTATGTATCACTGGATTAGGGGGAGCTTGTAAGATAAAAGAAATTTTAGAGGAAAATATTAAAGGTATAAACGAAAAGATAGATATAAAGCCTATAGGTATGATTGAATATCCAAGTCTTGATTTAGAGATAAAGCAAATAAGTAATGATAAGAATGTAATTGCTATAGTTGGAACAATTGACCCACAGATAGCAAATACCCCTTTTTTTAGCCTAGTAGACATGAATGATAAAACAAAATTAAAACAAATAAATAATTTAATTGATACGAACCAAATTATTGAAATAAATAAAAAATATGAACTATCCGATTTAATACATAAAGAAGATATATTCGTAGATTTGCAAGTTAAATCAAAAGAAGAAGCTTTAAAGTACATGAGTAAAAAACTTAGAGAGAAAGGTTATGTGACGAAAAATTTTTATAAAAAAGTAGTAGAAAGAGATAACCTGTTTCCAACTGAACTATCAGATGGAATAGCAATACCTCATACAGATGGAATTGATGTAATTAGACCAGCTATAAGCATAGCTATTTTAAAAAATCCTATTATATGGAGTAAAAATAGAGTGAAAATAATACTCTTATTAGCTGTAGACCAAAAATGTTTTAATCCATTAAATACTCTACTTACATTTATAGAAACAAATGAATTTCAAGATATAAAAAATATTAAAGATAGAGATTTTATTAGGGAGATGATATTAGATGGAGTCAATGCAAATAATTAGTAGTAGTTTAATTTTTAAAGGTATTGAAGTATCAAACAATGAAGATGCATTAAAATTTTTAGGACAACATTTATTTGATAAACAGTATGTAAAAGAAAGCTACATAGAAGCTATTATAGCAAGAGAAAAAAAGTATGCTACAGGATTACCAACAGAAATATATGGAGTAGCTATACCACATACAGATATAGTACATGTAAATGAGCCTGGTATAGCGATTGGTATACTGAATAAGCCTGTAAAATTTATAATGATGGGTACAGAAGATACTGAAATTGATGTAAAAGTTGTATTTATGTTAGCAGTAAAAGAGCCAAAGGAGCAATTGCAATTATTAGAAAAGCTTATGACTATATTTCAAGATAAGAGTATGCTAAATAATATTGTCGACTTGAATGAAGAAAGTATGAGTAACTTATTAAACTCTAAACTGAAAGATTAAAACTGTAAAGGAAATTAAAAATATAAAAATGTTATTGAAGATTTCTAACTATGGATATCTTTAAAATAAAATAATTTTGATGGGGGTGAATAATGTGGCTAAAAAAATATTAGTTGCATGTGGAACAGGAGTATGTACTTCAACAATTGCTATAAACAAATTAAAGAAAGCACTTCAAAACCTTGGGAAATTGGATATGGTCAACATTACTCAATGTAAAGTAGTAGAAGTTGCATCAAAAGCACCTGATTATGATTTAATAATTTGTACTACACAAGTGTCTAGTAGCATAAAAACACCTGTAATAAATGGATTACCTTTTTTAACTGGTGTTGGAATGGACAAGTTAATTGAAGATGTATTGGAAAAATTAGAATTATAATTTGAACTTTAAAAAAAATAGAGTCTCTAAAATTATAAGTTTTAGAGACTGAAAATTAAATAATGGAGGGTCTTTAGATGGAGATATTAAATTTCATTGTTAGTTTAGGCGCACAAGTAATGATGCCAATAATAATATGTATTTTTGGTTTGATATTAGGCACAAAACTTGGCAAATCGTTAAGAGCTGGTTTAACAGTAGGAGTTGGATTTATAGGTCTTAATACTATTATAGCTTTACTGACAGATAACTTAGGTCCAGCAACACAACAGATGGTTAAGAACTTAGGATTAAACTTATCTATAATAGATGTAGGGTGGCCAGCAGCATCAGCTATAGCTTTTGCATCAACAGTAGGAGCTTTAATTATTCCAATAGGTCTTGTAGTAAATATAGTTATGTTAATTACTAATACTACTCAGACTGTTGATGTAGACATATGGGATTATTGGCATTTTGCTTTTACAGGTGCTTTAGTAGCAGGAGCTACTCAAAGTGTAGGTTGGGGAGTATTTGCAGCAGTAGTAAATATGGTAATTGTATTGGTAATGGCAGATTTAACTGCTCCAGGTATAGAAAAATATTTAGGTATGCCAGGTATATCTCTTCCTCATGGGTTTACACAGGCATTTGTACCAATTGCTATAGTTGTAAATAAATTATTAGATTTAATACCAGGTATAAATAAGATTGAGATAAATGCTGACACATTACAGAAAAAGTTTGGATTGTTTGGAGAACCTTTAATAATGGGGTCTATAATAGGTATAATAATTGGTATTGCAGCGAAATATGACATAAAAGGTGTATTACAGTTGGGTATAACTATGGGAGCTGTATTAATATTAATTCCAAAGATGGCAGCGCTATTAATGGAAGGTTTATTACCCGTGTCAGAAGCGGCACAGGAATTTATTGAGAAGAGATTTAAAAATAGAGGGAAGATTTATATAGGTTTGGATTCAGCTGTAGGAATAGGTCATCCTGCAACATTATCAGTTGCATTAGTATTGGTGCCCTTAACTATAGTTATAGCAGCTATATTGCCAGGAAATAAAGTTCTACCATTTGCAGATTTAGCAGTAATTCCATTTGCACTTGTTTTAATTGTTCCAATTACAAAAGGAAATGTGTTTAGGACATTAATAATAGGAATATTTATAATTACTTTTGGGTTATTAATTGCAACTAATTTAGCACCTCTATTTACTCAAATGGCTTTAAACGCTAGCTTTAAAATGCCAGAGGGTGCAACTATGATTTCAAGTATTTGTGATGGTGCAAATCCACTAAGTTGGATATTTGTAAAGATTATGAATTATAAGGTTATTGGAGGTGTAGTTTTTGGAGTTATAGCTTTAGGAATGGCTATTTACAATAGAAATAGAATAATAAAGGAAAACAAAAAATTATCTCTTGAAGAAATCTAAAAATTAATGATGAAAGCCTTCTTAAAGGTAGATATTGGATAAGAACAAATATGTTTAATAATGATGTAGAATTATATAATTATCTTATTGAGTTAGAGGAATCTTTATATCCAGAATCATTAGAGTTTAGAAATAAAAGATTCGAAAATAAATGGATATAAAGGTAAAAATTTAAAAGAAAAGTAGAAAAATATCTATTAAGAAAACGAAAATTTATATTTTATATTAAATTTTTTGAATTTTCAAATAGAACTAAAAGTAGTATCTAAAATATAAGCTACAACTAAGATATATGAGGTTGTATCTATAATAGATGGAGGATTTAACTAATGTTATTGGAAAAATTGAGAAAAGAAGTATTACAGGCATCTTTAAACCTTTTAAACTATAATTTAGTGACATTAACGGGTGGAAATGTAAGTGGAAGAGATGAGGAAACTGGATATATAGCAATTACTCCAAGTGGAATGGATTATAGAAATATTATAACAAGTGATATTGTTATAGTAGATATAGATGGAAATGTTATAGAGGGCAAATGGAAAGCATCCGTGGATTTGCCAGATCATTTATATATATATAAACATAGAGAAGATATAAATAGCATAATACATACACACTCTACATACTCAAGTTGTTTTGCTATTTTAAATGAACCTATAGCATGTGCAAGTACAACTCTTGCAAATGAAGTAGGAGGTGAAGTACCTGTCGCAAAATTTTCACCACCAACATCTAAGAAGATGGGTAAATGTGTTATTGAAGCAATTGGTGACAAAAGAGCATGTCTTTTAGCAAATCATGGTGCAATAACAGTTGGTCCTTCTGTAGAGCATGCTCTTACAGCTGCTGTAATGTTAGAGGATTCAGCAAAAGTATATTATTTGGCGAAATCAATTGGCACACCAGTATTATTGCCAGACGAAGAAATTAAAAGAGCTAGAGATGTATTTTTTAATGTATATGGTCAGGATAAATAAAGTAAACAAAACTTTTAAATTAATGTATAAATATAGATATTCTATAATATTAGGGAGTTTTATAGTGATATAATAAGTTTAATAGTTAAGAAATGAAAATAGAAAGTCTAATAGTATATAAAATTATCTGAGTCTAAAATAAGCAATAAGATAAAATAAAAAAGGAGTCTATATTTCTATGTATTACTTATTAAACAAAAGCACAAATCCTTACTTTAATTTAGCATTAGAAGAATATCTATTTTTAAATGAGAAATATAATGATGATATTATAATCATATGGAGGAATGAAGAATCTATTTTTATAGGTAAAAATCAAAATCCATATCAGGAAATACATCATGATGTTATTGATAAGGGAGAAATACCTATTTTAAGAAGAATATCAGGAGGCGGTACTGTTTATCATGATTTAGGGAATATCAATATGTCATTCATACAAAAAGATAGACAACTTCATGAAATAGATTTTTTGGAACATACTAAGTTTATGCAAGATATGCTTTTAACCTTAGGGTTAGATATATCTATAACAGAAAGAAAAGATTTATTTTTAAAAGGGAAAAAAATTTCAGGCTCTGCCCAGTCTATAAAAAGAAAAAATTCTCTTTATCATGGGACTCTTCTTTATGATTCAGATTTAAATAAATTAACTAAATATCTAAATTCAAATAAATCAACTGAATCAAATGCTACTAAATCTGTTTCAAGTAAAGTGACAAATATTAAATTCTTACTTGAAAAAGATATAGATTGCTTTTTAGACTATTGTGTTAAATATTTAAAATCTAATATAAAGGATATAAAAGAACTTGAACTAGACAATGATGATATTAAAAGTGTATACAATCTAGTAGAAGGCAAATATAAAAAGATGGAGTGGACATATAGTAAAACACCTAAATTTCAAGTAATACTTCCAGTTGATGATAAAAGTAAAATCAATATACATGTTAATAAGTGGAAGGTGTCAAAGTTTTTTATTTCTTATAAAGATGATGTAATTAATATGGATAAGTTGCTAAATATAAACTTTTTTAAACAAGAAATAAAAGATAGTATTTTAGAAAATTACCCACAATACATAGATTTAATTAATTTAATATTTTAATATAAAGCCTCTAATTTGATAAAATCTTATTATATCAAATTGGAGGCTTTGAGTATTTTTTGCAAGATTAGAAACCATTACAAAGTTGTAAAATTAGAGACATTACTATTGAAAAATCAATATATATCGAATTAAGTATACATGTTTTTAATTGGAAAATAGATATTAACTGTTTATACAACTTAAAATTTAATATATAATTAATCAGATGGTTAAAATAAAAAATATTAAGAGTTTTAATAAATTATGGTTAAAAATAAAATACGAGGTGATACCATGTATAGTGTTATAATTGTTGCTGCAGGAAGCGGAAGGAGAATGAACCTAGACATAAATAAACAGTTCATAAAATTAAGAGAAAAAGAGATTATTGCTCATACAATTCAAGTTTTTTATGAAAATATAAATATAGATGAAATTGTGGTATGTATAAAAAAAGAAGAGGAAGATTTTTTTAAAGAAAACATAATAAATAAGTATAATTTTAAAAATATAAAAATAGCATATGGTGGAAAAGAAAGACAGGATTCAATATATAATGGCTTAAAAAAATTAGATAAAAATTGTGATATAGTACTTATTCATGATGGAGCAAGACCATTTGTAGACCATAGGATAATTAATGAATCTATAAAGATGGCTAAAGAAAAAAAGGCTGTAGTTGTAGGTGTACCAGTAAGTGATACTATAAAGATAGTATCAGATGGAACAGTACAAGAAACTCCAGAGAGAAGCCTATTGTGGGCAGCTCAAACTCCTCAAACTTTTGAATATAATCTTATAATAAATGCTTATGAACAAGCTTATAAGAGTAATTATTATGGTACTGATGATTCAATGTTAGTGGAAAATATAGGTCAAAGTGTTACCATGGTTATGGGTTCTTATGAAAATATAAAGATAACTAGTCCAGAAGATTTAAATATAGCAGAACAAATATTAAATATGGAAAAAAGAGATGAAGTTAATAGTAGAAGGAGAATTATATGAGAATAGGATTAGGATATGATGTACACAAATTAACAGAAGATAGAAAACTTATAATTGGTGGAGTAGAAATACCACATGATAAAGGTTTATTAGGTCATTCTGATGCAGATGTATTAATACATGCAATAATGGATTCTATTTTAGGAGCCCTAGCTTTAGGGGATATAGGTAAGCATTTCCCAGATACAGATGAAAAATATAGGGGAGCCAATAGTATGAAATTATTAGAACATGTATATAATCTAATAACAAGCAAGGGATATAAGATTGGGAATATAGATAGTACTATAATCGCTCAAAACCCTAAGATGGCTTCATATATTGAGAGCATGAGAAAAAACATATCAAAAGTTTTAAATACGGATATTGATAATATAAACATAAAGGCAACTACAGAAGAAGGGCTTGGTTTTACAGGAGCAAAACAGGGTATAGCATCACAAAGTATTTGTTTATTATTGTTGACAAGTCAGAATAATTAATATATTATTAGTAATAAGTTTATTGGATATCAAAGAATAGGCCTATATAGAATATCTATAATATGTGAATTTAAGTGAAATTAATATAAATATAAAATTAGCTATGATAAAGAAATAGTAAAACTATGAAATCTTTACAGAGAGAAAACGTTGGTGAGAGTTTTCAAGAGGAAATGTTTGAACCTGTCTTTTAGCTTAAAGGTATAAAAATCTTTACGGTAGGAACCGTTACATTCCCAAAAGAGAGCTATGTATATAGCTAACTAGAGTGGTACCGCGGAAATTGAACCTTTCGTCTCTATACTTGTATAGAGATGAGAGGTTTTTTATATTTTCAAGAAATTAATATTCAGGAGGAATTTATTAATGAAAATGTCTAAAATGTTTATGCCAACATTAAAAGAAATCCCAGCAGATGCTGAGATTACAAGCCATCAATTAATGGTTAGATCAGGAATGATAAAAAAAATGACTTCAGGGGTTTATAATCAATTACCGATGGGATTAAGAGTGTTCAAAAAGATTGAACAAATAATTAGAGAAGAACTAAATAAAAAAGATTGTCAAGAAATACTTTGTGCGGCCTTGCTTCCTTCTGAATTATGGAAAGAGTCTGGAAGATGGACTGCTATGGGTGAAGAAATGTTTAGATTGAAAGACAGAACAGAAAGAGAATACTGTCTTGGACCAACACATGAAGAAGCATTCACTGATATAATAAGACAAGAAATCACTTCATATAAACAATTGCCATTGAATTTGTATCAAATACAAGTGAAATATAGAGATGAAAGAAGACCAAGATTTGGGGTTATGAGAACTAAGACTTTTACAATGAAGGATGCCTACAGTTTTGATGTAGATAATGAAGGTCTAGATAAATCATATCAAGATATGTTTGATGCATATGTAAGCATATTTGATAGATGTGGGCTAGAGAATAGTCCAGTACAAGCAGATTCAGGAGCTATAGGAGGCTCTACATCAGCTGAGTTTATGGTTAAGTCAGAAGTTGGCGAAGATGAAGTTGTATTCTGTAGTGGATGTGATTATGCAGCTAATGTAGAAAGAGCAGAATCTTGTAATGTAGCATCAGAAAAAGAAGATATGAAGGACTTGGAAGAGGTTCATACACCAGGAGCAGCTACAATAAAAGAATTAGAGGAATTTTTAAAGATTTCTCCAGATAAATTTGCTAAAACTTTAGTATATGAAGCAGATGGGAAAACAGTTGTAGTTGTTGTAAGAGGAGATAGAGAAGTTAATGAAGTTAAAGTATCTAATGCTATAGGTTCTGTTATAGAGTTTGCACTTGCTACAGATGATGTAGTGAGAAAAGTAACTAATGCAGAAGTAGGATTTGCTGGACCAATAGGTATAAATGCTGACTATGTATTTATAGATAAAGAAATTGTTGAACAAAGAAACATAGTTGTTGGTGCTAATAAAACTGAGTATCATATAAAAAATGCTAACTATGGAAGAGATTTTGAAGGAATAGTTGGAGATTTTAGAAATGTTCAAGAAGGTGACAAGTGTATAGTATGTGGAAAACCACTTGAAATAGCTAGAGGTGTTGAAGTAGGTCACATATTCAAACTAGGAACTAAATATTCAGAATCTATGAATGCAAACTTTATAGATAAAGATGGAAAATCAAAACCTATAGTAATGGGATGTTATGGAATAGGTGTTGAAAGAACAGCTGCAGCTATAATTGAACAACATAATGATGAAAAAGGCATAATATGGCCTTTATCAGTAGCTCCATACCATGTTGTGATAGTTCCAGCAAATATGAAAAATGATGAACAAGTATCAATAGCTGAAAAGATATATAATGATTTACAAGCTATGGGTGTAGAAGTTTTATTAGATGATAGAGATGAAAGAATAGGTGTTAAATTTAATGATTCAGAATTAATAGGAATACCTATGAGAATTACAGTAGGTAAAAATATTAGTGAAGGTAAAGTAGAATTTAAATTTAGACATAAAGAAGATAAAGAAATAATTGACATAGAAGAAATAAATGAAAAAGTAAAGGCAGAGTTTATCAAAAATAATGTTAGATTAGGATAGTAACTTAAAAAAGCTATTGTATAGATAATCAGAGTTGTACTTTATAAACGCCATTTTATCTATATAAGGAGATAAAGTGGTGTTTTTTTATAAAAACATAATAAATTGAGGAGGTAATTGAAATGGCAAAAAATGAAAAACAGTTTGTTGAAGAAATAACAAAGATGGAAGATGATTTCCCACAGTGGTATACAGATGTAATTACTAAGACTGATTTAGTTGATTATGCACCAGTAAAAGGTTTTATGGTTGTAAAGCCATATGGGTATGCATTATGGGAAAAAATGCAAGAGTTTATGGATAAAAGATTTAAAGAAACTGGACATAAAAACTGTTATTTCCCATTATTAATACCAGAAAGTTTATTAAACAAAGAAGCAGAACACGTAGAAGGTTTTGCTCCAGAAGTTGCATGGGTAACACATGGAGGAAATAAAAAATTAGAAGAGAGATTATGTGTAAGACCTACTTCAGAGACTATAATATGTACAATGTATGCTAAATGGTTAAAATCATATAGAGAATTACCATATCTTTATAATCAATGGTGCTCAGTTGTTAGATGGGAAAAATCAACTAGACCTTTCTTAAGAACATCTGAGTTTTTATGGCAAGAAGGTCATACATTGCATGAAACAGCAGAAGAAGCACAAGAAGAAACAATACAACAATTAGGAATATATAAAGCTTTATGTGAAGAATTACTTGCAATGCCAGTTGTATCTGGTCAAAAAAGTGAAAGTGAAAAGTTTGCAGGTGGTGAAAGAACATATACTATAGAAGCTATGATGCATGATGGTAAAGCATTACAATCAGGTACAAGTCACTTCTTAGGTCAACATTTTACAAAAGCTTTTGAAATTACTTTTGCAGATAGAGAAGGAAATTTAGCTAATCCATACCATACATCTTGGGGAGCATCTACAAGACTTATAGGTGGACTTATAATGACTCATAGTGATAACAGAGGTCTAGTATTGCCACCAAGAGTAGCTCCAATCCAAGCTGTTATAGTTCCTATAGCTGCCAAAAAAGGAAATGTAATGGAAACAGTTGATAAAATATATGCTGATTTAAAAGCTAAGGGAGTAACTGTTGAAGTTGATGATAGAGATAACTATACAACTGGATGGAAGTTTAATGAGTGGGAAATGAAAGGTGTTCCAGTAAGAATTGAAATTGGACCAAAAGATATAGAAAATAATCAAGCTATGATATTCAGAAGAGATACTTTAGAAAAGAGTTCTATGCCTTTAGAAGGATTAGCTGATGCTATATGTGATTTATTTGATGTTATACACAATGATATGTTCGAAAAAGCAAAAAAACACAGAGAAGACAACACATCTGTAGTTGAAAATATGGACGAGTTTAAAAAAGCTTTAGAAGAAAAGCCAGGATTCATAAAGACTATGTGGTGTGGAGATGCAGAATGTGAAGCTAAGATTAAGGAAGAAACAGGAGCAACTATAAGATGCTTACCTTTTGAGCAAGAAAACTTAGGTCATAAGTGTGTATACTGTGGAAAAGAAGCAGATAATATGGTAGTAATGGCAAAAGCTTACTAAAATAAGATGCTTAAAATAAAACTGGGATGAAGAGTATTTAATACTTCTCATCCCAGTTTTATTTTAAGTTTTACTTCCTTTTTATATCTATCATATAATGTATTTTAAATTGATTTTTTTATAGGTAATCAAAATAGATTTATGCCTCTATTCTAATATTTGGGTAATTATATAAATTAATATCATTAATATGGTAGTATATGTAATATGATATACTTAAGAAATAAAGGAGTAATTGAAATGATTAATAAAAATAGTAAAAAAATATTTAGTCTTATCTTTATTACCATTATTATTACATTTTTACTTATCTTTATATTGATATGGATTTCAATTTGTTTATCTGATGATACTAAAAAATTAAATGAATTTTGGAATTTAAGAATACCGTCACCTAATGAGAAAGTAGAGGCATTAATTTCAGAACCTGATTTTCTTGGTGATGGAGAAAGTCTCATTATCTATAGATATTCAGATAATAAATTTAATAAAATAAAAAAATTAAATATAGGTGAAGTTATAGATAACAAAAACATAAATATTATAAAGAAAAATATAAAAGATTTTGAGAATAAAGTCTTGAATATAAATGATTCTAAGGAAGATTCAAATGGTAAGAAACTAGTAGAGAAAGTGTTTAAAGAAAATCCTATAAAAATAAGTATTGATGATAGGTACTTGTATTTAAAAAAAGAAGACAATAGTGAACTGTTTTTAATCATTAAAAATAATGAAAGAAAAGTGTATATATTGCAAATAATAATGTAAGTTTATCAAAGTAAGTATTGCTAATTTAATTAACTTTGTATTTTAATTTTGAAATTATTAGTGTGCATACCAACTTTGTAGCGTATTTACTCTATAGATATTCAATAAAGTAACTAATAAATACAAATGAATGGCAGTAAGAAATGATTTTAATTTTTAGTAAATAAATAGATTAAAAGAAAGATTTATGAAATTAAAACTAGGATTTTCTGCTATAATAAACATGTGTATTTTTAAATAAAAAGGATATTATTAGATTAGATTAAAAATAAACTTGCAAAACAATGTACTAGTTTAATATTATAGTTATATTGAATAAAATATCAGGAGGAAGTAAAAATGAATGTAAGAGTAAGATTTGCGCCAAGTCCAACAGGATTTGTACATATAGGTAGTTTAAGGACTGCTTTATATAATTATTTATTTGCAAAAAAAATGGGCGGAGAATATATATTAAGAGTAGAAGACACAGACCAAAGTAGATTAGTAGAGGGTGCTATAGAGAATATGCTTAATGCTATGAAATGGGCTGGTGTCAATCATGATGAGGGTGTTATATTAGATGATGCTGGAAAAGTTGTACAAAAAGGTGAATATGGTCCATATATTCAATCTCAGAGATTAGATATATACCAAGAATATATAAAACAACTTTTAGATAGCGGAAAGGCGTATTATTGTTTCTGTACAAAGGAAAGACTAGATGAAGTAAGAGATGCTCAAAGAGCAGCAGGAGAAACAGCTAAATATGATGGTCATTGTAAGAACCTTTCTAAAGAAGAAGTAGAAGCAAATATAAAAGCAGGAATACCATATGTTATAAGATTAAGATTACCAGAGAATCATACAATTAAGTTTACAGACTTAGTTAGAGGAGATATGGAATTTAATACTAATGATTTAGATGACCAAGTCCTAATGAAAACAGATGGATTTCCAACTTATCATTTCGCAGTAGTTGTAGATGATTATTTGATGAAAATCACACATGTAATAAGAGGTGAAGAGTGGGTATCATCTACTCCAAAACATGTTTATTTATATGAAGCCTTTGGGTGGGAAGCTCCTGTATTTGTACATTTACCAAATATACTTAATAAAGAAAAGAAAAAATTAAGCAAGAGACAAGGTGATGTGGCAGTTGAAGACTTTAAGAAAAAAGGATATTTACCAGAAGGTTTAGTAAACTATGTAGCATTAGTTGGTTGGTCTCCAGAAGATAATCAAGAACTGTTTACAATGGAAGAATTGGAAAAAGCATTCTCTGTAGAAAGGGTATCTAAAAGTGGTGGAGTGTTTGATACTGAAAAACTAAACTGGGTTAATCAACACTATATAAAAGATGGTGATGACACATACCTGACAGATTTAGCAATACCATTTTTGATAGAAGATGGATTTATAACAGAAGAAGAAGCTACTAGTAAGTATGAGTTCTTAAAGGGTATGATATCAGTACTTAAAGAAAAATTACAATATGTAAAAGAAGTTACTGAACATGCAAGTATATTCTTTGGAGATAAAATAGAAGTAGAGACTGAAGAAGGAAGTGAATTCTTAAAGTTAGAACACATACCTACTTTAATAAATGCTTTACAAGAAAAAATAGAAAAAGCTGAAGTATTAAAAGCTGAATTTGTTCAAGCAATGCTTAAAGAGATTCAAAAAGAGTATAAGATAAAAGGAAAAAATTTATTTATGGGCTCAAGAATAATTTTAACAGGGCAAATGCATGGACCAGATTTACCAAAAGTAATGGAGGTTTTAGGAAAAGAAACTTGCTTAAATAGAATAGCTTATGTAAAAAATAATATATTATAGTCATAAAAGTCCGCTAATTTAGAAGCGGACTTTTTTTGTGTTAGTATTTGGTGAAAATATCTAGTTAAGAAAATGAAGGTATTTAGGCTAATAAATTTAATATATAAAAAGCAAAGCAAAAATATAAATAAAATATGAATAATAAACTAATAAAAATATTAAGCATAGAAGAAGGAAATCTATTATTTTAGTTTGATTTAATTATTAAGGGGGTAATTACTATGTATAGTAATATGGATGATGTTAAAAAGGAATTAAAGGAGCTATGCTTAGAATATGTTACAATTTTAGAAAAATTAAAAGATGAAAAAATGATTACAGAAGAAACTTTTGAAAAATGTTCTTCTCAAAAAAAGATATTTTTAGAAGAGCAATAGAGAATAACAAGGGTATTGTTATTATGTGATTTATAAGGATAGTACTAAAAATGATAGTAGTACTATTATTTATTGCAATTTTCAACTATAATATAATATATAATGTTAAGAAAATAATTTATAAAAATACGGTGAGGTGATGAGTGTGAAAGTTTATAATACATTGACTAGAACAAAAGAAGAATTTGTTCCATTAGAAGAAGGAAAGGTAAAAATGTATGTGTGTGGTCCAACAGTTTATAACTATATACATATAGGAAATGCAAGACCATTTATAATATTTGATACTCTAAGAAGATATTTAGAGTATAGAGGATATGATGTAACTTATGTACAAAACTTTACAGATGTTGATGACAAGATTATAAATAGAAGCCATGAAGAAGGAATATCTCCAGAAGAAGTTGCTACTAAGTATATAAAAGAATATTTTGTAGATTGTGATGGGTTAGGAATTAAAAGAGCTACTGTTCATCCTCAAGTTACAGACAATATACAACAGATTATAGATTTTATAAAAGAATTAGAAGATAAGGGATATGCATATGCAGTAAATGGTGATGTGTATTTTGATACAAATAAGTTTGAAGGATATGGAAAGCTTTCAGGTCAAAAACAAGAAGACTTAGAAGCTGGTGCTAGAATTGAAGTTAATGACCAAAAAAGACACCCTATGGACTTTGTTCTTTGGAAGGCTAAAAAAGAAGGAGAGCCAGGATGGGATAGTCCTTGGGGAGAAGGTAGACCTGGATGGCATATAGAATGTTCTGTTATGTCTAAGAGATATTTAGGTGAGACAATTGATATACATGCAGGTGGTCAAGATTTAACATTCCCACATCATGAAAACGAAATAGCTCAAAGTGAAGCTAGAAGCGGAAAAACATTCTCAAAATACTGGATGCACAATGGATATATAAATATAAATGATGAAAAGATGAGTAAATCAAAAGGTAATTTCTTTACAGTAAGAGATATATCAAAATTATATGATTTAGAGATAGTAAGATTTTTTATGCTATCAGCACATTATAGAAATCCAGTAAACTTTAGTGATGAGATGCTAAATCAAGCTAAAGCTGGTCTTGAAAGACTATATAACACTAAAGAAAAATTAGAATTTACATTAAGTAATTTAAAGGAGTCTACTTTAACAGAAAAAGAAGTAGAACTTGTTAAAGAATTAGATAACTTCAGACAAAGATTTATAGATGCTATGGACGATGATGTCAATACGGCAGATGCAGTGAGTGTAATATTTGAATTGGCTAAGTTAATAAATTCTAATGTAGATGAAAACTCTTCTCTAGAATTTGCTAAGAAATGTTTAGATGAATTTAATGAGCTTACAAAAGTATTAAATATTGTAAATAAGAAGAAAGATACTGTATTAGATAAAGACATTGAAGAATTAATACAAAAAAGAACTGATGCAAAGAAAAATAAAGAATTCCAATTAGCAGATGATATAAGACAACAATTATTAGATATGGGAATTGTATTAGAAGACACAAGACAAGGTGTTAAGTGGAAAAGGGTATAAAAATGGAAAAAACTGAATTAGTTACTATGTCACCACTAGTTTTAGCATACTTAGGTGATACAGTGTATGAGACATATATAAGAGAATATTTAATCAGACAGAATACACAAAGAAAAGTTAATGATTTGCATAAATTAGCTATAAAGTATGTAAAAGCTAAAGCTCAGGCAACTATAATTCACGAAATTGAAGCTGAATTAACTGAGGAAGAGAGCAAGATATACAAAAGGGGAAGAAATCAAAAATCAAATACTTCTCCTAAAAATGCAGATATTATAGACTATAAACATGCAACTGGATTTGAGGCCTTGGTTGGATATTTGTATTTAAATAATGAAATAGAGAGACTTCAATATATTATCAATAAAGGAATAAAAATTATTGAAAGAGATATGTAAATATTAAAGAGTGTTGTCTTAATAATAATTAATAAGGCAACACTTTTTTTATAACTAATGTATAATAAATATATAGAAATTAGTCATGAGAAAGGATAAAAGTTTATGAAAGTAAAATTAATATCACATACACCTGAACCAGAAAAAGTAATAGCTATGGCAGCTAAGCTATGTTATTCACAAGTTGGGACAGACGAAATAGAAAAAGATTTAACTGATGAAAGTATAGAGAAATTTTTAAATATGTTATTAAGTATAGGTCATGGGTCAATATTAGAACATGCTTCATTTACATTTTCAATAGAAGGTATTTCAAGAGCTTGTTCACATCAAATTGTTAGACATCGTATAGCTAGTTTTTCACAACAAAGTCAAAGATATGTTAAATTAGAGCAATTTGAGTACATAATTCCTCCAGAAATAGAAAAAATAGAAAAGGCAAAAGAGTTATTTATAAACTCAATGAAGAAAGACCAAGAGGATTATGATAAATTAGTAGAGATATTATTTGAAAATCATTATAATGAATTAATAAAAGATGGGAAAAATGAGAAGACAGCTAAAAGACAAGCTGAGAAGAAAGCAATAGAAGATGCTAGATATGTATTTCCAAATGCGTGCGAAACAAAAATGGTATTTACTATAAATGCTAGAAGCTTATTTAATTTCTTTGAACATAGATGTTGTGAAAGAGCACAGTGGGAAATAAGAAACCTAGCTGTAGAGATGTTAAGAGAAGTTAAAAAGGTTGCTCCAATACTATTTAAAAAGACTGGACCAAGTTGTGTAAATGGTAGTTGTCCAGAAGGAACTATGACTTGTGGAGACATAGTTCAAGTTAGAGAAAAATTTAAGGCCTTGTAGGAGGTGAATCATTTGGCAAGTATAGAAGGAAGAAATCCAGTAATGGAAGCGATAAAAAGTGATAGAGAAATAGATAAAATATTAATTTCAAACACAGCTAAAGAAGGTTCAATTAAGAAAATAATAGGAATGGCTAAAGAAAAGAACATAATTATACAATATGTTGATAAACATAAGTTAGATGAGGTAAGTACAAGTCATTCACATCAAGGTGTAATAGCTTATGCAAGTGAATATAAGTATTATGAATTGGATGAGTTAATAGATTTAGCAAAAAACAAAGATGAAGACCCATTCTTCATTATATTAGATGAGATAACAGATCCACACAATCTAGGTTCAATAATAAGGACAGCAGATGCAGTAGGTGCACATGGAGTTATTATCCCTAAAAGAAGGTCTGTACACATAACACCTGTAGTTGCTAAAGCGTCTGCAGGAGCAGTAGAGTATATGCCAGTTTGTAAGGTAACCAATATAGTTAATACAATAAAAAGATTAAAAGATGAAGGGCTGTGGATTGCAGCTGCTGATATGGATGGAGAAACTTTTTATAAACAAAATCTTACAGGTCCTCTTGGTGTAGTAATTGGAAGCGAAGGTTTTGGAATATCTAGATTGGTTAAACAAAACTGTGACTTTATAGTAAAAATGCCAATGATAGGTAATGTTACATCTTTAAATGCATCTGTGGCAGGTGGAATACTTTTATATGAGATATTCAGACAAAGACTGGATAAAAGTAAATAACCATGAAAAAAAATATAAATCATTACTTAATAATAGATGGCTACAATATTATAAATGCGTGGGATAATTTGAAAGAACTGGCTAAAGATGACTTAGAGGATTCTAGAGAAAAACTTATTGATGATATTATAGAATTCTCTGAGTTTATGGGTTATAAGACTATAATAGTTTTTGATGCTTATAATGTTAAGAATTCACGAGAAAAAGTTGAGAAAAGAAAACACATAACGATAGTTTATACAAGAGAGCACCAAACAGCAGATAGTTATATAGAGAAATTTATAACTTCTTTATCAAAGTATGATGATGTAAAAGTAGCTACTAATGACTATGCAGAGCAACAAATGATTTTAGGAAAAGGTGCTACAAGAATGTCTGCAAGAGAATTAAAATTAGAATTAGATCGTTCCAAGAATAAAATGAAGGAAAAAAATATCGGTTTGAGGAAAAAAATTCAGCGAAATTGGTTGGAGGAAAGGTTAGATAAAGAAACATTGTCGAAACTTGAGAACATTCGTAGAAAGCGTTGAAATTACTAGCTTCTTTAGACTATAATATACCTATAAATTTGTTTTATATATGGGGGAGATTTACATGTTGGTAGCAAAAGAAAAAAGTTATGAGTTAATAGACAATTGTCAGCAGGATGAGTATAACATTGTATTAAGAGCAAGTGAAGGGGATAAAATAGCACTAGAGTACATTATTACTAAATACAGAAATTTTGTAAAGGCAAAGGCAAAGTCATATTTTTTAATTGGAGCAGATAAAGAAGATATAATACAAGAAGGAATGATAGGCCTTTATAAGGCAGTTAGAGATTTCGATGGAAGTAAGACAAATTCGTTTAAATGTTTTGCAGAGATATGTATAACAAGACAAATAATAACTGCTATAAAAACTGCAACAAGACAAAAACATATACCTTTAAATTCATATGTTTCTTTGAACAAACCAATATATGATGAAGAGTCAGACAGAACACTTTTAGATATTATAGCTACAAGTATAGTAACAGATCCAGAAGAGCTTATAATTAGTAAAGAAGAATTAAAAAATATAGAATCAAAAATGAACGAATTATTAAGTGACTTGGAATTAGAAGTCCTAGAATTATATTTAAATGGAAAGTCATACCAGTTTATAGCGGACAAGCTTAAAAGAGATGTAAAGTCAATAGATAACGCTTTACAAAGGGTTAAGAGAAAATTAGAAAAACATCTTGAAAACAGAAATGATTAATAGTAAAATACTTACCATAAGCTTATTGTGAGCAAAATTAATTTATATCGAAAGATAAGGGAGGAAATTCAAAATGGCTAAAGCTAAATACGAAAGAACAAAACCTCATGTTAATATAGGTACAATAGGACACGTTGACCACGGTAAAACTACATTAACAGCAGCAATAACAAAAACATTATATGACAGATACCAATTAGGAGAAGCAGTAGATTTCGCAAACATAGATAAAGCTCCAGAAGAAAGAGAAAGAGGAATCACAATATCAACAGCACACGTTGAGTATGAAACTCCAAACAGACACTACGCACACGTTGACTGCCCAGGACATGCTGACTACGTTAAGAACATGATAACAGGAGCAGCACAAATGGACGGAGCAATATTAGTTTGTTCAGCAACAGATGGACCAATGCCACAAACAAGAGAGCATATACTATTATCAAGACAAGTTGGTGTACCATATATAGTAGTATTCTTAAACAAATGTGACATGGTAGATGACGAAGAGTTATTAGAACTAGTAGAAATGGAAGTAAGAGATTTATTAACAGAATATGATTTCCCAGGAGATGATACTCCAATAATAAGAGGGTCAGCATTAATGGCATTAGAAGATCCAAAGAGCGAGTGGGGAAATAAGATAGTAGAATTATTCGAGCAAATAGATGAGTATATTCCAGCACCAGAGAGAGATACAGATAAACCATTCTTAATGCCAGTAGAGGACGTATTCTCAATCACAGGAAGAGGAACAGTTGCAACAGGAAGAGTGGAAAGAGGAGTACTAAAAGTACAAGACGAAGTAGAATTAGTAGGATTAACAGAAGCACCAAGAAAAGTAGTAGTAACAGGAGTAGAGATGTTCAGAAAATTATTAGACCAAGCACAAGCAGGGGATAATATAGGAGCATTATTAAGAGGAGTACAAAGAAACGAAATAGAAAGAGGACAAGTACTAGCAAAAACTGGTTCAGTAAAGGCACACACAAAGTTCACAGCAGAAGTATATGTACTTAAAAAAGAAGAGGGTGGAAGACATACACCATTCTTTGATGGATATAGACCACAATTCTATTTCAGAACAACAGATGTAACAGGAGCTTGTAAATTACCAGATGGAATAGAAATGGTAATGCCTGGAGATAACGTAACAATGGAAGTAGACTTAATAAACTCAATAGTTGTAGAAGAGGGATTAAGATTCTCAATAAGAGAAGGTGGAAGAACAGTAGCTTCAGGAGTTGTTGCTACAATAGTAGAGTAATTTTTTATTAAACTGATGGATTAAAAGAATAATAAAAAGAGGGGTTATGCTCCTCTTTTTTTAACATAGAAATACAAAAACATTGACACAGCATAGGATTTTGTGATAACTTATACAAGGTAATGATTATAGGAAGTTAATAATATCTTGAATACTGTAGATTTTTAATAAATACATATTTTAAAGGTATTATATTCACATATATTAACAATAGATATTATTGTATTACAAAGTTGGAGGTGTATCAGATGAGAGTTAAAGTAACTTTAGCATGTACAGAGTGTAAGCAAAGAAACTACAACACTACTAAGAATAAGAAAAATAATCCAGACAGAATAGAATTACAAAAATATTGTAGATTCTGTAAAAAGCATACAACTCATAAAGAAACAAAATAGTTTTTTATAAGGATGTGAGTATGGAATGGCTGCCCAAAAAAATGACGGTGCAAAAACTAAAAAAAGGTTTAGTTTATTTGGATATTTAAAAGAAACTAAGCAAGAATTAAAAAGAGTTACATGGCCGACAAAAAAGGAACTGTTTAAAAACACAAGTATAGTTTTAACTGTAGTTATTTCATGCACTATATTAGTATGGGGTATAGACACTATATTATCTGGTGCACTAGCGTTATTACTAAAATAGACGAAAAGAGGTAAGTTAAATGTCAGAATTACAAGAAGCAAGTTGGTATGTAGTTCATACCTATTCGGGACATGAAAATAAAGTTAAAGCTACAATTGAGAAAGCAGTTAAAACAAGAGGTATGGAAGACTGCATAAGACAAGTAGTTGTTCCAACAGAAGAAGTAGTGGAAACTACTAAAACTGGAAAAGAAAAAACTAGACAACGTAAAGTTTATCCAAGTTATGTCTTGGTTAAAATGATAATAACTGATGAATCTTGGTATGTAGTAAGAAATACTAAGGGAGTTACAGGTTTCGTTGGACCTGGTTCAAAACCAGTACCATTAAGTGAAGATGAAGTCAAAGCTATGGGGATAGATACAACAGACCCTAAAGTAGTAAATAGCGATATTGATTTCGAAATAGGAGACACAGTAAAAGTATCTCAAGGACCATTTAGTGGACAAATAGGTAACATAGAAGAAATTGACTTAGAAAATAGAGAAGTCAAAGTATGCATAAATGCATTTGGTAAAAGGACTCTATTTGTAATAGAGCTTGAAGGTATAGAAAAAATCTAATACTATTATTATAGAAAAATCTGAGGAGGTGCGCTCAAAATGGCTAAAAAAGTTATAGGTCAAATAAAATTACAAATACCTGCAGGAAAGGCTACTCCAGCGCCACCAGTTGGACCAGCATTAGGACAACATGGTGTTAATATAATGGGATTCACAAAAGAATTTAATGCTAAAACTGCAGATCAAGCTGGAATGATAATACCAGTTGTTATAACTGTATATCAAGATAGATCATTCAGTTTTATAACAAAAACTCCACCAGCTGCAGTTTTAATTAAAAAAGCATTAAACTTAAAATCAGGTTCTGGAGAACCAAACAAAAAGAAAGTTGCTAAAATGACTTCAGCTCAAGTAAGAGAAATAGCTGAGTTAAAAATGCCTGACTTAAACGCTGCATCAGTAGAAGCTGCTATGAGTATGATAGCTGGTACTGCTAGAAGCATGGGTGTTGTAATAGAAGATTAATTAAAAGATACACTTTTTTTATAAAGTGGGAGGCGAAAAGCCGAAATTAACCACGAGGAGGAAAATAACATGGCTAAAAAAGGTAAAAGATATGCAGGTGCATTAGAAAAAGTAGATAGAACTAAATATTATGATGCATCAGAAGCATTAACATTAGTTTCAGATATAGCTGGAGCTAAATTTGATGAGACAGTAGAAGCACATATTAAATTAGGTGTTGACTCAAGACATGCTGACCAACAAGTAAGAGGTGCAGTTGTATTACCTCACGGAACTGGTAAAACTAAAAGGGTTTTAGTTTTTGCTAAAGGTGAGAAAGCTAAAGAAGCTGAACAAGCTGGTGCTGATTTTGTAGGAGCTGAAGAATTAGTTCAAAAAATACAAGGTGAGAACTGGTTTGAATTTGATATAGTAGTTGCTACTCCAGATATGATGGGTGTAGTAGGTAGATTAGGTAGAGTATTAGGACCTAAAGGTTTAATGCCAAACCCTAAATCAGGAACAGTTACATTTGATGTAGCTAAAGCTATAGATGAAATAAAAGCTGGTAAAGTTGAATACAGATTAGACAAAACTAACATAATACACGTTCCAGTAGGAAAAGTATCATTTGGTGGAGAAAAATTAGCTGAAAACTTTGCTGCATTAATGGATGCTATAATAAAAGCTAAACCAGCTGCTGCTAAAGGACAATATTTAAGAAGTGTAACAGTAGCTTCTTCAATGGGACCTGGAGTTAAAATAAACCCAGCAAGAACAGCTGAATAATAAAACTGTTGACACAGGTTGACAAAAATGTTATTATATCACTTGTCAATGTAAAAAAGAATAGATTTGCCGTAGATAGTGGGTGCGAGAGCTTAATATCCCGCCGAGGTTTTAGATAAATTGAGATTACTAAAGCTTTTGATGTCTACTTTTGGCAACAAAAGCTTTTTATAATGTTGCGGTAAATACTAAGCCTATTTGGTGAAGGAGGTGCACATCTATATGAGAAAAGCTATAGAAATTAAATCAGAAGTTGTTTCTGAGATAGTTGAAAAGTTACAAAAATCTTCTGCTGCTGTTGTTGTAGATTACAAAGGATTAACAGTTGAAGAGGTAACTGAGTTAAGAAAACAAATGAGAGAAGCTGGTGTAGATTACAAAGTATATAAAAATACTTTAGTTAGAAGAGCAGCTAAAGAAGTTGGTATAGAGCAATTCAATGATGAATTATTAGTTGGAACTAATGCTATAGCATTTGGATATGATGATCCAGTTGCTCCAGCAAGAATATTAAAAGGATTCATGGATTCTCATCCAAAGATGAAATTAAAGATGGGTATTGTGGAAGGTGCATTCTACGATGAGTCTAAAATTGTTGAAATGGCTAACATACCATCAAGAGAAGTTCTTATCGCTAAATTACTTGGTAGCTTAAAAGCTCCAGTATCAAACTTTGCATATTTAATAGATGCAATAGCGAAAAAGGCAGAAGGTCAAGAAGAAGCTTAATAGCTTAATTAAAAAATTATAAATATTAATTTGAAATAAAATTCGGAGGTGCTAAAAATGACAATAGAACAAATATTAGAAGCTATAGAAAATATGAAAGTTTTAGAATTAAATGAATTAGTTAAAGCTGCTGAAGAAAAATTCGGTGTATCAGCTTCAGCTCCAGTAATGGTAGCTGGTGCAGCTGCTGGTGGACCAGCTGCTGAAGAAAAAACTGAGTTTGATGTAGTATTAGCTGAAGTTGGTTCTTCAAAAGTTGGAGTTATAAAAGCAGTTAGAGAAATAACAGGATTAGGATTAAAAGAAGCTAAAGAAGTAGTTGATAATGCTCCTAAGACAGTTAAAGAAGGAGCTTCTAAAGAAGAAGCTGATCAAATAAAAGAAAAATTAGAAGCTGCTGGAGCTAAAGTAGAAGTTAAGTAGTTTCTTTAAAAAGATACCCTATGGGTATCTTTTTTATTTGCAAAGAATTATAGGATTTATATAGAGTTATAAAGAAAATATTTTTATAAAATAAAAAAATCTATAATAGTATTAAATTAAGGGTATCATATAGTATGTAATGATATTTTAATTTAATACTATTATTAAATTAAAATATAAACAATTGTTGTAATGTATATATAGAGAGTATATAATTAAATGGAACTATAAAAAATTACATATTATTTTAAAAAAATACATAAGTGCTTTGAAAATAAAATGTAATAAATAATTAATTAACAAATATAAATTTAAAAATAAACTAGATATTAAAAAAAATCGAAATTTGTAGACTGAAGGACATATTTAAGGAGGAGTTAATAATGGAAAAGTTACAAGGAAAAATTGCAGTAGTTACTGCTGCCACAAAAGGTATTGGATTAGCTTCAGCAGAGATATTAGCAAAGAATGGAGCAATTGTATATTTAGCAGCTCGTTCAGAAGAATTAGCTAATGAAGTTATAAATAAAATAGGTGCAGAAGGTGGTTGCGCCAAGTTTGTTTACTTTAATGCTCGTGAAGAAGAAACTTTTACTTCAATGATAGAAGATGTAGTTAAAAAAGAAGGGAAGATAGATATACTTGTAAACAATTTTGGTTCAACAAACCCTTCTCTTGACAAAGACCTTTTAACTGGAGATACAGATAATTTCTTTGACACAGTAAATACTAATTTGAAAAGTGTGTATTTACCATGTAAAGCAGCAATTCCTCATATGATAAAGAATGGAAAAGGCAGTATAGTAAATATATCAAGTATAGGTTCAGTATTACCTGATTTATCTAGAATAGCGTACTGTGTATCAAAAGCAGCAATTAATTCATTAACTCAAAATATAGCAACACAATATGCAAAAAATCATGTTAGATGTAATGCTGTACTTCCAGGTCTTATTGCAACTAAAGCTGCATTAGATAATATGTCACCAGAATTCATAAAAGAGTTTTTAAAACATGTCCCTTTAAATCGTATAGGAGAGCCTGATGATATAGCAAAAGCCGTTCTATTCTATGCTAGTGATGATTCATCCTTTATAACAGGAGACTTACTTGAAGTTGCAGGAGGATTTGGTTTACCTACTCCACAATTCGCAGACAATATATTAGGGTAATCAAGCTACTGATATATAATAAAAATTTATGTATTAGTTATGCTAGAAGTTCTATTTTTATAAAGACCATAGATACAATTTATATTGGAAAAAGTCTAAGACTAAAAATTCCAAGTTAAATTTATCTATGGTCTTTATTTTGTATATTTAATAAATTGTATATATTTGTATAAATCTAATTATTTACAACTAATTTATCAAGGAATTATAATTAAATAGGGGAAGGGTATTTGTATATAAGTTTATATAGAAAATTAGACCTATAAATGAAAAATATGGATTTTATATTAAGAAATTGTACATAATACATAATATATTCCAAAAATAATTTACAAAAAATCAAAAATAATGCATAGTTTACATATAAGATAAAAAATATATTGAAAAATACTTGACAATATGCTAAAATTATTAGATGCGTTAGAATGAACTATTGTTTTATTTTTAATTATTGAGAGGTGAAAAGTGAATGCCACATCCTGTCACGATAGGTAAAAGAACTAGAATGAGCTTTTCTAAAATTAAGGAAATAGCTGATGTGCCAAATCTTATAGAAATTCAAGTAGATTCCTATGAGTGGTTTTTAAAAGAAGGTTTAAAAGAAGTGTTTGATGATATTTCACCAATAGAAGATTATACTGGTAATCTTATATTGGAATTTGTTGACTATTCTTTAGATGATAAACCAAAGTATGATATAGAAGAGTGTAAAGAGAGAGATGCTACATATTGTGCACCTCTAAAAGTTAAGGTAAGACTTATAAATAAAGAAACAGGCGAGATAAAAGAACAAGAAGTATTTATGGGTGACTTCCCTTTAATGACAGAAAGAGGAACTTTCGTTATAAATGGAGCAGAAAGAGTTATAGTAAGTCAATTAGTTAGATCTCCTGGTGTTTACTATGCGGAAGAAAGAGATAAAACAGGTAAGAGATTGATTTCATCTACTGTAATTCCTAATAGAGGAGCATGGTTAGAATATGAGACAGATTCTAATGATGTAATTTCTGTAAGAGTTGATAGAACAAGAAAACAACCAGTTACAGTTTTACTTAGAGCTTTAGGGATAGGAACAGATGCAGAGATAATTGACCTTCTAGGAGAAGACGAGAGATTGTCTGCTACATTAGAAAAAGATAATACTAAATCAGTAGAGGAAGGTCTTGTAGAGATATATAAAAAATTAAGACCAGGTGAGCCTCCTACTGTAGAAAGTGCATCATCTTTATTAAATGCTTTATTCTTTGATCCAAAAAGATATGACTTAGCAAAAGTTGGTAGATATAAATTTAATAAGAAACTTGCTTTATGTTATAGAATAATGAATAAAATTTCAGCACAAGACATAATAAATCCAGAAACTGGGGAAGTATTTGTAAAAGCTGGAGAAAAAATAAGTTATGAGTTAGCTAAAGATATACAAAATGCAGGTATAAATGTAGTAAATCTACTAATGGATGATGATAAGAAAGTTAGAGTTATAGGAAATAATTTTGTAGATATTAAGTCACACATTAATTTTGACATAGATGATTTAAACATAAAAGAAAAAGTACATTATCCAACTTTAAAAGAAATTTTAGATGGATATAGCGATGAAGAAGAAATAAAAGAAGCTATAAAATCAAGAATTAAAGAACTTATACCAAAACATATATTATTAGATGACATAATAGCTTCAATAAGTTATGAGTTCAATATATTCTATAATATAGGAAATATTGATGATATAGACCACCTAGGAAACAGAAGAATAAGATCTGTAGGTGAATTATTACAAAATCAAGTTAGAATTGGTCTTTCAAGAATGGAAAGAGTCATAAAAGAAAGAATGACAGTTCAAGATATGGAAGCTATAACGCCTCAAGCGTTAGTTAACATAAGACCAGTTTCTGCTGCAATAAAAGAATTCTTTGGTAGTTCTCAGTTATCTCAGTTCATGGACCAAACAAATCCTCTATCTGAGTTAACACATAAGAGAAGATTATCAGCTCTTGGACCTGGAGGTCTTTCAAGAGAAAGAGCTGGATTCGAAGTGCGTGATGTTCACCATTCACACTATGGTAGAATGTGTCCAATAGAGACTCCAGAAGGACCAAACATCGGTCTTATAAACTCTCTAGGAACTTATGCAAAGATAAATGAATTTGGATTTATAGAATCACCATATAGAAAATTTGACAAAGAAACATCAACAGTTACTGGTGAAATACATTATTTAACTGCTGATGAGGAAGATTTATTTGTAAGAGCTCAGGCAAATGAGCCATTAACAGATGATGGTAAGTTCGTAAACCATAGAGTTGTTTGTAGAACTGTAAATGGTGCTGTTGAAATGGTTCCTGAAAGTAGAGTAGATTACATGGATATATCTCCTAAGCAAGTTGTATCTGTTGCGACTGCTATGATACCTTTCCTAGAAAATGATGACGCCAACCGTGCCCTTATGGGAGCGAACATGCAACGTCAGGCAGTGCCTCTAGTTAGAAGAGAAGCACCGATTATAGGAACTGGTATAGAATATAGAGCTGCAAAAGACTCTGGTGCAGTTGTGGTTGCTAGAAATTCTGGTATAGCAGAAAGAGTAACAGCAGATGAAATAATTATAAAAAGAGAAGATGGAAACAGAGATAGATATAATCTACTTAAGTTTAAACGTTCAAACTCAGGTACTTGTATAAATCAAACACCTATAATAAGTAAAGGTGAACAGATAGAGAGAGGCGATGTTATAGCAGATGGTCCAGCAACTGATTTAGGTGAGGTTGCACTTGGAAGAAACTGCCTTATAGCATTCATGACTTGGGAAGGTTATAACTACGAGGATGCCATATTAATAAATGAAAGATTAGTTAAAGAAGATAGATTATCAACAATTCATATAGAAGAATATGAATGTGAAGCTAGAGATACAAAACTAGGACCAGAGGAAATAACTAGAGATATACCTAATGTTGGAGATAGTGCAATTAAGAACTTAGATGACAGAGGTATAATAAGAATAGGTGCAGAAGTAGATTCAGGTGATATATTAGTTGGTAAAGTAACTCCAAAAGGAGAAACTGAACTTACTGCTGAGGAAAGATTACTTCGTGCAATATTCGGAGAAAAAGCTAGAGAAGTTAGAGATACTTCACTTAAAGTGCCTCATGGTGAATCTGGTATAATAGTTGATGTAAAAGTGTTTACTAGAGAAAATGGAGATGATTTATCTCCAGGAGTAAATGAGTTAGTAAGATGTTATATAGCTAAAAAGAGAAAGATAAAAGTTGGAGATAAAATGGCTGGTCGTCATGGTAATAAGGGTGTTATCTCAAGAATATTACCAGAAGAAGATATGCCATTTATGGAAAATGGAACTCCACTAGATATAATACTTAACCCACAAGGTATACCATCACGTATGAACATTGGTCAGGTTCTAGAAGTTCATTTAGGACTTGCTGCTAAGACGTTAGGATGGTATGTAGCAACATCAGTATTCGATGGTGCTAATGAGTATGACATAATGGATGCTCTTGAGGAATCTGGGTATCCTAGAGATGGTAAATTGACTTTATATGATGGTAGAACAGGTGAGACTTTTGACAACAGAATAACTGTTGGATATATGTATTACTTAAAACTACATCACTTAGTAGATGAAAAATTACATGCAAGAAGTACTGGACCATACTCATTAGTTACTCAGCAACCACTAGGTGGTAAAGCACAATTTGGTGGACAAAGATTTGGAGAAATGGAGGTTTGGGCTCTAGAAGCATATGGAGCTGCTCACATACTTCAAGAAATACTTACTGTTAAGTCTGATGACGTTGTAGGTCGTGTTAGAACTTATGAAGCTATAGTTAAAGGTGAAAATATACCTGAACCAGGAATCCCAGAATCATTTAAGGTTCTTATAAAAGAACTTCAAAGTTTATGCTTAGATGTAAAAGTATTGACAGATGAAGACCAAGAAATAGAAGTAAGAGAGTCTGTAGATGAAGATGATACAATAGGTGAATTTGAGCTAGACGTTGTAAATCATATGGGAGAAGTTGAAGAAAGCAACATAATAGAAGAAATTGAAGATGATTTTGCGGAAAATGCAGAAGATGAGGATATAGAGAATTTAGAAGAATTCACTGAAGATGATTTATTTGAAGAAGAAATAGATTTTGAAAGTGATGACTTTGATGTGTAAATTTAATTAATGTAAATCTCAAATAGAAGGGAGAGAACTCCTTGTTTGAATTAAACAATTTCGAGTCGATAAAAATAGCATTGGCTTCTCCAGAAAAAATAAGACAATGGTCTAGAGGAGAAGTTAAAAAGCCAGAAACTATAAATTACCGTACTTTAAAGCCAGAGAAAGATGGTCTTTTCTGTGAAAGAATTTTTGGACCACAAAAAGACTGGGAGTGCCATTGTGGTAAATATAGAAGAGTTAGATATAAAGGTGTAGTTTGTGATAGATGTGGAGTAGAAGTAACTAAATCAAAAGTAAGAAGAGAGAGAATGGGACATATAGAGCTAGCTGCTCCTATGTCTCACATCTGGTACTTCAAAGGTATACCAAGTAGAATGGGACTTTTACTTGATATGTCACCAAGATCATTAGAAAAAATATTATATTTTGCTTCATATGTAGTAGTTGACCCTGGAGAAACTGGATTAAATGAAAAACAGTTACTTACAGAAAAAGAATACAGAACTGCTCTTGAAAAGTATGGATATACTTTTACTGTAGGAATGGGTGCTGAAGCTGTAAAGATATTACTACAAAATATAGATTTAGAGCAACAAAGTAAAGACTTAAGAGCGGAATTAAAAGATAGTACAGGACAAAAGAAAGTTAGAACAATCAGAAGATTAGAAGTTGTAGAAGCATTTAAAAAATCTGGAAATAAACCAGAATGGATGATTTTAGATGCAATACCAGTAATACCACCAGATTTAAGACCAATGGTACAACTTGATGGTGGAAGATTTGCGACTTCAGACCTAAATGATTTATATAGAAGAGTTATAAATAGAAATAATAGACTTAAAAGACTATTAGAGCTTGGAGCTCCAGATATAATTGTAAGAAACGAAAAAAGAATGCTTCAAGAAGCAGTTGATGCCTTAATAGATAATGGTAGAAGAGGTAGACCTGTAACAGGACCTGGAAATAGACCACTTAAATCTTTATCAGATATGTTAAAAGGTAAACAAGGTCGTTTCCGTCAAAACTTACTTGGTAAACGTGTTGACTACTCAGGTCGTTCTGTTATAGTTGTTGGACCAGAACTTAAATTTTATCAATGTGGGCTTCCAAAGAAAATGGCATTAGAATTATTCAAGCCATTTGTTATGGATAAATTAGTTAAAGAAGGATATGCACATAATATAAAAAGTGCAAAATCTATAGTAGAAAAAGTTAAACCAGAAGTTTGGGATGTTTTAGAAGATGTTATAAAAAGTCATCCAGTTCTTCTTAACCGTGCACCGACTCTACATAGATTAGGTATACAAGCATTTGAACCAATCTTAGTTGAAGGTAAGGCTATAAAACTACATCCTCTTGTATGTACAGCCTATAATGCAGACTTTGATGGAGACCAAATGGCAGTCCATGTACCTTTATCAGTAGAAGCACAGGCAGAAGCAAGATTCTTAATGCTTTCTGTAAATAATATCCTTGCTCCTAAAGATGGTTCACCTATAACTACTCCATCTCAGGATATGGTTTTAGGTTGCTATTATCTAACAATAGAAGCACAAGATGGAGCTAAAGGTACAGGTATGGTATTTAAAGATTTTAATGAGTTATTACTTGCTTATTACAATAAATCAGTTCATCTACATGCTTTAGTAAAATTAAAGGTAACACTTGAAGATGGAAGCAGTTCATTAGTTGAAAGTACTGTTGGTAGATTTATATTTAACGAAAATATACCTCAAGATTTAGGTTTTGTAGATAGAAAAGAAAACCCATTTGCACTTGAAGTTGATTTCTTAGCAGATAAAAAATCTCTTGGTAAAATAATAGATAAATGTTTTAGAAAACATGGAAATACAGAAACAGCTGAATTACTAGACTATATAAAGGCTCTAGGATTTAAATACTCTACATTAGGTGGAATAACAGTTGCTGTTGATGATATGAGTGTACCAGAAGAAAAGAAAGTATTTATAGCAGAAGCAGAAGCAAGGGTTGATAAATATGAAAAAGCATACAGAAGAGGTCTGATATCTGATGAAGAGAGATATGAGAAAGTTATAGAGACATGGACAGAAACAACTGACAAAGTTACTGATGCTCTTATGGGTGGATTGGACAGATTAAATAATATATATATAATGGCACATTCAGGAGCCAGAGGTTCTAAAAACCAAATTAGACAGCTAGCAGGTATGCGTGGTCTTATGGCCAATGCATCTGGTAAAACAGTTGAGATACCAGTTAAATCTAATTTCCGTGAAGGTTTATCAGTACTAGAATATTTTACATCTTCACATGGTGCCAGAAAAGGTCTTGCTGATACCGCTATACGTACAGCTGAATCTGGATACTTAACAAGAAGACTTGTTGATGTAAGTCAAGATGTTATCGTAAGAGAAATAGATTGTGGAACAGAGGATACTACAGAAATTTATGCTATAAAAGAAGGAAATGAAGTTATAGAAGAGATATACGATAGAATTGTAGGAAGATATACTATAGACCCTATATTAAATCCTGAAACTGGCGAAGTTATAGTTGAAGCTGATGCTATGATACAAGAAGATGAAGCAGAAACTATAGTAGATTTAGGAATTGAAAAAATTAGGATAAGAACAGTTCTTAACTGTAAAACTAATCATGGAGTTTGTTCTAAGTGCTATGGTAGAAACTTAGCTACAGGAAAAGAAGTTAATATAGGTGAAGCAGTTGGTATAATAGCAGCTCAATCTATCGGTGAGCCGGGTACTCAGCTTACAATGCGTACATTCCATACTGGAGGAGTTGCAGGAGCTGATATAACTCAAGGTCTTCCAAGGGTTGAAGAATTATTTGAGGCTAGAAAACCAAAAGGATTAGCCGTAATAACTGAAGTATCTGGTAGAGTTGAAATAGACGAAACTGGAAAGAGAAAAGAAGTAAATGTAATACCAGCAGAAGGCGAAACTCAAACATATGTGATACCATATGGTTCTAGATTAAAGGTTAAACAAGGTCAAATGTTAGAAGCTGGAGACCCATTAACACAAGGGTTTATAAATCCTCATGATATAGTAAGAGTAAATGGTGTTAAGGGAGTTCAAGAATATATAGTTAAAGAAGTTCAAAGAGTGTATAGACTTCAAGGGGTTGACGTTAACGATAAGCATATAGAAGTTATAGTAAGACAAATGCTATCTAAAGTTAAAGTTGAAGACCCAGGAGATACAGATTTATTACCAGGTGGATATGAAGATGTATTAACATTCAATGAATGTAATAAAGATGCTGTAGCCAAAGGTCTAAGACCAGCAGTTGCTAAAAGAGTTTTACTTGGTATAACTAAAGCGTCTCTTGCAACTGATTCATTCTTATCAGCAGCTTCATTCCAGGAGACAACAAGAGTATTAACAGAGGCAGCAATAAAAGGTAAAGAAGACCACTTAATAGGACTTAAAGAAAATGTTATATTAGGTAAATTAATACCAGCTGGAACAGGAATGAAGAAATATAGAAATATAGCTGTTGAAAAAATTGAAGATTAATGGCAGATAGAGTAAAGAAATCTTGACAACCATTATTTGTGGTGTTAAAATAGTAAAGTGTGTTGTTTAAAAGTGCACTAAGGGCTTGAATAAGCTCTTAGTGACTTTTAGATGGCAATAAATAAAAACTAAAAAGCATCAAGCTAGAAAAATGCTAATATCACATATTTATGTGTTATAGACATTAAATTGTAAGTAACGTATGTTACAATCAGTCAGTATGAATATTCATATTGATGTAGTTGGCGGTCACTGATAAGATCGAAAATTTGGAAGGAGGTGCAGATGATGCCAACAATTAACCAATTAGTTCGTAAAAGTAGAAAAGCGGTAGAGAAGAAATCTACTGCTCCAGCATTACAAAAAGGTTACAACTCTTTAAACAAGAAAGTAACTGACGCTAGTGCCCCACAAAAAAGAGGGGTTTGTACTTCAGTAAAAACAGTTACTCCTAAGAAACCTAACTCAGCTTTAAGAAAAGTTGCCAGAGTTAGATTAACTAATGGTATAGAAGTTTCTGCTTATATACCAGGAGAAGGACACAACTTACAAGAGCATAGTGTTGTTCTTATAAGAGGAGGAAGAGTAAAAGACCTTCCAGGGGTTAGATACCATATACTAAGAGGTACTTTAGATACAGCAGGTGTTGATAAGAGAAGACAATCAAGATCTAAGTACGGTGCGAAGAGACCTAAAGAAGCTAAAAAGTAAAAACAATTAATGATTGATTATAGTTCGGTGCTTTAAATATATATATTTATGGCATCACGGCATTAAGTGAATTATGTCGAGTACCTATGATTTAAGTTAAATAATTAAGGAGGGAAGCGAAATGCCAAGAAAAGGTAATGTTCCAAAAAGAGAAGTTTTACCAGATCCTATGTATGGGAGTAAGGTAGTTACTAAATTAATAAATAATCTAATGGTAGACGGAAAAAAAGGAAAGTCTCAAAGTATAGTTTATGACGCTTTCGCAGTTATTGCTGAAAAAACAGGAGAAGAAGCTTTAGAAGTATTTAATAAAGCAATGGATAATATAATGCCTGTTTTAGAAGTAAAAGCAAGAAGAGTTGGTGGGGCAAACTACCAAGTACCAATCGAAGTTAGACCTGAAAGAAGACAAACACTAGGCTTAAGATGGCTAGTAAAATATACTAGAGCTCGTGGAGAAAAAGGAATGGTTGAAAAGCTTGCTAAAGAAATAATGGATGCAGCTAACAACACTGGAGCTTCAGTTAAGAAAAAAGAAGATACTCATAAAATGGCAGAAGCTAATAAAGCATTTGCTCATTACAGATGGTAGGATATATAGATATCTTATAAAATTGAGGATATCATAAGGAGGATAACCATGGCTAGAAAGTTTCCTTTGGAAAGAACTAGGAATATAGGAATCATGGCTCATATAGATGCAGGAAAAACTACTACTACAGAAAGAATCCTGTTTTACACTGGGCAAACTCATAAAATAGGAGAAACTCATGAAGGAGCTTCTCAAATGGACTGGATGGAGCAAGAAAAGGAAAGAGGTATAACAATAACTTCTGCCGCTACTACTGCTTCATGGAAAGACCATAGAATAAATATAATAGATACTCCTGGACACGTGGACTTCACTGTTGAAGTTGAAAGATCTCTAAGAGTTCTTGACGGTTCAGTTGCTGTATTCTGTGCAAAGGGTGGGGTTGAGCCTCAATCAGAAAATGTATGGAGACAAGCTGAAACTTACGGAGTACCTAGAATAGCTTTTGTAAACAAAATGGATATATTAGGTGCAGATTTCTACAATGTTGTAAGCATGATGAAATCTAGATTAAATTCTAATGCAGTTCCTATGCAATTACCAATAGGTAAAGAAGATTCATTCATAGGTATAATAGACTTATTAAAAATGGATGCTGTTATATACAAAGACGATTTAGGAATCGAAATGGAAGAAACAGACATACCAGAAGACATGAAAGAATTAGCCGCTGAGTGGAGAGAAAAATTAGTTGAATCAGTAGCTGAAACTGATGAAGAATTAATGATGAAATACCTTGAAGGTGAAGAACCTACTATAGATGAATTAAAAGTTGCTATAAGAAAAGCTACTATAGCTTGTGAAATGAACCCAGTTTTCTGTGGTACTGCTTATAGAAACAAAGGTGTTCAGTTAGTAATAGATGCAGTTTTAGATTACTTACCAGCACCAACTGATATAGCCGCTATAAAAGGTATATTAGAAGATGGAGAAGAAGCTGAAAGACACTCTTCTGATGAAGAGCCATTCTCTGCATTAGCATTCAAAATAATGACTGACCCATTCGTTGGAAAACTAGCGTTCTTCAGAGTTTACTCTGGAACATTAGAATCTGGTTCTTATGTTTTAAATGCAACTAAGAATAAGAGAGAAAGAATCGGTCGTATATTACAAATGCATGCCAATACAAGAGAAGAAATAACTAAAGTTTATGCTGGAGATATAGCAGCAGCAGTAGGATTAAAAGATACTACTACTGGAGACACATTATGTGACCCTGCTAATCCTATAATACTTGAATCTATGGAATTCCCTGAGCCAGTTATATCTGTTGCTATAGAACCAAGTTCTAAAGCAGCTCAAGAAAAAATGGGTATAGCTCTTCAAAAATTAGCTGAAGAAGACCCAACTTTCACAGTTAAGACTGACCAAGAAACAGGACAAACTATAATATCTGGTATGGGTGAGTTACACTTAGAGATAATAGTAGATAGATTGTTAAGAGAATTTAAAGTAGAAGCTAAAGTTGGTGCACCACAAGTTGCATATAGAGAAACTATAACTCAACCAGTTGATGTTGAATACAAGTACTCTAAGCAATCAGGTGGTAGAGGACAATACGGTCACGTTAAGATTAGAGTTGCTCCTCAAGAGCCAGGTGAAGGATACAAGTTCACAAACAAAACTGTTGGTGGATCTGTACCAAAAGAATATGTTGGTCCAGTTGACATGGGTATACAAGGAGCTATGCAATCTGGTATAGTTGCTGGTTATCCAGTTGTAGACGTTGCTGTTGAGTTATATGATGGTTCTTACCATGAGGTTGACTCTTCTGAGATGGCGTTTAAAATGGCTGGTTCAATGGCATTCAAAGATGCTATGAAGAAAGGTAATGCAGTTCTTTTAGAGCCTTACTTCAAAGTAGAAGTTGTTACTCCAGAAGATTACATGGGAGATGTTATGGGTGACTTAAACTCAAGAAGAGGATTAATCCAAGGTATGGAAGCTAGAAGTGGTGCACAAGTTATAAATGCATTCGTTCCACTTTCAGAAATGTTTGGATACTCAACAGACCTAAGATCTTCAACTCAAGGTCGTGCAACTTATACAATGATATTCGATCACTATGAGCAAGTTCCAGCTTCAGTTGCTAAGAAAATAGCTGAAGGAAAATAATTTAAAAATAATTAATAATATAAATATAAAAAATAATCAGCGATATGAGATATATCTCATATCGCACAAGATAAAGGGAGGAAATTCAAAATGGCTAAAGCTAAATACGAAAGAACAAAACCTCATGTTAATATAGGTACAATAGGACACGTTGACCACGGTAAAACTACATTAACAGCAGCAATAACAAAAACATTATATGACAGATATCAATTAGGAGAAGCAGTAGATTTCGCAAACATAGATAAAGCTCCAGAAGAAAGAGAAAGAGGAATCACAATATCAACAGCACACGTTGAGTATGAAACTCCAAACAGACACTATGCACACGTTGACTGCCCAGGACATGCTGACTACGTTAAGAACATGATAACAGGAGCAGCACAAATGGACGGAGCAATATTAGTTTGTTCAGCAACAGATGGACCAATGCCACAAACAAGAGAGCATATACTATTATCAAGACAAGTTGGTGTACCATATATAGTAGTATTCTTAAACAAATGTGACATGGTAGATGACGAAGAGTTATTAGAACTAGTAGAAATGGAAGTAAGAGATTTATTAACAGAATATGATTTCCCAGGAGATGATACTCCAATAATAAGAGGGTCAGCATTAATGGCATTAGAAGATCCAAAGAGCGAGTGGGGAAATAAGATAGTAGAATTATTCGAGCAAATAGATGAGTATATTCCAGCACCAGAGAGAGATACAGATAAACCATTCTTAATGCCAGTAGAGGACGTATTCTCAATCACAGGAAGAGGAACAGTTGCAACAGGAAGAGTGGAAAGAGGAGTACTAAAAGTACAAGACGAAGTAGAATTAGTAGGATTAACAGAAGCACCAAGAAAAGTAGTAGTAACAGGAGTAGAGATGTTCAGAAAATTATTAGACCAAGCACAAGCAGGGGATAATATAGGAGCATTATTAAGAGGAGTACAAAGAAACGAAATAGAAAGAGGACAAGTACTAGCAAAAACTGGTTCAGTAAAGGCACACACAAAGTTCACAGCAGAAGTATATGTACTTAAAAAAGAAGAGGGTGGAAGACATACACCATTCTTTGATGGATATAGACCACAATTCTATTTCAGAACAACAGATGTAACAGGAGCTTGTAAATTACCAGATGGAATAGAAATGGTAATGCCTGGAGATAATGTAACAATGGAAGTAGACTTAATAAACTCAATCGTTGTAGAAGAAGGATTAAGATTCTCAATAAGAGAAGGTGGAAGAACAGTAGCTTCAGGAGTTGTTGCTACAATAGTAGAGTAATCTTTTACTAAACTAATGGATTTAATATAGAAAAAGAGGGGGTAATACCTCTCTTTTTTGTTTTTTGTTGACAAGTAGCACTAAAGCATATATACTAAACTAGTGCCTTAAGATAGATTAACAATCAAGTTTAAGGTTATGATGTTGTAATAGAAAATAAAATTGAAAAAAACATAAAAAAAACTTGAAAAAATGTAACAGATGATATAAAATATAATAGTGTGCTTGAGAGATTAAGAAAATAAGAATTAAATCCTAGTGAAATACGAACTAATATCGATTTGAAAGTTACAACACACCCGGAGCAGTGTATCGGTATTGGTTGTACGCAACTTGAAAATTAAACACGTGATAAAGGAGGGAAAACAAAATGGCTAAGAATGAAAAAATAAGAATAAGATTAAAATCATATGATCACAAATTATTAGATTTTTCAGCAGGGAAAATAGTTGAAACTGCTAAAAAGGCTGGATCACAAGTTTCAGGACCTGTGCCTCTACCAACAGAAAAACAAATTGTAACTATATTAAGAGCTGTACATAAGTACAAAGACTCTAGAGAACAATTTGAAATAAGAACTCATAAAAGACTAATCGACATAGCTAATCCAACACCTAAGACAGTTGACTCATTAATGAGATTAGACTTACCAGCAGGTGTAGATATAGAAATAAAATTATAAGAACCCCTAAGATATTATCCTATAGGTGATTATCTTAGAATGATTACTCTAAAAGATGTAATCCGCTGTAAGAATTATAGGAGGTGCTAATATGAAAGGAATATTAGGCAAAAAAGTTGGTATGACTCAAATCTTTACTGATAAAGGTGTAGTTATACCTGTAACAGCTGTTGAAGCAGGACCTATGGTCGTTACTCAAATAAAAACAGTTGATAAAGATGGATATAATGCTATACAAATAGGTTTTGAAGATGCTAAAGAAAAAGCTTTAAATAAACCTAAAAAAGGACATTTAGCTGCTGCTAATGTTTTAAAGAAACATTTAAAAGAATTTAGAGTAGATTCTGTAGAAGGATACACAGTAGGACAAGAAATAAAAGCTGATGTATTTGAAGCAGGTGCAAAAATAGATGTTACTGGAACAAGTAAAGGTAAGGGATTCCAAGGTCCAATAAAAAGACATGGACAAAGTAGAGGTCCTGAAACTCACGGTTCTAGATACCACAGAAGACCAGGTTCAATGGGAGCTTGTTCTTACCCTGGTAGAGTATTTAAAAACAAAAAATTAGCTGGACATATGGGAAGCGTAAAGGTAACAGTTCAAAACTTAGAGGTTGTTAAAGTAGATGCTGATAAGAACCTTATATTAGTTAAAGGAGCTATACCAGGAGCTAAAGGTTCAGTAGTAACTATAAAAGAAGCTGTAAAGGTTTCTAAATAATGACTAACCTAGAGAAAGGAGGAATAACAATGCCAAAATTAAATGTACTAAATGTTAGTGGACAAAACGTTGGAGAAATAGAATTATCAGATTCTATATTTGGCGTAGAAGTTAATGGACATGTTTTATACGAAGTTGTAAAAAATCAATTAGCAAATAAGAGACAAGGAACTCAATCTGCTAAAACTAGAGCAGAAGTTAGAGGTGGCGGAAGAAAACCTTGGAAACAAAAAGGAACAGGTAGAGCAAGACAAGGTTCTACAAGATCTGTACAATGGGTAGGTGGAGGAGTTGCTTTTGCACCTAAGCCAAGAAGCTACAAATATACATTACCTAAGAAGGTAAGAAGATTAGCTATGAAGAGTGCTTTATCTTCAAAAGTACAAAATAGTGAAGTTATAGTATTAGATGCATTAAACATGGATGCTCCTAAAACTAAAGAATTTGCTCAAATATTAAATAATATAAATGCTGCTAAAAAAGCTTTAGTAGTTATAGCTGATAAAAATGATAACATAATAAAATCAGCTAGAAATATAGAAGGTGTTCAAACTGCATTAGTTAATACTATGAATGTATATGATATATTAAAATATGATTCATTTATAATAACTACAGATGCTGTTAAAAAAGTGGAGGAGGTGTACGCATAATGACTAATCCACATGATGTAATAATAAGACCAGTTGTAACTGAGCACAGTATGGCTGAAATGGGTGAAAAAAAATACACTTTTGTTGTGGCTAAAGATGCGAACAAAACTGAAATAAAAAAAGCAGTAGAAAAAGTATTCGGAGTTAGTGTTGATAAAGTAAATACTTTAAACTACGATGGAAAAGTTAAAAGAATGGGTAGAACTCAAGGAAGAACATCAAGCTTTAAGAAAGCAGTAGTTAAATTAACTGCTGATAGTAAAGAAATAGAATTCTTCCAAGGAATGTAGTATTATAACAAACGAAGGAGGGAAAACAGATGGCTATAAAAAAGTTTAGACCAACTTCTCCTGCCTTAAGACAAATGACAGTTTTAGTTTCTGATGAAATAACATGTAACCAACCAGAAAGATCTCTTTTAGTTAACTTAAAGAAAAATGCTGGTAGAAATGTACATGGTAGAATAACTGTTCGTCATAGAGGTGGAGGACAAAAAAGAAAATATAGAATAATAGATTTTAAAAGAGATAAAGATGGTATACCTGCTAAGGTTGCTACTATAGAATATGATCCAAACAGAACTGCAAATATCGCATTATTAAACTATGCTGATGGAGAAAAAAGATATATATTAGCTCCAGTTGGAATTAATGTTGGAGATACTATATTATCAGGATTAGGTGCTGATATAAAACCAGGAAACTGTTTAGCATTAAAAGATATGCCAGTTGGTACTATCATTCATAATATAGAATTAAAGCCAGGAAAAGGAGCTCAATTAGTTAGATCTGCTGGAGTTTCTGCACAATTAATGGCTAAAGAAGGAAAAAATGCTTTATTAAGATTACCATCAGGTGAGATGAGATTAGTAAGCATAAACTGTAAAGCTACTATAGGACAAGTTGGAAATATAGAGCACGGTAACGTAGTTATCGGTAAAGCAGGAAGAAAAAGACATATGGGAATAAGACCTACTGTAAGAGGTTCTGTAATGAATCCTAATGACCATCCACACGGTGGAGGGGAAGGTAGATCTCCAATAGGTAGACCATCTCCTGTTACTCCATGGGGTAAACCAGCTCTTGGGTACAAAACTAGAAAGAAAAATAAAGCTTCAAATAAATTAATAGTATCAAGAAGAACTAAGTAGTAAATTTATTTTTGCTCGGAAAGGAGGAATATAAATGTCAAGATCAACTAAAAAAGGGCCTTTTGTCCATGCAAGACTTTTAAAGAAAATAGAAGCTATGAATGCTAGCGGAAGTAAAGAAGTTATAAAAACTTGGTCAAGATCTTCAACTGTATTTCCACAAATGGTAGAAAATACTATAGCTGTTCATGATGGAAGAAAACATGTTCCAGTATATATAACAGAAGATATGGTTGGACATAAATTAGGTGAGTTCGTTCCTACTAGAACTTTCAAAGGACATAAGGATGACGAAAAATCTAATAAGAGAAAATAATTAAATTATGACTAAGAAAGGAGGAATAACAATGGAAGCAAAAGCTACTGCTAAATACGTACGTGTATCACCAAGAAAAGCAGGCCAAATATGTGACCTTGTTAGAGGAAAGAATGTTGATGAAGCATTAGCAATATTAAAGTTTACTCCAAGAGGAGCAGCTTCAATAATAGCTAAGGTTGTAAAATCAGCTAAAGCCAACGCAGAAAACAATCACGAAATGGATACTGAAAAATTATATATAGCATCAATAGTTGCTAATCAAGGACCAACAATGAAGAGATTCATGCCTAGAGCTATGGGTCGTGCAACTACAATAAGAAAAAGAACTTCTCATATAGAGGTTGTTGTTAAAGAAAAAAAATAATTAATAGATAGGAGGGAAAGTAAATGGGTCAAAAGGTTAATCCACACGGCTTAAGGGTCGGTGTTATAAAAGATTGGGACTCAAGATGGTTCGCTACTGATAAAAAAGAGTTCGGAAACTTATTATTAGAAGACCATAATATACGTAAATTCTTAAAGAAAAGATTATATTCATCTGGAGTTGCTAAGATAGAAATAGAAAGATCAGCTAATAAAATAAAAATGGACTTACATGTTGCTAAGCCAGGAGTAGTTATAGGAAGAGCTGGTGCAGGAATCGAAGCATTAAAAGCTGAATTAGAAAAAATGACAAAGAAAACTATAATAGTTAATATAGTAGAAGTAAGAAGTACAGATAAAAACGCTCAATTAGTAGCTGAAAATATAGCATTAGCTATAGAGAGAAGGGTTGCTTTCAGAAGAGCAATGAAACAAGCTATACAAAGAGCAATGAAGTCTGGTGCTAAAGGGATAAAAGTTTCTGCTTCAGGAAGATTAGGTGGAGCTGAGATGGCTAGAACTGAAGGTTATAGTGAAGGAAATGTACCACTACAAACTTTAAGAGCAGATATAGATTATGGTTTCGCTGAAGCTGATACTACTTATGGAAAAATCGGTATAAAAGTTTGGATATGTAATGGTGAAGTTTTACCAACTAGAGACGGTGTAAATCCAAGAGAAGAAAGTAGAAAGAGCGATAGAAGAGACAACAAGAGAGATAATAGAAGAAACGATAGAAGAGGAAATGACAGAAGAGGAAATGATAACAGAGGAAACTACAGAGGACAAAGACCTCAAGGTGGATCAAGACCTCAAAGAACTGAAAACAAAGGAAATTAATAATAGTTAGGTTCAAGGAAGGAGGAAAAATACTCATGTTAATGCCAAAAAGAGTAAAGCGTCGTAGAGTTCATAGAGGAAGTATGGCTGGGCAAGCTCATAAGGGTAATAAAGTTACTTATGGTGAGTTTGGTCTAGTAGCATTAGAAGCTTCTTGGATAACTTCTAACCAAATAGAAGCTGCCAGAATCGCGATGACTAGATATATAAAAAGAGGGGGAAAGGTTTGGATAAAAATATTCCCTCATAAACCAGTAACAAGAAAACCAGCAGAGACTCGTATGGGTGCCGGGAAAGGTTCTCCAGAATATTGGGTAGCTGTAGTTAAGCCAGGAAGAGTTATGTTTGAATTAGCAGGTGTTTCTGAAGATAAAGCAAGAGAAGCTATGAGACTTGCTGCACATAAATTACCAATCAAATGTAAATTTGTGAAAAAAGAAGATTTAGAAGTAAAGGGTGGTGAATAGGATGAAAGCTAAAGAATTAAGAGATTTAACAAGCGAAGAGCTAATGAACAAATTAAACGACTTCAAAAGTGAATTATTTAGCTTAAGATTCCAATTAGCTACTGGTCAATTAGAAAATACAGCTAGAATAAAGTTTGTTAAGAAGGATATAGCAAAAGTTAAAACTGTTCTTGCTGAAAGAAAGTTATACGAAACTAGAGCTTAATTTGGAAAGGAGGCTTTTTAAACATGGAAAGAGGAAGAAGAAAAGTTAGAATAGGCCGTGTTGTTAGTGATAAGATGGATAAAACAATAGTAGTAGCTGTTGAAGAGTTTGTACGTCATCCACTATATAATAAACGTGTTAAGAGAACTAAGAAATTCAAGGCTCATGATGAAAAGAATATATGTAACATCGGAGATAGAGTTAAAATAATGGAAACTAGACCTTTATCAAAAGATAAGAGATTTAGACTAGTTGAAGTTGTTGAGAAAGTGAAATAGTTTTTGAAGAAGGAGGGATTACGATATGATACAACAAGAATCACGTCTAAGAGTTGCTGATAACTCAGGAGCTAAAGAAATTTTATGTATACGTGTTCTAGGCGGAAGTAAAAGAAGATATGGTAACATAGGTGACGTTATAGTTGCTACTGTTAAAAGTGCAACACCTGGTGGAGTTGTAAAAAAAGGTAAAGTTGTTAAAGCTGTTATAGTGAGAACTAAACAAGGCATGAGACGTAATGATGGAAGTTATATTTCTTTTGATGAGAATGCAGCTGTTATAATAAAAGACGATAAAACTCCAGTAGGGACTCGTATATTCGGGCCTGTTGCTAGAGAGTTAAGAGACAATGAATTCATGAAAATAGTTTCTCTTGCTCCAGAAGTACTATAATTAAGGAGGTGCAATAGGACATGATGCGTGTTAAAAAAGGTGACACTGTTGTAGTTATAGCAGGAAAAGATAAAGGTAAAAAAGGTTCAGTTTTAAAGGTATATCCTAAAGCTAGCAAAGTGTTAGTTGAAGGTGTAAATGTAATAACTAAACATCAAAAACCAAGTGCTATGAACCAACAAGGTGGAATAATAAATAAAGAAGCCCCAATACACATATCTAATGTAATGCCATTTGATCCTGAAACAGGAAAAGGCGTTAGAGTAAGATATGAAGTAAAAGATGGGAACAAAGTAAGAGTATCAGCAAAGAGCGGAAAAGAATTATAATAAATATTGCTTGAAAGGAGGGACCTTAAATGGCTTCTAGATTACAAGAAAAATACATGAAAGAAGTTGCTCCTGCTTTAATGGAGAAATTTGGATACAAAAACGTAATGGAGATACCTAAGTTAGATAAAATAGTTATTAACATGGGTATAGGTGACGCTAGAGAAAATCCAAAAGGATTAGAAAAAGGCGTTGAAGAATTAGAAATAATATCAGGACAAAAGCCTGTTATAACTAAAGCTAGAAAATCTGTTGCTAACTTCAAATTAAGAGAAGGAATGCCAATAGGAACAAAAGTTACATTAAGAGCTGACAAAATGTTCTACTTTATGGACAAATTAGTTTCTGTTTCTTTACCAAGAGTTAGAGACTTTAGAGGAGTTAACCCTAACGCTTTTGATGGTAGAGGAAACTATGCTTTAGGAGTTAAAGAACAATTAATATTCCCTGAAATAGAATATGATAAAATAGATAAAGTAAGAGGAATGGATATAATATTTGTTACTACAGCGAAAACTGACGAAGAAGCTCGTGAATTATTAAAATTATTAGGAATGCCATTTTCTAAGTAAGCAAAGGAGGGATTCCCGTGGCTAGAAAAGCGATGGTTGTTAAACAACAAAGAAAGCAAAAGTACGCTACTAGAGAATACACTAGATGTACTATATGCGGAAGACCGCATTCAGTTTTGAAAAAATTTGGTATATGCCGTATATGCTTTAGAGAATTAGCTTATAAAGGTCAAATACCTGGTGTTAGAAAAGCAAGCTGGTAGAAGCTTGATTAGAATGGAAGGAGGGCAACAAAATGACAATGACAGATCCAATTGCAGATATGCTTACTCGTATAAGAAATGCTAATGTTGTTAAGCATGAAACTGTAGATGTTCCAGCTTCTAATATTAAGAAAGAGTTAGCTAGAATCTTATTAGAAGAAGGTTTCATAAGAGGTTATGATGTTATAGAAGACGGAAAACAAGGTATCATAAGAATACAATTAAAGTACGGACAAGAAGGCGAAAGAGTTATAACAGGTCTTAAGAAAATATCTAAGCCTGGTATGAGAGTTTACGCTGCTAATCATGAGATACCAAAAGTATTAAATGGATTAGGAATATCAGTTATATCTACTTCAAAAGGAATATTGACTGACAAGCAAGCTAGAAAAGAAAATGTTGGTGGAGAAGTAATCTGCTACGTTTGGTAATTAATATGAACAATGTAAGGAGGTGCGACCATGTCAAGAATAGGTGTTAAGCCAATAATAATACCAGCAGGTGTTGAAGTTACTATAGCTGAAGGGAATTTAGTTACAGTAAAGGGTCCAAAAGGAACTTTAACTAAACAATTAAGTGCTGAGTTAAACATAAAAAAAGAAGAAAATACAATAATGGTTGAAAGACCAACTGATAATAAAAAACATAAATCTTTACACGGATTAACTAGAACTTTATTAGATAATATGGTTGTAGGTGTAAATACTGGTTTCGAAAAGAAATTAGAATTAAAAGGTGTTGGATATAGAGCTCAAAAACAAGGTAAGAAATTAGTTATGAACTTAGGTTTCTCTCATCCAGTTGAAATGGAAGATCCAGAAGGAATAACTGTTGAAGCTCCAAACCAAACAGAGTTAATAGTAAAAGGTATAGACAAGCAATTAGTAGGAAATTATGCTGCTAAGATAAGAGCTTGGAGAAAACCAGAGCCATACAAAGGTAAAGGTATAAAATACGTTGATGAAGTAATCAGACGTAAAGAAGGAAAAACTGGTAAAAAATAATACCAAAACTTAAACGCTAGAAAGGAGTGAGCTAGGTGTTAAAAAAGGCTGATAAAAATGCTAATAGACTTCAAAGACATAAGAGAGTTCGTAGAAAAATAAGCGGTACTTCTCAAAGACCAAGATTATGTGTATTTAGAAGTGCTAACAATATATATGCTCAAATAATAGATGACACAAACAGAGTAACTCTAGTTGCTGCATCTTCTTTAGAAGCAGAAGTTAAGAGTGCTGTCAATCATACAGGAAACAAGGAAGCAGCTAAGAAAGTTGGAGAATTAGTTGCTAAAAAAGCTGTTGAAAAAGGAATCACTGAAGTTGTATTTGACAGAGGTGGATACTTATATCATGGAAGAATTCAAGAATTAGCTGAAAGTGCTAGAGAAGCTGGTCTTAAGTTCTAATACGAAGGAGGGAAAAATACATGCTACGTCGTAAGCCGATAGATGCAGGACAACTTGACTTACAAGAAAAAGTTGTTGAAGTAAGACGTGTTACTAAGGTTGTAAAAGGTGGTAGAAACTTCAGATTTGCAGCGTTAGTAGTTGTTGGAGATGAAAACGGACACGTTGGTATAGGTGCTGGGAAAGCAATGGAAGTACCAGACGCTATAAAAAAAGCAGTTGAAGATGCTAAGAAAAATCTAATAGTAGTGCCAATAGTTGGGACTACAATTCCTCACGAAGTACGCGGACACTTTGGTGCTGGAAATATATTAATAATGCCTGCTGTAGAAGGTACAGGAGTAATAGCTGGGGGACCTGCTAGAGCCGTACTTGAGCTAGCTGGACTAAAAGACGTTAGAGCTAAGTCTTTAGGATCTAACAATCCAAGAAATATGGTAAATGCTACAATAGAAGGACTTAATTCTCTAAAAACAGTTGAAGATATAGCTAAACTTAGAGGTAAAAAAGTTGAAGAACTTCTAGGGTAAGGAGGTAGTGTAAAATGGCTAAATTACAAATAAAGTTAGTTAGAAGTGTTATAGGAACTACTCCTAACCAAAAAAAGAATGTTGAAGCGTTAGGATTAAGAAAAAGAGAACAAGTTGTTGTAAAAGAAGACAATGCTCAAACAAGAGGTATGATAAATAAAGTGAGTCATTTATTAGAAGTAACTGAAATAGCTGAATAATTTTTATAAAGTAGTGCAAGGAGGTGCAATCCATGAAGTTACATGAGTTAAAACCTGCTGAAGGTGCAGTAAGAGCTAAGAGAAGATTAGGTAGAGGTACTGCAACTGGACAAGGTAAAACTGCAGGACGTGGACAAAAAGGTCAATGGTCTCGTTCTGGTGGTGGAGTAAGAGTAGGATTTGAAGGTGGACAAATGCCACTAGCTAGAAGACTTCCTAAGAGAGGTTTCAATAACATATTTAAGAAAGTTTACACAGAAGTTAATGTGGAAGTTTTAAATAGATTTGAAAATGGAACAGAAATAACTGCAGAATTATTAAAATCTACTAAAACTATAAGCAAGATAGGTAAAGATGGAATCAAAATCTTAGGTGAAGGTAATTTAGAGAAAGCTTTAACTGTTAAAGCTGCTAAATTTACAGCTTCAGCTCAAGAAAAAATAGAAAAAGCTGGTGGAAAAGCAGAGTTAGTATAATAACCTGCTAATCTCCTAGCCAGTACAGGCGGGGTGAATTAGCGTGCTGTCAAAATTAAAACAAGCTTGGAAGATTAAAGCAGTAAGAAAAAAAGTAATGTATACACTTATGATGATCGTGATATTCAGAATAGGTACTACTATACCAGTTCCAGGCATAGACACTAGTATTATACAAAAGATGGTAGGCGGCAATAGTCTACTTTCTCTGTATAATATGTTTACTGGTGGAGCATTTAGTAACTTTTCACTATTTGCTTTAGGTATAAGTCCATATATCACTGCATCAATCATAATACAACTTCTAACAGTAGGTTTTGAGAGTCTAGCAGAACTTCAAAAATCTGGTGAAGAAGGAAAGAAAAAAATTAATAAGTACACTAAATATACAGCACTAGCTCTAGCAGTTGTACAAGCTTTGGGAATTACATTAGGAATTGTAAGAAGTGCTTTAATATCAAATAGTGTGTTTTTTATATCAACTGTTGTAATAACATTAGTTTCAGCAAGTATGTTAGTAATGTGGATTGGGGACAAAATTACTGAAAAAGGAATCGGTAATGGTAGTTCAGTAATAATATTTGCAGGTATAATATCAAGAATACCAACAGATGTTATTAAAATCGCGCAACAAGTTAAATCTGGTCAAGTTGCACCTTGGGTTATAATACTTCTAATTGTAGTTATATTACTTACAGTTACAGGAGTTACATTCATACAAGAAGCAACTAGAAAGATACCTGTACAATATGCTAAAAGAGTTGTTGGAAGAAAGATGTATGGAGGACAAAGTTCTCATATACCAATGAAAGTTAACCAATCAGGAGTTATGCCTATAATTTTTGCTAGTTCACTTTTAGCTTTTCCTCAAACAATAGCTATGTTTATGGGATCAAATGCTCAAGCTTTTGTTCAAAAATACTTAAGTATGGCGACAGAACAAGGATTTTGGACGTATAGATCAATTGAGATTCTACTTATAATTTTCTTCTCATATTTTTATACAACTGTATCATTCAATACAGAAGACATATCTAAAAATATGAAAAACAATGGTGGATTTATACCAGGTATAAGACCAGGTGAACCTACTATGGATTATTTAAATAGAATTTTAACTAGATTAACTTTAGCTGGAGCTACTTTCTTAGCAATAATTGCTATGGTACCAGCTCTTACAACACATTATATGAAAGTAAATATGAGTCTAGCTGGGACTTCATTGCTAATCGTTGTTGGGGTTGCTTTGGAACTTAAGAGACAGTTAGAGTCAAACTTAGTTATGAGAAGCTATCAAGGTTTCTTAAAATAAAATGGAGATGGATAATATGAGAATAATATTACTTGGACCTCCAGGTGCTGGTAAAGGTACTCAGGCGGCAGGAATAGTAGAAAAATACAATATACCTCATATATCAACAGGAGATATATTCAGAAAGAATATAAAAGAGGGAACAGAACTTGGAAAAAAAGCTAAAGAATACATGGACCAAGGTTTATTAGTACCAGATGAGTTAACTGTAGGTTTAGTTACTGATAGAATATCTCAAGAAGACTGTAAAAATGGATTTATGTTAGATGGATTTCCAAGAAATGTAGCACAAGGAGAACACTTAGATGTATTCTTAAAAAATACTGGTATAGCATTAGATAAAGTTGTTAATATTGAAGTTGATAAGAGCATACTAGTATCTAGAGCAGTTGGTAGAAGAATATGTAAGTCTTGTGGAGCTACTTACCATGTTGAGTTTAATCCTCCTAAAGTAGAAGGTGTATGTGATGTATGCCAAGGAGAATTATATCAAAGAGCTGATGATAATGAAGAAACTGTATCTAAGAGAATACAAGTTTATCTAGATGAGACAAAACCTTTAGTAGACTATTATGGTAAGCAAGGTATAATAGCAGATATAAAAGGTGACCAAGCAATAGATAAAGTATTTGAAGATATTGTCTCAGCTTTAGGAAGTGGAAAATAAATGATTATCTTGAAATCAAAAAAAGAAATAGAACTTCTAAGAGAAGCAGGCAAAATTGTTGCTGATACTCATGAAGTTTTAAGAAAAGCTATTTCTCCGGGAATATCTACTTTAGAATTAGATAAAATAGCTGAAGAGAATATAAGAAAATATAATGCAGAACCTTCTTTTAAAGGATATGGAGGTTTTCCAGGAAGTATATGTGCTTCTATTAATAGAGAAGTAGTACATGGGATTCCAGGAGAAACCATATTAAAAGAGGGGGATATTATAAGCTTAGATATAGGAGCCTATTATAAAGGATATCATGGTGATTCTGCGAAAACTCACGGAGTAGGCATGATATCTGAAGAAGATAGGAAATTGATAGAAGTAACTAGAGAAAGCTTCTATGAAGGAATAAAATTTGCTAAATTAGGATATAGACTTTCAGATATCTCACACGCAGTACAAACACACGTTGAGAAACATGGTTTCTCAGTAGTTAGAGATTTAGTGGGTCATGGAGTTGGAGCAAATCTTCATGAGGATCCACAAGTACCTAATTATGGACTCCCAGGAAAAGGGCCAAGACTTAGAGAAGGAATGGTTATTGCTATAGAGCCAATGGTTAATGCAGGTCGTTATCATGTAAAGACTCTATCAGATGGGTGGACGACTGTTACAATAGATGGAAAAAAATCAGCTCATTATGAGCATACGATAGCAATTACTGAACATGAACCTTTGATATTGACAAAGTTGTAATTTAAAAAGTAGGTGAAAAAAGTGCTATCAGATAATTTAAGTATAGGTCAAGTTGTTAAAGTTTCATTAGGACGAGACAAAGGAAATTTATTTTTCGTAGTCAAAGTAGTTAATCATGAATATGTATTAATAGCTGATGGAAAGAAACGAAAACTTGACAAACCTAAGTTAAAGAAAGTGAAGCACTTAAAAAAATATAATTTTATTAATGATGAAGTTAGAAAAAGAGTAGTATCTGGACAAGAAATTACAGATTCTTTTTTAAGAGCTGAACTTACTAAGTTAAATTAGATGATTTAACTTATTGAAATGGAGGGCTGGTTAGTTAATGGCCAAAAAAGATGTTATAGAATTAGAAGGTACAGTTTCAGAAGCTTTACCTAATGCTATGTTTAAAGTTAAACTAGAGAATGGACATGAAATATTATGCCACATTTCTGGAAAGCTAAGAATGAACTTTATAAGAATTCTTGAAGGTGACAAGGTGAATGTTGAACTTTCTCCATATGACCTTACAAGAGGAAGAATTACTTGGCGTAAGAAGTAGACTATATTAATATTTAGTCTAAGGAGGGATTAATAATGAAGGTTAGACCATCAGTAAAACCAATATGTGAAAAATGTAAAGTAATAAAAAGAAAAGGAAAAGTAATGGTTATCTGTGAAAATCCAAAGCATAAGCAAAAGCAAGGATAAGAAATTATTACTAGTATTTTGTTAAAATTTATAGTATAATACTATATTGTGATGTTAACAAAAGAACGTTAAAATCGTTGAACAATCTGGCGTAGGATTGGTATATGATACGAGGTTTTAAACACTAAAAACTATGTGTAGGAGGTGCGATCATGGCAAGAATAGCTGGGGTAGATTTACCTAGAGAAAAAAGAGCGGAGATAGGCTTAACTTATATATATGGTATAGGTAAAGCAACTGCTAACGAAATATTAGCTAAGGCTGAGATAAATCCAGATACTAGAATAAAAGATTTATCAGAAGATCAAGTTAATGATTTAAGAAAAGTTATAGATGACGATTTCTTAGTTGAAGGTGACTTAAGAAGAGAAATTGCTTTAAACATAAAGAGATTAAGAGATATAAAATGTTATAGAGGAATAAGACACGCTAAAGGTCTTCCATTAAGAGGACAAAGAACTAAGACTAATGCTAGAACTAGAAAAGGTCCTAGAAAAACAGTATCTCGTAAAAAGAAAAAATAAATAAATAATAATTAGATGAAGGAGGGAAAAGGAAAATGGCTAAACCAAAAAAGAAAGTTACACGTATTAGAAGAAGAGAACGTAAAAATATAGAACGTGGTCATGCTCATATACAATCAACTTTCAATAATACAATAATAACTTTAACTGACGTTCATGGAAATGCTATATCTTGGGCAAGTTCTGGACAATTAGGATTTAAAGGATCAAGAAAATCAACTCCATTTGCATCTCAAATGGCTGCTGAAACAGCTGCAAAAGCTGCTATGGAACACGGACTAAAAAGTGTTGAGGTATTCGTAAAGGGGCCAGGTTCAGGAAGAGAAGCTGCAATAAGAGCTTTACAAGCAACTGGACTAGAAGTAACTATGATAAAAGACGTTACTCCAATCCCACATAACGGATGCAGACCACCAAAGAGAAGAAGAGTGTAATTAAGAAGAGTACAAATAGGAGGTGTAGATAAATGGCAAGATATACAGGTGCATCATGTAGACAATGCCGTAGAGAGGGAATGAAATTATTCCTTAAAGGTGATAGATGTTATACAGATAAATGTGCTATAGTAAAAAGAAACTATGCTCCAGGTCAACATGGCCAAGGAAGAAAGAAAGTTTCTAACTATGGATTACAATTAAGAGAAAAACAAAAAGTTAAAAGAATATATGGAGTTTTAGAAACTCAATTTAGAAACTTATATGAACGTGCTGAAAATATGCCTGGTAAAGCAGGTGAAAACTTATTAAGTTTATTAGAGAGAAGATTAGATAATGTAGTTTACAGAATGGGACTAGCATCTTCTAGAAAAGAAGCTAGACAATTAGTAGCTCATGGTCATTTCACTTTAAATGGAAATAAAGTAGACATCCCTTCATTAGTAGTTAAAGTTGGAGATGTTATAGAAGTTAAAGAGAAATCAAGATCTTCTGCAAAATTCAAAAATTTAGTAGAAGTTAACTCAAGAATAGCTCCTAAATGGTTAGAAGCTAATGTAGAAGGAATGACAGCAAAAGTAGTTGGTGTTCCAACAAGAGAAGATATAGATCTTGAGATAGCTGAGCACTTAATCATAGAACTTTACTCTAAATAATAAGCACACTTTTAAAAATTATTTTAAAATTTTGTTTACCCTCAGTGGATTACTGAATTTTAAGGAGGGTTTTGTCCATGATAGAAATAGAAAAGCCAAAAGTAGATATAGTTGAGCTTAGCGAAGACTATAGATATGGTAAGTTTGTTATAGAACCTCTAGAAAGAGGATATGGAATAACTATAGGTAACGCACTAAGAAGAATATTATTATCATCATTACCAGGAGTGGCAGTAAATGCCATAAAAATAGATGGAGTTCTTCATGAATTCTCTACAATACCTGGTGTTAAAGAAGATGTTACTGAGATAATATTAACTTTAAAAGAGCTTTCAGCAACTATAGATGGTGAAGGAAGTAGAACACTTAAAATAGAGGCTCAAGGACCATGCTCTATCACAGGTGCAGATATAATCTGTCCTCCAGATGTTGAAATATTAAGTAAAGATTTAGCAATAGCTACATTAGATGATAATGCTAAACTTAATATGGAAATATTTGTAGATAAAGGTAGAGGCTATGTTTCTGCTGAAGAAAATAAAACAGAGAATGTTCCAATAGGTGTTTTACCTGTGGATTCAATATATACTCCTGTTGAGAAAGTTAGTTATCATGTAGAAAACACAAGAGTTGGTCAAAAAACAGATTATGATAAATTAGTACTAGAAGTATGGACTAATGGTAGTATAAATCCTCAAGAGGGTATATCATTAGCTGCGAAAGTATTAGTTGAGCATTTAAATCTATTTATAGACTTAACTGAACATGTAAGTAGTGTTGAAATCATGGTAGAAAAAGAAGAAGATCAAAAAGAAAAAGTCCTTGAAATGACTATAGAAGAATTAGATTTATCAGTTAGATCATATAACTGTTTAAAGAGAGCGGGAATTAATACAGTTGAAGAATTAGCTAATAAATCTGAGGATGATATGATGAAGGTTAGAAACCTAGGTAAGAAGTCATTAGAAGAGGTAATACAAAAACTAGAGGAACTTGGATTAGGATTAAAACCAAGTGAAGAATAGCGAGCAAAGGAGGGATAAGAATGGCTAAGTACCGTAAATTAGGACGTGAAACAGCTCACAGAAACCTTATGTTAAGAAACTTAGTAACTTGCTTACTAAGAAGTGGAAGAATAGAAACTACAGTGACTAGAGCGAAAGAAACTCGTAGAATGGCTGAAAAGATGATAACTCTTGCTAAAAGAGGGGATCTTCATGCTAGAAGACAAGTTTTAGCTTATGTTATGGATGAAACAGTAGTTAATAACTTATTCACAGATTTAGCTCCAAAATATGCTGAGAGAAATGGTGGATACACTAGAATAATAAAAATAGGGCCAAGAAAAGGCGATGCTGCTGAAATGGCTTTTATAGAATTAGTATAGTAAGGAAAGGATTAGGCTTGATGGCTTAATCTTTTTTTTATTTTTTTGACTCAGGTGTGATATAATAATGTGTAAAATGATTTTTATAAGTTATTGCTTACTAAAAGGAGTATGAATTAATGGATAATATAGTAAAGGTAAATAATATTTCGTTTGAGTATATTACAGATGAAGCAAAACTTAAAGCAATAGATAATTTAAGCCTAGATGTTAAAAAAGGAGAATTTGTTGCGATAATAGGACATAATGGTTCTGGTAAGTCTACTTTATCTAAAAACTTAAATGCAATTCTTATGCCTACTGAGGGAAACATTCTTATTGATGGAATGGATACTAAAGAGGAAGAAAGATTATGGGATATAAGACAAACTGCAGGTATGGTATTTCAAAACCCAGATAATCAAATAGTTGCGACAATAGTAGAGGAAGATGTCGCGTTTGGACCTGAAAACTTAGGGATAGAGCCTAAAGAAATAAGACGTATTGTAGAGGAGTCTTTAAAGAGTGTAGGTATGTATGATTTAAGAGGTAGACAACCACACTTGTTATCAGGTGGTCAAAAACAAAGAGTTGCAATAGCAGGAATTATTGCTATGAGGCCTAAATGTATAATATTTGATGAAGCGACAGCAATGTTAGACCCATCTGGAAGAAAAGAAGTTATGAAAACAATAAAAAGACTTAACAAAGAAGAAAATATAACTGTTATACATATAACACACTTTATGGAAGAAGCAGTAGAGGCAGATAGAGTTGTGGTTATGGAAAAAGGGAAAAAAATCTTAGAGGGTACTCCTAGAGAAGTATTCAGTGAAATAAAGATGCTAAAGGAAATCGGTTTAGATGTACCTTGTATGACAGAGTTGTCTAGTTTGTTAATAGAAGAAGGAATGAATATTGGTAGTGATATATTAACTGTGGATGAGATGGTGATGGAATTATGTCAATTATAGTAAAGAATTTAACACATATATATAATGAAGGAATGCCTTTTGCAAGTAAGGCACTTGATGATGTTTCTTTTGAGATTAAAGATAGAGATTTTGTTGGTCTCATAGGTCATACAGGTTCAGGAAAATCTACATTAATACAACATTTAAATGGATTATTAAAGCCTTCCTCAGGAGAAATATTTATAAACGATTTTAATATAACAGATAAAAACTTGAACCTAACTGAGATTAGAAAAAGAGTAGGTGTTGTATTTCAATATCCAGAATACCAATTGTTTGAAGAAACGATTGATAAAGATATAGCTTTTGGACCTGCTAATTTAGGCTTAGAGGAGTCTGAGATACATAATAGGGTGAAAGCATCAATGGAAGCTGTAGGACTTGATTATGAGGAATTTAAGGATAAATCTCCTTTTGAATTATCTGGTGGTCAAAAACGTAGGGTAGCAATTGCTGGAGTTATAGCCATGAACCCAGAAGTTCTTATACTGGATGAACCTACTGCTGGTCTTGACCCTGGTGGAAGAGATGAAATTTTTAATTTAATAAAGGATTTACATGAAAAAAACAATATGACTATAATACTATCATCTCATAGTATGGATGACATGGCAAAGTTAGCAAAAACTTTAATTGTTATGAATCATGGTAGAATAGAATTTATGGGGACTCCTAGAGAAGTATTTAAATCGAATGCTAGTAAATTGAAAGAGATAGGATTAGATATTCCACAAGTTTTAGAGCTTGCATTGAAATTGAGACAAAAAGGTTTTGACATCAGAGAAGATATATTGACTTTAGAAGAAGCAAAACAAGAAATATTAAAAGTTGTGAGAGGACGAGGATTATGTTAAAAGATATAACTATAGGGCAATACTACCCAACGAGTTCTGCTATTCATAAATTAGATCCAAGGATAAAACTTGTAGCAACAATTGTGTTTATGGTGTCTATATTTGTAGTAAATAAATTTTGGCCTTATATAGTAGTTTTATTATGTTTATTAGGTATGATAAAGTTAGCTAATATACCAGTTAAGTATATTATTAAGGGTGTAAAACCTCTTAAATGGATTATTTTATTTACATTTCTTATAAATATTTTTTTCTTGCCAGGTGATGAAATATGGTCATTTGGATTTTTAGCAATAACAAAACAAGGTCTAAGACAAGCAATTTTCATGGCAATAAGACTTATATTTTTAGTGGTTGGGACATCTTTACTTACTCTAACTACTTCACCAATAGAATTAACAGATGGTATAGAAAGATTGCTTAACCCATTTAAAAAAATTGGGTTACCAGTACATGAACTTGCAATGATGATGACAATCGCTTTACGTTTTATTCCTACATTATTGGATGAGACTGATAAAATAATGAAAGCTCAAATGTCTAGAGGGGCAGACTTTGAAAGTAAAAACCTTATAAACAGAGCTAAGAACTTAGTTCCTCTGTTGGTACCATTATTTGTGAGTGCATTTAGAAGAGCTGATGAATTAGCTATGGCTATGGAAGCTAGATGTTATAGAGGTGGACATAATAGAACTAAAATGAGAGAGTCTATCATAACAAAGAGAGATTATATAGCATGTGTATTCCAAGTTGTTTATTTAGGAGTGATTATAGCTACTAGATTTATAGCAATCTAATAGAAACATAGATATAAATGAGGTAAAATATGAGAAATATAAAAATTACAATCCAATATAATGGCAGTAATTATTGTGGATGGCAAAAGCAACCTGATTCTTTAGGAATACAGGGTACAATAGAAAAGGCTATATATGATATAACAAGAGAAGAAGTCAAACTTGTAGGGTCAGGTAGAACTGATTCAGGAGTTCATGCTATTGGTCAAACCGCAAATTTTAAAATTAATTCAGACATAAATGTAGAAAGTATACCAATGGCTTTAAATGCTAAATTACCAAAAGATATATCAATTATAAAAGCATGTGAAGTTAACGAAAATTTTCATTCAAGGTATAGTGCAAAAGGTAAAACATATAAATATTTAATATATAATAGCAAGTTTAGAAATCCAATACTTAGTGATATATCATATCAAGTAAAATATGAACTTGACTTTGATAAAATATGTTTAGAGTCAAAAAGTCTGCTGGGAACACATGACTTTAAAGGCTTTATGAGTTCTGGTTCATCTGTAAAAGATACAATTAGAACTATATATGATATTGATGTCAATAAAAAGGATGATTTAATTGTTATAGAAATTAGTGGAAATGGATTCTTATATAATATGGTAAGGATTATTGTTGGAACACTTATTGATATAGGTCGTGGTAGGATTAATGAGTCATTTTTGGATATAATAGAATCTAAAACTAGATCAAAATGTGGACATACAGCTCCAGCACAAGGATTATTTCTTAAAAAAGTTCATTATTAACTTGACACACCAGGCCACATGTATTAAAATATATGAGAATGTGTTAATAAGTCCACTTGCCCCGGACTTGACATAAACGGTAAAAAAATTTTATGAGAAATAGTTAAGGAGGGACAGTTATGAAAAGTTATATAGCTAAGCCAGCTGATGTACAAAGAAAATGGTACTTAGTTGACGCTGAAGGTAAAACATTAGGTCGTTTAGCAACAGAAATTGCGACAGTATTGAGAGGTAAACATAAACCAACATTTACTCCTCACGTTGATGGTGGAGATTTTGTTGTTGTAGTAAATGCAGGAAAGATAGTTTTAAGTGGTAAAAAATTAGATCAAAAATATTACAGATACCATACTGGTTATGTAGGTGGATTAAAAGAAATATCTTATAGAGATATGATGGATAAGAAACCAGAAGAAGTTATAGCACATGCTGTAAGTGGTATGTTACCTAAGAACAAATTAAGAAGTAGAATGATGACTAGATTAAGAGTATTTGCAGGTGCTGAGCACACTCATGCAGCTCAAAATCCAGAAGTTTTAAACTTTAAGTAAGATTAATAGGTGAAAGGAGGAGTTTATAATGGCTAACGTTCAATATTATGGAACTGGAAGAAGAAAAAGTTCTGTTGCTAGAGTAAGACTAGTTGCAGGTGAAGGAAATATATTAGTAAATGGAAGAGCATTAGAAAATTATTTTAACTATGAAACATTAATAAGAGATGTTAAACAACCATTAGTTTTAACTGGAAATGAAAATAAATATGATGTTATAGTAAAAGTTGAAGGTGGAGGATTCACTGGACAAGCTGGAGCTATAAGACATGGTATATCTAGAGCTTTATTAAAAGCTGATTTAGACTTAAGACCTGCTTTAAAGAAAGAAGGTTTCTTAACTAGAGATGCAAGAATGAAGGAAAGAAAGAAATACGGATTAAAAGCAGCAAGAAGAGCTCCACAATTCTCAAAAAGATAATTACTTATTTTTTTGGAAAAGTACAATACTTTATATATATCCATTTAGAAAGTATTGTTATGTTAAAAATGTTGGGTTTGAATTAAGACTGATATACAATAAAATAATAAGATATTTTATTAGGATGTTTTTCTGTAGGAAAAGCATCCTTTTTTATTTAAACAATAGAAAAACTATGCATTAAAATTACTTAATACAATAGTATTGTTAATAAAAGCAGTTTATATATCAAGAATTAAAAGTTTTATATACTATAATAACATAGTCTATGAATATACATTAGTATAATTCGTAGACTATGTTATTATAGCTTATATATTATTAAAATGTTCATTATTTAATAATATATAAGAGTATTAAATTAAAGGGGTTAGTATCTATATATAATATTGTAAATCATATATATAGATACTAATAAATAGAAATTGATAATTAGAAAAGTAAAATCAAAATGTTTGTACTAATATTTGGAATATTATAGTGTTTTTATAAGTATACATATACAGGGTGATGTTGTGAGAAAGTATATAAAACATATAATTTTCAGTTTTGTTATGGTGTGTCTAGTAATAGTGTCAATATTTGAAGTGAAAAATATATCTGAAGATGTTATTAAGTATATGCCAGTAACAAATAAAACAATAATTTTAGATGCTGGTCATGGGGGGATTGATCCAGGTGCGTTAAATAAGGATAAGAGCACATCTGAAAAGGATATTAATCTAGCTATAACACTTAAGCTTAGAGAGCTTATAGAATCAAGCGGAGGCCTTGTAATATTGACTAGAGAAGATGATAGTAGTCTTTACAAAGAGGGAAATAACAAAACAACAAGACAAAAGTATAATGAGAATTTGAAAAATAGGAAAGAAATGATATCCAATTCTAATGCTAATATGTTTGTTTCCATACATCTCAATGCATTTGAACAATCAAAATACTATGGAGCTCAAACTTTTTATCCTAAAGACAAGCAAGATAGTAAAGAATTATCAAAGTGTATTCAAGAAGAACTTAAAAGAGTAGTAGATAAGACCAATAATAGAGAGGTTAAACCTAGAGACGATATATATCTTTTAAAAGAAAACAACATTCCATCAGTATTAATAGAGTGTGGTTTTTTATCAAATGAAAAAGAATGTAAACTTTTGACTGATGAAACATACCAAGAGAAGATAGCATGGGCAATATACATAGGAATACAAAAATATCTAAGTTAAAGTTAGCATATAATATAGGTCTGAATATGTAAATAGCTTGTATTAAAGCAGTTAAAATGCATTAATATAGGCTATTTTTGTTTTGACAAAAAAATATTTAAAATAAAAGTTAAAAAAGCGTTGACTTGGAATCATATAGATGGTATTATATATGAGTGCCCAAAAGGAGCACAAAAATACGACAAAAGAACTTTGAAAATTAAACAGTAGGTTAATTTATAAACAAGAAACAAACCATAAAGCCAGATATTTTGATAACAATAGTATCTGAGCCTGATAAACTTTTATTTGAGAGTTTGATCCTGGCTCAGGATGAACGCTGGCGGCGTGCCTAACACATGCAAGTTGAGCGATTTACTTCGGTAAAGAGCGGCGGACGGGTGAGTAACGCGTGGGTAACCTACCCTGTACACACGGATAACATACCGAAAGGTATGCTAATACGGGATAACATATTTGAGAGGCATCTCTTAAATATCAAAGGTGAGCCAGTACAGGATGGACCCGCGTCTGATTAGCTAGTTGGTAAGGTAACGGCTTACCAAGGCGACGATCAGTAGCCGACCTGAGAGGGTGATCGGCCACATTGGAACTGAGACACGGTCCAAACTCCTACGGGAGGCAGCAGTGGGGAATATTGCACAATGGGCGAAAGCCTGATGCAGCAACGCCGCGTGAGTGATGAAGGCCTTCGGGTCGTAAAACTCTGTCCTCAAGGAAGATAATGACGGTACTTGAGGAGGAAGCCCCGGCTAACTACGTGCCAGCAGCCGCGGTAATACGTAGGGGGCTAGCGTTATCCGGATTTACTGGGCGTAAAGGGTGCGTAGGCGGTCTTTCAAGTCAGGAGTGAAAGGCTACGGCTCAACCGTAGTAAGCTCTTGAAACTGGGAGACTTGAGTGCAGGAGAGGAGAGTGGAATTCCTAGTGTAGCGGTGAAATGCGTAGATATTAGGAGGAACACCAGTTGCGAAGGCGGCTCTCTGGACTGTAACTGACGCTGAGGCACGAAAGCGTGGGGAGCAAACAGGATTAGATACCCTGGTAGTCCACGCTGTAAACGATGAGTACTAGGTGTCGGGGGTTACCCCCCTCGGTGCCGCAGCTAACGCATTAAGTACTCCGCCTGGGAAGTACGCTCGCAAGAGTGAAACTCAAAGGAATTGACGGGGACCCGCACAAGTAGCGGAGCATGTGGTTTAATTCGAAGCAACGCGAAGAACCTTACCTAAGCTTGACATCCCAATGACATCTCCTTAATCGGAGAGTTCCCTTCGGGGACATTGGTGACAGGTGGTGCATGGTTGTCGTCAGCTCGTGTCGTGAGATGTTGGGTTAAGTCCCGCAACGAGCGCAACCCTTGTCTTTAGTTGCCATCATTAAGTTGGGCACTCTAGAGAGACTGCCAGGGATAACCTGGAGGAAGGTGGGGATGACGTCAAATCATCATGCCCCTTATGCTTAGGGCTACACACGTGCTACAATGGGTAGTACAGAGGGTTGCCAAGCCGTAAGGTGGAGCTAATCCCTTAAAGCTACTCTCAGTTCGGATTGTAGGCTGAAACTCGCCTACATGAAGCTGGAGTTACTAGTAATCGCAGATCAGAATGCTGCGGTGAATGCGTTCCCGGGTCTTGTACACACCGCCCGTCACACCACGGGAGTTGGAGACGCCCGAAGCCGATTATCTAACCTTTTGGAAGAAGTCGTCGAAGGTGGAATCAATAACTGGGGTGAAGTCGTAACAAGGTAGCCGTATCGGAAGGTGCGGCTGGATCACCTCCTTTCTAAGGAGAATTGCCTACTGTTTAATTTTGAAAGTTCTTTATGAACTTCATATTTGGGGGTGTAGCTCAGTTGGGAGAGCACTTGCCTTGCAAGCAAGGGGTCAGGAGTTCGACTCTCCTCATCTCCACCATTTAAGAGCATATTACTTAAATCTTTGATTTATCTAGTAGACTCTTACATTGCACTTTAAGCTTATTTTTATTCAAGCTTTGTGCGTTAGCACCTTAAGCAACAGAATAAACTGAACGAATGTGAAGTTTGTTTGTTGGCGATGTGCGTTAGCACCTTAAAAACTGCATATATATTTAGTGATATGACATCTAATTTGTAATATATAAAGCTGATAACTTTTTAAAATTATCAAGTTGATAGACTTTAATCTATCAAACCTTTTTAACTGGTCAAGTTATTAAGGGTGCAGGGCGGATGCCTTGGCACTAGGAGCCGATGAAGGACGCGATAAGCTGCGATAAGCTTCGGGGAGTTGCACGTAAACTTTGATCCGAAGATTTCCGAATGAGGAAACTCACTTAGAGTAATGTCTAAGTATCATTAAGTGAATTCATAGCTTAATGAGGGGAACTCAGGGAACTGAAACATCTAAGTACCTGAAGGAAGAGAAAGAAATTCGATTCCGTAAGTAGCGGCGAGCGAACGCGGAAGAGCCCAAACCAATAAAGTTTTCTTTATTGGGGTTGCGGACATATCATAACGAAGAGGTATCGTAATTGAAGAGGTTTGGAAAGACCCACCACAGAAGGTAATAGTCCTGTATGTTAAACGAGAAGACTTTAGATATGATCCAGAGTACCACGGGACACGTGAAACCCTGTGGGAAGCAGGAGGGACCACCCTCCAAGGCTAAATACTACCTAGTGACCGATAGCGTATAGTACCGTGAGGGAAAGGTGAAAAGAACCCCGGGAGGGGAGTGAAATAGAACCTGAAACCCTGCACTTACAAGCTGTGGAAGCACATTTCTTGTGTGACCGCGTACTTTTTGTAGAACGGGCCAACGAGTTACGTTAAGTAGCAAGGTTAAGCACTTAAGGTGTGGAGCCGTAGCGAAAGCGAGTTTTAACTGAGCGTTCAGTTACTTGACGTAGACCCGAAACCGGGCGACCTACCCATGAGCAGGATGAAGCGAAAGTAAAATTTCGTGGAGGTCCGAACCCACGAGCGTTGAAAAGCTCGGGGATGACTTGTGGGTAGCGGTGAAATTCCAATCGAGCCCGGAGATAGCTGGTTCTCCCCGAAATAGCTTTAGGGCTAGCCTCAAGGTGAGAGATACGGAGGTAGAGCACTGAATGTCCTAGGGGGTATTGCACCTACCGAAGACTATCAAACTCCGAATGCCGTCATCTTATACTTGGGAGTCAGACTGTGGGTGATAAGATTCATAGTCGAAAGGGCAACAGCCCAGATCGTCAGCTAAGGTCCCTAAATGTAAGTTAAGTGGTAAAGGATGTGGGATTGCACAGACAACCAGGATGTTGGCTTAGAAGCAGCCACTCATTCAAAGAGTGCGTAATAGCTCACTGGTCGAGTGATCCTGCGCCGAAGATTTCCGGGGCTAAAACTTACTACCGAAGCTACGGCATCATTATGATGGGTAGGGGAGCTTCCCATACGGGTTGAAGCATGACCGTAAGGACATGTGGACAGTATGGGAGTGAGAATGTTGGCATGAGTAGCGAGATGTGGGTGAGAATCCCACAGGCCGTAAACCCAAGGTTTCCAGGGGAAGGTTCGTCCGCCCTGGGTTAGTCGGGACCTAAGCTGAGGCCGAAAGGCGTAGGTGATGGACAACAGGTTGATATTCCTGTACTACCGATAACCGTTTGAGAGATGGGATGACACAGTAGGATAAGCTAAGCACACTGTTGGTTATGTGTGCCCAAGCATTGAGGCAGTCAGAGTAGGTAAATCCGCTTTGATAATGCTGGGATGTGATGGGGAGCGAAATTTAGTAGCGAAGTAGCTGATTTCACACTGTCAAGAAAAGTCTCTATCGAGGTTAAAGGTACCCGTACCGCAAACCGACACAGGTGGGTGAGGAGAGTATCCTAAGGCCCGCGAGAGAACTGTTGTTAAGGAACTCGGCAAAATGACCCCGTAACTTAGGGATAAGGGGTGCCACCATCCGGTGGCCGCAGAGAATAGGCCCAAGCGACTGTTTACCAAAAACATAGGTTTCTGCTAAGTCGCAAGACGATGTATAGGAGCTGACGCCTGCCCGGTGCTGGAAGGTTAAGGGGATCTGTTAGAGCAATCGAAGCAGTGAACTTAAGCCCCAGTAAACGGCGGCCGTAACTATAACGGTCCTAAGGTAGCGAAATTCCTTGTCGGGTAAGTTCCGACCCGCACGAAAGGCGTAACGATTTGGGCACTGTCTCAACAACAGACTCGGTGAAATTGTAATTCCGGTGAAGATGCCGGATACCTGCGACAGGACGGAAAGACCCCATGGAGCTTTACTGTAGCTTGACATTGGGTCTTGGTACTACATGTACAGGATAGGTGGGAGGCTTTGAAACCAGGACGCCAGTTTTGGCGGAGCCATCCTTGGGATACCACCCTTGTAGTACTGGGACTCTAACCATAGGCCATGAATCTGGTCTTGGGACACTGTCAGGTGGGCAGTTTGACTGGGGCGGTCGCCTCCCAAAAGGTAACGGAGGCGCTCAAAGGTTCTCTCAGTACGGTCGGAAATCGTACGTAGAGTGTAAAGGCAAAAGAGAGCTTGATTGCAAGACATACAGGTCGAGCAAGGATGAAAATCGGACTTAGTGATCCGGTGGTTCTGCGTGGAAGGGCCATCGCTCAACGGATAAAAGCTACCCTGGGGATAACAGGCTTATCTCCCCCAAGAGTCCACATCGACGGGGAGGTTTGGCACCTCGATGTCGGCTCATCACATCCTGGGGCTGTAGTAGGTCCCAAGGGTTGGGCTGTTCGCCCATTAAAGTGGTACGCGAGCTGGGTTCAGAACGTCGTGAGACAGTTCGGTCCCTATCCGTCGCAGGCGTAGGAAATTTGAGAAGACCTGTCCTTAGTACGAGAGGACCGGGATGGACGTACCTCTGGTGTACCAGTTGTTCTGCCAAGGGCATGGCTGGGTAGCTATGTACGGAATGGATAAGCGCTGAAAGCATCTAAGCGCGAAGCCGACTTCAAGATAAGATTTCCCACCGCAAGGGTAAGACCCCAGAAAGACTATCTGGTTGATAGGTCGAAGGTGTAAGTGCAGCAATGTATTTAGCTTATCGATACTAATAGGTCGAGGACTTGACCAAATTATTTGATGTTCATTCAGTAAGATATATGTGCAGTTTTTAGAGTACTAACTCTAAAAAAAATAAAAAAAGTATTGACAAAAATAACAAAAAATGTTAATATTATACTTGTCCTAGCAACAAGAAAGAAAAAAATGTGGTTATAATAGCAGAGAAGATACACCTGTTCCCATTCCGAACACAGAAGTTAAGTTCTCTAGCGCTGATGGTACTTGGTGGGAAACTGCCTGGGAGAGTAGGACATAGCCACGTTGGATATTCCAAGGTAGCTCAACGGTGGAGCAACCGGCTGTTAACCGGTAGGCTGTGGGTTCGAGCCCCACCCTTGGAGCCAATATGGCTCGTTGGTCAAGAGGTTAAGACACCGCCCTTTCACGGCGGTAACAGGGGTTCAATTCCCCTACGAGTCACCATTTGTGGGATCATAGCTCAGCTGGGAGAGCACCTGCCTTACAAGCAGGGGGTCACAGGTTCGAGCCCTGTTGGTCCCACCATTTGCGGCCTGGTAGTTCAGTTGGTTAGAATGCCAGCCTGTCACGCTGGAGGTCGAGGGTTCGAACCCCTTCCAGGTCGCCAAAACAAAAAATGCTGGTGTGGCTCAACGGTAGAGCAGCTGACTTGTAATCAGCAGGTTGTAGGTTCGATTCCTATCACCAGCTCCATGTAAAACTAATACGGAGGATTTCCCGAGCGGCCAAAGGGGGCAGACTGTAAATCTGTTGTCATCGACTTCGGTGGTTCGAATCCACCATCCTCCACCAATTAAATATGCGGGTGTAGCTCAATGGTAGAGTTCTGGCCTTCCAAGCCAGCTGTGAGGGTTCGATCCCCTTCACCCGCTCCAAAAAAAGCGTGGGTGCATAGCTCAGCTGGATAGAGCAACGCCCTTCTAAGGCGTGTGTCCGGGGTTCGAATCCCTGTGCGCTCACCACATATATATTGGGGATTAGCCAAGTCGGTAAGGCACATGACTTTGACTCATGTATGCGTAGGTTCGAGTCCTGCATCCCCAGCCAAATAAAATATGGTCTATTAGCTCAGTCGGTAGAGCACCTGACTTTTAATCAGGGTGTCCCGCGTTCGAGTCGCGGATAGATCACCAATGGAGAGGTGTCCGAGTGGTTTAAGGAGCTGGTCTTGAAAACCAGTGACTTCGAAAGGGGCCGTGGGTTCGAATCCCACCCTCTCCGCCAAGTAAAATAAATAGGACTTAATTTGGAGAAGTACTCAAGTGGCTCAAGAGGATCCCCTGCTAAGGGATTAGGCTGGGTAACCGGTGCGAGGGTTCGAATCCCTCCTTCTCCGCCATTTAAAAACGAGGTGTAGCGCAGTTTGGTAGCGCACATGGTTTGGGACCATGGGGCCGGGGGTTCGAGTCCCTTCACCTCGACCAACTTGGACCTTTAGCTCAGTTGGTTAGAGCGCCCGGCTCATAACCGGTAGGTCTGGGGTTCGAGTCCCTGAAGGTCCACTATTCTTCATAGGGGTGTAGCTCAGTTGGTAGAGCGTCGGTCTCCAAAACCGTGCGCCGGGGGTTCGAGTCCCTCCACCCCTGCCAAATAAAAAGGACTTGAAAAAAAATGAATTTTAGAGTAGTATAAGATAGTAAATAAAATTTCGAGGTGTAGCGCAGTTTGGTAGCGCACATGGTTTGGGACCATGGGGCCGGGGGTTCGAGTCCCTTCACCTCGACCAAGAAAAGGGCCTATAGCTCAGGTGGTTAGAGCGCACGCCTGATAAGCGTGAGGTCGCTGGTTCGAGTCCAGCTAGGCCCACCATTTGCCCAGATAGCTCAGTCGGTAGAGCAGGGGACTGAAAATCCCCGTGTCGGTGGTTCGATTCCGCCTCTGGGCACCAGAAATAGGGCGGTATAGCTTAGTTGGCTAGAGCGTTCGGTTCATACCCGAAAGGTCATAGGTTCGACTCCTATTACCGCTACCATCTAACTATATCATTAAAGAACTTTGAAAATTAAACAGTAGGTTAATTTATAAAACAAGAAACAAACCATAAAGCCAGATATTTTGATAACAATAGTATCTGAGCCTGATAAACTTTTGTTTGAGAGTTTGATCCTGGCTCAGGATGAACGCTGGCGGCGTGCCTAACACATGCAAGTTGAGCGATTTACTTCGGTAAAGAGCGGCGGACGGGTGAGTAACGCGTGGGTAACCTACCCTGTACACACGGATAACATACCGAAAGGTATGCTAATACGGGATAACATATTTGAGAGGCATCTCTTAAATATCAAAGGTGAGCCAGTACAGGATGGACCCGCGTCTGATTAGCTAGTTGGTAAGGTAACGGCTTACCAAGGCGACGATCAGTAGCCGACCTGAGAGGGTGATCGGCCACATTGGAACTGAGACACGGTCCAAACTCCTACGGGAGGCAGCAGTGGGGAATATTGCACAATGGGCGAAAGCCTGATGCAGCAACGCCGCGTGAGTGATGAAGGCCTTCGGGTCGTAAAACTCTGTCCTCAAGGAAGATAATGACGGTACTTGAGGAGGAAGCCCCGGCTAACTACGTGCCAGCAGCCGCGGTAATACGTAGGGGGCTAGCGTTATCCGGATTTACTGGGCGTAAAGGGTGCGTAGGCGGTCTTTCAAGTCAGGAGTGAAAGGCTACGGCTCAACCGTAGTAAGCTCTTGAAACTGGGAGACTTGAGTGCAGGAGAGGAGAGTGGAATTCCTAGTGTAGCGGTGAAATGCGTAGATATTAGGAGGAACACCAGTTGCGAAGGCGGCTCTCTGGACTGTAACTGACGCTGAGGCACGAAAGCGTGGGGAGCAAACAGGATTAGATACCCTGGTAGTCCACGCTGTAAACGATGAGTACTAGGTGTCGGGGGTTACCCCCCTCGGTGCCGCAGCTAACGCATTAAGTACTCCGCCTGGGAAGTACGCTCGCAAGAGTGAAACTCAAAGGAATTGACGGGGACCCGCACAAGTAGCGGAGCATGTGGTTTAATTCGAAGCAACGCGAAGAACCTTACCTAAGCTTGACATCCCAATGACATCTCCTTAATCGGAGAGTTCCCTTCGGGGACATTGGTGACAGGTGGTGCATGGTTGTCGTCAGCTCGTGTCGTGAGATGTTGGGTTAAGTCCCGCAACGAGCGCAACCCTTGTCTTTAGTTGCCATCATTAAGTTGGGCACTCTAGAGAGACTGCCAGGGATAACCTGGAGGAAGGTGGGGATGACGTCAAATCATCATGCCCCTTATGCTTAGGGCTACACACGTGCTACAATGGGTAGTACAGAGGGTTGCCAAGCCGTAAGGTGGAGCTAATCCCTTAAAGCTACTCTCAGTTCGGATTGTAGGCTGAAACTCGCCTACATGAAGCTGGAGTTACTAGTAATCGCAGATCAGAATGCTGCGGTGAATGCGTTCCCGGGTCTTGTACACACCGCCCGTCACACCACGGGAGTTGGAGACGCCCGAAGCCGATTATCTAACCTTTTGGAAGAAGTCGTCGAAGGTGGAATCAATAACTGGGGTGAAGTCGTAACAAGGTAGCCGTATCGGAAGGTGCGGCTGGATCACCTCCTTTCTAAGGAGAATTGCCTACTGTTTAATTTTGAAAGTTCTTTATGAACTTCATATTTGGGGGTGTAGCTCAGTTGGGAGAGCACTTGCCTTGCAAGCAAGGGGTCAGGAGTTCGACTCTCCTCATCTCCACCATTTAAGAGCATATTACTTAAATCTTTGATTTATCTAGTAGACTCTTACATTGCACTTTAAGCTTATTTTTATTCAAGCTTTGTGCGTTAGCACCTTAAGCAACAGAATAAACTGAACGAATGTGAAGTTTGTTTGTTGGCGATGTGCGTTAGCACCTTAAAAACTGCATATATATTTAGTGATATGACATCTAATTTGTAATATATAAAGCTGATAACTTTTTAAAATTATCAAGTTGATAGACTTTAATCTATCAAACCTTTTTAACTGGTCAAGTTATTAAGGGTGCAGGGCGGATGCCTTGGCACTAGGAGCCGATGAAGGACGCGATAAGCTGCGATAAGCTTCGGGGAGTTGCACGTAAACTTTGATCCGAAGATTTCCGAATGAGGAAACTCACTTAGAGTAATGTCTAAGTATCATTAAGTGAATTCATAGCTTAATGAGGGGAACTCAGGGAACTGAAACATCTAAGTACCTGAAGGAAGAGAAAGAAATTCGATTCCGTAAGTAGCGGCGAGCGAACGCGGAAGAGCCCAAACCAATAAAGTTTTCTTTATTGGGGTTGCGGACATATCATAACGAAGAGGTATCGTAATTGAAGAGGTTTGGAAAGACCCACCACAGAAGGTAATAGTCCTGTATGTTAAACGAGAAGACTTTAGATATGATCCAGAGTACCACGGGACACGTGAAACCCTGTGGGAAGCAGGAGGGACCACCCTCCAAGGCTAAATACTACCTAGTGACCGATAGCGTATAGTACCGTGAGGGAAAGGTGAAAAGAACCCCGGGAGGGGAGTGAAATAGAACCTGAAACCCTGCACTTACAAGCTGTGGAAGCACATTTCTTGTGTGACCGCGTACTTTTTGTAGAACGGGCCAACGAGTTACGTTAAGTAGCAAGGTTAAGCACTTAAGGTGTGGAGCCGTAGCGAAAGCGAGTTTTAACTGAGCGTTCAGTTACTTGACGTAGACCCGAAACCGGGCGACCTACCCATGAGCAGGATGAAGCGAAAGTAAAATTTCGTGGAGGTCCGAACCCACGAGCGTTGAAAAGCTCGGGGATGACTTGTGGGTAGCGGTGAAATTCCAATCGAGCCCGGAGATAGCTGGTTCTCCCCGAAATAGCTTTAGGGCTAGCCTCAAGGTGAGAGATACGGAGGTAGAGCACTGAATGTCCTAGGGGGTATTGCACCTACCGAAGACTATCAAACTCCGAATGCCGTCATCTTATACTTGGGAGTCAGACTGTGGGTGATAAGATTCATAGTCGAAAGGGTAACAGCCCAGATCGTCAGCTAAGGTCCCTAAATGTAAGTTAAGTGGTAAAGGATGTGGGATTGCACAGACAACCAGGATGTTGGCTTAGAAGCAGCCACTCATTCAAAGAGTGCGTAATAGCTCACTGGTCGAGTGATCCTGCGCCGAAGATTTCCGGGGCTAAAACTTACTACCGAAGCTACGGCATCATTATGATGGGTAGGGGAGCTTCCCATACGGGTTGAAGCATGACCGTAAGGACATGTGGACAGTATGGGAGTGAGAATGTTGGCATGAGTAGCGAGATGTGGGTGAGAATCCCACAGGCCGTAAACCCAAGGTTTCCAGGGGAAGGTTCGTCCGCCCTGGGTTAGTCGGGACCTAAGCTGAGGCCGAAAGGCGTAGGTGATGGACAACAGGTTGATATTCCTGTACTACCGATAACCGTTTGAGAGATGGGATGACACAGTAGGATAAGCTAAGCACACTGTTGGTTATGTGTGCCCAAGCATTGAGGCAGTCAGAGTAGGTAAATCCGCTTTGATAATGCTGGGATGTGATGGGGAGCGAAATTTAGTAGCGAAGTAGCTGATTTCACACTGTCAAGAAAAGTCTCTATCGAGGTTAAAGGTACCCGTACCGCAAACCGACACAGGTGGGTGAGGAGAGTATCCTAAGGCCCGCGAGAGAACTGTTGTTAAGGAACTCGGCAAAATGACCCCGTAACTTAGGGATAAGGGGTGCCACCATCTGGTGGCCGCAGAGAATAGGCCCAAGCGACTGTTTACCAAAAACATAGGTTTCTGCTAAGTCGCAAGACGATGTATAGGAGCTGACGCCTGCCCGGTGCTGGAAGGTTAAGGGGATCTGTTAGAGTAATCGAAGCAGTGAACTTAAGCCCCAGTAAACGGCGGCCGTAACTATAACGGTCCTAAGGTAGCGAAATTCCTTGTCGGGTAAGTTCCGACCCGCACGAAAGGCGTAACGATTTGGGCACTGTCTCAACAACAGACTCGGTGAAATTGTAATTCCGGTGAAGATGCCGGATACCTGCGACAGGACGGAAAGACCCCATGGAGCTTTACTGTAGCTTGACATTGGGTCTTGGTACTACATGTACAGGATAGGTGGGAGGCTTTGAAACCAGGACGCCAGTTTTGGCGGAGCCATCCTTGGGATACCACCCTTGTAGTACTGGGACTCTAACCATAGGCCATGAATCTGGTCTTGGGACACTGTCAGGTGGGCAGTTTGACTGGGGCGGTCGCCTCCCAAAAGGTAACGGAGGCGCTCAAAGGTTCTCTCAGTACGGTCGGAAATCGTACGTAGAGTGTAAAGGCAAAAGAGAGCTTGATTGCAAGACATACAGGTCGAGCAAGGATGAAAATCGGACTTAGTGATCCGGTGGTTCTGCGTGGAAGGGCCATCGCTCAACGGATAAAAGCTACCCTGGGGATAACAGGCTTATCTCCCCCAAGAGTCCACATCGACGGGGAGGTTTGGCACCTCGATGTCGGCTCATCACATCCTGGGGCTGTAGTAGGTCCCAAGGGTTGGGCTGTTCGCCCATTAAAGTGGTACGCGAGCTGGGTTCAGAACGTCGTGAGACAGTTCGGTCCCTATCCGTCGCAGGCGTAGGAAATTTGAGAAGACCTGTCCTTAGTACGAGAGGACCGGGATGGACGTACCTCTGGTGTACCAGTTGTTCTGCCAAGGGCATGGCTGGGTAGCTATGTACGGAATGGATAAGCGCTGAAAGCATCTAAGCGCGAAGCCGACTTCAAGATAAGATTTCCCACCGCAAGGGTAAGACCCCAGAAAGACTATCTGGTTGATAGGTCGAAGGTGTAAGTGCAGCAATGTATTTAGCTTATCGATACTAATAGGTCGAGGACTTGACCAAATTATTTGATGTCCATTCAGTAAAATATATGTGCAGTTTTTAGAGTGTTAACTCTAAAGAAACTAGTATTACTAGATTCTAAAAACTTAATAGAGATATTAAGCATAAAGATTATGTGGTTACAATAGCAGAGAGGATACACCTGTTCCCATTCCGAACACAGAAGTTAAGCTCTCTAGCGCTGATGGTACTTGGTGGGAAACTGCCTGGGAGAGTAGGACGTAGCCACGTAATCTTTTTTATTATATTTTATTATAAATTACTACTTTAATTTATTGTTTTAATTGTGAAAAATAAAAGACTTACTGGTATAAAAATCAGTAGGTCTTTTATCATTTTATCTACTTATTTAGCATGTTAACTATAATTAAATACTTTATATACAAGAATTATTTAATTTAAATTGTTATTGTGCCATTATTTTATATACAAACTCTTTTAATTTATCTAATCCAGATAAGAAAGTATTTTCACTGCAAGCGTAAGATATACGAATATATTTATCCATACCAAATGCTATTCCAGGAACAACTGCAACATTATATTCTTCTAAAAATTTATTACAAAATTCTATAGAAAAGCTCTCTTTATACTCAAATCTCTCAGATACTTTAGAAAGGTCTATAAATGCATAAAATGCACCATTTGGATTTACATATCCTACATTTTCGATAGAGTCTAATTTTGATGTAATTAAGTCTCTTCTAGATTTATATGTCTTAACCATATTATCTATATCAGTTGAGCAATCTTTTAAGGCTCCATATGCTATGTATTGTGCTGTTAAACTTGGATGAGATATAAGATGTCCCTGTATAGAGCTCATTGCTTTAGCAATGGTTTTATTAGATGCTGTATATCCCAATCTTAATCCAGTCATTGCAGCAGATTTAGAAAAACCATTTACAGTTATTGTTATATTTTTAGCCTCTTCACTTAATGATGCAATTGATGTAAATTCCACATCATAGCATATTTTTTCATATATTTCATCTGCTAAGATATATATTTTATTTTGTATACATATATCTACTATTTCTATTAACTCATCTTTTGTATAAACGCTACCAGTAGGATTTGAAGGGTTATTTATTACAAGAATTTTTGTTTTATTTGTTATAGATTTTTTAAGCTCATCTTTTGTTAGTTTGAATCCATTGTCTTTTTTAGTATCTATGAAAACGGGAACGGCATTAACTAATTTAACCATTTCAGGATAACTAACCCAATAAGGTTTTGGTAATAATACCTCATCTCCTTCATCAGTTAAAGCTAACAAAGTGTTCGTTATAGAGTTTTTCGCTCCACTTGATATAACTATCTCATCTATTGAATATTTACAGTTATTTTCATTAAAAAGTTTTTTACAAATTTCCTCTCTAAGTATCTTTAATCCTGGAACTAAATCATATTTAGTACAATCTTTATTTAAAGAGTCAATACCATAAGCTTTTGCATTATTAGGTACATTGAAATCAGGTTCTCCTATACTAAGATTTATTACTTTAATTCCGTTACTTTCCATTTCTTTAACTTTTGAACTAATACCTATTGTGTAGGATGGAGTTATAAAGTTTAGTCTTTTTGATAACATAAAATGCCTCCTTTTAAATTATTATTTATATTATACGACAATTTTAAAGAATTTACATAAGGAAATTTGTAGATATATATATTAATGTATATGAAATTATACGTTTTTTGCCTAAAATTAGTGTAAAAAAAAGAGAAAAAAGTTTTGGCACTCAAAGTTGTTAGAAACGCTACTGTTCAAAATATCTAGATAGTATTTGCAATGACTTGCGTAAGTTTGACTATTATGTACAAATTTGGTAATCTTAATATAGAAATTATTAAGATAATCCCTTTAACTTAGTTGAAGGGGATTTTTTTAGACTTAATATACTACATATAGTGGTATGTAGATTAATAAAATACAATATATAGTAATAGGAGGTTTTTTTAATTGGTTGAATTCGTAAAAAAAAGAGATGGAAGAGTAATCCCATTTAATGAAGATAGAATAACAAGAGCTATATTTTTAGCAGCTACAAATGTTGCAGAGAGGGAAGGAATAGTACCTGATTATAAATTATCTGAGCAATTAACTCAGGAAGTAATAAGATTTTTAAATCATAAATATTCAGAATCAGTTCCAAGTGTTGAAGATATTCAAGATTCAGTAGTTAAGATTCTTATAGAAACTGGTCATGCAAAAACTAGTGAAGAATACATAATATACAGAACTGAAAGAAGTAGAATAAGAAATTCAAAAACAAGATTGATGAAAGCAATAGAGGAAATTACTTTTGAGGATGCAGAAGATGCTGATATAAAAAGAGAAAATGCAAACATTAATGGTAATACAGCCATGGGAACTATGCTACAATATGGAAGCACTGTATCTAAAGAATTTTGTAAGACTCATATATTAAAGCCAGAACATTCTTTTGCTCATGAGAATGGAGATATACATATACATGATATGGACTTTTTAAATATGGGTACATTAACTTGTTGCCAGATAGATGTTAAAAAACTATTTAATGGTGGCTTTTCAACAGGACATGGCTTCTTAAGAGAACCACAAGATATAATAAGTTATGGTGCATTAGCTGCAATTGCTATACAAAGTAATCAAAATGACCAACATGGAGGTCAAAGTATTCCATTTTTCGATTATGGATTGGCTGAAGGTGTATATAAGACTTTTAAGAAATTCTACATAGGAAACTTAACTAAAGCATTGAAATTATTTAAAGGAATTGAAAATAATGATGCAATAAAGGACATAGTATATAGTACAGAGAAAGAAACAAATCAAAAGGTTGGTCTTAAAAAAGAGGCATTATATCTAAACCTAGAAAAAGAGAAATTAATAGAAACTTTTGATATTGATGAAGAACTTGTAAATAACATGCAGAATTTTGCATTTGAAGAATCATATAGAGAAACTGATAAAAAAACATACCAATCTATGGAAGCATTTATACATAATTTAAATACAATGCATTCTAGAGCAGGTGCACAGGTACCATTTTCAAGTGTAAACTTTGGAACAGATATTTCTGAAGAAGGAAGAATGGTAACTAAGAATCTTTTATTATCTCAAGAAAGAGGACTAGGCAATGGAGAGACACCAATTTTTCCAATTTTAATATTTAAAGTTAAAGAAGGAGTAAATTTAAATCCTGAAGATCCTAATTATGATTTATTTAAATTATCATGCAGAGTATCAGCTAAAAGACTATTCCCTAATTTTAGTTTCTTAGATGCGCCTTTTAATGCTAAATATTACAGAGAAGGTGAACCAGATACAGAGGCCACATATATGGGTTGTAGAACAAGAGTGCTTAGTAATGTATGTGGTTCAGAAACAGTTAGTGGTAGAGGTAATATATCTTTTACTACAGTTAATCTCCCAAGATTAGGTATAAAGCATGGTATTGTAAATGGTGAGAAAGCGGATTTAGACAGTTTTTTTGAAGAATTAGATGAGAAGATCGACTTAATTATAGAACAATTATTAGAACGTCTTGAGGTTCAAGGAAATAAAAAAATGAAGAATTTCCCATTCTTGATGGGTCAAGGTGTATGGAAAGGTTCTGATGACTTAGGACCAGAAGATACATTAAAAGAAGTAATAAAACAAGGAACATTGACAATTGGATTCATAGGTTTAGCAGAGTGTCTTATTGCTCTTATAGGTAAACATCATGGAGAAAGCAAAGAAGCTCAAGAGTTAGGATTAAGAATAGTGTCACACATGAGAGATAAAATGGATGAAGCTACAGATAAATACGAATTAAATTTCTCTTTAATGGGTACACCAGCAGAAGGTCTTTCGGGTAGATTTACTAAAATAGATAAAAAAGTATATGGAGAAATTAAAGGTATAACAGACAAAGAATACTACACTAATTCATTCCATGTGCCAGTTTATTATAATATAAGTGCATATGACAAAATTGAGATAGAAGCTCCATATCATGAATTGACTAATGCAGGTCATATAACATATGTAGAATTAGATGGAGATCCATCAGATAACTTAGAAGCTTTTGAAACAGTTATAAAAGCTATGAAAAACTTAGGTATAGGATATGGAAGCATAAATCATCCTGTAGATAGAGACCCAATTTGTGGTTTTTCAGGTGTAATAGCAAGTAATATATGTCCTGTATGTGGAAGAAATGAAGATGAAAGTGATATCAAATTTGAAAGAATAAGAAGAATAACAGGGTACTTAGTCGGTACAGTTGACAGATTTAATAATGCAAAAAAAGCTGAAGTAAGAGATAGAGTAAAGCATAGATAGTTTTATTTGGAGGAATAAGTTATGAAAATAAGAATGTCATCTACTATAAGCCATGACAGTATAGTTGATGGACCAGGATTAAGGATGGTAATATGGACTCAAGGGTGTATTCATAATTGTAAAGAATGCCATAATCCTCAGACACATGATTTATGTGGAGGATTTTATATGGATACAGAAGAAATTATAAATAAGATAAAATCATTAAAGTTACAAAAAGGTATTACATTATCAGGAGGAGAACCATTTTTACAGCCAGAACCATTAGAAGAAATAGCAAAAGAAGCTAAAAGAAATGGACTGGATGTGTGGTCATATACTGGATTCACATTTGAACAGTTATTAGATAAGAAGAATAGTAGATATTTTAAAAATTTAAATTTACTAAAACAAATTGATGTCTTAGTGGATGGGAAATTTATAGCTGAGAAAAAAGATATAAGTTTGAAGTTTAGAGGTTCATCAAATCAAAGAATAATTGATGTTCAAAAAAGTTTAAAGTACAAAAAAGTATTTTTAGTTGAACAATATATGAAAGATGATTTATCTATAGCAGAATAAAACAAAAATGGACTGAGGTTAATATAATAATATATTAACCTCGGTCTATTTTTATGTAAGTTCTTAAATCTGTGCTATATAAAATACAATGATTGAATAAAAATACTTATCATGCATTTTTATTCAACTTTTTTATAAGCTTATATGATTTTAATTGATAGTTTATAAAGGATATACCAAATATTAATTCATAGATTCTTTGCTAAGAAACTAAAATGTTAAATTTCCCATGTAAAAATCTTTAAATTAGTATAATAAAAGATTTTAAATAAGTGATTAAATGTTGATAAGTAACTCAAATGGTAATTTAGCCAGTATCATCAAAGCTGGCATTAAGTATATTAAAAAATAGAAAAGCTTTAAAATGAGTATTTTTAATTGGATTTCCTGATTTGTATTTTGCTTATAAACAAATTCTATAATGTAAATCAATTAAATAACTAAGTATAATTGCATATAAGATATATCTTTGTATAAAAAATATTAAAATTTGTAATTTGTGGATAAATATGTTTATAATGTGGATAATATTTAATGTAATAAGTTAAAACAATATGAATCAGTTGTTTATAATGTGGATAATATAACCATATATAAATAAATAGGTCACTTGAAAATAAAAAATGTGAAAAAAGTTATTGACTCTAAAAGTAAAAGTTGGTATAGTAATACTTGTCCTCAAGAAAAGGGCAAACAAATAAAGCATAAAGAACTTTGAAAATTAAACAGTAGGTTAATTTATAAACAAGAAACAAACCATAAAGCCAGATATTTTGATAACAATAGTATCTGAGCCTGATAAACTTTTATTTGAGAGTTTGATCCTGGCTCAGGATGAACGCTGGCGGCGTGCCTAACACATGCAAGTTGAGCGATTTACTTCGGTAAAGAGCGGCGGACGGGTGAGTAACGCGTGGGTAACCTACCCTGTACACACGGATAACATACCGAAAGGTATGCTAATACGGGATAACATATTTGAGAGGCATCTCTTAAATATCAAAGGTGAGCCAGTACAGGATGGACCCGCGTCTGATTAGCTAGTTGGTAAGGTAACGGCTTACCAAGGCGACGATCAGTAGCCGACCTGAGAGGGTGATCGGCCACATTGGAACTGAGACACGGTCCAAACTCCTACGGGAGGCAGCAGTGGGGAATATTGCACAATGGGCGAAAGCCTGATGCAGCAACGCCGCGTGAGTGATGAAGGCCTTCGGGTCGTAAAACTCTGTCCTCAAGGAAGATAATGACGGTACTTGAGGAGGAAGCCCCGGCTAACTACGTGCCAGCAGCCGCGGTAATACGTAGGGGGCTAGCGTTATCCGGATTTACTGGGCGTAAAGGGTGCGTAGGCGGTCTTTCAAGTCAGGAGTGAAAGGCTACGGCTCAACCGTAGTAAGCTCTTGAAACTGGGAGACTTGAGTGCAGGAGAGGAGAGTGGAATTCCTAGTGTAGCGGTGAAATGCGTAGATATTAGGAGGAACACCAGTTGCGAAGGCGGCTCTCTGGACTGTAACTGACGCTGAGGCACGAAAGCGTGGGGAGCAAACAGGATTAGATACCCTGGTAGTCCACGCTGTAAACGATGAGTACTAGGTGTCGGGGGTTACCCCCCTCGGTGCCGCAGCTAACGCATTAAGTACTCCGCCTGGGAAGTACGCTCGCAAGAGTGAAACTCAAAGGAATTGACGGGGACCCGCACAAGTAGCGGAGCATGTGGTTTAATTCGAAGCAACGCGAAGAACCTTACCTAAGCTTGACATCCCAATGACATCTCCTTAATCGGAGAGTTCCCTTCGGGGACATTGGTGACAGGTGGTGCATGGTTGTCGTCAGCTCGTGTCGTGAGATGTTGGGTTAAGTCCCGCAACGAGCGCAACCCTTGTCTTTAGTTGCCATCATTAAGTTGGGCACTCTAGAGAGACTGCCAGGGATAACCTGGAGGAAGGTGGGGATGACGTCAAATCATCATGCCCCTTATGCTTAGGGCTACACACGTGCTACAATGGGTAGTACAGAGGGTTGCCAAGCCGTAAGGTGGAGCTAATCCCTTAAAGCTACTCTCAGTTCGGATTGTAGGCTGAAACTCGCCTACATGAAGCTGGAGTTACTAGTAATCGCAGATCAGAATGCTGCGGTGAATGCGTTCCCGGGTCTTGTACACACCGCCCGTCACACCACGGGAGTTGGAGACGCCCGAAGCCGATTATCTAACCTTTTGGAAGAAGTCGTCGAAGGTGGAATCAATAACTGGGGTGAAGTCGTAACAAGGTAGCCGTATCGGAAGGTGCGGCTGGATCACCTCCTTTCTAAGGAGAATTGCCTACTGTTTAATTTTGAGGGTTCGTTTTTACGAATACTCAAAATTAGCACTTGAATCAACTAGATAAACTAAACCAATGTGAAGTTTGTTTGTTGAAGATGTGCGTTAGCACCTTAAAAACTGCATATATATTTAGTGATATGACATCTAATTTGTAATATATAAAGTTGATAACTTTTTAAAATTATCAAGTTGATAGACTTTAATCTATCAAACCTTTTTAACTGGTCAAGTTATTAAGGGTGCAGGGCGGATGCCTTGGCACTAGGAGCCGATGAAGGACGCGATAAGCTGCGATAAGCTTCGGGGAGTTGCACGTAAACTTTGATCCGAAGATTTCCGAATGAGGAAACTCACTTAGAGTAATGTCTAAGTATCATTAAGTGAATTCATAGCTTAATGAGGGGAACTCAGGGAACTGAAACATCTAAGTACCTGAAGGAAGAGAAAGAAATTCGATTCCGTAAGTAGCGGCGAGCGAACGCGGAAGAGCCCAAACCAATAAAGTTTTCTTTATTGGGGTTGCGGACATATCATAACGAAGAGGTATCGTAATTGAAGAGGTTTGGAAAGACCCACCACAGAAGGTAATAGTCCTGTATGTTAAACGAGAAGACTTTAGATATGATCCAGAGTACCACGGGACACGTGAAACCCTGTGGGAAGCAGGAGGGACCACCCTCCAAGGCTAAATACTACCTAGTGACCGATAGCGTATAGTACCGTGAGGGAAAGGTGAAAAGAACCCCGGGAGGGGAGTGAAATAGAACCTGAAACCCTGCACTTACAAGCTGTGGAAGCACATTTCTTGTGTGACCGCGTACTTTTTGTAGAACGGGCCAACGAGTTACGTTAAGTAGCAAGGTTAAGCACTTAAGGTGTGGAGCCGTAGCGAAAGCGAGTTTTAACTGAGCGTTCAGTTACTTGACGTAGACCCGAAACCGGGCGACCTACCCATGAGCAGGATGAAGCGAAAGTAAAATTTCGTGGAGGTCCGAACCCACGAGCGTTGAAAAGCTCGGGGATGACTTGTGGGTAGCGGTGAAATTCCAATCGAGCCCGGAGATAGCTGGTTCTCCCCGAAATAGCTTTAGGGCTAGCCTCAAGGTGAGAGATACGGAGGTAGAGCACTGAATGTCCTAGGGGGTATTGCACCTACCGAAGACTATCAAACTCCGAATGCCGTCATCTTATACTTGGGAGTCAGACTGTGGGTGATAAGATTCATAGTCGAAAGGGCAACAGCCCAGATCGTCAGCTAAGGTCCCTAAATGTAAGTTAAGTGGTAAAGGATGTGGGATTGCACAGACAACCAGGATGTTGGCTTAGAAGCAGCCACTCATTCAAAGAGTGCGTAATAGCTCACTGGTCGAGTGATCCTGCGCCGAAGATTTCCGGGGCTAAAACTTACTACCGAAGCTACGACATCATTATGATGGGTAGGGGAGCTTCCCATACGGGTTGAAGCATGACCGTAAGGACATGTGGACAGTATGGGAGTGAGAATGTTGGCATGAGTAGCGAGATGTGGGTGAGAATCCCACAGGCCGTAAACCCAAGGTTTCCAGGGGAAGGTTCGTCCGCCCTGGGTTAGTCGGGACCTAAGCTGAGGCCGAAAGGCGTAGGTGATGGACAACAGGTTGATATTCCTGTACTACCGATAACCGTTTGAGAGATGGGATGACACAGTAGGATAAGCTAAGCACACTGTTGGTTATGTGTGCCCAAGCATTGAGGCAGTCAGAGTAGGTAAATCCGCTTTGATAATGCTGGGATGTGATGGGGAGCGAAATTTAGTAGCGAAGTAGCTGATTTCACACTGTCAAGAAAAGTCTCTATCGAGGTTAAAGGTACCCGTACCGCAAACCGACACAGGTGGGTGAGGAGAGTATCCTAAGGCCCGCGAGAGAACTGTTGTTAAGGAACTCGGCAAAATGACCCCGTAACTTAGGGATAAGGGGTGCCACCATCTGGTGGCCGCAGAGAATAGGCCCAAGCGACTGTTTACCAAAAACATAGGTTTCTGCTAAGTCGCAAGACGATGTATAGGAGCTGACGCCTGCCCGGTGCTGGAAGGTTAAGGGGATCTGTTAGAGTAATCGAAGCAGTGAACTTAAGCCCCAGTAAACGGCGGCCGTAACTATAACGGTCCTAAGGTAGCGAAATTCCTTGTCGGGTAAGTTCCGACCCGCACGAAAGGCGTAACGATTTGGGCACTGTCTCAACAACAGACTCGGTGAAATTGTAATTCCGGTGAAGATGCCGGATACCTGCGACAGGACGGAAAGACCCCATGGAGCTTTACTGTAGCTTGACATTGGGTCTTGGTACTACATGTACAGGATAGGTGGGAGGCTTTGAAACCAGGACGCCAGTTTTGGCGGAGCCATCCTTGGGATACCACCCTTGTAGTACTGGGACTCTAACCATAGGCCATGAATCTGGTCTTGGGACACTGTCAGGTGGGCAGTTTGACTGGGGCGGTCGCCTCCCAAAAGGTAACGGAGGCGCTCAAAGGTTCTCTCAGTACGGTCGGAAATCGTACGTAGAGTGTAAAGGCAAAAGAGAGCTTGATTGCAAGACATACAGGTCGAGCAAGGATGAAAATCGGACTTAGTGATCCGGTGGTTCTGCGTGGAAGGGCCATCGCTCAACGGATAAAAGCTACCCTGGGGATAACAGGCTTATCTCCCCCAAGAGTCCACATCGACGGGGAGGTTTGGCACCTCGATGTCGGCTCATCACATCCTGGGGCTGTAGTAGGTCCCAAGGGTTGGGCTGTTCGCCCATTAAAGTGGTACGCGAGCTGGGTTCAGAACGTCGTGAGACAGTTCGGTCCCTATCCGTCGCAGGCGTAGGAAATTTGAGAAGACCTGTCCTTAGTACGAGAGGACCGGGATGGACGTACCTCTGGTGTACCAGTTGTTCTGCCAAGGGCATGGCTGGGTAGCTATGTACGGAATGGATAAGCGCTGAAAGCATCTAAGCGCGAAGCCGACTTCAAGATAAGATTTCCCACCGCAAGGGTAAGACCCCAGAAAGACTATCTGGTTGATAGGTCGAAGGTGTAAGTGCAGCAATGTATTTAGCTTATCGATACTAATAGGTCGAGGACTTGACCAAATTATTTGATGTTCATTCAGTAAGATATATGTGTAGTTTTTAGAGTGCTAACTCTATATATTTAAAGTTGTCAAAAATTATAGATTTTTAATAGTTTTATAAGCTAAAAAATCGAATAAAAAAAGTGTTGACACAATAAGACAAAAATGTTATTATAATACTTGTCTTAGAAAAAAATTAAATGAAAATTTAGACAATAATCTGGTTATAATAGCAGAGAGGATACACCTGTTCCCATTCCGAACACAGAAGTTAAGCTCTCTAGCGCTGATGGTACTTGGTGGGAAACTGCCTGGGAGAGTAGGACATAGCCAGGTGATGTGCCGAAGTGGCGGAACTGGCAGACGCACAGGACTTAAAATCCTGCGGGACTTACCTCTCGTACCGGTTCGATTCCGGTCTTCGGCACCACAAATTATTGTGGGCCATTAGCTCAGTTGGTTAGAGCGCCCGGCTCATAACCGGTAGGTCTGGGGTTCGAGTCCCTGATGGCCCACCACAATAATTTAAAGAACTTTGAAAATTAAACAGTAGGTTAATTTATAAAACAAGAAACAAACCATAAAGCCAGATATTTTGATAACAATAGTATCTGAGCCTGATAAACTTTTATTTGAGAGTTTGATCCTGGCTCAGGATGAACGCTGGCGGCGTGCCTAACACATGCAAGTTGAGCGATTTACTTCGGTAAAGAGCGGCGGACGGGTGAGTAACGCGTGGGTAACCTACCCTGTACACACGGATAACATACCGAAAGGTATGCTAATACGGGATAACATATTTGAGAGGCATCTCTTAAATATCAAAGGTGAGCCAGTACAGGATGGACCCGCGTCTGATTAGCTAGTTGGTAAGGTAACGGCTTACCAAGGCGACGATCAGTAGCCGACCTGAGAGGGTGATCGGCCACATTGGAACTGAGACACGGTCCAAACTCCTACGGGAGGCAGCAGTGGGGAATATTGCACAATGGGCGAAAGCCTGATGCAGCAACGCCGCGTGAGTGATGAAGGCCTTCGGGTCGTAAAACTCTGTCCTCAAGGAAGATAATGACGGTACTTGAGGAGGAAGCCCCGGCTAACTACGTGCCAGCAGCCGCGGTAATACGTAGGGGGCTAGCGTTATCCGGATTTACTGGGCGTAAAGGGTGCGTAGGCGGTCTTTCAAGTCAGGAGTGAAAGGCTACGGCTCAACCGTAGTAAGCTCTTGAAACTGGGAGACTTGAGTGCAGGAGAGGAGAGTGGAATTCCTAGTGTAGCGGTGAAATGCGTAGATATTAGGAGGAACACCAGTTGCGAAGGCGGCTCTCTGGACTGTAACTGACGCTGAGGCACGAAAGCGTGGGGAGCAAACAGGATTAGATACCCTGGTAGTCCACGCTGTAAACGATGAGTACTAGGTGTCGGGGGTTACCCCCCTCGGTGCCGCAGCTAACGCATTAAGTACTCCGCCTGGGAAGTACGCTCGCAAGAGTGAAACTCAAAGGAATTGACGGGGACCCGCACAAGTAGCGGAGCATGTGGTTTAATTCGAAGCAACGCGAAGAACCTTACCTAAGCTTGACATCCCAATGACATCTCCTTAATCGGAGAGTTCCCTTCGGGGACATTGGTGACAGGTGGTGCATGGTTGTCGTCAGCTCGTGTCGTGAGATGTTGGGTTAAGTCCCGCAACGAGCGCAACCCTTGTCTTTAGTTGCCATCATTAAGTTGGGCACTCTAGAGAGACTGCCAGGGATAACCTGGAGGAAGGTGGGGATGACGTCAAATCATCATGCCCCTTATGCTTAGGGCTACACACGTGCTACAATGGGTAGTACAGAGGGTTGCCAAGCCGTAAGGTGGAGCTAATCCCTTAAAGCTACTCTCAGTTCGGATTGTAGGCTGAAACTCGCCTACATGAAGCTGGAGTTACTAGTAATCGCAGATCAGAATGCTGCGGTGAATGCGTTCCCGGGTCTTGTACACACCGCCCGTCACACCACGGGAGTTGGAGACGCCCGAAGCCGATTATCTAACCTTTTGGAAGAAGTCGTCGAAGGTGGAATCAATAACTGGGGTGAAGTCGTAACAAGGTAGCCGTATCGGAAGGTGCGGCTGGATCACCTCCTTTCTAAGGAGAATTGCCTACTGTTTAATTTTGAAAGTTCTTTATGAACTTCATATTTGGGGGTGTAGCTCAGTTGGGAGAGCACTTGCCTTGCAAGCAAGGGGTCAGGAGTTCGACTCTCCTCATCTCCACCATTTAAGAGCATATTACTTAAATCTTTGATTTATCTAGTAGACTCTTACATTGCACTTTAAGCTTATTTTTATCCAAGCTTTGTGCGTTAGCACCTTAAAAACTGCATATATATTTAGTGATATGACATCTAATTTGTAATATATAAAGCTGATAACTTTTTAAAATTATCAAGTTGATAGACTTTAATCTATCAAACCTTTTTAACTGGTCAAGTTATTAAGGGTGCAGGGCGGATGCCTTGGCACTAGGAGCCGATGAAGGACGCGATAAGCTGCGATAAGCTTCGGGGAGTTGCACGTAAACTTTGATCCGAAGATTTCCGAATGAGGAAACTCACTTAGAGTAATGTCTAAGTATCATTAAGTGAATTCATAGCTTAATGAGGGGAACTCAGGGAACTGAAACATCTAAGTACCTGAAGGAAGAGAAAGAAATTCGATTCCGTAAGTAGCGGCGAGCGAACGCGGAAGAGCCCAAACCAATAAAGTTTTCTTTATTGGGGTTGCGGACATATCATAACGAAGAGGTATCGTAATTGAAGAGGTTTGGAAAGACCCACCACAGAAGGTAATAGTCCTGTATGTTAAACGAGAAGACTTTAGATATGATCCAGAGTACCACGGGACACGTGAAACCCTGTGGGAAGCAGGAGGGACCACCCTCCAAGGCTAAATACTACCTAGTGACCGATAGCGTATAGTACCGTGAGGGAAAGGTGAAAAGAACCCCGGGAGGGGAGTGAAATAGAACCTGAAACCCTGCACTTACAAGCTGTGGAAGCACATTTCTTGTGTGACCGCGTACTTTTTGTAGAACGGGCCAACGAGTTACGTTAAGTAGCAAGGTTAAGCACTTAAGGTGTGGAGCCGTAGCGAAAGCGAGTTTTAACTGAGCGTTCAGTTACTTGACGTAGACCCGAAACCGGGCGACCTACCCATGAGCAGGATGAAGCGAAAGTAAAATTTCGTGGAGGTCCGAACCCACGAGCGTTGAAAAGCTCGGGGATGACTTGTGGGTAGCGGTGAAATTCCAATCGAGCCCGGAGATAGCTGGTTCTCCCCGAAATAGCTTTAGGGCTAGCCTCAAGGTGAGAGATACGGAGGTAGAGCACTGAATGTCCTAGGGGGTATTGCACCTACCGAAGACTATCAAACTCCGAATGCCGTCATCTTATACTTGGGAGTCAGACTGTGGGTGATAAGATTCATAGTCGAAAGGGCAACAGCCCAGATCGTCAGCTAAGGTCCCTAAATGTAAGTTAAGTGGTAAAGGATGTGGGATTGCACAGACAACCAGGATGTTGGCTTAGAAGCAGCCACTCATTCAAAGAGTGCGTAATAGCTCACTGGTCGAGTGATCCTGCGCCGAAGATTTCCGGGGCTAAAACTTACTACCGAAGCTACGGCATCATTATGATGGGTAGGGGAGCTTCCCATACGGGTTGAAGCATGACCGTAAGGACATGTGGACAGTATGGGAGTGAGAATGTTGGCATGAGTAGCGAGATGTGGGTGAGAATCCCACAGGCCGTAAACCCAAGGTTTCCAGGGGAAGGTTCGTCCGCCCTGGGTTAGTCGGGACCTAAGCTGAGGCCGAAAGGCGTAGGTGATGGACAACAGGTTGATATTCCTGTACTACCGATAACCGTTTGAGAGATGGGATGACACAGTAGGATAAGCTAAGCACACTGTTGGTTATGTGTGCCCAAGCATTGAGGCAGTCAGAGTAGGTAAATCCGCTTTGATAATGCTGGGATGTGATGGGGAGCGAAATTTAGTAGCGAAGTAGCTGATTTCACACTGTCAAGAAAAGTCTCTATCGAGGTTAAAGGTACCCGTACCGCAAACCGACACAGGTGGGTGAGGAGAGTATCCTAAGGCCCGCGAGAGAACTGTTGTTAAGGAACTCGGCAAAATGACCCCGTAACTTAGGGATAAGGGGTGCCACCATCCGGTGGCCGCAGAGAATAGGCCCAAGCGACTGTTTACCAAAAACATAGGTTTCTGCTAAGTCGCAAGACGATGTATAGGAGCTGACGCCTGCCCGGTGCTGGAAGGTTAAGGGGATCTGTTAGAGCAATCGAAGCAGTGAACTTAAGCCCCAGTAAACGGCGGCCGTAACTATAACGGTCCTAAGGTAGCGAAATTCCTTGTCGGGTAAGTTCCGACCCGCACGAAAGGCGTAACGATTTGGGCACTGTCTCAACAACAGACTCGGTGAAATTGTAATTCCGGTGAAGATGCCGGATACCTGCGACAGGACGGAAAGACCCCATGGAGCTTTACTGTAGCTTGACATTGGGTCTTGGTACTACATGTACAGGATAGGTGGGAGGCTTTGAAACCAGGACGCCAGTTTTGGCGGAGCCATCCTTGGGATACCACCCTTGTAGTACTGGGACTCTAACCATAGGCCATGAATCTGGTCTTGGGACACTGTCAGGTGGGCAGTTTGACTGGGGCGGTCGCCTCCCAAAAGGTAACGGAGGCGCTCAAAGGTTCTCTCAGTACGGTCGGAAATCGTACGTAGAGTGTAAAGGCAAAAGAGAGCTTGATTGCAAGACATACAGGTCGAGCAAGGATGAAAATCGGACTTAGTGATCCGGTGGTTCTGCGTGGAAGGGCCATCGCTCAACGGATAAAAGCTACCCTGGGGATAACAGGCTTATCTCCCCCAAGAGTCCACATCGACGGGGAGGTTTGGCACCTCGATGTCGGCTCATCACATCCTGGGGCTGTAGTAGGTCCCAAGGGTTGGGCTGTTCGCCCATTAAAGTGGTACGCGAGCTGGGTTCAGAACGTCGTGAGACAGTTCGGTCCCTATCCGTCGCAGGCGTAGGAAATTTGAGAAGACCTGTCCTTAGTACGAGAGGACCGGGATGGACGTACCTCTGGTGTACCAGTTGTTCTGCCAAGGGCATGGCTGGGTAGCTATGTACGGAATGGATAAGCGCTGAAAGCATCTAAGCGCGAAGCCGACTTCAAGATAAGATTTCCCACCGCAAGGGTAAGACCCCAGAAAGACTATCTGGTTGATAGGTCGAAGGTGTAAGTGCAGCAATGTATTTAGCTTATCGATACTAATAGGTCGAGGACTTGACCAAATTATTTGATGTTCATTCAGTAAGATATATGTGTAGTTTTTAGAGTGTTAACTCTAAAGAAACTAGTATTACTAGGTTCTAAAAACTTGATAGAAATATTAAGCATAAAGATTATGTGGTTACAATAGCAGAGAGGATACACCTGTTCCCATTCCGAACACAGAAGTTAAGCTCTCTAGCGCTGATGGTACTTGGTGGGAAACTGCCTGGGAGAGTAGGACGTAGCCACGTTAATGTTCCAAGGTAGCTCAACGGTGGAGCAACCGGCTGTTAACCGGTAGGCTGTGGGTTCGAGCCCCACCCTTGGAGCCAAAAAAGCCGAAGTGGCGGAACTGGCAGACGCACAGGACTTAAAATCCTGCGGGACTTACCTCTCGTACCGGTTCGATTCCGGTCTTCGGCACTTATAAAACAATATCGCGGAGTGGAGCAGTTGGCAGCTCGTCGGGCTCATAACCCGAAGGTCGTAGGTTCGAGTCCTGCCTCCGCAACCATTAAAATGGCTCGTTGGTCAAGAGGTTAAGACACCGCCCTTTCACGGCGGTAACAGGGGTTCAATTCCCCTACGAGTCACCAATTAAATATGCGGGTGTAGCTCAATGGTAGAGTTCTGGCCTTCCAAGCCAGCTGTGAGGGTTCGATCCCCTTCACCCGCTCCAAAAATGGGACCATAGCTCAGCTGGGAGAGCACCTGCCTTACAAGCAGGGGGTCACAGGTTCGAGCCCTGTTGGTCCCACCATTTGCGGCCTGGTAGTTCAGTTGGTTAGAATGCCAGCCTGTCACGCTGGAGGTCGAGGGTTCGAACCCCTTCCAGGTCGCCAAAATAAATAAGCGGGAATAGTTCAGTGGTAGAGCGCAACCTTGCCAAGGTTGAAGTCGCGAGTTCGAATCTCGTTTCCCGCTCCATAATAACTTGGGTGCATAGCTCAGCTGGATAGAGCAACGCCCTTCTAAGGCGTGTGTCCGGGGTTCGAATCCCTGTGCGCTCATTAAGAAAAGTTTACTATATTTTATAGTAAACTTTTATATTGTTTAAAAAGACACAGGATACATGTATATTACCTGTGTCTTTTTCTTTATAAACTTTAAACTATGTAAGAGTTACAGTATATTCATTAATATTGTAAACATATGAATGGTAATGTATAATAGTCTACAAGACATTTATAAAAGTTCTAGTTAGAAGGAATTACTAACTATTAGATAAGAACTATATACATTATATTGTATACTTTATAGTATTAATCTTTTAGAGTGTTTTATTAATTTATAAACTAATTAATTTTACTTATATAATGAATTATTAAAAATTAGGTATTATAGAAAATTGACAATGTAATGTAACACTTATAAGTTATACTAAACTAAATGAATTATAATAGTATAAGTAATAGATGTATAAATTTTAGAATATGTGTGCTATTTTACCTATAGAAAATAATTTCTAATGGTATTTATAGTAGTATATTAAAATAAATTTATTTAAGCTGATTATAAAGAAAGTTATTATTTTAAAGCAGGAATTATATTAATAAGTTAATATTTATGATAGATGATGTTTCAATTTTATAATTGATGAGTAGATTATAAAATTTATTTTAGTAAATATATATTAATTAATGATATATTAAATAGGTTTTATAACATAAAACTGCATTAAGGCGCGAGTACTACTTTGTATTCGCGCCTTGATGGTTTGAATTATTTGAACTAAAATTAACTTTAATAAAAATATGTATTTATTGAATCGATATTTTTGATGTCTTTAGAGATTATTTAACAATCTCGAACCATAAAATTAGAATTATTTACACAAAAGTTAAATAGTTTGTATAGAGTTAGATTTATATAGTATAATACATAGTGTAAATAATTAAGAAGTTATCAAACAGGAGGATAAAACTGTGTTAGATATAAATTCTTTTTTAAATGGATTTTTTAATATAATATTAAGAATGAGTATATATGATTTAATTGACATATCTATAGTAGCGTATATTTTTTACAAAATATTTATGTTTATAAAAGATACAAGGGCAGAACAAGTATTTAAAGGGATAATATTTCTTTTATTAGCAACTCAACTTAGTAACACTTTTAAATTGCATACCGTTTATTGGATATCTCTTAAAGCTCTAGATTATGGAGTTATAGCGGCTCTTATAATTTTTCAACCAGAATTTAGAGCAGGACTCGAGCATATAGGAAGAGCAAAATTTAATTTATTTGGAAAGAATGTAAATACTTCGGAAGAGACTCTTAATAGAAATATAGAAGAAATTGTAGAGGCTTTGTATTCACTTTCTAGACAAAAAATAGGTGCTCTTATCATAATGGAGAGAGAAACCAGAATAAGTGATATAATAAATACAGGAACTATTATTGATGCTGAGATTTCTAGACAGCTATTAATAAATATATTTATACCAAATACACCACTACATGATGGAGCTGTTGTAATTAGAGATTCTAAGGTAAAGGCAGCTGCATGTTTTTTACCCCTGACAGAAAGTAAGGATTTAAGCAAAGATTTAGGTACTAGACATAGGGCGGGAATAGGTGTAAGTGAAGTATCTGACTGTATTACACTGATTGTATCTGAAGAAACTGGAGGCGTATCAATTGCTAAATCAGGTAAGTTATATAGAGATATTTCGAGAGAAAGAATGATGAATATATTACGTAGTAATTTAAAAACAAACACGGAAACAAGAAGTTTTTTCAAAGGTGGTATATTTAAATGATAAATAGACTGAAAAATAATACCAAAATAAAAATAATATCATTTTTAAGTGCAATTGCATTATGGATGTATGTTATGGCCGTAGTTGACCCTGAAGAAACTAAAGGGTTTGAAGATATACCTGTATCTATAAGTAATATGAGTGATTTAAAAGATAAAAATCTTGTTATATATCCAGACGAAAAATTAACAGCAGATGTATATATAAAAGGTAGTTTATCAAAGGTACAAAGTGTAAAAAAAGAGGATATACATGTATATGGAACTATTGAAGATCCAATACAAGGGCAGAAAGAAGTATATTTAAAAGCAAATATTCCTCAAGGGGTCACTATAGAATTTAAACATGATGTTTTAGTAGTGAATCTTGAAAAAAATATAAAAGAAAAAAGAGATATAAAGGTAGAAGTAAGTGGAAATTCAAAAAGAAATATAAATAAAATTGAACTAAGTAAGGAATTTGTCGACGTTTCGGGTCCAAGGAGTTTGGTTAATGAAGTCAAAAGTGTAAGAGCTAATTTAGATGTTGGAAATCAAACAGAGGATTTTTCTAAAAAATTAGAATTAATTCCTTTAAATAGTAGTGGGACAAAGGTTGAAGGTGTGACATTAAGTTCATCTTCAGTAACTGCACAGATAGAATTATTAAAAGAAAAAATAGTTCCAATAAGGGTAAATTTAAAGAATGATAAAGATAATGATGCATTGAAAAATTATAAGTTAAGTGCAGAACAAGTTACAATAAAAGGAAAAAAAGAAAATATAGACAAAATAAATTATATTAAGACAAAACCTGTTGATTTAGCTGATTTAGCTAATGGAGAAGAAAAAGAAGTGAGCTTAGAGGTTCCAGAAGGTATAACTCTTGAAGATAGCTCTATAACAATAAAATTAAATGAAACAAAACAGTTAAGTGCAGAGTTTCTGTATGATGTAGGGGATATTGAATTGAGAAATATTCCAGCAAATATGGATAATCCAAGTATAATTTCAGATGTAAATATAAAAGTTGTTGTGGAATCAACAGAAGATTTAAGTAAGTTAAATAAAAAAGATATTTCGTTGTTTGTTGATTTATCACAAGGACCTGAAGAAGATAGTAAATATAAAATAAAATATGAAACAACAAATCAATTTAAAAAAATAAATATAGAACCTAATATTGTTGAAGTGGAATGAACAAATATTTCGAATATTTAGTTGTTACAAGATGCGACAAAAAAACCTATAAAATTAAGTTTGTTAATTTTATGTTTTTGTTGCATCTTGTTTATTTTAGTTATATTATAAAATAAGGACAATGAGATATTTGTTAAATCTAAAAAGTACTAGATATATGAAAAAAGACTGATAAATAGATTTAAATAAATATTTTTGAATTAAATATTTCAATTATCACTAGGAAAACGTTGCTGAACGAGTTATAATTTAATTGAGATATAAAAAGTTCTATTTCAAAAAATTCAAGATGAGGTGGAAATGCATGAAAAGCTTTGAAGAAGTAATTAAGTTTGCAAAAGAAAGAGGACCTAAAACTATATCAGTAGCATGTTGTCAAGATAAGGAAGTTTTAATGGCAGTTGAGATGGCTAGAAAAGAAAAAATAGCAGATGCTATTTTAGTAGGTGATATAGAAAAGACTAAAGAAATTGCAAAAAGCATAGACATGGATATCGAAAATTATGAACTGATAGATATAAAAGATTTAGCAGAAGCATCTCTAAAATCTGTTGAATTAGTTTCACAAGGAAAAGCCGACATGGTAATGAAAGGCTTAGTAGACACATCAATAATACTAAAAGCAGTTTTAAACAAAGAAGTAGGTCTTAGAACTGGAAATGTATTAAGTCACGTAGCAGTATTTGATGTAGAAGGGTATGACAGATTATTTTTCATAACTGACGCAGCTATGAACTTAGCACCTGATACAAATACTAAAAAGCAAATCATAGAAAATGCTTGCACAGTAGCACATTCATTAGATATAAACGAACCAAAAGTTGCTGCAATATGCGCAAAAGAAAAAGTAAATCCAAAAATGAAAGATACAGTTGAAGCTAAAGAACTAGAAGAAATGTATGAAAGAGGAGAAATCAAAGGTTGTATGGTTGGTGGACCTTTTGCAATTGATAATGCAGTATCTTTAGAAGCAGCTAAACATAAAGGTATAAATCATCCTGTAGCAGGAAGAGCTGATATATTATTAGCTCCAGATATTGAAGGTGGTAACATATTATATAAAGCTTTGGTATTCTTCTCAAAATCAAAAAATGCAGGGGTTATAGTTGGAGCTAAAGCACCAATAATACTAACTTCTAGAGCAGACAGCGAAGAAACTAAACTTAACTCAATAGCTTTAGGTGTTTTAATGGCAGCAAAGGCTTAAATTTAAGGGGGAAATAGGCAAATGAGCAAAATATTTAAAATCTTAACAATAAATCCTGGGTCGACATCAACTAAAATAGCTGTATTTGATAATGAGGATTTAGTATTTGAAAAAACTTTGAGACATTCTTCTGAAGAAATAGGAAAATATGAGAAAGTGTCAGATCAATTTGAATTCCGTAAACAAGTAATTGAAGAAGCTCTAAAGGAAGGTGGAGTAAAAACATCTGAATTAGATGCTGTAGTAGGTAGAGGCGGACTTCTTAAACCTATAAAAGGTGGTACTTATTCAGTAAGTGCTGGTATGATTGAAGATTTAAAAGTAGGAGTTTTAGGAGAACATGCTTCAAACTTAGGTGGAATAATAGCAAAGCAAATAGGTGATGAAGTAAATGTTCCTTCATACATAGTAGACCCTGTTGTTGTGGATGAATTAGAAGATATTGCTAGAATTTCTGGTATGCCTGAAATAAGTAGAGCAAGTGTAGTACATGCTTTAAATCAAAAGGCAATAGCAAGAAGATATGCTAGAGAAATAGGTAAGAAATATGAAGATATAAATCTTATAGTTGCTCACATGGGTGGAGGAGTTTCTGTTGGAGCTCATAAAAATGGTAAGATAGTAGATGTTGCAAACGCATTAGATGGAGAAGGACCTTTCTCTCCAGAAAGAAGTGGTGGATTACCAGTAGGTGCATTAGTAAAAATGTGCTTTAGTGGAAAATATACTCAAGACGAAATTAAAAAGAAAATAAAAGGTAATGGCGGATTAGTTGCATACTTAAATACTAATGATGCTAGAGAAGTTGAAGAAAGAATTGAAGCTGGTGATGAAAAGGCTAAATTATTATATGAAGCTATGGCATATCAAATTTCTAAAGAAATAGGAGCTAGTGCAGCAGTTCTTAAGGGAGATGTAAAAGCAATACTATTAACTGGCGGAATCGCATATTCAAAAATGTTTACAGAAATGATTACAGATAGAGTTAAATTTATAGCAGATGTAAAAGTTTATCCAGGTGAAGATGAAATGATTGCATTAGCTCAAGGTGGACTTAGAGTTTTAACTGGTGAAGAAGAGGCTCAAGTTTATGATAACTAATGATAAAAGAATAAGAATCATAACTGGTCACTATGGAAGTGGTAAAAGTGAATTTGCGATGAACTATGTTGTTAAATTAAGAGATATGGTTTCTGGCAAAGTTGCTATAGCTGATTTAGATGTGGTAAATGTATACTTTAGAACTAGAGAAAAGAAAGAACTAATGAAATCTTTAGGTATACAACCAATTGATAGCTCAATCAATGCTCCAACATTAGATTTACCAGCAGTATCAGCAGAAGTGATGTCTCCTATGGTAGACCATTCATACAATTCTGTTATAGATTTAGGTGGAGATAATGTAGGTGCTAGAGTTATAGGAAGATTTAGTCATTTGTTAAAAGAAGGCGATTATGATATGCTTTTTGTAATAAATGCAAATAGGGAGAAAACTCAAACTTCTGAAGAAGTTATCCAATATATAAAGGAAATAGAAAAATCTTCTAAATTAAAAGTAACAGGTCTAATTAATAATACTCATCTTATTAGATTTACTACTATTGATGATGTTTTAAGAGGTCAAAAAGTTGCAAAAGAAGTTTCTGAAAAATGTAATATACCTATAAGATATGTTTCATGTTTAGAAAATCTTGTTGAACAGTTACCAAAAGATTTAGAAGGAGAAGTTTTTCCTATAAAATTATATATGAGAGAAGACTGGATGTAGTTTGAGCTCAAATATATAGAAAGTTTAAGGAGGCTTAGGTAAATGGCTAAAGGAAAAGTATCTTTTAATCAAGAACGTTGTAAAGGTTGTGGATTATGTGTTGAAGCATGTCCAGTAAAAATCATACAATTAGACTCAAATGTAATAAACAAAAAAGGGTATAACCCAGCAAGTGTTTTTGAAATGGAAAAATGCATAGGATGTGCAAGTTGTGCAACTATGTGTCCAGATGTAGTTATAACAGTAGAAAGAGATTAATTTAAATTAATATTTAAGGGGGAATTTTAATGGCTAAGATACTTATGAAAGGTAACGAAGCATTTGGAAAAGCAGCTATAGAAGCTGGTTGCAAATATTTCTTCGGTTACCCAATAACTCCACAAAGTGAATTACCAGAATATTTATCAAGAGAGTTACCAAAAATAGGTGGAGCGTTCGTTCAAGCTGAATCAGAAGTTTCTGCAATAAACATGGTTTATGGTGGAGCAGGTGCAGGAGCAAGAGTTATGACTTCTTCATCTTCACCAGGAGTTGCTTTAAAACAAGAAGGTATAACATATGCAGTAGGTGCAGAAGTTCCTTGTGTTGTACTTAATGTAATGAGAGGTGGTCCAGGACTTGGAAGTATACAACCTTCACAAGCTGACTACTTTATGTCTACAAGAGGTGGAGGAAATGGAGACTACAGAACTCCAGTATTCGCACCAGCTACAGTTCAAGAAGCTGTTGATATGATAATGGAAGCTTTTGACGTTGCAGATTACTACAGATCACCAGTTATGGTAGTTGCAGATGGTATGATAGGTCAAATGATGGAACCAGTTGAATTTAAAGCTCCTGAAAAGAAAAGAGAATTGCCTCCTAAAGATTGGGCAACTGTTGGAACTAAAGGGAAAAGAGTGCCTAATGTAATAAACTCTCTATACTTAGAGCCAGAAGTACTAGAAGACCATTGCTGGCATTTAGAAGCTAAATTTAAAGAGATGGAAAAAAATGAAGTACAATACGAAATGTACAAGACAGAAGATGCTGAATTTGTATTTGCAGCTTATGGAACTACTTCAAGAGTAGTAAAAAGCGCAATTGATATATTAAGAGAAGAAGGAATAAAAGCAGGTCTTATAAGACCTAAAGTATTATGGCCATTCCCATTTGAAGCATTTGACCAAATTCCTAATGCTAGAAACATATTAACTGTTGAAATGAGTATGGGACAAATGGTGGAAGATGTTAAAATGGCAGTAGAAGGTAAATTACCAGTTTACTTCCATGGAAGACCAGGAGGAATGACTCCAACACCAGCAGAAATAGTTGAAAAAGCTAAAAAAATTATTGCCGGAGAATTGGTTGCAGGAGGTGCTAGATAATGGCTGTTGTATTTAAGAAAACTGAAGGATTACAAGATACTCAAACTCACTACTGTCCAGGATGTACACATGGTATAATTCATAGATTAGTTGGTGAAGTATTAGAAGAATTAGGAGTGTTAGGTGATGCTGTAGGTGTTGTTCCAGTTGGATGTTCAGTTTTAGGATATAAATATTTTAACTGTGACACTCAAGAGGCTGCTCATGGTAGAGCACCAGCAGCTGCTACAGGAATAAAAAGAGTTCATCCTGAAAATACAGTATTCACTTATCAAGGTGATGGAGACTTAGCTTCAATCGGTACTGCTGAAATAGTTCATGCAGCTGCTAGAGGAGAGAAAATAACTACTATATTTGTAAACAATACAACATATGGTATGACTGGTGGGCAAATGGCTCCAACTACACTAGTTGGACAAAGAGCTACTACTGCTCAATCAGGAAGAAATGCTGAAACTCAAGGTTATCCAATAAGAGTAAGCGAAATGTTAGCTACATTAACAGGAGCTGTATTTGTAGAAAGGGTAGCAGTTGATACTCCAGCTCATGTTAGACAAGCTAAAAAAGCTATAAAGAAAGCATTCCAAGTTCAACAAGCAGGATTAGGATTTGGAATAGTAGAAGTATTATCTACTTGTCCTACAAACTGGGGACTAGCTCCAAATGATGCTTTACAATGGTTAAGAGACAATATGATACCATACTATCCATTAGGAAATTTCAAAAATGTTGAAGTTGAGGAGGTGAAGTAAATGTCTACAGCTAGAGTAATATGTGCAGGCTTCGGAGGCCAAGGTGTTATGTCTATGGGACAATTACTTACTTATGCAGGAATGCTAGAAGGAAAAGAAGTTTCTTGGTTACCATCTTATGGACCAGAAATGCGTGGAGGTACAGCAAACTGTGCAGTAACTGTATCTAGTGAACCAGTTGGTTCTCCACTTATAACAGATGATGCAACTGCGGCTATATTATTAAACATACCAGCGTTTGAAAAATTCAAAAACGATGTTATACCTGGTGGAAAAATAATAGTAAATAGCTCTTTAATAAAAGAAAAAGTTGAAAGAACAGATGTAGATGTTTATTATATACCAGCAAATGAATTGGCAGTTGAGTTAGGAAATGACAAAGTTGCTAATATGATAATGTTAGGAGCTTACTTAAAAGTAGCTGATACTGTAGATATAGAATCTGTATTAGAAGCATTTAAAAAAGTTTTCGGACCTAGAAAAGAAAAATTCGTTCCGTTAAACAGAGAAGCTCTACAAAAAGGTATGGATGCTGCATGTTCTAAAGCAACTAACTAATAAAGAAAAAAGATGTCAAAAAAAAGACAATAGAATTATTTCTATTGTCTTTTTTGCTGATAAGTATTAAAATGTTTTTATGGCTGAAATTAAGAATATAATGATATTTTATGGACTATAAAAATATAATACAAATTGCAAGCTTTTCAATTATGAAAGGAGAATATTTAGTGAGAAAGTATTTTGGAACTGATGGAGTTAGAGGAGTAGCAAATACAGAATTAACATGTGACTTAGCATATAAACTTGGTAGAGCTGGTGGTTTTGTCTTAGCTCAAGGAGACCACAGAGTAAAAGTAGTGGTAGGTAAAGATACTAGAATATCAGGGGATATGTTAGAAGCATCTTTAATAGCAGGGCTTATGTCTGTTGGATGTGATGTTATTACTGTTGGAATAATACCAACACCTGCAGTGGCATATTTAACTAGAAAATATGGTGCTGATTGTGGCGTGGTTATATCTGCATCTCATAATCCTGTTGAATATAATGGAATCAAATTCTTTAATAAGAATGGATATAAATTGGATGATGAAATTGAATTAAAAATAGAAGAATATATAGATGATATAGACAAAATTGATTGTCTACCAATTGGTGAAAATGTAGGAAGAAAATTACATGAACACTGTGCACAAAGAGACTATGTAGACTATTTGAAATCAATAATAAGCACAGATTTTAAAGGATTAAAAGTAGTATTAGATTGCGCAAATGGCGCATCATATAAAGTAGCACCAATAGTGTTTGATGAATTAGGAGCAAGTATAATTTCAATAAATAGTTCACCAGATGGAAATAATATAAATTATAAATGTGGTTCTACACATCCTGAACAACTTCAAAACTCTGTTTTAGAGCATAATGCTGACTTAGGTCTTGCATATGATGGAGATGCAGATAGATTAATTGCAGTAAATGAGAAGGGTCAAATTGTTGATGGAGACCATATAATGATATTGAGTGCTTTAAATCTAAAGAAAAATAATAAATTAGCACAAGACACTTTAGTAGTTACAGTTATGAGTAACATAGGATTGACAATAGCTGCTAAAGAAAATGGAATAAATTTATCTACTACAGCAGTTGGAGATAGATATGTTTTAGAAGATATGGTTAAAAATGGATACAATCTTGGTGGAGAACAATCTGGACATATGATATTCTTAGATTACAATACAACTGGAGATGGAGTACTTAGTTCTTTAATACTTGCAAATATAATCTTGCAAGAAAAGAAACCTTTATCAGAACTTGCATCAATAATGAGTCAATATCCACAAGTATTAGTAAATGCAACAATAAGAAATGAAAATAAAACTAAATATATGGAATATCCAGAAATAAAAACTGAGATAGAAAGAATAGAATCTATTTTAGATGGAAATGGTAGAGTTTTGATAAGACCATCAGGAACTGAGCCATTAGTTAGAGTTATGTTAGAGGGTAAAGAGGAAGGTCAAATAAAAGAATTAGCAACAAATTTAGCTAATCTTATACAAGAAAAATTATCGTAATTTATAAGGGTATTCTCAGATATAAATACTGAGGGCACCTTTCTAAGCGCCAGAACTTAGTTATAGACATAATTATTAAGTAATATAGGAACTAAGTTGACGAGGTCAGAGTTAATCGAATTGTCGGCGGATGCTCTGCGGTGTGTTTACCATCGAAAGACTTCTTTAAATAATAGGAGTAATCTTATGGACAAAGGGAAGCCAAAGTAAACTTATATGACCTAACTCTTAAAATATATAAATAATATTTTTTAGGAGGACACAAATAATGTGTGGAATAGTTGGATATTTAGGAAGTAGAAAGGCAGCAGAAGTTATAGTAGAAGGACTTTCTAAGTTAGAGTACAGAGGCTATGATTCAGCAGGAGTAGCAGTTAATAATTCTAATGGAGAAGAGCTTAATATTAGAAAGTTTAAAGGTAGACTATCTGTGTTGGCAGAAGATTTAGAAAAGAATCCTATTGATGGAAACTTGGGAATAGGGCATACAAGATGGGCAACTCATGGAGAGCCATCTGATGTAAACTCACATCCTCATTTTAATCAATCTAAAACAATAGCAGTTGTTCATAATGGGATAATAGAAAATTACATGGAAATAAAAGAAGAATTAATCTCTGAAGGTGTTAAATTTGAATCTCAGACAGATACAGAAGTAATAGCACATTTAGTAGATAAATACTATGAAGGTAATTTATTAGATGCTGTATATAAAACTATATCAAAATTAAGAGGAGCTTATGCACTAGGCGTTATATGTAAAGAACATGGAAATGAATTAGTAGCTGTAAGAAAAGATAGCCCTCTTGTAGTTGGTGTTGGAGAAGGCGAAAACTTTATAGCATCAGATATACCTGCATTATTAAAATATACTAGGGATGTTTATTTCTTAGAAAATGGAGAGATAGTTCATCTAAAGGATGAAAATGTAACAGTTTATGATTCTAATAGAAATTTAGTGGAAAAAGAAGTATTCCATGTAACTTGGGATGTAGAGGCTGCATCTAAGGGTGGATATGATTACTTTATGTCAAAAGAAATTCACGAGCAACCAACAGGTGTTAGAGAAACATTAGAAAGAAGACTTGATGACAATGGAAGTATAGTTTTAGATAGTATAAATATTTCTAAAGAAGATTTAGATAAAATAAATAAAGTTTATATAGTGGCTTGTGGAACAGCATATAATGCTGGATTACTTGGAAAGTATGCTATAGAGAAATTTGTAAATATACCAGTAATAACTGATATAGCATCAGAGTTTAGATATAGCGACCCATTTGTAGATGAAAATTCATTAGTAATATTAGTTAGTCAATCTGGTGAAACAGCAGATACTCTAGCAGTATTAAGAGATTCAAAAACTAAAGGAGCTAGAATACTTTCTATAACTAATGTTGTAGGTTCATCTATAGCTAGAGAATCAGATGATGTTTTCTATACTTGGGCAGGACCTGAAGTAGCAGTTGCATCAACTAAGGCATATACTACTCAAATAACTTCTCTATATATGATAGCTTTAGACTTTGCTATTAAAAAAGGTACAATAAATAGAGAATTTTATGATAGTATGATTTCTAAGATGAAAGAAATACCATCAAAGATACAAGAAATACTAGATAACGAAGAATATATAAAAGAAATTGCTAAAACAGTTGTGAGTTCTGACCATGCATTCTATTTAGGAAGAGGAATAGATTATAGTTTAGCAATGGAAGGTTCATTAAAATTAAAAGAAATTTCTTATATACATGCAGAAGCTTTTGCAGCAGGAGAATTAAAGCATGGAACAATAGCTTTAATAGAAAAAGGAACTCCTGTAATTGCTATAGCTACTCAAGAAAAATTATTTGAAAAAATGGTTTCTAATATGGAAGAAGTAAGAGCAAGAGGAGCTTATGTAATAGCTATAGCTCAAAGTCACAATAAAGATGTTGAGAAAGCTGCTGATAAAATAATCTATATACCAAATTCAGATGATATTTTATCTCCTATATTAGCTGTTGTACCAATGCAGTTACTTGCTTACCATGTTTCTGTACTAAGAGGATGCGACGTTGATAAACCAAGAAATCTAGCTAAATCAGTAACAGTTGAATAAAAATATATTAAAAATTAAATAGATAATATTTATTAAAAAGCTCATTCTATTATTTGTATTTTATAGGATGAGTTTTTTTATAAGAATTAGACTTGTTTTTTTGTTATAATTAATTTGATACTTTATGAGAAAATAGTTTTAACTTAATGAAACAATTTTAAATAAAAAAATATTATAAATAGGATAATAAATTATGTCAAATAATTTTAAAAAGAAAGAAAAAGAAGATTTTTTTGTTAATCTTGAATCAATTTCTACAGAATTTCTACAAGAAAAAATACAAGATAAATCTTGGATTGTAGTTGATACTCGTTTAAATGATGCATACAATGGATGGAAGTTAGATGGGGTAAAAAGAGGTGGTCATATAAAAGGAGCTGTAGACTTTTCTGCTAATTGGTTAAATGTATATTCGGATAAAAAGGATGAAGTACTGGAGCAAGCACTGAAGACTAAAGGAATTGATTTAAATAAAAATATAGTATTATATGATGCAAATGGAAAAGATTCTTTGTTTGTAGCAGAGTATTTGTTTAAAAAGGGATATAAGTATCTATATAAATATGACATTAAGCAATGGGCAGAGAATGAAAATCTTCCAATGGAAAGATATAAAAATTATCAAATGATAATGCCAGCTTTTATAATAAAAGAAATACTGGATGGAGGAATACCTGAGACATTCGAAAATTCCAAAAATATAAAAATGATTGAAGCAAGTTGGGGAGAAGGAAAAGAATCGTATGCAAAAGGTCATATACCTACAAGTGTTCATATAAATACCGATATTATAGAACCCCCTCCAACATGGATGCTAGCTAATGATAATAATCTGACTCAGTTTGCATTAGATTATGGATTTACAAAGGATGATACTGTAATAGTTTCAAGTGGTACAACTATGGCATCTTATAGACTAGCTGTTATATTGAGATATATAGGAGTAAAAGATGTAAGGATTTTAAATGGTGGAATAAATTCATGGATATCAGCAGGATATGAATTAGAATTTACTAGTAACACAAGGCATTCATGCACTAATTTTGGAGCAAATATACCAGCTAATCCACAATTAATCGTTACAACATCTGAATTAAAGCAAAAACTAAAAGAAAAAAATAAATGTGCATTAGTAGATATTCGTACTTGGAATGAGCATATAGGTAAAATATCTGGATATACATATTATGATAAAAAAGGACGTGTACCAGGTGCTTTATATGGGCATTCAGGCAGTGATAGTGTTTCACTAGAAGAATATCGTAATATTGATGATACAATGAGAAATAAATATGAGATTTTAGAAATGTGGAATAAAGGAAATATAGATGTGAATAAACAACTGATATTTATGTGTGGAAGTGGATGGCGTGCTGCTGAAGTATTAACATATGCAAATGTAATGGGTGTAGAAGATACCTCTCTTTATAGTGATGGATGGATGGGATGGAGTCTTGATAACTCAAATCCAATTGAAGTTGGAGAATATAAATAAAGTCTTTTAAAGTGCAATAGAATCACTTAATATAAAGGTGTATTCGCTTTATTAAGTTGAATATACCTTTATTATGTTTTAAAATATAAACAGAGTTAGAATATGATTATATAAATATAGACTTATTTAAACATATTATTAGCAGTATAGAACTATAAATTTATATTACGAGGTGTGAAATATGATTAGCAAAGATGAAAAAGCAAAGTTGAAAGCTGAAGGTATATTGGCTCAAAGCCAAGAAGGATATTTTTCAATAAGAATATTAAGTAGGGCTGGAAACTTTACAGCAGAACAACTTATTAACTTGTCAAAGTTGTCTGAAAAATATGGTAGAGGTTATTTGGGTGTTACTACTAGATTAGCTGTGGAAATACCATGGATAAAATATGAAGATATAGATTCAATAAAAGAAGATTTGAAAACTGTAGGTTTAGAACATGGTGGTACAGGAAAAAAAGTAAGACCACTAGTTGCATGTAAAGGTACTGTATGTCAACACGGAATATATGATACACAAGAATTATGTGGAAAGTTACATGATTCATATTTTGGATATGATTTACCATCTAAAACTAAGATTACTTTAGTTGGATGTCCAAACAATTGTGCTAAGGCTAATACTAATGATGTAGGTATTGTAGGACAAGTATATGTAAAATTTAATGAAGATAAATGTAAAAATTGTGGATTATGTACATCATCTTGTAGACAGAAATCAGTATATATGGAAAATAAGAAGTTAGTGTGGAATAAAGAAGAGTGTGTAAATTGCGGGAAATGTGCTCAAGTATGTCCATTTGGAGCTATGGAAGTTGATAAAAAAGGATTAGCTGTTTACCTTGGTGGTAGAATGGGAAGAGGTTATAGATTTGGAGATAGACTTAGCAACTTATATACAGAAGATAATATAGAAGAATTAGTTCAAGATGTATTTAATACATATAAACAATTAGCAAGTCCAGGAGAAAGAATAAGCAAAGTATTGGAAAGAATTGGTATAGAAGAGTTTGAGAAACATTTAATGAATATAAAATTACAAAATGCATAAAAATACATATTGAGAAAGTATATCTCTCTTAAATTTGTTAATAATTCTATTATACGGGAAAACATATTTAAGGGGGATTTTTTATTATGAAAAGAATACAATTAGCTATATGCTTTTTTATATTAATGACTATAGGGATGACTATATCTTATGCAGATACAAGTATAAATACTAGATATAATAGATTAATTAATGCGCTTGAAATTTCAGAAGCAGACTTCAAATTTTATAATGTTAAAATTAATTCTGTTATAAATTATAATTTATCAAATAAAGAATTTCGTAATATTTTTATAGAAATAATTAACAATCTAAAACTAGATGAAAAAGGAATAAATTGGAATCAAAAAGGGTATGGCGATAAAATACAATTATGTGCTACTATAAAAGGTAGCGATAAAGAAATTTCTATAAAAGGAATAAATAAAAATAATAAAGAAAGTTACATAATAGTTGACATATTGGACAACAAAGTATATAAACATAAAGAGGATATTTATAATAACGTAGAAGCTGTGTTAAATAAATATTCATCTCAAGTAGATGTGTCTGCTTGTATCGTTGGAGAATACACAAAAAGGTTACAAAACAACAAATATGATGATATTTTACAAAAAATATTATATAATATGAATGCTAAGCAAATAGATAAAGTTGAAGACGTAAACTTTTTATCAGTAACAGCATATAGTAAAGTATTAAATGATGATGATTTAGAATATTTAGGGGAAAAAATTAATTTAAATATAGGAATTAGATATAATGAGGATGAAGGAAAAACACTCATATATATTGCCACACCAATTATAAAATTAGATTATTAATTATGAGGAGATCAAAAAATATGGCTAAGATAATAGTAAAAAAGAGTAATCCACTTAAAGGTAGTGTTAAAATAGATGGCGCAAAAAATGCAGTTTTACCAATAATAGCAGCAACTTTATTAGCGAACGGAAAATCAACATTGAATGGAGTACCAAATTTAAGAGATGTTCATGTTATATCAGATTTATTAAGACATGTAGGTGCAGAAGTTGAATATAAAGAAAATATACTTACTGTTGATGCAAGTAATATAAAGACTTGTGAAGCTCCATATGAGCTTGTAAGAAAGATGAGAGCTTCTTTTTTGGTTATGGGGCCATTGCTTGCTAGATTTAATAGTACAAAAATTTCTATGCCAGGAGGATGTGCTATAGGAACAAGACCTATAGATTTACATTTAAAAGGATTTAAAGCTTTGGGTGCAAAGATAGAGATGGACCATGGATTTGTTGAGGCAGCAACAGAAAAGTTAGTAGGAAATAAATTATATCTGGATTTTCCATCTGTTGGAGCAACTGAAAATATAATGATGGCAGCTTCTTTAGCAGAAGGTACTACAATAATAGAAAATGCAGCAGAAGAGCCAGAAATAGTAGATTTAGCAAACTTTTTGAATGAAATGGGAGCAGATGTTAAAGGTGCAGGTACTAACACTATAAAGATAAAAGGTGTTAAAGAGCTAAAAGGAGCAGAACATAATGTAATTCCAGACAGAATAGAAGCAGCAACTTATATGGTTGCAGCAGCTATGACAAAAGGTGATATAACTGTTGAAAATGTTTTAATGGAGCATTTAAAGCCAGTTGTAGCTAAATTAAGAGAAGCTGGTTGCGAGATTACAGAGATGGACAATTCTGTTAGAGTAGTAGGTCCAAAGGTGTTAAAACCAATAGATATAAAGACTTTACCACATCCAGGATTTCCTACAGATGTTCAAGCACAATTTATGGCTATGCTTACTGTAGCAAACGGAACTGGTGTAGTTATAGAAACTGTTTTTGAAAATAGATTTATGCATGTTGCTGAGTTTAATAGAATGGGTGCTAATATAAAAATAGATGGAAGAAGTGCAGTTGTTAATGGTGTAGATGAATTACATGGTGCAGCAGTAAATGCTACTGATTTAAGAGCAGGTGCAGCCCTTATTTTATGCGGTCTTATAGCAGAAGGAGAAACTCAAATAGGAGAAATATACCATATTCAAAGAGGTTATGTTGATATAGATAAGAAGATAACAGCATTAGGTGGTCGAATCGAAATAGTAGAAGATTAATAATTGGTTTAGAGAAGAAAGTTATAAATTAATAGGGTTGTTCATATACTTAAATACAAGGTTTTAAAAGCTAAGGAGGAGAGTATATGAAGAACCCATTGGTTGTTTTGTTAGGATTCGTGACTTGTTCTGTGTTAGTTCCATCACTTATAACTTTAGTTTCTTATAAAAATGTAGAACTAACTGAAAAGCCAGAGAAGTCAGTTTCTATAAACAAAACTATTAAAAAAAGTGATATTAAAGAAGAAAGTAATGAAGAAAAAAAGATAGTGAACTATGAAACTGTAAATAAAAAAACACCAACCATCAATGTGTACAATCATATAAAAGGAAAAACTGAAAAAATGGACATGGAGAATTATTTATGTGGAGTAATAGCTGGGGAGATGTCTTCAGATTTTGACATAGAGGCTCTGAAAGCTCAAGCTGTGGCAGCTAGAACCTATGTAGTATATAAGCAAGAGCATGGACAATCAGGTAAGCATAAAAATGCAGTAGTATGTACTGACTATAAGCACTGTCAAGAATACAAGAGTTATGATACTCTTAAAAAATTGAATGGTGAAGAATGGATTAAGAACAAATACTCTAAAATCCAAGAAGCAGTTAGAGGAACTAAAGGACAGATAATAACTTATAATGATAAGGCAATACTTCCTCTTTATTTTTCTACATCTTCAGGAAAAACAGAAAACAGTGAAGAAGTATTTTCTGCAAAATATCCTTATCTAAAATCTGTAGAAAGTCCTTATGATAAGTATTCTCCTAAGTTTGCATCTACACTTAAAATAAGTAATACAGACTTTGTTAAGAGTCTTAGAAGAGCATATAGCACTATTGTAATAGATACAAATAATTTAAGTAAACAAGTTTCAATAACTCAAAGAAGTGATGCAGGAACTGTAGAAAAAATAAAACTAGGAAATAAAGAGCTGACTGGAACAGACATTAGAACTGTTTTTAAGTTGAACTCTGCAAACTTTGACATAAAATTTGGAGAAGGATACATAGATTTTGTAGTAAAAGGATATGGTCATGGTGTTGGTATGAGCCAGTGGGGAGCAGAAGGAATGGCAGAAGAAGGCTATAAATATTATGATATATTATCACATTACTACACAGATACAAAAATAAAAGATATATACTAATAATTGTATAAAATACCAAAAACACGTCAATAATCCAAATGTAGAAATATATTTGGAGGTGCAAAATGAAGAAAAAGCTGTTAGAAAAAGATGGTTTTTATTTATCTTTATTTGTATGTGTTTGTTTATTAGCAGTAGGTGGAGTTTGGTTTACAAATAATAATGTAGATAAATTAGCTTCTAATAAAGGAATGATAGAAAATGCTAATAAAGATAGTGAAGAGGAAATACATTTAATTGAAAAAGATAAGAAAGATGCTATTCCTACTTCAACAGATTCAAAACAAAACTTAGAAAAAGCTAAGTCAAAAGAGGAAAATAAGTCGAGTGCAACAAAATTAAACTACATTGGAGATAAAATAATAAGAGGATATTCAGAAAAAGAACCTAGTTACTCTAAAACACTAGATGTCTGGGAGACTCATAAAGGTGTAGATGTTAGTTGTACTAAAGGTAAAGAAATAAAATCTCTATTAAACGGAATGGTAGTAGATGTATTTGATGATGAAGAATATGGAAAATCAGTAAAAATAAAAAGTGACAATAATATTGTAGTTGTATATTCAAACTTAGATGAAAATGTTAGTGTTAAAAAAGAACAGAAGGTAACAGAAGGACAATCTCTAGGTACTGTAGGAAGCACTTCTCAAATAGAAAGTGAAGAGGGCATCCATGTACACTTAGAGGCATATAATGGAGAGAAATCTATAGACCCAATGAGTCTAATTAAGTAAAAGTATAACAAGTTTAATCATATTTGGTTAAGCTTGTTATATTTTTTGGTGTTTTTACATATATATCATTAAAGCTATTATGTGAGGGGGGTAATCTTTGAGATCTCATATAGAGGAAAGGGCCATAGTGGTAGCAAAATATATACTTGAAAAAAACACTACAGTAAGACAAACCGCCAAGACATTTGGAGTAAGTAAAAGTACAATTCACAAGGATGTTACAGAAAGATTGAAGGAAATAAATCCATCCCTTGCCAAAGAAGTTAAAAGTGTGCTAGACAAGAATAAATCAGAGAGACATATTAGAGGGGGATTAGCAACTAAATTAAAGTATGAGAAGGAACATAAAAAAATGTAGGTTAAAAACCTACTTTTTTTATTGAGTTAGATTATTGTAATAAATATATTAAATAATTATAAATAGCAAAATAATAATACCCTCAAAACATTTATTTTCTCTTGATTAAAGCGAGATTTTTGTATATGCTTTATTATAGGAGTATTAAAGTAGACTTATAATATAATCTAATATATAAATGAAGGAGTTGAAAAAATGGCTGGAGCTGATATAGGCATAGATTTAGGTACTGCAAATGTACTTGTTTATGTTAGTGGTAAGGGAATCGTTTTAGAAGAACCATCTGTTGTAGCAATAGATAATAGGACAGATTCTGTTTTAGCTGTGGGAGAAGAAGCTAAAAAAATGATAGGAAGAACACCAAGTAATATAGTTGCTATAAGACCTTTAAGAGATGGTGTAATTTCAGATTATGATGTAACTGAGAAGATGTTAAAATCTTTTATAGATAAGATAGTTGATAAAAAAGGATTTGGAAGATTCTTCATGCCAAGAATTATGGTATGTGTGCCAACTGGTGTTACAGAAGTAGAAAAAAGAGCAGTAGAGGATGCTACTAGACAAGCTGGAGCTAGAGAAGTATATATCATAGAAGAACCAATAGCAGCAGCCATAGGAGCTGGAGTAGACATATCTCAACCTAATGGTAATATGATTATAGATATTGGTGGAGGAACTGTAGATATAGCTGTAATATCTTTAGGGGGAGCTGTTGTAAGTGAATCTATAAAAGTTGGTGGAGATAGATTTGATGATTCTATAGTTAAGTATATGAAAAAACAACATAACCTTCTTATAGGTGAAAGAACAGCAGAGAAAATTAAGTTTGAAATTGGTTCTGCATTTAGGAGAGAAGAAGAAAAATATATGAAGATAACAGGAAGAAACTTAATTACAGGACTTCCTAGTTCTATAACTATAAATTCAACAGAAATGCTAGAAGCACTTAGAGAATGTGTTGAGCAAATAGTAGTTGCTACTCATGCTGTTTTAGAGAAAACACCTCCTGAATTAGCAGCAGATATAGGAGATGTTGGTATAATAATGACTGGTGGAGGTTCATTATTATATGGATTAGATAAAATAATAGAACAGAGAACAGGTATAACTGTTACAATAGCAGAAGAGCCATTATCTTGTGTTGCAAAAGGTACAGGTATAGCTTTGGGTTCAATAGATTTACTTGAAACAGGTGGGTCTTTTAGAAGAAAATAATTAGGAGAGTTTAGAATGCTAAATATAGATGAAATAAAGAAATTAATACCACATAGATATCCATTTTTATTAGTGGACAAGATTACAGAGTTAGAAGTTGGAAAAAGAGCTGTTGGTATAAAAAATGTAACAGTGAATGAGCCCTTTTTTCAAGGTCATTTTCCAGAATATCCACTAATGCCAGGAGTATTGATAGTAGAAGCTTTGGCACAAGTGTGTGGAGTTGCAATGATGTCTGTAAAAGAAAATAAAGGAAAATTAGGTGTATTTGCAGGTATAGATAAAGTTAGAATTAAGAGAGAAGTAAGACCAGGAGATACATTGACTATGGAAGTTGAAATGACGACTCTTAGAAGAAATATAGCTAAGGCAGATGCTAAGGCATATGTTGGAGAAGAGCTTGTCTGTAAAGGGGAATTAATGTTCGCTTTAGTGGAAAAGTAAAAATACAAAATTAAAAAGGTAGATAATTTTGAGTATTCTATCAGATACTCTAAAATATCTACCTTTTTATATAAAGAATTTTATCAGTTACTTCACATTGGACTTAGGTGGATACTAATAAAGCTAAGGCTATTGTTTCAGCTAAGTCCAATATAAAGCTAAGACGTATATTATTAAATGAAAGTCTATTGTTTTCATCAATTTTATCTACAATCCCTACTATAGAATAATTTCCTATTTGAGGTAGTTTTTTTCCAACACCTTTTCCGGGCAGGATAGGTCCTTCTCTAATCTGTATATTACCTATGTTACTCTGCGACCCCAAGCAAGCATCTATAGCCAAGAAGTTACCTTGTATATGTGTATTTTTTATAGTATCTAAAGACTCATATATATTTAAGGCGTGAATAGGGTTATCTAGTGTACCGTAAACGGGGTATTTAAATTTACTGTTCTTAAGTATTGTTCCAACTAAAGGGCCTAACGTATCACCTATAGCCCTGTCTGTTCCTATGCAAACAACAATCGTATTTTCATTAATTATAGTTTTTAGAACTGAACTTAGCATCTGTATAACATCATCATCGCTGTAATTTACTTTAGCTAAATACAATAGGAACACCCCCTTCAAAAAAATATATGAATAAAAGACAGTAAAAAGACCTAACTTTAAATTTCAGATAGGGATAATATTTTATTTGTCTTACAAAAAAAGGAATGGGAAAAATGTGACTAAAAATCTTGACAAAATTTTAAAAAAATAGTAAGCTAGTAAAGTAAAATAAAACTTAAATCTTGATTACCTTATCAAGAGCGGCTGAGGGATAGGCCCTGTGAAGCCCAGCAACCACCCAAATGGGAAAAGGTGCTAATTCCTACAAGACAAAAGTCTTGAAAGATGAGGTCAGTTAATTAGTATGCAATTACGATTATTAACCTCTTCTTATAAAGGAGAGGTTTTTTATTTTGAGTAAAATTTCTAAAATTAAAAATAAGGTAAAACCTATAATAAAAATTAAGAATGTATAAGGGGGAATAAAAATGGCAAGACATTTATTTACGTCAGAATCAGTTACAGAAGGACATCCTGATAAGATATGTGACCAAATATCAGATTCAATATTAGATGCATTATTAGAAAAAGACCCACAATCTAGAGTAGCTTGTGAAACTACAGTTACAACTGGATTAGTTTTAGTAGCAGGAGAAATAAGTACATCTGCTTATGTAGATATTCCTAAACTAGTAAGAGAAACAGTAAGAGAGATTGGATATACAAGAGCAAAATATGGATTTGACTGTGATACTTGTGCAGTTATAACTTCTATAGATGAACAATCTGGAGATATAGCTATGGGAGTTGATGAAGGTCTAGAAAGTAAGACTGGAGAAGAGATAGAAGAAGAAATAGAAAAGGTTGGGGCTGGAGACCAAGGAATAATGTTTGGATTTGCATGTAATGAGACTCCAGAATTAATGCCACTTCCAATATCTTTAGCTCATAAGTTATCAAGAAGACTTACAGAAGTTAGAAAGACAGGTATAGTTGATTATTTAAGACCAGATGGAAAAACTCAAGTTACTGTTGAATATGAAGGAAATAAAGCTATAAGAGTGCATACGGTTCTTATATCAGCTCAACATTGTGAAACAGTATCAAATGATAAAATAAGAGAAGATATAATTAATCATGTTATTAAAGCAGTTATACCAGCTGAATTACTTGATGAAGAAACTAAAATTTATATAAATCCAACAGGAAGATTCGTTATAGGAGGGCCTCAAGGAGATACAGGTCTTACAGGAAGAAAAATAATAATAGATACTTATGGTGGATATTCTAGACATGGTGGAGGAGCTTTCTCAGGAAAAGACCCTACAAAAGTTGATAGATCTGCTGCTTATGCTGCTAGATATGTTGCTAAAAATATTGTTGCAGCTGGTCTTGCAGATAAATGTGAGATAGAACTTGCATATGCTATAGGTATAGCTAGACCATTATCTATATTCATAGATACTTTTGGGACAGGCAAAGTTTCAGAGGAAAAGCTTGTTGAATTAGTAGAAAAACACTTTGATTTAAGACCAGGAGCTATAATAAGAGACTTAGATTTAAGAAAGCCTCTTTACAAAAAAGTTGCTGCTTATGGTCACTTTGGTAGAACTGATATAGATTTACCTTGGGAAAAAATTGACAAAGTTGAGCAATTAAAAAAAGATGCTTTAGGTGAATAATTTTTAACTAAGAAACTGTTAGAATGTAATTCTATGATTACTTTCTAACAGTTTTTTTATTGTAGATTAAATATTTTTAATAAATGTTAATTTTTCATCATATAATAAATAAACAGTATTTAATTAGAATAGTATATTTTATTTTATAATATTATACTAAATGAGTACATATTATGGTCAATATGTTAAATAATGGTTAAGATTGTGTTAACTACTGTTAAATAATTAAAAATATATTGAAATATCATAATAATACGTCTAATATAATCTTAATAAACTTACACTTAAAAAATTATTTTAATTAGGGGGGAGTAGTGTATGTCAGGCAAAGTAAATATTAAAACTGTTATAAGTTTTGCTGGAGCTTATGTAGCTACTGTAATAGGTTCTGGATTTGCAACTGGTCAAGAGATATTGCAATTTTTTACGTTTTATGGATATGCTGGTATTATAGGTGGAATAATATCTATGGTATTATTTTCATGGTTTGGAGCAGAAGTTATAGATAAAGGAAGAGAGTTAAAGCTTAAAGAGCCAATAAAGATTTATCAAGTATATTGTGGAAAATATCTTGGTACATTCTTTGAATGGTTTGGACCATTATTTTTATTTGGAACACTAGTAATAATGATTGCAGGAGCAGGAGCTACACTATCAGAGTACTATGGATTAAATCCATATGTAGGTAGGATTGGTATGGCAATCGTTTCCCTAATAACTGTTTCTTTAGGTTTAACAAGACTTTCTAAGATACTAGGTAATATAGGTCCTATAATAATAATATTTACACTTTTAGTAGGAGCTATTAGTTTATGTAGCAATATTGATGCTTTACCAAATGCTGGGGCTATGGTTGATAGTCTAAATATCAAAACTGCTACATCAAGTGGGTATTTCTCAGGTGTACTTTATACTTGTTATAATGTAATAATAGTAATCACATTCTTGACAGGAATGGGTTCTTCTGCAGTAAATAAGAAAGATGCTGTGTGGGGTGGTATAGTAGGTGGAGTAGCCCTTATGGCAGCAGCTATAATGATGAATTTAGCATTACTTTCAGACATAGGAAATATATATACAAAAGAGATACCAGCACTTTACTTAGCTGATAAGATATCTCCAATAATAGGTATTTTATTCTCAGTAGTACTTTTATTAGGAATATACACAACAGCAGTACCACTATTATGGTCAGTAACTAACAGATTTGTAGAAGATGACCATCCTAAATTTAGAATGATAACAATAGTAGTAAGTATATTAGCATGTATAGGAGGCCTATTACCATTTGATAAACTAGTAGGAACACTATATCCATATACAGGTTACATGGGAATTTTAATTTTACTATGTATGCTTTATAGAAGAATTACTAAGACCAGTGGATATAAGGAAAACAAATCTGAAATAAGTTAGCATTAGAATAAATTTATCAAATTTACTTTATAGATACACATAAAGCAATTAAAATAAAATAGGTATTGAAATATGGCACCTGTCTTTTAAGGTGCCATATTTTTTGGATGCACAATTTTTTTGTTTCTGATAAAATGTATAATAGTTGGAAATTACGTTAAGTATAAAAATATAAAAACTTTTCTAGCACTATCATAGTTTAACATATAAAATACACTAACTTAACTGGAGCGAGTATTAGTATTTTTAGGAGATAAAAATGGAAAAATTAGAAGGAATGATAAGTGAAATAGTCTTTAAAAATGAGGACAATGGATATACAATAGCTCATCTAGTAAATGAAAAGGATGAAATTGTAATTGTAGGGTGTATGCCTACTTTGGCAATTGGAGAAAGTATAGAAGTTGAAGGTAAATGGGTAAACCATAAAATTTATGGTACTCAGTTTGAAGTGAATAGTTTTATGCCAGTGACACCCTCATCCTTAGAAGGAATTTATGTTTATTTATCTTCTGGAATGATACATGGTATTGGTGAAAAAATGGCTAAGAGAATAATTGATAAGTTTGGTGTAGATACACTAAATGTGATACAAAATTCACCAGAAAGACTGCAAGAAGTAGAGGGTATAGGGAGTAAAAAGATAAAACAAATAGTAAAAAGCTATGAAGAAGATAGGGAACTGAGAAATATAATAATAGAACTATCTCCTTTTGGAATAACACCAAATTACTGTTTAAAAATATATAAAAAATATAAAAGCAATGCAATAGAAGTTATAAATAGAAATCCATATCAACTTGCTGAAGATATAAGAGGAATTGGATTTAAGGTGGCTGATAGTATAGCTAATAAAATTGGTATAGATAAAAATTCCAAAGATAGAGTTTGTCAGGGAATTTTATACACTTTAAATAAATCTCTAGGCAATGGACATACGTACTTACCAGAATATGTTTTAATACAAGATTCGGAAAAATTATTGGAGTTAAATGGAGAGATAATAAAAGAGTGCATAATGATGCTAGTTTATAATCAAAAAATACATATAGAGAAAGTAAACAATGAAAATCTTATATATCTTATGCCATACTATTTAGCTGAAAATGGAGTGTGTAGTCAAATAGTAAAATTATCACAGTATGAATTCGAAGACCTGAAAATAGATCTAGATAGTGAAATTAATATTTTGGAAGAAGATAAAAAAATCAAGTTAGCAGAAAAACAAATTTTAGCAGTTAAAGAATCTATTAATAGTGGAGTATTAATTATAACTGGTGGTCCAGGAACTGGTAAGACAACCACTATTAATTCTATCATAGAAATATTTGAGAATAATGGTAAAAGTGTAACCTTAGCAGCTCCCACAGGAAGAGCAGCAAAGAGAATGAGTGAAACTTCTGATAAAGAAGCAAAAACTATACATAGACTGTTGGAAATGGGTTTTTCAACAGATGATGATTTAACTTTTTTCAAAGATGAAGAAGACCCAATAAATTCAGATGTAATAATTGTTGATGAGGTCTCAATGGTAGATATTATTTTAATGTACAACTTGCTTAAAGCTATAAAACTAGGAACAAGGGTAATTTTGGTTGGAGATAGTGACCAATTACCTTCTGTAGGAGCTGGAAATGTACTTAAAGATATGATTGATTCTAATATCATAAATGTAGTTAAATTAAATGAAATTTTTAGACAAGCACAGGAGAGCATGATAATTGTAAATGCTCATAAAATAAACAATGGAGAGCCACTTTATTTAAATACAAAAGAGAAGGATTTCTTTTTTATAAGAAAATCTACTAATGAAGAAATATTAAATGAAATAATAGGATTAGTTAATGAAAGATTACCTAAATTTTATAAAGTTGATAAATTAAAAGATATACAAGTTTTATCTTCAATGAGAAAAGGAGAGTTAGGAGTCACTAATCTCAATATAGAGTTACAAAAGTATCTTAACAAAAAAGAAAAATTTAAAGTTGAAGAGAGTTTTTCTAAAAGACTGTTTAGAGTTGGAGATAAAGTAATGCAAGTAAAAAATAACTATACAAAAAAATGGGAGACAGAAGACCAAAAAGAAAGTGGAGAGGGTATTTATAATGGAGATATAGGATATGTTTACCACATAGATAAAGATAAGAAAACTATATATGTATTATTTGACCAAACTAAAATTGTATCCTATTTATATGATGAACTAGATGAAATTGACCATAGTTTCTGTACAACGATACATAAAAGTCAAGGAAGTGAATTTCCAGTTGTGGTATTACCAATAACTTGGGCTCCTCCTATGTTACTTAGCCGTAATTTATTATATACAGCTGTAACAAGAGCAAAAAAATTAGTTGTATTAGTTGGGGATGTAAAATATCTTGAATATATGATAAAAAATAATAGAGTGAATCAAAGGTATTCAAATTTAGGATATAAGTTGAATAAATTTAAACGAGAAGGGCTGTTGATAGAATAAATATGAAAGTATGCAATGATAATTTTATTAAGCGTTTAAAAAATATGATTAATAAATGTTTGGATTTTATATATCCAGAGAATATAAGTTGCATAATTTGTGATAAATCCATAAAGAAAACAAATTCTTATTCAATATGCAAAAGCTGTTTTAATGAAATGAATTTTATACAAGATGGTTGTATGAAATGTGGAAAACCAATAATACGTCATTCAATTGAAAAGGAGTTTTTTGAAGTATGTAGCTATTGTTTTAATAAAGACTTTTATTTTGATAAATCTATATCTTGTATTGAATATAATGATGTAACCAAAAAGATAGTATTAGGACTAAAATATAATCAAAAGACATTTATGGCTAAGTATATAGCTCAAATAATGAAAGAAAAGTTGTATTTAGAAAACTTGAAATTTGATTATATACTATTTGTCCCTCTTCATAAAAAAAGACTGAATAAAAGAGGTTTTAATCAGGCACAAAAAATAGCCTTTAATTTAAGTAAGATACTTAATATTCCATTATTAGATTGTATAAGTAGAAAGAAATATACTAGAATGCTATATAAATTAAACAAAAAAGAAAGAAAAGAAGAACTAGAAAATGTATTTGAAATTAAAGAAAATATAAAATTAATAAATGATAAAAATCTACTTTTAATAGATGATATATTTACTACTGGTTTGACAACAAATGAAATTTCTAAACTTCTAAAGTTATCTGGTGCTAATAAGGTGTTTGTATTGACTCTACTGACAAGATCAAGTGATAATTATATTATGGAATAATCTTATATGTTGACAATTTTAATTTTAAAGATTAAAATGAATAAGTGATATTTAGGTCTGTGGTTGAAAGTCCAAGCCAGTCGCAGGCAAAAGGATCCACGTAAGTTAACACTAAAAATTGGGTTAATGATCATGGTGCGGCTTAGAAGTAAGACCTACCGATAATAAAATCGAGAGAGAGTAGTAGTGCGGCGAACCCAAGCGAACCCTCCAGTAGGCGAGTGTGGGGTCAAAAACCAGGTCAGCTAAATATCATATTAAAGAGAGCTAGCATAATACTTTTATGTGTAGCTCTTTTTTGTATATAATAAATTAAAGTTAAGTCATAAAGGGGTGATATATTTGAATAAAAGACAGGAAAACTTGTTAACAACATTGCTATTAGAAAAAGATTTTATAAATGTAAATGAAATTGCCAATGATTTTGAATGCTCAGAAAGAACGATAAGAAATGACTGTAAATATATTGATGACTGGTTATCTACTTTTTGTAATGCTTATATAAAAAGAAAACCTAACATAGGAATTAAATTTAGTGGAGATGATACAGATAAAATACTAGTAAATCAGAAGTTACGAGGTGAAGTTAAAAGAGTAAATAGTAAGCTACACAAGCAAGTTGAGATATTGAATCTACTGCTTTGTAACAATAAAAAAATCACTTTAAATGATTTATCTAATAAATTGTATATAAATAAAAATATAGTAAGAGAAGAAATAAGTAAATTGTCAGTGGCATTAAATAACTATAACTTAAATGTCTCAACTAAAAAAGGTAGTGGTATATGCGTTGAAGGGGATGAGAAAGATATAAGAGTAATGCTAGTATCATTCTTGTTTAAGTACATAGACAAATACAGACTCAATATAGATGAAGTAGAATATTTCCATATAGTAGATATAATAGTTGTCAAAAACATAATGTCTACTATAGAAGAAAATATGGATATAAGACTTACAGATATATCATTTAGGCAATTAATGTTGTTTTTACTTATAAATATAATACGAATAAGACTAGGAAACTCTTTAGAAGTATTAAATGCTAAGAAAGAACTAAAGTTAAAAATGCTTATTTTAGATGTAGAAGATGAATTAAATTCTAATTTATCTATAGTATTAAATCATGAAGAAAAATTGTTTATAGAATCTTTAATATTTGGGATGAATAAGCAAATAAATAGTAGTAACACTAAAAGAGCACTGTATTTAAATGAAGAATTAGCAGAATATACAAAAAAAATTATAAATTTAGTGTCAGAGGAATCAGGAATAAATTTCAATAATGATATACTGCTTTATGAGCAATTAATATGTCATTTAAATGTTACAATGCACCAAATGAAAAGTAATGTCTATCTGGAAAACCCACTATTAGATAATATAAAGACTAAGTTTTGTTTTTTATTCACAGTAATATCAAATTCAATAGGAATTGAATTAAAAGGAGAGCAAATAACTGAAGATGAAATAGGTTATCTTACGCTTCATTTCCAAACTTCTCTAGAAAGAAAATATAACAAAAGGGAATTAAATAAGAGAGCAAGTATTGTGTGTCCGTTTAGTTTTGGGGTAAGTATGCTATTAAAAGTAAAAATAGAAAAGAGATTTGATAATATAGAAATTGTTGAAACTTTAAGAGAGGAAGATTTAAAAAGAGATAACTTTAATAAAACAATAGATTTTATAATTGCATTTCAAGAATATGAAAATATTCAAAAGCCAATTTTCATAACAACTCCATTATTTACTGATGAAGATGAGAATAAGCTCAAAGAATTTACAAATAAAATAAAAGAAAAAAATACCTCATATAAACTTATGAACAGATTAATGATGTCTGATTATTTAATAAGAGAGTTAGAGCATGATGATATTTATGAAGCTATAACATATTTAACTAATTTATTGATTGAAAAGCATTATGCAGAAAAGGCGTATTTAGAATCTATTATAACAAGAGAAAAATCATATCCAACTAATGTTGGTAAAGGGATATTATTTCCTCATGGGGACATGAAATATATAAAGCAATCTGTGTTATGTTTTGCAAGATTAAAAACGCCAATAAAAATTAGAAATGGAAAAGATATAAATATTATACTTTTATTAGCTTACAAAAAAGATGATGATAGAAAAGTATTTAGAGAGTTATTTAAAGAAATATCTAGTTTAACCGAAGATGAAGAAATGTTAGCTACTTTAACTAAATGTAATATAACAAAAGTAAAAGATATTCTTATATAAAATTCATAGTAAAATGTGAATAAGCACAAAATTTTCCATGTGATGGAAAAAGTTGTGCATGTTTTTTTGTTTTTATACGATATTATATGTTTGTAAGATATAAACTAACTAAAAGCAGAGAAGCAACTTAGGAGGAAAAAATGGAAGAAATAGTTTTAAAGATTATAATTCATGCTGGAAATGCAAAATCTATGCTTTATGAAGCACTTAGTTGTGCAAAGGAAAACGATTTTAAAAAGGCGGATGAATTAGTTGAAAGTGCAAACGAAGAAATCTTAAAAGCACATAAAGTACAAACTGAACTTATACAAAAGGAAGCTGGAGGAAATAAGTCAGATATATCTATCTTATTAATTCACTCTCAAGACCATTTGATGACTTGTATGAGTGAGAGAAATCTTATAAAAGAAATGATTATATTAAGAAAAGAAATTCAAAAATTAAAATAAAAAGAATTAAGGGGGATTTAAAAAAATGAAAAGAAAAGTATATTTATTTTGTAGTTTTGGGATGTCAACAAGTTTGCTTGCAGGTAAGATGCAGAAAGTAGCAGATGAGCATAATTTACCAATAGAAGTAGAAGCATTTCCAATCGCAGAAATTGATAAAATAGTTGTAGAAAAAAATCCAGATTGTATATTATTAGGACCACAAGTTAAATACATGCTAAAGGAATTAAAGCCAAAGTTTGAAGCTCAAGGTAAGCCTATAGATATAATAAATGAAGCTGATTATGGAACTATGAATGGGGAAAGAGTATTAAAACTTGCTATAAAGTTAATAAAATCTAAACAAGCGTAGAATTGTAATAGAAAATAATTGGAAATGAGGGTGGATAGATGAATAAATTGGAAAGAATACTTATGCCATTGGCTGAGAAAATAGGTAAAAATAAATTATTAATTGCAATTAGAGATGGTTTTTTAGTATCATCACCATTATTAATAATAGGTTCATTATTTTTATTAGTAGCAAATTTTCCGATAAAAGGATGGGATGAATTTGTAGGTCAAATTTTTGGCTCAGATTGGGCTGTTAAATTACAACAACCAACTGTAGCAACATTTGAAGTAATGACTCTGCTTGCAGTTCTAGGAATTGGATATTCTTATGCTAAACAAATAGATGTAGACCCAATAGCATCAGCGGCAGTTGCAATAGTTGCTTTTTTTATAGTAACACCATTTGTAATACCATATACACCAGAAGGAACAACATCAGTTTATATGGTAACAGGTATACCACTAGGATGGATGGGTTCTAAAGGAATGTTTGTAGGTATGATAACAGCAATAACTTCTGTAAAATTGTTTGCAGCAGTCGTCAAAAAAGGATGGACATTAAAAATGCCAGATGGAGTTCCTCCAACTGTATCAAAATCATTTGCTGCATTAATACCAAGTGCAATAGTTATGATAGTCTTCTTCTTAGTTAAGATAGCCTTTGAAGCTACACCATATGGAAGTATACATGAATTTATATTTAAATTTTTACAGATGCCATTATTAAAACTAGGAAATAGCTTAGGTGCGATGGCAATCGCTTACATATTCTTACACTTATTCTGGTTCTTTGGAATAAATGGAAGTAGTGTTGTTGGAGCTGTATATAATCCTATATTAAAGATTTTATCAGCTGAAAATTTAGCTGCATTTCAAGCTGGTTCAAAAATACCAAACATAATAACTGGTCAATTCCAAGATATGTTTGCAACATTTGGTGGAGCAGGTAGTACACTATCATTAGTCATAGCTATGTTATTAATATGTAAAAGTAAACGTATAAAGTCAATGGGAAAATTATCAATTTTACCAGGAATATTTGGTATAAATGAGCCATTGATATTTGGTCTACCAATAATGCTTAACCCAATATTATTGATACCATTTGCAATAGTTCCAACAATAAATATAATAATAGCTTATTTCTGTATGTCAGCAGGCTTGGTGCCACTTACAAATGGAGTTCAATTACCATGGACAACTCCAATTATATTCTCTGGTTTTCTAACGACAGGATGGCAAGGGGCTGTTTTACAATTAGCACTTCTTGTACTAGGAATATTTATGTATATGCCATTTATAAAAATGTTGGACAAACAATATTTGAATGAGGAAAAGACAAACGTTGAAGAGGAAGATGATGATATATCTTTTGATGATTTAGTGTTATAGGAGGAATATTATGAAAAAAATAGTTATGATATTGGACCAAATACAAGCTGGTGCTGGAGGAAAAGAAAAAAATAATATACCTCCTGCTGGAAAATCAAGTCCATTAGGTCCAGGTATAATGATGGAACCATTTTTAAATGAATCTAAAGTAATAGCTACATTATTTTGTGGAGACGAATTTTTTATAAATAATGAAGAAGATGTAACAAATAAAATGATAGCAATGGTAAAAAAATTAAACCCTGATGTAGTAATTTGTGGACCAAGTTTCAATTATGAAAATTTTTCTAAGATGTCAGCTATATTATGTAAAAATATAAATGATAAGACGGATATATCAGCATTTGCAGCTATGTCAGAAGAAAATGTAGATATAATAAACGAGTATAAAAGTGATATATGTATAGTTAAGACACCAAAAAAAGGTGGAATTGGACTTAATGATTCATTGAATAACATATGTAAATTAGCAAAATCAATGGCAAATAAAGAGGATATAACTTTAATGAGAGAAGAATTTTGTTATTAATTAATGTTCTAATACGAACAAGTCTAAATAATATAATATTTATAATAAAAACAGATTGGTAGAATCTATATAATAAGGAGGGGAATTTTGACATGTGGGGAATGATAGCAACATGGAGAATGGCTCTAGAAGGTATAACTGAGGCATCAGAGCGTTTAGAAAAAGGTCTGGAAGCAGGAGATGCTGTAGAGCTTGCTATAAGAAGAGTTGAAGATTATCCATTTTATAAGTCAGTTGGTTATGGAGGACTTCCAAATGAAAACTGTGAGGTAGAGCTTGATGCTGCATTTATGGATGGTAATACATTAGATATTGGGGCAGTTGCTGGGATAAGGGATTATTCTAATCCTGTCAGTATAGCTAGAAAGTTAAGTTATGAGAAGGTAAATAATTTCTTGGTGGGAATAGGTGCTGAAGAGTATGCTCATAAAAATGGATTTGAAAGAAAAAATATGTTGACTGACAGAGCAAAGTTACATTATAAAAAAAGAAAAAAAGAAACTTTAGATAAAGGCTTGAGTCCATATGCGGGTCATGATACTGTTGGAATGATATCTTTAGATAAAAATGGGAAGATGTGTGCAGCTACTTCAACAAGTGGATTATTTATGAAGAAAAGAGGCAGAATAGGAGATTCTGCACTATCTGGTTCGGGTTTTTTTGTTGATAGTAGTATAGGAGGAGCTACAGCTACTGGTCTAGGAGAAGACTTGATGAAGGGGTGTATATCCTATGAGATAGTTAGACTTATGAAAGAAGGGAAACATCCACAAGAAGCTTGTGATATAGCAGTAAATGAACTTGATAAACAGCTTATTAAAAGAAGAGGAAAAGCTGGTGATTTATCATTAGTTGCGATGAATAATAAGGGAGAATGGGGAGTAGCTACAAATATAGCAGACTTTACTTTTTCGGTAGTAACTGATGAAGAAGCACCTACAGTCTATATTTCAAATAGAGTAGATGGGAAAACTATACATAAGGTTATATCAAATGAATGGATGGAAGCATATGAAGCTAGAATAAAAGCTCCAATAGAAGTGAAAGAATAAATAAGTCATATAATAAAGTAGAGTTTTTATAATAAGGAGATTTTTATGGATATCATAAATAATAAAGTAGATGAATTAAAAGAAGACTTATTAAGTGATATTATAGATATTGTAAAAATACCTAGTGTTAAAGGGGAGTCAGAAAATGGCTTCCCTTTTGGCGAAAAAGTAGGTAAAGCACTTAATAAAGCATTAGAAATATCAAAAAAATTGGGATTTAAGGTTAGAAATTTAGATAATTATATTGGTTATGCAGAATATGGAGAGAGTGAAGATTACGTTTGTGTAATTGGTCATGTAGATGTTGTACATGAAGGTGAAGGTTGGGAGTATCATCCTTATAAAGGGGAAAAAGCCAGTGGAAGAATTTATGGTAGAGGGGTATTAGATAATAAAGGTCCTATAATATCCGCTTTATATGGATTGTATGCTATTAAAGAATTAGCTTTAAAGTTAGATAAAAAAGTTAGGATAATTTTTGGCACAAATGAAGAGAGTGGATTTGAAGACATACCATATTATTTAGAAAAAGAAAAAATTCCTCTTATGGGATTTACACCAGATTGTAAGTATCCTGTTGTATATGGTGAAAAAGGAATGGCAAAGATTAGAATCAAAAGTAAAAATATCTATGAAGAAGACACATTCTTAGATTTTATAGAAAACATGTCTGAAAATGTGCTTGTTACATATAAAGAATTAAGTAAAGAAAATAGTGATATTATATTAGATATAAAGGTAAAATACGATTTTAGTTATAAAATAGAAAATGTATTAGATGAAATAAACTTTAGTTTTCCAAGTGGTATTGAAATGGAAGTTATTTCTAATTTTAATCCTGTGTATTTTGATAAAGAGAATGAGCTTATTAAAAAACTTCAGATAGCATATGAAAGAGTAACAGCATTGGATGGAACTCCAGTAACAACCAATGGAGGCACATATGCAAAAGTAATGCCAAATATAGTTCCATTTGGTCCTTCATTTCCTGGACAAAAAGGAATAGCTCATAATCCTGATGAATATATGGACATAGAAGATATAATTTTAAATGCAAAGATATTTGCAAATGCAATATATGAATTGGCAAAGGAGTAGTTATGTTAGAGATAATAGGAATGACAGTAGAAGACGCTAAAATCATAGAAGATTGTGGCGCAGATAGAATAGAGTTGGTTAGTGCCTTAACTGAAGGTGGATTAACACCAAGTTTTGGTCTTATAGAAAGTGTCGTTAACAGTGTAAAGATACCTGTGAATGTAATGATAAGACCTCATGCAAAAAGTTTTACTTATAGTGAAGAAGATACAATCATCATGCAAAAAGATATAAGTATAATTAAAGATATTGGTGCTAATGGGGTTGTATTTGGTATGTTAGATAAAAATAATAATATAGATGAAAAAAATCTAAATATTTTATTGAAAGGTTGTGATACTCTTGATGTCACATTTCATAGAGCTATAGATGAATCAAATATAATGGATAGTATTAAGGTTTTGAAGGATTATAATAAAATTACAAATATATTAACATCAGGAGGAAAAGGCAATATAGCTAATAACATACAAATAATAAAGAATATGATGCTTAGTTCTAATCATATAAAAATTCTGTTAGGTGGAGGACTTAATTTCAACAATATAGAGAAGATAAAGGAATTAACTAAAGCAAGTAATTTTCATTTTGGTACAGCGATTAGGATAAATAACAGTTCTTTTGAAGGTATAGATAGACAAAAACTTAAACAACTTGTAAATATAATTTCAAAATAGTATAAACATTAAATATTTAATATAAATAAAGAGTGTGAGTTAATTATAATTTGGGTATATGCATGATAATAGGTATTAAGTATGAAATTATTGTTGGAGGAGCTTTACTACTTTTACATAGTCTTGAATATTGATAATGAAAGAAAAATAAAATATGGAGGTTTTAGAGGGTTTATATTTATAAAAGATTTATAAAAGTCGAACGGCATATAATACATATAATTTCCTAAAATTACCAACTTATGACATGAATTCACATATTAATAAACAATTAATGGAGATATTTGTGGATATAAACGGTAGCAAAAATAGCTTTAAATAAACAAATACAAGAGTTATTAACAGTTTTATCCACATTATCCACAGGCAGTTGTAATAATATTAATCCACATAAGCTTTTAAATAACTAAAAATGATAAATAATTCTATCAATTGAATATAAAAAATCATAAAAGTTAATAATAAAAAGAGGATTATGAAAGTTCGTGTAGAATATATTATTAAAGTATAAATTTTCTTATACTGGCATAATTGAAGGGAGATGTACTTATGAACATAATTATATCTGGAAAACAAATCGAATTAACTGATGCAATAAAAAGTAAAATCGAAAGCAAACTAAGTAAGTTAGATAATTACATTCATCCAGACACTGATGTAAAAGTTACAGTAAGTGCTAAAAAAGCAAGACAAAAAATAGAGGTAACAATAGCTACTGTAAATGGACCTATAATTAGAGCAGAAGATATGCAGGAAAATTTATACACAGCTATAGATGTTGTATATGATAAATTAAGTAAACAATTAAAAAAATATAAAAAGAGATTACAAGATAAACATAAAGACAACAAGAGCATAAGATTCCAAGATGCAGAAATAAATCTAGCTGATGAACAAGAAGATTATGGGGATGAAAATCAAGAATTAGTAATTCAAAGACGTAAGAAATTTAGTGTTAAACCTATGAGTGAAGAAGAAGCTGTATTACAAATGGAGTTAATAGGACATGACTTTTATATGTTCAAGAATATAGATTCAGATGAAATAGCAGTAGTTTATAAGCGTCATAATGGTGGATATGGTATAATAGAACATGAATAAAGCAATTTAGATTTAATCATATTAGCTATCGATAAATAAATTATCGATAGCTTTTTAAATTAATATTAAAAGTATAGTTTTTATGGTAAAATGAATAATAGTACAATAAAGAACGAGGAGAGATGTAAAATATGAGCTTTATGGATAATTTATTCAACATGGCAGATAAAAAAGAATTAAAAAAGTTCAATAAAACTGTTGATATAATAGATTCATTAGAACCTAAATTTGAATCTATGGCAGACTCGGAACTTAAAAATATGACAAATATATTTAAAGAAAGATTAGCAAATAATGAAAGTATAGATGATATACTTCCAGAAGCTTTTGCAGTAGTTAGAGAAGTTTCTAAGAGAGTGTTAGGACTTAGACACTACAGAGTCCAAATGGTTGGAGGTATAGTGTTACATCAAGGAAGAATAGCCGAGATGAAAACAGGTGAAGGTAAAACTTTGGTTGCAACTGCTCCTGTTTATTTGAATGCCCTTACAGGAAAAGGTGTACATGTTGTAACAGTAAATGATTACCTTGCAAAACGTGATAGAGACCAAATGGCAAAAATATATGAGTTTTTAGGAATGAGTGTAGGGGTTATTGTGCATGGTCAAAATCCAAAAGTTAGAAAAGAGCAATATGATTGTGATATAACTTATGGTACAAATAATGAGTACGGATTTGACTACTTAAAGGACAATATGGTAATACACAAGGAGCAAAGGGTTCAAAGAGGATTAAATTATGCTATAGTGGATGAGGTTGACTCTATACTAATAGATGAAGCTAGAACACCACTTATCATATCTGGACCTGGAGACAAATCAACTCACTTATATTCAGATGCAAATACATTTGTGTTAACTCTAAAACCAGATGATTACGAATTAGAAGAAAAAGATAAGGCTGTATCTCTAACAGCATCAGGTATACAAAAGGCAGAAGTATACTTTAATGTTGATAATATAACTGATATATCTCATACAGAGTTATATCATCATATAAATCAAGCTTTAAGAGCACATGTAATAATGAAGAAAGACGTTGACTATGTTGCTAAAGATGGAGAAATAGTAATAGTTGATGAGTTTACTGGTAGACTTATGTTTGGTAGAAGATATTCAGAAGGCTTACACCAAGCGATAGAAGCTAAGGAAGGTCTTAAAATACAAAGAGAATCTAAAACACTAGCTACTGTAACATTCCAAAATTACTTTAGAATGTATAAAAAACTTTCTGGTATGACTGGTACAGCAAAAACAGAAGAAGAAGAGTTTAAAGCAATTTATAAAATGGACGTTTTCCAAGTACCTACCAATAAGCTTATGGTAAGAGAAGATTTACCAGATTCTGTATACAAAAGTGAAATAGGTAAATTTAATGCTGTAGCACAAGAAATAATTGAAAGACATAAAGTTAATCAGCCAATACTTGTAGGTACAGTATCAATAGAAAAATCAGAACTATTATCACAAATATTAAAGAAAAAAGGCATAAAACATGAAGTATTAAATGCTAAGCATCATGATAAAGAGGCAGAGATAATAGCACAGGCTGGTAGATTAGGCGCTGTTACAATAGCTACTAATATGGCTGGTCGTGGTACAGATATAGTTCTAGGTGGAAACCCAGACTTCTTAACTAAGAGAGAGATGAGAAGAAATGGATTTAAAGAGGAAATAGTAAACAGAGTAGATACTCCAATAGAAGGTATACCTGTAAAAGGCAATGAAGCTCTATTTGAAGCTAGAGAAGAGTATGAAAAACTATTTGAAAAGTTTAAACAACAAACACAAGAAGAACAAAAACAAGTTGTAGAAGCAGGTGGACTTGCTATAATTGGTACAGAGAGACATGAATCTCGAAGAATAGATAACCAGTTGAGAGGTCGTGCTGGTCGTCAAGGAGACCCAGGTAGTTCAAGATTTTATATAGGTCTTGATGATGACCTTATGAGATTGTTTGGAAGTGACAGGATATCTGGAATCGTAGATAAAATAGGTCTTGAAGAAGATATGCCAATAGAACATAGAATATTATCTAAATCTATTGAAGGAGCACAAAAGAAAGTCGAAGGTAAAAACTTTGGAATAAGAAAGCATGTACTTCAATACGATGATGTTATGAATAAACAAAGAGAAATAATATATGCAGAAAGAAAACGTGTATTAGAAGGAGAAGATTTACAAGAACAAATACAATCAATGACTCATTCTATAATAGAAGAAGCTGTGACTCTTTATACACAAGATAAAGGATTTGATGAAGATGGATTTAAAGAGCATATGTATAATCTGTTCTTACCAAAAGGTAGCATAGAAATACCAGAAATAGAAAAGCTTAATCCAGTTGAAATAACAGAAAAAGTTTACGAAATAGCTATGAAGATATACACTTCAAAAGAAGAACAAGTAGGCTATGAAAGAATGAGAGAGGTTGAGAGAGTAATCTTACTTCAAGCTGTTGATAATCATTGGATAGACCATATAGATGCGATGGACCAATTACGTCAAGGTATTGGACTTCGTGCTGTAGGTCAGCAGGACCCAGTTATTGCTTATAAAATGGAAGGTTTTGACATGTTTGATGAAATGAATAAACATATCAAAGAAGATACTGTAAGATATTTATTTAATATAACAATAGAAACTCCAGTGGAAAGAAAAGCAGTTGTAGATGTTGAAAATCTATCTTCACCATCAGATGGGACACTTCCAACAAGCAAAACAGTTAAGAAAGATGAAAAAGTTGGAAGAAATGACTTATGTCCTTGTGGAAGTGGTAAAAAATATAAAAACTGTTGTGGTAGATAATCTTGGAGGATTAAATGTTAAAGATACAAGAGTATAGACATAGTGTGGAGCAAATAGCTTCAAATTTAGAAGAATTGAGGGTTTCTCTTTGACATAGCTTCATTAATGAAAAAGATACAAATTAATGAAGAAAAGATAAACAAACAGGACTTTTGGAATGATAATGAGTTTGCTCAAAGAGTGCTTCAAGAAAATAAATCTTTGAAAGAGACGCTAGAAGAATATGAAGGCTTAAAAAACTTATTAGAAGATATAGAAGTGCTGATTGAAATAGGCCTAGAAGAAGAGGATGATTCTGTAGAAAAAGATATAGAAAAATCTATAGAATCAGTAGAAGAGAAATTATCTGAAATTAAAATAAAGACTCTTCTAAGTGGAGAGTATGATAAAAATAATTCTATATTATCTATAAATGCTGGTACTGGTGGCCTGGATGCTCAAGATTGGGCTCAGATGCTTTTGAGAATGTATATAAGATGGTCAGAAGGTAAGGGTTATAAAGTTAAGCTTTTAGATATAATATCAGACCCTGAAGCTGGAATAAAGACAGCTACAATTCTTGTAGAGGGAACAAATGCTTATGGATACTTAAAGAGTGAAAAAGGGGTTCATAGATTAGTGAGAATCTCTCCATTTGACCCATCAGGAAAAAGACATACTTCATTTGCATCTATAGATGTAACACCAGAGCTAGATGAGAATATGGAAGTAGAAATTAATCCATCGGATTTAAAGATAGACACATATAGAGCATCTGGAGCTGGAGGGCAGCATGTAAATACAACTGATTCAGCAGTTAGAATAACACATATCCCTACAGGTGTAGTAGTTCAGTGTCAAAATGAGAGGTCTCAACATTTAAATAAAGATAGAGCCATGAGATTTTTGATGGCAAAATTGATAGAATTAAAAGAATTGGAACAAAAGGAAAAAATAGAAGACATACAAGGAAAATATTCACAAATAACGTGGGGTAGTCAAATTAGGTCATATGTTTTTCAACCATATAAGTTGGTTAAAGACCATAGAACAAATGCTGAGTTTGGAAATGTAGATAGTGTAATGAATGGAAATATAGACCTATTTATTAATGAATACTTAAAAATGAATAAAACAGTTTGATAAATATGCACTTTAATTAAGATATATGTATAAGAAGGTTAGTGCTTACTATGCACTTATAGCACTTAGGCTGAGGACGACAACCCTCAGCCTTCGTTCTGTTTATTATTATACTTATGAAAAAACTAACATTAGGAGTGAAAAAATTGGATATAAATCAAATCTTAAAAAAAGAATTTAATCTTAGAGATGAGCAAATAAACAATACATTAAAACTTATTGATGAGGGAAATACAATACCATTTATAGCTAGGTATAGAAAAGAAATGACTGGTGAAATGAGCGATGTCACACTAAGAGAGTTTCATGAAAAATTGATGTATTTAAGAAACCTTCAAAGTAGAAAAGATGATGTAGTTAGACTAATAGATGAGCAAGGCAAGTTAACAGATGAAATAACAAAAAATATAGAAAAAGCAAAGACATTACAAGAAGTAGAAGATATCTATGCTCCATATAAACAAAAGAAAAGAACTAGAGCAACAATAGCTAAGGAAAAAGGATTAGAAAACTTAGCATTGTCAATACTAGAAAATAATCTAGATAACATAGAAATAGAAGCAAAGAATTATATTGATGAGGAGAAAGAAGTTCTTTCTGTTGAAGATGCATTAAAAGGTGCTAGAGATATAATTGCAGAATTAGTTTCAGACGATGCTAAGATTAGAAAATATATAAGAGAATTAGCTTTAAGAGAAGGTATGATAGTTAGTAAAAGCTCTACTGATGAGAAATCAGTTTATGATATGTATTATGATTACAACGAAGCAGTAAAGAGTATGGCTCCACATAGAGTTTTGGCAATAAATCGAGGAGAAAAAGAGAACTTCTTAAAAGTTAAACTAGAAATAAATAATGATAAGGTTTTAAATTACATAATAAATGAATATGTAAATGATAAAAATTTCAAAAATAAAGAAGAAATCGTAAGCTCAATAGAAGATTCTTATAAAAGATTAATTTTTCCATCAATAGAAAGAGAAGTAAGAAATCATTTAACAGAAATAGCTCAAGAAAGAGCTATAAGTGTATTTGGAAAAAATGTTAAAAGTTTATTGCTTCAGCCACCAGTTAAAGATAAAGTTGTTATGGGATTTGACCCTGCATTTAGAACTGGATGTAAAATAGCTATAGTAGATAAAAATGGTAAGCTATTAGATTATACAACAGTATACCCAACAGAACCACAAAATGATGTAGAGGGAGCAAAGAGAGTTTTAAAAGGATTGATTGAAAAATACGATATAGATATAATCTCAATAGGTAATGGGACTGCATCAAGAGAATCAGAAACTTTTGTATCAGAAATGATAAAAGAGATAGATAGAGAAGTACAATATGTTATAGTTAGTGAGGCTGGGGCATCTGTTTATTCAGCATCTGAACTTGCAAATGAAGAGCATCCAGATATAAATGTATCAATAAGGGGAGCTATATCTATAGCTAGAAGATTACAAGACCCATTAGCAGAGCTTGTAAAAATAGACCCCAAAAGTATTGGTGTAGGTCAATATCAGCATGATTTAAATAAAAAGAGACTAGAAGAAGTACTAGATGGTGTCGTTGAAGATTCCGTAAACAGTGTTGGAGTAGACTTAAATACAGCGTCATATTCTTTACTAGAACATATTGCAGGAATAAGTAAGGCCATTGCAAAAAATATAATAGCATATAGAGAAGAGAATGGAGATTTTACATCAAGAGTACAATTGAAAAAAGTAAAAAGACTTGGACCTCAAGCATTTACCCAATGTGCTGGTTTTATGAGAATCTTAGATGGTAAAAACCCACTAGATAATACAGGTGTGCATCCTGAAAGTTATGATATATGTAAAAAAATGATTGAGATAATAGGATACTCTTTAGAGGATATAAAAAATAAAAATATAGACGAGATAGATGAGAAAATAAAAGAGATTAGTCTGAAAAAATTAAGTGAAAAGTTAGAAGTAGGTCAAGTTACTTTAAGAGATATTATAACTGAAATCAAAAAGCCAGGAAGAGACCCAAGGGAAGAAGGAATAAAGCCTATTCTTAGAACGGATGTCTTAAAGATTGAAGATATACAAGAAGGTATGTCTTTAAAAGGCACAATAAGAAATGTTGTAGATTTTGGAGCATTTGTAGATATTGGAATAAAAAATGATGGACTAGTCCATAAATCAGAAATGAGTAATAGTTTTGTAAAAGACCCTATGAGCATTGTTACAGTAGGAGATATAGTCGATGTAAAAGTTATAGGAATCGACTTAAACAAAAAAAGAGTGGCTTTATCAATGAAAAAATAAATAAGTTTATATATTTTTGTAAACGTGATTTACAGAAGATATAAGTATTAAAATCGTACAAATATATTGTAAAAACCAATATTAAAAGAAGTATGATAGTCTTGAAAATCAGGAGGAAAATGAATGATTTTTATAAAAAATGGTAAAATAAATACCATAACAAATGGAATAATTCAAGGAGACATCCTTATAGATGAAGGAAAAATAATAGAAATAGGAGAAGACTTAATAGCACCTTTAGATGTGGATATAATAGATGCAAGTAATAAACTTGTGTTTCCTGGATTTATAGATGCCCATACTCATTTGGGTCTATGGGAAGATGGTATAGGTTTTGAAGGGGCAGATGGAAACGAAGAAACTGACCCAATAACACCACAATTAAATCCCATAGATGGAATTAATCCGATGGATAGAACATTTAAAGAAGCTTTTGAAGGTGGTATAACTTCTGTTTGTACAACACCTGGAAGTGCAAATGTTATGGGAGGTCAATGTATAGCTATAAAAACATATGGAAAAAGAATTGATAAAATGGTAATAAAGAACCCAGTTGCATCTAAAATAGCATTTGGAGAAAATCCAAAAAGTTGTTATGGTCAGGATGACAAATCTCCCCAAACTAGGATGGCTATAGCAGCTTTGCTTAGAGAGAACTTAAAAAAAGCAGAAGAATATCTAGAGGATATTGATGTATATGAGAGCCATGATGATGAGGATTGTGAAAAGCCTGAATATGATATAAAAATGGAAAGCTTAATACCTGTGTTGAGGAGAGAAATTCCATTTAAGGCACATGCTCATAGAGCTGATGATATGTTTACAGCAATAAGAATTGCAAAAGAATTTAACTTAAAACTTACATTAGACCATTGTACAGAAGGTCATCTTATTGTAGATGAATTGGTAGAAGAAGGATTTCCTGTGATAGTAGGTCCATCTTTATCAGAAAGGTCTAAGTTTGAACTTAGAAACCTGACATTTAATACAGCTGGAATACTTTCAAATGCAGGTCTTGATGTATGTATAATGACAGACCATCCAGTAATACCTGTTCAATATCTTCCAATATGTGCAGGCATAGCTGTTAAACATGGTATGAAAGAAGAAAAGGCAATAGAGTCAATTACAATAAATCCAGCTAAGACTTTAGGAATAGAAGATAAAGTGGGTTCTATAGAAGTTGGTAAAGATGCAGATATAGTAATATGGGATAATTCTCCACTAGAGATTCAAAGTAATGTACTTTGTACTATAATAAATGGTAAGATAGTATATGAAAAAAAATAACTTGACAATTATTAAAAAATTAACTAATATAAGAGTGTAAGGAAAATTAAAAAATCAAAGAAGATCTTCGGGGCAGGGCGAAATTCCCTACCGGCGGTATAGCCCGCGAACTACTTAGGTAGTTGATTTGGTGAGATTCCAAAGCCGACAGTAAAGTCTGGATGAGAGAAGATATTTATGGAATATAAATAAGTTTATTTTAGTTTGTTTAAACTATATCCATAAAAACTCGAAGATAAGGTCTTCGAGTTTTTTGTTTTTCCTAAAAAATATAAACATATTGATTAGGAGGAAAGTAGTTATGCAAAATACAGTAAAAAGAGGTAATATGATTTCAACAAGAACTTTGGTGGTTATGTCAATTTTATCTGCAATATCTTATTTATTGATGTTTATTCAAGCACCAATACCAGGTATTTTTCCAGATTTCTTAAAAATTGATTTATCAGATATACCAGCAATATTTGGTGGTATGTCTTTAGGACCATTAGTTGGATTTGGTGTAGTTGTAGTAAAAAATATACTGCAAATGATAACAGCAACAACAACTGGAGGAGTAGGAGAATTTGCAAACATATTAATTGGTGGCTCTTATGTACTTATACTTTGTTATTCATATAAGAGAAGTAAAGATTTAAAAGGTGTAGTAATTGGGTTTGTATTAGGGACAATAGCTATGACTATAATTGGTTCATTAGTGAATTATTTTGTAATGTTACCACTTTATGGTCAATTAATGGGACTAGATGCTATAATAGGTCTAGGTTCAGCTATAAATCCTCAAGTTCATGACTTATTTACTTTTGTAATTTGGATGATAGCTCCATTTAATGTATTAAAGGCTGTCATAATATCTTTAGTAACATTACCACTTTACAAAAAAATGGGTAATGTAATAAAAAAATAATTAGACAAGAAAAAATAAAATTTTAAAATTAAACGCATTGAATAGCCATAATTTATTTGTAACTTCAGTCCTATACTGTGATTGATATATTAAATATATTATGGCTTTATTAATTTATCAAAAATTGTATATGCAATAAGAAATATTTAGACAAGTTTAATTTTTGAAATAAAGGAAGAATTAAAACGATTAACTATTAAAAAACTAAAAAGGTATCTATAATACACAGAGCGAATTCATAATAAAGAAAAAATAAAGTTATTATTAAAAATAAATAAAGATTTAGAACAGATTTTTTAATAATATCTAATTTAATAATGATAGGAGTGTAGATAGATGAACATACCTGAAAGATTGAAAAAATTATTTTTAGATGATAAAGGGTATTATTTTAATAGTAATTGGGAAAATATTCATATCAGTATTGATAACACAAAGTTAGAAATGCCTTTAAAACATATTACAAATGAATATATTCAAAATATGGAAAGTGTAAAGTATGATTATCGTGAATTAAAAAATATAAAAAATCAAACTGATGGTATGTGTATAATAGCGATAAGGCAGAATTATAAAGCATTAGAATATGTAAAAAAACAAACAGATGAATTATGTTTAGAGGCAATAAGGTATAATTATAAAGCACTAGAATATGTAAAAGAGCAAACAGATGAAATATGTATGGAAGCTATAAAAAAAGACTGTAATGCACTTAAGTATGTACGAAACAAAACGAATAATCTTATTATAAAAGTAATAAAGTGCTCTTCTAATATAGATGTTGTAAGTATTTTAAAAGCTTTAGAGGTTCAAACAATAAGTATATGTTTAGAAGCAATTAAAAAAGATGGTAGGTGTCTTGCATATGTTAGAGAGCAGAGTGAAGAATTATGTATGGAAGCTATTAAGCAAAATTACAAAGCATTACAATATGTAAAAAAACAAACAGATAAAATGTGTATGGAAGCTGTAAATCAAAATGGTATGGCATTGCAATATGTAAATAAACAAACAGATAAAATATGTATGGAGGCTGTCAAACAAGATGGAAGAAGCCTGCAGTTTGTTAATAATAAGACAGAAGCAATATGTATAGAAGCTATAAAACATTTAGATAAAAGATATAATATTAAAAATGTGTTAAGTTACATAGATAGGTATACAGAAGATATGTGTATAGAAATTGTAAGGCAAAATGGAAAGATGTTAATGTATATAAAAAATCAGACAGAGAGAATGTGCATTGAAGCAGTAAAGGAGAATTATAAATCTCTCAAGTACGTAAAAGAACAATCTGAGAAAATATGTAGAGAAGCCTTAAAACAGAATTGCAAGGCAAAAGAATATGTAAAAATTTCTATTGAAGAATGTATATAGGATTATTAATATTGAAAGATAAAAAAGATAAATAGAAATACTTTATAATAATTGAGGCTTATACTATAATTAATTAAGCAGTGATATAAATTCACATGACGATTATATCAAAATGGAGATGAATTAATGGCAAAAATATATTTAGAAAATGAAAGCAAAACTAGAGAAATAGGATATAAATTAGGCAAAGTATTAAAAGAAGGTAGTGTTATCTGTTTAGTAGGAGATTTAGGGGCTGGGAAAACTACAATGACACAAAGCTTAGCTGATTCATTAGGTATAAAAGATTATATAACAAGTCCGACTTTTACTATAATAAATGAATATGAAGGTAAAATACCTTTATATCATTTTGATGTATATAGAATAGGTAGTAGTGATGAAATGTACGATATTGGATATGAGGAATATGTAAATTCAAGTGGAATTTGCATAATAGAATGGGCTAATCTAATAGAAGACATACTTCCGAAAGAATATTTGAATATAGAATTAAAATATAAAGATGAAGGAAGAGAAATGATATTAACTCCAAAAGGAGAGTTTTACAAAGAAATAGTTGAGGAGTTGACTAAATAATGAAAATACTAGGTATGGATACATCTTCTATGGCAGCAAGTGTATCAGTTGTAGAAGATGATAGCTTAATATGTGAGTTTACAGTAAATAACAAAAAAACTCATTCACAAAAACTTATGCCAATGATAGAAAGTATGTTGAACATGAGTGATTTAAGTATAAAAGATATAGATTTATTAGCTATATGTATAGGTCCTGGCTCATTTACAGGTCTTAGAATAGGTATGGCCACAGTAAAAGCTATGGCTCATGTAAATAGTATACCAATAATAGCAGTGAATTCTTTAGAATCTCTAGCAAATAACATGAATCTATGTGAGAGAAAGATATGTTGCATATTAGATGCTCAGAAGAACCAAGTTTATTCAGCTAAATATAAATTTGAAAATGGAGAATTAATAGAATTAGATGGTGTTGATGTTGTAGAATTTGATGCTTTATTAGAGGAAATAGTATCAAGTGATGAAGAATTTATAGTAGTTGGAGAAGCTGTATACAAATATAAAGATAAGTTAGAGAATATAAAAAATATAAAAATACCTTCGCCAGTTAACAATGTGTCTAATGCAGGAAGCTTATGTTCTCTGGCATTAAACAAATATAATAAAAATATAGATGTACATACTTGTTATACAATAAATCCTATGTATATCAGAAAATCTCAGGCTGAAGTACAATATGATGAAAAAATGAAGAGGCTAAATAATGAAAGATAATACAAAACCAATAATAGATGATATAGAAATAGAGGAAATGACCATTAAAGATATAGACGAAGTCTTTGAAGTAGAAAAAAACTGTTTTGAAGATTATTGGTCAAAAGAGTCTTTTAGAAAAGAGTTGTCTAATGAAGTTGCAAGGTATATAGTAGCTAAACTAGATGGAAAAGTTGTAGGATATGTGGGAATTTGGCTTATACTTGATGAAGGACATATAAATAATGTGGCTGTTCATAGTGACTATAGAGGCAAAAAAATAGGAGACAAGCTTATAAAAGGTATAGTTGATTTATGTAAAAACAATAATATTGCGTCTATGACATTAGAAGTTAGAGCGTCAAATAAAATAGCACAAAGCTTATATAGAAAATATGGATTTAAAATGGGTGGAATAAGAAAAGAATACTACAGTGATAATAAAGAAGATGCAATTATAATGTGGAACCAATTAAAAGAGGTGTAGAGTTTATGAGTGATATAATAACATTAGCTATAGAAAGTAGTTGTGATGAAACAGCTGCATCAGTTTTAAAAAATGGTAGAGAAGTTCTTTCAAACATAATCTCTACTCAAATAGAAACACATAAAAAGTTTGGTGGTGTAGTACCAGAAGTAGCTTCAAGAAAACATGTGGAAAATATTGATATAGTTGTTCAGGAGGCCTTAGATAAGGCAAATATAGGATTTAATGATATAGACCATATTGCAGTTACATATGGACCAGGGCTAGTGGGAGCTTTATTAGTAGGATTATCTTATGCTAAGGCACTTGCATATACTTTGAATATACCACTTGTAGGAGTAAATCACATAGAAGGTCATCTAAGTGCAAACTATATAGAGCATAAGGATTTGAAACCTCCTTTTATAACATTAATAGTATCTGGAGGTCATACTCACTTGGTTGAAGTCAAAGACTATGGTAAGTATGAAATTTTAGGAAAAACTAGAGATGATGCATCTGGAGAAGCATTTGATAAGATTTCAAGAGCTATGAATTTAGGTTATCCAGGAGGCCCTATTATTGATAATTTAGCTAAAAAAGGAAATAAACATGCTATAGAATTTCCAAGAGCATATTTAGAAGAAGATAGCTATGATTTTAGTTTTAGTGGATTAAAATCTTCTGTATTAAATTATCTAAATGGAAAAAGAATGAAAAATGAGGAAATAGTAGTTGAAGATGTAGCAGCATCTTTTCAAGAAGCTGTGGTAGAAGTTTTATCTACTAAAGCACTAAAAGCGGCGAAAGATAAAGGTTACGACATCATTACTCTTTCTGGTGGAGTTGCTTCTAATTCAGGGCTTAGAGCCAAAATAACAGAAATCGCGAAAGATAGTGGTATCACTGTTAAATATCCTCCTCTAATTTTATGCACAGATAATGCAGCTATGATAGGGTGTGCAGGATATTATAATTTTATAAATGGTAAAACACATGATATGAGTTTAAATGCAGTTCCAAATTTAAAGATAAATCAGTGATATGAAATAAATTTATAAATATATTAAAGAATTGTTTCAGAAAAATAAATATAAGTAAAAATAAATACAATAAAAGTAAATATAGTATATGTTAAAACTTGAAGTAAAACTATGTATAACCTTTATATTCTAATGAATTGCAACACTTTTAGGATATAAAGGTTATATTTGGTTTGAATTTACTTCGAGTTTAATTTTTTTGTAGAAAGATTATTTCAAAAAGTGGGTAATATACCCTTTTTTTCCCTTGTTAAAAAGTTTTATACTAATTATAGAAAGATTAAGGAGGGGAAGAAATGAGTCAAAGTAAAGAAGACAAAATAAGAAGTATTTTAGAAGCAAAAAATATTAAGGCAAATTTTCAAGATAAAGAAAATTTAGATGAATTTAGTGAAAAAAAAGCAAGTAAAAGAGCTGATGATTTATTAAATGTATATTATAATACATTATCTACAGCTGATATGGAATTTCCATATTGGTATAATAGAGAGTACAGAAAATCAGATGGTGATATACCTGTAGTTAGAAGGGCTAAAGCTCTTAAATCTGCTTTTTCTCATATGACACCAAACATAATACCAGGTGAGAAGATAGTAATGCAAAAAACACGCCACTATAGAGGGTCATTCCCAATGCCTTGGGTAAGTGAAAGTTTCTTTGTAGCTCAAGGAGAACAAATGAAAGAAGAAGCAAATAAGTTAGCTAGTAATACAGCAGATGAACTTACAAAATTTGGTTCTGGTGGGGGAAATGTAACCGAAAGTTTTGGAAATGTTGTTTCAATAGCTGGTAAATTTGGAATGAGAAAAGAAGAAGTACCTGTACTTGTAAAAATGGCTAAGGAATGGGTTGGAAAATCAGTTGAAGATTTAGGTTTTCATTATGAGAAAATGATGCCAGATTATGATTTAAAAGAGAAATTAATGAGTACACTTATTTGTATGTTTGATTCAGGATACACACTTCCTCAAGGTAGAGAAGTTATAAATTATTTTTATCCTTTGAATTATGGACTAGATGGAATTATAGAAATGGCGAAAGAATGTAAGAAAGCAGTCGCAGGAAACGCATCTGGAGATGGGCTTATTGGAATGGATCGTCTATATTTCTATGAAGCTGTAGTTCAAGTTATTGAAGGTTTACAAACTTGGATTTTAAATTATGCAAAACATGCAAAATATTTAGAAAGTATAGAGAAAGATTTAGAAGCTAAAAAAGAATATTCAGATTTAGTGGAGATATTAGAACATATTGCACACAAACAACCTCGTACATTTAGAGAAGCTCTTCAATTGACTTATACAATTCATATAGCATCAGTAAATGAAGATGCTATATCTGGTATGTCTATAGGGCGTTTTGGTCAAATCTTATATCCTTGGTATGAGCAAGATATAGAAAAAGGCATAATTACAAAAGAAGAGGTTATTGAATTATTAGAACTTTATAGAATAAAAATCACTTGTATCGACTGTTTTGCTTCAGCTGGTGTAAATGGAGGTGTGTTATCAGGAAATACATTTAACACATTATCTATAGGTGGATTAAGAGAAGATGGTTCTACAGGAGCAAATGAATTAGAAGAATTACTATTGGAAGCAAGTATGAGATGTAGAACTCCTCAACCTAGTTTAACTATGTTGTATGATGAAAAACTTCCAGAAGATTTCTTGATGAAGGCTGTTGAATGTACAAAGCTTGGTTCTGGTTATCCAGCATGGGTAAATAACTCAAATGGAACAACTTTCATGATGAGACAATTTGCCGATGAGGGTATGACTGTTGAAGAAGCTAGAGCTTTTGCATTAGGTGGATGTCTAGAAACATCTCCAGGATGTTGGAAACAGTTAACTTTAAATGGAAAAACATATTCTATAGCAGGTGGAGCAGGACAAACAGCTGGTTCTGGAGTGCATTTCTTAGCTAATCCTAAAATATTAGAACTTGTTCTTATGAATGGTAAAGACCATCGTATGAATATGCAAGTGTTTGAACCTCATAATAAACCTCTAAATACATATGAAGAGGTTGTAGAAGTGTTTAAAGATTATTATAAACAAGCAATAAATGTCCTTGAAAGAGCAAATAATATTGAATTAGATATATGGAGAAAGTTTGATACTTCTGTAATAAATTCACTATTAAAACCAGATTGCTTAGACAAGGGTCAACATATAGGAAATATGGGATATCGTTATAACGCAACATTAAATGTAGAAACTTGTGGTACTGTTACGATGGTTAATTCATTTGCAGCACTTAAAAAACTTGTATATGATGATAAAAACTTTACACTTGAGGAAATGAAAGAGGCTATTTTGAATAACTTTGGATTTAAAGATGCCTTAGAAGTCGGAAATTATTCTATGGCAGACCAAGTAAAAGTAGATGAAACTGGTAAATATGATGCTATTTATAAGGCCTGTCTTGATGCACCTAAATATGGAAATAATGATTTATATGCGGATAGTATTCTTAAAAACTATGAAGTATGGTTAGCAAAAGTGTGTGAAGAAGCACAATCTTTATATGCTAAAAAAATGTATCCTTGTCAAATATCTGTTTCTACACATGGACCACAAGGAGCTGCTACTTTAGCTACCCCAGATGGTAGACTAAGTGGAACAACATATTCAGATGGTTCAGTTTCTGCATATGCAGGAACTGATAAAAATGGTGTTTATGCATTATTTGAGTCTGCAACTATTTGGGACCAAGCAGTAGTTCAAAATTCTCAGATGAATTTAAAACTTCATCCAACAACTATTAAAGGACAACAAGGTACTAAAAAATTATTAGACTTAACAAGAAGTTATTTAAGAAAAGGTGGTTTCCATATTCAATACAATGTTGTGGATTCTAAAACATTAAAAGAGGCGCAGAAAAATCCTGATAATTATCGTCAACTAATGGTGCGTGTTGCTGGGTTTACTCAATACTGGTGTGAATTAGGAAAACCAATACAGGATGAAGTAATTGCTAGAACAGAGTATGAAGGGGTGTAAAATATGAAAAAACATAGTGATTGTATGAATTTTTGTGCAGTAGATGCTACAAAAGGAATTTGTAGACTATCAAAACAAATGCTTAACTTAGATGATGAAGCTTGTGAAGAATTAAAAGTAATGCCAAAATGTAAAAATTGTAAAAATTTTGTTGAAGCTAATGATGAAGGTATAGGTAAATGTGTTGGTCTTGAAAAGGAAGATTGGGTATATTCAACATTAAATGCAATTACTTGTGAAGGACATATGTTTAATGAGTAGTCAAAATCAACTAGAAGGTATGATTTTTGATGTACAAAGTTTTTCAGTCCATGATGGACCAGGTTGCAGAACAACTGTATTTTTAAATGGATGTCCACTTAGTTGTAAATGGTGTGCGAATCCTGAAAGTTGGACTGTAAGACCACATATGATGTTTAGTGAGTTATCTTGTAAATATGAAGATGGGTGTACTGTATGTCATGGTAAATGTAAAAAAGGTGCATTGAGTTTTAATCTTGATAATAAGCCAATCATAGATTGGAACATATGTAAAGACTGTGAAAGCTTTGAATGTGTCAACTCATGTTATTATAATGCGTTTAAGTTATGTGCGAAACCTTATACTGTAGATGAGCTTATAAGAGTAATTAAACGTGATTCTAATAATTGGAGAAGTAATGGAGGCGTAACATTTAGTGGGGGAGAGCCACTACTTCAACATGAATTTTTACATGAAGTATTATTGAAATGTCATGAGATAAATGTGCACACTGCTATTGAGACAAGTGCATGTGTTTCCAATGAAATTTTTAATAAGATATTTAAAGATATTGATTTTGCATTTATTGATATAAAACATATGGATAGAGAAAAACACAAAGAGCAAACAGGTGTGTATAATGATTTAATATTGGAAAATGTATCAAATCTTGCTAACTCTGACTGGAAAGGAAGATTGGTACTTAGAGTTCCAGTCATAGGAGGATTTAATGATAGTACTGAAAATATAAGTGATATTATATCTTTTATGCACAAAAACAATTTGGTAGAAATTAATTTATTACCATTTCACAGGCTAGGAGAATCAAAATGGATTCAATTAGGTAAGGAATATGAGTATTCTGACAAAGGAGATGTTGATGAAGAGCATCTTGAAGAATTACAAGATATATTTTTAGATAATGGGATAGCTTGTTATGTTGGTCATGAGACAGCTTTCTAAAAGTAAAGATTAAAAATCAATTAAAAAGGTAAACTCTATATAGAGTTTACCTTTTTTGATGTATTCAAGACAAGGATATGATTTGTTTTTAAGATTTAGGTTGATATAAATTATATAGATTATCGAGATTATTTATATAGATTTTATTTGAAAATATAATAAAATATTTATACTATCAACTTGTAGAATGATATGTACTATTTTGTATTTTTATGTTAAAATTTAATTGTATAAATTATAATAAAATAAAATAAAGTTAATAATTTAATGTATTTACTGGTTTAATTATATTTTGAATAGTAAATATTTTACAAGATAAAACTAAATTAGTAATATAATAATATTTTAATAATTTATAGAAATTAGAAAGCTGATTGTAGATATCAATGTCAAATAAGTTTTCCAAAATGTAATCATTTAGAATATAAAATATCTAGATTTATATGAAAATAGTTAGGTTATTCTTATACACTTAACAAGTTTTAAAATAGCAATTAAAAACTTTCAATAAAATTGAAAATAAGGATAAAATGTATATTTTTATTGAGGTTTTATATTATTACAGGAAGAGAAGAGATAAAAATTATTTCTTTTATTAGTGAAGTGGATTTATTAATAGTAAGTAAAATTATAATAAAGGGGTATAGACTAAAGAAAAATACAAATTTAGACTGTGTGTAAAAATCATATAATTAAGATTAATAATTATAAAAATAATTTATATATACATTTTAATTACTAAGTTTTGGGGGAGGATTGATTTATGTACAGAGTTGTTATTTGTGAAGATGATATTATTCAAAGAGTTTTATTGAAAGATTTAATATCCAAAATTTTCAATGAAATTTCAAATCAAGTAGAAATTTTAGAATTTGATTCAGGGGAACAGCTTTTAGATAGAACTTTAGAAGCTATTGATATATTTTTTTTAGATATTCAAATGGATAAATTAACAGGAATTGATGTGGCTAAAGAAATTAGAAAAAGGGAATGTAATTCTGAAATCATATTTATAACATCATTAATGGATTATGTGCAAGATGGGTATAAAGTTAGAGCTTATAGATATTTATTAAAACCAATTCAACCAGATGATTTAAAAGATAATATTCTAGCTTGTGTGTCTGATATTATAAAAAAAAGAGATAACTATCTCATAGTAAATAAAAAAGGAACTATTAACAAAGTTTTAATAGATGAAATTACATATATAGAAGTTAATAAGAAGAATATAACAATACACACATTTGATAGTTTCTATTGTATGCAAAATAGTATAGAAAAATTAGAAAAAGAACTTAAAATGTATGATTTCTTCAGATGCCACAAAAGTTACCTTATAAACATGAATCATATTAAATCTATATCTAAAAATAGTGTTGTTATAAATAATGAAGATATACCTGTAAGTAAACATAGAGTTGGTAGTTTAAAGACAAAATTAACCTATGTCTTAGGATCTATAATATGTTAGAATTAAATTTGTTTTGGATGATTATAACAATATTATCTACAATTGTAGAATTTGTGGTCTTAAAAGTAATATTAGATGAATTAATTCAACAGAAAAAAAGTAAGGTTGTTATAAGTATAAGCTTATTGATTTCTATTATTATTGTGTCAGGATTATCTTTGTTCAACTTTAATCAAAACATTGGATTAGTTGTAGATATCGTAATTATGTATTTTTTTTATATGTATAATTATGATATAAGATTTAATAAATCTTTACTTGCAATTTCAACTTACATTATGATTATAATAGGATTAGAAGCTATTACATATAATTTAATAGTTGCTTTACATTCAGTATCAGATATGAATAATCTGATAGATAAAAATCAAGTTAGATTAGAATTGGTAATTTTCTGTAAGCCTTTATTAATATCATTAATCCCAATAGTTAAATCTTTAAAAATAGCTTTAACTGTGAGAGTTAAAGAATATGTATATATAATTATACTTGTGATAGAAAATATAATTAGCATTATATCTATTTTTAGTTTTATATTTAAATATGAATACATTAATGATATAGAGTGGATTATAATAATTATCATTTCAATTATATTATGTATTTCGAATTTATCATTAATAGGTGTGATAAATAAGATAATAGAAGACAATAAGTTAAGGCTGGAAAATGAAACTGTAAAGAAAAAAATTGAATTGCAGTATAAGTATTATCTAACTATACAAGAGATATCACTGAAGACTAGAAAGCTATATCATGATATGAATAATCATATGATATGTATACAAAATATTTATGGAAAAAATGAAATAGCAAATAAGTATATTGAAGATATAAATAAGCAATTGAAAGATTGTAAATCATTATTTAATACAAATAATTTAATTTTAGATGTTATATTAAATGAGAAATACATGGATTGTAAAGCTAATGATATAGATTTTATCGTAGATATAAATTTTTTAAAGTGCGAGTTTTTAGATATGACAGATGTATGTTCTATATTTTCAAATATGTTAGACAATGCTATAGAAGCATGTTTAAAAATTAAGGACATTGAAGCAAAAAAAATTATTAAACTTAAAGGAACTATTTTAAATGATTTTTTTATAATTAAATGTTCAAATACAAAAATAAATGATTTTAGAAGAGAGAATATTATAACTGATAAAAAAGATAAGTTTTTGCATGGTATAGGAATTAATAGTATAAAAAAATCTGTAGAGAAATATAATGGAAATATAGAAATAAACTCTTCAAAAAATAAATTTATGATGATAATTTATATACCCTTGATGTAAAAGATATCCAGTTGGAGACATAAAATGACCAGTTGGAGATAATATATTGAAATAATAAATATAGGATGTTACCTTGTAGATACAGGAAGTTTGACATAAATAGAATCAGTCAGACTTTGAAACAAGGTAACATTTTTTTGTTTTCATAGAGTATTATCATATAGTCTTTAAAGTTCTGTATATTAAAAACTTCAAAGTTAATAAGATATATTTATTTATAGATATAAATTGTTATTAAACTAAAATTATTATTAATGTATAGAATTTAAATAAATTTGAACAATTAGTTAAATGATAAAGGAGATATTACTATGTCAGATAAAAAAAAATATAGCAATATATATAAATATTCGGATAATTTGAGGTTTACAGATAATAATAATGTCGTAATTTTAGCAAGTGGCGATTCTAGGGAATGGATTAAAATATCAAAGGAATGTTTTAACATACTAAATGAGGTACTAGGAATGAATTTAAACCATAATGAGATCTTAGATTGTTTTGAATCTAATAAAGATAAAGTGTATTTTGATAAACTTATTGAGTGCTTATATAATGCAAATATACTAACAAATAAAAAACATAATGTAAGTAAACAAATTGAGAGTATTTATTTTATTGTAACAGATAGATGTAATTTATCTTGCACACATTGTTGTGCTGATGCAGACACTTCAAATTCAGTAGATATATTAAGTACAGAAGAGATGTTTGGTATAGTTGATAAAATATTACAAATTAATCCTAGAAATATAACCATATCTGGTGGTGAACCATTAATCAGATCAGATTTATGGGTTATAATGGAATACTTAAAGAGTAAATTTGATGGAAATATAGATATTATGACAAATGGTTTATTAATAGATGAAAATAATATTGAAAATATGAAAAAATATTTTAATAGCATTAGTGTAAGCATTGATGGTATTGATGAAGAAACATGTAAGATAATAAGAGGTAATAATGTTTTTAAAAATGTGATAGAGAAAGTTAAGTTTCTAAGAAGGCATGGTTTCAATAATATATCTATGTCAGCAGTTTTACCAAATCATGAGAAGATAAATATAGAATTTGAAGAGTTAAATAAAAATTTAGGTACAGATGCAATGATAAGACATTTTTCATATCAAGGGAGAGCAGGATTAAATTATGATAGGATAAGTAAAAAAATGAATGAATATTTAAAAAATAGAGGTATAGAAGAAAAAAATATTATAGATTGGAAATCGTATATACCTACTAATAAGAAAGAACTTAAATTAGGAGCTTGTGGAGGTTGTGATACGACAATAAGTATTGGAAGTAATGGAGAACTATATCCTTGTAACCTTTTAATGGATAGTAATTATTCTATGGGAAATATATTAGAAATAGAAGATATAGTAGATTATGTAAACAAAATGGATATTTCTACAAATGATGGATATAAAGCATTTATAAATTTAAAACTATGTAATAATAATAAATGTAAAGAGTGTCTAGTCAAGTTGTTTTGCTGGTCTTGTCCAGCTGAATATGATGATCTTTTAGGTAAAGAACATATATTTGAAAATAGGTGTAGTGAGGTTAAAAAAACTTTAACATCTGTAGTTTGGGGGTAAAAAATGGAGTGTACAGTTTGGACAACTAAGAATTGTAATTTAAATTGTAAATACTGTTATGAACATAAGAATAAAGAAGTAGGTAATATGATTAATTATGTAGAGAATCAAACATTAAATAAAATAAAAAAATTAATCATGGAATCAAATGAAGATATGCATGTTATACAATTTCATGGAGGGGAGCCTTTATTAAATTTTAAATTAATAAAAAGATTTGTAAATGAAATAGAAGACATCAAAGGTAGCTCAACAATAAAATATGGTATGACTACTAATGGAACTATATGGAATATAGAGATAGAAAAATTTTTTGAGGATTATAAAGATTCCTTTAGTGGTTATATATCTATAAGTATAGATGGAGATTCTAGATCTCATAATAAAAATCGAATTTATAAGAATTGTATTGGTTCATTTGATAAAGTTATTAAAACTGCTGATAAGATGAAGTTGATATTTAAAAAATTAAGATGTAGAGTAACAGTTACACCAAATACAATAGAAGATTTACATGATAATATTAGATATCTTGTAAACATAGGATTTAGACAAATATCTGTGGCCTTTGACTTATTCTCAAATGAGTGGAATGAAAATCATATAAGTATAATAGAAGAACAATATCAAAAAACTTTAAGTTACTGGAAAAGTAATAGCTTACAAGTAGAAATAAGTATAGTGGATGAAATAATTGGTGATAAAAAAGTATTGGGGATATGTTATCCAAACACACACTTTTATATAGATGGTTTAATTTATCCATGTACATTTGTTGTTGGTTTAGAGGAATACAGTATAGGTAATATTTTAGATGGCATACATAGTGAGAAGGTAAAAGATATTATAAATATTAGCTCCATTGATAATAAAAAGTGTGAAAAATGTAATAATAGGAGATCCTGTTCTTCAAATAGATGTAAACTTATAAATAAAGTTATTACAGGGGATTATTATACACCTCCTACAATCAATTGTATCTTAGAAAATATTCAAATAAAAAATAAACATAAGGTTAAAGAGACATTATCATTAGTATAATGTAGTTTATCTACTTTATATAAATATAACAAGAATTATATAGGAGGCACTTATGAAAAAAGAATTTAAAGTACAATCAATTTTAGAAAAGGTAGAAGTATTAGAAGTAAATGGTCAAGATGGAAATTGCTTAGCTGATTGTGGTCGTTGGATATGGATAGGTAATAAAAATTCTACAACAAAAGGATGTTATAAAGACAAGCTTATAGATGCATATGCAAGTGTAAAGCTATAAAATTGATAAGTGAAGATAAAAGTCTAATTTATAAAGAATTAGACTTTTATTTTAATTAACTTAATTAATATAACAAATGAGGAGTAGTATATGAAAATTTTAGAGATAAAGAATTTGAATAAAATATATGGTGAAAAAGAAACAGAGGTAAAGGCATTAAATCAAATAAATTTAGAGATAAATAAAGGCGAATTTGTTGTAATAGTAGGTAAAAGTGGAAGTGGAAAAAGTACTCTATTACATATAATGGCAGGACTTGAGACTCCAACCAATGGGGATGTAATTATAGATAATATAAATATATCATCTCTTGATGAAAAGGAAAGATCTATTTTGCGCAAGGAAAAATTAGGATTAATATTTCAAGCATATAATTTAATTCCAGTATTAACAGCTGAAGAAAATATAAAGCTACCAACTATAAATGTAAAAAATAAAGATGAGTTTTATATTAATGAATTGATTAATTTGCTTGGAATAGAAGATAGAAAAATGCATTTGCCTAATCAATTATCAGGGGGACAGCAACAAAGAGTAGCAATAGCAAGAGCTCTTGTAAATAAGCCAGCAATTGTACTTGCTGATGAGCCTACTGGAAACCTAGACACAAAGACGGAGTCAGAAGTATTAAAACTCTTAAAGGAATCACAAAAAAAATACAACCAAACAATGATAATGATAACTCACAATATAGATATAACAAAATATGCTGATAGAGTTATAGAAATAGAAGACGGATTTATAAGAGAGTAGGTAAATTTATGAAACTTAACTGTATTGTAAAAAAATATATAATGGGAAACAAAAAAAATACAATATTAATAATTATAAGTATTATAATTTCAACTGCCTTGTTTTTAGTTATGAATATAATAAGTGAAGATGCTAAAAACTTGATGATAAACCAAGCAAAAGAAGAATTTACATCAAAACATGTACAATATATTAGTCCCGATAATGAAGAAATAAAAAGAATAGAAAGAAATCCAAGTGTAGATAAAGTAGGAAAATCAATGCTTCTAGGGATTAATGATGTTGGTAATGGGCAAAGTTTGCAAATATTATTCCAGGATAGTATTGCTGAAGAACTAAATGATATATACACATTACAAGAGGGTGATTTACCAATAGAAGAGGATGAAATTGCTATAGATTCATGGTACATTAAACAAAAAGGTATAAAAAATCCTATAGGGAAAAAAATAAATTTGAATTATAGAAAAACTGGCATGAATCAAGAAACTATATATTCTGATAAAAAGGAATTTAAAATAACAGGTATTCTACATAGTAATTCAATTCTAAAAGCTCAAGGCACATCAATTGGACTTATAAGTAATGATTGTGCTATTAAGAATATACCTATTAAAAATAAATATGATCAGATTATGCTAACTTTCAAAAAGGAAAAAAATATACAAAAACAATCAGAAAAGCTTATTAAAGATGAAGATTTAAATAAGAATAATGTATATTTTAATAATGAATTGTTAGTAGCAATAGCTGATAGTATTAATCTAAAAATACCATATATGATAGTTAATATAGTACTTGCTTCAGCAACTATATTACTAATTTATAATATTTTTTATATATTAGTATCAAATAGAGTAAGAGATTTTGGTATATTGAGGGCGCTAGGATTTAATCCATCTGATATTTTTAAAATAATGTTTTTAGAAGTATCTATATATTCTTTTATAAGTATTTTCATAGGCCTAATTTTAGGAACATTAATAGCTAATTTATCAAGAGAATATGTTATAGGAGTAATATATGATATTAGCTATGTAAACGCAATTAAAAATTATAGTTATATAAGTACATATATAACTTCTATATTATTAAGTTTAGGAACTATAATAATATCAGTTTCAAGACCACTTATGTTATCAGTAAATATAGATCCAATGGTCTGTATAAGAAGGCAAGATGAAAAATTTACAATAAGACAAAATTCTTTAATAAATAAAATTATGTCTAAATTTTTTAAGGATTATGGTAATATAGCATCAAAGAATATTCAAAGAAATAGGAAACGTGCATGTTTATCTATAGTATCAATGGTACTGATTTTTTTCTTAATGGCAACTATATATACGAAAGCTACTAGCAATTTTTTAAATGATGGTGTCTTAAAGTATTGGATACAGGGAGATTATTTATTACATAATATTGATATAAGTACTATACATTTAAATAACAAAAGTTATGATAAAAGTACATTAGAAAATATAAAAACTATAGATGGTGTTACAAAAGTAAATGCATATAGACATAAATGGTTTAATATAAAGATTGATGAAAAAGATATAAATAAAGAATCTAATTATTGGGAAAAAAATAAAGATAATATTGAGGCAAGATCACAAATAAATGATGGAATTAAAGTATACAATAATTCCTTTGAGATTTTGGGAATAGAAGATACAGATATATTAACTGATGTCTTGATAGATGGTAAGAAAAATATGAGTAAATTTAATAAAGAATCATTATTATATGTTACAAAGAAATCAAGCGAGTCACTTAATATAAAGAAAGGAGATAAAATAAAAGTATATTTTGATATAATAGATCCTAAAACAAATAGCTTCACTAAAACTATATCTAAGGAATTTATAGTAGGTGGAATTATAAAAACATTACCAGTAACCTCACAGGTAGGGGCTGAATTTGGAGGCGTTATATCTACAAACCAATTTAATAAATTTACAGGGATATCATCATATGAGAGATTTGATATATGGACAAGTAAATTAGCAAATGATAAATATGTTGAAAGTGAATTAAACAAAATTACAGAAAAAACAAATAAAGGAATTTTGATTCCTTATAAAACTGAAACAGCTGAATATGAGAAAAGTGATAATCAAAAAACTTTAATTATGGTATTAGTAATTGGAGTAATAATTATACTATCTCTATTTAATTGTTGTAATACAATAGTTACTAATATTAATAGTAGAAGTAAGGAATTTGCTTTATTTAAAGGGATAGGAATATCAAAAAATGAAATAAACAAAATTGTTAAACTAGAGAGTTATATATATATAATAGTAAGTTTTTCTATAGCAGTAATACCTATTTTAATTGTAAGGAGCATAATAATAAAGCCTTTTGAAAATATTCATCTAATAAACCTAGAATTTGTAGGTGCTATTATTATAATAGTTTTTGTTTTAGTATCTATAATTAAAATAACCACAATAAAAACATTACAAAAGATTCATAATAAAAATTTTATGGAAGAAATAAAAACATTACAATAAGAGATTAAGGAGATATTATATGAATTCGATTGCAATTATTGATAGTGGGATAGATACTAATTTTAAAGAGTTTAGAAATAAAAATATAAAATATTTCAATATAAATACATATGAAGATAGTATAAAAAGTGTAAAAGATTTTAGTGGTCATGGTACAGCTTGTGCAGCTGAGATTCTCAGACAAAATCCAAAGGTTAGTATAAACGTTATAAAGGTTTTAAATGAAAATTCTCAATCTAGCATAAAAAAAATAATAGAATCAATAGAGTATGCTTCTGAAATGCAAGATGTAAAAATTATTTCATTAAGTTGCTCAACATTTCAGAACAAGTATTTAGAAGATTTTAGACATGTAATTAATTATGCAAATGAAAAAGACAAGCTATTAGTCTGCTCCTCAGATAATAAGAATAAAGTGAGTTATCCAAGTTATTTGGATGGTGTAATAGGAGTTCAAAGATGTATAGCAAATATAAATAAGTATTGGTTTGATAAAAATGCAGTAATTGAATGTGTGTGTAAAGCTGAATATAGACTTTTACCAAGTATAAACAAAAATTATAAACTATTTGGAGGAAATAGCTATTGTACTGCACATTTTTGTGGATTAGTTTCTAGATTTATTAAGAATAATTTTAGAATGGAAAATAAAGATTTAATAGATATTATAACTAAAAATGCAGATAGAAAAAAATGGTCTATAGAGGATTTGAATTTAAAAAAGCCTTTAAAAATTGAGTATAGTAATAGGAAGTATGATTATTTTAAATTGAAGATATTAAGTGATTCGATTAAAAAATTTAAGCTTATAGAAAATAAAAATATAGAAACTAAACCTATATATAGCTTAGTGGGAATAGATAATATATATATTTTTTTGAAATATCTAGAAAACAAATTATCTCAAAATATTATATATAATGAAGTAACAAATGAAAACCTGATATCCATATACTCTTTATATAATTTCATTTTTAAGGATGAATAAAATGAAAAAAAAGAACTTAATAAGATTTTTTAAAATCGTAATAAAAAAAAATATATTTAATATAATAGTAGCATTTTCGATTATAATGATTGTATCTATTTTAAATTTATGTTTACCACAAATAACTAAGAATATACTAGATAATGCTATAAAAAATGGTAATATCAATATGTTATTTAAGTTGATAGGATTATATACTATAATATCGCTAACATCAAGCTTTCTATCTATAGCTTTAGAATATATGTATTCTAAAATGAAAAATAAAATATCTATAACCTTTAAAATAAAGATAATAAAGCATTTAAGCAAACTGTCAGGTGATTATTACACAAATATTAAAACAGGAAATATATTAAATATACTTGAAGATGATATTCATGTGATAGAAGGTCTAGGAGCTGAATTAATATTTTCTATAATTGTAGATTTTTTTACAGCTTTAGTTTCTTTTATAATTCTAATGAAAATGCAATCTGATTTACTTAGTATTATAATCTTATTACAAATATTAATTATGTATAGTCAATCTAAATTCACTAGATTAATAGCCAAAAAAAGTGATGAGATAAGAGTATGTGCAGGAGAGGTAGCTAATATAAATCAAGAATATGTCTCTAATATTATGAACATTATTATATCTAAGACTAATATTAAATTCTTTAGACAATATTTAAAAAAAGAAAGAAATATGATTAAGGCTAGAATGGTAATGGATAGATTATTTTCAATGAGTAGAGCAACAGGGAATGTTTTTAGTAGCTTTATATCAATAATTATCTATGGGTATGGAGGATATAATATCATAAAAGGAGACATGTCATTTGGAGAACTTATTGCATTTCAGCAATATATAGGTATGCTTATTAGTCCTTGCATGAATATTATAAGATCCAATATAAGTATACAACAAGCAAAAACATCTATAAATCATATATTTACTATTTTGGATGAGCCTATAAATATATCTAATAATAACTGTGGAATAAGATGTATGAAGAGTTTTAAAGGAGATATAATATTTGATAATGTTACATTTTCATATGATAATAAGTGTAATATTATTAAAAATATGAACTTAAGCTTTGAAAATGGAAAAATTACAGCTTTAGTTGGTTCAAGTGGTTGTGGAAAATCGACAATAGCTAAACTACTATTTAGATTATGGGATGTCGAAAATGGAGAAATAATTGTAGATAGGATACCTATTAAAGAATACAATCTCAAAGATATTAGAAAAAAAATATCTATTATAACACAAGATTTATTATTGTTTGATGATACAATAATAAATAATATAAAACCTTATAATAAGTTTATAGATAAAGAATTTCTATTAAGAGTATGTAAAAGTACAGGTATAAATGAATTTATAGATAGTTTACCAAATGGATTTAATACAATTGTTGGAGAGAAAGGAATAAAATTATCAGGAGGACAAAAACAAAGAATCTCAATAGCAAGATCCTTGTTATCTGATTCTAAGATTATAGTATTTGATGAAGCTACATCAGCTTTAGACAATATATCTCAAAACCTTGTATTAGAAAATATAAAGGAGTTTTTGATAAACAAAACAGTAATAGTAATAGCACATAGATTATCTACTATAAAAAAATCAGATAAAATATATGTAATTTATGAAGGAAGAGTCGTTGAAGAAGGCTCTCATGAAGAGCTTATATCAAATAAATATATCTACCACAACTTAATAAATGAAAAATCTTTAGAAGGTTTTTTCGCATAAGTAAATAATTTTGTTAGATTATTATCTTTAATAAAGAGCTTTTAAAATCAGAATTTATGGCTAAATTCTAGCTCAGAAAATATATTAATAATACTTATAAATAAAATTGTAGTATTTTGATCAATATTCAGAAAAATAATGACCTAAATTTTATATGAAGAGCAAAATTTAGGTCATTATTAACTTCCAGTATAAAATTAAAATACTAAATAATTTATAAAATGTTATTGAATTTTTTCTCTAGAAATATATAGTTTTGGATCTTCTGATTTATCTTCAAACTCAATTCCCTTATTTTTTTTCATAAATATGTATAGAGGTGCTATTAATAACATTGCTCCTAATCCTATTAAAACTCTATTTTGAGTTATAGGTTTTGACATATCTTCTGCCCAAGCCTGTTGCAACAACCATAAACTACCTAAAATAGCTACTATTGGTATAGCTGGGCCAAATGGAATCTTAAAAGAGCCTTGAATATCTGTTCTTTTTCTTAAAACTATCACTGACAAACAAGTTGGTATATACTGAGCGAATCTTGCAATTACACTCATTACTGCAAGTTGTTCAAAACTTCCAGTTAGTACAAGTGGTATACAACAAATTAAAGATATTATTATTGCTACATATGGGGCATCATGTTTATTTGTTTTTCCTATAAATGCTGGGAGAGAACCTTCTTCTGCTAGAGAAGAACCACATTTAGGAGTTACTATTGAAGAACCTATATTTATACCAAATATAGATATTAATGTCGCTACAGATATAAAGACTTTACCATAATTACCTAAAAATACACTTGAGGCATCTGCTATTGGGATACTATTTTCAAATAGTTTATCTCCAAGTATACCCATACAGACAACTTGAATTAAAATATAAATTATTGCACATATAAATATTGTAGTTATTAAGGCGATAGGAAGATTCTTTTTAGGGTTTTCCATCTCTCCACTTGCTACAATAAATGATTCAAATCCAGTAAATGCGTAAAATACCAATATGATTGCTGGTCCCATGCTAGAGTTAACTACATTACCTGAAGGGGCAATATTTCCGAATTTTATAAAGAATATTCCGACTATTACGAAAACTATTAGTGGTACTAATTTAGCTATAGTTATTACATTATTCATTATCTTTGTGCTTTTAATTCCAAATAAGCTATTTATAGAAAGTAGTGTTACTAGTGCTGCTGCTATATAACCTTTATATTCAGTGGCAGCTTCTGGCCAAAATGAACCTAAAGCTGTTGCAAATCCTACTGCTAGAGTAGACCATGATATAATTCTTATAACCCAAGACATGGTACCAACTTCAAAGCCTATAAAATCTCCAAAAGCTTTTTTGGAGTATAGATATGCACCTCCATTTTTATCGAACATACTTCCAACTTCTGCAAAACATAAAAGTATTGATAGAACTAAAAGTGTAGCAAAAATATATATAAATATACTGTTTTGACTTGCTAGGTTATAGACTTTACCTGGTAGTAAGAATATACCTGAACCTATTATACTATTAATTCCTAATAATATCATACTAAATAACCCTAATTTTTTAGCCTTTTCCATATTAATTTATCTCCTATTCTTTTATTAATTACTGTATTAATTAAAATATAAAGTATTCATTACATGCATCATAACGCCTATTGGCAGACAATTCTCATCTATATTAAAGCTAGATGTATGTAGAGGTGAAATTAATCCCTTTTCCTCATTTTTACATCCTAAATGAAAGAATGCTCCCTTGCAATGTTCTGTATAAAAAGAAAAATCTTCACCACCTAAAGAAGGGTTTGGTCTTAATATAAATTTTTCTTCTCCAAGTAATTCTTTAGTACTTGAGATAATAGTGTCTACTAATTCTTTTTCATTTATAACGGCAGGATAATTGTCATCACTTACATGTAATGTTCCAGTACAGCCAAATGCAGACGCAGTGTCCTCAACAATTTTGGATATCTTATCAATCATAAAGTTTCTTGTTTTGTTATTTAAAGTTCTTAAAGTTCCTTCTAGTTTTACATCTTCGCATATTACATTGTGTGCATCACCACCATATATTTTACCTATAGTTAAAACAGCAGCATTATTTGGCTCTAAATTCCTACTTATTATAGTTTGTAATGATGTAACAATTTGTGAAGCTGTAACTATTGCATCAATACCATTCTCAGGGTATGCACCATGAGCTCTTTTGCCTTTAACATTTATTTTTATAGTGTCTACACTGGCATTTAATGTGTCATATTTTGTTTCGATAAATCCTGTCTCAATATGTGGCATAACATGAAGTCCAAATATATAATCCGCTTTAGGATTTTCTAAACATCCATCTTCAACTAAGAATTTTGCGCCTCCAAAACCTTCTTCTGCTGGTTGAAATAAGAACTTTACATTTACATTTAATTTATCTTTTATTGAATGTAAAACTTTACATGCTCCAAGTAGCATTGTTGTATGTGCATCATGACCACAAGCGTGCATTTTTCCAGGATGTATTGATTTATAAGGAATATTATTTTCTTCTTCTATAGGAAGAGCATCCATATCTGCTCTTATACAAATAGTTTTACTTGCATTTTCTTTTAAAATATATGCCATAATCCCATTATGTTTTGTAAATTCCATGTAATCAATTCCTATTTCTTTTAAATAAGACATTACTTTTTGTTTGGTAAGGTTTTCTTCAAGAGCCAATTCTGGGATTTTATGTAATTCCCTTCTTACATTTATTAGCCAAGGTTTTATAGAATTACAACTTTCTATTACAAAATCTTTTTCCAATTCTTTAGTTTGATATTCTAATTTTAAAGCCTGTTGCATTTTTATTCCTCCAATTACTTTTTATTGTTTGATTAATATAGTAGCAATTATTATGCCATAATTTTCAATGAATGAATTTTGATTTTTATAAGAATTTTGAATTAAAACAATCATTTGTTTGTTGATAAAATATAAAAAATGATTGTTTTATTGCAATTTTCGGAGAAATTTGTTGTTTTAGATAAGAATAATCCGATATATTAGCCTATATGAAAATAATAGGAATTATTATATGTATCCTATTCCTATTAATTCCTATTAATTATGCACAAAATGGGGTACTGTTTTACATATTAAAAAAGTAAAAAATCTATTGAGGGAGTATCTTGCCCCTGAATAGATTTCTTTGTTTAATATATTATAGATTTATAAGTCTTGATATTTTAATTTACTGTAAAAATCTTCTCCTTTTTGAGTTATTTTACTTCCATATCTTCCAGAACCACAAATTATAAGTTCTTCTTTTCTCAAATATTCAAATATTTTTTTAATTTTACCTTCTGTAATTTGGATATTTTTATCTAGTAATGTTTTTAAAATTAACCCTCTACCAATTCCAACGTCTGATTCCTTATTTAAAATTAATATCTCTAGTATATTTAATATATCATTCTTATTATATTTTAATTTTAATGACGAATTTTTGTTATCCAAAGTTCTTAAGTTTGGGGGTAAATCTTTTTCTAGTATAATATCATCACACATAATATTTAAATAAGATGTTACATTTTGGAGTTCTCTTATATTACCTTTCCACTTATAGTTTTGTATAAGTTTTTTTGCCTCTAGTGTAATTACTAATTTCTTATTAATTAAATCCTCCATGATAATTAATATATCTTCTTTTCTTTCTCTTAGAGGAGGGATGTTTATTGGAATTGTATTTAATCTATAATATAAATCCTCCCTAAATTGGCTCTTGTCAATCATTTGTTCTAAGTTCTTGTTTGTAGCAGATATGATTCTAACATCTATATTAATTACATTGTGAGAGCCAACTGGCATTATTTGTTTTTCTTGAAGAACTCGAAGTAGTTTTGTTTGTAATTCTAAGGGCATATCGCCTATTTCATCTAAGAAAATTGTCCCATTATTAGCAAGTTCGAATAATCCTTGCTTTCCATCTTTTAGACCTCCAGTAAAAGTTCCCTTATCATATCCAAATAACTGACTTTCTAATAAATTCTCAGGAACAGCAGCACAATTTACTGCTATAAAGGGCTGATTTTTTCTATTTGAATTGTTATGTATAGATTGAGCTATTAGCTCTTTACCAGTTCCACTTTCGCCTCTGATAAGTATACTTAAGTCAGACTTAGAAACTTTCTTAGCTAACTCTATGCATTCAATCATCTTAGGGCTGTTTGTTTTTATATCCTTAAATGTATATTTTGCTATTTGCCCTTTTTCTCTTAATTTCTTAGTGAGATTTTGCTCTAGTTTTTTTATGTATGTTATTTCTTGTAAACTATAGTATGTTCCCATTTTTTCATCTCTATTGTATATATTTTTTTTATTTACATTTATATATTTTTTATTAAATATAATAACTTTGTCTAATATTTCTTTTTCATTTAATAAAACCTTTAAACTATCTGTAAATATTTCTTCAATGTGTTTTCCATATATATCTTCTTTTATATCCAAAATATCCTTTACTTTACTATTATATGTATTTATTTCATCATCTTTTGAAGTAAATAGTATGCCATCCTTTGATAAGTTCAATATTGTATCTAATTCTTCTATTTTTAAGAATAGTTCTTTATATTTATCTTTTATACCAGTATCCAAACTAATTATCTCTTCTGAATATTTTACTAGATTGGACTGTATTTCTTTTGAATCAATTTGTAATAAGTTTATTATTTCTATAAAAGTGGATATATCTATATATCTATGACCTAAATCAAATATATCTGAGATAAAGCTAGGCACTTTTTCTGGAACTCCTGGAGTTATAGCTATTTTTATATCTTTATAGTTATTATCATTCATATATGGTATTGGTCTGATATTAGTTACTCCGATTTTATAAAACAAACTTATGGTTTCTAGAGTAGTTTCATCAGAATCATTTACGATTAGAGCATTTGTTCCCTGTGGTAAAGATAATAAATTATATATTTTATCTTCCTTAAAAGTTCTTCTTATTACAATAACTTTTTTCTTATCTAATATATTATTTATAATTTTATCTAATCTTTCTACTGACATTACTAATATAACATCATCATTTATAATATCATTATCATTTATTTCATCTATAAAGTATCTGTTGATATTTATATAATCCCCAAAAACTAGTTTTAAATTATTTTCTAAAAAGTCTATTAAATCTTTTCTACTATCATTTACCAACGCAACTGATTTTTTCATTAACTTCTCCTTATATAATAAATAGCCTCTAACAAAATGACTGTATAGAGCTATATAATTTTTATAATTTAAATTTATCAAATAAAAAAGAAAGTGTCTATCCATGACTTTATAAAAGTCACCTTAAGACACTTTCTTTCTTATAATTAAATCTTGTCACCAAATCCCCCTAATTGTTGCTTAAAATTAAAACTGTATGTATATTGTTCATTTCTATTCGATTAAATTATAATATACACCTAAAAAATTTATTTTAATAAATTCTATTGATAAAATAATTTCATAAATATAGAATTGTATTAAGATAAATAATGTATGAAAATATATATGTATAAGTTTATTCTGCGTGAGTAGAATAGATTTGTCAAGATTAATTTAATAGTAATAGTGTCTTTTATTAAAAATAATATAAATTTAAATATATAAATAAAATGTTTTATACAATATACTATAAAGGAGAACTTTGATTAAAAAATAGATACGCATACTCGTGACTTTAGTCGTGAGTTAGTAGCTAAAATAGTCAGCATATAGGGAAACTTATATGTAGAGATAGGATAGAGCCTATCCAATACTACTTGAATTGCTGGAAACCCCTAAAGCTAACCAAACTAAAACATAAGGATGAAATAGACCTAAGTGTGAAAGTTACGAAAGTAGAAAAAATTGGTTAGATGGTATAAGGTTAAACCCTAAGTACTTTAAAATGGGCAATCAGCAGGTAAGCTCCTAAGTAGGAGAAACTTCAACGACTATTCCTCTTGAGGGAAGTACACTACAAGCTATTGGTAGTGGAAGTGGGTAGACCTTAACGGATAATGCCGAAGGATAAGATATAGTCTGTGCTTGCATGAAAGTGTAAGAAGTTCATAAGAGAACTGCATAGGTAGTAGCGAACTTATGTGAACGACAACCTCAAAAATGATAAAAGTTAGGACTTATGGTTCTTACATATGTTATTTAGAAATAAATATAAAAACCTTCAAAGTACTTGCTTTAAATAAAATTACATATGTTAATATTAGAATGAGTGATGAAAAATGGAAGTGGCTCATGGTAGATGATATGTAATGAGAAAAACAAGTAAAGTGAGGTGATAGTAGTGGAAAAAGCATATAAGTTTAGAATGTATCCAAATAAAAAAGAAACTTTTACTTATAAACAGTGTAGTTCTGATTTGACCAATTTAAAAAAAGAATTAAAGTGGCTTAAAGAACCTGACAAATTTTCACTACAAAACACCTTAAAAGATTTAGAAAACTCATATAAAAAATTCTTTAAAGAAAATACAGGATTTCCTAAATTTAAATCAAAGAAAACTAATAGATTTTCATATAGAACTAACTTTACAAATGGAAATATTATGTACTGTAGTCAATAAAATTACCTAAACTTGGTATGGTTAAAGTAAGGGATAAACAAGTACCTCAAGGGAGAATACTTAATGCTACTGTATCCAAAGAACCAAGTGGTAAATATTATGTATCATTATGTTGTACTGATATAGATATTGAAGCATTTGAAAATACTAATAATCAGATAGGTTTAGATTTAGGAATTAAAGAATTTTGTATCTCAAGTTGTGGACAATTTATAGAAAATCCTAAGTATCTTCTAAAGTCATTAAATAAACTTGCTAAATTACAAAGAGAACTATCGAGAAAAACAATTGGTAGTTTAAATAGAAATAAAGCAAGATTAAAAGTTGCAAGACTTCAAGAACATATAGCTAATCAAAGGAAGGATTTTCTACAAAAACTATCTACTAAATTAATTATCTCGTTTAATTTCTGATGTATCATGGTCAGAATTTGTTCGTCAATTAGAATACAAGGCTAATTGGTATGGTAGACAAATTGTAAAGGTAGGTAAATTCTTTGCAAGTTCACAAATATGCAATAAATGTGGGTACAAAAACGAGGAAATGAATAACTTGAATATAAGAGAATGGATTTGTCCTTGTTGTGATGTAACTCACAATAGAGATATAAATGTAAGTATAAATATACTAAAAGAAGGACTAAGACTAATAAGAGTTTAAAATAGATAACTTATGTAAGAACCGTAGGAACTACGGGGATAGCCTGTGGAGAGTTAGTAAGACATATTTTAGTATGCAAAATTCTATGAAGCAGGAACTCTGTGACTTTAGTCATGGGAGGTTCAGGAAAGCAGAAAAAACAAGTATATACCCAATTATTAAAAATAATTTAAATCAAGTATCAATTGTTGAATATAAAAAAGGTCAAAGATTTGTAGCATCAGATAAAGATTTACAAGAAGTATTTTTTATAATAGAGGGAGTCGCTTTAGTAGAATGTACTACTAGAGGAGGAAATAAATTTCTTGTTGACATTGTACCAGAGAATGAATTTATAGGTAAAATAAGTTATATATATGAACATAATTTGAAATGTGACATATTTGCCAAGACCAATATAAAATTATTTCGATTTGAGAAACATATCTTTGAAGAGTTTTATCTTAAATCAGATTTTATTGCTCTATTTCACAGCAAATGTACAAGAAGGATATATGAGCTATATAAAACTAGAATGGTAAGAGAGTTATTTTCTTGTACAGAAGTTATTGCCTATTGTATTTTTAAAAAACAAGAAAATAATGTATGTAATATAAAAGCTATTCGCCATTTTAGTGAAATATATTCTATTAGTAGAAAAAGTAGATATTATTCCCTATTAAAATTGACTGAAAAGGGGATAATAAAAAAAGTAAGCAATACATATGAGATTTTAAATTATGATGAATTAAATAGGTTATCATTCGAAGTAAAAGAGTTTTTGGAAGAGGAATAGAGTATATAGAAATAGTCTCATTGAAAATCAAGAATATCTTAATTGTTCTCAATGAGACTATTTATAAATATTATACTTATAAGGTAGAGTATAGTTATTAGTCAATTTCCTTTACTATATTAATAGCCCACTTTTTAGATAAGGCTCTAGGAACGCCAAATATAAATTTAACTACTTCTTCACTATAAGTGAGTAGAACAAGAATAAATATAGGAGCGCCTTTAAATGCAGCTATAAAAGTTAAAGGGATAGAAGCTAACCACATACATCCTAATTCTAAAAATAGAGCGTATTTAGTATCTCCACCACTTCTTAAAATACCAATTATGACTAATGTATTAAAGGATTTAAGAGCCATTAATGCTCCCATTATGAAAAATATCTTAGTTATATCAGAAGATAAGCTATCAGAAACACTAAACATTTTTAATAATAATGGGATATTTAAAATTAAAATAATTCCAAGTATTAAGCCAGCTAAAAACACCAATATAGAAAACTTTTTAGCATACTCAATAGCTCTTTTAATATGGTCAGCTCCAAGTTCATTTCCAAGCATAATAGATGCACCAGATGCAATACATACAGCTGTCATTATGAAGAAGTTACCTGTGCTGGTTGCTATTTGGCTTGCTGCTATAGCAGATGTACCTGCTCTTGCATATGCAACAGAATATAGAACAGTTCCTACTGCCCAGACAGAGTCATTTACAAATATAGGGAAGCTTTTTGATGAAAAAGATTTTATAAAAATCTTATCAATAGCTTTTAAATTTTTCAAACCAAATTTTAATATATAGTCTTTTTTATAAAAATAAACATAAGTAATCATTAAAATTAATTCACATACTCTAGCAATAACAGTTGCTAATGCGGCTCCTTTTACACCCAATGCAGGAAGACCGAAGTTACCAAATATAAACCCATAATTTAAAATAACATTTGTTACAAGAGCGAATGCACTACAAATCATACCTAACTTAGGATTTCTAACACCTCTAGAACCAGTGCTAAATACTGTACTTATAGCTATTAATGGATAACTAAATACTGCAATACTAAAGTAATCTATACAAAGTCTTACAACCTCTGAATCATAAGAAAATATGTGTATAATTGGTTCTGGTGTTAGTAAAGCAGGAATAACAAATACAAAACTTAGGACAATAGCCAATAAACAAGTAAGACCTGTAACTTTTCTTATATTATTGACATCTTTCTTTCCATAAAACTGTGAAATAAAAACTCCAGCCCCTCCTGTAATACCCGATAATGACATATTAAAAAGAAAGAAAAACTGGTTTGCAACTCCAACTGAAGCTACAGATACCTCTCCCAAACTACTTATCATAACTGTATCTATTACATTTACAGAAGTAGAAATTAAGTTCTGTATGATAATAGGTATACATAAAGATAAAAGTATTTTATAAAATCTTTTATTTTCGTCTTTTAAAGAAAATAGTTCTTGCAAATAATCCTCTCCCTTTTACATAAATTCTTCCCACTCATCATATAGAGAGGCAAGGTTATTTTCTAAATTAATTTTTTCTTGGCTAACTTCTTTAGCCTTATCTGGATTAGAGTATACTTCTTCTTGGCATAAAAGTATATCTAACTCTTCAATTTTAAGTTCTAATTTTTCGATTTCTTTTTCTATATTTTGTCTTTTTATTCTATTTTTCTTTTCTACTTCTCTTTGTTCTCGTTCTTTTCTTTTTTCATCTTTTATTTGAGTTCTAGTTTTTTCTTCTTTTTCTTCTAGGAGACTCATCTCTTGGATTTGCCTTTTTTTATCTATATAATAATCATAATTTCCTAGATATTCAGTAACTCCATTTTCATCTAAAACCAAAATCTTATCAACAACTGTATTTAGAAAATATCTATCATGTGATATTGTAAATATAGTTCCATCATAATTAGTTAATGCATCTTCAAGAACTTCTTTAGAGTCAATATCTAGATGGTTAGTTGGCTCATCTAATAATAATAAATTTGCATTTGATAATATAAGTTTAAGTATGGCAACCCTAGCTCTTTCTCCACCACTTAATGTAGAAATCTTTTTAAAAACTTCTTCATCAACAAATAAAAATGCTCCTAACATATTTCTCAAAGTAGTTTGAGTAAGATGAGTATTATTTTCCCAAATCTCATCAATTATTGTATTATCTAAATTAAGAGTTTTTTGTTCCTGATGGAAGTAAGAAACATGGACATTAGTTCCAAACTTAATATTACCACTAAGAGGTTGCAATTCGTTAGTTATTATTTTAAATAATGTAGATTTACCAATACCATTTGCACCAATAAGAGCAACTTTTTCTCCTCTATATATATCTAAATCCAAGTCTTTAAAAAGTATTCTTTCTCCATATCCCATGGATACATCTCTGATTTGAAGAACGTCATTACCACTCTGAACAGAAGGAGTAAATTGTATACGAGCTTTTTTTCTATACGCTTCTGGTTTATCTAGGACATCTACTTTATCCAATGCTTTTTCTTTACTTCTTGCACGTTTTAGATGTTTTTCTCTACCATAAGCTTTAAGTCTTTCTATTGATTCTTCTTGCTTTTTTATTTCTTTTTGCTGGTCTTCAAATTTCTTAAGTTCTAGTTCTTTTTCCACTTTTGATAACTCAATAAATTTAGAGTAGTTACCATTATATACTTTAAGTCTTTTATTATGAACTTCAAAAATCCTATTTACAGATTGGTCTAGGAAGTATCTATCATGAGATATTAACATAACAGTACCTTTATATTGTTTTAAAAATACTTCCAACCATTCTATAGCCTCAGAATCTAAGTGGTTAGTAGGCTCATCGAGTAACAATAAAGTTGGCTTTTTAAGAAGTAATTTTCCTAAAAGGACCCTAGTTTTCTCACCACCAGAAAGTATACTTATTGGTTTATCCATATCATTTTCACTAAATCCTAATCCTTTTAGAACACCTTTGGCTTCAGACTTATAGCCATATCCATTTAAGTCTGAAAATAATTCTAATTTATGTGAATATTCATCCATTATTTTTTCCAGAATTGGAGAGTTTGTTTTTGTGCTTTCTTCTGATATTTTAACCTCCAATTCTCTTAGATAAGATTCCATCTCTATCAAATTTTTAAAAACTTCTAACACTTCTTCTAAAATAGTATTATCCGAATAAAAATTGGTATTTTGTTCTAAATATCCGATTTCACAATCTTTAGAAGTGTAAATATCTCCGCTATCATAACCATAAATTCCTGAAATTATTTTAAATAAAGTAGTTTTCCCAGTACCATTAACCCCAATTATACCAATTTTATCGCCTTCATTTACTGTAAAACTAATATTTTCTAATATAGAATCTATGCCAAAACTTTTATTTAAGTTATTACATGACAAAACAATCATAAATTTCTACCTCCTTGAACTATCTAAAATTATAATGTTTTGATATAATATAATCAAGGTTATATGTAGTAGTTTTGAAAAAGAAATATTTTATTGTGAATCAAACAAAAAAGAGGACACTTTTAGGAGGTGAAGATGTTGGGAAATAAAAATATATCAATGGCAGTTATAAGAAGGCTCCCAAAATATCATAGATATCTTGGAGACTTATTAGATAGGGATATACAAAGAATATCTTCTAAAGAATTGAGTGATATAATAGGTTTTACCGCTTCTCAAATAAGACAAGACCTAAACAACTTTGGCGGATTTGGACAACAAGGGTATGGTTATAACGTGGAGGCTCTTCATACTGAGATAGGTAAAATTCTTGGACTGGATCGACCATATAACGCAGTTCTTGTAGGAGCAGGTAACTTAGGACAAGCCATAGCCAATTATGCAGGATTTAGAAAAGCTGGATTCGAGATAAAAGCTTTATTTGATGCAAATCCTAGAATGATAGGTTTAAAAATAAGAGAATTTGAAGTATTAGATTCAGATACTTTAGAAGACTTTATAAAAAATAATGATATAGATATTGCTGTATTATGTATACCTAAAAATGGAGCACAAGAAGTTATTAATAGAGTTGTAAAAGCTGGAATAAAAGGGGTGTGGAATTTTGCACCATTAGATTTAGAAGTTCCGAAAGGTGTTATAGTTGAAAATGTAAACCTAACAGAAAGCTTATTTACCTTATCATATTTAATGAAAGAAGGAAAGTAAACAACTTAAACATATTAATAATTAGTAGTTATGAAAAGTATTAAGAAAGTCAGACGATTTAATATTAAATCCTCTGGCTTTTTGAAGTATTAGGATAAAATAAAAATTTAAATAATGTATACAAATAAACAATATTAAGGAGGTAGTTTTTGGTGGAGGAGTTATGGGCAAAGGCTATTGAATTTCATGGGCATGAATGTCCAGGTTTAGCCATAGGGTTTAAAGCAGCACTTGCAGCACGAGAATATTTAGGATGCAAACAATCAGGAGATGAGGAGATTGTTTGTATTTCTGAAAATGATGCTTGTGGAATAGATGGTATACAAGTAGTGCTAAGTTGTACAATGGGCAAAGGGAATTTACTACTTAGAATGACTGGGAAATCAGTATATCATTTCTTTAATAGAGAAAATGGAAAATCTATAAGAATATATGTAAAGTCTAAACCATTTGATATGGATAGAGAAGGATATAAAAAATACTTATTAGAAAGCGATTTTGAAGATATATTTGAGGTTACAGATACGAAGTTAAGACTTCCTGAAAAGGCAAGAATATTTAAATCTCTTAAATGTGAAGTATGTGGTGAATTTGCACCTGAGCAGTATATAAGGATTCAAGAAAATAAAAAAGTATGCCTTGATTGCTTTGATAAATATGAAAGATTTTACGAAGAGGATTAAATTTATATTAAATTAAAAGTATTTAGATGTAGATTAATAGTATATTAAGAAGGGAAATATATAGAATATAACAAAGTATATAAATTATGATGCTTGAATTATACATAATTAAAAAGAGACTGATTAATATTGATAAAATAAAATCAGTCTCTTTATGAATAACGAATTATTATTCTGGTTGAGGTGCATCTACAGGACAAGCTCCTGCACAAGAACCACAGTCTATACAAGAACCAGCATCTATAACATATGCGTCGTCTCCAGCTGATATACAGCTAACAGGGCATTCAGCCTCACAAGCACCACAGCTTATACAAGCGTCAGTAATTTTATATGCCATTTTGAAATCCTCCCTTTTATATGTATTGTAATTCAATAACATTATAACAAATATTATTGAATATAACAATTAAATTAATTCTACAACAAAAACTTTATTGTGATATTCTTGTTTGAAAGTTTTACAACAAAGTTTAATCTGCTTATATTTTTATTTATCTTAAAGGAATTTATTTTAAAAATAAAATTAAAGTTAAAGAATATGGCATCGATTCTATTTAAAAATGTTATACTCTAAAAAAGTATATTTTATCTTAGAATTTATTAATGCAAAGGAGATTTAATATGAAAAATAAATTAGTTTACATATGTATTATGAGTATAGTGTTATTTGTAGTAGGATGTTCTAATAATCCAAATGAGGAAAGCAATATTAAAAAGGATTCTAAAAATAGCCAAAGTAAGGTTGAAGAAAAAAGAGAGCCTGTAAAAAAAGATATAACTATAAGTTTCGCTGGTGATGTAACTATGGGAAACTATAAAGGCTCATCATATTATGGTAGCTTTGATCATGAATTTAAAAGACAAGGAGAAGATTATAATTATTTTCTTAAAAATGTAAAACCTGTATTTGAAAAAGATGATTTAACAGTAGTTAACTTGGAAGGACCACTTACTACTGCGTCAAATGCAAAAGAAAAGAAGTTTGCATTTAAAGGTACTCCAGGATATGTAAATATTTTAAAATCTGGAAGTGTAGATGCAGTAAGTGTTGCAAATAATCACTCAGAAGATTATTTTGAAGAAGGAATGAAAGACACACAGTTTATATTAGATGAAAATAAAATAAATTATTTTGGTCTAGGCAAAGATGCTGTTATAGATGTTAAAGGAATTAAGGTAGGATTATTAGGATATAATGGATTATCAACTGAGTATAATGAAAAAAACTTAAAACAAATGGAAGATGATATTAAAGCACTAAAGAAAAAATCAGATGTTGTTGTGGTGTATTTTCATTGGGGTATAGAATTAGATTATTATCCAGATAAAAAACAAAAAGATTTTGCTCATTATGTAATAGATAAGGGTGCTGATTTAGTTATGGGTTCTCATCCACATGTTGTCCAAGGCATAGAAAAATATAAAGATAAGTACATAGCTTATAGTCTAGGAAATTTTTGTTTTGGAGGAAATAAGAATCCTTCTGATACAGATAGCTATATATATCAACAAACTTTTTCTTTTTCAGATAACAAATTAACTTCAATTAAAGAGCCCAATATAATACCAACATCAATAACATCTAGTAGTTCTAGAAATAATTATCAACCAAAAGTGCTAGATGGAAGTGAGAAAGATAGAGTTTTAAATAAACTAGAAAAAATAAGTAAAGATTTGAATAAATAAAAATGTAAAAAAAAATAAATATATATATTTATTTTAATAATTTATATTTTGTTTAGGATATGGTAAAACGTGGTATTAAATAAGTAGATTTTAATAGTTAAATTATAATCAATTATAATAAAGCTATTTAATCTACTTATTTAATATAAAAATATAAGGGGGAATTTGTAATGGCTTGTAACACTTGTAAAATGTGCGAAAGTGCAGACAAGAAATTAGAAAGTTTTGTAGCTTCAAAGGATGTTGAAACAGCATTTCATAGAACAGAAGATCAAAAAGTTAAATGTGGTTTTGGACTTCAGGGGGTTTGTTGTAGACTCTGTTCAAATGGACCATGTAGAGTAACTCCTAAATCTCCAAGAGGTATATGTGGAGCAGATGCAGACACTATAGTAGCAAGAAACTTTTTAAGAGCTGTAGCATCTGGAGCAGCTTGTTATTTACATGTGGTAGAAAATACAGCTAAGAATTTAAAGAATGTTGGAATAACTAAAGGTGTTATTAAAGGAGAAAAAACATTAAATCAATTAGCAGAGATGTTTGGAATAGAAAGTGATGAAAAATATGATAAATGTATAAAAGTTGCTGATAAAGTCATTAATGATTTATATAAATCAAGAGATGACAAAATGGAATTAGTAGAAAAGATAGCTTATGCACCTAGAGTGAAGAAATGGAAAGAGTTGGGTATAATGCCTGGTGGTGCAAAATCAGAAGTTTTTGATGCAATAGTAAAATCATCAACAAATTTAAATAGTGATCCAGTAGATATGTTAGTTAATTGTTTAAATCTAGGTATATCAACAGGATTATATGGTCTTACACTAACTAATCTTTTAAATGATGTTATGCTAGGAGAACCAGTCATAAGAATGGCTCCTGTAGGATTTAATGTAATAGACCCAGATTACATAAATATAATGATAACAGGTCATCAACATTCAACATTTGCAAATTTCCAAGATAGATTAAAAGATGAAGATGTTATAAAATTAGCTCAAGCTGTTGGAGCAAAAGGCTTTAAGTTAGTAGGATGTACTTGCGTTGGTCAAGATTTACAATTAAGAGGAGAACATTATCAAGAAGTATTTGCTGGACATGCAGGTAACAATTTTACGAGTGAAGCAGTTTTATCAACTGGAGCAATAGATATAGTTCTTTCAGAGTTTAACTGTACTATACCAGGTCTTGAGCCAATAGCAGATAAATATAAAGTGAAAATGGTCTGTTTAGATGATGTTGCCAAAAAGGCAAATGCAGAATATATAGGATTAGACAGAAGTAAATTAGATGAACTTAGTAATACATTGATAGAAAAAGCATTAGAATCTTATAAGGAGAGAAGAGGAAGTGTTGAAATAGATATACCAAAAGACCATGGATTTGAACAATCTTTAACTGGTGTAAGTGAAAAGAACTTGAAAGCGTTTTTAGGAGATTCATGGAAACCTCTTATTAATTTAATTGCAGAAGGAAAAATTAAAGGTGTTGCAGCTGTTGTAGGATGTTCAAATATGACAGCAGGAGGTCATGATGTAAATACTGTTGAACTTACTAAAGAATTGATTAAAAAAGATATAATAGTACTTTCAGCAGGATGTTCTACTGGAGGACTAGAAAATGTTGGTCTTATGTCACCTGGAGCAGAAGAATTAGCAGGAGAAAACTTAAAAGAAGTATGTAAGACTCTAGGAATACCACCAGTATTAAACTTTGGTCCATGTTTAGCTATAGGAAGACTAGAAATAGTAGCAACTGAATTAGCAGCTGAGCTTGGAATAGATTTACCACAATTACCATTGGTGCTTTCAGCTCCACAATGGTTAGAAGAACAAGCATTGGCTGATGGAGCCTTTGGTCTTGCTCTTGGTTTACCTCTTCATTTAGCTTTACCTCCATTTATAACAGGAGGAAAATTAGTAACAGAAGTATTAACAGAAAAATTAAAAGACTTAACAGGAGGACATGTTATAGTGAATCCAGACCCTAAATCTTCAGCTAATCAATTAGAAGAAATAATAATAGACAGAAGAAAAAATTTGGGGTTAAAGGATGTGGAATGTAATGCATAGAATTTTTATAAATAAAGATTTATGTACAGGATGCAAAAGTTGTGTATTAGCATGTATGCTAAAGCACAATAAAGACTATGACATGTATACTCTTGATTTAGAAAATATAGATAATGATAGTAGAGGACATATAGAATTAGATAGCAAACATAATAATCCAGTTCCAATTCTTTGTAGACACTGTGATGAACCCGAATGTGTATTAGCATGTATGAGTGGCGCAATGCGTAAAGATAGTAAAAGTGGAATCGTTTCTTATGATGAAGAAAAATGTGGTTCATGTTATATGTGTGTAATGTCTTGTCCATATGGATTATTAAAGCCAGATGATAGAAGCAAGCAAAACATACTTAAATGTGATTTATGTAAAGATGAGGAGTATCCTAGATGTGTAGCTAATTGCCCAAGTGGAGCAATTGAATTACAGAAGGAGGAAAACGATGAATTATGTAGTGTTAGGGGCTAGTGCTGCTGGTATCAATGCAGTAAAAACATTGAGAGAATTAGATAAAGATTCAAATATAGTAGTAATTTCTAAAGATGAAAATATATACTCAAGATGTATGTTACATCATGTTATATCTGAACACAGAACTTTAAAACAAATAAATTTTGTTGATGAAGATTTTATGGAGAAAAACAATGTAAATTGGATTTCAGGTGAAACTGTTAAAGGTATAGATATAAGTAAAAAAGTAGTTCAGACAGAAGATATTACTGTAAATTATGATAAGCTTCTAATAGCTACAGGCGCGTCTTCTGCTATTCCCCCAATAAAAAATTTAAGAGATGGAAATTTTGTATATTCTGTGAGAAACATAGATGATATTTATAAAATAAAAGAAAAAGCAGAAAACTCTAAAAATGTAGTAATAATAGGTGCTGGTCTAGTTGGTATAGATGCATTAGTTGGATTATTTAAATATCAGCAGTTAAATATTTCTGTAGCATTTATGGAAAAGTATATTTTAGATAGACAATTAGATGAATATACAGCTTCAGTATATGAAAACAAGTTTAAAGAAAAGGGTGTGAAATTTTACCCAAGTGCATCTATCCAAGAAATTATCTTGGACGATAATAAAGATGTTAAAGGTGTCGCATTTTCAAATGGAGAGATTCTTGATGCAGATATGGTAATTGTGGCTACAGGAGTTAAACCAAATGCTGATTTTTTAGATGGAACAGGAATAGAATATGATAGAGGTATAATAATAGATGATATGTGCCAAACAACACAAAAAGATATATATGCAGCTGGTGATGTTGTTGGTAAAAATGCTATTTGGCCTTTAGCAGTAAAGCAAGGAATTGTAGCTGCGTATAACATGGTTGGAGAAGGTAAAAAGATAGAAGATGAATTTGCTTTTAAAAATAGTATGAATTTTATGGATATACCAACTATTTCTATAGGTATGAATACACCTGTAGATGATAGCTATAGAGTATTAACTAGAGATGGAATTGATGATTATAAAAAATTTGTTTTTAAAGATAATGTAATTTATGGAGCTGTTATACAAGGAGATATTTCATATGTGGGTGTATTAACTTATTTGATAAAAAACAAAGTTGAAATATCTGATTTAGAAAATAGAATATTTGATGTATGTTATGCAGACTTTTTTGATATAAAAGAAAATGGAGAGTTTTGTTATAGCTTATAAAGACATATGTAGAGTAATACTTAAAACTCAATGAATTAATTAATAGAGCTATTCTAAAATAAGGAATCTTATTTAGAAATAGCTCTATTTTTATAACTAAGTTTAAATTATATTATAGAAAGATATTATTTTGAACAAGGATACATATATTCCCTAGTAAGAGGTAAATCGTTTTTTATACCTTTAGTGAAAAGTATCTGATGTATATCTATAATACCAGTGTTGAAAGCAGCAGCACAAGAACAAAGGTATAAGTCCCACATTCTTATAAACTTATCATCAAACATTTCTTTAATCTTTGGAAGATTTTCATAGAAATTTTTTTGCCAATATAATAAAGTTTTTACATAATGTAATCTTAAACTCTCTACATCTATAGTATGATATTTGTAATCGCTACAGACATGTATCATTTCTCTTAGACTAGGAATAACTCCTCCTGGGAAAATGTATTTTTTTATCCAAGGGTCTCCATAAGACTCTTTAAGACCACTTATATAGTGAAGTAAAAATAATCCGCTATCCTTTAGAATAGCATTTACATTTTTAATAAAAAGCTCATAATTTTCTCTACCAACATGTTCAAGCATACCAACACTTACAACTCTATCAAACATAAGGTCTGAGTTTCTAAGCTCTCTATAGTCCATAAGTTTTACTTCAAGATAATCTTGAAGATTCTCTTCCTGAATTCTTCTGTTAAATTCTTTATACTGTTCTTCACTAAGTGTAATTCCAACACCATTAATCTTATATTTTTTTGCTGCTTCTATTAGTAAGAATCCCCAACCACAACCAATATCAAGAAGACTCATACCTTCTTTTAAATTTAGTTTAGTTAATATGTGGTGAACTTTATTGATTTGAGCCTCATAAAGAGTATCATTATCATTTCTAAAATATGCACAAGAATAACTAAGTGTCTTGTCTAACCATAGGCTATAAAAATCATTACCAATATCGTAGTGAGCATGTATTTCTTTTTTTTGATGTCTCATTGAATTTGATGAGTGTAATAGATGTTTTACAGCTGAATTATCAATATTGAATTTGTCTATTTGTTTTAAAAGTAGGTTTAAAGTTAAGAATAAATCTCCTTCAACTTCAATATCTCTATTTATGTAGGCTTCTCCAAGTGCTAAAGATGTACTTTTTAGTAGTTCAGATTTGCTAATATCATTATTTACAATAACTTTAAACTGAGGAGAACCCTCTCCAATTGGAAATTCTTCTCCATCTTTAAGCCTAACTAGAAATGGTGTCTCGCCAAATCTTTCTAAATAGTCTTTTAAAAAATTTTTTGTAATATTCATATTACCAGCTCCTTCTAATGTAAATCCAGTAAGTTTTTTTTGCTTTAAAATATATTATATTCCTTTTTTTAAAAAAGTAAAATTTTTTCAATAAATTTTTTGTTTGAAGGAAATCTATCTTTTGAAAAAGAATTTCATATTGTAGTATGTTTTTTGCTTATAAAATTTCATATGGGATATAATATTTAACTGTTAATGATATAATAATTTTAATCAATAAAGTGTAATAAAATTTTGAGTAAATAGCTTAAAGCTATTTTATGAAGGAGATGTAAAATGGAAGTATATGCCTTGGTTGGGTCAAGTGGCACAGGAAAGAGTTTTAAGGCTTTAGAGTTTGCATATGAAAATGACATAGATTATATAATTGATGATGGTATTTTAATATATAAAAACAAGGTTTTAGCTGGAATATCAGCAAAACAAGCAAATACTACTATAGAAGCAGTTAAAAGAGCTATTTTTTACAATGTAGAGCACAGAAAAGAAGTTAGGGATACAATAAAAAAAGAAAATATAAGCAAGATTCTCATTATTGGGACATCAAAAAAAATGGTTAATCAGATTGTAGATAGATTGTCAATTGAAAGAATTTATAAATTTATAAATATTCAAGAGATAAGTACTAAATATGAAATAGAAATAGCAAAACAATCTAGAAAAGAAGGAAATCATGTAATTCCTGTTCCAGCAGTTGAAATAAAAAGTATGGCAAGTGGTCTTAGTATAAATCCATTAAAGAGACTTTTTAAAAAAGGAAATAATAGAAATATGGTAGTTTTAGAAAAAACAATAATAAGACCAACTTTTAGCTATATTGGAAAATTTTATATTAATGAAGATGTAATTAAACAGATTATTGAATATGAAGTATACAACTTTGGAAACATTGATAGAATAAATAAAATCAATATAGAGAATTGCAATAATTTTATGAATATTTTTGTAAGTATAAATATCAATGATTTAGAAGTTATAAAAAAAATTGAAGATATGCAACAGATAATAAAAAAGTCTATTGAGAAAATGACTTTAGTTAATGTACAAAAAATAGATATTAACATTCATAAAATTAAAAAAATAAACTTCCTCCCATGTTAAAAAATAAACTGAAAAAATGATATACTAATTTGCAATAAAGTGTGCTATAATTAAACTGTAAATTTAGGAAATGGTTTTTTCTAAATGGAGTATACATAATTATAACGTATTTATAAGGGGGCTTTCAAATGTCAGGAAAAGATGTAAATGTCTTCGAGATGGCGCAATCTCAAGTAAAAAATGCATGTGATAAATTAGGTATGGAACCAGCAGTTTATGAATTATTAAAAGAACCTATGAGAGTTATAGAAGTTTCAATTCCAGTTAAAATGGATGATGGTTCTATAAAAACTTTTAAAGGATTTAGATCACAACATAATGATGCAGTAGGGCCAACAAAAGGTGGAATAAGATTCCATCAAAATGTTTCAAGAGACGAAGTAAAAGCTTTATCTATATGGATGACTTTCAAGTGTTCTGTAACAGGTATACCATATGGTGGAGGTAAAGGTGGAATAATAGTAGACCCATCAACTTTATCTCAAGGTGAATTAGAAAGATTAAGTAGAGGATACATAGATGGAATATATAAATTAATAGGTGAGAAAGTTGACGTTCCTGCACCAGACGTAAACACTAATGGACAAATAATGTCTTGGATGGTTGATGAGTACAATAAATTAACTGGACAAAGTGCTATAGGTGTTTTAACTGGTAAACCAGTTGAATTTGGTGGTTCTTTAGGAAGAACAGCTGCTACTGGATTTGGTGTTGCTGTTACTGCAAGAGAAGCTGCTGCTAAATTAGGAATAGATATGAAAAAAGCTAAATTAGCTATTCAAGGTATAGGAAACGTTGGTTCTTACACAGTTCTTAACTGTGAAAAACTTGGTGGTACTGTTGTAGCTATGGCTGAATGGTGTAAAGCAGAAGGTTCTTATGCTATATACAATGAAAATGGATTAGATGGTCAAGCTATGTTAGATCATATGAAAGAGCATGGTAACTTATTAAACTTCCCAGGAGCTAAGAGAATATCTTTAGAAGAGTTCTGGGCTTCAGATGTTGATATAGTAATACCAGCTGCATTAGAAAACTCTATAACTAAAGAAGTTGCTGAATCTATAAAAGCTAAATTAGTTTGTGAAGCTGCTAATGGTCCAACTACTCCAGAAGCTGATGAAGTATTTGCTGAAAGAGGAATAGTTCTTACTCCAGACATATTAACTAATGCTGGTGGAGTTACAGTTTCTTACTTCGAGTGGGTACAAAACTTATACGGATACTACTGGTCAGAAGAAGAAGTAGAACAAAAAGAAGAAGTAGCTATGGTTAAAGCATTCGAATCTATTTGGAAAATCAAAGAAGAGTACAATGTTACAATGAGAGAAGCTGCTTACATGCATTCAATTAAGAAAGTTGCTGAAGCTATGAAATTAAGAGGATGGTACTAGGATTTACTCTTAATAAATAATAGGATATAATTATTTAAGATATAAAGGGGCTGTACATAGTACAGCCCTTAAATTATGTGGCTCAGATAATGTGGGTCATTTTTTATTTTAATTTATAAATTATGGAACTAAAAATTTCAAAATTTGAAATGCTATAATTAAGATGGGTGAGAATTGATGGCTGATTTAATTTTAAATGGACTTTTTAGAACTCTTATAGTGAGTAACTTATGTATTCTTTTAATATTAGCTTTTAAGAGAAATATTTTTAAAAGATTTAGTAAAAAATTTAACTATTATATATGGATAATAGTAATTATTAAACTGTTATTGCCTTTTACATATTATACACTTACTTTAAATATTTTTAGAAGTAAAGAAAATATAAATATTGATAATATTAATTTAGAATATTTTAATGAAGTATCAACCTCAAACAATAATATTTTATTGTATATTTGGATTTGTACTGTAATAATATATTTAATTTATACTTTTTTGAAGTATATAAAACTTAAAAATTTAATATATGATTTATCTTATGAAGTTGATGATGAAGAAATAATAAACCTTTATACAAGTTTATTAAAAGAGTTCAATATATCTAAAGATATAAAACTTAGGTATTCTTATGAAGTTGAAACACCAGCATTTTTTAATTCATGTGTACTTTTGCCACCACATGATTATAAATTAAAAGAACTAGATTGGATTTTTAGACATGAGCTGATGCATTTTAAAAGTAAAGACCTTTATTTAAAATATATAGTACTATTTTTAAAAATCGTATATTGGTTTAATCCATTTGTACATATGATGGATAAAGCAATAGATTTAGATTGTGAACTTTATTGTGACGAAAGAGTTTTAAAAAATAGTAGTGTACAGCAAAAACAAGAATATGCCTTAACTATTATAAATTCAATGAAGAGGGGGAAAAATTTTTCAAATAAATTTGTGGCTGGTCTAAATAAACAATCTGACATCAGAAAAAGAGTAACAAATATGTTTAATGAAAAATATAAAAATGGTATTTTAATAGCTTTAAGCATAAGTTTATTGTCCTCTATCACATTTTTAAAATTTGATTCAACTAGTATTATTGAAGAAAGTAATTTCTTAGAGAGCTCAAGATATACGTTTGAAGGAAGAAAAGAAGATGTATTCGTAACAATAGATTTTACATATGCAGATGCACCTAAAAAACTGAAAAGACAACATGAAGAAAATTGTAGAGCAATTGGGATAATTCCAAAAGATTCAGACCCAATAGAAATTATACCTAGATTTTTTAAAAATTGCATGGATATAAAAAAATAATGTTAGACTTAATCTTAAAGTTAATATTATGAAATTTTTATATTTAGACCATCAAATCTTTATTATAACTTCGACTTTGTATATTTCTAACTATTAAATTTATAGATATTAAATTAATGAGTTTAATGCACAGTAATCATTACTAAGCTATAATTAAGTATAAGAATATTTCAATAAATCATGCCTTAAAATAAATATAATATAAGATAATAAAACATAGTTATTTATTACAAAAAACATATATTTTAATTAATAACTATGATATGAAGGCATTAAGAAATAACTAAAATTAGCTGTAAAATACTATTAAATAAGATAGGAGAAAAATACATGTCTAACTTTATTCTAAATGGGATTTTTAGGACTGTTATAGTGAGTAGTTTAAGCATTCTTCTGATATTAATATTCAAGAAAAATGTGTTTAAAAGATTTAGTAAAAAATTTAATTACTATATATGGATGATAGTTGTTATTAAACTATTTTTACCATTTACATATTATACTTTTACAATAAATATATTGAGAAGTAAAAAAGACATTAATATTAATAACCTAAATTTAGAGGGATTTAATAATATTTCAACTATAATTAGTGGTATTTTACTGTACACTTGGGCTGTATCTGTGGGGATATATTTACTTTATACTATATTTAAATATATAAAGCTTAAAAGTTTAATAAATGATTTATCTTATGAAGTTGATGATGAAGAGGTAGTAAATCTTTATAAAAGTATATTAAAAGAATTTGATATAACAAAAGATATAAAACTAAAATACTCATATGAAGTTGAGACTCCAGCATTCTTTAATTCATGTGTGCTTTTGCCACCACATGATTATAAATTGAGAGAATTAGATTGGATTTTTAGGCATGAACTTATGCATTTTAAGAGTAGAGACCTTTATTTAAAATATATAATGTTACTTTTAAAAATAGTATATTGGTTTAATCCATTCATATATATAATGGATAAATTAATAGACTTAGATTGTGAATTTTATTGTGATGAAAGAGTTTTAAAAAACTGTACTACCCAACAAAAACAAGAGTATGCATTAACAATTATAAATGCAATGAAAAAGAGTTCACATTTTTCAAATAAATTTATAGCTGGACTATATAAACAATCTGATATTAGAAAAAGAGTAACGAATATGTTTAATGAAAAATATAAAAATGGTGTATTGATAGCTTTAGTTTTGTGTATATTGTCGTTGGTTACTTTCATGAAATTTGATTCATCTAGTATTATTGAAAGTAGTATTTCTTTAGGTAGACCTGGAAGTGCATTTGAAATAATGAGACGAATAGTTGTAGTTGAGAATTAAGTTAAAAAATCTAAAGTATATTATTGAAAACTCAAAATAATTAAATTAAGGTGTAAGATAATATTAAATAGGTTAAGGAGGGAATCTATGTCTAACTTCATTCTAAATGGTATTTTTAGAACTGTTATAGTGAGTAGTTTAAGTATCCTTCTGATATTAATATTCAAGAAAAATGTATTTAAAAGATTTAGTAAAAAATTTAACTATTATATATGGATGATAGTTGTTATTAAATTATTTTTGCCATTTACATATTATACTTGTACAATAAATATATTGAGAAGTAAAAAAGACATTAATATCAATAATATAAATTTAGAGGGATTTAATAATGTTTCAATTATAATTAGTAGTATTTTACTATACTTTTGGATTATATCTGTAATGATATATTTAATTTATACTATATTCAAATATATAAAACTTAAAAACTTAATAGGTGATTTATCTTATGAAGTTGATGATGAAGAGATAGTCAATCTTTATAAAAGTATATTGAAAGAATTTGATATAACAAAAAATATAAAGCTCAAGTACTCATATGAAGTTGAAACACCAGCATTTTTTAATTCATGTGTGTTTTTACCACCACATGATTATAAATTAAAAGAACTAAATTGGATCTTTAGGCATGAACTTATGCATTTTAAGAGTAGAGACCTTTATTTAAAATATATAATTTTATTTTTGAAAATAGTATATTGGTTTAATCCATTTGTATATATAATGGATAAACATATAGATTTAGATTGTGAACTTTATTGTGATGAACGTGTTTTAAAAAATAGAAACTCAGAGGAAAAAAAGGATTATGCTTTGACAATTATAAATGCAATGAGAAAAGGAGTAAATCCTTCAAATAAATTTATAGCTGGTCTACATAAGCAATCTGATATTAAAAAAAGAGTAAAGAACATGTTTAATGAAAAATATAAGAATGGTATATTGATGGCACTAACTTTATGTCTATTATCTTCTATTACTTTTTTGAAAGTTAATGCAACTAGTATTGTCAATTTTAATGTACTGCCTAAGTATGATATGGAGAAGCTACACCTTTTTAGAGGAAACGTTACACTTTTAGAATTTACATATGCAGATGCTCCTAAAAGTGTGAGAGAACAATATAAAAGAAATTGTGAAGAAGTAGGTACGATTCCAAAAAATTCTGATAAAATAGGCTTTGGTGTAAAATTTTATGACAAGTTGGATAGTTTGGCAAGATGATTAAGGTATGGGTATTTTACTTAATTTTAATTTATAACAATCCTAAATAACTACCTATTTTTAAATAAATATGTTTTTATCAAGATAGATGCTCATATAATAACAAATAGCTGAAATCTAAAAGAATTTAGAAGTAAACATTTACAAAATTCCTAAAGAAAGCATTAATGATTATATTCGATTGTAAAAAAATTCACAAAATGACCAACTTTGTAGTCATTCCCTCAAAAAATATATGCCACATAGAAACGCATAAAAAAACACATAAAACAATATTTATGCGTACTTTAGCCTCTAAGGGTACAAAATTCTTTACTTTTACAGACTCGTATTATATAATTAAGTAAATAATGTATATTTAGGTGACATATTGGATAAACTAATTGATTTATTTTATTAATATAATGATACTATAAAAGTTATATAAAGTGGTTTACAAAAAAGTTACAGATAGAGCTTTTATTAATGTATTGTGTATTAATATTTTATCCTTAGGCACACTTCACCTACAAAATAGAATCATAAGATAATTATGGGAAAATTTTAGGAGGTTTATCGTGAAGAAAAAGATATTAATACCAGTATTTGCATCAGTTATGGCATTATCAGTAAGTTCAATTGTAAATGCAGATGAAGTAAATGATTCATCTCAAAATAAGGATGATAAAACAAATACTGAATTAAATTTAGGCGAATATAAAGAAGTAAAATATAAAGTTGCAAAGATAAAAGATGGAGTAGCTATAAAGATAAGAGAAGAAGGGCAAGTTCAAAATATAGCTTATTCTGGAGATGAATTTACCGTTCTAGGAATTCAAGGGGAATGGGTTAAGGTTAAAGTTGAAGATGGAGAAGGCTGGTTAGCTACTAGATATGTAGATATATCTGAAGGTGTAGGATATACTAATGCTGATAAAGTAAATTTAAGAAAAGATAAGAGCGAAAGTTCAGAAGTAATCGAAGAGCTAGAAAAAGGAAGCTCTTTATTGGTGTTGGAAGAAAATGGAGAGTGGTTAAAAGTTAAAGATGGAGAAACTGAAGGATATGTAAAAGCATCTTATATATCAGATAAAGCTCCAGTAGTAGAAGAGCCAGAAGTAAATCCAAGTATTAATCAAAATGGAAATTCTACAGATAATAATCAACAAAATAATACGAATGACAATCAACAAAACAATAATTCAAATGTGCCAACAGCTAACTCTAATGCAGTTCAAGCTGTACTTAACTTGGCATATTCTAAGCAAGGTTGCCCATATGTTTGGGGAGCAGAAGGACCAAATACTTTTGACTGTTCTGGATTTACACAATATGTATATAGAAATGCAGTAGGAAAGAAAATACCAAGAACATCTAAAGCACAATCTAATTATGGACAAACTGTAAGCAAAGCAAATTTACAGCCAGGAGACTTAGTATTCTTCACAACGAATGGTTCTGGTTCTGTTAGTCATGTTGGTATATATGTAGGTGGAGGTAATATGATACATTCTCCATCAACAGGAAAAACAGTTCGTGTAACTAATATAAACTCAGCATACTATACAGCAAGATTTGTTACAGCAAAAAGAATATTATAATCAACTTGCAATATGACAAATTGATAAATACATAAATATAAACGCTCTATACTATATTTAATTTAATCAGGCAACAAAAAATGATTATACTTTAAATGTAATATAGAGCGTTTTTGTATTGATTTACATTTAACCAATATTCAAGCTAATATTACTATTAAATAGTAGTCTTTCCATATAATGATTATTTGTGCAATCCCTTGACAGGATAAGGCAAAGGTGGTAAGCTACTAACAGTACAAAAATACTTTTAATTTTAGTTCAGAGAGGCTAAAAAAGGAGGACGAAAGATGTTAAAATCAAGAAATTTAATCCAACCAGAAGACTTTTCAATAGAAGAAATAGATGAAATATTAGAATTAGCTCAAAAAATAATTGACAATCCGTCAAAATATTCTCGTATATGTGAAGGTAAACTATTAGCTACATTATTTTATGAACCATCAACAAGAACAAGATTAAGTTTTGAATCTGCAATGAACCGACTAGGGGGTCGTGTTGTAGGTTTTTCAGAGCCTAGCTCATCATCTGCATCAAAAGGTGAAACTTTAGGTGATACTATGAGAATAGTATCTGGTTATGTTGATATAATAGCTATGAGGCATCCTCAATCAGGTGCAGCATCAGAGGCTGCTAGATTTACAGAAGTGCCATTTATCAATGCAGGAGATGGCGGAAATCAACATCCAACCCAAACACTTACAGATTTACTTACTATAAAATCATTAAAAGGAACTTTAGAAAACCATACAATAGGATTATGTGGTGATTTAAAATATGGAAGAACTGTGCATTCTTTGGTTAAGGCTATGGCAAGATACAAAAACACAAAGTTTGTATTTATAGCGCCTGAAGAGTTGAAAATGCCAGATTATATAAAAGAAGCTATAAAGGGACATGCATACTACGAAACTAACAATTTAGATGATGTTATAGGAAGTTTGGATGTTTTATATATGACTAGAGTTCAACAAGAAAGATTTGAAGATAAATCAGAATATGAAAGACTTAAAAACTATTATATTTTAAATAAGGCTAAATTAGAAAAAGCATCTAAAGACATGTTAGTAATGCATCCATTACCAAGAGTAAACGAAATAGATGTAGATGTAGATGATGATGATAGAGCTGTATATTTTAAACAAGCTAAATATGGAATGTATGTCAGAATGGCTTTAATAATAAAGCTTTTAGGTATAAATGAAGACTAATAACTCTAATATAATAGTAAAGTAAAGGAGATTTTGGGATGTATAAAATTCTGGAGAATATATATATAGGCGAAGATATGTATAGAATGAAAGTAAAAGGTAATTTTGAAGGTAAAATGGGACAATTTTATATGCTAAGAGCATGGGATACTTATCCAGTACTTTCAAGACCTATAAGTATACATGATATAGATGAAGAAGGAATAACTTTTCTTTATAAAGTAGTAGGAGAAGGAACTCAAATTTTAAGTAATCTAAAAGTAAATGATACTATAAAGTTAGAAGGACCTTATGGTAATGGATATACAAAGGTTGATGGAAAGGTAGCTTTAGTAGGAGGCGGAATCGGTGTGGCTCCATTATACTTAGTTGCTAAAAATATAAAAGACTGTGATGCGTATCTTGGATTTAGAGAAGATGTTATATTAGAAGATGAGTATAAGCAAGTGTGTAAGGAAGTTCATACAACAATAGGTAATACTTTTGTAACAGATATAATTGATGTGGAGAAATATGATTACATATTAACATGTGGTCCAACTCCAATGATGGAAAAATTAGTTAAGATGGTAGAAGGTACTAAAACAAGAATTATGGTGTCTCTTGAAAATCATATGGCATGTGGAATCGGTGCTTGTTTAGTATGTACATGTAAAACGAATGAAGGAAATAAAAAGACTTGTAAAGATGGTCCAGTGTTCTGGGGAGAGGACGTGATTTTTAATGGCTAATTTAAATGTGAAATTTGGAAGTATAGAATTTAAAAATCCAGTAATAATGGCGTCTGGAACTTTTGGATTTGGAAGAGAATATAATGACATTTATGATATACAAAAACTTGGTGGTATAAGCAGTAAAGGACTTACTTTAAATAAAAAGCCTGGAAACAATGGTATGAGAGTTCATGAAACACCATCTGGAATGATGAATAGTGTTGGACTTGAAAATCCTGGAGTTCAAGGGTTTATAGATAATGAATTGCCTTTCTTTAGTGAATTAGACTTAGTTAGAATAGCTAATGTTGGAGGTGGAACATTAGAAGACTACTTATTAGGTGTTCAAATGTTAAATGACAAACCTATAGATATTATTGAATTGAATATATCTTGCCCAAATGTTAAAGCTGGAGGGATGGCTTTTGGTATAAAAAATGAAGTAGCAAGAGAAGTCGTTCGTGAGGTAAGAAACATAACGAAACTACCTTTAGTAATAAAACTATCACCTAATGCAGAAGACATTGTAGGAATGGCAAAAGTTTGTGAAGAAGAGGGTGCTGACGGAGTATCTCTAGTGAATACTTTTAAGGCGATGGCAATTGATATAAAAAATAGAAGACCAGTATTTGAGAATGTATATGCAGGGTTATCTGGACCAGCTATAAAACCTATAGCTCTAAGAATGGTACATGAAGTGTGTAAAAATGTAAATATACCTGTAATGGGAATGGGCGGAATAACTAAGGCTACAGATGCTATAGAATTCATAATGGCAGGAGCTACTTGTATTCAAGTTGGAACGGCAAACTTTATGAATCCTAAAATAGGTCTTGAAATAATAGATGGAATTAATGATTTTATGGAAAAAGAAGGAATAAAGAGCTTACAAGAAATCAGAGGAATTATATAAGGTAGTATAAATAGTATTTTAAAAATAAAAAATATAGATTAAGCAAACAATAATTTTATAACATTAATATGGAGGAAAAATAATATGAGTAAAGTAGATGTAGTAGATATATTAAAGAAAAGTGATGCATTATTAGAAGGACATTTTTTATTATCTTCAGGAAAGCACAGTAATAGATATGTACAATGTGCAAAGGTATTAAGATTCCCAGAGTATGCTGCTGAAGTATTAAGTACAGTTGTTGAACAAATAAAAGACTTAGATATAGACTTAGTAGTAGGGCCAGCAATGGGAGGAGTAATAGTTTCTTATGAGTTAGGAAGACAGTTAGGGAAAGAAGCTGTATTTACTGAGAGAAAAGACAATACAATGGAGTTAAGAAGAGGATTTGAAGTTAAAAAAGGTGCAAAGATAATAATTGCTGAAGATGTTGTAACTACTGGTAAATCAACTATAGAAACAAAAAGAGTGTTGGAAGCATTAGGTGGAGAAGTTATAGGTGTTGCATGTATAGCAGATAGAACTAATCATGATATAGGTATGCCTATATATAGTGCTATAAAGCTTGATATACAAGTTTATGAATCTGATGAGTGTCCTTTATGTAAAGAAGGAAAATTACCAGTTGTTAAACCAGGAAGTAGAGAATTTAAAGAATTAGGAATGTAATAAATAACTCAATTAAGTTTAGTAGCATTTAAAGAATATAAATCAAAGATAAAAACAGTTAGCCTTGTAACTAAGGTTAACTGTTTTTTTTGTTAAAAATATATTTACAAAACAGGAGATAATAGCAGTACAATATAAGTGTAATATAAAAAAATTATTATATATTGAGGAGGGGTAAGTGTGAAAAATCAATTGAATGAAACTCAGAAAAAGGTTGTATTTTTGGGAGTAGGAGCAGTAGGAGCAACTTTTGCAGAACAATTTTTAAACTCCAAATATGATTTTAAAATTCTTTGTGATGAGGAAAGAAAGAAAAGATATTTAGAAGATGGATTTATAATAAATCAGAAAAGGTATGATTTTGATTATGTAACTAGAGATGAGTATAAACAAGAGGCTGATTTTATAATTATAGGCTTGAAATATAATAATTTGAAAGAAAATATAAAAGAATTAGATGGATTGGTTGGAAAAAATACAGTAATAATGTCTTTATTAAATGGAGTTGATAGTGAAGATATAATAGGGGAAAGATTTGGAATTGAAAAAATGGTATATTCATATGTTACCAATATAGATGCTAAGAAAATTAATAATAATATTATACATACTACTAATGGAATAATTGTATTTGGTAACAAAGATAATAGTGAAGATAGAAAAACTAATATAATAACTGAAGTCTTTGACAGTGTAAATATAGAATATGTCTTATCAAAAGATATTCAAAGAGATATGTGGTGGAAATACATGGTTAATATTGGCGTAAATCAAACCTCAGCTATACTTGGTGCATCTTATGGAGTATTCCAAAGCTCAGAACATCTAAGAGAATTAGCAAAATCAGCAATGAGAGAAGTAGTTGCTATAGCTCAGGTGAAAGGTATTTGTCTTACAGAAGAGGATGTAGAAAATTCATTACATAGAATACTAAAGCATTCAAAAGAAGGAAGAACATCAATGCTTCAAGATGTAGAAGCTCATAGACTTACAGAAGTAGATATGTTTTCTAAGAATATTTGTGAACTTGGAAAGAAATATAACATATCTACGCCTATAAATCAGACTTTTTTATATATGATAAAAGTAATTGAAAGTAGATTTTAAATAGTCTTTACAAACGACTTTGATAATTATTTATTTTAAATTTTATTAATATTATAAATTGTTTAAATTGCTAAATATTTTTAATTCATCAATAAAAATATTTGCTGCCTTTGATAAAGTTATATCCTTTGGATATATATATGAGAAGTGTCTGTTGTAGTTACTTCCAAGCTCTATGACAGACAGTTCATTATTTAAAACAGGTAAGCTTGTCACTAGATTAGATACTATTGTAATCCCTAAATTATTTCTAACAGATTCTTTTACAGCATAGTTACTTCCAAATACCATCATACTTTTTGGAATAATCTCTTTAACACTTAAAAACATATCTAAATAATCTCTAGTTCCAGAGCCATCTTCTCTAACTATCCATTTTTGGTCTTGAAGCTTGTCAAAGCTGAAGCCTTTTAACAGAGGACTATTATAAGGAAGTGCTAAAACCATCTTGTCCTCAAAAAAATATTCTTGAATAAATGAAGGTGAAGAACAAGTACCTTCAATAAGTCCAATATCTAAAACATAATCTTTAACATGAGAAGACACAATTGAGGTATTTTCTATGAAGATTTCTACATCTATGTCAGGATATTTTTGTGAAAATAATGCTAAGAAATTAGGCAGAATATACTCACCAATAGTTAAACTCGCACCAATCTTTAAGCGACCAGTTATAGCATCTGAAACTTGACTTACATCATGATAGGTAATATTTAAAAGATTTAATATTTCCTTAGCTCTTTTATATAATATTTGTCCACTTTCTGTTATAAAAATCGTCTTTTGCTTAATAGACCTATTTATAAGTACAACTTTAAAATAATTTTCTAGATTTTTAATGTGTTTACTTACACTTGGCTGAGATAAATTTAAGTATTCACCAGCTTTAGTAAAATTTTTATATTCAACAACAGCCACAAACGTTTTTAATTCTTCAAACAATTTTATACCTCCTTTACTTAATGAAATTTTACATTTTTTATATGCTTTCTACAAATAATTATACTACATGTAATAATCATCAAAAATATTAATCATTACGATATTATATATTTATTTTACTTATGGTTATTACAATTATATACTATTATTGTAAAGAAAACTATATTAATTATAAGGTAGGTATATTATGTTAAAGAATAAAAGCTGTCTAACATTAAAAAATATAAAAGAAATATTACCAGGACTGTTTGTATCAGTATTGGTAGGTTATATTAGTATATTTATTTCTACTCTAATTCCTAAGGTAGGAGCTGCATCAATTTCTATATTTTTAGGCATGTTTGTAGGAAATTTATTCTTAAATCAAAAGGTGTTTCAAAAAGGTTATAAATTTTCAGAGACAGATTTGCTATCATACTCAATAGTACTATTAGGAGCGACACTCAGTGTATCTACTCTAATAGACTTAAAAATTTCAGGAATCTTATTTATAATGTTGCAAATGACAATAACAATAATAGCAGCACTTTATATAGGTAAAAAACTAGGTTTTGAAGAAAACTTTAGATTTCTAATGGCAAGTGGAAACGCAGTATGTGGTTCTTCTGCTATAGGAGCAACAGTTCCAGTAGTTAATGCCACAGATAAAGAGAAGGGGATTGCAATAACTATTGTAAATGTGACTGGTATATTTCTTATGTTTTTACTTCCAATAATATCTCAATTCTTATATAGCCATGAGCTTGTAAAAACATCAGCAATGATAGGAGGAACTTTACAGTCAATTGGTCAAGTTGTAGCAAGTGGAGCTATAGTTGGAGAAAATGTAAAAGATTTGGCAACTATTTTTAAAATAGTAAGAGTAATATTTTTGGTTGTTGTAGTATTAGTATTTGGGCATATGAAAAATAAATCTAATTGTGAAATCCTTGAAGAAGAAAAAGATGAAATAAAGAAGAAAAAAATAAATATACCATGGTATGTAATTGGATTTTTTATAACTTGTGCACTTTTCTCAATGAATATTATACCAAAAGATGTATCTGTATTATGCAAAGAAATAAGTAACAAATTTGAAATAATAGCTTTAGCAGCAATTGGATTAAAGGTAAATGTAAAAGATTTAGTGAAGCAAGGTAAAGAAGTTTCTTTATATGGTTTATTTGTAGGTATAGTGCAAGTTATATCAGCTATAGTTTTAATAAAAATATTTATATAATATAAAAATATTTTTAATACTAGCTGGATTAATTAAAATAATATGATACTAATAATTTATAATATAAATAAAAAATGAATTTCGATAAGTTTAAATGGGTATAAACTTATAGGAATTCATTTTTTATTTTAAGTGAAAATTTAAAGTAAAATATTATTTTACATAATAATAACATTATAAATTTTGAAATTACTTATCTTTGTGTTAAAATAAGTAAAATACACATATTAAAGTTAAGTTTTTAAATAAATGGACAAAATAAAAATATAAATATTAAGGAGATTTGGTTATGAATGTTTATGAAAAGGATAATGGAGTTATACTAGAAGGGGTAACAGATTTTGAACCAAAACATATATTTGAGTGTGGTCAATGTTTTAGATGGCATAAACAAGATGATGACTCATACACTGGTGTTGCAAAGGGTAGAATATTAAATGTAAAAAAAGAAAATGATAAAGTATATTTAAATAATACAAATTTAGAGGAGTTTAATAGTATTTGGTATAATTACTTTGATTTAGGAACTGATTATGCAGAAATAAAAAATAAGCTAAAAAATATGGATGAATATTTAAATAAAGCTACTGAGTTTGGATGTGGAATAAGAATACTAAGACAAGATGGATGGGAAATGCTTATATCATTTATAATTTCCTCTAATAATAGAATTCCTATGATACAAAGAGCTATAGAAAATTTATCAAGAAAGTTTGGTAAGTACATAGGTGAGTACGAAGGTAATGAATACTATGCATTCCCTACACCAGAAGAGCTAAACAAGGCCTCACAAGAAGAAATAAGAGCCTGTCAAACAGGATTTAGAGACAAGTACATAAAAAGTACTACAGAGGCAGTTATAGAAAATAATGATAAGGTATCTGAATATACAAATTTAACTACAGATGACTGTAGAAAAGAACTTTTAAAATTCAATGGAGTAGGACCAAAAGTATGTGATTGTATTGCATTATTTGGCATGCAAAAATATGATTCTTTTCCAGTGGATGTTTGGGTTAAGAGAGTTATGCAAGAGTTCTACATAGATGAAGATATGAGTTTACCTAAAATGAGAACTTATGGGATTGATAAATTTGGAGATATGTCTGGATTTGCTCAACAGTATTTATTTTACTATGCAAGAGAACTTGGTATAGGAAAATAAAATTAAGGGGGAGGAATTATGGGAGTAATAGGCACAATATTTCTGTTCTATTTGATTATATCATATCTAGCTGGAGCCATAATTTCTGTGATTATATTACTTGAAAATAGAGATCCTGCAAAAACAATGTCCTGGCTATTAATGTTTATTATATTTCCAGGAATAGGTTTAATTGTATATGCTATTTCAGGTAGAAATATTAGAAAGAGAAAATTATTTAAGACTCAAAAACTAGCTAATAGTATAAAAGAAAAGAAACTTTTTGATACATTAGAAAAGATAACAGAAATCGTTGAACTAGAAAAGGAATCTATAAAGCAAAATAAGCTTTTACGAGATGAAGAGGACGGTAGTTACAGAAAAAGAGTAATAAACATGTTGTTAAAGACTGGTATGTTTCCATTCACTAAAAATAATAAAGTAGATGTCTTTGTAGATGGAAATGAAAAGTTTAAAAGGCTTATAGAAGATATAAGAGAAGCAAAAGACCATATCCATCTAGAGTACTTTATTATCAAAGATAGTGATATAGGTAGGGTGTTAAAAGAAGAACTTATAAAAAAAGCTAAAGAAGGCGTTAAAATAAGAATTTTATATGATGATGTAGGATGTTGGAGATTTTGGTTTAATAGAAAATTCTTCCGAGAAATGAGAGAAGTTGGTATAGAAATAGCAGCATTTTTACCTACAAAATTTCCTATAATAGGAGGAAAATTAAACTATAGAAATCATAGAAAAATTGTTGTTATTGATGGAATAATTGGGTATACAGGTGGAATAAATATAGGAGATGAATATTTAGGTAAAAATGATAAGTTTGGGTATTGGAGAGATACTCACATCAGAATTAAAGGTATTTCTGTATATATGCTTCAAATGACATTCTTGATTGATTGGTATTATACAACAAAAGAAGTTTTAGTGACTAAAAACTACTTTCCAAGTGTTGGGAATGTTGGTGAAAGTATGATACAGGTTGTTGCAAGTGGTCCAGATAGTGATTGGGAAGATATTCATTATGCTTATTTTTCTGCAATATGTCAAGCTAGACAAAATGTTTATATAGAAACACCTTACTTTATACCAGATGAAAGTTTACTAAAAGCCATAAAAAGCGCTGCACTTAGCGGAGTAGATGTTAGAATAATATTTCCCAAAATTGCAGACCACAAGATAGTAAACATAGCATCCTATTCCTATTTTGAAGAAATATTAAGAGCAGGTGGTAAGGTTTATTTATATAATAAAGGATTTATACATTCTAAAGTCGTAATAATAGATGATAAAATTGCTTCTGCAGGTACAGCTAATATGGATTTAAGAAGTTTTATGCTTAACTTTGAAGTAAATGCATTTATCTATGATGAAGAAGTTATTGGAGTAATGACAGATGATTTCTTTGAAGATTTAAGTCACTGTGAAGAGCTTAATTTAGAGGTATTTAAGAATAGAAGTATAATACAAAAAATTAAAGAATCTGTAGCAAGATTATTTTCACCAATATTATAAAAAATTATTAAAAAAGGTATTGAAAATTATGTGTGATTGGTATATTATAATAATTGTTAGCACTCTATTGAATAGAGTGATAATAAATAAAAAGTATATATATAAATCTACATATAAAAGTAGTATTAATTTAAAAATAACTAAAAACATAGGCAAACTAGTCTATACTTAATATTTTAGGAGGCGTAAAGAATGAAAATAAGACCATTAGCTGACAGAGTAGTAATTAAAAAAGTAGAAGCAGAAGAAAAAACTGCAAGTGGAATAGTTTTACCAGGAGCAGCTAAAGAGCAACCTCAAATAGCTGAAGTTGTAGAAGTTGGACCAGGTGGAATAGTTGAAGGAAAAGAAATAAAAATGGAATTAACAGTAGGAGATAAAGTTATATTCCAAAAATATTCTGGAACAGAAGTTAAGATAGAAGGACAAGAGTATACAATACTAAGACAAAGTGATGTATTAGCTGTTATTGAATAAATATAGAATAAGTTTATTAGGAGGGGTTTAAAATGGCTAAAGAAATTAAATTTTCAGAGGAAACAAGAAGAGCTTTAGAAGCTGGTGTAAATAAATTAGCAGATACAGTAAAAGTAACATTAGGACCTAAAGGAAGAAATGTTATATTGGATAAAAAATTCGGTTCTCCACTTATAACTAATGATGGTGTAACTATAGCAAAAGAGATAGAGTTAGAAGATAGATTTGAAAATATGGGTGCTCAATTAGTTAAAGAAGTTGCAACAAAGACTAATGATGTAGCTGGAGATGGTACTACAACTGCTACAGTTTTAGCACAAGCTATAATAAGAGAAGGTTTAAAAAATGTAACAGCAGGGGCTAACCCAATATTATTAAGAAAAGGGATACAAAAAGCAGTAATAGTAGCAGTAGAAGAATTAAAAAATCAATCAAGAATAGTAGAAACACAAGAAGCTATATCTCAAGTTGCTTCTATATCTGCTGGTGATGAAGAAGTTGGAAAATTAATAGCAGAGGCTATGGAAATAGTAGGCAAAGATGGAGTTATAACTGTCGAAGAATCTCAAACTATGAATACTGAATTAGATGCGGTTGAAGGTATGCAGTTTGATAGAGGATTTGTTTCTGCATATATGGTTACAGATGTAGATAAGATGGAAGCAGTTTTAAATGACCCATATATATTAATTACTGATAAAAAAATATCTAACATACAAGAATTATTACCAGTTCTTGAGCAAATAGTTCAACAAGGTAAGAAATTATTGATAATAGCTGAAGATGTAGAAGGTGAAGCATTGTCTACATTAGTAGTTAATAAATTAAGAGGAACATTTGATGTAGTAGCAGTTAAAGCACCAGGATTTGGAGATAGAAGAAAAGAAATGCTTCAAGATATAGCAATACTTACAGGTGCTCAAGTAATATCAGAAGAATTAGGTTATGATTTAAAAGAAGCTGATTTATCTATGTTAGGTAGAGCTTCATCTGTTAAAGTAACTAAAGAAAACACTACAATAGTAGATGGTTCTGGAGATAAAAAAGCTATAGAAGATAGAGTAGCTCAAATCAAACATCAAGTAGAGCAAACTACTTCAGATTTTGATAGAGAGAAACTAATGGAAAGATTAGCTAAGCTTGCTGGAGGAGTAGCTGTTATAAAAGTTGGAGCTGCTACAGAAGTTGAGTTAAAAGAAAGAAAGCTAAGAATAGAAGATGCTCTTAATGCAACTAGAGCAGCAGTAGAAGAAGGAATAGTAGCTGGTGGAGGAACTGCTTTTGTTAGTGTTATACCAGCAATAGGTACACTAGTTGACAGTTTAGAAGGAGAAGTTAAACTAGGTGCTCAAATAGTTAAAAAAGCATTAGAGGAGCCATTAAGACAAATAGCTATAAATGCTGGTCTTGAAGGTGCTGTAATTGTACAAAATGTTGTTAATTCTGAAGCGGAAACTGGATTTGACGCATTAAATGAAAAATATGTAAATATGATAGAAACTGGTATAGTTGACCCAACTAAAGTTAGTAGAAGTGCTTTACAAAATGCTGCATCAATAGCAGGTACTTTCTTAACTACTGAAGCTGCTGTTGCTGACCTTCCTGAGAAAGAAGATGCAGGAATGCCAGGAATGGGTGGCGGAATGCCAGGTATGATGTAATTTAAAAAATTTAGAACATAAATCTTAATATAAAGAACTATTTCGACTTAGTTTTAATTTCTAAGTTGGAATAGTTCTTTTCTGTATAAGTAATGTTACACAAATACTAATTGAGGTATAATTGTTATTAGATAAAAAATCAAAATTAAAAAGGATGCGAGAGTATGGATTTAAGAAAGTTGCTTGAAGAAGTTAAAAATGAGAACATCGATATAGATGTTGCATTAGATAGATTAAAAGATTTACCATATGAAGACCTTGGATATGCAAATATAGACCATCATAGAGAACTAAGAAATGGATACCCAGAGGTTATTTATTGTGAAGGAAAGAGTGATGAGCATATTTTAGGAATTATTGATAAAATGAATCAAAAAGGCTCTAATATATTGGGTACAAGATGTAGAAAAGAAACCTTTATAAAAATTAAAGAAATCTATAATCATGCTGAGTACGAAGAGTTATCTAAAATTCTTAAAATTCAAAATCATGCTATAAAAAATATAGGAAAGGGCAAAATTGTGATTGCTACAGGAGGAACTTCTGATATACCAGTAGCAGATGAAGCATATTATACAGCTAAATTTCTAGGTAATGATGTTGATAGAATCTATGATGTAGGAGTGGCAGGCATACATAGGCTTTTAAATAAAAGAAATAAAATAGACAGTGCTAGAGTAATAGTGGCTGTTGCAGGAATGGAAGGTGCACTTGCAAGCGTAGTTGGAGGATTAGTTGATGTTCCAGTAATAGCTGTTCCGACTTCTGTTGGATATGGAGCAAATTTTGGAGGTTTAGCAGCATTACTAGCTATGTTAAATAGTTGTGCATCTGGAATATCTGTTGTAAATATTGATAATGGATTTGGAGCAGGATATTTAGCAGCAATGATAAATAAACTATAATAAATACATTGATATAAATTAAACATAAATTATATAATAAAATCTAACTTCTATTATATTTTATTATTAAAATTGAGGAGACATATATGAATGAAAAAATACTTTATTTTGATATAATAAGTGGCATATCAGGGGATATGACCCTTGCAAGTTTATTAAATTTAGGTGTACCTAAGGAAATTTTTTTGGAGGAAATTCATAAACTAGAAATGAGTGATGAATTTAATATAAACATCAGCTCAAAAAATGAGAATGGAATAGTAGGTACAAAGGTAGAAGTAATTACAAAAGAAACACACACACATAGAAATTTAGTGGATATATTTGAGATTATAGATGAAAGTGACTTAAATGAAAATGTAAAATCTAAAGCAAAAAAAATATTTATGGTAATTGGAGAAGCAGAGGCTAAAGTTCATGGAACTACAATAGATAAGATACATTTTCATGAGGTAGGGGCTATAGATTCAATTGTAGATATAGTAGGAGCCTCTATATTGGTTGATTTACTTTGTGTAGATAAAGTTTGTGCTAGTACAGTGACTGTTGGTTCAGGTTTTGTGAAATGTGAACATGGAATTATACCTATACCTGCACCTGCAACTATGGAAATTTTAAAAGGTGTACCAATTAAATTAAATAATATAAAAGGAGAATGCACGACTCCAACAGGGGCTGCAATCATAAAAGTTTTATGTGATGAGTTTGTGGATGAGTTTGAGTTTTCTCCAAAACAAATTGGATATGGGATAGGTCATAAGAAGTTTGAAGTTCCAAACATGTTGAGAACTGTATTAGGTGAAAAAAAAAAGAAGAATTAATTTATGAAATTAGTGCAAACATCGATGATATGTCTTCAGAAATCTATTCTTATTTGTATGAAAAGGCATTAGGTGAGAAAGCATTAGATATTTACACAGAGAGCATTTATATGAAGAAGAATAGGCCTGCAACAAAAGTGTCAATTTTATGTAATGAATCAGATTTAGAAAAATTTATTAAAATATTACTTTTAGAAACTAGCACATTTGGAGTGCGATATAATGCTTATAATAGAGAAATTCTAGATAGAAAATTTATAAAATTGGATACAAAATATGGAGTAGTTACAGTAAAATTAGGATATTATAAAGACGAACTGGTAAAGGCCACTCCAGAATATGATGAATGTAAAACTATAGCAAAAAATGAAGATATTCCTATAAAAAAAGTGTTTGATGATATAAATTTTAGAATAAAAGAAAAATTTAGTGAAAACTTATTGACATAAGCAATAAATTTTGATAAATTAATACTCAGCTTTATTAAATAAAAGCAAACAGAAAAAAATATATAAAATATAAACTCACTCGTATATGCTCAGAAATATGGTCTGAGAGTCTCTACCAAGATACCGTAAATATCTTGACTATGAGTGAAATTATTATACCAAAAGACCTAGTTAAGTAAATGTGTAGGCTGAGTTATACTCCCTATGTGTTGGCTATAAGATAAAGGGCATTTTGGAAGCCTGTATAGTAATTTCACTTTTGTTAGAAATTATGGAAGTTACTATACAGGTTTTTTGTGTAAAAAGATTTAATATAATTTAGACTGTATTGTGTTAAAATAAATATATAAAAACTATATTATACAAGGAGAGATGTAAATTTATGAAACATGAATTAGTACTTGTAATAGATTTTGGAGGACAATATAATCAGTTGATAGCTAGAAGAGTTAGAGAAAACAACGTATATTGTGAAATACTTCCATGTACTGCAAGCATAGAAAGAATAAAAGAAAAAAATCCTAAAGGGATAATATTTACTGGTGGACCAAATAGTGCATATTTAGAAGATTCACCAACAATATCAAAAGAAATATTTGAACTAGGAGTTCCAATACTTGGAATATGCTATGGTATTCAAATAATGTCTCATGTATTAGGCGGAGTTGTAAGAAAAGGTAATAAACAAGAAAAAGAATATGGAAAGACATCTATAACTTATGGAAAATCATCATTATTTGAAGGTATAACTACAAATAGTGTATGGATGAGTCATACGGATTTAATAGAAAAAGTTCCAGAAGGATTTAATATAGTTGCAAATACTAATGATTGTCCAGTAGCAGCTATGGAAAATGTAGAACAAAACTTATATGGAGTTCAATTCCATCCAGAAGTAGAACACTGTTTAGAAGGCGATAAAATACTTACAAATTTCTTGTACAATATTTGTAAAGTAAAAGGTGACTGGACTACAGATTCATTTATAGAAGATAAAATAAAAGAATTAAAAGAAAAAATAGGTGATAAAAAAGCTTTATGTGCTTTAAGTGGAGGAGTTGATTCTTCTGTTGCAGCAGTTCTTATTCATAGAGCAATTGGGGACAATTTAACTTGCATATTTGTTGACCATGGATTACTTAGAAAAAATGAAGGAAATGATGTAGAAAGAATATTCAGAGAGAAATTTGATATAAATCTAATAAGAGTTAATGCAGAAGATAGATTCTTATCTAAATTAAAAGGTGTTTCTGAACCAGAGGCTAAGAGAAAAATAATAGGTGAAGAATTTATAAGAGTATTTGAGGAAGAGTCAAATAAATTAGGAAAAATGGATTTCTTAGTTCAAGGAACAATCTATCCAGATGTTATAGAAAGTGGACATGGAAATGCTGCTACAATAAAGTCTCATCACAATGTTGGTGGAATTCCAGAAGATGTAGACTTCCAAGAAATTGTAGAGCCATTAAGAGAGTTATTTAAAGATGAAGTTAGAAAAATAGGATTAGAACTTGGTATAGAAGAAGGATTAATATTTAGACATCCTTTCCCAGGGCCAGGTCTAGGAATAAGAGTTATAGGTGATGTAACTAAAGAAAAATGTGACATCTTAAGAGAAGCTGATGCTGTTTATATGGACGAGCTTAGAAAAGCAGGTTTATATAGAGAAATATGGCAAGCTTTTGCAACATTACCAGATGTTAAAACTGTTGGAGTTATGGGAGATGAAAGAACATATGCTTATCTAGTTGGTTTAAGAGCAGTTACTTCTTCTGACGGAATGACTTCTGACTGGTATAAGATGCCTTATGATGTATTAGAAAGAATTTCTAATAGAATAATAAATGAAGTTGATGGAGTAAATAGAGTAGTTTATGACATAACATCAAAACCACCAGGTACTATCGAGTGGGAATAACAGATAAAAAAGCTATAAGCCTTGTGACTTCAAGGCTTATAGCTTTTTAAATTTATCTACATTAATCAAATTTATTTAAATAATAGATTTTCAAGTCCTTTTATTATTTCTTCGATTTCATCACTATTTAATTGGTAATAAACTCTTCCAGATTTTTTTTCTATATTGACCAAGTTTAATTGTAGTAGAACTGCCATATGATGTGAAATCGTTCCAGCAGATAACCCAATCTCATTAGCCAATTCTAAGCTATACATTGGTTTATTTTTTAAATAAATTAATATTTGAAACTTACTTTTATCTGAAAGTGCTTTTAATTTTATCAATATGTTATCATCAATTTCTTTAGAAAAACCATTTTCGCTAAACATATCTAAATTCAGTAATCCAAAATAGCATTTTGTTTTTAAAATTATTTGAAATAAAGGGTTTATGAAAGTTGGATAAATAGGAAGTCCATTTCCCCTCTTTGAGATTACATTCTTTTCCTTTGAATTCTCAAGCAAAATGGAAGATTTTGAAATTAGTGTTTTAGTATCAATTTCAAGATATAATTTTTCACATATAGATAAATTTGAATGTATTAGTGTAAAGAGTTTATTAATAAGTTTTCTAGGAGATTGATAGAATGAAAAAAATTTCCACTTTTCACTTTCATTAAAATCCAATATAGATAGAAATTCGTAGAATTCTAAAGAGGAAAGTTGTTTATCTATACTACTTTTTTCTGCAATAATACAAATTAACTCAATAAAAAATTTTCGAAAACAATCATCAGATTTTTTTTCATCATCAAATGACTCGAAATATTCTGACACTATAGCAATTATAAATATATAAAAATTCTTTTCTTCACTAATGATGTTCTTAAAATAAAAATCATAATCTTCATTTATGACCTTCATTTTATCAAAAGTGGTAATCAGTTTCTCCCAATCAGCCATATGAGTATTATATACTTTTTCTCCATCAACACCCAATCTATTTAATTCTTCTATTAATTCTATCTTTGCTGTAGAAAAATTATTGCAATAAGAGAGAAGTCCTAGTGTTTCAAAGTAGTAATTAAATTCACAATGGAAATTCATTTATTTTTCCTCCCTAGTTTGATATTTGTGATAATTATATCATACATATCAAAAACTGTACAATTCCATTTTGCTACTTTGTGTTATGTAATAAAAATAGGCCAATAATCATAAAAGTAATTAAATCTTTCAGATTATTGGTTCTATGTGTTTGATTCTAGTTCTTTTATAACAATCAAATATAAATGTACTAGAAATGCAACCCTATAATTGTAAGTAAACATTTTTTGATAGAGTTGTGCTTTTTCACTTCCTACAAAGATATTTAAATTTTTTACAATAAGATTATTTAAATGTAGATAAAACTAAAAAGGTTTCTCTAGAAAATAAAACCTACCTAATTATACTTACTTACCAATATCATCACCTGATGTAGGCAAGATTCTACCACATTTTCTCCGTACTCTAGTATAAAATCATCTAGCTGTGTATCTATAAAATCACAATAATCATATGAACTACCAATATAAGCAGTCAATATATGTGTACATCTGTCCATTTTATCTCCAAACATAATATATTTATCCCCCTAAAAAACTTTCATGAAAAACAAAAAGAATATATCTTTTTGGCAACTGGCTGACATAACTCATAATTAATTTTATAAGTCTTAGTCCCTATAGCTTTGCGTCACTAAATTTCTCTAGCTTTGCCGATTTAGTTTTATTCTACAACTACAATAATACAACAGAATTAGTTATTATTCAACATGATTATTTGAAAATTGAATAAATTTATGCACATGAATGTTATTTTACTTCAAAAAACAGACTAGATGTGTTGATTATGATAAATTTCCCCTGTAGTTTCTCTATTAAAAAGCTTCTATTATTAAATTAAGTTAAATTGAGAAGGTTGCATAAATTGGAGCAAATAGAAGTAGTTAATAAATTGAGTAGATAAGAATTAGGTAACTTTGAGATATATTGTAGAGGAGGTGAGGTAAACTTGACAGTAATAAGTACATAAATTATACTTATTAGCAAAGACTGGATAATATTGAAAATGATATTAAGTAAGATAAGATAAAAAAGACTAGAGATTAAGTTATCTAGTTTTTTAATTTTTAACATTTTATGTATATGAAAATAAAGATGATTTCTGTACATAATGTATTAATATTAATACTATAAAATAACTTGGTAGTTAATAAATTAAAATGAATATTTTAAAAGATGGAGGGATTATGAAAAATAAAACAATTATAGTAGTTACTTTTCTATTTGCAGTACTGATGTCTGGATGTGCCTCAAAGAAAACAACAGAAATAAATGTGTTAGCGACTACTGATTTACATGGTGTGATACCTTATGAATTAACTTCTTATGTAAAAGAAGAAAGAGAAAAAGATAAAAATCTAACTTTAGTAGATGCTGGAGATTTTTTTGATAGTGGGGAAGTATCAGGTAGCAGTATGAATGATTATTTTAGCGCTAGACAAAAAAATAATGATAGTGAATCTGAAAACTATATCGAAACCCCTATTTCAAAAGATATGAAAGAAGTAGGTTATGATGTTGCAGTCCTTGGTAATCATGAATTCATATCTAATAATAAATTCTATTTAGATAATATGATATCTGATTTTGAAAAACAAAAAATAAATATATTATCAGCAAATACTTATAAAAAAAATGGAGAAAATTATACAAAACCATACATAATAAAAAATATTAATACGCCTGAAGGAAATGTAAAGCTTGGGATTTTAGGGCTTACAATAAAAGAAGTTGGTGAGAGAAAACAATGGAAAGATGGAGGGCTTGTAGATTCTAAATCATTAGAGTTAAAAGACCAAGAAGGATATAATGGTGAATTATATATGAATGATTTAGTGGAGGATGCTAAAAAATGGGTTAATATAATGAAAAAAGAGAAACCTGATATCATAGTAGCCGTTGCACATACAGGTGAAAAACCTAAAAAACCTAGAAATCCAGGAAATAGAATACAAGACTTAGCACAACAAGTTGATGGAATTGATGCTATAGTTGCTGGACATAATCATGTTCAAATTGAGCAACATGATTATAAAAATAAATCAGGAGAAAATGTTATAGTTACTGAACCAGGGAAACATGGAGAATGTATTTCTAAGATTAACTTTAAATTAGAGAAAAATAATGACAAATGGAATGTGGTTGATAAAACTAGTAAATTAGTTAAATTTGAAAAAAATCAAGAAGATGAAAAATTTGGAGAGTTCATTTCTTCAGTTAATAAAGTCAGTAAAGATAAGAGCGAAATAAGATTATCAGAAGTAACAACTCCTGAATGGGATAAAATATATGTTTTTAAATCTGGGACATCCGCAGAGGATATATATAAAACAGTAGGATATAAATGGAGAAATATATCATCTCCAAAGGGTGATGGCACGGTACAGATTGTTGTAATGAACAAAGATAAACCTGTTACCTATCTATGTGCAGAATCTGAAGTTATGCCACTTAATATAAAATATGATGAATCAGAGTATAAAGATAATGTTGTGACTATTTATCCTAACAAAAATGATAAGTTTAGAGTTGAGAAAGGTAAACAAGAATATATTATTAATTTAAAACATATACAATAGAGACTATCATCTTATTTCAGTTTAGATGATGTCTAAAATAAAGTGTGTATTATTCTAAAGAGTGGTGATAATTAAAATATCACAATATTAAAGAATAATACACACTTTTTTTATTTAAAAAAATTGATGTTAAAAAATTAAATCTTTAAACTAGAGTATATGGGTTAAATTGTCTAATATTATTTTCAAAGGTTGTGTGATATTTTTATCCTTATGAAAGATTGCTAACATTCTATTTTCCATATCTATTCCATCTAATTTAACCAATCGTAATTTATTATGTAATAGTGAATCTGATAATAAATTTTCTGGTAAAATGGTTATACCTAATCCTGCCTCTGCAGCTTTAATAAGAGCAAAAGAACTAACACTTTCCCAAACAGGATAAGCTTTTTGGCTAGAAAGTGATAATACACTGTCTAAAGTATCACGAACAGCACTTCCTTTTTCACGCAACAACAATGGAAACGTGCATAATTGGTGCAGAGATATTACCTGTTCTGATAAAGGAAAAGTTGGAGCACATGCAACACATAATTTATATGAGCTTAATAGAATTGTGCGAAATGCTCCTTGTGGTTCTATACCTTCCCAAAAAGCTATATCGGCTTCTCCACTTTTTAAAATATCCATAGCTGAATTAGCACTTTCAACACGTACATTCACTTTAAGAGATGGAAATGAATTCTTCAATCGACTTAAAATTGGTGGAAGTAAAAAAGAAGCAATTGTAATGCTTGATACAATATTTATAGGCGTACATTCCTCTAAATGGCTGATTTTTTTATCTAAATTGCGACAAGCAGTTAGTATACTGCGAGCTTCTTCTAAAAGAGAAATACCACAACTAGTCAGGCATACTCCTCTTGGAAATCTATCAAATAGTGCGGTGCCAGCCTGTTGTTCAAGTTCAGCTATGGCGTGAGATACTGCAGATTGTGTAATATGTAATTTTTTTGCAGCACCTGTGAATGTTCCTGTTTGCTCGATTGCTTCTAAAATCTCTAAATATCTTATATTCATAATAAATATCCTCACTAGACATGAATAAAATTAATTGATTCTATCAAATTCTATCATTTTACAGATTACAAGGCAAGGGGTATACTAAATAAGGTAAGGAAGAAAGAGGGAGATAGATTTTGAATAAAAGCAAAAAAACATGTTTTTGGCTTCTAACTATCAACTTATTCATTAGCACGTTTACTTTTGGAGGAGGGTATGTAGTTGTACCTATGGTTAGACGTTATTTTGTAAAACAGAAGCAATATTTTACAGAGGATGATTTGATGAGTATGGCAGCAATTGCACAATCAACTCCTGGAGCAATTGCAATCAATTTATCTGCTTTAGCAGGTTACCGAGTAGCAGGTACTTTAGGGGCTATCATTAGTTGTATATCTGCTATAATACCACCACTAGTTATTCTCGGGTTAGTATCAGTATTTTATACAACTTTTATATCCAATGCTATTGTCAATGCTATATTAAAAGGAATGCAGGCTGGAGTTGCTGCACTAATAGTAGATTTAATTATTGACATGTGCTCGATGATACTAAAAGAAAAGTCTATATTTTTATCAGCTATGATACCTGTTGCTTTCTTTGCAAATTTTGTTATGAGTATAAATGTAGCTCTCATATTAGTTGTTTGTTGTTGTGTGTGCGTAGTGAGAGTATTCTGCAAGAAGAGGAAAAATAAATGAATACAATTTGGAACTTATTTCTTATATTTTTAAAAATAGGCTTGCTTAGTATTGGTGGTGGTTATGCAATCATACCCTTAATTCAAGAGCAAGTAGTAAACCAAACTGAATGGATAAGCGAAAAGATGTTTACAGACATTATAACTATTTCACAAATGACACCAGGTCCATTAGCTGTTAATACTTCTACTTTTGTTGGGCTTCAAATTGGAGGGTTCTGGGGAGCAGTTTCAGCTACCTTAGGTTGTGTATTGTGTGGGGTAGCAATATCTCTATTTTTATATAACTTTTTTCAAAGAAACCAGAATTCTACTTACATATTTGAAGTGTTAAATGGTTTGAAGTCAGCATCATTAGGTCTAATTATCTCAGCAGCAACTACAATTATAATCCTTGCATTATTTGGAACAAGTACAGTATATCTCAACTCTATATTTAATAAATTAAATTGGATTGCATTAATGATATTTTGTGTTATGTTATTGATAGTGCGTAAATGGAAAACCAATCCCATCATAATTATGCTAATAAGTGGTATAGTAGGGATACTTTTTTATTTATAATGCCATCACTCAGACACGATATACAAGCTCTGTGTTTGGGTGAGCTATTACCTATATCAACCAATAGTAAAAATGTCCAAATAGCCATAGAATAAGGCTATTTAGACATTTAAGTTTAACATATGTTGACTTAATGTTGAAGCAATTACATTGACTATTAATATAATATTTACTTATTAACATAACTTATACACATCATTGATTTTCTACAAACCAATCATATACTTCTTGACAAAATCTGTCACTGTCTAAATAGTAACTATTATGAACATTATTAATCTCAACAAGTTTCTTTTTACATTTTAATGAACTATAATAACTATCAAAATATTGTCTTTTAAAATATCTGTCATGAAGTGTTTTAAAGACAAGTGTAGGTATGCTAATTCCATTTTTAATTGTACTATCTTGTGCAATAAAACATTCTAACATAGTATTAATTATTTTTGTGCTATTTTTCCAAACATGAGGATTTTTCTTTTCAAATACTTTATAAAATTCGTTATCATAGACTTCGTTATAACCTTCATATTTAGGTGGCTTTACTGTTATGTGAAAATTAGGGAGAAGTTTGAGAAAAAAGTTTAATAATTTAACAGTGGGATAGGGATAACCTATTCCTGTAGTATTTTTATAATCAACACAAGCAAACTGAGCAAAACTTTTTAATTTATTATTTGAGCATGCATAATATTGTGCAAACATACCACCAATACCAGTATTCCCATATAAATGTATATTAGAAGAGTAATTTTTTTCTATATATGTAACAACAGAATCTAAGTCTTTTAAGATTGAATTACGAGAAAAATCTTTTTCATTCCCATCACTTTTACCTGTTCCAGAAAAGTCAAAAGCAAAAATATTTACATTATATTGAGTAAGTGGCTCATAAGCTTGTTGCATCTCAAGAGTAGTAACAATAGGGGTATGTGTAACAATAATATTCATAGAAGATTTTCCAGTGATGAATGAATTACAAAAAATAGTTGTATCTCCATTAGGTATTCTTATATGTTGCCAATTCATTTGATTTCCTTTCCTTATATTACAAAGATATAATAATTTTTATAGTAGTCATATTTTATCACAGTGATATATTAAAGTTAATTGTTTGTTTTATATAAAATGTCCTGTAATGCTATTTGGATTCATTCTTATTTCGTCAGGCGTTCCTGAAGCAATGATTTCTCCTCCATTTATACCACTATCTGGACCTATATCAATAATCCAGTCAGAAGCACATATAACTTCTGTATTATGTTCAATAATTAAAAGAGAATGTTGCTCATTCACTAGTTTTCTGAAAGTAATTAATAAATTCTCTATATCTTTAAAATGAAGTCCAGTGGTAGGTTCATCTAATATATATAGCATTCGTTTTTTAGTTTTCGCTCCTAGCTCTTTTGCTAATTTTATTCTCTGAGATTCTCCCCCACTTAATCCTAATGTATTTTGACCTAATTTTAAGTAATCAAGCCCCACTTCATCTAATATAGAGAGTTTTCTATATATATCAGGACAGTCACTAAAAAATATTTTTGCTTCTTCTATTTCCATCTCAAGTATGTCTGCAATTGTTTTTCCTTTATATTGTATAGACAGTATTTCTTTTTTATATCTTTTACCATGACATTCGTTACAAGTTATCCAATGGTCTGCCATATACTGTAGAGTAACTTTTGTTTTACCTAGTCCTTGACAGTTTGGACATTGTCCCTTTTTGCTGTTAAAACTAAAATGGCTTTCATCAAATAGTTTTTCCTTTGCTTTAGTAGTCTCTGCGAAAAGAGAGCGAATTTCATCAAAAATATTAATATAAGTAGCAGGTATGGAGCGATTAGATTTTCCAATAGGTGTTTGGTCCATTAATATAAAATCATCAATGGTATCAAATCCAGTAAGTTCAGTATACTTTTTATTTGGAATAGCTTTCTGATTTAGTTTTTCTTCTAAAGCAGGAAGTAAACTGTGAAATATAAGAGAGCTTTTACCAGAGCCACTAACACCTGTAATAGAGCACATGCAGTTTAATGGGATTTCCACATCAATATTTTTTAAGTTATTTGCATGGCATCCCTTTAAGCTTAACCAATTATTTGGTTTAATTTTATATTGTGAACTTACCTTATCAGTTACTCTCAGATATTGACCTGTTATAGAGTTTGGATTTTCTATAATTTCTTGAGTGGTACCTTTTGCAATAATAAAACCACCTTTTGTACCAGCATTTGGACCCACATCAACAATATAATCAGCAGATAATATTGTGTCCTTATCATGTTCTACAACTATAACTGTATTTCCCTTATCTCTTAGCTCTTTAATTGTTTGGATGATTAAATTATGGTCTCTGGGATGTAAACCAATAGATGGTTCATCCAGGATATATGTTAATCCTACCAACTCACTTCCCAGTTGACTAGATAATCGTACTCTCTGTAGTTCACCTCCAGATAAAGTTGGAGCTGTTCTATCTGTTGATAGGTAGCTAAGACCTATCTTTAATAAATAACTAACTCGAATTTTTAATTCTGTTAAGATATCATTTACTAAATATAGTTCATTTTGTTGAAGTTGATTTGGTAATTCACACAACCAATTCCATAATTGCTCTATGGTCATTTTTATTAGTTTAGGGAATCTATAGCCTTTAATTGTGGTAAACCTAGCTTCAATACATAGTAATTCACCACTACATGTAGAACAAGGAATTTTGTCCATATATTGATGCAATGTATTATTTTGAGAACTAGATTCCCTAAAAAGCCTTTGGATATGATTGATTGCTCCTGAAGCAGGTCTTTTAATCTTTGATTCTCGACCCCTTGATTCAAAACTAAATTCATATATCTTATTGCCTGTACCATATAATATTGCATCTATAAAATCTCTTGGTAATGCATTCCAAGGCATATCAAGGTCAATATTTTTATCTTTTGCTATTGCATATAATTCACCTACCATCCAATTGCCATTTGGTTTTTTGCCTCTCAATTTTCCCCAATAGTAAGTGGCACCATCTAATATTGAAATAGTAGGGTCTTTTATAATTAACTGAGGGTTAACTTGATAGGTAAAACCTAATCCATTACAATTATGACAAGCACCAGTATGGGAATTAGTATTGAATGTTGAAGTATTTATTTTAGAAAAAATAGTTTTGCAATGTGGGCAATAATTTTTTGTACTATTCTTTTTTGATAGCTGAATTTTACAATAGGGGCAGTAGCTTTTCCCAATTGATACGAATAGCATTCGTAAGTAATCCCAAATGCTTGTAAGAGTACCAACAGTAGAACGAGGATTTTGACTTCCCTTTTTTTGTTCGATAGCGATAGTGGGTGTTAATCCTTGAAGCAAATCAAAATCAGGTTTTTGGAGCTGTTCTGAAAGTTTTGCTCCACTACTTAGATTTTCAAAATAGCGCCTTTTACCTTCTTCATAAATTGTATCAAATGCTAGAGATGATTTCCCACTACCACTTACACCTGTAATCACAGTTATTTGATTTTTGGGGATTGTTACTTCAACATCCTTTAAATTATTTTGTCTTCCTCCTTTTAAATAGATAGAAGGCTTATTGTGACAAAGTGAATGTTTAATTGGCTTATTTGTTGTTTCTGTAAGTTTGAATTTCTTTTCTAGCTCAAAAGGATTACATAATTTTTTTGTTTCTGAAATACCGAATATTTTTAACTGAGAAAAGATTGATGAAAAATAATCTTCAGGTAATTTTTCTATTAATAAGTTGAGGTCTTCTATTTTGATGTTGCTATTTGATAATATATCGGCCATTTCATCTAACAAATTTTTTTCTTCTCTTGTCAATTGATTGTACTTTTTAGAACTTAATTCTGTCCATAAATCCCAGGGAAGTAATTCCAAACCAATTATGTTGTTAAAGTCATGTAGAAGATTGCCTTTTACAGAATGCCAACCTTTCCAATTTTTATTATATCCAAAGTCATCTGGGTGAGTATGACCTTGTCGGCAACTTATCCAAGTTTCTGGACCAGTTAAAAATCCATCTCCTTTTTTTACATCATGTGTGTCAAACTCAACTTGAAAATATTTTTTTTGTACACTATCTATCTGTGCATCTATTTTTATCCAGTTTTCTGTTATAGTATCATAATATTCTACAAGCCAGTGGTCCTCATAAAGAAGTTCGCTATCAAAATAATTAGCAAAACCAGCTCTCATTCTAGCTTCAAAACCCCGATACCTTAGGAACGATACAAGAAGTAAAGAATAGTTTCTGCACATTCCAACCAATCTCTGTTTTGGTTTCCTTGGAATAGTTAAAGGATGAGAATCTATTTGTAATATTTTTTCTAACATCTGGGGGACTGTACGAAGTAATTCTTCATCAGTTTGTTGCTTATTAAGGGTTATACCATATAGTTTCCCTTGGTCTCCATGAATTACTAGGTTCTGAACTATTTTTAGTAATTCTATTGGAGAGCTTGGCAAATTTTGATATTCATTTTCAAATATTCTAGGATTTGTAATAATACTTTGTTTTTTATAATTGTTTATTATCATCTATTATTCACCTCTCTGAATGTATGATATACCCTAACATGGTGTCAGATTCAAGGGTAATTCAAATTTTTTTAAATATTAGAAAAAGTATAAAATAAGAATCCTTTTGTAATAAGATTTATTAAAATATCTTAATATGTATTTTGTTGTATTGTATCAGAGGTGAATTTAACATTAATTCTATAAACTTGAAGAGAGAAAAATAGACTAGTATAGAATAATCATTAATCTATTTTAGGATTTAGTACTATATTATATTAGAATGATAATTATATTTATTATATAAGTAGATGTATCAACCAAGCCAAAATCTCTCTAATACTGAAAAATATTCTTCTTGGCAATTAAGTATTGTAACATGTCCTCCACTCTTAAAGTGATATTCTTTAGCCTTTGGACACAAGCGACGCATTTCTTGCCTTTGCATAGGATTTGCAAGCTTATCTGATTCACTATCTATAATTAAAATTTTGTCAGGCTTTATAGAGTATGGAGTAGAGTCGAATGTATAGTTATACAAAAAATCTTCCATACATTGGCACATTATCAAGAAATCTTGTTTTGTTAATTTATTTAAGTCCGATTTGCAAAGATGTTTTAGTTTAATTGTAGCTTTATTTCCTGAAGCAAGATGTATTTTAGGTACAAAGAGTTTTTGAAGAGCAAAAGTAATAAATGATACAGGACATATTTTTAATATAGTTCTCATCTTTTTATAGACTTTTAATTCAGACGCATTTATGGTGTAAGCATCATTTTTATTCATTGAAGTTAAACTATGTGAGAAGACTATTTTATCTATATATTCTGGGTATTTGCTAACTAAATTTTGTATGTAGACTCCTCCATTTGATTGACCAATAGCATCACAAGAAGAAATATTTTCAAAATCCAACAGTGCTTTAAGCCCATCAGCAGTTTTAGAAAATGTGGAAATTGGTGGAACCGAAAGAGCTACTATTGTATGGGACAATGAAAATCTTTCTGCTAAAGGAAGTGCTAGTAAATGACCTGTAGTATTAGCAATAATTGCCAATATAACTTTGTTTCCATTACCACTTACTGTATATTTCCATTCAGTATTATCAATTTCTATACTTTTTTCTTTAATATATAGTTTACCAAGGTTATAATTCTCTTTTTTTATTAATTTTACTTTCATTTTTAATCTCCTTTCTACAGAAATTATAAGTAAATTCTAATATATGTTTAAATTCATTACTAATTTTTTTGTACTAATTTCTCAAGCCTGTGTAATTTACAAATAAATTCTAATGTATATTCAAATTCATTATTAATTTTCTCTTCATTAATTTCTCCAGACATTGCTAGAAAAGTAAGTCCATGAAGCATAACAAATAAGTGATTACTTATAACTTCGATATGTTCTCTCGACAAAAATACTTTTGATAATAAGGATTCTATCTTATTAAGTACATTTGTATGTGATTTTTTCAGAATTTTTTGTCTATCTTTTGGATTTAAACTGAAATAATATTGATATAGTATTGAATTTAGAGAATTATCAATATCAAGCAAATCTTTTTGCTCCAACTTTAGATACTCATTAAGGGATTCAAGAAAGTCTTCAAAAGTGTTTACTTTATCAAAAATAGTCCAAACATCATTTGTTTCTGATTCGATAATATCAAATAGTATTTCCTCAACTGAATGATAATGATAGTATAAACCACCTGCAGATATTTTTAATGAACTATAAATTTTGTTCATAGTTATAGATGCATAGCCGTTTTCTAAAATTAATCGTCTTGTTTCTTTTTGTATTTTTAATTTAGTATCCATAAATATGTTTAAACTCCTTTCTAGCAATAAAACCGACACTTATCTCGGAATTGTTTTGAATTCATTATAGCATTAAAATTTTAATGAGACAATAAGTAATACTTAATTTAGGCACTAAAATTCAAAAATAAATAAATAAACAGTATAATAGTGAATTGTAATACAAATATAGTTTGTGTTATATTTGTGTAGTGAATATAGAATGTATGTGCAATTTATCTAAATTATTAAAGGCAAAAATATTAACAAGAAGCAAGAATGGAGATATTGTCAGAAATTTTGATTCAGTTAAGAGGAACATACAGCATAGAGTTAATTTAGGTAGAAGCTATGATTATTTACTATCTTTATATTTACTTTTTCACTGAAATGATATACAAGGGGTAGCATTAAATATTATATTTAGTCAAAACACTTAAATATTGTAGGAGGATGAAATGACAGAGCGCGAAAAAATGTTAGCAGGAGAATTGTATGATTGTGGGGATAAAGAATTGTTGTATCAATGGCATAAGGCAAAAGATTTAACTAGAGAGTATAATAATTTGAAATCAGATGACAATATTAATAAGGAACGTATTTTAACTAATCTTTTGGGTAAAAGAGGGAAGAATATATGGATTACTGCACCTTTTTATGTTGACTATGGAAATAATATTTATTTTGGTGATAATTGTGAAGTAAATATGAATTGTACTTTTTTAGATGATAATGAAATCATAATAGGAGATAATGCCTTAATTGCTCCTAATGTGCAAATATATACAGCTTTTCATCCAACAAATGCTAAAGATAGATTTGGAGAAAAAACTGATGATGGATTTAAGTTTTGTAAAACTATAACAGCTCCAGTTAAAATTGGGAATGATGTTTGGATTGGTGGAGGAAGTATTATTTTACCAGGTGTAACAATAGGAGATAATGTAACTATTGGTGCAGGAAGTGTTGTGACAAAATCAATACCATCTAATACTATAGCTTACGGTAATCCTTGTCATGTTATTAGAGAAAATAAGTGAGAACTATTGCAATATATTTATTCATGAAATATTGAAGACATTATTAAAATAAAGAGCTATCTCAAAATTAGGGGTAGTTTTTTTATTAATAGATATTAGGCATTGCATTTATTCCATTTACTATATTTATGCACATAAAGAATTATATCTCATATGATTGATTAATAAAGATATTATTTACGAATTATTAACATAATGTTAATATGGAATTCTTGAATATTAAGAAATAGGATACTATAATATAGTATGAATAGATTCTTAATAGAGAAATTTGTAGGTGCTAATATACATTTAAAAAATAGATTTATAACCTGGAGGACAAAAAATGAAATTATCAAGGTATAAGAAAAATAGTTTAGTTTTGTCTATAATCTTATATTCACTTATTATTTCAATCCTTGTAATTATTATTTTCAGTACCATAAAACTGCACAATATATCTAATAAACAAACTAAAAGCTATTTAAAGGATGTATCTACACAAATTGTAATGAATGTTGATTCTAAAATAAAATTTATCTTATCTGATTTAAGAATAATGGCAGATTTTATTAAACAATATGAGGGTGATAGTCGATATGAGTACTTATCTAAAAGAAAGACTAGTTATAAGTATTATGACATTGGAATAATTGATTTAGAAGGTAAGGCAGAGTTTTTAAGCGGAAAAAAATTTGATTTAAAGAATACTGTTTCATATAAAAAAGGAATAGAAGGTAAAGAATACTCAGAGGTAATAGAGTCGCTAGGTGTTGTTCTCTATACTGTGCCTATAGTTGATGATAGGCATGAGGTGTCGAGCCTTTTAATAGGTGTCTCTGATAAAGAAAGTATGAATGATATTCTTAACATAGAGAATTTTAATGGAGAAGGGACTATTGAGATTATCAATAGTAAGGGAAGACCACTTTTTATAGGCAAAAATAGTGAATTAATAAAAGACCTTAGTTATAAGTATAAAGATTCCATTAATGAGCCTTGGGCTCAAAAGATGCTTAATGATTTTAAAAATGAAATGTCAGGAGATATTGTAATAACTTCATCAAAAAATATAAAATGTTTATTAACTTATTATCCAATGACAAAAGGTTTAAATGATTGGTATTTTGTTCTTATAGTACCTGAAGAAGCTGTTCTTGGGGAACTTAATAAGTTAAACTCTTTTACAATAATAATGACATTTATAGTTACATGTATTATTGGGATTATAACATGGCTTTTATATACTATAAGAAAAAAATATGTAAGTCAAATAGAAAATATCGCGTATTTAGATAATATAACAAATGGTATTAACCAAACAAAATTTAGTATGTTGGTCAAACCTTTAATTTCAGAATCACCAGATAGCACTTATATGATGATAGCGATAAATATAAAGGAGTTTAAGTTAATAAATGATTGCTTTGGTAGTGATAAAGGAAATATGACACTCAAACATATTTATAATGTTTTATCTAAAAATATTACTAAAAATGAAGAATTTGTATGTCGTCATGATGCAGACCTTTTCTATTTGTTTATTAAAAATAGACCAGTGTTAGAAGTTTTAGAGTTATTGTATAAAATAGAAGCTGATATAAATTATTTTAATGAGGGTAGAGAAAATCCGTACTTTTTAAGAATATCAGCAGGTATTTACACTATTGAAAATCGTAATGAAGATTTAATCACAATACAAGACTATGCAAATACAGCAAGAAAAAGCTTCAACAAATCTCATCAAAGTGATTTTTCTTTTTATAGTGATATAGAAAGAAAGCGATTAATATCTGAGAAGGAAATTTCAAATTTAATGGAAAAAGCCCTTGAAGATAAAGACTTTTTTATATGTTTACAACCAAAAATTGATATAAAAAGTGGTAAAATTAGTGGAGCAGAGTCTCTTGTGCGTTGGAGAAATTCAGAAAAAGGTATAATTTATCCAAGTGATTTTATTCCTCTTTTTGAGAAAAGTGGATTTATATGTAAGTTAGATTTATATATACTTGAGGAGACATGTAAATTGATTTCTAAATGGATAAAAGAAGGTAAAGAAGTATTGAGGATTTCTGTTAATGTATCTAGACAACACTTAAATGATAATTCATTCTTAGAAAAATATGAACTTATATGTAATAAATATGATGTACCAACATATCTGATAGATTTAGAACTTACAGAATCTATCTTTTTAGAAAATCCAGAGTCTGTAGATGTAATAGATGATATTCATGATAAGGGGTTTAAATGTTCTATAGACGATTTTGGATTTGGGTATTCATCACTGGGAATATTAAAGGACTTTAAAGTTGATATAATTAAACTGGACCGCTCATTTTTTATCAGTAAAAATAATATAGAACGTGGTAAGGTAGTCATTGAGTCTATTATTGAACTTAGCAGAAGACTTGGCATGAAGGCAATTGCTGAAGGAATTGAAGAATTAGAACAGGTAGAGTTTCTAAAAAATATAGGATGTGATTATATACAAGGTTATGTTTTTTCTAAACCACTTTTAATATCCGAATTTGAAGAGTTCACATATGAGAATAATAAAATAAAAAATTTAAAGATATCTAATGATTAAGTATATAAAATAAAAAATCTAGACAGGTTATGTAATTAAAAATATAGCCTGTCTAGATTTTTTATTTGTATATTTACTAAAAAAATATAGCTACAAATTTTGTAAAAATAATTTCCAAATATTGTAAGTTGTGGCTAAAGTCTTATTGTATTATTCTGAATATAGAAAGAGAGTTGCTTCTTTAGAGATATAAAAATTAAAATGCAGAATGTTATAATTTAAAAGAAGTTACTACAAGGATTTTAAATAAATAATATGACTTATACTTACCACTATTAAATTTAGGAGGACTAATATTTTGATTAATTTAATTTTTGATGTAGATGATACTTTATACAATCAATTGACACCTTTTTATATTGCATATGATAAGATGTTTTCTTCAGTGAAAGGGATTTCTGTTAAAGACTTATATATAAGTAGTAGAAAGTATAGTGATGAGGTGTTTCATTTGACTGAGAGTGGAGAGATGCCAATTGAAAAAATGCATGTATATAGAACAATGAAGGCTTTTGAAGAATTAGGAAATCCTATTACAGAAAAGGATGCTCAAAATTTTCAAGATGAGTATATATCAACAATCACAAATTACTTTAATGCCAGAAATTGAGCAAGTTTTGAATTTTTCTAAAGAGAGAAATATTAATATAGGAATCATAACGAATGGACCATCAGCACATCAAAGAATGAAGTTAAAGCAGTTGAATGTTGAAAACTGGGTTGATAAAAATCATATTTTTATTTCTAGTGAAGTTGGTTTTTCTAAGCCAGATATCAATATCTTTAGAATGGCTGAGAATGTTATGAATTTAGATAGAGAGAATACATATTATGTAGGTGATTCTTATAAAAATGATGTAGTAGGTGCTAAAAAAGCTGGGTGGAAGAGTATTTGGATGAATCATAGAAGTCATGGAGTAGAAGAATTGCTTTATAAGTCTGATTTTGTAATTTCAGAGTATGAGGATTTAATGTCTTTATTTATGAAGGTATGTAGTAAATGAAATGTTAGTAATAGAATTATATAAAATAATTAAAAACAGATATGCAAAATTATGTATTTAAATTCTAATAAATCTATTTTTTATTAAAAAATAGATTTATTAGAAAAGATAAAATGGTTTTATATTAAGTGAATATAATGTGTTGTATTTTAATAAATATTAGACTTAAAAATAAAAAACCTTTATATATAGAATTTGATAAAAATCATTTTTAAATAATAAATTTAAAAATGATTTTTTGTTTTTATAAAAGACTAAGAGAAAAGTTCGGAATATAACGAACGAAAAAAACACAAGTAATATTTTTTTTAAAAAATTTCAAAAAAGAGTTGATAATATATGTATATTAATATAAAATTTAATATATATAATTCGTATAATTATACGAATGATTTAGAATGTAAAATAACTTATAAACGGAGAGGGGAAGTCTAATGAAAGTAGCAGTAGTTATGGGTTCAAAATCAGATTATCCAAAATTAGAAGAAGGGATAAAACTGCTTGAAAAATATGGAATAGAGGTTGTAGCAAGAGCATTATCTGCTCATAGAACACCAGAACAACTTTCAATATTCCTAAAAGAAATAGAAGATGATACTGATGTAATAATAGCAGCAGCAGGTAAGGCAGCACATTTACCAGGAGTAATAGCTTCACAAACATTAATTCCTGTAATAGGATTACCTATTAAATCATCAACTATGGATGGACTAGACTCACTTTTATCAATAGTTCAAATGCCAAAAGGAATACCCGTTGCAACAGTTACAATAGATTTAGGTTTAAATGCAGCTTTATTGGCATTACAAATAATGACTTTGAAATACCCAAAATTAAAAGAGGATTTGAAATCATATAGAGAAGAGATGGCACAAAAGGTGCTAGAAGACGACAAGAATTTAAGGGGGTAGCAGAAATGTTATTATATGAAGGAAAAGCAAAACAAGTATATTCTACAGATAATGAAAATGAATATGTTGTTTATTATAAAGATGATGCAACAGCATTTAATGGAGAGAAAAAAGCAGAAATATCATCAAAAGGTATACTAAACAATAAGATATCAACAATAATCTTTGAAATGTTAAAAGAAAATAATATAAATACACACTTTATAAAAAGTTTATCAGATAGAGAAATGCTAGTTAAAAAAGTAGAGATTTTACCATTAGAAGTAATAGTAAGAAATATCGCTGCTGGTTCTATTTGCAAAAGAGTTGGTCTTGAAGAAGGTGTAGTGTTCGATGAGCCAATCTTTGAAATAAGCTATAAAAACGATGCTTATGGTGACCCAATGTTAAATGACGATTATGCCATAGCAATGAAGTTGGCAACTAGAGAAGAATTAAACTTCTTAAGAGAAGAGACTTTAAAAATAAATGAATTGCTAAAAGCATTTTTCTTAAAATTAAACCTAAAGTTAGTTGACTTTAAAATAGAATTTGGTAAAGATTCAGAAGGAAACATAATATTAGCAGATGAAGTATCACCAGACACTTGTAGACTTTGGGATGTAAACACAAATGAAAAATTAGACAAAGACAGATTTAGAAGAGACTTAGGAGACCTTGTAGAAGGTTATACAGAAGTACTTTCAAGAATGAATAATAAATAGGAGGCAAATGTATGTGTGGAGTTTTAGGGATTTACTCTAATAAAGATGTAACTAAAGAACTATATTATTCTTTATATTCTATGCAACACAGAGGGCAAGAAAGCTGTGGTTTAGCTCTTTTAGATGATGGAGAAATTAAGTACAAAAAAGATATGGGATTAGTTGGAGATGTTTTTAAAGAAAGTGAACTATCTAAGTTAAAAGGAAATATAGGTATTGGACATGTTAGATATTCAACAGCTGGAGGGAGTCATGTTTCTAATTGCCAACCTTTAGTTGGAAGCTGTAGAAAAAGACAATTAGCCATAGCTCATAATGGAAATTTAGTTAATGCAAATTATTTAAAAGACATGTTAGAAGAAGATGGATATATGTTCCAAACTAATTCAGATACAGAAGTGATTTTATATATACTTGCAAGATATTACAAAGGTGATATAGTAGAAAGTTTAAAAATGACTATGGATTATATCAAAGGTGCATATGCTCTTGTAATAATGAGTCAGGAAGAATTGGTTGCAGTTAGAGACCCACATGGATTCAGACCTCTTGTACTTGGTAAAAAGGGTGATGAATATATATTTGCATCAGAAAATTGTGCAATAGATATACTTGGCGGAGAAGTTATAAGAGATGTAGAGCCAGGAGAAATAATAATAGTTAAAGATGGAGAATTAAAATCATATTTTTATTCAGAAAATTATAAGCCAGTTAAGAAGAGTTGCATATTTGAACACATATACTTTGCAAGAAATGATGCAACTATAGACAATGTAAACGCATATGAATTTAGAATTAAATGTGGTGAAAGATTAGCTCAAAATGAAAATGTAAATGCAGATATGGTAGTTCCAGTTCCAGATTCAGGTTGGCCAGGAGCTATTGGTTATGCAAATGCTAGTGGATTAAAAATAAGTGAAGGCTTAGTTAAAAATAGATATGTAGGAAGAACATTTATAAAACCTACACAAGAAGAAAGAGAAATAGCAGTAAAAATAAAATTAAACCCTCTTTCAACAATAATAAAAGGAAAATCTATAATTTTAGTAGATGACTCAATTGTAAGAGGAACTACATCTAAACAGTTAGTAAAATCTTTAAGAGAAGCAGGAGCAAAAGAAATTCATCTTAGAATAACATCTCCTCCAGTAGCTTACTCTTGTTACTATGGAATAGATACTCCAAATCGTTCTAAATTAATTGCATCAAGTAACAATGTAGAAGAAATGAGAGAATATATTGGATGTGATAGTCTAAAATTCCTAGATATAGAAGGAATGTTAGATGCAGCAGAACACAAGTCTACTTTCTGCAAAGCTTGTTTTGATGGAGAATACCCAGTTAAGAAAATTGATAAGGAGGAATTATTTTCATGTTAACATATAAAGAATCAGGTGTAGATATAGATGAAGGAAATAGAGCAGTAGACCTTATAAAAGGTAAAATAAAAGGAACTTATGATGGAAATGTAGTTGGAGATTTAGGTAACTTTAGTGGATTATACAGTTTAAAAGATTTTGTAGGAATGAAAGAACCAGTTTTGCTTGCATCTACAGATGGTGTTGGGACTAAGTTAAAAATAGCTCAAATGATGGACAAGCATGATACTGTTGGAATAGATTTAGTTGCAATGTGTGTAAATGATTTGATTTGTCAAGGAGCAAAGCCATTATTTTTCCTTGATTATATAGCTCTTGGGAAATTAATTCCTGAGCATATAGAAAAAATAGTTGGTGGAATTGCAGATGGTTGTAAAATGTCTGGTTGTGCACTAATTGGTGGAGAAACTGCTGAGATGCCTGGTATGTATGGAGATGATGATTATGATTTAGCAGGGTTCTCTGTAGGTATAGCAGACAAAGAAAAGATTGTTTCTGGAAATAGTGTTAAATCAGGAGATGTATTAGTTGGTATATCTTCAAGTGGAGTACACAGTAATGGTTTTTCTTTTATAAGAAAGATATTTTTAGAAACTTACAACTATAAGATGGAACAATATGTTGAAGAACTAGGAATGACAGTTGGGGAAGCGCTTTTAACACCAACTAAAATATATGTTAAATTAGCTTTAGATGTATTAGCTAAACATGATATAAAAGCTATAGCTCACATAACTGGTGGAGGGCTTATAGAAAATATAACAAGAGTTATACCTAAAGGATTAGGATTAGACATCAATAAAAAATCTTGGGAGAAGCCTCCTATATTTAAAATGATAGAAGGTTTTAATGCTGTTGATGAGAGAGAACTTCATAAAAGTTTCAACATGGGTATTGGACTAGTTTTAATAGTAAATAAAGAAGATGCTAACAATGTTGTAGACTTTATAAACAATAGAGAAAATGACAATGCTGCTTATGTAGATAAAAAATACAGTGAGTTATTAGAAGATAAAGCATATATAATTGGTGAAGTAGTAGATAGTCATGAAGGTGTAGAATTATGTTAAATATAGGAGTTTTAATATCTGGTGGAGGAACAAATTTACAAGCAGTTATAGATGGAACTGAGTCTGGGAAAATAAAAGGTCAGGTTAAAGTAGTTATCTCAAGTAAGCAAGATGCTTATGGCTTAGAGAGAGCTAAAAATCATAACATAAAGGCAATTTGTGAAACTAATGAAGACAAGATAATAGAAATTCTTAAAGAAAATAAAATAGATTTAGTAGTTTTGGCTGGTTATTTAAAAATAATCAGCCCAAAGCTGGTTAATGAGTTTAGAAACAAAATGATAAACATACATCCATCATTAATTCCTTCATTCTGTGGAGCTGGATTCTATGGAGAAAGAGTTCATCAAGGTGTTATAGATTATGGAGCTAAAGTAACTGGTGCTACAGTTCATTTTGTTGACGAAGGTGCTGATACTGGGCCAATCATAATGCAAGATGTAGTTAAGGTGAATCAAGATGATGATGTAAAGACACTTGCAAAAAGAGTGTTAGAAGTTGAACATAGAATTTTAAAAGAGAGTTTAAGTCTTTTTTGTGAAAATAAATTAAAACTTCAAGGTAGGAGAGTGTTTATAAATGAGTAAGAGAGCTTTAATAAGTGTAACTGACAAGACAGGTGTAGTAGAATTTGCTAAAGAGTTAAACAAGCTAGATTATGAAATTATATCTACAGGAAATACTTTTAAGACATTAAAAGAAAATGGAGTTAATGTAATGCAAGTTGAAGATGTTACAAACTTCCCAGAAATATTAGATGGAAGAGTAAAAACATTAAATCCATATATACATGGTGGGATACTTTACAAAAGAGATAAAGAATCTCATGTGAAAACTGTAAATGAACACAAAATACATTCAATAGATTTAGTAGCTGTAAATTTATATGATTTTGAAGGAACTTTAAAGGCTGGCAAAAGCCATGATGAAATGATAGAAAACATAGACATTGGTGGTCCATCTATGATACGTTCTGCTGCTAAAAACTATAAAGATGTAATAGTAGTAGTAGATATAAAAGATTATGATTCTATAATAGAAAAATTAAAAACAGACACAATGACATTAGAAGACAGAAAAAAATTATCATATAAAGCTTTCTCAACTACAGGAAGATATGATGCGTTAATATCTAGCTATTTTGCTGGAGAAGTTGGAGATACATATCCTGACATATTAAATTTAACTTTCCAAAAAGAACAAACTTTAAGATATGGGGAAAATCCACATCAAAATGGTTTCTTATATTCACAATCAAATGCAAAAAATCCAATCTTAAATTATGAGCAATTAGGTGGTAAAGAACTTTCTTTTAACAACTTAAACGATTTACATGGATGTTTAGAAGTAATGAGAGAATTCAAAGATAGTAAAGAAGTGGTTTCAGTAGCTATAAAACATGCTAATTCATGTGGGGTTGGATTAGGTAAAGATGCTTTTGAAGCATATACAAAATGTTATGAAGCGGATAAAGTTTCAATATTTGGTGGAATAGTAGGAATAACTTCTAGTGTAGACAAAGCTACAGCAGAGAAATTAAATGAAATATTCTTAGAAATAGTAGTAGCATATGATTTTGAGCCAGAAGCTTTAGAAGTACTTAAACAAAAGAAAAATTTAAGAATATTAAAATTAGCTAAGATAGAAGATAGTTTACAACCATATGAAATGAAATATTTAGATGGAAAATTATTAATACAAGATAGAAATAGCACTTTAGCAGAAAAAAGTGAGAATGTAACAAAAGCAAAACCAACAGATGAACAACTTAAGGACATGGAATTTGGTATGAGAGTAGTAAAAAATATGAAATCAAATGCAATTGCGATAGTAAAAAATGGTCAAACTTTAGCTTTAGGTTGTGGGCAAACATCAAGAATTTGGGCATTAAAAAATGCTCTTGAAAATAACAAAGATAAAGACTTTACAGGAGCTGTTTTAGCATCAGATGCATTTTTCCCATTTGATGATTGTGTAACATTAGCTCATGAATATGGAATATCAGCAGTAGTTCAACCAGGTGGTTCTATAAAGGATAAAGATTCAATAGAAGCTTGTGATAAGTACGATATGGTTATGGTATTTACAGGAATAAGACACTTCAAACACTAAGGAGGATATTATGAAGATATTGGTTGTAGGCGGTGGCGGAAGAGAGCATGCTATATGCTGGAAACTAAGCAAAGAAAAGAATATAGATAAAGTTTATTGCGCACCAGGTAATGCAGGAATTGCAAATGTAGCAGAATGTGTAAATATAAGTGATACTAATATAGAAGAACTTTTAAAATTTGCAAAAGAAAATGAGATAGGTCTTACAATAGTAGGACCAGAAGTACCACTAGTTATGGGTATAGTAGATGAGTTTGAAAAGGAAGGTCTAAGAGTTTTTGGGCCTAATAAAAAATGTGCTCAACTTGAAGGAAGTAAAGCTTTTTCAAAAGATTTTATGATAAAACATAACATACCTACTGCAAAATATAAAGAATATACAAACTTAGAAGAAGCTATATCAGAAATAGATAGCTTTGGATATCCAGTAGTAATAAAAGCGGACGGATTAGCTGCTGGAAAAGGTGTTGTAATACCTGAAAATAGAGAAGATGCTATAGCGACTTTAAAAGAAATGATGTCAGATAAGAAATTTGGAGCTGCTGGAGATAAAATAGTAATTGAAGAGTTCTTAAAAGGAATAGAAACTTCAATCTTGGCATTTGTAGACAATAACACAATAGTTCCTATGGCAAGTGCAAAAGACCATAAGAAAGTAAATAATTATGAACAAGGACCAAATACTGGTGGAATGGGAACTTTTTCTCCTAGTGAAATATATACAGAAGAATTAGCAAATAAAGTAAAAGAGACAGTATTAGAAAAAACTTTAGAAGGATTCAAAAAAGATGGTCTTAACTTTAAAGGTATTTTATTTGTTGGTCTTATGATAACTGAAGATGGAGAGAAAGTACTTGAATACAATGTAAGATTTGGAGACCCTGAGACACAATCTGTTTTATTTAGATTAGAAACAGATTTACATGAGATAATGGAAGCTATATTGGATAATAAATTAAAAGATATAGAAATAAATTATAGTGATGATGAAGCAGTATGTGTTATGCTTACATCAGGAGGGTATCCAGACAGTTATGAAAAAGGAAAAATTATAACTGGTCTTGATAACTTGGATGAGGATATAGTAGTATTCCACAGTGGTACTAGGATGCTTGATGGTAATTTAGTTACTAATGGAGGAAGAGTAATTGGTATAACTGCAAAATCAGCTACAGTAAAGGATGCAGCAGAAAAAGTTTATGAGAATATAAAGAAAGTAAACTTTGAGGGGATGCACTATAGAACAGACATAGGAAGATAATTTTTCTAAAATGGAGGATAAGGTATGTTGAATACTGAAAATAAAGACTCAATGGTTAGAAGAGTACTAGTTGAAAAAAGAGAAGGTTTTGACCTTGAGGCTAAAGCTTTAAAAAAAGACTTGTTGGAAAGTTTACACATAAGTAATATAGAAAATTTAAGAATATTAAATAGATATGATGTAGAGGGAATATCAGAAGAAGTTTATGAAAATGCAGCAAAAACAATATTTTCTGAACCAAATCTAGATGTAGTATATTATGAAGAAATACCAAAATTAAATGGCGAAAGAGTATTTGCGATAGAATTTCTTCCTGGTCAATATGACCAAAGAGGTGACTGGGCAGCTCAATGTATCCAAATCGTAAATCAAGGTGTAAGACCTGCTATTAATACAGCAAAGGTCTATATATTATCAGGTCAAGTAACTGATGAAGAGTTTTCTAAAATAAAAGACTACTGTATAAATCCAGTAGATAGTAGAGAAGCATCTTTAGAAAAACCAGAAACATTAAAAATGGAAACTGAAATACCAACAACAGTTGAAGTATTAGATGGATTTATAGATTTAGATGAAGATGGATTAAAGACATTTGTAAGTGAAAAAGGATTAGCAATGACTTTAGGAGACTTACAACATGTTCAAAAATATTTTAAAGATACAGAAAAAAGAAATCCAACTATAACAGAAATAAAAGTTCTAGATACTTACTGGTCTGATCATTGTAGACACACTACTTTTATGACTGAAATAGAAAATGTAAAAATAGAAGATGGTAAGTTTAATGATATAGTAAAAGAAGCGTATCAAATGTATCTTAACTCAAGAGACAATGTATATGTGAACAGACATAAAGATATATGTTTGATGGATATAGCTACAGTTGCAGTAAAAGAACTAAAGAAAAATGGAAAATTAAATGACTTAGATGAAAGTGAAGAAATAAATGCATGTAGTATAAATGTAGATGTTGAAGTTGATGGTAAGATGGAAAAATATTTAGTAATGTTTAAAAATGAGACTCATAACCATCCAACTGAAATAGAACCATTTGGTGGAGCAGCTACTTGCCTAGGTGGAGCGATAAGAGACCCATTATCAGGAAGAAGTTATGTTTATCAAGCAATGCGTGTTACAGGAAGTGCTGACCCAAGAACAACTTTAGATGATACTTTGCCTGGAAAACTTATGCAGAGAAAAATAACTACAGAAGCGGCTCATGGTTATAGTTCATATGGTAACCAAATAGGTCTTACAACTGGACAAGTTGCAGAAGTATATGATGAAAACTTCGTTGCAAAGAGAATGGAAATAGGTGCAGTTATAGCAGCAGCACCAAAAGAAAATGTAGTAAGAGAAAGACCAGAAGCAGGAGATGTAATAGTTCTTCTTGGAGGAAAAACAGGAAGAGATGGTTGTGGAGGAGCAACTGGTTCATCTAAGGAACATAGTGAAGAATCAATCTTAACTTGTAGTGCAGAAGTTCAAAAAGGAGATGCTCCTAACGAAAGAAAAATACAAAGATTCTTTAGAAATAAAGAAGTTGCTCAAATGATAAAAAGATGTAATGACTTTGGAGCAGGTGGAGTTTGTGTTGCTATAGGTGAAATTGCTGATAGTTTGGACATAAACTTAGATTTAGTGCCTAAAAAATACGATGGGCTTGATGGAACTGAACTTTCAATTTCAGAATCACAAGAGCGTATGGCTGTGGCTATAAAAAAAGAAAATAAAGATAAATTTATACAATTAGCAGTAGAAGAAAACTTAGAAGCTACACATGTAGCTACAGTAACAGATACAGGATATTTAAGAATGTTCTGGAATGGAAAAGCAATTGTAGATATAAATAGAGAATTCCTGGATACAAATGGAGTAAAGCAAACTACTGATGTCCATGTTACTAGAGTAGATGAAGAAAACACATTCTTTAACTCTAATGAAATAGTAGAAGATGCTAAGTGTGCAAGTATGAAAGATAAATTTACAAAAGTATTATCTGACCTTAATGTTTGTTCTCAAAAAGGATTAGTTGAGATGTTTGACAATACAATTGGTGGTAATACAGTACTTATGCCATTTGGTGGAAAGTATCAAGCTACTCCAACTCAAGGTATGGTTGCTAAGATACCAGTACTTGGTGGAGAAACTAATACTTCTACAATAATGACTTATGGATACAATCCAAAGGTAGGAAAATGGAGTCCATTCCATGGTGCTTTATATGCAGTAGTAGAATCTGTGTGTAAATTGGTTGCTATTGGAGGAAATTACAGTACGACAAGACTTACATTCCAAGAGTATTTTGAGAAACTTGGTAACAATCCAGAAAAATGGGGTAAACCATTCTCAGCACTTTTAGGAGCATTCTATGCACAAAGTAAATTTGAGATACCTGCTATAGGTGGAAAAGATAGTATGTCTGGTACATTTAAAGATATTGAAGTTCCGCCAACATTGGTTTCATTTGCTGTTGATACAGTAGATGCTAGAAAAGTAGTATCTCCAGAATTTAAAAAAGCAGACTCAAAAGTAGTAATGTTATGTGTAAATAAATCAGAAAATGATGTTATAGATTTTGAAGAATTAAAGAAAAACTTGGATAAGGTAAGAGAACTTATACATGGAAATAAAGTTTTATCAACATATGCATTAGGGTTTGCAGGTGTGGGTGAAGCAATAAGTAAAATGGCTTTTGGTAATAAAGTAGGGTTTAAGTTTAGTGAAGAAGCTGAAAAGGCACTTACAGATGATAAATTATTTGAGGCTAGTTATGGAAATATAGTACTTGAATTAGCGAAGGATGATTTAAATGTGTTAGATGGATATAATTACATAGTGCTTGGAAGTACAGTTAAAGAAGCTAGTTTATTCATCAAAGGCGAAGAACTTTCATTAGATGAATTATATAAAGCACATTGTGGTACTTTAGAGCCTATATTCCCAACTAAAGCAGAAGAGGTAAAATCAAAGATAGAGACTATAAGTTATATATCACAAGGAGAGGCTAAAAAATCATCATTAAGTATAGCTACTCCAAGAGTATTTATACCAGCATTCCCTGGAACAAACTGTGAATATGACTCTGCAAGAGCATTTGAAAGAGCAGGAGCTAATGCAAATATAAGAGTATTTAAGAATTTAACTTATAAAGATATAGAAGATTCTATAGATACAATAGTAAATGAGATAAAATCTTCTCAAATAATAATGTTGCCAGGTGGATTTAGTGCAGGTGATGAGCCAGATGGTTCTGGTAAATTTATAGCTACTGTATTTAGAAATCCTAGAGTACAAGAAGCTATAAATGAGTTTTTAACTAAAAAAGATGGTCTAATGCTAGGTATATGTAATGGATTCCAAGTATTAATCAAATTAGGACTAGTTCCATATGGAGAAATAAGAGTTCAAAGTGAAAATGCACCAACACTTACTTACAATAATATTGGTCGTCATCAAGCTAAGATTGCTAGAACTAGAATTTCTTCTAATAAATCTCCTTGGTTAGCTCAAACTAATGTTGGTGATATTCATAATATAGCAGTTTCTCATGGAGAAGGTAAATTTGTTGCTAGTGAAGAGGTTATGAGAGAATTAATTGCTAATGGGCAAGTGGCAACTCAATATGTTGATTTTAATAATGAAGCTACTTATGATATTGAATTTAATCCAAATGGTTCATTCTATGCGGTTGAAGGTATAACTAGCGTTGATGGTAGAGTGTTTGGTAAGATGGGACATTCTGAGAGAATTGGTGAGGAAGTATATAAGAATATTATAGGTGAAAAAGACCAAAAGATATTTGAATCTGGAGTTAAGTATTTTAGATAAGGCTCTGATAATTAATTGGTAATTACAATTTATATTTTGGATATTTAAACTTAGAGAGATGTAATAATATGATGATAATCATTTAATATTACATCTCTTTTTTACTTATATAAAAATATATTCTATTCGAGTCAAAATATAAGCTATGTTATAATTAATTATTAAGTAATGATGAATATTTATTGGAGGGTAAGCATAATCAATGAAAGTATTAATAACAGGGGCTAATGGTCAATTAGGAAAAGAATTGGTCAACCAATTAAAATCAATCAATCAAAGTACGAATCAACTAAAATATACTATATTAGCTACAACAAGAGATGATTTAGATATATCTAATCAAATTAGTGTAGATGATTTTATATTGTATAATAAACCTGATGTAATTATAAACTGCGCAGCATACACAAAGGTTGATGCATGTGAGGATAATGTAGAGATTGCATATAAAATAAATGCATTAGGAGCAAGAAATCTAGCTATAGCATCAGAGAAAATTAATGCAAAACTTGTTCACATATCAACTGACTATGTGTTCAATGGTTTTTCTAAATATCCATATATGGAAGATAATAAAACTGAACCCAAGTCTGTGTATGGGAAAAGTAAGCTTATGGGAGAAAAGTTTGTGGAACAATTTTCACATAGGTACTTTATATTAAGAACAGCATGGTTATATGGTGATGGGAATAATTTTGTAAATACTATGATAAGACTTTCTAAAGAAAACAAAGAAATTAATGTCGTTGATGACCAATTTGGAAGTCCAACAAGTACAGTAGACTTAGCAAAAGTTATAATAAATATTATGGAAACAGAACATTATGGGGTTTATCATGCGACATGTAAAGGAGAATGTAGTTGGTATGATTTCGCCAAAAAGATATTTGAATTAAAAAATATAGATATAAAAGTAAATCAAATTAAAAGTAAAGATTTTAAATGTAAGGCTCAAAGGCCCACCTATTCTGTATTGGATAATTTTATGTTGAAATTAATTGGATTAAATTCATTTAGGAAGTGGGAAGAATCTATTGAAGAGTATTTAAAAAACTATGATATTAGTATAAAATAAATGAATTATTTTTATAAAACGAAATAAGATATTATATAAAATATAAATATTTTTTTCATTTATACGATAATCATAATATAATAAAAAAAATAAATGTAAGGATGGGAGAAAATGAAAGGAATTATTTTAGCAGGAGGGTCTGGAACAAGACTATATCCTATAACAAAATGTATATCAAAACAAACACTTCCAATATATGATAAACCAATGATATATTACCCTATGTCAGTTCTTATGTTAGCAGGGATACAAGATATACTAATAATATCTACACCAAGAGATATAACAGCATTTGAGGAATTATTTGGAGATGGAAGTTCATTAGGACTTAAAATAACATATAAAATTCAGGAAAAACCAAATGGAATTGCAGAAGCATTTATAATAGGAGAAGAATTTATAGGAAATGATAGTGTATCTCTTGTATTAGGTGATAATATATTTTATGGGTATGGGTTTAGTGAAAGATTAGAGAATGCAGTTAAAAGAAGTGGTGCAACTATATTTGGATATCATGTAAGCAATCCAAATGAATTTGGAGTTGTAGAATTTGATAAAGATTTTAATGTATTATCGATAGAAGAAAAACCTAAAATACCTAAATCTAATTATGCTATACCAGGATTATATTTTTATGATAATGATGTTGTAGAGATAGCAAAGTTTGTTGAACCATCAGCTAGAGGTGAACTAGAAATAACTTCGATAAATAATGAATATTTAATAAGAGGAAAATTAAAGGTAGAACTTTTAGGAAGAGGTATGGCTTGGCTTGATACTGGTACACATAAAGGTCTATTAGATGCTTCTAACTATGTAGAAGTGGTTCAAACAAGACAAGGATTGTACATAGCATGTTTAGAAGAAATTGCATATACAAAAGGATATATAAACAGAGAACAGCTAATGAAATTAGCTAAACCACTGATAAAAACTGACTATGGTCAATATCTATTAAATTTAGCTAGTGAAAATATGTAACTATGGTAAATAAAATTTATTATAAATTTTATTAAAGGAGTTTGTTATAATGGGAAAATTTAATTTTATAAAGACAAAAATAGAAGGGTTATATATAGTTGAACCAAATGTGTTTTGTGATGAAAGAGGATATTTTATGGAAAGTTACAATAAAAAGGATTTTATGGAGTTTGGACTTGATATGTGTTTTGTTCAAGATAATGAATCTAGCTCAAGGAAAGGCGTATTAAGGGGAATGCATTTTCAAAATAGATATCCTCAAGGAAAGTTAGTCAGAGTTACAGAGGGAGAAGTTTTCGATGTTGCAGTTGACTTAAGAAAAGATTCACAAACATTTGGAGAGTGGGAAGGAGTAATACTGTCTGATAAAAATAAAAAGCAATTTTATATTCCAGAAGGATTTGCACATGGATTTTTAGTTTTATCAGAAAAAGCAGTATTTAGTTATAAATGTACAAATTATTATCATCCAGAATTTGAAAGTGGTTTTCTGTGGAATGATAAGCAAGTATCAATTGATTGGCCTTTAGAAGAAATTGAAAAAATATTATTGTCAGAAAAGGACAAAAAACAGAAAAGTTTTAAAGAGATTTGTATAGAGGTTTATTAAAATTAAAATTTAGGAGAAAAATATGAAAAAAATATTGATAACTGGAGGAGCAGGATTTATTGGGAGTAATTTTGTACATTATGTGCTTAATAAGTATGTAGATTATTTTATTGTTAATTTAGACTTGTTGACTTATGCTGGTAATTTGGAAACATTAAGAGAAATACAAGACAATCCTAACTATAGGTTTGTTAAAGGGGATATTTCAGATAGAGAACAGGTATATAAGTTATTTGAAGAAGAAAGGTTTGACATGGTTATCAACTTTGCTGCTGAATCCCATGTAGATAGGTCAGTTAGGAATCCTGAATTATTTATACAAACAAATATTATGGGAACCCAAGTGCTTTTGGATGCATCTGTAAAATATGGAGTAAAAAGATACCATCAGATTTCTACTGATGAAGTATATGGGGATTTGCCAATTGATAGAAAGGATTTATTTTTTACTGAGAAATCTACTGTCAATCCAAGTTCACCTTATGCTGCTTCTAAAACATCAGCAGACTTATTAGTAAATTCTTACTATAGAACATATGGATTGCCAATAACAATTTCTAGATGTTCAAACAATTATGGGCCATATCATTTTCCTGAAAAATTAATCCCTCTCATGATTTTAAATGCTTTAGAGGATAAGAAATTACCAGTATATGGTAATGGAGCAAATGTAAGAGATTGGTTACATGTATATGACCATTGCACTGCTATAGACTTAATAATTCATAAAGGTAATATAGGCGAAATTTATAATATAGGTGGTCATAATGAAAGAAGTAATATAGAAGTAGTAAAAATTATATTAAATCTTTTAGGTAAATCTGAAGATTTAATATCCTATGTAAATGATAGACCTGGTCATGATTTAAGATATGCTATTGACCCATCTAAAATAGAGAATGAGCTAGGTTGGAAGGCAAAATATGATTTTGATTTAGGTATAAGAGAAACGGTTAAATGGTATGTAGAACATGAATATTGGTGGAGAGCTATTTTATCAATTTAATTTTGAAGTTTATAAAATTTAGAAAGGGGAGTTTTATATTGAATGATATAAGTTCGCTAATTAATATATTGGCATTGACTCAATTATCTGGTAGCAACACTACAAATCAGTGTAATTGTACATATAATAATTCATCTGGATTTGACATGATTATGATGACTTTGTTAAAAGCAATATCACAAAATAATCAACAGACTTCTAATGGATACAATTTATCATCTAATTCTGAAAATTTATTTAATGAGCTTGATAATGTAGTAAATAATACAACTAGTAGATTTATAGATGTTGATACAAAAGATAAAAGTGTAAAGACAAGAATTGAAAATGCTGTAGAGCAAGCATCAAAAAAATATAACATAGATGCAAATCTTATAAAGGCAATAATTAAAGTTGAATCAGATTTTAATCCTAATACAGTTTCTTCTGCTGGAGCTAAGGGTCTTATGCAACTTATGCCAGAAAATTGCAGAGACTTGGGTGTTACAGACCCTTTTAATATAGAACAAAATATAGATGCAGGAACTAGACATATTAAAGAATATATAGATATGTTTGGAGGTAGCATAGAAATGGGGCTGATGGCATATAATGGTGGTCCTGGAAGGATGAAAAGCAGAGGGGTAGAATCAATTTCTGACTTATATAAAATGCCAAAAGAAACACAAAATTATATTCCTAAAGTTATGAAATATTATAGAGGGTAGGATTTATCATGGGTATAAATATAGATAAGCTAAATATAAGTCCAAGTAGAAATATAGAGGTGAAGAAAACAAAGGAAAACAATAAATTTTCTGACAGCCTAAACTTTGTAAAACAATCTTCTTCATTAGAGGATATAAAAAGAAATTTAGAAAGTGTAAAAAAAGCTGGTGAAAGGCTTGTTCTTACTCAAAATTATGGAGATATTAATAGTTATAAAAATGCTGTAAAAGAGTATCTAAAATCTGTCGTAGATAACATGTATTCGCTTGATAAAAATAGTAGTTTTTGGGAGCATCAATATTATAAAAATGTAAAGATAGTTGATAATAAACTTGAAGAGATGACTAGTGAGCTATTTAGTGAAGAAAAAGAAAATATAGATATTGTTTCTACTGTTGATATGATACAAGGCTTATTGATAGATATGTATAGATAAGATTACACGAGGAGAAAAGTTTTATGAATAGTAAAAAAGAGGATATATATGAATTGAATTTTGGACAACTAATAGAAGAAAAGACTGGAGTTATAGAAGAGAATCAAAATGTTTTTAATGCAAAAGTAAATGTATCTGTTTCTATAGGAAAAACAACAGAAACAATAAAAAACATATTAGATTTAAAAGAAGGCTCTATAATAAAATTAAATAAGAATGTAGATGAAAAATTAGATATATATGCAAATGATAGATTGTTTGCTTATGGAGAAAGTATTATTACAAATGAAAAATTATCTATAAGATTATCTAAAATAGAAGATTCAGATATAAATTAACATTTTAAATAGTATCCCTTTAGGTTATTCTATATAAGTTTAACTAAGGGGATATTTTTATAAAAATTTTAAAATATGTTCGAATCATATAAATATTTTTATTTTTTGAGCGATAACTAAAATATAAGAATGTAATTTTGGAGGTGAAACTATGGATATTAAAAATGTAAGTTCAAATATTGTAATAAATAATTATTTAAAGAATACATCAGATGTAAAAAAAGTTCAAGAAGTTCAAAAAACTAGTAAAACAGACAAGATAGAACTATCTAAATTTGCAAAGGAAATGGCAAGTGTATCAAATATGAGTGATGAAACTATTAGAAATAAAAAAATAGATGAAATAAAAAGTGCATTAGAAAGTGGAACTTACAAAATAAAACCAGAAGAAATTGCTAAAAAAATGATAGAGGATATGCGAGGATAAAGTCATGATTGCAGACTTAAAAGTTATAATATATGAAGAAAAAAAGATACTTGGTAATATGATGGAATTATTAAAAGAACAATTTGATTATATAGTTGTAAAAGATATAGAAAATTTAAATAGGTTAAATCCTAAACTAGAAGATATTAGTAGGGAACTCGCATCTATAGAGATAAAGAGAAGGCAACTTTTCAATGATGATATTCCAATGAGTGAAGTTGTTGAAAATAGTAACGATGAATATTTAAAAGAAATATATACAGACTTAAAGCGTATTATTGCTTTGGCCAAAAATCAACAAGAGTCAAACGATTCTCTAATAAAGAAAGAACTTATTTTTACAAAAAAAATGATTAATTTTATAAAACCAACTGATAAACAGATTACAACTTATAATTCTTATGGAAATATTAGAAAATAGATATTGGGAGGAGAAATATGGCGGGATTATTTTCCATTTTAAATACAGCTAATTCAGGAATGAATGCGCATCAAAAAGCAATACAGACAATTTCTCATAATATAAGTAATCTAGATACAGAAGGTTATTCTAGGCAAAGAACAGAATTTGCCACAAATAGCCCAATGTATATGCCTAGTTTAAACAATGCTATTGGAAGAGGTCAATTAGGTACAGGTGTGCATGTAACAGATGTAACAAGAGCTAGAAATAGTTTTTATGATTATCAATTTAGAGCAGAAGCTCATAAGTATGGTAAGACAGTTTCAAAATATGACTATTACAATACTATAGAAACTATAATAAATGAACCATCTGACTATGGAATATCTGCAGGTATAGATGATTTTTTTAAAGGATGGGAATCATTAGCAAAGGATATAAATAGTGATAGTAAAAAAAGTCTCGTGGTAGAAAATGCATCAAATTTAGCAACTTTAATAAGTGAGAGTTATAAAAAACTTGATAAATTAAAAGGAGATATAGATGATAATATAAACTCTGAAATAAAGCAGATAAATGACATGTTAAAAAGTCTTGAAGATTTAAATAAGTCTATTGATGTTATATCTGGTTCTGGTTCTACCCCAAATGATTTACTTGATGAAAGAGATAGAATATTAGATGATTTAAGTTTTAAATTAGACCTTGAAAATAGTGATGTTAAAAATATGCTTGCAGATGGAAAACTAGAACTTAGTGAATTAAAAAATGTAGATGGAACTTGGAAAACAGGTGTATCAGGAACCTTACAAGGATTGTTTGAGATGCATGGCAAAATTGATACATATAAAAGCGATTTAAAAGATGTATCTGATGGATTAGCTAAACAGATAAATGATGTTTATAATGCATGTCCTGGGATAACAGTAAGAGATTTTTTTATAACTTCAAATGTGGCTGGTGAAGACATAATAAAAATAAATCCAGCAATAAAGAGTAATCCAAATGAATTAAAGCTTACTGCTGATGAGGTTTCAAAGATTGCTAAGTTAAAAGATGAAAAAATAGATATTGGAGTAGTTGGTGGAAAAGTAAGTACAATAAGTGACCACTATAAAGCTTTTGCAGAATCAGTAGGTTTAGATTCTAAAAAAGTAAATCAAGATGAAGTGAATCAACGTAAAATTATAAATAATATTGATAGCTCTCGAATGAGCGTTTCGGGTGTATCTTTAGATGAAGAAATGACAGAGCTTATAAAAGTACAACGTTCATATCAAGCTAGTGCAAAAGTTATGTCAACAGCTGTTCAACTGTTGGATGTTGTAATAAATGGAATAATTTAATAGAAAGGGGAATTTATAATGAGAGTTAGTACAGGTATGATGTCTAGTAGTTATCTAAATTCGCTACAAGATAATTTACAAAGATTAGATAAGGTTAATAGACAAGTTAATACGACAAAAGAAATAAATAAATTGTCAGATAATCCATATAAAGCAATAAAAATATTGAACTCAAAAAGTGAAATAAAGACTATGGAGACTTATGTTGAAAATTGTAAAGATACAGGAGACTGGTTAGAAACTACTGATACTGCACTAGATCAGCTTGGGAAATTATTATCAGATATAAAGAAAACTTTGGTGGCAAGTGGTGATGGTGCATATTCAGAGGGAGAACTAAAAACCCTTAGCAAAGAAACTAATGAAAAAATGAAAGAGATTGCAAATGCTTTAAATGCAACACATGAAGGAAAGTATATATTTTCAGGTTCAAATACAGGTATACCACCTGTTGAGTGTGTAGATAATGCTGATGGATCAGTAAGCTTAAAGTTCAATTCTAGTCTAAATCTTGATAAATTAAAAGATTCTTTGAGTATGGATATAGCTCAAGGAATAAGTGTAGACTATAATGTCAAGTTGAGTAGTCTTGGATTTGACCCAACAAAGGCTGACCCATTTAAAGAGCTAAATAACATATCAAAAAAATTAGCAAATCCAGATGATGATGCTATAAAAGAGTTAACAACAACTTGTTTAGGTGATATGGAGCAACTAATAGAAAATACAGTAAATGTTAGGTCTATATATGGTACAAAAGCAAATACAGTAGAAGCTATGAAGGAAAAAAATGATGATGGTTTGATACAATTAAAGGATATTCTATCACAAAATGAAGAGATAGATTATGGAGAAAAACTTGTTCAATTAAAGGCAGCAGAATTAACTTATCAAGCTTCACTACAAACAGGAGGAAAGTTATTTAATGTATCTATATTAGATTACATATAGTAAAAATAACGAAGATATGATGAAGGTTACATTAAAAAAAGGTATACTAGGGTTTGAAAATTTAAGTGAATACGAGATTTTAGATATAGAAAATAATGATACTTTGAAAGAACTCAATTCTACTGAAGAAGATTGTATAGGATTTATCGTTGTATCACCATTTGAGATTATTAAGGAGTATGAAGTGGTTCTAAGTCAAGATATAATAGAAAAACTTGAGATAGAGTCTCCTAATGATATTATCTTATTTAATATAATAACTCTTGGACGAATTTTAGAAGAATCAACTGTTAACTTAAAAGCTCCTATAGTAATAAATATAAAAAATAATTATGGAATGCAAATAATCTTAGAAGAAGAAAAATACAGTATAAGACATCCATTACTGAGAGGTGATAATGGATGTTAGTGATTTCTAGAAAAAAGGATGAGGCAATACTTATAGGAGAAAATATTGAGGTTAAAGTAGTAGGTGTTGATGGAAATAATGTTAAATTAGCTATAACAGCACCAAATGACATAGGAATATTAAGAAAAGAAATTTATGAAAAAATAAAAGATGAAAATATAAAAGCAACAAATAAAAATATAGAAATTTTGAGAAATTTAAAATAAAAGTGTTTGGAGGAATTTGTGTATGTATGGAGAAAATCCTTATAGTTATTATAAACAAAATGCAGTTTTTATGGCATCAAAAGAACAATTGTTATTGATGCTTGTAGATGGAGCAGTAAAATATACGAAGATAGCTAGGTTATCTATTGTAGATAAGAATATGCAAAGGGCACATAAAGAGCTTATAAGAGTACAAGATATATTTACAGAATTAATGGTCACATTAGATCAAAATGCAGGTCAATGGGCTAAAGATATGTATAGAGTTTATGATTTTGTAAGATATGAATTATCAAGAGCAAATATAAGAAAGGATATTCAAATAATAGATAGTATATTACCTGTAATAGAACAAATTAAAGATACATGGTATGAAGCCGATAAAAAAAGTAAAGAAGAAAGAAATAGGAGATAACTAATGAAACTAAATTTAGATGAGTTAAATAAACTTTCTCAAGAAGAATTATTATTGATACTTTTAGATGGAGCTGTAGAAGCCACAAAAATATCAAAGATAGCAATCATAGATGGAGATATGCAGAAATCACATAAAGAGCTTATAAGAGTACAAGATATATTTACAGAATTAATGCTTACATTAGATCAAAATGTAGGCCAATGGGCTAAAGATATGTATAATGTTTATGACTTTATAAGATCTGAGTTATCAAAAGTAGATGTAACAAAAGATATAAAAATAATAGATGAGGTGTTACCAATAATACAACAAATTAAAGATATGTGGTATGAGGCTAATAATAAATCAATAAATAACAGACAGGAGGAGTGATTATGTCAAATATAAGTCCTATAAGAGTTACGGGTCTTTCAGGAAATTTTGATATGGAAGGGATAATAGAGGCTAGTATGACCAAAGACAAAGAAAAGGTCGATAAAGCTAAGCAAGCTCAACAAATAGTAAAATGGAAGCAAGAAATATACAGAGATATTATTAAAGAATCAAAAGATATGTATGATAAATATTTTGGACTTGATTCTAAGAGTAATATAATAAGTAAAAATGCATATTCATCTTTAAGTGTAAAAAGTTCTGATGAGAGTGTTATAGTTGCAAGTGGGTCAGCTGGTGCAAATAAAATAAACTATCAGTTTGCTGTATCACAAATGGCAGAGCCAGCAAAAGTAACAATTAAGCTAAATGCAAGTACCCCAATTGTTAAACAATTTCCTCCAAATGCTAGTGGTGCAAGTTCATTGACTATAGGAGATGTAAACATACCTATATCTGAACAGGATACGACAAGTACTATTGTTAGTAAAATAAATGCTCTTTGTGAAGATAAAGATATAAGAGCTTCATATAGTGAACTGACAGGTGAATTAATGATTTCGAGAAAGCAAACTGGCGCATCCTCAGAACTTAATTTAAAAATAACTGGAAATGATAATTTAGCTCAACAAATTGCTAATGATAATGGTATTACATTTACAGCTGATTCTGCTGGTAATAAAATCGCATCAACACATGGGAAAAATCTAGAAGCTGATATAACTGATGAAAATGGAAGAGTAGTGAATATAAATAGGGAATCAAATTCATTTGTAATAGATAATATTTCCTATAATGTGAATTCAAAAGGAACATCTAAATTAGTTTCTGTCACTGATACTGAAGAAGCTACTAAAAATATGAAAGCATTTGTAGAGGATTACAATAAATTGATGGATAAAGTGTATGGATTGATAACTACTAAAAAATCAAAAGACTATCCGCCTCTTACAGAAGCTCAAAAAGAAGATATGACAACAGATGAAATAGAAAAATGGGATAAAAAAGCTAAAGAAGGTATACTAAGAAATGATGATGAATTAAGAGCATTTGTTGAAGATATTCAATCTATGTTTTTTGGAGATGCAAAAAATATTGATGCTTTAAGAAAGATAGGTATTAATGAATCTGAGGATTATAATAAAAAAGGACAAATAGCATTTAAGGAAGATGTTTTTTCGAAGGCTATTATAGAAGATAGTGATAAAGTATATAAAATTTTAGCTGGATATTCTTCAAATAGTGATGATAAGGGTATGTTTGAAAAGTTAAAAGATATAATATATGAGTATTCAGGAAGTTCAGGTTCTAAATTTGCAGAAAAAGCTGGTATAGAAAAAACAGCTTCTGCAAGTGAAAATATATATTCTAAAGAAATAGCAGAACAAGAAAAAAATATAAATAGATTGGTTGAAAAAATGAATGATAAAGAGAAAAGACTTTATGCAAAATATTCAGCTTTAGAATCTTTGTTAAATCAGTATAGTTCTCAAATGAACTATTTTTCACAAGGTAAGTAATGATGGGAATACTAGAAGATAAACTGGATTTATATAAAGAAATATCTCTACAGATTATAAACCTTATTGATAAAGAAGAGTATCAATACATAAGTAATAAGTTAGATGATAGACAAAAAATTATAAATAGTGTAGATGAAAATGATAAAGAAAATTTCATAAGTATTTACAGCGATATGAAGCTAATTGATATTGATAGCAAAATACAAAATACTTTACAAAGAAATTTATTAGAAGTTAAAAAAGAGCTACATGAATACAAGTTAACAAAACAAGTAAATACAATGTATTCTAAGTTAAATAGAGAAAAAGTGAATATTTTTAGTAAAAAAGTATAAAGTTATAGATTAACTTATCCGATTATATAAACAAAGGATTGATATAAAAATTAAAAAGTAGAAATGACAAGGATGTCAATTATACTAAGGAGGGTAAATTAATGAGAGTTAATACAAATGTAAGTGCTTTAATAGCAAATAATCAAATGGGAAGAAACGTAAGTGGTCAAAGTAAATCTATGGAAAAGTTATCTTCTGGGGTTAGAATAAAGAGAGCTGCTGATGATGCTGCTGGTCTTGCAATATCTGAAAAAATGAGAGCACAAATTAAAGGGCTAGACCAATCTGGAAGAAACGTTCAAGATGGTATCTCTGTTGTGCAAACAGCAGAAGGTGCTTTGGAAGAAACTGGAAATATATTGCAGAGAATGAGAACGCTGTCTGTTCAATCTTCTAATGAAACTAATACTCAAGAGGAAAGAAATAAGATAGCAAATGAGTTAAAACAATTGAAAAGTGAAGTAGAAAGAATTTCAAGTTCTACAGAATTCAATGGTAAAAAATTATTAGATGGAACATCTTCAGAAGTAAGATTACAAGTAGGTGCTAATTATGGAGATATTTCTACAGTATTGGTAAAAGCTGCTGTTACATCAGGTACAGGGGCTTCATTAACAACAATTACACCAGCTCAGATTCAAACTATTAATAATAATGAGATAACAGTTGAGTTAGTAAATACTGCTAGTGTAATGAGTAATGCTAATATAAACGTTGTAAATATAGATGCAATGGCAGATGCAAATGTACATAGTGCAACAGATGCTGCTAAATCTATGGTGTCTAGTTTAGATTCAGCACTTGGAAAAATAAATGAGTCTAGAGCAAAATTAGGAGCACAACAAAACAGATTAGAGTCAACTCAAAATAACCTAAGCAATACAATTGAAAATATGACTGCTGCTGAATCTCGAATAAGAGATACTGATGTAGCTTCAGAAATGGTTACTTTATCTAAAATGAACATTTTGGTGCAAGCATCACAATCAATGTTAGCTCAAGCAAATCAACAACCACAAGGTGTTTTACAATTATTAGGTTAAATATATAATATAAACAATAAAAGAGTAAAGATTTACTTTACTCTTTTATTATTTATGTATGAAAGGAAAATACATATGTTGCTTAGTATAGTTATGATGGTAAAAAATGAAGAAAAATTTTTAAATAAAACATTAAGTTCATTAGAATTACTAAGAAAAGCTTTAGATAATGAACTTATAATAATTGATACTGGTTCTATTGATAACACTATTAATATAGCTAAAAAATATACTAATAAAGTATACTTTCATAAATGGGATGGAGATTTCTCTAGTATGAGAAATAAGTCTATTTCATATGCTAAAGGTAAATGGATACTTATATTAGATGCAGATGAAGTTATAATTAATTGTGACAGAATAATTGAATTTTTTGAGGATGGACTTTATGAAGAATATAATTCAGCATCAGTAAAACTAAGAAATATATTTTCTGATGATAAGAGTAGTTATGGGGAGTGTATCCTTTTAAGATTGTTTAAGAATGATAATTTTAAATACATAGGAAAAATTCATGAACAACCTCTTTATAAAACACCAATATATGATCATATACTAGAGATCGAACATTATGGATACTTGTTTGAGGATGAAGAATTTAGATTAAAAAAAATGAAGAGAAATGAAAAGCTTTTATTTGAAGATTTAAAAAATAAACCAGAAGATGGATATTTATATTATCAGTTGGGGAAAAATTTTATAGCATCAAACATGTATCAGGATGCAGTAGATTATCTTGAAAGAAGTATTGAATTGTATAATGATAAAAATTTAAAGCCTCCATATGTATATAGTAGCTTGGCTAAAGCTTATTTATTTTCACAAAAATATAATGATTGTAAAAAACTATGTATTGATTATATATCAAAAGAAAAAAGTGATGTGGATATTTACTATTACTTAGCTAATTGTCAAGCTAATTTGGGAGAATATAATAAAAGTATAAATTCATATAAAAGATATATTTATTTAATAAATCATTATGAAACTACTCTACAAGCAAATAATATATTTGCAGATTCAGATACAATTAGCTTTAAAAATCATGCTGTTATAACTTTAATAAGAATATATTATAAATTAGAAAGATATGACGCAGTTATAAATGAATTTGAAAGTATAAAAAATGAATTATGTAAACAAGAGGTTTATATTAATTTGTTTATATCATTACATAAGAAAAATAAATCAAGGCTAATCTTGGATTATTATAAAGAATTATCATGCTCTAACAATGAAAAAAACATATTTTTTCAAAATGTAGAAATGTTTATAAAAGGTATTAAAGAAAGTGAAAAAAACGAAATATATAGTATAATGAGTGAGATACCTGATGTATATGGAAAACTAAATCAAATAAGGTTAAGAAAAAAAGTTTCTATAAGTGAAATTAAAAATATTCTAACTAGGAAAAAAGAACTTATATATGCACCTGCTATAAATATAGCTTATGATAATGGAATAGATATAATGGATATATTTTATGATATGGATTGTGTATGGATAGAGAAATATTTAAAGTACTCAATATCATATGATAGGTATTTTAGTGTTAGTTTATATAATTATATTATAAATCAGCATATTACATATGATATAAATAAGATAAGAGTATATAAAATAATTAGTAAACTTATACTAGAAAATAATACCTTGAGCCAAGAAAAATATAAAGATTTATTCTTTATTTATATAATGTATTCATATCAGTATATAAGATTTTTGTACAAAGATTTTAATGATGAAGATTTGTTAAAGTATATGAATAATGATATAGATAGATTTGTAGTAAAAGTTCAAAAAATATCCAAGGGTTACAGTCAATATGACTTAACTTATATAAAAGAAATAAAATTATTATTAGTAGAGTTTCCATATTATAATAAAATATTGAAACTAATTTTGCAGGATGTAGAGAAAAGTTTATATAGGAGCCAGGAATTTAATAATCTTAGAAATCAATTTATTAATAATGTAGAAATCATGATAGATAATGGAAATATAGATGATGCTATAAAATTGGTTAAAGAATATTCTAGTATGTTTGAAGATGATGTAAAGGTTTTAAATATAAAAGGAATTTTATATATGATAAAAAATGATTTCAAAAAAGCAGAATTTGTGTTAAAAAAGGCATATTCTCTTGACATGAGTAATGAGGACACTATATATAATATTAACTATTTAATCGAAATAGCAGAATCATTTGTTAATGAATAAAATTTAAAATATATAATACAAATAGGAGATTTTAATATTATGAGTGTGCTAAAAAAAATAGAAGATTTAATTTGTAAACAAGAAATAGAGACAGCCTATGAATTAATAATAAAAAGTGAAAATGAATATATAAATAATGATACATACTGGAATCTTAGAGGAATGTTGTGCTTATCAGTAAAAGAGTATGATATAGCCTTTAATTGTTTTCAAACAGCAAAACAATTGAATTTTAAGAATTTTGATGTGTATTATAATTTGGCGTATATGAATGTATTATTAGAGAATAATGAAAAAGCTATTTATTATTATAAAAAGTGCTTGGAATATTCTGATGATGAAAATCTAAATAAAGAAGTGAGAAACAATCTAAATGATTTGTATGCATATAGAAATAACATTCAAAGTACTTTTATAGCTTTAAATATTGATAGTGAAGATAAACTTATAAAAAACTTACTTGGTAAAGGCCATGAAATAATAAATATAATTAGTCATGATAATTTAGAGTGTGATAAGAAATGTGAATTTAATGGAATAAGTATCTATAATGTTAATAGTAAAAGATATTATGAAATTTTAAATTTTGTAGTTAGGAAAAATATAAATTGCAAAATAATAACTAGTGATTATAAAAGTATGGATGAATTAAAAATATTGAAAGATAGTTGTACTATAATCTATTATAATAATAAAAATTTATATACAGATAAATCTGACTATTTAAATCAGAATACAAATATATATTTAGAAAATAAGTTTTTGGATTTTGTAGATATAATGTTAACTACTAATATAGAAGTTTACATTACAAAGATGCTAATTGAAGGACGAAAAAATATCTATTTATTTGAAAATATTAAATCAGATAATCTTTGCCTTGAATATTTTGATGTGGTTAATATATCAAATAATTATTTATATATTAATGAGATTGATATTTCTAAAAATCTAGAGAAAGTATCATTTATATGCAAAGATCAATATTTAAAATTACTATATTTAATATCTTCAAATTTATATAATATAGATGAAAATATAAGAATAATAGATAAAATCTTAGATAAATACATGTCAGAATTTATATATATTTTACGTGTATATTTACTTATAGAACATAAAGAAAAAAAATTACTATTAGATTGGATTATTAGTAATAATTATTGTGAGAATATTTTTAAAGCTGAATTGATTTATTTAAGTGATATGGATGATATGGATATAATAATATTTATTGCTAATATTTCTATAAGAAATTATAGCAAAATAGAAAGAACTATAAATAAACATATTGAATATAAAACTGCAAATTATAATTTTGTGCTACAGCAATTTGACATAGCCTATAAGAAATATTTAAATTTAATAAAAAACTCTCAAGAGCATCTAAACTCTCCTCTAGTAAATCGAAATATTGCTTATATTAAGTATGTTAATCAAGATGAAAAATATGAATATTTTTATGAAAAATATGTCCAATTTATGAGTCAATTGGAGGAATAGTCTATGAAAGTTAGTATAATAATACCAGTGTATAATACTGAAAAGTATTTGAAAGAGTGCTTAGATAGTGTTATTAATCAGACATTAAAAGAAATTGAGATAATTGCTATAAATGATGGTTCTGATGATTATAGTCTTAATATATTAAAAGATTATGAAGTTAGGTATGACAACATAAAGATTATAAATCAAAAAAATTGTGGACTTAGTATATCTCGAAATAATGGTCTAGATATAGCTAAAGGAGAATACATATACTTTTTAGATAGTGATGATTATATTGATTTAGATGCTATGAAATATTGTTACAATGAAGCAAAAAAAAATAATTTAGATATATTAACTTTTGATGGAGAAAATTTCTTTGATAAAGAATTTGATTCTAAACAAGATAAAAGTATTTTTAGCAGAAGTAAAAAAATTTCTTCCAAAATTATGAATGGAGAAGAGTTTTATATTCATGCTAACAAAATGGGAGGGTATATGTCTTCAGTATGTTTAAACTTTTATAAAAGAGAATTTATATTAAAGAACAAGTTATACTTTTATGAAGGTATATTACATGAAGATGAAATACATACAAGTACAAGTTTTATAAAAGCAAAAAGAATAAAATATATAGCCAAGAATTTTTTTAAAAGGAGAGTAAGATTAAATTCTATAATGACGTCTAAATTAAGTAATAGAAGAATTGATGGAAATCTTAAGATTGCTGAATTGACGTACTCATTATCTGAAAGTGCAGTTATTTCATATGAGACAAAAATTATATTAAAGGGATGGGTAAGAGAATACTATAAAAATAGTATAACTTTTTGTGATATTTTGAAAAATTATGAAAAAAGAAAAGAGATAGTTAAGAGAATGATAGAAAAGAAAGATATTTGTGATATTAAGATCAATATTCAAAAAGATGTTCCAGCTTTATATTACAGAACGTATTAGAAAATAAGAAATGAGTGAAATTAAATATGAAAGTAAGTATAATAATAACTATATATAATTTAGAAAAAAAATTAGAAAAGTATTTGTTTGATTTAGCACTTAAAGATAAAATAGAATTAATATTAGTTATTTATGAAAGAAATATACTAAACTCTAGTATATTGAATGAATGTAATAATATCAAAGTATTAAATAATGTAGATGTTAATCTATCTAAATATGAAAGTATAAAGATTTCTATGGGCGAATTTATATGTTTTTTGGATAGTACATATATAAAAATTACTGATATAGAGTATTTTTATAAAGAAGCAAAAAATAATAATATAGATATGTTGATATTAGATACAAGCATAATGGATAGCAATAAAAATTTATTAAGTTATTATAAGGTAGAAAAAAATAAAGAATTTACAAGTTTAGAAGAGATATTTAATATTTTCTTAAATAATAAATTTATTAGTTTTTATAATCGTGATTTTTTGTTATCAAAATGTACTCTTGCATTTGAAAAAAACAGCAATTTAAATGTTTTATATGATATCAAAAATTTTGTTTTAGCAGATAAGGTAAAATATTTAAAATATAATGTAAATGATTTTAGCAATGTAGAAAATACTTTTATTGATGTGGGTTATGATTCAACATCAGATTTTATAGAAAGAAATTATATAATTTCAAAGGAGTTATTTGATTTTTATTGCTTAATATACAAAGAACTTAAAAATAAAAAGAAGTTTTATTTATTATCTCTATTGAAAAAATATTATCAGAAAAGTATTCATGATTGCCATATGTATAATTATATTGACAAACTAAATTACTTAAAACCACCACCAATATTAAAAGAGGACATTCTTATTGATATGCAGCTAAATGTACCAAGGTTGTTTTATCAATTCAAAAAGGATAAAATAATAACTAAAAAGAATTTATTTGTTGCAAATAGCGAAAAAGAATTGGATAAAATATTCTACTATATTGATAATGATAATGTAATAAGTGAAATGAACGATATTGTAATAACTAAAAATATGAAATTTAATAAAAAAAGAGTGGAAGATACATTCTTTAATATATATTATATATATACCTTTACAAATAATGAAGTAATTAATTTTTATTTTAAACATGTACTGAATTTGAATTATAAAAATGATACTGATTATAAGAGTATATACATGTATATAGATGGCTCAATGAAAAATGTTTATAGCAAAATATTTGATGTTCAAGATGTAGAGGAAAGTCTAAATAATAAAATGTATGGAGTATCTAATATACTTAATAACTATGCTAAGCTTGATGAAAAGATATTTGCTGTTATAGAACATGGCATTTTTTTTGGAAGAATAGCACCTGAATATGAATTAAATACTATTGATCCAGCAATTATATCTTTTGGTGACTATAGATATAATTGTCTAAAGGCACATACTAGTAAAGCTATATTTAAAATTGGACCCTATATAAACTATGCAAATAAGATATATGCAGATGAATTTATTAATAACATAAAGGAGATATTGGGAAAAACATTATTAGTTTTTCCTAGTCATTCAATAGATAATGTATATGCAGAATATTCGATTGATGATTTTATAAGATATATAAATGAAATTAAAAAGAAAGAAAATATTAATAGTGTATTAGTGTGTATGTACTGGAAGGATATAGAATTAGGTAAAGATAAAAAATATATAGAAAATGGTTTTAAAATTGTGAGTGCAGGTCATAGAGATAATAACATATATTTTATGAATAAGCTAAAAACTATAATAAGTTTATCTGATTATACATTATCAAATAAATTGGGAACATATGTTGGTTATTGTATCTTTATGAATAAACCACATTCTATATATAATCAAAGTACAACACTTATTGGAAAAACCAAAAATGATCTAAATTTAGAAAAATCTGTAAGAGGTAATAACTATGACATAATATATAACTTTGAAAGTATTAATTTTATAAATTTATTTGGTAATTTCAGTACAACTATTTCTAAAAAACAATATGATTTATGCAATATATATTGGGGATTTGATAATATAAAATCTACAGATGAACTTAAATTTATACTTGAAACTTGTAGAAAACTCTATAAAAAATTAGAAAAAAGTGGATACTCTGACATAAAAATTTATGATTTATGTAATATTTATAATAAATATATACTAGAGGAAATAAATAGCCTATATGAAGAAAGATATAGAAAGATATTAAATGAATCATTATGTAATTTATACATTAATGATTAATTTTAATTTAATTATAAATAGTTATTTTTATATAAGACATAAAAGTATTAAATAATCATTTCTAACATTTATAATATACAGAGGGGGGGGATTTGTATGAAATTAAAGGATTTTATTATTTCAGAGGAAACTTTTATTATTGATGTAATGAAAGTTATTGATAACAATTCTAAGGGGATAGTTTTTGTATGTAAAGAAGATGTTTTACTTGCAACTGTGACTGATGGAGATATAAGACGATATTTATTAAAAGATGGAGATATTAATAGACCTATTAAACTAGTTGCAAATTATAAACCTAAATATGTTAAGTATAATGATGATATAGACATTATGAAATATATGAAAAAATGTTCTGTAAGAGCAATTCCAGTTGTATCAGATAGTATGAGAATATTATCTATAAAATTTATCAATGATGAAAAAATATCAGAACAAATAGATATGGATGTACCTGTGGTGATTATGGCAGGAGGAAAAGGTAGAAGACTTTTACCATACACACAAATATTACCAAAACCGTTAATTCCAATTGGAGAAAAAACAATTACAGAGTTAATTATGGATCATTTTGAGAAATTTGGATGTAAACATTTTGATATGATTGTAAACTATAAGAAGAACTTAATAAAATCTTTTTTTTTAGATAGGGAAGAGAAAAGAGATATTGAGTTTATTGAAGAAGCTGATTTTATGGGGACTGGAGGAGGTTTAAAATTAATAGAAGGTAAGTATCAAGATTCATTTTTTATAACAAATTGTGATATTATTATAGAAGAAGATTACTCAAAAATGATGAATTATCATAAGAAGAAAGATAATATTATTACAATTGTATCTGTTACAAAGAATATTGTTATTCCATATGGCACTATTCAATTGTCGAAAGATGGAAATGTGATTAATTTGAACGAAAAACCTAGTTTTTCATTTTTAACTAATACAGGATTATATCTAGTAAAACCTGAATTCTTGGATAAAATACCTGAAAATAAATTTATACATATAACTGATATTATTCAAAAATGTGTAGAAGAAAAAGAAAAAGTTGGTGTTTACATGATTGATGAAGATGCTTGGATGGATATGGGACAATTGGAAGAGTTAGAAAAAATGCGTAGAAGATTAGGAAGTGAGAAAATAGAATAAAAAATAATACTAGAAAGGGTTATATTATAAGATGAGTAAATCTATATTAATTACAGGTGCAAATGGTTTTATAGGAAATCATTTGAAACTAAAGTTGATGTATAAAAAATATATTGTCAAGTCTTTGAATTCGTTTGATGGAGATATTGCAAATAGTAAAGTTTTAGATAAACTTAATTTAGATTCTGTAAATCATATAATTCATCTTGCAGCAAGGACCTTTATTCCAGAAAGTTGGCAAAATCCAGGCGAGTTTTATAGTACGAATTTTAATGGGACATTAAATATTTTGGAGATATGCAGAAAAAAGAATATAGGGTTGACATATATTAGCTCTTATATTTATGGTAATCCTAAAAAGTTACCAGTAGATGAGTCAGAAAAAATAGAATCCATTAACCCATATGTTCATTCTAAACATCTAGCTGAACAATTATGTGAATTTTATTCTAGGGAATTTAATATTCCAATTATAATAATCAGACCATTTAATATATATGGAAAAAATCAAAAAGAAAGTTTCTTAATACCACATATTATTAAACAAGTAAAATATTCAGATATTATAAATATAAAAGATTTAAGACCAAAGAGAGATTATGTCTATATAGAAGACTTGGTAGATGCTATAGTTCTTGCAATGGAATCAAAAAAGACTTTCGAAATATATAATGTAGGTTCAGGTATTTCTTACTCTGTTAAAGAAATTATTGATTTAATACAAAACCTATTGGGTTTTTCAAAACCAATACAATGTGTTTCAACTGAAAGAAAAAATGAGATATATGATATAGTTGCAGATATCACAAAGATAAAGAAAGAATTAGGGTGGTATCCTAAGTATGATATAGAGCATGGATTAAGAAAGACTATATTTTAGGGAGAATGATTATGAGTAAAAGATTAAATATACCAATAAATAAAGGTAATTATTCACTAGAAACAAAAGATAGAGAGGATGCATTTGAAAAATATAGAGGTGAGGGTTGGAATAACGAGTATGTTTTATATAGAAAAAATTGGATAAAATGTGCAAAAGAACAAATTGTTTCGGATTACCCTTTGCTTGTTGACATAGAGTTATCATCATTGTGCAACTTAAGTTGCCCAATGTGTTATACTATCACAAAAAAATTTAAGGATAGTGTCAATGCAACTTTCATGGAAAAAACACTCTTTTTCAAAATTATTGATGAAATAGCAAATAAAGTTCCAGCAATTAGGTTAAGTTTAAGAGGAGAGCCAACCCTACATCCAAATTTAATTGAATGTGTTAAATATGCAAAACAAAAAGGAATAAAAGAAATTTCTTTTTTAACAAATGGAAGTAAATTAACATCAGAATATTTTGAAGATTTATTGAATGCTGGAGTTGATTGGATTACTATATCTATTGATGGGACAGATGGAATATATGAAAGTATTCGAAAACCATTAAAATTTGCAAACATACTAGAAAAAATAAAAGAAATAAAGCGAATTAAAGAAAAATATCAAACAAATAAACCTGTAATTAAGATACAATCTGTATGGAATGCTATCCAAAACAACACTGAGCACTATTATAACCTATTTAGAGAATATGTAGATTACATAGCCTTTAATCCACTTATTGATTATTTACATAATGATATAGATATAGAGTACGAAAAAAATTTTTCTTGCGCTCAAATATATCAAAGAATTGTTATAAGTTCAGATGGATTAGTATTATTATGTTCAAATGATGAAAATAATTCAAATGTAATTGGGAATGCATACAGGAGTACAATATATGATTTATGGCACAGTAAATTACTTGAGGATATAAGAGCAATTCATAAAAGTGGAGATTTCATGAAGCTTGATATTTGTAAGAAATGTTATATACCAAGGAAAATGGAAGATTATCAGAATATATTAATAAACGGCAGAGAATGTACAATTAGGAAATATGTTAATAGAAATCAAAAAATAGGAAAATAAATGATATAAAAGGAGTACATATGATAGTAAAAGATAATAGCGTTTATATTATTGCAGAGATAGGTGGTAATTTTTTTAATTACGACCAAGCAGTAAAATTAATTGATGAGGCAGTTTTTGCTGGAGTAGATGCAGTAAAATTACAGTCTTTTAAAGCAGATACATTGTCAAGTAATCAAGCTATTTTTGATATGGAGAATACAGGCAAGGTGTCTCAATATGAGTTATTTAAGAAATATGAAATTAACAAAGAGATTCATAAAAAAATATTTGAATATGCTAAACTAAAAGGAATAGATGTATTTTCTACACCATCACACTATACAGATTTAGAAATGTTGGAATCTATAGGTTGTGAAGCATATAAAATTGGATCAGATGATGCCGTGAATTTACCATATTTAAGATCCGTTGCTGCTTTAGGAAAACCAATTATTCTTGCTACAGGTATGTGCACTATGCAAGAGGTAAAGGAATCAGTAAACATAATATTAAGTGAAGGAAATGGAAAGCTTATGTTACTTCATGCAGTAACAGAATATCCAGCACATCTAGAAAATGTGAATTTAAAGGCAATGCAATCCATGATTAGAGAATTCCCAAATTTAAAGATTGGGTATTCTGACCATACAATTGGTGTTGAAGCAGCAATATGTGCTGCAGCTATGGGTGCAAAAATAATTGAAAAGCATTTTACATATAATAAAAATGCAGATGGACCAGATCATATACATTCAGCAGATACTGAAGAAATGAAATATATAGTTGAGACAATAAGAAAATTTGAACTCTTATATGGGAGTGGGATTAAGATGCCATCTCAAGGAGAGAAACTTAATAGGATAAATAATAGAAAAAGTATTGTATTGTTAAATGATTTAAAAAAAGGAGAAGAAATAAAAAGAGATAATATTTCAGTAAAGAGACCTGGATATGGAATTGAGCCTAAATATTTAGAACAAATAATAGGAAGACAGATAGGTAAAAATATGGAAAAAGATGCGATTTTGAAATGGGATGATTTAATATGATTGGAATTATAATTCAAGCTAGAATGGGCTCATCAAGATTACCTGGTAAAGTTCTAATGAATATAGGTAAAAAAACTATATTAGAGTATATTATTTATAGATTAAAATTTTTAAAAGCAGATAATATAAAAATAGTAGTAGCAACTACTTATAATTATAAAGACAATAAGATAGAAGATTTTTGTAGACATATAGGAGTTGATTGTTATCGAGGGTCTGAGAAAAATGTACTAAGTCGCTACTATGAATGTGCTAAGTTATATGGATTTGACCAAATAGTACGACTTACAGCAGATAATCCATTTGTTGATGTAGAAGAGATTGATAGGTTAATAGAGTTACATAAAGCATCATATTCAGATTTTACAAATTCATTTGAAAATTTACCATATGGAGTTGGGGCAGAGATTTTTACATATGATACATTAAGACAAAGTTATATAGAATCTACAATGATCCATCATTTTGAACATGTTGATGAATATATTTTGGAAAATCCTGATAAATTCAAAACAACTATTTTAGATGTGGATGAGAAAAAGAAAAGACCAGATACCAGATTAACTGTAGATACTTGGAGTGATTATAGAAGAGCATGTTATATTGTTGAAAATAGTAAAAATGAGTATATTACAACAGAAGAGGCAATTAATTTATGTTCGCAATATGTATAGAAAGCTCTCACTCAAGAGGCATGGGTCACTTATTTAGAGCATTTAATATTGTCGAATTTCTAAAAGAGAAAAATGAACAATATATAATTTTAGTTAATAATGATAAAGTTGCAATAGACTTGATTAAAAAAAATAAATTATGCTTTCAAGTAGTAAATTTCTTAGATAAAAATAGCAATTGGGTATATGATTTGATACATAAATATAACATTGATGTATGGATTAATGATAAATTTGAATCTAGTTTAGAATTCTGCCAAAAGATTAAAGATAAAAAGGTATTATTAGTTGCTATTGATGATATTGGTGAAGGTGCAAATTTTGCAGATTTACACTTTGCAGGTATGACTTATAATAAAGAATTATTAAAAGGTAAACATATATTTATGGGGAGAGAATATATTATTTTGAATAGAGAAATTAAAAAGTATAAAAGAATTAGAAAAAATATAGATAAGGTCATTGTTACATTGGGTGGCAGTGACACTTATGGAGTTACTCCAAAAGTAATTTCGATTCTTAAAGAATATAATATATCCTGTGATATTGTATTAGGGCCTAGTTATAGGCATAATAAAGAGCTTCATGATATAATTGATGAAAGATACAAAATTGAACAAAATGTACCTTCTTTGATTAAAAAATTTTATGAGTACGATTTAGCTATTACAGGAGGAGGTATCACATGTTTTGAAGCTAATGCATCAGGTTTACCATGTATTATTATAGCAAATGAAATACATGAGATAGACATAGGAAAATATCTAGATTATTTGGGAGGAGCTATCTTTGCAGGATATTATAAAAATATAAATAGACATGCATTTCAACTGAAGAGTGAAAAAATTGAAATGATGAGTACTTCTGCATTAAATAAAATAGATTTGAATGGAGTTGAGAGAATTTATAATAAAATCATATATTATATAAATAAGGGGTAGTAATAAATATGAATTCTAATGTTGTAATGATTCATCAACCAGATTTTTTACCTTATTTAGGTTTTTTTGATAGATTGTTAAAATCCGACACATATGTTGTTTTAGACAATGTTCAATATGTAAATGGAAGCAGTAAAAGTTGGATGAATAGAGATAAAATTAAGACTTTAAAAGGTGAACAATGGATTACAGTATGTGTAAAAAGGTCATCATTAAAAACTAAAATAAGAGATGTATTTTTATATGAAGATAATCAATGGAGAAAAAATCATATCAATTTATTTAAACAGAATTATAAAAAAGCTAAATTTTTTGATGAGATATTTCCTTTTGTAGAAAAATTGTACGAATTTCAGTGTGAAAAAATGGTTGATTTTAATTTTAAATCTATTAAAATGTTAATGGAATTGTTTAATGTTGAAGTAAATATAATATTTGCAAGTAGCTTAAATCCATCAGGGAAGAATAATGATTTAATTATTGATATAATGACAAAACTTGAATCAAAACAATACTTATCAGGTATAGGTGCTAAAGATTATTATAATCCTGAACCATATGAAAAAGCTGGGATTGAAGTGATTTGGCAAAAGTTTGAGCATCCAATATATGAACAGCAATATGGAGAATTTATACCATATCTAAGTAGTATTGATCTATTGTTTAACTATGGTATAGAAAATTCAAGAAAAATATTAAGAGGAGAATAAGGATGAATGTTTTAGCTATTGGAGCACACTTTGATGATATAGAATTAGGTTGTGGTGGTACAATTGCAAAGCATGTCAAGAATGGAGATAATGTTTTTTGCTATGTTGCAACTAAATCTGGGTTTAAAGGAAGTAATGGATATACTGTAAGAAATAATTCAATTGCATATGAAGAAGGAAAAAAAGCTTCTAGGATTTTAGGATATAAGTTAATCCCAGGAGGTTTTGAAACCTTAAAACTTGAATTTACAGATGAATTAAATGTCGAATTGTTAAAAGTAATTGAAGAGAATAAAATAGAGTTAATATATACTCACTGGATTGATGATGTACATCATGATCATATTTCTATAGCAAAAGCCAGTTTACATGCAGGAAGACATGTACCAAGAATACTTGAATATAGAAGTAATTGGTATAAGTCAGATAAAATATTTATAGGAAATTTTTATGTTGACATATCAGAAGAATGGGAAAAAAAAGAACAGGCCATTTTGGCATATGAATCAGAACTTATAAGGGTTGGTTATAAATGGATTGATTATTTTAAAATGGAAGCATATAATAATGGTCATATTGTTGGAGTCGAAATGGCTGAATGTTTTCAAGTAGTAAAATGGTTGATTTAATAAAAGTTAATTGGAGGATAATTAATGAAAGTTTTAGTAACAGGTGCAGATGGTTTTATAGGAAGCCATTTAGTAGAAGCATTGTTAGAAGAGGGATATGATGTAAAAGCATTTACATATTATAATTCGTTTAATACATGGGGGTGGATGGATACTTTTGAAAAAGATAAATTATCTGAAATTGAAATATTTACTGGAGATATTCGTGATCCAAATGGAGTATATGAGGCAATAAAAGGTGTTGACCAAGTATTTCATCTTGCGGCATTGATTGCTATACCATTTAGCTATTATTCACCAGATTCTTATGTAGATACAAACATAAAAGGGACATTAAATGTTTTGCAAGCAGCAAGAAGACTGGAAACTGAACGTATATTTATTACGTCAACATCTGAGGTATATGGGACAGCTAAATATGTTCCAATCGACGAAAATCATCCACTTCAAGGTCAGTCACCATATTCAGCTACTAAAATAGGAGCAGATAGAATGTCTGAAAGTTTTTATAAAAGTTTTGGTATGCCTATTACTATTGTACGACCATTTAATACATATGGGCCAAGGCAATCAGCAAGAGCTATTATTCCAACTATAATTTCTCAATTACTATCTGGTAGAGAAATAATTAATCTTGGTTCACTAACACCAACAAGAGATTTCAATTATGTAAAAGATACTGTAGAAGGATTTATGCGTATATCAAAATCAAATCAAACTATAGGTGAAGAGATAAATATATCAACTGGATGTGAAATTTCAATTGGAGACTTAGCATCAAAAATAATTTCAATTATTAATCCAAATGCGAAGATATTATGTGATGAAAATCGTCTTAGACCAGAAACTAGCGAAGTAAATCGTCTTTTGGGAGATAACAAAAAAATGAAACGTATGACAGATTGGGAGCCTTACTATACTATTGAAGAAGGTCTTATTGAAACTATTAATTGGATGAAAGAAAATTTGAATTATTACAAAAATGATATATATAATATTTAATTAAAGGATTCTATATGATATCTTAGATGGAATAAAATTTAAAATAATTAGAAACTTATTAGTAAACTATCTAGTATTTTTATTTGTAACTTATTTTAGTTGTTTAGAACACTATAATATAAATATGTTTAAAAAATTTCTTTGCAATCAAGTTTTATATTTAAATAATTCTTATTGTATGGAAGTTTTTTTATTTGTAACTAAAAGTATTAATATTTTATATTTAAATTAGCATGAAGTTAATATTCTGTGTTTAAATTTAAATAATAAAATATGATAAAAATGTTTAAAAGTTTTATCATTTATTGTATACTTAAAGTAAAACTAAATAGGCAAAACTAGAGAAATCTAGTGACGCAAAGCTATAGGGACTAAAGTTTGTATATACGAACTATGTCAGCCAGTTGCCAAAAAGAGTTCTAAGTATAATTGTATACGTAGGATTAGTCGAAGTGACTGCTTTTTTGGCGGTCATTTTATTGTGGAAAAATTACTTTATTACAGTAGAAAATACACATAATAACATATTCTACCAACTATAATATAAAATAAAGGAAATTTATCTAAAAAAGTTGCTATTTTACAAAAAAAGGCAACTTTGTGAAGGGAAAATTAAATACATATTAAAATTTTTTTTAATTTTTATTGGAGTTAATTAGATTTAAATTAGATTTCTTACGAAAATGATTCATTATTATATTAATGTAATAGAATTGTAATAGATTTAAATGAACAAAGAAGTCATTTTTTGTAATATAGTAACTTCATTTTTTTAATCATTAAATATAGCAAATAAATATATTTTGAGGAGGGGTGAGTATGAATACATATGACATTATAAAAATGGGACTAGATGCAACTAATCTAAGAAGTCAAACAATAGCAAATAATATAGCAAATATAAATACTGAAGGTTACAAAAAACATTATGTAACTTTTGAAGAAACATTAAATGATGCTATGCCAAAAATAGAAGAAAAAACAGACAATTCAAAAGGCTTAAGAGTAGATGGAAACAATGTAGATATAGAAGAAGAAAAAGTAAAGCAAGCAATGACAACATTGCAATATAATGCTTTAATAGGTTTTGCAAATGGCAAAATCGCAATGACCAAATCAATAATAACTGGGAGGTAACTAGAAGATGAGTGTGTTCAGTGGAATGGAAATCTCTGCTAGTGGATTAACAGCAGAAAGTTTGAAAATGGATATCATATCATCAAATGTAGCTAATATAAATGCTACAAGAGGTCCAAATGGAGAAGCATATAGGAGAAAAATTGTTTCCTTTGAAGAAAACTATGATAATAAATTAGGTATGTTAGGAGTAAAAGTTACATCTGTTGAAGATGACAAATCACCTCTTAAAGAAGTATATGACCCATCTCATCCAGATGCGAAACCAAATGGATATGTAGAATATCCAAATGTAAATATATTGGTTGAAATGACGGATTTAATAACAGCTTCACGAGCATATGATTCTAACATAGACACACTGAATGCTCAGAAATCTATGATATCGAAAGCTTTGGAAATAGGAAAGTAGGGATAAATTATGCCAATTACACAAATTAACAATTTAATGCAAGGTGCAAAGTTAGATAATTTGATTGGAGAAACAAAACCATTAAACCTTAATAATAAAGAAGAAAAAAAGAATTTCGAAGATGTAATAATAGATACTATAGACAAAGTTAATTTTCAACAAGTGACAGCGGATAATATGAAAGAAAAATTTATAAAAGGCGAAGATGTTTCTATGCATGAAGTTATGTTAAAAGGTCAAGAAGCACAACTATCTATGCAATATCTGATAGAAGTTAGAAACAAGATTCATGATGCATATCAAGAAATGAATAAAGTACAAATTTAGCCTTTTGAACAGGAGTAATAATCAATGATAGCCAGTTTTAAAAATAAGATTAAGGAGCAAGTTGCTAAATCTAGGACAAAAATAGGTTCTTTAAAAAAAGGAACTAAGATAGCATTAGGTATAGGGATTGTTGCTATATGTTTAGCGCTAGTATTTACAGCAATATCTGCAAGTAAAAATAAGTATGCAGTCTTATTTTCAGAACTAGATGTTCAAGATGCTGCAGATATATCAGCAGAATTAGAGTCTAGAAAGATAGATACTAAGGTAAAGGGAAGTACAATTTATGTTCCTAGAACAGAAGTCGATAAGTTGAGGCTGGAGCTAGCTCCAAGTCTTACAGGTGGTTCTAAAGGATTTGCACTAATGGATGATAGCTCCTCTATAGGTCTTACTGATGAAGAATTTCAAATTAAGAAGCAACGAATCATACAAGGTGAAATAGAAAAAACAATCAAGAGTTTTCCACAAGTGGAAGATACTAGAGTACATATAACATTTGGAGAGTCATCCGTGTTTGAAAAAGAAGCAGTTCCAGGAAGCGCAGCAGTTTACTTAATGTTAAAGCCAGGAACGACTTTAGAAAAAAATCAAATAAAATCTGTTATGGCACTTGTATCAGGAAGTGTTACAAATATACCAGAGAAAAATGTTCAAGTTATTGATAATAAGATGAATTTATTATCTGAAGGTATCTTAGATGATGAAGAAGTTGATGAAAATAATCAACCAATAAATGGTGGTATTAGTGTTGATAAAAATAAAGCATCTGAACAAGCATTGAATAAACAATTAGAAAAGTCTATTTTAGACATGTTAGAGCCAATATTTGGGACAGGAAAAGTAAAAGCTACAGTAAATGCTGATTTAAGTTTTGATACAGCTGAAAAAACTGAAATAAAAATTGACCCTGATAAAGTTGCAATAAAGGAAACAAGGTCAAAAAATTCATCTAAATCTGCAACAAATAATGTCCAAGGTGTAGATGCTAATATGAATAATCAAGGAAATAAAAATGGTACTAACACCGAAGATAGTTTGGATGAGAGTTTTGAATATGATACAGGGAAGATTGAAACTCATACTATAGTTGCACCAGGGGAGCTAAAAAGATTAACAGCTTCTGTTGCTATAGATGGGAAGATAGCTAAAGGTGTTCAAGCTGATGTGGAAGATATAGTTAATAATGCTATAGGTATGGATGGAGCGAGAGGAGATACTCTTAGTGTTGTTTCAATGGTATTTGATCCTAAAGGGAAAGCTGAAGCGAAACAAGAAATGGAAGATATTAAAAAAGAAGGATTCAAAACCAATATAATAAAGGCTGTTATTGGAGTGGTAGCAGTTGTTGCAGTAGGAATTATTGGATATCTAATATATAAAAAGAGAAGTGAACAAGAAGATATGGATTATGAGGATGAAGTTTATAGTACTAATTCTGGTACTGTTGATAAGAAAGACAATCCTCTATTGGGGGATGACCCAGAATTGACATTAGAGGAAGCTGTTAAAATGTATGCAGAAGAAAAACCAGACCAAGTAACAGAAATAATAAAGACTTGGTTAAATGAGTAAGGGGGATAGAATGTGTCCACAGAAATTACAAATGTTAGTGCATTTGATTTAAGTGATATAAGTGAAAGTGAAAAAGAGCAAAATGAAAAAATAGAAGGCGAAGGTTTAAAAAAAGCTGCTGTACTTTTGATGACATTAGGACCAACTGTGTCTAGTGATATAATAAAAAGCCTTCCAGATAAACAAGTTCAAAAAATAGGTTTGGAAATTGCAAATATTTCTTCAATAGCTTCAAAAGAAAGAAGAGAAATATTAAAAGAGTTTGTAGAAATAAATAAAGCTAAAGATTATGTTATAGAAGGTGGGCTGGAATATGCAAGAGAATTGCTGAGTAATGCATTGGGAAATTCTAAAGCAAATAAATTACTTGAAGGTATATCAATAGATACAAGTACAAAGCCTTTTAAACATATTATAAAGTTAGATACAAAGAAGATATTAGAAATACTTAGAAATGAAAGTGCACAGACCATAGCTATTTTACTTGCACATATGGAACCACAAGATGGTGCAGAAGTTTTAGCTCATTTAGATTTAAATTTACAGAATGAGGTAGCTATGAGAATAAGTTCAATGGGGGCAATATCTCCAGAAGTTATAAAAGTAATTGAAAATTCATTAGAAAATAAATTACATTCAATAAGTGGTGAAGATTTTAAAGATTATGGTGGAATAGCTGCTCTAGTTCAAATATTACTTAATTCTGATAGAAAAACAGAAAAGAATATTTTGAATACTGTTGAAGAAAAAGACCCAGCTTTAGCAGCCCAAATTAAATCTCATATATTTGTATTTGAAGATATTGTCAAACTAGATGATATGAGCATACAAAAAGTATTAAAAGAAGTAACTATGAAGGATTTAGTCTATGCTTTAAAAGGTGTGGATGACGAAATTTCAGATGCTGTATATAGAAATCAATCTTCTAGAGCAGCAGAAGCACTTAAAGAAGAAATGGAAATGGTTGGTGTCATAAAAGTTGCACAAGTTGAAGGTGCTCAACAAAAAATAGTAAATAGTGTAAGAAAACTTGAAAGAGAAGGTGCCATAACTATTGTAAGGAATTTTGGTGATGACTTTGTTGAATAATAAAATTATTAAAAGTGAAAAAGCATCATATAAAGGAGTTTTAGATTTATCTATAATAGATAAAGCTAGACTGGGAGAAACAAATATAAATGAAGAAAATGATTGTAGATTTAGAGATGAAGTAATAAAAGAAGCTATAGAATCTGCTGAGATAAAAAAGAATGAAATATTAGAAGAAGCAAAAACAAATGCACAAAATATAGAAAAACAAGCTTATGAAAAAGGATATAGCCAAGGTCAAAAAAATGGATATGAAGATGGATATAAAGAATCCTATGATGAATATACCCAAAAAGCTAAAGATGAAGCAGATTTTATAAGAAATCAAGCAAATTTAATTTTATTACAGGCTAATGAGAAAATGACTGAGTACATAAAGGAAAAAAACAAAGAAATTATAAGGCTTGCTATCAATATGGCTAGCTCTGTTCTAAAAAAGCATTTTGAAGATGAAGAATCTATGAGTGACTTGTTAAAGCAAATTATTCAAGATTATGAAGGAAGTAGTTCATTCATAGTAAAATGCAATTCTTTCTATAAAGATAATATAGAGAAAGAGTTTGAGCTATTCAAAGAAGAGACATCATTGAAGTCAAGTGTATTTGTTATTGCAGATGATAGTATAGATAAAGGAAATGCTATTATACAAAAGGAAAATGGAAGAATAATAGTTGGTGTTGATTGTGCTATGGAAAAACTAAAAGAAGAATTGCTTGGTGAATAAAGTATGTATAAAACTGATATATCTATAGATTTTGACAAAATAAATAAGAAAATAGAAAATTTAGAACTTACTATATCAGAAGGTAGAGTTAAGAAGATAATAGGGCTTACTGTAGAAGTTGAAGGGATAAAAGCTTTTGTTGGAGAGTTATGTGTTATATACAATCAAGTCAATAAGACAGTAAACTGTGAAGTAGTAGGTTTTAAAGACAAAGAAGTAATTTTAATGGCATTAGGAGAGTTAACATTAATAGCACCTGGTTGTAAAGTTATTTCCAAGGGGATACCTCTAAGTGTTATGTGTAGTGATAATTTATTAGGAAAAGTACTTGATGGTCTTGGAAATCCTATAGACAACTCAGAAGTTGTTTTAGGAGATAGATACAACTTGAATAATGAACCTCCTGATCCAATGAAGAGAAAAAAAATACGAAATATAATGGAAACAGGCGTAAGAGCAATAGATGCATTTACTACTTGTGGTGAAGGACAAAGAATAGGAATATTTGCAGGGAGTGGAGTAGGTAAGAGTACAACTCTAGGTATGATTGCTAGAAATGCAAAAGCAGATGTGAATGTAATTGCTCTTGTTGGAGAAAGAGGAAGAGAAGTATTAGATTTTATAGATAAAGATTTAGGTGAAGAAGGAATGAAAAAATCTGTTGTTGTATGTGCGACATCAGATAAAGCTCCTTTGGTTAGACTTAAAGGTGCTCTTACTGCTACTGCAATAGCTGAGTATTTTAGAGACCAGGGCAAAAAAGTAATACTTATGATGGATTCAGTAACTAGATTTGCTATGGCACAAAGGGAAGTAGGAATAGCAATAGGAGAGCCACCAGCACAAAAAGGATATACACCCTCTGTATTTGCAATTTTACCAAAACTTATGGAGAGAACAGGCACATCAGATAAAGGCTCTATTACTGCATTTTATACAGTATTAGTTGATGGAGATGACTTTAATGAGCCAATAGCAGATACGACAAGAGGAATACTTGATGGTCATATAGTTTTATCTAGAGATTTGGCAAACAAGAACCATTATCCTTCTATAGATGTCTTGAATAGTTTGAGTAGACTTATGAATGAGATTGCTTCAAAAGAAGATATACAAGTAGCTTCATTTGCAAGAGATATGCTTTCTGAGTATAGAGAGGCGGAAGATTTGATAAATATAGGCGCATATGCTTCTGGTACCAATAAAAAAATAGATGAAGCAATCTACTATCATGAGCATATTATTAATTTTTTAAAACAAGGGATAAATGAAAAGAGTTCTTTTGATGAAACTGAAAGTAGTTTGAAAAGAATATTTGAATAAACAATTTAAAAAAATATCTGAATAGGTTGTGATGAAATTGGATAAGAACTTTAAGTTTAGATTACAGAAAGTTTTAGACTTAAAAATGAAAGACGAAGAAAAGATAAAAATGGAATTTGCTAAAATTCAACAAAAAAAAATAAATATAGAGAATAACTTGGAAAACTTAGAAAGTAATTATAGTAAATATTCTATAAGTAAAGACAACGATAGTATTCAAAATCAAAAGATAACTATTAATTATTTGTTAGCTCTAAATAACTCTATAATGGATTTATCAGAGGAACTAGATAAATCAACAAATGAACTTGAAAAAGCTAGAAAACAGCTTATAGACAAACAAATAGAAAGAAAATCATTAGAGAAACTAAAGGAAAAAAAGTATGGTCAGTATTATAGAGAAGAAAATTTAAAAGAACAAAAAACTAATGATGAGTTTGCAAGTATGAGTTATTTGAGAAATAGACAAGTTTTATAAGAATAGTAGGAAGTGAGGATATTATTGTATGAAGATACAAGCAGATTCTTATAATATTATTAAAGATATTGGGAATAAAAAAAGTTCATCTAAGGATAAAGATATAAAAAAGAATAAATTTGAAGACAATTTATATAAGGCAACAGACAATAAAACAGTTAAAGATAGAAAAGAAACAAGTAATCAAAATGTTAACTCAAATAAATCGGAAGATAGTGATAATGAGTGTCATTTTGAAGATAAAGGTAGCCAGCTAGAAGAAGAAAATACATATGAAAAAGATTACAGTAAGATTAATGATATATTACAACAACTTCTAAATCTATTAAAAAATAATGATAAGAAAGACAAAGATATAAACTCTATATTAAATGATATAGAAAAGTTGAATGTATCAGATGAATTGAAGCAAGAAATTAAACTTAATAAAAATATGTTAAATAAGATTGTAAATCAGAATGCAGAGTTAAATAAGACTAATACAAATAAATCTGATGATGTGCAAAATTTAGATATGATGAAATTAAGAGAGCTTTTAGACAATAATGTCAATGAAGACTTTGAAGTGATTAGTAAAACTACAGAGAAAGATACTAAAAGCATAGATTTATACAATTTTGATAGTAATAGAATGGACAATCTTAACTTAAATAAGCAAAGAGATGATAGTTCTGATATTTTAGAAAAACTAGCAGGGGCTAATGGAAATAAGAGCGGAAACTTTAGCCAAGGAATAAATAAAAGTATGGATATAAACAAAACTAAAAGTGATAATGTTAATTTAAAACATATAGAATCAAATGTCATGGATGATTCTATTAAAGCTATCAAACATATGAAAACAAATGATATACAAGAGCTAACAATTAAATTAAGACCAAAAGAGTTGGGAGACATGAATATACAATTACTGAAAGATAGTGAGAGTATGAAAGCTGTTGTGACTGTTTTTAATAAAGATGTATTTGACTCTATAAATAAAAATATTACAGATTTAAAGCAACATCTGGAACTTACAAATGTGAATATAAAAGATGTATCTGTGCAAATGCATAGTGACAATAGAAATACATCAGATACTTTTGATAAAGCATTTGAACAACAGAATAGACAAAATAACCAAGAAAATATGAATAAACAAGGCACAAATAATAAGCATAACAATGTAGTCATAGAAGATGAGATTAAAGAAAATATTATTGATGATGATAGAGTAGATTTATTAGCTTAATAAGGGGGAAGTATTGTATGTACGGAGCAGCAACAGCTTTAGCCGGTACTCAAGGAAACTATAGGTCAAATAACTTAAACCAGCTTGAAAGAAATACTAATGATATTGCGAATAAACAAGTTAGAAGTAAAGGAAATCAGACAGTAACAGATAATGGGACTCCAATTATAGGGCAGGGGGACGATGCTGATAAAGATTTATTTATGAAAATACTTGTAGCACAAATGGGTAATCAAGACCCAATGAATCCACAAGACCCAACAGAGTATGTATCACAATTAGCTCAGTTTGCGACTTTAGAAAAGATGTCTGCTATGAATGATAAGTTAGATGTACTTTTAGCTTTAAGCAACTCTACTCTAATAAATTCTGCATTAAGCATGGCAACATCATTAATTGGTAAAGAAGTAGAGGTATCTGGAGAAGAAAAAGAAGATGAAAATATTGTAGGTGTAGTAAAGTCCACATATATAAAAGATGGAGAGGTACACTTAGAACTGAAAGTAGAAGGTAGTGATAAAACTGTAGATGTTAAATATGAAAAATTACTTAAAATAGGAGAAGTAAACACAAATTCAGATGAAGAGGAAAATCCTCCAGAATCAGGAGAAGAAGAAAGTTCTCCAGAAGAAGTATAATATTAAACTAGAAAAGAGGAATATTCATGATAAAAGCAATGTATTCAGGTGTAAGTGGAATGAAAGCAAACCAAACAAAACTAGATGTAATAGGTAATAATGTAGCAAATGCAGGGACTACTGCTTTTAAGAAAAGTTCTGCTAGAATAACAGATTCATTTTATCAAACTGTATTATATGCAAGTGCTCCAACAGCTGCATTAGGAGGAACAAACTTAGGTCAAGTAGGTGTAGGTAGTAAGATATCAAGTATAAATAAAGATATGACACAAGGAAATGTACAACCAACCAATAGACCATCAGATTTAATGATAGATGGAGATGGATATCTTCCAGTAGTAAGGCAAGGTACAGTTATGTATACAAGAGATGGTTCTTTTAATTTAGATACAGGATTTAAAGCAGCAGCAGGAGCTTTGCAAGGTATTTTGGGAGGAAGACTTGTAAATGGTGATGGGTATATGTTACAAGGCGAGGTTTATAAGGGTACATATACTGCTGCCACTGGTGAATTTACTAAGAATGCTACTGCAGAAGGAAAAGAACCTATTGTAATACCTCTTCAAAGTGTAAGTCCCAAAGACGGTACAGTTCAAAATGTATTGGAATATAATATATCAAAGGATGGAACAATAGAATTTTTATTAAGTGATGGTCAAAGAACACAATTTGTATATGAAATAGCTGCTAATTCTGTGGTAGGAACACCAGCAAAGAATGCTGCTGGTACAGCAATACAAATTAATGATGGAAAAATTCAAAAAGTACAAACATATGCATTCCAAAACCCAGCAGGACTAGATGCTGAAGGAGGAAACTTATTCAAGCCATCAGCAAACTCAGGAGACCCACAAATAGCAGGAGCTACAGGAACAATAATACAAGGAGCAATAGAAGCTTCCAATGTAGACATAGCAGAAGAATTCACAGAAATGATAATAGCAAGTAGGTCTTTCCAAGCAAACAGCAAAATAATATCAACATCAGATGAAATCCTACAAGAGATAATAAGTCTTAAGAGATAGTAGGTACATATTATGATAAGAGTAACAGATTTAAATGGAAGAAGTTACATATTAAACTCAGACCTTATAGTAAGAATTGATTCTGTACCAGAGAGCAGAATTTTACTTACAACAGGGGAAAAAAACCTTGTAAAAGAGTCAGTAGATGAGATAGTAGATAAAGTAATAAAATATAAAAGGAAAATAAATGTAGGTTATATTAGGAGCGAAAAATAATGAAAAAAACAGATTCACTGACATTTATTGGACTAATATTATCTACAGTATTAGTTTTATTTGGAGCTGTAAAAGGAAGTAGTTCAGGATTAAAAAGCTTCTTTGATTTTGCATCAATACTAATCACAGTATTTGGGTCGTTTGGAGCGTTAATGATTACATTTACTTTTGAGGATATGAAACTTATAAAAAATGCACTTCAATACTCATTTAAGACAACGAGTGTATCAAAATTAGATTTATTAAATCAATTTAAAGCACTTTCTAAAAAGGCCAGAAAAGAAGGGCTTCTATCAATAGAAAGTGATGTAATGAAAATACAAGACCCATTCATGAGAAAAGGATTAGAGTTATGTATTGATGGTCTGGAAGTAAATGAGATAAGGTCTATATTAGAATTAGAGATAGATTCTATTGAAGATACAAACAACAGATATTCTAAGATATTTAAAACTTGGGGTACTTTTGCACCAGCTTTTGGGATGTTGGGGACATTAATAGGTCTTATACAAATGCTATCTGACCTTACATCTCCAGACTTAATAGCATCTGGTATGGGAAAGGCATTAATTACAACATTCTATGGTTCTTTACTTGCTAATATCGCTTTAAATCCAATTGCATATAATATAGATGAAAAAACAGAAAAAGAAGTTTATATGAAAGAAATGATGTTAGAAGGAATAATAAGCATACAATCTGGTGAAAGCAGTATAGTGGTTGAAGAACGTTTAGCAACATACCTTTCAAGAAGTGAGAAATTACAGTTTACAAAAACCAATAAAAATACAGAAAGAGCAATGAGTAATGGGGCGTAAAAAAAATAAGAAGAAGGATGATATAAATCCAGATGCATGGCTAGCTACTTATGCTGATACAATAACACTGATTCTTACGTTTTTTGTATTATTGTATGCTACATCAGTTGTGGATATGGAAAAATTCAAAAATATATCAAATGCATTAAAAGGTCAGTTTTCTGGAATAAGTATGTTTAATACAGGCTCAAGTACAAGTGATAAATCACCAATAGATAGTACTCTAGTGGATAAAAGTGATAAATCAAATTTAGAGCAAGATTTAAAAGATAAGGTTAATAATTCTAACTTACAAAATAGTGTAACAGTAAAAGATGATAGTAGAGGGATTTTACTAGAGTTAGATGATTCAATACTATTTGACTCTGGGATTTCGGAGTTAAAAGTCAATAGTAAAGCTACTCTCAATAAAGTATATGACATGATAAAAATGATGAAAAATAAGATAGTTATAGAAGGTCATACTGATAATGTACCTGTGAAATCAAGTACACATGAATCCAATTGGGATTTATCTTCTAGTAGAGCAGTAAGTGTTGTAAGATACTTTGTAGAAGAAAAGGGAATGGACCCTAAACTATTTTCAGCAACAGGATGTGGAGAGTATCAGCCTTTGGTTTCAAACGAAACAGCAAAAGGAAGAGCTGAGAATAGAAGAGTTAATATACTTATAACTATCGACTAGGAGGAAGAGATTTGTTCAAAAATAAAAAAATTTTTCTAATTATTTTGATACTAATTATTTTCTCAGCAGGAGCAGGGTTTTTTTTATTAGGTGATGGAGGAAATAAGCAAATTACTAAAATTATAAGCTCATTTATTCCAACAGGAAAAGATAAAGGCGAAATAAAAACAGAAAATCTTGATTTAGAAGAAATGGTGTTGAAACTAGCTGATGAAGGTGTAAGATATCTAAAAGTATCAATAACTGTATCTTATGATTCTTCATATAAGGATATAGAAAAAAATACACCTTTAATCAGAGACAATATCATAAATTGCCTTATGGCAAAAAGAGCAGACGATTTTGCAGCTGAGAATTTAAATAACATAAAAGAAGAAATAAAAAATACATTAAATACACACCTAGGTGGAAATGTAATTCAAAATATATATTTTACAAATATAGTAGTGCAATAAAGGATGGTAAGACATGATACTTTATTTATTAAAGATATTAATATGTATTCCAATAATTTTAATATTGATAGTCTTATCTTTAAAAATTAGCCAAGGAAGTTTATTAAAAAAATACAATGATAAATATGTAAAGATATTAGACATTGTAAGTATAAATAAAAACAATAGCATAATAATTTTGAAGGTAGGTGAAGAAGGATGTATTGTTGCATCTTCTTCGTCTAGTATGAATAAGATAAAAGATTTGACAAAGGAAGAAATATCAAAGATAGAAGCTGATATTAAAGAAAGAAATTTTAAAATCCAAGATTTTAAAATGGAAAGAATTAAAACGAAATATGATTTCAGTAAATATATTGGAAAATTTACAAAAAAGGAAGATAAGTAAATGGAACTATTATCAAAATTACCTTTGGCTGATGTACCATATACAAGTTCAATGCAATTATTTTTATTTCTAACTGCATTAATGTTTTTACCATTTGTAATGTTTATGATGACAAGCTTTGTCAGAATAGTCATAAGTTTATCATTTTTAAAATCAGCATTAGGAGCACAGCAGGCAATCCCAAGTCAGGTCTTGGTAGGGCTTGCAATAGTATTGACAATATTTATAATGAGACCAGTATTAAATGAAATAAACGAAAAGGCATTACAACCATATATTAAAGAAGAAATTACTATGGAAAAAGCTATGAAAGAAGCAGAAGGACCTATTAAAGAATTTTTATTGAAGCAAACTCGACAAACAGACTTGGATTTATTTGTGGAACAAGCTGGTTTAAAAGAAAAAAAAATAACTCGTGAAAATATACCATTATCTGTTGTAGTTCCAGCATTTGCTATAAGTGAATTAAAAACTGCTTTTCAAATAGGTTTTTTGATATACATACCATTTTTGATAATAGACCTTGTTGTTGCAAGTGTTCTGATGTCTATGGGGATGTTTATGTTGCCTCCAGTTATGATATCATTACCATTTAAGTTACTATTATTTGTAATGGTGGATGGATGGAACTTGATAGTAAAAACATTGATATTGGGCTTTGGATAGGAGAAAAATAGTATGAGTGAATTTATGATAATGAGTGTTCTTAAAAATGGAATGTTTACAGGAGCTATGATTGCAGCTCCAGTACTAATTGTTTCTCTTGTAGTTGGACTTTTAATAAGTGTGTTTCAAGCTACAACTCAAATCCAGGAGCAAACATTGACTTTTGTACCAAAACTGATAGCCATTCTTTTAGTGGTAGCTATTGGTGGAAGCTGGATGTTACATACTCTTATTAGTTTTACTTCTGAGATATTTAATATGATATCTCTTATAACTAAGTAGGTAGGGTACATATGATTTTTGTATTTATTAGAATAGTAGCCTTTTTTGGGACGCTGAGAATACTATTTCCGGCTAGTACACCTGCTTTATTTAAGTCACTTTTTGCAATCATTATATCAATATTGATTTCAAGTACTATGCAAATTGAATATGTTTCAAATATAGATAATATTATAATGTTTACATTATATGGAATAAATGAAACTATAACAGGTATTATACTTGGATATATAACGAATCTGTGTTTTTATAGCATCAGAATGGCTGGTTCTATGATGGACCAACAGATGGGATTATCAATGATTAATATATTTGACCCAAACTCAATGACTCAGACAACTTTAATTGATAATCTTATGAACTGGACAGCGATAATGATATTTTTTAGTATGGATGGACATCATATTTTAATTCGAGGGATAAGATATAGTTTTGAATTAATTCCAATAGGAAAATCATTTGTAGATAATAATATAGACTATATAATAAACATATTTGTACAGTGCTTTATAACTGGATTCAAAATAGCAATACCTATTGTACTTTGCCTGCTTATGGCAGATTTTATCTTAGGTCTTATATCAAGAAGTGTACCCCAACTAAATGTAATGATAGTTGGTATGCCATTAAAAATATTGGTTGGTATAGCATTATTTATCATATCAATACCTTTAATTGTTAGCCAGATAAGTCATTTCTTAAGTCAAATACCTAAAATGTATGAAGGGACATTTGCCCTAGCTCCAATGTTTTTTATGGGTTCAACAGATAAGACAGAAGAAGCTACTCCGAAAAAAAAGGGAGAACAAAGAAAAAAGGGTAATATAGCAAAAAGTAGAGAGTTACCAGTTGCAATGACTCTATTTGCATTCACTTTATTAGTTCCTACATTATTTTCATATGTAGTAGATTCGCTTAAATCTTCACTTAATCATTTTTTAAGTGTGAATTTTTATATGAACATAAATTATTCAAATTTAGAAAACTTAATTATAGTGGGATTAATGGATTTTTTTAAGACATTTTTACCAATAGCCATTCCTTTCTTAGTTTTAGGTATAGTAGCTAACCTATTTCAAGTAGGAATCCTGTTTACTGGGGAAACTTTGAAACCAAATTTATCAAAATTAAATCCTATTAGTGGATTTAAAAATATGTTTTCTATGAGGAGCTTATCAACTTTAATAAAAGATACAGCAATAATATCTGTATTAGCTTATATAGGGTATACATTTTTTCAAGATAATTACTTAGATATATTAAAGCTAGGTAACATATACCTACCTAGTTTAATGTATACGGTTAAAGATTTAGTATATTCCATATTGAGTAAAATTTGTATAGCTATGGTAGTTATAGCAGTTGCAGATTACTTTTATCAAAGATACAATCATAAAAAGCAATTGAGAATGACAAAGCAAGAAGTTAAAGATGAATATAAAAATGCAGAGGGAGACCCAGAAATAAAAGCTAAGATAAAACAAAAGCAAAGGCAAATTTCATCCCAAAGGACTATGCAAGCAGTCCCAAGTGCCACTGTGATAGTAACCAATCCGACTCACTTATCTATAGCAGTAAGGTATGAAAAAGGGAAGGACCAAGCTCCAGTAGTGGTGGCAAAAGGTGCAGACTATTTAGCCTTTAAAATAAGAGAAATAGCAAAGGGAAATGACATCCCTATAATAGAGAATAAACCTATAGCTAGGTTGTTATATAAACAAGTAGAAATAGACCAAGAAATTCCAGAGGATATGTATCAAGCTTTTGCAGAAATATTAGTAGCAGTATATAAGATAAAAAATAGATACAAAATCCCGAAAAGGTAGGATAAGTAATGAATAAGTTTAATCTAAAGGAAAATATGGATGTAATAGTGGCTTTTGGTGTTGTAGGAATTGTTCTTATGATGATAGTGCCATTACCTACATTTATATTAGATATTTTACTGGCAATTAACATAAGTTTATCTGTGCTAATTTTATTAATGACATTATTTACGACAAATGTACTTGATTTATCTATATTTCCAACAGTGTTACTTGTGACAACACTATTTAGACTGGGATTAAATCTTTCATCAACTAGATTGATTCTAACCCAAGGATATGCAGGTGAAGTTATAGAAGCATTTGGAAGCTTTGTTGTAGGTGGAAATTACGTAGTAGGAATAATTATATTCCTAATTATATTAATTGTCCAATTTGTTGTTATAACTAATGGTTCTGGAAGAGTATCTGAAGTAACAGCTAGATTTACGTTAGATGCCATGCCAGGTAAGCAGATGAGTATAGATGCAGATTTAAATGCAGGAGTTATAGATGATAAAACTGCTAGAAAAAGAAGAAAAGAACTTCAACAAGAAGCTGACTTTTATGGTTCTATGGATGGTGCCAATAAGTTTGTAAAAGGAGATGCTATAGCAGGTCTTATAGTAACTGCAATAAATATTATAGGAGGAATTGTAATAGGCGCTGTGATGCTGAATATGACTCTTATGGGTGCAGCACAGACCTATGTAAGACTTACCATAGGGGATGGTCTTGTAAGTCAGATACCAGCTCTATTAATATCCACATCAGCAGGGATAATTGTAACAAGAGCCTCTACTGATGAAAACTTTGGTGACTTAGTAGGTAAACAATTAACAGCAATACCAAAGGCAATAATGATGACTGGATGTGTTTTAATTGTACTTGGTATGATGCCAGGACTACCTAAACCAGCATTTTTTTCACTGGGTATAGGTGCAATAGCAGCAGGTTATTTTTTAGGAAGAGAAAAGAAAGATACTTTAGAGGATTTAGAGTTTGAAAAACCTGATATGGTGAATCCAGACAAAAACGAAGTAGAAGATGTAACAAACTTAATAAATGTAGAAGCAATAGAAGTAGAAATTGGATATGGTCTAATATCTTTGGCTGATGAATCAGCAGGAGGAGATTTACTTCAGAGAATAGCATCAATAAGAAGACAGTGTGCTATAGATATGGGTATAGTTGTACAACCTATAAGAATAAGAGATAATTTACAATTAAATCCAAATCAATACAATATAAAGATAAAAGGTAATGTAGTTGGTGGGTATGAGATAATGCCTAATATGATTTTATGTATGGACCCTATGAATCAAGGTTTTAATATATTTGGAATAAAGACGATTGAGCCTACCTTTGGAATAGAAGCACTTTGGATAGAAAGTGACAAAGTAGAAGATGCAGAATTAAAAGGTTATACAGTAGTAGATTCATCTACAATACTTATAACTCATTTACTAGATATAATAAAATCTAATGCACATGAATTGCTAGGAAGGCAAGAAGTTAAGACTATTATAGATGCAGCAAGAGAAAATTATAGTGCTGTAGTTGATGAGTTAATACCAGATTTAATGACACTTGGTGAAGTTCAAAAAGTACTTAAAAATCTGCTTAGAGAAAAAGTAAATATAAAGGACAGAGTTACAATACTTGAAACACTTGCAGACCAGTCTAGGAATACCAAAGATATAGAACTTCTTACTGAATATGTGAGAATATCTTTGGCTAGAAGTATTTGTACAAATTTGGTCGATGAAGAGAAGTCAATTGTAGTGGCTACATTGTCTCCAGAAACTGAAGAGCTAGTATCTAATAATTTACAGAGGTCTGTAAATGGAACGTATCCAGCAGTCGACCCAGAAAACACAAATAAAATATTTGAGAGTATACAAGATGTAATGAGTAATGTATATTTCAATCATAATATACCAGTAATAGTAGTATCACCAAAGATAAGAGCACCATTTAGAAAGTTAGTTGAGCTTGTATATCCTAATTTGACTGTATTATCATTAAATGAAATACCTAACGATGTTAAAATCAAAGCAGAAGGTGTGGTGGGCATATATGATGACGAAAAAGTATACAGCTGATACAATTCAGGATGCTATGAATCTAGCCAAAATGGAATTAGGTGACAATATTACATTAATAGATAAAAAAGAAGTAAGAAAATCTGGCATACGAGGTATTTTTTCAAAGAAAGATATTGAATTAACTATTGGATGGGAAAAGAGAGACAATATAGAACAAAAAGATTTAAAACGAGAGATAGAACAATTAAAGTCAATGATAAGTAATATGGGGTTTGATAATAAAAATGATAATGATATAGATAAAATATGTAAGAACCTACTAAATTTAGAGCTAAATGAAGAAATTGTAGAATTTATAAGAACTGATTTACAAGAAATGAAGTTTAATGGAGTTGATACAAGTAAAAATTTAGTAGAGAGTTTAAAGAAAAAGATTAAAATAGAAAATCAAACAATAAATGGAAAAATTGCTCTAGTTGGGCCTCCAGGAGTAGGCAAAACAACTACAATAGCGAAGTTAGCTGCTAAATTAGTATTTGAAGAAAATAAAAAAGTAGGCGTAATAACTATAGATACCTATAGAATTGGTGCTGTAGAACAGTTAAAAATATATACTGACATAATGAATATTCCTTTTAAGGGGGTAATAAGCTCTGATGAGATGGAATTGGCACTTGATGAGATGAAAGATTGTGATGTTGTATTAATAGATACTACAGGTAGAGGATATAAAAATTCTATGCAAATACTAGAAATCAAGAATCTTATAGATAAAGCAGAAACTGATAATATACATTTAGTTTTGAATTGTACAACAAGAGAAAATGATACAAAATCAATTATAGATTCATATAGAAATGTGAATTTTAAAAGTTTAATAATTACAAAACTAGATGAAACAATTACATATGGCTCAATATTCAACATAATGAATTATGCACAAAAACCAATATCATATATTACAACAGGACAAAATGTTCCTGATGATATTATAAAACCTAATGAAGATAAAATTATAAGATTGTTATTAGGAGTTGAAAGTATATGATGGACCAAGCTCAAATCTTGAGAAAAATAGCAATAGAAAAAAAGGGAACTGATGAATTTATTACAGAGAATAGAAATACACCTAAAATAATTACAATAGCTTCTGGTAAAGGTGGCGTTGGAAAGAGTAATTTAGCTACAAATTTGTCTATATGCTTGACTAAACTTAATAAAAAAGTTCTTATATTAGATGCAGATATAGGAATGTCTAATATAGATATAATAATGGGTGTAAATGTAAAAGGAACTATAATTGATGTAATTAATGGCGAAAAAAATATAGAAGACATAATTTCACAAACTAAATATGGTGTAAACATAATCTCTGGGGGGTCTGCTCTTAATCATATAGAAGACTTCACAGAAGCTCAAAGAAATAAGTTTATACATAGTATAGAACAGATTCATGATGTTGATTTTATAATAATTGATACAGGTGCTGGTATGAGTAAAAGTCTATTGTCATTCATATATTGTAGTACTGAATTTTTCTTAATAACAACACCAGAACCTACATCATTGACTGATGCATATAGTTTATTAAAAGCCATAAGTAATTTTGGCATAAAGAGAAGTGCAAATATAATAATCAATAGAGTGGTTAATTTAGAAGAGGCAAAATCTACATATCACAGGATAAATATGGTTGTAGATAAATTTTTAAATCTTAATTTAGAATTGTATGGATATATAATCGAGGATAAAAAAGTGAGTGTATGTGTAAAGAAACAGATACCATTTATTTTAGAATATCCTACAAGTATTGCATCAAAATGCATTATATCTATAGCAAAGAGAATGGTAAGTCAACCAAAATATGAGCAAAAAGAAGAGATTATTGATAACAAAGGTTTACTAAGAAAAATGTTTAGTATATTTAAAAGCTAAGGAGGCGTAATTTAATGAATAGAGAAGAATTAATAAAAGAGAATATGCCCCTTGTAAAGAGTATAGCAAGAAAGTTTTTTATACCAGGGAAAGGCTTTGAATATCAAGATTTAGTAAATAGTGGAGTCATAGGGTTGATTGATGCAATAAATAAATTTGATGTTGAAAAAGGAGCGAAATTCTCTAGTTACTCCTATATAAAGATAAAATCTGCTATATTAGATGAAATCAGAAATCAAAGTCCAATTTCTAAACATAACTTAACAAAAGTAAATAAATATAATAGAGTAATAGAAAAATTGCAAGCTGAGTTATTAAGAGAACCAACTTCACATGAAATTGCAAATGAATTAAATATTTCAAAAAAGGAACTCAATGATATTGAGAGTAATATAGATATGTTAAATATTGTGTCATTAAACCATGTAATCTTTGAAGATACAAATGAAACTATACAAGATGTAATAAGTTATAGGGAGGACTACACTCCAGCAAATATAATAGAAGAAGAAGAAAAGTTAGATATTCTATCTAAAGCAATTAGTAATTTAAGAGAAAAGGAAAAATTAATACTTTCACTGTACTATTATGAAGATTTAAATTTAAAGGAGATAGGGAAAGTGCTAGGTGTTTCAGAATCAAGAGTTTCACAACTCCATAGAAAATCAATAAGAAACCTAAGAATTAAAATAAAAGAACTTAAATATTCTATATAGATGGTGATTGATGTGATGATACAAATTATATTAATAGTAGTATCTATTTTGATAATAGTAACTATAATTGCAAATTTACATAAGGAATCAAAAAATAAAGACAACAGATACTTTGATAAAATATTTGAACAGGAATATGAAGCAAATGATAGATTGATAGTTGCAGAAAAAAGAAGGTTTTTTTTAGATAAAGTGATTGCTGAAATAAGAAATAATAATCATATGAAAGTTTATGAAAATTATAACTTAATAAACACTAATATAGAAAAAAAAGAAAATATTTTTATAGAATCAAAAAAGAAAATAAAAAAAGAAAATGAGCTATCTCTTAAAGTAAAACATCTTATAAATTCAGGGTATGAGGATGTAGAAATATGTAAAATGTTAGATATTGGAAAGGGTGAACTATCATTAATAAGGAGTTGTTACAAGATATAAGAACATTATTATTTGATAAAAAAGTACTTTTAGGGATAGGTATTGGTATATTAATATCAACTTTATGTATAATGCTTTTTAGTAATAATGATATGAGTAAAGCAGAGATAGAAAAAAAAGCAAGAGCGCTGGGTATGAAATATGCAAGTGAGATGAAGGTTTTAGAATAGATAATATTGTCTGATAATTTACAAAAAAGGAGGTCATAACGTGATAAGAGGATTATATACAGCAGTTTCTGCAATGATAACTAACCAACAAAAGCAAAATGTTGTTGTCAATAACTTGGCAAATATGGACACTAATGGATATAAGAATAAATTACTTCTAACTAAAAGTTTTGATGAATTACAGTTAGATAGTTATAATAATTATGTAAATGGAACTAAACAAAAGCAAGAAATAGGTAAATTAAGCCCAGGTGTTTCTATGGATGAAACTATCACCAATTTTAACCAAGGTCCTATAAAAACAACTGATAATAAAATGGATGTAGCTATCCAAGGTAAGGGCTTTTTTCTAGTTAGTGATGCAGCTGGGAACCAATTTTATACAAGAAATGGGAACTTTAGAACAGATAATCAAGGTGACCTCATAACTAGTGAAGGATATTACGTACTTGGGACAAATACTGCAACTGGTGCTATAGGACATATAAATGTTGGCAATAAAAAATTTGAAGTAGCAAAAGATAATACAATATCACTGGACGGAAATGCTATGTACAAATTTAATATGGTAGATTTTAATGATTATAATAAATTAAAAAAAGAAGGAGATAACTTGTATTCTGGAGAAGGTGCTATAAAGGCAAACAATGCACTTACAATACAGAGTGCAGTAGAATCTTCTAACGTAGATATTGTATCTGAAATTAATAATATGATGACAATATCAAGAGAATACGAGGCAAATCAAAAAATAATTCAGGCTATGGACTCCAAATTAGCAAAGATAGCAAGTGAGATTGGTTCAGTAAGATAGATAATAGGAGGTGAATTTTTATGTACACAATGTTTTATACTAGTAAAACAGCTCTGTCAGCAAATCAAAGCAAATTAGACGTAATATCTAACAATATAGCAAATAATGATTCTAATGGATATAAAAAAATAAATATGGAATACTCTGATTTAGTAGATGAAGTATTAAACAGACCATCATATCCTACAAATGGTAAAGATATATCGACTGGAACTGGAGCTAAGGCATCAGCCCCTATGAGAAATTATGAGCAAGGTGCATTGGCACCTACAGGTAGTAACAGTGACTTAGCAATAGATGGAGAGGGATTCTTTAGAGTGATAAGAAAAGATGGCACATATGCATATACAAGAGATGGTGGTTTTAATGTAGATGCTTTAGGTAAGATTGTGGATGATAATGGAAATGTATTAGATGTTCAATTTGATGCAGGATATAACTATAACAATACTAATATAAATAGCACAAACTTAACAGTTGCAAGAAATGGAGATTTATCTGTAGATAATAAGAAAATAGGCAAAATCAATTTATATCAACCTATAGGAACTCAAAATTTTATCTCTGAAGGTGATAGTTTATTTGTTTCAACTAATGCAGCGCAGATTAAACAAGTTGATAAAGTGGATATAGTTCAAGGATATAGAGAGAGGTCAAATGTTTCTTTACAAGATGAATTTGTTGACTTAATAGCCACTCAAAGAGCATTTCAGATGAACTCAAAAGGAATAAAGACAGCAGATGAAATGTGGCAAATAGCTAATAATTTAAGAGCTAAATAATTATGTAAGGTGAGGAATATTCATGTATGATATGAAAGATTATGATTTTGGCAAACCTCAGAGCTATTCAAGAGAAAATTTAACTTGTTTAAATTTTTTATTAGCTGAATTCTGTAAAAAATATAAAAATTATATAATTTATGAACTTAAGTGTAATTCTAGTATGGTAGTTGAGAGTATAGACCAAGTAAATTATCAAACTTTTTTAGATAGGGTGACATCTTCATGTATAGTAGTACAAAATTCGATGGAACCTATTATGAAAAACTTTTCTTTTAGAGTAGATAGAAGTGTAGCTGATATGTGGATTGACGTGACAGCTGGAGGAAATGGAGTTGTAAAAGATAATGACAGAGAACTTACAGAACTTGATAAGAAAGTACTCTTACATCTTATGGAAGATTTAGTAAGAAACATGCATTTATTTGAAGGCTTTGAAAACATACAAGTATTGGATACACATACACATATTAATTTACCACAATTATGTTCTCCAACTGCACCTGTATGTATAGTAGATTTAAAGGTGATAAATGATAACAATTATGTCGGTAGTGTTTCTCTTTGTTTCCCATATAATGCTTTAGAGGCTATGCTGGAGAGTATTTCTGTTGTAGACTTTTTAGATATGGATGCAGGAGATAATTCAGAAGAATTCACTAATAAAATATACAATAGTGTATCTAATATAGAACTATCAGTTATTGCAGAGATAGGAAAAGTATCTATTAATATTGAAGATTTGCTCAAGCTAGAGGTTGGAGATGTAATAGTAACAAATAAAAAAATAAATGACTATATAGATGTATTTGTAGAAAATTCAAAATCATACACAGCAACACCAGGATTTATATCAAGTAAAAAAGGTGTAAAAATAAATGATGCTGTCAGAAAAGAGGTGTAGTTTATGGATAATAGTAATCTTATTTCAGATGAAGAAGCAAAGATGTTATTAAATGATAAAGTTGAAAGTGAAATTGATGGAAATGATGAGTTAGCTTTAGATGTTTCAGAAGCCAACAAAAATAATATACAAAGAATCCTTGACCTTAAGTTGGAGTTATCTGTAGTTATAGGAAGAACAAAGATGAGCCTAAGAGATATTTTAAATCTAAATAAAGGTTCTCTTATTGAACTGGATACTTTAGCAGACCAAGATGTAGAAATACTAATAGACAATAAAGTATTGGCCTATGGAAAAGTAGTAGTAGTAGACTTGAATTTTGGTGTAAAAGTAACAAGTATAGTAAGTGAAGAGGATATGGTAAAATCTCTTGTTTAAAAACAACATTAATTAATACTTAAGGCATGAGGTGGTATTTATTTTAAATTTAAATGATATAAAAAAAGATATATTAAAACTCAATAAAAAGGACTCATGTGCTCTATATAATAAATCTATTGATAATATAAATAATAATTACATATCAAGTGGATTAAAATCTTTAAAAGAGGCAAGAGATTTAAAACCAGATGATGTGGATGTATTAAATCTCATAGGTCTTGTAAATTTACTAAAATGTAATTTTGACGAGGCTGTAGAAAGTTTCTATAAGAGTTTAATTTGTGAAAAAACTGCTCTGTGTGAAAAGTATATAAACATGCTTACATCTGAGGAGTTTTTAATTTTCTTTGAAAAGTATAATCAATTTATAAGACTGATAAATAAAGGGATGTATAAAGAAGCCATACAAGGATTCAAACTTATAACCGAGCAATATAGTGACTTAATAGAACCTTATGAGTTGCTTGCTTTACTTTATGAAAAGCAAGAAGAATATATAAAATTTGATGAATGTCTAGAAGTATTGAAGAGTATCGATAAAGAAAATTATTTATTAAATCAAGAAAATAATACATTAGATATATACAGTAATGCTAACAGACAGGTTAAAATCAATGCGAATTTAGATGAGTATAAGGATGAGCTTGTAAATAAAAATATTAATAGTTCTAGAATTGATGAACCTAAAAATATGACCACAGAAGGAAGTAAGGATAAAAAGCAGAAAACTGCAGGTTATGATAAGAAAAAAAGTATTATAAAAAATAAATACCTATATGTAGCAATAATATTAGGTATATTATTAATAGGAAAAAATATATATAGTTCTTATAAGATGAATAATTTAACTAATAAAATATCTAAAAATAGTGAAACTAAAGATAGAGGGTCAATAGATTCTAGTTTGAACAAGAAAGAAAATGAAGTTGCTGATAAGACTTCAAATACCAACAAGAGCACTAAAGATATTAATAAAGAGAATCTAAAATCCAAAAAAAATACTGTAGAAAATGGAAGTGATAACGATTCTAATTTATTTACAGAGGATGAGCTGATGTCTAAAGCAAATGCATTAAAGTCAGAAAAGCAAACAAAATCTTCTATACAACTATATAAAAAAGTTGCAGACATAGGTAAAAGTACAGGCAATACATCAGAGGCAACTTATCAAGTTGCTATTCTTAGTGAAAAGTTAAAAGACTATGACACAGCTGAAGAATATTATAAAATGTATGTAGAAAATTATTCAGAAACAGATTCATATTTTGATGAATCATATTATAATTTAGGTATGATGTATTATAATAAAGGCGATTTAAAAAATTCTAAATTGACATTAAAAAAATTAGTTAATAAGGTACCTAATAGCATGTATAATAATTCAAAAGTAAAAGAAATCTTGAAAGAAGAATAATTAAATTAGATAAGAAAAAGAAATTATTTTATTTTAAAACAATTTGTCTATAATATATTGACATACTATTTTAAAAAATTTAAAATATTAATTATAAAATGAGGAGGGATAAAAATGGAGTTTGAAAAAGGGAGTATTTCAATTCATACAGAAAATATTTTTCCTATAATTAAAAAATGGTTATATTCTGATAAAGACATATTTATAAGAGAGCTTATAAGTAATGGATGTGATGCAGTAAGTAAACACAAAAGACTTGTATCATTAGGAGAAATATCAGAAAATAATCCATCAGATTATAAAATTACAGTATCTGTAAATAAAGGGAAAGGTACACTTAAATTTATTGACAATGGAATTGGTATGACTGAAGAAGAGATAAAAAAATACATAAATCAGGTTGCTTTTTCAGGTGCTGAGGATTTCTTTAACAAATATAAGGATAAGATGGAAGAATCAAATGACATAATAGGTCACTTTGGATTAGGATTTTATTCTGCATTCATGGTGTCTAAAAAAGTGCAAATAGATACACTTTCATATACAGAAGGAGCAACTCCAGTAAGATGGGTATCTGAAGGTGGTACAGAATATGAAATATCTGAATCAGATGCTAGACATGAAAGAGGGACTACTATAACATTATTTATTGATGATGATAGTAAAGAATTCTTAGATGAATTTACTGTAAGGGGTATAATAGACAAGTATTGTTCTTTCTTACCAGTAGAAATATATCTAGAAGATGTTGAAAGATTAGAAAGAGAAGCTAAAGAAGCAGAAGAAAAAGCTAAAAAACAAAAGGAAGATGGGAAAGAAGAAGAAGTTATAGATGCAAAGGTAATTGAGCCTTTAAATGACACTAATCCTCTATGGCTAAAATCTCCAAAAGATTGTACTGATGATGAATACAAAGAGTTTTACAGAAAAGTGTTCCATGTATTTGATGAACCTTTATTCTGGATACATCTAAATGTAGATTATCCTTTTAACTTAAAGGGTATACTTTACTTTCCTAAATTAAAAAATGAGTTTGAATTGACAGAGGGAAAAGTAAAATTATACAACAATCAAGTATTTGTAGCGGATAATATAAAAGAAGTTATACCAGAATTTTTACTTCTATTAAAAGGTGTAATAGATTGCCCAGATTTACCATTAAATGTATCAAGAAGTTTCTTACAAAATGATAGAGATGTAAGTAAAATCTCTAAACATATAATTAAAAAAGTAGCTGACAAGTTAAAATCTCTTTGTAAAAATGAAAGAGAAGAATACAATAAGTTTTGGGATGATATACAAATATTTATTAAATATGGTTGCTTAAAAGATGAAAGTTTCTATGAAAAAGTAAAAGAATGTATATTATTTAAAACTATTAATGATGAATATATAACATTACAAGATTATCTAGAGAAATGCAAGGACAAGCACGAAAATAAAGTATTCTATGTAAGTGATAAGGAACAACAATCACAATACATTAAACTATTTAAAGAATACGATTTAAATGCTGTTGTATTAAACTCATCAATAGATACTCACTTTATTTCATTTATGGAATATAAAGAAAATGGTGTTAAGTTTAATAGAATAGATGCAGACCTTTCTGATGTATTAAAAGACAAAAATGAAAATAAAGATAGTGAAGAAAATAAAGAAGAAATAGCTAAGATAGAAGGTCTATTTAAAGAGGCCGTTGGAGAAAGAGTGAAGAATTATTCTGTAGAAGGATTAAAAAATGAAGATACTCCAGCTATGGTATTAGTATCTGAACAATCTATAAGAATGGCAGAAATGCAGTCAAGATTTGCTGGAATGGATTTAGGAATGAACTTCGAGGAAGAGAAAACTCTTGTGATAAATGAAAATAGCCCAATTATTAAAAAATTAGTTTCTCTTAAAGATAATGAAGAAAAGAAAGATAAAGTTGCACTTATCTGTAATCAAATAGCAGATTTAGCTTTACTTTCTAATAAAGAATTAAAACCAGACGAGTTAGACTCATTTGTTCAAAGAAGTAATAAACTTATGAACATGTTAATAGAATTGTAAGATTAAATATATTAAAGTAAATTTATAAAAAATATCTAATATTATGAGAAGAGTTATTTTAAGATAATTGAAATTATCTTTGTGTAACTCTTCTTTATTTTTTATCTTTGATTAAAGTCTCAAATATTTAAATAGATTACAATTAAAAATTGAATTTGGTTAAATAGAGATAACTTGATATAGTATAAAATAATACATATAATTAAGTAAAAGATTGTTTTTTAATTTATGTTTTAATACATAATTACGTTGTGTTGAAAAATAAAATTATTACTAAAGTAGAAATAGGAGGTTTTGGCATGAATTTTAATTATAACTTACCAGTAAACATATTGTTCGGGAGAGGTAGAATCAATGATGTAGGAAAAGAAGTATCTAAATATGGTAAAAAAGTATTGATTGTAACTGGCAAAAATAGTACAAAGAAAACTGGATTACTTGATAAAACAATAGACTTACTAAAAGACTCTAAAATAGAATATGAAGTTTTTGATAAAGTAGAACAAAATCCTCTTATAACTACTATATATTCAGGTGTAGAAATTATAAAAGCAACTGGATGTGACTGTGTCTTAGGTCTTGGTGGAGGAAGTATCATGGATGCTGCTAAGAGTATTGCTTTTTCTTATAAAAACCCAGGAGACTTAAATGAATATATATTTGGAATCAGACAAGGAGAAGAAGCTTTACCTATAATCTTAGTTCCAACTACATCAGGTACAGGTAGTGAAGGAAATTGTTTTGCAGTACTTACAAATTCAGAAACTAAAGACAAAAAATCTATAAAAAAGAATAGTATGTATGCAAAGGCATCAATAATTGACCCAGAACTTATGATTACAATGCCAAAGCATATAATTGCATCAGTTGGATTTGATGCACTTGCTCATAATATGGAAGCATATCTTTCTAATGGAAGAAATCCTCTTGCAGATGTACAAGCTATTTATGGGGTTGAGCTTATATCAGAAAATCTAGTAAGGGTATATAATAATGTAGAGGACTTAGAAGCATGGGAAAAAATAACACTTGCAAGCACTATTGGAGGAATGACAATTGGTACAGCAGGTACAGCCTTACCACATGGTATGGAACATCCTGTAAGTGGTCTTAGAGATGTAATGCATGGGAAAGGACTTGCAGCTTTGACTCCAAGTATTGTAGAAAGTTCATGGGATAGTGATATTGAAAGATTTGGGAAAATATCAAAGATATTAGGAGGAACTTGTGCAGAAGATTGTTCAAATGCAATTAGAAATTTCCTTAAAAAAATAGATTTAGATATAAAATTAAGTGATTTAGGTGTTGAAAAATCAGATATAGATTGGTTAACTGATAATTGCATGAAAATATCAGTTGCAAATATTAAGAGACATCCAAAAACTTTTAATAAAGAACAAATAAAAGAAATATACTACAAATCTTTGTAACTTAACATTATATATTTAGTTTTAGATAAAAACTTATATTATAAGTGAGAAATTTATGACTAAGTATTATACATATAGGAAATTTATCTTAAACTTTTATTTTACTTTCTAATAAATAAAGGTACTTAAAAAAGGGAAGATTAACTAAGTAATATTTTATAGAAATCTTCAATTTAAAAACTTTAAGTAGAGGTGAAATAAATGTTTAATCCCAAAAGGATAATATTCGAAAAAGGTACCTTAGACACTGACATTGGCAAAAATATATATGATAAATTTAAAGATAAAAAAGATGTAGAGATAATTAATATATCATCAAATAGAATTAAGGAACATATTCCAGGTGAAAATCTATATGAGCAATATAGAAGTGGAAAACAGACCATGGTAGTTGGTATTAGAAAAAGCATGAAGTTTCAGACATGTAAACCTTCTGCTAATTATCAACTACCACTTGTTAGTGGATGTATGGGAAGATGTGAATATTGTTATTTAAATACACAACTAGGTGATAAACCTTTTATAAGGGTGTTTGTAAATATAGATGAGATACTTGAACAAACTAAGAAGTATATTGAAGATAGAAAGCCACAAGTTACCATATTTGAAGGTGCAGCTACATCAGACCCAGTTCCAGTAGAGCCATATACAAATTCATTGAAAAAAACAATAGAGTTTTTTGGAAGAGAAGAAAAAGGAAGATTTAGATTTGTTACTAAATACAGTGATGTAGAGAGCTTGTTAGATGCTGAACATAATAATCATACAGAAATACGATTCAGTATAAATACGCCTAGGATTATAGAAGGACATGAGCACTATACAGCATCTGCTAACAAAAGAATAGAATCAGCTGTAAAACTTGCTAAAGCTGGCTATCAGATTGGTTTTATAATAGCTCCTGTGTTTTTATACGAAGGTTGGAAAGAAGAATATAGAAACCTTATTAGAAACATAAAAGAAGCACTACCAAAGGATTTTGATAGAAAAATTATATTTGAAGTTATATCACATAGATATACTACTAAAGCTAAAAATAGAATATTAGAAATTTATCCAGATACATTGTTGCCAATGGAAAATGAAGATAGAAAGTTTAAATATGGTCAATTTGGATATGGCAAGTATGTATATGATAAAGAACAAATAGACAATATGAAAGAATTTTTTCATAAGGAAATAAATGAAGTATTTGAAAATAGTTTAATAAAATATATAATATAGCAAATCTTTAAATAAGATTTGCTATATTTTATGTTAATACGTATTTTATATTTACTTAAAAAGTGATAAAAATCAGTATTATCATATAAAAAATTAAAAAGGGCACTGTATATCAAGAATATTTTTTTTAGTTTTGATAATATAAATATATAAGATTAATAACAATATTAGGAGGTACTTATAACTTGCATGCATGGGAATCTATTCAAATCACATTAGACTTAATAGAAGAACGATTATCAGAAGGAATATCAATTAATGAACTAGCAAATGAAGCAAACCTATCACCATTTTATTATCAAAGATTGTTTAAAAGATTAGTTAATAAAACAGTAATGGAGTATATAAAACTTCGACGTCTTGCAAAAGCTTCTGAACATTTAGCAGAACATAAGAATCGTATACTTGATGTAGCCTTAAATTTTGGATTTGAAAGTCATGAGACATTTACACGTGCTTTTAAAAAAGCATATGGATTAACTCCAGAGGAATATAGAGCAAACCCAGTAAAACTCAATCAATTTATTAAGCCAGAATTAATTTTAAATTATATTATGGTTGATGAAGGTGTGCCATTAATTGCGGACGATATAGTAATTGAAGTAACTCGCAGAAAATTGAGTAATCCAAGGACTTTTATTGGAATAGAAGGAGAAATACCTATTTGTCAGCTGATGGGTGGTGAGACAACTGGCATCGCGATAGCAAAGGAATTATGGATGAAACTCGGAAGTCAAAAACACAATATACCAAATCAAATCCCAGGTGGAAATGAATTTGCTGCTCTTTATATGGGAAGTGCGAAAGAAGGTAATTGTATGTATATGGCAGGTATAGAAGTGGAGAAAGGTACATCAGTGGAAGGATATAGTACTTTTGAGTTACCTGCTAAAGAATATTTAGTGTGTGGATTTGAAGCAGAAAATTTCAATGAGTTAGTTGATTCAGCTGTTTTTAAAGCAGATAAGTTTATGGAACGGTGGATGAAGAGTCATAATTTAATAGCCACTGATTTTGCGATTGAGATGTATTATCCTGTTACACATGAAGTGGCATATATGGAACATTGGACAGTTCCAGTGCCTATTGAACAATAGAAAGGGGGATAACTATGGATTGGCAAGACATGTTTTTTCAAGATAATAAACCAACACATGAGGAAATCAAAGAGTTTATCAATAACCCATTATGGGACAAGCTAAATAATGCTTTGATTTCAACTTATAATGTAGAGCCTAAGCTTGAGTATAGTAAATGTTCAATGCAAAGAGGTTGGAATATAAAATACAAAAAAAGAGGTAAATCATTATGTACTTTATATCCACAAGAAGGTTCTTTTAAAGCTTTGGTTATTGTAAATGAGAGAGATAGAGTAGAAGTTGATTTGTTTATTAATACTTGTTGTGAATATATAAAACAAATATACAGCGAGATAGATTTTTTTAATGGTAGTAAGTGGTTAATGATTCAAGTAGATAATATATCTGTATTGAATGATACACTTGAACTGATTAAATTTAGAGCTTAATATATAAAAACAGGATGACTTATAAATGTTCATCCTATTTTTATATTAATTTTAATAATTTATATAAATTAAATAAACTTTTGTATTTTAAATTTTAATAATATTATGTCGTTTGAATTTATCGATTATTATTTAAATTGATTTGATATAGAGTTTAAATATATATATTTTCCTTTATCTGTAAGGAACATAAAAATAATGCTCCATAAACAGTTTAGAGTACTTTCTATACTATCATGTTCATCAAGTTCTTTAGTGCCAACAGGTTTGTATATAAGTATTGTTAAGATACATTCAATAATATTTTCTATTTGGTTAGGAATGTCACATTCCTGAATTAAATTAGAGTTTTGCAGGTTGATGAAGCTTTCTTTTAAAAACTGTTTAAGCTCTTTTATAAAATCAAGCTGAAACCTATATATTTTAGGGCTTATTTGAGATAACTGGTCATAATGCTTAAAATAGTATGCATTCTCATTTTGAATGTTTAGTGAGTTTAAAAATAAATCATTTAAATCCTGTAAGGATTTAGGCATGTCTATTTTTTTATAGTTTTTGTGTTTGTATTCAACTACCTCTTCAATCAAATCTTCCTTTTTTTTAAAATAATAAGTTAAGTTACCAACACTCATTCCCAAAGCATCAGCAACATTTCTCATAGATACATTATTATAGCCATATTCATTAAATAAGTCACGAGCTTTAATTAAAATATCTACTTTTGTTTGTTTTGCCATATTGAATCCTCCAATAAAAATTTATAATAATATTTATTTGACATTTTAGTACATTCGTACTACAATGTCAAGTGAAGTACGAATGTACTAAAATAATATTTAAGTTATATTGGGAGGTTTTATGATGATATACAAAAATGATAATTTAGAACTTTATAAACTTGGACTAGGTTGTGGAGGTATGGTAAACCTTGATAATAAAGCTGAGAATATAGCCACAATACATGAAGCCTTAGATAGTGGTATTAATATGTTAAACACAGCGGATTTTTATGGAGCAGGTCAAAGTGAGATGACAATAGGTGAGGCTCTTAAGGGGAGAAAAAGAGAAGATGCCTTTGTATCTGTAAAAACAGGGGCTCTTGTTGCACCTAATGGTCAAATGTATGGTCTTGATGTCAATTCTTTTAATATAAAAAGTCATGTTGCACAGACTCTTAAGAGATTAAATTTAGATTATATAGACCTTTATCAACCTGGTAGAATAGATTTGGCTATACCAATAGAAGAGACTATTGGAGCTATTTCTGACTTAGTAAAAGAAGGATACATAAAACATATAGGTATTACCCAAGTTGATGAAGATATTTTAAGGAGAGCTAATAATGTTCATCATATAAGCCTTATAGAAGTGGAGTATTCTTTATTTAATAGAGATATAGAAAAAAATATATTGCCAACTGCTAGAGAATTAGGAGTAGGGGTTGTTGCTTTTGGTGCTCTTGCTCATGGTCTTTTAAGTGGAGTATGTTCAAAATCTAATGCACAAAGATATAAATGGATACCTTTATTTTCTGATGAAAATATAGATAGAAACCTTGAACTTGTAGAGAACTTAAGAGAAATAGCAAATGAAAAAGAAGCTACTATTCCACAAATAGCACTTGCATGGGTTTTATCGAAAGGTAATGATATTATAACTTTAGTTGGAGCATCAAGAAGAGTTACATTGTTGGACTCTTTAAAAGCTAAAGATATTAAATTGAGTGATGAAGATATAAGAAGAATTGAAAATGCTATAGACAAGAATAAAATTTTAGGTGCAAGTTTTCCAAATATGAGATTTAAAAATGGTAAGGTGGTTAAGTAGGGTAGTATTTCATATTTAAATTTTAAGCCACTCTGTATGAAAGAGTGGCTTTTTGTAACCAATTAAATAAACTAATATATTTCAATTTATTTAATTTTTCGACATTCTTTACAATTAAGTCCACATATGTTTTTTTCTTGCATATTTATAGCTCCCCAATTAGCAAATTGTTGCAAAATAGGCACAATACTTTTGCCCTTACTTGTCAATGTATATTCAACTTTTGGAGGGATTTCATTATATTGTTTACGATGAATAATACCATCAGACTCTAAGTCTTTTAATGATTGAGCTAACATAGTATTTGTAATTCCATCTAGTTTTCTTTTTATGCTACTATATCTAATCGGATTATCAACTGCTAACATACATATAATAGGTAATTTCCATTTGCCTCCAACAATATCTAGTGCATAACGTATTGGACAGGTTAATTCTTCAATATTTGTAGTTGTATTTTTTTCATTATCTAGACTCATTATAATTACTCCTTATTTATAGTAGTATCTTTTTTATACTTTATCAGAAAAAACTGCATACTTGTTTTTTCTGTATTTTATATTAAAATTATATCAAAGGATAATCCTTAATACAAGTATTTAAAAGGGGTGTAAAAATTATGAAAGTATTAGAATTTTTGAACAAAGCAGGAGTTTATTATTTAGCAACAGCTGATGAGAACAATCAAGCGCATGTGCGTCCTCTAGGGTTTGTTATGGAATATGATGGGAAACTTACATTTTGCACATCTAATCAAAAAGATATGTTTAAGCAACTTATTTTTAATCCAAAGCTTGAGATTTGCTGTATAGACCAAAAACTTAATACTCTACGTATTTTGGGCGAAGCAGTATTTGTTACATCAAAAGAAACACAAGCTAAGGCGCTTGAAATAATGCCAAGTCTAGGTCAAATGTACTCTGTAGGAGATGGCAAATTTGAAATATTCTCTATTGATAAGGCAAAAGTTAGTTGTTGTTCAATGAGTGGTAAAAAGGTTGATATAGAACTTTAATTATAACTGAATTGATTATCCATAGTTAAAACAAAGAAAACGTTATTACTAAAATACTAACAAATTTAACTTAAAATCGATAAAAAAATTTTAATTAATGAATGTGTAAAAATATTTAGTTATTAGATTTGTATTTCAACGATGACATATTATCTTGAATAATTACATAATAAAAATAAGAACAATTAAAATTTATTTTCTGATAGAGTAGACTTCCTTAAAAAAATTTTAACTATAAGTGGTTTTTCTTTAAATATGAAGAAAATATGATAACTATAAAAAATAGCTACTTATTATTTGTATATTTTTTTATATAAATAATAAGTGGTATTATTTTATAAATTAATAGTGATAGAATATAAACTAATAGATAAGATATAATTTTAAAAGGAGTGATATAAAGTGAGTAAATATAGTTCTTTATGGGAATATGTCAAGAAAAGTGGTAATCAATCATTTAAATTAACTTTTGAAGAAATAAAAGGTATTGCAGGAATAGAGATAGATCATTCGTTTTTGAAATATAAAAAAGAATTAAATGAATACGGATATCAAGTAGGAAAAATCTCTTTAAAAGAAAAGACTGTTATTTTTAATAAAATTGATTAGTATATTAATAATTACATATAATAAAATAATTTGTATTGACTAGCATTAAAATTAAAAATAAAGTAAGTCCTATATAAGACTTACTTTATTTTTAGTTGATGCCTTTTTAAGTTTTATACTATAAGGTATATATAAAACTGCACCTATTAAAAATGTTATAATTTCTGTTACTGTCATAGACCATATTAACCCATCAAGTCCATAAAAATGATTAAGCAATATTACTATAGGTATATACAATCCACCTTGGCTTATAGACATTATACCTGTTTCAATGCCTTTTCCTGAAGCCTGATATATTGTCATAAATAAAGATGTAACTCCATTGAATAAGGCAGATACTAACATAGCTACCAATACATATGTTCCTATTTCAATAACTGATGTATCAACTGAGAATGTTTGTATTACTTGAGTTCTAAATATATAAACAACTCCTGAAAATACAACCGCGATTACAAATATGAATAAAGCAGAATACTTTATGCTTTCTTTTAAACGAGGTATATTCTTATTAGAAAAATTATATGCTATAAGTGGCATTACACCCAAAACAATACCCATAACAAAGAATTCTGGAATTTGAGCAATTCTAAGTGCTATACCAAAACTAGCAACTATGTTATTTCCATATTGCATAGAGTAATTATTGGATAGTAGTGTAGTCACAATTAAGAAAGAGCATTGGATTAATTGGGATACACCAACTTTATATATTTCAACTTGGCTATTTATGCTGATTTTTATGTAATGTAAAAATCCTCTAAGATTCTCGCTTTTAACATTTAAATACCAAACATAATAAGCACTAGATGCAATATTAGAAAGTATCATTGATAATGCAGCACCGTATACATGCATATTAAGAACTAGTATAAATAAAACATCTAATATGATACTAACTATTACACTTACAAACATACCATACATAGATTCTTTTGATGCACCTTCAGACCTTACAATTTGCTCAAGAGAGAAGTTTAATACAATAGAGAATCCACCAACAAATAGTGTAATTGCATATTGTTTTGTATATTCAAATGTAGCCATATCAGAACCTAATAATTTAATAATAGGATTCATTAGTAAGTAGCCAATTAAACCTATCAATAGACCCGTTATAATACTTGCATAAAAAGTATATCCAGCAATTTTCTTGGCTTCATCACTATTATTTTGTGCAATTAGCCTAGTTATGAATGTACTGCCACCAACACCAAACATATTTCCAAAAGCCATTAGAATTGTAAATATAGGGATTCCTAATGTTATTGCACTAAGCATAGCTGTGTCATGAACTAACCCTATAAAGTAGGCATTAATTACATTATAGATAGTTCCAGCTGACATTCCTATCATCATAGGAATAGATAAATAAAGAATAGTTTTTTTTATTGGTTCTTCTTTTAAATATTTAATATTTGATTTTTCATTTTCCATGTTATCCTCCTAAATAATATAATTTATAATGATAAGGCACCTTATGAAATATATTATACAGGTACCTTAATAATTTTGCAACATATTTCTTAAGGTACCTGTGTATTTATTTTGTATTTAGATATATGGATTTGAAAATGGGATTTCTGAATATAGAAGATGTTATAATAAATATGTAATATAAGGTATTAAAGATATGGATAAACGCTCAAAACAAATAAAAGAGTAAAGCGATAAGATAATAAATATCTAACCATTTACTCTTTTTGTTTTATTTATTTAAATCTTTAAATTTTGAATTTTATAAGTGAATAAAATATACAATGACTATAATTTCTTTTATATTTTATGAATACAATAGATTTTATTCAAAGTAAAATAAATCTTCAAATTTTTTATCTAAAGCTATACATAAAATAAGTGCTAATTTTGCTGTTGGATTAAACTGACCTGTTTCTATGGAACTAATAGTATTTCTTGATACGCCAACCATTTCAGCTAGCTGACTTTGAGATAATTTTTTCTCTGTTCTTGCTATTTTTAAGTGATTTTTTAGTATTAATTCTTCATTCATATGCTTACCTCAACGATGATAAAACAAAGTTAGTCAATAAGAAGATAGTTGTAATTAAGAAAATAATAGCCCAAATCAAATTCTTTTTTTCATGTGTGAATTGGTATCTTGCTATATTTTCAGCAAGACCAAATGTCCAAAATAAAGCGGATACTGCATCACTCTTTTGTCCAATAAAAGCGTTAAATATTACAATGAAAGCAAAGACACATATGAAAAGAGAATATCCCATTTTTCTACCTTTATTTTCAATATACTCTAATCCTTCATCTTTAGTAGATTGACGACTCTTACTTAAAATTTCTTCTTTATTCATATGAGACACCTCCTAATTGGATGCAAAGTTTACTTGGTATTTTAATTATATCATGCCAAGTTTACTTGTCAAGAACTTTGACAATAAAACTTGGCATAAATATGATATTAATCAATAAAAAAAGACAAACTTAATTAAATTAAGAATGTCTTTTTTTATTGAAATACTATAATAATATTCTATTAATCCAATATCTAAACTTCAACTTAGAATCTGATAATCTAACATACCTTCTTTATTATCTTAGCAGGAACACCTGCAACTACAGTATTTGGGGGGACATCTTTTGTGACTACTGCTCCTGCTGAAACAACGGCATTTTCACCTATTGTAATACCTGGCATAATCATTGCCCCTGCTCCTAACCAAGCATTCTTCTTTATAACTATAGGTGTAGACACAGTGGAATGTCTTTCAGATGGCTCTAAAGGATGATTTATTGTTATAAGATTTACTTTAGGTCCAATCAGTACATCATCTTCAATCGTAATTCCTCCTCTATCCATAAATGTACAAGCATGATTAATAAATACATCCTTTCCAACTCTTATATTCTTTCCAAAATCTGTGTAAAAAGGTGGTATTAGATATAGGCTTTCATCAACATTAACACCTGTAAGTTTAGAAAATAATTCTCTTATTTCTTTTTTTGTATGATATGAGTTATTTAGTTCAGCAGTTATCTTCTGAGCTCTTTCTATTACATATCTTATTTTATCCATATCTGGGTCAGAAATTGAAATTACCTCACCAGATTTGTCTCTTTCAAATATATCTATATTACTCATAAATTTCCTCCTATTTACTTTATTTATAAACTGTACAATATCTTTACATAAAACTTATTATGTTTTACTCAATTCTTAAATAGAGTATACTACTTGGAGTTAACTACAACACAAGCCTTTTTTTATTATTTAAGAATAAATAATTAATTTTTATCAAAAAATCTATAATTAAATATTAATATTAGTATTGTTTATATAGAATGATTCATCATGTATGTAAACTAAAGTTTACATATTTCAAACTTTGCTTTGTAGAACCATTGAGTTTAATACTTTATAATTGAAATATAATTATTTTTAACTTGAAAGGAGTTTAACATATGAATCTAGGAGACAAGATTACAAAATTAAGAAAGAAATATAATTATTCTCAAGAATTGTTGGCTGAAAGACTAAATGTATCTAGACAAACTATCAGTAAGTGGGAATTAGGGCAAGCTAAGCCAGATTTAGAAAATATAAAAAATATATCAAAGCTATTCAATATTACTTATGATTACTTAATTGATGAAAGTAATTTATGTTCTAAAGATATAACTGATAATATTAGTAAGGATGTTGACTGGACAAAGGCATGGAGCTCTAAGTATCCTATTTTAGAAGCGTATGTTGATATAGAGGGGATAGAAAAGTATCAAATAGCTATTGAAGAATTATATTCAAGATTTGAAAAAGAATACAGTATGAGCAATGAGAATAATGTACTTATATTAAAAGATATTTTATACAAGACGTTTAAAAAACATGATAAATAAAAACTATATTTGGATATATTCATTTGTGCTCTTGTATAAAAATGTGGAAATAATTGGAACAAACAAAAAAATATATAAATTAAATTTAAAAATATATTTAAGCAGGTATCTCAGATACCTGCTTATTTGTTTCTCTATGGTTGATTTTTTCATCAAAAGTCAACTTTAAATCGCTTGTTAGGTTTATGGATTTAAGGATATAATTATACAAAGGAGGCGTTGACATGAATGAATTAAACATTGCAAAAACACTGATTTTAAAGCGTAAAGAAAAAGGAATCACACAAGATGAACTTGCAAATTATATAGGTATATCTAAAGCTTCTGTGTCTAAATGGGAAACTGGGCAAAGCTATCCTGATATTACTTTTTTGCCACAACTCGCGACATATTTCAACATTACAGTTGATGAATTAATTTGCTACGAACCACAAATGATTAAGGAAGATATTAATAAACTATATCAGCGATTGTGTAAAGATTTTACTGTTAAACCATTTGACGAAGTTATGGATGAAATAAGAGAAACCATAAAGAAATATTATTCATGCTTTCCTTTGATTTATCAGATGGGTGTTTTGATAATTAATCATTATGACCTTATAGATGAAGAAAAACGTGAACTATTAATTAGGGAAGCATTAGAAATTTTTATTCGCATAAGAGAAACAAGTGATGATATAGAAATTTGTCGTCAGTCAAAAGGTATGGAGGCAACCTGTTATATCTTGTTAAATCAACCGATAGAAGTTATTGACTTATTTCAAGATAGCAATTTTCCCATGGTAAATGAAAGCATACTTCTTGCACAGGGACAAATGATGAATGGTCAAACTAGTGAAGCTAATGAAACGTTACAGATAGGAGCATATCAGAATCTTACGTTGTTAGTTCAAGATTTAGTGGGACTTCTGCAAAACTCAGATAAATCACAAATTGAAGAAATAGAAAGACGTATTTTAATGATTTCAGATACTTTTGACCTTGATGCATTATCTCCTGGCATTATGTTTTCTGTATATTTAACACAGATACAAATGAATTTAATACATGGAAATACTAAAAGAGCTATTAAGTCATTACAAAGATATGTAGATTTGGCAATGAGTGATATATATCCAATTATGCTACATAGTGATGACTTTTTTAATCATATCGATGGTTGGATTTCTGAGATTGGAACAGGCATCACACGTGATGATACAATTGTAAAGGCAGGTATTGTTGCTGCTATTAAGAATAATCCTGTGTTTTCTGTATTAAATGAGAACAAAGAATACAGATTTCTTATAGAAAAATTATCTTTATTGGAGGAATAGGATTATGGAAAATTTAATGGAATATCTACCACTTTTGCTTCCTGTTATTATTTTAGATTTAATACTTGTAATTACTGCACTTATTCATATAATAAAACATCCAAATTATAAAATTGGTAATAAGGCAATATGGATTCTTTTAGTGTTATTTATAAGTATAATAGGTCCAATTTTATATTTCACTATAGGGAGAGGTGATGAATGATGAATATTGTTTCAATAAATGGGTTATCAAAAAGTTTTGGTAATCGAAAGATAATAGATAATCTAAATCTTACTGTACCAGAAGGGTCAGTTTTTGGATTTGTAGGTAAGAATGGTGCAGGCAAGACTACAACAATGAAAATGGTGCTTGGGCTACTTGAAACAGATAGTGGAACTATAAATGTTTGTGGTGAGAAAGTGACCTATGGAAGAACAAGTTCTAATCGTCATGTAGGTTATCTACCTGATGTTCCAGAGTTTTATAACTATATGAGACCACTTGAATATCTTTCTCTTTGTGGAGAAATCACAGGGCTTTCAAAACAAGAAATAAAGTCAAGAAGTGAAGAGTTGTTATCACTTGTAGGACTTGGAAATGAAAAGAAACGAATAGGTGGATTTTCTCGTGGAATGAAGCAACGTCTTGGGATAGCTCAAGCATTACTTTCACGCCCTAAATTACTTATTTGTGATGAACCAACAAGCGCACTTGACCCTGTTGGTAGAAAAGAAATATTAGATATCATGTTTAAAATCAAAGACTCAACAACCGTAATATTTTCAACACATATACTGTCTGATGTTGAAAGAATTTGTGACCATGTAGCTATATTAAATAACGGAAGCATTGCTCTTAGTGGTACACTTTCAGAGATAAAAAGTATGCACAGAAAAGATAGACTTTTATTGGAGTTTTCAAGTAATGATGAAATTCAAGCATTTAAGTCTAGTAGTAGTATTAAATCCTTACTTAAAGATTCAGAAGAGACTAATATGGAAATTATTTTCCATGGTAAAGATATAAAATCAATACAACAGACAGTCATATCTACACTTGCGGAAATGAATCTTTGTCCAATAAAGATGGAATTAATAGAATTGTCACTTGAAAATTTATTTTTGGAGGTAGTAAAGTGAGAGAATACATAGCATTTACAAAAAAAGAATTTGTAGAGAATGTAAGAAATTATAAGTTATTTAGTCTGATTACTTTATTTTTAATATTTGGAATAATGAGTCCTCTTTCTGCAAAATTTATGCCAGACTTGATTGCTCATTTTGCCCCAACTTTAAAAGTTACTGCTTTACCAACTGCTTTAGATTCTTGGACACAGTTTTCTAGTAATATCTCTGGTCTTGGAATGAGTTTAACTCTAATTATTTTTTGTAATATTTTATCAAACGAATATTCTAAAGGAACACTTGTCATTATGTTGACTAAAGGATTGTCACGTTCATCTGTAGTATTATCTAAATTTTCTATTGCAGTAATTATTATGACCATTGGTTTCTGGTTGAGCTTTTTATGTACTTATGGTTACACAATGTATTTTTGGCCAACTGCAAATCTTAATCATGTTGTATTTTCAGCATTTAACTTATGGATAATAGGTATTATGTATATTACTATATTAATTCTTGGATGTGTACTATTTAGACCAGCATTTGCAAGTGTATTACTTGTATTAGTAGTAACCATTGCTTTGAGTTTAATTTCTATTCCTAAGCAGATTGCACCTTATACGCCTAATTTCATATTATCAAAAAATATAGATTTGATTTCAGGTAAAGTGACAGCTCCAGAATTTATTATTCCAATCATTGTAACAATTATTATTTCAATAGTGTGTCTGTTATCAGCTGTTATTTTATTTAATAAAAAACCAGTTTAATGATATCTTTATTATAAATGTAAATAGCAATATATTGTGTAGAAATAAACTTAATAATGTATAAGAATATATCTAAGCAAAAAAGACTTGAACTTAAGTTTCAAGTCTTTTTTTGTTTTACTTGTACTCATTCTATTTTATAATAATTAAATTATTACCTTAATAAATTGTTTAAAAATAAAAAGGAGCTGGATTATAATCTAGTGATTATCAGTTATTTAAGATATGCTATAGTATATAGAGCCTAACTAGTAAAAAGTTAAAACAGTGTAGTAAGGAGTTAAAATAATATTGTTTTTATTAAATAAAGATAAGAATCTTTAATTGTGGTAAAATATACTAAAAAATCACTTTAAAAGTGATAAAATTAATTCAAGTAAATATTTTAAAGGGGTGTAGATATGGAAAAGTCAAAAGTATATTTTTGTGACTTATACTCAAATTCGCAAAATAAAAATGTGCCAAACAATGTAAGAAGATTATTTGATACAGCAGGATTCAAAGATTTAATAGGAAAGAATGACCAAGTAGCAATCAAACTTCATTTTGGAGAAAAAGGAAATACTACATATATGAGTCCTGTAGCAGTTAGACAAGTGGTTGATAAAATTAAAGATTGTGAAGGAAAGCCATTTTTGACAGATACAAATACATTATATACAGGGAGTAGAACAAATTCTGTAGACCATCTTACAACAGCTATAGAAAATGGTTTTGCCTATGCAGTGGTAAATGCACCAGTAATAATTGCAGATGGATTGTACAGTAGAAATTATGAAAATGTACAAATAGATAAAAAACATTTTGAAAGTGTGAAAATAGGTGGCGAAATTTATAACTCTTCTGCAATGATAGTAATGAGCCATTTTAAAGGTCATGAAGCAGCAGGTTTTGGAGGAGCATTAAAAAATTTAGCTATGGGGTGTGCAAGTGCAGCAGGAAAGCAAATGCAACATTCTGATGTTACGCCAGTAGTAAAAGAGAAGAAGTGTATAGGATGTGGAAAATGTGTTAATTCTTGTCCTACAAAAGCTATAAGTATAGTAGATAAGAAGGCAATTATAGATTCTGATGTGTGTTATGGATGTGGAGAATGTCCAACTGTCTGTCCAACTAGAGCAGTAACTATACAATGGGAAAGTGACTCAGATGTATTTGTTGAAAAGATGGCAGAATACGCTTATGGAGCAGTATCAAATAAAAAAGATAAAGTAGGATATATAACTTTTGTCATGAATGTAACTCCACTTTGTGATTGTGTGCCTTGGTCAGGTAGACCAATTGCACATGATATAGGAATATTAGCATCAACAGACCCTGTAGCCATTGAACAAGCATGCTATGATTTGGTTTGTAAAGAAATGGGTCATGATGTGTTCAAACATGAGCATCCTCATGTAAATGGAACTAGAATAATAGACTATGCATGTGAAATGGGAATGGGAAATAAAGAATATGAATTAATAAAATTATAAGAATAGTAGGACTTAAATGCATATAATTATTGTAAGAGAAATCTAAAAGTATCAAAGGAGTATGCATTTATGAAAATTTACTATGAAAAAGAAAATAGCAAGAAAGCTAATGTAAACAATATTCCAAGTGTATTTGCATTTAATTTTCTAAGAAATTTTTTAACTAGCAAAGAGTACGAGGAAACTAGAAAAGAATATTTTATAAATAATCTAACGAAAAGTCAGGTTAATCAGGCTATGAAGGATTTAAAATGGCTATTTAGAGAGTATGAGGGCTTAGAGGTTGTTACAATGGAAAGCTCGGATGGAGTTAAGACAAGGATAGTTTTGTAAATTAATAAGGATAATCATTTAGTAAAAAATACTGCTTTAATAGTGATATGTATAATATATTATATGAATGCTATTTTAAGGCAGTATTTTTTGGATTAATAGTAAACCTGTATCAAAAATAAAGTTGACCAATAAATGTTACATATGTAATACTATATATAATAAGTAAACTAAACAAAAAAATAGGTTGACGAATTGGAGGATATATGGAAAAATACATAATCAAATTAAAAAATAAAGTTTTAGATGGAGAGGAAATAAGTTATGAGGAAGCTCTTAATTTAATAAGTCTTGATACAAATAACAATAATAATTTTGATATCCTATTAAAATCTGCAAATGAAATAAGAGAAAATTTTATGGGAAGAAGAGTAGATTTATGTACAATAATGAATGCTAAGTCTGGCAAATGTAGTGAAGACTGTAAATTTTGTGCACAATCATCCCATTATAAAACTGGAGTGGATGAATACTCATTACTAGATTGTAATGATATTTTAAAGAGAGCCAAAGAAGTGGAAAGTAAAGGCGTACATAGATTCTCCTTAGTTACAAGTGGTAAAGGAATGACGGGAAAAGAGTTTAATGATATTTTAAATATCTATGAAAGATTAAGAGAAAATACTAATTTAAAATTATGTGCATCTTTAGGTATTATAGATTATGAGCAGGCTAAAAAGCTGAAATCAGTGGGTGTTAATACATATCACCATAATGTTGAGACGTCTAAAGATAACTTTGATAATATATGTACAACACATACTTATAAAGACAGAATAAGAACAATTGAAGAAGCTAAAAGGGCTGGATTAGATGTATGTGTAGGTGGAATAATTGGGATGAATGAAAGTAAAGAACAAAGGTTACAAATGGCTTTTGAAATACGAGAATTAGATGTCAAATCAATTCCGATAAACATTTTAAATCCTATTAATAATACTCCTATGGAAGATTATGATATATTAGAGCCTATGGAAATATTAAAAACAACAGCAGTATTTAGATTTATAATTCCTAATGTATACATAAGATATGCTGGGGGAAGATTATCTTTAAAGGGATATGACAAAATTGGATTTAATGGTGGTGTAAATTCCGCAATTGTAGGTGATTATTTAACAACTGTAGGAAATGGAATTGAAAATGATAAAAAAATGATTATAGAGCAAGGACTTGAACTTTAATAAAGATTACTTAAATTAATTAATATACTTTTAAATAATTATGAAAGTATATTAATTTTTTTTTGTATATTAGTATAAATATTAAATTTGAATTATAAATTGCAATATTGTGAAAAATGAGAAAAATATTAAAATTTATATAAAATAGTTGCAAAGGAAAAAAGGATGTGCTAATATCTAGGTAACCGGTTAAGTAAAACGGTTTCCTAAACTACGGGGGTGAACTTCTTGAGTATTACTATAAAAGAAATTGGCGAATTGGCTGGTGTTTCTAAAACAACTGTGTCAAAAGTCATTAATAATAAAGATGAAAATATAAGTCAAGCAACAAGGGAAAAAATTTTGAAAATAATGAAAGAAAAAAATTATGTACCAAACAAACTAGCACAAAGTCTAGTAACTAAAAAAACTAATACTATAGGGCTTCTTATACCAGATATACGAAATCCATTTTTTACAGATGTATCAAGGGGAGTAGAAGACAAAGCTAATGAAGAAGGCTACAACATAATTTTATGTAATACAGACGAGGATGCTAAAAAAGAATATGAAGGGATAAGAACATTATCAGAGAGGATGATAGATGGAATTATCTTTGCAGCTTCTTCAAATACAAATTGGAAAGAGGCAAATTATAAAGACATAAAAATACCAACTGTATTAATTGATAAGAAAATAAGTATGAACAAAGAAACTTTAAAAGGAATAGTTAAAATAAACAACTTTGAAGGTGGATATATAGCTACAAAACATTTATTAGACATTGGGAGTAAGAAAATAATATACCTAAGTGGCCCCCTTCAAAATGAAATAGCAATAGATAGATTAGAGGGATACAAAAAAGCATTAATTGAGCATAACTTAAGTTACAACTCTGACTATGTATTTGAAGGAAAGTATAAAATTGAATGGGGACAAGAATTTATAAAAAATTTAGAAAAAATAGATTTTGATTCAATATTTTGTGCAAATGATTTGATTGCAATAGGTGTTATAAGAGGACTTAAGGAAAGAGGATTAAATATACCAAATGATGTAAATGTTGTAGGATTTGATGATATTCAGACATCTAGCCTAATAAGTCCTTCTCTTACAACAGTGAGACAGCCATCTTATGAAATAGGATACAAGGCTAGTGAAATACTAATAAATTGTTTAAGACGAGACAAAAAAGAATCATTTGATGAGTTAATTTTTAAGCCAGAATTAATTATAAGAGATTCAACGAAAGATAATAAATAACAACATTCGAGACATAAATAGATATGTAAAGGAGTAATGTAATGGGAAACATAGTTGTCATAGGAAGTGTAAACATGGACATGGTATGTTCTGTAGATAAAAGACCAGAAAAAGGAGAAACAGTACTAGGTAATAGTTTTTTTACATCACCTGGTGGAAAAGGCGCTAATCAAGCTGTTTCAGCATCTAAGTTAGGAGCAAATGTAAAAATGATATCATGTGTAGGTGAGGATAGCTTAGGAGAGGAGTTAATAAGGAATTTTAGAAATAATAAAATTGATTATAGCCTAGTATCTAGAGATAAGCACAAAAGCTCTGGTGTTGCTGTCATAACATTATGTGAAAATGATAATAGTATTGTTGTTGTACCAGGGACCAATGAATTAGTAGATATAGAATTAATTAAAAAGAATGAGGAAGAGATAAAGAATGCAGATATAGTATTGCTACAATTAGAGATTCCATTAGAAACAATAAATTATGTAGTAAATTTCTGTTTTGAAAATAATATAAAAGCTTTAGTAAATCCAGCACCTGCAATAAAATTAGATAGAGATATAATAGAAAAAGTAACCTATTTAACACCAAATGAACATGAATATAAGATAGTTTTTGATACAGAGGAAGAGATAGAGGAAATATTAAAAAAATATCCTAATAAACTTGTAATAACAGAAGGAAAAAATGGAGCTAGATTTTATGATGGTAAGGAAATTAAGCATGTACCTTGTATAAGTGTTGATGTCCAAGACACTACAGGAGCAGGAGATACGTTTAATGGAGCATTATCAGTGGCTATAACAGAAGGTAAAAATCTATATACAGCGGTGGAATATGCAGTAGTAGCATCAGGTCTTTCTGTAACAAAATTAGGGGCACAATCTGGTATGCCTTATAAAGAAGATGTTGAAAAATATTTAAATATTAATAAATAGAAATCCAATTTGTTCAAAATTAAAACTATTAAAAATGGAGGTTAATTATGAGAGTGAGAAAAATTTTATCTTTAGGAATTGCTGGAACACTAGCAATAGGAATGTTAACAGGATGTTCAATGGAAGGACCAAGTAAATCAGACAACAAAAGTGGCTCAGATAAGAAAGATTTAACTATAGGAGTATCTACAATAACTCTTCAACATCAATTTTTTATAGACATTGATGAGGGAATCAAAGAAAAAGCCAAAGAGTTAGGTGTGAAAGTTATAGTAAATGACCCAGACCAAGATGTAGCTAAGCAAACGTCAGCAATAGAAGATTTTATACAACAAAATGTGGATGGAATGATAGTGCTTGGAACAGATAACTCAGCTATAGTACCAGCTGTAGAGGGAGCATTTGAAAAAATGCCAGTAGTGACAGTGGATGCTGTATTAAATACTGAAAATATTACAAGTTATGTAGGAACAGTTAGTTATGATGCTGGTAAAAAATTAGGGGAATACACTAAAAAGTACATAGATGAAAAATTAGGTGGGAAATCAGAAATAGCTATAGTAACAGATTTAAAATCTCAAATACAAATGCAAAGAATAGATGGATTTAAAGATGCATTAAAAGGTTCAGCAAATGTTAAGATATTAAACTCACAACCAGGATATGATAGAGAAGAATCTCTTAATACAGTTGAAAACTTAATTCAATCTAATCCAGATGTAGATATAATATACGCAACAGCTGAAAATAGTGTACTAGGAGCTAAAGCTGCACTTGAATCTGCAAAGAATAAAGATGTTAAGATTGTAGGGTTTGATTTAACTGAAGAAGCTGCAAGTGGAATAACAGATGGAACTATTCTTGCTATGATTCAACAACAACCTAAGGAGATGGGACGTTTAGCTGTAGAAGCAGTAGTAAAATCTATAAAAGGTGAAAAAGTAGAAAAAAATATACCAGTACCAGCTTTACTTTTTGATAAAGAAAATATAAAAGACTTTAAGAATTAGTAAAATAAAATTATTTGAAAGAAATCCTATTTAAAAAGGAGTGTCATTATGAGTAATACAATTCTGAAGTTAAGCAATATTGCTAAAGAATTTCCTGGTGTCAGAGCATTAGACAATGTTAACTTTGAGTTACTTCATGCTGAAGTTCATGCACTACTGGGTGAAAATGGTGCTGGTAAATCAACTATGATAAAGATTTTAACTGGTGCACATCCAAAAACTTCTGGTAAGTTCATTTTTGAAGGAAAAGAAATAGAGAATATATCACCAGATATTTCTAAGAAGATAGGTATAAATGCAATCTATCAAGAATTAACAGTATTTGATGAATTGACAGTAGCACAAAATATTTTTATGGGAAAAGAAATAAATGGCAAAGTCTTAACTAATGATAAAAAAATGAATGAAGAAGCTAAAAAGATTTTTGACAATATGGGAATAGATATAAATCCAAACTGTCTAGTCAAAGAACTTAGTATAGCTCAAAAGCAAATGGTAGAAATAGCTAGAGTTTTATCATCAGAAACTAAAGTGTTAATAATGGATGAGCCCACATCTTCAATAAGTAAAAAAGAAACTGAAATACTTTTTAGACTTATAAATGATTTAAAAGATAGTGGAGTTAGTATAATATATATTTCTCATAGAATGGAAGAGCTTTTTGAGATTTGTGACAGAATAACTATAATGCGAGATGGGAAAACGATTTCGACTCTAAATACTAAAGAGGTATCATCTGAGGAGGAATTAGTTAATTTAATGATAGATAGAAAACTAGACCAATTTTTTCCTAAAAGAGACGTTGAGATAAAAGAAGAAATCATGAGAGTGGAAGGTCTGACTAAGAATAATATTTTCAATAACATAAGTTTTAATATAAGAAAAGGTGAAATATTTGGAATAGGTGGATTAGTTGGAAGTAAGAGAAGTGAAATAGTAGAAGCTATATTTGGACTTAGAACATATGATTATGGAAAAATATATTTAAATAATAAAGAAATTAAATTTAAAACACCATCAGATGCAATTGAAAATGGCTTAGGATTAATAACAGAAGATAGAAAAGGTACTGGATTGTTTTTGCAGATGAGTGTCAAGGAAAATACAACTATGGCTGGATTAAAAAAAATATCTAAGTTTAAATCAGTTATAGACAGAAAAAAAGAGAAAGAAGTACTAGAAAAATACATAGAGGCATTAAAAATAAAAACACCACATATGAATCAAGTTATACAGAGTTTAAGTGGTGGAAACCAACAAAAAGCTATAATAGCAAGATGGCTTTTATTACAACCAGACATATTAATTATGGATGAACCAACTAGAGGTATAGATGTAAATGCTAAAGCAGAGATATACAATCTAATGGGAGATTTAGTAGAGAGTGGTGTAAGTATCATAATGATATCTTCCGAAATACCAGAATTAATATCAATGAGTGATAGAATAATGGTTATGAGAGAAGGTCATATAAGCGGATTTTTAGAAGGTGAAGAAATGGTTGAAAATAATGTATTAAAATTGGCTTTCGGAGGTAAAATTAATGAGTTCAATAACTAAACATAGAGAAGATAATTCATCTCCATTATTAACAAAATTAACAAGTGCATTTAGAGACCAAGGGAGTGCAGCTATAGGGCTTGTAATAATTTTTATAATAATGAGTGTAGCTTCATCTAATTTTTTAACTTTAGATAATTTAATTAACGTTGGAAGACAAATATCAATAAATGCGATACTTGCAGTAGGTATGACATTTGTAATAATTACTGGAGGGATAGATTTAAGTGTAGGAGCAGTAATTGCTTTAGTAGGTACATTTTGGGCTACAACAGTAGTGAATTACAATGCACCTATATGGGTAGGGATGCTACTTGCATTAGCAATAGGAACAATATTAGGAGTTATAAAAGGTGCAATTATTTCAACACAAAAACTACCACCATTCATTGTAACTTTAGCCATGTTGACTATAATAAGTGGAGCAAGTTTTGTATTTACAGGAGGAAGACCCATATCAGTAAATACAGACGCATTTAAGATGCTAGGTAGAGGATATGTTGGACCAATACCAATACCAGTTATAATTATGATTATAGTTGTAATAGCAGGTCACTTCCTATTAAAAAGAACCAATTTTGGACGTCATGTACATGCAGTAGGTGGAAATGAAGAAGCTGCTAGATTATGTGGAGTAAAGGTAAATAAAGTAATAGTAAAAGTATATGCACTAGCTGGATTACTAACAGCATTGGCTGGAATAATATTATCATCACGTTTGGCATCAGGTTCCCCAACTGTTGGAGATGGAGCAGAGTTGGATGCTATAGCAGCAGTTGTACTTGGTGGTACTAATATGATGGGTGGTTCTGGTTCTATAGTAGGTACATGTATAGGTGTTGGGATAATAGGAATATTAGGAAATGGTCTAAATCTATTGAGTGTATCTTCGTATAATCAAATGATTATAAAAGGACTAGTAATGCTGTTTGCTATATGGATAAATAATATAAAACTAAAAAAATCAACTAAAGCTAAATAATAGTTATATTTTAAATAAAAAAATAAATCTTAGGAGGAAATATGAAAAAAATTCTCTTAGAGACATTAAATAATAAAAAACAAGAATACATAGATTATTTAAAAGAGCTTGTAAGTATAAAGACTGAAGATATTGGTCATGGAATACTAGGTGGATTTGAAAAAGAGGGACAAGAATATATTGAGAAACTTGCAAATGACATAGGTTTTAGTGTAGATAGACAAGACATGAGTGAAGAGCTGATTAAAAAAGCAAAGGATACATATAAAGAAGGAAATCTAGGTCACAATTATAAAGATAGATATAATTTAATTTGTAAATACAGTGATAATTTACCTGGTAAGACAATTGTATTTAATGGTCATGTAGATACTATGCCACCAGGTGATATAAGTAAGTGGAGATATAATCCATATTGTGGTACAGAAGACAGTGGTAAGCTTTATGGTCTTGGAACTGCGGATATGAAGTCTGGGCTTATAGCATCAATATTAGCTATAAAGCTTATAAAAGATAGTGATTTAAATGTACCTGGTAATGTAAATGTAATGTCAGTAGTAGATGAAGAAGGTGGAGGAAATGGTACCATAAATGCAGTTATGAATGGAATTGATGGAGATTGCTGTGTAATTTGTGAACCATCAGAGCAAAATTTAATAATTGCACATATGGGGTTTGTTTTCTTTGAAGTTGAAGTTAAAGGTATATCTCTTCACTGTGGTAGTAAATGGGAGGGGGTAAACGCAATAGAGAAGGCTATGTTACTGCTTCAAGAAATAAAAGAATTAGAACATAATTGGCTTATGGTATATAAGCATCCCTTATTACCTTCGCCTACAATAAATTTGGGTGTAATAAATGGTGGAACAGCAGGTTCTACTGTGCCAGATAAGTGTGTATTTAATTTGTGTGTGCACTTCTTACCAAATATAATGAGCTATGAACAAGTTGTAAACGATGTAACTAATGTCATAATGACAAGAGCTGATGGAGATTTATGGCTTAAAGACAATAAGCCAAGTATAAATATATATCAATCAGGATTAGGTTTTGAGATGGATAAGAATTCCGATTTTGTAGTGAATACACATAAGATACTAGAAGAGGTTTTAGAGAAAAAATTAGAAATAAAAGGTTCAACAGCTGGAAATGATGCAAGGTTGATGAAAAATTTAGCTGGAATTCCAACATTAATATTGGGACCAGGTTCAATAGAACAATGCCATTCAATAGATGAGTATGTTGAAATCAATGAGTATTTAGACAGTATACTTATGTATGCAAGTCTAATATTAAATTTATAAAAGCAGGAGGAATATATAAATGAAAAAAGTGTTAATAGTAGGGGAATCTTGGGTAAAAAATATAACTCATATAAAAGGGTTTGATACATTTGTTACAACTCATTATGAGGAAGCTGTAAAGTGGTTAAAAGAAGCAATAGAATCTGGGGGATATGAGACAGTTCATATGCCTGCACATGTAGCAGCAGATAGTTTTCCATATAAATTAGAAGAATTAAATGATTATGATTGTATAATATTGTCTGATATAGGTTCTAATACTTTCTTATTATCTAATAGTACTTTTATAGATTGTAATAGTAATCCAGATAGACTTGAATTGATTAAAGAGTACGTAAATAATGGTGGAGCATTAATAATGGTAGGTGGATACATGTCATTTACAGGTATAGATGCAAAAGCTAGATTTGGAGAAACTGCTATAAAAGATGTATTACCAATAGCTATGATAGATAAAGATGATAGAGTAGAAAAACCCGCAGGCATAATTCCAGTAGTTGTTGACTCTGAGCATCCAGTATTGAAAGATATTCCAAAAGATTGGCCAAAGTTTTTAGGATATAACAAGACAGTTGCTAGAGATAATTGCCCTGTATTAGCAACAATTGGAGGTGACCCATTTGTAGCAGTTGGGGAGTTTGGAAAAGGAAAATCTGCTATATTTAGTTCTGACTGTGCACCTCATTGGGGGTCAAAAGAATTTACTGATTGGAAGTACTATAGTAAATTATGGGTTAATATGCTTGATTGGTTAACATGTTAAAAATTATATAAAATTTGAAAACCTCTTACTTGATAAAGTGAAGCTTACAAGTCAAGAGGTTTTATTATATAGAATGATTATAAAGTAGAATATATTTTAAAATTAACTATTTTAATTAGTTAAGTATAAGATATCAGAGTTGAGGAGGATTATACAATTAATATGGAAGATTTAAATAAAAAATTTTTAGTGCAATATGTAGATGAGATACAAGAAGAGTTAAGGGAGATATCAGATAAGATATGGGAAAATCCAGAACTTCAATATAAAGAATATTATGCTTCAAATTTACAAAAAGAGTATTTAAGAAGGTGTGATTTTAATATAGATGAATTAGAAGATATGGATACAGGATTTGTAGCTAGTTATGGAGAAGGTAAACCAGTTATAGCAGTTCTAGGAGAATATGATGCTTTAGATGGTTTGTCTCAAAAAATATTAATTACAAAAGAACCTATTTTAGATGGAGGGGCAGGTCATGGATGTGGACATAACTTACTTGGTACAGGTTCAATGGGGGCTGTAGTTGCGATAAAGGAACTAATCAAACTAAAAAAGATTAAAGGAACTATAAAGTACTATGGTTGTCCAGCAGAGGAAGATTTATCAGGAAAGGTATTAATGATAAAAAAAGGTTTTTTTGATGGAATAGATTGTGCATTTAGTTGGCATCCATTTGATATAAATACTCCAATAAGAATACCAACCCTTGCTAATTATTCTGTAAAATTTAGATATAATGGAATTAGTGCTCATGCAGCACAAGCTCCTTATAATGGAAGAAGTGCACTTGATGCAGTAGAACTTATGAATATAGGTTGCAACTATTTAAGAGAGCATATATTTGACAGTTGTAGAGTGCATTATGTAACTACTAATGGTGGAAAAATGCCAAACATAGTTCCGGATTTTGCAGAAGTATGGTATTACATAAGAGGAGTGAAAATGGAACATGTAAGAGATGTATTTGATAGAATTGTCGATATAGCAAAAGGAGCAGCACTGATGACAGGTACTAGTATGGAATATAATATTATGAGTGGAGTATATGACTATATTCCGAATACAATATTAACAGATATTCTATCACAAAATATGAAATTGTTAGGAGTTCAAAATTATGATGAAGATGACTACTATTTTGCAGGAGAATTAGCTAAAACAGTGTCTATAGATAAAAGAATTAGCGTTTCTAGTGTATTAAGTGGAAATAAAGATATTACTAGGATGGATTTACATGATGAAGTTACAGATGATACCTTTACCCATAACAACTGTATATCATTATCATTAGATATTGGAGATGTAAGTTACATAACTCCTACAGCACAATGTTCTTGTTCAGTTTGGCCTATTGGTATTTCTGCTCATACATGGCAATCTTGTGCTAGTGCAGGTTCTAATATGGGATTTAAAGCGATGTTATTAGCATCTAAAGCTATAGCATGTTCAATAAGTGATGTAATGCTTGATGAATCTATTGTAAGTAAAGCAAAAAAGGAATTAAAGGATACTATAGGCAACTTCGAATATGCTCCGATTATTTAAAAATTAAGTTAATGTAAGTAAGATTATGGTCATGAATTAGTATAAATATATAATTTAATATTATTTTTAACTTAACCTTCTAATTATTTTTAATCTAAGATACAATGATTAGAAGGTGTTTTTAAAGTTTCTTAGAATACTGTATCTTATATAATCTTGATAAAAAGTGTTATACTATATATAATTTATATAAAAAGTAGTACAAAAAGGAGTATTTATGTTTGGATATGTTAAAATAAACAAAATGGATTTAACTTTTAGAGAATATGACCATTATAAAGCTTATTATTGTGGGTTATGTAAATATTTAAAAAGAAATCATGGAGAAATCTCTCGATTTTCTCTAAACTATGATATAACATTTTTAATTATTCTATTAACTTCAGTATATAAGCCAGAATCTATAAATACAGAAGAAGTATGTATAGTCAATCCATTTAAAAAGAAAAAGGTAATTACAAATGATATTACAGAATATGCAGCAAGTATGAATATTCTTTTAACATATTATAAATTAGAAGATAATTTAATGGATGATAAACGCATAAAAGATAAATTAGCATATTATATATATAAAAACAAATTAAACTTAGCATATGAAAAGTATACCGAAAAAGCAGCGTATATAAAACAACAGCTAAATGAATTAAATAAGTTAGAAAAGGATAACAATATAAATATAGACGAAGTATCTAATACATTTGGAAATATAATGGGTGAAGTGTTTGCCTACAAAAAAGATGAAAATGAGAGAAACTTAAGAATGATAGGCTTTAATATAGGTAAGTATATATATCTATTAGATGCATATGAAGATTTAGATGAAGATTTTAAGAAAGGAAGATACAATCCTTTTATAGAATATGTAGATAAAAATGATGAGTTAAAACAAAAAGTTAAAAAAATAATTGTAACATCATTGGGATTTTTAGCTAGAGGAATTGATAATTTAAATCTAAATACAAATGTCGGGATAATAGAAAATATAATTTATTCTGGTGTTTATTTAAGATATATGAATATATTAGAAAGCAGAGGTGGAAAGAATGTACAGTAATACTTATAATAATGAAAATTTTATGAGAGCAAGAGCTTTTATAGAAAATAGTGAATTTAGAAAAGCATATGATTTTTTAAAGTCGTTGAGTGACAAATGTGCAGAATGGTATTATCTAACTGGTTTTTCTGCGATGAACATAGGATATTATGAAGAAGGAGAAGACTTCTTAAAAAGAGCAAAATTTATGGAGCCAGAAAATCATGAATACAGTGAGGCACTTAGAAGTTATACAGAATATAGAAATGAATATAACAATAGGGCTGATAACTATAATAGAAGAAGACGTAATGATTTAGGTGGATGTTGCTGTTGTTGTGATGATTGTTGCTGTTGTCTAGGTGACGATTGTTGTGAAAACTGTGCTAAGCTTTGGTGTTTAGATTCATGTTGTGAATGTTTTGGAGGAGATTTAATAACTTGTTGTTAGGATGATAAATATGAGTATAAAAGTTGCTTATGGAGGAGTTTTATTAGCATTAAATGTGATATTGTTGACTCTTACAAATATTATTCCTGTAAATACATTGTTTATTATGGGAGTAGCATCACTTTTAGTATCAATTGTGATAATGGAATGGGGATTTAAGAGTGGAATTGCTTTTTATATAGGTTCTATAGCTTTAGGATTTATAGTGATGGCAAGTAAGTCTCAATGGATTGTGTATTCACTTACCTTTGGAATATATGGTATTGCAAAATATCTTATAGAAAAAGATAGGTCAATATATATTGAGTATTTCTTAAAAGTAGTATTTGCAAATATAATGGTACTGATATTGTATTTTTTATTAAGAACAATAGTTTATATCCCAATAAATATTTTTATTATAGGTTCATTTGAAGTAGCCTTTATAGTATATGACTATGTTTATAGTTCTTTTATAAGTTATTACAATAATAAGTTAAGAAAGATGCTATTTAAAAATAATAATTAATTTATATGTTTAGTCTTAATAGAATTGTAATTTAAATAAATATAAAGAATACATTTGAATATGTATTTATATGTAAAAATAAATTTAATATATACTTAGTATTAATATATAAAAAGCTTTGATTTTTAGTCAAAGCTTTTTATATATTGGATAGAATGGTTTACTTCAAGAGATATAATATAAATTAAATATCTACTATATTTACATCTGTAGATAAAGAGTAAATAATATCTTTTCTTTCTACTATTATTTCAACATTTTTAGAAATTTCCTTATCAAGTGATATTTGAGCTAAAAGTTCCTTTGTTGGATTTATTGCTATTGGATTTCCAACTCTTTTTAACATATTTATATCACCATTAGTATCGCCATAAGCATATGAGTTTGATAAGTCTAAATTATACTTTACAATAAAATCATTTATAGCATTATTTTTACTTATAGAATCCCACATTGGAATAACTGTTCCCGTAAATATATCATTTTCAAATACATAGTCACTTCCTAAAAAATCAGTTACATTATATTTTTTTGCCATTTTTTCAACTAAAAATCCAGGGCTACCAGATATGAATATGACTATATGTCCTTGATTTAGATGCCAATCAATTCTTGAACGTGTGTATTTATAAACTCTATCTGCTTTTAATTTAATTACTTGGTCACTTGTAAAATTAATGCAAGTTTTATCTAATCCTTTTAGTGAATCGACATAAAGGTCACATATTTCCAATAGATAATCATCATAATTACCTTGTCTTTTATCCCAATCCATAAAAGTGTCTCTAGCATGTTTATACCAATTTTTTTGGTCAATTATATCATATTTAATTAACTTCTTAAAATGTTCAACCATAAGAGAATCTCTATAAAGAGTACCATCTATATCAAAAAAAGCTGCTATATTTTTCATAAGACCACCTCAATTAATCATTTCCTTATATTATATTATAAATTGTATCTAAGTTGTTAAAATATATGTATAATAATTTATATATTAAAAAACAAATATTTTAAAGTCTAAAGGGTGTGATTATATGAATTTTAATTTTGCGAAGGCTACTAATTCTAGACTTATGGGTAGTTTAGGTCTTATAATAAATTGGATAGATGATAAAAACAATCACTTCTGTCAATATTTTCTATTAGATGCAGAGGGATTAGGTTTAGCAGATTATGTGGGTTTAAAAAATCCTACACAAGAAGAAGCTTACATGGAAGAAGAAAGATTAATGGGCGGATTTGGCTCAGATAGAGTTGAATTAACAAAGGATGAATCCTTGTTTTTAGTATCTTATTTTGGGAATAAGAATCTTTACTATGACAAGTTATTACCAGGAGATAAAAGTGAATATATTGATATTATAAAAAATTATAAATCAAATTTAACTATAGAAAAGTTATATAACAAAATATGTAAAAGGGTTGATGAAGAAGTTGAATTTATAAACTATATGACTATGCGATTTATAGCGTGGGATAGAGAAAGTTTAAAATATTTTTCTGGAAGTGATGAGATTGCAAATATGCATATTACAAATATAAATGGGACATTGCTTAAAAATGTAGTGAGTGATAAAGGGCAAGGTAGGTATATAAGTGAAGCTTTATATGAAGATAATGATGGATATTATATATGCAAAATTGCTTTTTGCATATATAAATGTAATGAAACTGGCTTTAAAATTAATTCTTTATTAGTAACAGATAAAGAACCAATGTATGATTTTGAAGTATTCGATGAGATTTCTAAAAATGAATTTGTAAGTGTGTATAGTGTAAAATCATCTGAAGAATTTGCAAAAGTATTTTATAAAGATAATCCTTTTTTATTAAAAAGTTATATGAATGAAGGTATATTTTTTACTAGATTTAATTTTAATAATGACCATGTTAAAGAAAATGTGTATATAATAAATAATGATATGAAAGCTATATATTACTTAATGGGAAATAAACTTTTTATTGGTACTTATAATGAAAATGATTGCAATTATATTAATGAGATAAGTCAAACTAGCTATAGTAAATATATTAAGTTTGAAGAGAATTTTTTCTTTGAACAAAATGCATTATATGATTTTGCAGAATCAGGTTCAATAGATTTTGATGATTTCTTGGAATGATATTTTTGGGCATTATTTAAGCGAGATTAACTGAATTTAATCTCGCTTAAATTAATTTCTATAATATTGGGGGAATATTATGAGGAATACATTTATTATTGTGGTCAATTATTAAAATTTTATACAGTTTATTAGAAAAATAAAAAAAATTTATAATTCTCCTCATATTATTGACTGATATTAGTTTTTAGTATGTATTATATATATGGTTGACTTGCAAAATATTAGTTATATTTTGTTTTTTAATCTTTCTTCTTTGTGAACAGATTAGAATCATACCAATTATCAAAACGGATAAATTTAAATGGTTGATGTATATTAATTGCGTTTTTAGGACAATTATAAATACATCTCATACATAGACAGCAACTCCAATTAAATTTAACCTTATTTTCTGTAACATTTATATTGTGCTTAGGACAATTATTGGCACATTTAGAACAGTGTATGCAATTATTTTTAACATAGAAAAACTTGCCTAAGATATGGGCTCCATACCATTCTGACCTACCAATAAAGGATAGTGTTTTTACTAAAGTGCTACTATTTGGAAGGTATGAAATTCGATTAATTAAATTATGTACAATATTAGGTATTTCTTTATCTGCTTTTTCGATAAGTTCTCTTGTCTTTGTATCATCATATTTGACCATAAAATTTGATGGCATAGCAAATAATTTATTATAAAATACTTTGAAACCTTTAGTATCTAATCTTTTGATTAATAAATTTGATGAAGCATAATTTACATAATTATCTTCACCAGCTGTATGTATTATAAATGTATCCATAGAATGTGTGTTAGGCAAAGTTTTTACAAAATCTAATACAATTTGAGGAGCATTAAAGGAATGTACAGGGTAAGCTATTCCTACCATATCATATGATGTTAAATGAATTTTAGATTTTTTAATATTTTCTATTTTTGTACATTCGACACAAAATTGCTGACTTTCCAATTCTTGCTTTAGTTTATTAATTATATATTCTGTCATGCCAGTTCCAGAAAAGTAAAATATACATAATTTATTCAAAGTAATACCTCCTATTAAATGAAATAGTCATTTGTTAGAGTCATTATAGCATATAACTAAATAACTTAATAGAAAGCCGAAAGGGTTTATATTGTCAGTACCTTCAAGAAGGAGACATTATAAAGCCCCTTCTTGCTTGTTTAGTTGATAAATATCTAATAAATCTAAATAATTATGATAAAGGTTGTTACCTAAGAGTTATTTATAATTTAAAAAAAGAAAATATCAATAAGTAAAAAAGTCAGATAAAATTTTATTTTATCTGACTTTTTTATATTTATTTTATTAGATTATGTTAATATTTGTTGACTAAATATACGTATATTCAGTCAACTTTCTATACCTATAATAATATTGGGGGAATATTATGAGGAATACATTTATTATTATGTCCAATTATTAATGGTTTATACAATTTACTTAAAATTACTTAAAAAATATTTTACATTTCTTCCTCATCAAATTCCTCAATATTAGTAGTTTGTGGCATACCTTGCATAGTCATATTACTAGAACCATAAGGAGTAGGATATATACTAGGAGGCATAGTACTAGGCATAACTACAGGCATACCTTGCATTGTATTATGACATATGACACCTGGTATCATCATAAGTACATTAGGAGGCATATTTTGATTACATGAGAAGTTAGGAATACCCATATTATTTATGTTGTTGTTCATATTATATCCCATATTATTATTCATATTGTTAGGCATATTACCATACATGCCAGTATTACCAGACATATTATTATTCATATTGCCAGACATGTTGTTAGGCATACCCATGTTATTATTGTTCATATTGCCAGACATATTGTTAGGCATACCCATGTTATTATTGTTCATATTGCCAGACATATTGTTAGGCATACCCATGTTATTATTCATATTACTAGACATGTTGTTAGGCATACCCATGTTATTATTGTTCATATTGCCAGACATATTGTTAGGCATACCCATATTATTATTCATATTGCCAGACATATTATTAGGCATACCCATATTATTAGATGCATTATAGTTCATGTTATTAGGCATATTATTTGTAGCAGATGTGTTGTAATTCATATTTCCGGATGTATTATTTGTGTTAGGCAAGTTGTTTGGGGAATTACTGCTTTTAGGATAATTATTTGCGTTGTTAGGATAAATATTGCTTACATTCTGATTATTAGGTATCTTTGTATAACCAGTAGAAATTTGTGGGTCATTTCTCAATTCATCTTGGGAAATTTCTTCATTAGTAATATAATCTGCATAGTTAGCTGGGTCTAAGTAAGGCATGTAACTATTGTCTAAATCCTTTTTTTTCTTGTTACTCATATTAAACTTGCACCTCCTAGAAAACTATAAAAAAGTTTACAAAAACTTATTCTAATAATATATATATTAAAAAAGGTGATAATATGTGCATTCTAATTGTTATTAAATAAATAAAAATTATTGTTGCAAATTTAGAAGCAATGGAATATAATGAACATATGAACAGTTATTCATATATTAAAATGACGGAGGATTAAAAATGAGAGAAGAGATAAATGATTGTAGTTGCAATATAATACATGAAGAAGTAGTAACAGAAGCTAAATCAACTATGCCAGATGAAGAAATGTTATATGATTTAGCAGAGTTATTTAAAGTATTTGGAGACACTACTAGGGTAAAGATATTATATGCATTATTTGCGAATGAAATGTGTGTATGTGATATAGCAAGTTTATTAAATATGACTCACTCTGCAATATCTCACCAACTTAGAGTATTAAAACAGGCGAGATTAGTAAAGTTTAGAAGAGAAGGAAAAACAGTGTATTACTCATTAGATGATAGTCATATAAGCCAAATATTTGATTGTGGATTAAACCATATTAGAGAGACTTATAAATGATAACTGAGAGGAGTGAATGTATATGGAAGCAAATAATATAATTAAAAAAGAATTTATATTAGGGGGGCTAAATTGTGCTCATTGTGCAGAAGAGATTAACAATAAAGTTTCTAAGCTACAAGAAGTTAAGTCTTCCAATCTAAATTTTATAAATAAAAAACTTACAGTAAATATAGAAGATAGTTTTAATGAGGATAATACTATAGAAAAGATAATAGATATAATAGATTCAACAGAACCAGGTCTTGATATACAAATAAGTTCTAAAGAGCATGTATCTAATAAGACATCAATTAAAAAAGAACTTATATTAGGAGGATTAAACTGTGCACATTGTGCAGAGGAGATTAATAATAAAGTTTCTAAATTAAAAGAAATTGAATCTTCTAATTTAAATTTTGTAAATAAAAAACTTACAGTAAATATACTTAATGACTTTGAAGAAGATAGTGTTATAAACAAGATAAAGGAAATAATAGATTTAACAGAACCAGGACTTGATATACAAGTAGAATCTAATGACAGAGTAAAAGCTAAGACTGCTGAAAAAGCAGTGAGTGTAAATGATACAAATAAAAAAGAATTAATTCCACTTATAATTGGAGCTTTGGTATATATATTTGGGATATATCAAACAGCTACAGGTTATGAAAGCCAATTTAGTAATATAGTGTTTATAGTTGCTTATGTAATAGTAGGTGGAGATGTACTTTTAAGAGCAATAAGAAATATATCAAAAGGAAGAGTATTTGATGAGAACTTCTTGATGGCTCTAGCTACAGTAGGAGCATTATTAATAGGAGAATTATCAGAAGCAGTAGGGGTTATGCTGTTCTATAAAATAGGAGAGTATTTACAAGGTGTCGCAGTTGGTAAGTCTAGAAAGTCTATAACTTCACTTATGCAAATAAGACCAGATTATGCAAATTTGAAAGTTAATTCTGAAGTTAAGGTAGTGTCACCAGAAGAAGTAAATGTGGGAGATATAATAGTAGTAAAACCTGGTGAGAAAGTACCACTAGATGGAGTGGTAGTAGATGGAGTTTCAATGCTAGATACTTCTGCACTTACAGGTGAATCAGTACTAAGAGAAGTTGAAAAAGGGGACGAAATTTTATCTGGTGTTATAAATAAGAATGCTTTATTGAGTATTGAAGTTACAAAGAGTTTTGGAGAGTCAACAGTTTCAAAAATACTTGACCTTGTTGAAAATTCTAGTATTAAAAAATCAAAAACAGAAAACTTTATATCTAAATTTTCAAGATATTATACTCCAATAGTAGTAGTAGCTGCTTTATTGATAGCATTTGTGCCACCACTTGTAATTTCAGGTGAGGTATTTAGTGATTGGGTGTATAGAGGATTAATATTCTTGGTTGTTTCTTGCCCTTGTGCACTAGTTTTATCAATACCACTGAGTTTCTTTAGTGGAATTGGATTTGCATCTAAAAATGGTATCCTTATTAAGGGAAGTAATTATCTAGAAGCTTTAAGAAGTGTAGATACTGTAGTATTTGATAAAACAGGAACACTTACTAAAGGTGTCTTTAATGTAACTAAGTTAAATCCTGAAGGTATATCAGAAGAAGAACTACTAGAATTTGCAGCTATTGCAGAAGTAAACTCAAATCATCCAATAGCTAAGTCTATATTAAGTTACTACAGTAAAAAAATTGATTTAGATACAATAGACAGTTATGAGGAAATAGCAGCTTATGGAATCAGAGTAAAACATAATGGTAAACTTATATTAGCAGGTAATGAGAAACTTATGAAAAAGGAAAATATATTCTATTCACCAGCTAAAGAAGTAGGTACAGTGGTTTATATTGCTGTTGATAAAGTGTATAGAGGTTATATAGTTATATCTGATGAAGTAAAAGAAGATAGTAAAAATGCTATAAGAAGTTTAAAATCAATAGGAATAAAAGAAGTTGTAATGTTAACTGGAGATAATGAGAAAGTAGCAAAAAATATTGCTAAAGAATTAAACTTAGATACAGTTTATTCAAATTTGCTTCCTAATGAAAAAGTTGATAGATTAGAAGCTTTATATGAAGGAAGAAGTGAAAAAGAAAAAATAGCCTTTGTAGGTGATGGAATAAATGATGCTCCAGTACTAGCTCGTGCGGATGTTGGTATAGCAATGGGAGGTCTAGGTTCAGATGCAGCTATTGAAGCAGCAGATGTGGTTCTTATGACAGATGAGCCTAGTAAAATATCTAAGGCAATTGAGATAGCAAATAAGACTAATAAAATAGTATGGCAAAATATAATATTTGCTTTAGGAGTAAAAATTATAGTTATGATATTAGGAGCTGGAGGAATAGCTACTATGTGGGAAGCTATATTTGCTGATGTAGGGGTAGCACTTATAGCAGTATTAAATGCTATGAGAGCTATGAGATAAAATATAGATATGTATTATTAAAAGAATATAGTAATGAAGTATATAAATATTAAGAAAAGTGTCAATAAGTTTATTTTGACTATATTGATACTTTTCATTGTGTATATATAGTATATTTGTTTAATCTTATTATTTAGTATATATTTTAAACTTATATATAGATGATTCTTGTTTATTGCTAAGACTAATTAAGGAATAAGAATTATAATAATTACAAATATATAGATTGGTAATTATTATTTTATAAGAAAATATTTGAGTAAAAATTCATTAATGATATGATATAACTAGCATTCAGTAAGCTATATAATATAAAAAAGTAAATATTTTAAAAAAATAATTTGAAAAAGTGTTGACGAAATATTTTTAAGATGATATAGTATTACTTGTCCTTAAGAAAAGGGCAAACATGAAAAATGAACTTTGAAAATTAAACAGTAGGTTAATTTATAAAACAAGAAACAAACCATAAAGCCAGATATTTTGATAACAATAGTATCTGAGCCTGATAAACTTTTATTTGAGAGTTTGATCCTGGCTCAGGATGAACGCTGGCGGCGTGCCTAACACATGCAAGTTGAGCGATTTACTTCGGTAAAGAGCGGCGGACGGGTGAGTAACGCGTGGGTAACCTACCCTGTACACACGGATAACATACCGAAAGGTATGCTAATACGGGATAATATATTTGAGAGGCATCTCTTAAATATCAAAGGTGAGCCAGTACAGGATGGACCCGCGTCTGATTAGCTAGTTGGTAAGGTAACGGCTTACCAAGGCGACGATCAGTAGCCGACCTGAGAGGGTGATCGGCCACATTGGAACTGAGACACGGTCCAAACTCCTACGGGAGGCAGCAGTGGGGAATATTGCACAATGGGCGAAAGCCTGATGCAGCAACGCCGCGTGAGTGATGAAGGCCTTCGGGTCGTAAAACTCTGTCCTCAAGGAAGATAATGACGGTACTTGAGGAGGAAGCCCCGGCTAACTACGTGCCAGCAGCCGCGGTAATACGTAGGGGGCTAGCGTTATCCGGATTTACTGGGCGTAAAGGGTGCGTAGGCGGTCTTTCAAGTCAGGAGTGAAAGGCTACGGCTCAACCGTAGTAAGCTCTTGAAACTGGGAGACTTGAGTGCAGGAGAGGAGAGTGGAATTCCTAGTGTAGCGGTGAAATGCGTAGATATTAGGAGGAACACCAGTTGCGAAGGCGGCTCTCTGGACTGTAACTGACGCTGAGGCACGAAAGCGTGGGGAGCAAACAGGATTAGATACCCTGGTAGTCCACGCTGTAAACGATGAGTACTAGGTGTCGGGGGTTACCCCCCTCGGTGCCGCAGCTAACGCATTAAGTACTCCGCCTGGGAAGTACGCTCGCAAGAGTGAAACTCAAAGGAATTGACGGGGACCCGCACAAGTAGCGGAGCATGTGGTTTAATTCGAAGCAACGCGAAGAACCTTACCTAAGCTTGACATCCCAATGACATCTCCTTAATCGGAGAGTTCCCTTCGGGGACATTGGTGACAGGTGGTGCATGGTTGTCGTCAGCTCGTGTCGTGAGATGTTGGGTTAAGTCCCGCAACGAGCGCAACCCTTGTCTTTAGTTGCCATCATTAAGTTGGGCACTCTAGAGAGACTGCCAGGGATAACCTGGAGGAAGGTGGGGATGACGTCAAATCATCATGCCCCTTATGCTTAGGGCTACACACGTGCTACAATGGGTAGTACAGAGGGTTGCCAAGCCGTAAGGTGGAGCTAATCCCTTAAAGCTACTCTCAGTTCGGATTGTAGGCTGAAACTCGCCTACATGAAGCTGGAGTTACTAGTAATCGCAGATCAGAATGCTGCGGTGAATGCGTTCCCGGGTCTTGTACACACCGCCCGTCACACCACGGGAGTTGGAGACGCCCGAAGCCGATTATCTAACCTTTTGGAAGAAGTCGTCGAAGGTGGAATCAATAACTGGGGTGAAGTCGTAACAAGGTAGCCGTATCGGAAGGTGCGGCTGGATCACCTCCTTTCTAAGGAGAATTGCCTACTGTTTAATTTTGAGGGTTCGTTTTTACGAATACTCAAAATTAGCACTTGAATCAACCAAATAAACTAAACCAATGTGAAGTTTGTTTGTTGAAAATGTGCGTTAGCACCTTAAAAACTGCATATATATTTAGTGATATGACATCTAATTTGTAATATATAAAGCTGATAACTTTTTAAAATTATCAAGTTGATAGACTTTAATCTATCAAACCTTTTTAACTGGTCAAGTTATTAAGGGTGCAGGGCGGATGCCTTGGCACTAGGAGCCGATGAAGGACGCGATAAGCTGCGATAAGCTTCGGGGAGTTGCACGTAAACTTTGATCCGAAGATTTCCGAATGAGGAAACTCACTTAGAGTAATGTCTAAGTATCATTAAGTGAATTCATAGCTTAATGAGGGGAACTCAGGGAACTGAAACATCTAAGTACCTGAAGGAAGAGAAAGAAATTCGATTCCGTAAGTAGCGGCGAGCGAACGCGGAAGAGCCCAAACCAATAAAGTTTTCTTTATTGGGGTTGCGGACATATCATAACGAAGAGGTATCGTAATTGAAGAGGTTTGGAAAGACCCACCACAGAAGGTAATAGTCCTGTATGTTAAACGAGAAGACTTTAGATATGATCCAGAGTACCACGGGACACGTGAAACCCTGTGGGAAGCAGGAGGGACCACCCTCCAAGGCTAAATACTACCTAGTGACCGATAGCGTATAGTACCGTGAGGGAAAGGTGAAAAGAACCCCGGGAGGGGAGTGAAATAGAACCTGAAACCCTGCACTTACAAGCTGTGGAAGCACATTTCTTGTGTGACCGCGTACTTTTTGTAGAACGGGCCAACGAGTTACGTTAAGTAGCAAGGTTAAGCACTTAAGGTGTGGAGCCGTAGCGAAAGCGAGTTTTAACTGAGCGTTCAGTTACTTGACGTAGACCCGAAACCGGGCGACCTACCCATGAGCAGGATGAAGCGAAAGTAAAATTTCGTGGAGGTCCGAACCCACGAGCGTTGAAAAGCTCGGGGATGACTTGTGGGTAGCGGTGAAATTCCAATCGAGCCCGGAGATAGCTGGTTCTCCCCGAAATAGCTTTAGGGCTAGCCTCAAGGTGAGAGATACGGAGGTAGAGCACTGAATGTCCTAGGGGGTATTGCACCTACCGAAGACTATCAAACTCCGAATGCCGTCATCTTATACTTGGGAGTCAGACTGTGGGTGATAAGATTCATAGTCGAAAGGGCAACAGCCCAGATCGTCAGCTAAGGTCCCTAAATGTAAGTTAAGTGGTAAAGGATGTGGGATTGCACAGACAACCAGGATGTTGGCTTAGAAGCAGCCACTCATTCAAAGAGTGCGTAATAGCTCACTGGTCGAGTGATCCTGCGCCGAAGATTTCCGGGGCTAAAACTTACTACCGAAGCTACGGCATCATTATGATGGGTAGGGGAGCTTCCCATACGGGTTGAAGCATGACCGTAAGGACATGTGGACAGTATGGGAGTGAGAATGTTGGCATGAGTAGCGAGATGTGGGTGAGAATCCCACAGGCCGTAAACCCAAGGTTTCCAGGGGAAGGTTCGTCCGCCCTGGGTTAGTCGGGACCTAAGCTGAGGCCGAAAGGCGTAGGTGATGGACAACAGGTTGATATTCCTGTACTACCGATAACCGTTTGAGAGATGGGATGACACAGTAGGATAAGCTAAGCACACTGTTGGTTATGTGTGCCCAAGCATTGAGGCAGTCAGAGTAGGTAAATCCGCTTTGATAATGCTGGGATGTGATGGGGAGCGAAATTTAGTAGCGAAGTAGCTGATTTCACACTGTCAAGAAAAGTCTCTATCGAGGTTAAAGGTACCCGTACCGCAAACCGACACAGGTGGGTGAGGAGAGTATCCTAAGGCCCGCGAGAGAACTGTTGTTAAGGAACTCGGCAAAATGACCCCGTAACTTAGGGATAAGGGGTGCCACCATCTGGTGGCCGCAGAGAATAGGCCCAAGCGACTGTTTACCAAAAACATAGGTTTCTGCTAAGTCGCAAGACGATGTATAGGAGCTGACGCCTGCCCGGTGCTGGAAGGTTAAGGGGATCTGTTAGAGCAATCGAAGCAGTGAACTTAAGCCCCAGTAAACGGCGGCCGTAACTATAACGGTCCTAAGGTAGCGAAATTCCTTGTCGGGTAAGTTCCGACCCGCACGAAAGGCGTAACGATTTGGGCACTGTCTCAACAACAGACTCGGTGAAATTGTAATTCCGGTGAAGATGCCGGATACCTGCGACAGGACGGAAAGACCCCATGGAGCTTTACTGTAGCTTGACATTGGGTCTTGGTACTACATGTACAGGATAGGTGGGAGGCTTTGAAACCAGGACGCTAGTTTTGGCGGAGCCATCCTTGGGATACCACCCTTGTAGTACTGGGACTCTAACCATAGGCCATGAATCTGGTCTTGGGACACTGTCAGGTGGGCAGTTTGACTGGGGCGGTCGCCTCCCAAAAGGTAACGGAGGCGCTCAAAGGTTCTCTCAGTACGGTCGGAAATCGTACGTAGAGTGTAAAGGCAAAAGAGAGCTTGATTGCAAGACATACAGGTCGAGCAAGGATGAAAATCGGACTTAGTGATCCGGTGGTTCTGCGTGGAAGGGCCATCGCTCAACGGATAAAAGCTACCCTGGGGATAACAGGCTTATCTCCCCCAAGAGTCCACATCGACGGGGAGGTTTGGCACCTCGATGTCGGCTCATCACATCCTGGGGCTGTAGTAGGTCCCAAGGGTTGGGCTGTTCGCCCATTAAAGTGGTACGCGAGCTGGGTTCAGAACGTCGTGAGACAGTTCGGTCCCTATCCGTCGCAGGCGTAGGAAATTTGAGAAGACCTGTCCTTAGTACGAGAGGACCGGGATGGACGTACCTCTGGTGTACCAGTTGTTCTGCCAAGGGCATGGCTGGGTAGCTATGTACGGAATGGATAAGCGCTGAAAGCATCTAAGCGCGAAGCCGACTTCAAGATAAGATTTCCCACCGCAAGGGTAAGACCCCAGAAAGACTATCTGGTTGATAGGTCGAAGGTGTAAGTGCAGCAATGTATTTAGCTTATCGATACTAATAGGTCGAGGACTTGACCAAATTATTTGATGTCCATTCAGTAAAATATATGTGCAGTTTTTAGAGTGTTAACTCTAAAGAAACTAGTATTACTAGATTCTAAAAACTTAATAGAGATATTAAGCATAAAGATTATGTGGTTACAATAGCAGAGAGGATACACCTGTTCCCATTCCGAACACAGAAGTTAAGCTCTCTAGCGCTGATGGTACTTGGTGGGAAACTGCCTGGGAGAGTAGGACGTAGCCACGTAATCTTTTTTATTTATGCAAGTTTCTTATTTTTAAAGTACTATTTTCAAAGTATGTTATAAATACTTTGTATAAATACATATAATAGTTTAAAGAGATTGATTCTTTAAATATAGGGTGGGAGCCCTTATAGATATGTACTTTTAAATAAGAAAGGAGATAGATAAGTAAGTGTCTGTAATCAATAGTTTTATTTTACAATATGGATTAATCTCTGTATTTGTATTAATTATGATTGAGTATGCTTGTTTTCCACTACCTAGCGAGGTTGTCTTACCATTATGTGGAGCAATTGCTGCAAGAAATCATTTTGGATTTTTGACAATTTTGATTTTGAGTATAATTGCAGGTATACTTGGCTCAATATTTTGTTATGCAGTAGGAAATTGGGGTGGTAAATCTATTATAAATAAAATAGTAGAGATATGTCCAAAAGCTAAGAAAGGAATATTTGCATCTCAGGATTATTTTAATAAATATTCTTCTATTTCTGTTTGTGTATGTAGATTAATTCCACTATGTAGAACATATATATCTTTTATAGCAGGTATAGCAGGTCAAAATATTATAACTTTTGTAATATCATCTATTGTGGGAATCACTATATGGAATACTTCATTAATAAGTATAGGGTATATTTTCTCAGAGAGCTGGGTAAAAATAATGACTCATTATAATGATTATAAATTCCTAGTTCTAATTATACCAATAGCTTTAATTCTTATTGGATTTACTATTAAGTCATATATACATAAAAAACGTCATAAGATAAGATTATAAAAAATCAGTAGATTTCTTCATTATTTTCTATATTTATTGTAAGATTTAAATGAGTGAGATAATTTCTAATAATTAAAATCCCCGTTTTTACTCCAGTGTGGAAACGGGGATTTTTAATGTCAAATAAATAGTGAATAAGTGGAATTCAATAATAAAAGAACATATTGAGTAGTAGTTAATATCAATTAATCATCAGATTTATTTTTATATATGGCTATTTTTTCTTGAGTATCCAAGTACACTTATTACAAAAGAAACAATGAATAGGACTATAACTGTTATGGATGCCATTAATAAATAGGATTGTGTAGTGGCTGGAATAGCAGAAAATCCAGGTCCATCCTCAAAATATTTGATGAAATAGAAAATAGGAACGACGAAAAGTAATCCTATCGTCTGTGCTGAACGGAAACCAAACCAATATGTAAGAGGTAAACAAATAGAAGTACAAGTAAGTGGCAAAATAATTGATGCAATGATAGATAAGCCCAAGAGACTGATTTCAAAATTACTATAGAAAATACTGCTCATTAAACTAAATATAATGCTCCCAAATAAACTGAAAACCAATGTGCATATAACAGAAATATATTTGCTTGCAACTACAGAACATCCACTAACAGGCATAGCTAATTGGTATTTTTTCCAGTTTACATTCTCATCACTTGCGAAACTTATAATATTTTGCATACCTATTGAAATAGAAAACATAATTGAAGTCATTAGCCCAGCATATATCCCCATATTCATAATGAGAAGGAGAATAGCCACTATTGCAATTATAATAAGTTTCTTATCAATACTTTTTAAAAAGAGATAGAAGTCTTTGTATATTAATCCTCGCATAATATTCCTCCTTTAATATAGAAAAGCATAATATCTTCCAATGTTGCATTATCAACAACTACATCCTTATATTTTCTTTTTGCAGTTTCTTTATCATTAACTAAGCATTCTATACTTACATTTGTTTGTCTGTAAATAAGATAATCATCCTGTGAGATAGTTTTAAATTTTTCTTTTCCACATCTAATAATTCCATAATTGTAGATTAAGTTATCTTTTTGTTCCTCAAAAACTATTTTTCCTTTATGAATTAGTATCACATAATCCGCAATTTTTTGTATATCTGATGTGATATGAGATGAAAAGAAAATAGAGTGTTCTTCATCTTGTATGAACTCCAAAAACAAATCCAAGATTTCATCCCGACTAACAGGGTCAAGCCCAGTTGTTGCTTCATCTAAAATGAGAAGCTTTGGTTTATGAGACAGAGCACATATAATAGAGAGTTTCATTTTCATTCCTTTAGAAAATGAGACAATAGTTTTTTTTAATGGAAGATTGAATTTTTCTAGATAATATTGATAAAGTGAATTATCCCATGATGTATATATGCCAGAGAGTATTTTACCAATATGTTTTGCAGTAAAAATATCATGGAAATTGCACTCATCAAAGACAATACCAATATCATCTTTAATTGAATATGTTGCATTGTCTACCCCGAATATTTCAATTTTTCCAGCATCTTTTTTCAATTCATTCAGTATTAAGTTAATTGTGGTACTTTTTCCAGCTCCATTCTCACCAATAAAACCAACAATCCTGCCTTTTGGAATACTAAATGAAACATCTTTCAATGAGAAATCATCAAAAGCTTTATATAAGTTTTGAACTAAAACATTATTTTTTTCCATAGTTTACATCCCCTTAATCTTCATAGAATAATTTGAGAATATTGGTCATCTGCTCATAAGATATACCATGTGTTCTACCAATTTCTGAGACTTTTTGTAATAATTCTTCTGCTATTCGCAACTGATCTTCTTGAATGAACTCTTTATTTTGACTAGAGACAAAACTACCTTTACCAGAGACAGTTTCAATAAATCCATCACGAGTTAAATCCTCATATGCCCGTTGAACAGTAATTACACTTATATGTAAATCTTTTGCTAGACTTCTCATAGATGGAAGCATTTCACCAGCAGATAATGTCCCATTCATTATAAGACTTTTAATCTGTAAACATATTTGTTCATATATAGGTTTATCACTACTGTTGCTAATGATTATTTCCATTTAATCCTCCTATACTGTACTTACTGTACTTGTTAGTTAAGTACAGTATAGGCTTATAAATGAGTATTGTCAAGATAATAAATATAAAAAGAGAGAATAATACAATAATTGATATGTTAGCCACCATACTGTGTATCTTTCAAAGATATAGTATGATTGTTCATATAAAATACATTTATGAAGGTCGGTATATCACTATTGGAGTAATCTATGATATGATAATTCCCAACTGTTTCCCTAAAATAACCTATAAAAAATATATACAGATGATTTTTCTTTAAAATAGATAAAGAGGTATGATTAATTTGTAAAATCGATTCTAGCTTATACCCTTTTATGCTAAAATGATGTTAAGAAATGAAACAAATACTATTTATATAAAAGGGGTAAGAATATGGATATAATAGATAATCTAAGGGTACAAGGGGTAGATGAGAAACTTATTGAAGATATACTATATTTTAGACGTTATTATGCTATAGAGAAAGATTTAGAGTACAGGGTAACAAAGTCTAAAACTTATTTTTATGGAAGAGATATTTTGTCTATGTGTATAGCAGCTATTTTAGAAGAAGAAAATATATTATTATCAGGGCCAAAAGCAACAGGAAAAAACTTACTTGCTGACAATTTAGGGGAGATATTTAATAGACCTCAATGGAATACATCATTTCATATAAATACAGATAGTTCAACACTTATAGGTACAGACACATTTATAGATAATGAAGTTAAGCTTAGAAGAGGTTCTGTTTATGAATGTGCTATCAATGGAGGTTTTGGTGTGTTTGATGAAATTAATATGGCAAAGAATGACGCTGTAGTGGTAGTACATTCAGCTTTAGATTATAGAAGGTTGATTGATGTACCTGGGTATGAAAGAGTCAATCTACATCCAGCAACAAGATTTATTGGAACTATGAATTATGAATATGCAGGAACAAAAGAACTTAATGAGGCACTAGTATCTAGATTTATGGTAATAGATATTCCCCCTATAGAAGAAGAAAAGTTAATGATGATTTTAAAAAATGAATTTTCAGATGCTGATGAAGAAAAATTAATGCATTTTGCAGGAATATTTTTAGATTTACAGTTGAAATCTCAAAATGGTGAAATATCTAGTAAAGCTATTGACCTGCGTGGTCTTATGGCATCACTTAAAACTATAAGAAGGGGATTGAAACCAACTCTTGCAATTAATATGGGGCTTACAGGGAAGACTTTCGATATATATGAGAAAGAAATGGTTGGAGATGTAATTAAAACTAGAATACCTAATAAATGGGAGAGTATAGATGTATTTCCAATAAGTCATATTTAATATAGGTGAGATTATGAAATGGATATATGATGATTATGAATTTGAAAACAGAGCCAATAACTTATCTTGGACAATAGCTGGAGATTATAATGAAAGTATAGATATATCAGAAAAAGATTATTCTTCAAAAGAGATAGGTCTGTATTTTGCAATAATTGCAGGTGCTAGAAGAAAGTATGTAGATTGGGACATAGTGAAAAAATACCTCACAAATAGAATTCGAAAAGGATATGACAAAGATATTATATTAGGTTTGATTCAAGTTATATTAAATACAATAGTTGAAGAAAAGGCTATTAAAGACAGACCAGGAATAGAAGATATAAGAAAAAATGCTTATAAGGATATTGTTTCACGTTTTACCAAAATACATAATGATAATATCATGGATAAAATCAAATATGCCTTTGTACTTTATAATATGGACAAGCATCCAGCACTAGATAGTCTAACTAGAAGAATAGTTAATGACATACAGAATATAGATACAAATCAAGATATTATGGAGGTTTTAAAAGCATTAGATGTTATATATTTAACTTATTTTGAATATATATTAAATGCAGAAGAAAGTGGTTCTACATATGATGAAAATAATGTGAAAGATGTTGAAGTAAATTTTGATACATTTGCTGACTTTATGTATGAAGAACTTTATAGTGAAGAAGAAGAAAATATTATTGAAAGTGACATAGACTCTATATCTTCATCTATGCTTATAGAGGGAGTAGGAGATTTTGAGGATTCTCAATCTAGCAATTCAGCAGACAGGGTTATATATGTTGATGAAGAGACAGCAAATAAAATATATTCAAAGATAGAACATTATTATGGAAAAACTTATTTGAGTAAAGGTGAAATTAAAAAGATTGAAACACAAAATTGTAGAAATGTTCATGAAGGGTGCAGAATACACTTTACAGATGGAGTTCTTAGAAGTGAGTGTAATAATGTATTCCAGTTAAAATATGTAACAAGGCAAAAAGAAAATAATTTAGGAAAATTTAGAGAAAATGCTAGAATGTATAGACAGCAGATAAAGAGATTAAAAGAAAGTCTAGCTAGAATTTTGATAGAAGAAAATGCCAAAACAAGAGTATACTCTGATTGTGGAACTATATTAGCAAATAGAGCTTGGAGAGTGGGTAGAAGTAATAATAATAAAATATTTTACAAAGACATAGAAAATGAAAAAGGAAAATATGTTATTGATATATTATTAGATGCAAGTGGTTCTCAAAGTAGAAATCAAGGAAATGTAGCAATTCAAGCGTATATAATTGCAAATGCTTTAACAGAAGTTGGCATACCAAATAGAGTTATTGGATTTTCTAGTTTTTTAGACTATACAATATTAAAAAGATTTAAAGATTATGATGATAGTTTAAAAAATAGTGAAAATATATTTGAATACTTTTGCGCTGGTAATAATCGAGATGGCTTGGCTATAAAATCTATATGTAGTGGTCTAATAAATAGAGATGAAGAAAATAAAATTTTGATAGTTCTTAGTGATGGAAGACCAAATGATGTAAAGATAGGAAAAAATAGTGAGAGAACTTTAAGAGGAGAAAAAGCTTATAGGGGTATAGTTGGTTTGAGAGACACAGCTAATGAAGTTAGAAAGGCTAGGAAACAAAATATATTGGTATTAGGAGTGTTTACAGGGAAAGAATCAGAACTTGAAGCTGAAAGATTAATATATGGAAATGATTTTATATATTCGAGAGATATAACTAGATTTTCTGATGTGGTTTCAATGTATTTAAAGAAGATAATTAGAAATTAACCAAGAGTATAAAAAATAATTTATATACATAAAAATATAAAAATGAATAAAATCTGTAAAAAATGTAGAAATTTTCACAGAAAAGGTATACAATGATTTATATAGAAAATGTTTTAAGAATAATTTAACAATTAAATATATAATATTATAGGTTCTTCAAGCAAGATTAATAGGGAAAAAGGTTAAATTCCTTTACAGCCCCCGCTACTGTGATGCAGACGAAACTTTTGTTAGCCACTATGATGATATATTTTTATATTTCATGGGAAGGAAGAGGAGTAGGAAGAAGCTAAGTCAGGAGACCTGCCTAAAATATTAAAGTAATTTCTTCGGGGATGGAGAAAGTTTCTTATAATAATTATACAGATATGTTTATTTTATGTGTTTGTATTTAAATTGTCGAAAATTAGAAGCCTAGCCATCGAGTTAGGCTTTTTTATTTTTAAAATAAATCAGACATATATTATTTATATTTTAATTATTAGAAAGGGAGAGAGGGGATAGTAAAATGAAACAAAATATCAAATTAGGGGTTATAGCTGCACTTATGTTAATCATTTTAACTCCAGTTACATCGAATGCAATGCACATAATGGAAGGGTACTTACCAGTAAAATGGTCTATAGCATGGGGAGTTATATTTATACCATTTTTCTTAGTAGGACTAAAATCGATAGGAAAAATAGTAAAGCAAGACCCTAAAAAGAAAGTATTATTAGCACTATGTGGAGCATTTGTGTTTGTGTTGTCAGCACTAAAAATACCTTCAGTAACAGGAAGTTGTTCACATCCTACTGGAGTAGGTCTTGGAGCAATAATGTTTGGACCAAGTGTAATGTTTGTTCTTGGAACTATAGTTCTAATATTCCAAGCATTATTATTAGCACATGGAGGAATAACTACTTTAGGAGCTAATGCTTTTTCAATGGCTATTATAGGACCAATTATATCATTCTTAATATTTAAAGCATTAAAGAAAAAAGATGGAAATAATGCAATACCAGTATTTCTTGCCGCAGCATTAGGAGATTTGGCTACATATACAATAACTTCGATACAGTTAGCACTGGCTTTTCCAGACCCATCAGGTGGAGTGATGGCTTCAGCAATTAAGTTTTTAGGAATTTTCTTTATGACTCAAATACCAATAGCAATAGCAGAAGGTATACTTACTGTAATTGTATATAATTTAGTTACAGAAAATGGAGAAAAAAGCATACTAGAAAATAATGATAAAGGAGTTAAAGCTAATGAGTGCTAAAACAAAAACGAAAACTAATATATTACTACTTTTATTAGTAGTGGCTCTTATCATATTTCCATTACTTGTTAACTCAGGAGCTGAATATGGAGGAGCAGATGGTCAAGCTGAAAGTGAAATTACTAAGATAAATCCAGATTATGAACCATGGTTTAGTAGCCCATATGAGCCACCAAGTGGAGAAATAGAAAGTTTATTATTCTCTGCACAAGCAGCATTAGGTGCTGGTGTAATAGGATACATATTAGGTGTTCAAAAAGGAAAGAGAAGTTAATTATGCTTATAATTGATAAATATGCATATACAAATAGATTAAGTAAAGTAAATCCAAATAAAAAAGTAGCCATAGGAGTAATCTTTCTGATTGCTTCTATGGTAATAAAAAATATATTTGTTTTAAGTGGAATTATGGTTTTAATGAGTATTCTAGTTGTTTGTGTGGCTGGAATAGATTTAAAAAATTATTTAAAATTACTTAGAATACCAATGTACTTTTTATTTCTTAGTATAGGAATAACTCTTGTAAATATATCTTTTAATAAAGCAGACTTATTATACAGTTTTGAAATTTTTAGTTTCAATATAGGGATATCAGAAGCATCTATTGACATGTCTGTTCATGTGTTATTTAGAGCTATGTCTTGTTTGACTTGCGTGTACTTTTGTATACTTACAACACCTTTTAATCAATTAATATTCTTCTTTAAAAAAATGCATTTACCTGATACTTTTGTTGAGCTATCAATGTTAATATATAGGTTTATATTCATATTTTTAGAAGAATTTTCAGAAATATATAAATCACAAGAACTAAGATTTGGGTACATAAATTTAAAAACTTCATATAAATCCTTAGGAATTCTTGGAAGTATGCTGTACAAAAGACTTATGACAAGGTATGATGATATGTGCATATCATTAGACATAAAATTGTATGATGGTAAATTTCACATAGTAGGGGATAATGATGTTTAAAATAAATAATTTAACTTATCAATATGAAAAGAATGCCAATGCATTATTAAACATTAATATGGATTTCTCAAAGGGAAATGTTATAGGTATAATAGGTTCAAATGGTTCAGGAAAATCAACATTATTTATGAATTTAATGGGTATATTAAAACCTACATCTGGAGAAATTCTTTTTAAAGAAGAAAAATTAAAATATGATAAGAAAAGTTTGTATAATCTTAGAAAAAATGTGGGTATTGTCTTTCAAGACCCAGAAAAACAAATTTTCTATTCAAAAGTATACGACGATATAGCATTTGCAATGAGAAATATTGGTATAGATGAAAAAACAATTAAAGAGAGAATAAACAAAGCTCTAGTAGCTGTTAATGGAATAGATTTTATAGATAGACCAGTACATTTTTTAAGTTATGGTCAGAAAAAAAGAGTAGCAATAGCATCAGTTATAGCAATGGAAAATGAAATTATATTGCTTGATGAGCCTACAGCTGGTTTAGACCCAGTAAGTACTAGGTCTATTGTAGATATAATAAAGGGATTGAATAAAAATAATATAAAAATAGTAATATCCAGTCATGATATGAATTTAATGTATGAAATATGTGATTACATATATGTATTGGATAAGGGGATTTTAATTGATGAAGGAAAGGCAGAAAATGTATTTGTAAATGAAAATAACATTATACAAGCTGGCTTAGAATCCCCATGGCTAGTAAAGGTACACAAAAATATGAATTTACCTTTATTTAAGAAAGAAGAAGATTTGTATAAGTACTGGAAAGAAAGAGAACTTAATACAAACAAATAATTAAGCCCTAAACCTATTTTAAAAAAATAGATTTATATAATAACCCTTAACCTAGACCCCTTAAAGGTGCCTTATGATTCCCCAAATCATAAGGTTATTTTTTTTATTAAATAGTAAAATAAATTATATGAAAAAGTGTTATTTAATTGTAATATATTGGAAATAATCTATTAGTATAATACATAATTATAATTTGAAGTAATTCATATTTTAGATTAAAATATATTTATGGCTGTTAACAGGAGGAGAAATATGAATTTAGATACATTAAATCCTGCTCAAAGAGAAGCAGTAGAAAAGACTGAAGGTCCAGTACTTATACTGGCTGGAGCTGGTTCAGGTAAAACTAAGGTATTAACAACAAGAATGGCATACCTTATAGAAGATAAAGGTGTGCAACCACCAAATATATTAGCTATAACATTTACAAACAAAGCTGCAAATGAAATGAGAGAGAGAGTTGAACAAAATATAGGTTCTGAGACTAAGGAAATGTGGATAAGTACATTCCATTCCTGCTGTGTTCGTATACTAAGAAAAGATATAAATAAGATTGGTTACAACAGAAGTTTTGTAATTTATGATGCAGCAGACCAAGTTACATTGGTTAAAGACTGTCTTAAAGAACTAAATTTAAGTGATAAGGTGTTTGAGCCAAAAGCAGTTATTAGTGCTATTTCAGGAGCAAAAGATAAGCTTTATACTCCAAAACAGTTTAAAGACATTAATATGGCAGATAATAGAATGGTTAAGATTGCAGATATTTATGCATTATATCAAGACCGTTTAAAAAGAAATAGTGCACTTGATTTTGATGATTTAATACTAAAAACTGTAGAGCTTTTTAAGGCTAATGAAGAAGTTTTAGCATATTATAGAAGTAGATTTAGATACATAATGGTAGATGAGTACCAAGATACAAGTAAAGCTCAGTACGAACTGATAAAATTATTAGCAAGAGAACATCAAAATATTTGTGTTGTTGGAGATGATGACCAAAGTATTTATGGATGGAGAGGTGCAGATATAAGAAATATACTTGAATTTGAGAAAGACTATGATAATGTGCATGTTGTAAAGTTGGAGCAAAATTATAGGTCTACACAAGTGATATTAGATGCAGCTAATAAAGTTATATCTAATAATATAGAAAGAAAAAGGAAAAAACTTTGGAGTGAGAAAAAAGAAGGAGAGCTTATAAAGATACAACTAACTGGCAGTGAAATAGAAGAAGCTGATTTTATTTCTGATTCAATCGCACAAATAGCTAGAAAAGAGAAGAGACCTTATAAAGACTTCGCAGTACTCTATAGAGCAAATGCACAAGCTAGACCTGTAGAGGATGCTTTAAATAGAAGTCAAATACCATACAATATATATGGTGGTACAAAATTTTATGAGAGAAAAGAAATAAAGGATTTATTAGCGTATTTAAGAGTGATTCAAAATCCACAAGATGATATATCTATAAAAAGAATTATAAACGTACCTAGAAGGGGTATAGGGCTTAGAACAATAGAAAAAATTGAAGATAGAGCTAATTTAAAGCAGGAGAGTATATATTCAGTATTAATTGATATAGAGACAAATTCAGATATATCTACTAAAGCAAGAGCAAGTATAAGTGGATTTGTTGATATTATAGGTACACTTAGAACTATAAAAGAAGTTTATCCTGTTAGCAAACTTATAGAAAAGGTCTTAGATACTACAGGATATATGGATGAACTTGTAGAGATAAGAAATAAAAATGAAAAAGATTTAACTGGTAAAGGTGAGGAAGCTCAGGATAGAATTGACAACTTGAGAGAATTTATATCTATAGCTTTGGAGTTTGAGAGTAGTAATGATGAGAACTATGAAAATAAAGACTTAGAGACATTCTTAACTAGTATAGCACTTACATCTGAATCAAATGATGAAGAAGACAATGATAGAGTTTCTCTTATGACAATTCATACATCTAAAGGGTTAGAATTCCCTGTAGTGTTCCTAATAGGTATGGAAGAAGGATTATTCCCTATATCAAGAGCTATAAAGTCTCTAAGTGATTCACAGATAGAAGAAGAGAGAAGACTTTGTTATGTCGGTATAACTAGAGCTAAAGAAGAATTATATATGTCATTGACAGAGAAGAGAACATTATATGGTAAAACAAATGTTGCAATAGCTTCGAGATTTATGGAGGAGTTACCAGAAGAATGTATAGAAAGATTGTACAAAGTAAAGAAAGAACTGAGTTACTCTAAAGCAAGTTATAATATGTTAGATAAATATACTAAAAAGTACATGAATACTATAAGTAAATCTAAAGTTGCTGACAAGGTTAATGCTACAATAAAAGATTCCAATAAAGAAACTAATCCAGATGATATAAAACTTGGTTCTAAAGTGCATCATCCTAAATTTGGGGTTGGAACAGTAGTATCTATAATTGGGACAGATGTTACTATAGCCTTTGACAAACAAGGAATTAAAAAAATAAATAAAGAATATACAACACTAAATATTTTATAATGGAGGTTAATATAAGGAATGGATAGTATAAATTTTGCTAAGAACTTAATAGACTTCATATATGATAGTCCATCATCTTTTCATGCAGTTGATAGTGCTAAAGAAATTTTAGATAAGAATGGATTTGAAGAGTTAGCTTTAAATCATAGGTGGAACCTAAAGGTAGGTGGGAAATACTATGTTACTAAAAATTTATCTGCTATAGTGGCTTTTGTAGTTAATTCAGAAGACATAGAGAAAGATGGATTTAGAATAATAGGTTCTCATTCAGACTCTCCTACATTTAGTATTAAACCAAATGCAGAAATAGAAGCTGAAAAATCTTATTTGAAGTTGAATACAGAGTGCTATGGAGGAGCAATACTGAGTACATGGCTAGATAGACCTCTTGGGATAGCTGGGAGGGTAGTTTTAAAGAGTGATAATGTATTAAAACCAAATGAAAGGCTTATAAACTTTAAAAAGCCAATTTGTATAATACCAAATCTAGCTATACACTTAAATAGAAGTATAAATGATGGGCATTCATATAATAAGCAAAAGGACATGTTACCTTTAGTTGGTTTGTTAAATGATACATTAGAAAAAGATAATTTTCTTTTAAAACAAATAGCATCTAATTTGGATGTAAATATGGAAGATGTTATAGATTTTGACTTATTTTTATATGAATTTGAAAAAGGAAGCTTAATAGGGGCTAATGATGAATTTATATCTATTGGAAGACAAGATAATCTTGCAATGGTACATGCTAGTTTGAATGCTCTTGTTGATACTAAAGGTCAAAATGGTGTAAATGTAATTGCCGTATTTGATAATGAAGAAGTTGGTAGCTCTACTAAACAAGGTGCAGATTCAAACATGCTCTTAAATATATTAGAGAGAATCTGTTTATCAATAGGTAAAGATAGGGAAGAGTTTTTTGAATCTATTTATTCATCTTTTATGATATCATCGGATTTAGCACATGCTATCCATCCAAATACTCCAGAAAAACATGACCCAACTAATAAGCCAGTTATGGGAAAAGGACCTGTCATAAAAATAAATGCTAGTCAGGCGTATACAAGTGATGGATATTCTATAGCTGTTTATAAGAATATATGTAGAGAAGCTAATGTTAAGTATCAAGAATTTGTTAATAGATCAGATGAAAGAGGTGGAAGTACTATAGGTCCAATATCTTCTACTCATATAGACATACCATCTGTGGATGTGGGAAGTCCAATTTTGGCAATGCACTCTATAAGAGAATTGGGGAATGTTGAAGACCATTATAGTATATATAAAACGTTTAGTAAGTTTTTTGAAATATAAATATAAGATAAACAATTTGGAGATGAGACTATGAAATTAGGATTATGCTTAGAAGGTGGAGGCGCAAAAGGGGCTTACCAAGCAGGAGTAGTAAAGGCATTGTATGATGGTGGAATAAATAAATTTTATTCAATTTCAGGGACATCAATAGGAGCGATAAATGGATATTATTTGTACACAGGTAATGTTGATAACTTGGAAAAAATGTGGACAAATATAAAAGATATCCAGAATGGAAATGTAAAAATAGTAAATAATACTGTGGATAATTCTCCTGCTATAGACAATTTGAGGGAACTAGATGATAGCAAAATTGAAGAAATGAAGTTTTATGTTAATTATGTAGAAGTTAATAATAAAGTAGTATCAGAAAAGATTGTTGATGTATCTAAAATGACTCGTGATGAGGCAATTACCAGTATTTCATACAGTGGATTGTTACCATCAAATCCAAAAGCTACTCTTGGTTTTAAAGAACAATTTGTAAAAGATGTTCAAGAAGGACTCTATGATGATTTTAAATTAGATGGAGGTCTAATTAGGAGTGCATTAATTGAACCTTTAATTGGGGATAATGTGGATAAGATTATTTTAATATCAACAAAATATAATTATGAATTGCCAGAAGATATTAAAAAAACATATGATGAAGACAGAATAATAGTAGTTAGACCAAATACTCAGTTTGCACCTAAAGACACTCTTAATTTTGATGACGAGTTTTGCAAAGCTATTTATCAAGAAGGATATGAAATAGGAAAAAATATACTTGATAGACTTTAATTTAGAGTATAATATAATAAATGTGATTGTATAATTTAACTAATGAAAAGGAAGGTAATAAATTATGGAAAATAAAAATCCTATAGTAACTATAGAAATGGAAAATGGAAAAGAAATTAAAATTGAGTTATATCCAAATATAGCACCAAACACAGTTAAAAACTTTGTGTCATTAGTAAATGAAGGGTATTATAATGGAATAATATTTCATAGAGTAATACCAGGATTTATGATACAAGGTGGGTGCCCAAATGGTACAGGAATGGGTGGTCCAGGTCACTCTATAAAAGGTGAATTTAGTGGGAATGGATTTACTAATAACTTAAAACATGAAAGAGGAGTTATATCAATGGCTAGAACTATGGCACCAAATTCAGCTGGTTCTCAATTTTTCATAATGCATAAAAATTCACCACATTTAGATGGTCAATATGCAGGATTTGGTAGAGTAATAGAAGGTATAGAGGTCGTTGATGAAATAGCATCAATTAGAACAGATGCAGCTGATAAACCACAAACTCCACAAGTTATGAAATCTGTTACTGTGGAGACTTTTGGAGTAGATTACTCTGATGTAGAAAAAAACTAAAACATCTATAAAAATCAACTATAAGTCAAAATATATGTTGTTTAATTAAGATAAGGTGGGATGTAGTTACGTCTTTAGACGAATACATCCCATTTTTTATTTATTCTACATAATGAAAACTATGTTATCAAATGCTAAATTACAAAAATATATTAATTAAAAATAGAATTTGATTTTTAAAATACTTACTCCATAAAATTATTATCATAAAATTTTAATTAAAAAATAAAGTCTAATTAAAAAAAATTTATTAAAATTATTTTTATCTAAGTTTGTATATGATAATAGATTAAATAAATATGGAAGACATATGGAAAACAATTATTCCAGTATCTTTTTTAGTTGTTTTATCTATTTTATTTAAGAAAAATAAGTTTTTCTATATTTTTTATTCATAAAAAAATATCATCATGGTAATATCTTCTATTTACAATTTTATGACTTTGGTTTACAATAATAGAGACAATAAATCCTAAAAAACATAAGAAGAAAAAAGTGCTTAATATTTGAGAGAGACTGGTTTAGTTTACACCAGCTAGGCCAGTCAAGGAATAATTTAAAGTGTAATATATAACAATGAAAAAGAACATGTAATTAGAAGCTTCTAATTATATGTTCTTTTTTTGTAGAAATTGGTATTATTATATAAATATTTAAGAGAGTAAATTTCTAATTTTGTTGTAACGAAGTATGTATTTTAACATAGTATAGTATAGACCCAAAATGGAGGGATTATAAATGAGAAATATTATACTTTATTTAAATGATGATACTTTTATATCAAGAAAATATCCAGATAAAAACTTTAGTTTTTTAGAATATTGTCTAATAGGAACTAAATATTCAAGTACTTTTGTAGAGGAAAAGCTTTTTACTTTTTTCAAAGTAAGAATACCAGAGATATTAAAAGACAAAAATATAATAAAAGCAGAGTTATTTATTCATATTAATTCAGATAATAATTATATATTTAATGAAAAAATAGATATTGAAGTAAAAAGAATAATGGAATATTATAATTCAAGGACTATATCATGGAATGATAAATTGCCTATAGAAAATATTGAAGGATATTTACCAATTGGTATAAGTGATACATCTAACTATATATGTTTAAACATTACAAGTGTTGTAAAAGCATGGGCAGTGGGTAAGTATCCTAATTATGGATTAGCTTTATCTTTAAATTATCCTTGTAAGATTATAGAGTTTACATCTAGTAGAGGTCGTAACAAACCATATATACTTATAACATTTGAAGAAAGAAAAAAAGAGTGCTGTCCTCCTAAATTTGGATGTCCTCCAACTAGAATTACAGGGCCAACAGGACCAAGAGGTCCAATGGGAGCAACAGGCCCAACTGGAAATACAGGAGCGACAGGGAATACAGGATTAGAAGGTTCAACAGGAGCAACAGGCCCGACCGGAAATACAGGGTTGGAGGGTCCAATGGGAGCGACAGGCGCAACCGGGAATACAGGATTAGAAGGTTCAACGGGAGCGACAGGTCCAACCGGAAACACAGGCTCAACAGGGAATACAGGGTTAGAAGGCCCAACAGGAGCAACAGGTCCAACAGGAAATACAGGAGCAACAGGGAATACAGGATTAGAAGGTTCAACAGGAGCGACAGGCGCAACCGGAAATACAGGAGCAACGGGGAACACAGGATTGGAAGGTCCAATGGGAGCAACAGGTCCAACAGGAAACACAGGATTAGAGGGTTCAACAGGAGCGACGGGCCCAACAGGGAACACAGGGTTGGAAGGTTCAATAGGAGCGACAGGCGCAACCGGAAATACAGGCCCAACAGGGAATACAGGATTAGAAGGTTCAACGGGAGCGACAGGTCCAACAGGAAACACAGGGTTAGAAGGCCCAACAGGAGCAACAGGTCCAACAGGAAATACAGGGTTAGAAGGTCCAACGGGAGCGACAGGCGCAACCGGGAATACAGGATTAGAAGGTTCAACAGGAGCGACAGGCGCAACCGGAAATACAGGAGCAACAGGGAACACAGGGTTGGAAGGTCCAATGGGAGCAACAGGTCCAACAGGAAACACAGGGTTGGAGGGTCCAACAGGAGCGACGGGCCCAACAGGGAACACAGGGTTGGAAGGTCCAATAGGAGCGACAGGCGCAACCGGAAATACAGGAGCAACAGGGAACACAGGGTTGGAAGGTCCAACAGGAAACACAGGAGCAACAGGGAATACAGGGTTAGAAGGCCCAACAGGAGCGACAGGCGCAACCGGAAATACAGGATTAGAAGGCCCAACGGGAGCAACAGGTCCAACCGGAAATACAGGGTTAGAAGGCCCAACGGGAGCGACAGGAGTAACCGGAAACACAGGATTAGAAGGTTCAACAGGAGCGACAGGTCCAACCGGAAATACAGGAGCAACAGGGAATACAGGATTAGAAGGTTCAACAGGAGCGACAGGCGCAACCGGAAATACAGGAGCAACAGGGAACACAGGGTTGGAAGGCCCAACAGGTCCAACAGGAGCGACGGGCCCAACAGGGAACACAGGGTTGGAAGGCCCAACAGGAGCGACAGGCGCAACCGGAAATACAGGATTAGAAGGCCCAACGGGAGCAACAGGTCCAACCGGAAATACAGGGTTAGAAGGCCCAATGGGAGCGACAGGCGCAACCGGAAACACAGGAGTAGAAGGTTCAACAGGAGCGACAGGTCCAACCGGAAATACAGGAGCAACAGGGAACACAGGATTGGAAGGTCCAATGGGGGCAACAGGTCCAACCGGAAACACAGGCTCAACAGGGAATACAGGGTTAGAAGGAGCAACAGGCCCAACCGGAAATACAGGAGCAACAGGTCCAACTGGAGCGACAGGCCCAACAGGTAATTCCTCGCAACCGATTGCTAACTTTTTTGTAAATGCTCCATCTGCACAAATTTTGAATAATGGAGAAGCCATAAAAAATTGGCAAGCAGTACTAGGTAATAGTTCAAGTATAACAGTGGATGCAAATGGTGTATTTAAAGTAGAAGAAAATGGCGTGTACTACATTTCAGTTTCATTAGCATTACAACCAGGTTCATCAAGTATAAATCAATACTCTTTTTCTTTCTTATTTCCTGTTTTAGGAGGGAGAGATTTAGCAGGCCTTACTACTGAGCCAGGTGGTGGAGGTTTGGTTTCTGGATATTTCGTTGGTTTTCTATTTGGTGGAACTACCTTTACTATAAATAACTTTTCATCTGTGTCAGTAGGAATAAGAAATGGCCAATCAGCAGCGACAGCAGCAGCTTTGACTATATTTAGAATAGCTGATACTATTATGACTTAATTTTATATTTAATATTAATATATGTATGATAAAAAACTGTTTCAAATATGTATTTGAAACAGTTTTTTTGTTTGGAAAATTTTATATTATTTAAAGTTTTTGATTGCAGTAGTTAAATTAGGCACTAGTTGTTTCTTTCTAGATACAACACCTGGTGCGAATGTACCTTGAACACCTTCAACGCTAAATGCATCAGCAATTAATCTATCTTCTGCTTTATAGATTAAATAAGAGCCTTCTTTAATTATATCTGTAACTGCAATAACTAATTTATCATAATCAGTTGAATTTATATAAGATAAAAACTCATCTTTTTTAGCAAATATAGAATCTATGTCTAAAGTAAATACTTGTCCAATACCAACTTTATATCCACTCATATTGAACTCTTTAAAGTCCATATTTACTATTTCTTCTATAGTATATTCGTCTAAAGAAGTACCACATTTAAACATATCCATAGCATATTTTTCCATATCAACTTTTGCTATTTTACTTAGTTCTTCACATGCTTTTTTATCCATGTCAGTTGTTGTTGGAGACTTGAATAATAATGTATCAGATAATATAGCAGATAAAAGAAGTCCAGCTATTTCATAAGGTATCTCAACATTATTTTCTTTATACATTTGGTAAATTATAGTACTATTACATCCAACAGGCATAACTCTAAAAGACATAGGAATATCAGTAGAAATACCACCAAGTTTATGATGGTCAATTATTTCAACTATATTTGCTTGTTCAATTCCATCAGCACTTTGGGCATATTCATTATGGTCAACTAAAACAACATTCTTTTTAGTTGGATTTAATAGATGTCCTTTTGAAATCAATCCTAAAAACTTATTATCATCATCTAATATAGGATAAGATCTGAAGTTTGTCTCTAGCATGATTTCTTTGATTTCATCCATGTAATCATCTTCTTTGAATGTAATTAAATTTTCTGTAGCTTCTATAGAGTCTAAGAAACTACATTGATTTATCACATTAGAAGTTTTATAGTTATCACTTTCAACAGAAACAACAGAAACTCCATTTATTTTAGCAAGAGCTAGTAAGTCTTTTGAAATTTCTGTATGATTAGTAAGTATTAAAAGTTTAACTTTTGTATCAATAGCATATTCAATACTATCATATCTATCACCAACAATAGCTATGTCTCCCTCTTTTAGAGTCTCGATTAGAGTTTCCATACCAAATGATAAAGTAACCACTCTACCTTTTACATCTTCACCACAATCCACAAGGATAGTACCATTAAGGTTTTTACAAATATTTGATAGTGATGTGTGTATAGTTGTAAAATGTTGATGAAGTAGGTTTTTAGCTATTTCTTTCATAGTAATGATACCAGCAAAAGTTCCATCATCATAAGTTACAGGTAGTGTCTTAACATTTTTTTCATCCATAAGATTATAAGCTTCTAATATAGATGAAGTTGGAGTTAAAGGTACTACTTTATCATAATTTAAATCTCTAACTTGTATTCTAACATTATCTAAAATTTCAGGTGCATCTACCTTAAAGTAATCTAAGGCATATTTAGCTTCTTTTCTGATATCTCCTAAAGCATAAGCTGTTGCTTTTATTCCTAGTTTGTTCTTTAAATGTGCTAATGAAATTGCAGAACATATTGAATCTGTATCTGGATTTTTATGTCCGAAAACTAATAAACTCATTTTAATACTCCTTTCAAAACTTGAATATAATAATAATTGATAAAAATATTATATCAAAAGGTTGTGGGTATATGTTGTAAAAAGAAAAAAATTTAATGAAAAAATATTATATAAAATTTTATTTCTTATATAAATACTACAAATTTGATATAAAAATCATTATGATATTATACTTTTACCCAATTATATTATCAATTAAATTTACTTTTATTTGAAATAAATTGATTAAATATACCTGCGAAAAAATTAATTAATATGATAATAAAGTAAAAATTTATAAATATTTTATACTATAAAAATTTATATATATATATCATAAGTAAAAAATTAACGGATTTAACATAAAAATTATTTATAGATATGAAACGTATATTTATTATGTGTTGATTTAAAAATAACTTATATAAATTATAATAATTTCAGTTTGTATATTTTTTAAAATTATACAGATGTTGTAGAACTAAAAATTGCATATAAATCAAAAATAAGTGTTATTTTATGAAAATATGACAAAAATTTTATGTGTTATTTATACAAATAATACATAAATAACATATAAGATTTAATAAGTAAAAAAAGTGAAAGATATAATTTATCATTTTAGTATTTTATTTAGTCAAAGTAAACTATTTAAATGAAAAATATCTCATTTAAATAAAAAATTTAAATAAAAGTAAAAAAAATAATGTATTTGTTAAAAAATAAATTGACAAAATATTCAGAAAAAAACTTCTTGACCTAGAGAGATAAAGTAAATAAAATCTAAGGTATAGACATGAAATCTATAAAAATATTTTAAGTATAAGTTAAAATATAGATGATGCATTTAAGATTTATAAAAATAAGTGATGCATAATTATTTAGGGAGGTTTTTAGTATGGAGAAGAAAGAAAAAGCTGTAGAAAAATTAAATGTTGAAGTATGTAGTCCTAAAATTGTCAATAGTGTTGAGTCATTAAAAATGAGGCTAGAAGAAATCAGACTAGCACAAAAAGAATTTGCAACATTTACACAAGAGCAAGTAGATAAAATTTTCTTAGCTGCTTCAACTGCAGCAAATCAACAAAGAATACCTCTAGCAAAGATGGCAGTAGAAGAGACTGGTATGGGTATTGTTGAAGATAAGGTTATAAAAAATCATTTTGCTTCAGAGTATATTTACAATGCTTATAAAGACACTAAAACTTGTGGTGTCATAGAAAAAGATGAAGCATTTGGTTTCACAAGAATTGCTGAACCAGTAGGTGTTTTATCAGCAGTTATACCAACAACTAATCCTACATCGACTGCAATATTTAAGTCTCTAATAGCACTAAAAACTAGAAATGGGATAATTTTCTCTCCTCATCCAAGAGCTAAAAACTGTACTATAGAAGCTGCTAAAGTTGTACATGATGCGGCAGTTAAGGCAGGTGCACCAAAAGGACTTATAGGCTGGGTAGATGTACCTTCAATTGAACTTACTAATGTTGTTATGGCAGAGGCAGACCTTATATTAGCTACTGGTGGACCTGGAATGGTTAAATCTGCATATTCCTCAGGAAAGCCAGCTGTTGGAGTTGGTCCTGGTAATGTACCTGCAATAATAGATGAGAGTGCAGATGTAAAAATGGCTGTAAGTTCAATATTAGTATCGAAGTCATTTGATAATGGTATGATATGTGCTTCTGAGCAAGCAGTGATAGTACCAGAAAAAATATATGAAGAAGTTAAAAAAGAATTTAAATATCGTGGAGCACATTTCTTAAATAAAGAAGAAACAGAAAAAGTAGGAAAAGTAGTAATAATTGATGGCTCATTAAATGCAAAAATAGTTGGGCAACCAGCTCATGTAATAGCTAAAATGGCAGATGTAGAAGTCCCAAAAACAGCTAGAATAATAATTGGTGAGGTAGAATCTGTTGAATTAGAGGAACCTTTTGCACATGAAAAACTTTCTCCAGTACTTGCAATGTACAAATCTAAAAGTTTTGAAGATGCAGTTGCTAAAGCTGAAAAATTAGTTGCAGATGGCGGATATGGCCATACATCTTCATTATACGCCGACTCTATAAATCATCCAGATAGAGTAGAAAAGTTTGTAAATGCTATGAAAACTTGTAGAGTATTAGTTAATACTCCATCATCACAAGGTGGTATAGGTGACTTATATAACTTTAAATTAGCACCATCTCTTACTCTTGGTTGTGGTTCTTGGGGTGGAAACTCAGTATCTGAAAACGTAGGAGTGAAGCATTTACTTAATATCAAAACGGTAGCTGAAAGGAGAGAGAATATGCTTTGGTTTAGAGCACCAGAAAAAGTTTATTTCAAAAAAGGATGCTTAGGTGTAGCAGCAAGAGAATTTAAAGATGTTATGGATAAAAAGAAAGCCTTTATAGTAACAGACTCTTTCCTTTACAATAATGGATATACTAAAAAGTTAACTGATTTATTAGATGAAATGGGAATTAAGCATACTACATTCTTTGATGTTGCTCCAGACCCAACATTAGCTTGTGCAAGAGAAGGAGCTAAGGCTATGGCTGATTTCCAACCAGATTTAATAATAGCTGTAGGTGGCGGTAGTGCAATGGATGCTGGTAAGATAATGTGGGTAATGTATGAGCATCCAGAGGTAGACTTCCAAGATTTAGCTATGAGATTTATGGATATAAGAAAAAGAGTATATGTATTCCCTAAAATGGGCGAAAAAGCATACTTCACGGCTATCCCAACTTCAGCAGGAACTGGTTCAGAGGTAACTCCATTTGCAGTTATAACTGACCAAGATTCAGGTGTAAAATATCCATTAGCAGATTATGAATTAATGCCAAACATGGCTATAATCGATGCTGATATGATGATGGAAATGCCACCAAGATTAACAGCAGCATCAGGTGTTGATGCCTTAACACATGCACTAGAAGCATATGTATCTATGTTAAGAACTGAACCAGCTGATGGATTAGCACTTCAAGCAGGTAAAATAATATTTGAATATCTACCTCGTGCATATAAAAATGGAAAGAATGATAAAGAAGCAAGAGAAAAAATGGCAATGGCATCTACTATGGCTGGAATGTCTTTCGCAAATGCTTTCTTAGGAATTTGTCACTCTCTAGCACATAAACTGGGTGCATTCCACCACGTTCAACATGGTGTTGCAAATGCATTATTAATAAATGAAGTAATTAAGTTCAATTGTGCGGAAGCTCCAAATAAGATGGGTGCATTCTCACAATACAGATATCCTGACTGTATACAAAGATATGCTGAATTTGCTTCTTTTGCAGGAATTAAGGGAAACACAGACCAAGAAAAAGTAGATAACCTTATAAAAGCAATAGATGAATTAAAGGCAAGAGTAGGACTTCCTAAAACTATAAAAGAAGCTGGGGTAGAAGAGTCTAAATTCTTAGAAGAATTAGATGCTATGGTTGAACAAGCTTTTGATGACCAATGTACAGGAGCTAATCCTAGATACCCATTGATGAGTGAATTAAAAGAGATATATTTAAAAGTTTATTATGGTAAATAATATTTATTTTAGAATATAGGTTTTATTAGACTTGCATATAAGTTATTAGAGTTTTATGTAAATAGGATTTTATTATAGATATGTATAAATGTCTATTAAGAATAGACTATAACTTAAATTCTAAATGTATAAAAGGTAAGAGAATTCAAATTGGTTTTTAATATGTATATTTAATCAAATAACTTTAAAATTAGTCATAAAATTTTTTTATTACATATAATTTTAAAGCATAATATATAAAAAACTTTACGAAAAAATTATAAAAATATTCAGAAAATTCTATTGACTAATTTATTTATCATGATATAATAGGTTTAGAAAACAAAAAGAATTGGGGCCTATTAAGGCCCCCTTACTACTTTTTGATAGATTTATTTAGAATAACTTTCTCACTTTGATTTTTTATATTTATTATAGAATTAGTATAATCTACTTCAAAGTTAGCAAAAGCAGAGAATAAATCTATGTCCCTTAATAAATGAATTGTCATACATTGATTGTTCTTATTTACCCTTAGAATCAATGCTCTTACAAAGGGAAATTGGATTCTAGAATTAAATAAGTTAGAACCATCAGTATCTATATCTAAGCTACGATAATTAATATCTATAAATACATCTACATCATCGTTTTCTTCTCTTATTATTCTATAGTCAAAATCCAAGTCTAAATTTAAATTACCTAAAACTAATAACATTTAAATCCTCTTTTCTATAAGTAGTTTTAGAGTATTATTTTAACTAAGCTCTCCATCTATTATAGATATAATTCTATCTGCTTTTCTAGCAATATTTTCATTATGTGTTATTATTATAAGAGTTTGGTTATATTTTTTTATAGAATTTTTTAGTAAATCCATGACTTCTTCTGTAGTTTTACTATCCAAATTTCCTGTTGGTTCATCTGCTAGGATTATACTTGGTTTTGCAGATAAAGCACGAGCAATAGCGACCCTTTGTTGTTGACCACCAGATAATTGATTTGGGAGATGATTTTTCCTCTCACTAAGGCCCAATAAATTTATAATGTCTTCTATGTATTCTTCATCAACTTTTTTATTGTCTAACTTTAGTGGTAATTCTATATTTTCTTTTACATTTAATACTGGAATTAGGTTATACTGTTGAAAGACAAATCCTACTTTTTGTCTTCTATATTTTGCTAATCTTTTATCTGAAAGGCAACATATATCTTTACCATCGACTTTTATAGTCCCGCTACTTGGTCTTTCAAGACCGCCTACTAAATGTAGAAATGTGCTTTTTCCACTTCCACTTGGACCAATTATCGCAACAAATTCACCCTTATTTATTTTTAAATTTGCATCCTTTAGTGCATGTACAGCTGTTTCCTTTTTTCCATAAATCTTACCTAAGTTAAGAATCTCTAATATAGGCATAATTAATCCTCCTATTCTGTAATGTTTATAGCTTCAACTATACTAATTTTATTTATTTTCCTTAATGGAATATATGTAGCTAGAATACCTACAATTATGTTTGCTAAAACAACTAGGATATATATTTTGTAATCTATTGAAAAGTCTAATCCATATGATACAAATCCTTGCATGTAATACATTTTAAATTGTATTATAAGACTTACCACAATAGTAATTACACTTGAGAGTGCTCCATATAATATTCCCTCATAGAGTATCATATTTTTAAATCCTCTCTCAGAGATACCAATAGCTCTTAACATTCCAAATTCGCTAGTCCTTGAAGTTAAGTTATAACTTATGTTATTTACTATGTTAAGTACACTAATTATAAACATTACTGCTACTATGCCATAACTATAAATCATGGACCTAGATGTCATCTTATCCGAATTTTCTTTTTCTACCATCATATCTACTGTTGTAGTTCCAGGAACTTCACTTCCAATTTTACCGAGAAGTCTATTTATTTTTTTCTTGTTTGCATTTTCATTAAGGTCTGTATAAACTAAGTTATACTTATCTACACCAGTTAATTTTTTTAGATATTCGCTACTCGTTATTACATCTACACCATCATCTCCAGAGTACATACCATTATCTGCAAAAGGATAACTTATAATAGCTCCAACTTTAAATTCATATTCTAAGTATTCATAATTATCTTTTAGACTTTCATAAAGTCCTGTATCCATTCCAGCCTTTGGGTATTTAACTTTTATAGTATCACCTACCTTTATATCTATAGCTGGTGTTCCTTCACCAGGAGTAAAGGTCTTTGTATATTTTTGTGTTTCAGAAATTTCTGGTACATATACTATAGCTAAGTTTTCTTTTTTCATTTTTTTCAAGTTTATACTTCCACTTACTAAGTAATCTTCTAATGAATTTATCATCTCATCATTATAACCTTTTAACTTTTGTTTTAATGTATATTTTCCAGTAGTCTTATTTTTTATGAATAAAGGATTTTTCTTATAATAAGGAGCTGAATTTATAGTTTCGTAGTAATCTAATCTATTTATTTTATTTACCTCTATTCTCGTGTTTAAGATGCTAGCAGTTTTGACTTTATCAATTCCATCTATATTTTTAATTTTATCTATCTGATTATCATTAAATCCCCTTATATCTTTAAAAGAGGTATTGCTACCAATTTCATTGAGATAAGTATTTGATAGAATAAAATCTGCATTCATATATACTTGCTCTTGAATGTTTTTGTTTTTGACATCTAAAAAAGAATATTTATAATTGTCTTTTATGACAATTATACCTCCTATACTCATAGATAATACAATTATAAGGAATCCCTTTTTATTTCTAAAGATGTTTTTCGCAGATATAGATTTTGTTACTGACATATTTAAAGTCAATTTTGATATTAAAGAATTAACTTTGATTATATTTTTATCAGTTCCAAAAGTTTTTCTTATAGCATCAATAGGAGAAATTCTTCTTATCTTTAAATATGTAAAGAAACTTATAATGAGTATTGTCAGTATTATACATACAATTGATAAGAGGATTATTTTATCTGGAATAACAAAAGGGGTAACATTTATATTTCCTTCAAATTGAATATTTCCTGCAGACCTATTAAATATTTGTGCACCTCCCATACCTGTACATATACCTATAGGCATTGCTATCAGAGCAAGTATAAAAAGTTCATAGAACATAAGTTTGAAAATCCTAAAGTTAGTGGAGCCAATAGCTCTTAAGATACCATATTCCTGTATTCTTTGGTATATTGATATAACATAGATACTATATATTACAATACCAGAAAATATACTCATAGCAATTGCAACATATTTACTTGAATTATCTAAAGTACCATTTTCCATAGTAGCGTTTATAAGCATTGAGTTTCTTCCTACGCTTTTTTCATCCAACATAGCATTTTTTACTATATTGTTTATGTTTGTATTTATATCACTGCCTTCATTAAATTCAATAGAAGCTGTAAACTCATTCGATTTTGATTCATTGAGGTTTAAAAAAATTTCACATTTACCCTTTTGTTTCTCTATAAATCTATCTTCAAGTATTCCTACAACTTTAAAAGTCTCTGGTTTTTCTTTTTGATATAATTTAAAAGTAAGGTTTTGATTTATTTCTGGCTTTAAACCCATACTATTTAAAACCCATTTTTCTACTACCACCTCATTGTTAGCTTTTGGAAGGTGACCTTTTATAAGTTTAGATTGATTAGTTAAGTAATTTTTATTTGCATATTGTATGTTTATAGGTAATTTTTCATTAACATCTGTAGATGCATAATAAGATGTTATACCTAGGTTTTTAATATCTTTACCAGATTTTATAGATTCTAATTGATTTTTCTTTATATCTTTAAAGTATGCATGGTCAGTTCCAAGCTCTCTTTTCGATATATCTACATCTGCTTGCTGAGCACTTCTTGAGAGGGTGCCGATACCAACAATGAGTGATGTAGCAAGAATTATACTCAAAGCAATTGCTAAAGATCTAGATTTATAACTCTTTATGTATCTTAGTACTATTTTCAAATTATCTTTCATATTTACCACTTCCTTTCTTAGCTAACTCAATTATATGTTTATTTAAAATATATAGCAAAGTAAGTATTTACAAGTTTTGAGTACTTAATTGTACAAATTTATATGCGTATTTACAAGTTTAATTAATGTACATGTAAATTTTGACTTTTTACATAATTTTTCTAAAATGATATAATCCTCATATAAAGTGTAGATGGGAGGGGAATTATGGAGAATAATTTTATATTTCCTATAGTAATACTAACTTTGTTTATATTTAGTAATCTTATAATGAATAAGTACAGGTTCTATAAAGAATTAGACATATTAAAAAGAGGAATATTAACATTTTTTGTATCATGTTTTGTATGGATTTTATTCATGGAGGGTATTGAGTATATACAATTAAGTTTAGGATATAATTTTTTACTTGAAGGAGTATTAAATATTATACTTTTTTTAATTTTAATTATTTTAAGTTTTTATATAGGATTTAAATTTATAAGATTGCTAGATAATAACAATAAACAAGAGTATAAGTTACAAAAATTAGATAGTAAAATAAATCATAAGGACAATATAATCGTAAAATTAAGAAGTCAAAAACATGACTATTTAAAACATTTACAAGTAGTATATTCTCTATTAAATACTGGGTTAGCTGAAGATGCCAAAGAATATATAATGAACATATCAAATAGCTTTAAATCAAAAAATTCAAGATATGGTAAAGTATCTTATTTAGACGCTATAGCATCCTTAAAATATGAGGAATGTCTTGAAAAGAACATATCTTTTGATGTATATATACAAGATTTTATGGATAATTTAGAGATTGAACCTAATGATATGAGTTCAGTACTATTAAACATAATAGACAATGCAATAGAATCTTTGTCTGCTATACAAAAGAAAAAGAAGTATATAAGATTACATGCATATGAAGATGAATTTCAGTATATTATAGCCATAAAAAATAATGGTCCTAAAATACATAATGTTGAAAGTATATTTTTGGATGGATTTAGCACTAAAGAAGGGCAAGATAGAGGTTTTGGGTTATATCTAGTTAAAAATATACTAAATAAGTATGATTATAGTATACTTGTAAATAGTGATGATTTTTTAACTGAATTTGTAATTTTAATACCAAAATATTATTAGTTAGGAGGAGAGAAGTCTGTGATAAAAGTTTTGATTTGTGATGATGATAAAATTGTAAGAGATGATATAGCAAATATAGTTAAAGAGTCTGGATATGTAGATTATGTTAAGAAAGTCAAGGATGGTATAGAAGCAATTGAATTTATAAAAAGTGAGAAAATAGACTTATTAATTATTGACATTGATATGCCATATAAAAATGGGATTGATTCTGCTAAAGAAATTCTTTCTGTAGATAAAGATATACATATAGTATTTGTAACAGGTTTTGCTGACTATAGTCTTGAGAGCTTTAAAGTACATCCTATAGATTTTATAGTTAAGCCATTTAAAAAAGAAAAAATACTTGATTCAATTAATATAGCAATAGACCACATTAACTCTCATAAAATTGCTAAAAATAATTTTATAGAAGACACTCTTTTTGTATATAAAATAAGGAAACAGATACATATGATTAATTTTGATGATATAGTTATGTTTGAGAAAAATTCAAGAGCTATCAATTTATATACTAGAGATGAAGATACGATAAAATTTTATGAGAACTTTGATGATTTAAAAAAACGCCTACCTCCTAATTTCTTTATGACTCATAGACAATACATAGTGAACTTAAGGCTTATACATAAGGTTATACCTATAAATAAGTCTTCTTTAGAGATAAAATTTATAAATTTTCAAGAAAGTGCTACTTTAAATAAATCTTTAGAAAAAGATTTTCTATACAGATTTTATAGGGTTAAAAGGTTCTAATGAAGAAAAAAATTTTCAGTGATATACAATATGTACGATGAAGATATCATATAAATTTGCTATAGTTATAAATTAATTCATATAAAATATAATATAAAAACATATTGGACTTTCATGGAAAAATAGAAAGTCCAATATATTTTAGAGAGAAGTCTTATATTTATAAGTTACTTAAGATACTAGGGTCTTTAATCTTATTATCTTCAGCAAGTAATAAGATTTTAGACATAATCTCAGCAGTCTTAGGGTCTTCATCAGCAAAAGGAAGGAATATCTTTCCTCTACTTTGAGAATGTACAGGAAGTATATTTAAAGCACCCATTCCTTTTTTATGTACAATACCAGAACCCATATGCACAGAATACTCACCTAAATTGCCTGATATAAGAGCATGAGAACCTTCAAAATTGACATTCTTAATCTTTAACAATAATAGCAATTCTTTAGCAATTGCTATACGCATCTCTACAGTAGAATGGCTTGTTTCAGGGTCAACACCACCAGCATGAGCGACACTTACAATAAGGTCTATATCACGCATAACTTCTGAAAATAAAATTGGAGGTATTGAAGCCAATTCTAGGCTTTTATAAGTCTTTCTATCAAAAAATTCTACTGTTTCAATAGTAGGAGGCTCAATATCTGCTGGCGAAAACCAATCAGCAAGTGCAAACATTTTTGCTACTATATTTTCTTTATAAAACACTTTTTGTAAACCCTCTTCATAATCAACAGTCCAAAGCTGATTTCTAAGAAGTGCTACAGTTTTCTTTGGCTGAATTTGGTGCCCAGCATATCTACGAGATATAGTTTTTTCAGATAATTCATCACCATTTATTCTATAATACTCACGGAATACTTGCTTAAATGGCTGAACAATTTGCTTATTAAATAAGTCATGTTGGAATTCACTCCATTTACCAGATTCAAAAAGATGAACTGGATGTGCAAGTTTTAATTTATTTTTTGCTGTTAATTTATAAGTTTCGCCATCTATATTGCAAATAAAGAACTTAGATTTATCATTATAAACATATCCAATATTATCATCGCACACCCACACTAGATTCTTAATCAAAGGGCAGATAACTGGATTTTTATAAATATTGGAGATTTCTTTAACTGTAAATATTATTTCATTTTTCATAGATTGCTCTAAACTCTGTTTTGCACGAGAATACTGACTCTTTAAATCTTTTTGAACAGATTTAAGTTCAAGTACATATGGATGTTTGGCAAGGGCTTTTGGTATACTTTTTAAAGCTTTATCACCTTTTTGAACTTTAGTAGATGCTTTACCATTTTCATCAACATCTATCCAAATTGAAGTTCCATCAATATCTTTTGGTTTAAATAAATGAGCAACTTCATTTAGTTTTTCAGTTTCAAGAGCCCACATCATACGATTGACATCTCCAAATCCAGCACTTCTAGCTAGATTTTCTAGTGCTATTGTACAAGCCTTTGATTCACTTTCACGACGTTGTGCTCCAAATTGTTTACTTTCTTTAGCAAATTTTTGGATAAATTCATAACGGAAAGTAGCTTCTTTAAGGTCTCCTTTTTTCATAGGAAGCAAAGAAAAACTTCTCAATTTATCTTGATTTCTATTTGTTTCAATTTCCTTCATTAACATGTCCTTATCAAGTTTACCAAGTGTAGCATCAGCATAAAGTTGTGCACGTCTATGAGAGTTACCACCACTAGTTATATACTTAGCTGATTTGTAAAGTATATTGAATCTATCTTCGCCAATAGTCTTATATGAATCTAAAAACCAGTCTACATCAAATGCACCATCAATGAAACTACTTGGTGAAATAGGAGAGAATAGAGCAACTTCTGATTCTTTTTGTGCAGAGAATCCTTCATTTATATGTGCATGGAAGTACCAAATTGTACTCTTTAGGCCTTTCCAGTTTAAATACTTTTCAATTATATTGACCCATTGAGGAGCATACATAGCAGCTTCTATCAATCTTAATTCAGTAATATCAGTGTCTTTAAGCAATTTTTTTAATTCTTTTGAGTCATCTTCTTTAGTAGGATAACAATTTTTAAGTAGAGAACTTAAAACATCTTTCTTTGAATAATTGTTACCATATGAATATCCCCTTTGAAAAGTTTCTTTACCAAGAGCAACTAATAGATTTACAAAATAATTTATACCTTCAAAATATTGTATGTTATTAGCTAGATGAGAAACTTCTGTTGGCATATCACCTCTACGTGATTCAATTTCTATAACTCTATTTGTAACAGTTTTTAAATTGTTTTTAAGCCAAGGATACTTTTCTAATGTGTCGCCAGCCCATCTAGGATTTGTTAGTGTTCTTATTATATTTGATGAATTGTATCCACTTATAATTTCTTTATTAACTTGTTCTTCAGTCATTAATCCTAATTCATGAGCACGAGCAAATACACCTATGCTAGTATAAAAAGGAAACTTATATTCTAATAACTGATAATTTGAAAATGTAGTATAGAAAAACTTAGTAAAAGAAATATCATCATAAATAAATGAATTTGCTTTATCGAGCCAATAATTTAAAATAGGGGCATCTAAAGCAGGGCAGTATTCATTTTGTCTATAATAGTTTTTAGTAAATTCAACTCTTTGTTTTTTACATTGTTCTGTAGTTAATAAATTTCTTAGTTTATAATATATATCTAAACAATAGTCAAATATCTCTTTATGGTCAAACTCATTTAGTAAAACTCTTAGAAGTCTTCTTGTAAGTGCATCGAATTTTAATTTCTCAAGTCTTGTATATATTTTCTTTTGTTTTTTATAGTCAAGAACATTTGAATAGATAGACGAAAACCAACTTTTTTCTATTTCATTATATCCGCATGTACTTATATTATAAAATAAAATATCAAGTATTAATTTGTAGTCTAAATCGAGTTTTTTACTAATTCCCCTCCAAAGTCCTGCCAGTGGATAATTATCAAGAGTATCATTAGAAGTCTTATATTTAATAGGAGTCAGATTATAAGTAGAGTAACCTAAAAGTACTTTTTCTACATTACCTGACCATCTTTCAACTTCATATTCATAGTCTGCATTTTCAATGATAAGTTCATCAAATTTTTCATAAACTTGTATTATTTTATTTATATCTGTATCAAGAATTTTTTTAGCTTCTTTTTTTGTTGATATAGAAACAGATTCTTCACCTGAAGATAAACTTATGTTTGAAATAATCTTATTAAGTTTTGATGGAGTAGAAGAATTATCTTTAAAACTAAATTGTTCAGGAATTTGAAGCTTGTCTTTAGGGTTATATATTCCAAACCCATTTTCTTTACAATAATCATTTTTTGCTTTACCTAATAAATTATCAATTAATATTTGAACTTGAGATGTATTCTTTTTAGATTTATCAATATCTTCTATCAGTAAAATAAGCTTATTATATAGTTCTTGTCTATTAGCATTGTCTTTTAATAAGTTTACAATTTCAAGACCTCCAAGGCATTTTTGTGAGTTTGAAGATTTTATAAGAGAGGAAGCTATATTTTCTAATTTTGAATCATCTTGTTCAAGTAAAATTTTTATTACAGTTTGTCTAATAGAGCTTGTCTTTAAAGAAAGTAGATTGGTTATTTTGTCTAGCTCTATATCTGTTAGTTCAAGTTTTCTAAGTAGACTTAATACAGTTTCTCTGTTGGAAACACTCTTATCACTTAAACATTCTAGTAAGAACTCACGTTGTCTATCTGTTTTTGGTTCATTTATAAAGTTGACTATAAGTGAAGCCCTTAAGTCTGAGCTCATAAGATGACAATTTTCCATAAGAGTGTCTATAAATTGGGTATTCATATCATATGCTGTTAATGTCATCATACATTTAAGTATATCATGAGAAGAAACTTCAATCCAAGTCCATGGAAATACACTTCCTGAAAAAGATTTAGTTTTTGAATTTAAAATTTCTAAAGTATGTTTTAAATTTTCAAATTGTTCTTTTCTAGCACCAAAGTCTTTATCAATTGGAGTATTTGATAGGTCAAAGTCAGTTTCTCTCTTTTGCCAATTATAGTAGTAGCCAACAGAGCTTTCTACATAGAAATTCCTAATTACCCATGCTAGAATTTCTAAATCATCTCCAGTGATATTTTTAGATGCTATTGAGTGTTTGAAATATGTACTTTCTGTATTTGACAGGAAGTAAAGAGCCACAAGCTTTTTATATTTTTCATGGCAAGAAAGTAAATCTTCAATAAGAGAGTAAGAGTCATATATGTTATAAGTTGCAGTAGACCATAAAGCAAAATAAATTTCAAGATTATCATCGCTATTAACTGATTCTATACGGGATTTTTCATCAGTTAATGATTTATATGAAAGTTCTAAGCATTTACGTATTATTCCAGGTTTTTGGTCTGAAAAACCAAGCCCTGTCCATGTATCTAAGGCTCTTATAACAGAACTAAATCTTTCTAAATTATTGTCCAAGATAGTTTTTAACATGTATATTGATGCAGGAATTGTACCTTCATCTAAGCTCTCTACAATTTGTTGTCTAAGGCCTTCTTGTTGCTTAGCTGCCAAAAGAAGTTTAGAAAGCATTTCATAGCATTTCTCACTATGACTTTTCATAATACCAATTATCATTTGTCTTGTAAGTAGAGCTGTTTGATTTTCTCCAAATATTACTTCTTCCAAAGCACTGATTATCTCTTGATTGCCTTTATCTATTTCCAGTGCTATTTTATCACTCATTACAGAGTCATAGTATAAGACCTTATTTGGAAGAGTAAGATAATCTATAACTGAGAAATCATAATAAATTAAATCAACATAGTTTGAAATAAATCTAATTATACTTCTAAAGTAATCTACAAGTCTATTTGAGCGATACCCTTTGCGATAATAGCCTCCCGAATATGTATAATCCATCTTTCTTTTAATTAATTGACAAAGTTCTTCTACTTGTTCAGAATTAAGTATTAATTCCAAAGCATTTTTTAAAGGTCCAGAAAGTAGTTCATCTATATTTTTAATCTCATAATAATAGCAATTGTAATATTTCTTTATCATATTTAAGAATTTGTCTTCAGGGTCTCTATAATAGTATGAGCTATTTTCTATACAGTCCCATAGAGATTTTGCTAGGTCATAGTACTTTTTTGAAGAGGATTTAGTAAAATTATTTTTTAAATTTTCAATTATTTTAGGATTTTTTTCTACTCTAGTGCGTTCCAACATTTATGTACCTCCAAATTATTTATTTTAAAACATTCTTCCAGCAAGTAAGGTAAGTCTTATAAAGGTAAAAATATCTCCATTTTTTAGATTTATAGGGGAATTAAGTTCTTCAATAACATCTTCATTTATAAGCACTTTGTAAATTCCATCTTCAAATGCTTGTAATGCAACTTCTATTGCTTTTTCTACAGATTGTTTATTTTCATTATAAATAGAACCAAACCCAACTTTTCCAATATCAGCTTGGGATTCAATTTCTTCATTAGTTAAGAAGTTTACTATTGATTTTTCTGGGATTTTCTCATTATATTCAAGAACATTTTTAGATACAATTTCAGAAATAGCCTCTTTTAGGCAATTGATGTTGTCAGATAAATCAAAGGGGGTAAGTTCTAGCATGGGTTTACGTTTGCCAACAGCTTTAACTCTAAAATAAATTTGCATAAAATCACCTCGCAAAACATTAAGTATATATTTAAAAATTTATCTATTTGTTATATTATATCATTTTGTAAATTATTAATGTGAATTATGAGATTATTTTACAAAAAATAGAAAAAAAGCTATCTTAAAGTCTAAAAAAGAAATAAAAGATAACTTTTAACTATGAGTATATAGAATTATAACTATACATTTATTAAATTTTAATTTTAGAATTACTTTTTATATCTATCTTTTTTTATTTACAAATTTTGGTCCTAAATATTTTTTTATTTCTTCTTCAGGAGAAAAATCATCAATAAGTATTTCTTTTCCAGTATCCTCGAATACTACAAGAACTTCACAGTCACCTTGTAAGAAAAATTTTCTAACAGTATCTTCTTTAACTTCTCTAACCTTTATCACATTCTTTTTTTCTTTTTCGAAGTCTTTTGTGTAATAACTTCCCATCATATTAATTATTTTTGTATATCTATTCATAAAATGCCTCCTTATGCGATTAAATTTTGAAAGTATGTTATAATAATTGTTTGTATTAACTTAATAATTATAACAAGGAGTAATAATAATGACTAGTATAAAAAATAAAGATATTTTAAATTGTATAAATTATTCCATTAAAAATGAGCTCTTTGATGAACTAAATGATGTATATAAATCTTTGCCAACAGGAAATTGTTCTGGATGTGGAAGTTGTTGTATGGAATCAGTAGGTATAAATTTAATTGAGTTTTTGAATATATTTTGTTATCTTGAAGATAGAGTTGATTTAAAAAGAAATTGTATAAGTAAGGTATTAGATTACTACTTTGAAGAGTATACAAGGAAGAATTCATGTCCATTTAAAGATAATAATAATAGATGTTTGATATATGAAGTTAGACCACTAAATTGTAGACTGTTTGGACATTGGAAAAAAGAAGACTATAATAAAAATTTAGATAATGTCACTAAGAAAAATAGCGATTATAAAGTATTGATGAAGAAACAATACGGATTTGAGATAAATGATGAAGTGGTAAACTATAGAATAGATTATTGTGATAGCTTTGTTCCAGACAAGGATTATTTAAGTAAATCTGAGAGATTAAGTTTTTCTGATAAACTTATGATATTAGATTCAAAGATTTATTCTAATGGACTCATAGATATAGATTTTAGAGATAGAGGGATAGTTGAATATTTTATAGAGTCATTACTTTATAGAGACTTATCCTATAATGTAAAAATAAGGATATCTAAAGAGTATAAAATAAGAAGAAGAACTATTAATAGAATAAAAAGGATTGTTCTTGTAGATTCTCATATTAGTAAGTAATAAATTGTAGCATAAATATTGTCAAAATGAGGTGAAGAAGGTGAATCTTACAAAAGTAAAAGGAAATACCTTTTTTATAAAAGGTGGCACGAATACAGGAATATATGTATTTGAAGATAATACAGCACTTATGATAGACCCAGGATTATGTGGTTCAAGACCTAGGAGAGTAAATAAAGTTTTAGATGAAAATGAAATACAAGTTAAATATATTATAAATACTCATGGTCATGATGACCACTATGGAGCATGTAACCAATTTAAAGCGTATTATAAAGATGTGTGTATAATGTCATCTAAATACGATAAATTATATATAGAAAATCCAGAACTATTTTCAAAGTATATTGTCGGGGGAAAGAGCAATATATTTATGGATAATATTTTAAAAAATAAACTGTTGGATGATATAAAAATAGATAAATCTATAGAAGCTGGCAGGCTTGAATTAAACAATGAAATGTTTGATATAATTGAATTTCAAGGTCATACACCTGGAAGTATAGCTGTTTTGACAAAGGATAAGGTGATTTTTGTTGGAGATTTATTGATAGGACATGAAATTCTATCAAAATATGATTTCTTGTTTTTATATGATATACAAGAACAAATAAATTCATTAGAGAAATTAAAAAATATAGATTTTGAATACTTAGTTTTAGGTCATGGTAAACAAGTAATATCAAAGGAAGATTCTCATGAATTAATCGAAAAACATTTAAATGCTCTAAAAAAATATTTATATCAAATAAGGAAATTACTTGAAGAGCCTAAATCTTTAGAAATTTTATTAAAAAACATTATAAATAACAATAATTTAAGCAATAATTATAAAGAGTATCATTTTTTTAAATCTTCATTAGTATCTGTTATAAGTTACTTAGTTGATTTAGGAGAAATAGGATATATATTGGAGAATGGGGAATTGCTTTACTATACAAAAACAAAATAAATTATGATAAAATAAAGAAGGTCATAAAAAACAAATAAAGGGTGAGCAATATGGAATACGAAAAATGGAATGAAATACTAGCGCCTTATGAACATGCAGTAGAAGAATTGAAAATAAAATTTAAAAATATAAGAAAAGAATATTTAGCAAAAGGTGAATATTCTCCCATAGAGTTTGTTACAGGCAGAACAAAAAAAATATCTTCCATAATATCTAAATTAAAGAGGATAAATGCAAAAGATATAGAAACTGAAATAGATGATATTGCTGGTATAAGAATAATGTGCCAGTTTGTTGAGGATATATATGCTATAGTTGATTTGATAAAAGTAAGAAATGATATGACTATAATAGGAGAAAAAGATTATATTACAAATTACAAAGATAGTGGTTATAGAAGCTATCATGTTATAATAAAATACCCTATAAACTCAATTGCGGGTTCAAAGGAAATTATATGTGAAATACAAATAAGAACTCTTGCAATGAATTTCTGGGCTACAATAGAACATTCATTAAAATATAAATATGACCATTACATACCTGAGACTCTAGCTGAAAGACTTAGAAGGGCATCTGATGCTGCGTTTCTTTTAGACCAAGAAATGAGCGAAATAAGAGAGGACATAATGAAAGCTCAGGCTATGTATCAAATGAAGTCTATAGCTATTAGAGATACTCTAAATAGAATACAAGAATTATATGACTTGGGTGATACACACAAAGCTATGCAGTATCAAAGAAAATTGGATAGAACTGAAACAGATAAAAATATAACCGAGATATTGGAATTAAAACAAGAAATAGATATATTACTAGAGCAATATAAAAATACCAAGGTAGATGATAAAGTAGTTCAATAAAAAGCTACTTATAGAAAATTTGCTAAATATTAATGGGGCTGCCTCTTAATGGAAAATAATTTCTAAAAAGAGACAGCCTATTTAGTGTAATCAAGAAAGGAATGATATTATGAGTCTATATGCTATAGGTGATTTACATTTTTCAACATCAGTCAATAAGCCAATGAATATTTTTGGAAGTAATTGGGATGGTCATGAAAAGAAGATTATAGATAATTGGAGAGAAGTAGTTAAAGAAGAAGATTTAGTCTTAGTATTAGGAGATACGTCTTGGGGAATTAATTTATCAGAAGCTAAAAAAGATTTAGATATAATAAGCGAACTTCCAGGACAGAAGATACTTATAAAGGGAAACCATGATTATTGGTGGACAACTGTTACAAGTTTAAATAAATTATATGAAAACATGAGTTTTATTCAGACGAATTTCTATGAATATAAAGATTATGCAATTTGTGGAGGTAGGGGTTGGATATGCCCTAATGATGTCAAATTTGATGAGACTGATGAGAAAGTTTATAAGAGGGAAGAAAATAGAATAAGATTATCATTAGAGTCTGCTCGTAAAAGAGGTCACTCAAAAATAATTGTGATTACTCATTATCCTCCTACAAATGATAAATTAGAAGAATCTTTATTTACAAAGCTATTTGAAGAATATAATGTAGAGAAAGTGATTTATGGTCATTTACATGGTAAAGAATCTTTTAAAATGGGATTAAAGGGAATTCGAAATGGAGTAGAATATATATTAGCATCCTGTGACTATACAGAATTTAATTTAATAAAAGTTAACGATTAAAAAACATAAATTGGTAAATACTATAAGATACATGATTAAAAATAAATATTTGAGGGATTTCGGTTTTGAGAAAGGAGACACGACTTATGAGGTGGATATTAGTTTTTATATTTTTATATCTTATTCCTTTAGTAGTGATATTCAGAAATTACAAGAATTTTAAGAGGTCTTGTATCTACAGTAGTATTTATGTGGTATTAGCTACAACAATAATGATAAGTAATATTTATATGAGTGGACTTAATAAGATAAAAGAATCTATGTATTATCACAATTATATTTCTGATGAGACATATGATGAAAAGTATGTATCAAATTTTAACGAGAAAGAAAGTACTGATTTAAAACAAAACAAGACAAAGAATGAAGAATCATCAAATAACAAAGAATTAGATATTCAACAAGATAAAAATGAACAAAATAAGGAAAGTAATGAAGATAATACGAATTTAAAAGAAAATAGTGATTCAGAGAATAATATTTCAAAAAATGATAAATCAGAAGGGCAAGAAAATACAACGAAAGAAAGTAGTAATCAAACGAATAAAGAAAAAAATAATGAAGATATAAAAAAAATAGATATAGAAAGTATAGGAATTTTTAAGAAAGAAATTTATAATATAGAAAGAGTAGCTTTAGTTCCAATGAGAGAATGTATACCTTACACTAAGGATATAGCAAAAAATATAACTAAATTGTCTAGTATAAAAAAAGATGTTACAAATGCTAGAAATAAGTGTAAAGAAGTTGTAAAAGAGTATAAAAATATGCAGATTCCGGAACTTTCTAAGGAAGAGTATACAGAAACATTGAGTAATGCTAGAGATGATGTAAAGAAAGCATATGAACTTAGAGAAAAATCTATGGAAAGTGCTTTAAAGTTAATAAATACTAAAAGTCCTAAATATATAGGGAAAATAACTGAGTATCTTGACTTGTCAGATAAGCAGATAGAAAGTTTTAAAAATAGATTGAATGATTTAAAAGAAGAAATAAATAAAGCAGAAATAAATAGTATTGATTAATAAGAATTAAGGATATAAGTTAAAAGGGAGATTAAGATGAATAAGCAGAGTATTGGAAAACTAAATATGTTTTTTATGGGGATTACTCAAAGAAACCTTGATAATAAGGATTTTTTTATTGAGTTAGAAGTGATTTTTAAATCTGGAAGAAAAGAATTTAAAGGAGTGGCAATAGAGGAAGATAATAAGTATAAATTTAATTTTAAAGGAAAATCAGATTTATATACATTTAATGAATTGCTTAAGAATATTTCTAAAGAAGCAGAGAACTATGATAGTTTAGTATTTAAATATATTGAGAGAGGAACTATCGTTGTAGTTGAAGGTGATAATAAGAAGGTAAATGTAAAGTATTTAGACAACATAGAAGAAGTACCTAAAATAGATGAATTTACAGCATCTCAAATAAAAAACAGAGATTATTATGTAAAAGTAGGACAAGCAAATGCACTTTTAAAAGAAATTGGAGTACTTACAAAAGATGGTAAGATAAAAAATGATAAAATAAGAAAGTACAATCAGATAGACCATTTTGTGGAATTGATAGATGGTATTTTAAAAGAAATACAGGATAAAGACTGTATAACAATCTTGGATTGTGCTTGCGGAAAATCCTATCTAAGTTTTGTTTTAAACTTTTATATAAAAGAAGTATTAAAGAAAAACTGTTATTTTATAGGTATAGATTATTCAGATGTAGTTATAGAAGCATCAAGAAATATGGCTAAAAACTTAGGATATAAAAATATGTCATTTATAAAAGAAGACTTGACTAATTATACACCAAATAGAGATGTAGACCTTGTGATAAGTTTACATGCTTGTGATACAGCAACGGATATGGCAGTAGGTCTAGGAATTAGAGCAAAATCTGAAGCCATAGTAGTAGTACCATGTTGTCATAAGGAGTTATTAGGGCAATATAAATATGAAGCTATGGAACCAATATTAAAACATGGAGTATTTAAAGCTAGATTTGCAGATTTAATAACTGATGGTTTAAGAACACTGTTATTAGAAGGCAATGGATATGATACTTCTGTAGTAGAATACATATCTCCACTGGATACACCAAAAAATTTAATGATAAGAGCAATAAAAACTAAAACAAATAATGACAAAGCATTAAAAGAATATAGAGAGCTTAAGGCTCAATTTGGAGTTGAACCAACTTTAGAAAAACTTATATATTAACTAAAAATGTAAAATTTACGAAAAGCTTGCTTAAATATGCAAGCTTTTTGGTATTATATAGGTATAGTCATATCTAGAGTTTTGATTTATAATTAAAGCTGTGCTATAATATTTGATTAACCAAATTAATAAACGTTACATGGAGGTAAAAATGAACAAATTGAATATATGTATTGATATAGATGGAACAATAACAAGCCCTTATCATTTTCTTCCATACCTAAATGATATTTTTAATAAAAATATAACTGAAGCAGAGTGTATAACACATAATTGGGAAGAATTATATGGTTCAGGAATAAGAGATGTATATGCAGAATTTAACAATAAGTATATACATTCCTATGATGAAGCAATGATTGTGGATGGTGCTATTGAGGTAATTGGCACATTATCTAAAGGACATAATTTATCTTTTGTGACAGCCAGACATGAGTGTTTAACTGATGTAACTAAAAACTGGTTATCAAGACAAGGATTTTCAGATATAGATGTTTACTTATTAGGAAGCGATTATAAAGTTGAAAAGGCAAGAGAGCTGAGTTGTGATGTATTTATAGAAGATAATCCTTTAAACTCAGTACAACTAGCTGATGCTGGAGTTAAAGTAATACTTCTGGACACTAACTATAATAAAGATGTTAGACATCAAAATATAGTTAGGGTTAATAATTGGATAGATATTGAAAAAATTATAAAACAAAGCGTTTAAAAGATTTGTAAATCGAAAGGGGGAGCATATGATAGATTTAAAACTTGAAAATAGAAAAGGAAAGATTCATGTAAAGAGCAGTGAAGTAAAAGATATTTTAGAATTGCGTCCAGACTTTGAATATGTACAAGATATATCAAATACTATAAATCAAGAAAACATATTGGTATTTGATTGTCAGTTGACAGGAAATTCTTTTGATATGGATGATTTAGATATAGAAGAAATATTAGAAGAATTGGGTGAAGAAATAGATGAGTCTTATTTCAATGTTTTATTTGAAGATGTAAGAGCTTATTTAAAAGATGCTACTGATGAGATAGAAGCAGATTTGCAAGAAAATTACTTATTTGATAATTTGAGATGTTATTTTGATATATACAACATAAATCAAGAATTTACCGATTTTAAGTTTGTATTTTTAGTTTCTTTTAAAGATATAAAAATTTCTTCATTAGCAAACCTAGCTAAGATTGTTTCTAAAAGGCAGCTTATAGGTGCATCTAAATTTTATAGTTAAAATTGAATCGTATGATATTAAGAACTAGTAACCTGTAAAAACATTAGGTTACTAGTTTTTTATTTGTACCTTTTTACAAAATTTCAGAAAACTATTTACATTATTAAAAAAGTAATGTATATTAAACATAATGTACAATATAATGGATAAAATCAAACTGAGTTACTAAATCCATTAAACAAGTAAACGATTTATTTTTAGCTGAGTATATTAGGAGGAGAATTTATGCAAAGTCTAAACGAAATAATTTCAGAAAATTTAAAAAAAATAAGGAAAGAGAAACATCTTAGTTTAGATAAGATTGCTCAACTTAGTGGAGTAAGTAAAAGTATGTTGTCCCAAATTGAGAAATGTGAGGTAAATCCTACTATATCTACTTTAAAGAAAATAACTAATGGACTAAAAATCTCATTTACATCATTAATGGAGAGACAGGAAAGTGATATAGAATTAGTTAAAAAAAGTGATGTAGACCACTTCATTGAAGATGATGGAAAATATGTAAGTTATCCAATATTTCCATTTGATTCTAAAAGAAGATTTGAAATATTTATGATTGAAATAGAAGAGGGTGGAAATTTAGATTCAAATGCTGAACTTCCAGGGACACAAGAGTTTATAACTGTTTTTAGTGGTGAGGTAACAATTAAAATAAATGGAGAAGATTATACTGTGTGTAGTGGTAACTCTATAAGATTTAAAGCAGATGTATCACATATATATAGAAACTCAGGTAAGGGTATAGCTAAAATGAGCATGGTAGTATATTATGTATAAATAATTTGGTGAAGTATATAATTAGATTTAGATGATTTTAAGTATGAGGTTGTATTTAAGTAATGGGAGTGTGATTTATGATGATTAACAAAAAAGGTGTATTTTTCTTTTGTAATGATTTAAAGAAAGACCCAGTGGCAAATAGTGTGATTAAGTGTTGTGAGGAAATAATGGATTTAAAGCAAAGTGATATTGTCATTGATGAAAGTTTTGCATTAGAATTTATAGATAAAAACAATAATTTATTTCAGTTTGTAAAGACAAAAGATGTAATAAGTCATGACTATAAATATTATTTGCCAATTTTAAATAGATATTTCAAAGATTATGATTTCGCAGGAGTTGTAAATTGGCATGAAGGAGAAAATGCTCCAGAGCAGATTTTAACAGCTCATACAATTGGAGATGTACCAACAGGAGTGTTTGGAAATTCAAATCCAAGATACTTTAAAAACCTAATTAATGCAATTGAAGATATAAAAAATGAAAATTTACTTGATGAATTCACCACATTAACAGAAGCAACTCATTGGTCTGGTACAACATATGGTGAAGAAGCTGGATTAATTACAGAATATTCTGTACCTATGTTAGACATAGAGATAGGAAGTAGTAGTGATAGTTTTAATAATAAGATAGCAATACAAGTATTAGCAAAATCACTAGTTAGAGTATTTGATAATGATGAACCTTTAAAAACCTTATTATGTGTTGGAGGGATTCATTTTGAAAAATCTTTTGCAGATATTATAAAAAATAAAGAATACAACATATCAATTGGACATGTATTGCCAAATCAGTGGATTGTAAGTGGGATGTATGATGATGAATTTGGATTTGAGAAATTAGAAAAGTGTGTAAATAGTATTGAAGGTGGGATTGATGGGATAGTTTTTCACGATAAATTAAAAGGTACTTATAAAGAGCAATGCCGTAAATTAGGTGAAAAGCTTAATGTACCTGTATTTAAACATAAAATATTAAAAAATCCAAAAGATTTGCCTATATGGTAGTTATGCAATCAATATAATAATAAGTCAGATTAATTTTTAAGTGAGGTCAAAAATGATATTATCTTATTTTGCATTATTAATTAGAGTAGTGCTATTAGCTTTTGAAAGAGTAGTTGTAAGGTTATTAGGTGATGAAGAAGGAGATATTTATAAAAATATAGCATCATCATTTTTATTTTTCTTTATTGGAGGAGTATGTTTACTTCCATTTAGTATAATGGATAGAGTTAGTGATTGGTCTTTTTTAATACCGTGTTATATAAGTAGTTTAGTTTATTCAATTGGCTCAGTGGCATATGTAACATCTTTAGCAACTGGTGAAGTTTCACTTGTGACTCCAATAAATAGTCTAAATTCTTTGTTTCTATTACTTTTATCAGTTATATTTTTAGGTGAAGGTTTAAGTTTAGCAAAAGTCGCAGGAATTATAATTATGATTGGTGGAGTATTCATATTAAAAAAAGTAAGTTCTTTTTTAAAAAATGTATCTGTAATTTTTAATAACTTGCCATGCAGATTGATGTTTTTGTACATATTTTTACAATCAGTAGGGAGAGTATTGGATAAGGCGTTTTTTGTGCAAGTATCTCCTATACTATATTCGACTATACTTTATTTCTTTGTAGGATTAAATCTATTTGTATTTTTAGCATTTAAAAAGAAACAAAAGATAATTTATGAGATTTTTAGGAATAAAAAAGGTCTATCAATTGTAAGTGGTGCTATTAATGGATATTCTTATTTAGCATTATTAATCGCTTTAAATAATCTGGAACTTAGTATAGCTGAACCATTTTCTCAGGTATCTATGATAATAACTTTGATACTTGCTCATTTTATGTTCAAAGAAAATATAAAAGAAAAAATACCAGGTTCGATTTTAATACTAATTGGTGGATGGCTATTGTTACTTTAATCGTTATATTAATTAAAAATAAGTAATAAAGAAGTATAATAATTAAAATCAGTTTAATAAATATCTAATACATAGTTAATAAATAGGGAATACAAACATATTTATTTAGATAAATTCGTTTATATTCCCTATTTTTGTTATATTGATTTTTATATTTGAGTTATAACATGAATCTAACAATTATTAGTTCTTATGTCTAACTCTTAATGGTATATCAAGTTTTTTTGCTAATTGCTTAGATTCTTCTATTTCCTCTGGAGATATTTCATCTACTACTGAAAAAGCCACCTCTTTTATATATTTTTTACAATCTCTTGCGAAATCTAACATATAATCAAATGCTTTTTCTCCAAACTTTGGCTGTGTAACTCTATTGTACGCTTCTTTATTTGGAGCATTAAGACTTATTGATACTGCATCGATAACATCTTTTAATAGAATAGCTGTTTTTTTATCATGTATTAAATCACTTAGACCATTTGTATTTATTCTTGTCTTTATATTGCTTTTTTCCTTTATAAACTTAGCAACTTCTGTTAGCTCATTTATTCTCATTAATGGTTCACCGTATCCGCAGAATACAATTTCATCGTAGTTGTCTAAATTGTATTTGTTGAAGGCTTCTTTTATTTCATCTATACTTGGTTCATGTTCCAACCATAAACTACCGCTATTTGCCACTTCATCTTTTTCATTTCTTATGCAAAAAACGCAACTACATGGACATGTATTAGTTATATTTACATAGATACTATTTTCAATTGTATATAAGATATTCATAATTTTCCCTCCATAAATTTAAATTCTTAATTAAAATAACGTTTTTTAAAATCAAGCTTATCAAGTGCTATACCTAAAATTATAAAGACAATAAAACTTCCTATTGGCTGTAATAAACCAAGTAAGCTCATCACAAATGCACTTGTAAAGCTTCCTATGATTATTCCTTCAGCAAACATATATAAAGCTAACCCTATTATACCTGCGACAATCGAAGCAACTATATTTCTTTTATTTATTATCTTGTCACTTTTAGAAGTGAAAAATAATACAAGTATTGGCTTTATGATTATAGTTGGTATTACCCAAATAGCAGCACCTGTAGATAAGTCAGCTAGACCAGCACCTATTGCAGAGGCGGCTATAGCATAGTTTGTTGGTAAAATGGTTGCAGCTAGATAAATAAAAGCATCTCCTATATGAACATATCCATTATTTCCACCAACTGGGATATGTAGTATATACGCTATTGTCAGACATATTATGGATGCAAATAACGCAGAAGTAACAATATAGGTCGTTTTTTTAGAAGTAACTTTATTCATTTTTTCCAATATACTCCCTCCCTAGAAATCTAAAATTAGCATAATTGTAATGTTTTCTTATACATATATTAATATTAATCATACAATTTTCATAGTTTGTTTAGTGTTTTTTTTGTAAAATACAGATTGTACCCATTCAAATGTATATAAGAAAAAAGGAATAGAATAGTAGTCAAAGTAGAATAAGTATAAATATAATATTTGATGTATTAGAAGTGAATAAATTAGATATAAAAAATAATATAAGAGAGTCTATTGTGTAGACTCTCTTATATTTGGGAAATTAAAGGCTATTTTGTTAGATAATAGCTAATTAATAAAAAAATATATTTATAAAATACTAATTTACTCTGTTAGTAGCAGTTCCTGTTTCTATAACTTCTACAGCACTACTTAAACTAGAATAAACTATATTTTCTATCGCTGTACTAGTGAAGAAGCCAAGGTGATGAGTGAATATAACTTGTTCCATAGAAAGAAGTTTGTTTATTTCTGGGTCAGTTAATTCACCTGGATTCATCTTTTTATTTAAGAATAATCCTTCTGTTTCAAATGTATCAAGGGCAGCAGCTCTGATTTTTCCTGATTCTAGTGCGTCTATTAAGTCCCCTGTCTTAATTAAACCACCACGACCAGTGTTTACTATATAAGCTCCATCCTTCATTATAGCTAGAGTATCTTTGTTTATCATATGTTTTGTTCCTTCAAGTAAAGGAGTATGTAATGTTATAAGGTCAGCTTCTTTTAAAAGGTCTTCTAAAGTATCTTTGTAAGTTAATATATCATTTAAATCATTATTTGGATATTGGTCAAATGCAATTACGTTAGCCCCTAAGCCTTTGAATAGTTTTGCAGAAGTAGCACCTATTTTTCCAGTACCTATAACACCTACTGTAATAGATCTAACTTCTGTTCCAAGAAGTTCAGCTATCCAACGATAGTCACCTTCACAGACTTTTTTCTTTACTAAAGGAGTTTTTCTTAAAAGGTTCATAGCTTGAGTAACAGCTAATTCAGCTATTGCATTAGGTGAATAAGAAGGAACATTAGTAACAATAAGCCCATTTTCATTAACTAAACCAAAATGTATCATATCCATTCCTGCAGTTCTTGAAGCTATAACTTTAACTCCAGCATCTTTTAAAGTCTCATAAATATAAGGGTTATCTATATAGTTAGTTTGTTGTATAGATATACCATCATACCCTTTAGCTTTAACCACATTTTCTTCAGTCATGTTTTCAGGATAAATATCCACTTGAACATCCTGATGCTCTTCAGACCATTGTTTTATTACTGGTTCTTCATAATCGCGTGCTCCAAATACTAGTATTTTCATATCAATACCCTCCTGTAATTATTAAATTATATGGTGATTTTTCATTTAGAAATAATATGTAACATATAAGGCTATGTTTTTTATACAAAATTTTTAAGGTTAAAAATTTAGTTTTGAAATTGTTTTCCCTGTCATATTTTGATATTTAGTTATTTTTTATTTAATGTAATAATTGCTTTAAAAATTTATCAAAGAAATTGTTATTTTTTAGATAAAATATTATTAAAAATTTATCTAAGTTTGAAATTAGTTAACTAACTTGCTGATTAATTACAATGATAACATGTGTTTTTGAGTTTAGCAATGAAAACTTTTTTTGAAATGTCAAGCTTTTTCACAAAAAAATATATAAAAAAAACTTTTATACGCATAGAAAAAATAGCAAAATGCAAGGGAGAGTTGCATAATGCCACGATATGGAAATAATAATTAAATTGTATATTGTTAAAAAACATTCAAATCAAGCGATATTTTGCTTAAATATAAAGTTGGCACGATAAATGCTTAACAATATAGGTGTAAGACAATAAAACAATAAAAAATAATTTTAATAATTTTTAAGTTATTTTAGATAAGATTAGGAACTTTGACATCAAATAGTTAATATCAAAAAAAGGTATTCCATGAGTGATTTAATCGAAATTTTATAATTGATACTATTAAGGAGGAAAACGTTATGCTTTTAGAAGGAGTTAAAGTAGTAGAACTTTCAAGTTTCATCGCAGCACCATGTTGTGCAAAAATGTTAGGTGACTGGGGTGCAGAGGTTATTAAGATTGAGCCTATAGAAGGTGATGGAATAAGAGTTATGGGTGGAACATTTAAATCTCCAGCATCAGATGATGAAAACCCTATGTTTGAATTAGAAAATGGAAATAAAAAGGGTGTAAGTATTAATGTAAAATCAAAAGAAGGAGTAGAAATATTACATAAATTATTATCAGAAGCAGACATATTTGTAACTAATGTTAGAGTTCAAGCATTAGAAAAAATGGGTATAGCTTATGACCAAATAAAAGATAAATATCCAGGATTAATATTCTCTCAAATATTAGGCTATGGTGAAAAAGGACCTTTAAAAGATAAACCAGGATTTGACTACACTGCATACTTCGCAAGAGGAGGAGTTAGTCAATCTGTTATGGAAAAAGGAACATCTCCAGCAAATACAGCAGCAGGATTTGGTGACCACTATGCAGGTCTAGCATTAGCAGCAGGAAGTTTAGCAGCATTACATAAAAAAGGTCAAACTGGTAAAGGTGAGAGAGTAACAGTAAGTCTTTTCCATACAGCTATATATGGAATGGGAACAATGATAACAACAGCACAATACGGAAATGAAATGCCTTTATCAAGAGAAAATCCAAACAGCCCATTAATGACTACATATAAATGTAAAGATGGAAGATGGATTCAATTAGCTTTAATACAATACAACAAGTGGTTAGGCAAATTCTGTAAGGTTATAAATAGAGAATATATATTAGAAGATGATAGATACAATAACATAGATTCAATGGTTAATCATGTTGAAGGTTTAGTTAAGATAGTTGGAGAAGCTATGTTAGAAAAAACACTAGACGAGTGGTCAGCTCTATTAGAAGAAGCAGACTTACCATTTGAAAAAATCCAAAGCTGTGAAGACTTATTAGACGACGAACAAGCTTGGGCAAATGACTTCTTATTTAAGAAAGAATATGATAGCGGAAATACAGGTGTCTTAGTTAATACTCCAGTTATGTTTAGAAATGAAGGAATTAAAGATTATACACCAGCACCAAAAGTAGGTCAACATACTGTAGAAGTATTAAAATCTTTAGGCTATGATGAAGAAAAAATAAACAGCTTCAAAGATAGTAAAGTTGTAAGATACTAATTAGTAATTCTAGATTTAATAAAAGGAGAATGCTAAAGATGTACACAATGGGATTAGATATAGGTTCAACTGCATCAAAGGGAGTAATTTTAAAAGATGGAGAAGATATTGTAGCTTATGAGACAATATCTTCTGGTACTGGGACTACTGGACCATCAAGAGTTTTAGAAAAATTATATGGCAAGACTGGTCTTGCAAGAGAAGATATTGAAAAAGTAGTAGTTACAGGATATGGAAGAATGAATTATTCAGATGCTGATAAGCAAATAAGTGAATTAAGCTGTCATGCCAGGGGAGTAAACTTCATAATTCCAGAGACAAGAACTATTATTGACATAGGTGGTCAAGATGCAAAGGTATTAAAGTTAGATAATAATGGAAGACTACTAAACTTTCTTATGAATGACAAGTGTGCTGCAGGTACAGGAAGATTTTTAGATGTAATGGCAAAGATAATAGAGGTTGATGTATCTGAACTCGGAAGTATATCTATGAATTCTCAAAATGAAGTATCAATAAGCAGTACATGTACAGTATTTGCAGAGTCTGAGGTTATATCACATTTATCTGAAAATGCAAAGATTGAAGATATAGTGGCAGGTATTCATACTTCAGTAGCAAAGAGAGTTTCTAGCCTAGTAAAAAGAATAGGAGTACAAAGAAATGTAGTTATGGTTGGTGGAGTTGCTAGAAATAGTGGTATTGTAAGAGCCATGGCAAGAGAAATCAACACAGAAATTATTGTACCTGATATACCTCAATTAACGGGTGCTTTAGGAGCAGCGTTATACGCTTTTGATGAAGCGAAAACATCACAAAAAGAAGTGAAAAATATATAAAAAGAGGGATGAAAATGTCTGAAAAAAAAGAAGCTAGAGTAGTAATAAATGATTTATTAGCTGAACAATATGCAAATGCATTTAAGGCTAAAGAAGAAGGAAGACCTGTAGGTTGGTCAACATCAGTATTTCCTCAAGAATTAGCAGAAGTATTTGACTTAAATGTATTATATCCAGAAAATCAAGCAGCTGGGGTAGCGGCTAAAAAAGGTTCTTTAGAATTATGTGAAATGGCTGAATCTAAAGGATATTCTATCGACCTATGTGCATATGCAAGAACAAATTTTGGTCTTTTAGAAAATGGTGGCTGTGAAGCTTTAGATATGCCAGCTCCAGATTTCTTACTTTGCTGTAACAATATATGTAACCAAGTTATAAAATGGTATGAAAATATTTCAAGAGAATTAGATATACCTCTAATAATGATTGATACAACTTTCAATAATGAAGATGAAGTTACTCAATCAAGAATTGATTATATTAAAGCTCAATTTGAAGAGGCTATAAAGCAATTAGAAATTATATCAGGAAAGAAATTTGACCCTAAGAAGTTTGAAGAAGTAATGAAAGTATCAGCTGAAAATGGAAGACTATGGAAATACTCTATGAGTTTACCAGCAGATTCTTCTCCTTCACCAATGAATGGATTTGACTTATTTACTTACATGGCTGTAATAGTTTGTGCTAGAGGTAAAAAAGAAACTACAGAGGCATTTAAATTACTTATAGAAGAATTAGAGGACAACATGAAAACTGGTAAATCTTCTTTCAGAGGAGAAGAAAAATACAGAATAATGATGGAAGGTATACCTTGTTGGCCATATATAGGATACAAAATGAAAACATTAGCTAAATTTGGAGTTAACATGACAGGTAGTGTTTACCCACATGCTTGGGCATTACAATATGAAGTTAATGATTTAGATGGAATGGCAGTAGCATACAGTACTATGTTTAACAACGTAAACTTAGACCGTATGACAAAATATAGAGTTGATTCTTTAGTAGAGGGTAAATGTGATGGAGCATTCTATCATATGAACAGAAGCTGTAAACTTATGAGTTTAATACAATATGAAATGCAAAGAAGAGCAGCTGAAGAAACTGGATTACCATATGCTGGATTTGATGGTGACCAAGCAGACCCTAGAGCTTTTACTAATGCTCAGTTTGAAACAAGAATTCAAGGTTTAGTTGAAGTAATGGAAGAAAGAAAAAAACTTAATAGAGGTGAGATATAATGGAAGCTATTTTATCTAAAATGAAAGAAGTAGTTGAAAATCCAAATGCGGCTGTAAAAAAATATAAAAATGAAACTGGTAAAAAAGCTATAGGTTGTTTCCCAGTTTATTGCCCAGAAGAAATTATACATGCAGCTGGAATGCTTCCAGTTGGTATATGGGGAGGACAAACAGAATTAGATTTAGCTAAACAATATTTCCCTGCATTTGCATGTTCAATAATGCAATCATGTTTAGAATATGGATTAAAAGGTGCTTATGATGAATTATCTGGAGTTATTATACCAGGTATGTGTGATACATTAATTTGTCTAGGACAAAACTGGAAATCAGCAGTACCTCATATAAAATATATATCATTAGTACATCCACAAAATAGAAAACTTGAAGCTGGTGTAAAATACCTAATCAGTGAGTACAAAGGTGTAAAAAGAGAGCTTGAAGAAATATGTGGTTATGAAATAGAAGAAGCAAAAATTCATGAAAGTATAGAAGTTTACAATGAACATAGAAAAACTATGAGAGACTTTGTTGAAGTAGCTTATAAACATTCTAATACTATAAAACCATCAGTAAGAAGCTTGGTAATCAAAAGTGGATTCTTTATGAGAAAAGAAGAGCACACTGAATTAGTAAAAGAATTAATAGCAAAATTAAATGCTATGCCAGAAGAAGTCTGTTCTGGAAAGAAAGTTTTATTAACAGGTATAGTAGCTGATTCTAAAGATATATTAGATATTTTAGAAGACAACAATATATCAGTTGTAGCAGATGATTTAGCTCAAGAAACAAGACAATTCAGAACAGATGTACCAGCAGGTGATGATGCGTTAGAGAGATTAGCAAGACAATGGTCAAACATAGAAGGATGTTCATTAGCTTATGACCCTAAGAAAAAACGTGGGTCACTTATAGTAGATGAAGTTAAAAAGAAAGATATAGATGGTGTTATCTTCTGTATGATGAAGTTCTGTGACCCAGAAGAATACGATTATCCTTTAGTTAAAAAAGATATAGAAGATAGTGGAATACCTACTTTATATGTTGAAATTGACCAACAAACTCAGAATAATGAACAAGCCAGAACTCGTATTCAAACTTTTGCTGAGATGATGAGTTTAGCGTAAGTTCATTAAAATAAATTTACTATAAAATGTGAAAATTGGAGGAAGCTATGTTATATAACAAAGAACAAGAACTTTTAAGAAAAGCAGTAAGAGATTTTGTTAGTAAAGAATTAGATACTTTACCAGCAGAAATGGATAAAACAGGTGTAATGCCTAAGGAATTAATCAAAAAGTTAGCTGAAACAAAATTTATAAGCAGTAATATTCCAGAAGAGTATGGTGGTGGGGGAGCAGGATATGTTTCTTATGCTATCATAATGGAAGAAATAGCTAGAAGATGTGCATCAACAGCTACTTTTGTTACAGCTGGTTCTTCTCTTGCTACATTACCAATACTTTACAATGGTACTGAAGAGCAAAAACAAAAATACTTAAAAGGTTTAGCAACAGGTGAATTAATAGGAGCATTTGGTTTAACTGAGCCAGGAGCTGGTTCTGATGCAGGTGGGCAACAAACAACAGCAGAATTAGTTGGAGACCACTACATCTTAAATGGTAGAAAAACTTTCATAACTAATGGACCATTCTGCGACATAGCTATAGTAATAGCAGTTACAGATAGAAGTAAAGGTCTTAGAGGTACATCAGCATTTATAGTAGAAAGTAAATGGGATGGTTTCTCAACAGGAGCTCATGAAGATAAAATGGGTATAAGAGGAACTGAAACTTCTGACTTAATATTTGAAAATGTTAAAGTTCCAAAAGAAAACCTTATAGGAAAAGAAGGTAATGGATTTAAAATAGCAATGGGTACTTTAGAAGTAGGTAGAATAGGTGTTGCTGCCTTAGCTCTAGGAATTGCTCAAGGTGCTTTAGATGAAGCTGTTAAATATACAAAACAAAGAGTTCAATTTGGTAAGCCTATAGCTAAATTCCAAAATACTCAATTTACTATAGCTGATATGGAAACAAAAGTTTGTGCAGCTAGAGGTTTAGTTTACGATGCAGCACAAAAGAGAGATGCAGGAATGAGAGTTGCTCAAGAATCTGCAATGGCTAAATACTATGCAGCGGAAGTTGCAAATGAAGTTGCTTACAAAGCATTACAACTTCATGGTGGATATGGATTCATAAAAGATTATGAAATCGAAAGAATGTACAGAGACGCTAGAATCGTATCAATATACGAAGGAACATCAGAAGTTCAAAAAATGGTAATTTCATCAAACGTATTAAAATAATAAATAATCTAATGAAATTGGAGGTATAGACTTTGAAAATATTAGTTTGCGTAAAACAAGTTCCAGATACTAACGAAGTAAGAATAAATAAAGAAACAGGTACTCTTATAAGAGATGGAGTTCCAAGTATATTAAACCCAGATGATGCTAATGCATTAGAGGAAGCTTTAAAAATTAAGGATGAGCATGATGATGTAACTATAACAGTTATAACAATGGGACCTCCTCAAGCAGACTTTATGCTAAGAGAGTGTTTAGCTATGGGTGCTGATGATGCAATATTATTAAGTGATAGAGCATTTGGAGGAGCTGATACTTGGGCTACATCAAATACTATTGCAGCAGGTATAGCTAAAGTAGGAGACTATGACATAATATTTGCAGGAAGACAGGCAATAGATGGAGATACTGCACAAGTTGGACCACAAATTGCAGAGAAATTAGACATTCCTCAAGTTACATATGTACAAGACTTTAAAATAGAAGGAAAAGATATAATAGTTCAAAGACAATTAGAAGATGGATATGAATTAATAAAAGTAAGTACACCTGTACTTTTAACAGCAGTAAAAGAGTTAAATGCACCTAGATACATGTCTGTTGATAAAATAGTAAAAGCATATAAACATGATGTAAAAGTTTGGACAATTGATGATTTAGATGTAAATAAAGAAGAGGTTGGTTTAAAAGCATCACCAACTAAAGTATTTAGATCATTTACTCCTGATCCAAGAGGAAAAGGAGAAATCTTAGAAGGTAAAGCTGATGAAATAGCTAACAAAATAATAATCGGTCTAAAACAAAAGCACATTATATAAGTTGGAGGAGTACAAACTATGAATGATATAAAAGATTTAAGTTCTTATAAAAACGTATGGATATTTGCAGAACAAAGAGAAGGAAAAATAGCTCCAGTAGTTATCGAATTATTAGGAGAAGGAAGAAAATTAGCTACAGAAGTAGATGCTGAGCTTTGTGCAGTATTATTAGGAAAAGATGTTGATGGATTAGCTAAAGAGTTAATCACTTTTGGAGCAGATAAAGTTTATGTTGCAGATGATGCTCTTTTAGAAAAATATACAACTGATGCATATACAAAAGTAATAAAAGATGCAATAGATGAAATAAAACCAGAAATAATGCTTTTTGGAGCAACTCATATAGGTAGAGATTTAGCACCTAGAATAGCTTCAAGAGTTGGAACTGGATTAACAGCTGACTGTACTAAGTTAGAAATAGACCCAGAAGATAAGAAAATAAAACAAACTCGTCCAGCATTTGGTGGAAACATAATGGCTACAATCATATGTCCAAACCATAGACCTCAAATGTCTACAGTTAGACCTGGTGTTATGGATAAAGCTGAACAAGACGAAACAAGAACTGGTGAAGTTATAGCATTAGACTACAAAATAACTCAAGATGATATAAGAACTACTGTTTTAGAAACAGTTAAAACTAAAAAAGATTTAGTATCTCTTACAGATGCAAATGTTATAGTATCAGGTGGTTTAGGATTAGGTGGACCAGAAGGATTTGAAATGCTTAAGAAATTAGCTGACAAATTAGGTGGAGTAGTTGGTTCTTCTCGTGCAGCTGTAGATGCTGGATGGATAGATCATTCTCACCAAGTAGGTCAAACAGGAACTACTGTTAAACCAAACCTATACATAGCTTGTGGTATATCAGGAGCAATACAACATTTAGCAGGTATGCAATCATCAGATTTCATAATTGCTATAAACAAAAACCCAGCAGCTCCAATTTTAGAAATCGCTGATTATGGAGTAGTTGGAGATTTACATGAAATAGTACCAATGCTTATAGATAAATTAGATAGCGTTGATGATTTATTAGAAGCTATAAAAGCTTAATAGACACAAATTATATAAATATTACTGATTGAATAAGTCTTATTAGTTAGTAACATGATTATTAACCCTTTGATAAGTTGTTGCTAGTGTGTATTTGTCAGTTATTAAAAAGTCTGTTTGAATAAAATTTTATAATACAAGATAATTTAGATAATCCTTATATATATTGCTTACAAAATGTGAGTTATATTCTATAAGGATTATCTTTATTTTTTTGAATAAGCCTTAAATTTAATTAAATTGTATTAAATAGACAAATAATTACTAAATATGTGATAAAATACAATTAAAAGCAAAATGAAATTTTTAACAAACTATAATCATTAAAATTATATATTAATCACATTTTAATGAAGGAAGCTATTTAAAAAGACAAATATTATAAGGAGTTGGTTGTATGTGCTAATGGTATTTATTGTAAGCAAACAATAAATTTTGTATGTAGTTCAATAAATTACTCAATGAAAGGTGCGAATATTAATGGATAATAATTTAATAGGGCTTATAGAACATGTAGAAAATCCAGCTATTTTATGCAAAGAATCAGGCGAAATAATATATTGTAATCATCTAATAGATAGTATTTTTAGTTTTCTAGATATAAAAAAGCCTAAAAATATAAATGAATTAGATTCTAACTTTGACAAGAAAGAAATTCTGACAGATAGTAAAAAGAAAATAGCTTTCAGAGAATTAAGAATGAATGCACATATATATAATATGAAAGATAATAATAATGAAAATACTATAGTTTATTTATTTGAGAAATCTGTAATATCGGATAAAGTAGTTGAGGATATAATAGAACATATAGATGAAGTTGTTGTTGTATTTAACAAAGATGGGGTAATTGAAAAGATGAATAATGTTAGTGATGAGATATTACCTTTTAAAAGAACTGAAGTACTTGGTAGAAATATAACAGACCTTGTAAGACAAGGATTAGTGGAAGAACCAATAATACTAAATATGCTCAAAGTGAAGAAAAAGATTTATAGAAATATCGTTTACCCTGATGGAAAGCTTATTGCTTATACAGCAGTTCCAAGATGGGATTCCAAAGGAAAACTTACAGGAGGAGTGCTTACAGGAAGGGATATTTCAAGAGTTATTAAGCTTGAATCTCAGATAAGATATAGCGATATATCAGAGGATACAGAGTATATAAGTCAAAGTAAGATTATGGACAACATAAAAAAAGTTGTCAAGAGAGCTGCAGCTTCAGATTCTTCTATATTTATAAATGGAGAATCTGGTGTAGGAAAAGAAATAATAGCAAGAACTATATATAAGTACAGTTCAAGAAGAGAAAAACCTTTTATTGCAATAAACTGTGGAGCTATACCAAATGAACTATTAGAGTCAGAGTTTTTTGGATATGAAGAAGGTTCTTTTACTGGAGCTAAGAAAAAAGGTAAAAAGGGTCTTTTTGAAGAGGCAAATGGTGGAACTATCTTTTTGGATGAGATAGGTGAGTTACCAATGCAGATGCAAAAAAAATTACTTAGAGTTATACAAGAAAATACGATTACTAGAATAGGTGGTAGCAAACCTATAAAGATAGATGTTAGATATATAAGTGCTACTAATATTTCTCATGAAGACCTTAGAAATAACCTTAAATTTAGACAAGATTTATACTATAGATTGAGTGTTATTCCAGTAAAAATACCACCACTTAGAGAGAGAAAAGAAGATATAGTACCATTAGTAAATTATTTCTTAAAGCTTTACAATGAAAAGTATAATAGAGAAGTAGAAGTTTCACCTAAGGTTATTGAATTGTTGGAAGAATATTCTTGGCCAGGTAATATAAGAGAATTAAAAAACATCATTGAAAGATTTGTAGTTTTATCAGCTAAAAATATAATTGGAGAAGATGAATTTAATATGCTTATAAACCTAGATATGATTGATAATGAAACAGATGATTTATCACCAATAGTGGTAAATGGAATTATGAATCTTAATGATGCATATAAAATAGTAGACCAAATAATGATAAGTAAGGCTATAAATAAGTATGGTTCAATAACAAAGGCTGCTGAAGTTATAGGTATATATCCTTCTACTATTCATAGAAAGATAAAAAGTGGGCACATTCATGTATAGTCATTAGTTTAGTAAAGTAATTAGAATTGATGAAACATGATTTATTAGGAAAATGTACATAGATTATATAAATATGTTTTTTATTATTAAATATTGCTGGAAGCTTTGATTCCAGTAATATTTTTTTGTTTTTTTAGATTAAATTAGCTAAGAATTTTAAGACTTAAAGTTACTGTAGGAATAGTAAGGAAAGGATGATTTTATTTATTCTTATAAGTTACAGAGTAAGTTGTTAATCGTAAAAGTATATTTAAAATTATTTATATTAGCACATAAACATTCAGTAAACATTCTTATGATATTATTTAGAAAATAATAAAAAAGGAGATAATAATTATGAAAAAACAATTTATAGCTTTAGGATTAACAGGATTGATTGGTCTAGGAGGATTTGGATTACTTACAAATAAAACATTTGCAGATACTCCTAATAAGGTAAAAATGAGTGTAGAAGAAATAGCTAAGGGGCTTAAAGATGGTACTATAATTAAAGATACTGTGAAAAAAGATAATAAGAATGGAGATATAAAAGAGGGTACTGATAATTATGCAATAATTAAAGAAAAGGAAGATTCAAATAAGAAACAAGGTACTGAGGAGTATACAATAGTTGAGGATAATAAAAAAACATCTGATAAGGCTACTACTAAATTAAGTGCAGATGAAGTAGCTAAAATAATTGAAGAGAATGAAGAAACATCTGATAAAACTTCTGCTAAATTAAGTGCAGACGAAATAGCTAAGGGGCTTAAAGATGGTACTATAATTAAGGATACAGTAGAAAAATAATTTATTTGCTTATATAAAATCTATATACAACTTAAAAGAGATGGCTTATAAATAAAATTAATTATTCCAAGTCATCTCTTTTCTTTTATAAATATTTAAAAGTTATATTAGTTTATAGAGTTAGCAGAACCTAAAACATTATCTATTTTACCTTCAACTACAGCTTGTATAGCATCTCTACCAGCACCAATGTATTTTCTTGGGTCAAATTCTTTTGGATTTTCAGCTAAGAATTTTCTGATAGCAGCAGTCATAGCTAGTCTTAAGTCAGTATCCATGTTTATTTTACAAACAGCCATAGAAGATGCTTTTCTTAACATTTCTACAGGCACACCTTTAGCTCCAGCTATATTTCCACCAAATTCATTACATGTAGCAACTGCATTTTGGTCAACAGCAGATGCACCATGAAGAACTATTGGGAAACCTGGTAATTTGCTTTGGATTTCTTCTAGTATATCGAATCTTAATTTAGCTTCTCCCTTGAATTTGAAAGCACCATGAGAAGTTCCTATAGCTATTGCTAATGAATCAACTCCAGTTCTTTCAACAAACTCAACAGCCTCAGCTGGTTGAGTATATTTGTGAACATCAGAAGTAACATCATCTTCTGTTCCAGCTAAAACACCAAGTTCTGCTTCAACAACAACACCTTTAGAGTGTGCATATTCAACAGCTTCTTTAGTTATTTTAACATTTTCTTCAAAGTCAAAATGAGAACCATCTATCATAACTGAAGAGAAACCAGCATCAATACAAGTTTTAATAGCATCCATATTTGGACCATGGTCTAAGTGAAGAGCTACATCTACACCTATTTCATCAGAAGCAACTTTAACCATTTCAACTAATGTATGAGGTCCAGCATATTTAACAGCTGACATAGAAGCTTGTATCATAACATAAGAATTTTTAGCTTTAGCAGCTTTTAAAACACCTTGTAATTGTTCTAAGTCACTTATGTTAAATGCACCTATAGCAAATCCACCTTCGTAAGCTTTTTTAAACATTTCTTTTGTAGTAATTAATGCCATTTTAAACTCCTCCTATTAACTTTTAAAATTTACCCATCACTTATATTATAACGTTAAATCAAAAAAAGTATATAGTAAATTGTAATAACTATAAATTACAAGTATAATGTTAAATATAAGATAATAGGATTAGATAAAATAATAAAAAATATAAACGTTTTAAGAAGAATTAAGATAAAGGAGACCTAACAATGCCACAGATAAAAATTAGAGGAATTAATGAGAATGATATATGCAAAATAAGTGAAAAAATGATAAATGATTTAGTTGAAGCTGTAAAATGTCCAAGAGATTATTTTGAAATAGAATGTATAAAGTCAGTTGCAATAAGAGATGGTAAAATAGCAGATGTATATCCTTTTGTTGAGATAGCTTGGTTTGATAGAGGACAAGAAGTACAAGATACAGTAGCAAGAATAATAACTGATAGCATAAGAAATAATTTAGATGTAGAAAGTATGGATTTAGCATTTACAGTATTTGAAAAAGAAAAATATTATGAGAATGGAGAACATTTTTAATGGCTAAAAAGCAACGTATAGATAAAATTCTTTCAAATTTAGGTTATGGAAGTAGAAGTGAAATAAAGAAGTATTGTAAGCAGGGGTCTGTAGTAGTAAATGGAAGTGAAGTTTCAAATCCAGGAACTCAAGTAGACACTGAAAATGATGAGATATTATTTAATAGAGAAGAAGTTATATATAGAGAATATATATATTTGATGATGAATAAACCAGATGGATATATATCAGCAACTACTGATAAATATGACCCAACGGTTTTAGATTTAATTGATTTATCATACTTAGCCTTTGAACCATTTCCTGTTGGAAGGTTAGATAAAGACACAGAGGGATTATTAGTTTTAACTAATGATGGGAAGCTTTCTCATAGGGTTTTGTCTCCTAAGAAGCATGTGCCTAAGACTTATTATGCAAAAATTGATGGAGCAGTTACTGAAGAAGATGTAGAAGCTTTTTCAGAAGGAGTAGTACTTGATGATGGATATAAAACTATGCCATCTCAGTTAAATATATTAAAGAGTGATGATGAATCAGAGATAGAGCTTACAATACATGAAGGTAAGTTTCACCAAGTAAAAAGAATGTTTGAAAGTGTAGGTAAAAAAGTAGTATACTTAAAAAGATTGTCTATGGGTAATTTGAAATTGGATGAGAGCCTAGAATTAGGTGAGTATAGAGAGTTAACAGATGAAGAAGTAAAGATGATTGAAGAAAGATAATATAATAAATTGGAGGAAGGTTTGTGAAGAAAAAGGATATTGTAGAATTTGAAATAGCTAAAATGGAATTTGGTGGTACATCATTAGGCCAAATTGGAGACAGAGTTATTCACATGAAGGGTGGAATAAGTGGTCAAAAGGTAAGAGCTGGTGTTAAAAAAGTTAGAAGTAAGAAAGCCGAAGTTAAGATGATAGAATTATTAGAGTGCTCACCACTTGAAACTGAAGAAGCTTGCAAGCACTTTAGAGAGTGTGGAGGATGTACATTACTATCAGTACCATATGAAAAGCAATTGGAAATAAAAGAAAAACAAGTTATGGATTTATTCTTAAAGCAAGATTTATTTGGATTTCAATTTTTAGGGATAGAAGGAAGTCCAGAAAGCAAATATTATAGAAATAAGATGGAGTATACTTTTGGAGATGAAGTAAAAAATGGACCTTTGACATTAGGGCTTCATAAAAAAGGAAAACATATAGATATACAAACTGTTGAGGAGTGTATGTTAGTTGAAGAAGACTTCTCAAAGATATTAGTTTCTAGTGTAGAGTTTTTTAATGAAAAAGAGCTTCCTTATTATAGAACAATGAATCATAAAGGATATTTGAGACATCTTGTAGTAAGAAAAGGGATTCATACTAACGAGATTATGGTTAATATAGTAACTTCTTCTCAAGAAGATTTTGACATGAACGAATTTAAAGAGATGCTTTTAGGTATTGATTTAAAAGCTGAGTTAGTAGGGATACTTCATACTATTAATGATGGTCTAGCAGATGCAGTCCAATGTGATGAGTTAAGAGTGTTGTATGGAAGAGATTATATACAAGAAGAAATTTTAGGTCTTAAATTTAAGATTTCTCCATTCTCATTTTTTCAAACTAATACTAAGGGAGCTGAGGTTCTTTATAGTATTGCTAGAGATTTTATTGGAGATTACAATGATAAGGTTGTGTTTGACTTGTATAGTGGGACTGGGTCTATTGGACAGGTTATGGCTGGTGCAGCTAAGAAGGTGTATGGTATTGAGATAGTCGAGGAAGCTGTTGCTGCTGCTAATGAGAATGCTAAGTTGAATGGGCTTACTAATTGTGAGTTTATTGCTGGAGATGTAGCTAAGGTTGTTAAGGATTTGAAGGAGAAGCCAGATTTGATTATTGTTGACCCTCCTAGACCAGGTATTCATAAGGATGCTATTAGGGATATTTGTGGGTTTGGTGCTAAGGAGATTGTTTATATTTCTTGTAATCCTAAGTCTTTGGTTGTTGATTTGGTTGATTTTAAGGGGTATGGTTATGAGATTAAGATGGTTAAGTGTATGGATATGTTCCCGAATACACCTCATTGCGAGACTGTAGTTAAACTTATTAGAGAATAACAGGGGCTTGAGTATTAATAAATTATAAAAAAGTGGATTTACCACCAGTTTGCCACCGTGATTTTATTCGGTGGTAAATTTATTTAATGGGACTCTAATATTATTTGTACTGAATATATACTAATTATAAATTTTAGAAAAAAATACATATGCTTAGTTAATTATTATTTCTTGAAATAGGGGGATAAATATGAAAAAATTGACTATATATTTGGGAGTATTACTTATATGTTTAATGGTAATTTTTACCCGAAATGGAGAAAGTATAAAAGGATTAGTTTTATATAAAAATGAAGTTTCTAGCTATGATACTTTAAAAAATTATTTAAAAAAAGAATTAGATATAAATCTAGAATTAGACTATGTTATAGATGATGATGAAATTTTAGCAGAACAAGATTTTTGGGAATATCCTAAAACTCAATTAATAAACAAGTTAAATGACAATAGTATTGATTTACTTTTAGATATTCCAAATGAATATTTAAGAGATTCTATAAAAAATGAAAAACTATTAAAATTGGATAAGTATATAGATATTCATAACATTTATCCTGTAATAATAGATAAGTCTAAAGAAATAGGTAATGGTAGTATGTATTTTATTTCACCATATTTTTCATCAAATTTTATCATGATAAATGAAAATTTATTTGAAGAATTAAATATTCCTATTCCAAATGAAATAAAATCTTGGCAAGATACTTTAAAAGTATTAAACGATGTTAAAAGTGCAATAAGAAGTAATAATGCTAGTGATATTTATCCTTTGTCATTAGGTATGAATGGAACAGAAAGCTTTTTTCAAGATTTTGAAGTTTTAACAACACCACTTAACTTATCTATAAAATCTGATGGAAATATTTATGTTGATAATAAATGGATGGAAGTATTTTCATTCTTTATGAATTTATATAAGGACTATGGTATACACAAAACAATAAATACATCAGATTTATTTATTGATGATAAGATAGTTATGAAGTTTATTCAAGGTATTGAAATAATGAACTATAAAGATTCTATGGATAAATATAAAGTTTTTGAAGTTCCTTTTTATAAAGGTTTTGAAGATAAAGTTTATTTAAACACTACAGATGTATCAATACCTGCTAATGCTCCCAACAAAGAAAATGCATTAAAGATATTAAATCATTTTCTTAGTAAGGAATTTTCTAAAAAAGGAGTTGATGGTAGACTATTTGGAATGTATCCATTTGTCAGTTATATGGACAAGGAAATTCTTGATAAATGTAAGAATTTTTATAACTTAAAAAATCCAAATGTTTTATATCCAAATAAATCTGGGTGTGCAAATAAAAATGAATTTATATTATTTAATGATTATGTTAATTATCAGCAATCACAAAGAGAAGTTGTACCAAATATTATTAATGGAGACATAGGTATTCAAGAAGGATTTAATGAAATAAAAAATAAATATTCTGCATACACAAGCAAAACTATTAATAATTAAAGATTATTTCTAAATGGATACAAATAAAAATTAGATAGAATAAGAGTATAATGCCTATTGTAATAAAAAAATGAAAAGTATCATGCAAAGAATCAAGAGTATTAACCTAACAAACTCTAGATTCAGTTTAAATACATAAATTAACTTAGTAAAAATGCCTCTAAAATACATTTTTACTAAGTTAATCATTATTAAAAACATTTTTCATTATGAAGAGTGTTTTTTTATTTTTCCAATTAAATATGAAAATCAGATTCATGAAGAATTGCTAGATAAACATATATGTATATGGTCAAGAGATAATACTTGATTTATTGTTATACAATTTATAGAGTGGTATAATTTAGGATAAATAAAAGAAGTAGATACAGGGGGAAACACATGAAAATATATGATACATTAACACGTTTTTATATTCAAGATATAGAAAAAGCAATATCTTTTTATGAGAATGTTTTAAAAGAAAAATGCTCTCTACGTTTTTCTTATAAAGAAGTTGGATTGGAACTAGCACAGGTAGGAAATGTCTTACTATTATCTGGTTCTGATGATGCTCTCAAACCATTTATAGAAACAAAATCTACTTTTATGGTTGACTCTGTTGATGAATGGAGAAGTTATCTATTAAAGAATGGAGCAGTTGTGGTAAGAGATAAGAAAAAAGTTCCTACAGGATATAATATGACAGTAAAACATCCAGATGGCACAATTGTAGAGTATGTTCAACATACAAAAAAAGACTAGTTAAAAATAGAATAGAAGATTATTACATAAAGGTGAACTCTGTATAAGATTCACCTTTTTATTCTTTTGAGATATAGAAAATAATGTATTGAAATAATACAACAGAAATCCAACCTATTCCAGTAGCAAATGCCACAGACTTTAGACCAAATTTTTGAATAAATAAATAAGAAAGAATTACACGAATTGATATATGTAAAATAGTTCCAATTACAGGGATATTTACTTTGCCACTTCCTCGGTACCAGCCAACAAAGGCGCTTCCTATAAAACATAAGACATAAAAAATAGAAATAGTTTTCATGTATTCTACACCATTTATCATAATGTCATTATTTGTATTACTCATCATAAGTCCAACAGTAGTTTTTGAAAAAAAGTACATTATTAAAGATAATCCAATTCCTAGACATACCAGAATAATCAATCCTGTATAAAATCCTTGCTTTGCTCTTTTTCTGTCCTTATTTCCAGTATTTTGTGCAACAAATATAGATATAGCTTCAGCTCCACTATCTCCAAAAGAATTAGCAAACCCTTCAATTCTTGTTGTAGCAGTATATGCTGTAATCATATCTGTTCCCATTATATTTACAGCACCTTGTACTAGTAGCTTTCCAATATATAGACTAGATTGGTGGAGAGCTGAGATTAAACTATAAGAGACAGTTAATTTTAATAATTTCCATTCAAACTTCATATCTTCTTTTTTAAATAAAAGAAATGAGATATTTTTTCTTATATAAGCAAAACAAAGAAGTGATGCAAGGGTCTGTGATAATACAGTTGCAAAGGCTGCTCCTTGAATTCCAAAATTACACACTGCAACAAAAACTAAATCTAAAACAGTATTCATTATCATTGAAAACATTAAGATAATAAGAGCTGATTTAGTATTACCAACAGCTCTCAAAGTTGCTGATAACAGATTATAAAAATATGTTGCAATGAGTCCACAAAAAATAATATTTAAGTAAGATGTTGCTATACTTGCAACCTCATGTGGAGTATTAATTATGTTTAATAGTGGAGATAGCATGAATATTGAGCATATACTTAATACAAAAGTTAATGTAGCTCCGAAAATGGTTGCTAAAAAAGATTCCTTTCTAAATGAAGATAAGTCATTGGCACCATAGAAATGTGCAAATATAATTGAAATACCTGTGCAACTTCCACTTAGTATAAATATAAAAAGATTCATAATAGTACCAGCTACACCTACAGCAGCAAAAGCAGTTTGGCTTACAAATCTACCAACTATAATAGCATCAATAGTATTGTAAAGTTGTTGAAGTATATTTCCTAAAAGCAATGGGAGCATAAGTATGAACAATTCTCTTTTTATATTTCCTTCTGTTAAGTTAGTTGTATATTTCATAAGAGCACCTCGTTAAAATTTAAGATACCATTAGTTTACAGTCATATCAAATAATTGTAAAATGCCGTTTTTAGCCATATAATATAAATAAATATTTATATTATGAATTGAGGTAATGCTATGACAGAACTTGAAATACAAGCATTTTTGACTGTTATAAAATTAGGTAGTATTTCTGCCGCTGCTGAAAGTTTATATGTTACTCAGCCAGCATTGAGTAGAAGAATAAATGCATTAGAAACAGAATTAGGATATAAAATAATTAGTAGAAAAAAAGGTATACGAATATCAGAGTTGACAGAAGAGGGAAAAGCATTTGTACCAATTGCAGAAAAATATAAAAATCTTTTACAAGAAGCCAAGTCTATAACTAAAATAGATAGAAGTAAAATTCTAAACATATCCTCTATAGGGAGTGTAAGTTCATATATACTTCCAGATGTATTTTCATGCTTTATGAACACATATCCGGAATATAACATAAACTTTTACAACTATCATTCTTATGAAGCATATGATTACATTTCAAAAGGAGAAGCAGATATAGCACTTATTTCTGATGATATGTTTTTTAATAATATAGAGACAATACCAATATTTAAAGAAGCTATGTTACTAGTAACAAGCTATGGTTCAAAATATAAAGGGGAGTTACATCCATCTATCTTAGATGTTGCTGATGAGATAAGGCTTCCGTGGAATCCTGAATATGATTTATGGCACAATTTTTGGTTTCGTTCAACTCTTCAACCTAAAGTATTTCTAGACCAGATGTCACTTTTGGAGTACTTTATGAGGCAAGAAAATGTGTGGGCTATTGTGCCAGTGTCAGTAGCATACCATCTTAAAGAAATATCAAATATCGAAATACATTATATAAAAGATGCACCTCCAGATAGATTTATTTATTACTTAATTAAGGAATCTAGTAAGAAAGAAATAATAAATAATTTTTTAGATTTACTAAATGAAAAATTATTGAAAATTAAAGGGTTAGAGTCTTTAATTAAAAAGTAAAAGTTATATTAAACTATTGAACTAAAAATTAATTATGAGGTTAAGACATTATTTTGGAAACAATTATTATTAGGATTGGAAAACATATAAGGAAATTATTAAGTATACGATAGTAAATATAAAGTGCATATAAAAATAAATTTGTTTAAAAAGAGCAAGATTCATTAAATTTGATTAAGTGATGATTGATATAATGTTGCATGGATAAAAGGAGGAGAGCTGCAATGTCTTATAAAGTAATTAATGTCATAACAGTTATTGACTATATAGAGGAGCATTTATCAGATAGGCTGGATTTAGATATAGTTGCTAATGCTGTCCATTATTCAAAATATCACTTACATAGAACTTTCACATCTTCTGTTGGATTAACAATGCATGATTATATAAAACGAAGAAAATTAACAGAAGCAGCAAAATTATTGGTATTTTCAAAGAAACCAATAATTGAAATTGCATTGATAGCTGGATATGAAAGTCAACAGGCATTCACTTCTATATTTAAAGCTATGTACAAAAAATCTCCAAATAAATATCGAAAAGAACAAGAATTTTATCCTTTGCAGCTAAGATTTGTTTTGAAAAAAGATAATTTATTTTCTAAAAATGTGTTAGAGTTGGAAAAAGAAATTAAACTTGCAAAGATGTCTGATATACCATTGTGGATGAATTTAGTGCAATTAGTAATAGATGGATTTCCAAATTTGAAAGAGGAAGAATATATATATCAATTGGAACAGTATATTTTAGAAGAAAGAGCCTTGATATTAAAGCTTAATAATATTGCTATTGCAAATATGATATTTAATAGAGAAACTAGAAGTATTGATTTTTTTGGAATACATCCTCAATATCGTAATTCAGATATTGCACAAGTGTTTTTGAAGAAAGTTATTGAAGATTTCTTGATAGATATAGATATATCAATTACTACCTTTCGAGAGGGTGACAAAGCTGATACAGGGCATAGAGATATGATAAAGAAGTTGGGATTTGCAGAAGCAGAGTTGCTTGTAGAGTTTGGATATCCTACTCAAAAATTTGTCATGACTTCTTTAGATAAAAAGAACAATAAATAGCAAGAATGATTAAAAACTCCAAAATATAATTAAGTATAATGGTTCAATATAAGTACTTAATTAACAAGGAGGATTTAAATGTCTGAAAATAAACAGGTAGTAAATTTTGATTCTATTGTATCTGATTGTGAACATAACATATATGAACATGATACAGAGCTATTAACGTCTTTTCCAGATGAGATTGTACATCTAATAGATATAAACAATAAGATAGAAGATGCTTTTAAGAAAGCTGAGAATCTTGTTGGAAAACTTGATAGGGATTATATGGAAGCCAAAATGTATATGGTAAAAAATCGGGGCGAAATAGACCCACATGAAATGTTTCAAAATGAACAATCACTAAAACAAATAGATAACTATGGAGCTTTTATGGTGAAAGTTCGAGATAAGATTGACAAAATTAAAGATTCTCCATACTTTGCTAGAATAGATTTTAGATTGAAAGATGTGGATGATGAATATAAATACTACATAGGCAGATTTGCATTTGACTGTGAAGATGAACTGTTAATACTTGATTGGCGTTCTCCAATTGCTAGTATGTTTTATGATTATGAAATAGGAGTAGCGGGATATGATGCACCAATAGGATGGGTGGATGGAGAAATAACAAGGAAGCGACAATTTAAAATCAAAAATGGGAAATTGGAATACGCATTAGAAAGTTCTATCAGTATACAAGATGATATTCTTCAAAAAGAACTTAGCCATACTTCAGACGAAAAAATGAAGTCAATTATTTCTACAATACAAAAAGAACAAAATCAAATTATTAGAAATGATAAAGCTGATACATTAATTATTCAAGGGGTAGCTGGTTCTGGTAAAACATCTATAGCATTACATAGAATTGCTTTTCTTCTTTATAGATTTAAAGATAAAATATCGGCAAATAATGTAATTATCCTATCACCTAATAAAGTCTTTGGAGACTATATTTCCAACGTTCTACCAGAACTCGGAGAAGAACCATTATGTGAATTAAGTTTTGAAAATATAGCAGAAGTACAATTAGAGAGAATAATTAACTTTGAAAGTGAGAGAGACCCATTAGAAACAAATGATGCTAAATTGAGTGAAAGATTACGTTTTAAATCTACACTTGATTTTGTAAAACTTATGGATAGTTATGTAAAACAAATGCCTAATAAGGTTTTTGTTCCAGAAGATTATACTTTTGGAAGCTTCATAGCTAAAAGTGATTGGATACAGAGTAGATTTGAGGCATATAATAAATATCCAATTAAGAGAAGGCTAGAGAAGGTAGCTGAAGACATTCGTTATAGATTTGAAACAGATAATATTATGGAAGAAGATTTACCAAGAGTAAAAAGTATACTTAAGAGCTTAAATGGAATGTTGAAAATAAAAAATACCCTTGCACTGTATAAGGATTTCTTTAAGCAAATGAATATATCAAACATGTTTGTAATGCCAGAAAAGAAAACACTTGAATGGTCAGATGTATATCCATTTATATATATCCACGCTGCATATGAAGGATTACAAGAAGATAAGGTTATAAGGCATATTGTTATTGATGAGATGCAGGATTATACACCTATTCAATATGCTGTAATAAACTTGCTTTTTAAGTGTAAAAAGACTATTCTTGGAGATTTTGGACAATTAGTTAATCCTAACCATACTCACACACTAGATGATATAAAATGGCTATATAATGATGGGGAACTAGTTATGTTGAACAAGAGCTATCGTTCTACTTTTGAGATTATTGATTTTGCCAAAAAGATTCAAGACATATCTTCATTAGAGCCAATTGAACGACATGGCGAAGAACCAGTTTTATTAAAATGTAATAATGAACAAGATGAGATAAATAAGATAAAAATAGAAATCGAAGAATTTAAAAAGAGTGATAATGCTACTCTTGGTATCATATTAAAGACAGATAATGAGGCTAATGCTATATATGATGCGTTAAGACAAGAATACAGTGTTCACTTAATATCTTCTGAAAGTTCTAGTTTTACAAAAGGAGTATCCATAACTTCTGTTAAAATGTCAAAAGGTTTAGAGTTTGATGAAGTTATTGTGCCTTCAGTAAATAATAAAACATATTATAGTGATTATGACCGCAGTTTATTGTATGTTGCTTGTACACGAGCTATGCACAAACTTAAGTTAACATATGTTGGTACATTAACTCAACTTATAAGTCTGTAGATTATAACCTTATATGTATTTACTTATTATAAGTGTAAATTGGTATCAAGCAAGATTCATTAATAAATCAATAAAAAAACAATACCTATAAAAAATAAAAGCTATAAATTATATTTGAAATTCTATAAAACTTTGTAATTTATAGCTTTTATAATGTTAATTTCTCTTAAAATAAAGTTAAAATATAAATTTATAAACTAGAACAAAGTAGTAATGTATATGTAATAGTTCCTAATTTATTAATGTTGTTATTATATTATTTATATTTTTATTGATTTTCTAAGGAAATCTGACGTTATAGTGCAACCTCTTTCAACCATTTCTAGTGGTGTACCTTCAAACACTACCTGACCACCGTTTTTACCACCATCAGGACCAATATCAATCACCCAATCAGCTTGTTTCAAAACATCTAAATTATGTTCAATTATAATTACAGTATTACCTTTCTCAACTATATGCTCAAAAATCAACATAAGCTTTTCAATATCAGAGCCATGAAGCCCTGTAGTCGGCTCATCTAAAATATAGATAGTACCTTTTTTGTTGAGGTTTTTAGCTAACTTAATTCTTTGGCGTTCTCCTCCAGATAGTGTGCTAAGTGGTTGACCTAAGGTCATATAAGATAAGCCAACATCTTTCATAGTTTGTAAGATTTTACAAAGCTTCTTTTCTGTAAAAAATTCAAGAGCTTCATCTACTGTCATAGATAGTACATCAACTATATGTTTGCCTTTATATAATTTTGACAAAACTTCTTTACTATATCTGCTACCTTTGCAAGCTTCACATGTATTAATAATAGGGTCCATGAATACAAGTTCTGTAACAAGTACTCCTTTACCATCACAAACAGGACAAGCCCCCTTTGAATTAAAGCTGAATAAACCTTCTTCAACATTATTTTCTTTAGCAAATACCTTTCTTATCTCATCAAAGAAACCTAGAAATGTAGCAGGCATAGAACGGTTTGTAGCTGTAATTGGGCTTTGGTCAATTTTAATAACATCTTTTTCATACTTTTGTGCAAAAACACGAGAGATTAAAGTACTCTTGCCAGAACCAGCTACTCCAGTAACAACAGTCATAATTCCAACTGGTAAATCTACATCAACATGTTTTAGATTATTTATACAAGCATCTCTAATTGGAAGGATACCTTTTAACTGACGAGAATTAGCTTTTATAGGTAATGATAGATTCATCGCATTTGAAGTAAGAGTATTTGCTAGAAGTAACTTGTCATAAGAACCTTGGAACACAAGATGCCCACCATGTGTACCAGCTTTTGGACCAATATCTATAACTTCATCTGCTATGGATATAACATCTTTATCATGCTCTACTACAAGGACAGTGTTTCCTCTATCTCTAAGGTTTTTTAATAACTGATTCATACGATGTACATCTCGTGGATGCATACCAGTACTAGGCTCATCAAAGATATAAGTCAGACCTGTGAGGCTACTTCCCATATATCGTACAAGTTTTAATCTTTGAGCTTCTCCTCCAGATAAAGAAGATGATCCCCTATTTAAATGCAGGTAAGGAAGTCCAATATCAATCATTCTTTTTAAACCATCTGCAATAGTCTTTATTACAGTTTCAACTCTTTTATCTTTTATTTGTAACAATAAATCATGAAGGTCAGTAAGTTCCATATCACACATATCTGTAATCGAATATCCTAAAATAGTACAGTTAAGAGCTTCTTTGTTTAATCTTTTTCCATGGCAGACAGGACATTTTTTATCTGTTATAAGTCTCTCTGATTTTTCTTTTGTGTGCTTACTCATATTGCTAATATCTCGATTTAGATATATTTGATTGTATTTGTTAAAAATACCTTCTACTTTTGGATTTTCTTGTTTGCCATCTTTATTTTTTGAACCATAGAGCAATAAATTATATTCTTCTAAAGAATAATCCTTTAGGGATTTATCTAAGTCAAAAAGTCCAGACTCTGCATACTGCTTCCAATACCATGAATTAGGCTTAAATAAAGAGTCATTTATACATCCTGTATTCCATGAATTCTCAGGATTTAGAATGGACTCAATATTTATTACTTTAACTCTACCAATTCCAGAACAATTTTTACACATACCATTTGGGTCGTTAAAAGAAAAATATGAAGTTGTTCCTATGTAAGGTTCTCCAATTCTAGAAAATAATAGTCTTAATGATGAATATAAATCACTTATAGTACCAACTGTGGAACGTGCATTGCCACCAAGAGGAGTTTGGTCTACGATTACAGAAGCAGTTAAATTATCAATCAGCTCTACATGAGGTTTTCTATGTTTAGGGAGTCTATTTCTGATAAATGAAGAATATGTTTCATTCATCTGTCTTTGTGATTCTGCTGCAATTGTATCAAATACAATACTGGATTTGCCAGAGCCAGAAACTCCAGTAAAAACAACAATTTTATTTTTTGGAATTTTAAATGATATATTTTTTATATTATTTTGTGTAAGTCCTTTTATTATAATATTTGACATGAATGTTAAATCCTTTCTTAGTACATTTTAGTAAAGCAATTATATTATGTAACAATATTATAATAAAATTAAAAGCTACTTTCCTGATATATTCTGCTATATTATAGAAAGTATTTTTAAGTTCAATCAGTCTCACACAATCTGAATAAATGATAGTTGATAATAGCTAAAAGAGTACATAATAGATATTCATAATTTGATAAATATAAAGATAATTATACAATTAAAATGACTTGACATTTAAAACTTACTATTGTAATATTTAAATATTACAACAGTAAGTTTTAAATAAAGAACAAATAATTACCTCACAAACTGAAAGGAGGACATAATGATACTACTAGTTATATTAAGTATCTTCATCATAACTTCAATCAACATAATTATATTAGGTAAAGAAAATATAAAAGATATAATTATCCCTTTAGTCCTATTTATTATTAGTGATTTTTTATTTTTGTGTGGAAACATCATATTTAGGGGAGGATTAATTCTACTATTTATAGGTTTATTTGCAATACCATTGATGTTAATTGCATTTATATGGATTTTAGTACATATCATTAAGCTTTACTACAAAAAAGATTTAAATAAAAGAAAAATGATTGGATGTATATTTAGTATCTTTATAAGTATAGGTACTATATTTATTCCTAGTCCAAGTGAAAGTTTTAGATTTAAACTTTATGAAGAAGATTATAATGTAGTAGCTAAAGCTATTTTGAAAGCTTATGATGAAAAAAAGTTAAGCCCTGAATGTAATTTTTATATTAAATCTGATAAAAACGAATTGGAGAAGATATTTTCTAAAGAAGTAATAAAAGAAATGGAAAAATTAAATAGAAATTTAGATGTTGTTAAAATTTCTGGAGATAAAAATTTAGTTAATTTTTTCTTCGGAGCCGAATTACAATCTGTTGATGGGATTGTAATTTTTAAAGACTTAAAAGATGTTAAACCAAAGTTAGATTTTATCAACAAGAGTATTCAAGCTCCTAGATTGGAGTATATTACAAATAATGTCTATTATTTTAAAGGTGGACTATAAACTTATGGATAGGAGATGGTATAAAGTATGAAAAGAAAAAATGATTTTATTTGGATAGTTATCTTTCTAGTTGTCATAGCTATGGGAGTATATTATGTAGGGAAAAAGCATAACAATACAAAACAAAAACATGATAAGAACTATATAAACTCTGAATCAGATAAATCCAAAATTGAAAACGATGACCAAAATAAAAAAGAAAAAATTAATATAGTTGATTATAGTGATTGTTTTGAAAATATTAGTGGGGGAGCTATTTTTTATAACAGTAAAAATAAAGAATATAATATATATAACAAAGAGTTAATTGAAACAAGAAGGTCACCATGTTCTACTTTTAAAATAGTTTCAACTCTAATTGGTCTAGAAAAAGGAGTAATGAACTCCAAAGAATCAGTCATGGGATATGATGGCACAATTTATAAAAATAAAAATTGGAATAGAAATCTTAATTTAGAAGAGGCATTTAAGGAATCTTGTGTTTGGTACTATAAAAAATTATTAAATCAAGTTGACTCTAAATCTGTTCAAAAAATTCTAGATGATTTAAAGTATGGTAACTGTGATATTAGTGAATGGGAAGGCGATTTAAAAAATGGAATGGGACATTTAAATGGATTTTGGTTAGAATCTTCATTACAAATATCTCCAAAGGAGCAAGCAGAAACAGTAGCAAGGATATTTGAAGGAGATACAAGCTTTAAAAAAGAGCATATTAATATTTTAAAAGATATTATGAAAATAGATATAAATGATAAAAATATAAATTTATATGGAAAAACTGGTACAGGATATGATAGAAAAAATCAATGTGCAGATGCTTGGTTTGTTGGTATGGTAGAAATTAAAGAAGATACTTATTATTTTGCTATTAAATCAGATGATTCTAATAAAGAAGTCACAGGTCCAAAGGTGAAAGAGATTGCAATTAATATAATTAAGAAATACTATGATGTCACAAAATAAACTTAATTTTATTTACAGGGATAGCCTATTCAGTTATTAAATAATTTTACTAAGTTAAACATAGATAGAGTATAAATTCTATAGTACATAAAATATTTACTATTTAATAATAAAATAAATCCTAATATATATTAAAATAAATGTTAATATCTCTTAAAGACTATGCAATGTATTAAAAGTCTAAATAAAATATGTTGCATAGTTTTTATTTTACATTATAATCTTAAATAATATACAAAAATATATAAATGAAATTAAAAAATGAAATAATATTTGGAGGATTTGAATGTTATGGATAGATTACTATGTATCAGACCTGTATGTGATGAAGATGTTAAATTGGTAGAAGATTGGATTAACCAAGAATATATACTTAAATGGTTTAAAAGTTCTGAAGAATGGATAAAAGAAATTAAAGCTAGATTTGGGGAATTTAGTTTTGTAAAACATTTTATTGTTATGTATGATAATATGCCAATTGGGTTTTGCCAATATTATGATTGCCTTAGTGCAAATGAAGTTTTTCATCCTAACATACCAATTATAGGTACATTTAGTATAGATTATTTAATTGGAGAGGAAAAGTATTTAAGGAGAGGTGTTGGAAAAGCAATCATTAAATTGCTTATACATAAAATATTTAATGAAACAGAAGCTAAAAGAATAGTGGTTAAACCAGAAAAAGAAAATCTAGCTTCTTGTAACTCTTTAAGAACGAATAATTTTGAATACGATGAAGAAAATGATTTATATCACTTAAGTAAGAGTAATTTTCTCGAGTAAAAGTTACTTATGATGATTAAAAATAGTTAAAAATATAAATGTATTTATGAAATATAATTTACCTGATTAAATTGGGTACTTTAATGTTAGCTGATATTTAGACATGTGTCACTATAATGTCATTTTAGGTTGATAAAATTTAACCATAAAGGAGATGATTGTATATGGAAATACTAAAATGTGAAAATCTCACAAAAATATATGGTTCAAATCAAACTAGGGTGACAGCCTTAAATAATGTGAATTTGTCAGTTCAAAAAGGGGATTTTGTATCTATTGTAGGAGCATCTGGCTCTGGTAAATCTACATTGTTGCACATGCTTGGAGGAGTAGATAGACCCACATCTGGGAAAATTTATATTGAAGATACGGAAATAGCAAGTTTAAAAGAAGAAGCTCTTGCAGTTTTTCGACGTAGAAAAGTGGGTCTTATCTATCAATTTTATAATCTTATACCAACTCTCGATGTTAGGAAAAATATATTATTACCAATGTTACTTGATAAAAGAAAAGTGGATGAAAATAGATTTTCTGAAATTGTATCAATATTAGGATTATCTGATAGATTAAATCATCTTCCGAGTCAACTTTCAGGTGGACAACAACAAAGAGTATCTATAGCTAGAAGTTTAATCTATAGACCAGCTATCTTATTAGCAGATGAGCCAACAGGTAATCTCGATAGAAAAAATTCAGAAGAAATTGTAGATTTACTAAACCTATCAAATAAACGATTTAATCAGACGATACTTCTTATTACTCATGATGAGAAAATAGCACTAGAAGCAAATCGTATTATAACTATGGAAGATGGTGTGATTGTCTCTGAAAAGGTGGTGAAGAAATGAACATTCTTCAAGAATACACCTTAGACTTTGTACATCGTAACAAACGCAGTAGTATAGCCATAATGTTAGCCATATTACTTACTACAACAATGATGTCTTCTTTATGTGGACTGTTGTATACTATGTGGAGTGATTTCGTAAGACTTTCAGTAGAGAAAGAAGGCAACTGGCACGGTGAATTATTTGATACTACCTATGGAAGCGACCTATCATTAATTGAAAATTTTTCTTCCGTTGATGATGTAATGGTGAAAGGGCAATGGTATGTAGGAAAAATCAGTAATGACAAAAGAGATTATATAATTTATAGAAATGCCACATCAGAATACTGGAACTCCATGCCAGAAAAAGACACTATACTAGAAGGGCGTCAACCAAAGAATGCTAATGAAATTGCACTATCAAAACAGTACTTTGAGAGTAATCCAAGTACAAAGATTGGAGATAAGATTACTATTCCAATAGGAGATAGAACTTTAAATGGAAATTCTCTTGAACCTGTAGCTCCAAAATTAAAAAGTGAGAGTTTCAAAAAAACTGAAGAAATTACATTAACAATAGTAGGAAAAATGGATGTTACAACATCATCAGTTGTACCTGCATATACAGCTCTAGGATATTTGGACAAAAAAAGCATAAAACCTAATGATAATATAACTGTGTACTTACGATTTAAAAATATAAGAAATACATATAAAGAACTCCCAAAACTTGCTAAGTCATTGGGGTGGAAAACTAATGAATATGGAAAATACAATCTTAAATACAATAGCAATTATCTTTTAAAGATGTTAGTCTTTTCTCCAGAACAGAAAGCATCTATGAATAGTATAGAAAAATTTGCAACTCCAATTATGTATTTTACAATAGCAATTTTTACAGTAGCAGTATTTGTAATGGTGATTTACAATGCATTTTCATTATCGGCAAATGCTAGGCTTACTCAATTAGGAATATTATCTAGTGTTGGTGCATCACCAAAACAAATTAAAAGGTCTGTAGTATTTGAAGGTTTTTTATTGACTATTGTACCTTTGCCAATAGGTTTATTTTTAGGCTGGTTGTTGTGTGATAGGCTCATAATTTATATTAATTCAATTAATTCTTCTACAGGTACTCAAAGTGTGGTATATACTTATGGCATTCCTGCTTTTTTACCAGCAGTTTTACTTACAATAATAACAGTATGGATTTCTGCACTTATTCCAGCACGAAAAGTATCAAAGATATCTCCTATAGAGGCAATACGACAAGGAGATAGTATTAAAATCAAAAAATCACATAAATATTCACTAGGAAAGATATTTGGAATAGAGGGAGAACTTGCAATAAATGCACTTCATGCACGCAAAAAATCATATCGTACTGCAACAATATCCTTAACACTATCTTTTCTATTGCTTACAGGTTTTTTGCATATAATCGCAAATCAAGAAGGAGCAGAAGCCGTCTATGGAAGTGATGTTTATAAAGAACAAAGGGATATATCAATCAATTTAACAAATGGAGAATCTGTAGAACCTGCTTTTATTGAAAAGTTAAGTAAAACAGAAGGTGTAAAGAGTTCATTATATTATCTTAAGATGTCTGCTACTACTTGGTTAACTGAAAAAGATGCCTCAAAAAAACTTGCAGAAAATGGCGGATTTAAAGATGTAGCTTCATCTAAAAAATACTCTCCTATAGAACGTAATGGTAAGTTTCGTATATACTCAGCTATAATTGGGCTTGATGATGAGAGTTTTACAGAATATTGTAGACAAATTTCTGTAGACCCAAAGATATTCTACAATACAGAAAAACTAACTTCAATTGTATATAATAAAGAAGAGGATATTAATCGTAGCACACGAAGAGATAAAGTATATATAGATTATTTAAATCTTTCAATAGGAGACAATCTTAAATTAAATGAAAGAATATCTGATGAAGATAAAGGGGATTATACTTTTAATATGAAAGTGGGAGCTATTACAAATACACTTCCTCAAATAATAAATACTAATTCAAGATATACATTAATTCAAATAGTACCAATGTCTATAGTACAGGATATATCTAAAAATTATAATGAAGAAGGCAGACTACGTTCAAATAAAATGATGGGATTATTTAAAGTAGATAATCGTGATGATATTCCTAAAGTAAAAGAAAAATTAGAGTCTATTTATAATAAAGCTTATGGGTCAGGAGATTATAGTATTGAGGATGTTTTAGAAAATGAAGAAAAAGATGCTAGTGGAAGACAGACTATGAATTTAATAGTAAGCTTTATTACAGGATTATTAGCAATGATTGGATTATCAAATGTACTGGCTACAGTATCAGGAAATCTTAGAAGTAGAAGACAAGAGTTTGCTATGTTACGTTCAGTTGGATTATCACCAGGTGGTATAAAGAAGATGCTTACTTTAGAAGGCTTATTTTTAGGAATTACACCATTATTACTTAGTATCCCTGTACAAATAGCAATAGTGTATATTTTTCTGCGTATAAATGAAATACACTTTATAGAGTATTTGCCATTTGCACCTTTATCTACAATAATAGGTTTTACTGTACTGATTCTTTTTATTGTAATATCATCGTATATGATAGGATATAAACAGTTAAAGAATGAAAATATAGTAGAATCTATAAAAAATGAAACAATATAAATAAAAGTTATCCGAATTCATTTAAGGATAACACTTTAAGACTGTTTATAAGTATAGGTATGGTTTATCTGTTTAATAAAATCTGATTTATTTAATAGAGTATGAAATATAAATAGAAACATATTGTTTAAATAATATATAAGATACAAATATAGCTGGATTATAGGGTTTTACCTATAATCCAGCATTTTATGTGTAAAATTTAATTATGAATCTCGCACCACCATTGTAACAATTTTCTGCATGCAGAGTACCATTTTGACGTTCTATAATAGACCTTGATAGAGCAAGCCCTATACCAATACTATCTTTATTAGCATTTTTACCACGATAAAATCTATTAAAAATATATGGGAGTTCTTCCAGAGAAAAACCATTGCCATTATCCTCTATAACAATTTCAGTGTATAGAGGGTTTTTGCTATAATAAGCAATAATATGTCCACCACATTCTATATGTTCACTACAGTTTTTGAAAATATTCAAAAGGGCTTCTAAAGTCCAATTAATATCAACCTCAAATTCTACAGAATCGCAACCTTCTATAGAAAGTGTTTGATGTTTTTCTTTTAAAGAACCTTCTATAGGCTCAACTGCATAGGTAAGGAGAGAATGTACATCTATAAGTTTTCTTTCAAATATCAAAGTACTTGCATCCAATTTTGATAATGTAAGTAAAGATGAAACTAATCTCTCAAGTCTTGATATTTGATTTGTAAGTCTGTGAATATAATCTATTTCCTCATCAGCGCAACTTTCTGAAAGTAGTTGTGCCATAAGTGACATAGAAGTAATTGGAGTCTTAAGCTGATGTGCAATATCTGCAAGATTATCAGAAAGGGTCTGTCTTTCTTTCAAAGCAAATTCTTTTGAACAACGGAGTTCTCCTACTGTTTTATATATCTCATCTTCAAGGTGAGAAAATTCATCTTCACATCGTAAAAGTACAGACTCTTTTCCTAAATTTACTTCTTCTAAGTATCTAGTAAGACTATTTATTCTATTAGTTTTTTGTATATTTTGTATATATTTAAGCATATATACAAATAGAGCTATTGTTGAAATTATAATAAACGAAACCACTAAAAAGTAAAAAAAATTTTCAAACCAAAATGTATCTTTAGAGTATCCATACTTTAGTAAAATTTCATTTCCTATGTTAAAATCATTATCACCAGAATCTTTTAGAGATTTTAGTATATGCTCTGTAGACTTAGGATTTAGTTCATATGATGCACCAATAGATTTAGACATCATCTTATATTCATCAAAAGAAGTTATAGTTGTTAGAATTACACTTAACAAAATAGTTATAGCTAAGCAGAACACTATAAAAATAGCTGTATTATTGATATCTCTTGGAGTTTTCACTAATTATCCTCCATTCTATATCCTATGCCTCTCAACGTTTTTATACAAGGTGGATTTTTTAATTTTTCCCTAAGACGTTTTATTGTTACTGTAAGAGTATTGTCATTGACAAAGTTGCCATCTATATCCCATAACATTTCTAGTAACTTTGTACGAGTCAGAGCTTTATTTTTATTTTCCATCAAACTTAAAAGAAGCTTATACTCTCCTGCTGTCAAAAGTACTTCAACATTATCTAAATATACTTTGACTTCAACTTTATTTAATTTTATATTTTCACATGTAATAATATTGTTCATATCAGGTTGAGTTCGTCTAAGAACTGCATTAATTCTAGATTGGAGTACTGAAAGTAAAAATGGTTTAACTACATAATCATCTGCACCCATATCTAATCCATGTATAATGTCTTTTTCATAATCACGGACTGTCAAAAATATCACTGGAGTATTTTCTATACTTTTAATATATTGGCAAAAGTCATATCCGACACCATCAGGTAAATTTAAGTCAAGTAGAACCAAATCAATAGTTTTATCAAAGTTTCTCTTTGCTTCAGCAATTGTATTATAACAACATACTGTGTGATTTTTCTTTTCAAGAGAAGTTTTTATTCCAAACGTAATTGTATCATCATCTTCTAAAAGAAGTATTTTAGCCATTTACTTTTAATCCTTTCATTAGTTTAAATTATTAGTTTTAGATTTTATATTTTCTTACATTAAAAATAGCAAAAGTATCATTTAAGTGATATAAAATTTAATTTACAAACTTAAGTATAAGATTTAAGAGAATCTATCAAAAGAGAAAGTGTTGTTTCAATAAATTTCTCCTCATCTATATTAAAATTATCTAGGTACGATTTTCCTGTTATAGATAATAAATTAAAAAATCCTGTAAGAGTAAATATCGATGAATACATAAGAGTAGGTATTTCAATATCATACCTAATACTTCCATCATCTTTCCCAATTTCAAACATTTCTTGAATTTCGTTAAACATAAATTTATTAAAAGAAAAAAACTTATTCTTAAATGGAATTTCTGTATCTGAGTTTCTAGATTGCACAACACCAATCATTCCCATAAGAGATAGAAGTGAGGTATTCATACAATAAAATTTATGAAATGCAAAGTATGAAAATTTTATTTTTTCAAACCCTGTTTTACCTTTTGCACTTTCCATTTCAATACTCTCCCAAAGTTTCTTGTATCCTTTTAAAACAACAGCAAAAAATAAATCTTCTTTACATGAAAAATATTTATATATAGTGCGTTTAGTATATTCGGCTTCTTTTGCCAGTTCATTCATGGTTGTATTATCAAAGCCATTAATACAAAACAATCTTTCTGCCCTATCAATAATCTCATTTTCTTTTTGTACTTTTTCTTTATCCCTTTTTGATAACTCTGACATATAAATTATTCCTTTCTATTGATAATAAAGTATACTGGTAGTATACTTGAATAATCGTAATATATTTATATACGGATGACATACTTTTATGAAAATAAAATTGACATCAAATCTTATAGATATTTATAACTTCACTAATTAATTATATAGGCAAAATACTAAATAGGGGGAATTTATTTATGAAAATAACAGAAAATGTATTAATGTTAGATAGTACTCGTGGTTCAAACTGTTTTATTGTGTTTGATGAAGATATTATTCTTATAGACACAGGGCTTCCTTTTATGGGTAAGAGCATAATTAAAGAATTAAAAACACTTGGAATTAAACTTACAGATATTAAGCATATTTTACTAACTCATCATGATGTTGACCATATATCTAATATTAAATTGCTAAAAGAACATACAAGAGCAAAAGTGTGGGCTCATATAGAAGATATACCTTTTATTATAGGGGAGAAAAATAGAACTGGATTTAAAAAATTTATAGGAAAGACAATGTCTAGAAGAATTATTAAAGATATTGAACCTTATGGAGAAAATATGAAGATTGGAAATATACAAATTATACATACTCCTGGTCATACTCCAGGACATGTGTGTATGGTTTTTGAAGATGTATTATTTGCAGGAGATTTAGTTAAAAATAAGAATGGAAATATAATTCCTTATCCTAATTTTTGGAATTGGGATTCTGAAAAGATGATGAAATCTATAAAAGAATTAAATAATTTAAAATATAAATGGATATGTATGTCTCATGGAACTCCTTGCATTAAGTGATAAAAATAATAATCTATAATATGTATATCCTATATTATCTATTGACTATATCCAATGTTGGTGATAATATAATATCCAAGATAGAGTATAGGTGGTGAATTTTATGATACGCACTTTAATTTTATATTATCTAAATATTAAACCAACACATGGGTATGAAATTCAGAAGTTTCTACAGGTGTCTGGTGCAGATAGATGGGCTAAGATACAGTCTGGTTCAATATATTATGCGTTGACAAAACTAGAAAAAGATGGAGCGGTTAGAGTTTTAAGAGAAGAAAAAACTGGTGCTAGAATTCGTAAAATGTATGAGATTACTCAAAGTGGTAAAGTAGAGTTAAAGGAAGAAATGCAAAAAGAACTTCAGATGCCAATAGTTCCAACTGGTTCAAATAAATTCCTATTACATAATATTTTGGATATATTACCTAAGGATGTTTTAGAAAAAAATCTTGAAAAGCATATAAAATATTTGATAGAGCAGAAGAAGTATTGGGAAAATTGGAAAGAAATTAAAAAAATTGATAAAAAGAGTCTTACAACAGAAAAAATTGCATTTGACATGACAATAGACAATCTAAATTATCAAATTCTATGGCATGAAGAAATATTAGATAATCTTGATAAGTATATATCTGTCGGTTCAGAGACGCAGAACATAATTAAATCTATAGACTTTTCAAATATAGAAGATGATTTTTTATTTACATCTGATACAACAAATGAATTACTAGAAGTTCAGAGACTTAGAGATGAAATAATTGATAATCCAGATAAAGCTATAGAGAACATAGATAAAATAATATTAAAATTACAAAATAAGCATTAAATTTCAATACAAAAACACGAGTAAAATACTCGTGTTTTAAAAAAATAATATATACAACATTGGATATATAATATTGGTTAAAATTTAGGAGGTTTTATAAATGAGTAATGTATTATTGGAGATTGAAAATTTATCTAAGAAGTATAGCAATAAAGAAATTATATCAGGAGAAAGTTTTAAGGTATTGGAGGGAGATATTTTAGGTTTTATTGGACCAAATGGAGCCGGAAAAAGTACATCTATAAATATGTTTACTACAATTTTGTCTCCTGACTCTGGAAGCATATATTATAAAGGAAAAAACATAAATAATCAAAAAAATGCTTTTAAGTGTTCGCTTGGTGTTGTACCACAGGAGTTAGCTATATATAATGATTTGAGTGCTTATGATAATGTTAAATTTTTTTGCTCATTATATGGATTTAGAGGTAGTGAACTTAAAAGTAGAGCTAAAGAGGCTTTGGAGTTTGTTGGACTTTGGGAGAGATGTAAGGAGTTACCTTCAAAGTTTTCTGGAGGAATGAAACGTAGGTTAAATATAGCCTGTGCAATTTCACATAGTCCTAAAATCCTTATTATGGATGAGCCAACAGTAGGTATTGACCCTCAATCAAGAAATAAAATTATGGAGGCAATTAAAGACATTAATGCTAATGGTACAACAGTTATATATACCAGTCACTATATGGAAGAAATTGAAACCTTATGTAATAGAATTGTTTTAATAGACAAAGGAGTGATTATAGAAGATTTAGATAAGAGTTTATATAAAAATAAATATTTAAAATTTGGTTGTAAGACATTAGAAGATATTTTTTTATATCTTACAGGTACAGATTTAAGAGATTTGGAGGAATAAATATATGAAATGTTTTTTACCATTGTTCAAATTAGGAGTGAAACGAAGAAGTAGGGACTTTTTTATTTTATCTTATAATATTGTTTTTCCAGTAATCATCATCATTCTATTAGGATATTTAACATCAAAATCTTATGGAGATGAATTTACATCATACAATTATTATACTATTGTTACAATACCATTTTGTATTCTTATGGGAATCATTAGTGTCTCATACGCAGCACAAGATGAAAAAGGTTCAAATACATCATATCGTTATATGATTTCCCCTATTTCAATAACAGATTTGGTTCTTTCAAAACTTTTCTCTTGTACAATAATACTCTCACTATGTAATTTGATAACTTTAGTGATATTAAGAGGTATTTTTCATATGAGCTTTGGTGGAAAATTTTTAGCTGTTATTTTTCTATTAACATGTGAATCAATTGTAGCATCATCTATTGGATTATTTTTAGGACTTGTTTGTAAAAATCTAGATATGTTACGTAATATTATCAATATGCCAATAGTGATTTTTGGTTTTTTGGGAGGTGTATTTTTTCCGGTTAGCTCATTAAATTCAACTATTTCATTAATAATCAATATATCACCATTAACATGGATTAATAGAGCTATAGTTGCTTGTATATATGATAATAATTTGCACCTCCTTTTTAATATATCATGTATTTTTATAGCCACAAGTATATTTATGACAATACTTACAATTAAATTTTTTAATAAGGCGGTTTTTATATAATGAATTTAATAAATATTTTTAATAATAATCTAAAAAGAAATATAAATAAAAAATTAATTTTTTTAGTTACAATTTTATTTCCTATAATTGTAGTAATTCTTGGGATATTGGCAAATTACATAAGTAAGCCATCTTTCAATATTGGTATTTTAAATGATTACAAAAATGAACAACTTCTAAGAAAATCTGAAGAAAGAATATATGAGAATACAATAACAGCTTTAAAAAATACTCAAGGAATTAATGTAGATACTGCAGAACTTAAAACAGTTAAGACTGATATTATAACTGGAAAATATTCAGCTATTGTACATTTTAATAAAAGTGATTTTAAGTTATACTCTGTAAAGGATAAAAATACAAATGATACATTAAAGTATTTAATAGAAAGATACAAAGAGGACCCAACTCCTATAGATATAAGTAAACTACAAGAAAATACTTTAGGAATTTTACAAAGGATAATTGCATTTATTGTATTATTTCTGATGATAACATCTACTGTAATAGCATCAATGATTATTAAAGATAAAAACTCGGGAATATTTACAAGAGTACTGTATTCTCCACAAAATATAAAAGGATATGTGTTAGGGAATATGTTATATAATTTTACAATAACATATTTTCAGTACTTAGTTTCAATATCTATAATTAAGTTATTTAATGTTGATATTGGCATGGATTATATAGACTTGATTTGTCTAGGGATATGGGTATCGGCTTTGGCGACTTCTTTTGGAACATTTTCATCCTCTTTATTCAATAAAGAGATGTATGCAAATTTATTTTCTACATGTGTCACACTTATATTGTCACTTATTGGTGGTTCATTTATTCCAATTGAGAAAATGCCAACAATGTTACAAAATATCAGTATTATAAGTCCAATACGATGGTTTATTAGTTTTGTTACTTATATAGAAGAGAGAAAAGGAAGCTTTTTTAATATGAGTTATATTTGCATTTTAACAGCCTTGACAGTAGTTTTAGCTTTATTAGCCATGAAGTTTACTCAAAGAAGTAAAGACTTGAGTCATAATAATTGACTAATATAAAACTTTGTATAATACAAAAGAGCCAATAATCTCTAATTCTTAAAGCTTATTGGCTTTTATTATTATCTCTAATTCTTTTACTGGCATTTTAAATCCAAGATATAAATTTTTAGTATAACCATTTCTTAGTATCAAAGCACATTTTTTGTATGTCATCAATAAGATAACTTACATGATATCCATCAGTAGATGCATGATGTACTGTTATAGAAAGAGGAAGAAGTATTTTTTCATCTTTTTGATAGTATTTACCTGCTTCAATTGTAGGGAAAAAATAATTTTCAAGACCATGATTATGAACAGTAAAACTCTTAAAGCTAATCCATGGAATACAAGAAACAGTATAACAGTTTTTTGGTGGATTTGGTTTTGCTAGAAACCCATAATTTTTTCCATATTCTTTAATATCAGCTAAATAATTTTCATAGAATATCGAAAAATCTTTATCATATTCTGTCCATATTGATGAAAAAGTCTTATTATCATCATGGAAGATTGCGTAGAATGGTGTTAATGTGTTCCAATATCCAAGTTCATTTTCATCATATGCAATTTTTAATTCTTTATATTGATTTAAGGAAGTAGTTATTATGTATAAATATGCTGGATAAAATTTAATATTTCTATTTTTTGTTTCCTTAAGTAAATTAGTAATATCTATTTCTATAGTTAAATCAAATCCGACATTTGTCATTTTTGAAAAATAGTAAAAATGTGTATATCGTTCCCAGTTTTCTAAGTCAATTTTATGAAATTCTAGTTTATCCATATGAAATCACCATATCCTTTATAATATTTATTTGATTATCAATATCTTCATTTGTAAGATTTAAAACAGGAGAAGATGTTTTCATACTATCAAATAAAAAAGTTATGTGTATTGCGATTGTTTTAGAATCACATTTTTTAAATTCACCTTTAGATTGCCCATAATCAATTAAATTTGAAAGCATTGTGATAGCTGAATTATATCTTTTATTCATATAATCACGTTGGTCTTTTTCTACAAAAGCAAATTCATGTATTGCGAAATCTAAACCACAATATTTACTTTTTATATCATTCTTTTGTTGTTGTAAAAAATATTCTAGCATATGTTTAGCTGATATATTTTCCTTGATACTTTTATCTAATAAATTTTGGGAGTTATCTTTATGAGTATTTAGAATGCTGATAAAAATTTCTTTTGTTGAATTAAAGTGTCTATACAATCCACCACGACTTAAATTACATGCTTCACAGATATCTTTCATTGTTACATTGCTATATCCTTTATCAGCAAATAGCATTATTGATGTATCAATAATAAATTGTCTAGTTTGTTCTCCTTTTGTTAACATATATTTTAACCTCCTTATTAACGACATAAGTGTCACTTTTAATTATGAGACACAAGTGTCGCTTTGTCAAGACGAATTTATTTGTAAACTGAATGTACAATGTAATAATATTAATTTATAAAATGCTTGGAAAGCATAATAAACTTATTTATCTTAAAATTGATATAAAGAGTAATTAAATAGTAATAATATTATTGACTTTTAAAACTTACGTGTGTAATATATAAGTTACCATTAATTATATATTAACTACATATTTTAGTGATATACTTAAAAACATAATAAAATCATAGAGTAGTTATGTTCATAAGATTATTTTAAATTTAAAACTTACATGTGTAATATATTAAACAGTAAAGGTGGTTTGTATGAGAAGAAATAAAAAAACAAGAAGACTGATAATTTATGGGTTTCTAATTTTTCTACTTATAGTTATTGTTGGCTTTTTAGCGAAATTTATATTAGACGGACTCAATAAAAGTAAACCAAATGAAGTATTTAAGCAATATATGTCTTTTGCAAATGAAAGAAAATATGAAAAAATGTATGATTTGTTAGATGAAAAGAGTAAATCAGAAAATAAAAAAGAAAAATTTATTTTAAGAAATAAAAAAATATATGAAGGAATCGATTCATGTAATATAAGTGTAAAAATTAATGAAGTTAAAAAAGAAAAAGATAGTGATAAAATAATAAAATATGATTCTAAGATGGATACCTTAGCAGGAGAAATTTCATTTTCAAACAAAGTGCTATTAACTAGAGATAAAGATGGAGATTATAGAATAAGATGGGAGTCAGATGTTATATTTCCAGAACTTGAAGAGGATAATACTGTAAGAATATCAAAGCTTAAAGCCAAAAGAGGAAATATTTTAGACAGAAATGGAGTAATGATTGCGGGACAAGGTCTTGCATCTATGATAGGACTAGTTCCTGAAAAAATGAGTGATAATACAGAAGACCTAAAAAAATTATCTACTTTGTTAAATATACCAGTTGAACAAATTCAAAAGAAATTAAATGCATCTTGGGTAAAAGAAAATTCAATGGTACCTATAAAAAACATTGAAAAAATAGAAGAAAATGCAGATGGTACTGTAAAAGAAGAGGATAAAGCATTACAAGACTCACTTCTTAGTATTCCAGGAGTTAAGATATCTAATACAGAAGTTAGACAGTATCCATTAGGTGAGAAAGCTGGTCATTTAACTGGATATGTTCAAAATGTAAACGCAGAGATATTAAAAGAAAAAGAAGGGAAGAGATATAATTCTAATAGTATAATTGGTAAGATTGGTTTAGAGCGTTTATTAGAAGATAGGATACGTGGTATTGATGGATATGAGATTATCATAGCTGATAGATACGGAGATAAGAAAAAAACTCTAGTAACTGAACCTAAAATAGATGGAGAAGATGTGAAGCTAACTATAGATTCAAAACTACAAAGTAAATTATATGAACAAATGAAAAATGATAAAGGCTGTGCAGTAGTTATGAATCCTAGAACAGGAGAGATTTTATCTCTTGTAAGTAGTCCATCATATAATCCAAATGAATTTATACTAGGGATGTCAGAAGATAGCTGGAAGGAAGTCAATGAAAATGAAAACAAGCCAATGTACAATAGATTTAAGGCACGACTATGCCCTGGGTCTTCTTTTAAACCAATTACTGCTGGTATTGGTTTAACAACAGGAAAGATTAATCCAAATGAAAACTTTGGGCATAGTGGTCTTAGCTGGCAAAAAGATTCTAGTTGGGGAAGTTATAATGTAACTACATTAAAAGATTATGGAAACACTGTAAACATGAAGAATGCGTTAATTTATTCTGACAATATTTATTTCGCTAAAGCAGCATTAAAAATAGGTGAAGATGTATTATCAAAAGAGCTATTAAAGCTTGGTTTTGATGAAAGTATGCCATTTGAATTTGGATTATCTTCTTCAAGATTTGGTACTGATAATAAGTTTGATACTGAAATACAATTAGCAGATAGTGGATATGGTCAAGGGAAGGTTCTAGTAAATCCAGTGCATATGGCATCAATGTATTCAACTTTTGTAAATAATGGAGATATGATAAAGCCATACCTTGAATTTAAAGAGAATCCACATGCTGAATTTTGGAAGAAAGGTGTGTTTTCTAAGGAGTCTGTAAAAATCATTCGTGATGATTTGATTCAAGTTGTGGAAAGTCCTAATGGTACAGGTCATAGTGCTATGACTAAGGGAGTTACCATTGCTGGCAAAACTGGTACAGCAGAAATTAAAGCATCTAAAGATGATATTACAGGGACAGAACTTGGATGGTTCAATGCTTTTACTGTAGATGAAAATAGTGATAAACAGTATTTGGCAATTGCTATGGTTGAAGATGTAAAACATCGTGGAGGAAGCCATTATGTCATACCTATTGTTAAATCAATATTTGAAGATTAATTTTACTCAATTTTAGGATTAATCTCATTCACTTGAAAATTTTATTTTCTATGAATTATTTTCTGAGTTTTGATGAATTTTAAAATACTTAAAGGAGTTGTCTTAAAATTGATTTTTTATAATTAAATTTTAAGTTCAACTCTTTTTTAAGTTTTTATATGTTATTTTTTATTACTTATTTTTAATATTTAAGAAAGTTTATTAAAAAAATAAAGTATATGTATTAAAAAGAATTCATTAAATAAATTTACCTAAAAATTTAATCGTAAGTGAAATCATGAATTGGAATACTTGGTACATTTGACTCTAGAAATAGAAGTAAAATTGCTGATAGATTATAAAGAAATCTTAATTATTTCCATATAATTACAAATATATAATATTATATTATTAAAAAAATGTTAAAATAAGAGAGGCATTTATTGTTGAAGAAAGCCAAATAGAGGAGTATAATGGACAAAGATAACTAATTTTAGTGGTACTTATACAAAGTAATTATATCTGTTTAATAAATAATTCAAAGTTACCAACAAATTAGAAATAAGTTTTTATTCCTAAATGAAATTGAAAGGGGGACTGTATGAGAAGAAAAAGATTTCTAATCACTTTAAGTATAGGGCTTCTTTTTTCCAGCCTGCTATCTATTTACTTAGTCTACCATTTGCAAGGAAATGCCAAAGTAATTAATTATACTGGTATTATACGTGGAGCAACACAACGTCTGATTAAGCAAGAATTGAATCATAAGCCAAATGATAAATTGATAAAAAGAGTAGATGATATTATTCATGAGCTTCAAGGTAGAAGTGATGTGTATGATATAGTTTATGTAGATGACCATGACTTTCAAACTAACATGATTCAAATGGAAAGAGATTGGAAACGTTTAAAGCAAGAAATATATATTGTTCGTGATGGTGGAAAAAGTGATACACTCTATAAAGATAGTGAAGACTTTTTTGATTTAGCAGACAAAACAGTTTTATCTGCTGAAAAATTTAGTGAGAACAAGGTTTCTTCAGCTGAAGATGTTTTGATTGTTTTAAATATTTCATTTGCCTTATTAATTATTTTTATTTATATGTATGATACCAAACAAGATATCTTGCAAAAGAGGCTTGAACTAGCAGAAGAGGATACTCAAAGAAAAAGAGAACGTCTTATTCAATTGGCTGAAGACTTAAAGGCTCCAATGAATGATATTTCAGAGCTTTTGTATATCAGTGATTTAGAGACTTATGATTTATTATTTTTAAATAAAGCAGGTATTGAAAGTTTTAAGGTTGACCAAATAAAAGGACAAAAATGTTATAAAGTACTACAGGAAAAAGATGAACCTTGTGAGTTTTGTACAAATCCTTATTTAAAAGAAAGTGAAAATTATACTTGGGAATTCACAAATCCAGTAACTGGTCGTCATTATCTGTTAAAAGACCGTTTAATTGAATGGGAAGGTAAGCCGGCAAGAATGGAGATTGCGTTTGATACCACAAAATCAGAAGAAGAAAAAATTAAATTACGATTTACACTTGAGGCTGAAAAAATAATTACAGATTGTGTAGATATTTTATATAGAGATAGCGACATTGAAAAAGCAACTATGTCTGTGCTTGAAAAGTTAGGAAGTTTTTTATCTGCTGACCGTTCATATATTATTTATATTCGAGATGGTCTAATGTATAATGATTATGAATGGTGTGAGGAACATATTTTGTCACAAAAAAACTATCTACAAGACCTCCCACTATCTACTATTGAGCGATGGATTCCATATTTTAATAATAAGGAATGTATAGTTATAAAAGATTTAGAAGAGATTAAATCTACATCACCAGAGGAATACCAAATATTACATAATCAATCTATTACTAGTCTTGTTGTAGCCCCATTAGAACATAATGGAGAACTTATCGGTTATTTAGGTGTTGATAATCCACCTCCAGATAAAATTATGAATATTGCATCATTACTTCAAACACTTTGTTACTTTATTTCTCTTGCCTGTCAACATTCTAAAACTCAGGAACAATTATCAAAACTAAGTTATATTGATAAACTTACTTCATTCTATAACAGAAATCGATTTATAGAAGATACACAAGTACTTACAAAAATTGATATTTCTATAGGAATTATTTATTTGGATGTAAATGGTTTGAAGGATATCAATGATAAATATGGTCATGAAATGGGAGATAAGTTATTAATAGAATGCGCAAGACGGATGAAATTAGTATTTCACTATTCTGATTTCTACCGTTTAGGAGGAGATGAGTTTGTAATTATTTGTCGTGAAATTGAAGAAGATGTGTTTAGTAAGAAAATAATAGAATTGAAAGGTGAATTTAGAAAAAAAACTACTTGCCAAGTTGCTATAGGGGCATATTGGGCGAATACAGTTGATGACATAGGAGAGATAATAAAAAATGCAGATGCAGAAATGTATGAAGATAAAAAAGATTTTTATCGTAAACACTCTGTTTCTCAGAGATATCGTCATCATAGTGATGAAATGTTACATTTAAGTAAGAGTGATGTTCTTGAAAAAGAAATACAGAACAATCGTTTTATTGTTTACTTACAACCTCAAATTTCTTTCTCAGACCGTTCAGTTGTAGGTGCAGAAGCACTCATACGTTATTTAGATAATTCTAGTTCACTTGTAGCCCCAAGTAATTTTCTTCCTATATTAGAAGCATCTGGGCTATTAAGTAAAATAGACTTCTATGTATTTGAGTCTATTTGTAAAAAAATTAGCCATTGGATTGAAAATGATGTTCCAATCGTTCCAATATCTATAAATTTTTCAGAAGAATCACTCAAGACACCAGAGTTTGTGAATTGGTTAGTATCAACTTGTCAGGCTTATCTTGTTCCTACTAAATACATAAAAATTGAAATAACAGAAAGAGTACATGATGAAAAGCACCTTGATGTGAAAAAAATTATATCAAATTTAAGAGATGTTGGTTTTGCAATTGCAATTGATGACTTTGGAACTGAGAATGCAAATCTAGCATTACTCTCTGAAGTTGAGTTTGATATATTGAAATTAGATAAGAGTTTAATTGACAATATTGTATCAAATCCTAGAACAAAGGTGATTATGGAATATATTACAGGAATATGTCATAAATTAAATATTTATATGGTTGCTGAAGGGATTGAAACTGAGGAACAATTTTCTACACTATTACAATGTAGAGTTGAAACAGCTCAAGGATATTTATTTAGCAAGCCTATACCAATCGACGAATTCGAAGATAAGTATCTAATAAAAAGTCATCTAACTCAATAGATGACTTTTTTTATTATTAATATATTTTCATGTTCTTGATAAAATTTCATAAAATTCTATTTCTGTTAATCTATTTCTATTTATCTAGTTTTTCTGAATAGATATAATATTGATTTTTACCTTGATTCTTGGCTTTATACAATGCAGTATCTGCATTTTTATAAAGTTTTTCATATGTAATTTTCATTCCATTACTTAATACAACTCCACAACTATAAGTAACAGAAATTTTTTCTCCTGCTAATATAGATTGACTATAGAAAGTATCTAAGATGTCTTTTAATTCTTGAATAGAAATAAAATCATACCAGAATACACAAAATTCATCTCCACCAATTCTACCTATAAATGCATTATGAGTGAATGTATTTTTTAATTTATATCCTGTTTGAATGATTACATGGTCTCCCATAGGATGACCTAAACTATCATTTATATTTTTAAAGTTATCTATATCGAAAATCAGCAGGGCATAATATGAATCATTTGTAGTTTTATTTAAATATGATAAAGTTCTTTCAGAGAATACTTTTTTATTTAAAAGTCCTGTCAGAGAATCTAACTCACCTAATTTTTCTTTTGTTATATTTTCCATGATTCCTATTACACGAGTATGATAATTTGATTGTGAAGAAACTGAAACTTTATACCAAGCATAATTTTCATTTGGATAAATAACCTTAATTATACATTCATTATTACTTAGCCCATTGTTAATATCATCAAACATTTCTTGCAACTGGATAATTGATTCATCATCTATGGTACCATCTGATATAATTTGGTCTTTTACATCTTTCAAAGAAATTGATATAGGATTCAATTGTTTCGCATAATAATTTGTAATTCCTCCTGTTAAAAGGTCATATTCAAATATAATATTGTTTGTCTGTGCCATTGCAACTCTGAAGCGTTCTTCGTTAATACTTAAGTCTTCAGCTTGTTGCTGTATTTCTTGTTTTTGAATAAGTAACTCGTGTACATACTTTCTTTCTTTTCTTAAATTGTAATTTACATATAAAATCAGTAGTATAAAAAATGCTAAAGTAGTTATAAAGAAAGGGACACTTGACATAATGCTTGTCTTTGCACTTTCTTTTATGTAAGCATTCATTTTAGCCCCATAGAAGCCAACATAAAATCCCCAATTTGTTTTTTTCATTGGAGCATACACCAAATAATTTCTAGAACCTTGCCATATGTAAGAGCCACGACCACTTTTTCCATCTAGTGCTAATTTTTCTAAGTTGGCTACAGTTTTTGATTCTTCATTAGAATTGGCAAGTTCTTGAGCATTATACTGAGATGTAATCCAGTCATAGTTTTCTTTTCTTGATGCTGCAATATTCCTACCTTTGCTATTAACAATATAAGATACTCCTTCGCCAGTATTAAATTGGATATTTTCAAGCCATTTACTAATACAAAATCCATCAAGACGAATAATGAGAACTCCTTTAATTTGGTTATTTTCTCGTAAAGGCGTTGCTATACTTAGAATATACTTTCCTTCTTTATTGAAATAAGGGTCTATTATGTGTGTTTTACCATTTTTAAAAATTGGTTTTAAATCAAGTTCTGTTTTCCAGTTATGTTCTTTACCATCAGAATCAATTGCTTTACCATCAGAGGTTGCAAGCCAATAATTAATGCCATATTGCGGAAGTGATAGTTTTGATAATTCCGAGACTTGTTTGTCAAATGAACTATTTACATTTTTTTCTGAATAATTTATTGCTGTTTTTTCCAAATTGTTTTCTAAAATTCTGAGATTGTCTTCTACTAAATGTATTCCTAAGTCTCGCATCACTTCAGTTGTCTCCATAGTTTGGTTTACAGAAGCTTTAAAAAAAACTTTATTTATTGTATTAAAAGTAAATATACATAAAAAGACAGTTAATAAAACCAGTAAAATTGATACAATAAGTGATATATATGATTTTTTGTTTTTCATAATCCTCCTCTAAATACTCAAACTTAATATTTGAATAATATTAAATTGATGATAATGATAGAATAAGTGTATTGTATATATAATAGAAAATTAAGTTATTTTGCATAAACACTTAAAGTGACTATTTTTTTGTTTATTTTTTAATATTTCTATTTAATATAAACTATATATAAGATATGTTGTAATACACTTTGCAACAAATATTTAAAAAGCTATGAATGTTTTTCCCATGGAAGACTCCTCTTTTTCTATAAAAGGGGAGGATATGTATGAAATATCTAATGATGAGTATTATAGCTGGTGTCATATCTATGATAAATTGAAAAGCCACTTGGAGCAACTAAATAAGAGTGGCTGAGAATTTAATATTAAATTCCATAAAAACAAATATTAATAACTAATTAATGTAAACATAACTCAAAGTTAAGTAAAAATATTCCTTATTTTTATTATAACACAAATATAAATGTTGAACTTAAAGCTTTTACAGGAATTGATGTCAGATTAGGAAAATTCTTTAAAGCTGATATATATACTATCATTCCTTACAGAGGTGTATTTGTTAGTATCTGCTTTTATTTTAAAGCATCTAATTTATTATTTTATACAAAAAATTAAAATAGTGGCAACAATTGAGGATGTGAGGGAGAGTTGCCACTATTTTGTATAGGGTATTATATTATGTTTTTAAGCTAGTTTTACTATCTTCTATGTTTATATAATAACTCTTGTGTATGAATTTAATAGATAATTCATATGAAAATTATGTGAAGTTTTTAGGTTTTATAGTAAATATATTATGGATTATAGATTTTTTTGTCATTTAATATAGATAATGTTATTTTAGCTGCTAAACTACCATTAGAATAATCTTTACTTTGAATATTTGTAGCAAAGAAGTAAGTATTTTCGTTTTTTTCTACATAACCTATAAACCAACCATTTACATCTTTCCCATTTATAGTAGCAGTACCCGTTTTAGCAGAAAGTGAGACACCATCTTTTTTTGATACTATCAATGAGTCTTTTACAGCTTCTATATTTTCATCTTTAAAATTAAACTTATTCGTATAAAAATCTTTAAGTAATTTTACCTGTTCAATAGGTGAGATTTTTAATGAAGATTCTAGCCAAAAGCTTGATATACCTCCTGAAACATCGCAATTACCATACTTAATTTGTTTAAGATAAGTTTGTATATCTTTTATGCCTGTTTTCTTATCTAGATAATGAAAATACCAGTTTACAGAGTTCTCCATAGCAGAAAATAAATCTTGGTTTTCATTCCAAGAACTAATAGAATGATGTTTTCCATCCCAAGGGATATATGAATTATTTCTTGTTATTATCCCATTTTCTAATCCTAATAAAGCACTGTATATTTTATAAGTAGAATTTGGAGAAACTCTTTTTTTACTTTTTTCATCATTATAAATATGATATTGATTTGATTTTAAATCATACATAACAAAACTTCCGTCAAACCCCTTAAAGTATTGACTTAGGTCTTCATACATAGTTTGATTATCTAGAGGTTTATATTCCTCATTAAAATCTGCCATAATAGATAATGTGGAGCTATTTCCAAATACAATTAAGGCAATCAGTGTAGAAATTAAAATGCTTTTGAGTTTCAAAAACTTTGATTCAGTATGAAAACTTGTTATTTTCAATAATCTTCTTTTAATTTGTTCTTTTGACCCACCAATATCTGATATAAGTGTGAGACTAGAGGGTCTTGAAATGTTATCTACAAAATTTATTAGTGTTTGACCATATTCTATATAATTATCTTTATCAAGTTTTTTTAAAACTGAAATATCACATGCAATTTCACGGTCTACTCGCATTTCTTTAAGTGCATACCACACAAGAGGATTAAACCAGTACAATATTTGGAAAAAACACATTATATAATTTATCAATATGTCTCTATTTTTAGAATGTTGTAATTCATGAAGCAAAATATATTTTATATCTTTCAAAGATAATTTAGAGATAGATTTATCTGGTAATATAATATGCGGTTTAAAGTATCCAAATGTAATAGGGGTATTTATGATGCAGGACTTACATAATGTAAAATCTTTATTTATACCAATATTTTTTTTACATTGCTCAAATAGTAAAACTATATCATCATCATCTAAAATATGTGCAGATTTTTTCATATTTCTTATTTTGAAATTACAATGAATAGTAATAACTATCATAATTAAAACCCCAACTATCCATAATGTTAATAATAAAATATTTAAACTATCGAAATTAGATTGATTCATAGATACTGAAAAATCTTTTAATGTATTTGAGTTATTAATAATACTGCTTGAACTATTTTTTATTATAGAAGTATTAACAGTATTGTTTTCAATTTGAGTAAAACTATATAGATAGTTAAAGATATTTCCAAGATTAATATATTTAAGAGGTATAAATGGAATTATTAATGTTATAAGCAATATAAGTCCAATATTATATTGGTATTTTGCAGAAATGTGCTTATTAAATATTTTTTTAGTAAATAAAATTACAATAATCAACAACGACAGGGTTAATGTACTGAATAAGAATCGTATAAAGAACGGAGCATACATAACTACTTATCCTCCTTAGTCACCCTTTTGTTTAAAATTTCTCTCAATTCCTCAATATCATCTTCAGATAGTTTATCGTTTTCTAAAAAGTTTAGCACCATAGAATTAAGAGCACCATTATAAAAACGATTTAAAAAAGAATGACTTTCTGTGGCTACATATTCTTCTTCTTTAACAAGTGGAGTATACACAAACACTCTACTATTTTTTTCATATGTTAAAGCACCTTTTTTAACTAATCGCAATAACATTGTTTGAATTGTTTTAGGACTCCATGTACTTGCTTCCACTAGTTTTTCAATTACTTCATTAGTGCTAATAGGAGCATATTTCCAAACAATCTTCATAACTTGATATTCTGCTTCTGAAATCTGTGGTAATTTTTTCATGTTATGCCTCCTTATACTTACATTTGTAATACATAAAGTATATTATCATTAATTTAGTTTGTCAATTAGTAAAAATAGCTCATTTATAATTACCTAAATAACTGGATATAATTAAATTTAAATTTTAATTGAGATATAGAAGTATAGCTTTAAATGAAATAGATGTTTATATTGACAGTTAAAAATATAGTTGATATACTTATTGTTAATATAACAACTAAAAAGGGGGTATAGAAATGATAATCACAGTTATAAATGGAAGTCCCAGAAGAAATGGAGCTACATCAAAGGTTTTGACTTATTTGTATAAAGATATAAAAAGATTAATTCCAAATGTAAAAATTAATTATTTTGATTTAAGCGAAGTAAATCCATCATATTGTATTGGCTGCTTAAATTGTTATAAAATGGGGAAATGTATTAATCAAAGTGATAAAGTAGAGTATATTCATGATATAATTACTAAGAGTGATGGTGTTGTATTTGGTAGCCCGACTTATGGAAGTAGTGTAACTGGGCTTTTCAAAGTATTTACAGATAGAGCACATATGATGTTGGAAAGGTTATTGTATCGTAAGCCATGTATATCAGTTACTACATATGAAAATGCTCGTGGTTCAAAAGCCATTTCTTTTATGAAATCGATGGTCTTAAATTCTGGAGGTTACATTTGTGGTAATTTATCTATAAAAACTGGATTTAATCAAAATCCTATAACTAAAAGCGTAGAATCAAAGATACAAAAAGTATCTAAAAAATTTATTTACTGCATAGAGGAAAACAAAAATCCGCCTGTGTTTTCTCAAATCTATAATTTTATTGCTATGAATGTTGTTTTAAAGCCAATGGCTTTTAAAAATGTTGAGCAATACAAAGGAATAATTGATAGATGGGAGGCGCAAGGGATTATTTAAATGGAGGTAAAATGAAAGATTTTGAGGAACTATATGAAATTACAACTAAGCTAGTAAGTACTTCACTGAAAGTAAAAGATGATTTGAAAAAAATGTTTAAACAAAATGGATATGATATAACAGCTGATCATTATGCGTTATTAAGATTTCTATGGGAACAAGATGGAATTCCTCAGATAGATTTATGTGAAAAATCATGTAAGGATAAATCTAATACTACAAGAATCTTAGATGTTATGAAAAATAAAGGATTGATTGTACGTAAAGTAGATGATAAAGATAGGCGTAAGTTTCAAATATTCTTAACAGATTTAGGTAGGGAATTAGAAGAACCATTAAATGAAATTGCAAATATGTATGCAGTAGAGACATTTAAATCTATTTCTGATGAAGAGTTGCCTTTGTTTGCTGAAATTTTAGATAGAATTGGAAAGTAAATACAAATTCTATTTTAGGGAGTCTTTTTAACTATTAATGATACAAAATGATAGAAAGAGGGATAAGGATGAGTTCTGAGATTTATTATTTTTCTGGCACAGGGAATTCTCTAGTTGTTTCAAAGACTCTAAAAGAAATGTTAAATGAAAATAAAGAAGTAATACCATTAGCTATACATAGAAAAAAGCAAAATATAGATATAAATGAAGATATATTAATAATTGTTTTTCCTGTTTATTTTGCTAACATTCCTGATATAGTAAAATCTTTTGTAGATAAATTAAATTTCAATAGTAATACTCATATATATGCTATTGCTACTTGTAATGGAGTAGCTGGACATAGTTTGTTTACTATAGATAAGTTACTTAAGAAAAAGGGCAAAAAATTATCAGCGGGTTTTATAATTGACATGCCTGGGAATGCTTTGACAACACCTTTAGATGTTGAAGAAGAGAGATTAAGAAATTTAACTAATAGAGTATCTGAGATTGCAAAATGTATCAATAACTTGGAGGATGGAAGTATAGAAGGGAAAAATAATTTAAAGTCATATATAGATAGTATTATGCTTTGTTTAGTAGGGAAGAATATGCAAATTGCAACTACTAAATTTTTTGCAGAGAGTAAATGTAATGGATGTGGGACATGTAAAAAGATTTGTCCTGTAGACAATATAAGTATAGTTGATAAAAAGCCAAAGTGGGGTAATGAGTGTGAAAGATGCCTGGCTTGTTTTCACTGGTGTCCTAAAGAGGCTATAAATATAAAAAAATCGTTTTTAACTGATAGAAAAAAGTATCATCATCCAGATGTTACTGTTAAGGATATATTTTTAGATAAATAGACATATTTGAGTTAAATTGATGAAAATAAAAGTGCCTCATAAATAAAAATTTTTGAGGCACTTGTTGTTTCTCTAAATTAGTATATATTATTTTATAATATCAACCATTTTTTTTATATCCTCTGATGCCATTTCAAACTTTGATTTTTCAATCAATATGTTTCCACCAGTCATGATATATGATGGAAATATTCTTAAATTATCATAATAAAGTTCATTGTTACGAAGTTTATATGTTGAGATAGAAGGGATAGCATTCTTTCTTGTATGTTTTTTAGTAATCATATTAAAAGATTTTTTTGCAACATCACCCATCAACATTACTACTTCTAAATTATTGAATAATTTAATTTCCTCTTCTAAAATAGGCATGTGTAATTTAATTGTGTCACTAGTTATTGTATATTCCGATTTAGGGAGTTTTACTGCATTGGTTATATAGATACCCATATCTAAAATATCATTTATATTAGATACTTCTATACCAGCATTGTTGAATAAAGGGATAGTGGTTTTTAAGTAATCAGCATCTTCATCTATACTATAAAAATCATCATTAGGGTTATTTGGTACAACTTCATTAATCATGATAGTTTTTATGGTGTCTGTGTCTATTGTTATATTAGGAAGATATGGTGTTATTTTATTGTCATCAAAAAGATTTTTCTCCTTAATAAATTCATTTAAAGTTGATTGTATATTTATTTTCATATAATGTATCTCCTTAGTCTAAAGCTTTAAATACTATAAAAAATAGTTTTAAAGTATATAATTTTGAAAATATAATAACATATCAAATACGACAATAGAATGTCATGTTTGATTAATAACCTTACCTAAATTTAGAATTTATTAGAGCATATGCTTGTTCATAATCATCTTTATGTACATAAATTGAGTACTCATAAGAAAAATCTTCTTTTTGTCCTAAATTTCCAAGAATCATTTTATTTGAAAAAGACCCTTTAGAGTAAGTATTATTCCTCACTTTATACTTATATTTAATTTTATTTACTGACAATATACTGCATATCTCATTAAATTTGTCTAAAGAATATCCTTTGAAAACCTCAGTTCTATTTAAAATCATAAAGAAAACCTCCTTATAAAAGTAAGCTATTGAAAATAGTTGAGAAATGGACTATAAGTTGTTATAAATAAAAGGTAGCAAAATTAAATTGATTTGTAAAGTTTTTAAGAGTATTATATTAGTAATAAAATGAATAAGTTACAGATATATAATTTTAAATAAAATATGTAAATGTGGTTACATAGACTCGAAGGAGAACTTTTAATGAAAAAAATATCACAAGAAAAAGTAAGTGCATATACTAAAGAAGTATCTCAAGAAAAGATTGAACAATGGAAATCGGTATATGAAAAATATAAAGATACTTTAAAAGTAAATTCTAAACCTATTTTAGAAGTAATAGAGTTTTTAAAACAAAAATATACTGTAAAGGAAGAAGATTCAGAAGAATTCAAGGATGTAATTATCAATAATATTAAATTAAATAAGCCTTTCTCAGAAAAGATTACCAATAACACAGAATTAAAGCCTATTGTATTTACAATTCAAAATGAAGGTAATGCAAAAAAATTATACGATGTACAAGAAGAAATTTATAGTGATTGTCCAATTATAGTGGGTATGGAATTTGAAACAGGATGTGTATTTGTAGAGGGTAGTGATGAGCTTAATGATGAGATAACTGCATTTAAAGGATTAGATAAATATGATATAAATAATTATTATTTAGTAGCAAACTATGTTAGATGTCTAAAAAAATATGAATTAATAGATTAGTAAATGATTTAAAGATTATAGAATAAATTTGAAGCTAATATAATTATGAAATATCAGCTTAAGTCTAATACAATTAAGTTTAAATCTAATATAAATGCGAAACATAAATTTAAATAGAGTTGCCAAAATAAAATTGGCAACTCTATTTTTTTCTTTAAAATTTATTAAAACTGATAGCTGTTATAGAATTGTTATTTTTTCATGTTAGTATTCTCTTAGTAGCAGAAACTAATGTATTACAAGAAAGGAGAAATAAATATGAAAGATTTAATTCTTGAAACAAAAAATTTATCAAAAAGATATGGGGAACAAATGGCAGTTAATAATGTTTCTCTGCAAATTGAGCGAAACAGTATCTATGGTCTTTTAGGTCCAAATGGTGCAGGGAAGTCTACCACACTTAAAATGCTTGTTGGTCTTCTTCATCCGACAGATGGACGTATTATTTTTGATAGGAAACTTTGGAAGCGAGAATCTCTTGCAAAAATTGGTGCCTTAATAGAATCCCCTTCTTTGTATGGGAATCTTACAGCAGAGGAAAATTTATTAGTGCATACGAAAATTTTGGGAATTCCTAAAGATAAAATTTATGAGGTGCTAGAAATAGTAAACTTGAAAAACACAGGGAAAAAGAGAGCTTCACAATTTTCTATGGGGATGAAACAAAGATTAGGAATAGCTATTGCACTTTTGAGTGACCCAGAGTTATTAATACTAGATGAACCAACTAATGGGCTTGACCCTTTTGGAATTCAAGAACTTCGTGAGTTGATTGCTTCTTTTCCACATAAAGGTATAACTGTAATTCTCTCCAGCCACATTCTATCAGAGGTTGCTCAAGTTGTAGATAATATAGGAATTATAAATGGAGGACGATTGCTATTTCAAGGAATACCTGACCCTAATGAAAATCTAGAAGAATTTTTTACAGATGTTATTCTTAAAGGAGGACAAAACAGATGAATGCCTTACAATCAGAACTTTTAAAGTATAAAAGAACATTTATGGGAAAACTTATTGTTTTTTTCCCAGTATGCTTTGCAGCATATGCACTTATAATGCAAGGAACACTTATGCAAAATCCATTATCCCAATCAGATTCTTGGGAGTGGCAAAGTCTTTTAGCATTAATTTTTAATTGGTGGTCATTTATGTTTCTGTCTATTGGATTTGCATTGTTTGCTACTTTGGTAGCTGCACAGGAAAAAAAAGCTGGAAATTATCGTGCTTTACGTACACGCAATGTGTCTCCTATGATGCTTTGGATTAATAAAGTTATGGCTATGGCAGTTCACAGTTTTATTTCAACACTAGTTTTAATAGTTGTAACAATTATAACTGGTTTAATATTGAAAGCTGGACCAATTCCTTTTGGGCAGATTATAGAGGCAAGTATTGTATGTTGGGTTGTCTCTCTTGCTATACTTCCAATTCAGTTATTGCTTGCTACGTGGAAAGGTATGTTCTTAAGCATGGGAGTTGGATTTTTAGGAATGATATTGGGTGTCCTTGCTGCGACAAAATCATTTTGGATTGCAGTACCATGGAGTTGGGCAATTAGGATAGTGTGTCCAATCCTTAATTTACATCCTAATGGTACTATATTACAAGCTGGAGACTCACTTTTGAATACTTCAGTAATTCCTATTGGGATTGTTGTTTCTTTGGTTGTGTTTCTAGTATTAACAGCTCTTACTGCAGTTTGGTTTAGTAGGAGGGATGACAAATGATAAAACTCTTATTATCAGAATGGCTTCGAACAAAGAGAACAGCCGTCCGATGGCTTGCTCTTTTTATGCCTGTTATTTTTTCATTATGTGTGGTTGCATATCTTGTAATCAAATCTGGAAGTACACAAGCATTTGCTTTTGAAGGATTTTTTACCGTATGGACTGTATTCATCATTCCTATGGGGGTAGGTGTTCTGGCAGGATTTATAGTGTATGAGGAAGAGCTTGCTGGAAATTTCAATGGTTTTTTATGTATAGGTATTTCTCGTGTTAGATTATATCTTGGAAAATTTCTTTTTCTTCTGTTTTGCCTAACTGTATGCACATTTATTGCTACATTAATACTCTGCATAGGAATGAATATCGCAGTCCCTTCTGGAGCAACGATATGGTTATTCATGTCAGCAGCAGGACTTGTGGTGATTGGAACGCTTCCACTATTAGCTATTCATCTTTGGGTTAGTTTTGCATGGGGAATGGGCGCATCTATTGGTATTAGTATTGGTGGAATTTTAATGGCAGCAATACTTGGTCTAACAAATGTGGGCTCAAAAATTAGCCCATTTGTACCTTGGACATGGCCAGTAAAATTGGGTATGCTTCCAGGAACTTATTTTATTAAAGGAACTGGAAATATTCTAAATGATGTGATTTATTCTGAAATGATACAATCAGTGACTATACATTTTGTAGCTGTGGGAATAGGTCTGATTATATTCTTGATAGGAGGGATTACTTGGTTTAAAATATGGGAAGGAAGGAAAAATTGCGAGTAGATATACATTACTTTAATATTACCTTCCTATAAAAGAAAGGTGGTGTTATATTGAGCAAAATATTGATTATTGATGATGAAGTAGACTTAGTAATGTTACTTGAAGAAGAATTGAAGGAAAAAGGGCATGAAGTATTGATAGCTTATGATGGACAGACTGGTATAGAGTTATCAAAAAAGCAGCCTGATCTTATCATACTAGATATTATGATGCCTAAAATGGATGGTTTTGAAGTATGTAAAGCAATTAGGGATGATGTCTTGTGCCCAATTATATTTTTGAGTGCAAAACAGTCAGAAACTGACAAAATCAAGGGATTGACATTTGGAGGAGATGATTATGTAACAAAACCTTTTGGACTGCGTGAACTTATGGCAAGAATTGAAGCCAATTTGCGTAGGGAAAAACGGTCACAGTATATCAATGAAGAGAATAAACGCTCTACATTGTATTTTGGAAAGTTATGTCTATATATGAGGGAACGTACAGTTAAAATTGATGGTAAGGAGATTGATTTAACCAAAATAGAGTATGATATTGTTGAACTACTGGCACTCCATGCAGGACAGGTTTTCTCTAGAGAACAAGTATATGAAAAAGTATGGGGGTGTGATTCTGATGGCGACTCTGTAACTGTTGTTGAACGAATCAAAAAAATACGAGCTAAGTTTGCCACTGTGATGCCAGAAAAAGAATACATTTCTACAGTTTGGGGAATTGGATATAAGTGGAATAAAATGTAAGGAAGGAGAAAATATTAAATGAAAAATCAATCACTTATAACACAATTCAGGCGAACCTTTATTTTGATTATAATGGCTAGTATAGTCTCCACAGTAATTACTTATGTGTTTGCTATTTACTTGTTTATATATTCATTAAATAAAGACATTTATCCAGCAAATTACTATGAGAGGCAAGTTTCTGGAATTGAGGCATACGTTAATGAAAAAAACATAGACTTGTTATATCAATCGAATGAAGACGAATTAAAAAGTGTTATTCATGGGAATGGGATTTTATATCAAGTTGTGGATGATAATGGCAATGTCTTGTATAGTACTAATCCACAAAAATCATTCAAGACAAAAGAAGAATTGTTTAGCAATTTTAGCAAAAAAACTTCTCGTAAAGGAAGTTATATCTATACTATTCCTATCAAAGATGACAATGAGAAGGTTGAGGGAGCTGTTATTCTATCCTATGTAGTAAAAGTTACATTTGCAAATAATAGGGGGAAATTTATAGGTGTAATTATTGCAATAGCTTTATTTTCTCCATTTTTATATATTATTGGGTTTACTATATGGTTTTCTAAAGATTTTGTAAAAAATATCAATAAACCAGTACATCTCTTAATCGATGCATCTAAGAAGATAAGAGAAAAGGACCTTGATTTTGAAATCGACTACTACTCAGATAATGAACTTGGGGAACTTTGCAGTGCTTTTTCTGAAATGAAAGATGAATTAAAAAAATCTTTATCTGTACAGTGGGAAATGGAACAGGAACGTGTTGAGATGGTAGAGGCTCTAGCACATGACTTGAAGTCTCCTCTTTCTATTATTTTGGGATATACAGATGCACTTATTGACAATAATTTAGATGGCAACGAAAAATTACATAGGTATCTTACAGTTATAAGAGAAAATACAGAAAAAAGTGCCTCCCTTGTCCAAAAAATGCAATACACATCTGACTTGGAAAAATCAAATATACAATTAAACTTTGTCCCTGTAAATTTACCTGAGTTTTTGGAACAAAAAGTACAGGACTATGAATTACAGGCTCATCAAAAAAAAATCAAGATTGTTTTGAAAATACAGGGTAATATACAATCTCCAGTTCAAATAGATGTAGATAGATTGACACGAATTTTTGATAATATTATGTCTAATAGCCTACAATATACTCCAGTAGGGGGTAGTATTAACATCATTGTAGGGGCTGAAAAAAATTATATCTATTATAAGATTTGTGATTCAGGTAGTGGGTTTAGCTCTAAAGATTTGAAAAAGGCACTTGATAAGTTTTATAGAGGTGATGAAGCTAGACAGACAAAAGGTGGTCATTCTGGTCTTGGGCTTTATATTGTAAAGCAATTAGTGGAACAACTTGGAGGTTCTGTCAAAATAGAAAATTCAAAATCAGGCGGGGCATGTGTTATATTTTGGCATGTGATACAATCTACCTACCTAACAAACAATTAATTGAAATATGATAAAGGATAGATAATTAAGACTAAGTAGAGCAGTATTGCAAAATATAAAGAATCAGCAGAATAGAAGTTCTGGTGATTCTTTATATAATCAATATCTTTTCGCTTTGGCTTAACATTTCACAAAATAGATTTCGTACCAGACAAGGAATGTATAAATCGTCCAAATCTTTCTCCAATTATCGGAGTTCCCAGCAAGATAGTCATCAAGAATTGCATTAATCTCATCTATGTTAAAAAATTTATCTGCTATCTCACTTTGAAATTTATGTCTAATATCCTGATTATACTGGTCATCAGCCATCCATATACGAATCGGAACAATAAATCCCAACTTATTTCTGAAAGCAATATCTTTTGGCAATATTTTTGATGCAGCTGTACGAAATGCAATTTTATTTTGTTCTTCTTTTACTTTATATTCTGATGGCATCCTTGATGCAATATCAAAAATTCTTGTATCTGTAAGAGGCATTATAATTTCTAATCCAACTGCAGTACTCATTTTATCTACATTAAGATAAATATCTCCTTCTAGCCATATCTGAATGTCTACATTTGACATATTCGTAAGTACATCCAGTTCTTCAGTTTCATCATAGATTTTTTTGGTCAGTTTAATCGGAAGCACATCAGGATTGTATTTTTTAAGAATTTTTTGTTTATCTTCTTCATTCATAATGTTTGTATTACCAATATAAAATGTTTTTAAATCTTCACCATAACATTCTGCCTTATTATATATGTTATATCTTCCAAAGAACTCATCTGCACCTTCTCCAGAGTAACAAATATTTGTGTGTTCAGCTGCTGCCATGCATCCAATTGCAAAAACAATAGCAGACGCATCACCAATTGGCTGTTCCATATTGTACATTACATAAGGTACTGCCATAAAATACTCTTCAGGTGTAATTATATGTCTAGAATTTTGACGACTAAGAATATCAGCTGTCTGTTGTGCTAATTTTGATTCATCAAACAACTCTTCCTCATAACCACATGAGCTTGTTGTTTTTATATCTGATATTGCGAGTACATAAGATGAGTCAACACCTCCTGAAAGGAATAAATCCGAAGTCTCATCTTCTGATTTCATCTCTAGCATGATTTTCTGAAGTGTTGTATGAATTTCATTTGCCCATTCTTCAAGAGATTTGCTATAGTCAGGGTGAAACTCAGGCTTCCAATAACGTTCGATACGCACTGCTCCCATCTGCCATATGAGATAATGTCCTGGCATAAGTTTCTTCAATTTATTGAAGAATGTATCTTCGCCTGCTACATATGTAAAAGACAAGTATATTTGCAACATTTCTTCATTTAACTCTTTCACAAATCCTGGCTGATTCATAATCTTACGAATAGATGAACCATAAAGAAGTTCTCCATTTTCCATCTCATAATAATAAAAAGGTTTTGTCCCAAACTGGTCTCTTAGGCAGAAGAGTTTCCTTTCGAGATTATCCCATAATGCAAAGGCAAACATGCCATGCATGTGATTTGCCATATCATATCCCCAAGTCTCATATGCTTTTACTAAAATTGCTCGTTCACGCTCTTCTCTGGATAATGAAGAATCGATTTCAAGTTCTTCACAGAGCACTTTCCAGTTTCTGATATGCCCACTATATTCCAGGACTTTTATCATATGTGTGTTTTTATGTATTAAATATTTTTCTTCTAAATTTATCATATGTATATCCTTTCGTATTAAAAATTTCTCTTCTGAATTTATTGGGTATTTTTAAATATATTTATGTGATTATTTTAATAAAATACTAGTTGTTCAGCAGTTATTTAATATGTCCTTTCTTAAGTAAACAATATAATTATTAACTATTATCAGTGTCATAACATTGAGTTTTTTTATTCTTCATAAATACTGTCCTCCCTTATGTTAATCAGTTAAATATAATATATCTTAATTTACTTACAGACTATTTAAGAAAGTCTTAAGATTTTATGAAATTTTATGTAATATAGTCAATTGAAAGTAAAATTATAGTTATAATATATTTTTTTCTATTAAGTAATAAAGCACAGTTCATAATCGAACAAATTTGTTCCAAATTTTAAAATAAGTAGTAAAAAATAATACATAGAAATTAAAAAAAGGAGTTGAACTCAAATTTTGATTAAAAAAATCAATTTTGAGACAATTCCTTTCTTAAAATTTAATTAATATCTAAACAGTCAATTATATTCATTTTTTTAACTTTTCTTAATGGAATAAGTGTAGCTATTATACATGCAAGTATAGAAACAAGTGTAGCTTGTGAAATTGAAAGAACAGGGACATTAGTAAAATCAAGTCTTTCTATAGTTGCCATGTTTATGATAATAGCACTGGCATATCCAGCAATAGAACCAAATATAGCAGCGAAAATTCCATAGTATGCACCTTCCCATAAGAACATCTTATATAGACTGCTATTACTCATACCAATAGCTCTTTTAACTCCAATTTCATTAATTCTAGTATTGATATTTGTATTAGTAGTGTTAATTATATTTAAAGTACCAATTAAGCCCACAAATAGGATTACTGCCCATGCTAGAAATTCTATTTGTTTAAAACTCTCTTTAAGTTGTTTGTCTGATTCAATATATGATATCCAATGAGAACCTGGATTGTTTTTGCAAATCTGCTCTATAGATAATTTTATTTGTTCTAAGTCTGATTTATCTTTAGCATAAATGTTTATTTGATTAAACTTGTCCTTATTTGTCAAAGTATCATAAACAGAGTCATGTACAATAACATCAACACCATTTAACCAACCATTACCTTGTAAAATAAACATTTTATCTATTGTATTATATATTTCTAGTTGTTTTTTATTTATTATAATATTATCTTTTGGTTTTAGATTTGTATACTTAGTTTTTACACCTGGTGTAGAAATAGAAATTGGATTTTTTATAAAGCAAATAGAACCATTTTTAAAAGCTTCTAATGTAGAATCTGTAATAGAAGGAATAGAATCTTTTAAGGTCTGCTCATCAATACCAATGATTTTTAACATTTCACCACTATTTTTAAAATGTATATTTGTATCTATTTCTTCCTGCTTGTATTCTGAGTATTTTATAAAAGAGGTACGATTGACATCTTTCATGTTATTTATTTTATGTAGAGTGGATTTATCAAAACCAGTTATTTCGCTTGTTAAGGAGAAATCTCCTTCTTTTAAATTACTTACTGATTTAGATACATCTAATACATTAGAAAACTCACTCAGTGCAACGAATACTGTTATACTCATAAATAAAGAGAGTATAGTTATTATAGTTCTTCCCTTGTTTCTTTTTAAGTTTAACCATGCAAGATGTCTTTCAAAGTTTTTTATTGTTTTTTCTTTTCTAATCTTTCTTTTGATTTTAGTAGTATTACCAGACATAGCAGTTTTTGGAGAGACATGTGAAGCATATATTGCTGATGGTAATGCTGAAATAAATGAAAAAATTAATGACATACCAGCACTTAATAATAATGGAAATAGATAAGCAGTTGAATTCTTATGTATAAGCTCGGTTATTTCTTTATTATTATTGGATAGAAGTATATCTGGATTTAAGATATTAGTTACCATTCCAGTTATTCCTTCAGAGGATATAATTCCAATTATAGCTCCAATAGGTATGGCAATAGTACATAAAATTAAAATTTGCAAAATAATAATCTTATAGAGTTGATTTGGTTCAGCTCCTATGCCTCTTAGACATCCATATTCCTTAATTTTCTTTGTAACAGATATTTTTAAAATATTGTAAATTACAAGTCCTGAAGCCAATAAAACCAATAAAGCAACGAATAAAGATACCAATATAATAATAGAGATACTATCACCATCAGAATTATCTTTTTCAAACTGTATCCCAAGTGCGTTTAAATAAACCCAATTGTACTGAATTGAATCGTGGGGAATACCTATATCTTTAGCTAATTGGTTTACTATTTCTTGAAACTTATCTTGTTGTTTTATTTTAAAATCCAATGAAGATAAGGTATATCTTTTAGGAAGAAAATTTTCTGATGTACCTTTACCTACAATACCATTTACTGTACCACTTGCATATCCAGTATAATCATCTTCTAAAATACCACTCAATTTAAAGTTAGCTGTGTAATTATATGCTGGTATAGTGTCTTTTAAAAGTGAAATATCCAAATTCATAGGTATTGTCATACCTAATTTTGGTTTTATACCCATAAGTTTTAGAGTATTTTCATCTAGGGCTATTTCATTCTCATTTTTAGGAAGATTTCCAGATTTTAATTTCATTAACTTTGGATAGTTGGAAAGACCTATTTTATCATACTCTTTTACAAGTACAGAGATGCCAGAATTTTTTATTTTACTAGTACCAAGGGCTACTGAAGTACCTGCTTGATAAATTCTATTATCCTTCTTTATTTTATCAACTTGATTTTTAGTAAGTTGGTGAAAGGATACATGTCTATCACCATTAAAAGAACGAGCTTGTTCAATTCTTAAATTTTGAAGTATAGCAATTGACTGCCCAATCACAGTCGTCATAATGGTTGATAGTACTATTGCTATAATAATAAGTATAGTCATAAGTTTTTGGTTTTTTAATTCTTTTATTGAAAGTGAAAGGTAACTCTTCATTATTATTCCACCTCCATAAGCACACCATCAATAATTGAAAGTCTTCTATCAGCAAGCTTTGCAATTCTATCATCATGAGTGATTACAACTAAAGTTTTACCAAACTGTTTTGAAGTTTTGATAAGAAGATTCATAACTTCACTACCACTTTTACTATCCAAGTTTCCTGTAGGTTCATCAGCAAATATTATATTTGGCTTTGCAATAAGTGCTCTAGCAATTGCAACTCTTTGTTGTTGACCTCCTGAAAGTTCATGCGGAAGATGATGGAGTCTATCTGTGATTCCAAGTAATGATGAGATTTCACTTAAGTATTTTTTATCAGGTTGTTTCTTATCTAGAAGTACAGGCATTGAAATATTTTCTGATGCAGTAAGAACAGGTAAAAGATTAAATTGTTGAAAAACGAATCCAAAGGATTTTCTTCTAAGAGTAGATAATTCTTTTTCACTATATTTATATATATCTTTATCATCAAGCAATACCTGTCCAGAGGTAGGATTATCTAAACCACTTAAAATATGTAAAAGCGTACTTTTTCCACTTCCAGAAGGTCCAATTATAGAAACGAATTCACCTGAGTTTATTTCTAAATTGACACTATTAAGTGCAATAACTTTATTGCTATCAGAACCATATATCTTTGATAATTGCTTTGCTTTTATAATCATAAAAAACACTCTCCTTTTCTATATAAGAAGAGTGTAAGTTTTAAAACTCAATTTTTTCTCAACTTTCTAAATTTATTTAAGAGTTTATTTCAAAAGGACATCCTCTATAAATTCTAATTAACAAAATTTATAGAAGAGAAGTAATAATCTTATAAAATTGCTTTAATTTTTTGTTGAGAATTTAGCTGTAATTTTAGCACTATTGGCTGAGTTATTTTCAACGTAAATAGAGCCACCATGTTTTTCACATAATATTTTAGATATATAAAGACCCATACCAAAGTGCATGTTGTTGTTATTTGAAGTCTTATCTCTATAGAAAGGTTTTAAGGCTGATTTTAGAGATTCTTCACTAAATCCTATACCATCATCTTCAATTATAAATGTAAGGAGCTCTTGTTCAAAATATATAAGTATGGATATATTATTTTTCGCATATCTAAAAGCATTTGATATTATATTTTCAATAACTCTAAGAATAATATTTTCATCAAACAATAGATTTATATTATTTATTTTGCTTGTAAGTGTAAAAGATTTTTTCTCTTGTTCAGCAATAATAGATAGATTTCTATCTAAGTTTTTTATAAACTTGTCTATACTTGATAAAGCTTTTGAAACTACTAAATCTTCTAATCGTTGAGAACTACTCATATTTTCCACATAACATTCGATTCTATTGATATGTTCAGACATAAGTTGTGTAGTTGATAAAATCTTTTCGTCAGTAAGTTTTCTTGTTGGTATGTATTTTGTTAAATAATTTGAGTAACCTTTTAGAACTGTTAGAGGATTTCTTAAATCATGAGAAAAAGCAGTATTAAGCTGTTTTCTATCATTAATCATAGTCCACATATTTATATTGTTTTTCTTTAGTTCTGACCTCATTTTATCAAAAGCATTGCATAGATTACCTAATTCATCCTTACTCTTGTATTCTAAGCAAAAGTCTAAGTTATTATTGGATATTTCCATTGCACCTTTATTGAGTATTTCAATAGGTGTTTTCAATTTTATCTTATAAAAAATTATATCAGCCAATAATAAAAAACCTATAAAAAATACAAATGGAAGCACAAACTGAAGTGTGCTAATTATATTAAGTAATGTTTTATCATAATCACTGAACTGGTTAATATTATTCTGTATTATGGTTATAGTTCCTGTATGTAGAGGTGTTCCCAAATATTTATCTTGTATAGACTTATATATATTATTAAGTAAAATGTATGATAGAGCTGTAAGTATTGATGCTATAATTAGAGAAGATAAAGTAAGAACAAAGAAAGATTTTTTTAGTGACATGTTATTTATTTTATCCATTTGTAACCAACTCCCCATACTGTTTCTATGTAATTTTCAAGAGTATATTTTGATAATTTGATTCGTATCTTTCTAATATGCTCCATTATAACATCACTATTACCATTACTATTATATCCCCAGATTCTATCATAAATTCTTTCTCTATCAAATGCTTGACCAGGATTCATGGAGAGAAGCTCTACTATATCAAATTCTTTCTTCGAAAGTGATATATGATTATTATCTATAGAAATCGACCTTTTTTCATAATCTATTACCAAATTATTATAAAATTTAATTTTGGTTTGTTTTGACTTTCTTTGTTCGCGTCTTAAGTGAGCAGATACTCTAGCTTCAAGTTCGTCTAAGTCGAACGGTTTTACAATGTAATCATCAGCACCAGCACGAAAACCATTTATCTTATCAGTATTTTCAATCTTAGCAGTAAGAAACAGAATAGGGCATGATACATAATCTCTAACTCTGTTACAGACCTCAATTCCATCTATTTCAGGCATGTTTATATCAAGTAAAATAATATCTGGCTTTATAGACATTTTTTCTAATGCGTCTTTTCCACTTTGAGCAGTGTAAACCTCATAATCATTAATTTCAAAGTAATCTTTTAAGAGTGTTATTATGCCCTCCTCATCATCCACAACAAGTATTTTATTTTTCATAAAAATTCTCCTTTCTTAATACAAGTATTTTAAGTATGTTTATCTTAGTATAAAAATCTCAATAAATTCTCAAATCTTTAGGTATATGTTAGAACTTAATCATTAAAGTTAGTATATTTTGATATATTAAATAAATCAAGCATATGATTGTTGGGAATTCTAAATGAAAGATAGATGTATAGAAAGGAAAAGATTTAACTAAATAAGCAGATTAATTAAAAATCAGATAAATTATAAAAATGAATTAATATACATTAATTAGTTGATATATCAATTATTATTGCTTTTTATATTTGATTAAAATATAATTGATATACCAACTAATTTTATTTTATGTAGTTATGATAAATAAGAGAAATAATAAAGCCAAATAAACTAAAAAGAGCAAGTGTCCACAAAAAATAATCTTTATTTAGGTACTATAATAACAACCAATAAAGTATTATAACATGATATTAGATATAAGTTTTTGATAATTTAAATAGAAGAATCTCATTAGAATAGATATGTTAAGTAAAAAAGTAATTTATTTTTCAAAGAGATTTTAGGAGGAGAAGTTATGAAAGATAAGGTTATTTACTATTTTACATCAACAGGAAATAGCTTGAGTGCAGCAGAAATTATATCAAACAAAATTGATGCAGAAATAGTTAGAATATGTGATGATACTGATTTAGATTGTAACAGTGATACAATAGGGTTTGTATTTCCATTATTTTTTTGGGGATTACCCAATCTTGTTTCTAAATTTATATCAAATTTAAACATTAAAAGCAATAATCCATATATTTTTGCTGTAGTAACTTGTGGAGGGTTTATAAGTGGAGGTTCACTTCCTGATGTCGATGTTTTATTGAGAGAGAAGGGGTACGAATTAAACTTAGGTTCAAGTATACAAATGGTTTCTAATTATATTTGTGAGTACAATATAAAAGAAGATAAAAAAATTAGCAATTTACTTAGTAAAGCAGAACTTAAAGTTAATAAAGTGTCAGAGGATATTTTAAATAAGAAAAGTAATAAAATTGGTAAAACCAATTTTATATATAAAAAGTTGTATCAAAAATATATTTCATCTTGTACAAACCAAGATAGTTATTTTTCTGTTGAAGATACTTGTGTAGAATGTGGTATTTGTTCGAAAGTATGCCCTGTAAATAATATTGATATTGAAGAGGGAAGACCAAGATTTTTACATAATTGTGAACATTGTCTAGCATGTGTGCATTGGTGTCCTAAGCAAGCAATTCAATGGAAAGATGTAACTAAAAATAGGAAAAGATATCATAATCCGAATGTAAAGCTGGAAGATATGATGAAAGAGAATATTAAGGATATTTGATTAAAAAATAGCTATGCGCACTCATGATTCTAGCCGTGAGTTAGTAGCTAAAGTAGTCAGCATGCAAAAAAACCTATAAGGTAAATGAAAATATTTATATTTATTAGCGGATAACTTAGTAATCAAGAGAGAAGTTACATACTATAAAAATGGTGTAGTGATATTTTCTAGTGTGTAACCTCTCTAATAAATTATTTTTCAGTATTTTTAAACCATTCTATTGTAGCTTTTTCCATATCTTTAGGAAGTATGTTATTATATACTTGATTATATAACCATGATAAGGTCTTATTATTCAAGTACTTTTTCATTTCATTCTCTGCTTCTAGCATTACTACTTTTATTAAACAAGGACACTTAGTATGTGTATCTGGTAAATTTTCTTTATCTAATAATATGTTATTTTGTCTAATTTCTGCACATTGGAAGAATGATTCTTTTCCTTCTACTGCTTCAATAACATCCCAAAATGTTATATCTTTTGCATTGCGAGCTAATGCATACCCACCCTTAACTCCTGGAACAGATTTAACGATTCCTGATTTACTTAATTTGGCATATATTTTTGATAGATAAGTCTCTGATATTCCTTGAAATGTTGCCAAATCTCTAATTCCAACAGATTTACCTTCTTCTAAATTTACCATATATAATAAACAATGTAGTGCATATTCTACTCCTATTGAAAACTTCATTACAACAAAACTCCTTCTCTAAAATAATATCTTTAATGATACATTATTATTAATTATCATTCAACCCATTACCTTAATATCGAATTTTATAAAATAATATAATTTTTATCATTGACATAGTATAAAAACTATTATATTATAATTAAAGACAATATTTATCGACGATAATAAATATCTTTGATATATCTTTTAAATATTTATCAATTTAAAAATTATTTTTAATATACAGGAGGAAATATAAAATGTTTACAGAAAAATTTTTTGAAGTATTAAATAATGAAGGTGTAGTTTCCATAGTAACTTATAACAATAGCGAGGCTCATGTATCTAACACTTGGAATAGTTATATAGTTCTTGCTGACGAAAATAAAATTTTAATTCCAGCAGCTGCTATGATTAAAACAGAAGAAAATATCAATATCAACTCTAAAGTTAAATTAACTATTGGTAGTCATGAAGTAATGGGATATAGATACATGGGGACAGGATTTTTACTTGAAGGAAAAGCTAGATTCTTAAAAGAAGGAAGTAATTTTAAAATGATGGCAGATAAATTCCCTTTTTTAACAAGAGTATTAGAAATTACAGTTGAGTCTTGTAAACAAACTTTATAAAATATATTTTGAACTTAAGGAGAGAATTATGCCGAGAAGAATTAATCAATCTAATTGCATAGGTTGTGGCTCTTGCGAGAGAGTATGTAAGGTTGGATGTATAACAAAATTGGAAGAAAAAAGAATAATCAACGAATCTGTATGTGTTGACTGTGGAGCTTGTCAACTTATATGCCCTAAAAAATGTATATCTCCAAATCAATAGAAATTTCATAAAGTAAATAGAGTTAACAATAAAATGATTTATTTGCTAAGGCAAAACTATTAAATATGGTGAGAATGGTAGCATTTGTTAGAGTACAATCAGAGGGAGCTATTGCAGAGCAGATTTAATTTGTTCTTGCAATAGCTTTATCTCTTATTTTTATTATTTTAAAGTGTTAAGTTCATATAAGTCTGTTCTTCTATGTTTAAGCAATGGTAATTGTTGTCTTATGTCAGGAATTAAATCTCTATCAATATCAGCATAAATAATACATTCCTTTTCGTCAGCCTGAGCAATGATTTTTCCCCAAGGGTCTGAAATTCTTGAATTACCAAAAGCTATGTAGGAAGCATTTTTATTTCTAGCAGGTGCAGCACCAACATAGAATATCTGATTATCTAAAGCACGCATTCTTATAGATAACTCCCAATGAGCAGGACCAGTAGTCATATTAAATGCGGCAGGTAAGATAACGATTTCAGCACCTTTAAGTGCCATTAAACGTGATAATTCAGGGAATCGGATATCATAACAAATAGCTATACCAACTTTTCCATATTCAGTATCTATTACAGTAACATCATTTCCTGCAGTAAGAGTATCTGATTCTTTAAAGCTAACCTTTCCTGTAACTTCAATATCAAACAAGTGCATTTTACGATGTTTTCCAATTAGAGTTCCACTTTTATCAAATACATAGCAAGTATTATAGATTTTTCCATCTTCTAATTCAGGTATACTACCAGAGACTAGATAAATTTCATGTTTTTCAGCTAATTTACTCAATATCGTTGTTGTTTCACCTGGATATTCTTCAGCAAATTTAGGAAAATATTTATTTTCATATGGACAGTTAAACATTTCTGGCAAAATCACAATTTTAGCTCCATTGATGGCAGCTTCTGTTACCATTTCTACAGCATGATTGATATTTTCAATTTTATTTTCTGTAGTCATCATCTGACATACTGCAATTTTATAGGAATTCATAGAAATTACTCCTTTCAATATTTTTATGTTATTATAACATATTAAATAAAAATTAGATATTCTTAGATTCTTACAAAGGGGTATAGATAGAGTAAATAAGTATATTTAAAGAAATACATAGATAGTATTATAATTATGAGATATATCCATATATTGACTTTTTTTAGATATGTTGATAGTATTATATAAATACAATAGAATAATCAATAGAGTTTTATAGGGTTCCGCAATTATTAATGATTGGTCTGGTCCGAGATAAAACCCACAGCATAGTTTTGTTGTGAACACGGAAGGATAAAAACCTGGGAGATATTTTAAAATATTTCTCAGGTTATTTTATTGGTAAAAAAAGAGATATTTGAAAAGAGGGATGATTTTATGAAATGGTTATTTTTATTTATTGCAGGTTTGTTTGAAGTTTTTTGGGCTTTTCAACTAAAAAATTCGCATGGATTTTCTAAATTAACTCCAAGCATACTTACTATTGTTGGGATGATTGTAAGTTTTTATTTTTTATCATTAGCACTTAAACATCTTCCACTTGGAACTTCATATGCTATATGGACTGGGATTGGTACAGTTGGTACAGCTATTGTAGGGATTGCTATATTAAATGAACCTATCAGTATAGCTAGAATTGCATGTATAGGTCTTATTGTTGTGGGGATTGTAGGCTTAAAGTTGTTGTCTACTAATTAGAATAAATTAATTTAAATAAGCTATGAAAGTAAAGATTCTCTAAATGTTTTAAGATAATTACATTTAACAAGTCTTTACTTCATAGCTTTTCTTTTTTATAAGTTTATTATATTTGAAAATTATATGTATATACTATGTATTATTTTGCTAATAAAAGAGCAGTTAAATCCATAGGGTCAACTATTACACCATCTTTATAAACACGCATATTTCCAGATGCTATTTCATCTATTAATATTACTTCATCATTGTAGAATCCAAATTCAAATTTGATATCATAAAGTTCAAGTCCTTTTTCAGCTATAGTATCACGAACTATATTAGAAATTTTTTGAGTCATACTTTTCATTGAATCAAATTGAGCTTGAGTCATAATATTTAAAGCTTCTAAACCTTCAGATGTTATAAGTGGGTCACAACGGTCATCATCTTTTAAAGTTGCTTCTACATAACAATCTAGTTTAGCTCCTTCTTCAACACATGAACCATAACGACGTAAGAAACTACCAACAGCTCTATAACGACAAATAACCTCTAATCCATTCCCAAAAACTTTTGCTGGTAGAACTTCCATAGATGCTTCTTCTAAATTAGCACCTACATAATGAGTTTTAATTCCAGCATTGTTTAGAATTTCGAAGAATTTAACAGATGTTTCTAAATTAGCTCTACCAATTCCATCTATACTTAGGCCTACACTATTTTCACCTGGATCAAATACGCCATCTTTACCAGTTACATCGTCCTTAAATTTTAATAAGTAATTTCCATTATCTAGTTCAAAAACATCTTTAGTTTTTCCTTGATACACTTTTTTCATAAACAACCTCCAAAAAGTTAAATTATTATATTGAATAAGGCATTAGTGTCAAAAAAGTTCTGATATTCGCATGAAGATTTATGTTGATACCTTATATTTAATATTATATCACAAATAGAAGGAAAATTTCCGAACATTTTTGTAAAAATAATAAAAAAAGTACATTTTATAGATTTCATGATATAAGACCTAGTATAGAAAGTAAGTGTCATTTATATTGACACACATAAGCTTTCATATGAAAAAGAATTGACACACTTTGACACACATTTAATGATAATCTAGTAAATCGCATGAAAACAGTATTTACATATATTGGCATGAGAATTGCTTTATATATTTAACATATAGAATATGAATTTATATTTAAATAAAATAAATAATAGGGGTGAATGGTAGTGAAGTCAGTTAGATTCTATGGTATAAGAGACACAAGAGTGGAGGATGTAGAGGCACCAAAAATATTAGAAAATGATGATGTAATAGTTAAGGTAAAAGTGGCTGGCATATGTGGTTCTGATATATCAAAGTATTCAAAGACAGGTCCACATATGGTAGGAGAAATTTTAGGTCATGAATTCTCTGGAGAAGTAGCACAAATTGGTTCAGAAGTAAAAAATTTTAAAATAGGGGATAGAGTTGCTGTTTGTCCAGCTATGCCATGCTTTGAATGTGATGAATGTAAAAAAGGATTATATTCAAGATGCAATAATGTATCAATAATAGGAAATAAAGAACTTGGAGGATGTTTTGCTGAGTATACGAAGTTAAAAGAAAGAAATTTAATAAAAATACCAAATGAAATAAGTTATGAGACAGCTGCTGCATTGGAACCAGTATGTATAGCAGGACATGGCCTTTTTAGGTCAGAGACTAAAGTTGGAGATACTGTTGTAGTACTTGGAACAGGACCAATAGGATTGTTTTCAATACAATGGGCAAAGATATTTGGTTCTACAAAAATAATAGCTGTGGACGTATTTGATGAGAAATTAGAACTGGCAAAAGAGTTAGGAGCGGATATCTGTATAAATGCAAAAGATAAGAATCTTATAGAGGAAGTAAAAAATTTAACGAATGAGACTGGTGCAGATGTTGTTATCGAATCAGCAGGAACTCCAATGACATGTGGTCAAGTGTTGTTGTTAGCCAAAAAGGGAGGGACAGTGTTGTATGCAGGTGTACCATATGGAGATGTAGCTTTGACTAGAGAACAATTTGAGAAGATAGTACGAAGTGAATTGACTGTAAAAGGAACTTGGTTTGGAAATTCATTCCCATTTCCAGGAAAAGAATGGAGTGCTGGGTTATATCACATGAAGAAAGGGGATATGAATGTTGAAAAATTAGTAACACATAGAATAAACTTGGATGAAGTACCATCTTATTTTGAAAAAATATACAAAAGAGATATTTTCTTTGGTAAGATAATGGTTAATGTGGCTAATTAGATTAGAGTATTAAAATAGCAATTTATAATCTATATAAAAAAGTTTAGTTAAGAAAGGTATGATTCATATGGCAGGAATAGTTATAGCTGCACATGGAAATATGGCTAAAGCAATGTTAGAAAGTGCTGAATTAATAGTAGGGAAACAGGAAAAGGTGGAAACTTTAGGATTAAACCATGGTGACAGTATAGATGAGTTTAGTAAAAAATTAGAAAATAGAATTGAAAAATATAAGGATGAAGGTGTTTTATTATTGCTTGATTTTTATGGTGGAACTCCATTTAATACATCTGCTATTGTAATAAATAAATTTGCTAAAGTATGTGAATTGGAATGTTTAACAGGTGTAAATTTACCTATGCTTTTAGAATTGTTTTTAAACAGAGAAAATATGAAGCTAAAAGAGTTGAAAAATTTATGTGAAGAAGTTGGGATATCAGGGATTAAAGATGTGAAAGCAGTTTTAAATATATAAAATAAAAATCTGGAGGAATTATTATGAGTAATATAGCATTAACAAGAATTGATGATAGATTAATACATGGTCAGGTTATTACTGCTTGGTGTAAGATTACATCAGCAAAAAGGATAGTAATAGTAGATGATTTAGTTGTAAAAGACCCATTCATAGTTCAAGTTTTACAAATGGCAGCACCATCAACTGTTAAGGTTGAGGTACATGACGTGGAATCAGGTGCTGAGGTATTAAAATCATATAATGGGGATGAAAATTTAATAGTTTTAGTTAAATATCCCAAAACTGTTTTGGGTCTAGTGAATAATGGAGTAGATTTAAAAGAGTTAAATGTTGGAGGTATGGGAGCTGGACTTGGAAGAAGAAGCTTTTATAAAAATATATCTGTGTCAGATGAAGAAAAAGAAATATTTAAAGAACTAATATCAAAGAATATTAGATGTTTTATACAAATAGTACCAGATGCAAAAAAAATCGATGTAGGAACGTTATTATAAAAAATACTATCTTGTGAATCTTTAGAAGTAAATAAGGAGGAAGTCTATGCAAATTTCATTAATTCAAGCAGTATTAATAGCAATTTTTTATTATCTTTCTTGGAGTCCATGGTTGACCTATGTTGGATTTTTTACATGGAATAGACCTTTGTTAGCTGGATTTGTAACAGGAATTATATTAGGGGACCCTGTTCAAGGTGCAATTATAGGAGCAGGTATAAATATGATATACTTAGGATTTATATCAGCAGGGGGGGCTCAAATGGGGGACCCAGCTTTTGCAGGATATGTGGGGACTGCTTTAGCTATAGCATCTAAACTAGATGTAAGTACTGCAATGGCAATAGCAGTTCCATTAGGTACTGTCGCAACTGTACTTTGGATTGGAAAGATGACAGTAAACTCTTTTTTTGCACATTGGGCTGATAAGGAAGTTCAAAAGGGGAATGTTGACAAAGTAGCATTTATAAACATAGTCCCTCCGCAAATACTATTATTTGCAATGAGTTTTATACCTGCATTATTAGTTGTTTATTTTGGACCAAATGCCATAGATGGGATGTTGGAAGTAATGAATGAGAATGTACTTCATGTATTTAATGTGATTGGAGCTATGTTACCAGCACTTGGAATTGCTATGAACTTAAAATTGATTGGAAATAAATTTACTATGCCTTTTTTCATATTAGGAATATTGATGGCTGTTTATTTTAAAGTAGATATAATAGTAATATCTGTTATTGGGGTAATACTTGCTCTTACAATTACTTCAATCAAGTACGGAAAAGATAGTGCTACATCTTAAATATATGAGAGGGGGAAAATATTATGTCAGATGTAAAAAGTGAAGTGACTAAGAAAACGTTAAGCAAGAAAGATGTAATAAAATCATGGTTAAGATGGTTTTTCTTTGCACAGTCTAATTATAATTATGAAAGATTACAATCAACAGCATTTTCACATTCAATATTACCAGTACTTAAAAAACTATATCCAGATAAAGAAGAGTTAAAACAAGAAGTTGAAACTCATTTGGCGTTTTTTAATACAGAGCCTATATGTGGATGTGTTATACATGGAATAACAATAGCAATGGAAGAAGAAAAGGCTAATGGTGCAGATGAGATAAGTGGAGATGGTATGAATGCAATAAAAACAGGCTTGATGGGTCCATTAGCAGGTATTGGTGATACTTTAACTCAAGGAGTAATAACACCAATAGTACTAGCTGTTTGTATTGGTTTAACTGAGGGTGGAGCATCAATTGCAGGACCTATATTATTTGTAATAGCTCAATATGTAATAATGACTTCAATTTCTTATGGAATGTGGACAAATGGATATAAGTACGGCAAAAAAGCTGTTGAAAGTATACTTCAAGGTGGAATAGTCAATAAGGTTATAGAAGGTGCTTCTATACTAGGTACTTTAGTTATGGGAGGGCTTGTAGGTAGATTTATTAATTTATCTACACCGATAAGTTATACTAGTGGAGATTTTAAGTTTAGCCTTCAAACGGATTTACTTGATAAGATATTTCCAGGATTAATTCCTTTAGTACTTACATTATTAGTACTTTTTGCCTTAAAGAAAGGTCTTTCTCCAATAAAAATAATGTTTATATTAATAGTAGTGGGAGCTATTACGGGTATTGTGGGATTATTTTAAATAAATGTATATGCTGTATGTGTCAAAGAGGATTATAGATAGATTGATTAAACTTATAATATAGTAGTAAAAAGTATAGTAATTAGGATAAATTAAATTTATAATAGATTAATTTTTAAGGTTATACAAGTTATGTGGAGTATCATAATCTTTTAAAAAGTATCTCAGAAAGATTTTTAATCTTTCTGAGATACTTTTTTTATTTGTATATGAAGTTTTAAGTTGATTCAAAAAGATGGCAATTATAGTAATTAATATATTATAAATAATTGTAAACTTCTTGTAACATATATTTTATATAATTGAAGCAATGGATATAATATGAAATATAATAATAAATTTTAGGGATGTGGATAGATGAATATATTAATTGCTGATGATGAAATTAGTATGCTTAAGATACTTTGTGCATATTTTAAAAAAGAAAACTTCAATGTATTTACTGCAAAAAATGGGGAAGAAGCTTTAGATGTTTTTTATGAGAATAGGATAGATTTAGCGATATTAGACTGGATGATGCCAGTAATTGATGGAATAGAGGTCTGCAAAGAAATAAAGGAAAATAGTAACACAAAAGTGCTTATGTTGACTGCCAAAAGTCAGAGTGAAGATGAGATAGAAGCACTTAATATAGGAGCAGATGAATACATAAAGAAACCATTTGACCCTAGAGTTTTAATAATAAGAGCTAAGAAATTAGTAAATTATAAGAATACAATTAATATTAAAGACTTAAAAATAGATTTTGGTTCAAATAAAGTTTTTAAAAGTGGCAATGAAATACTGTTGACTAAAAAGGAATTAGAATTAATGCATTGTTTAATCAATAATAAGGGGATTGTTTTATCTAGAGAAAAACTTTTAGATTTAGTGTGGGGCTTGGATTATGATGGAGATTTTAGAACAGTAGACACTCATGTAAGACGGTTAAGAGCCAAGATAGGAGAAGAGATAATAAAAACTTATAGGGGATTAGGGTATAGTCTGGAGGATTTTAATGACTAAACTAAACAAAAAATTGTCCATAAGCATATCAATAGTAGTTTTAGTTGTATATGTGATGTCGATAGCTATAAATAGTATGTTTATTCATAGATATTATTTACATGAGAAAAGAAATGTATTGGATGATATAGCAGATGAAATCAAATATAAAGACATAAACAAATTAAAATCAGATATTGATTCAATTGAAGAAAAAAATAATACAGATATTGTATATATAAAATTAGATAAAGATTACAAGGATAAAGGCAATATAGATAAAATAAATAATGATTTATTAAATGCATTTTGGAAGAAAGGTTTAAGTTTAAATAAATTTTGGATTGAAAAAGATAGCTTAAAGAACCTTGATAATAAAAGCATAAATAAAATATATAATCAGGGTAAAACCAAATATAGTTTACTTGTAAAATTTATAAAGAAAGATAATTACTTGTTTGCTATATCTATACCTATAGAACATTCTGAAGAAACTATTAGTATTGTAAATAGATTTAATATAATTATGGGAGTTTTTTCGGTAATCATAATAACTATACTTATATTTATCTTATCAAATAGAATTATAAGACCTATGGAAAAGCTAAAGCTTCTATCTAAAGATATATCTGAATTAAATTTTAGAACTGAATCTATAAAAACTAATGATGAAATCGAAGAATTAGCTTATAGCATAAACATAATGAGTGTCAAGCTTGAGAAGGCGCATAATGAATTAAATAAGAGAAATAAGAATCTAAAGTCTTTTATATCAGATGCATCTCATGAAATGAAAACTCCAATAGCACTTATAAAAGCATATGCTATAGGGATGAAAGATGGCTTAGATGATGGTACTTATACTGATACAATAATTGAGCAGGCAGAAAATATGGCTAATACAATAAATACTCTTTTATACTGGGCGAAATATGAGAAGAGAGAAGTTAATTTGCATCCAGTAGACTTAAAGGAAAGATTATATAAAAGTTTAAAAAACTATGAGCTTTTGATTAATAGAGGTAGTATAAATGTTAAATGTAGTATAGATGATAGAGGTTTTGTAATAAGCTCAGATAAAGATAGTATAGATATGATATTTAATAATTTGATTAGTAATGCGATAAAGTATACTAGCAATAATGAAATAGAGATTAATCTTTTTGAAGAGAATGAGAATGTTGTATTATCTATAAAAAATGGTATAGATTATGATATGGAAGATGATATAGAGAATATATGGAAGCCTTTTTATGTTTTAGAGAAGTCGAGAAGTAAAGAACTTTCTGGAACAGGTCTTGGCCTTACTATAGTGAGAACTATACTTGAAGAAAATAATTTTGGATACAGGGTTGAAATTTGTGATGGAATGATAGAATTTTATATTATCTTTATAAAAGTAATTTAAATTAAAATATAAATATAAAGAATAATTAAAAAAATATCATAATTATTTATTTTTCATATGGAAAAAATTGGTTTTATAAGATATAATTACAATTATAAATAATAAAATTTATTTGTAAAAAAAGTAGCACTTTTTAATTCTAAGGGCTACTTTTTTTATGCAAAATCCTCTCTTTTACTACAATTCATTAACAAAAAAATTAAATCTACGTTAAAGTCTAAATTTACTAATTTTTCAATTAATTAGAAAACTTCTTTATTTCCTTATAATAACTATAATGTAAAAAAAATAGTAAGTAAATTATATATTAATTATAAAATCATTATAGTTAGAAAACCTCTTTAAAATTAAGTATTAAGTGTCCCTTAGAATTAAGAACGGGAACAAATTTAGAAAACTTAAATGTTATTAAACGGACAAGGGGGAAAAATACAATGAAAATACCAAAGAAGATTGCTGCTATACTTACAGTTACTATGATAGCTGGAAGTTCAACAGCAGGTATAGCTAGTGCACAAACTGTAGCAACAAATTTAACAGGACAAGAAAGATATGAGACTGCTGTTAAGATAAGTCAAGATGGATGGAAAAATGCAGATGAGGTAGTAATAGTAAATGATTCATCTATAGCAGATGCCTTATCTGCAACACCATTTGCAAAGGCAAAAAATGCTCCAATACTTTTAACAGGTAAAGATAAATTAAATGATAAAACAAAAGCAGAAATACAAAGATTAAAAGCCAAAAAAGTATACTTGATAGGTGGGACTTCTGTATTAAGCACAAATATAGAAAAAGAAATGAAAGACTTGAAAATATCTTTTGAAAGAATTTCTGGAGCTGAAAGATACCAAACATCTTTAGAATTAGCTAAGAGATTAGATGCTATAAGTGATGTTAAGAAAATAGCAGTGGTTAATGGTGAAAAAGGGCTTGCAGATGCAGTAAGTGTGGGAGCACCAGCTGCACAAAATAATATGCCAGTAATACTTGCTGATTCTAAAAATGGAACAGCAGTTGCAGATAAATTTATAAAGGATGCTGGAATAACTCAATCTTATGTAGTAGGTGGAGAGAGTTCAGTTTCTGAGGCTGTTAAAAATAAACTACCAAATAGTACAAGATTAGGTGGAACAGATAGAAATGATACAAATGCAAAGGTAGTAAAAGAATTCTATAAGAATACAGATTTAAAAAATGCTTATGTAACTAAAGATGGTATGAATAAACAAGACCAACTTATAGATGCATTAGCAGTAGGTGTATTAGGTGCTAAGAACCAATCACCAGTAGTTTTAGTTGGGAAAAATTTATCAGCTTCACAAAAATCTTTAGTTAACTCTAAGAGTTTTGATAAAATAACTAAAGTTGGTGGAAACGGTAATGAGACAGCATTTAATGAAATGAAATCATTACAAGAAGTGAGTACAGTTGAAGCTAAGACAATTTCTGAGTTAAAATCAGCTATAGATAAAGCCACTGCAAATGATGTTATAAACTTTAAACCAACTAGTGATGTTAAAGAAGCATTTACAATACAAACTGATAAAGCAGTAACAGTAAACTTAAATGGTACATATACAAAGACTGTAACTATAAACATGCCTAATGGGGATGTAAATAACTATGCAAAAGTAGACGATATAGTTATAGATGATGTAAAAGATGGAACTTTCATTAACTATGGAAAAATAACTAATTTAAAGGTTAATGATAAAAATGGAGCTAAGATAGAGAATAATTCTAAGGGTGAGATTGGTAGTTTAACAGTAGCATCTGGAGCAAGTCAAGTAAAAGTGACTAATGGTGGAAAGATAACTACAGTTACAAATAATTCTAAAGGAACTACTATAGATAATAAGGGCTCAATAAGTAGTGTTAAGGGAGATAATTCTCCAACAATAAGTGGAAACAATCCAAGTTCTAACTCATCAGGAGGAAGTTCATCAAGTGGAGGTTCTTCACATGGAGGAGGTTCTTCATCAGGAGGAAGTTCATCTAATCAAACATCAGTAAATAATGAGGCAGCAAAAATAACAAGTGTAACTGCACCAGCAAAGGATGCAACTAAATTAACTATGCCATCAGTATCAAGTGGATACACAATAAAGATAAAATCATCAAGTGATGAGAATGTTATAAAAAAAGATGGAACAATAGTACCACCAAATACGGCAACATCAGTAAAATTAGTATTTACAGTAACGCATACATCAAGTGGTAAAACAGCAGATACAAAGGAAATTTCTGTAACAGTACCAGCAAAATCAACTGATGAAGAATTACAAAAAGCAGTAAATAATGAGGCAGCAAAAGTAACAAGTGTACCTGCACCAGCAAAAGATGCGACTAAATTAACTATGCCAACAGTAGCAAGTGGATATAAAATAGAAATAAAATCAGCAGGTGATGAGTCTGTAATAAAGAAAGATGGAACAATAATACCACCAGATGCAGAAGAAACAGTAAAAATAGTGTTTACAGTAACACATATATCAAGTGGGAAAACAGCAGATACAGCAGAGATAGATGTGGTAGTGCCAGCAAAATCAACAGAAGTAATAATAGGAGAAGGCTCAGTAGCAGGAGCAACAGCAGGAGATAAGGAAATAACAGGATTAACATCAGGAAAGATATACAAAGTAACCGTAGATGGAGTTGAGAAGTATACTAAAGCAGATGGAACACTGGGAGAGGAAGCAGAGAAAGCAGAATTAACAGGAACATCAATAACAGGATTAGAAAATGGAAAGACATATAAAGTAGAGGAATATGTAGCACCAGTTGCAGAGAAAGTAGTAATAGGAGAAGGTTCAGTAGCAGGAGCAACAGCAGGAGATAAAGAAATAACAGGATTAACATCAGGAAAGATATACAAAGTAACAATAGATGGAGTTGAGAAGTATACTAAAGCAGATGGAACACTGGGAGAAGAAGCAGAGAAAGCAGAATTAACAGGAACATCAATAACAGGATTAGAAAATGGAAAGACATATAAAGTAGAGGAATATGTAGCACCAGTTGCAGAGAAAGTAGTAATAGGAGAAGGTTCAGTAGCAGGAGCAACAGCAGGAGATAAAGAAATAACAGGATTAACATCAGGAAAGATATACAAAGTAACAATAGATGGAGTTGAGAAGTATACTAAAGCAGATGGAACACTGGGAGAGGAAGCAGAGAAAGCAGAATTAACAGGAACATCAATAACAGGATTAGAAAATGGAAAGACATATAAAGTAGAGGAATATGTAGCACCAGTTGCAGAGAAAGTAGTAATAGGAGAAGGTTCAGTAGCAGGAGCAACAGCAGGAGATAAAGAAATAACAGGATTAACATCAGGAAAGATATACAAAGTAACAGTAGCTGGAGTTGAGAAGTATACTAAAGCAGATGGAACACTGGGAGAAGAAGCAGAGAAAGCAGAATTAACAGGAACATCAATAACAGGATTAGAAAATGGAAAGACATATAAAGTAGAGGAATATGTAGCACCAGTTGCAGAGAAAGTAGTAATAGGAGAAGGTTCAGTAGCAGGAGCAACAGCAGGAGATAAAGAAATAACAGGATTAACATCAGGAAAGATATACAAAGTAACAGTAGCTGGAGTTGAGAAGTATACTAAAGCAGATGGAACACTGGGAGAAGAAGCAGAGAAAGCAGAATTAACAGGAACATCAATAACAGGATTAGAAAATGGAAAGACATATAAAGTAGAGGAATATGTAGCACCAGTTGCAGAGAAAGTAGTAATAGGAGAAGGTTCAGTAGCAGGAGCAACAGCAGGAGATAAAGAAATAACAGGATTAACATCAGGAAAGATATACAAAGTAACAGTAGCTGGAGTTGAGAAATATACTAAAGCAGATGGAACACTGGGAGAAGAAGCAGAGAAAGCAGAATTAACAGGAACATCAATAACAGGATTAGAAAATGGAAAGACATATAAAGTAGAGGAATATGTAGCACCAGTTGCAGAGAAAGTAGTAATAGGAGAAGGTTCAGTAGCAGGAGCAACAGCAGGAGATAAAGAAATAACAGGATTAACATCAGGAAAGATATACAAAGTAACAGTAGCTGGAGTTGAGAAATATACTAAAGCAGATGGAACACTGGGAGAGGAAGCAGAGAAAGCAGAATTAACAGGAACATCAATAACAGGATTAGAAAATGGAAAGACATATAAAGTAGAAGAAGATTCAAGTGCTATATCAACAATTGGGAGACTAATAGCCAAGTTCGTCAATTTGGTTAAATAGTTTTAATATCTCATTACTAAATTATGTATTTTTACAAATAGGTTTTTGATTATTAAATATTACTGGAAATTTTTAATTCCAGTAATATTTTTTATTGTAAAATACTAAATTAAGAAGATATATTAAGATAAAGGATATTATTGATGATACAATAAAAAATAATATAGTATTAAATAATAAAATAGGTTTAATTTAACTAGAAAAAAGTTTTTATTTTAATTAATTTTAGATAAGGCTAAAAAATTATAACCAAAACTTCACATAATTTTCATATGAATTATCTATTAAATTCACACACAAGAGTTATTATATAAACATAGAAGATAGTAAAACTAGCTTAAAAACATAATATAATACCCTATACAAAATAGTGGCAACTCTCCCTCACATCCTCAATTGTTGCCACTATTTTAATTTTTTGTATAAAATAAAAAACCCCACCATAAAGTGGAGTCTTTCAGAAATAACATCTAACCTAAGCCTTAAAACAAACAGAATTTTTAACCTCAAGCTTTCTATTTATCTTAGCAACTTTAATCTTAATCTTATCCTTCAAAGGAATACATCCTATATTACTTTCACTTTTAACATCAACACTTCCAACAAACTTACCAGAATCATTATAATACTTTGCAATACCAACAATATCTCCCTTATGAATAGGATAACTTATATTTTTAAACACTATCTTAGGGTGTATATTCTCATTATCTGAAACAACCCCATATAAATCTTTATCAACTTTAACAGTTATCTTAAAATCGTCAACACCATCAACACAAGGAGTCTCTATAATGTCACCCTTATGAGCTATTTTTTTAGAATTAAAATTATCTTTACCATACTTTAATAAAGTAGCAGAAGAAGAAATTCTATTCTTCTTATTACCATCACCAAGAACAACTCCTATTAATCTATGATTTCTTTCATTTTTATCATCTTTAGGTACCATCATAGAAAATGCAAGACAATAACCAGCATTATCTGTATAGCCTGTCTTTATTCCATCAACACCAGGAACTGAAACAAGTAGGGGATTTGTGTTATAGTGTGTAAAATCTTTCTTAGTATCATTATATACTTGCATAGTAGTTATTCTAGTAACTTGACTTTCATAATGGTCATACATATACTTTCCAAGTGCAACTATATCATGAGCTGTCGATGTATTCTCAATAGGTGGTTCCTTATGTTCTGGGTCAGTATATATAGGAAGTCCGTTTGGATTAAAATAATACGTATCAAGCATTCCTATTTCTTCAGCCTTCTTATTCATCATATTTACAAAATTCTTTTCAGATTTACCAACATGTTTAGCTATAGCCATAGCAGCATCATTTCCTGATACAAGCATAAGACCTTGCATAAGCTCCCCTAGAGAGATTTCATCACCATCTTTAAGTTTACAAGTAGAACCTCCTACTGAAGCTGTAGACTTGTCTATCTTTACCATATCAGTTTCTTTTACCTGATTCTTATTGACTGCTTCTATTGCAAGTAAAAAAGTCATCATTTTACTTAAACTTGCTAGAGGCATTTTTTCATCACTATTTTTTTCAAATAATATTCTTTTAGTTTCCTGGTCTATAAGTAGTGCTGCTCTTGAAGAGTTTGGTACTGGTGGAGTATCTGCAAATGTAAATCCAGGCGTTATAAATATAAAAATTAATGCAAGTATTGTTAACTGTTTTATTTTTTCTTTCAAAATCTCATCCTCCATTTCATATATTAATTAACATGCACAAAGTAGGTGCTGTAAGTTTTATTTATTTAGATACTCATTAATCATATCTATTATATAAGCAATTTCTTCATCTGGTATCAAGATATTAAAATAAGCTTCTGTTGGCTTAAAAGCCTCATGTATTAAATTATACAGTTCATAATTTTTACTGATTAACTCAGTAATGTTATTATATGGAAAAGTTGTATTTTTAAAACACCTTTCTATCATAAAAGAACAATGAAGTATATATCCTAACTTAAACTTGCTTTTTAGACTTTCATCTATCAATTCTATTATTGAAAATAATGACGAATTGACATAATTGAATAATTTAACCGAGTCTAAAAGTTCTAAGTTTTGAGACATAAAGTTTATTATTAAGCTATTATATGATAGATTGGTTTCTTTTATATTAGTAATACTATTAGCGTTAAATGTGCCTTCTATTATCTTATTCAACATATCTAGACCATACCCATTTAGGAGCTCCTCTATGTGAATAAATGGGGTATTAGCCACATTAAAATCCACACTGCCAACAACTGCCAAAATTTTAGTGTTACTAAATTTATTTCTATACATTTTAAAACTCTCTATATTATGAGGAACTAAATTAATACTATATTTATTAATACTTTTTAGTGAAGAGTTTATAAAATCTGCTATCTTCATAGCTGAACCATAACCGGTTATACAAGTCGTTATTATGACATACTCTCTTGATTTTTCAGAATAATTTATTTCTGTTGAATCAATTGCAGCTCGTCCAATATATGGATTTAAAGAGCTTAAAGAATTAGCCAATTCATCCAAAGTCATTTCGGGTAAGGTACTTTTTCTTACTGCCTCTAAAACTATTGGAGTAGATACCATCTCGATAGAACGTGTTTTAATCCTTGTTTTTTCTGAAATAAGTTCTCCAAAAGCTATGAGAGAACCCATATCTGTTAAAAGAAGTACTCCCTTACCTTCATCGCATTCTTTTACCAATTCTATAGCTTTATCAAGTATAGTACTTACCTTTACATCAAGAGGCATATCAATTGCATTACAGTGGTTTGTACCAAGTAATGAATTTGCTACATCACACATACTACTGGCTGTTGAATTTCCATGAGCAAGTATTATGACACCTATACTTTCAGATTGATTATTTGGTTCAAGATATGTGCTATTTAGGAACATAGATATAAATTTCACTTCATCTTTAGGTAGTGATGTTTGCAAATCGTTTTCGATTATACTTAAAACTATTTTAGCTATATTTAAATCTTTATCTAAGAAAATTTTATCATTATATAGATTGTACTTAGGATTATATGTGTCTTGATTTATATTTTCTATGAGTGCACTTATATGCATTGAAAGAGCAATATAAGTTTGTTTTGTATATTTGTGTCTTGATATTTTTTCAGCTTCTTTTAAAGAGTGTTCAACAGCATAGTAAATCTTTGGATTAATTACCTTAAAAATTTCATTACTTGTATAATCAGAATGAGTTACTGAAGATATTGAAAGCAACTTTGTAGAGTATTTTTCCATGTAATTTATAAACATACTCCTTATATCATTTTCCAGATAAGGAATCTCTGTAGAATATTTAAACCCATTGTTTGGTGTATCTATATTGTATTTAGATAGTTCTTTTGTATATTCAACTTCTAAATTGTTACCATTAAATTCATAAAAAAGCATGTAATCAAGCTCTGACAATTTATTTAGATTACTTCGATTTTCATTCAATTTTAAAAGACCAGTATATATATAATCAGGAACAAGAGACAAATCTATTTCTATATTTTCCTTTAGACCAGTCTTATAATTTAAAAAAGCTCTTGCACTCATAAGTTGTATATCAGATTTAAGTTGACCTATATTACCAAAACAATCATAAAGAAGTAAAGATTTAATTACATCTTTGTGAACTCTTATAGTCGCGGTGGTGTATTTGGATTCTATAATAAAGAAGTATTTAATAAGAGATAATCTTTCTTTTAAGGACCTATCCTGTAAAGCAGGTAGGTTAATTGTAACTGGAATTCTTCTTAAAAAAGTCCCAAGTAAGGAAGAATGTATATCTTCTGTTGTGGCACACACAATAAAAACAGTAGCTTTATGTACGATATCAGATTCTCCTAATCGTCTGTATATGCCTTTGTCCATCAAAAGAAAAAGCATCTCTTGACCCTCTGGGGGTAATCTATGTATTTCATCTAAGAATAATATACCTCCATCAGCCTGTGCGACTATCCCGAATTTATCCTTATTAGCGCCAGTAAAAGAGCCCTTAACATAACCAAATAAATTACTTAAGAGTAAGTTAGCATTCTCTGCATATTCAGCACAGTTGAATACAACAAATTTACTTTCAGAAGAAAAGACTCTACTTTCTACAGCATATTTGTACATTGTTTCAGCAAATGTACTTTTTCCAACACCAGTAGGTCCTATTAGTAATGTATTAAGACCTTTTGGAGGATAGAGTATAGCAGATTTAGCTTTTTCTATAGCTAGTTTAAGACTAGAATCATGCCCAAGTAATGTTGAAAAAATATCTTCTGAATCATTTTTACTTGATTTAAGTAGTTCATTACAATTACTTATGGAAAACTTAGAGTTGTCTAAAGTATGACCAATTAAATTTTCAATAATACCAGCATGTAAAAACAAAATAGGTTTGCCAGATATCTTTATAACTTTTTTTTCATTAAATAGGTTATTTAATTCTTTACTGGTATTACTTCTATCAAGAACTGAATTGTTAGCAACTTCTATTGTAGTAAATCCTGCTTTCTCTGATTGAAGGTCTTTTAAAGTTATATTCTCACATAATTTATGTAGTGATAATAGAACCTTATCTTTTCTTAGCATATATTGCCTCCTTTCTTTATATTTAAGTTATATTTAAGTTATATTAAATATATTATAATATATATTCAGTATTAAAATAAGGTTTATAGTGGATATTTTGTATTTTACTTTTTAATATGTTGTTTTGTGGAATGGATGGTGTTAAAATAAGAGTTGCATTATATTAGATATGGATTTTTATGGATTTAGTTAGGCTATTATGTTGTTACATAGATAAATATAAGTTTTAAATACATTTCAATATATATAGTATCCTTTATTGATGTATGGTAGATATATATGAAGAAATATGAAAGTAACTAATAAAGTTATTGATAATTCATGTATATATTTAGTAATAATGTTTTGTATTATAATAAGGAATCTTTTATATTTTAAATATATAACTATCAAGTTGAAGTAAAACTCATGAAAATTAAAAAACGAAAAATTAGAAAGTATATAGTTTTATTGAAGATGAGACTATACAATTTAAAAGATTATATCAATGGTTGAAAGTGTTTGTCATATATTAATTCAGCCATTTTATGCTGTAAATAACTTTAAAATTTAATTTTGACAAGCATAAAAAACAAGTTTTTTCATAAAATGTAAATATTGGATATAGTTTATTTGAAATAGTTTAAATAAATAATATCCTGTAATAAAATATGAATAATACTATAAAAGAATGGGAGATATGTTTTGTGGATATAGATAGAATTTTAAATTTTTCCTCAAATGCAGGTAAAGCTATGTTGCAAAGTGGGGGAGAAACTTATAGAGTTGAAGAAACGATAGCTAGAATATGTCAATCTTTTGGAATAGACCATGTAGACGTATTTGCAACTCCAACAGCTGTAATGGCGTCTGTGTTTGTAGATGGGAAATTACATTCAGCAATTAAAAGAATAAGTTCAAGAAGAGTAGACCTAAACTTAGTTCATGAGGTTAATTCATTATCAAGGGCAATAAGTATAAATAATTTGGATATTGAACTATGTGAGAAAATTTTAGATGAGATAAGTGAAAATAACTATTATTCAGACTTAATAACCATATTTTTTGCAGGTATTGCAGCAGCGACGTTTTCGATACTATTTGGAGGGAATATAGAAGAGTTCATAGCTGCATTTACTGTGGGAATTTTAACTAAGTTTGTTACTATGTACTTAAATAAATCATCATTAAATGACTTCTTTGTAAATGCAATTGGAGCAGTTATTATAGCTCTTTGTTCTATTATAATCTTGAAGCTTGGATTTATAAAAACGATAGACCATCTGATAGCAGGAGCGATAATGTTATTAGTCCCTGGTCTAGCTCTAACTAATGCATTAAGAGATTTATTAGATGGACAATTAATTTCTGGTCTTGCAAAGTTAGCAGAAGTATTTTTTATAGGTGTATCTATAGCAGTAGGAATGTTCTTAGTACTTGGATTGTACTTCAAGTTAGGGGGGATATAAATGCATTTGTTTATAGAGGTGATAGCAGCTTTTTTTACAGCCTTAAGTTTTGGAGTGCTATTTAATATGAAAGGAAAGAATCTGATACTCTCAGGGATAGGTGGAAGTATCGCTTGGTTTTCATATAAATTTTGTTTAAATATGGGTGTGACTGAAAACCTATGTTTCTTTATAGCTACAGTGTGTTTTGCAATATATTGTGAGTTATGTGCTAGAATTTATATGACTCCAGCAACCACATTAAGTGTATGCTGTCTAATAATATTAGTACCAGGTTATGGAATATATAATACTATGTATTCTGTTTTGACAAATAATTATATCAAAGCAGTGGAGTATGGTGTAGGCACGTTATCATGTGCAAGTTCAATTGCTTTGGGACTGGTATTTATAACTACAGTATTTAGAAAAGTCAACTTATATGGAATGTTTACTAAAATAAAAGAAAATGAAAAATATAAGAAGGGTATAAATAAAATTAAACCACAAAAATAGAAAAAATTGACTTTTAGTTAAAAGGATGATAATATAATAACATAAAATAGAATAAGAATATCCAAATTAGAAAAGATGTTCTTATTCTATAGAAATAGTTTTTTTTTATTTCAAAAAACTGACAACTTGCATTACAGATGTAAGTTTTAGTGTTCAGTTTGTACCAAAAAATTTGTACCAATGTTAGAAATCTTAATTTAAATTGAAAAGGGGGAAGATTTCAAGATGGAAAAGCTGTCGGATAAGAGAAGAGTCAAGGCAGTAAGTATGGAAACATTCGTATTTATTGTACTATTGGCAGTAGGATTTGGATATGTAGGAAGCATCATGGGTGCAGGTATGATGTTTAAAGTAATAATGAGTACAGCACATGCGCTTTTATTAGATACAGTATTTTTAATAATGGCGATGGCAGTTCTTGCAGGTGCACTTAGTGCATTACTTTCAGAATTCGGAGTAATATCTTTAGTTAACAAGATATTTAAGGGTCTTATGAGACCTATATGGGGCTTACCTGGTGCTAGTATAGCAGGAGTAGTTGCAACATATTTATCTGATAATCCAGCTATTATACCATTTGCTAAAGACAAAACATTTACACAATATTTTAAGAAGTATCAGATACCTGCTTTATGTAACTTAGGAACAGCCTTTGGTATGGGGCTTATTGTAACAACTTTTATGATAGCTCAAGGTAAAGAATATGTACTACCAGCTATAATAGGTAATGTTGGGGCAATAATAGGTAGTATTATTAGTGTTAGAATTATGTTGACTTTTACTAAAAAGTATTATAATTATGACCCTAAAAGCGATACTGGAAAACAAGTAAATGAAAAAGGTACAAAAATTGAAGAGTTTAGAGAAATAAGAGATGGTAATGTATTCCAAAGAGGATTGGATGCTATACTTGAAGGTGGTAAGCTAGGTGTTGAAATGGGTATGGCTATAATACCAGGCGTTTTAGTAGTTTGTACATTAGTTATGTTATTAACTTTTGGACCATCTACAGACCCTGCTACAGGTCAGGCTGTTTACACAGGAGCTGCATATGAAGGAATAAAATTATTGCCTGCTATTGGTGATAAAATTGGCTTCATAATAGAGCCATTATTTGGATTCACATCACCAGAAGCAATTGCATTCCCTGTAACTGCACTAGGAGCTGTTGGAGCAGCAATATCTTTAGTACCAGAATTTATAAAATCAGGTGCTGTAACTCCTAATGACATAGCAGTATTTACAGCAATGGGTATGTGTTGGAGTGGATACCTAAGTACACACATAGGTATGATGGATGCTTTAGAAGCAAGACCATTAGCTGGTAAAGCTATACTTTCACATACAATAGGTGGTTTATGTGCAGGTATATGTGCCCACTTTATATTCATGCTCGTTGGATAAAGGTGTTCTAGAAATCAAATATTAAGATATTATAATTTATTAAATTGAATAAACTAATGATTTAAGTATAAAATTAAATTAGTAATTTAAATATATAAAGGTGCTGTTTTGAAATAGAGATTTACTTTCATTTTAAGACAGCACCTTTTATTAATTTAAATAAACTAATTAAATGTATTGATTGAATTTATTATGATAAAATTGTATTATATACAATAGAGCAAATTTAAACAGTAACAATAAGGAGGAATTGTGGTAGATGAAAAAGGAACGACTACATCATGAAGACTTAAAAGAGTATGACTATGATGAAGATGATTATCTCAGTAAAAAGGTGATTATTAAAGACTTCATAAAAACTATATTGGTTATGATGATTGCTACTGGAATATCAGTAGTTTTTGAAAAGGTAGGTTTTAATGAATCTAATATTATATTAGTATACATATTAGGTGTACTATTTGCTACAAGTATAACATATGGGTATTTTTTTGGAATACTTTCTTCAGTAATAGGAGTGCTATCATTTAACTTTTTCTTTACACACCCATTATATACATTTTTAGCTTATAGGAAAGATTATCCTATGACATTTTGTATTATGCTGATGGCAGCTATTATAACAAGTACATTAACTTCTCGAATAAAAAGAGAAGTGAGACTTTCTCATAAAAGAGAAAAGATGATAAGATTACTTTATGAGAATAACAAAACTTTACTTAGAGCAAAAAATAAGAATCAAATTATTGAATTCTGTGGGTCTAATTTAGTAAACATGTTAAATAGAACTGTTATAGTAACCATTGCAGATGATAATAATAATTTAGGTAAGCCAAGTATCTATATTTGTAACAATGATGGGAGTGAGAACATATTCCATTCAGTACTAGAGAAGGAAGCTATAAAAGAAGCTTTTAGGACAGGCGAGCCAGTTGGAATTGGAACAAAATATTGTAAAAAGAGTAGTGCATACTATTTTCCTATAAAAGGTCAAGAATCGAATGTCCTTGGTGTTATAGGTATTGCATGTTTTAAAATAGATATTATTACAGAAAATGAAAAGATATTGTTAGAAGCTGTTTCAACACAGGTTGCACTGGCAATTGATAGAGAAAATTTATTTGAAAAGAATAAAAAAGCGAATCTTGAGGCAGAAAGAGAGAGATTAAGAGGAAACTTACTTAGATCAATTTCTCATGATTTGAGAACACCACTTACAAGTATATTAGGCTCATCTTCAACTATACTTGAAAATGATGATGTAATAGACAAAGAAACTAGAGTAGAATTATTGAAAAATATATATGAAGATACAAGTTGGCTAACTCATTCTGTTGAGAACATACTTAGTATGACTAGAATAGATGAAGGCAAATTGGATATTGAAAAACAACCAGAGGTTGTTGATGAAATAATAGCAGAATCAATACTAAGAGTTAAGAAATTTGCTAATAATAGAGATATAGAAACTAATATTCCAGAAGAAATAATAATAGTCCATGTGGATGTATTGTTGATAGAGCAAGTTTTAGTAAATTTAATCGACAATGCTATAAGACATACACCTAAAAATTCCAAAATAGAATTAACTGTAAATAAAGAGTCAAATAGAGTCCTATTTGCAGTTTCAGATAATGGAAAAGGAATACCAAATGAAGATATTGATAATATATTCAATAGATTTTACACTAAGAATAAATCTAGAAATCTTGAAAGAAGAGGTATTGGTCTAGGATTAGAAATATGTAAATCTATAGTAGAAGCTCATGGAGGCGAAATTGTGGCTTTCAATAATCCTTCTGGAGGAGCTACATTTAGATTTAGTATACCTATATGCGAAGAGGAGGCGAAAGGCGAGTGGAAATAAAGCCATTAGTTCTAATTGTAGAAGACGATAAGCCAATTTGTAAATTTATAAAAGTGTCTCTTGAAACTCAAAATTATAGGTGTGTAGAGACTGATAATGGAGGAACAGCCATATCACTTATACATTCTCTTGACCCAGACTTAATAATTTTAGATTTAGGTCTACCAGATATTGACGGAATTGAGGTAATAGGACGAGTTAGAGCATGTGCTAAAAATAACAAAATAATTGTTGTTTCAGCAAGAGAGCATGAAAGAGATAAAGTTGAAGCTTTGGATGGAGGAGCAGACGATTATTTGACTAAACCTTTTAGCGTAACAGAGCTTTTAGCTAGAGTTCGTGTAGCCCTTAGAAATAAGGTTCAACAAGGTAATATGAGTAATGAAACTCCAAAGACTTTTGAGGTTAAAAATCTAAAGATAGATTATGAAAATCATACTGTTTCAATTAATGATAAAGAAATACATTTAACTCCAATTGAATATAAGATTATTGAATTAATGTCTAAGTATTCAGGAAGAGTTTTAACTCATAAATTTATAATAGATAAGGTTTGGGGAAGTTACTATGAAAGTGAAAACCAGTCGCTTAGAGTATTTATGGCAAGTATAAGGAGAAAGATTGAAAAGAATCCTGCTCAGCCAGAGTACATTTTAACTGAAGTTGGAGTAGGTTATCGTATGGCAGATGAATAATCACTAAATCAGGGCAATAGTAAAGATAAAAATTATTTGTTATTTGAACAAATATAAATATTTTAAACAGAATAGAAATAGCTATGTATATTATAATGAATAGATATAAAATCAATTTATCTAATTTTAAATATATATAGCTATTTTTATATTTCAAAATATACATTTTCATGATACAAGATATATTTTAAATAGGGATTAATTTCATAGAATTATTAGCTATTATAGAAAAAATATTTATATATAATATGTTATTTTTAATAATAAAGATTGAAATAAAAACTTGCTTTTTTTATCTTTTTGTATCAATCTTTGTGATATTATATAATATATCACCAGGAATAATATGGATAATTTGTTGTAGCTGGGGAAATTTTGAGGAACTATTAGTTATAGTAGTAATGTATGTATTTCAAACGGATGAAGTATTATCTTTCTATATGATTAAACTATTTATTTTATAGGAGTTTTCGTAATTTGAGTATCTGGGAGAATTGAATATAGGATATTGCTATATATTAAATTAAGTATTACAAAAGATGTACTAAATTAAGTATTACAAAATTTTATTCTATAACTAACATAATGGTGCGTTCTATTTATCAAAAAATATAACGTTATTAAGATGATATTTTCAACTATCAAAGAAGTATAATATCATTACCAAATGTATAGCACAACTTCAAAGCTTCAAAAATTCAAACTGGATAAAAGGAGTTATACATAAATGAATATGATAAATTTAATAGATGAATTGGATGAAATTGTATATGTTTCTTCCTTGGACACATATGAACTTTTATATATTAATAAAATTGGAAAAAAGGTCATGGGGCTTGATGATATATCTCATAGAAAATGTTATGAAGCATTACAAGGGAAAGATTCTCCTTGTGAATTTTGCACAAACTCCATTTTAAAAGAAGATGAATATTATATATGGGAAAATACAAATACTCGAACAAATAGACATTTTATATTAAAGGATAAGTTGATTAAATGGAAAGATAAATATGCACGATTAGAAATAGCTCTTGATATTACAGAAAAGGAAAATATAAGCAAATCAATAGCAGAAAAATTAGAAATAAAGGAGCTACTAGTTGCATGTATCAAATATCTTATAACAGAATCTAATTTTTCAGATGCTGTAAATTTAGTTTTAAGTAATATTGGAAAGTTCCACAAAGCTGATAGAGCATATGTTTTTGAAGTTTCAGAAGATGGAAAAAAAGTAACCAATACATATGAATGGTGTAATGAAGATGTTGAGCAACAGAAGCAATCTCTGAAAAATCTTGATATTAATGAAGTAAAAAATTGGTTTTCATTATTCCAACAAAAAGGATTTGTGATAATTGATAATATAGAAAATATAAAGGAAACACAGCCAATGGAGTATGAAATTTTAAGACCTCAGAACATTGAAAGTCTAATGGCTTCTTCATTAAAACAAGAAGATAAAATAATAGGGTTTATTGGGGTAGATAATCCACAAAAGGCTGTTGGAGATACTTCTCTTTTGACATCTCTATCTTATTTTTTATTAACTGAAATGAAAAAGAGAAAAGTAGAAAATAAATTAAATTATATGAGTTATTATGACTTCTTGACTGGAGCATATAATAGAAACAAATATATTAAATATATAGATAATTTTCACAATGAGAGAGTTAAAACTATAGGAGTTGTGTTTGTAGATATAAATGGATTAAAAGATATTAATGATAACTTTGGACATGCTAGTGGGGATTCTACTATTGTATCAGCTTGTGTAACAATAAAAAAATACTTTCATTCTCATAATGTTTACCGTATTGGAGGAGATGAGTTCATCGTATTATGTGAAGATATCTCAAAACAACTCTTTGAGGAATTAGTAATTTGGTTAAGTGAAGAATTTAAGGAAACTATGGTATATAGTGTAGCTATAGGAAGTGTTTGGAGTGAAAACAATATTAATATACATACATTGATTAAAATTGCTGATGAGAGAATGTACCAAGATAAGAAAAAATATTATAATAAAATTGAGTCTAAAACTAATGAAATAGAAGAAATGAAGAATTTAACTGATTTTACTAATGACACTGTATTTGAACATAGAGATTTAGATAGTGAAGATGACTTTGATAACATAGTGGTGGAGGGTTATTCTAAGGCTTATGAAAAATTGGTTTATAATGCATATGATATAATTTTGTCTATATCTATAGACGAAAATTTAATTACACCAATTTATCAATCAGAAAAAAATATTTTTAGTTTGCCTATAAAAGAGAATATACAGAAAACGTTTTTGTATATTAAAAATAACTTGATTCACCATGATGATAGAATATTATTTGATGGTAATAATTTTTTAAATTCGATTGATGGGTTTACTAACAATGGACAAGACAATTTAGAATTAAACTTTGAATATAGACGTCTAGGAATAGATAAGAGATATTATTGGGCATCAATTTATATATTAAAGATTACCAACAAAAATAAGCTAGGTGAAAAACAAACACATATTTTAGTTGCTATTAAAAACATAGACTATATCATGCAGATACATAGAAACCAAAAAGATATGTTGACAGGTTTATATAGTTATGAAGGCTTCTGCAAACAAACAACTCTATTACTTAAAAAATATCCAGACAAAAACTATGTTATTATAATGATGGATATAGATAAATTTAAAGTAATTAATGATATTTATGGTATCAGAGAAGGAGATAAGACCTTAATACATATTGCAGAATTGATTAAAAAAAACCTTGATTCTAATGGCATATGTTGCCGTATGTATGCAGATGTGTTTTGTATGTTTTGTGAGAGTTATTCGGATAGAGATATTCATAAACTAATTTATAAAATTACAAAAAGTTTAAATATGAAAAAGTTTGAATATATGTTAGTGCCATGTTTTGGGATTTATAGAATCTTAGATAACCGTATACCAATTACAAGTGCTTGTGAAATGGCAGGGTATGCACATAAAAAAGTAAAAAAACAGAGTATTAATCATTATATGTTTTATGATGAGACTATAAGAAATGATGCACTTGAAGAAAAGCAGATGGAAAGAGAAATGGAATATGCACTTAAAGATAGACAATTTAAAGTATATTTACAACCTAAGTATAATCTTAAAACAAAAAAAATTATTGGGGCAGAAGCATTAGTTAGATGGATTCATCCAGAAAAAGGTATAATACCTCCAATAAAATTTATTTCTCTATTTGAGAAGAATGGTTTTATCACTAAATTAGATATGTATGTATGGGAACAAGCATGTTGCCTAATTAGAAAATGGATAGATTTAGGTGAAGAGCCAATTCCTATATCTGTAAATGTATCAAGATTACATTTGCATAATCCACACTTTAGAAAAATAATTTTAAGACTAATAGATAAATATAATATACCAAAATCATTTTTGGAATTAGAGCTGACAGAGAGTTTATTTATCAAAAATATAAAGCTATTTACTAAGATAATAGCTGACCTTAGAACTGATGGAATTGTTTTAAATATGGATGATTTTGGCTCAGCATATTCTTCATTAAACATGTTGAAAAATATTAAGATTGATACATTAAAGATTGATTGTGGCTTTTTTAATAATGAAGGGATTACAGAAAGAGAAAAAATAGTTTTAAAGCATACTATAGCTATGGCAAAAGATTTAAACATGAATGTAGTTGCAGAAGGTGTAGAAACAAAAGAGCAAGCTGAATTTCTATTGAGTTTAGATTGTGTAATAATTCAAGGTTATTACTATTGTAAACCAATTCCAAGTGGTGATTTTGAAAATTTACTATATAATAATCAAGGCAGTAAATTGGTGAGAACTTAAGATAAACGATTTATTTAGGTTGTTTAACTGAATTTCAAATAAATTGAACCTAAAAATCCTATAAGAGTAGTCTGTGTATGTTTAATAAATTAACATTTCTAATTTTAAACATATGCAGACTTTATAATGTCTAAAATTTAAATTTTCAGTAATAAATTTATCTACAGATGTTTGTATATAATTCCTTTACCATAAATATAGAATGTGAGATAATAAATTAAATAAAAATAGAAAGTAATGAGGATAGAGTTTTTAGAAAGTATAAAATTGATGGATTAGGAGCGAAGTTTATGATAGTGGGTATTATAGGCCCTTCAGACTCTGGGTTTAAAATAAAAGATGATTTAAAACAGATAGACAGTGATTTAGAAACTAAAATATATGTAAGAGAAAAAGTGGTAGATACAATAGAAGTTATTTCTAAATGTGAAGAAGAATGTGATGCTATTATATTTACAGGGTGTGCAGTTTATGAATTTATAAAGTCTAAGTATGAGATAAGTAAACCACATTCATTTGTGCCAAGAAGTGGGACAAGTATAATGAAAGCATTTTGGGCAATAAAAAGTAAGGATATAAAGTTAGATAAATTCAGTATAGATGTAGTGGATAGATATGTAGTAGAAGATGCGCTTAAAGAATTTGATATTAACGCTACAAGTGTGTTTTGCAATCCATTTTCTTTAGAAGTTGGAGAATCTGAACTTGTGGAATGGCATATAAAATTATTTGAAGAAAATAAGACAGATATAATGTTAACTGGTTTTGGAGCGGTATACAATGAGTTAAGAGAAAGAGGTTATCCAGTATTTCGTCTACAAGCTACTATACAATTAATCAAAGAAAGTTATGAGAAAGTAAAGAGTGAATATGCACTAAGTAAGGCTAGATTTTCTCAAATTGCTGTTGAAATCTTAAGTATAATAGATTATAAAGAGAAGATAGATAACTATTATTCTGACATGATAAAAAAATCTGATATGGATAAGCTTGTAGTAAACTATGTGAGAAGTATCCAAGGCTCCTTATTTTTATTTGGAAGAAATGATTATGTTGTATTTGTTCATAAAGGGGTAGCTGATAATGAGTATAACTATGATAAGTTATTTAAACTAAAGAGAGACATAAAAGATATGGGATTTTCTCTTAGCATAGGAATTGGTACAGGAGTAACTGCATATCAAGCTGAGAATAATGCACATAAAGCATTAAGACACTCTATAGATTCAAAAGAAATTGGCATATACTTAGTTGATGAAGATGAAAATATAAGAGGTCCTTTAGCTTCAGAAAATGAATTAAATTATTCTTTAATGTTATCTGATGAAAAAGTAATAGATATATCTAAAAAGACTGGAATGAGTTGTGAATCAGTTGCAAAAATTATTGCTATAAGTGAAAATAGGAAAAGTAAGATTTATGATTCAAAAGAATTGGCAGAATATCTAAATGTAAGCGAAAGAAGTGCAAGACGTATATTAAATAAAATAGTGAGTGCAGACCTAGGTAGAATATGTGCTAAAGAAACCAGTATTGGTGGAGGAAGACCTAAAAATATTACTGAAATACTATTTTAAAAAACTGTATAAGCTACTTTAAATAAATTATTATATAAAATACCAAAACCTATGTAAAACAAGCTTTTAAGATATAACTTATAAAGTTGAGGATACATAGGTTTTAGTTTTATGATTTAAAGAGATATATTGTAATATTTATAATTTAATCATATGATAAACTATTTTAGCAGTATCATATAATTCATCTACATTTACATATTCATTAACTGTGTGAACATCATACATACCTAGACTTAATATAGCACAGTTATATCCAAGATTAGCTAGTATATTTGCATCACTTCCACCACCAATTACCATTGGGTTTGGAACAACACCAACTTTTTTTATTGCTTCTTCGCTCAATTTGAATACATGACTATCTCTACTAAGTTCAAAACTAGGATAAGACATATTATACTCAAAAGTATAAGTAGTATTAAATTTAGATGCAGCATCTTTGCAACATTTCTCCATATGACTAAGCTCATATTCTAAAGTTTCAGGTATATGAGACCTAATTTCAGCAGTCAATGTAACCTTGTCAGTTACTATATTTGTAGCTCCACCACCTTCTATTTTACCTATATTTGAAGTAGTTAATGAATCGATACGCCCTATATGCATGTTACTTATTGCATAAGAGGCTACTAATATAGCATTTATACCTTTTTCAGGCTCTATACCAGCATGTGCTTTCTTTCCATAGAAAGATATTTTTATAGATTGCTGAGCAGGAGCTTTATATGCTATCGAACCAATAGCTCCACCAGAATCTAAAATAACCATATCTTCACAAGGTAAGTTGTCAGGGTTAAAGTTTTTAACACCATGCATACCAGCTTCCTCACAGATTGTAAAACAAAGATAAATATCTCTATGTGGTATTTTTTCTGTAATAACATGTTCTAATGCTTCAAGTATGGCAGCTATTCCTGCCTTATCATCTGCACCCAGTGTAGTAGTTCCATCACTTCTAACTACATTACCATCCAGTACAGGTTTTACACCTAAGCAAGGTTGAACTTGGTCCATATGTGCACATAGACAAAGTGGTCGACTTCCTTCTTCACCTTTTATATAGGCAATAACATTTCCTGTATTACCACCATATTTTTCACCAGCATCATCTATAATGGCATCTATATTTCTTTCTTTTAAGTAGTTTACTAGCCATTTAGACATTTCTAATTCTTGATTAGATGGACTATCAATTCTAACCATATCCATAAAATTATTTATAAGTCTATTTTTATCTAACATAAATTTTTCTCCTTTAGAAAGATTTAATTAAGTTACATACTATATGAAGGTAGTATTCCAGGTCCTAGTGGAATATTAAATACCATAAATAATATCAATAATATAGTCCATACTATTAAGAATGAGATTGAGTATGGTAGCATGTTAGCTATTACTGTACCCATACCAGCATCCTTATCATATTTTCTCGTGAATGCTAATATAATAGGGAAGTATGGAAATAATGGACTAAGTGGATTTGTTATACAATCTCCTATACGATAAGCCATTTGAGTAAGGGCTGGATTGTATCCAACCATCATAAACATTGGTACAAATATAGGTGCAAGAATAGCCCATTTTGCAGATGCACTACCTATAAATAAATTTATAAAACAAGATAAAATAATGAATCCTATCAATAATAAAGGTCCATTTATTCCTGCTGATTTTAAAAATTCTCCACCTTTTACAGCTAGTATAAGACCTAGATTACTATTTGTAAACAACTGTAAAAATTGTGAAGCTGCGAATGCTAGTATTATATATCCACCCATATCACTCATTGCACCAGCCATTATAGAGACAACATCCTTGTCCTTCTTTATCTTACCTATAGTTTTACCATATACAACACCAGGTATGAAAAATGCTAGTGCTATTATAGGTACCATACCTTTCATAAGGGGAGCATTGTTTGATAGTAAGTCTCCTGTTTCTGGGTCAGCTAAAAATGGTCTTTTACCAATTACACTAAGTGCTATTATGATTGCTGCATATATTAATATACTTATACCAGCTTTTTTAAGCCCTTTTTTTTCTGCATCAGTAAGGCTGCCATCAACATCTAATTCTGCATTTCCTTCATATTTACCAAATCTAGGGGCTACAATTTTTTCTGTTACCCATGTTGCCAACAGTATTAAAACAAAAGTTGATGCTATCATAAAGAATAAGTTCATTGTTGCATTGGCTTGAAATCCAGAATCAATCATTTGAGCTGCTGGAACTGTAAAGCTTGCAGCAAGTATGTCATTGACACTTATCATGATATTCGCGGCGAATCCTAGACAGACTGCTGCATATCCAGAAAATAAACCTATAAGTGGGTGTCTACCAACACCAAGGTATACAAGTGCAGCTAGTGGTGGAAATAGTATTGTACCTGCATCAGATGCAATATTGGCAAGCATACCTATAGTCATTACAACAAGAGTTACTTTTGTTTCAGGAATCTTACTTACTGATGCTTTGATTGTCGCTGTCATAAGTCCAGTTTTATCACATACACCAGCACCTATCATAGTTACTAATACTAGTCCTAAAGGAGCGAATCCTTGGAAGTTGCTAACTATATTTCCTAGAAGAATTTGAAGCTGTTCTACAGTCAATAAATTTACAGCTGTTATGGTTTCGCCTGTACCAGGATGAACTACTGATATACCCATAGAGCCAACTATACTAGATAGTATAAGTAAAAGTACACATAGCCCTAAAAATATTGTAACTGGGTCTGGTAGTTTATTACCAACAGTTTCTATTCTGTTTAATGTTCTGTCAAAAAAATTTTTCTTTTTAACTACGTTATCATTCATAATATCCCTCCCTAATATTTAAAATATAATTAAAAAATGAGTATTGTGGTCAAATTTATAATTAAAATTATGATTGTTGATTTAAGACGTGTCCACAATATGTCCTAAAAAAAGTATAAAATAAACTTTTAACTATGTCAATGCAATTTTCTGAATTTTCTGTATGAATAGTGTTAATTAAATATGATTTAAATTGATTAATGACGAATTATATCTAATACATTTGAAGAATATATACGCTTTAAAATTAATTTTAAAACAAAATTTTATAAAAATCTAGTGGAAGATTAAGTTATTAAAATAATAATCTAAGAAAAAGTTGAGTTTTTAGAATAATTAGAGGATAGATTTGATTCAAAATCTAAAAGGGAAAATCAATTTTTAGCTTTTTGTAATATATATATAATATTAAAATTATCTATATTGATAATTTATATAAATTAGTACTATAAATTTCTAGGGTCAGGTGTATATCTTTATAGAGTGGTGCTTTTTAATGACTTTTGTATATTGAAATGATATAATATATCCGAGTAATAAGTAAAGGAATATTAAATTAAAATTAAGATATTTGTAGATTTATCTAAAATATATGTTAATATTAGCATCTTTTTATAGAAAGTCTAATGGGAATATAAACCATTTATAATTATAAATTCTTAGAAAAATCCTTTAAACTATAAAAAATACTGTAGTTAAATCACTTTTTAAATTAATCATAAATAGAAGAGTTCATTTATAAGAGTATTAATAGTATTTATACTATAAAAATATTAAATGATTCATAAGCGAGTATAGGTGATGTATAAGGAGGATATGATGCTAGAGACACTATTAAGAAATTTTAGAGCAAAGAAGATGGATTTATATCAGTCTGAAATTAGAATTAGAAATTACCATAGTTTGAATGGTCTATCACTAGTAGGGCTTGCTATTTCAACAATGGTTCTTATATTTGGATTGACTTTATCAGAAGTAGTTACTTTTAATACAGAATTTTTTCTTATATTTGGATATTTTCTTATTCTTCATATCCTTTGTAAATTTTATTTAAAAGAACACACTAAATATATAACATGTATTTTTTATGGAGTATTAACACCAGTTATGATAATGGGTATTTTAATGGGAACTTTTTTAGACAAAACAGAACCTTCAATTACAATCATGGTATTCATATGTGTACTTCCTCTATTTATATTAGATAAACCTTGGAGAATAATTCTTTATATAACAGTAACTGCTATAGCTTATGGTATCTGTTGTTTTATAGCAAAGGATATAGATATGTTTATGGCAGACTTAGTCGATTTAGTTACATTTTATTTTTTATCTGTTGGTGTCAATTTCTTCATTTTAAATGACCGTATTGAAAGCGTAGAAAACTATATTAATTATCGAGAGAAATCGGAAATTGATTTATTGACAGGTATATATAATCGAGGTTCTGGAGTTGAGATGATTGAAAAACTCATGTCTAGGCAAAAATATGGCGCCTTTATTCTTATTGATATAGATGATTTTAAGTACATTAATGACTCTTATGGTCATATAATAGGGGATTATTATCTAAAAGCTGTAGCTGAAAATATAAGAAATGTATTCTACGATAGTATTGCATTAAGATTAGGTGGCGATGAATTTGCTATCTATTCTGTAGAATTAAATGATGAAGAGAAGTGTAGGAGGCGATTTGAAAAATTATTTGAAGTGTTAAATGATATGGAAGATTTATCAAATGATAATTATGTATTTCATATCAGTTTAGGATGCTCTATTTGTGATGAAAATATTATCAATTTTGAAGAGTTGTATAGTAAAGCAGATGAAGCCCTTTATTCAGCAAAGGAAGCTGGAAAAGGATGCTATCGTATAAATTAGTTAGATATGTGTATCTTTTGAGTTGTGTAGAGGATATAAAGTTATTTTATGTGTATAGTGCAAATTCTCCTCTAATTTACTACATTCAAATGGTTTTCCATGTCCAGGATAAATCATCTTGGGTTTTATATTAATAATTGTTTCCCAAGATTGAGTAAATTCCATTTTATTTTCTGCAAATATGGTGATTTTATGAATACTTGGGAAGCCATTCATAGCAGAATCGCCACAAAATAAAGCACCATTATTAAGTAGTAGTGAAATTGAATCAGAAGTATGTCCTGGTGTCTTTATGATTTTTCCATTTAGTTCTTTTTCAATTTCTTTTAGATTATTGTCAGATATAAGAATGCACATTTTTTCAAACTCTTGTTTTAGTGGAGGAAAACAATGTCCACCTTTTCCAAACATCTTCATAATTTGGCAAAAGAGAAAAGCAGTACGACTTGTACATCCACCAATAAAAGAATTTTGACCTTTATGTAGAATTTTTAAAGATTTATCATGCATAACAATTCTTGTATTAGGAGATTCTTCTAAAATCTGATTAAGAAAACCTGCATGGTCATCATGAGCATGAGTTAGAAATATGTATCGAATATCTTTGATTTTTATGTTGAATTTAGATATTTGTTTTTTGAAATGTTTAAAACCATTTTTATATCCAGTATCAATCAAGACAAAGCCATCTTGAATAGGGTACAACCAATTATTTACAATTAGGTTTCCTGCATTAAACATTTTTTCACCACCTTAAATTAAAATAGAAATTTGTATTGCTAGAAAGAATATATCATACCCATAATTATACTTCAACAGGGTATTGAAAGTTTTATAGTGAGTAGCATCAGTAAATATTTATCTTATCTACAGATGCTACTTTTTTGTGAATTTTATAGGGCTATCACTAATTTTTTATAATATTATAAACATATAAGATGAAATAATAATTGTAGTATAAAGTTGTTACTTTTCAAGATATGCTTTTAAGGCAAGCCCAATAAATTTTGATGCTCCATCTCCATATTTCTTATCATTAATTTCAATAAATGTAGGGTTTGATATATAATTTTCAGATGTAATAGACCAATAGTTATCTCCCATATCAATACCACTGTTAATTTCATTAGTAAATGAAATTAGTTCTCCAACTAATTCTTGAACATCTAAAGAAGTAACATCTTTACTTAAATTTTCTGTAAGTTTTTTTGTAATATCATCACTTTTTTTTATAAGATTAAATACTTCTGATTGGTCAATAGTAGAGCCATTAGACATAAAATTTTGAAGATTACTTTCCATGGCCTTTGTATATTTTTCAATACTTCCATACTGTTTAGTTGCCATATCAGCTATTTTGTTTTCATTAGATTTCATTTCTGAAATCATTTCATCAAAGTTTTCAATACTTCCAAATTGCTTGATAATTCCATCAGTATGAGTTTCTTTGAACTTAGTTAATATACTAAAATATTCATCCATATTAAAATCTTTAAAATCCATACATTTTTCTCCTTTTATAAGTTTATCAAGTAGCTCTAATAGAGCATTTAACCTATCTCTTTTTATCTGAATTAGTTTTCGTTGATTATCAAATGCAGTTATCTTATCAAATTTAGGATTTTCCATGATTACTTTAATTTCTTTCAATGTAAAATCAAGTTCTTTAAAAAATAGAATTTGTTGTAAAACTTCTAATGCGTTCTCATCATATAATCGATATCCAGCATTCGTTATCTCTGTAGGTTTAAATAAATCAATTTCATCATAAAACTGTAAAGTACGTACACTAATACCAGTTAACGAAGAAACCTGTTTTACTGTCATCATTTTAATTCACCTTCTTTCATATTCTAGTAATTGAGACCTAGTCAACATTATCTTTGTAAGAAATAGCATTTACTTATTAACTCTGTCTCTAACTACTACTGTATACTATCACTATACGTGAGGGTCAATCTCTTTGTTATATTTTTTCTAAATAATATTAAGGATTTTACTAAGGATAAGATGTTTTATTTTAGTTGCGATTTATGGTATGTGCTTTATTTGAAAAGTAAGAAGAATGTAATAAGGACTCCAAAATTAAAGAGAAAGATATGAGAAGATGGTATAGCGTTTATAGCAGATACCATCTTTTGTATTATAAAAATATACTTATAAAGTTTTATCGTGTTTTTCTAAGAATGTTAGATATTCTTCTTTAGTCATAACTGGAGTAAAGGCATCTAGTATACTTTTAGCATCTTTAGCATTATCGAAAAGAAGGTCTACAACTGTAAGCGCCATTGCCTTTGCAGGGATTATGTATGCTAAATCTTCATCAACTATTTCAAAATCTCTTGTATGAAGAGCTCCTTTTACGCCACCAATCATAGGGTGAAGAGTAGGCATTATATGAGACACATCACCAAAATCAAAAGAACCTGTAAAGTCTCCACCATCAACAACCTTTCCTTCTAGGCCCAAATCTTCAAGATTATTTTTAAATAAATTATCAAGATTTTTGTATCTTAATATTGGTAAGTATCCAGGAATTTCAGTTATTTCAACATCAGATCCAACTGCCATTCCACCAGCCATTAAGGCTTTATTTATCCTTGAATTAGCATCAATCATACCGTCTATAGTTCTAGCTCTTACGTATGATTCCATATGAACATCAGCAGGAACAACATTTACTATATCACCACCTTTTGTGATGATAGGGTGGAATCTAACTCTTTCAGATTCTTTAAAAGTTTCTCTAAGTGCATTTACGTTGTTTATAGCAAGCATTGCCGCATTTAAAGCATTTATACCATCATGTGGAGCAGAACCAGCATGAGATTCTTTGCCTATAAATTTAACTTTTTTTCCAACAAATCCATTGCTCTCAGGACCTACTAAAGCTTTATTCTCACCTAAATCAGAAGCATGAAACATCATAGATATATCTATATCATCAAAATAACCTCTTTTGATTAACTCTTGTTTTCCACCAAAGTAAGTTATTTTTCCTTCTTTTTTTAATTGTTCTCTATATTCCAACTCAATAAATTCTTCAGCTGGTGTAGCCATAAAAGATACTTTACCATCTATATGTTCTAAAACACCACTTTTTACTAAACCAACAGCTGCACCTAACATTCCAGCTATTTGAATATTATGTCCACAAGTATGAGAAGCACCTATTTCATTAGCATCTTTGTGTTCTTTACATGATATACCATCCAACTCTCCAAGTATAGATATATGAGGACCTTTTTTATTAGAATTTGCATCTGCCTTACATCCTGTTATAGCTATATTCTTTTCTACAGATAAGTTTAACTCTTGTTCAAAAAAGTTTGAAATAGCTTCTGTAGTTTTAAATTCTTTATATCCATACTCTGGGTTTTTATATATTCCTTGACCTATTTTTAATATTTTTTCTCTATTTTCATCTATAGTCTTTATTACTAGAGATTTTAACTGTTCTTTGTTCATAATAAATTCCTCCTATATTTTACCTTGAATACTTAAAACTATATGAGCTATACTCGCACATGCGAAGAATATAGTTGTGAAAACAATAAGTGATATTATAACTATTTTCCATGACATTTCTTTTAAAGACTCTATTTTATTTCCAACAGAAATTCCTGCAAAAGCCAGTAGTGGAGTAGTTATAGCCATAAAGTTAATATTGTTAGTATTTGTTAAGAATACCTCAGATGTTGGGCTATACGGCATACTAAGTAAAAGACCTATTATAGTTGCAAATCCAAAAGCTGGAAATATCGATTTAGGAAATAAATCCTTTACAATCATAGCAGCCATAGCAGCTAATATTAACATAACCATTCCAGGAAGGGCTGTAATTATAGATGTACCCACGCTAATTCTTTGTCCTATAAGAATTATAACTCCAATGACAGACATAACCAATAATTGAAATGAACTTTTCTTTAAATTTAAATTAGCAAACATTTATTAGCACTCTCCTTCTGTTGTTTCAACTTCTTTAGCCTTTTTATTTCTAGAAAATTTAGGTTCTAAAATCTTATACATAAAATTGGTAAATGGTAAGGATACAAAAACTAAGAATATAATTCCTGTTATACTAGACATCATATTACTTGTTGCTGCATAGGCAAGTATTGTATCTGCCATTTCAGGTGGTACCATAGTAGATAATGAACCAGCTGCCGCAGTCATCATACTTCCACTACCAACACCACAAGCCATTCCCAAAGCATATGGATGAAGACCACTATAGATAGAGACTGAACCTAGTACACTAAAGTATATAGTACCAAGAACTGTACCCATTAAATATGTACCAAGTACACCACTACCTTCTGGCGAATTTATCCCATATTTCTCAGATATAACTCCTAAAGAAGGTTCACGGCTTATACTTGCAGTAGCTCCAATAGCTTCTCTTTTCATACCAAACATTAATGCAAGAGGTAATGCAACGATTGGTGCAAGTATATGACCAAATTCTTGAGCGATGAATGCTGGTCCAGCTTGAATTATTTTGTCAATGTTTGGACCAACTGTAGTACCATATTTTATACCAAGCATTACTAGTGCAATTCCAACGACTTCACCAGCAATATTTATTTCTTTTTCTCCAATGACTTTTTTAAGTGCTTTAATTTTTTTCCCTAATAAATCTGGTGTTATTATAAGTCCAATTATAACTGCATAGAGCATAGGAAATAGTACTATAGAAGCTTTTCCAATAGCTATAGTTCTTTGTCCTATAAATTCACATATTACTACTAATATTAAGCAAGTTAAAAATACTTGAATAAAATGTTTTTTATTACTTTCCATGATTTCCTCCCCAAAAGAATAAGTATTGTACTTATTTGAAATGAAAAATACGTTTTCTTAAATGTAATACGTTTTCCTATATAATATAGAAAAAACTGTTTCAAACAAGTTTTAGAAATGTCATTAACATGTCCTTAATTAAGGATAAAACAAAAATTTAACATTGTCAACGAAAAAAATGTAAAATATTACATATTTTTCAATATATTGTAATATTCGTTCATTCCTAAAAAATTATTTAAATATTGTAGGAATAATAGATAAAAAGCTTTAAAATAAATAATATAAAATTATAAAGTAGTAATTTGAAATTTTAAAATGAATTAATGAAAGGATTTTAATATTTAAGTAAATATTAAAGATTAATATGACTAACTTAGATTAAATAAATTTAATGATTCTAGTAGGTGGTAATGGATGAAAATAAATAGATTAACAGAGATAATAGTAATATTATTAAATAAAAAACTGGTAACTGCTAAAGAGCTAGCAGAGAGATTTGAAGTTTCTACAAGAACCATATATAGAGATATAGAAACTCTATCTATGTCAGGAGTGCCAGTATACATGACAAAAGGCAAGGGAGGAGGGATATCTTTAATAGAAGAATATTCTATAGATAAGACTATATTATCAAATGAAGATAAAGAGAGTTTAATAGTGGCGCTCAAAACTTTACAGGCAACAAAGTATCCAGAAATAAACTCAGTAGTAAATAAAATTGGTTCAATATTTGGAGAGCAGAACTTTGCAAATTGGATTGAAATAGATTTTACTGAATGGGGAAGTAATTTTAATGAAGATGACAAATTTACAAAAATAAAAGAAGCTATTTTAAGGCGTAATACTATAAATTTTAATTATGTAAATAGCCTATCAAGTCAGACCAATAGAACTGTTGAACCTATGAAACTTATGTATAAGAGTAAGACTTGGTATTTATATGGATTTTGTAAATTAAAGGATGATTTTAGGATATTTAGAATTAGTAGAATAAAAAATTTAGATGTAAAAGAAGAAGTGTTTTCAAGAAAAATAATAGAAGATGTATGTTTTAATGGCTCTAAAGTTATTGAGGAAGATACTGTGACTTTGAAATTGAGATTTAAAGAGAAGATGCTTTTTAGAGTGTTTGACGATTTTAATAAAGATTTAATAACTAAAAATGAAGATAATACATATGATGTAATTGCTGAATTTCCTGTTGGTGAGTGGATTTATGGTTATATCTTATCATTTGGGGATAATGTTGAAATACTTGAACCTAAAGATGTTAGAGATAATGTAAAAGCTAGATTGAAAGAGTTATCTAAAATTTACTCGTTATAATATAATAATTGCGTTAAGAGCTTTGTTTAAAATTTATTCATTTCAGAATACTTTGTTAAGTTTAATTATATTAAAAATATGACATAAAGCTGTCGTATATTATGAATTATAATTAAATTAAATAAAACTAAGATAGATTAATAAAACAAAGTGAGGTATAAAGTATGGATTATGAAATAGTAAATATAAGTGAGAAAATAGTTGTAGGAATATCAAAAGAAACTACAAACCAAGATGGACAGGCAGTAAAAGATATAGGTGAGTCATGGAAGAGATTTATGGGCAAAGGTATATATAATTCTATAAAAGGTAAAAAGAATGAAAATACAATAGGCTTATATACAGATTATCAAGGAGATTTTACAAATCCATATAACTTTGTTGCATGTTGTGAAGTAAATAGTGATGCAGATAAGGATATCAATTTGGACGAATTAAATACTAATGATATGGTTGGAGAAATTATTATAAGTAAAGTTATACCTGCAGGTAAGTATGCGAAATTTATTGTAGTAGGAGATATTCACAAAGCTATAGGAGATTTCTGGGTTGAATTTTGGCAAATGGATTTTGATAGAACTTATATAAGTGATTTTGAAGAATATCAAGGTAATACATATGATGCTGATAATCATGAAATTCACATTTACATAGGAATAAACTAGATTTACCCTATATGAGTATATGTAATTTGTTATTGACATATGTCAAATGAAGGGTTATTATGAACTGGTAAATGTTAGAGATAAGACAATAGAATGTTTGAAAATTTTATGATAGGTTTTCATACATGAACTATGAAAGGGGATTTTCCTATGTTTGAATGTGCATTTATTTATGTTGCTAAAGGTCTTAGTGCTGATAAGCAAAGAGCAGTTATTCCATCTGATACTATCAATATGAATGTTATTGGTGTGGAAAATTACGATGAAGCAGAAATTGTAGCAAAAGAAATGGTGGAAAAAGGATGTACAGCTATTGAACTATGTGCTGGCTTTGGTAACGAAGGTATTTACAGAATTAAAAAAGCTGTTGGACCAAATGTTGCTGTAGGTGCAGTGAAATTTGATTTCCATCCAGCTTTTGGATTTAAAAGTGGAGACGAAATGTTCTAATAATAAGTTTATTTCTATTATATAGAGATTGTAAGAATGAGTTTTCACAGACACTATAAAATGAATTTTAAAGAAAGTTAAGAGTGATAGAAAAGCATACATTTAGTACTCTAGATTATTATCTTTTATATAAATAATTAAAATAGAGGAAATTAGAATACTTGTATGATGTTTTATTGAAAGTTACTGACTGTAATTAATATGTTGAAAAATCAATATATTAATTACAGTCAGTTTTATTGTTTGTAATGATAAGCAGTAAATCTATAAAAGGTTTACTGCTTTTTTAATGATTAGCAATTTTTTTAATGATTAACAATATCAATTTTACTTTGAACCTATATAATTATATTGTTTTGTTATACATTTAATACTTTTTCCTGTAAATATGTACTTTTAGATATCATTATTTATCTTGAGATTTTTAAGATAAAAGATAAATAATTGTAAGTACAGACTAGTAAGATACTTTTGGATTTATAAATAGATAATAAAAAAAATTATAAAAAATAATGTATAAAGCTAAACCTAATTTAATCGATAATACATATATATAAATACAATTAAGTAATAAAACTACTATTTTTTGGATGTTAAGCAAGTTAGAAATTATATATTAAAGAAGCGAATAAAACTGTAATTTAATATTTTATGTAATATGATAAGAGTTTTTCATTTTTTATAAATTGCAAACTTGTTAAATTATAAAAATAAATCTACAGAAAGAATTTGAATGAATCTGAAAAAAATCTTATACGAATATAAAAAAATATAAGATTATTTTATCTTTCTTTGATTACTTCTGACAACTTTTTATGTTTTATACAATTATATTTTTATTAACTCGTCAAAATGCCAAACATATATTACAATAGATATATAAGTTTTTTCATTGACAAATTGTGTTAATATGATTGAATATAATATGGCATAAATGATTACTTTTATTTATCAATGAAATGTATATATTATGTAGCGAAAAATAGTCAGATAGTATAAACAATAACTGAAATAAAAACGTTTATTGTTGTACATATGGAGGAGTTAGTTTTATGGAAAATAAAATTTTGATAGTAGATGATGCTATTTTTATGAGAATGATGATTAAAGAAGCTCTGAGTAAAAGTGGCTATGGAAATTTAGTAGAAGCAAATGATGGAGAAGAAGCTTGTAATATGTTTAAAGATGAAAAGCCTGATTTGATGTTACTTGACATTACAATGCCAAAAAAAGATGGGTTAGAGGTGTTAAGAGAAGTAAAAAAGTTAGATTCAAATGCTAAGGTGGTGATGTGTTCTGCAATAGGACAAGAAAATATGATTGTAGAAGCTATAAAACTTGGAGCATTAGACTTTATAGTAAAGCCCTTTAAAACAGATGTATTAGTCAAGGTTGTGAAAAATGCTTTAAAATAAGAATGTAAATAAACACTGATATGGTGGAAGGTATATAAATGCAACAATTAAAAGGAGGGGTTTATATTATAAATTATTTAGAACTTGATGATGCTCATATAGATGCTCTTAGAGAAATTGGTAATATAGGCTCTGGGAATGCAATCACTGCACTTGCATCCATGATAAATAGTAATATAGAAGTATTAATACCAATGGTAAAAATACTTGAATATAATGAAGCAACCAATTTGCTTGGCGGTCCAGAAAATAAAGTAGTATGTATTTTACTTGATATGAAAGGCGATATTAATGGAATGTTTATGTTTTTGTTGGATGAATCAATCACCCAGCTTATGTTAAATTCTCTTTTTAATAAAGAAGAGTCTGTTTTGGATGAGATTGAGAGTATTGAAATTTCAGCAATCAAAGAAATCGGAAATATTATGGCAAGTTCATATGTAAATGCAATGGCGTCTATGTTAGATATGACCATAAGTATTTCAGTTCCAGACATGTGCATTGATATGATTGGAGCTGTGCTAAATGTACCTATGATAAGATTTTCAGATGTTGGTGACAAAGTCTTATTTATAGAAAATAAATTCAAAATGAGTGATAATTATTTTACTAGTCATATTTTGATGATTCCAGAGATGAGCTCACTTAAAGAAATATTAGTGAGGTTGGGATTAAAAGTATGAAGAGGGAGATAGTAGTAAACATTGCAGATATGAAGATAGCCTATAAACCAAATGTCTTGGTTACATATGCACTTGGTTCTTGTGTAGGAGTATGTTTGATAGATAAAATAGCAGGAATTGGTGGAATGTTGCATGTCATGTTGCCATATAGTAAAGATGCTATTAATATTGAAAATAAATACAAGTTTGCTGACACAGGAATAAATGAGCTTATTAAATCTATGGAGCATATAGGTGCAAATAGAATGTATATAAAAGCAAAAATTGCTGGAGGAGCTCAAATGTTTTTAGGAAATAGCAATTCATCCATTGCAAGCATAGGGCATAGAAATGTTGAAGCAGTAAAAAAAACACTTTTAGGGCTAAATATTCCAATAGTAGCAGAAGACACAGGTATGAATTACGGACGGACAATACGTTTTTGTACTGAGACAGGTGAATTGCTTGTAGATTCAATAAATAAAGGTAAAAAGAAAATATAATATATATTTTATAGAGAATATATTTTAGAGGGGAGGAATTAAATGAGATTTCCAGATGACCCATATTTAGATTATAGGCTAGTTGATGAAGGAATTAAACATCTAACATTTAAAGTAGACGAGCAAGATTTCGGTATTGAAATTGAAAAGGTTGTAGAAATTGTTGGAAATCAAGAAATTATATTTATTCCAGAACTCCCAACATATTCTAAAGGTATAATAAATTTAAGAGGTAAAATTATTCCAATAATAGATATGCGTTTGAGACTTAAAAAAAGCGATTTAATCATTGATAATTGTATGTATATAGTAGTAGTCGAAATAAAGGATTTATTAGTAGGATTTATAGTTGATAAAGTTGATGAGATAATAAGCTTAGAAAAAAATCAAATATCTCCTCCACCAAGAGTTACTTTTGAGTACTCAGATTATTTTGTAAGTGGTATTGGAGAGATAGAGAGTAAAATAATTACCTTACTAGATTTAGAGAAACTTTTGACAGATAAAGAAGAAATTTTAATAGATGAAGTAGTTAATAAATATAATTGCACTATCATGTAGCACAGGGATATAATTAGAAGGTTATTATAAAAAGATTGTAATGGGAACATTTGGGGATGTAGTGGTATAATTATTAAGTATAAGAATTTTAAATTATTAAAATTTGAATATATTATGTTTAAGAGAGGTTTGTATATGGAAAATAAGCAACAAGGAACAATTTTAGTCGTTGATGATAGTGTCCTAATGTGTGACTTAATAGATAAAACACTTACAAAAGATAATTTTAAGGTGAAAAAAGCATTTAATGCAATAGAGGCAAAAGCGTTTATTGAAGAATGTATACCAGATATTATTTTACTTGACATAATTTTGCCAGATAACTCTGGATTTGATTTTTGTAAGGAAGTAAAATCTAATTTTCACACATCAGATATACCTATAATATTTATAACTTCAAAAAATGAAGATACAGATATAGTAAAGGGATTTGGTGTAGGTGCAATAGATTATATGGTGAAGCCTTTTAGTATGACAGAATTAAAAGCTCGTATTATGGCTCATCTTGAAGTAAAGAAATCTCAAGATAAATTAAAAAAGATAAATAATGAGCTGGAATCTTCTCTTGAAAAATTAAATAGACTTGTTGTGAGAGATTACCTTACAGGTCTTTACAATAGAAGACATATAATTAATCAACTTATGGAACAAAGAAGAATTAATAAGTACAATGACACATCAATATCTCTTATTCTAGGTGATATTGATGACTTCAAAGTTATTAATGATACTTATGGTCATGAAGCAGGAGATTTTGTATTGACAGTAATATCAAGCATAATAAAGAAGAATTGTAGACAGATTGATACTGTATCAAGATGGGGTGGAGAAGAGTTTTTGATAATGCTTACAAATACTTCAATGGAAGGTGCTAAAATACTTTCAGAAAGAATTCGCAAAGAAATAAAAGAATTTGAATTCAACTACAAAGAAAACAAAATAAAATGCACTATTACATTAGGAGTAGTAGAAGTAAACTCAAATATATCATTAGAAGAAAACATATCCTTAGCAGATAAAGCGATGTATGAGGGTAAAAATTTAGGAAAAGACTGTAGCGTAGTAAGTACAATGAAAGGATTAAAAAGGATATAAATTAATATCTTAATAAACTTACTTTATAAAGGAGTAGATGTATGAAAAGAGAAGTAAAGCTTTCTAAATTAGCAATTGCATTGCTGATTATTATAGTAATGGCTGTTCTAGCAGGGATTTTTTCTTCAATTTCATCTTATAAAGCATTTGAAAAAGTGGAAAAAAGTATTAATGATATGAATAATTTGAGAACTCAAAGCCAGTATATAAAAGATACAACAAGAGAAGTAAGTGATGTATTAAGAAGATATGTCTTTACAGGTGATAAAAGGAACAAAGATACTTATGAAAAAGAGTTATATGGAAAAACAAGAGAGTCAGCTTTAAATAAATTAGAAAGAATTGGTCTTAAAAAGAGTGAGTCAAATAAAATCTTAAAAGCAAAAGAAATATCAGATTCGTTAGTGCCAACAGAACAAAGTGCTATAAAAGCAGTTGAAAACAATGATAAGAGCTTGGCTCAGAGTATAATTTTTGGTAGTGACTATATAAACTCTCAAGAAAGAATGGATTCTTTAATAAATGAATTTCAAGAGGATATAGCTAATCGTTCAAATACTGAGATTATAGAAGTCAAAAAAGAATTACAAAGTTTAATACTGAGAACAATATTTATACTTTCTCTATTGATAATACTGACAATAATAGAATATACAGTAATAAAATTAAAGATAGTGATTCCTATTAATAAAGTAGAAAAACACTTTTCAAGAATTGCATCTGGAGACTTAAGAACAAGTATAGATATTGAAGAAAGTAAGTCTGAAATAGGTATGTTGGTTGGTTCTGTTAAGAAGATGCAAAGTATGCTTTTAAATTATATAGACCTTATAGACAGTACACTGACTAGTATTGCAAAAGGCGACTTAAGAGTAGAAATAGACCAAGAATTTATAGGAGATTTTAAATCAATTAAAACATCATTAGAAAGTATAATAAACTCTTTTAATAGTGATTTTTCTGAAATAAATTTATCAGCAGAACAAGTTGCAAGTGCATCAGAACAAGTAGCAGCAGGTGCTCAAGCTCTTTCACAAGGGGCTACTGAACAAGCCAGTTCAGTAGAAGAATTAGCTTCTACAATCAATGAAATATCAGATGGAATTAAGAAATGTGCAGATAGTGCTAGTCTTGCATGTGAAGTATCTGACCAATCAGCACAACAAGTTAGTTTTGGAAGTAGATGTATGGATGATATGATGACTTCAATGGGTGAAATAAGTGAAAAATCCAGTGAAATATCAAAAATAATCAAAACAATAGATGAGATAGCTTTTCAAACTAATATTCTTGCATTAAATGCAGCTGTTGAAGCGGCAAGAGCAGGTCAATATGGTAGAGGATTTGCAGTTGTAGCAGATGAAGTTAGGTCTTTAGCTGGTAAAAGTGCGAAAGCAGCTCAAAATACTGCGATTCTCATAGAAGAAGCCATTAAAACAGTAGAAAATGGCGTCAAAATTGCCAAAGAGACTGCAAAAGCACTGGATTTAGTGGTGAATGGTGTAGAAAAAACTACTGATTATATTAATGGAATTTCTTCATCTGTACATAGCCAAGAAATAGCAATTACACAGATTTTGTCTGGAATAGAGCAAATCTCTATAGTAGTCCAAATGAATTCAGCAACAGCAGAGGAAAGTGCAGCAGCCTCAGAAGAGATGTCTGCTCAAGCACAAATCTTAAAAGAATTAGTAGAAAAATTTCATCTAAAGGAAAGTGAGATAAAAGAATCATCATGGATTTAAATTATGAGATGTTATATAGTGTAAAATTATAACGTAAAATAGAAAATTATTTGTAGGCCGTAGGTGATAAATATGAATTATATTGAACCGAGTATGAGACCAATGTTGGATATGTTTATATTTGAGACAAGTCTATTACTTGAACAATTAGATGAAATTATGATTCAAACAGAAAAAGAAAAAGTATTTAGTTATAGCAATATCAATGAAACCTTTAGAATAATGCATACAATAAAAGGCTCAGCTTCTATGATGGGATTAGATAACATAGCTGCTTTGGCACATAGTGTGGAAGATTTATTTTATGTCATACGTGAAGGAAAAATAGAAGTTTTAGATAATGACTTTTTGTTTGACTTGGTTTTTCAATCTTTGGATTTTATAAAATGTGATATAGGTAAGTTGCAATCAGGAGATTGTATATCTTCTGAGTACTCTAATTTTATAGAAACAATTAAAGATTATGTAGGTACTTTGGAATTATCAACTTCTATGGAATCAAAAAATAATACAAGTTTAAAAAATATAGAGGATGAAGAAATAATAAATTCAGTTTTTTCATACAAAGAAAATGCTGATATAGTAAAAATAATCTTTGAACAAGGTTGTATGATGGAAAATGTAAGGGCTTTTATGCTTATATTTGAGCTTAGAGACTACTGTGAGTTTATAGAGTTTTATCCTAAAGATGTGGAAACAAATACAGAAATAGCAGAATATATTAGAGATTATGGGTTTTATATACAATTTATTGCAAAAGAGGATAGAAATTTAGTTTATAGAACCATACAAGAGAATCTCTATGTACAAGAATATATAAATATTAGCAAAAAAGATATAGAAGTAAAAAGAATACCAGATAATGATGCAACAGAAAATAAATTAGAAGACAATCAGGAAATAAACATAGAATATCAAAATACTTATACAACAGAGGATGAACTACAAGAAAGTATTTTAAAAGACAAAGTAGACACAGAAAAAAATAGTCTAAGTGACGAAAATGAACATTTACCAATAAGTAAACAGAGTATTATGAGTGTAAATTTAGAAAAATTAGATTTACTTCAAAATATAGTTGGAGAAATTGTAATTATGGAATCAATGGTTGTAAATAGTGTAAATTCTACAGGTGTTGATATAGATAATTTCAATAAAGCAACAAGACAATTGCATAAGCTTACAGATGAATTACAGGACATAGTAATGTCGATGCGTATGATTCAAATTGCTGGTGTATTTCAAAAAATGCATAGAATTGTGCGAGATATGAATAAAAAATTAGATAAAAATGTAGAACTAATAACCATAGGTGCAGAAACAGAAGTAGATAAAAATGTAATTGATAATTTAGCAGAACCATTCATGCATCTTATAAGAAATGCTATGGACCATGCAATAGAACCTATTGAAGAACGTATAGCTAAAGGTAAAGAAGAAGTAGGAAAAATAGTACTATCTGCTGAAAACTTAGGTGGAGAAGCTGTAATAAGTATATCAGATGATGGTAGAGGTCTTATGAAAGATAAGATTTTAGCAAAAGCCAAGGAGCAAGGTATTCTTAAACATTCAAGTAATGAATACACTGATGATGAAGTTAATTCTTTGATTATGACTCCAGGATTTTCTACAAAAGAATCTGTGACTGAGTTTTCTGGTAGGGGAGTAGGTATGGATATTGTCCGAAAAAGCATTGAAAAGGTTGGAGGCTCAATTGAAGTAAAAAGTAAACAAGATGAAGGAACGACATTTACTATAAAAATACCACTTACTCTTTCTATAGTAGAAGGGATGGAGTTTAAGGTTGGAGATTCGTTATTTACTTTACCAATATCAGCAATAAGAAGAACTTTTAAACTTACAGACTTAAACCAAGTAGTTACAGAAGGTAATACTGGAGAGCTAATTATGATATATGGAGCCTGCATTCCTATTATAAGGTTACATAAAATATATAATATTAAAACAGATGTAACCAACCTAATGCATGGGAATATGATAATTATTGAAAATGAGCAGAAAGCGGCATGTATTTTTGTTGATGAAATAATAGGAAATCAACAAGTTGTCGTAAAGCCATTTCCAGTTTATTTTAACAGATTCAATATGAAAAGTAATGGATTATCAGGATGTACAATACTTGGAGATGGAAGCATAAGTTTGATTATAGATGCAGATAACATTATGGAAATATATTAGGGGATTTAAAGTATGTCTAAAGATGAAATTATTAAGCAAGTATTAACATTTTATGTTAATGATGTTATTTATGGAATAGAATTAGAAAATGTCATTGAAACTATAAGATTTCAATCAATAACATATGTACCATGTCTTCCAGAGCATATAAGTGGAGTTATTAATTTACGTGGAAGGATAATACCTGTTATTAATATGCATATAAAATACAATCTTCCTGAGACTGATTATAATGAGAGAACATGTATAATAATTACAAAAGTTGATGAGTATCAAGTTGGAATTATTGTAGATAAAGTTGTCGATGTTATACCTATAGAAAAAATAAATCTATTAGAGACAGCTGATTCTAACAACATAAATACGAATAAAGATATAAAAGAAATTGCAAAAGTTGAAGATAATTCTATATTAATTTTAGATATTCGAAAGTTTTTGATTAACAACATGTAGTCAGTTTTGACAAATTATCAGGAGGAATTTTTTGCATGATAAAGCTCACAGATGAAGAATTTATAATTCTTGTAAACCATATAAAAAAAGAATATGGTATTGATTTAAGCAAAAAAAGAGCATTAATTGAAGGTCGGTTATATAATACAATGATAGAGAGAAAGTTTAGTTCTTTTAGTCAGTATATGAATATATTATTTAAAGATAAGACAGGAAATGAGGCTATAAACTTAATAAATAGACTGAGTACCAATCATACATTTTTTATGAGAGAACCTCAGCATTTTGAGTTTATACATAATAATATACTTCCTTTTTGGGAAGAAAACAATAAGCTAAGAAACTTAAATATATGGAGTGCAGGTTGTTCTAGTGGAGAAGAAGCGTATTCAATAGCTATGACTTTAGATGATTATTTTGGAAATAATAAAAATTTGTGGAATATTAAGATTATAGCTACTGATATTTCAATAAATTCACTTGAAAAAGCTAAAAGAGCTATATACACAGAATTAAATGTTAGCAATGTTCCTGATTTGTGGAAAAAGAAATATTTTATAGATAACAAAGATGGTACATTTAAAATTTGTGATAAGATTAGAAAAAGCGTGATTTTTAAACCTTTTAATTTAATGAATAATTTCTCATATCAACATTTTGATTTAATTTTTTGTAGAAATGTTATGATTTATTTTGATTTGAAAACTAGAGAAGAACTCATAAATAAATTTTATAGTGTAACTAAAAAAGATAGCTTTTTATTTGTAGGTCATGCAGAGATAATTAACAGAAGTAATACCAAATATAAATATATAAGACCTGCTGTCTATAAAAAATAAAAGGTTTTTGATATATGATTTTGTGGAGGCGGTAATGTGGAACATTTTGATAATATGGTGATTGCTATAGGCGCATCTGTAGGTGGCACAGAGGCAATACTTGAAATTATAAAAAACTTACCAAAATCGACACCAGGAGTTGTTGTAGTTCAACATATGCCAGCTATATTTACTGATATGTATGCACAACGGCTTGACAAGCAGTGTGTTATGAATGTAAGAGAAGCTAAAAATAACGATAGAGTAGAACGAGGAAATGTGTTAATAGCACCTGGGGGCTATCAGATGAAATTACATGTGAATAAAGATGGATATTATGTAACTTGTGAAAAAGGTGAAAGAATAAGTGGTCATTGTCCATCAGTAGACGTTTTATTTGATTCAGTTGCAGAAGTAGCAGGTAAAAATTCAATAGGTATAATACTTACAGGCATGGGTTCTGATGGAGCAAATGGACTTTTAAAAATGAGAAAAAGTGGTTCATTTACTATTGGACAAGATGAAAGCTCTTGCATAGTATATGGAATGCCAATGGTGGCTTTTGATAGAGGTTCTGTTGTATTACAATTGCCACTTAATAAAATTTCAAACTATTTGATGAGACATCTTAATATTTAAAAACGGAAAGATTAATTTTTTGTAAATAAAAAATTAATCTTTTATTAAATTATATGGATAAAAAACCCTAGAAACTCCAAATATAATAAGAGAGATTTATATTTAGGAGGAAAATGATAATATGAAATTTTTTAAAGGCGATATGAAGGCTAAAGTTTTAAGATATGTATTTGTTTTAACCTTGACTATAATAGCTGTTTTAGCAATTAAACATGACCATATATATAATAATTTAGGGAAAGATGCTTCAATTAATCTAAATAGAAATAAAGAAGCAGTAAGTGTTATGAATAATCAATCATTACCAAAGGATACTACTAGTAGTAAACAAACTTTATCAGTAAGTACAATAGGAAGTAAAACAATAGTGAAAAATGATGAATATCTAGAAAGTGCTATAAATATGCCTATAATAACAAATTCAAATAAGATTGTTGAAAGGTCTACAAATGATAAAATAAAAAATGATATCTTTGAATTTTATAATAAATCATATACAGAAGCAAAGCAATATCTTAAGGATAATCCTGATGAAGAAAATAAGTTTGTTGCAAATGTAGACTTTGAACTTAAAAAGAATACTGACTCTGCTCTTAGTATAAAAGTAAGATATTATACTTACAGTGGTGGTGCACATGGATTTTATCAAGATATAGCATATAATGTGGATATGAGAACGGGAAAATTTTTAGAACTAATGGACTTATTTAAAGATAACACTAAATATAAGGAAGTTATAGATGGAGAAATTAAAAGGCAAATAACTGAGTTGGAAAAAAAGGATAAAGAAAATATAGGAATATACAACTTTAAAGGTATAAAAGAGAATCAAAATTTTTATTTGCAGGATGAGAATTTAGTTATGTATTTTGATTTATATGATATAACTCCATATGCAGCAGGAATACCTGAATTTTCAATAAACAAAAAATTAATAAGCTATATGTTAAAACCAGAATATGTAGATTTATTTAATTTGAAATAGAAATTTAAATTAAATGTTATGCTATAATATCTAGCATAGAGATTTATTAAAATTGGGGGTATAAAAATGCTACTTTTAAAAAAAGACGACATAAAAAAAGTATTTACAATGAGAGATGCAATTGAGGCTGATAAGGAAGCTTTTAGAATTTATTGTGAAGGAAAAAGTGTAAATCCTTTGAGAACCAATATACCAGTTCCAAGTCAAGATGCTAGTATGTTATTTATGCCAGGATATGTAGAAGAATTGGGATGTGGGGGAATAAAAATTGTATCTGTATTTCCTAAAAATGCTCAAAAAGGTAAACCAGTAATTCCAGCCACAGTATTACTATTAGATGGTGAAACTGGAGAAGTGAGTGCGGCTTTAGATGGAACTTATGTAACTCAGATTCGTACTGGAGCAGCATCTGGAGCAGCTATAGATGTATTGGCTAAAAAAGATTCTAAGATTGGGGCTTTGATTGGTCTAGGAGGACAAGGAGAACCACAACTTGAAGCCATGATAGAAGCTAGAGATTTGGATGAAGTAAGAGTGTTTAGTAGAAACAAGGAAAGTAGAGAAAAATTTGCAGAAGAAATGAACTTAAAATTAAGCAAATATAACACTAAAATAATTGCAGTTGAATCATCTGATGCAGCTATAGAAAATGCAGATGTAATAGTTCTAGCTACCCCATCAAAACAACCTGTGCTTAATGGGAACTTAGTAAAAAAAGGAGCTTTAGTAAGTGCAGTAGGTTCATATATGCCAGATATGCAAGAGTTGTGCCCAAATTGTTTAACTAGAGCATCTAAGATATTTTTTGAATCAACAGATGCAGTTTTATCTGAGTCAGGAGATATATTAATTCCATTAGAAGAAGGTAAAATAAGTAAGGATGATTTTAGTGGCGATTTAGGTAATGTTATAAATGGTACTATCCCTGGAAGAGAAAATGATGATGAAATAATTGTGTTTAAAACTGTCGGAATAGGTGTACAAGATGTCGTAACAGCAAAAAGAATACACGATAAAGCAAAAGAAAACGGTATTGGAATGGACTGGCAGTGGTAAAAATTTCAAAATAAATCTATAATTAGACAAAATTATGTTATAATATTGATAAATAAATTTTTTTATTATCTTAATTGAGGGAGGATATTTGTATGAAAATGGTAAAAAAGTTAATATTATCTTCGATTATGGCTTTAGTTTTAGTTCTAACTATAGGGTGTTCTAATGCAGAAGAAAAAGTAAAGTCAAATTTTGAAGCTAATTTAGCCGCACTAGAAATGTATAAATATGACGAAAAGGGAATTTCTGACGCATTAACAGAAGTTGAATATAAACAAATTCAAACTTATAATAGTAAGGACAAGGTTTCAATGTTAGCTCAATTGACACCTCTTTATGGTAAAGAAAATGCTGAAAAGATATACGACACAATTGTTAAGTTAATCCAAGGTGTTGAAAAGACTGTAACAGTAGATTCTTCTAGTAAGGATAAGATAACTTTAAAAGTTGTAAGTAAAGCATTAGATACTAGTAAAGTAATGTCTGAAGCAAATACTTTAGTAAAATCATATGTAACTGATGAAAAGAATTACAACAAAAAAGAAAAAGAAGTTCAAGATGATATGGCAAAAATGATTATAGACCTTTACAATAAAAAGCCAACTAAGGATGTTACAACTTTAATTACATATACTAAAAAAGATGGTAAATGGCAACCACCTAGTAATATACAAAAATTATGTGAAGGAATATATACAATTTAATTTATTTTAAAAACACAAAAACTATCTTTTAAACATATAATAAAATGTTTGGAGGATAGTTTATTTTATTCTAAACATATAAATTATATTTTATAAGCTATTTGTTTATTTTATAAATTATACTTAGTAAATAACTTATCTCACCAAATAATAAATAAATTTTTTGCTAGATAAAGTGTATTTAATATAATTTGTTTTAGTATCTATTGTATAATCAAATTTATTTGATATGTTTGCTAATATTGACTATATAAAACTAACAATACAATTATGATATATCTTGATAAAACATGGTGAATAATTGTGTGTTATATAGTCGAAAATATGATATATTAATATTATATTATACGTTAAAAGTTTATTTATGTATTTTAAAAAAGTTAAAAAAGTTTTTATAAAATGAGAGGGGTGTTTTTTATGGTATCAAGGCAAGAATTAAAAAGAGTGTCCAAAGCTCAATTGTCTGGAAACTGGGGTACATGTGCAATTGCTATGGCAGTATATATTGCAGTGATAGTACTAATATCAATTGTAGGATTGCCTTTTGAACCTTTAACTACTATTGTAGTAGCTATAATAGGTTTTTGTGTTACAGCAGGATTTACATGTATGTTCTTGAAGATTACTAAAGATGAAAAAGTAAAAATAGGAAATATATTTGTAAATGGAAGAATTTATTTAAGAAGTTTTGGACTTTATGTATTAGAATCAATTGCTGTTTATATTTATTCTTTTATAATCACAATTATAGGCGCATTTTTATCATTTGGGGTTTTACTTACTAGTGGAGCAGTTGAATATCTATCAAGTGATAGTGTTGGGGTAGGAACTATTATTTCTACTGGAATAACTTTAGTTCTTATAATACTTGTTCTTATGCTACCAGTTTATATATTGCTATTATATGTTTCTCAAGCTGCTTTCTTAATTTGTGAGGATAAAGATAATTTGGGCGTATTTAAGGCAATGGGTGCCAGTTTAGATATGATGAAAGGAAACGTACTTAAATTATTTGTACTAAACCTTAGCTTTATAGGATGGTATATACTATCAATAGTTACTCTTGGAATAGGTTTATTATGGCTAATTCCATATGTAGGAGTTACTAACTGTAATTTTTATAGACAATTATTAAAAGAAAATCCAGATGTAGAGGATGTATTATTAGATAAAGAAAAATCTTATTCTATGTATTAAGATAGTTTTACAGTTAAATAAAATGTAGTTTTAACTTGAACATTAAAGTATAGCATTGGCAAAACTGTCTTTTGTAAGAATGATTTTCTTAAAAGGCAGTTTTTGTTATTAAAAAATAAATGGTTGACATAGTATAGACTATTATGATAGTTTTTAATTATAGTAATGACTATTGCGATAACCATATTTGAGGAGCGATTTTATATGGAAATAAAATTATTTGATTCAGAACTTAAGGTAATGGAAGTTCTATGGGAGATAGGAGAAAGTAAGGCTGGGGAGCTAGTAAAAATCTTAAAAGAAGAAACAGGATGGAATAGAAATACTACGTATACAGTTATAAAAAAATTAGTAGCAAAAGGTGCTATAGAAAGAATTGAACCAAATTTTGTTTGTAAGGCTTTAATAAGTAAAGAAGAAGTGCAAAAACAGGAAACAGAAACACTAATTAATAAGATGTTTGGAGGGTCTTCAGAGAAATTTCTTTCAGCTTTTATTAATAAAGAAAATCTTTCAAGTGACGATATTACAAAACTTAAACAGATTGTCGAAAAATTAAAGTGAGGTAAGATTTATGTTCATTAAATTGTTAGAAATGAGTTTTACTTCTGGAGTTTTACTTTTAATTATTATTTTCATAAGAGCATGTTTATTTAAAAAATTACCTAAGAAGGTGTTTGTATTATTATGGTTGATTGTCTTGTTTAAGCTTCTTATACCAGTAAGTTTAAACTCTGGTTTTAGTATTTATAGTATAATTGAATCTACTTTTAATGTTGAATTAGGAGCTACATCAACTGAAGGTTACACTCTTAAGGAAGTAAGTAACTCTATAGGTAAAAATACTTCTAACAATAAGGTACTATCTGATATTGAGAATCTTACAATATTGGAGATGTTAGGTATTTTGTCTTTTGTGGTTACTATTATACTGAGTATATTTTTATGCTCTAAGTATATTAAAATAATTAATCTTTTTAAAACTTCAATACATATAAAAAACCATGATTTTATTAAAAAATGGATATGTGAGAATAGATGTTTTAGAAAATTTATGGTTTGTGTATCTGAATTTACTAAGACACCGCTTACATCTGGCATTTTAAAACCACGTATTATTTTACCAAAGCAAATGGACTATGGTAATAATCAGACTTTAAACTTTGTTTTGACTCATGAGATGGTTCATATTAATAGGCTTGACAATATGCTGAAGTTGTTTATGCTTTTGGCTCTTGTTATTCATTGGTTTAATCCTTTAGTTTGGGTGATGTTTTTTTTATTAAATAAAGATATAGAATTTAGTTGTGATGAAAAAGTGATGAATATGATTGGGGAAGAATACAGAGCTGATTATGCAACTGCATTGATAAGTTTAGCAGAAGAGAATAATCCATTTTCAATGGCTATTTACAATGGATTTGGAAAGACAAAGATAGAAGATAGAATAATTAATGTTATGAAGTTTAAAAAGTCAACTTATGTTACTTTTTTAGTTTCAACTGTATTAGTTTGTAGCACAAGTCTTGTTTTCGCAACAGGGAATAAAGAAATTAATGAAGTTGAATCTTTTGATTTAACAAAAAGTGAGCAAAGTAATAAAAGTGAAATTTCATTAAGTAATAAATCATCTAGTTTATATTCTCCAAATGTAGATTCGGACATTTCTGTTAGTATGTCAAAGACATCTAGCAACAAAGAAGATGAATCTAAAAGTAATGAAGATGAATCCATGAATAAAGTGAATAAATCTAAAAGTAATGAAGATGAATATGTGAGTAAATCAACTGAATTTAAAAGTAATGAATATATGTCTGTGAATAAATCAAGTAATTACAATGATATATCTTATACTAATTCAAAAGATTATTCAATTAAGAAGAATGGTTATGATGAGAATGGCTTAGTTATATCAAGACAAGGAAATTTGTTGTCAGTCAGCAAAGTACAATATAGAACTTCTGTAAAGGAACCATAAATTCTAGCAATATAAGAGATTTAGAATTAAAATACTATCTCAAAATAAAATCAATTATTTTGAGATAGTATTTTTTATTAAAAAAAATTATAGAAATACTTGACATAAAAATGACTATTGTGATAGTCTGAAGGTATAGTTAATAACTATTGCAATAGTCACTATCAACTACTATACCTAAATAAATATCTAAGAAAGGAAGATTGGTTATGAAAATAAAAAAATCCCTTATAGGTACAATGATGGCAGCTGCTATAGTATTAGGAGGAACAGGTTCAGTATTTGCTAATGAAAATAGTGATGTATCTAATATTACACTAGAGAAGTTTGATTCTCTAATCAAAGCAGGAATAACTGACCCTGCTGACTTAGAAAAGTATGGAGTAGAGTATTATACTTATGAAGAGTATGCTAAAAATATTGAAGAGTTAAAAGCGTATGCTAAAGACCCAAATGAAGTTAAAGATATGTCTGCAAAAGACCTTGAAAAGACAATTAAGAAAATGGAACAAGATTTAGAGAAGATAAAAACTGAAGGATTAAAGATTATGAAGCCTATCAGAATAGACAACGGGAATGGGCTTATAAGTTTCTGTGGTAGATAATTTACTCAGCTTGTAATATTAACATTACTTTTTTATTAAAAAAATTATAAAAATACTTGACATGAAAGCGACTACTATGATAGTCTAAAGATGTAGTTAATAACTATTGCAATAGTCACTATCAACTACTATACACAAATAAATCTCTAAGAAAGGAAGATTAATTATGAAAATAAAAAAATCCCTTATAGGTACAATGATGGCAGCAGCTGTAGTATTAGGAGGAACAGGTTCAGTATTTGCTAATGGAAATAATGATGTATCTAATATTACACTAGAGAAGTTTGATTCTCTAATCAAATCAGGAATAACTGACCCTGTTGCCTTAGAAAAGTATGGAGTAGAGTATTATACTTATGATGAATATGCTAAACATATTGAAGAAATGAAAGCATATGCTAAAGACCCTAATGCAACTAAAGATGTAAGTCAAAAAGACCTTGAAAAAACAATTAAGATAATGGAACAAGAGTTAGAGAAGATAAAAACTGAAGGATTAAAAATTATGAAGCCTATCATTATAGAAAATGAAGATGGGACTCAGCTTTCAATTTCTTCAAGTTATGTAGCAATTAATTAGTGTTAAATATAATCTCAAAGAATATTTTAAAACCCTAAATAAGCATTATTAAATACATTAGGCTACTGTTATGATATAAACAATGCAGTTGATGATTATTTAAATACTCATCAACTGTGCTACCCAAATGAAGTTTAAGTTTGTTAAAGAGAAGTAAAAAAGTATTAAAAGGCTTAGACAAGTGTAATTGAATATATTGAGTGAGATTAAAATGAGACTCAACTAAGTAATAAGAGAGCTAAAGTCTAAGTGAGAAAAGAAGTAAGAATTAGAGGAAAAACAGAATAAAAATAAATCAAGTCAAAGTAAAAGTATTAAACCCAATTTATAATGTTAACATTTTTTAATGTATGTTAAGAAATGTTAACATTATTTTTTTTTATCTAAATTAATAATTAAAACATTCTGAAAATTCTAACGAAAATTAAATGTTATCTATTAGATTCATTAAAAGTTAAAGAAAATAAGCAATTTAGCATTTTTAAGAGGGGTTTTAAAAAATTTAAACTTCTTGGCATAGCAATTGCTTAATACATAAAGTAATAATATGATTACAAATTTTTGAGGATTAATTTTATCATTATTTACTTATCAACACCTAGACTATGTTGATAAGTAAATAATGATAGCTATCAAAAGTGTATTATTTCTAAGGAGGGAGAATCATGAAACAATTGCTTACAGGAAATGAGGCAGTAGCACGTGGGGCTTATGAAGCTGGTATATCCTATGCAGCTGCTTATCCAGGAACACCAAGTACTGAAATACTAGAAAATATAGCACTATATAAAGATGACATAATTGCAGAATGGGCACCAAATGAAAAAGTGGCAGTAGAGTCTGCAATAGGAGCATCTATTGCAGGTGGGAGAGCACTTGCAGCTATGAAACATGTTGGAGTAAATGTCGCAGCAGACCCAATATTTACATATGCATATATGGGAGTAAATGGTGCAATGATTATTGTATCTGGTGATGACCCAGGAATGCATTCATCACAAAATGAACAAGATAATAGACATTATGCTAAATTTGCCAAAATAGCTATGGTAGAACCAAGTAATAGTCAAGAATGTAAAGATATGTTAAAGGCAGCTGTTGAAATAAGTGAAAAATATGATACTACAGTTTTATTTAGAATGGTTACAAGAGTATGCCATAGTAAAGGTCTAGTTGAGTTAGGAGAAAAAGAGGAAACAATTGTAAAGAAATATGAAAGGAATCTTTCTAAATTTGATGCTATACCAGCTACTTCAAGAGCCCTTAGAGTTAAGCTTGAAGATAGATTAAAAAAACTTGAGGAATTTTCTAATGAAACGGATTTAAACTTTATAGAATGGAATGATAAAAAAATTGGTGTAATAACTTCAGGTGCTTCTTATGAGTATGCTAAAGATGTGTTTGGGGATACTGTATCATACTTAAAATTAGGATTTACATATCCTCTTCCAACTAAGAAAATTAGGGAGTTTACAGAACAAGTAGGTACTGTTTATGTAATTGAAGAATTAGAACCTTATATAGAAGAACATTTAAAAGAGAATAACATATCTTGTATTGGTAAGGAGAAGATACCTAATATAGGCGAGTTAAATCCAGATATAATAGCACAATCAATCTTGGGAGAAAAAAGAGAATTAATAGAGTATAGTAAAGAAAAGATAGTAGGTAGACCACCAACATTATGTGCAGGATGTCCACACAGAGGATTTTTCTATGAGTTAGGAAAAGTTAAAAATGTACTTATAAGTGGAGATATAGGATGTTATGGACTTGGAGGAGCAGAGCCTTTAAATGCTAAAGACACCTGTATATGTATGGGAGGAGGCCCAGGGGTAGCTCATGGGGCGCAAAAAATATTTACTAAAAATAATATTAATATGAGAACTATAAGTACAATAGGAGATTCAACATTCTTCCATACAGGAATAAATGGACTTATAGATATAATCTACAATAAAAGTAATACTGTAACATGTATTCTTGATAACAGAATTACTGGTATGACAGGGCATCAAGAGAATCCTGGAACTGGATTTTCATTACAAGGTGATGTTACTGAAATGATGGATATTGAGACTATAGTAAAAGCTTTAGGATGTAAGAATATAAAAGTTGTAAATCCTAATAAGTTGGATGAAGTTAAGGGAGCATTAGATTGGGCTTTATCAATTGAAGAACCTTCAGTAATAATTACAAGATGGCCATGTGCACTAAAAAAATTTACTGAAGATGATAAAAAGAGATTTGACCTTATACCATCAGTTTGTAGTATGGATGATGAGAAGTGTATTGGATGTAAGAAATGCCTTACAACAGGATGTCCTGCTTTGAGATTTGATAAATCTAAAAAGAAATCAAGTATAAATCAAGCTCAATGTGTAGGTTGTACAGTATGTGCACAAGTATGTCCAGTGAATGCTATAAAAAAGGTTGGTGAAAAATAATGAAAGAGGTTAAAAATGTATTGTTATCAGGTGTAGGAGGTCAAGGGACTGTTTTAGCAAGTAAAATACTTTCTGCTGGTCTTATTGATGCTGGATATGATGTTAAGATGTCAGAAGTTCATGGAATGGCTCAAAGAGGAGGTAGTGTGACAACTCAAGTTAGATATGGTGAAAAAGTACATTCTCCTATACTTGGAAAAGGAGATGTTGATGTATTAGTTTCATTTGAGACTATGGAAGCTTTGAGATATCTTGATTTTCTAAAACCTGATGGTAAATTAGTAGTGAATGATTATGAAATGCCTTCTGCACCAATTTTAACAGGTAGAGTGGATTATCCTGAAAATATAATAGATGATATTAAAGAAAAAGTGGATGTAACAGTGATAAAGGCGGTTGATATTGCAAGAGGTCTTGGAAACGAAAAAGTTATGAATGTGGTTCTTTTAGGAGCATTGATTAAAGCTCTAAAGGTAGAGGATGATATAGATTGGGAAAAAATAGTGTCACAACAGGTTAAGCCTAAATTTATAGAAATTAATATAAAAGCTTTAAAAGAAGGGATGAATGTTTAAAAATAAAGTGATAAATATGTAAATGTTATAGAAAAAATAACTGTAAATGAAATGTATAGAAGGTTATAAAGGGAGATGATTACAAAACAAAATAAAGTGTTAGAGTAAGAAAATAATTACAAAACAAATTATAAGATAATTGAAAATAAGACTGGTTGAAAAATAGATAAAGGGTTAGGGTAGGAAATCAATCACAAAATAAATTATAAGATGATTGTGAATAAGACTAGTTGAAAAATAGATAGATAAAGGGTTAGGGTAAAAAATAAATAAAAAATATAAAAATAAATAATCAAATATTAAGATTGTAAGACAATCATTTTAAAATAGAATTTTATAAATTTAAATATGGAAAATGAGTATCTAATAAGCAATAGTTAATAAATAATTACAAATAAATTGTAAATTAAATAAATCTTTGACAGGAAGGAGAACTATTTATATATTAAATAGTATTTATAATATGAAAAAAGGCGATTTTATATGGAGTGGAATTCTTATTTGTATTATTGCTATATTAGCGATACCAAGTAGTAGAGAAGTGTTTATGGCAGCAACAGGTGCACATCCATATATTGGAGGTTTTTTCAAGTTTGCTGTACTAGCTACAATGGGAGATTTACTTGGTGCTAGAATTTTGCATAAAGACTGGAAAATACCAGTAGGAGTCTTTTACAGAGCAATAGTCTGGGGAATAATAGGTCTAGTTACCACATATGCTATGTCAATCTACTCAGCAGGTGTAGGTCAAGCGCAAGTGGATGGTATGCTTCCTTTTGAGGGAATAGCTTTTGCAAATGCTTTATTTAAGAGTGCAACTATGAACATACTAATGTCACCAACTGTATTTTTATTCCATAAGGTTATGGACTGTTTTATAGACAAAAAATATGAAGTTGAAAAAGGGATTAAGGTAACACTTAAAGATGTGGTAAATATAGTAGATTGGAACGCTTACCTTGGTTTTAGTGTTTTAAAAACTATACCATTTTTCTGGATACCATGTCATACAATTGTATTCTTATTCCCTGCTGAATATAGAGTAATTGCTTCTGCATTTGCATCTATAGCTTTAGGTCTAATATTAGCTTTAGCCAATAAATCTAAGGTTGCAAATTAAGTTTATTGATGAATCAAAAGTATCATTTAACTAGGAATAATTTTCAAAATAATATTATTTATATTTATAATAACTAAGCAATATTTTCATTATGAAGTAACATTTTATTAAATTTAAAAATAAAGATAAGCTTTTAAAGAAAATTAAATTTGCGAGTACTGTTTTTAAGAAGCTTAAAATCCCCCATTTAAAGTTTTAAGATTCTAAAACAATATGTTATAACTACAAAAATGGCTGTTAGGACTAGAATACTTATAGTATAGATTAGTTCATAACAGCCATTTTTTATATTGAATTAATAATCTAAAATAAATTCTAAATCAAGTTTTAAATTAAAGGATTTAGAGAAGCTATTCTAGTTGTAGCCACATAGACTCTAGATATTTCATACCATGTTTTAAAATCTACTATTCCACTTTGAGGCAAACCAAAAATTCCTTGGAATGTTTTAACAGCATTTTCTGTGTCTGTTCCATAGATACCATCTTCTCTTACTTTTGGGATAGCTGGGTAAGAGTTAGATATAGCATTTAACTGATTTTGTATAGTTCTAACATATTGTCCAGTGGAGCCAACTTGTAATGTAGTACCAGGGAATGATACAGGAACACCACTTACTATAGGTGCTTTTTCAAATACTATCTCATCTCCATAATAAAATCTTAGTATACTTTCATAGTCGTATCCTTGGTCACCTAAATCTTTACTTCCCCACTGAGTCATTTGGTTAGGACATTGGGATTTTTGACCATCACAATATTGTGCTAATAGTGGCTGTCTTGCTGTAGGAGGTCTTTTTATAAATGTGTTAAATATAGCATCTACAACTATATTAATTGGTTCAAATAAGTTTCTGTTGTTTATAAATTTATGGTCATATGCAGTTGATGAAGTTATTGTAAAATTATATCCTTTATTTCGATACCATTCAGTAAATACCCTATTTAAAGTAAATGATATTATAGCTATTACATTTGCATAGATTGTCTGTTGTGGCCAAGTTGAGTATATTTCAGATGAAGCTATATTTTTAATGTATTCTTTAAATTGAATCCAATAGTTTGGTGCTGATGAATCTTCTGGAAGACCATCATGAACTACTATGAATTCGGGTACTACAGGGTTATCCAATACAACAAAACCAGTAGGAGGTGGCAATGGTTTTGAGTCACTTTCTGGAATTTTAGGAGGATAAGTACCATATAGAGTATGTTCTCCTATATCAAAAATCAATTCACTTTGTCTTGAGAAAGAACGTTTACTTCTTGTTCTAGGAAACATGGGAACTCCCTGTCTCGCTTCAATTGTAGCTAATAATTGTGTTCCTTCTATGACAACTGTTTCATACCCATCGGCTATGGCTTCTACTATATACTGGCTATAAGGTCTAACATCAGATGGTTGTAGAGAGTAATCTACATCTGGTGCTGGTAATGCTAATCCAATCACTTGACCAGATTCATTACTCGTTAGGTTTTGGTATAAAGTTGATGAGCTTTGGCTACCATTAGACATTGAATATATGTTTACTGTTGCATTTTGAATAGGTCTATTGTTAGTAGCATCGATTATACTTACTGTTAAGAAACCATCTTGCATCAAATCACCCTTTCTTTAAATGAATTTAGTTCCCTTATATTTCAAGATATGAATATAGCTTGAGATTTGTTAAATAATATAGATATAAATTTAAATTTTTTTTGATGTTTTAGTACATTTTACTTTGAACAATTTAATGTTATTTTAGAGTGTATTTAAAACAAAATAAGCTAAAAATAAATAGGTATTATAAAACAGAAATGAATTAAAAATTTTGAGCAGAAGTGAATTAAAAATTTCGAAAGGAAAATAGTCTATGAAGCTGGATTTATTTTTATTAGCAATAGTTCCTATATTGATAGGTTTATTTTGGATAAGGTCTAAAGATAGATATTGCAGAGAGCCTCTAATTCATCTAATTAAATTTTTTCTAATAGGTGCTTTTTTAAGTATTATAATTATACTTTTAGAGAATTTACTGATGAAATTTAATGTATTTGAAGGATATTCAGAACTAATATATGTATCATTTGTAGTTGCAGGGCTTGTAGAAGAAGGCATAAAAGCTCTGATACTAATTCCAGCACTAATTAAAGAAAAACATTTTACCGAAAAGTTAGATGGTATTATTTATTCTGTATTTTTAGCTTTAGGATTTGCAACAATTGAGAATATAGTCTATATTTTTTCTGAGAGTGGCAATTTAGCACTTCAAGTTGGCATTAATAGAGCAATTATATCTATTCCAGCTCATGTAATGTTTGCTATTACTATGGGGTACTATATCTCTAAGTATAAGTTTGAAGGAAATAAAAATAAGAGACGTGAGTACTTATTTATGGCTGTATTGCTTCCAATTTTATTACATGGAGTTTTTGATTTTATATTGATGATAGAATATAGATGGGCTATTATATTACTTATAGTTTATGTGATAATTTTATGGAAAGTAAATCTTGATAAACTTGAGAAATATATGAATAACTCCAAAAAGGTGTTTTTTGGTAATCTTAAGAAAAAGAAAAGAAAATAACATTCAAGTAAAAGACATAAACAGTTAAAAGTAATAAATGACAAACAAGCAAAGCAGATTGAAGGGGGATTATAAATTTGGCAAATTTACCAAAAGAATTTTTAGAAGATATTAGAGAGATACTACAAGATGAATATGATGATTTTATAAAAAGTTATGATGAAGACAAGACTACTGGTCTTAGAATAAATACATTAAAAATTAGTAAAAAGAAACTATTGGAATTGAATTTATTTGATTTATCTCAGATACCATGGGCAGAAGAGGGTTTTTATTATGATGATAAAATCAATAGACCTGGTAGAAATCCACTACATGAGGCTGGAGCATATTATTTGCAAGAGCCTTCTGCCATGAGTGTGATACCAAAAGCAGATATTAAAGAGGGAGATAAAGTACTGGATATGTGTGCTGCTCCTGGTGGAAAATCTACATATATACTGTCTAAATTAAATAATACAGGTCTATTGGTATCTAATGAAATTAATGCTAGTAGAATTAAGGCTTTAGGTGAAAATCTAGAGCGATTTGGAGTGAAAAATTGTATTATAACAAATACCGATTCTAAAAGCTTAAGAAAGACATTTAATGGGTATTTTGATAAGGTGGTTATAGATGCACCTTGCTCTGGTCAGGGTATGTTTAGAAAGGACGAGGTGGCCATATCAGATTGGAGTTATGCAAAGGTATTAGAATGTCAATCTATTCAAAAAGAAATTATAAGAGATGGATATAAAATGTTAAAGAAAGATGGTATTTTAATTTATTCAACATGTACTTTTTCAAGAGAAGAAAATGAGCATGTTATAAAGGAGTTTATTAGCGAGTATCCACATGCAGAACTTATTGAAATGGAAAGATTATGGCCTCATAAAATAAAGGGAGAAGGTCATTTTGTTGCTAAGATAAAAAAATTAGAAGATGAAGAGTGTAATGTAAAAGAATTAAAAATAAAAAATTTAGATAAAGAAATAAAGGATTATAGGGAGTTTGAAAAGAAATTTTTAAAGGTTGATTTTTATAGCAATAAAAAAAATAAATTTTATTTAAGAGGAGAAAACTTGTACTTACTTCCAGAAGTATATCCGGATACGAAAAAACTAAAAGTATTGAGATACGGTTTGCATTTAGGGGTTTTAAAGAAGAATAGATTTGAGCCTTCTCATGCACTATCTCATTATTTAAAGGTTGAAGATGTAAAAAATGTTGAAAACTTTAGTGTACAGAGTGATTCAATTCTTAAATATTTAAAAGGGGATGTTGTAAATTCTAATGAAAGTAGAGGATGGATTTTGGTATCAGTTGAAGGCATACCTCTAGGCTGGGGAAAAGAATCTGCTGGTGTAATTAAGAATCATTATCCTAAAGGTCTCAGAAAATTATTTTAAACTAGTAGAAAAAAGAAGTATAATATTTATATTGTAAGTTTATGGTAGATTATTTTGCTGTAGATTGACTTAATATTTAACACAGAGGAGACGATTTTAGTGGGTGAAGCAGTTAAAAAAGAAATTGTAGAATGGATAAAAGTGATTGTCATAGCTCTTGTTTTGGCATTTGCAATAACTCGTTTTATAGTGCCAACAATAGTTAAGGGCGAATCAATGTATCCTACACTAGTTGAACGTGATTACCTAATAGTTAATAGAATCGCGTACAAGGTAGGAGAGCCAAAATACAAAGATATAATAGTATTCAAAACCGACTTGACAGAAGAAAATGGAAAGAAAAAAGACTTAGTAAAAAGAGTCATCGGGGTTCCTGGTGACCATGTAAAAATACAAGACTCCAAGGTATATGTAAATGATAAATTGTTAAAAGAGACTTCCTATATACATAATAATCGTACTGATGGAGATATTGATATCGTAGTTCCAGAAGGAAAATTATTTGCTATGGGAGACAATAGAGAAAAAAGTTTAGATAGTAGATACGATGAGGTTGGATTGGTCGACGAGCATACCGTTTTAGGAAAAGTTCTAGTCAGATTGTATCCATTTTCTAAGATAGGAACTATTGACTAAACATATAAAATTTGGAGCAATCGCTGATTAACTGAAATCACCAGACCATGCACAATAGTTGTCTGTATAAAAAAGACAACACCTTATTTAGTAGACTTATCTAAAAGATAATGTTAAAAACGCATTATTAATAAAGATAATATAACTATAAAGGAGAATTTGTGAATGAATGAAACTATTAAAGAAGAGATTGTAGAGTGGATAAAAATAATTATTACTGCACTTTTTTTTGCATTTATTATAACTCGTTTTATAAAACCTACACTAGTAAATGGAGAATCAATGTACCCAACACTTAAGTCACATGACTATTTGGTAGCAAATAGGATGACATATAAATTATCAGAACCAAAATGTGGAGATATAATGATATTTAAGACTGACTTATTACAAGACAATGGAAGAAAAAAAGAACTTGTAAAAAGGGTTATAGGCGTACCTGGTGACCATCTAAAGATTATGGATTCAAAGGTTTATATAAATGGAAAGTTATTAAATGAAGTTTCATATATACATGATAATTATACTGAAGGCGATATTGATATGGTGATTCCTGAGGGAAAAGTATTTGCGATGGGAGATAATAGGGAAGTAAGTTTGGATAGTAGATATAAAGAAGTTGGATTAGTAGATGAACAAAATATTAAAGGAAAAGTTATTTTAAGAGTATTTCCTTTTACAGATATAGGTATTTTTGAGTAGGTGATTTGTATGGCAGTTGGTGTAGCATCCTTATTGTTTAATCTTGAGGAGGCTTTAGATATTTGTGAAAAGATAGAGCAAATAACGCATTTAGAGATTGGGCTTGACAATATATGTGAATGTAGTGAGTTATGTAAATATAAAGATAGAATTTCTAAGCTAGGATTATCTGTAGGGGTACACTTACCTATGGAGTTAAATACTTGTGAAAATATAGAGTATATACGAGATTCATGGATAAATTTTATTGAGAAAATAGAATTTGAGCTCAAAGGATTTGATATAAAGTATTTTAATCTTCACTTAGGATATGTTATGACAAATAGACTTAAAAAGAATAGGAACAAGTATTTAGATAATAGTGTAGATTTTTTAGATAAGGTAAATACAAACTCATATATATGTATAGAGAATACTTATTCAAAAAGTGGGGATTTTTCAAATATTGGAAATATATCCTATGATTTTGAATATATATTTAATAGGATTAAAAATTCTAAGATTTGTTTTTGTTACGATACTGGACACTGTTTAATTGATGAGGATGATTATATAAAAAACTTGAAGGATAAAATAAAGTTGATACACTTAAGTGATAATGATGGTATCAATGATACACATGTAGGTATAGGAAAAGGAATTTTATCTGAAGAGGGGATTAAAGAGGTCTTAAAATTAGATGCAGAATATTTAGTTTTAGAAATAAATTACGAAGACATTGAAGATACTATAAGTAAATTGAATCGTATTGTAGGAGAGGGTTAAATACCTCTCTTTAACTTGTTGATATGCCTCGTTGATTAAAATTTGTATTCATCAAAAGGAAGGAGATGTTGAAGTGAAAAAAATAAACTTAAAAATAGAAGGAAAAAATAAAGAATATTCATTAGAAGAAAACTCTTTAGGAATTAGATTAGGGGATATAGCAAAGGAATTTTGCGATGAGCATAAGGGTTATATAACACTTGCAGTTGTAGACAATAAATTAAAAGAGCTAAATTGCAGAGTGAAAAATGATTGTGAGATAAATTTTTTAGATACTACTAATGAAGATGGTGAGAGAGTTTACTTTAGAGTCATGTCCTTTGTATTTGTGATGGCTTGTAGAGAAATATTTTGGGATAGTAGGGTTACAATAGAACATTCACTATCTGGTGGGCTATACTGTGAAGTTCACATAGATAGAAAACTTAAAGAAGTGGATGTTGAAAATATAAAAAACAAGATGCAAGAGATAGTAAACAACGATTATACCATAGAAAAAGTTGAAGTGACAAGAGATGAGGCTATTTCTATATTTGAAAATAATGAAATGCATGAAAAGGCAGAGCTTTTAAAATATAAAGAGTATGATAGTGCTAAAGTATATAAGTGTAGAAACTATATAGACCATTTTTATGGGTATATGCTACCATCAACTGGTTATATAAAATCATTTGATATTGAGCTTTACAATGGAGGCGTTATAATTTTAGGTCCTAGTGAAGAAGATAAGACTAAACCTATGAAATTTATACCTCAGCCTAAGTTATCAAGTATATATTATGAAGCAGAAGAATGGTCAAGGCTTATGGGAATTGACAAGGTGGTATCACTTAATAAGATAATAGAAAATAATGAATATGGAGACATAATAAGGACATTTGAAGCATTACATGAAAAAAAATTATCTCAAATAGCAGATATGATAAAAGAGAATAATAAGAGAGTAATCTTAATAGCAGCTCCATCTTCGTCTGGAAAAACAAGTTTTGCTCATAGATTATCTATACATCTTAGAGTGAATAATTTAAATCCTATTTCTATTTCTTTAGATGACTATTTTATAGATAGAAAACATACTCCTTTAGATGAATATGGAAACTATGATTTTGAATCAATTTATGCTATAGATTTAGAGAAATTTAACTTAGACTTAAAGAGACTTTTAGCAGGTGAAGAAATTGATGCTATAAGATACAACTTCAAAGAAGGAGAGAGAGAATATACAGGTAAAAAAATAAAGATAGACTCAAACCAACCAATTATATTAGAAGGTATACATGGGCTAAATCCTATTTTAACATCATCTATACCAGATGAAGATAAATTTAAGATATACATAAGTGCCCTTACTCAAATAAACTTGGATGACCATAATAGAATTCCTACTGCTGATTTGAGAATGATAAGAAGAATTGTTAGAGATTATAATTTTAGAGGATATAGTGCTGATAATACTATCTTACAATGGGCATCAGTTAGAAGAGGGGAAAAGAAGAATATATTCCCATATCAAGATGAAGCAGATGCCATATTTAATTCTGCTTGTGTATATGAATTAGCAGTTTTAAAGAGATTTGCTAAACCTCTGTTGGAAGAAATAAAAGAAGATAACCCTGCTCACATTGAAGCGACTAGGTTACTAAAGTTTTTACAATATTTTGTAGAGCTAGATGATACTTCTGATATACCAGGAACTTCAATTCTTAGGGAATTTATTGGAGGAAGTAAAATAGTCGATTAGTAGTGATACAATACCATAGAGTGATTATTAATTTGAGATATAGTATTTATTCTTGGATTTGTTAGTAATAGATGGCAGTTAAAAAAACTGCCATTTTATTTTGCTATAATAGTTATAGATTTTAGGATATTTATTAGGATATATCTGAAGACATAAAGTTTGAACTATCAAACTATTAAGTGTTTTAAATTGATTGAAAAATGAATAAATTCTTGTAGAAAATAGCTTTAAAGTATAATTTTCTTTAACACTGTTTTATTATAGTATAAATCTGTGCTAAAATAGAATATATATATCATAATATAAGAGGTGCCTATGAATACGTTAGATGAGACATTATTAAAAGAAATTATAAGTTCTAATAAGAAATATACTAATTACGGACAAGTCGCTAGTTACATACCAGAATTAAAAAATGCTAGAAGAAATGATTTAGGAATTTGCATTATAGATAGTGAAAACAATCTTTACAGTGCGGGAAATTGTAGCACAAAGTTTACTATACAGAGTATTTCAAAACCAATTGTTCTTGCTATGGCACTTATGGACAATGATTGGGAAGACGTTTTTTCAAACGTTGGAATGGAGCCAAGTGGAGACCCGTTTAATTCTATAATGAAACTTGAAATTAATGACACAAAAAAACCCTGTAATCCAATGATAAATGCAGGGGCTATAGTAACTACTTCTCTTATAAATGGGAGCTGTTTGGAAGAAAAAGAAGAAAGAATGCTTAGTTTTTTTAGGAAATTAGCAAAAAATGATAATATAGGAATAAACTATGATGTCTATAAGTCTGAAAAAATGACTGGAGATAGAAACAGAGCAATGGCTTACTTACTGAAAAGTGATGGGTTTATCAGAGGTAATGTAGAAGATGTTTTAGACCTTTATTTTAAACAATGCTCAATTGAAGTAGATTCCATAGATTTGGCTAGAATTGGTATAAATCTTGCTAATTATGGAGTAGACATAGAAAATGGTGAGCATCTGATGAGTGAAATGGTTTCTAGAATTGTCAAAACATTTATGATGACTTGTGGAATGTATGATGCTTCTGGGGAATTTGCTATTAAAGTTGGCATTCCTGCAAAATCTGGAGTTGGAGGTGGTATAATGGCTTCTGTGCCAGGGCGTATGGGGATTGGTGTTTATGGACCTGCACTTGACAAAAAAGGTAACAGCGTCGCAGGAGTTAAAGTTTTAGAGGAGTTGTCAAATAAACTCAAATTAAATATTTTTTAAAATTTTAAGAAAGGATTTTTTTGACAACAACATATAATTTAATATATAATTAAATTGTAAAGAAATATGAATTAAATAAATTTTTTAGGAGGGGTCAATGAAAGAGGTATTGGTATTACGAGATTTGGAGTGCATAAAGGCTATTGCACATCCACGTAGAATAGATATTCTAAAAGCATTTGACAAATCGCCATTGTCAGCAAAACAATTATCTCAATTATTGGAAGAACCTCATGCAAAAATAAACTACCACATAAAAATGTTATACAAAGTTGGTATTTTAGAATTAGTTGAGGAAAAAATAAAGTCGGGGATTGTGGAAAAATACTATTATCCAAGCGCAAAAAATGTGGTTATAGGGAATAGGATACTTAATTTTTCTTTAGACAATGGGGAAGAAAAAGAAGAATTGTACATATCAAAATTTGAAAACATGAGTGAAGTTTTTTATAAGGCAGCAGAAGAAGATGTTTTAGAAAATGAAAATATAGTTGATTATCATGATATTTCTCTTACTCATGATGAATTAGTTGAACTTAGTGATGCTATGAAATCAAAGATAGATGAAATTTTAAATAAAAGACAACACAACGTTGAAGGTTCTAAGTATGATATAGCAATGGTTGTAATTCCTACACTTGAGGAAGAATGTCCTAGTTAGAGCCATTAATTATGGATTAATTAAAAACATAAGGTTAGAGATTGAACATCAGAATTTACTTAATAATCAAAAAATAGTTTTTGGTATGAGTAAAACCATGATTTTTAGTCTCTATTTTTTTGTCTGGTTATATAAAGGATTGTAATAGTTATATAATTGAGTTGTAATTGATATATAAATAAGTTGTTATAGATTTATAAGTGGATTGTAAGGTATGTATATAGATATATAATATGTAAGGATTGATTAAGTAATTTATAAATAATATGTAAGATTATAATATTTGAAATTTCTCAAAATGGGTATAATTAAATTGTAAATATTAAAATTTGAAGTTAATATACATGAAATTAATTATAGTTGTATTAAATTATAGTTATATTAAAATAAAAAACTTATTCGTCAGAAATTTATAATTAAAATTTAGCACAAATATAAGTACAATTAAAAGGAGATTAAATATGATTAAATTAGGAACACATCTTTCAATAGCAAAAGGATTTGCTAAGGCAGCAGAGACAGCTGTATACATTGGTGCAAATACATTTCAATTTTTTAGTAGAAATCCAAGAGGAGGAAATGCTAAAGTATTTGATGAAAAAGATATAGCTAAGTTTCAAGAGATTAGAAAGGCAAATAATTTCGCGCCATTACTTGCACATGCTCCATATACTATGAATTTAGGTGGTGCAAAGGATGATGTATACGAATTTGCGACAAGAGTGATAGATGAAGATATAAGAAGGATGGACTCGCTAGGAATTGAATACATGTGCTTTCATCCAGGAAGTCATGTAGGTGGTGGAGTAGACTTTGGTATAGATAGGATAGTAAAAGGATTGAACAATGCTATTAAGGGCGATGAAAATATAACCATACTTCTTGAAACTATGTCAGGAAAAGGAACTGAAATAGGGTTTAAGTTTGAACAATTAAAAAGCATAATAGACGAAATTGAACACAAAGAAAAAATAGGTGTATGTCTTGATACCTGTCATATTTTTTCTGCTGGATATGATATAGTGAACGATTTAGATGGAGTCTTAGAAGAGTTTGATAAGGTTATTGGTATAGATAAGTTAAAAACTATTCATCTAAATGATAGTATGATGCCATTTGGAGATAAAAAAGATAGACATGCTCCTATAGGGGAAGGAAAGATAGGATTAAAAGCATTGATTGATTTTATGGAACATCCTAATCTGAAAGACCTACCATTTTTCTTAGAGACTCCTTTTGATGATGAAGGTCATAAGAGAGAGCTTAAGATGATAAAAGAGATACTATCTAGTAAATAAAATCTTATTTACAGTGTACAATTTTAATAGAGTGTAAATATATTGCAAAGATTCTCATAATTTGTTGTATAATTAAAGGTGACACATTTATATTATATAAAAATTAATTAAAAGTTAGGTGGGGAAAGATATGAGAAATTTAGGCAATACCAATATGAAAATAAAGAGGGTTGGCTTTGGGGGAATTCCAATACAAAGAATTACTCAAGAGGATACTAACTTAGTCATAAATGAGTTAGAAAAACAAGGGATAAACTTTATTGATAGTGCAAGAGGGTATACAATAAGTGAGGAAGCAATTGGAGTTGCTATTGAGGGGAAAAGAGATAAATTTTTCCTAGCTACTAAAAGTATGTCTAGAGATTATGACTCAATGAAGAGAGATGTTGAGATAAGTTTAAATAATTTCAAAACTGATTTTATAGATTTGTATCAATTCCATAATGTTAAGGAAGAGGAGTATGACAATATTTTTAAAGACAAGATGGCTTATAATGCTCTTTTAGAGGCAAAAGAACAAGGAAAGATAAAGCACATTGGTATAACTAGCCATAATTTAAAGACTATAGAAAAAGCAATAGAAGGTGGAAAATTTGATACTATACAATTTCCTTACAATATAGTTGAAGGACAAGCGGATGAAGTATTTAAAAAGGCACATGAAAAAGGTATTGGTATAATAGTAATGAAACCTTTAGCTGGAGGAGCTTTAGATAATGCTACATTAGCTATTAAGTACATATTATCTAAAGACTATATAGATGTAGTTATACCAGGAATGGAAAGTGTTGAACAGGTTAGACAGAATGTTGCTGTGCTTGAAAATCTTGTGTTAGACGAAAAAGACAATAAAGAAATTGGGGAAATAAGAAATTCTTTAGGTAAAAAATTCTGTAGAAGATGTGAATACTGTATGCCTTGTGCTGTCGGGATAAACATACCATTGAGCTTTTTATGTGAAGGATATTACACTAGATATGGACTAGAAGAGTGGGCTAAAGAAAAATATGAGGTTATGGATGTTAAACCTACTGAGTGTATTGACTGTGGTCTTTGTGAGAGTCGATGTCCATATGAACTTCCTATAAGAGAAATGTTGAAGACTGTTGTCGAAAAATTAGGATAGATTTTATTTATTGAAATCGGTGTAGTAAGTTTACTCCGATTTCTTTTTATATGGATATGATTTATTTATGTGAATATATTTTATTTAGATGTATACATCTTTATATACAAACATTAAATTTATATGAATGCAGTAATTTTATAAGTATTAAATTTACATAGTTACAAGTATCATATAAATTTAAAATTTGTGTGAGTATAGCTATAGCACAAATATTATTTTAATAATTTCAAATAGTATAGCATTACTATAGTATTAACTAGCATATAAAATATTTATTTCTCAAAAATATTATAAGATATATCATATTCAGATACTGGATAAAGCTCAATTTCAACCCTAGGGTTATCCTTATCTATAAAGTCAAATAAAAGTACTGGCTTAAGTTGTTTATCATTCTTTATTATTCCACTTTTTTCAATACCATCACAAATACTTTTTGGATAATTATGTAAGTCCCCCATTCTCTTGTTTGGGAAGTATAATTTTAAAACGGTTATTAGATTTTCTTCAACAGTTTCTCCTTGATATTGTTGATTTATAAAACCTGCAATCATGTTCTCATATGCAAGATACTTAGAATACTTTCCCTTTGAAGGCATCCATGCTTGACCATTTATATTATGAAGTTTAAAATTAGATTTACTAATGGGTCTACCTGGAATTGTTAATTTAATCAAATTGTTCACCATCCTTATACAGTATTTATTATAATCTGTGGATGATTTAAAAGCAAATTCTTATTTCTAATGTTTTTATAAGTAATAACTTTATAGATGATAATTTAATTACAAGGTTAAGTTTGAATGATATAAGTATTGGAGTAAAATAGAGAAATCATATTAGTAAGATAATTACTAAAAAATTAGTAAAAAAGTTTAAAATGGGTTGATATTGTAGAATAATAAGAGATAGAGTATATAAAACAAGTTATATTAAAGAATAAATGGATATTATTATAGATAGATGAGATTTATATTATACTTTAGCTCATTTTATAATATAGTAATAATAATTGTAGTTTTATAACCTAAATTAAATAGGTTTAACAGAATAAGTAGGATTAAATAGACTAAAAAGGATTAAATAGAATGAGTAGAATTAAATAGATTAAAAAGGAATAATTTTATGGATAATAAGGAATTAAAAGAATTTTGTAATCTTATAGGATTAAAGTGTGTAGGAATAGCTGGTATAGATAAGTATGATAATCTAAAAAAGATACTTCAAGATAGACAGGAAAAAGATTATTTGACTGGTATGGAAGAACCAATAATTGAAAATAGAATTAATCCAAGAAATATAATGGAGGATGCTAATTCTATAATAGTATGTGCATTTCCATATCATATAAACAGAGAAGAAAAAAATGAAAATTCAAATTTATCAAAATATTGTCATGGTAAGGACTATCATATTGTAGTAAAGGACTTTTTACAACAAATTTGTGATTATATATCTAACACAGTAGAAGATTTCAAATACAAGATATTTGCTGATAATGGGCCATTAGTTGACAGATATTTAGCTTATTTATCAGGGATAGGATATTTTGGAATAAACAATAACATCATAACTGATGAGTATGGTTCTTATATATTTATAGGATATATAGTAAATAATTATAAATTTGAGGAAGATAAACCACTAGAAAAAAGTTGTTTTAAATGTGGTAAGTGTGTAAAATATTGTCCGGGAAATGCTATATTAGGAAATTATGATATGAATCCCAAGAAATGTTTATCATATATAACTCAAAAAAAAGGAGATTTGTCAGAGGAAGAAAAATCTGTTTTAAAGAGTAGTAAAAAGGTATTTGGGTGTGATATCTGTCAAGAAGTATGTCCACATAATGTTGGAATACCAACAACTCATATTTTGGAATTTAAAGAAAATATAATAGATTATTTGGATTATGATGAGGTACAAAATATTTCAAATAAAGAATTCAAAAGAAGATATGGAGATAGAGCCTTTAGTTGGAGGGGCAGAAATATAATAAAGAGAAATATGGAAATAATTTTAGATAAGTATAATGACTAATAATAAGAGTCTATTTCATATACTTTAATGTGAACTTACTTTAACACTTATTGTATCAAAGTCATATTATATCATTAACGTTAAATATGGGGAGGTGGGGGAATATTGAAATATAATAATACATCTGAAATAAATCCACTAGATTGTATATTAGGGCAAGAAAGAGCAGTAGAAGCTATGGAATTAGGTCTAAGAATAAGTAATCTAGCCTATAACATATATCTAGCTGGTGAATCTGGAACAGGAAAAAGTACTTATGCCTTAAAGGTTTTGAATGAATATGCATCCAAAAAAAATACACATAAAGATTGGTGCTATATATATAATTTTGAAAACCCTAGAGAGCCTATTATAGTTGAGTTAGAGAAAGGGTTTGGAAGAGAACTTAAGAAAGATATGGAAAAGTTAATTGAAAGCCTTTTAGAGGATTTTAAAAATGCGTTTGAAAGTGAAAGTTTTGAAATAGAAAAAAATAAACTTTTGGACGAATATGAAATAGAAAAAGATATGTTACTAAAACAAATTAAGAAATATGGAGAAGAAAAAGGATTTAAATTAAAACAGAGTAAAATGGGAATAGTCTTTATACCTTTGAAAGAAGAGGAAGATGAAAGTGATACATCTGATGAAGAGTTTTATAAGGCAAAAAGAGAACTAGAAAACATGGCTATACAAGTTGTATATAAAATTAAAGATTTAGAAGAAATAGCTGAAAAAGCTGTGTTAGAGCTTGAAGGAGAGATAGCTAAACTTGTAGTAGAACCTCACATCAAGACATTGTGTGAAAAATATGAAGATTATGATAAAATTCAAGTTTATTTGGAAAATATAAAGAAAGATATAATAGAATATATGTACTTATTCTATTTAGATGAAGATGAATTAAAAGATAAGTATGATAAAGAGCATTTTATTAAATATAAAATTAACCTATTTGTAGATAATGGAGGCTCAAAAAATAAAGAATCAGCACCTGTTATAGTAGAGATAAATCCAAGTCCTGCAAATCTATTTGGAAAGGCAGAATACGATTATGCAAATGGCAATATAAAAACTGATTTTACAAAGCTATTATCAGGAGCATTTCATAGGGCTAATGGAGGTTATTTAGTACTTTATGCAGACCAGCTGTTAAAATATACAATGTCTTGGGAAATTCTTAAAAAGACTTTGCAAACAAAAAAAGTAATATTGGAAACACAGACAGCAATTAAGCCAGAGAATATGCCATTAAATGTCAAGTTAATATTGATTGGAAGCCACTATATATATGACATTTTATATAGATATGATGAAGATTTTGAAAAATATTTTAAAGTATTTGTGGATTTTGATAGTGAAATGGATAAGAATGAAAATAATGAAGAGGGAATTGCTAGATTTATAGCATCTCAATGTAACAAGAATAATTTAAGACATTTTACTAAGGAAGCTGTTGGTGAAGTTGTCAAATTTAGCACTAGATTGTCTGGTGACTTAGGAAAATTATCAACTAAGTTTAATAAAATAATGGAAGTCGTGATAGAAGGAAGTGCATATGCAGAGTTTAGAAATTCAAAATATACAGAGAAGTGTGATGTTAAGAAAGCAATAAGTGAAAAGAGAAAAAGAATTAATAGGGTAGAGACACATATGGATGAATCAATTGAAAATGGATTTACCTTAATAGAGACAGAGGGAAAACAGGTTGGAGTTATAAATGGTCTATCAGTATTAAGTACAGGAGAGTACTCTTTTGGTAGGGCTTCAAGGATTACAGCAACCACTAGTCCAGGAAGTAAAGGTATAGTAAATATAGAAAGAGAAGTAAATATGAGTGGCTCTATACATAACAAAGGAGTGCTTATATTAGGTGGTTACCTTTCTGAGAACTTTGCACAGGATTTAATAATGTCACTAAATGCGTATATCTGTTTTGAACAAAATTATGGTGGAATAGATGGAGATAGTGCATCATCTGCGGAGTTATATGTATTATTATCATCTCTTAGTGGAGTACCAATTAAGCAGAATATTGCTGTTACAGGCTCTATAAATCAAAAGGGAGATATACAAGTAGTTGGTGGAATAAGTGAAAAAATAGAAGGATTTTATTCTATATGTAAGACTAAAGGATTAAATGGTGAGCAAGGTGTCGTAATTCCTAAGAAGAATCAGAGAAACCTTGTTTTATCAGATGAAGTTAATGATGCTATACTAGATGGAAAATTCAAGATATATACAGTTGAAAGAGTAGAAGAAGCTATAGAGATATTGACAGATGTTAAATTTGAAGAAATAAAAAAATTAGTAAAAGAAAAATTGACATCCTTCAGTAAGATACAAACTGTATCAAAAGAATAAGTTTATTATAGAATTTAATGGGTATTTATGTATAATAAAAAGCAAGAACTTTAATAGGTTTTTGCTTTTTTTGTGAAATATATGTAGATTGAATTTTTATTTTGTATATTTTATATATTGATGTTTATTTTTTGTTGATATGATTAAACTATGTATGAATGGCATCTTAGAAATTAGTATTTTAAAGGGGGATAATTATGAAAAATGTAAATCTAAAAGAGATAAATGAAAAAGAGATAAAAGAAAATAAAGACATAAAAGGGAAAAAAGATATAAATAAAGTTGAACCTAAAAAAGAAATGAATAAAGTAATTAATAAAAAAGATAAGATAATTGATGAGAAAGATATAACAAATTTTAGTGATATTGAAGAAGATAAAAAAACTGAAACAGGCAAAAAATCAAAGAGTACTAATTCAAGTAAGAAAACACAAAAACCAAATAAAGAAACTAAAAGTAAATCTAAAAATCAGAATAAGTCAGTAAATGATAAAGATGTAAATAAGATTTTAGACGAATTAGAAAAACTATATCCAGATGCTACATGTGAGTTAAATTATGGGACAGCCTTTGAACTTTTGATAGCGACTATTTTATCAGCTCAATGTACTGATGTAAGGGTAAATAAAGTTACTTCAGAGTTGTTTAAAAAGTATAATACAGCAAGAGAGTTTGCTGATTTGAGTATTGAAGAAATTAGTAAAGAGATAAAAAGTTGTGGTCTTTACAAAAGTAAATCTCAAAAAATAAAAGATACGTCTGAACAGCTATGTGAATTATATGATGGAGAAGTGCCAGATAGTTTAGAGAATCTTGTAAAATTACCTGGCGTTGGAAGAAAAACAGCAGGAGTTGTACTTAGTAATGCATTTAATCAACCAGCAATAGCAGTAGATACTCATGTATTTAGAGTTACCAATAGAATTGGAATAGTTGATGAGCCAAATCCTCAAAAAACAGAGTTTGCACTTATGGAAGCTATACCAAAAGAAAGATGGTCACACTCACATCATGTGTTAATTTTTCATGGAAGAAGAATGTGTAAAGCTAGAAATCCAGAATGTGGAGATTGCCCAATAAAAGAAGATTGTAATTATTATAAAGAAATTAATGAAATGAAATAACTTTTATCAAAGTAAGTTGTACAAGAGGGATTTTCTGATATAATAATACTTATGAAAATGTTAGATAGAAAACTATTATATATAATGAAATAAAAATTATTATTAATATTACCATATATAATAGTATAATATTATTGTTATTCTGTTTATAAAATAAAATTTAATAAATTAAGAGCAATACTTAGGGAGGATAAAAATGTCATTGAATATAGTATTAGTAGAACCAGAAATACCTCAAAATACAGGAAATATAATAAGAACTTGTGCAGCAACAGGTTCAACTTTACATTTAGTAAAGCCATTAGGTTTTTCATTAGATGATAAACACCTAAAAAGATGTGGGCTTGACTATTGGGATATAGCTGATATACAATATTACGATAGCTTTGAAGAATTACAAGAAAAGTATCCAAACAGCAAATACTTTTTTTCTACAACAAAGGCTAAACAGTCACATTCAGATGTGAAATATGAAGAAAATTGTTTTATAGTATTTGGTAAAGAAACAAAGGGATTACCAGAACCTTTGTTGAAAGCAAATATGGATACTTGTATCAGAGTACCTATGTTAGATGTTGAAAAAGCTAGGTCACTAAATTTATCAAACTCAGTTGCTATAGTAGTGTATGAAGCTTTGAGACAAATAGGATACCCTAATATGAGGTAGTTTAACAAGCCTAAATGAGAAAGGAGCATACTTAATGAAAAATCTAAAGATAATCTGTGACAGTTTATCGGACGTGCCAAAAGATTTGTTAGATAAATATGATATAGATATTGTCTCGTTAACAGTTATATTAGAGGAAAAAGAATATAAGGATAGAATCGATATATCTGGAGATGAATTTTATAAAAAGCTTAGAGAAGAAAATGTATATCCAAAAACTTCTCAGGCTACTTATGCCCAATTTAAGGAAGTGTTTGAGAAGTATACTAGTGAAAATAGAGAGATACTTTATATAGCAGGTTCTGCCACAGCCACAGGGACGTATCAAAGTGCTGTAATGGCAAAGAATGATGTAGAAGGTAAAATATATACATACGACTCTAACTTGCTTTGTATGGGAACTGGTTTACTTGTAATAAAAGCAGGAGAACTTGCAAGTGAAGGAAAGTCTATTGATGAAATATTGCCTGTTTTAGATGACTTAAAAGAGAAAGCTTTTGTTATATTCTCAGTAGATACACTAGAATATTTACAAAAGGGAGGAAGAATATCATCTACTAAAGCAGCAATAGGAAGCATATTAAATATAAAACCTATTTTAGAGATAAAAGATGGACTAGTATCTCAAATATCTCAAGTAAGAGGAAAGAAGAATGTAATTTCTAAGATGATGGATTTGATAAAATCAAATTGTGGGGATGATTTATCAGACCAAATTGTGTATATAGGATATAGTGATGATTTTAAGGAAAAAGAACAATTATCTAAGGTTATGGAAGAGGAATTAAGACCTAAGGAAATTAAATTTTTCCAAATTGGTGTGTGTATAGGTGCACATGCTGGACCTGGTGTCACTGGTATCATATGTTTAAAAAATAAATAATATTTTTATTTAATGGTTATTTATTTTTTATTAGATTAAGATAAAATATTAAATATTGATATGCTAAATTGGACTTGTTTAGAGAAAATTAAGCATTGATATATTAGATTTAGTTTTTAGGGAAGTGTGTAAATAGATAAGAATCTATTGCACACTTTTTTATAGTAAGATTTATTGTAAAGAGTTTAAAACATGAATGTAAATTATATATAAAAGATTTGTAAATAGGATATAAAAATGTCATGAAGGTATAAGGAGTGAAATTTGATGCGTTTAAAAAGAGTATTAATATTGATATTAACAGTAGCAATGACAGCTGGGATGTTGGTTGGATGTAGCAATAATCCTAGTAATAATTCTAGCTCTAACAAAGATAATAAAAACAATATAACTGACAAAAATAATTCTAAAAAATCTATATCTATGATATTGGATATTGAAGGAACAAACAATGAAGTTATGAATAATGCTGCTTTATTGGCATTAAACAATGCTAAAAAGAAACTTAATATAGATACAAATAAAGTGGAATCAGACGATTCATCAACTTTCTCTAATAGTATAGATATTTTATGTAATGACAATCAAGATTTAATTATAGCTGTAGGAGCTAGGTTTGCAAAACCATTGGAGAAGATAGCTAATAAATATCCAAAGCAACAATTTGCAATTGTAGACTATGAATATGACAAGCAACCTTCTAATATAACTTCAATTTCTTATGAAGATAACAAATCTGGATATTTGGCTGGATTAATTGCTGGAAAGATGACTGAAAGTGATAAGGTTGGTTTTATTGGTGGAACAAAGGGCTCTAGTAGAGATAAATTTGAAGCAGGTTTTAAAGAAGGTATTAAATCTTCTAATAGCAGTATAAAAAATGTTTCGGTTGAGTATGCAGATGTTTTTAAAGATAGTAAATCAGCTGAATCTATAGCCAAAAAAATGATGGATAATGGAGTAGATGTTATTTTCTCTACTACTGAAGACGATTCAAAAGCTATAATAAATGCAGTTAGAGCAAAAAATAAAAAAGTTATAGCTACTAATAAAGACCAACATGATTTGGCTCCAGAAAATGTTATAAGCTCTATTGTAAAAGATTTTGAAAATCCAATTTATAATCTGATACATAGTTTTGTAAAGGAAAATTATAAAGGTGGAGAAGTTATAGAAAATACAGTTAAGTCTGGAAGTACTGGACTTGCTCCAAATAGCTCTCAAAATGTTCCTCCAGATGTGTTAGAATATGTTAATAAGAACAATAAATAATCTATAGAGACTTCATGTTCTATATCAGGGAGTGAATTTTGTGAAAATAAAAAGGCTATTGATGCTCTGCTTTGTTGTAGTGTTTACAATTTTTATATTAGCTATATGTAACTTTGATTTTGGATTTGATAAAGTAAATAAAGGTAATTCTAATATAAATAGTGCTAAATCTAAACAGAGTGAGTCTAAAAGTGTGTCAACCTCATCAAATAAAGATAAAGGAAATAAAGATAAATCAAATAACAAAAGTAACAATGAAGAAGAAGATATAAAAGAGGATGATTCTTATGTGAGAAAGACTGTTGGCGTATTATTAGACACTGAAAACTTAAATAATGAATCATATAATAATAATGTACTATCAGCTCTAAAAAGAGCTGATAAAGATTTTGATATTAGAATAAAACTTGAAAAACCAAAGACTTCTAAGAATTTTAAAGAAAGTATAGAAAAACTACATAAATCTGAACCAGATTTGATAATAGCAGTCGGAGCTAGATTTGCAGAGTTAATTAAAGAAGATGCTACCAAATATCCAAAACAACAGTTTGCAATAGTTGACTATGCCTATAAAGTTCAACCTGCTAATGTAGTTTCAGTATCATTTCAAGATAATTCTACTGGATATTTGGCAGGTCTTATTGCAGGTAAAATGACTGATACTGGTAAAGTAGGTTTTATAGGAGGGATTGAAGGGTCTAGTAGAGACAAGTATGAATCTGGATTTAGGAAAGGTATCAAAACTTCAAATAAAAATGCTGAGCTATTAGTTAAATATTCAAATGTATTTGAAAATCCTGAATCAGCTAGAACTATTGCAAAAGAAATGAGAGATTCTGATAGAGATGTCGTATTCTCAGCTACAGAAGATGATAGTAAAAGAGCTATTCAGGTAGCAAGAGAAAATGGTGGTAAAGTTATAGCTATTAATAAAGACCAATACGATATGGCACCAAACAATGTAATAAGTTCAATTATAAAAGATGTGGAACAACCAGTCTATGAATTAATAAAGAATGTTATAAAAGATGGTTTTCATGGAAGTAAAGTAATGGAATTTAAAATAAAAGATGGAGAAATAGGATTGACTCCAAAGAGTAGTAGAAATATACCACCAGATGTTTTAGAGTACATAAAAAAAGAGTATAACAAAGTTAAAGATACATATTAATTATTGTTTTAAGAGTTTCTAAAAATACACTTTTTAGGTGTAAATTAATTATAGAAAAGTCTAATAATAGGTGTGTTAGCAGAAAAATTCTGCTACACACTTTATTTATTTCAAATAAAAAATTTATCAAAAAAAAGAAAAAGGAGTAAAAAATGGAATTTACAAGAGAGCCATTTATACTAGATGACGATTTGTGTCTAGCTTTGGTGGACAAAAGAATTAGTTATCTAATGGAAAATGAATTAAAATTAAGAAATATAGAGATAATAAAAACAATAGAATGTAAAGAATTATATGAAAGCATAAAATATCACCCAGATATATGTATTTGTAATTTAGGAAAAGGAGATATAATTGTTGCGCCGAATGTATATAATCAATACAAAGAGTTATTAAGTAGATATAAATTTAATATAATTAAGGGAGAAGCTAATTTATTAAATAGATACCCTTATGATATACCTTACAATATTGCTATAGTTGGTGACTATGCTATACATAACTTTAAGTACACTGACAAAGTAATATTAGATTATATTGAAAATAATAAACTTAAAAAGATAAATATAGAGCAGGGCTATTCTAAATGCTCAATCTGTATAGTAGATAAAACATCTATAATAACATCAGATAAAGGTATTTGGAAAAGCATGAAGAATACAGAAATAGAGTGTTTATTAATAGAAAAAGGTCATATAAATTTATTTGAGATGAATTATGGATTTATAGGTGGATGTACAGGGTTAATTTCTAAGGATAAACTAGCTTTTTGTGGAGATGTTAAAAAACATCCTGACTATGAACGTATAAAAAGTTTTGTAGAAAGTAAAAACAAGGAGATAGTTACACTTAGCTGTGAGAATTTACTAGATATAGGTTCTATAGTTCCTCTCATGACAAGAAAGGAGCGATAACTTTGGTTGAGAAGGATAATATTTCTTCTATGAAATTTTTGAGGAATAATAATGTAAACGATAGATTAATATATACGAATGACATTGTAGAAGTAGTAATAGATTCTGCAAAGCAAGAAGTATTAAATAAAAAAATACTTAATGGTACTAAAACTGAACAAAGAGCTCTAAATATTGATGAAATATCAACAGAAATAACTAGTATGATAATAAGTATAATGAAAGAGAAACTTTTAAAAGAATACATTCTAAAATGCTATGGGCGTACATATCCTGAAGATAAAAATAATATATACATATATTCACTAAACATATTTGCTAAAAAAGAGATTTTTATGAGAGAAACAGTATTTACAAGGGTGAGAAATTATATAGAGGAAAATGATTTTATAAATGTTGAAGGTTTTATTAGATTTAGGATGCGAGAATTTATGAAATATATTTCTGCTATAGGTGATATTGCAGTTGAGGAGTATTTAATAAAGAAAGACCAAGATGAGTTTATAAGAGTCTTAAAATACTTTATAGATACACAAGAAGAGAAAATTGATTTGCTAAAAGTTCATATAATGGAAGACAATACATTTATTCTATACGATAAAAATGGAAATAAAATAGACAGCATAGATGATGAAGAAATCATAAATATGGTAATAAGAGAGAATTTAAACTATGAGGACTTTTTAATAAGTACCTTATTAACTTTGTGTCCTAAAAAAATAGAAATATTAGATTTATTAAATAATAATTGCTCAAAAGAAATTATAGATACTGTAGAGGCAATCTTTGAAAATAAAGTTAGTATAATTATGGAGAGTTAGAAACTAAAGATATAAAACTAAAAAAATTCTTTTTAAATCGACACAAAAGACTTATAATTGTATATAAAGCTATAATATAGCTAGGCTATTAACTGTAAAAAATATCTACTGATTAAGTGTAATATAGCTGAAAAATATACAATTGATAAGGAGAAATTTTATAATGGATAATTTAATTAGGATACTGATATTAGCTGTTATTGGTGGATTTATAGGTTACGTTACAAATGTAGTTGCTATAAGACTAATATTTAGACCAATAGAGCCTATTAAAATACCTATTTTTAATATAGAAATAGTAGGACTTATACCAAAGAGAAGAGCAGAAATAGCAGCCAATGTAGGAGAAATAATTCAAGAAGAATTTCTTTCTATGGACGAAATACTTGCAAATATCATTACTGACGAAGATAAGGAAGAAGTTGTAAGATACATAAAAGCAAGGGTGAAAATTATAATACATGAGAAAGTCTCATTTATACCAAGTGGCATAAAAAACATGATACAAGACTATCTAGGAGAGATAATTGAGTCTGAAGTTAAACAAAGTATAGATGAATTGAGTAAAAATATAATAAATAAAGCAAATGAACGTATAGATATACAAAAAATGGTCGAAGATAAGATTAATGAACTAGATTTATATGAATTAGAAGATATAATAATAAAAATAGCTAAAAAAGAATTAAAGCATATAGAGTTTTTAGGTCTTGTTTTAGGTTTTTTAATAGGTATAGTTCAAGGATTAGTTACTATATTTATTTAAATATACAACAATTAGCTATTGTATTTAAGTATACAAAAACTAAAAATTAACTTAAATAATAATTAATTTTAGTATTTATCTAGTCATATCTATCATGCATGTAGATATATTTTAAAAATTTAAAATTGGTGAAAATATTATAATATCACTATAAATAAAAAGATTAAATTAATATAAAGATATTAGAATATTGATTTAGAGTTGATTAAGATGAAAAATAATGGGTAATTATTATATTACATTAATGTTGATTGATGTATAAGTATCTGTTATAATGAAAATATATTAAAAATTATAGTGTTGAAGAGGAAGAGTAGAGTAGAAACCATTCTCAGAGAATTTGGGTCTATGGCTGAGAGCCCATGTAACAGGTCTATTTGAAAACTACCTTGGAGCTGAGTTTATTAGCAGTATTTGTATTTATACTATATGTGAAAGTGCTCGGGTGACGACCTTATAGTCATCAAGAGGGTTGTATATACTTGTATACACCAACTTGGGTGGAACCGCGAATTAATATCGTCCCAAACATATTTGGGGCGATTTTTTATTACAAAAAATCTAAAAATTATTTCAATAAGGAGGAAAAAACAATGATTAAAGTTGCTTTAAAAGATGGCTCAATAAAAGAATTTGAAAGTGCTATTTCTGTTATGGATGTAGCAAAATCCATTAGTGAAGGATTAGCTAGAAATGTGGTAGCAGCATCTGTGAACGGAGAGGTTGTAGGTATGGACCACATTATAGATACTGATTGTGACTTAAATTTATTTAAGTTTGAAGATAAAGAAGGTAAAGAAGTTTTTAGACATACATCAGCACATATATTAGCTCAAGCTATAAAGAGACTTTACCCAGAAGCAAAACTTGCTATAGGACCAAGTATAGAAAATGGATTCTACTATGATATAGATTTAGACCATAGATTAGTTCCAGAAGATTTAGAAAAAATAGAAGCTGAAATGAAAAAAATAGCTAAAGAAGATTTAAAAATAGAAAGATTTGAACTTCCTAGAAATGAAGCTTTAGAGCTTATGAAAGAACAAGGAGAAGACTATAAGGTAGAACTTATATCTGATTTACCTGAAAGTGAAATAATATCTTTCTACAAGCAAGGTGATTTTACTGATTTATGTAGAGGACCACATTTACCATCTACTAAAAAAGTTAAAGCTGTTAAATTACAAAGTGTTGCAGGTGCATACTGGCGTGGCGACGAAAAAAATAAGATGCTTCAAAGAATCTATGGAACTTCTTTTGAGAAAAACAAAGATTTAGAAGAGTACTTACATTTATTAGAAGAAGCTAAAAAGAGAGACCATAGAAAATTAGGTAAAGAATTAGGCTTATTTATGATACCTGAAGAAGGTCCTGGATTCCCTATGTTCTTACCGAAAGGTATGGAACTTAAAAATGAGTTATTAAAATTCTGGAGAGAAATACACAGAAAAGCTGGATATATTGAAATAGAATCTCCAATTATATTAAATAGAAAATTATGGGAGACTTCAGGTCACTGGTATCATTACAAAGAAAATATGTATACAGTTAAAATAGATGATGAAGATTATGCTATAAAACCTATGAACTGTCCTGGAGGATTAATTTACTATAATTCTCAACTACACTCATATAGAGATTTCCCAATGAGAGTTGCAGAGCTTGGTAGAGTTCATAGACATGAGTTATCTGGTGCATTACAAGGGTTAATGAGAGTTAGAGCATTTACTCAAGATGATTCACATATATTCATGTTACCAGAACAAATAAAGGATGAAATAAAAGGAGTAGCTAACCTAATAGATGGTATCTACAAAACTTTTGGATTTGAATATAACTTAGAGTTATCTACAAGACCAGAAGATTCTATGGGAAGCGAAGAAGAGTGGGAAGCAGCAGAAAATGGATTAAGAGAAGCTTTAGAAGAATTAGGTCTACCATATACTATAAATGAAGGTGATGGTGCATTCTATGGTCCTAAGATAGACTTCCATCTAAAAGACTGTTTAGGAAGAACTTGGCAATGTGGTACTATCCAATTAGATATGCAACTTCCAAGACAATTTGATAACACTTATATCGGACAAGATGGTGAAAAACATAGACCAGTTATGATTCATAGAGTTGCTTTTGGTAGTATAGAAAGATTTATAGGTATATTAATAGAACATTATGCTGGTAAATTCCCAGTTTGGTTATCTCCAACTCAAGTTAAGATACTTCCTATATCTGATAAATTTATGGATTATGCAAATGAAGTTAAGAAAGAGTTATTTGATAAGGGTATAAGAGTTGAATTAGATGACAGAGCTGAAAAAATTGGATTTAAGATAAGAGAAGCTCAGCTTGAAAAAGTTCCATACATGTTAATAGTAGGTGAAAAAGAAGTTGAGGAGAATAATGTTTCTGTTAGATCAAGAGATAAAGGTGAAATAGGTAGCATTAAATTAGATGAATTTATAGCTAGTATTTCAAAAGAAATTGAATCAAGAGAAAGTATTATTCAAAACTAATATTTAAGATATTAAATAGATAAGATAAGTTAAATCGATATGTTGATAGGTAGAAATTAAACTTATAAAAAGATAAGTATAATTAGAGGTACAGTTAATCATATTTTTATGATAGTGTACCTCTAATTTTTTTTGTAGGTTATAATAATGTATTTATATGTCTGTTGATTTAAGGGTGTATAAAAGATGCTTAAATAATATATTCATATGTCTGCTAATTTAGATATGTATAAAAGATGTTTAAATTAATATATTTGCATGTGTATATTAATTTAAATACATATAAAAGATGTATAATTGTAAATAAAGATAGACTATATAAAATTAAATAAAGTTAGTTAAAGTTAGTTTATGCAAATAAATTTGAGATGCCTATAGTTAACTTTGGAGGTGTAATATGAATACAGATATTTTGTTTTTTAATCAAATAAATAAAGATAGTTTTAATTTAGTTGGTGGAAAGGGGTTTAATCTTGGCAAAATGACTAAGAAAAACCTACCTGTACCAGAAGGATTCTGTATAACAACAGATGCCTTTTACAAGTTCATAGAGCCATTAAAAGATAATGATTTATTTAAACAATTAGATAATGTGGATATTGATGACTTAGAAAAGGTTCAGGAGTTGACAAGTAGTATAAGGAATTTAATCATAGGAAAGTCACTTTCAGATAGTATAAAACAAAATATAAAAGAGGTTGTAGAAAGCATTGGAGAAGATGATTTCTATGCTGTGCGTTCTAGTGCAACAACAGAAGATTTGCCTGATATGTCTTTTGCAGGTCAACAAGATACATATTTAAATGTACATGGATTTGAAAACTTAATTGAAAATGTAAAATATTGTTGGGCATCACTTTATACTCAAAGAGCAGTCATATATAGAAAGAGAAATAATTTGAATGAAGATAATGTATTAATCTCTGTAGTGGTTCAGAAAATGGTAAATTCACAAAAGTCAGGAATAATGTTTACTGCTGACCCTATTAACAATAACTATAATCATTTAACTATTGATGCAGGATTTGGACTTGGGGAAGCTTTGGTAGGGGGATTAATAACTCCTGACTTATACAAAGTAAATAAAAAGGAAGACAAAGTTATAGCAAAAGAAATAAATACGAAGGAGCTAGCCATATACAGAAAAAATGATGGTGGTACAGAGCAAATTTTACTTGATAAAAATAGACAGAAAGAACAAGTACTTTCAGAACAAGAGATTTATAAGATAGCACAATTAGGACATGAAATAGAGAAATACTATCAGACTCCACAAGATATAGAATGGGCAATTGATGAGAGTGGAAAAATATATATTTTGCAAAGTAGAATGATAACATCTCTATATCCTAGAGTAGAAAATAGTAATATAAATGAAGAATCTCAGGTATATATATCAGCAAGTCATATTCAAGTAATGACAAAACCAATTAAACCTTTAGGTCTTGATATATTCAAGAGAATAATGCCTTTTGATAGAGTCGAAGAAGGTAGTAACTTCAAGATAATGAGTCAAGCTGGTGGTAGGCTTTATGCCAATTGTACAGAAATACTTAGATTACCAATAAGAAATAAGATAATCAAAGATTTAATTCCAAATGTAGACTATCTTGTAGCAAGTGCACTTGGAGAATATATTGAAAAATATCCTTTAAAGAAAAAACTTCCTTCTAAAACTACAGTAAAAATGGCAAGGGATTTAATAATACCTATCTTAAAAATATCACGTAAAAATTATACCTCTGATAAAAAGCCAGAAGCACTTGCAAGTTTAGTGGAGTTGAAAGAAAAACTTATTAATGATGTGTGTAGAAATATAAATGAGGGTGATGATTTATGTGAAAAGATTGTAATCGTGGAAGAGCTATTATCTGCTTTTATATTTAAATTAGCAAAGCAACTTATTCCAAATGTAGCTTCAGGAATTTTAAGTGATAGAAAACTTAGAAATATGCTTGAAGAATTAGATTTATTGTACTTAGAAGATAGTTTTGTAAGTGGATTAGAGGGAAATATCACTACTGAGATGGGATTAAGAGTGGGTGATTTAGCTGATTTAATAAGAAATAACCAAAAAGAGATTGATATATTAAATAGCAATCCTAAAGATGCTCATTTGTTGCTTTTAGAAAATGGCAGTGATGAATTAAAGCATGAGTTAAGTGATTTTTTAAGACAATTTGGTATGAGAGGGATTGGAGAAATAGATATAACAAATCCCCGTTATCAAGAAGATTTTACTCCAATAAGTATGTCTATATTAAATAATATAAATACATTGGAAAAAAATGAACATAGAGAAAAGTATCAGAAATTGATTGAAAAATCGAGTGAAAGTGAACGATTAATTTTGGAAGTTTATGAGAGGGAAGGTAAAGATGGTTTAGTAAAAAAAGTTAAGAATCATCTAAATAATATAAAGACCTTCTTGCCTTTACGTGAATATGGAAAATACATTATAGTTGGAGTATTTAATGAAGTAAGAAAAGTAATTGATGAAGTAGGGAACAAATTAGAAAAAGATAATTTGATTGATAATAGATATGATATATTTTATCTAAACCTTGATGAAATATACCAAGTATTAACTGAAAAAGTGAATTTTAAAGAAAGTATACAGTACAGAAAATTAGAGTATGATAAATATGAAAAACTGAATCCACCAAGGGTAATTACAAATGAAGGAGAGATATTCTCTGGTAGCTATTCAAAAGAGGGAATACCAGAAGGTGCATTTATTGGTATGCCAGTATCAGCAGGTATCTATGAAGGATACGCAAGAGTTATATTGAATCCAAATGATGACAGTTTAAAAAAGGATGAGATTTTGGTGACTAAATTTACAGACCCTGGTTGGACACCTCTTTTTGTAAATGCAAAGGGGTTAGTACTTGAGGTTGGAGGACTCATGACTCATGGTGCGATAGTATCTCGTGAGTATGGTATACCTGCTTTGGTGGGAGTAGAAGATGCTACAAGTATGATTAAAACAGGTGACTATTTAAGAATAGATGCCTATAAAGGATATGTCGAGATTATATGTAAATAGATTGGATTTACTAAAGTATTATAGGTGAGATGTGTACTATTGAAAATAAATAAGAAAACATAACATTATGATATATAAAAACACTTCTATAGGCATTTGATTTATCAATAAACAATAAATCTACCATAGAAGTGTTTTGATTTTAATAATAAATGTATTTTTGTCATAATAACAGAAGTATCTTGGTTGTGATAAACATTTTACCTAATTCTTGTTTTTTAGAATAGTTAAATTTCCACTTGTAGCACTTACATAGAAATTTGTAGCCCCATTTTTATAAGTGTATAAATCATCGTGACGATTCAATTCGAAGTCGCTATTTAAAGAACCAGAAATCTTATCAAAACTTAAAGAGAATCCTGGATTATCAGGAATAGACAAATCAATATTGGCAGAAGTAGTCTCACAATTTAGAGAAGACAACATTTTGTTAGATATAATTTTTGTATCACCTGAAGTTGATTCTGCTTTAATATCAGAAAGAGTTCCAGATACATCTATTCGTCCAGAAACTGTACTACAGATAAGACTTTTATTATTTATATCTTTTAAATTTATATCACCACTAGTTGTATCTAAATTTAAACTATCAATTTTGCCAGAAAGTTGTATTCCACCAGATGTTGATGTAAATGTAGCATCTTTACTATCTAATTTTGTTACATCAATATCACCACTAGTTGTATCTAAGTTTAATTTATTAATATTACCAGAAAGCTCTATTACGCCCGAAACTGTGCTAGCTTCCATTATATTACCTTTTATGTAAGTACTATATATATCTGCTGAAGTAGTAGACAAATTTATTTTATCATAAAGCTTATTAGGCAAATACAGTTCAAGTATTGTTGGTTTTGGAAGATTAATCCCAATAAAGAATTTTTTTGCTGAATTATCATCTATAGAAAGAGAATTTCCATCAACCTTTATTTTCGCAAGTTTTTTCTTTGAAAAATTAGAAGGAGTCTTTTGAATTAATTTGATTTTATTAGAATCGCTTTTCTTAATTCTAACTTCACCTGAAATCCAGTCAACATTAATATCATTTATGTTATCTGAAAAACTTTCACTTTTAGCTACTATATACTTATCATAGTTATATTTGGAATGTAAATTATTAAAAGAAAGATTAAAAGAATGTGAAAATATATTTCCTATAAGAAGAAGGATAAATACTATAGAAAGTGATATTGCAACAATACTCCATACTAAAATCTTTGTTTTTATGAGTTTTTTATTCATGTTTATCGTCCTCCTTTGATTCACTTAGTTGTATTATTCCTTTAATAATCTCAACACCAGCAGAACCTATTATGAATAGTATCCACGAAAAAGACCAAATTTGAAATAGCATACTTGTAATTAGATATATAGCAACTATTACAATCCAGTATGCACTTATGAATGACTTGTAAGCTGGATTTATATCATCATAATTTGTTTTAAATTCTTTGAATTCTTTTGTTGAAGTATCATTATATAGAGTATAGTTTGGTTTGGTCATTTGATTATAAACTAGTAGTCCTACTCCAATTGCTATTAATATAAGCATTAAAAGAATTCCTAGAGTTGGCTCTATACCAAAGCTCACAATTGAGACTACAAATAAGAAAGGGCTTATTATAAAAAGAGCAATTGCTATTGATGCTCTTAAGGCTCTTTTCTTTTTTTCCTCAATTAATTCAGAAGGTATAAAATATGGTTCTTTAACACTTTCAATTAATTCAGATAAATCACCAATTCCTGAGATTACCGAATTATATGCTTCTTGTTCTGTTTTACCATCTTGTATTTGGTCGTTGTATTTTTCTTTTAGATTTTCAAATAATTCATCTTTAAGTTCTTTAACTTTTTTGGTTTCATTAATTCCTGTAAAGCTATTATCAATATAAGTACGTATTTTATCTAACATATTTTCACCTCCTAAATTAATATGTCTATTAATGCTTTTGTGTTATCCCATTCTTCACGGCTTTTTATATATTTTTCTCTGCCTATTTTTGTTATAGAATAATATTTTCTTCTAGCTCCAGTAGCTTCATCTCCCCAATAAGAGGTTATTGCACCAGATTGTTCAAGTCTACGAAATGCTGTATATAGAGTAGCTTCTTTTAACTCATACAATCCATCGGTCTTTTCAAGTATAGATTTATTAATCTCATAACCATAACTGTCTTTTTCAAGTAAATGTTTTAAGATAATTGTTTCTGTATGACCTCTTATCATGTCAGATGCGATTGTCATGAGCATCACCTCCGATTAAATATATAATACTTTGATATACCTCGCCTGTCAAGGTATATCATGAGAAATTTTTTTACAGTGTTATTATAAGATTATAAGAATTCATATGAAAATAATGTAAAAATTTTATGAATAATATGTTTTATATTTAGTTTTAGATAAATTTATATAGTTATTACCTTAAAAAATGATAAAAAAATTAATTAAATTTAGCAAAATAAGTGATATAATTAAAAAAGAAAAGAAATATGGATTTATTTGGAATAATTTTGACAATCTATTTACTACACGTGTAGAGTCGTATATAATTAAATTATACGTAAAATATAAAAAACAATTTATCAATACGTTAGGAGAAAGTATTATGATAAAGTCAGGCTTATTTTGGAATATTTTCATTATGGTATCCTTTATAATAGAATGGTTTCTTTGTAAGAAAATGCTAGATTATACAAGTGAGCAAAAAATTTCTAATAGAAAAATAAATCTCTATATAGGTGGCATTATTATTTTTGCTAATATAATTTATTTTTTTGATGTGTCACCAAATATAAGAGTAATTATATCTGTGATGATTACTGTTGTATTTTACAAAACCTCATATGATGTGAGGTTTGTGAAGTCTATATTAATATCCTTAATCTACTGGATGTTATTAATTGCTACAGATGCTTTAAGTATATCTTTAACAGTTTGGCTTAATTCTATGGATGATATGAGTAAGATGGCAACAGGAGATATATACAGAATTGAGTCGATTGTATCTGGAAAGATGCTTTTGATTTTGGCTTTATTTTTATATAGAACACTAAAGATAAAATTGAATATAGAAATAAATAAAAAGACATTCTCTTATATAGTCATTCCAATAGTAGCGAATATAGCATCTTTTTTTATTATTTTTAAATACATATTTAATTCAAAGTCTGGTAGTGATATGCGTAATAGTCAATTTGTTATGATTTCTATTGTACTGCTTATATCAAGTATTATTTTAATCTTAATTGCTAAGAAGTTACAGCAATATAATACTTTAATGGTAGAAAATAATATGATTAAAAACGTTTTAAAATGTGAAAGTGAGTATTATGAAGATATAGAAAAGAAATATCTAAAGACTAGATTATTAAGTCATGATATGAAAAATCATCTATTGTGTATAAATGCCATGATTAAAAAAGGAATTGATGTTACTTCATATTTAGATAATCTACAGGGTGAAATCAATGGCAATAACTTATTTTTTAATACTGGTAATTTCATATTAGATAGTATCTTAAATGAAAAGAAAGAAATTTGTGATAAAAATAATATAGAACTAAAAACAGGAATAAATTTTAGCTATTGTGAAGCTATTGAATTAGTAGATGTATGTCATATATTTTCTAATATTTTAGATAATGCTATTGAAGCATGTAATAAAATAGACAATGGAAATAGAGCAATTTGTATTAAAGGTGATGTCATGCAAAATTTTTATCTAATAAGAGTGGAAAATACTAAGGTAAATGAGATTATTACTAAAAATGGAGACATTATGACAGATAAAATAGGTCCTTTTCATGGTTTTGGAATAAAGAGTATAAAAAACTCTGTAAATAAGTATGGTGGTAATGTTGTAATTGAATATGATGATAAAAAATTTGTAGTTAAAATTGCTATACCACTTAAAAATGTAAAAAAAATAGTTAATCATGTAATTTAATATATATAGATAAAGTCTATAATTTTGCGTACATATTGAAATTATTTATTACTTATTAAAATTTTTCAAAGTTGGGATATTATACATATTATAAATGGGGCATATTAATAAGCTTAAGATAGTAAGCTTTTTATTGTGATAAATAAAAAAAGAAGTTGCATCAAAAATAGAAAAATTCTTTAAAGATGTAACTTCTATGGTATATGTATGAGAGGCTATATCGCCATTTCTGGGATTAAGCTTCTCATAGCTTCTATAGTTGTTTGAATAAGTTTATCAAGTTCCCAGCCAAGCATTTCTGCACCACTTCTTATAACATCTCGAGAACAGCCAGCAGCAAATGACTTGTCTTTAAATTTCTTTTTAACAGATTTTAATTCTAAATCAGAAACACTCTTTGAAGGACGCATTATTGCAGCAGCACCAATTAAACCAGTAAGTTCATCTACAGCAAACAATACCTTTTCCATAAATTGTTCTGGCTTGACATCTGAGCCAGTTAGTCCATACCCGTGACTTACAGTAGAATCGATTATCGATTTATCTAAATCAAGCTCTGTCATTAATTCTCTTTGCTTAACACAATGCTCATCAGGATACATTTCAAAATCTAAGTCATGTAAAAGTCCAACTACTTCCCAAAATTCTACTCTCTCAGGGTCATATTCTTTTGCATAGTATCTCATAACTCCAGATACGACTTGAGCGTGTCTTATATGAAATTCTTCCTTATTGTATTTTTTTAGTATTTCCCATGCTTGTTCTATATTTGGCATGTAACTCATTTTTATCACTCCTCTAGCTGAATATTTTGAATTTTTATAAAGTTTATTTTCCATTGATTATATCAATCAATTTCCAATACGTCAACACACTGATACACAATTTTGCATGTAAATTCAGAAATTAGTGAAAATTAAATTTTTATACTTAATTTTATGTTAAAATCTCTATATTTAGATTCTGTGTATCTAAAGTTGTGCATCTAAAGTTTTTCATTCTTCAATGTTATCTTTGATATAAATGCTATAAGTAATGTAATAAATCCGACTCCTATTATAATAACATACACTTTATCTGATAATAAATCGAAAAGTCTGCCATATATAACCTGACCAAGGGGCATTGCGATTGATGTCCCTGCAAAAAGAATAGCCATAACTTTTCCTAGAAGTTCATTTGGAGTTTTTAATTGTATGATTGTTATAGAATATATTGAGACAAGAGTCGTTGTAAAAAATATTAGCATAGAGGATACAATAAAGATTAAAAATGGAACTGGAAATCCTGTATTTAATATAAATGGGTATACTGAAAATGCCATTGGTATAAATATAAGTGCACATATGATAAAACAAATATGTAAATTAGTTATTTTCAGATGTTTTGAGAAAATACCAATACTAACAGCAGCTATTAATGAACTCAAAGAGATTGCTCCTTCTGCTATACCATATAGAAAGTTATTAGCTTCCATAGTTATTTTCACTATATAGGGGATACCTACAATTAGCATAGAACTTAAAACTAGATTTATTGACATTGCTAAAAAAAGTATTTTTAATGTAAACCTATTTTCCTTACATATATGGATAATACCACCTTTTATATCAATAAATATGGTTTTTATAATGTTGTAAGTTTGTTCCTGTTTAACAAAAGAAATCTGTATAAACATCTCCATAATCGCGGATAAAAAGAAACTTATACAACTGATAACGACAATTGCATTAATACCAATAATACCATACAAAACACCTCCTAATACAGGTCCTGCTATATTTGTAAGAGAGGCAGCTCCAGCTACGATACCATTTGCATTTATTAAATGTTCATTGTCTACTAAAATGGGTGTACTTGACTGAACTGTTGGTTGATACATTGTGCTTATGACTGAAAGTATGGTCATAATAATTCCTACAAGCAGTATTGAACCATTATCATTAAATAAGAAGAGTGATAAGATTAGTACTGCAATACTACTTGAAAAATCAAAAATAACCATTAAGTTTCTTCTGTTGAATATATCTGCAATAGCTCCACCAATAGGGGAGAATACTATAATTGGGATTGAAGATACTGCAAGTATTGTAGCAAATATTTCTGCTTTACCAGTCATATCAAGTATGTAGAGGGATAAAGCAAACTTGAGGATTGATGCACCAAATAATGAAATTATTTGACCTAAGACCATTAAGTTAAAATTTTTATTAAAAGTATTTAATGATTTTACCATATATACACCTACCTATCTAAGATTATCAAAATATTTATAATAATCGCTATGACAGCAATGACTATAAGGAAATTCTTTCTTATTTTAATACCTAATATTATTATAAATGCAGAAAATATTATAGATAAGATAGAATAGAATGGCATAAGTTCACTGCTAGGGTCTATTAGTTTTGTGTGGATATTTAGTTTATCATTTATTTTGTAAATAATATCATTTAGTTTTTGTATTAGTTCAATCATATTACCCCTCCTAGTTATAAAGAAATGTTTAAAAAATTTATTTTAAATTATTACTCAAGTATGTGTTCTACAAGATTGTCTACCATAAAATCAAACACCTCAATGTAGTCATATCCAATATCTTCTTTTAGCAATAGACTTGACAGTAGGGCATTGCAAACACCAAAGGCTTTTTCTTTATCTATTTTTAACTTGAGATTATATCTTTCAATTAAGTTGTAAAAACTCTGTACATTGTTATATTCAAGTTCTGAAAGCATCTCTTTAGGTATCTTATTTAATAAAGAGATATAATCAGCATTATTTGGTGAATATAAGAATGGATTTTTATCATATAATCGATACAACATCTTTAAGGCTTTTGCGAAACCCTCTTTTTGAGGCATGTTACTTAAAATTTCATCTACTGATGATATAAGTTTGTTTTGAATTCCATTTAGTACTTCAAAAAATAACTTTTCTTTTGAATCAAAGAACGTATAGAAAGAACCTTTTGCAATTCCTGATTTTGAACAAAGTTCATCAATGTTAGTTTTTTTGTATCCATATTTAGACCAGTTAATTTCACATTCTGAAATTAGTCTTTTTCTAATATTATTTTTTTCTATTTCTGTAAAGCTTTTAGCCATATTTATCAATCCCTTCTAAAAATGTATGTTATCTATGACTTAAATAATATTTTAAGTCATAGATATATAGTATTATTCGTCTGTAAATTTGTCAAGCATTTTAAATAATACGATTTTAATTAATATAGAAAAACGTTAACTTGAAAATTTTTTTTAAGGTAAACGTTTATGAAGAAAAGAAATGTTTACATAACGAATAAATGGCTATAATTTAAATACACAAAGTTATATCAGAGAGAGGAATAAAAATATGTTTAATGAACTTAGAACAAAAGAAAATGTATATAAAAATTTAATAAATGGAAAATGGGTGGAATCTAATTCAAGAAAACCAATAGAAATTTACTCACCAATAGATAATTCTCTTGTTGGTAAAGTACAATCTATGACAAAACATGAAGTAGATGAAGCTATTGAAAATACAAAAGAGAGTATAAAGATATGGGCTGAAATGCCTGTATACAAGAGAGCGAATATATTCCATAAGGCTGCTGATTTATTGTTAGAAAATATGGATGAAATAGCAAATATATTGGTACTTGAAATAGCAAAAGATATAAAGTCTGCAAGAGCAGAAGTTGAAAGAACTGCTGACTTTTTAAGATACACAGCTGATGTAGGAAAAAATATGGAAGGTGAAGCTATTAGTGGCGATAACTTCCCTGGTGGGACAAGAAATAAAATGTCTTATGTTTCAAGGGTTCCATTAGGTACTGTTTTAGCGATATCTCCTTTTAATTATCCTGTGAATTTATCAATGTCAAAGATTGCACCAGCACTTATTGGTGGAAATGCAGTTGTATTAAAGCCTGCCACACAAGGAGCTATTAGTGCACTTCATGTAGTAGAAATTATGAGAAAAGCTGGGATACCAGATGGAGTACTTAATACTATTACAGGTAGGGGTAGCGAGATAGGGGATTATGTTGTAACTCATAAAGGAATTAATTTTATTAACTTTACTGGTAGCACTGAAGTTGGTCAACATATATCTAAAATATCTAAAATGGTACCATTATTATTGGAACTTGGTGGAAAAGATGCGGCTATAGTATTAGAAGATGCAGACTTGGATTTTGCAGCTAAGAATATAGTGTCTGGAGCTTATTCATATTCAGGTCAAAGATGTACAGCAGTGAAAAGAATCTTAGTACAAGAGAGTGTAGCTGATAAATTAGTGGAAAAGATAAAACCATTAGTGGAGGAGTTAACAATTGGAAATCCAATGGATGAAGTAGTTATAACACCTCTTATAGATAATAAAGCGACTGATTTTGTTCAAAGTTTAGTTGACGATGCACTACATAAAGGAGCAAAGTTAATAACAGGTAATGTCAGAAAAAATAATTTATTCTATCCAACATTATTAGATAATGTAAATGTAGATATGAAGATTGCTTGGGAGGAGCCTTTTGGTCCAGTACTTCCAATTATAAGAGTTAAAGACATAAATCAAGCAATTGAAATTGCTAATCAGTCAGAGTATGGGCTTCAATCATCAGTGTTTACAAGTGATATTGATAGAGCATTTTATGTTGCTGATAAGCTTGAAGTTGGAACTGTTCAGATAAATAACAAGACTGAAAGAGGACCAGACCACTTCCCATTCTTGGGTGTAAAGGCATCTGGTATGGGAACTCAAGGTGTTAAGTATTCAATTGAGGCTATGACTAGACCTAAGGCAGTAGTGGTAAATGTTAAAGAGTTATAAGTAAATGACTAGGAATAAATAAAATGATTATAGAAAGTAACTAAAATAATCAGAAATATAATAAAGTGGAGAATTAAATTCTCCACTTTATTTTTTAAACTTTCATTTTTTATGTAATATATCACTTAGAATAAATAACTTTGTACTGATTAGTTAGAGGATTTCTGAAATAATTGCTTTTCAAAATCTTCTATTGGTAAAGGTCTAGAAAAGATATAGCCCTGTAACATATCACATTTTATTTCTTGTAAAAAGTCTTTTTGAAAACTAGTTTCTATTCCTTCAGCTACAGTAGTCATTTTTAGTTTCTTAGCTAATTCAATTATAGAGATAATTATATCTCTTTCACGCTCAGAATCTAGGCGTTCTGATTTAAAGAATGCGCCATCTAATTTTATAGTATCAACATAAATATCCTTAAGCATGTTAATTGAGGAATAACCACTTCCAAAATCATCAATAGAGCATTTAAAGCCATATTTATGGATTTCATTTATTATTTCACTAAATACCTTAATATCTTCAAATATAATTGTTTCTGTAATCTCAATTTCTATAAGATTAGGTGGAATATCATATTTGTTAGCTATTTCTTTATATGAATTAATAAAGTTTTTGAATGAAAAATGATAGCGAGACATATTTACTGAAATATTTATAGTATTTAATCCACAATCAATCCATCTTCTTAAGGTTTTGCAGACTTCTTCAAAAACGTATAAATCTAACTGTACAATAAAGCCATTCTTTTCAAATAATGGAATGAATTCATTAGGAGGGATTATTTTCCCAACCGGAAGAATCCATCTAACTAGAGCTTCTGCACCACATATCGTTTGATTAGATAATTCCAATTTTGGTTGTAAATAAACTTGAAATTCTCTCTTTTTAAGTGCTTCATACATTCTATTTTCTATACTTTTCTCTAGTATAAGTTTTTCCTTAGCTGTTTTGTTATAAAAATTACAAATACATAAACCATGATTTTCTATATTTTTAGTTGATTTACAAGCTACATTTGCTCTATCTTGGATATTTGTTATATCTAAAGAAGTGTCATGAATTACATAGGCACCAGCAGTAAAATAAAGCATGTATTTATAATCAGCATTGTCATTGAATCTATTTATATATTTAACTATTGAGTTTAGTCTAGAGGTTATGTCTTCTTGATTATTTTTAAAAAGAAGAATAAAATTATCAGCAAATATTCTAGTTACAAGCTCACCTTCATGCAAGTGCTCGTTTATGCAATTATAGATATATTTTAAAAGTTTATCTCCAGCTATATTTCCTGCTGAATCATTTATTAATTTAAATTTTTGCATGTTTAACCATATAAGAGTATATGTATCAGATGGTGACTGTTCAATAACTTCTTTTACTGTTATGTTAAATTTAGTACGGTTCATACCTCCAGTAATTGGGTCAATAAAAGCTAATTCCTTTAATTCCTTATTATTTTTTTCAATAGTCTCATTTTGTTTTACTAATTTTGTGACATCTGAATAGATTAAAAGATATATAGGTTTATCATCTTCCCAATCTATACATTCAGCTACAACTTGCATGTGAACGATGTCTCCATTGATAGTTTGTGGAGAAATCGAAAAACAAACATATTTTCCATTTCTAAAATCACTATGGTGTTTATACACTTCACTAAGATAGCTTTCTGAATCCATATCTTTTAATAGGAAATTTACATTATCTTTAAAAATATCAAAATATTTTTGGTTAGCATCAAGAAGTTGGAAACCAAAATCAGTGACCTTAAACTTAGCAATGAGACCAGGAAAATTTTTGTAAGTTGCAGTTTGTTCTATTTTAATCATCATTTGTTCTGTAATATCAATCATAACGGAATATGAAATAGGGCATCCATCAATAATTTCTCCTGTTAAAAATCCAAATAACTTTATCCATAATTTTTTTCCATTACGATGCTTCATACGGCAAACATAGTCATATTTTTTTGCTCCATTAGAAAATTTATTTTCCACATAATCTACAAGTGAATTCCAATCTTCTGGATTATCTTTGTAAAAAAGGTCACATTGATTATGAAATAGAGTTTCATATTCCTCTTTTGTGTAACCAAACATTTCATAATAGCGGTCATTAGCCCAAACAACAGTAAAGTGTTCATCTAATTGGTGTCTACTAACACTTACATCTAACGCATTCATTAATAAACTATATTCAATATTTGCAAAATCTTCATGTTTTGACATTATTAGGACTCCTTTATAGCATATATTTCATAGAATATCTAAATTACCTAACTTAAATTGGATTTATTTTTAGGCTTATTTTATACATTAAAGAATTCGATTTTGATATTAAAGTTTCAATATCAAATATACCATATCATTCAATTAATTCATAACTGGTAGAAAGGGTATAAGTGTATTCATTAATGTTACTTAAGTGTCACCTAGTTTTGATAATTCGTTATTGATATTAAGTACCATTTTTTCTATTTCTATACAACTTGTTTTAGAATTTCTAATTTAGGGTGTTCTTTTTCTAAATAAATATCTTTTTCAATGGAATATACATGATTGATGAATATAGGTATTAAGGGTAGCAATATGTTACATCTGATTATAAAGTAGGAAGTTAGAGAATTTGTGGGTGAAAATGTAATCAGTATACTATCAAACAGTATATATTCTAAAGTAAATCAAATAAACTTTAAAAACAGACTGAATTCAATTTGATTTTGAGTTATTATATAAATGTGTTCTTTTATTTTATCTATAGAATAGCATAAGATAAAATCTAAATTAAGTAGATTTAACATATCTACATTTTTGTTGTATATAATTGTGTTATATATAGTTTAAAAAGTATCTCTATTTTGTATTATTATTGTAATGTTAAACATTTTATTATTTAAAATGAGTAAAATACCTTATTTTTAAACATACAAAATAATAAAAAATGTATATCAATTAAATTTTTTTATTATTAAAAATTATATTAATTAATTTATAAAATGATATATTGATTTGTTACATTATGTTGATAACGTTCTGTTTTATTGAATTATAACATCGCAAAACTTAGACCATCTATATTAATGGTCTATATCAATTATAGATTATGAATAAAAAATAAGCAACTATTTTAATTTATTGAAGAGGGAAAATATGAAGAAAAAACCACAATATTTAATTGTATTTGAAGATATAATTAAACAAATTTACACAGGTAGAATTACTGTTGGTGACAAGCTTGATTCTATTAATAAGTTGTCCAAAGAGTATATGGTATCAAAAAATACTATAAAAACAGTAATAAAAATGCTGTCAGAAAAGGGCTTTATAGAAACCAAAGCTGGGTCTAGAGCAACTGTAATATACAATGTAAGTACACAACAATCAATTGAATCTGAATTATCATATGAGAAAATTTTGCAAATGTCAGATATATATCAGATTTTCAGTTTGATATTTCCTTCTATTGCAGTTAATAATGTTAAGCAATTTACATCTAAAGACTTTCAAGAATTAAATTATATTATCAATCATATGGAAGAGAATAGTTCTGACCATTTTATAATTAGAAAACAGAGGATAAAATATATAAACAAACTAATAAGCAAAACAAATAATTCTCTGATTCAATATTTCTGCGACATTATTCAATACGATGTTATGATTTCACCAATGGATTATAGTATAAATAATTTGGAGAACTGCTATGCAACTTTTTTTAATAGTAAGTATATAGAGCAGGTAAGACAAAGTTATTTATATGGGTTAAATGGAGATTTTCTTGAACTTAAGAAGTTATTGACTTACATGTATGAAAGTTGTAGAGAATTAACACTTAACATGATAAAAAAATATGTTTCAGAAGATAAGTATTCAAACAATTTTAAGTATGTATCATTAGAAAAAAGTTATTTGTATGACTTTATTGTTTCAGATATAATTTGTAAAATTTTTGAAGGAAATCTTAAAGTAGGAGACTGTCTACCATCAATTACTTCAGTAATTAATAAGTATAATGTATCTCTTCCAACAGTTAGAAGTGCATATAATGAACTAAATGAGTGTGGTATAGCTAGAACAATTAATGGAAAAGGAACTTATATAACACTTTTTTCTGAATATGCAGATGATTATATAAAGACAGAAAAAGGAGCTAAAAGATTGACACTGCTTTTAGAAGCTATGGAGTTTATTACAATTACCTTTGAAGATGTAGTATTTTTATTAGGTAGTAGAATGGATTATGTAGATATAGAGAATATAGAAGCTCATTTAAGAGATTTACAAAATAGTTATAAAGAGTGTAAGGTATATCCAGACTTTGTTTTACTTTGTAAGATAATAGACTGTACACACATTTATGTAGTACAGGAAACTTTCAGACATTTAAAACAACATACGATATTTGGAATTTATTTAGAGAGATTCTTTCATAAAAAATATAATGAGATTTTGAAAACACGCTTTGATGTATGTTTCGAGATACTTACATATTTAAAAAAAGGTGATATTAAAAATTTTGCATCAGCTTTTTCTAATGTCTTTGAAGACTCTTTTAAAAAATTGAAAAATGCTATATTTATATTAAGCCAATGATGATGGAGTAGAATAATACTTTATTAATTTATCATATTAACCATATTAATTCCCTACATAGCAACTTGAAAGTTTGAGTAAGACATTTTTATACCAAGTACATAGGTAACGGTTTGTATTGGCTTAATTGGGTAGAGAGAAACAAAAACATTTTAAGGAGGGATATTAGCAATGAAAGAATATAAGATTGTAGAAGCTAAGAAGTCTCAAGCAGAAACAATAATGAATGACATGGCAAAGCAAGGTTGGGAAGTAGTTAGTGTAACATATTGGTATTCTTGGAAAGTCTCTCTTGTGATTACTTTTTCTAAGGAAGTGTAATCATCGACACACAGGTTTAACAGAGCTAATATATTTAAGTAAGGGATATTTTCTAAAGGTAATATTTCGAAAATATCCCTTGTATAGTTTTTTGTTTATGTGTATATTTTTATTCATAGAAAATAAGTTTATTTTTCATAAATTTAAGTTTATATATGTAATAATTTGATTCCAAACAAGTATTTATAAGAAATATATTTCATTTTTAGATAAATATTTTAATATAAAAAACATTCTAAGAAATTTTTACGACATTTTATCCTAATAGAATGTCTATTTTTTTGTATTAAATTAACCTAAATTATAGAAGATTGTTTTAAAATATTGTTTCAATTTACTATTTATCCAGTTATACGTTTTGATTGACCAGTTACACAAAATATGTTGAATATTATGAAAATTGGTATTATTATATGAATAAATAAAAACATATATATAGGAGGTTTTTTATATGAGTATTTTTGTTGGTGGATGGTCAAAATTTAGAACTGTCTAGGAAGATGATTTAAAAGTATTTAATGTAATTAAGTAATATCAATAGGAGCTAAGATATGAGATTAAATATAACAAAAAAATATAACCAAATAAATGAGTTAAGTAAAATAACTGTGTTGACAAAAACTATATTCTGCAACACAGTTATTTTACTAAAAGAGAGAATTTTCCAAGCTGAAAAGTTAAAAAGTAAAATCAAACCTTTTATTTAAATCAAAATTTATAATTTAGGGGGTAAATAAATGCTAGAAAATCAAAATCAACTTTTAGATGAAATAACACTCTTATTAGATGAAGGAAAAGTAGCAATAAATAAGGCACAAGGTCAAAATTTAATTCTAGTTCTTGGAGGTACAGGTTGTGGAAAAAGTACTGCAATCAATTATCTTGCAGGATGTGTAATGAAGGAAGTAGAAGATGAAGATACTGGTACATCATATGTTGAATGTTTAGACCCTGTAGCAGAGATTGGTTCAGGAGCTGTATCACAAACTCTATATCCCAATATTGTAGATATGAGAAAACCAGTAGAAGGAATGAATGCAAAATTATGTGATACAGCAGGATTTAGTGATAATAGAGGAGTAGCCCATGATATTAGTGCAGCAGTTTCATTAGGTGAGGTATTTAAAAATTCTGCATCTATATGTGCAGTAATTGTATTAATACCAGAAGCAGACATATTAGATTCTAGACTTACAAAAGTGCTGGATTTATTCCAACAGTTAAATATGTGTCTTCATAAAGATAACTTTAAGGGAAGTATAACTTTTTTCATTTCAAAAAGCTTCTTGGGAAGAACAGAAAAACAATTATATAATATTATCAGAAAAAAATATGAACAGTTATGTGAATCTTCAGAAAGTAATATAGATGAAAAGGCTTGGTTATTTGAAGAATTGCTAAAAGATAATGGAAAGAATATTCATCTTTGTAAGCCTCTTGTACCCGATGAGAGGGAAATTTTATTAAAAAAAGCACTAGAGTTAGATGAAGTTAAAGATAAGACATCAGCATTCCAGTATCCAATTAGTGCAGATGCAAGACTAGTTTTAGATACATTAATAAAAGAGATTCAAAGTAGTATAGTATCTAGTTTAGAAGATTATGTTAAGGCATATACAGAAGACTTTATCAATGTTATTGAAAGAATAACAATGATTCAAGAAATATCAACATATGATAGAGTCGTGGGTGGATTTAAAAATTGGTTGGAAAGTACATCAAGTCTTACTATAGACAAATTTATTAATGTATTATCTAAAGAGAGTGGATTATTCTTGAAAGATAATTGTATGAAATTACAAAATAAGATAAAGGGAAATTTAGATATAATTGATGCTTTAAGTAAATATACAGAAAATGGAACTGGAGAAATTCTATTACCTTCTGTACATATGGAATCTATTATAGAAAAAGTAAGCAAAAAAATAATGGAACAAAACTTCTCTATAATAAGAAAGAACTTAGAAAAAGTCTTAGTTTCTTATGAAGTACAAAAACAGATATTTACATTAAAAAATAGAGAAAAATTAATGGAAGTTGCAAATAAAAAGGACTATATGTATAGTGTAAATGATTTTGAAGAGATTTTGATGAATGTTACAACTGTACAGAGTGAAGGATTAGGAGATAGTATAACAAGATTAAATTCATATGGAGAAAAAGGAAACGAAATAATTAGAGAATTTGTAAGTAAATATATCTTAAATCCATTTATAGTAAAAACAATTGATATAAATGATAAGAAGGGTATTGAAATAAGAGCATTAATTCCAAACTTAGTAATTAGTAGTGTATTGCAATATTTCAAAAATAGAAAAGTAGATGATAATACTACTACATTTATGTTCTTTGCTAAAGAGACTATTTATATGGACGATAACCTTGGAATGGAATTTGCATCGGAGAAAAATATTATCATTTCTTGTAATAATCTTGATGTAAGCAGTAATGTAAAGATTAATGTAAGTGGAAAGAGTGGAGAACTTGTAGATAATTCTATGTATGGACAAAATGGTAAAGATGGTAGGGATTCAGGTAATATTTACCTATACATTAAGAAAGATATTATAAATTATCGTTTAACGCTAATTGCAAATGGAGGAAATGGTTCTAAAGGAACAGATGGGAAACGTGGCGATGATGGAGCAGGTGGAGCTAATGGAGCAGATGCAGGATATACAAGTTATTTTGCTGCACAAATATTTAAAGGATATTTTGCAGAAGGCACAAAAGGTAAAAAAGGTGGTAAAGGTGGAACTGGTGGAAATGCTGGAATAGGTGGAAATGCTGGTAAGAAAGGTAATATTTACTTCATTACAGATTCAGAAGAACAAAAAAATAGGATAATTAATCACTGTGATATAACAGTGAGAGATGGAGAAGCAGGTCCAAATGGTATACCAGGTTCAGGTGGATATGGAGGAAAAGGTGGTTATCACGGATATAATACACTTTCATTTTCTGCAAGTGGTATAGATAAGACTCTGTATTATACAGGATATTTTACAAGTTGGGATTATAAGACAGAGAAAGTGTTTTATTATCGTGTAGAGCTTTATGGTGGAAACTGGAGTGAAGGAAAAACAGGACCATCAAGAGAATACGCTGAATATGGAGACAGAGGAGACAATGGAGGATTTAATGCACCAAATGCTAAGACGTCAACAGCAGTTTCAAAAATACAAGAAAATCTAATTAAAGAAAAATATCAAAGCTATTGTTCTGAAATATAGAAAGGGATGGATATATGGCAAATAAACTTTATAGTGGAATCGTAAACCTTTTGGAAGAGGGAAGAGGCGAGCTTGAAAAATATAACTTAAAAGAAAAGTCAATTTTATTATTCTTAGGCGCTTCAGGTGTTGGAAAGAGTACTTGTATCAATTATTTAAAAGGTTGTGAAATGGAAGAAAAAACAGATGCAGAAACTGGACAAGTATATATCACTGCAAAAGATTCAGCAGTTGAAATTGGAAATGGTGTGTACTCTAAGACATTATGCCCAGAAGTTGTAGATATTACAAATAGAGACTTTTCATTATGCGATTGTCCAGGATTTTTTGACAACCGTGGACCAGAGTATATGATTGCAGGAGCAATGCTTGTAAGAGAAACTATCTTTACATCTTCAAAGGTGAAAGGAATGGTAGTTATTTTAGATTACCAATCTCTACTGGACTCTAGACATACACTATTAATAGAAACAGCTAAAAACTTAAAAGATATGTTTAATGATTATACAAAGTATAAAGAAAATTTTTTCTTCCTTATTAATAAAATACCTAAGTCACTCAGTGATAAAGTAACTGAAGAGAAAATAAGAAATATATTGAAGAAAGTAAAAGAAGACCTAGACAATCAAGAGAAAGATTATGATGGTTACAAGGAACTAGTATATCTATTAAATGTAATCTTATCAGACAATATATCTATCAAACTGTGTAATCCACTGGATAAAAAGCCAGAAGTATTATTAGATAAAATGAAAAATCTCCCTGCAAACTTTGAAAAGACAGATATGGGCTTGATGCTTACTGCTTCTTGTAAAATAGAAATACAAAAAGCTGTTGATGTAACATATAATGAGATAGAAAAACTTCTACCTCCTTATATACAAAGTGTAAAAAAAGGTATAGAAGACTCTATTTCCACTTTACCTTCTATAAAAAATCTAAAAGATACAGAATCACAGTTGGAGAGTATGTATACAAATTTATGTAGTAAAGTAGCTAATATTAGAGAACTTATGGAGTTTGTACAAGAACTTTTATATGGTGACGGATTACAAAAAGTGAATATATTAGAAGAAGTACGCCTTCTTTTAGAGCTAAATAGTTATTGTAGTGAAACTCATATTGTTGGCTTAAGCGAGCTGTTAAAATCATTACTAAAGAATACATTAGAAGATACATTAAGAGATATTAAATACTGGATAGTAGAAGAAGAGAATAAGAAAGAAGAGGCTAAAAAGCTTGAAGATGCAGAATATAGAAGAAATAAGATTAGAAGTTGTACATATATAAAATCATATGATAAAGAAAATATACTTTCCATGTATATACCTATACCTAAGGTGAATTTATCAGATTTGACTGAAATAATATCTGGTTATCAACTTAATATTTTATCATCTATATATATGTATGGAGATTGTGAGATAAAAGTCGATTGTAATATGGAAAAAGAAGTTTTCTCAGGTAAAAATATTGTATTATTAGCAAAAAAATTATGTATACCAGAAGGAACTCATTCAATTAATGTATCTGGTAAAGATGCAGAACCATTGATTGGGGAAGACACTATCTATAATGGAATGAATGGAAGAGATGGTAATAATGCAGGAACTTCAGGTGATATTTTATTATCTTTTAAAGAAATAGAAAAAAGGGGAGAACTTAAACTTTATGTAGATGGTGGTCAAGGTGGAAATGGGCAAGATGGAAAAATAGGAGAGACAGGAATAACTGGAGAAATTGGAGCAAATGCAAAGATAGGTTCTGAAAAAGAGTCGAAAGAATTTGCTAAAGAAAACAAGACAAAATATTTTGTTGTAAAAGCAGAAAAAGGAAAACAAGGTGGAACTGGAGGTATAGGTGGAGATGGTGGAAATGCTGGTCTTGGAAGTAAATCTGGGCAGATTTATCTTCTTGGAAAAGCATCTGTACTAAAATGTGCTATAAGTACAAAAAATGGGCATCATGGTATGGCAGGAAAAGGCGGTTCTGGAGGAAAAGGTGGCTCTGGAGGTCTTGGAGGAATTAGAGGAATATATGAAGAAACAATAAGATATATAGGGATTTCTGTTCCAATAGATGATAGTGATAGAAACTACTATTATTTTGATAGATATGTATTAGGTCACGCTTCAGACTCAACAGAGGTAGCAGATGATGGAGAGAAATTAAATGCTCTTTATGAAAATCATAAAGATTGGAAAATTAATAAACGTGAAGATTCAGGCTCAGATGGAGCAGATGGAAAAGAAGGACGTTTTGGAAATACACTAAAAGAAAAGGAATTATTAAAGCAAGAATATTCTTTATCAATTGATATATTCTTCTATGAATTCTTTGATAGATTCGGTTTTACTGGAAGTAAGGGTTATAGGAATCTTAAGCTATTATGTGCAGTAGGAATATTAGAAGCAGACATTTTAGAAATTTCGCATATTTATGAGATTTTTCATGCTGTTGAGAAAGTGGAGATGCAGTTAAATAAAGAAATACTTCAAAAGTACTTTAGATTTGAGAGTAAAAAGAAAGAGCCACTTTCTATAGATGATATGAATATAAAGAAAGAATTTTATCAAGAGGCAAAAGAAATTTATGAATATCTTATAAATAAATTGATGCAGTCTGATAAAATAGAATCTTTTATAGCAGAAAAACAGAATTTTAGTGAATGGAGTATGATTTTATTTGCACTTGAGCAAAAGACTGCATTCTATGTGCAAATGATAGAGGAAAATGAAATTGGAGGAAATCGTGTTACAGATATTCGTGCTTTAACAAATTACCTAGATAAGACTTTAAAAGAATTGGAACAAGGGCAGAAAGATAAATTGAAGGAAGGATATTTCAACACATATAAAGAAGGTATACTGACTCAAATTGAATCTGGGAATCAACAAATAGAAGTTTTAAGAAATGAACTTGAGAATAAAATGATTTCTGTTTCTGCAAAAATGAATCTATTGATTCAAGAGATTTTAAAGATAAAAGAAGATGAAAAAGAAGATATAGATAAACTAAAAGAGAAACAGAAAAAACTTGAGGAACAAATGAAAACACAGTTAATTCTTTCAGGGATACAGAGTGCGTTGAGCTTATTAACAGCATTTAGTGGCATTGGTCAAGCTTGTTTAGGGGCATTTGATAGTGCAAAATCTTTGAGTGAAAATCTTTCAGCTAAAGAAGAAGAATATAACTGGACTAACAGAATGGTTGAGTTCTCAGATTTTAAATTAAGTTCTGAGGGTATTAGTGTTGTTCTTGGAGCTCAATTGAATGATGATAGAAAGAATGTTTTAGAGAAAATGACACATAACTTAGTGGGTGTTGATGAAGGAAAAAGAGAGAAGTTTAATCAGATTAAAGATATTATAGTTAAGTCTGTAGATAATCCTGCATATGCAGAAAGAGATAGTGATATTCAAGCAGCAAAAAATGGATTAAGTGAAGATGAATATAAAGAAATCTACACAAAAATCGAGAAGAAACAAATAGGCATGCTAGAAGCAAATTATAGCAATAAACAACAAAAAGATAAATTAGCGGCACTAGAAAAGAGTAAACAAGCTGTTGAAAGACAACAAAAGACAGCTGCTATTAAAAATGCCTTAAGTATTGGTAGTTCTGCTTGTTCTCTTGTCAATACAGCAATTAGTGGTGTTAATAATTGTCTTAATGTAAAATCTGGTTTTGAAAGTAAGATAGAGGTTGTAAAAGATGCAATTAAGGATAAAGAAAATAATATTAAAAAATTGGATGAATTAAATACTCAGATGGTAGAGTTTAAAGATAAAACTTTTAAAGAATCTATTGCGCCATTTGTAGAAAAATTTGATAGTACAGTTAAAAATCAAGATATTTTCCAAAATGAGATAAGTAAGTTAAAAATGAAGGAAGTTTTAACTGAGTTAATTACAAAATTTGAAGGTCTAAAAATGGAAAACTCAGCAGAGATTTCTGGAATATTTAAAAAGGTACAAGATATGATGGAAACTCAGATTATCATTACTGATAAAATTGATAAGAAAAAAGATAACCTTGCAATGGGAGAATTAATTTATCAAATGTCGGATAGTGGTAATCAAATGAATGAATATCAGAAAAAACTTATTCATCAGATTGAATTAAATCAGGTTAGATATTTGTGTCAGCTAGAGGCAGCTGCTTTTCAATTATGGACATTCCCATTTGGAAGTAATATAGTAAATATCTTAAATAGATGCCATGTAGGGATTACAGAAGATGAAAATGAGGTTGTAAATCAAGCTAAAGAGCAGAATAGACAGATTAAAGATTTTTTAGACCAAGATACTTATCAATGGCAAAAAACAGATAATCATATTCTAAAAGTACCATTAGTAGGAAGCTTAGGTGGAAAGACTAAAGTAGGATTTGAAAATACATATTCTTTATATACTTGTAGTGAAGAAGAAGTGAAGAAACTTTTGACTGGGGAAGAAATTAACTTTGAGATTCCAGTAAATCAACACTTTGATGCTATGAAATATGTAACTATTTATGCTAATATCCCTAATCTTAGACGAAATATTTTAGATGATAGTGCAAAGGTAAATGTACATATGCGTTTATACGATAGCGGATATTTTTCACTGTATGATGATAGAAAAGACGTCTATTATCAATATGTATTTCCACAAAACTATATCGATATCACACATGGTCTTGATGTTAAGTACAATGATTCAGATTCAATAAACTCAATATGGTCTTCAGTAGAAGATAAAGGAATAGAAAAGTTTAAGAATGCAGGATTAAATTCTGGTAGAAGTCCATACTCTATGGCTAAGGTTTCTTTGAAGTCACATTTTAATAAGAAACTTTCTTATGACTTATTAACGAATGAGCAGAAGAAGAAACTAGAATCGTATTTTAATACATCTAGTAAAGGTGCATGGAGTGATAGTATAGATATATTGAAGAATCTTGGATATGTTGATTTGAAAGGTATTTTAGCAAAAAATTGGTGTGAAATCAAGAAAGAAATAGATAATGATGGAGAAATTATGAAGCATTTTTCAATATTACAAGCTGATTTATTGGAAAGAATTATTTATGAACAGACTAGTATATTGAAAGCAAATATACCTGACCTGACGATTGAATTTGTAGGATGTGGTATTTATGTAGAGTCTGAATTTAATTATCTAAAACAAAATGAGTTAAAATGTTATGAGCAGAGATTAGTTAAAAATACAGTTGAGGAATAGGCTTTAAATAGGTATGAAAAATTCTAAAAAAGCACTTTTAAATATTTTGTTTAAAAGTGCTTTTTTAATATGAATTATAAATTTTTTATATGTACATATGTTTTAAGGAGTTTTACATAATTAGGATTAATTGTAGTTATAAGAATTAGAGTCTTCTAATAAATTTGTCATACTTTTTAAACTTATTCCAACAGTAGAGGCATTGTGTAAAAAAGCAGACGTACTTGGTCTAACAAATCCGCCAACACCAAGTAAAATCAGACCTAAATTAAATCCAATAATAAACTTAGAACTTAAATCGATTCTCTTCATAAGCTTATTACTAATCTGTTTTAAAACAATTAAGTTATTTAAATTATCTGCTGATATGGTAATATCTGAAATCTCTCTTGCTATTTCTGCACCTTCACTCATTGCAATTCCGACATCTGATTCTGAAATAGCAGGGGAATCATTGATTCCATCTCCAATCATAATTACTTTGCGACCATTTAGTTTTTCATTTTTGACAAAGTTGGCTTTGTCTTCTGGTAAGACTTCTGAATAATATTCATCAACGCCAATTTTACTTGCTATAGATTTTGCTGTTTTCTCACTATCTCCGGTCATCATCACAATCTTTTTAATTCCGTATTCTCTCAAATTTGAAATTACATATTTTGCTTCTTCTCTTAGAGGGTCATTGATGCAAATAACTGCTGATAATTTGCCCGATATTGCCAAAAATAGGTGTGAATATTCATCTGATAGATTATTGTACTTATCCTCTTCGCCATCTGGAATAGTACATTTCTCATCTTCAAATACAAAATGTTTACTACCTATTATAACTTTTTTATTATCAACTTTTGTTGAAATACCATGTGCAATAATGTATTCTACCTCTGTATGCATCTCTTTGTGACTAAGCCCTTGTTTTTCAGCTTCATAGACTACTGCATTTGCTATAGAGTGTGGGAAGTGCTCTTCTAAGCAAGCTGCAAGTCTTAACATTTCTTTCTCATTATAATCTTGGAATGTAATTATATCTGAAACAGTTGGTTGAGCTTTTGTTAGTGTACCTGTCTTATCAAATACAATAGTATCTGCACATGCAACACCTTCAAGAAATTTTCCACCTTTTACAGTAATGTTGTGATTGTTACATTCTCTCATGGCTGACAGTACAGAAATAGGGATGGAAAGTTTTAATGCACATGAGAAATCTACCATCAATATAGAGAGTGCTTTTGTAGGATTTCTAGTAATTGCATAGGTTAATATGCTTCCTAAAAAACTGTATGGAACCAATGTATCTGCTAGATGTTCAAATTTACTTTCTACAGAAGATTTTAATTTTTCGGATTCCTCAATCATGGTTACTATTTTTTGAAATCTAGTAGTGCCAGCTTTTTCTTTGACACACATAACAATATTTCCTTGCTCTATTACAGTTCCAGCATATATGTAGGAGCCTTCTCTTTTATTGACTGCAAGAGATTCACCTGTAAGTGATGCTTGATTAACCATTGCTTCTCCTGACACTATAACCCCATCAAGTGGAATCATATTTCCCATGTTTACACTGACCAAGTCGTCTTCTTTTATTTCTGAAATTGGAACTAGTATTTCAGTATCATCTTTTTTTAACCATACTTTTTCAATGTTCAATGACATACTTTGAGCTAAATCGTCTATAGATTTTTTTCTAGTCCATTCTTCTAGTAATTCGCCTATACCAAGAAGAAACATGACTGACCCAGCTGTATTGACATCTTTTCTAAAAATAGAAATACCTATAGCAGTGGCATCTAAAACAGAAATTTCTATTTTTTTATTTAGTAGAGAAGAGATACCTTTTTTAAAATATTTTATAGAGTGAAATCCTATTAGAAAAAATCTTAAGGATTTTGGAAAAAATATTTTAGATACACTTTTAACTAGTAGTTTGTTTACTAATTTGTCTCTATAATAATTATTTAATTCTCTGCTAGTATGTTCAGGGACTAGACTTTCTATTTCGCTATTATTAAAACTAAACTTAGTGATTTCTTTTATTATGTAATTTCTTTCTCCATTGTAATAAACAACCGCATCACCAGTTCTATCATAAACTTTTGCTTTAGTAATACCATTTATAGAAGTTAAATAATATAAGAGAGTATCTGATTGCTTATTGTTTAATTTACCAAGTTGTAAATCAAAGCGTATACGACCTCTTATTTCATGTTTTATATAAAAATTCAATTTACTTCCTCCTGATACTATTAATCATAATAATCGTTAAATTTATTCTGCTGTGCAAGTACTATTTTTTTCTTCAGTATCATTTTCTTTGATTTCTTCACATTTAACGCTATTAGAATTAGTATCTTCTACAGTTTTAATGGCTTCAGCCTTAGTATCTTCTTGTTCACATTTAGAAACTTCTTGTATAGCGTTTGCCTTAGATGTTGATGATTCTTCCAGCTCATTGATTTCTTTTGCTTCTGCTAAAATATCTTCTACGTTTTCTTGAATTTTAGTAGTTGTTTCAAGTACAGAATCTTTAACTTTTAATGCTCCTGCTGTTGCACGAGTGCAAGTTTTTTTTGCACAGTCGCTTGAAAGTATTTTAACACCTAAAGTACCAAAAAGTACTCCTCCTAAAAATATCCCTGTTTTTTTCATTTTTAAAATATTCATTTTACCTTATCCTTTCGTTTAGTTAGATTTTATTTATATTTATGTATAGAGTAATAAATGTCAGGAGTAGAGTATGTCTTACAAAAACTATTTATAGAGTGTGTAAGCTTTATATGAGCTATATCAGTAAATTTGTATATTTTACAAAAGTAGTTTACACGATTGAAATAGCTCTTATGTAGCTGATGAAATTTTTCTATATTGACTTTATTTTTGTTTTATATTTTAGAAAATTCTTAATATTCATTTCAAAAACTAAAAATTAATAATAATTATTATTAATAGATTTATAAAGTCATATGACATTTATTACCATTTATGAAATTAAGTATAGCACGAGCGAGTGGTATTTTCAACAGCAAATGATAATTTATATCAATTATTTTGGCTGATTTATGGAGTAATATAGTAGGAGTGCTTAAGGTATTGAGATTAAGAAGTTTTATATAGTAAAATTTTATAATTAGTTATATGGGTGTTAGTATATGTTTTGGAGGTGCAATCGTCAAAAAGCTAGAGATGTATATTTCAATTCTCTAGCTTCTTATTTATTTTCTGTACATGATGCTGGGATAGCACCATGCTGGAATTTTTATTATAACCATTTTATTGATGGATGAGGAACAGCTCTACCTTCCTTAATTACAGATGTTGTAGAGAAACCAATTGCACAGGCATCAAATCCATATTCACCTGTTGGTACTCCTAAAATATCACAGAAATCTTTATTATTACTTAATCTTCCTATTACACTAACAAGTTCAAGACCTAATCCTAAAGCAGTTGATTTAAGCCACATATTTTGCATTACATGAGATAATGACTTTTGTTCTATAGCTGGTATTCCACGACGTTCTGCTACAATAATAAGGTAAGGTGATGTCCCCACCCCAAGAACCCCCTTTTTAACTTGCATCTTTAATGAAGCAACGAAGGATTGTAGAGTAATGTTGTTTTCAGCCTCCTTCTCAAGGGCTGATATTTGAGTTTTAATAACATCAGCAAGAATAGTTTTTATTTTATCCATTTGTAAACTGTTGTTTGAAATAACAAAGAAATGTCTGAAATCTGTTTGTTTTGCTACTGCAAGTATTGCATAAGGTGCAAGTCTTCCAGTTTCAATTATTTCTTCAATCAATTCTTTTGAGGGTACTTCATTTGTAAAACTTCTTACAGATCTTCGAGTTCTTAATAGCATATCTAAAACTTCATTAACATTGTTTTTGTCTAAATTGTTCATTTTTGTCCTCCATTAATCAATTCATTTACCAAAATTATTAAATTTATATCCACTTCACAACTTTATCGATATTTGATATTTTTCTTTCATCAATATTGTTCTTAGGATATTCTATAATGTTATCCATTAAAGGCAAATTTTTAGTTTATGTTAAACATATCCTTCAAATTAATTCAATACTTTTTATGAACACATTGTTGATTAATAATCTATATGTATATTATAATAGTTATATTGTTTTATACAATAAACAATAATATTTAAACTGTTAAGTAATGAACATTTGCTAGAGAATTGTTAATTAAAATTAAAAAATTTATATAGAATGAGGGAATAATTCATGAAAAAAACAACTATCGATAGAAGAACAATACGTACTAAAAAGATGATTAGGTCTGCTTTAGCCGAGTTAATAGATGAGAAAGGGTTTAACAATATATCAGTTACTGACTTAACTCAAAGGGCGGATATAAATAGAGGAACTTTCTATCTACATTATGTTGATAAATATGACTTGTTAGAGAAGATTGAAAATGAAATCATACAAGAAATTGAAGAAGAGACTAAGCATCTTGATTCAGTCAACATGTTGAATATAGATGCCTCGAATGAACCTCTTCCATTTATGGTAAAGCTTTTTGAATATTTTAGAAAAAATTCAGTAATTATTAAATCTATTTTAGGTCCTAAAGGTGACCCTACTTTTGAAAGAAAGATAAAAATATTTATTGAAACCAATTTATTTGAGAAACAAAAGCGTAAAAATTTTAATATAGATGAAGCAATAATTTCAGAAGAATATTTTATACAATATATACTTTCAGCAGACTTAGGTGTAATTCAACATTGGCTTGAAAAAGACATGGAAGAACCCCCAGAGGAAATGGCACTGATACTTGCTAGAATGTCGTTACTAGGTCCGTTAAGAGCAGTCGGTATTCGTAAAGAATTATAAATAAATCTTAGAGATAAGATAAATATAAGTTTTGATAATTTAAGTAGATGGTAGTTCATTTGCAGTTACTTTATTTAGAATACTTTATCTTGTTGCTTGTACATTGATAGTTAGAAGTACATGATAAATATATCAAGAAATAAAATATAGTTTACTGTGAAGAAGTTTCTATTTTCTTCTTTTATAGATATGAAAAAAGCCGTTAATATTGCTGGACTAACGGCTTACATTAAAGTATTAAATTTAAATTTGTCTTAGTTGCATTATATTTATTAGTTGTAGATTTTTTGTTTTGTCTATGTACTCAAATACCAAGTATACCCATACCTATCAAGTACTTCAGCACCGCCATCATTTTCATCTGGTGGTGGGTGAGGTAAAAATTTTTGCACAAGTGTACCACCCTCAGCAAGTTTTACAGATATTTCTTCAATAACTTCTCGAGATGGTAACACGACACAAATCGCCATGCCAGAAATTACAACAGGTTCCTCTGTATCTACACCCATTATACAACCATCATATTTTGTGAAAGTTACATTTGCGTGTATAATAGGGTTGTTTGGGTTGTCGTTTAGTCTTACAAACCGAGTTTTTCCACCTCCAAAAGCCTCAGCATAAAAGTTAAAAGCTTCTTCACAAGTATTATTAAATGTTAAGTATGGAGTTAATATGGTTAACATCTCCTTCCGTAGTGCAAAATATAAATAATTTATAGTTACAATTACTCTATAAATTAAGAATTACTAGCATTAGTATATCAGAAATACTGATAATAAAGAAGATAGTGTATGTTATTTTCTACTTTGATTCTGTTTTGATTTGTTTAGATGGTTATGAATAGGGTTCTTTAAGGTAATATCATCAACTTTGATGTTCTCAATTGATGACTCATAGTTTTAAATTTACCTTGCTAAATGCACAACTCCTTTGTACCTTCTATAATTGCCTTTCTCATAGGTGTAAGTTAATACTATATCATTCAACGATTTTCTAATTTATTCAGAAAAGTAAATGATAGCTATTTAAGGAGAATAGAGTAATAGTATAAATAATGGATAAATCTGTAGACTTATAATGAGCAACAAGAATATATGAGGATATACTCTTATAAAAATTGAATCGAGAAGTAGATAATGGTAAAATAAACTTAGAAAAACAATAATGCAGTTTATACGAATGGAGGTATTATAATGGATATTCAAAAATGTGAAAAAGTTTCCTTTTCCATTATCGGGAAGGAAGGTTCTACTGCCGATGGTGAAGGATTTATACAGAAACTTTGGGAAGATGCAAATTCCCACTTTGATGAAGTTGCTCATCTAGCTAAAAAGGATGATGCTGGAAATCTTTTAGGTGTATGGGGTGCAATGTCTGATTTTTCTCGTTCATTCAATCCATGGGAAAATGGATTTTCACATGGGTTGTACCTTGCTGGAGTAGAATGCTTAGATAATGCAGAGCCACCAATTGGTTGGACAAAGTGGACTGTTCCTAGTTATGAATACATCTATGTTGAAAATGTGGGTAAGGATACTTTCCAAACTGTCATTTTGCATCTACATGAAAATAATATTGCTCTTGCTGGTTCAGTACATGATTTTAATTGTCCTATAACTGGTAAAGGTTATATGTTTTTCCCAATACGCAAATTGTAAGCATGCTTCCATATGAAAGTAATAAATGTTTTAGTTATGGTAAGATTTATTATTATGCTATAAAAAATCAAATATAGATATACTAGTGGACAATATTGCTAAGGTGTTTTTATACTCCGATTTTTTAGAGCCGAAGGAAATATAGTATATCTAAAAAAAAATCAAAAATTAACTTTACTTAGGTGGAGTTTTTTTTGCTCGTATATACTGAATAATGTCGAGTAAGTCTGCATCTTCTAAAATACGATATTTAATCCAGCCTCCATTATCACCACAGGGATAACGATTTGCCCAGTATTCTTTAGCTTTTGGAGTCAAGGCAACTAGTATTTTTTCAACTGCTGGAACTTGTTTGTCACCTATCTGAATCATAACAGTAAAGGCCCCTTTTTCAAAAAAAGCATAGCATAAATGAAAAGATTTATGGCTATATTTGTAGCCCCAACCATAATTATTTCCAAAAGGGAATCTAAGTTCTTTTGATAAACTATATTGAGTTTCAAGATAAGTTTCTAACTTACATAAGCGTGTATACGCATCTTTACCTATGTATTTAATTATTTGAGATAAGCAAGGTGTATTGTCTTTTTCAAGCATACGTTCATACATTAGATTTCACTCCCTAAACATATAATTTGTAATTAGAATTAATATCCTTATGATAATTTTTATAGTGTAAGCTTAAGTCCTTGTTAAGTTTGTAAGTAAGCCGAGGACTATTTTTTATATACATTTTCATAAAGTATCTTATTTTTACTTTTAGTATAACAAAGTAACTATGACAATAGCTTGTCATGTTTTGTATGTATTACATATATAATATGTATAAAATATAAAGTAGTTAATATTAATAGTAATATTAATGGATAAAAAATATTATATTTATATTTGTTGGAAAATAATGTAAAAAAATGATAAAATAGAGTTTATAATAAAAAAGCAAAATTATATTATAATTATGTGTATTTGTTGGATTTGTGTATTTAAATACTGTAGAATTTATGTTAATTATCGCTAAAAAAGCATAATACTACGTTGTAAGGTTTTATAGACTTCTAATTGAAAGGGGAGAATTCAAATGGATAAGAGATACTTAAAATCCAATGTGTTTGAAGCTTTTCAAGATAGACTTTCTTATATTTTCAGTGAATTTGATTATATCTATGTATCTTTTAGTGGAGGAAAAGATAGTGGTTTATTATTAAATTTAGTCTTGGATTATAAGAGAAAGCATAATATAAGTTCCAAAATTGGAGTATTTCATCAAGATTTTGAAGCTCAATACAGTATGACAACTGAATATGTTGAAAAAACTTTTGAAGAGAATATTGAAGATATTGAGCCATATTGGGTGTGTTTACCGATGGCTACAAGGACAGCTGTAGGAAATTATGAGATGTTTTGGTATCCATGGGATGATGAGAAAGAAAAGTTATGGGTAAGAAAAATGCCAGTTAAAGAATACATAATAAATCAAGAAAATAACCCATTTGTCCATTATAAGTATAAGATGAGCCAAGAAAATTTGGCAAAACAATTTGGCAGGTGGATGAGAGATAAACATAAAGGTGCGAAAGTTGTTTGTTTATTAGGAACAAGAGCATCAGAATCATTACAACGCTATTGTGCTATTGTAAATAAACAACATGGATATAAAGGAAAGTGTTGGATAACAAATCAATTTAAAAATGTATGGACAGCATCTCCTATATATGATTGGGAGATAGAAGATGTTTGGCTGGCTAACTATAAGTTCAACTATGATTACAATAAAATTTATGATTTATTCTATAAAGCTGGGGTAGCTCCAAGAAAAATGAGAGTAGCTTCTCCTTTTAATGATTCAGCAAAGGATAGTCTAAATTTGTATAGGGTATTAGATCCAGATGTATGGATAAAATTGGTTGCTAGAGTGCAAGGAGTTAATTTTACTTCTATTTATGGAAAAACAAAAGCTATGGGATACCGAGGTATTACATTGCCAGATGGACATAGTTGGAAAAGTTTCACCAATTTTTTGCTTGGTACATTACCTGAAAATATAAGAAATAGTTATATTAAGAAATTTTCAACATCTATTGATTTTTGGCACAATACAGGAGGCGGTTTGCCAGGAAGTGTTATACATGAATTGATAATAAAAGGATATAAAATAGAATTAAATGGAGTTTCAAATCATACAAAAGATAAAAAAATTAGAGTTAAGTTTTTAGGTGATATACCTGATGATACAGACGATATAAAGTTTACCAAAGATATTCCAAGTTGGAAAAGAATGTGTTATTGTATTTTAAAAAATGACCATATGTGTAAGTTTATGGGATTTGGTCCAACAAAAGAGCAAAGAGTTAGAACAGAATATATTAAGAAAAAATATGAAAAAATTCATGAGATAGGAGTTAAGATGCTATGAAATATAAAAGTCCAGTATATGGAATCATCGCAGTGCCAATTGAAAAAATAGAATCTAACGACTATAATCCAAATACAGTAGCCCAACCAGAAATGCAGTTGTTATATAGGAGTATTAAAGAGGATGGGTATACAATGCCAATTGTTTGTTATTATAACCAGGAAAAAGATAAGTATATTATTGTAGATGGTTTTCATCGTTATAGAATAATGCTTGAAAATAAGGATATCTATGATAGAGAAAATGGGCTTCTCCCTGTTTCAGTAATTGATAAATCTCTTGATGAGAGAATGGCAAGTACTATTCGACATAATCGCGCAAGAGGTTCACATAACGTGGATTTAATGAGTACTATTATAACTGAACTTTGTGAAATTGGAAAATCTGATGAATGGATATCAAAGCATCTAGGTATGGAGATTGATGAAATTCTTAGATTAAAGCAAATAACTGGATTATCTTATTTGTTTAAGGATAAAGAGTTTAATAATTCATGGATTCCTTATGATTCTGATAATATATAAGAACATTAAAAGTATACATTAAAAATGAAGAGTTTTAAGTTTATATAAATATAGATAAAAGAATAGGAAAAATATCCTATTCTTTTTTTTAGTTGTATAAGCATTAAGAATATATATAAATAGTAGGAGTTAAAGTTATGCGTGAAGCATGATTTTTATAATACAATCAGATTAAAATATCAAAAACTTCAAAATTAAAATATGTCAACTTGACATAATAATTGTGATAGAATATAATACTTACTAAAAGTAAGCATATGATTTTGAGCTAATTAAGGAGGAGAATATGGAAAAATATTTACCTGCTTGTCCAGTAGAAATAACACTACAAATGATAGGTGATAAATGGAAGTTTTTAATATTAAGAGAATTAATAAGAGGCAAAAAGCGTTTTGGTGAATTAAGCAAATCAATTGATAGTATAAGCCAGAAAATGTTGTCTCAAAACCTAAAAAGCATGGAAGAAGATGGTCTAGTGCATCGTGAGGTATACGAACAATTTCCTCCTAAAGTTGAATATTCTTTAACTGAATTAGGGATGACTTTGAGACCTATATTAGTTTCTTTGTTTGAATGGGGTAATATGTATAAAGAGTATAGTGAAAAGGAGAGTAAAGATGAATAGAGTAGTAATCACTGGGATTGGAATAGTATCCCCTATAGGAAATAATATTGAAGAATTTTGGAGTAATGTAAAAGCAGGTAATCATGGTATACAGATGATTGATAGATTTGATACTAAAGATTTACCTGTAAAAGTAGCAGGTCAAGTAAAAGACTTTAATCCTTTATTATCATTTTCTAAGAAGGAAGTTAGACATAATGACTTGTATTGCCAATATGCAGTTGAAGCTACAAGGCAGGCTATCTCTGACTGTGGAACTGATTTTAAGGAATTGGACCCTTATCGTATAGGAGTTATAGTTGGTAGTGGTATAGGTGGAATAAATACTTTGGAAAGCGAATATGGAAAATTTATTGATAAGGGAAGTAGACGAGTTTCACCATTTACAATACCAATGTTAATATCAAATATGGCAGCTGGAACTATTGCTATTAAATATGGATTTAAGGGAATTAACTATGCTTTAGTATCTGCTTGTGCGACATCTACTCATACAATAGGGGAAGCATTTGAGGCTATTAAATGTGGAAGATTAGATGTCTGTGTAGCTGGTGGTTCTGAAGCAGCTATAACTGAATTTACGTTAGCTGGATTCAATAATATGAAAGCATTGAGTAATAGCAACGACCCTGACAGAGCTTCAATTCCTTTTGATAAAGATAGAAATGGATTTGTCATGGGTGAAGGAGGAGCTATTTTAATATTAGAAAGTTTAGAAAATGCAAAGAAAAGAAATGCAAAGATTTATGCAGAGGTAATTGGGTATGGTGCTACAGAAGATGCGTATCATATTACTAGTCCAGACCCTACAGGAGAAGCAGCTTGTCAGGCTATTTTGATTGCATGTAATGAGGGTGGAATTAATCCAAGTGAGATTGATTATATTAATGCTCATGGCACTTCTACTCCAATTAATGATAAATACGAGACGAATGCAATAAAACTAGCGTTAAAAGATTCAGCTAATGATGTGCTTATAAGTTCTACAAAGTCAATGACAGGACATTTGTTGGGAGCAGCAGGAGCATTGGAAGCAATAGTTTGTGTAAAAGCTATAGACGATAATTTTGTTCCTATGACTGTAGGTTATAAAAATTTTGATCCAGATTGCGATTTAAATTATGTTGTTAATGGTGGAATTGAAAAAGAAGTAAAATATACTATGTCTAATTCATTAGGCTTTGGAGGACATAATGCTACTATTTGTATAAAGAAATTTGAGGAATAGTAGTAGGAATAAGCAAAATTAAAATAAGACTTTCCTTTATTTTTCCAAAAATGTATTGTATTATTGATTCAGTAGTAAATACAATGAAATCACATATCAATAATCATCTAGTATGTATCATTTAGTTATATTTATTAAATATAAAGAGTAAATAATAAAGGTTATATATTTAGTGGATTAAGGACTATATTTATTGATATTGTACAGAATTATTGGGAGAAGGAGGAAAAGTATGAAAAAGGATACGTCTCATGTTATCAAACGGGCAGAGAACTTTCAGGTAATTTTAATTGGAGAAGGACTGATGGTTGGTGTTGTGGCTGGTTTGATTGTACTTTTATATAGGATACTTTTAGGGCAGGCTGGTATCTGGCTTAGTCAAATTTTAACGTTTGTAGAAGGTTCCGCAATAAAAATAATAGCTTGGTTTGCAGTGCTTGCACTACTTGCTTGGATTGTATCAAAGCTTGTGGACTTAGAGCCAATGATTTCTGGAAGTGGTATTCCTCAGCTAGAGGGAGAAATGACAGGAAAAATCAAGCAGGTATGGTGGCGTGTGTTGCCAACCAAATTTATTGGAGGATTTTTGGCACTTATGGGTGGTCTTGCATTAGGAAGAGAAGGTCCTTCTATTCAGCTTGGAGCTATGGCAGGGAAAGGTCTTTCTAGAGCACTTGATAGAGGTAAGACAGAGGAAAAATTTCTGTTAACCTGTGGGGCAAGTGCTGGATTGTCAGCAGCATTTCATGCACCATTAGCAGGAGTTATGTTTTCACTTGAAGAAGTCCATAAGAACTTTTCAGTGTCTGTTTTAATTTCTGTGATGACAGCATCTTTGACAGCAGATTATATCTCAGCTAATTTCCTAGGGATGGAGTCTGTGTTTCAGTTTGACATTGGGAATGTATTGCCACAGAATTATTATGGATTGATAGTGATTCTAGGTGTGATTCTAGGAGTTATGGGAGCATTTTATAACTGGTTTACCTTATATGTACAGTCTTTATATAAAAAGATTCCTAAAGTTGGTACATTTGGGAAACTGTTGATTCCATTTAGTATGGCTGGTATTCTTGGACTTATGATGCCTCAAGTGCTAGGAAGTGGGCACAATTTGGTGGAGTCACTTACAAGTCACGAATATGTTTTTGGAATGGTTGTTTTGATTTTTGTCGTACGCTTTATATTTTCAGCTGTTAGTTTTGGGTCAGGGGCACCTGGGGGCATCTTTTTTCCATTGCTTGTGTTAGGTGCATTTATAGGTGGAATATTTGGAATGATAGGTGTTAAGGTTTTTGGAATGAACCCAGATTATATAAATAACTTTGTTCTTTTGGCTATGGCAGGATATTTTACAGCTATTGTACGTGCACCTTTGACTGGTATTATATTAATTTTTGAAATGACAGGTTCTGTTAGCCAAATGCTTTCACTTTCTATAATTTCGATTGTAGCATATATTGTAGCTACTCTTATGAAATCAAAACCTATTTATGAAAGTCTTTTGGAGCAATTACTTGAGAAAAATGGAGAACCTGCTCCTAGAGAGAGGGGAGAAAAGATACTAGACCAATTTTCAGTTATGTTTGGTTCTCCTGTTGCAAACAAAAAAATTCAGGATATACAATGGCCAGAGAATTGTCTTTTGGTAGCTATTCAAAGAGGTGGAGAGGAGATTATTCCTAGAGGAAAAACTATTCTTAAGCCAAGTGATATAATTGTGACCATGACAGATGAGAGAGACAGTGGTGTTGTGTATGATAGGATGGAAAGTTTGTGTAAAGAGAATACATCACATATTTTGTAGATAAGTGATGATATTGGATTGGGTAAATAGTTAATAGTTGATAATTGAGTGATTGATAAGAGAAAATAAAAGTATGACATTTTAGATGTAAATAGTTTGGTAAAATAAATTAATGGATATATTTGTTAATGAGATTATATGGACTAATTGTATATTTATATTATGTGGAAAGTTATAATAGTTGTATGAGAAGGAGTGCAGAGAGATACTTAATAATTGAGTATCTCTTTTTAATTGCTATAACACAACATATGATTTAATTTTCGATTGATTATCTACTTATTAATAGATGAGTTGTAGAGGGGATGTTTAGAAGCAATGCTCTATCATTATTTAAAAGACATGGGTTAATAGGTATCTTTATAAAATTTTAAAAGAAATGATAATACTTAAACCTCATGTTATAATTATAAATAAAAATTGGAATTAAGTAAGCAAGACTAGTGACCATTTCTGAATTATAGTTTAAGAAAATGTAGAGTTCAATAATTTTGAATTTTGGGAGGTGACTTTATGAAACTTTGTATTGCTATATCTCCATGCAGGGCTTAATGGAATAGACTTGTATGGAGCAATATGCTATCCAAATAGCCTTGCATTTTACTGGAAATTTAAAATGTAAAGGAGAATTGATATGAAATATAATTATACAAAAATTGATTTGAATGAATGGAGTAGAGGGAAACTGTTTAAATTCTACATTGATAATATGCGTATTGTTATGAGCCTAACAGTTGACATTGATGTAACAAAATTAATTGATTTTACAAAGAGCAACAACTTGAAGTTTTATCCCTCAATGATATGGACTGTATCAAAAATCGTCAATGCACATGATGAATTTAAGTATAGCTGGGACAGTGATGGCAATTTGATAAAATGGGAATATATTTCCCCATCTTATGTTGACTTTCACAAGGAAGATGAAAATTTTACAAAATTAGTTACATCTTTTTCAGATGATTTATTTAAATTTCATAAAATATTTATGATTGATAAATTGGAATGTCAAAATAATCGTGCTATTGTAGAAAATCAGCCTCCAAACTTTTTTGATGTATCTTGCCTGCCCTGGATAAAATACAAACATTTTGATGTTCATATTTTTGATGAGGGAAAATTCCTTGCCCCAGTAATAACTTGGGGAAAATATGAGATGGAGCATGGAAACTATATTATGCCCCTTACAATGAATATTCATCACGCTGTTGCCGATGGTTTTCATTTATCTCGATTTTTTAACGAAGTGCAAGAATTGATAAATTCTTTAAATTGATTGTATGTAAAATAGTAAATTACAGTTTATTGAACTGAAAAAAATAAATTTGGAAAAAAGGAAGATTTAAATATGTGTGATGAATTTGTAAACTTGACATCAGAAAATCTTGTCGATGAACATTTGTGTTGTATTATCCGTACAAGAAAGCTACATCAAGGTATTGAAGCAAAAAAGCAATGGATTTCTGAACGATTGAAAGAAGGGCATACTTTTAGAAAATTAAATGTCAAGGGTACTGTATTTATTGAGTATGCACCTCTTGAGACTGCATGGGTTCCGATTACTGGTGATAACTATTATTATGTCTATTGCTTGTGGGTATTAGGTGATTATAAAGGAAAAGGATATGCGAAGTCATTAATGGAGTATTGTGTGGCAGATGCTAAAGAAAATGGTAAATCTGGTGTTTGTATGCTTGGAGCTAAAAAACAAAAAGCATGGCTTTCAGACCAATCATTTGCGAAAAAGTTTGGATTCGAGGTCGTCGATACTACTGATAATGGATATGAGCTACTTGCACTTTCTTTTGATGGAACAACACCAACATTCAATCAAAATGCAAAATCATGTGAAATCGAGAGTGAGGAACTAACTATTTATTATGATATGCAATGTCCATTTATCTATCAAAATATTGAAAGATTAAGAGAGTATTGCACAACACATGATGTTCCAGCTTCATTTATTCAAATAGACACATTACAAAAATCAAAGGAATTACCCTGTGTTTTTAATAACTTCGCATTATTTTACAAGGGGAAGTTTGAAACAGTAAATTTGATAGATGTTGCGTATTTGAAAAAAACATTAAAGAAATGATGAGAATAATATTTTATATTGGTGTGATGGCGGAAATCTTTAGATTTTCCGCCATACTTGTGTGCAGACAGGTAGCTGCTTCTAATTAATGTTTAAATTATTTTCCCAAATTTTTATTTCTTTTTTAATTTTTGTACTTAGAGTGTCACTTGAATACATCTTTTTTAATTCATTATTTAAAGATTCTTTTTGTTTGTCTGAAAAATCTGACTTTATTGAAGGGTCAACAATTTCTATTACATCTCTGATATCAAAATCAACAAAATTACACACATCTTCTAAATTATGAATTAAAAATTCTACATATTCATATGTACCAATTTTATAATCTTTTCCATTTTTCAATATAAATTCATTAACTTGATAACTCTGATTTGCTACTTTAAAGAAAGAGCCTGAAGGGTCCATTATATCGTTTATAGAGTTTTGATAGTTAACAATATTAATTTGTCTTATCAGCTTATCCTTTTCAGTAAAATCGCTATAATTTTTGTCAACAAAAGCAACTAGTCCAAATTCAAAATTTAAAATTGAATCTTTACGTCTTTTAACTGAATCTTCACCAAACTTCTTGAGACCCTCTAAATTCTTATCAATAGCTTTATCTCTAATTTCTATTAATTGCTCTATACTTAAACTGTCTAAATTTTTAGGTACTATTTCTTCATTATTTTTGGAAACTTCTTTTGATTTATAATTAGTGTTTTTGTTAGTGAAAATAAGAATAGTAGTTAATAAAATTAGAGTTATTACCAAAATAATCAAAAGTATAATTTTTTTGTTTAACATATTAAAGCTCCTTTTTTATAAATTTATCTTATATAGTGTTAGTTATAGATTTTGTTTTATAAAATGTGAATTAAATTTAAGTATTATTTATTTTAGCAAGAGTTATATATAATTATAACGTACAAGTAAGAGATTTCTAGACATTTATAGTATAATTTTTTAGTAAGCTAAGTATTTTACAGATAAGATTGACTTATATTGACATATTTAGTTATTCTAGATTTAAAAGAAGAGAGGTGGCTATATGAATTTGATTTTGAATGATATTCTTAGGACTGTTGTATTAAGTGATTTATGTATAGTTATCCTATTGAGTTTTAGAATGACTATATTTAAAAGATTTAGCAAAAGATTTAATTATTATATTTGGTTGATTGTGATTATTAAGTTATTACTACCATTTACATACTATACTTTTACATTTAATAGGAGGGAATATCTATATACTATTAATAAGGTATATTTAGAAAATTTTAATACTATCTTTACCTCGAAAAATAGTATTTTATTATTTATTTGGATTGCCAGTATAATAATATATTTAGTTTATATTAGTTGTAAATATATTAAGATTAAAATTTTGATAAATGATTTATCTTATGATGTGGAGGATAAAGAGATAAAAAGTCTTTATGAGAATTTATTAAAGGAGCTTAGTATAAATAAAAAGATACAACTTAAATATTCCTATGAAGTTGAAACTCCAGTGTTTTTTAATTCAAGTGTCATTTTACCACCATATGATTATACATTAAAAGAGCTAGATTGGATATTTAGGCATGAGCTTATGCATTTTAAGAGTAAAGACCTTTATATTAAGTATTTGGTGCTATTTTTAAAATGTGTTTATTGGTTTAATCCTTTTATATATATAATGGAGAAGTTTATAGATTTAGATTGTGAATTTTATTGTGATGAAAGGGTTTTAAAGAACTGTACTGTAGAGGAAAGACAGGATTATGCGCTTACTATAATAAGTGCGATGAGGAAAGGTTCAAGTTATTCAAATAATTTTGTAGCTGGTTTACATAAGGAGTCAGATATTAGAAAAAGAGTGTCTAATATGTTTAATGAAAGATGTAGAAATGGTGTTTTGATGGTGGTAATTTTATGTTTGTTATCTTCTATTACATATTTTAGATTTGATACAATCTGTTATAATCCATTGACTTATCCAATGCATAAACAGTCACCTATTGAAAATAGAGCTAACTCAAAACCAACATATGAGTTTAATATTCATGTAGATGATTAATATATAAAATTAGTCATATAAAGAGGTTTTAGGCATATAAAATTTATAATCAGTTTTTATAGTATTTTAGTGGTATAATACATTATTATCTATAAAGGTGTTAATTAGAGTAATCGAATAGATAGATTAAGTATTTAAAATAATTAGTTTATAAGGAGAAAGATTGATTTATGAGAAAGCAATTGGAAGATATGACTTTAGAGGAATTATGGCAGTTGTTCCCAATAGTTTTGACTGACCATAAGGAATGTTGGAAAGATTGGTTTAAAGAAGAAGAATGTAGATTAACTAAGGTATTACCTATGCAAAATATTGTTAGAATAAGTCATATTGGAAGTACTTCTGTAAGTACAATCTATGCCAAGCCAATTGTTGATATACTTATTGAGATAATGAATAATTGTAGTATGAAAGAGATTAAAAAGTTAATTGAATCAATGGGATATGTTTGTATGTCTGAGAGTAGCAGCAGAGTTTCACTTAATAAAGGATATACAATAGATGGTTTTGAAGAACGAGTTTTTCATTTGCATATAAGGTATGCAGGTGATAATGATGAGTTGTTTTTTAGAGATTATTTAATTGATAATCCAAGCATCGCTAAGGAGTATGAAGAAATTAAGTTAAAACTATGGAAGAAGTATGAGCATAATCGTGATGCTTATACAGATAGTAAGTCAGATTTTATTAAAGAATTTACTGAAAAAGCAAAAGTATTGTATTCTAATAGGTATAGTTAGAAATATATTTATATATTTTTATTAGGTTACTTATTGGTTTTTAATACGAGTAAGTTATATAAAGATAGAAAAGTTAAGTTTATTAAATTGTATGAAGTTACATAAAAAGGGATATTAGATTGATTATATTATATGAATTGAAATAAAAAAAGGCAGTAGTATTGATTGCCTTTTTTTATTTTTGAGAAGTATAGAGGAAAAACAGAACTTTTTTACTTCATACCTTTGTATTAATATAATATTTATAGATTGACTTTTAGACAAATGTCTAATAAAATAAATTTAAAGGTGTGTGATTATATTGAAAAAAATACCAAAGTCTGAATTGTTAGTTATGAATTTTATCTGGGATAAAGATATGGATAAGATACCTGCAAGAGAAGTAGCTCATTTTATGGAAGATTATCATGAATGGACAAAAGGGACTACAGGAAAAGTTCTTTCTCGATTGAGCGACAAAGGGTTTTTAGAGTTTGAAAAAGATGGTAGAAATACTGTGTATACTGTTAAGATTAAGCGTGAAGAGTATTTGAAGTTTGAAACAAAAGATTTCTTTGAATTTATGCATAAGAATTCTATTCATAGCTTTATTTCATCACTAGGTTGTGAAACTGAGATATCAGATGACGATATAAAAGAACTTGAAAAATGGATAAAAAAAAGAAAGTAGGAGAAGTATCTTATGGAACTTTTTATCGAGATTTTAAAATTAAATATTTATATAAGTGTACCAATTCTTTTGTTTATTTTACTTACTAAAAAAGTAAATAGATATGGTTATAAGTTTTATCATTTAATATGTATATTAATAGTATTTAGAATGTTATTTATATCTAAAATAAATTTAAATATATTGGCTATCAACAGTAACATAATTAAGAGTTATAAACACAGTATTGATAGTTATATATCATATGGTTATAGTATTAATCTAGATGTATTTATGTATATTTGGATACTAGGTATTATATTAATATCTTTTTATTATTTAAAAGACAATTTAAAATTTTATAGCTATGTGGAAAATTTGCAAGAAGAAGTTTTAGATGCAGATATTATTAATGTTTTAGATGAACAAGTAAAAAAATTAAATATGAATAGAAGATTTAAAGTATATAGAGTTAAAGGAATTTATTCTCCTGCCATTATAGGATTAAGAGATTATAAAATAATAATTCCAGAAAAAGAATACAGTAGTAAAGAATTAAACTTTATATTTAGACATGAATTAGTTCATTATAAAAGAAAAGATAATTTGTTTAAAGTTATGGTTAGTTTTGTATGTACAATATACTGGTTTAATCCAATTTTTTATCTATTAAAAAAACAATTTAATGAATTATGTGAATTATCTTGTGATGAAATTGTAATTGATGAATATACTTCAAGTGAAATCGAAGAATATGCATATCTAATATTAGATACAATAAAGTATAAAAAAACATTAAAATATTCAACATGTGTATCTCAGTTTCGAAATGAAAAAAATATTATTTTAAAAAAGAGGTTGAATAATATCTTTAGTAAAGATAAAAAGAAAATTAAATTAGGTTTTAAGTTTTTATTAACTTTTATAATAGTTGGGTCTATGTTTTCTATCAATGCTAATTCTGAACAAAATGGAGATATATTGGGAAATACTGCTGGTAAGATTAGCTATAATAAAAATGGAGAGGCATATGGTATATCTATAACAGATTCAAAGGGAGCTTTAGTTGAGCCAGAACTTATACAAGCAGTAGGAGTAGGAAAGAAAGTAGGGTATGTAAGAAAAAGAGATTTGTACGATTGTGATAATCAACCAAAAACACCAGAAGAAGCCGTTTTATATACAAGAAAAAGAAGTTTTAATATATTTAAAAAAAGTATACCTCTTTATGATAAAGAAGGTGTGAAAACTATAGGAAGATTTAAAGTTGATTAAAAGAAAAAAGGAGATGTCTTAAAGAAAAAGTTTTAACATCTCCTTTTTTGTATAAAAAGTAAAAAATGAGTTCATAAGAATCTATTTTTTATGTATATTAGAAATTTATAGGATATTTGCCTATAATAGTTTTTGAATATTTATTATAAATATCTATACTCTTATATATTCCATTAAACTTTGCTATTTAAGAATTAGTATTTTTTAACTAATATTTCATTAGTATTGATTTTTAGACTTATATAATATATTAATTCAATTTGCTCATAATGAGATGTTTTGAATGTTATTAATTAAAAAATCTATTATTATCATAGTATCTAACTCTTTTTTTTCTTAAATTATAACAATTATTGATAAAATATTTCTGACATAAAATTTTACTTAAATTCAACATCAGTATATCCTGTTAGAGTAATAGCAATTTGAGTTACTTCAGTGCCTTTTTTATACTTAAATCCAGTATCTGTCTTAGTAAAATAATTAGGATAAACAAGTAAATCATATATTAAGAAGTTTTTATCTGTAGCTGTTAGGGAAATCTTGCTATTATCATACTTATTTTTTGAAGTAAATTGAATTCCTGCATTAGCAGCGTTAATATTTATTACATCTGTACAATTATTTGGCAAATTATAACTAAAATCACCATTACGAACTTTGACATTCATAACACGTTTTACATCTGGTACATAAAGCTTAACAAAGTCTGTTTTACCCATTAATGAAACTTTTCCAGATATACGAACAATCCATTTACCATTCTCTTTTGTAATATGAACATCATAGTATTCACCATCATAGCTAGCTTTTATTTCGTTGGAAGAGGAAGGAAGTATCTCCACACCACCATTATAAATATCAAAAGACATATCGAGATTTTTTATATTGTTTGGCAATTTACCACTACTAGAAATGTCGAGATTCTTTGTATTGTCTGTTGATTTATTGTTGTTTTCCTGTGTTCCTGAATTCGAGTTGTTATTAGTAGAGTTAGAATTTATATTTTTGTTGTTATCAACTGGGATTTGTGGTACTGTATATGCTCCAATAGCCGTTGCTCCAACTGTAAATAAAACAGTTATTATAAGAGTAAAAAAGACTACTAAACTTGATTTTTTTCTAAAGTTCATAATCGCACCCAACCTTTCTTTTAGTAATTTCTTGCTTTCACTCAGAGTGACAGAAGCAAGGGACTCTTTATATTTTCCAACAGTTGCTATAGAGTTTAGCAGAGTCTTTCCATAGTCTTGCACATTACTCGAATCTAGTTTTTTGATAATTGCTTCATCACATGCAAACTCACATGCTTTATTAATTTCTTTTCCCATAAAATATACAAGAGGGTTGAACCAGTGTAAGCAAACTGTAATTTGTACTAGCCATTTATAGAACATATCCAATCGATGATAATGTGTAAGTTCATGTAGAATAATATACTGAAAATCTTTTTCTGCAATATCAACCTTTGGTAGTACAATACATGGTCGGAAAAATCCAATTAGTAATGGAGAAGAAATAAGGGGATTGATGCAAAGTTCTATAGCTCTTTTTATTTTTATTTGACCTCCAATAATTGCAAGTCTGTCTAATAGTTCTGTGTCTGAAATAGGAACTTGTCCAGCTTTTATGTATCGCACGAAGCTTTGATAAATTGTTACTTTTCTTACGAATAGGATAAGAGCAATTATCAACCAAATTATCCAAATATTATTTGCTAATAAGGTAATTATGTCCTGTATTGCATGGTTACTAGTAGATAGTTTTGTTTTATTTATATTTCTTTGATTGTTTTGCTCATTGTTTATAGTTTGGGTATTTTTGTCATCATTCAAAATAGATTGATTTTGTTGTGTGGGTAGATATTTTTCAGTATGATATGTAGTATTGTCGAATGTCTGAAAAATAGTTCCCATCAAGTTTGTTTCTGGTGTAAATGGTAATAGTAGTCTCATAATGACAATTAGCCAGATATAATACTGCCATTGCCTGCTTATCTTGTCTTTAAAAATTTGCTTGAGTAAAAAAAGAATTAGAATAAGCAGTGAACCAGAAAGGGACATTGATAAGAATACCTTTAAGATATTGTTCATTTATCTTTCCCCCCTTCCAAAAGTTCCTTTAATTCATCATATTCTTCATCAGTTAGCAAATCACTTTGAATTAAATTAGAGACAAGACCTTTTACATTTCCTTCATAGATTTTATCAAGTAGTTTTTTTGTTTGGCTTGTCTGATATTCTGATTCTGATATAAGGGGAGTGTATTCATTTCGGCGTCCTAATTTTTTTGCTTTTAGATACCCTTTATCCATAAGTCGAGCTAAGAGTGTTATTAGTGTGTTTTTTTGCCATGTTTTACCTATTGATGTTAACTCATCTAAAAGAAATGCAAAAAGTACTGGTTCATCATGTGACCAAATAATTTTCATAATTTCAAGCTCAGCATCTGATAATTGTTGAATCACCTAAATCTACCTCCTTTTGTATGACATTATGTCATTTTATTTTAGTATAAGGCGATGTCATACATTTGTCAATAAACTTATTTAACTTGGAAGGTGTAATTATAAAAATATAGAACCAATAACTAATAAATATTGCTATTGATTCTATATATGTGTCAGTTTTTTATGTGATTTGTATATTAGTTTTTTGCTAACAAACTAAAATAATCTAATATAAAGAAATAAAGAAAATTCATTATCTGTATAAGAAATATTCAATTCGCCATTATACTTATCGACAATTCCTCTAATATTCTCAATCCCATACCCATGAGAAGTAATATCTTTTTTATCTGAAACAAATAATTCATGTTTTTTATTGATAGGATTTACTTTGTTATTGGTCAACAAATAGCTAAAATACTCCTTTTCACAACGAGCTTTTAACACTACTTTTCTATTTGTCAAATCCGATATTTTCAAAGATGCTTCTATAGCATTATCCAAAGAATTTGAAAAAATAGTACATAAATCTATAGGCTCTATACCCAAGTGATTGTCTATATCTATATTAAAATGGACATCAACTCCATTTTCTTCTAATCTTGCATAGCGAAGATTTAAAATTGAATTAAGAGCTTGATTTTTACAAAACTGCTTGCCATTAAGAGTGCCAAGACCTATTTTCAACTGATTAAAGTATTCTTTAGCTCCGTCAATATCTTCGACCTCTAAATATGATTCAATCATTTGAAAATGGTTGTTCATATCATGACGTATTTTACGTATTTGAATCTGTTGATTTTCTAGTAAGTTGTAGTATTTTTCTTTTATGTGATTTGCTTGATTTTCTATCTTCATCTTTACGTTTTCAATTAGTGGTTGTAAAAGAAGTATTACGCCAATATTCGCTATAATTGCTGATAAAATAATTATATAAGTACCATAAGAATCACCTAAGACAATATTGTTTTTATAACCCATAGGAATTAAATTAGTTGGTGGTAGAATGATAGCAATTAATATCGATAAAAATGAAGCTATACAGACCATGTCGATAAAAATCCATATCTTATTTGACAGGTACTGTTTTATATTGACCAATCTATTTTTTAAGAACATATGTATTAAAAACCAAAACAATAGTTTAATCAGGGCAGAAACTGTCTTGACAATTGAAAGTATTAAAAGATACTCACTTGAACAGATAAGTTCCCTATATAGAGGATTGTTTATAAAAAGAAAATTGATACCAACTATAATAGGGTAGAGTATCATGATAATTGATACTATGGGAATCAATCTACTTTTACTACAGATTATAAGCATTAGCAAATATCCAAGTAATGTAAATAGAATATTTACAGGGTCAGAAGCCCATATTATCATTTGACTAATAATAGAGTAGCCTAAAATCAATATGACTTTAAAAATCCAATGATTTCTAAAGTCTATAAAATAAGAAGTCAATTTATAAAGAAAAAAGGCTATGTAAATATTAATTAAGACTATGATAAAAGTTGTGCCATTATTAATTAAAGAATAAATGTTCATCTAAGATACCTTTCTAAAAAATCGTATTCTAATATGTATTTTAAAACTAGGATTTTAATATATTATCTTGAATTTAAATTTTTAATATATCTCTAAAAATAAAGATTATAATTCATTCTTGAGCTTAAATTTTTAATATATCTTTAAAAATAAAGATTCTAATTCATTCTTGAATTTAAATTTTTAATATCCTTCTTAAAATTAAGTTTCCAACATATACCTTGTAAATTTTCCTATAACTTCCTGATATTTTTGACGGCTTATAGGAATTTTTTCATTATGAACTTTAGCATAAGTTTGATTTATACTATCTACATGGTTTAGATTAACAATATACCTTTGATGTGTTCGTACAAAGTTAGATGGAAGAGTAGTTTCCATATCATTTAACTTTCCATAATATTCTAAAGTTCTATCAGGGGTTACTATAGTTAATTTTCTTAGCTCACTTTTAAAGTAGATAATATCTTTCATATTGATTTTACAAAGGTTAGTTCCAATTTGAACTGTAATAAAGTTTTCTTTCCATTGTTCTAGTTTTTTTAGTGCTTCTTTTAGTATCTCACATATTTTTTCACTTTTATAAGGTTTTAATATATAGTTCAAAGCACCCACATCATATCCATGAAACACATAATCAGAAAAACCTGTTACAAAGATGATTATAGTATCTTCTGAGTATTTTCGTATAATCTTTGCTATATCAACACCATTACTTTCTCCAAGCTCAATATCTAAAAAAATAATATCCATATAATAGCTTTCGTGTTCTAGGTTGTATATTAGGCTTTCACCATTTGAATATTCTTTTATCTGGCATGGGTAACCCCATAAATCCATCTCTCTTGTAATGATTTTATTTAACATGTTTCTCTGTTGTTTTTCATCATCACAAATACAAATCGAAATCAATGTCTAATCTCCTTTCAAGTTTTATATTTATATAATTAAGTATATAATATATTTTGCTACCTAGATATATAAAATGAGATAACAAATATATCAAGGTAGCAAGATAAAGTTTTCTATATCAGTATAGATGTAGATTTAAGATTATTTTATTAAACTTATTTTGAGATTCCAATGATTTTTATTATTTTGAAATCCCAATAATATCTTTGAATTTCTTATAGGTTAATAGGTAAATAAGGTACATATAGATACCACAAAGCCCTATAAGACCTAAATTTATCAAAAGAGCATAGACCTCGCTATTGACAATTCTACCATCATTGTTAATCATAATCATAAAATTAAATAGATAGATTACAAAACTTCCTACAATAAGAGGGTATGAGAATACTTTCTTTAATTGATTTCTAATGCAGAATTTTATATAGTCGTTATTGGCACCTAATCGACTTAAATCCATAAAAACTTGCTTATGATTTATAGCTATAGTGACACCTCTTGTATATGCAATGATTCCAACTGCTGCAAAACAAATGATTGCCACATATATGAATAACATCAAGAAGACTGCCATATTTTTTATCATATCTTGGCTTTGTAAAATTTTAAAGTTAGGATAGTATTTCCAATTAAGGTACAGTTGATTATTGTCTGGTTCTAGTTTTAGAGGACCTTCTCCACTTGTATATTTTTCATCCATAAAATACTTTTCTCCAGCGGATTCATAACGTTTCTTTACATACTCATCATAACCAGTTAACATTCCCATCTCTTTGGATGTTCTTTTTATAATCTCTGCTTTTAAATCACTAGCAAAAGCATAAGTATCTTTAGAATTATCGACATTAAATAGTACAGAATTATTGTGATTTTTTATAGATAAATCTTTAGAAAATGCTTTATAATCACTTTCATTAAGAACATAGACATTCATACTTCTATTTTGAAAAAAAGAACCATTAAAAGTTAGATTTCCAGCATGTTTAAAAGGCATTTCTTTTTCTGTTACTGGGCTTGATATAAATTTGGTATAATCATAATCTTGATTTTCATTTTCTTTATTTACAACAGCTAGATATTCGCCATTTTTTATATTTATTGGCTTACCAATTAATTTAGAAAAATCTTTGGAATTAAAGAACATGTCATATGAACTTTTCTTTAGGTACACATTGTCAATAGTTCCATTTTTATGACGTGTTGATTCTATACCATCAACAATCAATTCAATAGAAGGAATTTCCATATAGTTGTGAATATCTATATTATGTTTATCCGCTAATTGTTCAATGTCTTTTTTTGATACCTGTTTATCTCTTTGATTGTAGGTAAAAGTGTAATCTATAGGGTTGTTTTTAAGATTATCATAAATTCCTGTAACCATGTTAGGCACATAGAATATAGCAAATAGTGCTCCTGCAATTAAAAATGAAATAACACACATATTTTTTACTGTCTGTCTTCCCATAAATCTCATCATACTAGTTGATATGATATTTTTGTAGTATTTCTCAGGATGCTTTCCTCTTTTTGCATGTACAACTATATATGTCATAATCATATAAATTCCAACAACAGAGAATAGATAGGTAATGCTCCATACAGATGGTAATACATAATTTAATTTATCTATAACTATTGAAGGTACAATATAACCTAAAATAATACCTAGTATAATAAAAACCATACCTAATATACCATACCATTCCTTTACATCATGTACTGGTTCAGATATTCTCTGGTCATTTAGTATATCAATTATATTTGTACGATTGATAAATTTTGATGAAAGCATAAATATACAAAATGTCACAAATATACAGAATATAAATCCATATATGAATCCTTGAGTTCCAAAATGATATGTCATTTCTCTAGTGTCGATAATCACTAATTGGAATATCTTCCAGATTCCAAAAGACACAGGTACACTTAATAAAAGACCTAAAAGACAACATATTATAGAAATCAACAGTATTTCTGAAAATAGAAGTTTTTTTAGTTTTTTCTTATCTGCTCCTAGAGCCATGAAAATACCAATTTCTTTACTTTTAAATTTTAAAAATAGGGAAGAGGCATATGTAGTAAAGACAGCACATCCTAATATAGCAACTGAGAATATCATTGTAGCTTGTTTTCTACTATCTCCACCAGTTGGAAGAATGTTTTGTACTGTTGGACTAAAATAAATTAGAGCATATGAAGTTACTAGTACTACAGAAAGTATTATACAAAAGAATAAGGTAGTATAGTTCTTCCAATTGTAGGTACGAAGTTTTCCATATAACTTATTAATTGTCATCTTGAGCGCCTCCCATTTCTTTTAAAAGTTCTAGCAATTCATCTAGGAATTCACGTCTTGAATTTGATTTTACAACCTCCTTATAAACTGTTCCATCTTTAAGTACAATAACTCGGTCACAGAAGCTTGCTGCAAAGCTATCATGTGTAACCATAAGTATAGTAGCATCTAGCTCCTGTTTTGCCTTTAGAAATGAATCAATAACTGTACGACAAGACTTACTATCAAGGTTACCAGTTGGCTCATCTGCTAATATTAAATCTGGATTGTTCATAAGTGCTCTTGCAACTGCTGTACGTTGCTTTTCTCCGCCAGATATTTCAGCAGGATATTTTTTTCTAATATGTTCAATACCGAACAGTTCACATAGACTAATAGCACGGTTTTCCATTTGTAAGACTTGACCACCTTTGATAATTTGTGGGACACATATATTTTCAAAAACATTAAGCCCATCAAATAGCATGAAGTCTTGGAATACAAATCCTAATTGCTGGTTTCTAACTTCAGAAAGTTCTTTTTCCTGTAAATTTCTTATATTATTATTTCCAAGAGTTATTTCACCATCATCAATTGGGATAAAGCATGAAATACAGTTTAGGAGAGTGGTTTTTCCACTTCCTGATGAACCCATAATTGCTACAAATTCTCCTTTATTGATTTCAAAAGAAATGTTTTTTAATACTGGATATGTTTTATTACCAGTTTTGTATGATTTACATAAGTGATTTACTTTAAGCATATATATTACCCTCTCTTTCATTTATCTTGTAAGTCAATGATAGCATTTGAAGGGGTTAGAGAAATACCAGCTCTATTGTAAGAATTGGAAGTTTTTTTGTAATATTTGAAAATGTATTATTGAGAGTGTGAGAAGTTGGTATAGTGATATGGATTGTATTGAGTAGTAAGAGGGTAAAATTTTATAAGTGTGTTTATGGGTATCGATTATCATGGTAGAGCAAGATAATATAGAATATTAAGAAAAGAGGGTTATATAGTAGTGAATAAGTGTCTAGGAAAATCATGTATAGTAAAAGTGGAAAGTTATGTGGTATTTATATTGTGTGAAAAAGTGATGTAGAGTATAAGTAAAAAAAGCTATAGAGTAGTGAATAAGTGTTTAGAAAAATAATGTAGAATAACAGATTGTAGGGTAATGAAGTTAGATTAAAGAAAAAACATATAAAGTAAAAGTAAAAAAATACTACTAATATAAAAATAATAGAGACTTCTAATAGAAAATATAAATAGAGATTTAAAAATACCCTAAAAAGCGATAGAGACGCTTTTAAGATAGTCAAATAATCTCCATATTATAGTAAATTATTATAATAAAGGTTTACTATAGTAAAGCAATTATCATAATAAATATGCTATCTAGTAAACATACTATTCAATAAATATATATTGTCTAATAAAAGTACCATCTAATAAAGACATTAATTTCTTACCAAAAAAGATACTACAATCAACAACGAAAAAACAATTGAAAGTATCGAAAAAGTAAAGTGAGAATTTGAGTCATTATTACGGTTATTAAGTTTTATCCATAAACCACATATAATTGTACACAATAATAAAATTGCTGATATTACTCCTAGAAATGTAAAAAACATTAAAATTCCCTCCCTATTTAATGTAAATATCTTTTAGTCAATGAGAATATTTTCAACCATTACCAGAGCTATACAACAAAAAAGTTAATATATTATTTTATAATATCTACTAGAAATAAATCCAATTGAGAATCTATTAGACCATTTCTTTGTTCAACATTCATAATATCAATACCACTATACTTAAAAAAAGCCTCAGAACGAAGACAAAGCAACTGAATAAATGAAGTTATTTGATAAGCAATAGTTCTGTATTCAGCCTCAGTTTTTTTATTGTTCTGATTTTCATAATGAGCTTTAACTAAAGGAAGTATCTTAAATGGATAAATAATTTCTTCTTGTACCAATATGTAGGGTACAGAAATATTTATAAATTGACTATGCGTACCTATAAATTCAAAAAATGCAATTATTATTTCTCTTAATTGCTTTTTAGGTGCTAAATCTTTAATATCATGTGTAGTCTTATACTCATCCATATGACACTTTAAAAATTTTTTAATAGCAGTATTAACTAATGCTTCTTTAGATTTAAAACAATAGTTAATCATAGCTAAATTGACATTTGCTTTAGCTACAATTTCTCTAGCTGTAATGCTTGAAATATCTTCATGCGAAGATAATAACTGGACTGTGGCATTAATTAGCTGTTCCTTTGTAGAATCTGTTCTCATAATTTTCCCCTCAAAAATTTCTCTATAAAAAAATTAAACGTGTTTAATACACGTTTAGATACTATCATGAAAATTTTGGGATGTCAATGGGTGCTTAGACCTTTATAAGGGGTATTTGAACCTCTGTAAGATAATTCTCAGGATTTGGTTCATTATGCTCACCTTTATGACCAATTTGTCTATTTATACCTGACATTTTATAATCACTGTTTTTATCTAACCAATAACAAAAGGATTCATATGCACCAGCTATATTTTCATATGGTCCATACACCATAGTGCATGCCATTATATCAATTTCTTCCGTCTCGCGATATGTAAATTTAGACTTATTCTTTCCAAACTTATTTACGACCATTCCAACCTCAACATCTACACCATTACCTGTAAGTTCCTCGTCATGATAAAACGCTATATTATTGTTGGATTGACGTGATATTTCTATATGTTCTTCCTTAACAAAATCATATAACTTTTTCCAAAGGATACCTTCATAGTAGTAGTCTGGGATTATTTCTCTAAGTGATATGATTTTATAACTTGGAATTTTCTTAAAGACTACATTGTGACGAATATTATCTTTATCACAGTTTAGAGCATCTATAAATTTATCAATTTTGTTTATTCTCTGTTCCTCTTGTTGTATTTCCTTTTGTATCTCATTCTTTTTCCGATTTAATTCCTTAACTACAAATTTATCATCCCAGTTATGTACTATATTTGATATTTCTGCAACACTAAACTTTAAATCTCTTAATGTGACAATTTTTTGTAAAGTTGAAATCTGTTCAACTGAGTATAAGCGATAACCTGTATATTTATCTATTTCTGCTGGTTTTAGAATGCCAAGTTCATCATAATAACGTAACATACGAATAGATATCTGTGTCAATTTTGAAACTTCTCCAATTTTAAACATGAAAATACTACCTCCTTTTCACTTATAATCAGTATATATTTTGTTTTTATATACTTCAAGTGTTTAGGAAAATACGTTAAAATTACAAATCTAGCTCAAATTCAAAATCATTTGATTTTATCTGTTCAATTTCAGAATCTACTTTCTGCTTAAATTTATTAGAAGAGATTATGTATACGACAAATATTAGTCCAAATACTATTTGTACATATTGAGATATTATACATAATTTAATAGAGTATTGAGATAATAATTGGATATTAAAGAAATTGTACATCATATGGGCAAATCCAGCTGATAAAATACTTCTATTGGTATTTATATATATAAAATTAATTATAAAGGTTAAAAGTACAATGTTTGGTATAAATAAAACTGCATTAAATAAAGAATATTGTGCTAGATTATATGGCATTTGACCAGGCGTAAAATAAGAGCCTAAATACCAAATTCCACAAATAATCCCTAAGATAATTGAAGAAGATGTAAATCCAAATCTGACTAATAGTTTGTCAATACAATATCCTCTCCATCCTGCTTCTTGGCTAAGTATACTTAATATAAAACTTGAAAATAGCATAAATGCTATTTTAGAAGGTTCATATATGGTTATATGTATCAAATTTATATTAAAAGTTTTCACATTAAAGTGATTACCTATTATTAAAGAAAGCATAAAGATTAATGCAAAGAATAATATTGTAAATAATGGCCATTTTATGCCCATTTCTTTAAAACTGAAACATCTATAAGAAAAATCTTTTTTTGCATTATCTGGATATATTGTAGAGATAAAAAATAGGCCAATAATAGATGGCGATGTATATCCAAGATAAAAAATAATGTCTCCAAGTATGGTGCCTGTAATTCCAAGTAATGCAGGTGTAAGACTAAATATCCAATTTAATAATAAAGTAAATGTAAAAAAATAGGTTAGGTGTTTATTTGTATTAAAAGGTGTATTATATATTTGCATTTTTTCACTATCCTTTCATTTTATAATAGTGTTTTAACTTGTATTAATTAATTTGTTTTTTGCACTAAGATGTTACTTAGCAGTAACTATCAGTTATGATGATATATTATTTCTTACGTTTTGGCTAATTGTTTTGCACTAAATGTAATTAGTTATCATTTAACATTAAATATATTGTATTGTTTCGATTATAAAATAGGTAAATAAATATACAATTAGTGATATTAATAAAGTACTTTAGAATTTATTAAATATTTAGTTTTTCTTTAATATTTTTTATATAACGCCGATTGATAATAACTTTTTCATTATTTGTTAAAGTTGCTTGCATGCGATTATGCGATATTATTTTTATGCTTTCTATGTAGTCCATATTTAAAATCATGGATTTAGATATTCGTGAGAAGGATGTATTAACTAATAACTTTGATAATTTATATATCTTTAAATCAATTTCAAACACATCATTTTCATAATAAGCAAACGTTTTATTCCCAACTGTCTCAAAATACAAAATATCACAGACATTAAGTTTGTAAATTTCTCCCGACTTTTTCCCTTTTATATCAAGTAGTGGTGTACTTAATAATGAAATTATTTTTTCGATGTTATTATCTAGAGTAGAGCATTTTATAGTTATTTCAATATCATTGCAATTAGTAGCTTGTTCGACATGTATTTTCATTAATTATCACCTCATTTTATTACTGTCATTAGAATAGCATTATATTTTATTGAGTCCAACTAGATGCGTTCTAAATTTCAAATTATGTATAGTGAAATTCAAATATAAAATAGTGAAATTCAAATTTGAGGTGGCAAAATTCAAAAAAATACTATAGATATTTGGATTAATTTTCCAAATATCATAGTATTTTTCATAGAATATATCTAATTATTGTACAAATAGACCCATTTTATGATTTCATATATTGTCAAAATTATTTCTTAAATACCAAAATATTTTTGGATAGTGTATCAATGCTATTTGATAAAGTGTTCAATTTACCCTCAATTCTAACCAATAAATACATGGATAGGGCTATAGGGAAACCAACATTGGTTATTAACATCTGTAAACTATCATCCATAAAATTAACCTCCTATTCTATAACTAAGTCATAAGGAGTGGTATTTGTTTCTATAATCTTAGCTTCAACAACAGAGCCAAGGTCAAATCCTCCAACTGAAAAAATATTTTTAGATATTATCAAATCCATAACAGATTTTATATTTTGTTCAGTTAAGTTATCTTTTGGATTTTCTATAGAAAAAGAAACTTGTTTATCCTTTACATTTTTAAAACTCATGACTAATTTTTTCTTAATTTCCATACAGTTACCTCCGTATAATAATTTATATTTTGTTACTATTAGTGGTTTATTTTAAGTGTTGCTAGCATATAACATGCTCTAATATGGCTTAAATTGAATCATGAAAGGTATTTAAAATATCTAACATATTCAATTTGAAATGCGTTTAACATATTAGTATTTAAAGTATAAAGTAAATTAAAGATATAACCTGCAAAATATATAGCACATTGAGTACATAATATAATTTGAAATTTTACACAGTTTTGATGTTTTAATTTGTAAATTAGGCTATATTTAAAAATGATTATTTAGATAGTGATGTACTGTCTAATTTTAAAATATCTACAATAGGATTTTCTTGAAGACCTGCTATTGCCTCTGCAACAGTATAAACATCATCATCTAATGCTTCTGCCTTTACATTTGCAAATGACTTGCTTTTAATAACTGCCTTACCCTTATCATCAAAACCAGCATCCAATTTTAATTTTATACTAGATAGATTTTTTGTTGAAACAACTGCCATAAAATTACCTCCTAAAAATTTAATTTCAAAGATTTGTCGACTTTCTTTGGTAACTATAATACTATCATCTAAGATAATATCGGAGTTAAACAGTAATTTCTTAAGATTATTTGTGTAAATTTTTATTAGTAAATTTTTGATGTAGGCATATTTATTTAATTTATATGTAATGTTTGAAGACTTGCTTTTAATATTTTTGAGATGATATTTGTATATTTCTCTAGGGATTAAGCCATTATTGTATGAAATTATATATGTTTAAAGTTGAATAATAAGGACTATGGATTATTTAAAGAATTATTAAATTTAATCTGTAAATAAAAAAGTTAAAAGTCCAATCTTAACATTTTACTTTTAAACGATTAAAATCTTTATTAAAGCTAACAAAGTTATTAGGTTCTGAAAAATTTTATTAATAGGAGTACATTTTTTATTCAGATTAATGAAGCTATTAGATTAAGAACATTTATATTAGAGCTAATAAAAGTGTAAAATTAATAAGCATTTTATTAAAATCAATAGTATTAATTGAATCAATAAAACTTATTAAATGAATAAAGCTGATTAAATCAATAGTGTTAACTGAATCAATAATGTCCTAAATAAAAACTTTGTTATGGCTACAAAAAATATTTTAAAGGGGGAGTATAACTTATGAAAGTAAAATTGGAGGATATACCAGTTCAGTTTCATGCGATGATAGAAATAGTTGGGATTGATAAATTTATAGAGATTACTAAGTTGTATGGAGGGGCAAATACCTATATACCGACATATAAAGGGCTTTTTAGATACGCAAGAGATAGAGAGATAGTAAGACAGTTTAATGGAGTAAATTACAACGAATTGGCTATTAAATATAATATGTGTGTAAGTAATCTTAAGCGAATATTAAATGAAAATGAAATATAAAATATAATACAAAATGTCTTATAAAGTCTAAAAGTAAAAGATAGAAAAGACATTTTGCAAAGTTTTTTTAGACAAATTAACTAAATTAAATGCTTTTTAATTTAAATACATTGTATATTTTATAAAAGAATTTGTTAGATATTGGAGATATATTGAGAATATAAAGAAAATAGTCGAAAATATTTGTTGGCTAAAAAATAGATAAAATGATACAATTGCTTGTGCAAAGGGGAAAAAACAATAAATAAGCTATATAAATAAAAAAATATAAATTAATATGACATAATATATTTGTATATTTAAGGATATAAATAGATATTTTAAGGAATAAGTAGTGTAATTAAAAAAATATTAAAATAAATATATATTTATATTTATATTTAGACTATTATGTTGTTTATATAAAAATAATTATCATGTTACAAGCACTTATTAATAGAAATGGGGGAAATAGAGATGAGTAATGGATTTTACAAATTGAATTCAGTAGTATTGGGTTTTGATATAAAGAATGATATTAACAAAATAAGATTCAATCATTATATAATGAGAAAAGAAAATATACAAAGGCTTCAAGATACTTTACCAATGGGTCAATTTTATATGACAGTTAGAAGAACTGCTACAGACTTAAATCTTTCTATTTCTACCATAAGTAGGCTTGTAAGAGAGTTTTTGGATTTAGGGATAATAAGGCTGGTATCTAAAGGTGTAAAAGGTAAAACTCATTCGATATATAGCTATGTCAGTGTAGAGATTAATGGAAATCTATCTGAAAACACTAACATAGAGGATGATATTAATGTAGATTTAGCTGATAGTAACAGTGATATAGAATTTGACTGTGTTGGTAAAGGTGATGCGTTTAATGGCAATTTGAATATAGGGCTTGAGTCTAAAAATAATAAGGATTTGTCTAATGATGCAGAGTGTAGTCGAGACAATTTCCACAACAAAGATACCATAATTAATAAATCCATTTCTAATATTAACACTATCAAAAACTATATCAGTGAATCTTTTAATATAAAAAAATCAAAAGAGAAAAATTCTAATCTACTATCAAGAACAATAAATCTAGCCCTTAATGATACATACAATGACATATATAAAAATGATAATAATAGTATGGAAAATAATCATGTTAAAAAGGTCATAAAATCCAGCATTAATAAAGTATCCAGTGAAATAGGAATGACAAGTAAAAATGATTCTTTTAATAACATTCATGATATACAAAAAGAATCCAAATCTGTAACAAATAAAAAAGAATCCTTAAATAAATTTAATAAAAAAAATATACAGCAAAACATTATAAATATGCTAAACAAAAAATCAGGAAAGAATTTTAAAATCAATTCTCCAACAAGCATAAAACTTATCAATGAAAGGCTAAAGGAAGGTTATGTATTAGAAGATTTCTACAAAGTTATTGAAGTAAAAGTAGCTAAGTGGAAGAATACCATAATGGAAATGTATATAAGACCAGAAACTTTATTTAGCTATAAATTTGAATCCTATGTGAATGAAAACATATCTATAAAAAGTCAAAACAATGTTTATCAGTGTAAAGAGAGCAATAATCATGACAACTGTAATTATGGACATTTTAATTATACAACATATGATAATAGTATTCGTGAGGGGAAAAAACATGAGAATGTAAGATACTGGAATCCTGTATGTGAGATTTAATTAGTATAATAATGTATTTAAAAATTAAAATATAAAAACTTATGAAGAAAGTGAGATTAATTTATATGGGCAAATCAAAAGATGTTGAAATAGAACAGTCTATTTTAGGCACAATTCTTTTAGACAATAAATTAAACTATAAGTTAGATGAATTAAGTGAGGACATGTTTATGGAAAATATATGTCTTGAGATATTTAAAATTATGAAGGAGCTTAAAAAAGAAAACATAGTGATTGATGTGGCTACTGTAAAGTCTAAGATAGATAAAAAATCTCTAGCAATAAAAACGAGTGACTTAACTAATCTAATCACTTGGGGGAAGAGCTTTGGGATTGATAGCTATATTAAGATTTTAAAAGAAAACCTGGCTAGAAGAAGTATAAATCAAAACTGTCAAAGTCTTTTACATAGTCTAAATCTTGGAGAAAATATTGATACCTGTATATACAAGTTTGAAAATAATATAAAAGAAATTTTAGATAAAGATACCTATGAAAATGATGATGTAAATAGTATTGCAGGAAAGGTACTCGATTTCTTGGAAAATGATAAAGAAATCGGTTTTAAATTTGGTATAAAATTACTTGATGCAACTATAGGTGGTCTTTTTAAAGGGGAACTAACTACAATAGCAGCTAAGTCTGGGGTTGGAAAGACTGCTTTGGCACTTCAAATAATGTTAAATTCAGTTAAGCAAGGAAAAAAGACTTTATTTATAAGTAGAGAGATGACTAGTGAGCAAGTGTTTATGAGAAATATATGTAGAATGACAGGCGTAAGTACAAGAAATATGAAATCTAAAGAGATAAGTGAAAATGATTGGAAACTTATTGTAAGTGCAATAGGGGATTTGAGTGAGAATAACTTAATTTACATAAATGATAAGATAGATACAATTAGTTCGATTAGAAAGAGGATAAGGCAGGTAAAGCCAGATTTATTAATAGTGGATTATGTGCAACTGCTTACATCTCAGAAAAGTATGGATAAAAGGGAAAGAGAAGTAGCTACATTTTCTAGGGAGCTTAAAAATATGACTTTGGATTTTGATATACCAATAATTCAATTAAGCCAGTTAAATGATGAGATGAAGGATTCAAGACCTTATGGAGATAGACCCATGAGGGATAGTAAGGCTATTTACCACGATAGTAACAATGTGGTTTATATACATCAATTAAAAGGGAGTGATTATGAAGAAGCAGTTAAGGATATAGGAGAAAGTGAGGAAGCAGTTAGGGAATCAGAGTACAGGGGTATTAAGATGGTGGATTTAATCGTTGCAAAGTGTAGAGATGGACAGACCAAGCATAAGCATTTTTGCTATTTTGGGGATAAGTTACATTTTCAGGAGCTAAAGTATTAGGTCAAAAAGATAGCTATAATAAGCTTATTGAAAAGTAAGAAACAGGGAATATAATATAAAATATGAGGTGAAAATATGCTAGAATTAGAGAAAATTATAGAATTACTTGAAGAACACAAGATAGAAGTGAGTATTCCAAAGGAGTTAAATAAGTATAGTTTGTTGGAATATCTTAAGTTGTGTAAACAAAGCGGGGGAACCTATTTTTATATTAAGACGCTAGAAGGTGCTTTAAAAGATGCTAGAAATGAGCTTATGATTAAATTGTTTAATGGGAAAAACTATATGGAATTAGCAAGAATGTTCAATATGAGTGTTATTAATGTCAGGTATATTGTAAGAAAAAAACAGAATTGATTTGAAGAAGGCAATTTTGTTTCTGTAAAATTCTATGAAGCAGGAACCCGGCGACTTTAGTCATGAGAGGTTGATGTATTCATAAAATATAGGTTAATATAGTTGGGGGTAAATTGTGATTAATAGATTAAGAATGTGTATAAGTTTAAGTATATAGAGGAATCTAAGTGTGATTAATAACATGATTTTGTGAATAAAGTTGGAGTTATATTTGGGTTAAATGTGTGGCTAACAAGGTAAAACTGTGTATAAGATTATGAGTATGTAAAGGAATGGATTATAATTAGTAAGGTAAAATGGGATGGATAGTTAAGAATATGCAAGATTTTAAGATATTAAACGATACTAATAAGGTAAATATGTGTGTTTAGTTAAAGTTTGTATAAGAGTATGATGTGTGATTAATGAAGAAATATGTGCATAAAGTTACGAGTATATAGGTCTAAATTGTGAATAATAGAGTAGGATTGTGCATAAAGTTAGAAGTAACAGATAGGTGAGATTGTGAGTAATAGAGTAAAAATGTGTGTAAGGTTAGTAACTAATAGATATATTGTGAATAATGGAGTAGACTTGTGTATAAAACTAGGAACTGATAGATAGATTTGTGATTAATAGGATAAGACTGTGTATAAAAGTATAGAGTGATATAAGAGAATATTATAACTATACTAAAGATTGTATAATAAATATTTATGTAAACATACAAGAGAAGAGGCGATATGAAGTTGAATAAGATAACTTTATATCGTTTTTTCATTTAAAGTTCTTCTATAGTTAGAGTACCATTTTTAATATTGATATTTTATGTGATTAAGTCACAGATAAAAAACAAATATACTGATATAATTCTTATAGATTAATAATATAGGGAGGTTATTATGTCTAACAAAAAAAAGAAGTATGCAAATATTTTAGAAAATGAGTGTGTGGCTTGTGGAAGTTGTATAAAAGTATGTCCAAGAGGGGCTATCTCAGTTCCACATGGCATAAGTGCAAAAATTGATAGAGATTTATGTATTGGATGTGGTATTTGTGAAAAGACATGTCCAGCATCTGTGATTGAGATTATAACAATATTAAAAGAGGAAGAAGGTAAGTGTCATGAATAATAAAAAACATTGGTATGACTATTTATGGATTTTTTCTTCAATATATTTGATATTGGGATTTGTAAATATTATTTTCGCTTGGATTGGATTAATTTGTTTCTTTGTGCCACTAATTATTTCTATTATCAAGGGAAATAAAGCTTATTGTAATAAGTATTGCGGAAGAGGGCAACTGTTTAATTTGCTCGGAAATAAATTAAATCTGTCAAGAAATAAAGATATTCCTAAATTTATTAGAAGTAAGTGGTTTAGATATGGTTTTTTGACGTTTTTTATGGTGATGTTTGTTAATATGCTTTTCTCAACTTATTTAGTGTTTGAAGGGAGTAGAAACCTTAGAGAGGTAGTTACTTTACTGTGGACTATAAAAATGCCTTGGCAATGGGCATATCATGGGACTTTAGTTTCGCCTTGGGTAGTACAGTTTGCTTTTGGTTTTTACAGTGTTATGCTTACATCGACTGTACTTGGATTGATTACGATGGTATTATTTAAGCCTCGTTCATGGTGTGTTTATTGTCCTATGGGTACTATGACTCAGATGATATGTAAGGCAAAGAGTAAGTCTGTATAGAAAGAGGTTTTGTGAAGATTAAGGGATTTAATGTTTAATAGGTGTAAGATGAGTGATAGTTTTGAATAGATGAGATAAGCGTAGGGAGCATGGATAGAGTTTGTATAAAATAAACTTGTTTATGCTTCTTTTTGATTTAACAAGGCACTATATCTTAATATATCTATTTAAATATAGTATAATCATTTTATATAGTATGCTTTAAAGTTTAACTATAAATATTAGACTATAAAAAGGGGATTTATATGATAAAACGAGATATTTACTCAGTACAGTTAGATTATATGTTAGCATAATGTACTGAGTAAAATATTAATCTGCTAACAAATAGAACTGTACTGCTAAAATTTTAGATTTCGTTAACTTAAAGTGATTAATAATCACACTAAATTTTAAAAATAAAGAAATATTTTATACATAAAATTTATTCTAAGTTAACAAGTAAAATAAATAAGGATAGGTGTACAGTTATGAAATATTTATTAGAGATAGCAAAAAAAGAGAAGTTATTAGTTATTATATATTTAACACTAGGTATAGGGATAGAACTTTTAAATAGTTTTAGTGCCAATTATTATCAGAATTTAATAGATAGATTTAATAGTGGAACTATAAATTTTTACATAATTTTTATTTATGGAATAGTATTAATTACATTATGTTTTTTAAGGTATATTGATGAATATCCAAGTAGAAAATTAGAACATAGCTTTTTTTTAGATTTAAAATTAAAAGCTTTAGAAAAAATGAGTAAAATAGATTACTTAGAATATCAAAAGCTTGGTACAGGTAAATTGATTCAAAAAGTTGAAAATGGAGCTAATGCTGGTAGAAATATACTTTTTAATTTTTTATTAGATGTTGTTAGAAAAATAATTCCATCAATTTTATTCAGTTTAATTTTTATTTATAGGATTGATAAAAAGGTTATGATTGTTATATTAATTGGATATTTTATAGTTTTTATTATTACAAATTTATTAATCAAAGCTCTATATCAAATTAAAGAACATATATTAATTAATGAAGAGAAGATGAATCATTTTTTAGTCCGTGGATTTGTGGAAATGATTGTATTTCGAGTAAACAAAAGATTTAAGCATGAAATTTGTAAATCAAAATCTGCGAAAAAGGAAATTATTGATTCTAAGGTTAAAATGACACTAATTCATGAAGCTTTCTTCACGATTTTCTCATTAATAGTGACTTTTATAAAAATATTAATAATAATTTATGGCTGGAAAACTAAAACAATAAGTATAGGCTCTATAATTGCCTTGATAACATTGCTAGATAACGCATATACTCCTATAGCTATTTTTAATGTATTGTATATTCAATTTAAACTAGATAAAGCAGCATATAAACGTTATACAGATATTTTAGAACTTAATAATGATAGTCAATTGCTAGATGGTAAGAAAGTTGATTTAATACATGGGAATATTGACTTTAATAGTATTGGATTTTTGTATGATAATAAAAGAAAAATATTCAATGGACTTAGTTTAAGTATTAAAAGTGGAGAGAAAGTAGCAATTGTAGGAGAAAGTGGTTCTGGTAAATCAACCTTAATTAAACTATTAATTGGGTTATTAAAACCAAGTGAAGGAACTATATTTATCGATGATTACAATTTACTTGAGATGAATCTAAACAACTACTATAAGTATATTACATATATTTCACAAGATTCACCTATATTTGATGGAACCTTACGTGAGAATATTGTATTTGGAAAATCCGCAAAAAGTGATGATATTGTTGACATATTAGAAAAAGTAGGTTTAAAAAAATTATATTTAAAATTAGAATATGGTTTGGATACTAAATTGGGAGAAAAGGGAACTACATTATCAGGTGGAGAAAGACAGAGACTAGCATTAGCAAGAATTTGGTTTTCAGATGCTAAGATAATTATATTAGATGAAGCTACATCTGCTTTAGATAATATTACAGAAGAAAAGGTTATGTTAAATGTTATGGAGTTTTTAAAAGATAAAACAACTATTATGGTTGCTCATAGATTGAATTCAATTAAGAGTTTTGAAAATATAATTGTTCTTAAAGAGGGTAGTATAATAGGAAGTGGAAGTTTTAAAGAACTATTAGATGATAACTCATATTTTAGAGAATTATACTATACAATATCATAATTATTATGTAGAAGAGCTGTAAGTAGATTTGTGTAAAAATAAATTTACTTACAGCCTTTTTAGTATATGAAATTAGTAGGTTTGAAATAATGTTTATATAAGATGTTTAATGGTTTTGAAATGAAAAAAGTATTTATATCGAAGGCATCTTAAAATCAATTATCGATTCCTTATGACTTCTAAAATACCTTATATCATCCATATCATGAGTAATTATTATAGCACCCTTATTTTCCATCCTACCTATAACAAAATCCATAACTCTATACTTAGTTTCCATATCCAATCCTTTAAATGGCTCATCCATTATAAGCAAATCAAAATCATATAACAAAGCTCTTAATATTGCTATCCTTCTTTTCATACCTCCACTTAACTCTCTGACCCTTTTATTGATACAATCCTTTAAATCCAATACTTCTAAAGCATTTTCAATTTCTAAATCACTTAAATTCTCACAGACTAGCTTTATATTCAACAACACACTTAGATTTTCACATAAACTATCATCTTGAAACACTGCACTAATCCTTTTATGACTAATCCCTGTAATCTTTCCACTATCTGCTTTCTCTAGCCCCATCAATATTCTTATTAATGTTGTCTTACCAATCCCAGATGTTCCAGTTATAAAAGTTATAGAATTATCTTTAAAAGTATTACTAAAATTATTTAGAACAACTTTATCATTATATTTTTTGCTTAGATTCTCAATTACTATATCCATCTAGTTTATCTCCAATCTTTTTAATAAATAGTCTATCAATGACAAAAATCCCTTTTGAAAGCAAATACTTATTATAATTATAACTATAGTCCATGCAAATAAATCTGGAGTATTCAAATATACTTTAGCCTTATATAGTTTTTCACCTATAGAATTAGCTGGCATACCTATTATCTCTGCTGCTATCCCAGATTTCCAACATAGACCTAAAGAAACACTACATGCCGCTCTTATATAGGGTGCTATCTCAGATAAATATATGTACCTTATTTTTTTTATTTTGCTAACCTTAAACACTTTTGCCATATCATTTAGCTCTCTGGATATGCTATTTATACCGTTTAGAATATTCCTATATACCACTGGTAACACCATCAAGAAAGATATAAAAATAGACAAGTTATTTGAAGATATCCATATTAAAGAGAGTATTATAAATGAAGCTACAGGTATAGATTGTATTGTCAGTATCAATGGTTCCACAAGTATCCTAAAGTTTTTTTTACTCGATGCTACTATAGCAACTATTATCCCTATAATAAAAGCTAGTATAAATCCTGTTGTTATTTTCATAAAAGAAAAGAGTATGGATTCCCAAAACTCAAACCTTGTAGACAATTCTAATAATCTTTTTAAAGCTGAAAAAGGAGATACTAAAAGTATCTCCTGACCAATTATCATACTACCTATTTGCCAAATTGTAAGCCAAAAGATTATTGCTAGTATATGAGCTTTACTAATTTTCTTGGATGTAGTAGAAATCTTCACCTGGCATCTTTCCTCCTATTGACTCTGGATTGGCTTCATAAAGTACTTTTAAGTAGTTGTGTAGTGTAGTTTTCATTGTAGTACCTTCTATAAATGTTATATTGCATTTTGGGATTGCTTTTTTTGCTACTTCTGCTGGTACTATTTCATTTTTCTCAATAAGTTTTGAAGCTTCATCTATATTGTTATTTGTAAAATCAACAGATTTTTTATATTCTTCTAAGAAGCTTTTAACCTTTTCTGGATATTTTTCAACAAATTCTTTTCTTGCAACAACAACTCCTGTTGTTAAAGCACTCTCAATATTTTTATCTTTATTTAAGTTATCCCATTCTTTTGTCAAATCTAAAGCTACTCTTAGATTATCACTCTTAGTCAATGCAGTTGTTACAAATGGTTCTGGGAGTAATGCTATTCCATTTTTATCATTTAATAATGCTGCTAGACACTCAGTATGTTCTGATTTATACTCTATGTTGACATCTTCAGATGGATTAATACCATTTTCTTTCAATATGTAATTCAAAGCGTACTCAGGAGTGGACCCCTTACCACTAGCGTAAATCGTTTTTCCTTTTAAATCATTTACACTGTTTATAGAGTTGCCATTCTCAATTATGTATAAGACTCCTAATGTATTAATTGCTAGTGTTTCTACTTTACCTTTACTATTATTATACAAAACAGATGATAGATTTGCTGGAATAGCAGCAATGTCTATCTCATTGTTAATGAGTTTAGGTGTAATTTCATCAACAGAATTTGCTATTTTAAATTCATAATCCTTTTCTTTTTTATCACTTTCATCACTAATCATTTTAACCATCCCCATTCCTGTAGGTCCCTTTAGTGCTGTTACTTTAGCAACTACTTCAGTTTCTTTTTTGGTCTGTGTCTCTTGTGGCTTTGACGCACATCCTACCAACGAAACAGTTATTAATGATACTAGTAATAATATTGATAATTTCTTTTTCATAAAACTTTCCTCCTTATTGTTTAATATTATATTTCATATAGAATCTGTGTTAATTTTTCTTTATTTAATATTTTTATACTCCTTTTATTAAATTCTAAACAGTTTTCAATTTGCAATGATTGCAACTCCCTATATAAAGATGCTCGACTTACATGAAGTTTTTTGCTTAATTCTTCTTTAGAGCATTCTAATAAAATAATACCATTTTTACCACTTTTCTCTAGTAAATATTCAATAATTTTCTTTTTACTAGATTGTATATTTAAAAATTCTATCTTTCTCAGTAAAAACTGTATCTTTCTATTGCAGTATCTTGAATATTCTAAAGCAACAGTAGTATCCAACTTCATCATTTCTATAAAGTATTTTTTTGGATAAAAAACCACAGAAACATTACTTTTGCATTTTAGTACAGTATCTAAAGATTCTTCATCAAATATATTGGAAATTCCAAAAACATCTCCTTCCTTTAGAATAGACATGTTAACTTCACTTCCATCACTTGATATACAATATATAGATACTTGCCCTGTCTTAACTACACCTACATAATATTCTTTATCAAAAAAATCGCTTATAAATTGACCTTTCTTATAAGTTTTTGTTTTTATCTTATCTTCTATAATGTATCTTTCAGAAAATAATTTACTATTTGCTAGCACTTCTTTTTCATTCAAAGTCATCACCTTTTCTGATAAATATTCACTTTGATTGAAATAATATCATAGTATTTACCAAATTTCAACAGTATTGATAATTATTTTCAATAGAGTTTATTTATTAATTGTCTCATTTGATACAGTTTTTATATATCTCTAGTGTTATTATATCTCTTAACAAAATATGAAAGGAGATTTTATATAAACCATGAAAACCGTATTAATTTCTGGTTCATCTTCTGTGGGAAAGACTGCTTTAATAAAGCACTTAATTCCTTATTTAAAAGCTACTGGACTTAAACCTTCAATATGTAAGATTGATTGTTTAGCCACTGATGATGATTTGATATATAAAAAATTGAATATACCTTATATTGTTGGACTTAGTAAAGATATATGTCCAGACCATTTTCTTATTTCAAACATAAATGAACTTATGCTTTGGGCAAAAAATAAGAATAGTGATATTTTACTAATAGAAACTGCTGGGCTTTGTAATAGATGTTCACCAGCAACCAACAAAACACTACATATATGTGTCTGTGATTGTACATCTAGTTTTAGTACTCCTCAAAAACTAGGACCTATGTTAAGTGAAAGTGATGCTATAGTTTTAAGCAAAATAGATATGGTATCACAAGCAGAAAGAGAGATAATATCATTTAATATAAAAAAAATAAATCCTAACTCTAATATATTTTTTATTGATGGATTAGTTGGTTTCGGAGTAGAATTGATTTCAAACTATATAAAAAATACTAATCTTACAAACGATGATGAACATTTATTAAGACACACAATGCCAAGTGGGGTATGCTCTTATTGCATTGGGGAGTGTAGGATTGGTGATGAATTTCAACAAGGGGTGGTTTCTAAAATGAATTTTAGGGGTGAATTTTAATGAAAAGCATAACCATATATCCTGGAAAGAATAAGAGTGGAAGCACAGAGGAATTCGAATCTCTAACTTTTTATAGAGGTCATATTTATTCTATTGTGGGGAATACAGGCTCTGGTAAGAGTAGGTTAATTAAAGATATAGAGCAATTTGTAAATAAGGATTCTTTAACCAATCGAAAAGTAGTTATTGATAATATGGAAGTTCCTATTGAAAAACGCAATCAATTTTCTACAAAACTCATCTCTCATCTTAGCCAAAATATGAGATTTGTTCTTGATTCCACAGTTGAGGAGTTTTTAGCTATTCATAAAGAATGTAAAAATAATGCTTCTGTATCAATAAAAGAAGTATTAGATGTAGCAAATTCGATAACAGCAGAACCTATTTCCTTATCTCAGGAACTTACATCATTGAGTGGTGGGCAGACTCGTGCCTTAATGATTGCAGATATTGCTCTTATTTCAAATAATCCGATTATCTTAATAGATGAGATAGAAAATGCTGGAATAAATAAAAATATTGCTTTAGATATTTTATTGAAAAATGATAAGTTGATTTTTATAGTTACACATGACCCTCATACAGCACTTATGGCAGAAAAACGAATAATAATGAAAAATGGCTCAATTTTCAAGGTAATCAATAAAACTAGAGAAGAAAGAGAAGTCTTAAGTATGCTTAAAAGTATATATGAATTTCAGTTAGAATGTCAGCATAAATTAAGAAAAGGAGAGACTCTTTATGAAAAATGTAAAACTGTATTGGAGTAATATTTGTATACTTCATAAATATGAGAAAAATTACTTAGATAATTTAATAATATCTTTAAAAGAAAAAGATATTAATTTAGAAGTAACGTATTTTGGTATAGGGTATCCTTATAAATTAAATGAGTATCTAAAAAAGAAAGACGCTATAATCCCGGATATTATAGTTTCTACTGATTTGGAAGTATATGAGGATAACAATATATATTCAAAATTCTCAAGTAAATTATATCCATTATCAGATTATTTTAATATTAAGAATGAGATTAAATCGTCACCTATATATTTTGATGAAAAATTGCTTCCATTTTTAGTTATACCATTAGTATTCTCTTATAACAAGAATTATAAAGGTCTAACAGATTCTATAAAAAATGTAATTGATACTAATACCAAAACTGTCATCGGTGGAATAAACAACTCTGGTGCAAAGTCTATTGTTAAAGCCATATGGAGTAAGTATGGAAAAGAGTCGGTTGAAAGGTTTTTATCTAATTCAACTATATTAGATATGCCAATACAGTCATTTAATGATGTAAAAAATGGTTCTGAAAAACTAGCTATAACTCCTAGTATCTATGCAAAGCGTGCTAATGATAGGGATTTATTTATGGCATATCCTGATGACGGAGCAGTAGCGTTACCATCTTACATTGCTGCAAATAAGTCTTTAGATGAAAAAACAATGCTAGAGGTATTGGAGGCACTTGTATCTAAAGAGTTCTGTGATTCTTTTGTAAAGTCTGCATCATTGCTATCTTGTATTTATGATACTGCGGATGATAGTCTTGTTAAAAATAATAAATATAAGTTTATATATCCTTCTAAAGAATGGCTAGACACGACTACATCTGAAGAATTTTTTGAGGTGTATAATATGTATATATAATTGTGTAAATCTGATAAGATTTTCAATACTATTGGGATAAGTGACCTATATTAGTATTATTGATATAGAGATATATTTTAAGAATGAAGTAAGTGTAAATATCAATAAAATATAGTATGAAGTTAAATATAAATATCAAGAAGGTACATAATAAAGCTAAGTGTAAATATAAAATAGGTATAATATAAAGTTAAATATGAATAGTAAATAAGCACAAGCTATTCTAAAATAGAATTTCTTGTGCTTATAGTGTCAAAGAACGAAGCTTATCTTTATCCAATACTTTTATCCCACCACGAGATAAAGATACAATACCTTCCCTGGCAAAGTATTTTAACATTCTAGATACAACTTCTCTAGCACTACCCATATACCTAGCAATTTGCTCATGAGTCATATTTATAGTAGTGTTGTTATCCTTAGCTATTTCATCAATTAAAAAAGATGCCAAACGTTTATCAAAACTCATAAAGAGAATTTGTTGCATTGCCCACATAACATCAGAAAAACGTTCAGTAGCTAATTTATATGAAAATAATTCTGCATAGATATTTTCATTAGATAATTTTGAAAAAACAGAAGAACTAATCTGTATAATATCACAATCTGTTTCAGCATTTACATATACATCAAAAGTTATTGTTTTCAGAATACATGAAGCTGACAATATACATACATCACCATTATCAAGACGGAAGAGTGTAACCTCACGACCCTCATCTGAAAGTATGTAAGTACGTATTGTTCCAGATTTTATGATTAAAACACCAATGCAGTCACTATTACCACAATGTATGGGATTTCCTTTTTTATAATGGGAGATGTCTGCTGAGGTAATTAGTAACTCTTTTTGTGAGTCAGTGAGTTTATCCCAAAAAGGCAAACTGTGTGTAAGTATATCAATATCATTTTGTGAAATCATGTAAGGACTCCTTTCTTAAAATCTTATAATCCCATGATACAAGTGAATTAATAAAATAACAAGTAGTTTATTAGTAGAGTTATTTAAGTGGATATTAATAGTATGCTTTGTGTAGAAAAAATATGATAATATCTATATTCTTGCCTATTAATGAGTAAATTATATAAATAGGTTAGTGGCTTATATAATAATGTAATTATAGGCTACAGTTATTATATGAAGAAGAAATATATTAATTTAGGTATATCTAGTAAGCAGAAAGAATTATTTGATAGTGTATTTACCATATAATTCTTTGAGCTTACGAAAGATATACAACAGTTTTACTTATTGAATAAAAGTATATATGAATAAAACTAAAAAATAGATATTTGATAAAAGTATACATAAAGAAAACTGTAAAATAGATGTTGAATAAAAGTATATATATGAATAAAACTAAAAAATAGATGTTAAATAAAAGTATATATGAAGAATCTACACAATAGATATTGAATGGAAGTGTATATATGAAGAATCTATACAATAGATATTAAAAGTAGATTTAATAGCTAATATATACTTTAAAATTTATTTATAGTTTAAAAGATAGAGTTTGTTTTTAAAAATTTAAGCTCTTTATGTAGCTTTATTGCCATAAAACCTGCAATTATTGCAGCCACCAAATCAGCTATTGGTTGTGCATATAAAATACCATTTAATCCATAAAATACAGGAAGAATCAAAATTATAGGAATAAAACATACACCTTGTCTACACATACCTAAAAATCCACCTTCTTTTGCTTTTCCTAGTGCAAGGAATAATGTAGAATATACTGTATAAAAACCAAATAACATAAATGAAAGTCCATTTGCCCTAAGTGACTTACTTCCACATTCAATCAATAGCATATCACCACTTGTAAACTGTGAGATTATAGCTTTTGGGAAGGCTACCATTACAAGACCGAGTAATACACAGAATATTGTAGTCCATAGTATAGATGTTTTTATTGCACTATGTAATCTATCATAGTTTTTTGAACCAAAATTATATCCAGCAATTGGTTGGAAGCCTTTTATAAAGCCAAATACTATAAGACTACCTAAAGACATTATTCGTGTCACTGCACCCATACCAGCTATAGCAAAATCACCATATTTCGCAGCCTCCATATTAGTCAATGTGATAGCAAGACTAGTTAATAATTGAAATATCAAGGTAGGCACACCAATCTTTAAGATTTCTGACATGACATCTTTTGAAAAACAACATTCATTAATTCTAAAATTAAACATACTTTTCTTGCTTAAAATATATCGTATGTAAACAAGTGTTGAAATCATCTGTGAGATAGCTGTTGCAATAGCAGCACCTTTTACACCCATACCAAAAGTATAAATAAATATTGGGTCTAAAATCATATTAAGCAATGCACCTGATAACATTGCACACATACTTGTCTTAGCAGCGCCTTCACTTGTGACAATATTAGTCATAGTGACGTTGAATATATTAAAAATAGAGGATACTACATAAATACTTGCATAAGACACTGCATAAGGCATGATACTTTTTGTAGCTCCTAATAATTTTAAAACAGGATTTAGAAAAATCATAATAACAATAATGACTAATGCACCTACTAGAATACTACTGTAAATAGATGTACTAGCTACTTTACTTGCCTTTTCATTATCACCATGACCTAAAAGTCTTGCGATGTATGAAGCAGCTCCATTACCAAATAATAACCCTAATCCCACGACAAGCTGACCTAATGGAAATGCAACAGATATAGCACCCATTTGACTGGTTCCAAGTCCACCTACAAAGTATCCATCTACTAAATTGTACAATGCAGTTATCATCATCCCTATCATAGTAGGCAATCCCATAGCTAATAATGCCTTTGGTATTGGAGCAGACCCCAATAATTCAATTTTTTTGTTACTTTCTTTCATGTTAAACACCCCTTTTCTATTGACATCAACTATAAAATATAATACTATAATTTATAGCAAGTATGAAAAATAGTACTATAAATTATAGTGTTTGTCAATAGAAAGAAAATGAGAGGAGAATTTTTATGGCTACAATAGATTTAATTGTATTAGGTATAGTAAAGCAAGAGCCTCAGAGTGCTTATGATATTCAAAAAGCAGTAGAATATAGAAAAATATCACGTTGGGTTAAAATAAGTACCCCATCAATTTATAAAAAAGTAATTCAATTAGAAGAAAAGGGATATATTGAAAGTACATCTGTAAAGAAGGGGAAAATGCCAGAGAAAGCAGTTTATTCATTAACTGAATTGGGAGAAGAACATTTTTTAGATTTAATGTTTGATACAGCTTCTAAGCCAATAAACATTTTTTTAGATTTTAATGCTGTCATAGTAAATTTAAATAGCCTTACACCAGAAAAACAGAGATTATGTCTTAAAAACATTGAGGAAAATATACAAGAGCTAAAGAAAACTATTGAGGAAAATATAAGTATAAAGACACATGTACCAGATATAGCAAAAGCAGTGTTGGACCAACAGTTAGTACTAGCTCAGTCACTAGAAACGTGGATAAATTCTCTAAAAGAGAATATGGCAGATAATTAGAGAAGCAGATTTAATTATTGGACAAAATTCATTTCCAAAGAAAATATGGAAAACAATTAGAGAAATAGACTTAATTTATTGAATAAAAGCTAATATAGAAGATAATGAGATACCATTTGTATAAAAATAGAGCAGGATTATTTATATTTTATGATTAAGATTTAGTAATATGACATACTGATGTCTTGTTTTGTAGTATATGATTAATAAATCAAACATAGAAGGAGGAATAGCTACATGCCAGATTTACTAAAAAATAAGTTTAATCACGAGTCACTTCATGAGGTTGCATTGGCTATCCAATCGGTTTATAACTCATTTCAAGTGGATGAGTTTATAAAATCGACAATAGATGAAACATGGGATAATTTAGAGTTAAAATCTAGATGTAGAAAAATAAGTATGAATTTGGGGAAGTATCTACCATCAAACTACAAGGATGCTATTTCCATTCTTGAAAAATCCGTCAGAAGATTTTCTTTTGCATTTTTCCTTCCAGACTTTGTTGAGGTTTATGGACAGGACGATGCAGATTGGGATTTATCTATAAATGTGTTAGAAAGAAATACTGAATACTGGTCTTCGGAATTTGCTGTAAGAGTATTTATCCTCAAGGATGAAAAACGTATGATGGAACAGATGTATAAATGGTCTAAGGATGAAAATGAACATATTCGAAGACTCTCAAGCGAAGGTTGTCGTCCCCAATTGCCTTGGGCACAAACAATAACTAGCTTTAAAAAAGACCCTACTCCTATTCTGCCTATATTGGAACAACTCAAGACTGATACATCGCTATATGTACGAAAGAGTGTTGCTAATAATCTAAATGATATATCCAAAACACATCCAGATTTAGTTATCAATCTTGCACAGGATTGGTATGGAAAAAATGAATACACTAACTGGATTTTAAAACATGGTTGCAGAACCCTACTAAAAAAAGGTAACCGTGATGTATTAGCTCTTTTTGGATATGATGATACTACTTCAATAGATGTTCAGGATTTTGCATTAGAATCAACATCTATTTCTATTGGAGAAAATTTATTTTTTTCATTTACTGTTTTAGCAAAGAAAGCTACAAAAACAAGACTTGAATATGGAATTGATTATGTGAAATCCAATGGAAAAAGGAATAGGAAGATATTTAAAATATCAGAGGTTTCATTAAAAGAAAATGAGAAGAAGTTGTACAAGAAAAAGCATTCATTTGCAGATGTAAGTGTAAGAAAACATTACCCAGGTATACATTCGATTACACTTATTGTTAATGGTGTAGAACAAAGTAAACTGGATTTTGAGCTAGGTGTATAATTTTATTTGAGTAAGATATAGTGGTCATTACAGAAACTAAGCAGGAAATTACAAGTATATGTTTAATAACTTGTAAAAAGAGAATCTGAAAACTACTATGGTTTTTATATTAAAAAATTATATAAAGGAATTAGGTATAAGAGAATGATTGAGAGTATACCAGCAAAACAAATTTTACAGAAAGTTAAATTTGAAAATACAAGATGGTTTGGAATTGATTATAATATGAATCTCTATCGTGGTTGTCCTCATGGGTGTATATACTGCGATAGTCGTAGCACAATATACAACATAGAAAATTTTGACCAAGTTAGATATAAGGAAAATGTGATAGAAATTTTAAGTAAGGAATTACGTTCAAAAAGAAAAAAAGGGGTAGTAGGTATTGGCGCCATGTCTGATACGTATAATCCTTTTGAAAAGGAGCTTTGTATTACTAAACAAGCATTGAATCTAATTGCAGAAAATCACTTTGGAGTGTCTATTGATACCAAAAGCAGTTTGGTAGTTAGAGACATACCGATTTTACAGAAAATCAAAACAAATAATTCTGTTATTGTAAAGCTAACTATAACCACTGCAAATGATGAGTTATCAAAGAAAATAGAACCCCATGTAAATCCAAGTTCTGTACGATTTGAGGCAGTAAAAGAACTTAATGATGCTGGAATTTTTTGTGGGATATTATTGACCCCCATGTTACCATTTTTGACTGATAATAAAGATGAAATACGAGCAATTGTAGAAAAAGCACATAAAGCTAATGCAAAATTTATTTATTGTATGTATGGAGTGACAATGCGTAGTGGTCAGAGAGAGTTTTTTTATAAACATTTAAAAAATATATCTCCTGAATTAGTACTTAAGTATCAAAAAATATATGGTTTAAACTATTTGTGTAGTATTCCTAATAAAGATTATTGTGAGAGGTTATTCAAAGAAGAATGTAGACGTTATGGTATTTTGACAGATATGAAAGATATTGTAAAAGCCTACAAGAAGTCGGAATCCTATACTCAAATAAAATTTTTCTAAGATGGGTTTAGGATATGATATTATAGAAGCATATTAAAATAAAGTCTACATAAAATGGGGTGAATAACTTATGATAGAAATAAAAACTATAGAAACAAATAAAAAAAGTCAAATTGACCTTTTATTGTTGGCTGACCCATATGAGGAAATGATTGATAAATATCTTGAAAAAGGTACTATGTATGCGTTGTATGATAATGAAGAGGTTACTTGTATAGCGGTTGTAAATGAGGTTTCTAAAGAAGTATGTGAGCTAAAAAATATTGCTACATATGAGTGTTTTCAGAATAGGGGTTATGCCTCAAAGATGATAAATCATATTTTAGATGTGTATAGTAAAAAATATTCATCAATAATTGTTGGTACAGCTGAAAGTGGAATACCATTTTATGAGAGATTTGGTTTTGTTTATTCACATAAAATCAAAAACTTTTTTGTAGATAATTATCCAGAACCAATTTTTGAAGGGGAATTACAGTGTGTTGATATGCTATATTTATCATACAACTTTTAGACAGAATAGTATTTTTAAATAGAATAGTATTTTTAGATAGTTATAATATCTTTATGATGTAAGTGTATTGAATTTAATTTAGTTTAAATTAATATGTATAAGATTAGTGGCTATTTTGTATATTAGTTTTAATTAGATAGTAAAAGGAAGTATTGTAATAGATATGAGTATTTATCATGGTACTTTCTTTTTTGTGGAGATTTAAATTGTAAATAAGACAAATAAAACTCTTAAAAGGTCAAATTGACCTTTGAAATATGTCAATCTAAGATAAAACTAAGATATAACTAGAATAAAATTAACATAAAACTAAGATAAAACTAGAATAAAAACATATTGGAATCAAAAATATGAATGAATATCATTCATTGACATGTAAAATCCCCTGTGCTATACTATGAGCAAGAAGAAGGGGGATTGAATATGAAAGATATAAAATCAAAATCAAAACAGGCATTTAATAATCAAGCAAATACTTATGATCAAGATATAAAAGGACAACATGCGAGAAATCTTTATCCAGCATTACTCGAAGAACTTTCAAAAACTTCATATGACACTATTTTAGATTTAGGGTGTGGAACAGGAGCTGTATTACAAGCTATTTTAAATGAGGATTGCAAAAAGAAGGTATATGGAATTGATATTTCTGAAAATATGTTGGAAGTAGCAAGAGGCAAGTTAAAAGAAAGTGCTACTTTAGTTTTAGGAGATTCTGAGTACCTTCCATTTGAAAATGATTTTTTTGATGTCGTGTACTGTAATGATTCTTTTCATCATTATCCTAGACCAGATAGAGTGTTATCTGAACTAAGTAGAGTATTGAAGCCAAAAGGGTCTTTAATAATTTGTGATTGCTGGCAACCATTTTTGCTTAGAGATATAATGAATGTCTTTATGAAGTACAGTAAAGATGGAGATGTAAAAATGTACTCAGAGAAGGAAATATCTGGATTGTTATCTGTAGATTTTAATGATATTGTGTGGAAGAATGTAAATCATACATCATATATTGTAACAGCTAAAAATAAAAAGCATAAATGTTATTGAGATAGAGGTATAGTAGAGATTAGAAAAATAGAAATAGAGATAGTTATATAGATGAAGTAGATATTAGAAAAATAATAAAATAAGTGAGGAATATTTTTTTGGACAATAAATGAATGATATTCATTCATTAAAGAGGAGCTATTAATGGTATGGGCAAACCTGCAAGGAGTATGATACTTATGATATTTTATTATATGATTGTTAGGATGCCTTTAGCATATATACTATCAAAATTAGGTTTTGGTTTAACTGGTATTTGGGTAGGAATTTTAGTCAGTTGTATCGTGGTAAGCTTAGCATCTTTAGCATCAGTAAAGAAGCCATTTTTATTTTTACAAAAACAAAGAATATAATGTATCTGTAACAAGTAATTATATAAATTTAATTTTATTCAAGTAATTATTGTAATTATACTTAATAAATTATGTATAATAAGAATATAATTTATTTAGTAATTGTTACATTGCATTAAATTTAAATAAGTTATATAATAATTTGTTTATTTTGAGTTTTGGAGGAATAATTATGGAATCAAATAATAACGCTATAAAGTCAACTGTTAAAAAAGGAATTTCTTTTGGCTCTTGTTTAGCAATGATTATTTCCTATACTGCATGGAAGTCTATTCCGTGGGCTATTTTCCACGGTTTAATGAGTTGGATATATGTAATTTATTATTGGGCTAGATATATGTAGATTGAGATAATAAATAGTTGATATTGCTAAATTTAAGAAAAATAAATGTAAAAGCGAACAATTTATTTGTTCGCTTTTGTATTTTGTTATTTATCAATACAGGCTTAAGGTAGAAATAAAGTTTTAAATTATTTATAAGTAAAAAAGTTTCTATGAATAAAATAAAAATATTTAAGTTACTTATGAGTATTAAAACTCTATCTAAAGTAAAATTAATAAAAGAGTTTGTTGCAAAATAACATTTATATTGCAATTTATTCCAAGAAGTTATATATTTATAACAAGAGGTGTTATAAATATATAACTTTTTTAAGGGGTGATTTTATATGTCTAAACAACAAATTAGTATTAAATCAACACTTGTTTCAGAAACAATAGCAGTTACCTATTGTCTTGGAGTAATATTAGCAAACAAGTATTTTTTTAAAGGAAGTGATATTGGATATATTCCTGTAATTATTTTGGCAGTAGCTTTAGGATGTCAATGGATTTATGACAAAAAGAATGATGATTTGATTGATGAAGCATCTAAATATATACTATCAAGAGTTAATGGGATTGCAATAAAAGTATTGTTTTATTCTATGGCTATAATAGCTGCATTTCTTACAACACAAGATATAAATGTATCGAATTTAAGTCTAGGGATGCTTTTATTAGTAATTTTGTTTATTCAATCTTTGTTAAAGTTATTTTTATTTATATATTTTGATAGAAAGGGGATATACAATTAGGTGTCAGTATCACTAAAGACAAAAATTAAATACTATAGAGAAAAGCACCTTATGACACAAGGAGAACTTGCAAAGTCAGTAGGAGTAAGACGTGAGACTATTGTACATTTAGAAAATGGTCGCTATAATCCTTCTTTAAAATTAGCGATGGATATTGCTAAGATATTTAATACAACTGTAGAAGATTTATTTGAATTTGTTGAGGAGGATAACATTTAAATTTCAGCGGTCGCTTATACATTAGAAAATGAATGGTTTTACAAAGTTGAAAATATGCATTAATATTCACATAAAAATAAGTGCATTTTTATTACAAAAAAATTAAGTTACATAAATATAAAATTAATGTCAGATATACTTCCAAAATTACCTAATGACATATATAATGTAATTATAAAAATAATGAATATTTTTATAGTAGTAGTTAATTCTCTAATAAGGAGGGTGCAAAATGCCTAGTATGATTATAGAAGTTATAGGAGTATTGTTTATAGCTATTGGATTAATTTTGACATTCATTGAGATAAAAGGAAATTTTCCTTCTTTTTATGGTTTTGGTCAAAATGCTGTAAGAAAAAATGCTATAGGTGTTATAGCAGCAGGAGTGGCTTTGATTTTCTTCAGAAATGGCATAGAGAGCATAGATTCTATAGCTACTTTTGGTATGTTTTTAGCTATAGAACTTGTTGTAATAGTTGCATATTTCTTAATAAGAAGAAAATTTGTTAAAGAAGACAAACATTTAAGAGTTAATTAACTAAATTATCTACTATAAAAATTGGAAGATTAAAAACAAGTAAAATTTTGTTTTTAGTTATTTGAAATCCAAATTTGATTATTTTTAGAGAAACTATGTTCTGTATAAAACTAGAATGTGGTTTCTTTTTTATATGTAATATAATTTTTAGAAATAAAAGTCATAATATATTCTGTAAGGTAAACTAGATTAGACAATATGCAAATTCCTATCTCTAGCCTTCCTAGAATCTTGACAAGAAAGTTAAGATACGAGATAATGAATTCATTCACTGGATATAAGATTAATTTAAAGGGAGTATTATTATGGCTAAAACAAAAAAAATAGTAGATGGTAATATAAATCATGAAGAAATAAGTAGTAAACAACGTACACGAATATCAAAAGAACCTCAAGAGAGAAAACAAGAAATAATTGAAACTGCTTTAGAATTATTTTCTGAAAAGGGATTTGAGAATACAACTATTCAAGATATAGCAGAAAAAATGAATGTTTCACAAGGACTCTGTTATCGCTATTTTAAGTCTAAGACAGAAATCTTTGCTGCTACTTCAGAATTTTATGCTATGAAAGCTGTAGAACAAATACAAATTCCCATATCAGAGGATTTACCTGCAATTGACAAGTTGAATACTATTATAAAGCGTATGTGTGAATACGAAATGAAGCACCATGAATTTGAAGCAAGATATAATGAGAATTCTGAGATAAGAGCGAGTAGACTAGACAATGTTGCTAAGCAACTGGTTGATGTTATGATTCCAATTGTAGAACAAGGTGTAAGTGAAAATGTATTTCATTGTACAAATGTGACTCTTGATACTAAGTTTTTGGTGTTTGGTATTATCCATACTTTTCATGAAGAGATGCCAAACGAAAATATTAAAGAATATATAGTATCTTTCCTTGATTTTATGAAAGATGCGTTTATTTGTACCTTAAAAATTGAAGATACAGATAAAATCGGTGACGGATGGCTTAATTTGTAGACCATTATATTTTAGTTGTAAGTTGTTATTAAGTAATATGAAATTTTGATAAAGTATTTGCTTGGGAGTATATTTTAAAATAAAAAAAGACTTTAATTTATTCTAATGGAGAGGTAAGTATAATATGAAACTACATAAAAAGATACAGCTTTTATTTTTAATGCTTTTATTTACGATAATGTTAACTTCTTGTTCTGGCTCTGCAATGTCATATACATTTGAAGTTGAAACTGGTGATAAGATAAAGGTAAGACTAGACACCTCGGATAGCTATTCATTGACGCAGAAAGATGGAAAATTTACTGTGAAAAAGAGCGATAAAGAAGTATTACAAGGAATATTTACTACAAAAGAAGGTTACGAAAAGTATCAAAGTATAAAGACTACTAAAGGAGTAAAGGTTCTTGAAGAGAAAGAGAAAGATGAAAATAAGTATTTCTTTTATGAATTTAAGGGTGAAGCCGGTATAGAAAATAACTTTGTTCTTTGGATTAAAGACTCAAATACAGGTGTAGTAATAGGTAGCTTGTCTGGAGAAAAAGAGGCAAAGTCTGCATTTGAAAGATTAACAATTACATTATAATAAGATTTATAATTAAATATTAATCATCAAAATCTAAAACTCTGATTTTTAAAGCAGTTAATCTTATAAGATTAATTGCTTTTTTTAGTTTAGAATCAAACACTTTCTTTGTATCTATTTGAGCCATTTAATAAATAAAAAAGTGATATAAAATATCTTTAGCTAATGAATTTATTCATTCGCTTGTTGACAAATTAGAAAAATTGATTTATTATTGAAATAAATTAGTGAATGAATTCATTCATTAACAAAAATGACTGATTAGTTGAGTAGTGAAAAAAGGTCATTCATTGTACAAAATGAATAGATAGTTAAGTAATGAAAAAAGATAGTCATTTTTAATAAGAGACTAACAAACCTAGTCTCTGAAAGCAGAATAATCAAAAAATATGTGTAAAGAAAGGTAGGAGTATAAATGATACCATTGTTAGCTAAATTATGTATAAAAGACAAAGAAAATATATCATCTCCAATAGTGCGTCAAGCTTATGCAAAAATTTGTAGCAGTGTAGGTATATTCTTAAACATACTATTATTTATAGTTAAATTATTGTGTGGGACTATAAGCGGCTCAACTGCAATTATTACAGATGGATTCAATAACTTGGCTGATGCAGGGACTTCTTTTGCTTCATTCATAGGCTTTTGTATTGCAGGTATTGGAGCAGGGGAAAATCATGTCTTTGGTCATGGAAGATATGAGTGGTTTATGGGAGTCTTGTATTCAATTGCCGTAATTATCATGGGAAGTACACTAGCTCGAAATTCAATTATATCAATCAGTTCACCTAAAAGTATAGAATTCAGTTTTACCATTCTTTTTATTCTAATTTGTTCAATAATCGTTAAGCTCTATATGTTTTTTTACAACAAAAAAATTGCAAAGAAAATTGATTCTACCGCAATGAAAGCAACATCTATAGATTGTATCAGTGACATGGTTGCAACGACAGCAATAGTAATATCTTTACTGGCAGAGCATTTTACAGGATGGGCAATTGATGGATGGTGTGGATTATTGGTCTCTGTATTTATCATTTTTTCAGGGATGAAATCTATGTTTGAGATAGGAGGAAGATTATTAGGAAAATCTCCAGGTAAAGAAATGGTAAGTGAAATAACTAAAATAGCAATGAAGTATGAGGAAGTACAAGGAATAAATGACTTGATTATTCATGATTATGGTCTTGGTCATTTTGTAATTTCAATGCACATTGAAGGGAAAGATGGAGTAAGTAGCAGTGTTTTAAATGATGTAGCAAATGAAATATCTTACAGACTTTATATTGATATGGGGTGTAATGCTACAATACAGACGGATTTTTTAGTTACAGACTCCATTATAGTTGATGAAATCTTTAAGAGAACTACAAAAGAAATACATAAAATTGAATCACAGGCAACAATAAATGACTTGCGTATAATAAAGTCTGGTCTTTATACAAATGTAATTTTAGTAATTGCAGGTTCAAATAAACTTCAAAAGATTGAAAACGAAATTAGAAAAGCTATGGAAGAGGCTATTGCTCCAATGGATTGTAGTTATCATGTAATGATTAGACTTATTATTTCACGTCATAATAAGAAAGCTTGTATCTAAATCATTATATAGGATAAGAAGTTTCATATATAAGTTTAATTAGAGAGCATATTATTATCACTTGCATATGAATGATTGTTTAGATTAAATTAGTAAACTTGAATAAGCATTGTATAAATAAAATTCATATAAGTTATACAAAAAGACAATTATATAAATTACATGAAATAGCAGTTATAGAAACTACATAAATTAACGATTATAGAAACTAGATGGAGCAACAGTTATAGAAACTATATAAAAAATTTTTAAAAAGGAGGATTTATCATGAATAATGAACAACGTATAAAACTACTTAAAGAGACACCTATAAAAAAACTTTTATTAAAGATGGGAATTCCAACAATGATTGGAATGTTAGTTACAGGATTCTACAATTTGGTAGATGCTTATTTTGTTGGAGGGCTTGGTACTAGTCAGATGGGAGCTGTTTCAATTGCATTTCCACTTGGTCAAGTAATTGTCGGCATAGCATTATTATTTGGTGGTGGAGTATCATCATACTTATCCAGATTATTAGGCGAAGGGAATCACTCACAGGCTAATCATGCAGCATCAACTGCACTGTACTCAAGTATATTTATTGGTATAATCTCAATTATACTAATTGAGTGTTTTATTGATAAAATCATATTTGCACTAGGGGCTACAGATACTATTTTTCCATATGCAAAACAGTATGCAGTGATTTATGTGGCAAGTTCAATTTTTAATGTATTCAATGTGACTATGAACAATATAGCAACCAGTGAGGGGTCAACTAAGATATCGATGATAAGCATGTTATTAGGAGCAGGTCTGAATTTGGTATTAGCACCTATTTGTATATATGGATTAAATATGGGTATCTCAGGTGCAGCAATTGCAACTGCTATAGCACAGGCAATAACTAGTTTAATGTATGTAGTTTATCTATTGATGAAAAAAAGTATTTTCAGTTTTTCTATAAGAGAGTTTAAATTTGAACGTGAAATTTACTTACAGATACTTAAAGTAGGGATACCAACTCTTGTATTTCAGATTTTAACAAGTGTAGCCATAGGGCTTACAAATAAAGGAGCTCAAGGTTATGGTGATTCAGCAATAGCAGCCATGGGAATTGTTACACGTATAATGTCAATGGGTTCTTATGCAGTATTTGGTTTTGAAAAAGGATTTCAACCAGTAGCAGGATATAGTTATGGAGCCAAGCAATATGTGAGATTAAATGAGGCTATAAATATTACTTTAAAGTGGACTACTACTTTTTGTTTATTGATGTCAATAGTTTTAATTATATTTCCAGAGCCTATTATATCTTTATTCTCAACGAATGATAAGTCTGTAATAGAAATTGGTACATTTGCTCTTAGAATAAGTAGTGTGATGTTTATTTTCTTTGGTTTTGGAACAGTTTATTCTATATTATTTCTTGCTCTTGGTAAGGCAAAAGAAGGTGCATTTCTTAGTGTAAGCAGACAAGGGTTGTTTTTTATACCTACTATATTGTTGTTACCATCAATTATGGGGATTAATGGTGTGATTTTTGCTCAACCTATTGCTGATTTATTTATGGTTATATCTGCTGCAATTTTGGCAGTGAAACTGAAGAAAGAGATAAGAGCTTTGGCGGTATAAATCAATATAGAGTATCGCAATGAAATGTTGTGTAAAGGGTTTTCTTTATCATTCCAATAAGATAGAGGGTAGTACTTTTACTGCAGAGGCATTGACACTTTTGCTTGATAAAAATGTCGTTACAAGAAGACATACCTTAGATGACATACAAGAAACTGTTAATTCTAGCTATGTATTTTATGCAATAATTGATTCATTGAAAGAAAAGATAACACATAGTTTCTTAAGAAATTTACATTCAAGTTTAATGTTTAATACAACACTACATTCTAAAGGGATGGCTGGTATATATAAAACTATACCAAATATGATACTAGGAACTGATGTAAATATAGCACAACCATTTGAAGTAGAGCCAAAGCTTGATGAGTTAATTGAATGGTACTACAATCAAAATGAAATAACTACTAAAGTTATAGCTGAATTTCATTATAGATTTGAATTGATACATCCATTTCAAGATAGTAATGGTCGCATAGGTAGATTTATTATGTTAAAACAGATGCTAGAAAATAATCTTCCTATAAAAATTGCATCTTGGGATAGTGAAGATTTATATAGAAGTTCCTTAAGTTCATGTGGGATAGGGAATTATGACCCTTTGATTGAATATATATCAAGTTTAGGAGATTTTAGAGAAGCATATAAAATATTATGGGAATAGTTGTTCATAGTAAAAAATGATGACTTTTATATAATTATATTTTTCTTAAGCAATTTAACATTAAGTTCTTAGACATTCTTATCATGAAATATGCCCCCTCTTAGTAGACATTAAAATATATAAAACTGTCTAAAGCTAAGAGGGTTTTGCTATGTTCAAAACTAAGGTATCGTCAGGGCAAAAACTTAAAGAAATAGAATCATATTCAAAAGATGAGAATACAGTAATAAAAATAATGGAAGAATTAAATATCGGAAAAAGTATATGTATAAGCTAGTTAGAACTTTCATCAGGATTATTAGTTTTGTATTCTTTAGTAAATAAGAATGGTAAAAACAATATAGCATCAACTACAATACTCCATAATAGTGATTCTAATGTAAATATAGATTCGTTACCTCCTTGAAGTATAGTGTAAATGTTGTTATTTACTAAGTGGATTAATATTGGAGCCCAAAGGTTTGTTGTTTTCATATAAGTATATCCTAAGAATATTCCTATAAAGGTACAATATGATATATGGGAAATAACACAATAAAATGGAGTTTCGGGACTGTACAAAGTAATACAAAGAGGTAAATGCCAAATTCCCCATATAAAACCTAAGATTATTACACCAAATTTTTTCCCATAAATCTTTTGTAGTCTAGGTTGAAGAAAGTATCTCCATCCAAATTCTTCTCCAAAAAATAAATTAAAACCAAAACATAAATTTATAATTATATTTACAAATGCTATAACAAATTTATTTATAATATCAATTGATAAATTTTCATCACTAATAATAATTCTAACTATAATTAATATCAAGAATATTAATATTACACTTAAAACCTTTTTAAAATTTTTACCTAAAGATAAATTTAAAACTTCAAATTGAGATTCATTGTAAAGAACAACAGCTAGAAGATAAAAAGATGTTAATGTATCTATTGTTGCAGAAATAATACTGTTATTAATTAAAAATGTTTCAGCTATAGATATTACTATTCTCACAATTGTAACTATAGCAAAAAACTTTAAAAATTTATCCACTGTTTGATTGAACTTATAATTAGAAACTCTTTTTAGGACAACAATAGCAGAAAATGCAGGAATATACATAAATAATAATGAAAAGTTTGATATAAATTCGCTATTATTTGGTTTTGATACTGATAAAAATAAAAATATTGATATAAAAGCAATTAGTAAAAAGTTTATTAATAAAAAGTAATTTATTTCTTTTTTTATTAATTTAATATCATTTAACATATTAATTCTCCTTATCTTAAACTTTAAAATTATATATATATAGTAGCAGATTTCATATAGAAATAAAAATATATAATGAATTTAAAAGAATTTGTTAGATATTCAGTATCTTAGAATTTAAAAAATAGGTTACTTAATTTAATAAAGTAAAAGAATCTTAGGCGAGTACCAAAATACGTATCAATCAAATATAAAAATCATAAATATAAAACTTATGCAGTATAAAATTTAAAATATATTAATGGTAATATAAACATAATAAAAATCTAAATTAAAAATAGAAAAATAAAAAATTTTAAATTTAAAATTTTTTATTTTTTATTTATTGCGGAAAGAATAAAAAGATGCTATACTTTTTGTAACATATTATTCCAGTTATTAAGACATAATAAGCTTTTATAGTTTAATTTGTCTAATGCTATTTTAGAGATTATGTTTTTATTATAATATGGCAAAAGAATAGAAATAAGGTGATAGTAGTGAAAGTAAAATCAAATTTAGATGAAATTTTATATCATAAGATTATTGAAAGTCTTATTCGTGGCGAATACTCTGTGGGTCAAAAAATCTTACTAAATGACCTTTGTGAAAAATTTGAAGTAAGTAGAACACCAGTAGTACAAGCAGTAAAAATGTTAAATAAAGATGGTGTGCTTACTATTATGACAAATGGTAAAGTATATGTACCAGAGTATGAATACGATATGGTAAAGCAAGTTTGTGAAACAAGAACACTGATTGAAACATATGCTTTAGAAAAAATGATGCAAGAGGAAGAAGAAGTGTTCCAACAAAAGTTAGAAGTAATAAAAAGATATTCTGATAAATGTGAAGAGTTCTATAAACAAGAAAAATCTGTAGAACTTGCATTGACAGATTTAAAATTACACAAAGCTATTGTTGAAGGTGCTAATAATGAGATTTTAAATGATGTATATGTTGGTATACAAGGAAGATTTGTAGTAGTTAATTATCTGATACGACCATTAAAAAATCGTAACTATGAAGGAACAGTGCAAGACCATTTTGAAATATTGAAATTTATTGAAAGTAAAGATACAAAAAAAGCAGTGGAGAAATTAAAAAGTCATATTCAAGGCACTATTAAACGCTTTTGTGAAGATGAATAATGTACTTAGAGATTTCTATATATTACAGGAAGCCATAAGGCTTCCTAAAAAAATAGCCTTTATAAAATTTTTTATTTTAAATTTAAAATTTTTTATTTTAAATTTAAAATAAAAAATGAAAGAGGTGGTAGAGAGTTTGAATAAAATTATTTCAGAAAGGATAGAAAAGACTATGAAGAAGCTATTTACAAATGAAACATTTTTGGAATATCAATTTGTGAGTGATTGCCAGTTGTCACCAGATGGAGGCTATACAGCATTCGTTGTAAAAAAAGCAGATATCAAAGAGAATAGTTACACAAGCCAAATTTATGTATTAGACAATAAGAATGGTGAACTAAAACAAATAACATCTATAAACTCTGTAGGAGCATATGCTTGGGAAGATGAAAATACTATTTTATTTCCTGCTTTGAGAAATGAAAAAGTAAAAGAAGCTATTAAAAATGGTAAGCAATGTATGAGTTATTATGCTTTATCTTTACATGGAGGAGAAGCAAAAGAACTTTTTACACTACCTATCAAGGGTGGAAAATTAAATCCTATAGGAAAAGGTTTGTATGCAGTTATTGATTCTTATGATAATGACAGACCTGTTGTAGAAGGATTGTCAGAAGAAGAGAGACAGAAAAAAATAAGTGCTTATAACAAGAGACATTATGAGCATTTCAAAGAAATTCCTTACGCTGTTAATGGTGAAGGATATATTAGCAGAAAAAGAAAACGCTTATACTTATACAATAGCAACACAAAAGATTTAAAACCAATCACAACGCCTATGTTTAATGTTGTAGGTATGAAAATAAATGATGGCAAAATCTTATATGTAGGGCAAGAGTTTGAAGATGTAAAAGGTTTAAAGAATGGTGTTTATGTATTTGATACAAACACTAATGAGAATGTTTGTATATTAGAAAAAGATAAGTACATTGTAAAAGGTTTTGAATTATACCAAAATCAAGCAATACTAAATTTAACTGATGCTTTATCTTATGGAAATGGAGAAAATGGAGATTTTTATACAATAGATATTGATACAAAAGAAATGAAGTTACTTTCAGAACATCAGCATCATTGTATTGGAAATACAGTAACATCTGATGTTAAAATGGGTGCTGGTCAGACAAGCAAGGTAGATGGTGAATATATTTATTATACTTCTACAGTAAATATGGATTGCATTATTGAAAGAATACATATTCCAACAGGAAAACAGGAAAAAGTTACGCAAACAGGTTCAGTTGACTTTATAGATGTAAAAGATGGAAACATTATGTGTATAGGTTGTTCAGAAAACAGTTTACCTGAAGTTTATACAGTAGAAAATGGAGCATTGTGTAAGAAAACTCATTTAAATGACCATATTTTAGATGAATATAAAATTTCTGTACCAGAATATATCGAATCAAAAGGAAGTTCTAACTGGGCGATACAAGGATATGTATATAAACCAGTAGATTATAAAGTAGGAAAAAAATATCCAGCTATATTGGCGATTCATGGTGGACCAAGACTAACATATGGACCATATTTTATGAATGAGATGCAGGTATTTGCAAGTCAAGGTTACTTTGTTTTCTTCTGTAACCCAAGAGGTTCTGAAGGTCGAGGTAATGATTTTGCAGATATTAGAAAACAGTTTGGAGATATTGATTATATAGATTTTATGGAATTTACAGATGCAGTGCTTGAAAAATACACAGACATTGATGAAACAAAATTAGCTGTAGAAGGTGGAAGTTATGGTGGATTTATGACAAATTGGATTATTGGTCATACAAATCGCTTTGCCGCTGCTTGTGCTCAGCGTTCTATTGCAAACTGGAGTGGCATGGAAGGTACAACAGACATTGGTTACTATTTCTGCAAAGGACAAACGGGTGCTTCTCACATGGAAGACCACGAATTACAATGGAGACAATCTCCTCTTGCTTATGCTGATAAGTGTGTTACACCAACTTTATTTTTACATGGCGAAAAAGATTACAGATGTTATATGCAAGAAGCATTCCAAATGTTTTCTGCGCTAAAAATTCATGGATGTCCTACAAAACTTTGCCTATTTGAAGGGGAAAATCACGAATTATCTCGCTCAGGTAGACCAAAACAAAAGCTACAAAGACTAGTTGAAATGATGGATTGGTTTTCAATGTACATAAAATAATAAAAGAAAAGAATACAGAAAAAGGAACAATAAAGAAAGGAGAATACAAAAATGGAAAAATTAAAGATTGAAAGTTCAGATATTTTTGAATATATATTCCCACATGATATTTCTTGTTCACCTGATGGAAAGCACATTGCTTATATTATATCAAATATCAATGAGGAAAAAGACTGTTATGAACATGACCTATATGCTATGGACATCAAAACGGAAAAACAAATACATATGACACAAACAAAAGATGTAACATCATTTAGCTGGATTTCTAATACAGAGCTCCTTTTTACATCTAAAAGAGATAAAGCAAAAGCAGGGACAACAGATTTTTACACTATTTCTATAAAAGGAGGAGAAGCAAAAAAAGCATTTTCTATTCCAAAAGCTTGTAGTGTGCCCATATCACTTGGAAATAAATTATGGTTATTTACAACAAAAAATCCAACAGATGCAAAAAAAGCAGAACTAGACAGAGCAGTAGAAGGAGTAGATTACTGGACATTTACAGATAAACCTTTTATAAGAGATGGGGAAAGTTTCTCTCAAAGGAGACGTGTAACATTAGAATTGTATCAAGAAGGAGAAAAAGAAACAAAAGCTATTACACCAAAATATTGTGAAGTAGCAGGAATAGATGTTTCTCCTGATAAAAAAAGAATTTTATATTCTGGTCAGATTTATGAAGATTGTGCAACACCTTTCTCTGGTCTTTGGGAGTATCATGTAGATAGTGAAGAAACAAGAGAACTTATACCACAAGGAAAATATCAAATCAGCTTAGTCAAATATATTGGTGACGATAGAGTAATGTTACAAGCTTCTATATTAGACCGCTCTATTACACAAAATCATGATATTTTCATGCTTGACTTGAATACTGGAGAAATGAATATGATTGCAAGCCCAGATGGTATGTATGCTACATTACTGGATGTAGATGCAGTATATGGTGGTGGACGTAGTAATAAAGTTATAGGAGACAAGTTTATAGGAGCAAGAATTTGCAGAACTATGACAGAGTTTGATGAGTTTGACACAAAAACGGGCAATATACGTATCATCACAAAAGTGGATGCTTTTACATCCTTTGATATTTATGACAACACTATGTACACAATTATGTTAAAAGATTATGAGTTGGCAGAAATATATAGCATTGATATGACTACAGGTGCAATGAAAAAAATGACTTCTTTCTCTAAACCATACTTGGATAGTCATAAGGTTTCACTACCTGAAAAATTGACATTTGTAGCAAAAAATAAAGAAGAGGTTGATGGTTTTGTTATACCACCAATAGATGCAAAAGAAGGTGAAAAATATCCTGCTGTATTGTTCATTCATGGTGGACCTAAATGGGCATATGGTTACATGTTTACACACTTAAAGCAATGTGTAGCTGCAAAAGGGATGTATGTTATTTATTGTAATCCTCATGGTGGTGACGGTTATGGTGAAGAATTCTTGGAAATGGTAGAAAGATGGGGATATGTTGATTATGACCACCTTATGGAATTTGTAGATACTTGTATTGAGAAATATCCTGAAATTGATGCAGACCGCTTAGGTGTTGCAGGTGGAAGTTATGGTGGTTATATGGCAAACTGGATAATTGGTCATACAGACCGTTTCAAGGCAGTTGCTTCTCAAAGAGGTATTAGTAACTTGATTACTGCTTCTTTAATTATTGATTTTGGGGATAGAATTATGAAGCAAACTTGTGGAAATAATACACCTTGGAATCATGAAGAGGTTCTTTGGAACCATTCACCTATTAAGTATGTAAAAAATGTAAAGACACCAACTTTATTCTTGCATAGTGATAGGGATTATAGATGTTTTATGGGAGATACTTTCCAAATGTTCACAGCATTAAAACAACTTGGTGTAGATACAGAGATGTATTTATTCCACGGGGATACACATGGATTGTCTAGAAACGGAAGACCATCTAATAGAGTTGTACGTGCTAATGCAATTGTAGATTGGTTTGAAAGATATTTATAAGGGGGTTATTCTATGAGTGATATGTTATTATGGTTTAGTGTCGTATTAATCTTATTTGCTATCGGAGATTTGATTGCAAGTAAAACAAAAGCAAAAGTTTCAGCTGTATTTGTGACATTACTTTTATTTTTGATTCTCTTCGTTACAAAAGTGATACCAGGGGATATTATTGAAAGAGCAGGTATGACAGCAGCTGCAAGTTGGAGTGTTCCAATGATTATGTTTAGTATGGGGACAATGTTGAATGTTAGACAATTTATAGATGAATGGAGAACTGTGTTGACTGCATGGCTTGGGATTGTGGCAGTTATAGTTTGTGTTTCATTGTGTATACCTTTGTTTGGAAAAGCAACAGTGTTGACAAGTATACCAGTTATAAATGGGGCATTGCCTGCTACCACTATTATGACACAAGCAGCGTTAGAAAAAGGATTGACACTTGCAGCGGCTACAGCAACAGTTGTATTTGCAATCCAAAAATTTGTTGGAACACCAATTGCCTCTAGGGCTGCACTACAAGAAGCAAACCGTCTTTTAGTGGAGTATCATGAAGCAAAAGCAAAGGGAATTGATTTAGCAAATGTTGATAGTGATAAGAAAGAAACAGAAGGTGGAGGAGCAAAAGTAAAGCAAGTATTCTGTGAGAAGTATGATAAATATTATTCTACAAATGTTTGTATATTTTTTATAGCGATATTCTCTTATTTAGGATATGAGCTTTCAGAAGTTATACATGTGAATTATTCTATTGTTTGTCTTATTGTTGGTGTTCTTGTAACTCGTATTGGTATTGTACCAAAAGATATTTTGGAAAAAGGGAAAATCAAAGGTTTTATCAACATGGTTGTGTTTGCAGCGGTTATTCCTTCTTTAGCAAAAGTTTCTTTGGGAGATTTAGTTAGTCTGTTTGTGCCAATTGTAGGTATGTTCGCAGTCTCTATTATTGGTATATTCCTTATGATGAAGGTACTTCCTGGTTGGAAAATCATTGGTTCTAAGCCTCTTGCTTTTGGAGTAGGATTCTGTCAGATGTTAGGATTCCCAACTACATATTTGATTTCAAATGAAGTGTGTAATGCTATTGGAGAAACGGAAGAAGAAAAAGCATATTTGATGTCTAAAATAATGCCTAAGCTAGTAGTTGGTGGTATGGCCTGTATGATTTCCATTGTAGTAGCTGGTATTATGGTACCTATGTTATAGATGGGTTTTGTAATAATAAGAATATCTCTTTTCAAGGTCTTACGGTATAGCATCCTCTTTATGTTATACCGCTTTTCCTTTTTCATCTCGTCATATTTTAAAATTAATAAGAATATAATCTCAAAAATTAATATCTACAGTATACTCATCTTCTATTAAGATATAATTACAGTCATACTTTTTACACATTTGTAGATTTTTAGTATTTTCTTCAATGGTAGATTCCATTGTGCAGAATGAATCATCCAATCGACTTTCAATAGCATTTGCATAGTTTTTAATATCTGAAAAATGTCTTTCTATATAATTCTTAGTCATAACAAGACAATAATACTGAATTTCTTTTACATACTTACTATCAAAATCTTTTTTCCAATCGAATGGAATATAACATCCTTCGACTACAAGATTCTGATTATTTTCGATAGCCGTTTTTATAATCTCTTTAACTATAGACCACAAATAGGGTACAAGTTCTTCATCATCTTCTGGTGTTAACTTAGTATTGCCACTTCGTATAAGTCCCATTTTTAAAAGGTCAATAGATAGATATGTATATTTGTATTTTTCTAATATTTTCTGTGCAAATACAGTTTTCCCAGTATGAGAAGCACCTGCAATTAAAATAATCATAATTTAAACACCTCTCTCAATAAAGTGAACCATTGAATTGTCCCAGTACTTTTTATACACTCTATCATTTTTACCATCAAGATTTAATTGATACATTCTAAATGTGACTAATATATCCTTTGGTTGCCATTGTTCTTCATAAGAATATTGATAGCTCATACCTAATTGTTTCATTACATTACCACTACGTGGATTTTTAATATCATGTGTAGCAGTAATATAAGGGATATTATCTATTTTTAATTGTTTGACAATAGCTTTACTTGCTTCAGTCACAATACCTTTGTGCCAAAATTCTTTACACAATCCATAACCAAAATCATGATTATCATCCATACTTACATTGACATAACCTATAGGGATATTGTCGTTTTTTAAGCAAATAGCATAGTTATATCCATGAGAGTTTTTATATGCTTTTACATACTTTTTTTCAAAAAATATCTTTGCTTCTTCCATTGATTTAAGGGGAAACCATGGCAAATAAATATTTACATCTTTATCATTGTAAATTGTGAACAAAGCTTCTATGTCATTCTCAGTAAATCTTCTTAATATGAGTCTTTCTGTTTTAAGTTCAGGAGTATTTTTAAATATCATATTCCTTATTCTCCCTTCAAGATTAAAATTTATCAGCTAAATTCTTGTAATAGATTATACTATGATTTTATGTTCTAGTCACTTTTTTTGATTTGATAAAGATATTTATTATTTAATTGCCTCTCTATAGAAAAAGAATAAAAGTATCACTTAAGGAGCATTTTATACATTATATTTTAATAAGCAAATGATACTCAAACATAAATTGAAAAGCACACTTAAGAGTCAATATATCTTTATATATTGACAAAGAAGTGCATTAAGTATATAGTGTGTATATAAATACATCACATAGGAGGTGATAAAGAAAATGAAAGTTGTCATTTCTAATACATCAGATAAGCCATTGTACCAACAAATTAAGGAGCAAATTAAAGAAGCAATATTTTCTGAAGAGCTGAAAGAAGGGGATTCGATGCCATCTATAAGAAATTTTGCTAATGATTTAAAAGTTAGTATTTTGACTATTAGACGAGTTTATGAAGAACTTGAAAATGAAGGATTCCTTACACGTCAAGTTGGAATAGGAACTTTTATCTCTACTGGAAATCTAGAAATGTTAAGAGACTCAAAAAGACGTATAGTTGAACAAAAAATGGCAGACATGATTAAAGATGCAAAGGCACTAGGAATTACACAGGTAGAGTTACAAGAAATGATGGATATTCTGTATGAGGAGGATTAATATGGAAAATATTTTGGAAGTTTCTAATTTAAATAAAACTTATGATAGTTTTTCGCTATCAGATATAAATTTTACCTTACCAGAAGAATGTATAACTGGATTTATAGGTGTTAATGGAGCAGGAAAAACAACAACTATACGTTTAATATTGGATGTTATAAAACGTGATACTGGTAAAGTAAAAATATTTGGTAAAGATTTTGATGGAAATGAAAAAGAATTAAAAAATAGAATTGGAGTTGTTTTTGATGATTCATATTTCTATGATGAATTATCAATGGCAGAAATGAAAAGCATTATTGCACCTTCGTATGATAACTGGTGTGAAAAGGAATATCAAGAAAATATGAAAAGATTTAATCTTAACACAAAACAAAAGATTTCTACTCTTTCAAAAGGGATGAAAATGAAATTTGCTTTAGCATTAGCTTTATCTCATAAAGCTGAGTTTCTAATTATGGATGAACCTACAAGTGGATTAGACCCTCTAATCCGTAGTCAGATACTTGATATATTGAAAGAGTACATGAAAAAAGGTGGTCGAGGTGTTTTCTTTTCTACCCATATAACATCTGATTTGGAAAAAATAGCAGATATGATTGTTATGATTGATAATGGTCAAGTTATATTAGAATGTGAAAAAGATACTTTATTAGATGAACATAGAAAAGTAAAAGGGGATATTCAGTTTTTAAATAACGAAATAAAGAAACTATTTTTAAATTTAGAGATTACAGATTATGGTTTTGTTGGTATTACTTCAAAGATTGATGAAGTGCAAAAAAATATGCGAGATATTTTGATAGAGCGTCCTACAATTGAAGATATTATGCTTGCATATATTGGAAGGAGAGAGTAGTTATGTTGATTTATTTAGTTAAAAAGGATATTTTGATTGCCAAAAAATATATATTGTTGGTATTAATTTTTGCAATAGGGATTCCATTGTTTGTGTCATGGCGTTCACCTATGTTTGCGCAAACGCTAGGATTTACATTATCAATTATATTTTCAGAATTTATGTTATGTCAGTATGTTTCATTAAAGGAAAGTCAATATTCAAAAGCATCTGCATTACTGTGCTCCACTCCTTATCCAAGACGTGGATTAGTTCAATCTAAGTATGTTTTATTCTCAATAGTGTTTGTTTATTGTACATTAGTTTATTGGATTGAAAATTTACTTATGCCACAATTGGGAAGTATTAATCTGACACATATTTTGATTGTGTTATTAATAAGCTCTATCATTTATGGAGTATACATGCCTATTCAATATAAGTTAGGATATGAAATAACAAAATTTTTTTTCATGGTGATAATTATGGCTACACCATTAGTATCACCATTAATTATAAGTAACATCAATTTTGAAATTCCTTTTATAAATCAATATCCAATTTATATAGTGAACATTGGACTACTCCTTTTAAGCCTAATTGTATTACTAGCTTCAATGGCTATTTCAGTCAAAATCTTTGAGAATAAGGAACTTGTGTAAATAAGGGGGAAATTTACATGTTACATTTACCTAATTGGGCTATTTTAATTTGTATCTTATTGCCAATAGTATATAAAACTTATAAAATATTTAAAGATGAAAAAAGATAGAGAGTCAAAGCAATATAAAAGAACTATTATTTAAAAATAATTTAAAATGCCAATCTATTATAGTAATTGTTATCCATTGTAGATTAATAAGTAGTTTAGGTAGAATTTAGAAAACATGAGTAGCTAACTTTAGCAACATCTATTTTAGAATGAATCAAAGAAAAGTTATAAAAAATTAAAATAGCTAAAACTATTGAAATGACTTACTCCTATACTAATTACTATACCACAAAATAACAAAAAAATCAAGTCGAGTAATCTTTCAACTTAAGTGATATACTAGGTATTAATGATTTTTTATTAATAAAATATAACTAGAGGCTAATCTATATTTTCTCAATTTCTTTAATTAAATTGACCTCTAATTAAGTAATTATAAGGAGAAATATTATGAACTTAACAAAAGGATTAGATGTTTTAAAAGTTTCATCACATGTATTGGGCGAAAATAAAGTTATGTATATTCCTGTAATCTATACAGAAGATGAGGCAACTCTTGTTGATACTGGTCTTCCAGGTCAAGGGGAGTTGATAATCGAGGCTCTTAACAAAAGCAACACAAGCTTCGATAAATTAAAAAATATAATAATCACTCATCATGATATAGACCACATAGGAAATATAAATTACTTAAGAGAAAAGTCTAAGAATAATATCAAAGTATACGCATACAAAAGTGAAGTTAGCTATATAACAGGAGAGGAAACGCCTTATAAACTTTATATGTTAGAGCAAATGGTGGACAAGATTGATGATAAGATGCTGAGTATGTTAAATGTTATGGGACTTGGATTTAAATCATCATATACTAAAGTAGATGTATCTTTGGATAATCATGAAGTTTTAAATTTAGGCGAGGAAGTAGAAGTCATACATACAGGTGGTCACACTAGAGGTCATATATGCCTTTATTTAAAGAAATCTAAAATACTTATTGCTGGTGATTTGTTAAAGATAAAGGATGGAGAACTTGAGCCAGTTGATATAATACATAGCAACAAGCAAGAGCTGGCGGATGCTATCAAAAATATAAGCAATTATGATATAGAGGAAGTAGTTTTTAGTCATGGTGGTTTGTATCAAAACAATATAAATATAATCGAAGCATTAAAAAATATAGTTATTGAATAATATTATCAAATAGTATTAAGTAATTTAAAATAATCTACAATAATTTTTTAAATTACTTAAAGTCATATCTGAATATGAAACAGAAAAATTAAAGCCAAATAATAAAAATATCCTTAGAATCTATTTCTTTAAGTTCTAAGGATATTGAATTTGATATTAAATTTACTATTAAATTGTTAAATTCTAAGGCTATTAAATTTATTACAAACAAATCTCTAAAGTAGAAGTTAATTGCTAATCACATTGTTCATACCTTTTATCTTTAATAAAATTCTAGTAACTAAAAATAATATAGGTAACTCTATCAAAGGACCTATTATAAGTGCCAATGATATTAAAGGTTTATCTGGGAAAGTAGCTACTGCAATAGCTAGTGCTATTGGAGAATTTCTAGCAAGTGTAGTTAGATTTAAAGATACACTATCTTCATAACTTAGGTTAAGTGCTTTACTTACAACTCTAGTAAAAATAAAATTTATAATAAAAAATATTAATATTGGTACTAGTAAAATAAATAATATTTGATAATTTTCTAGTAGTATTTTTCCTTGAGATGCGAACATCGCGACTATAGCTATATTTAAAAAATACCCTTGAAAATCACATGCCTTTGAAGTTATTTTTTCTTTAAATTCACTAGTTCCTATCTTTTTTATAATTAAATATCTGACTACAATAGAAAGTAAAAGAGGTATCATTAGACTAAAAATAACTGCTTGAGTTAAATTCAGAAAGTCTATGTTTATACTTGAGCCTCCAATCAATAATATATATATAGGTAATAATAATAGCTGTAGAATTAAATTTAAGGGAAGGACAGATGACCCTAAAGCTACATTTCCCTTAGCGATTCCAGTAAATATTAAGTACCAATCTGTGCAGGGTGTAACCATAAGCATAACAAATCCAATTAGAAGCTCTGGATTGTGACTTAGAAATAATTTACCTAAAACAAATATAAGTACTGGAGTCCATATAAAATTTATAGCAATTGATGTAAGTGTAAATTTAAAGTTTTTAAATGAACTTCCTATTTCTTTTATGGGTACCTGTAGAAAGACAAGAAAAAGCATTATTGTTAATGAGGGCATTATTAAGTAATCTGAATATGTTTGTATAAATTCTATCTGACCTAGTAAGATACCTAGAAGTACCATTCCTAAAATAACAAAACTCTGAAATTTATTTACTTCTTCCATGTAGACCTCCTGTATTTGAAAAATGATTTTAGTTGATAATTTATATCAATTATTAAATTATAACACGATAACTGATTTTTAAAAACTAATTAAAAAAATAATTGCGTATTTTAGATTTTGCACAAAATAAATGCCCATATAATCATTCATTAGAATTATAAGGGCATTTTAGTAGTTAATTTTAATTACCAAATTAATATATTTATTTATGTAATCTATAAATCTTTTAACTTTTCAGCTATCAATTTATTATTAATCTTAGATGCTTCAAACTCAATAATTTCATAATCACCAAGTTTGTTAATATAAAAAGGGTCTTCTTGTATAATTTTATTAGCTTCTTCTTTATCAGCATTGCATAAAATTATTCCACCTATTCTAGGATTTTTTCTTCCAGAGCATATAAATTTGTTACTTGCATAGTACTTATTTAAAAACTCTATATGTTCATCTAATTTTTCTTCAATTTTATTTAATTCAACTGTGTATGTTATGTTTACTATTACCATATGTACATCTCCTTAGATAAAGTATATTTAATATATTCAAACTAGCACTTTTATGTTATAAAGTCAAATATAACTCAAATCTTAAAATAAAATCTACAAATCAATTTATGTCATATAAATAGGTATAATGCTCTTTATAAAAGAATTATTTTATTTATAGATTGTAATACTTTTCTAAGATTTTTATTTTTATAATTTCAAAAATAAAAATTAATACCACTGTTATCAACATATTTTTCATATTATTTTCTATAATATCGTACCTAAACAATGCAAAGATGATTATTAATAAAAGCACATTTAAAGAACCTGAAATAAAAAATGCTTTTTTCTTATTATTCATATATTTCCTCCTAGTCATTTACTAATTTTATACTATTACAAAAAGACTAATTTTTTTACCAATTATTTTCATGTAATGAATATAGCAGGTTACTAAAGCTAATGCAATACGCTTGTACAATGTCAAATTTTGTGAGAAAATAAGACAAAGTATAACGCGATAAAGGCAATAAATGGTAAATATACTTGATGAAATTCATTTTTGAAAGGAGTTTTAAAGCATGATTTATTCACATGAAGTAGAAGAAATGTGTACAGTTGCACAAGGCGTTCATCATGGAGCTGCTCCAATTCCTCAAGAAGGAAAATGGGTAAAATCAAAAGAAATCAATGATATCTCTGGTTTGACACATGGTGTGGGTTGGTGTGCTCCTCAACAAGGTGCCTGCAAGCTGACACTAAATGTAAAAGAGGGAATCATTCAAGAAGCCTTAGTTGAGACTATTGGATGTTCAGGTATGACACACTCTGCCGCTATGGCATCAGAAATTTTGCCAGGTCGAACTCTGTTAGAAGCTTTAAATACAGACTTGGTATGTGATGCAATCAACACTGCTATGAGGGAGCTATTCCTTCAGATTGCTTATGGAAGAACTCAGAGTGCTTTTTCTGAAGATGGACTTCCTGTAGGGGCTGGTTTAGAAGATTTAGGAAAGGGTCTCCGTTCACAAGTTGGAACTATGTATGGAACTCTAAAAAAAGGACCTCGTTACCTAGAGATGGCTGAAGGTTATGTAACTGGAATTGCACTAGATGCAGATGACCAGATTATTGGCTATCAGTTTGTAAGTCTTGGTAAGATGACTGATTTCATTAAGAAGGGTGACGATGCTAATACTGCATGGGAGAAGTCAAAAGGTCAGTATGGACGTGTTGATGATGCAGTTAAGATTATCGACCCACGTAAAGAATGATGAAAATCAATTAGGAGGATAAGAATATGGCACTATTTGAATCATATGAAAGAAGAATTGATAAGATTAATTCTGTATTAAATAGTTATGGTATTGCTTCTATTGAAGAAGCTGAGAAGATTGCTAAAGAAGCAGGGCTGGATGTATATGACCAGGTTAAGAAAATTCAGCCAATCTGTTTTGAAAACGCATGTTGGGCTTATATAGTAGGTGCTGCTATTGCTATCAAGAAAGGATGTAAGAAGGCAGCTGATGCAGCAGCATCAATCGGTGAAGGTCTTCAATCATTCTGTATTCCAGGTTCTGTTGCTGACCAGCGTAAGGTTGGTTTAGGTCATGGGAATCTAGCCAAGATGCTTTTAGAAGAGGATACTGATTGTTTCTGTTTTCTAGCAGGTCATGAATCATTTGCAGCAGCTGAAGGAGCTATTGGTATAGCAGAAAAGGCTAATAAGGTACGTCAAAAACCACTACGTGTTATCCTAAATGGCTTAGGTAAGGATGCAGCACAGATTATTTCTAGAATAAATGGATTTACATATGTAGAAACAGAAATGGATTACTATACAGGAGAAGTGAAAGAGCTATGGAGAAAATCTTACTCTAATGGCTTAAGAGCTAAGGTTAATTGCTATGGTGCTAATGATGTAACAGAAGGTGTTGCAATCATGTGGAAGGAAGGAGTAGATGTATCTATAACTGGAAACTCTACTAATCCGACTAGATTTCAGCATCCAGTAGCTGGTACATATAAGAAGGAGTGTATAGAGAAAGGTAAGAAGTATTTCTCTGTAGCATCTGGAGGAGGTACAGGACGTACATTACATCCAGATAATATGGCAGCTGGACCTGCGTCATATGGTATGACTGACACTATGGGTCGTATGCACTCTGATGCACAGTTTGCGGGTTCTTCATCTGTACCTGCACATGTTGAGATGATGGGTCTAATTGGAGCTGGAAATAATCCAATGGTTGGAATGACTGTGTCTGTTGCGGTTAGCATTGAAGAAAGTGCTAAGGATGGTAAGTTCTAGTAGATATAGGATGTTTATATTTTAATTTAAGAATATATTCATATTTAAAATTAAAGATATATTGATATTTTGAGTTAGCAATGTATTGATATTTAAAATTAACAATATATTGATATTTTAAGTTAACAATATGTTTATAATTTGAATTAATAAATTAAGATAATTATGATTTTATCTGAATAATGGCAATTAGTTTAAATATACTAATTGCCATTACTTTAAGTTTACTATTTTTATATAATAAATTGAATTCTATCTAATAAATTGAAACGCCTTTTGTCGATAATTTTTTTAAAGCCTTTTCTGTAGAACTTCCATTTCTACCAAGAACACCATTCTTTATGATATTAACATGATATCCTCTATTTAGTGCTCCTAATGCTGTCTTATAAACACAAGCTGATGAGTCTAATCCAACAATAGAGATTGTTTCAACGTTATTTTCTTTTAAGTGTTGGCTAAAGGTCTTGGAAGTAAAAGCATCTTGCTGATGTTTAACAAACACTTCATTATTTACAACCTTTAAATCACTACAAATAGAAGCTCCCTTTGAACCTTGAAAAAGGCAACCACCCATTGAAATAAGACAAAATAGAAAATCAAATTGATGAAATTCTTGACAGATATATACTATTTTTTGTCCTTGTTCTTTAGCTTCAATAATAATTTTATTTACACTACTTACAAATTCTTCTCTTTTAGGATAAATCCCATCTTTTCCACACATAGTTTCTTGCATATCAATGACCAACAAAACCTTTTGAGGTTCTTGAAAATCTTGTATTTTTTCTCCTTTTGTAGGACGTATAAACAGAAGCATTCTAATAATCAAAATTATAAGAAGAAAGTATGATATGGCAGTGGGCGTAAAGGAACACAATGTGGCAAACATGATAATACTACATAGTTGTACAAAAGTATAGAAACCTTTCATAAACAAGTCTCCTTTTAGTTTATATTTTTAATCTTGAGATAATCTTATTTTTATTTTTAATGATATGTACTCTTACTTTTTGTACTTTGTAATAAAAGCATTGAAAGCAGTAATAAGTAGTTGTTTTTCTTCTTCAACTGTAAGAGTTAGACTTCCTTTGTAGACTAAACAAGCAATGCCATGAGTATAAATCCATATATTATAAAATAATTCTTTTGCCTGTTCAAAACTAAGCGAACCTTCACTAGCAGCACTATCCACCACAAAAGCAAGTTGTTTAGATGCTTGTTTATTTAAATTATAATTTATAGCACTTTGTTGCATAATAGCCTCAAATAAATTTGGGTATTCTTTGGCAAAGTTAATATATCCAAGTCCATAAGTTAAGAAAGTAGAATCATCTAAAGGGTACTCACTGATATATTGAGTATGAAATGTATGGATTTTTTCCTCTACTGCAATGCGTAAATCCTCAACTGTCTGGAATTCTCGGAAAATTGGGGCAACGGATGTACCTAGTACTAGTGCAACTTTCTGAGCAGTGATTACAGTTATACCTTCATTTTTTGCTACTTCAAATCCTGCATTTATAATTGCGTCTCTATCTGTTTTTATTTTAGGTGGCATAAGCTCAACTCCTTAAAATAGTAATTGTTATCTAACAATTACTATTTTATACTCTTTAAAAAATACTGTCAAGGAAACACAGTAAAATATATAATTTATTTTAGAATTGTGTTTTTTTAGTATTTTTATGACATATTGTTATTATTGTAATTGATTTTGTAAAATTATTACTGTAATATCTAATTATATAGATAAGGGAGTGGAGTGATAACTATGTGTTTAAAAAAATTATCAAAATTAGAATTAGTTATTATGAAATTTATTTGGAATTTAGATATAAAAACAAATTCATATGAAGTTATTGATTATATGCAGGAAGAGCATAATTTACCAGAGAAAGTGGCTTTAAAAACTCTATCAAAATTGTCAAAGAAAAAATTCTTATATGTCCAAGAAACGAGTAAATGTACATACTATACAGTTGCAATCAAAGAAAGTTCGTACTTTGAATTTATATCAAGAAATGTACAAACCCTTTTGAAGAATATTTTTATAAAGACTTTATTAGTGTCATTTCATGAGGAGGAGTTAACAGCAGAGAAGATAGACTCATTGGAAAATTGGGTGGTAAACTGGGAAGAAGTTTGTATATAATCAGAAAAAAGTTTGATGATATAATTTTCTTGAAATTAAATCTCACATGTGAATCAATAGTCTTTCTTTAGATATTAAAATTATGATTAAAAACAAAGATAATATGTATAGGAATTGTAAGTAAGATTTTATAAAATAACTAATTATAATTTATATAAAAAAAGTAGTAATTTGTATTTGGACATGATTTATATATAATTTTATTATATTTACTTACAATTGAAATAACTTCTTACGATTTTAATAACTTTAGATTTATTGACTCTGCAACCTTTTATATAAGGTTGCAGAGTTTCTTTTTGGTATACTTGAAAAAAATATTATTATTCATTTACCTTAATATCATATCCTCTTTTGCTTATATTCTAAAAATCTTTTGATATATAGTATTCATACTAATTCAAAATTTATCTCAATTCTTTATATAACATTTTAAACTCTCATATATAAATATATTTAAAAGAGATTATTAAAAAATATCTTAATTCATAGCTATTATTAAAAAGCATTTAACTTAAATTAAAAAAATTGAAATTTTATATATACTTTAAAATAATTTTCTGAATAATATATGAAATGCTTTAAGTTAGTTAATAATAAAAAATTATTGGTGAATTTTGCAATAAAACATGTTAAAAAATAGATATTAAATTGTTAAAAAAATAATTAAATTTATCTTAATTAAATTAAGTATTATAAATATAGACTTATATTCAAATTTTATGAAATATACTATTTTAGTACTTAAAATGTTTATTTCAGATAATTTTTAATTTAATAATTAATTAAAGCAAATATATGTATGTAGTAAATTTTATCCTATTTTTTAACCTAATTTTAGAGTATATATTAGTTAAACAATTATATTATTATAATTGAAAAATAGGCTTATTTTAGTTCTAGACAAGAAAGAATAAAATGAAAATTCTGAAAAAAGAAAGGCATATCTGAAAATATATTATATAATCTTTTTGCATTCTGCTTAAATAAAACGATTTGTTTTTACAATACTTTATTATTAGAAAAATTTCTGCTAAAATACTTTATTTATTAGAAAAATATTATCAAATTAATTACTAAATTTACTTATTATCAATAAAAATTTCTCGATATAACTCCATTTATTTTTTGATTCTACAATTATAATGCCAGATTTTACATGAATGTTGTCAAAATTTAAGAAAAATCATCATTATAACTATAAGAGGGGATGATTTTATGCAAAAGTCTTTTTATGAATTAATTGTTTTGTCAAGAAGTAACTCAGTTGATAATTTGCAGGAACTTTTATTTATGTTTAAACCGCTAATAAAAAAACTTAGTAGGCTTTTACATTACGAAGAGGGAGAGACAGACTTAATAATATTTTTTATTGAGCTAGTAAAAAATATTAATTTAAAGAATTTCACAAAAAAAAGTGATGCTGCTATAGTCAAATATATTCATAAATCATTATTAAATAAGACCTTTGAATTATCTAGAAGATATTCTAAAACAAAGTTTAAGTTTGTCGAATTTGACGAAAATATGCTTAATATGAAAAATAACTATCAAAATAGGTGTGTTTTTGAAGAAGATATTTGTTTTTGTGAATATGTTTTGAAAGAATTATCTGGTATTCAAAGAAAAGTTATTTTTTATAAATATTTAAAAGGATATTCTGATAAAGATATATCAGTGAAATTAAAAATATCGAGGCAAGCTGTTAATAAAGCTAAAAATAGAGCTTTTAAAAAAATAAAAAAAGACTATGAGAATTATTTTGATTTTTAATTAATGTGTTTAAAGTAATACTTGTACATATAAATCAGATTTTAAAATTAATATTGATGTAAAACTGACAATTTAATTTGGGAATAACTTAATTTTTATATTACAACTACAGAAATGTTTACATATTTATCTAAAACAACATCCTTATTCAATAGAAGAGCAAATTAATCAGCTGAACATCTTCAATTTAAAATGTTAGGAAGTGAATGTATATGAAAGTTTAAATTAAGATTAATATACTTTACAAATAGAAAGGAGGATATATAATATAATTTTATCGTTTAGATGTGGAATAATCCAATAAAAATAAATAGTAAAGGAGAAATTTTTATGAGCTTAGTTAACAGAAAGCAATTAGAAAAAATGGCGAATGTAAAATTTCGTATTCAGGAAGATGAATATATAGCAATATTAGATTCATTAGAAGAGTATCACAATATGTCAGAAAATACTGTAGTTGAAAAATATCTAAAGTTAAAAGATATAAACAGTTTAACAGATACTTATATAGATACATATAAAAAATCTGGGCGAAATAAAGCCTTAAAAAAATTTAAAGAATATTTAGTTACAGAGGTATTAGAACTAAAAAGTAGTAATGTAGTTCCAGTTGAGAAAAATTTACACTTCGTGTGGATTGGAGGGAAAATAAATGATACTGCTATTAATTATATAAATCAATGGAAAGATGTAAATAGCGATTATAATGTTAATGTATTCTATGATAGCAATGCATTTTTGATAAACACATTAAAGAAGACTATAGTGGATTCAGCAACAAATGAAACACTTGAATCATTTAGAGAAAATTTAGATGATCCTAGATTTGACTATAATAAATTTTACAGAAAACGTATGGAGATAATCTATGATAAACAGAAAAATTTCATAAATTACTATAAATCTCAAAGAGAAGAGAATCCTGACCTTATAATTGATGATATTGTAAAGACATATCTTTCAAATGAGTATTCAAAAGATATAGATGAACTTAATGCTTATATTGAAGAGTCATTAAATAAAGTTACAGAAAATAGTGGGAATGATGTTAGAAACTTTGAAGAATTTAAAGGTGGAGAGTTATTTAACTTATATGAACAAGAGTTGGTAGAAAGATGGAATTTGGCTGCTGCTTCTGACATATTAAGAGTATCTGCCTTAAAAGAAGTTGGTGGTGTGTATTTAGATGTTGATATGTTACCAGGAATACAACCAGACTTATTTGAGTCTATAGAGAAACCTAGTTCAGTAACAGTGGATTTTTGGGAAATGGCAAAATTAGAAGCTATAATGAAATACAAAGAATACATACCAGGATATACTTCAGAGCATTTTGATATGTTGGATGAAGAAGTTCAAAGTAGTTTTGAATCTGTTCTAGCTTCTAAGTCAGATAAGTCAGAAATATTCTCATCACTTGGTGATATGGAGGCATCACCACTAGAAGTTAAAATTGCATTTAATAGTAAAGGTATTATAAATCAAGGGCTAATTTCTGTTAAAGACTCATATTGTAGTAATTTAATAGTAAAACAAATCGAGAACAGATATAAGATATTGAATAATAGTTTAAATCCAGCTATTAGTGAGGATAACGATTTTAATACTACAACGAATACTTTTATTGACAGTATAATGGCTGAAGCTAATGCGGATAATGGTAGATTTATGATGGAACTAGGAAAATATTTAAGAGTTGGTTTTTTCCCAGATGTCAAAACTACTATTAACTTAAGTGGACCTGAAGCATATGCGGCAGCTTATCAAGATTTATTAATGTTTAAAGAATACAGTATGAATATCCATTTACTAGAATCTGACTTAAGAAACTTTGAAATTTCTAAAACTAATATTTCTCAATCAACTGAACAAGAAATGGCTAGCTTATGGTCATTTGATGATGCAAGAGCTAAAGCTCAATTTCAAGAATACAAAAGAAATTATTTTGAAGGAGCACTTGGAGAAGATGATAATCTTGATTTTTCTGAAAATACAGTGTTTGACAAAGAATATATTTTAGAAAAAATATCTTCATCTACAAGAAGTTCAGAAAGAGGATATGTTCATTATATTGTTCAATTACAAGGAGATAAAATTAGCTATGAAGCAGCATGTAACTTATTTGCAAAAAATCCTTATGATAGCATACTATTTCAAAAGAATATAGAAGATTCAACTATAGCATATTACTATAATCCTGCAGATGGTGAGATACAAGAAATTGATAGGTATAGAATTCCAGATATAATCTCTGATAGACCTAAGATTAAATTAACTTTTATTGGTCATGGTAAATCTGAGTTTAATACTGATATATTTGCAGACTTTGATGTAGATTCATTAGCTTCAGAAATAGAAACAGTAATAGATTTAGCTAAGACTGATATTTCTCCTAAAGCAATAGAAATAAACTTACTGGGATGTAATATGTTTAGCTACTCTATCAACGTAGAAGAGACTTATCCTGGAAAATTATTACTTAAAGTTAAAGATAAAGTATCAGAATTATTGCCATCTATAAATCAAGACTCTATTATAGTAAGTGCAAATCAATATGAAGTTAGAATAAATAGTGAAGGAAGAAGAGAATTATTAGATCATTCTGGTGAATGGATAAATAAAGAAGAGAGTATTATAAAGGATATTTCATCAAAAGAATATATATCATTTAATCCTCAAGAAAATAAAATTATAGTAAAATCTAAAAATTTACCTAAGTTATCTACATTATTACAAGAAATTAGAAATAATTCTAATTCAGGTGATATTGAACTAGAAGAAAAAGTAATGCTAGCAGAATGTGAGATAAGTGTTGTTTCAGATATAGATACACAAGTGGTGGAAGAAAGAATTGAAGAAGCTAAAAATTTAACTTCCGATTCTATTAATTATATAAAGAATGAATTTAAACTAATAGAATCTATTTCTGATGCGCTATACGACTTAAAACAACAGAATGAATTAGAAGATTCTCATTTTATATCTTTTGAAGACATATCAGAGACAGATGAAGGATTTAGTATAAGATTTATTGATAAAGAAACTGGAGAATCTATATTTGTAGAAACTGAAAAGACAATATTCTCTGAGTATGCTAATCATATAACTGAAGAAATTTCTAAGGTAAAAGGTACTATATTTGATACTGTAAATGGGAAGTTAGTAAAAAAAGTAAATTTAGATGCTACACATGAAGTAAATACTTTAAATGCTGCATTTTTTATACAATCATTAATCGGATATAATAGTTCTAAAGAATCTCTTAGTAATTTAAGTGTAGCAATGAAAGTTCAAGTTTATGCTCAATTATTTAGTACTGGTTTAAATACTATTACAGATGCGGCTAAAGTTGTTGAATTAGTATCAACTGCACTAGACGAAACTATAGATTTACTTCCTACATTATCTGAAGGATTACCTATAATTGCTACTATTATAGATGGTGTAAGTCTAGGCGCATCAATTAAAGAGTTAAGTGAAACAAGTGACCCATTATTAAGACAAGAGATAGAAGCAAAAATAGGTATAATGGCAGTAAATTTAACAGCAGCTACAACTGCAATCATTACTTCAGCTTTAGGAATAGCAAGTGGATTTAGTATACTTTTAGTTCCTCTAGCGGGAATATCAGCAGGGGTACCAAGTTTAGTAAATAATGAACTTGTCTTAAGAGATAAAGCAACAAAAGTTGTAGATTATTTTAGTCATATTTCATTAGCTGAGTCTGAAGGAGCATTTACTTTATTAGAGGATAAAATAATGATGTTACAAGATGACTTAGTAATATCAGAAATAGACTTCAATAACAATTCAATCACTTTAGGTAAATGTGAAATATGGAGAATGGAAGGTGGTTCAGGTCATACTGTAACTGATGATATAGATCACTTCTTTTCATCACCATCAATAACATATAGAGAACCACATTTATCTATATATGATGTATTAGAAGTTAAAAAAGAAGAACTTGATTTGTCAAAAGATTTAATGGTATTACCTAATGCTCCAAATAGAGTATTTGGCTGGGAAACAGGATGGACACCAGGTTTAAGAGGCTTAGAAAATGATGGTACAAAACTGTTAGACCGTATAAGAGATTATTATGAAGGACAGTTTTATTGGAGATTTTACGCTTTTGTAGCTGATGCTTTAATAACAACATTAAAACCAAGATATGAAGATACTAATGTAAGAATAAGTTTAGACAGTAATACTAGAAGCTTTATAGTTCCAGTGATAACTACAGAATATATAAGAGAAAAATTATCATATTCTTTTTATGGTTCAGGAGGAACTTATGCATTATCTCTTTCTCAATATAATATGAATATAAACATAGAATTAAATGAAAATGATACTTGGGTTATAGATGTTGATAATGTTGTAAGAGATGTCACTATAGAATCTGATAAAATTAAAAAAGGAGATTTAGTAGAAAATATTTTATCTAAATTAAGTATTGAAGAAAATAAAATTATTTTAGATAATCATGAAATTAATTTCTCTGGAACATTAAATGGAGGTAATGGATTCGTATCTTTAACATTCTCAATTTTAGAAGGAATAAATGCAGTTATAGAGGTTGATTTATTATCTAAATCATATAAAGTTCTTGTTTCTGGTGAACTAAAGACATTGATGGAAAATTCAAATTCTGTTCAACAGAAAATGGATTATATAGGATTGAATAGTGAAGTACAAAAAAATATACCTTATAGTTTTACAGATGATAAAGGAAAAGAAAATGGATTTATTAATTGTTCTACAAAAGAAGGTTTATTTGTATCTGAATTATCTGATGTAGTTCTTATAAGTAAAGTTTATATGGATGATAGTAAACCTTCATTTGGATATTATAGTGATGATTTGAAGGATGTTAAAGTTATAACTAAAGATGATGTTATTATATTAACAGGATATTATTTAAAAGATGATATAAAAATCTCTCTTTCTTTTACTATACAAGATGAAAATACTATAAAACTAAATGGAGTATATTTAGATGAAAATGGAGTAGCTGAAATATTGAAATTTATGAATAAAAAAGGTAGTACAAATACTTCAGATTCTTTAATGAGCTTTTTAGAAAGTATGAATATAAAAAGTATTTTTATAAATTTTGTACAATCTAATGTTAAGCTTATATTAGATACTAATTTTATAATAAATGGTACTACTTCTATTGGTCAATTTGAGTTTATTTGTGATAAGGATAATAATATACAACCATATTTCATTAAATTTAATACACTAGAAACTAAATACACTTTATATGTAGGTAATAGAGAAAATATGATAGTAGAGCCAAATTATAATTTAGATGATTCTGGAGATATATCTTCAACTGTCATTAATTTCTCTCAGAAATATCTTTATGGAATAGATAGTTGTATTAATAAAGTTATAATTTCACCAAATATATACACAGATGAAATAAATATAACACCTGTATATGAAGCAAATAATACTTATCCAGAAGTAATTGTATTAGATGCAAATTATATAAGTGAAAAGATAAATATTAATATCAATGATTTATCTATACGATATGTATGGAGTAATGATGGAAGTGATTTTATTCTTATGTCAACTAATGAAGAGGATAAGGTATCACAAATCAAAATAAGATTTACTAATGTTTTTAAAGGTAATACTATGTCAGATAAGTTATCTTTTAATTTTAGTGATAAGCAAGATGTATCTATAAGTAAAATTATTTCAACATTTACACCTTCATATTATAGAGAGAATTTACTTAATTATGATTTAGGTATGATTTCTTTATATAATGAGAAATTCTATATTAATAATTTTGGAATGATGGTGTCTGGATTAGTATATATTAATGATTCATTATATTATTTCAAGCCACCATTAAAGAACTTGATAACTGGATTTACAACTATAGGCGATGATAAATACTACTTTAATCCAGATAATGGTGGAGCTGCTTCAGTTGGAGAAACAATAATTGATGGCAAAAACTACTATTTCAGCCAAAATGGAGTGTTACAAACAGGCGTATTTAGTACAGAAGATGGATTTAAATATTTTGCCCCAGCAAATACACTTGATGAAAATCTAGAAGGAGAAGCAATTGATTTTACTGGCAAACTAACTATCGACGAAAATGTTTATTATTTTGGAGATAATTATAGAGCAGCTATAGAATGGCAAACATTAGATGATGAAATGTATTATTTTAGCACAGAGACAGGTAGAGCTTTTAAAGGACTAAATCAAATAGGTGATGATAAATTCTATTTCAACTCTGATGGTATTATGCAAAAAGGATTTGTTAATATAAATGATAAGACATTCTATTTTGATGATTCTGGTGTGATGAAGTCAGGATATATTGAAATAGATGGGAAATATTTCTACTTTGCTGAGAATGGAGAAATGCAAATAGGAGTATTTAATACAACAGATGGATTTAAATATTTTGCTCATCAGGATGAAGATTTAGGAAATGAAGAAGGTGAAGCACTTTCATATTCTGGTATACTCAATTTTAATAATAAGATTTATTATTTTGATGATTCATTTACAGCAGTAGTTGGATGGAAAGATTTAGAAGATGGTTCAAAATACTACTTTAATGAAGACACAGCAGAAGCATATATAGGTATATCAATAATTAATGATGGTAAATATTATTTTAATGATTCTGGAATTATGCAAATTGGATTTGTCACTATAAATGATAAAGTATTTTATTTCTCTGATTCTGGAATAGTAGAATCTGGAATGCAAAATATAGATGATAATTATTTCTATATAGATGATAATGGTCTGGTTCAAATTGGTGTATTTGATACTTCAGATGGATATAAATACTTTGCACCAGCTAATACTGTAAATGATAATATTTATGGACAAGCAGTTGAATGTAGTGGTTTAGTTAGAGTTGGTGAAGATGTGTATTGTTTTGGAGAATCATATACAATTGAAACTGGATGGATATATGATATGGAAAACGAAAGTGACAAATATTATTTCGATTCAGAAACTAAAAAAGCATATAAAGGTATTAATGTAATTGATGATATAAAATATTATTTTGATGAGAATGGCATAATGAGAACAGGTCTTATATCATTTGAAAATAATCATTACTATTTCAATGCAGATGGCGAAATGCAATATGGTTATCTAAATATAGAAGATAAGATGTTTTATTTTAGTGAAGATGGTTTTATGCAGATTGGAGTATTTAATACACCAGATGGATTTAAATATTTTGCACATCAAAGTACTTTAGAGGAGAACTTTGAGGGGGAATCAATAAACTATACTGGTTGGTTAGATTTAGATGATAAAAAATACTATTTCACAGATGAATATATTGCAGCAACTGGTTCAGTTATAATTGATGATGAGGAATATTATTTTGATCCTGAAACAGCTGAATTAGTGGTTAGTGAATAAAATCAACTATATGATTCTATACTTGAATATAGAAAAATGATTAACCAAATAAAGTTTTCTATCTAAAATAGAGATTTAATAATAAAAAGGTGAACTATAGTTAACACACAGTAGTTCACCTTTTATGTCTTTAATAGTAGGGAAAATTTATCTTAATATAAAACTAGGAGGAATCATTAACATGACAACATCTTTTTTAGCAGATAATATATTTATAAAATTAGTGATTTTAACCATTTCATTTGATACGTTATTGGGATGCTTAAGTGCAATAAAAAATCATAAATTTAATTCGAGTCTTGGAATAGATGGAGGCATTAGAAAAGTAGCAATGATAGCATGTGTATTTTTTTTGTCAGTGCTTGATATACTTACAAGATTTAACTTCTTATTCATGCTACCACAAGACTGGATTAATTTTCTAGAATTAAATCACCTTGGGATATCTGAGTTTTTTTCGATTTTATTCATTTTATATGAAAGTGTAAGTATATTGAAAAATATGTATTTATGTGGATTACCTGTACCTAAGAAATTAAAAGAAAAAATAATAGCTTTATTAGATACAATAACAGATGAATTGAATGTTAAGGATGGAAAATAAGCAATGGGAGATATAATATTGATTGTTTATAAAAGTATAAGATACAATGGCAGATTAATTGAACGTTAGTGATAATGAGAAATAGTAAAACTACATATTACAGTAGATAATAAAAAATATCATAAATTACTTTAATTTAAAGTTTGTGTTGTAATCAATGTAAAACCTAATATCAATTGAAATAATAATTACTATAATATATAATTTTTTATAATAAAAGTGAATCTTATATAAGATTCACTTTTATTATTTAACAATCTAATTAGTAGATAGAACTTTTAAAATATATTAAGATAATTAATTAGAAACTGCCTCTTTAAGCCATTTCTTACACTGCTCAATATTTATCATAGGGTCAAAACCTTGGTCTTTCCCCTTATTTAAAAGCATATCACAAGGGAAAGTATCACATTCGCCACAATGATTAAGCTTCTTGTCTTCACAACAAGTTTTAACCTTACATTCTCCACCCCAAAATGGCTTTTCCATATTTGGACATCCAGTGCAATTTACTTGCTCTTTTCTTGTACAACTGTTACAACAGACACCACATCTTGATTCAAACATATTCAAACATCCTTTCTAGTCCCAGTATTATAAAATAAATTTAGACGACTTTACAATTTCAAAAAATTGATTTTAAGCCATCTAAATATTACACATAAGATTATTTTTTCTACTATCATAAACTATAAAGATTACTCAAAAAACTCCTTTGCATATTCTACAACACCAGAGATTCCTTGCAACCCACCTTCTAATAATTCTATAACCATGAAGTTTTCATCTGGCACTTCAAATGGAGCCTTTATATTAAATTTACTTGCTAGTTGATAACCAAACTTAGGATAATACTTGTCGTGACCTAAAACAACACAACCTCTATATCCTTTTTCCTTTGCTATTTTATGTCCCTCTTCAATTAGCTTTGTACCGACTTTTTTACCTTGCATACTAGGAGAAACCGATACAGGTGCTAATGTCAAAAGAACATCATTCCCAATTTTTATTTCTGTAAATAAGATATGACCGACAATATCCCCATCATATTCAGCTACTATTGAAAGTTCTGGAACGAAGTTATCACTATTTCTTAAATTATTAACAAGATTATGCTCATTGTGGTCAGAAACTTCTTCATTTTCAAAGGCAGACTTAATAACATCATACACTTTGCTTTTATCACTTTCTTTTTCTTGTCTAATTATCATTTTAATTGCACCTCTCAAGGTTAAATATTTATTCACCATATTCAATAATTTTTTAGTTATATTTAATTAACTTTCATTATATAATATAGTAGTCAGTTTCGCACTAAATCTTTAGTATATTATTAAATAAATTTAAATAATAATATTATTATGTACATTTATACATTTAAGTATATCAAGCATATAGTTTTTAAACAACAAACATGTAATTCTTAAACAACAAACATCTCGCCTTTAAATAACAAACATAGAATTCTTAAATAACAAATATATAGTTTTTAAATAAGCAGTAGAGTAGTGAGCCTCCATTATTTTTTATAATAAAAAACATTACACCAAGAATATTTATATCCTCTAATTTCTAACCATTCAGGGAATGAAATATCCTTATTAGTTTCATCATATTGAAACCATAAATCATACAACTCTTGATAATAAGTCTTTTCTTTTACATATTCACTATATGAATCTAAGTTTTCTTTATACATTGTAAGCAACTTGTCCATCTCATCTAAATCATATTTAATATTTTCTTCAGTATTTAGAATAAAGCTTTCTTGTATATGGTGGGATGCAAACCATAGTTCATCTATATACTTATTTAATAATAATTCTACAGATTTAATATCTTTATTATCTAACCTTAAAGCATCTTTTAACATATTTTCAGAAGAGTAGTATGTATATTCATCACTATTCAAAAAAATAGGAATATCTAATTGGTATCCCCATCTAAGAAAAGGCATTTCCTCATTTAAAATAGCCTTTTTAACTATTGGAAAAATCAACTTAACAATTAGAGGTTGCTGGAATGTTTTTATATTATTCTTATCAAAACGTTCCTTACAAATATATGTAATAAAGTGTTTCTGTTTACTTTCAGGTAATGTCAATATGTATTCAATCATAAGGTCTAGCTTTTTGTTTGCTAATTTTTTAAGGCCACTATTTCTTGTGTTTGCATATTCATTCCAAAGAGTTGTTATTTTGCTATCTTCATAATCTATAGTATTCATTAATTGCCTCCCAATAATATTAAAACTCTTTGCGAGTCATATAATTATGTCTAAATATATAATTATGTAAATAAGCTTATTACCATGTATCAGGAATTAAATTCCAGATTACAACTATAGTAATAAGTATTAGTGATAAAGTAACTGAGGATGTAACCAATATTGGCTTATTTTTTTTTATAATACCCACAAATATACCCACTGTTAACAGCAGTACTAATAAAAGGATTACTAAACTAAATCCAAATGCAAACATATTTATATGCCCTCCTCATAAAAATATATATAAGCTTTTCCTGTATTTTACCATATTACACAATGAAAGTCATTTCTTAACACTAAATATTTTAAAGTTACATATAAATAATCATGATAAAAAATAAAATTATATAGCCTTAATTTAATAATTACTTTATAAAAATAAATATACAATGTGCAAATAAATATAATATATAATAAGTAAACCATCTACTTATAATTCAAATATAATTAAATAAAATAAATACTTGAATTGTAATAGATGGTTTTTATTCTAAATCTTTATTATTATATATTTGATTCTAATATATTGTGCATTAAGAAATAACATCATTTTTCTTAAAATATCTATTGGCAATTTCAGAAAACACTATGGTAGTAATGAATGCAACACATATTGAAACTATAGTATCATTAATATTTAAAGCAGATTGCTTTATAATCCCCATTGCACTTCCTAGCATAGAGTAAGGGAAAAATATACCAATAGAAGGCTTAGCTACCAGTAACCCCATACCAAATAAAGAAAGGCAAAGGCTAATTCCGATAGGAGTTGCAAAACTTCTAATCTTAATAGACATATATAGTTGTATAGAAGCTATTGAAATAGAAATAATCCAACCTTTAACAATCCAACCAGTAAGTTCTTTAGGGATACTATCAGGAAAAGCAAACATATTTCCTGCAACTATGTAAAAGATAACAAAGACAATTTGAGTAATAGCTGTAAGCATTGAAATTACTGCAAGCTTAGATAAAAATATATTTTTTAGATTGACTGGTAATGTCATTATATTATTCCAGTTGTGATTCATATGTTCAAGCCTACAAATATATGCACAAAAGATTGCTATTAAGATAGGAAAGAAAAATTCCCCATAAAAAAGACTAACTTGAGTCCATAAGCTATACCATTGTTTTGTGAGTATACCTTGATTTAGATAAAAGTTACCACAACCAATCAAGACACTTATAAGTGGTAAAGCTATCAATACATACCATATAAAAGAATTTTTTAACTTTAGGATTTCTCCTAAGACTGCTTTCCTTAACATTTAAACCCCTCCTATAATTCTTTTTTTAATAGATAATTTCTTCCAATATAATAGATTAACATTCCAATTAAGAAGATTATAATGGTAATTAAAAGATTCATATCAATTCTGTAGACAGATGGTCCACTGACATTGTCATATGCATAGTTCAAAGGAGATAATTCCAAGTAATAAGACCATATAAATAATCTACGAATACCCTTATAAAATAATCCTGATGTTAAACCTATAAAACTACCTACCATACCAAATGTAATTGCAATCATCTGATTTGGGATTACAGTTGCAATCCATAGGTGTAGTGCGATTATAGTGATGCTTACAAGTATTGTTCCAAATGTATATTTTAAAAGTAAAAGTATGGAGAAGGGTTCAATCATATTTTTGAAATATCCAAACAGTATAATAGACAACACTTGCATCAATACGGACATCGATATTAAGATAGTAGAGCATAAGAATTTAGAGAAATAGATACTATTTAATGGTGCTACAGAAGATTTTAAAAGTTTCCACGTATCTCCCTTATGTTCTATATCACTTATACGTGATGTGATTATTGATATCAAAATAGGAAAGAATAAACCATTTAAACTTACAAAGCTCATTATAATATATGAATATTCAAATCCACTTAATGTACCTGGATTACGTGTAATGGCTCTATTTGAGTTCATGATGCACCACAATATTTCGACAACTACAAATAAAAATGTCATCAAAAAAAGTTTTTTTCTTCTAAGTTTGTAAAATTCTAGACCAAGATATTTCATTATAAAGTCACCGCCTTACCAGTAAGTTCTAGGAATATATCTTCCAAGCTCTTTTTATGTTCCTCTATTCTGAATACATCAATGTTTGAATTGACAAGCATGCTATTTACTTTGGCTACATCTGAGTCATTTAAATTTTCAATAGTCAAGTATCCATTTTGTATAAGTGACATGTATCCTTTATTGTTCAATAGTTTTTGCGTAGATACAATGTTTTGCGTTTTGATAGCAATGTGACTTTGACCTCTATCATGAAGTTCTTTTATACTATCTTGAAAAACAAGTTCGCCATGATTTATTATTCCTATTGATGTGGCAATCTGGTCAATTTCACTCAAAAGATGGCTAGAGATTAGAACTGTCATACCATATTTTTCAGGAAGTGACTTTATTAATTCTCTAATTTCCTCAATTCCTGCGGGGTCAAGCCCATTTGTAGGTTCGTCAAGTATTAATAATTTAGGAAACTTCATTATAGCCATAGCAATACCAAGGCGTTGTTTCATACCTAAAGAGTATTGACTAACTTTTTTATCCTTTTGATTTTCTAGTCTTACTATTTTCAGTGCTTCATTCACATTTTTTTTAGGTAAGTCTAAGAGTTTTTGCATGATAGTCATGTTTTCAAGACCTGTCAAATGTCCATAATATGATGGAGATTCTATCAATGAGCCAATATCCTTCAAAATTGATATTCTGTTCTTATCATTTAATTCCTTATCTAAAATATTAATATTTCCTTGTGTAGGTTTTGCAAGTCCAAGTAGCATTTTAAGTGTGGTAGATTTACCTGCTCCATTAGGACCTAGAAAGCCATATACAGCACCTTTTGGAACTCTTAAATCTATATCCCTTACTCTAAATATTTTATTGTATTCCTTTGAAAGTCTTTGTGTTTTAATTATCATTTCCATATATTTCATCCCCTTTTTTTATCTATGTTTATTGTTTCTTTTAGCTTATATTAGTATAATAACTTGACTACATTTCATATAGCTGACGTTTACCTTACAATAACCTTAAATAGTCCATTGGGTCTAAGTCATAAAAAATGGTATATGATATACTAAAAAAGGGTGATGGTTATGGAATCAATAAAAGATAAAAAAATACTTGTGGTGGATGACCACAAAGAATTATTAAAAATGATAGATGAAATCCTAAGAAAAGAGGGGTTTAATAGAATATTTTTAGCATCTAGTTATGAGGAGGCTATTAGAGTATTTAAAAATATAAAGCCAGATTGTGCGATTTTAGATGTTGTATTACCAGATGGAGATGGATTTTCTATTATGAGAAAAATTAGAGAGACATCTAAGATACCAGTTATTTTTCTTTCTGCAAGAGGTGAAGATGAGGATAGATTGATTGGTTTAGGTCTAGGGGCTGATGATTATATAGTAAAGCCATTTTTACCAAAGGAACTTACATTAAGACTTGTGGGCATATTAAATCGTGTATATGTGCATATAGAAGAAGAGGAGTTGCCAGTATTTAGATTGGGAGATTCTGTTGTTGTGAATTTAAATAGTGCATGTGTTGAAAAGGATGGGCAAGAAATTTCTTTAACAGCTAAAGAGCATTCATTGCTTTTAAAGTTGTATGAAAATAAAGGTAGAATTGTTACTAGTGATTCACTATGTCAAGCTATTTGGGGAGATGATATGTATGGATATGAAAATACTCTTATGGTTCATATTAGAAGGGCTAGAGAAAAGATAGAAAAGACTCCATCTTCTCCTAAGCATCTTCTTACAGTAAGAGGGCTTGGATATAAGTTGATTATTAATTAATTTTAGATAAGAATGAAAGAAGTCAAGAGGAGTGAGTTAATTTTGGATAGTGTAAAGTATATATTAAGACGATTTATAGGTTCAAGTATCTTGATTTCATTACTTTTTATTGTATTAAATATCTTAGGTTTATTTACATTTTCATATGTGACATTTGTATCCAAATATTCTAGTGATTTGAATGAAAGTGAGAGTAAGGAAATAAGAACAAATTTGGCAATGCTTGAAGATAAATTAATTTTAAAAGATGGGAAGTTTACTCTAGATGATTCTAGTAAAGAAGTTTTACATAGTAATAAAGTTTGGGCAATGTTAATTGATGAAAATGGAGAGAGAGTATGGGGCTTTGACTTGCCAAAAGAAATTCCAGACCATTATACCTTGACAGATGTAGCTAAGTTTTCTAGGTTCTTTTTAAAAGATTATCCTGTGTATGTATGGGAACATCCAAATGGAACATTAGTAACAGGGTATCCAAAAGATAAATATACTAAATTCAATCTTACCTATACTATTGATGAAATAAATCAATTTCCTATGTTAATAATAGGTATGCTTTTATTTAATGCAATAATTACATTTTTACTAGCCTTGTTTATAGGATTAAAAATGGTTAAATCTATAAAACCAATTATCACTGGTATAAAGCTTATGTCAAAGGGTGAGCCAGTAGTTCTCCAAAAAAAAGGAATACTAAGTGATATTTCAAAATCTATTAATACTGTATCTAAAGAGTTGCAAATGAAAAATGAAAGGCTTAGAAAAAAAGAAGAAGCTAGGACTAATTGGATTGCAGGAATATCTCATGATATAAGAACACCACTTTCAATGATAATTGGATATTCTGGAGAGCTTGAAGAAAGTAGCAGTCTTTCTCAAAGAGAGCAGGAGCAAGCATCTATCATATGTAATCAAGGAATTAAGATTAGAGAATTGATAAATGACCTTAATTTAGTGTCTAAACTTGAATATAATATGCAGCCATTAAATTGTATCAATATTAGAGTTTCTGTGTTTTTGAGAGAGCTTGTTTCTGAATTTATAAATAACAATTTGGATAATGATTTTTATATAGAGCTTGATATATTGAATGAAGATATCACTATAAATGCAGATAAAAAATTGTTAAAGAGAGCTATTAGTAATTTAATACAAAATAGTATAACTCATAACCAACAAGGATGTAATATAAAGGTGATTTCTAAATCAGATTTGGAGTTTTGTTATATAATTGTTGAAGATGATGGAAAAGGAATGAGTCAAGAAAAGATTAACTATTTATTAAAATCTCAAAATGGCTTAAGTGAAGCCTATGCTAAAGGTCAAAATCATGGTCTAGGTCTTTTGATTGTGGCAGGTATTATCAATGCACATGAGGGTAAGTTAGATATTATGAGTATTGATTGTCAAGGAATAAAAACAATCTTAAAATTACCACTGATTAAGTAATGTTTTATAAAATAATAATAGATAAGAATGAAAAATGAAAATATTTTGAAAATAATTTTATTCTTTATTGACAAAGGGACTCTATTAGAGTAGAATAATGATAAATTCTTTTCTTGTCAAGTTTTATTAAATAAAGAGTAACTTTTGCTTTATGCGCTTAAAGCCTAGTTACTTATGGTATCAAAATTTTCATAGAAATAATATTTTGGAATTATTGTAAAGTTGTTAAACTCTTTATATAGTTCCTTTTTTTTATATTTTTTACCTAATATTTAAGATTATTATTGACAAAAAAATTCTACTAAAATAGAATTAGAGTATAGTGTTTTTAATTTTAAGAAAAATATAATGATATGCTAACGAAGATTTTTATTGTAGGATGTTCTGTATAAGTGTAATATCTTTTATGTAATTATTTTAGGTCTATTTTATCATACTTATTTATTTAAGGAAAGAGAAATATTTTGGATTGTCATAATTTGTGTCCAGAAGTTCTACTAAAGTAGAGTTTTTCTGTATTATTTCCGTACATATCTTAGATGGATGTATATATACATCGAAATATATTAATTATTTATAATATAATTAATATGAAAATTTGAAAAACGTAAGATATAAATAAAAAACTGATAAAATATTCAAATACAATTATATAGAATTTTTTAATTAGAGCTAAAATTATATGGTCTTAAGATTACAATAGACATTGCTTTTTGAAAGTTTAAAAGTTAAGAAGTGAAAAATTAAAGGAAATGAGATTTGCTGAAATACAAATATTTAAAACTAAAAAACACAAAAGAAAGGAGAGCTACTGGACAAGTATCCAAAAATAGATAGCTGAGTACAAAATATTTCATAAAATTAAGCAATATAACACAAAAGAAATTTGACACTATTTATATATATTTACTGTGTACAAATAGCTAAATTTAAAATTTAAAAATATCTTATAAATCGGAGTTTATAAAAATCAGTATAAGATTTTTTAATAGAAAAAATTTTATTACGGATATTGCTTGTCTGTATTCTGAGTAGCAAAGGTTTATTATGACGATAAAAAAGTTGCCACAATCAGAATTAAAGATAATGAAATTTATATGGAAACTAGATTCCAAAGTAACTTCAAAAGATATTGTTTTAGGGATGGAGCAAAAATATCAATGGAAGCAAACCACGACTTTGACTCTTTTATCTAGATTAGTAGTAAAAGGTTTTCTAAATTCTCAAAAGATAGATAAATATACACATTATGAAGTTTTAGTTAAAGAAAAGGAATACATAAATGTTGAAACAAGAGAGTTCTTTAAAAATGTTCATGATTCTTCTATAAAAAGCTTATTGTTATCATTGCATGATAATGTTAATTTGAGCAAAGGGGAGATATTATTTATTGAAGAATGGATAAAGAGTCTAAACAAAGATGAAAAAAACGTATAAATTAACATGTTTTTTTAGATTGTCAGTCTGACACATATGGTGTATTTGTATAACTTATATGACTACTTAAGTAGTATAAATAAAATCTATAACTGAATTATAATGTAAATCAGATTAAATCTAATCGAAAAATAATAATTGATATTTTATTAATCTAAAAAAGCTACCTTTACTTAAACTAGATAAGTATAATTAAGGTAGCTTTTTAAATATAAAGATAGTAGTCTTTAGAATGTAGGATATATAAGTTTTGCAAATATGACATACAGTTTTCGTATTTAAACTGATAAAATAAAAAAATAATAAAGATATTAATAAGATAAAAGAGTATTAAAAATTAGGAGGAAAATGTATGAGATATCAAGTTTCATTATTAGCAGTGAATGATGTAGAAGTGTCAAAAAAGTTTTATAAAGAATTATTTGAGCAAGAAGTTGAATTAGATTTAGGTAAAAATGTAACTTTTAGTGGAGGGTTTGCTATACAAGAAGATTTTGCATGGCTTACAGGGATTAATCCAGATACAATTATACGAAAATCAAATAATATGGAACTTTATTTCGAAGTTGATGATTTTGATAAATTTATTGAAAAACTAAATTCTTATAAAGATGTAGAGTTTGTTCATCAGCCATTAAAACACGAGTGGCAACAGAGAGTAGTCCGTATTTACGACCCTGATAAACATATTATTGAGATAGGAGAGTCTATGGAAGTCATAGCTAGAAGGTATTTATCTGAAGGATATTCTGTAGAAGAAACTTCTAAGATAATTCAACATCCAATTGAATTTGTAAAGCAGTATGAAAGTATTAAATAATATTTTTTACGTTTTATTAAATTTTATGTCACATGATGATATAATTGTATAAATCTATGTTCAATATGTTTAAGTAGTAACTATCTGTATTAAGAATGACTAAAATTAAATTAAGCGAACCAAACTAAAATTAAATAAATTAAAATGAATATAATCTATAGAACGTATTTGACAAAAATAATAAGTTAAATTAAAATAAATAAAATATCAATATAGAATAAATAAAATGACATTAATATTATATGAATAAAAATGGCGTCTAAATACTTTAAAAATATAGAATTTTAATAATATTAAGAAAAAATAAGGCAAGACTATTTAAATACAAAAGGAAGTTATTATAAAATTCTTATATTAATATGTATCAGTCAAATATTATTGAAAAGGAGTGGTTATTATTAAAGCAGTTGAACTTTATAATAAATTAGCATTGGAGTTTGATATTAAAAATATTGATGATGATTGGAGTTTTATGAATTTTGACAATGATTTTATTACTCCAGAATTTAAAACAAAATACATAGGCTTAGTACTAGACAATGCCAAAGAAATCAATAAAGTATATACAGCCACTTTTCCTGATAAATACATAATTAAGCAGGTTATAGATAGCGATGAAAAAGATGTATTAATTTTTTCACATCATGCAATGGAGTATATAGCGTCAGATGAAGACTTCCCATTTCATGATATACCATTATCTTATATGGAAGAGATGAGAAATCGTAGAATATCTTTTTACGTATTACATTCTCCTTTAGACAATTATAGTGAATATTCAACTTCTGTCAGTTTAGCAAGGGATCTAGGCTTAGAAATCGTAGAGCCATTTTGTAAGTATGATGATAAAATCAAGGTAGGTGTTATATGTAAGACATCCTTAAAATCAATTGAAGATATTAAGGAGTTAGTTAAAAAAACTGTTGGTCATGATGTGAAATTGTATGATTATGGAGATTCTGAACTAAAAGATGGTCTAGTTGCTATTGCAGCGGGAGGAGGAAGCTATCCATTTGTAGCAAGTGAAGTTGCTGAACTTGGTATAAATTTATATATAACTGGATTTACTAAACCTCTAAAGCACTTTGAACCAGTGTTGGAGTTCCATAGAATAGCAAAGGATAATTCAATTAATGTTATAGGTGCTACTCATTATTCTACAGAAAAATTTGCTTGTATATCTATGGTTAATTATTTTAAAAAATTAGGATTAGAAGCAGAATTCTTAGAAGGAAGAAATTATTTAGACGATTTATAGGATATAAAACAATAAAAACAAGCAGTTAGTAAAAGTTTATGTTTACTGACTGCTTATTTTTATGTTTTCTTATATATTTTTTTGTAATAATATCTTGTAATATTCTATCTAGCTATAGTCTCATGATTTAATTTTCATTTATCTATTCATTTAATTATTTGAAAAGCTCTTTTTTATTCTCTTTCTGATGTAACTGTTAGGGGTTATATAACAATGTATGTTGTGTTTAAGAAGAAGCTCATAGTATGCTTCTGTATCGTATTTATTTGTAAAATTATGTGTTAATGAATAAAGTTGCCTCATATAAAAGTGAAATAAACTTATGATTTGTCATTTACAATACTTATTTTTCGATATTTTTTCTTAAATTATTTAAGGTTAATTAGATATTATAAATATTTATTTCAGATTATTATAAATATTTATTTTAAAAAAATAGAATTATTATATTTATGAGAATAAATGGTATAATAAAAGGTAAAGTGTCAAATATGCACTAAATTAAATAAGTTAATTAGTATATAGATTAGAGTAGAAGTAATTAAAACTTATTAAGTATCAAAACATGACTACTTATAAAAGTGGTTGTTTAAAAAGACATAAAAAAGTAGTTATTTTAAAACATGGTTATCCAAAAAGAAGAAGATGACTGCCTATTAAATTAACTACCTCAAAATGGACAAAAAGATGATTTATAATTATTCATCTAAAAAATAGAAAATCAAATATATGAAATTTAATAAATAATAATTGAGAGGGAAAGGAAAGATAGTATGGTATTTACAAGGAGTAATAAATACGATAAGAAATTTCTCATGGAAAATATGATGGGACCTAATTGTATAAAAATATTGGAAGAATTAACAAGTAAGATAAAATTAGAAAAAGGAATGCGTATTTTAGACCTAGGATGTGGGAGAGGAATATCTTCTATATTTTTAGCAAATGAATTTGATGCTACTGTATTTGCAACGGATTTATGGATAGAACCAACTGAAAACTATGAAAGATTTAAGCAATTTAATTTAGATAATAAAATATTTCCTATACAAGCTGAGGCACATGAATTGCCTTACGCAGAAGGTTTTTTTGATGCAGTAATAAGTGTGAACTCTTATCACTATTTTGGAAATAAAGAAGGATTTTTAGAAAACCACATATCACCCCTTGTAAAAGAGGGAGGAATAATTGCTATGACAATGCCTGGATTAAAACAAGATTTTGTGAATTGTATACCAGATGAACTCATTCCATTTTGGCAGGATAATATGAATTTCCATTCAATTAAATGGTGGAATGAACTTTGGTCAGAAACTGAATCTGTAACTTTAGAGAAATGTGAAGCTTTAAGTTGCCATGATGAAGTATGGAATGATTGGGTAAACTGTGATAATTCTTATGCTAGAAATGATAAAAAAATGCTGGAAGTAGAGGCTGGCAAGTATTTTAATACAATTTCCTTGATAGCTAGAGTCATTAATAGCAAAAGTTAGATGAAAAAGTTAACTTTAAAATAGTTTTTTTAATTGTTTATGCTCAATTAGATTGTTTATGTCAAGTGGGTGTTTTCATTTAAGAAATATAAAGTATTTTTTATTGTTTTTCACACTACTATAAATGTTACTTTTAATTTGAAGATAGATTATTTATTATAGACTATTTATCTTGTTTCTTAACAATTAAGAAGGCATATATTATTGTACAATATATGCCTTAACTATAAATATTCATTTTATTATGCTATAAATATGTAATTTATAAACTTGAGTTTATTTATATAAATAGCCCAATACCTAAAACAAGTGAAGCAGATATAAGTGACACGACTGTACCAATTGCACACCCTTTTAATGCACCTATTATGTGGTGCATTTGATTCTTGTATTCTGTTGTCATATCTTCTGTTCCTGGAATCATTAGTTTTTTACTATGGCAAAAAATAATCAAATCAAATATTATTAAATCATATAAGTTTACTGATAGAAATAATATGAATACATGAAAAAAAGCTGTTACAAATGTCACTTTTCCTGAAAAATATGACAATATAGCAAAAAGTACGGTAATCAATAATGTACCTAAAATTTTGCGTTTCCAATTTTTATTTTCTACTGAGCTTATAAAGTCTTTATATTGAGGCAATTCATAAACTCGTCTTTTTATTGCAGGTGGATATGATGCAAATTGAGACAGAGGATTTCGATATTGACCAGGCAAAATTACAATCGTAAATATTATGCAAAGGATTATACATTGGACTAATAATGACATTATATAGCCCTCCTTATGTTAAAGTTAGATTCCTACAATCTTTTAGCTAGTCAAATTGTATCATAGTTATATTACAAAGTCATTTCCTTTATATATATACATAATAACTGTCAGTCAAAGTCTCATAAAACATGTAGTCAAAGCCCTATAAAACATTATTTTTAGAGTTTGTAAGTATTATTAAATAACGTATAAATTAATAGAGTGTATTAAGTAAAAGGATTATATAAAAAATAAGCATATAATGTAAAATATAATTATATGATACAAAAAGCATAAGTATAGGATATAAACTTTGAATAGGATATAATATAGATAAATGAAGATGTGTAGTTGTAGGAAATTTATAATTTATTACAAACTAACATTGACAAATTAAGGGCTTACTTTTATACTCGATACAAGTAAAGAGGCTTTTAAATTATAGATTCGAAGTAAACAAAATATGCAATTATAAAATAAATAACATACTGAATAAGAATATGTAATTATAAAATAAATTAGGAGGGACCATAATGAATGAAACAAAAGAAGAAAATTTATTAGAACAATTTTTTAAAGTGCAGTCATTGCTACATAAATTTCACCTTCAAAACCATAAATCAAATGGATTTTTTAGAGCAACACATAGAGGACAAGGTAGAGTTTTATCGATGTTAAAAATAAAGCCAGAAATCACTCAAAAAGAACTATCATACTTACTTGATATGAGACCTCAATCTTTAGGAGAGTTGCTTTCAAAATTAGAAAATCAAGAATTTATCACTCGTACACACTCAGAAAAAGACCGTAGAGTAATGGTAGTAAAATTGACATCAAAGGGAATGGATGAAATTAATAAAAATGAGCAGAGAGAAGACCCAACTAATCAGATATTTAATGTATTAGAACCAGAAGAAAAGAGTACTTTGAGTTATATTCTTACAAAGATTACTGATGAACTAGAAAGAACTATAAAAAGTGAGGATGGTAATAACTTTGATGGAGCACATATGCAACCGCCACCAAGACCACATCATGGACAGTATTTAGGTGGGTTTAATGGTAGAGATGGAGTTCAAAACCTATTTAATTCACGTGAAGAATATCCAGAATTTTTTAATAGAGAAGATTTACTTGAACAGATGGTAAAACAACATCCAGAACTTATTGAACAATTGATGAAACAACATCCAGAGTTATTCACGGAAAAAGAACTTGATAGAAAAAATAGCTCTAAGAATGAAAGCAGACAAGATATTGATGAAAGTAAGTAATACAATAGTGAAAACAGACAAGATACTGATGAAAGCAAGTAATACAATAGTGAAAGCAGACAAGATATTGATGAAAGCAAGTAATATATCGATGAAATCAAATAAGAGATTGCTTAAGATTTAAAAATTTTATAGTATTATTTGATAATTTTTTTTATATATTTTATTATACTTTAAATCAAACTGTGAGATGTTTAAGTATAGAATCAAAAGACTAATGTATCTATATTATTTTAACTATCAAAGAATTTATTTTAATAGAGAGATATAAATAGAAATATACAAAACTATTTTAGGCTAATATATTACTATATCTAGTAATTTATATATCATTATAAATTAGAATAATAAAAAAATATTTAACTATAATCATAAATTAAAAAGGGGAATGTTGAGCTGATGGAAGAAATAAAATTTATAAAGTCAGAAGAAAAGTATATTTGGTCATATTGGCAGACTTTTGATAAAATTGCAAAAGAGAGGAAATATCTAGCTACAGACCAGGCATTTCCTTTTGAAGAAACAGTTGAATTTATAAAGAATGTTATAACTAAAAATTTCCCACAATTATTTATAATTGAGGTGAAATCGGATACCTGTATTGGTTGGTGTGATGTTTTGCCTAAAACAGAGACGGTTGGTTACTTAGGTATGGGCATTCTTAAAGAATATAGAGAAAAAGGTATTGGGAGTAGCCTTCTAAAACAAATTATTGATTTATCAAAAGAATATGGATATAAAAAAATTGAGTTAGACGTGTTAAAAAGCAATAGTAGAGCTATTCATGTTTATAAATCTTTAGGGTTTGTGGAGGTAAATACAATAGCTAGTGGAATTACATGGAATGATAGACTTGTAAAAGAAGAGGTTATACAAATGGAACTTGTAGTAATATAAAATAAAGTCTATTGAGAGTTAATAGGGTAGTAATAAAAAATACTATCCTATTTTATTGTTTAAAAAATAGAAGTTTTGCAGTTAAATAAACTGCTCTGAGAAAAAAAATATTTTCCTTCCCACTATAATTATATCATAAATAAAAATTTTTTTTAAGACTGTGAATATATCCTCATTTCTATATAATTGATATAGTGGATTAAATGTTAATTTCAATTGAGGAGGATTATAGTATGAATCTAAATGATTTTGAGTCAAATCTTGAAAATCAATGGCTACAAAAAACTCTTAAAGAGGCTAATAGACAACTTGAGGAAAAGCGTAATGAAGAAGATAAGCTAAAAAAAGATGCTATAGAGACTCAAAGGGAACTATGGAATGACTTAGGTTCTATTTCTGCTGAAAATGGATTAGAACAACTTTCAGAATTTATGTCATTTATGGATGTTATGAAACATCAAAAAAGGAGCCATGAATTTACTAAGAAACTCAAAGATAAGTATGAAAGAATGATTGAATCTCCTTATTTTGGAAGAATTGACTTTACAGAAGCTTGTGAAACTGAGTGTCAAAAGTGTTATATTGGATTGTCAAATCTTATTAATGATGATTATGATTTTCTTGTATATGATTGGAGAGCTCCTATTTCAAGTATGTTTTATGATTATGAAATTGGACAAGCAAGTTATGAGTGTCCAGAGGGGATAATATCTGGAGAAATCACTAAAAAAAGACAGTATAAGATAAAAGATGGCAAAATTGAGTATATGTTTGATAGTAACCTAAATATAGATGATGATGTTTTGCAAGAGCTTTTAGGTAAAAACTCTGATGAAAAAATGAAAACTATAGTTACTACCATTCAAAGAGAGCAAAATCAAGTAATTCGTAATGAAAAATATAAAAACTTAATCGTACAAGGTGCTGCTGGAAGCGGAAAGACATCTATAGCACTTCATAGAATAGCATATTTATTGTATAAGCATAAAGATAAAATAACTTCTGAAAATATAATGATATTTTCTCCAAATAATATATTTAATGATTATATATCAAACGTACTCCCACAACTTGGTGAAGATAATATCTGTCAGACAACATTTAAAGACTATATGTATAAAGAACTTGGTGATGAATTTAAAAAAGAAAGCCCAGCTGAAATGATGGAGTATATTCTTAATAACAACAGGAAAATCACATATAAGGATAGAATAGAAAATATAGAGTATAAAACTTCTTTAGACTTCACAAATATATTAAAACGATATCTAAATTATTTAGAAACAGATGATAGATGTTTTGAAGATATTATTGTAAGAGGTAAGTTAATAATTTCATCTAAAGAGTTACAAACGCTATTTTCTAATGACTATTCAAACTTACCAATTAAGAAAAGATTAGAGAAAATAAAATCAAGAATAATATTTTTAATTGACCCATATGAAAAAGCTTGGATTGATGAAATATTTAAAGAGCTTCAAGCTTCTGGTGATTATATAGAAAAAGAAGAAATGATGGAGAAAAGTACTTTCATTGTAAAAAAACATCTTAAAGAAGTTTACTCTAAAATTTCAAGAATGACAGAATTAGACTTGATAGATACTTATAAAAATTTGTTTAAGAATTTGGAGATATTTTTAGATAAGGCGAATTTTGAGTATGATAAGAATATTATAGATAATATAAAAACTTATACAATGGATAATTTAAGTGCAAAGAGTCTTTATTATGAAGACCAAGTGATTCTTTTATATCTAAAGGGAGCTCTTGGAGGTATTCCAAATACATCACAGATTAAATATGTAATCATAGATGAGGCACAGGACTATACTCCTTTACAATATGAAATATTTTATAAACTTTTTAAATCTGCCAATATGACTATATTAGGAGATATTAATCAATCAATAAATCCATTTATGAATGTTGGAGATTATAATAATATTCCTAATGTATTGAAGAATGATACTTGTGTAATAAATCTAAGTAAAACATACCGTTCTACAATGGAAATTACTAGATTCTCAAGAAAGCTTCTTACAAAAGCTATAGATACTGAGTATGTTGAGAGACATGGTGATGAACCTAAGGTTATTGGTTTTAAAGAAAAAAATTATATGGATAAAAAGCTTGTTGAAGATATAAAAGGTTACAAACAGAAAAATTACAAGTCCATTGGAATTATAACAAAGACAGCTCGTGAAGCTAAGGAAGTGTATGAGTTTTTAAAGGAAAATAATATTGATGTAGAGGTTATAATAAAAGATGATGATGAGTATGTAAATGGTGTATTAGTAATACCTTCATATTTATCTAAGGGGCTTGAATTTGATATAGTTGTAATATACGATGCAAGTGAGGAAAGGTACAATAGTGAAGATGAAAGATTGCTTCTTTACACTTGTTGTACAAGAGCTCTTCATGTGCTAAATATATACTATTTAGGTGAAATAACCCCTTTATTAAAATAGCAAGTTTATGATTACAATCTGATTTTTATTTTAAGAGTATCAAATGTTTATAATCTATCTTAATTTATCTATTTTTTATTAATTTATTATATAGTTTCAATTAAAATTTATACAATAAGTTATGATAAAGTTAAATATTTTAAAATCTAAACTGGATAGCTTATTGTGTATCTGAAAGTAAAATTCGGATAATGATTTACAATAAAGTTAAAGCCCTTAAAATTCCAAATGAATGGGATTTTTAAGGGCTTTTTAATATTAGTAATAACTTTTTTAGAGTAGTTAAATTTTCAGAGCAGTTAAATATCTAAAATTTTATATATTAAATTTAAAGAAAATATAAAGATGGAAGATACAACTATATTTACTAATAAGAAAACTAAAGTTATATACAATAAACTCATAAACACTTTATTGTTAATTATGCTTATTTTACATCTATTACTTCATGAGTCATTTTAACTAAGTCATTCATAGATAAATTTGAATCTTGAACTGTAAAAGAGTAGTAAACTCCATCTTGTTCCCAAGCTAAGAATTTAAATTCATTAACTTCCACTTTATCTGTTCCTTCACTAAATGTATATTTGCCTGATTTTTCATCAAGTTTATCCTGTTCTGTCATTTTATAACCTTCTGGCACAAACTTGTACATTGATGTTTCATAAGAAATATTTATATCTTTGTAAGTATCTACAACTTTCATTTTATCAGAATCTTTTCCAAGCATATTATTTGCTGTTTCAAGAGATATTTCATCATTACCATTTTTATACTTAAACTCAAGTGCTTTTAATTCTCCTAAAACATTATCTTTTTTATCAAGTGCTTTTTCATTTATAGTATATGCACCTTCAAATTTATACCCATTACTAAATTCAGAAATTAGATTAGGGGTAAAGTTAAAGTCTTTTTTTACCTGTTCAGTAGTTGGAATCGATGTATAGGTAGGCTTAATGCTTGATTTTCCAACTATACTATATATTTCTCCTACTGCAAGAGCTGTTGTACCTAATACTAAAGTGATAGCTAAAGTTGCTACTAAACCTCTTCCAAATGGTAATTTATGTGTTTTATTATTATTCATTTTATAATTTTCCTCCCTTTCTGGTAAACTATTTAGCGTTTTATTTAAACTATTATGAAAGCTTTCTGGAGCTTTTGGAAACGAATTATTTAAGCTATTTTTATTCATATGATTACCTCCATATTTTCTAATTTAGTTTTTAATAATTTTCTTCCTCTTGATAATCTACTTTTTACAGTTCCCTGAGGTATATCCAATATTTCCTTAATTTCATCAACTGAATAACCTTCAATATAGTAAAGGATTATTGGAACTTTAATCTTTTTAGGGAGACTTTGAATAGCAATATATAAATCGTTATAATCTTCTTTTTCATCGATTTTTTTATTTTTAAATACGTCTTCAAATGATAGAAATTTCAATTGTTTACGTCTTAATGAATTACATTCATTTATCACTATTCTAATCAACCACGTTTTAAAATATTGTTCTTCCTTAAGAGAATCTAACTTTTCATATGCTTTTAAAATAGCATTGTTGACAGCATCTTCACAATCCTGCTCATTTCCCAGAATAGACTTAGATACACGATACAAAGTCTGTTCTGATTCAAGGATATTATTTATAAATGTAGTTTTATTCAAATGAATTCCTACCTTTCTATGCAAATTGTAGCGCTACTTTTTTGCCTTTCACTTATTAGATAAGATTTTACTATAAATGGTTCACTTTTTTTGAAAAAAATTAAACGAATAAAAATAAGGTACCTTAAAAATAATGTTGACAAAATAATAAGGTACCTTTATAATTAAAGATAGATAAGGTACCTTAATAAAAAGCGAGAAAATAAATTAATGAAAAAATCGAATTAATTAGGAGGAGTTAATATGAATTATTACAGAGATAAAAAAGAAAATTTTAGAGGATTTGAAGGTTATCACAGTAACCCATGGAATCATATGTGTGAAGGATGCAGATTATTTGAAATGATGCATCGTGAAGGATTTGGGTCAAGAGGATATGGTCATGGAGAGTGTAGAGGTCATGAAGGATTTGAGCAAAGAGGATATGGTCAAGGAGACTTCAGAGGCCATGGAAACTTTGAATCAAGAGAACCTGGTCAAGGAGACTTCAGAGGCCATGGTAATTTTGAATCAAGAGGACATGAACAAGGAGAATTCAGAGGTTATGGAGGATTTACACCAAGAGACTGTGGTCAAGGAGAATTTAGAAGTCATGGAAACTTTGAATCAAGAGAACATGAACAAGGAGACTTTAGAGGTTATGGAGGATTTACACCAAGAGAGCATGGTCAAAGGGACTTCAGAGGTCATGAAGGATTTGAGCCAAGAGGATATGACCAAGGAGAATGCAAGAATCATGAAGGCTTTGCCCCAAAAGGATATGGACAAGGAGAATGCAGAAATCATGAAGGATTTGAACCAAGTGGAGATAAAAGAAACCATGATGAAAGAGACCTTAGGGAACATAAAGAGTATAAAGAATTTGGTGCTAAAGATTGTAAAATAGAGAATGAATATAGAGAATATGAAAAATTTGAAAAGCAAAATACAGATGAAAAAATAAAAGCTGAAAACAAAGAAGATGCTAATATCAATAATACAGAAGAAAATAAAAATATGACCGAATCTAAGGAAATAAGCGATGAGTCAGTGCAAGACAGTCAAAAAAGTAATACTAAAGAAGAAAAAAAAGCTACTGATAAAAAGTAAGATTGTAAATTAAATAAAAATTAATCGTAAGTAAAAGAAATAGATATTAGAAAATAGTATTAAAATTAGAAAGATATGAGGCTGTATGTAGATTTGTTTTACATGAATCTACATACAGCCTTGTTTTTTAAAAAGATTAGTGCTTTTTAAATTTATTATAATTTTATTTGTATAGATTACATTAATATATAAAATCAAAAACAAAAAAACTATAAGTTTAATAATATAAAATTAAACTCATAGCTTTTTGATTTTAATACAATTACTTTTAGAAATACTCTTAAATCAGCTTATACTAGTTTACAGCTTCTTTTCCTATTAAATCTTTTAACTCTTCATGAGTCATAGTTTCTTTTTCAAATAGGAATTTAGAAACAGAATGTAAATCTTCAAGATTATCCTTTAATATCTCTAAAGTCTCTTTATAACAAATTTCAACTATACGATTTGCTTCTTTTTGAACTTTATCACATAAGAAAGTTTTATCATTTCCATCAATAGTCATAAATCCTAAGTTACTCATACCATATTCACAAACCATTTGGTTAGCTATTTCTGTAACTTTCTTTAAGTCATCTTTTGCACCAGTAGATTTGTGGTTAAATATTAATTCTTCTGATGCTTTTCCTGCAAGTAGTATTTTTATTTTTCCAATTAATTCATCCTTAGTATAAATATATCTATCTTCATCAGGTAATTGAAGAACATAACCTAATGCTTGTCCTCTAGGAACTATAGATATTTTTTGTATAGGACAAATTCCCACTATATCACTTACAAGAGCATGTCCCGCTTCGTGATAAGCTACTATTTTTTTCTCTTTCTCAACTAGTGCAGAGTTTTTAGATTCTAGCCCTGCAATGACTCTTTCAAGTGCCTTGTCAAAGTGTTCTGATGTAATGTATTCACTGTCATCTCTAACTGCAAATATAGCTGCTTCATTTGCTATATTTGAAAGATGCGCTCCATTGAAACCATGAGTTTTTTTAGCTAAAAGTTCTAGATTTACAGATTTGTCTATAGGCTTGTCATCTGTATGTACCTTTAGAATTTCAAATCTAGTGTGATAATTTGGTGCACCTATATGAATGTGTCTGTCAAATCTTCCTGGTCTAAGTAAAGCTTCATCTAATAAGTCAAGTCTATTGGTAGCACCTATTATTAATACATTGGAATCTTTATTAAATCCATCCATTTCAACTAAAAGTTGGTTTAATGTTTGGTCCTTTTCGTTGTTGCTCTCAAGATGTCTTTTTGCTCCTACAGCATCTATTTCGTCTATAAATATTATACTTGGAGCTTCTTTTCTAGCTTTTTCAAATAAAGTTCTAACCCTTTTTGCTCCTACACCTACGTATTTTTCAACAAACTCTGAACCTGTAACATTGAAAAATGATGAGTTTGTTTCACCAGCTACAGCAGATGCAAGTAAAGTCTTCCCTGTTCCTGGAGGACCATAAAATAATACCCCTTTAGGTATCTTCGCACCCATTTTTTGATATTTTTGTGGTGACTTCATAAAATCAACTATCTCAAATAGTTCTTCTTTTACTTCGTCTAATCCAGCAACGTCTCTAAATGTAGTCTTTGGTTTTGTAGAAAGTGAATCATCTGTTTGATTTTCTCTTTCCATTTTTGTTTGTGCAAAGACAGGAACTGGATTGTTGATTTTCTTAAAAAAGTTGTTTAGCATTTTCATATTCACACCTCAGGTAATTAATTATTGTTAATCAATTTTATATTTTCCATATTTACTATTTTTTATTATTTATTTTTCATGGAAAAAATATACATGTTATCCAAATAAAAATAAATTTGCGAAATGTATGAAAAAGTGAATTTATGTATATATAAGGATTGTTTTTATACGTTTAATAAAATGTGACAAATCAAGATAAAATAAAAATGATAAAAATGTTACATTGTATATATTGAGGGATGTTAAGTATGGTATTGTGTATAAAATTGGCTAAGTAAGTTTTTTAGTTATAGTTTTAAAATAATATCGATTTAGGAGCATATATTAAATATCTAAAAATTAATAGCAAAATAAGAAGCATGTACATATAATGATTATTAGGAAGAAGTAATTAAATTTTGGTAAACTAAAAAAAGTAGTTGCAAATAATTTGATTAAGTGATATAGTAGTTAAGGTAAGAATAAAACAAAGAAGAAGTCCGCTTCTCACCTTACGACGAAGGTTAGTAAGGTAAATATAAGTTAAAGCTTAATATTAGTTTAAGCTTGTTTAAATTTGGTAACTTATATGGCGGATGATTATATCATTCGCTTTTTATTTTATAAAAAATTTGGAGGTGTCCTACAATTAGCAAAGAATTAGCAATCAATGAACAAATAAAAGATAAGGAAATAAGAGTCCTTTCATCAACAGGTGAACAACTTGGAGTAATGCCTACTAAAGAAGCTCAAGCAATGGCTACTAGCAAAAACTTAGATTTAGTTCAAATCTCGCCAAATGCAAATCCACCAGTATGTAAGATAATGGATTATGGAAAGTTTAGATACGAACAAGCGAGAAAAGACAAAGAAGCTAAGAAAAAGCAAAAAACTATAGTTGTAAAGGAAGTAAGACTTAGACCAGGTATTGAACAAAATGATTTAAATACGAAAGCTAATAATGCTATAAAGTTCCTTAAAAAAGGGGATAAAGTCAAAGTTGAACTTAGATTTAGAGGAAGAGAATTAGGACATAAAGACATAGGCAAAGAAGTTATGCTTAAGTTTTTAGAGATAATAAAAGAGTTTGGAGAACCAACAAAAGCCCCTGCATTTGAGGGTAATAATATGGTTGTAATTATAGATCCAAAAAAATAGATGATTAACTGAGAGGAGGAATTTGTCATGCCTAAAATGAAAACTCATAGAGGTGCAGCAAAGAGATTAAAGAAAACAGGAACTGGAAAGTTAAAGAGAGCTAAAGCTTATAAAAAACATATATTAACTAAAAAATCTGCAAAAACTAAAATGAACTTAAGAAAATCAACTTTAGTAAGTGATGGAGATGCTAAGAGAATAGCACAATTATTACCATACTAAGATACAGATTATAAATAATAACTATAGAAGAGGGATATAAAAGGAGGTCATAACGATGGCAAGAGTTAAAAAAGCTATGAACGCTCGTAAAAAGCATAAGAAAATATTAAAACTTGCAAAAGGATTCAGAGGATCTAGAAGCAAATTATATAGACCAGCAAATACATTCGTAATGAAAGCATTAAAAAATGCTTATATAGGAAGAAAGTTAAAGAAGAGAGACTTCAGAAAACTTTGGATACAAAGAATAAATGCAGCTGCTAGAATGAATGGAATATCTTATTCAAGATTAATGAATGGATTAAAATTATCTGGTATTGAAGTTAACAGAAAGATGTTATCTGAAATGGCTATACAAGACCCAGAAGGATTTGCAAAATTAGCAGAAGCTGCTAAAGCAAAATTAGCTTAGTATTAAATCATGAAACGTAAAGTCTTTGAGTTATGTAAATAATTCAAGGGCTTTTTTATTTTTTGAAGAGGAATTGTATATGAAAAAGTTATTACTTTTCCTAGTTAAATATAAAAGAGGATATCTTAACTAATGTATAAGATTTCCAGACAATCTTGAATTAATATTATCAACATGATAATATTATCTTGTTAATAATATTATGGGAGGGAATATAATATGAATGATAGGCTGATGGATTGCTTTGTAAATCCAATTAAATGTAAGTTGGTACTTGAGATTTTTTCAAATAATAAAACTACAGCAAAACAATTGGGAGAAAAATTTCAAGATATATCAAAAGCTACACTTTATCGCTATCTTAATAAAATGTTAGAAGATGATATTATAAAAGTGGTTGAAGAACATAAAATAAGGGGAACAGTTGAAAAAGTATATGCTATGAAGTTAGATATAGCTGATGATGTAAAGACTATCATAAATGAGAATTCTGGAGAGGAATATGCGCAACTATTTACTCAATATATGATGGTGTTTTTAAAAGAATTTTATGAGTATGCTGAAAGGGAGGAAAAGGATATTCTAAAAGATGGTTCAGGATTTTCTGTCTGTCCAGTGTGTGCTAGTGTTGATGAGATAACTGAAGCAAGCAAAAATATTGCTAATATATTAGAACCTCTTAAAAATAATTCAAATATAGAGGGCAGAAGAATGCACTCTATAGGGTTAATAATTACACCACCTAAAGAATATGAAGTGTAGTAAAAATACTAAGAAAATAACAGTTTAATTTTTATGTCAAACTGTTATTTTCTTAGTATTTTTATTTCAATGTATATAATAAAATGTATATCAAGCTGACATATAAAGTGATATGATATATCTAAGGAAAAGATTGTATATAATGACATATTTAAAGTAAAGGGGATGAAACTTATGAGGTTAATTACACGTTCTGATTTTGATGGATTAGTATGTGGTGCACTATTAAAAGAAGCAGGTATTATTGATAATTGGAAATTTGCTCATCCTAAGGACTTACAGGATGGATTGGTTGAGGTAACAGAAGATGATTGCCTTGCAAATGTACCATTTGTTGAGGGGTGTGGTCTTTGGTTTGACCATCATTCTAGCGAATTTGAGAGAAATGAACTTCTAGGAAAGTATAAGGGGGAAAGCCGTATTGCTCCTTCTTGTGCAAGAATTATTTATGAGTATTATGGTGGAAGTGAAAGATTTCCTCACTTTAATGAGATGCTAGAAGCAGTGGATAAAGTTGATTCAGGAAATCTTACAATAGAAGAAGTACAAAATCCAACTGGCTGGATTTTAATTGGTTATCTTATGGACCCAAGAACTGGTCTTGGTCGTTGGAGAAACTTTACTATATCTAACTATCAATTAATGGAGAAGTTGATTGATGCATGTAGAACTTTAAGTACAGAAGAAATTTTAGATTTACCAGATGTAAAAGAACGTATAGACGTTTATTTTGAACAAACAAGTAAATTTAAAGAGATGATTGCTAAGTATACACGTGTAGAAGGCGATGTCATCATTTCTGATTTACGTGGAGTTGAGACAATCTACACAGGGAACCGTTTTATGATTTACAGTATGTATCCAGAGCAAAATATATCTGCTTGGATTGTAAATGGTAAAGGTGGAAAAGGGTGCTCTGTAGCTGTTGGGTATAGTATTTTAAATAGAACTTCTAGTGTGGATGTTGGTAGTCTAATGCTTAAGTATGGTGGTGGTGGACACAAAGCTGTTGGAACTTGTCAGTTTAATGATGAGCAAATAGATGAGCTACTTCCAAAGTTACTTGATGAACTTGTAAATCCTAAAAAATAATGAATGAATTTGTAAATTATAAAAACTAATATAAATAAAATCGAACTTCTTTGTACCCTTTCACACAAGGATGTGGAGTGGTACAATGCAGTTCTTTAGCGTTTTACTAATTGTACTGTTAATATCATATCTATGGTAGAAACTGAGACTAGTATCAGTATTCTTACACATCTAATCTTAAACTTTATTCACTATCATGTAGTTTTAAATGTACTAAATATACTTGCATACTAAAATCTAAGTTGTAATTATCCTATTCAATATAACAATATAAAAGATACTTAAATACAATAAAATAGAAAATGAAATGAGTATCTTTAAATATAATAATATGTGACTAAGTGAAAGTTGTGCAGAAACATGTAAAATGCTATAGTTTAAAATAAAGTATTATGTTAAATTTTATTATAATCTTAAAATTTAAGAGGGGGGATTTTATGAAGATAAAATTTGCTATGATAACATCTATGATATTCTTAATGACATCACTTGTGGCATGTCAAAGTACTAAAAATATAGAAAAAAAAGTAGCAGATGCAGAGGTTAAAATATTAGCTACTGCTGATTTACATTCAATTATGACAGATTCTTTAGTTTCATATGTAAAAGAAGAAAGAGCAAAGAATGAAAACTTACTTATGGTAGATGCAGGGGATTTTTTTGGCACACAAAGTAAAGAAATGTGGGAATGGACTTCTGGAAGAAAACTAATCAATATTAAACAAAGTGGTAGAGCGGAATATGAAGATATAATTAAGCGTAGTACAGATGAGGTACCTATAGTTAAAGATATGGCTCCTTTGAAGTATGACGCTGTGGTATTTGGAGACAATGAATTTGTTTCAAATGATAAGCAAAATCTTGATAAACTAGTTTCTGATTTTAAAAATAATAATATGCCATTGGTATCAGCAAATATATATGAACAATCTGGAAAAAACTATGTACAACCATATATAATGAAAAATGTTAAGACAAATAAGGGGAATATAAAAGTAGGAATACTAGGTCTTACTATAAAAGAAGTAGGGGAAAGCCTAGGTCTTGAAGATTTTGAAAAAGACAGAAAAGCAAGAGAGCTTGGAGAACAAACTGAATACAAAGGCAAATTATACGCAAATGATTTAGTAGAAGATGCAAAGAAATGGGTGAAAGTAATGCAAAAAGAAAGTCCAGATATAATAGTTGCAGTTGTACATTCAGGTAAAGAACCCAAAACGACTAGAAATGCAGGTAATAGAATAAAAGAATTAGCAACTACAGTGAATGGAATAGATGCAATTGTAGCTGGTCATACTCATGAAAGAATAGATGAGCATACATATAAAAATAAGTCTGATGAAGAAGTAATAGTTACACAACCAGGTTCACATGCAGATAGTGTGTCACAAATTAATTTTAAATTAAATAAGAAGGATGATAAGTGGCAGATAGAAGAAAAATCTAGCAAGTTAAAAATAATTGATAAAGAAGTAAGTATAGTTGCTACTGCAGATTTGCATTCACATTTTTCTGATAAATTGACAGTAAGTCTTGTTAATGAACGAAGTAATCCAATCGAACCTGTTGTAGTAGATGCAGGTGACTTTTTAGACCCTCAAACAGAGGAAATGACTCAATGGTATAAAGAGTGGAAAAATATAAGAGATAACAATACTGGGAAAAAGATTAGTAGATGTCCAATGGTTAAATCTATGAATCAGGGTATGTATGATGCAGTAGTACTTGGAAATCATGAGTTTGTATCTGAAAAAGATGAGTTTTGGTCAGATGAGCGTCTTTTAGATGCTGTTATAGAGGACTTTGGACAAATAACAATTCCTGTATTATCAGCGAACATATATAGACAATCTGGAGAAAATTATGTTAATCCATATATCATAAAAGATGTAGAAACAAATGAAGGAAATTTAAAAGTAGGAATATTAGGGCTTACTATAAAAGAAGTAGGGAAAGGTCTTAAAAATGTAAATTTACAAGAGCAATTTCAATACAAAGATAAATTGTACGCAAATGATTTAGTGGAAGAAGCAAAGAAATGGGTAAAAGTGATGGAAAAAGAAAAACCAGATATAATAGTTGCAGTAGTGCACTCAGGGGAAGAACCTAAAAACCCAAAACATCCAGGCAATAGAATAAAGGAACTAGCAACTACAGTAGATGGAATTGATGCGATTGTAGCTAGTCATACTCATGAAAAAATAGATGAACATGACTATAAAAATAAAGCTGGAGATAAAGTTATAGTGACACAACCAGGTGAACATGGTAAATTCTATTCTAAAATTACTTTTAAGGTAAAAAAAGAAAAGGATTCATGGGTTATTAATGATAAGTCTAGTAAAACAGTAGCAGTTGAATAATTTTATAAAACTTATAGATACAGTAAAGTAGCTAATATTAGTATTATTGATAAGATGAGTAGATAAGAGTATTTAAATGTGGTAAATATATTATGAGTATTCTAGTAGAAATCTTAATTGATAATCTGGTTTACTAAAGTAAGTATTGTCTTACTAATAAAAAATATTGAGAACTATATGTAGATTTGATTAAAAAGGAATTTACATATAGTTCTTTTAGTATAATAAATAGTACAAACTTATATGGTAAAGATAAAGCATGGTATTAAATTTTATTATCATCCAAAAATCTAAGGGGGAGGCTTTTATGAAAATAAAATTTATTATAGTGGCATCAATAATATTTTTAATAGTATTACTCGTAGGGTGTCAAAGTACCAAAGATACAGAAATTAATGTACTTGCTACAAGTGATTTACACTCAATTATTCCAGATAATTTGGTATCTTATGTGGAGGAAGAAAGGAAATATGATGAGAATCTACTCATGGTAGATGCAGGTGATTTTTTTGATATGCAAAGTGGCGAAATGAACAAGTGGTTTACTGGACAAAAACTGGTAAGGTTTAAAAATGGAATACCAGAATACAAAAAAATAGCTGAACCACGTGAGGGAGAGGTTCCTCTAGCTAAAGAAATGTCAAAACTAAAATATGATGCAGTTACATTTGGAAATCATGAATTTGTTTCTAATGATAAACAAAGCCTTGATAAATTAGTTTCTGATTTTAAAAATAATAACATACCATTAGTGTCGGCAAATGTATATAAACAATCTGGAGAAAACTATGTAAAACCATACGTAATGAAAAATGTAAAGACTGATAAGGGGGATGTAAAGGTCGGGATATTAGGTCTAACTATAAAGGAGGTAGGTGAACGCTCAAGATTTAAAAATTTTGAAGAAGACAAAAAAGCTAGAGAGCTTGGTGAACAAGCGCAATATAAAGGAGAGCTATATGCAAATGATTTAGTAGAAGATGCTGAGAAGTGGGTAAAAGTTATGGAAAAGGAGAAACCAGATGTAATAATTGCGATAGTACACTCAGGTGAAGAACCTAAAAATCCTAAAAACCCAGGAAATAAAATAAAGGAATTAGCAACTACTGTAGATGGTATAGATGCTATTGTAGCAGGGCATACACATGAAAAAATAGAACAGCATACATATAAAAATAAATCAGGTGAAGAAGTAATAGTAACACAACCTGGAGCTCATGGTAATAGCATATCAAAGATTAATTTTACACTAGATAAGAAGAATGAAAAGTGGTATATAAAAGATAAGTGCAGTGAGTTAAAAGTATTTGGAAAGGAAGTAAATATAATCACAACATCTGGTCTACATCAAAATTTTTCAGATGAAATGGCAGTTAGTCTGTTTAATGAAAGAGATAGAGATGTCCAACCTATATTTATTGATACTGGAGATTTTTTGGATACCAATGCAAAAGAAATGACTAAGTGGTCTAAAGAGTGGCAGTACAATGCAAGGAAGGGTATCCATAAAAAAATAAATGAATGGCCAATTGTATATCTTGGTTATGATGCTGTAGTACTTGGTAGTCATGAGCTTACATCCGATAAAAAGGATTTTAAAGAACAAAAATCCACATTAGATTCTATTATAGAAAACTTTGAGGAAATGAAAATACCAGTTTTGTCAGCTAATATATATGATGAGTCTGGAGAAAACTATGTAAAACCATATATAATGCATAAAGTGGAAACTAGGGAAGGGAGTATAAAGGTTGGAGTGCTGGGTCTTACTGTAGATAAAGATAAAAAAGATTCAAGTGATTCAGGTTCGAATAAAGATTCAAAGTCTTTAAAGATTCCTGAAGAAACAGAAAAATTATATACCAATAATTTAGTAAAAGATGCAGAAGAATGGATAAAGGTCATGCAAAAGGAAAATCCGGATGTAATCGTTGTGGTTGTTCATTCAGATAATAATATGGCACTAAAAAATCCAAGTAGTGAGATAAAAAAACTTGCACTGTCAGTAGATGGAATAGATGCTATTGTGGTAGGTCATACGAAAAATAAGATAGAAGAACATAGTTATAAGAATGAGTTTGGAGATAAGGTTATAGTAACACAATCTGGAGAAGATTGTTATTCAAAAATAAGCCTTGAATTAAGAAAAGAAAATGGTAAGTGGAATGTCATTAATAAATACAGTAAGTCAATAAAAATGAAGTAAAGTAATAAAAATAAATAAAAAAGAAGACCTTTTATATCGAAGGCTCTTCTTTTTTATTTACAAACAATTAAAATTATCTATAAAGAATCGAATATATTTTTCCTTTACATTTTTTTGATATGCAATACCATATTCAATGATAGCTTGTTCAATGATTGGGCGAATAATAAAGCCATCTCTTTCTACTGGTATACAATGCTCAGGTAATATTGCTATACCATATCCACAATTTGCAAGAAGGATACTTGCTTGGTCATTTTCACATACAATATTAAAGTGGCTTTGAGAATGTAATGCTATCTTTTCCTGCAATATATTTCCATGTTGAAATGGGATAAATTTAGGATTTAATATAATTAAGCAATTTGTCTTTAAATCATCAAAAGTCAGACTATCTTTCTCAGTAAGTGTGGATTGTGATGACATAATAGCATAATTTTTAGCATCCTTTAATTTCTTAAAAGAACACTCTTTCATATCTCTAATCATTTCTCTTGTTGAAAGCATGATGTCTAAATGGTTATTATTGAATAAATTTTTAAGCTTAAAATAATCTTCCATAAATATTAAAGGATATACTTGTGGGAATACGATTCTTAAATCTGACAATATACCTTGTAATTTATTGAGTTCAGCATAACTAGAACATCCAATACGCAAAAAAGAAGTGTTTTGAGAAGTAGCTTTAGCTATCCTTTTCTGTGATACTTCTATTTTATTGAGTATATCTTTGGCGTCACTATAAAACATAGTTCCCATTTCTGTCAGTCTAACCATTTTTGAATTTCGTATAAATAATTTTGCTCCTAATTCCTCTTCTAAATTTTTGATATGGTGGGTAACAGTAGGAGTAGATAAAAAAAGTTCTTCTGCTGCTTTTGTAAAATTTAATTTGTCAGCAACACATACGAAACATTCTAATTGTTGAGTATTCATAGAGCACCTTCCTTCCATATCAAAAGTATAATTGTAAAGTGATATAATTTCAATATAACATTAGATTTTATCTAATGTTATTACGTTTTTTGAAATTCTCATTCGAAACAGATAATGATAAAATTCTAAATATTAGGCATCTGAGTATATCCATTTCTATACAAAATAAAGAAAGATTAAGTAAGAGAATTTATAGATAATTGAAGTTGTCTGATAGAACTTAGGATAAGTCAACATCTTAAAAATTATTTGGAAAAGGAGATAGAGTATGATTAAAAAATTAGCTTGTTCTATTAAAGAGTATAAAACTACTTCTATACTAACATCAGTATTTGTCATATTGGAAGTCTTAATGGAAATTCTGATACCTTTGATTATGGCAGAAATGATTGATGTGGGAATCAGTGGAAACAATACACAGACTCTAGTACGACTTGGCACTATTTTGATTGTTTGTGTACTTTTAGGATTATGTTTTGGAATCCTGTCTGGAAGTTTTTGTGCTACTGCATCTGCTGGATTTGCACAAAATTTAAGAAAGGATATGTATTACAAAATACAGGACTATTCTTTTGCTAATATTGATAAGTTTTCAACTTCCAGTATTGTAACAAGATTAACCACAGATGTTACAAATGTTCAAAATGCTTATATGATGATTATTCGTGTAGCTGTGCGTGCTCCACTTATGCTTGTATTTTCACTAGTTGCTGCATTTATGGTTAATGCAAATTTATCATTTATATTTTTGATTGCAGTTCCGATTCTTGGAGTTGGTTTATATTTCATTGTAAACCGTTCACATCCATACTTTGAAAGGGTATTCAAGATATATGATGATTTAAATGGTGTTGTGCAAGAGAATCTCACAGGTATACGAGTAGTTAAATCTTTTGTAAGAGAAAAATTTGAAATCAAGAAATTTAAGAATATCTCAGAAAAAATATACAAGGCATTTGGAAAAGCTGAAGGGATTGTTGCATATAACATGCCATTAATGCAGTTTTCTGTATATTGTTGTACACTATTACTTTGCTGGTTTGGTTCAAAAATGATAGTCTCAAGTAATGCAACTACAATGACTACAGGGGAGCTTTCAAGTTTAATTGCGTATGCCATGAATATTCTTAATTGTCTTATGATGTTATCTATGGTTATGGTTATGATTAACATGGCAAGAGCTTCTTCTGAACGAATTATAGAAATAGTGGACGAAGAAAGCTCCTTAAAAAACGGAAATAATCCTGTATATCATATGGAAAATGGAGAAATAAGCTTTGATAATGTCTCATTCAGTTATGTAGATGATAAAGAAAAAGAATGTCTAAAAAATATTTCATTTCATATAGAGACTGGTTCAACATTGGGGATTATAGGTGGAACTGGAAGTGGAAAAAGTTCGTTAGTGCAATTAATACCACGCCTTTATGATGTCACAGAAGGGAAAATTACAATTGGAGGTGTAAATGTAAAAGATTATGATTTATTTACACTTCGTAATGAAGTAGCAATGGTTCTCCAAAAAAATGAGCTATTTTCTGGAACAATTAAAGAAAATCTACTTTGGGGAAATAAATCTGCTAGTGAAGAAGAAATAATACATGCTTGTAAATTGGCACAGGCAAGTTCTTTTATTGAAACATTTCCAGATAAATATGACACATATATTGAACAGGGAGGGACAAATGTTTCTGGTGGTCAAAAGCAAAGATTATGTATTGCAAGAGCACTGCTGAAAAAACCAAAGATTTTAATACTTGATGATTCTACAAGTGCAGTCGATACAAAAACTGATTCGATGATTAGAAAGTCATTCAGTAAGGAAATACCAGATACTACAAAAATTATTATTGCACAACGTATTTCTTCAGTTGAAGATGCTGATTATATTATCGTTATGGAAGGTGGTAAAATCAATGGGTATGGTACACATGAGGAATTACTAAAAACAAATGTAATTTATAGGGAAATATATGATTCACAAACAAAGGGAGATGATAAGTAATGGAAACAAAAGTATTCAGTGTATGGAAACGACTGTTATCTTATATTGTAGGACGACATAAAGCTTTGTTTAGTGCAGTTGTTGTATGTATTCTTTTTAGCTCTTGTACTATTGTTATAAGTTCTTTGTTTTTGCAAACATTGATTGATGACTATATCACTCCACTTTTACTTGAAGATAACCCGTCATTTAGTGGATTATTATATACAATTATTTTGATGGCATGTATTTATATCTTAGGAGTTGTTGCAACGTTTCTCTATAATAGAATTATGGTAAAGATTTCTCAAGGAACGTTGAAAGAAATTAGAGATGATATGTTTGTACATATGCAAAAGCTTCCTATTCGTTATTTTGATACTCATACACATGGAGATGTTATGAGTCATTATACGAATGATACAGATACATTGCGTCAATTTATCTCACAGGCATTACCACAATTTATTTCAGCTATCATTACAATAGTTGTCATATTAATTTCCATGCTTGTAAGTAATGTTCCTCTGACAATTTTAGTTTTAGTAGTAACAATCATCATGAGTATAACTACTAAAAAAATTGGTGGTGCAAGTGCAAAGTACTTCATAAAACAACAGGAGACTTTAGGTAATATTACAGGTTATATTGAAGAAATGATAAATGGTCAAAAAGTAATTAAGGTATTCTGTCATGAGGAAGATGCAAAACAGCAATTTGATAAAAAGAATAGGGATTTATGTTTAGATTCTACACAAGCAAATAAGTATGGTAATATACTTATGCCAAGTATTATGCAACTTGGTAATTTGCAATATGTCTTAATTGCTCTTTTGGGAGGTCTTATGGCATTGCATAGTGTAGGTTCTATTACTGTTGGAATGATTGTGGCTTTCTTAAACTTGTCAAAAACATTTTGTATGCCTGTCTCACAGATTGCACAACAAATTAGCATGATGGCTATGGCATTGGCAGGTGCAGAACGTATCTTTGAATTAATTGACGAAGAACCTGAACGAGATAATGGATATGTTACATTAGTACATGCTAGACTTAATAATGGTGAAGTAATAGAAACAACTGACAATACAGGGGAGTGGGCATGGAAGCATCCTCATCATGATGGTACAATAACTTATACTCCTTTAAAAGGTGATATTCAGTTCTCTGATGTGGATTTTGGATATACAGACAAAAAATTAGTACTACAAAACATAGTTTTGGAAGCGACTGCAGGAGAAAAAATAGCTTTTGTTGGAGCAACAGGAGCTGGAAAAACTACCATCACAAATTTGATTAATCGTTTTTATGATTTGGCAGATGGAAAAATTCGATATGATGGTATTAACATCAATAAAATTAAAAAGACAGATTTACGCCATTCATTGGGAGTTGTCTTACAAGATGTCAATCTATTTACAGGGACAATTATGGATAATATAAGATATGGTAAAATTGATGCTACAGATAATGAGTGTATTGAGGCGTCTAAATTGTCAAATGCACATGATTTTATTACTAGATTACCAAATGGATATCAGACTATATTAACACAAAATGGAGCTAGTCTTTCACAAGGTCAACGACAATTAATCTCGATTGCCCGTGCGGCAGTTGCAAATCCACCAGTAATGATTCTTGATGAAGCTACATCTTCTATTGATACACGTACAGAAGCACTGGTACAGCAAGGTATGGATAATCTTATGAAGGGTAGAACTGTTTTTGTGATAGCGCATAGGTTGTCTACTGTTAGAAATTCAGATGCAATTATAGTTCTTGAGCAGGGACGTATAATAGAAAGAGGTAATCATGATGATTTAATCAATCAAAAAGGAGTTTATTATAGTCTTTATACGGGAGCATTTGAGTTAGAATAGGATTATAGGTTGTAAATTTTTATAAAATATATAGATAAGGTAAGGTACTTTAAGTCAGAACTTGGTGCCTTGCTTTATTTTTTTATACATGACCTGGAGTATTATGGATGGATAATAGACAAAGTCAAATCAAATATCACAATTCTATATGGCTTTTAATAAAGATTAAAATTGGCAGATAATATAAACAAAAGCCATCTACTTTCTTTGGGAATAGATGGCTTCTATAAAAATATTATAATACTTAAATCTATTAGTATGTTTTTGTAGAACATTATTTTTTTTCACAGATATGTTCTAGGGATACCTCAAGTATTCCTTTGATGTGGCTATCATCTAATGAATAAAAAACAAGCTTACCTGATTTTCTTGATTTAATTAATTTAGCAGTTTTAAGTGTTTTTAACTGATGAGAAACTGCTGATTTTGTCATATTTAAGAGCACTGCAAGGTCACCTACACACATTTCATTTTCTAAAAGTGCCCATAATAATTGAATCCTTGTCCCATCTCCCATAATCTTAAAAAAATCAGATAAATCATATAGTAAATTCAATTTTGGCATTTTTTCTGATGTTTTTTCAACTAAATCGGTGTGTATAGCTTTACAATCACATTTTCTTTCCATAGCATATACCTCCATAAATGTAATTATAATTGATTGATTGTTCAATTGTCAAATAAATAGAGTGCTTTTAAGAGTATCTAAAATGTCTAATTGGGACTTGACGATTGAATGGTTGTTCAACTATAATTTAAAACAAATAGTTGATTGATTGAACAACTATTAAATTTTAAAAGGAGGGTTTTCTGATGAAGAAAAAATTTGATTTAATTAATTTAGATTGTGCTAACTGTGCAGCTAAGATGGAGAATGCTGTTTCAAAAATTGAGGGTGTTAATTCTGCTAACTTTAGTTTTATGACACAAAAACTGACACTAGATGCAGAAGATGCAAACTTTGAAGGTATTTTACAAGAAATCATTAAAGCGTGTAAAAAAGTTGAACCTGATTGCGAAATTGCAATCAAGTAATCAGTTACTTGGAGGAAACATATGAGTAAGAAGTTAAAGAATTTGCGTTATCGAATATTCATAAGTTTCATCGTTTTCTTAAGTGCTATTATTATGCCAATGAATAATACAATTCAGTTTGTATTATTCTTGGTAGCTTATTTAATTGTTGGTGGCGATATTATAAAGAAAGCCATTACTAATATAGGGCATGGTCAAGTATTCGATGAAAATTTTTTAATGGTGTTGGCAACGATTGGAGCATTTGTGACCAAAGACTATCCAGAAGCTTTTATGGTAATGTGGCTATATCAAATTGGAGAGTGGTTTCAACAATATGCAGTTGGTCGTTCAAGAGAATCAATTACAGAATTAATGAATATTCGTCCTGATTATGCAAATGTTGAAAAAAATGGTTCTTTAGTTAAAGTAGACCCAGAAGATGTCTCTATAGGAGAATTAATTGTAATTAAACCAGGTGAAAAAATACCACTGGATGGAATTATAGTAAAGGGAAATAGTTTAGTTGATACATCTGCTTTGACAGGAGAATCGGTTCCTAGAGAAGTAATGGTAGGAACTGAAATATTAAGTGGTTGTATAAATAAAACAGGGTTAATTACTATAAAAGTAACAAAAGAATTTGGTGAATCAACAGTGTCTAAAATACTACAACTTGTAGAAAATGCAAGTACTAAAAAAGCAAAAGCTGAAAATTTTATTACTAAATTTGCTAGATACTATACGCCTATTGTTGTTATTGCAGCTATGTGTCTTGCGTTTTTACCACCTTTATTTATTGAAGGAGCAGAATTTATGGACTATATTCATAGAGCTTGTTCATTCTTAGTAATTTCATGCCCTTGTGCATTGGTTATTTCTGTGCCACTAGGATTTTTTGGTGGGATAGGAGGAGCATCTAAGCATGGAATTTTAATTAAGGGTAGTAATTATCTTGAAACTTTATCAAAGACTGGAACAATCGTATTTGATAAAACTGGTACATTAACAAAAGGTTCATTTGAAGTGACAGAAATAGTTCCTGTAGATGTTAACAAGTCTACTTTACTTGAAATAGCCGCATATGCTGAAAGCTACTCAAATCACCCAATTGCTGAATCTCTAAAGAAAGCATATGGAAAAGAAATTGTATCAACAAGAATTAGCAATGCTTCGGAAATTTCAGGTAATGGAGTATTTATTAAATTTGATGGTGCAGAAGTGTATGCTGGGAATGAAAAGCTTATGAGGAAAGCTAAAATTAAAATACCAGTTTCAAAATCTGTTGGTACTGTTGTTCATGTCGCTCTTAATGGAAAATATATTGGTTATATTCTTATTGCAGATGAAATCAAAGAAGAAGCAAAGAAAGCCATTCAGGATTTAAAAGAAATCAATAAGATAAGTCAAACTGTTATGTTAACTGGTGACAATAAAGCTGTTGCTGAGTCTGTTGCTAATAAATTAGGTATTGATACAGTTTATTCTCAATTATTACCAGCAGACAAGGTAAAACAAGTTGAACACCTTTTAAATAATAAAGTAGATAATACTTCTCTTGCATTTGTAGGAGATGGAATAAATGATGCACCAGTGCTTACTCGTGCTGATATAGGTATCGCTATGGGAGGATTAGGCTCAGATGCTGCTATTGAAGCGGCAGATGTTGTCATTATGGATGATAAAGTTACAAAAATTAATTCTGCAATCTATATCTCAAAGAGAACAATAAAAATTGTGAAACAGAATATAATATTTGCTTTAGGAGTTAAGGCAGTTGTATTAATTCTAGGTGCTTTTGGGATGGCTGAGATGATGGAAGCTGTATTTGCTGATGTTGGAGTTTCTTTTATTGCTATACTTAATTCAATGAGAGCATTGAGAGTTAATGACTTTAAAAATTAAAGTTATCATTAAAGAAATGGCTTGTGTATGTTGTATAAAAGTAGGTGTAGAAAACTTCTAGTAAAGAAGATAAAATCAATGAAATCACGTTACTTATAAACATGATGGCAAAGCAATTTGCAGGGCGTATCCTTATGATATGTCTTGCTCTCTTCTACAATAAAAAATTAATGTATTTTTAGGACTATTTAATGTCGGAGTAGCTGATTTCTATGAACATACTCTATATAAACAGGTATGTTTAAGCTAAAAAAGCATAATACAATATGTAAGAAAGAGATGAGGTAATGTATAAAGATAAATATTCAGGTAGTATGAATGAAATGATAATTTATGAAGTTTTTTCAGGCATTGAACTTATTTATAACAAGTACAATGTATCCAATTTTAATTTAGAGGGTCAAAATAAAAATAATGTATTAGAAATAAGCTATTGCCTTAAAGGTAGAGTTGAATGTGAACTTAAAGATGGGACTTCTTTGTATTTAGGTGAAGGAGATTTGGGAATTAACATGTTGGACAATCCTGTAGAAGCTATGAATTTTCCACTAGAACATTATGAGGGAGTATCTATAAATTTATATTTAGATACTTTGAGTAAAAATCTTCCTGAAATGTTAGAAAATGATTCTATAGACATTTATAGCATTAAAAATAAATTTTGTATGGATGATGGATGCTTTGTTATGAGAGCTACAAAACAAATAGAACATATATTTTCTGAATTATATAAGATTCATAATGATATTAAAGAAGCCTATCTGAAAATGAAGGTTATAGAATTACTTTTATTTATGAGTGCCTTAAATAAATCACATGATGTTAAAAAAGAAAATTATTATAAGTATCATGTAAAAACTATTAAACAGATACAAGCTTATATAACGAAAAACTATGCAGAGCGATATACTATTGATGAATTATCTAAAAAGTATTTTATTAGTCTAACAACTTTAAAAGTATATTTCAAAGAAGTTTATGGAATGACTATTGCAAAATACATGAAAAATTACAGAATGAAAAAGGCTATGGAATTGTTAAGAGATACAAGTAGTTCAATTTACAATATAGCACTTGCAGTTAGTTATGAAAGTCAAAGTAAATTTGCAATAACATTCAAAGAAATCTATGGAATGAGTCCTTTTGAATATAGAAGAAAGGTTCTTAGAACTGAACTAAAATAAAAAGGAGGATATATTATTTATGAATGAAAAAAATGATACTCGTACACGACTACTTACAGAAAATCCTTTAAAATTAATGTTTTCACTAAGTATTCCTGGTATTATTGGTATGGTAGTTGTTGCTCTGTACAATATGATGGATGCTATATTTGTTGGACAGTTAGTGAGTTCAACTGCAATGGGAGCAGTAAGTGTTTCTTACCCACTTACATTAATCAATGGGGGTATTGCTACGCTTGTTGGTGTAGGTTCTGCATCTATATTATCAAGAGCAATTGGTAAAAAAGATAAAGCTATAGTAGATAAAATAATGGGAAATCTTGCTATGATGATTACAATTTTATCGGTCATTGTAACTATTATAGGCATGTGTTTTACACGCCAATTATTGCAATTTAGCCGTGTAGAGGGCGAGATGCTTACTCAAGCTGAAAGTTATCTGAGAATTATTTTTGCTGGTTCATTGTTTATAAATTTCACTCAAAGTTCTAATATGGTTATGCGTGGACAAGGATTGCTGAAAAGGGCAATGTTAATAATTGCAAGTGGTTCAATTTTGAATATCATTTTAGACCCTATTTTCATTACTTATTTTAATCAATATGGAATGGGAATTCAAGGTGCTGCCTATGCCACTTTAATATCACAGATTGTACAGTTTGGTATAAGTGTGTTGTATTTTACAAGAAAAAGTGAAGGGATTAAAATCAAAAAATTGAAGCTGGAATGGGATATCATTCCTGAAATTTGTTCTGTTGGCATTTCTGCTATGTTAATGCAAGTAATGACATTAGTGCAACAAACAGTTATATTCAATGTAGGGTCACGATATGGTGGAGAAAATGCATATATTTTATTAGGTGCTGCACTACGTGTACAAAATTTTGCATTTGTTCCATTATGGGGGATGAGTCAAGGTTTTCAACCAGTTGTAGGCACAAATTATGGTGCTAAAAATTACAGTAGGACAATTAAACTCACAAAAGTATTTGTACTTAGTGCGATTGCATTATCATTATGCTTCTTCTTACCAATACAAATTATTCCTGAAAAAATTCTTTCTCTATTTATTACAGAAAGTGATATTGTCACACAAGGTATCAGTAACTTCAGACTTATGTTCTCAACATACAGTGCACTAGCAGTTTTCATTATGATTGTTACTTTATTCCAGTCTTTAGGTAAAGCTAGTAAAGCTAGTATGATTGTAATGTTAAGACAAATAATCTTATTCATCCCTGCTGTTATTTTATTTCCTATGATGGCAAACTTAGGAGGAACTGGAGTATGGTTTGCAATTGCACTAGTTGATGGTTTTGTAGGAGTATTATGCTTATTAATGATGTTTAAGGAGTTTAGTAAATTAAAAAAATTAGCATAAAACTGACATTGGAGATGTTATATAAAGTATCTGAGTGAATGTCAAGTACATAACATGAATAAACAGATGATAAAAACACAGGAAAATTTTGTGTTTTATATGAATATATTATTAAAATAACTAAATTTATTTTGAAATAGCAGTAAAGGATTGCACCATACTATTGTATGCTTTGCAAGTTTTTACTGCTATTTATTTTTAAATAATTTTATCTCAATTACATATTTAATCAAGAGTATATGCTGGTATTTTGCGTATTGTAATATTTTTCATAACAAGGATTGTGCTAAATGGAGAACAATGAAAGTGTTATACATAAATATAGTACGATGTATATTTATAAAAATATCAAAACATTTGAGGTTTTTAATGATAAAATAGTTATATAAAATGATAAATTTAAATTATATGAGTCTAAGTTTGTTTATCTTAAAAATATAGAAGCAAAAAAATAGAGTGGAGGAGATAGATTGTCTTATATATATGAACCTAAAAACGATATTGAAAGAAAATTAGTAGAAGAATATGATAAACTAAATAGGAAAAAATATGAGAAGATGTATTGCAATATGGAGGATTATCAAATAGCTAAAGAGATATTAAATGAAGATTTATTTATAAGAGTTTGTATTAAAGATAGAAGATTAAAACATAAAGTAATGTGTACCAGTTTAGTTATTGTTGGCATATTCATATGTTTATTTTTGAGTTTTAGTATTTATAATGCTTCTAACATGTCCTCGAAATATTTATTTTCTTTTGGAATACTATTGCTCGCTATTTTATTAAATTCAAAATTAAGAGAAATGGGCTTTAAATATAAACAACATAATTTAATTGATTTTAGTGCAATAAATGTATTGGATGACATGAAAAAGAATACTAAATGTGTAGAAATGGAAAAAGATGTATTTTAATAATAGAAAAAGTTAAATTAAGAAGATTAAAAAAATGAGTTATCTAACTGTGATATAGTATATATCATATTTCAGATAACTCATTTTTTATTAATTATGTGTAATTTGAATTGCTCTTGGTTTGTTTGGCTCTCTTTTAATATAACCTTTAGCCTCTAGTTTATTTAAGTTTTCATATACAGATGAAGTTGAACTAAGACCTACAGCATGACAAATATCCCTAACAGAAGGTGGAGACCCTTTTGTTGCTATTTCTTTTTTTATTGCTTCTAAAATTAAACGTTGATTATTTGATAAATCCTTACTCATATAAACACATCCTTTTAATATTATAAAAACGTTTGTTCGATTAAAGGGTAAAAAATAAGTATTATGCTAATTTCATATATTTATTAGAATATATTCTTATCCAAAATAGACTTGTGAATATGAAACATTGATAGCATAATATTTCCTCATAATACTCATATACTACTAGTAAAATAATAGTTGTTTTATTATATTATAACATATAATTTATATTTTCAGATAACTTGTGACTGTATTTTAGTATTTAATTATATAAAAAGTATATAAAAAGCATACAAAAAGTTAATAAAGGGCTAAAAGATAAAAATAAAACAATAAACTTCCAACCAAATGTCAATAGTACTTTGTGAAAAAGATACATTGCTTATTAGTTAGTGGATAATATAAAACTAATTTACATACATATTGTATGTATGATATTATAAAAATAAACTTTATGGGAGTAAAATATTATGAAGCACAAAGAACATTATAATGACCACTATGTTTTAGACATTTCTACAAAAATATCCTCCGTAATACCAAGTTTTAACTCAAGAGCCTTTTGTGATGATTTAATTGGTCAACTTGATGACAAGGAGTTATTTGCACGATTTGACTATATTGTAGACGCAATGCAAAAAAATATGGGGAGTAATTATTCAAATAGCATTTATGCTTTTTATGACATGTTAGGACCGGAGTTGACTAAATCAGAAGGAATGTTTAGTTCTGGTTGGTGGTTGTGGCCTATTGGCAGGTATGTTGAACGTTATGGAAATGAAAATTGGAAACTATCTTTATCATTTTTGAAAGAATTAACAAAAAGGTTTACAGGTGAGTATGCTATTCGTCCATTACTGAAAGAACATCCAAGGGAAGTGATGGACGAGTTAATTATGTGGACGCATGATGATAATGTACATGTGCGTAGGCTTGCAAGTGAGGGGGTTAGAATTCGCTTGCCATGGTCAGAAAAATTGCTTGTAGCATTGGAAGAGTTTGAACGATATGTAGAAATTCTTACTAATCTTAAAGATGACTCAGAAAAATTCGTTCAAAAGAGTGTTGGTAACAATTTGAATGACTTGTATAAGGAATCGAGCGAGAAGGCAGAGTACATTATTGAACAATGGCGAAAATCATCTTCAAGTGATGCACAGGAATGGATTATCAAGCATGGAATGAGAAATCAAAAATAGAAGAGTGGGAGAAATATTATTATGAAAAATGAAGAGGCTACACAAAAAACAACATCTGCCTTATTGAAAGTTGCAAGAAAGCATTTTACACAGTTTGGATATTTTGATGTATCGCTGGAAAAAATTGCAGAAGATAGCAATGTAACACGAGGTGCCATATACCACCATTTCAAGAATAAAAAAGGGCTTTTTCTTGCTGTGCTGGATAATGTACAAGAAGATGTTGCTAAACAAACAGAAAGAGAAGCACTGAAAAGTGATGACCCTTGGCAACAGTTAATATTGGGATGTCTGGGATTTATAAAAGGTGCCAATGCAAGAGAATGTAGACGAATATTGCTTGTGGATGCTCCAGTGGTAGTTGGTTGGGATGCGTGGAGAAAAGCAGACCAAGAAAATTCAATGAACGTTTTACAAGAACATATTGATGATTTAAGTAAACAAGGTTATTTAAAAGAAGATGTTAATACAAAATTGATGACATATTCTATTTCTGGCGCATTAAACGAATTAGCCTTAAATTATTCATCAAATCAAGTAGTAGAGATTAATAAGGAAATAAGTGTCACAATATCTTATATGGTCAATGGATTTAAAAAAAATAACTAAAAATAGCTTCGAGCCAAATGGCTCGAAGTATTTTGGAAAGCATCTCCAAGTGAAAGTTGTATATTTGCTAATAGTTAGATTTTACCTATTTTAGCATTTCTCTTAAGATATTAATATCATACAATCGAGTCCTTATAATTAGGCATAATACAACTATTAAATTAATTTTTAAATATTAACTATTGAATCAATGTAAGACATCCTAGTGGCAAATACATACATAATAGTGATAATCTTTGCCACAATCCCTCTAAAGATATAATTGTGTTTTTATAACTTGGTTTATCTGCCATAATAAATAGTGTAAAGAATATAACTGTGATAATAAAACAAAAAATCGAGAAAACAGCAAATCCCATTCTTCCAGTTTTAAAGAAATAAATCCCTATTAAAAGTGGGGCAATAGTCAAGGTCATAAATCCAATAACAGAACCAAAACCATGTATTTTTTCTGAAATAGTATCTAAGCTTTTTAATTCTCCAATAGAAAACAAACCAGATAGAATACAACCACCAATAGCATATGTCATTATCACAATAAATAATAATGTTGCAATTAAACTTGAAGATTTTGAAACAATCACATAGACCTTAAAATTACTTGCTAAAAGGATAATTCCACAAACAATAAGCCATATATTATAAACAGTATGTAAAGGTGCTTTATCATTTCCTAGGACACTCATAACCTGTGTTAAATGATTATACCCTTTATAGGTTGGAGCTATGATAAATGGAATAGTTAAATCAAGTAATAAAGAAATTGGTAAGAGTATTAGTAAGTTATTTTTCATCATCTATTGCACCACTTAAACCACCAAGCCCTTTTAAAATTTTGATAGCTAATTCTTTCATTACATCAGCTTTTACAATTGCTATACCTTGTTCTTCATCCCCTAGCACCAAAAGTGTATCTCCTGCATTAATATCAAAAATTTGTCTTGCTTCTTTTGGAATAACTATCTGCCCCTTTTCCCCAACCTTTACAGTTCCAAATATATGTTGCCCTTTTTTCATTCCCATACTTATTTCTCCTATCATATTTTTTATTTTAGTCATACTTTTCATACTTATAGGAAAAGTATAATTTGAGTGGTAGGAGTTGTCAAGTTTCCCTTGAGTACAGTATGAAAATTCATTCAGAAATTCACACTATCACTATTTATCCTACAATATTCAAGTTACTATTTTTATACGAAATAAGTTAAAACCTACAACCTACATGTTTGATTAGAATAATAATGTAATATTTAATATCTTTATATTTATCATCCATAGAAAGTTTAAAATCATATACATCTCATTTTATATATTAAGAGTATTTGCAAATATTTTGTATATAAGCAATCTTGAACTAGTTAATTTTATTAATCTTAAAATTACAGATTATTATACATAATCATTTTATAAACAATTTATAAACTAATTATAAACAAATTGACTACTTTTAAGAAGTTTTATCATAGTACTATAAGATAACAGGAATTGTGTTACTACAAAAAGAGAAAAACTATCAACTTAATTTATGAATGCAATGTTTAATCTGTTTAATATTACTGGACAATTAATTTTAAGAAATAAAAAACTATCAATATTTTAATTATTGAAATCCAAGATATTTTATTATAGCGATTATCTCAAATATCATAAAAATACACTTACTTGCTCTAGTCATAGTAAAAATACATTTATTCCTGTAAATACAAATAATCTAAATTTTAAAAGGAGGAATTAATCATGGCAATTGAAACTAAAACTCCAGACTGGGTTAATGTACTGGAACTAAACAACAAGATAGACATTACTGGAAAAGAAGATGTTAGTGATATGATACAAGCGATTGTTTCTGATGAATCACTAAAAGATTCCGTTATATACTTTCCAAATGGTGACTACTTATTTGAAAAAGGTATTAAAATTAGCCAACAAATAACACTTCAAGGAAACTCTTATTATGGAGGGGATGTTCCAAAACAAGCAGAAGGTAAAGAACAACCATCTCTAGTAGGAGCAACAAATTTTATAACTAGAGGAGTTTCTAATATAAGTATTATTACATTGACAGAAACAAATCAAACAATCAAAAATATTAACTTTTATTATGATGATAGAGAAATAGAAGAGCAATTACCTGAAAATGTATCTGCTATCACAGAATGTAAAGGTGTACAAGGTCTATCACATTTTGAACATTTATATATTTCTGGCTTTTCAAAAACAGGAATAGAAATTCCATTTTATGCTACTGCAAATGATATCACTGTTACCTCATGTGGGCTTGGTATAAAACTTGGAGAGAAATCCATGCTTTCTAGTAGTAAGGTTTATAGATGCAAAAACGGAATGGAGATTACAACTGGTGTCAGTGTAAATAACGTAAAAATAGAAGATATTCAAGAAATAGGTATTAATAATAAAGGGCTTGGTTTCAATCTTATGATGAACCTTTCAGTTGATAATTGTGGATACTGCGGATTTAAGTTTGAAAAAATGGCTCATAGTCAAGTAAACGCAAGAATTACTAGGTGTGCTCAGTATTATAAAAATGTTGATTATGATACTTACAAGAATATGACAGATAGAAAAGAAGATGCTTATTCAATATTTTATGGAGATACTTTAGAGAACTGTAATATTGTATTAATGAATAATAATGTTGATGCCCTAGAAAATGGTTTAGAGCGCAAGATACATGTAATCAAAGCAAATGAGACGACTAATGTAATGCTAGAATGTGATGCTGAGGCAGATAGTTTTGTACAATGTGCAAAAGGCAACTTATTATTGGAAAATGGTAGAAATACTTATAAGTTCTATGATGGTGAACTTTGTTCTGTAGGTGGAGTTCAGATTTCTGATACAAATCAGGGTGATTTGCTTAAGATAAGTGACAATACACTTTATGTAGATAATAATGGACAAGATTTAGTAGTTCCTAAATTGAAAAAGAATTCTGTTATATCATCAATGTTAGATTCTGAAGAAGAAATAAGTAAATTACACAGTGGAACATGGGAGCAAATAGGCATAAAAACACTTGATGGAGAACTTATGTACTATTATAAAAAAATAAATGATTAGTTTTAAAATTAGGAGGTAGTGAATTATGGGAGAACCTATAATAATTAAAGAAACAGATGGCTGGATTAATGTTTTAGATTATGGAGTTTGTAATACTGAAAAAGAAAATGTAAGTTCTAGGGTACAAGAAATTATAAATGCTGTACCAGAGGATTCTATTATATATTTTCCAAGAGGTAAATACTTATTTACAAGTGGTATAGAGATTAACAAACGATTAACACTATGTGGAGATACATATTTTAGGTCAAATCACCCAAATGATCCAGAGTATTATTCAGGAGCAACACAATTTTCTGGTAAATTTGATGAAAAAGAAGTAGAAAATGGTACAATGGAAAGTTTTACAATGATAACAGTAAAGGGGGTAAAGCACTGTATTAAAAGCATTTCTTTTCAATCAGATAACTGTGATAATGTTCAGTCACCTGATACACCTCCTGCAAATGGAGAACCAGGATTTCACCATAAGATAAAATTTGCACATGAAGGAAAATATATATCAGCAATTGTATGTGAAAATACACTAGAAGGTCCTGGTCATTATGAAAATGTAGACTTTGGTGGTTTTGGTGAAATTGCACTTAAAATGTCTAATAATTCTACAGTAAATGATATTACTGTTTTTACATGTACTCAGGGTATTAGTACAGGAGAAAATTCAATAATTACTAATGGAAAGACTTGGGGATGTGATTATGGAATGAAAATTTCCACTGGAACTTTTATTAATAATATGAGAGTAGAAGAAGTTGGTAAGGTTGGTATTAACAATATTGGTAAGGGTTCAAACTTTGTTACAAATATTACAATTGACCAATGTGGTTATTGTGGATTTAAATTTAATTCAATATCTAACACACAAATATCAGGAAATATCTCAAGATGTGGACAATATTATTTTAATTTTAGTTATGATGAATATTTGAAGTTAGATGGTAAAGTAGAAGAAGCATATTCTTTATTATATGGAAATTCAATAGAATCAAGTAATATAACAATCACAAACGATAATGGAGACTATTGGGATGATGCAGGAAAAGATAAGTATGAGAAAGAAAACGATAAAAGATATGCACCACATAAGGTATACCTTATAGAAGCTCTTGAAACTAATAATTTATTATTAAGATTCAATATAGATGCTACTGATATGGTTGTTAAGTCAAAAAAAGGACGTTTAGTATATAATAATAAAATGCAAACAGTTATATTTTATGATGGAGAACTTAGTAGTATCAATGGAGTTGGTATATCTGAAAAATCTGATGAGGATAAAATTAAGATAAGAGAAGGCGAAATGTATATAAACAGTAATGATAAAGAATCTAAAATATATAGCCTACAAGTAAATGATATTATGTCAACAACAATTAAAGATGAAATGAAACTTACTAAAGATTATGGTGGAACATGGGAGAAAATTGGAGAAAAGATAGAATTAGGAACAACTGTACACTATTACAAAATGATAGAAAATTAAGTAACTATATTAAACTTGAATAAGTATTTTGCTAATGATTTAATTATTAGTTTTAATAGGTTTTATATAGTCAAACTGATAACTAAAAAATTCATTTAATAGCAAAAGTAAATAATATTTTAGTATTAAGCAAATAAGAAAGGAATAGATAATATTATGGAAGAAATTAAGTATAAAGAATGGATTAACGTATTAAAAAGGGAGCCTGATATTAAAAACGATGGTACAAAAGATGTGGGACCTCTTGTACAGAAGATTATTAATGAAACAGAATTTTGTGTTTTATATTTCCCAAAAGGCAAGTATTTATTTAAAACTGGTATTACGATTGATAAAGAAACTACATTACTAGGGGATTCTGATTCATCAACAGAAGCTACACAATTTATAACAAGTGGAGTTCCTAATATGAGTATTGTTACATTGACAGGAAGAAAGCAATGTATTAAAAATATAAGTTTTTATTCTGATAGTTGCAGTATACTTGTTCATGATGAACCACCAACAAAAGGAAAACCACATTATCACTATGAAATAGACATTAAGAAAAATAGTGATAATAAATCACTAGATAATGTATCAGCTATTACATGTACTACTGACGCTAAAGGTCTAGGACATTATGAAGGACTTTATATAACTGGTTTTTCAGGTACAGGAATTCAAATACCTTACTATTCAATAGTAAATGACATTACAGTGTCATCTTGTGGATTAGGTATTGATTTAGGAAATGACATAATTATTTCCAACAGTAGAATATCTAAATGTAAGAAAGGTATGGAAATTAAAGTAGGGGCTAGTCTAAATAATATCAAAATCGAAAAAATACAAGAAGTAGGTCTTCGAAGTAAGGGTGGTGGTAGTTATAAGATTAATAATATTACTATTGATCAATGTGGACATTGTGGATTTGCATTTGAAACAATTATTAATACATCCATATCTGGGATTATAAGAAGATGTGGGCAACTTTATTATAATACAGATTATGATACTTATTTAGATATAAAAGATGAGGATAGAGTTGAGGAAGCATATTCATTGTTTTATGGAAATCATTTTAAAAATTGTTATGTTAATTTAGTTAGTGATAATAGAGATAACTGGGATGATGGATTAGAATATAAGCATAAAGTTTATGTGTTTAAAACTTATTATATGATAAAGTCTACATTGAAATGCAATATAGATGCGTATGATTATATAGTAAAAGCAGTACATGGAGGTGGAAATTTAAGATTACAAAATAATTTCAATGATTATATATTTATTGATTCATCTATTCCAGAAATTGTTAATGGAATTAACACGAGGTCATATCGTAAAAATGAGAATTTATTATTATTGGATAATTATAAGTTGAGTTTCAAAACTGGCACTGATGATGAAAAAAAATATATATTCAGAGCTCAACAAGGTCTTATTGCTAAATCACTAGATTCAGATGTTTCTCAAATAAAATCTACCTATGGAGGAGAATGGGAAAAAATTGGTTCGAAACTTATTGGAAAAGAAAATGTATATTATTATAAAGTTCCTAAATCTAAGACCTCTATCAAACTTTAAAAAGTAAGTACTAAATAATATAAAAAAGGGGCTATCTCACAATAGAGATAAGCCTCTTTTTCATTTATATTGAATCTAGCTTTGTAATACTTAGTTATAGATACATACTAAAAAGTAGTTTTATTGTTTAAAAAATATTCTTTAAGTTGGAAAGAGAGTATTTATAATATAAGTTTGGAAAAGTCAGTAAAATTAAGGCTACTTTATACATTGAAAGTAATATAGATATAACTCTTGAATACAGCAAGTTTAATTTGCAAAATATAAGTCTAAATATATAAACTCAATAGAAAAGGAGACAAATTATGAGTCAGAAGAATATTGCAATTGTAACTGGAGCGAATAGTGGGTTTGGCAAAGAATTTCTGAAATTATTGGTAAATGAAGAAGAAATAACAGAAATATGGGCAATTGCAAGAAACAAAGAGCGATTAAATCAATTAATAGATGAATTTGGAAGTAAGATAAAAATTTTTTCAAAAGATTTGTCAAAACTAGAAGAAGGAAAAGAAATTGAGACATTTTTAAATAAAGAAGATATATGTATAAAATACCTTGTAAATAATGCAGGTTTTGCAAAATTCTGTTCATATGATGAATTGAGCATAGATGAATCTATCAATATGATTGATTTAAATATTACTGCTGTTGTGGCAATGGGTCTTATATGTATCCCATACATGAAAAGGGGGAGCCATATTATAAATGTTTCTTCTCAAGCATCATTCCAACCATTACCATATCAAAATATTTATAGTTCAACTAAAGCATTTGTAAGAAATTACACAAGAGCATTAAATGTTGAACTTAAAGATAAGGGGATAAATGCAATTGCTATATGTCCAGGGTGGATGAGTACAAATCTATTTGAAAGAGGTATAGTTAAAGCAAAAAAAGGAACAAAAAAATTCTCAGGTATAGTAACACCAGATGTTGTTGCTAGAAAGGCTTTGAAAGATACAAAGAAAAATAAGGATATTTCTGTGTATGGCATCAATACAAAATCCAGTCATGTACTAGCAAAACTATTGCCACAAAAGATGGTGATGAAGGTTTGGTTAAAACAACAACATATCAAGGCATAATAGGTTTGTTTTTTATTAATAACATAGCTTTATTTAAATTAAAAGACGATATAGCTCTATTTGGATTAAAAAAGAGTAGAGTACAAAGCCATTGTTTGTACTTTACTTTTTAAAATGCTATCAGATTAAAATACAAGATAGAGTTATATTTTTTTTACTGGGAAACATACCTCTGTTACCCAATTATCAGGATTATTATCTTTATCAGGACCTATATGATAAATATTAAACATAGGACCATCCATTTCATAATTATTGTCTGATATCCAATTACCAATAGCCTCGCAAGTATCTGTAAGTTGATTGAAATTTCCTTTAACTATAGAAGTTGCAGCAGTCACGCTTGGTACAGTCTTAAATCTAACATGTTCAGTATCATTATATTTTCCATATACAGCAACTTGTACTTCAACATCGACATAATCTTCTTGATATCCTGTATCATAAAAGACTGCTTTAGAATGATTAGGATATTCAAGTTGGATATTTTGCTCTTTTGTCTCTAAAAACGACTGATGCCATAAGAGACCTTCATCTTTATAAGTTGATATAACCTTTCTAAGAGTCATCATATATTTTGGTGAAAAATTCTTTATAGTTACATCACAATTGTTCATATTATCATTCCTTCCAATTATTTTAATAGTATTTTCTATCTTAAGTATCTTTCTCTGTATATCCTCTAATTGTTCTTTTACTTGAGAGTGATGAATATTTAAATATTTTATTAGACTTTCTTTATCATTGTATTCTGTCAAAATTTCTTTTATAGAATACAAGCTAAAACCCATATCTTTTAGTGCATGGATTCGATTTGCTATTGAAAGTTGGTCTGCACTATAGTATCTATATCCATTAGATTTATTTGTATGACTTGGTGTTAAAAGTCCAATTTCATCATAATGACGTAGCATACGAATGCTAATTTTACTTAGTTTTGAGAAATCACCTATCTTAAACATGTTTGTACCTCCTTTATAAAGGTGTTTGTGTCTTACTATTAATATAAACTATGTCATAATGTTAGAGTCAATTAAAATTGTGTTGACATATATTAAAAAAAATATTATACTGAACATGTTCAGAACTGAAAATGTTGATTGTTTTGGAGGTGTATTATGAAAAGCAATGATAAGGATGCGAAAGAACGTATAATTGAAGTTACATTGAATATTTTGGATGAGGTAGATGATATTGATAAGGTTACAGTTCGACAAATCGCTGAGCGTGCAAATGTTGGGGTTGGTCTAATAAATTATCATTTTAAAACTAAGGATAATTTGTTAAGCATTGCAATCGGAGAGGTAATGTCAAATGTTGTAGCAGAGTTATATGATGATACTGTATATACTCTAAGACCTATTGAAGATTTGAAAAATTTACTAAAGAAACTATGTGATATTGGGTTACATTATGAAAAGATGCTTACCTTTATGGTAAATCAATGTATATCTAATGGAGATATGCAAGCAGAACTTGCTCTTGTGCCTATACTTCGAAAAATTTTTGGAAGTGAAAAAGATGAGATGAGTTTAAGAACTATTGCTTTACAAATTATTTTGCCAATACAGGTCGCTGCATTATCACCAGATGCATTTCAATTATATAGTGGTATAAATGTAAAGAATAAGCATCAGCGAGATAGTTTTATTGATATTTTAATAGAAAATATTATTAAAGGGAATGGTGATGTAAAATGAAAATTGTAACTATTGGTTCAAGTATTATTACTGCTTTACTTTTTTTTTCAACAATGATTTGTGGTTTTTGGATTAAGAATAATAAGGTGACAGATGCAAGTTCTATTAAGTTCCATATGAATAGTGCTATTATTACAGGTGTATTTTTAGTGATTTCAATAGTTCTTTTAATTATGTATGTAAAAAAATAATAATGTCATTAAAAATAAATAATACAATCAATCATTATTAATAGATAAAACATCAGAAATTCTAAAGATTAGAGCTTTTGGAATTGCTGATGTTTTATCAGTATATTTTATTAAACTGTAATTAGGTAGTTAGTGTTAATTATTAAATAGTAATTGTGTATTTAGTATTGATGAGTATCAAAATGAATATCAAAATGAGTATTGTAAATTTAGTATTATAAATTGAGTACTATAGATTAAGAAGCATTTTTTAATTCAAGTGGATTATCTATACCAAAATAATCATATAAAGCAGAACTTATATCTTCTAAGTTTCCATTTTGGAAGGGTAATTGTAAGTTTACTTTTTCTACAACATCTTTAAATCCAGCATCTGTATTCTGATTTAAAAAATCCATGTACACATTAACTGCTTTTCTATAATCATCTTGTGACAATTGCCATATCTGAAGTGATATATCAGATGCAAGACCATAACTCAAGTAATAAAAAGGAACTTGGAAGTTGTGAGATACAAGTATCCAAAAAGGAGCATTCTTTTCTTTTAGTACATTGTTGGACACTCCATATTCTTCTTCTAAGTCAAAAAATAATTTATTTATATCATTTAAGCTCATATATGGATTTTTGTATATAATTTCTTGAAATTCATCATAAAGACAAGCATCAATAATAGTGTTTAGAACAATTGATAAGTGTTCTTTTTTTATAGCTTCAGATTTCTTACCAAAAAAATCATCAAAATATTTGTAAAATAAAATTTCTAAAGATGTTGAATGAACTTCGCATATATCTATACTTGGCTGTATCTTGTTATTTAGATTAATATTGTTGTAGTAATTATAAAAATGACCAAACTCATGGGCAAAACTAGTGACACCTAAAAAAGAATTATCCCATGTATTGAATAAAAAAGGTGCGTTGTACTTAGTTATATACGTAGTATATCCTCCAGGAGATTTATTCTTACCAGAAGAATAATCATACAAGTCATATTTTTTCATATAGCTAAAACTCTCTTTTAATTTTGGAGATATATCTTCAAGTACCTTGTCAAATTTCCTAAATGAACGATTTTTATATACTTTAGTATAGATAGAAGAATCAGAAGGTATTGATGAAATCTCTCTATATAATGGAACTATGTACTCTTTTACATCTTTTCTAAATTTTTTTGCTTCTTCTTGAGAATAGTCTTTATTTAAGTTCATATAAGCATAATCTATATAATTCTTAAATCCTAGTTTGCTTGCTATCTCAGTTCTTGTCTGAACAAGCTCTAAAAAGATATTGCCAAATATAGGGTTGTATTTTTTTAAGTAATCTGAATAAATTTTTACATATTCTTCTGGTTTAAGGTTTGGTGTTGATAATGCTTCTTCAAAGTCTGTCTCTATACCATCTATTGGTACTGTAGATTTAGATAGCAAGTCTTCATATTTTACAACTAGGTCTTGCTCCTTTTTAAGTAAACTTTCAACTTCTTTAGAATTAAGTTTTCCAATGTTTTTTAAATAATTAAAGGCATCTTTTCCAAGTTCTTTTTCTAATTCCTTAGAAAACTTAGAAGTTACAAATATATCCTGAAAATCTTTATATGCCATGTCAACATCTACTGATTTACTCATAAGATATTTGTATTCTTTAGAGTAAAACTCATCTGATGAATCTATATTGTTTCTAATTTTTGCTACAGTAAGTGTACTGTAAAAATCTTGATAAATCTTATCAACATCATTAAATAAGGTTAATTGCTCTTTAGCGGTTTTAGATGTTAAAAGTTTGTCGTTATATGTGTTAATATTTTCGCAAATTGACTTTATATCTGGGCGTTTATATTCCATTTTTTCAAAAGGAATAGTTCCTCTAACTGAATCTTTTTTTGCGTTATTAGTATAATTTCTGATGTATGATGCAAATATAATAAAAACTGCAATTAAAATTAGGAAAATAAATATTTTCTTCCTGGATTTAATCATAAAAATCCTCCAATCATGGATATAGTTATTAATTATTTTACTATATTAAATATAAAAAATGCATGTTAAGAAAATTTAACATAAAGATATATACAAGATTATAAATAATATAAAAAATTTAACTTCAAAAAAGTATATGAAATTTATATTGATAAAATGATAAATAAATTTTAAGTACAAAACAGTAAAAACTATGATAGTTTTAGACCTATTATATGTAAAAAATATAGATGTTTTTGATATAATTTAAATTAAAAGATATATATAAAAATTTGAAATATTCCAAACAAGAATTATAAAAATTCATATCATTGTCTTTATACAATATTTATACTATAATAGAATAATAATTTAGAGGGAAGCTCTAAAAATAAACAAATTAAAGGTCTTAACAGTAGTGATTTTATGTTAAGGAGGTATAAAGAAAGTTGAAAACAATAGTTAGAAGACTTATTCTCTACGCAGATGGAATGCGACCTACTCAAATAATGGTATCTGGGTTTGCAGCGATTATTGTAATTGGAGCATTGTTGTTGACGCTCCCGATAGCGTCACAGAGTAGAGAAAGTATAGGGTTATTAAATGCTCTATTTACGGCTACCTCAGCGGTTTGTGTCACTGGTCTAGTTATGGTAGATACGGCAACTTATTGGAGTTTATTTGGACAGATAGTTATAATAACATTGATACAAATTGGTGGACTTGGATTTATGACTGTAGCCACAATGTTTTCACTTATGGCACGAAAAAAAATACAACTAAGAGAAAGGTTATTAATACAAGAATCATTGAATCAAGCTGATTTGTCGGGTCTTGTAAAGCTTACAAGATTTGTATTGATAATAACCATAACAATAGAAGGAATAGGTGCACTGATTTTATCAACTGTCTTTATTCCACAATTTGGTTTATCTAGAGGGATATGGTATAGTGTATTTCACGCAATATCAGCGTTTTGTAATGCCGGATTTGATTTGATGGGAAGTGTAAGTGGACCATTTACATCGCTAAATTCTTATGTAAATAACTTTACAGTATCAATGACTATTTCTTCACTTATAGTGTTTGGGGGACTAGGATTCCCAGTTGTACTTGATATTGTAAGAAAAAGAAGATTATCAAAATTAAATGTGCATTCTAAAGTTGTCTTATTTTCAACTGCGACACTTATTATAGTCGGTGCATTATTTATTTTTCTTATAGAATTTAATCAAAAAGCCACTATGGCAGACTTGCCTTTAAAGGGAAAAGTATTATCAGCAATATTTCAATCAGTAACAGCAAGAACTGCTGGTTTTAATACACTTGATTTAGCTACTTTACAAGAAAGTAGTATATTTATAATGATAATTTTGATGTTTATTGGAGCATCACCTGCATCTACTGGTGGAGGTATAAAAACTACGACACTGGCTGTTTTAATAATTACTGTTAGAAGTTTTATATCAGGAAAATCAGATATAGAAGCTTTTGAAAGAAGATTAGCTCCAGCAACTATAAAAAAATCTCTGGGGATATTTGTAATTAGTATATCAGCAGTTATTTTTGGAACTTTAATTATTTCAATAACTCAGCCTAATTTTACACTAATTCAATCAGCATTTGAGGTTACATCAGCACTTGCTACAGTTGGTTCAAGTTTAGCTGGAAGTTCAAACTTAAATGCTTTAGGAAAGATTATAATAATAATCTTTATGTTTATGGGTAGAGTTGGTTCTCTTACTTTATTTATGGCTATACTTTCTGGAGGTAGAAGAAAGAGTCAACCAGTTAGATATGCAGAAGGCAAGATTATGGTTGGTTAAAATATAAATTTATTAATAAAGTAATGAACTTAGATACAGTTATGCGAACAGATAAATTTGATTAATAAATAAAATAAAAATGGTAAATTAAAATTAAATTAAAAGATATTATACAAATTGTGTATTAGGGAGGAAGTTTCGAGATGAAGCAATATATAGTCATTGGGTGTGGGAGATTTGGAAGTTCCGTTGCATCTACTATGCATCTTTTAGGACATCAAGTAATGGCAATAGACAAAAATGAAGATTCAGTTCAAAGTGTATCTGATAAGGTAACTCACTCACTTATAGTGGATGTTACTGATGAACAAGCATTAAGATCATTAGGATTAGGTAACTTTGATGTGGCAGTAGTTGCAATAGGTTCTGATATAAGAGCATCTATAATGGCAACTCTTATAGCTAAAGAAATGGGTGTAGAGTTGATAATATGTAAGGCAAAAGATGAACTACAAGCTAAAGTACTTTATAAAATTGGTGCAGATAGGGTAGTATTCCCAGAAAGAGATATGGGAGTAAGAGTTGCACACAATTTAGTTTCTGATAACATATTAGACCATATAGAGCTTGACCCAGAGTACTCAATTGTTGAAATCGTAACTCCAAATGGTTGGGTTGGTAAGACATTAGTAGAGCTTGAGTTAAGAGCTAGGTATGAAATAACTGTACTTGCTATAAAAACAGGTAAAAATATAAATGTTACACCTTCTCCAGATGAGGAACTTATATCCGGAAGTATTCTAGTTATAATTGGTCAAAATACTAGTATAACAGCCATAACATCTGGAGATAAGGGGATAATTAGAAGAAGATAATTTATTATTTAGTATATATTTAATTTGCAATAAAAGTAGATAGTATCATATAATTATGAATAGTTATATGATACTATTTTTATTTAATCAAAAATAGGATTTAGATGAGTATGATTTTAATTAAAAGTAAGGTAAGGAGGTTATGCTAAGATAGATTTAGCATTTAAATAAAATGATTACGAATATAAGCAGTAAGGATAATGAAAAATTAAAGTATACAAAAGCACTCTTGAAGTCAAAAAACAGAAATAAAGAATCAAAATTCATAATAGAAGGTTATAGAATAGTAGTACTTGCACTTGAATGTAGCGCAAATCTTGATTATGTATTTATTAATGAGGACTTTGAAAATAAGAAGGAACATTTAGAACTATTAGAAGATTTAGATAAAAAAAACACGAAGATATATAAGACTACTAACAAAAACTTTAAGGAACTTGTAGATACAGAAAATACTCAAGGTATAATAGGAGTAGTTTCATTTGAGGAAAAAAATTTAAAAGAAAATATAAAGGAGAAAGATAAATTTGTATTGATTTTGGACAGGATACAGGACCCAGGAAATATGGGAACTATAATAAGAACTGCTGATTCTGCTGGAGTGGATGCAATAATAGCACTAAAGGGATGTGTTGATATATATAATCCAAAGGTAATTAGGTCGACTATGGGTTCTATTTTTGATATGAATATAATTAATGCTTCTCAAGATGATACTGTGGACATGCTTAAATCATTGGATTTTAATATAGTTTCAAGTTACCTAAATACAGATAATTTTTATGACAAAATAGATTATGGTTCAAAAGTTGCTTTGGTGATAGGAAATGAAGCTAATGGAATAAATGAAGAACTTGTATCAAAGTCTGATATTTTGGTTAAGATACCTATATATGGTAAAGCTGAGTCGTTAAATGCGGCAATAAGCTCTGCTATATTGATGTATGAAATAAAAAAATACTTGATTTAATGTATTGTAATAAATATAATGTCATGTTATAATCTTGAATTAAATAGTAGAGTATCAAAAATAGTCAATATATTTAAAAAAATAATTGAATTAATTATGTATTAGATGTATATTAAAAATAGTCACATAATTTTAATGGAAATGATATAATACTAAAATAAACAATATAATATTTTAGATGCAATGAAAGAGGAAAGTATTTTGATTAAACTTAGCAAAGAGATAAACACCTAGGCTGGGAGTGTTTTCTAAGAGGTCAGGAGAAGTTCCCTCTGGAGTAACAGAGCTGAAATTTGATAGTAGGCTTTGACGTGAAAAACGCGTTAAGTTTGTTAGAGGTGGTTTGATAATTTTTTAATTGTTAAACTACTAGGGTGGTACCGCGAAACTATAGCCTTTCGTCCCTAGACAGGGATTGAGGGGCTTTTTTTATACAAAAAAATGAAAGGGTGATATATGTGCAAGAAAAATTACTTGCTTTACATGAAGCAGCTTTGGCTGAAATAAAAGAGGCACAAAGCATAGAAAGTGTAGAAAGTTTAAGAGTTAAGTATTTAGGAAAAAAAGGTGAGATAACTGCCATACTTAAAGAGATGGGAAAATTATCTGCTGAAGAAAGACCAGTAATTGGTAAAGTTGCTAATGATGTAAGAGAGAATATTGAGCTTAGCATAAATTCTAAGAAAGAAGAAATAAATGCTATTGAAAAAGAAAGAAAATTAAAAGAAGAAGTAATAGATGTTACTCAACCAGGAAAAGTTTTAAAAGTTGGAAAGAGACATCCAATAACTCAAATCATAGATGAAGTAACAGATATATTTATCGGAATGGGATTCTCTGTAGCGGAAGGTCCAGAGGTTGAGACTGTTGATAATAACTTTGATGCTTTAAATGCTCCTAAAGACCATCCTTCAAGAGATATGAGTGATACATTCTATATGAATGATGGGGTATTACTTAGAACTCAAACATCTCCAGTTCAAGTAAGAACTATGAGAAGTCAAGAGTTACCAATAAAAGTAATTGCACCAGGTAGATGCTTTAGATCAGATTCGCCAGATGCAACACATTCACCAATGTTCCATCAGATAGAAGGTCTTGTTGTTGGGAAAGATGTAACTATGGCAGAATTTAAAGGAACTATGGATATCTTCGTTGAAAAATTGTTTGGTTCTGATATCAAAACGAAGTTTAGACCTCACAACTTCCCATTTACGGAGCCAAGTGCAGAAGTTGATGTTACTTGTTTCAAATGTGGTGGTAAAGGTTGCCCAATGTGTAAGTATGAAGGTTGGATAGAAATATTAGGTTCAGGTATGATTCATCCAAACGTTCTTAGAAATTGTGGAATAGACCCAGAGGTTTATAGTGGATTTGCATTTGGTGTTGGAGTTGAAAGACTTGCAATGCTTAAATATGAAATAGATGATATTAGATTATTATTCGAAAATGATATGAGATTCTTAAATCAATTTTAATTAGGAGGGTATGTAGATGTTAGTATCTTTAAAATGGCTTAGAGACTATGTTGATATAGACATGGATGTAAAAGAGTTCGCTGATAAAATGACAATGACAGGAACTAAAGTTGAAACAATAGATTATTATGGTGAAGAAATAGAAAATATATTAGTTGGAAAGATTTTAGAAATAAAACAACATCCAAATGCTGATAAGTTAGTTGTAACTAAAGTAGATATTGGAGATAAAGTTGTTCAAATAGTTACAGGAGCTACAAATATATCAGAAGGAGATTATATTCCAGTAGCTGTAAATGGTTCTAAATTACCTGGAGGAGTGGAAATCAATCAAACTGACTTCAGAGGGGAATTATCAGATGGTATGATGTGTTCAGCAGCTGAATTAGGTATAGATGAACATTACATTGAAGAGTACAAAAGAGGTGGTATATATATTTTAGACCACGAAGAGTCTTATGAATTAGGAAAAGATATAAAAGATGTTTTAGGATTAAAAGATGCTTTAATAGATTTTGAATTAACTTCAAACAGACCTGACTGCAAATGTATGTTAGGTATAGCTAGAGAAGCGGCTGCAACTATAGGAACAAAAGTAAAATATCCTGAAATTGAAGTAAAAGAAAGTGATGAAGAGATAGACTTCAAAGTTGAAATAGATAATCCAGACTTATGTAGAAGATATTTTGCTAGAATGGTTACTGATGTAAAAATAGAGCCTTCTCCATATTGGATGCAAAGAAGACTTACAGAAGCAGGTGTAAGACCTATAAGTAACATAGTTGATATAACAAACTTCGTAATGTTAGAGCTTGGTCAACCACTTCATGCTTTTGATATAAATCAAGTAGAGACTGGAAGAATAGTAGTAAGAACTGCTAAAGATGGAGAAAAACTTGTAACATTAGATGATGTTGAAAGAACTTTAGATAAAGATGTGCTAGTTATAACAAATGGAGAAAAATCGCTTGGTATAGCTGGTGTAATGGGTGGTGCTAACTCAGAAATAACTAACAGTACAAAGACTGTACTTTTCGAGAGTGCTAATTTCAAACCAGAAAATATAAGAATGACAGCAAAAAAAGTTGGAATTAGATCAGAAGCATCTTCAAGAAATGAAAAAGATTTAGACCCTAATATTGCAGAGATAGCAGCAAATAGAGCTGTACAACTTGTTGAGATGTTAGGAGCAGGAAAAGTTCTAAAAGGTGTTGTAGATGTATATCCAAATAAACCAGAGCCTAAAAAATTGGTAGTAAATCCTCAAAGAATTAACCATCTTCTAGGTGTAGATGTACCAATGGAACAGTTTGTGGGAATTTTAGAATCATTAGAATTTAAATGTAATTTAATAGCTAATGATAAATTAGAAATAGATGTACCAAGTTTTAGAACAGATATGGAGCAAGAAGCTGATGTATGGGAAGAAATAGCTAGAATTTATGGATTTGAAAACATACCTTCTGTACAATTAGAAGGAAATACAACAGCGGGAATCAAAACTTCAAAACAAAAATTCATGGATTCTTTAAAAGATAATTCAACTGCTGTAGGATTAAACGAAATATTAACATATTCATTTGTAAGCCCTAAGGGCGTAGATAAGATAAGAGTACCAGAAGGTAATGCTAAGAGAAACTTTGTTAAATTGCTTAACCCATTAGGAGAAGAAACTTCTGTAATGAGAACTACTTTAATACCAAACATGTTAGATGTTTTATCAACTAATGTATCTCATAAAATAGAAGAAGTATATGCATTTGAGTGTGGCCATATATTCATACCACAAGACTCAGAGTTACCTAAAGAAGAAAATAGAATGTGTGTAGGTATGTATGGTAAAGATGTTGATTTCTTTGCATTAAAAGGTGCTATAGAAACAATACTTGTAAATGTAGGATTTGAAGGGTATGAAATTGAACCTCAAGATAATAATACTACCTTCCACCCTGGTAGATGTGCTAAAATAGTGTATAATAATAAATATGTAGGTACATTAGGTGAATTGCATCCAGATGTTATAGAAAACTACAATCTAGGTCAAAGGGTTTATGTAGCTGAAATAGATATTGACTTTGTATTTGATAATTCTAATAGAACAAAGAATTATGTACCATTACCAAAATATCCATCTACATCAAGAGATATAGCTCTTATTGTTAAAGAGGATGTATTTGTAAAACAAATAGAAGATATAATAAAGGAAAATGGTCAAGGATTAGTAGAAAGTTACAAGTTATTTGACGTTTATAAAGGTTCTCAAATAGAGGCTGGATACAAGTCAATTGCATATTCAATAACTTATAGAAGTAAAGATAAAACTCTAACAGATGAAGATGTAGCTAAGGTGCATGATAAGATATTAAGTGAATTAAGCGAAAAATTGAATGCTAACTTAAGATCAAATTAACAACTAATGTCGGGGGAGGTTAGGATGAACAAAGTAATGGTTAAAATCCATGGCGCTGAATATCCAATGGTTGGAGATAAGTCAGAGAAGTTTATGATTAGTATCGCTGATTTTGTTGACAAAGAAATGGATAAAATAACACGTCAAAACCCGAAATTAAGCTTATCAGTTGCTGCGATATTAACTGCATTAAATATATCAGACCTTTTATTTGAATGTTCAGATGAGAATGAGAAGTTGATTAAAGCTAATGAAGAATTGAGTAAAAAAGTTGGGGCATCTAATGAAGAGCTTCAATTAGAAATCAAGTCTCTAAAGCTTACAATAGCAGAGAAAGAAGCAGAAAGTCGTGAAACTGAGGCTAAGATGAAAGAGTTAATTGATATTATAGAAAATAAAAAGCAAGAAATATTCGAACTTAGTAATACGACAGAAGGTTCTAGAGCCGAGTTAGATTCTTATAAAAGCAAGATTGAGGAATTAAGTGCTCAACTTGAAGAGGCAAATGAAAGAGCTACAATAGCTGAGAATTTGGCTTCTGAGTTTCAAAACAAAGCTTATGATTTACAGCTAAAATGTACAGGGTTAAATAACGATGAAAAAAATGTGAAATAAAATTAAAAGATTTGCTGTCTCTATTGTTTGTTGAGACAGCTTCTTTTAATGTATAAATACAAATGATGTGTAAAGATAAAAGTTGTTTTATGTTAATAAAAAATAGTATCTAAAATAATTTTGATTTGGTATCTATCATTAGAAAGTGAGATGTTTTATATATGACAAACCAGAGCCAGATGTCTGAATCATTCTTCTTATGCTCTTTATTGGCAATAACAGGAGGATTTTTAGATATTTATACTTATGTAGTAAGAGGAAAGGTATTTGCTAATGCACAGACTGGAAACATAGTTTTATTGGGGCTTAATATAGCTGAAGGAAATCTAAAAAAATCTTTTTATTATTTGATTCCTATTTTGGCATTTATGTTAGGTGTGTTTATAGCAGAGAAGATAAGAAAGTATTTTAAAAATAATTCCAAGATTCATTGGCGCCAAGTTATTATTATAATTGAAATGATTACTATACTTGTAGTTTCTTTTGTACCTAGAGGAGAATTTAATATGTTTGTAAATATTGCTATTTCTTTTGTTTGTTCGATGCAAGTAGAAAGTTTTAGAAAGGTAAATGGAAATAGTTTTGCAACTACAATGTGTACTGGAAATTTAAGAAGTGCCACAGAAACATTATTTCATTATATACAGACTAAGAATATTTTTATGATAAAAAAGAGTTTGCAGTATTATGCTATTATCGTATTCTTTATATCTGGAGCTATTTTAGGAACTTTTTGTACAAAACTTTTTGTAGAAAAATCAATTCTAGTATGTTTATTTATTTTAGCAGTGGTTTTTGGAATTATGTTTATCAATAAAGATGATTCATTTAATGAAAACTAACTTAGTATAAATTGATAAAAAATGAGTTATTATTTGATATACTTTATATATAGTAAATAGTATATCAGTTCAAATATAGCAAGTAATGTATAAAGTATTTGAGACATATCAATTCAAATATAACAAGTAGTGTATAAATTGTTTGAGATATATTAAATATAATAAGTAGTAAATAAGTTATTTTAAATACATTAAATATAATAAAGAAGATATAAATTATTTGATGTATTTTAGATATAGTAAATAGTGTATAAATTTAATGTAAATATTTATGTTATAGATATAATTATATTAACCTAATAAGTATAAATAGAGGAGAAAAATATGAAAAAAATAGAATTACTTGCACCAGTTGGCTCTTTTGATTCATTAAAGGCAGCAGTACAAAATGGAGCAAATGCTGTGTATCTAGGTGGTAAAGACTTTAGTGCAAGAGCATCTGCAAACAACTTTGATAGAAATGAGCTAATTGATGCTGTTAAATACTCTCATATAAGAGGAGTACAAGTTTTTGTCACAGTGAATACATTGATAAAACAATACGAAATAGAGGATTTTGTAGAGTATGTAAAATTTTTATATGATATAGATGTTGATGCTTTAATAGTACAAGATATAGGAATGGCAAGTCTTATAAAAAAACTATTACCTGATTTTGAACTACATGCAAGTACTCAAATGGTAGCTCATTCATTAGAAGATGTTAAGTATCTTCAAAGTGTTGGGTTTGATAGAGTTGTCTTGGCAAGAGAATTAAATGTTGATGAGATAAAGTGGATTTGTGAGAATACAACTGTGGATATAGAAGTCTTTGTTCATGGGGCTTTATGTGTATGTTACTCAGGTCAGTGCCTTATGAGTAGTATGATAGGAAATAGGTCTGGAAATAGGGGTAGGTGTGCACAACCATGTAGACAAAAATATGAGTTAATAGATATAAATACAGGGGAAGTTGTAAATAGTGATGGAGACTATTTGTTGAGCCCTAGAGATTTAAGTACTATAAAGGAATTAGATAAAATAATTGAGGCAGGTGTACTATCTTTAAAAATAGAAGGAAGAATGAAAAAGCCTGAATATGTAGCTACTGTAGTTTCAGGATATAGAGAAGCAATTAATGAATTTGTAGATAAGAATAAAATAAGTATCTCTGAGGAAATAATAAATAATTTGTATACGATATTTAATAGAAAATTTACAAGAGGATATATACTAGGTGAAGTTGGTAAAGATGTAATGAACTCCAATAGACCTAATAATCAAGGTTTATATGTTGGAAAAGTTTTAGATTATAATAGAAAAAGTAAAAGGCTTAGAGTCATGTTAGAAAATACACTTAAAAAAGGTGATGGAATAAATCTAGGTGGAGGTACTATTGGAAGGATAATAAAGGATGGAGAGATAAATACAATAGCACATAAAGGGGATTTAATAGAACTAGATTTTGTTGGAGAAGCAAAGAGAAATCAGCTTATATTTAAGACATCAGATAGTGAATTAATGGATAGAGTACAAGCTACATTCCAACAAGATAAAGAGTTAATAAAGACTAATATAAAAGCAAAGGCAAGTATTAAGCTAGGTAAAAAACCAGTACTTTCTATAAGTGATTTCTGTGGGAATACATCAATTGTAGAGGGAGAAAAGTTAGTTGAAAAAGCTATAAAAGTAGCTTTAAGCAAAGAAAAAATAGAGACACAAATACAAAAGCTTGGAAATACACCTTATACATTAAAAGATATAGAAATTGATTTGGATGAAGGTGTAAGTATGCCTATAAGTGTGTTAAATCAAATGAGAAGAGATTGTATTGAGCTTTTGGATGAAGAAAGAATAAAAATAAAAGATAGAAAGTTTAAGAAGAATAGATTAAAATACCAACCAAACAGAGTAACTAAACAGCAAAAATTTAATACAGTTCCTAAAGTTAGAGTTAAAGTTAAGAATTTGGAGCAATTAGAAGCGGTATTAAAATATAATGTGGATTTAATTTATTATGAAGATATAAATACATTATCAAAAGCCTTAGAGATGGTATCAAGTATTTCTAAAGAATCAATGGTTTCAAATGTAGATAACATAAGTACTTCTGATGAAAAGAGTTCTAGTATTGAAAATACTGAAAGTAGATTAATATATTCAGTACCAAGAATTATTAGAAATAAAGAGTATAAGCAGTTTGAAGCATTAGAAAAAATAAAAGGAGTTAATAAGGTTCAAATTGGTAATTGGGGTTCTATGGAATATTTTAAAGGAAAAGATTTAAATATAGATTGCTATTTAAATACATTTAATAGTGAAAGTATAAATCACTTTAAAGATGAGGGAGCAGGTACAGTTTGTTTGTCACAAGAATTAAATCTAAATGAAATTAAACAAACTTTAAAATATACAGATGTAGAAATTGAAGCAGTAATATATGGATATACTCCTATGATGATTACAGAATACTGTCCTATGGGAGTTGTTGTTAGGGATTGTAAAAAGGATAAGAGAGTTGCTAAATGTAAGGAAAGTAGCTATGCCTTGAGAGATTTTACAGATGCAAGTTATAGGATAACACAAGATGTATTCTGTAGAAGTACAATTTACAATTCAAAAGTTACTTGTATGTTAGATAATCTATATGAGTTAGATGAAATTGGAATAGATGCTTTTAGAATCGATTTTACAGTGGAAGATAATGAGATGGTTAAAAAAGTTATCGAAGCCCATCTTGAGGTTTTGAGTAATGATTATAAGCTTGGAGAAAAGGCGACTAACCTATATAAGCAGTTGGATAAAGTTGGAACAGTTGCAGGACACTACTATAAAGGTGTAGAATAGATATAATATGAAAAATATACATAAATATATAAATAATCTTAAATTTATGTGTATTAAAATATAAAAATATCATATACATGAAAAAATAGGGGGAATAATGAAAATGAGAGAAGAAGCTTTAGAAATTTTATTTAGGTATTTAGAGACTGACAGAATGAGAAAACATTGCTATGCTGTTGAAGCAGTTATGAGAGATTTGGCTAAAAAATTAGAGCCAGAAAAAGAAGAAGAGTGGGCAGTTGCAGGTCTCTTACATGATTTAGATTCAGATATAGTTGGAAGAAAACCAGGGGAAATATGTGAAGGGCATGCTACAACAACGGTTGAACTGCTTAAAAAAGAAAACTTTGGTGATGAAGAAATGTATAGAGCGATACTTGGTCATCATGATGGAATGGGAGTTACAAGAACTAGTCTAATGGAAAAAGCTATATATGCAGCAGACCCTATAACTGGATTTATAACTGCTATAGCATTGGTTTATCCAGATAAAAAACTTACTAGTGTAAAAACAAAGTCTGTAATTAAAAGAATGAAAGAAACAAGATTTGCTTCAAATGTAAATAGAGATGCAATGAGAAGTATAGAAGATATAGGGATTCCATTTGATGAATTTGCAGAGCTTTCTCTTAATGCAATGAAGAATATCAGTGATGTTCTTGAGAGTAATGAAAATGAATAATACCAATAATATACGAATAAAAAACAGAAAAAGAAAGTAAGGCGGGATGTATGAAGCTTACAACTATTTGTTATATAGAAAAAGATGACAAGACATTGATGTTATATAGAAATAAAAAGAAAGATGATATACATGAAGGTAAATATGTAGGAGTTGGAGGAAAATTTGAGCAAGGGGAGACTCCTGAAGATTGTGTAATTAGGGAAGTCAAAGAAGAAACTGGGCTTACTCTTAACTCACTAACATATAAAGGACTGATAACTTTTCCAAAATTTAAGAATGATGAAGACTGGTACATGTTCTTATATTTTTCAGATGATTTTGAAGGCGATTTATCTGAAAAAGATTTGGATGATTGTAAGGAAGGAAAATTACTTTGGGTAGACAGTGATAAAATATTCGACTTAAATATGTGGGAAGGTGACAGATTATTTTTGAATTGGGCTAAGACTGGGAAAATTTTTAGTGCAAAGATAATATATAATAACGGAAAATTGGAAGATTATAGTGTACATTTCTTAACTTAATCTGTATACACATTTTCAATTTAGACCTGACTTAGACTTAATATTGTTAAAAAAATAAAAATTGACTTAGACAACTATTTGCTTTATACTAAAGTAAAATTTTCAAATGGAGGAAAAATCTAGGATGATAGACATAAATTTAGAAACATGTGTAGGTTGTGGCTTGTGCGAATCAGACTGCCTTGTAAATGCAATAAAAGTTAGAGAAAATAAAGCAAAGGTAAAAAATATTCTCTGTATTAATTGTGGTCATTGTATGGCAATTTGTCCAACAGATTCTATAGAAATACAGGGATTTGATAAGAGTGAAGTATTAGAATATAATCATGAAACTTTTGACTTAAAATCTGAAAACTTGATGAATTTTATAAAGTTTAGAAGAAGTATAAGAGACTACAAAGATATAGAAGTAGAAGAAGAAAAAATAAGAAATATAGTAGAGGCTGGTAGATATACACCAACAGGTGGAAATAGACAGCCTTTAAGATACATATTAGTAAAAGACAAATTAAAAGAAGTAAAAGAATTGGCAATAGAAGGGCTTTATAATATGGCATTAAATACTGATGATGAAGACCCTGTTCGCTCTATATATAAGAACACATTTAAGAGAATGTATAAAGGATATAAAGAAAAGGGAATTGATTCTTTATTTTATGATGCACCATTGCTTATGGTAGTTGTTGGTGATATTTCTTTAGGTGGGAGTGTATATGTAGATGGAGGATTGGCTGCATCTAATATGGAGCTTATGACTTATTCGCAAGGATTAGGAATGTGTTATAATGGATTTTTTGTTATGGCATCAAATATAGAACCAAAGATAAAAGAGTTATTAGGAATGAATGATAGTGAGGCAGTTATAACTTCATTTATATTAGGTTATCCAAAGGTAAAATATAAAAGGACTGTAAATAGAAATGATGCTAAATTTGATATAATGTAGATTAAAAATCATATTATATATCAAATTAAGATAAATAATTTGCTAATATATCAAATTCATTGTAAAGGCAAGGTAAATGGAGTATAATCAAGTTATATTATGTGTGAATGAGGATATTAAATTTTTTACGAAATTTTATGTCCTTTTTTATACTAACTTATATTTCAAACCCCAAAATTTATACAGTGTATACACTGTAAATATTATTATATGGAGGAAGCGGTAGTGAATTTGAAAAAGTTATTTTCTTTAACTTTTATAATTGTGTCTATATTCACTTTTTATATATTTCCTTTTGATATTAATGCCATGAATAATGATAATCGTACTATACGTGTTGCTTATCCTATTCAAGAAGGTTTAAATGAAGTAGATGAACAAGGTAGATACTCTGGATATAACTATGAATACTTACAAGAAATTGCTCAGTATACTGGATGGAATTACGAGTTTGTTCGAGTTGGAGGCGATTTAAACACTTCTCTTCTTAAATCTATGGAGATGTTGGAAAAAGGTGAAGTTGACTTAATGGGTGGAATGTTATACGAGGAACAATTAGAGAAGATATATGATTATGCAGGTTCTAGCTATGGGACTGTAAATACAACATTACAAGTGCTTAAAGACAATGTAGATATTGACAGCGTAAGTTCACAAGTCACAAAGAACATGCGTATTGCAGTACCAGAAAATGCAACAAATAAGATTAAAGAATTAGATAGATATTGTGAAATGAATCAAATATCTCCTGAATTGGTGTCTTGTAAGACAATAGAAGCACAGTTACAAGCGTTAAAGGATGGAAAGGCAGATGCAATGCTTAATGTCAGCATGAATCACATAGATGGCTTGAAAACTATAGCTAAATTTGCTCCTAAACCTTTCTATTTTATTACATATAAAGGCAATAAAGAATTATCTCAACAACTCAACTCAGCAGTATCCAATATTGAGCAAACAGACCCATATTTTTCACAAACATTATATGAGAAATATTTTACACCAGAAAATAAAGAGTTAATTTTATCCAATAAGGAATCTGAATATATAAAAAATATAGAAACTTTGAAAGTAGGAGTTTTACTAAAAAATCCACCATTTCAATATGTAGATGACAAAACAGGGAAATTAAAGGGAATTTCAATAGATTTACTTAATTATATCTCAGATAAAACTGGTTTAAAACTTGAAATGATACCTGTAGAATCTCAGAAAGATTTGAACAATATGATAAAAGATTCTAAGATTGATATTGTAGCTGGGATGTCTTATGATTATGAAAGGGCACGTGAACAGCACGTAGCTATGACTCGCCCATTTATTTCTACACAATATATTATGATGATTAATAATAAGATTAATGAAGATAGCCTAGAAAATAAACGTTTAGCTCTCGCAAAAGATACCTCATATAAGGAATATTCATCTAATAACATTACTTGGTATGATACTTTAGAAGAATGTATTGAAGCTGTAAATAGTGGAAAAGCTGATTATACATATGGTGAAGGATATGCCATACAGTATTATGTCAATCAACCCAAGTATAGGTATGTTCGTCTAATTCAACAAAACTATGAACCACATCGTTTTTGCTTTGGTGTAGCTAAACAGAACAAACAGGAATTATATAGTATATTAAATAAGGCTATCAATAGTATGCCTACTGAAAACATGCAATCAATTATTTATAAGAATACGACATATATATCAAATTTTTCTCTAATTCATATTATGCAGGAAAATCCAATTCAAACTATCCTTGTAGTTTCTAGTATATCATTATGTATTATTATAATTATGGCTTGGAGTCTTCGTACTCGTACAAGTATGAATCAGAGAATTTCTTTAGAGCTTAAAAAACATACTGAAGTATATGAGATGGCAAGTGAGTATTTCTTTGAATATGATTATCAAGCAGATAAAATCACGATTGCTATGCAAGAAAGTGGAGTTAATGTCTTTAATGGTTTAAGTCATAGTAAAAACGAATATGAAGATAAAAATGAAATTGAAAAAGAGTATAAGGAGCAATTTTTTAATTTGATTAGGGAACAAGAAAATGGTTCAACAGAAATTTATTGTGTTTGCCCTGATGGTGAGTTTCATTGGATTAGAATCACATCGAAGATAATTCATAATGAAAAGAATGTTCCTGTGTATTCAATAGGCAAATTACATAATATTGATTGTGAAAAAGAGGAAAAAATGAGGTTGTTAGATAAAGCACAAAGAGATAGTTTAACAAATATTTTTAACGCTGCATCTATAAGGGAGATGGCTACAAAAAGTTTAGGTAATTTATCTAATAGTGAAAAAGGAGCTTTACTTATCTTAGATATTGACCATTTTAAAGAGATAAATGATAATTATGGTCATCTTGTTGGAGATAAAATGTTAGTTGCAGTTGCAAATATTCTTGTTAAATGTTTTGATGAATGTGACATAGTAGGTCGCCTAGGAGGTGACGAATTTAGTATATATGTTAAAAATGCAAAGAATATGGAAAGCCTTATAGAAAAATGTAATATTTTATATGACAAAATTCATGGTATCAAACTACCAAATGGCAATAGTATATCTATAAGTATGGGTGGTGTAATGTCAAAGCAAGGACAAACCTATGATGATATATACAAAATTGCTGACGATGCTCTTTATAATTCGAAGAAGCAAGGTAGAAATCGTTTTAAGATTACTGAATAGAAAAAACTTTGCTATATATTTAAAGAATAAAAAATCTATCAAAGAAAAATAGTAGTAAAATAATAAAGCCTAATGACAAATATAAAAATGCATCATTAGGCTTTATTCCTATAAATTATTGTAATATTAATTTATAGACTAAGTTTAATATAGATTTATTTATAATCTATATTTGTATCCAAGACTTAATCTAAATAAAATTTAGATTTAATATTGGTTCATAGATTTTAGTATTTCTATAACATAATCCCAAACATTAGCTATAGAAGGGATACTAACATGTTCATTTGGAGTATGAACATCAAACATATCTGGTCCTATAGAAATAGCTTCAGCATGAGGAAGTTTATCAAGTAATAATCCACACTCAAGACCAGCATGTAGAGCCATAACAGTAGGAACTTTACCAGTTAATTTTTCATAAGTTTCACTACATATTTTTTCTAATTTAGAACCTTTTTTGAATTCCCAAGCTGGATATTGAGAAGTAAGACCATAATCAGCACCTAAAGCTTGAGCTAAAAGTCTTATTCTATCTGCTATTTCATCTCTAATAGACATAACAGAACTTCTAACAGAAGTTAAAAATTCAATAGTAGATTCTTTAGTTTCAATTATAGCGAAGTTAGTAGAACTTTCAACTAATCCTTCTATATCAAGGCTTACAGATTGAACACCATGAGGAGTTAAGCTTGACATTTGAACAACTTTTTCTTTGCAATCTTTAGCAAGAACTTTTTCTACAGAAGTTTCAGCTACTGAATAAGTCATACCAGGGTCAGAAGTAGTGAACTCATGTTTAAATGCAGTTAAAATTTCATTTATTTGTTTTTTAGCAACTTCAACATCAGCTTTATTAACAGCTATTACACACTTAGCTTCACGAGGTATAGCATTGTGCTTAGTTCCACCATCAACTGAAGCTAAATCATAATCAACATCTAATACACTTAATACTCTAGCGATTGCTTTATTAGCATTTGCTCTTTGTAAAACAATTTCCATACCAGAGTGTCCACCTAATAGTCCAGTAACTTCAACTAATAAACCTTGTTTGTCAGCTTCAACTTCTTTGTATTCAACAGGTAAACTAACAACACAAGTTTTACCACCAGCACAGCTAACTAATAAGTATCCTTCCTCCTCGGAGTCCATATTTAGGATATATTGACCTTTAATTAAGCTAGGCTCTAATGCATCAGCACCATTCATACCATCTTCTTCATTAACAGTAACTAAAACTTCTAATGCTGGATGCTCTAAAGTGTTGTCTTCTAATATAGCCATACCCATAGCAACAGCTATACCATTGTCAGCTCCTAGAGTAGTTCCAGTAGCATATATCATGTCACCATCGATTCTTAATTTTATAGGGTCTTTAAGAAAATCATGTTCAACATTCTTTTCTTTTTCACAAACCATATCCATATGTCCTTGAAGAACTACACCTGGACAATTTTCATATCCCTTTGTAGCAGGCTTTCTTATTATTATGTTTAAGCTTTCATCTTGAATAGTTTCAAGACCTAAATCTTTACCAAAGTTAAGTAAATAATCACTTATACCTTTTTCATTTCCAGAACCTCTAGGAATTTGAGATATTTTCTCAAAGTTTTTAAAAACATTTTCTGGTTTTAATCCTTCTAATACATTTCCCATGACTCATGTTCCTCCTTAGTTTATCTATATAAGTAGCTATTCTTTAAAAACATGCTAAAATAAACCACTTTAAAAATATTAAAGAAGATTTTTTAACAGATTATATTACAAATAAAGCATGTTTATGTATAATATATAGATAGCTACATACATAGTATAATACAAAATATGTTTAAAATATATCTAAAAGAGAAAAAATATAATAATTTTACAAATGAAAAAGAAATAAAACTTGCAGTTTTTATTGGAAATGCTTGAAAACATACATTTTTAAAATTAAATAAAAAAGTTAAAATATCGAGGATGGTGAATATAGAAAATGAATGAGAAATCGTTAAGAGTTCTAGAATACAATAAAATAATAGACTTATTAAAGAAGAAAGCCTCATCTTCTTTAGGTCTAAAATATATAGAAAATTTAGTTCCCAATACTGATTTTATAGAAGTAAAATCAATGCTAGAAGAAACTAGTGAAGCTCAATCAATTATTATAAAGAGAGGTTCAGTAGGTTTGGAAGGTATTTATGATATAGAAGACAAGGTAAAGAGAGCCTATATAGGAGCATCTCTTGACCCAGGAAGTCTAATTATGATAGCAGATACTTTAAGAGTAGCTAGGAGATTGAAAAATAGTCTATCCAGCAGTGATGAAGAAGATTTCAATTATCCAATAATACAATCTCTATCAAATTCTCTGTATGTGTATAAAGACATAGAAGACCAGATATATAATGCGATAATTAGTGAAGTAGAAATATCTGACAATGCTTCAAGTACACTTAGAGATATCAGAAGAAGAATATCTCAAAAAAATCAATCCATTAGGTCTAAACTAAATTCAATAATAAGTTCAACTACTTATCAAAAATACTTACAAGATGCCATAATTTCTCTAAGAGGTGATAGATTTGTAGTACCTGTAAAAGCTGAATATAGGTCGCAAGTAGCTGGTATAGTACATGACCAGTCATCTTCTGGTGCGACACTTTTTATAGAGCCAATGACTATAGTAGAGATGAATAATGAGTTGAGACAGTTGAAATTAGGAGAGCAAGAAGAGATAGAAAGAATTTTATCAGAACTTTCTGCTATGGTTGGAGAAGTGAGTGAACACTTAACTTCTAATCAAGAGATACTAGGGAGATTGGACTTTGCATTTTCAAAAGGAAAACTTTCTATACAAATGAGAGGTATAGAACCAACTTTAAATGAGGATAAGTATTTAAATATAAAAAATGGAAGACATCCTTTGCTAGATAAGAAAAAAGTAGTAGCAAATACGATTTATTTAGGAAGAGACTTCCACACATTAGTAATAACAGGTCCAAACACAGGAGGTAAGACCGTTACAATAAAAACTGTGGGGCTATTTGCACTTATGACACAAAGTGGACTTCATATACCTGCTGATTATGGGAGTAGTATGTGTGTATATGATAATGTATTTGCGGATATAGGAGATGAGCAAAGTATTGAGCAGAGTTTATCAACATTTTCATCTCATATGACGAATATAGTATCAATACTACAAAACGTAACAGCAGACTCTTTAGTTATATTTGACGAATTAGGAGCAGGGACAGACCCTGTTGAAGGAGCTGCCCTTGCAATAGCAGTATTAGAAGATATAAATTCTGTAGGAGCTAAATGTATAGCAACTACTCACTATAGTGAGCTTAAAAACTATGCTCTTACTAAATCTGGTGTAGAAAATGCAGCGGTTGAGTTTGATATAGAAACTTTAAGTCCAACATATAAACTACTTATAGGTGTTCCAGGAAAATCGAATGCTTTTGAGATTTCTAGAAAACTTGGACTAAGCGACTATGTAATTTCACGTGCTAAAGAATATATAAATACAGATAACATAGCTTTAGAAGATGTATTACAGAATGTTGAAAAGAATAGAATCAAAGCAGTAGAAGACAGAGAAGAAGCTGAAAGACTAAAAGAAGAGATTGAAAGACTAAAAGAAGAGTATGATGAAAAACTTGAAAAGTTGATTAGCCAAAGAGATAAGATGATTGAAAAAGCTAAGTCAGAAGCCTTTTCAATTATAAGACAAGCTAAAGAAGAAGTAGACCTTATAATAAAGGAACTTAGAAATCTTGAGCAGGAAAGAGCTTCAAAAGAAAAGAATCGTAAGATAGAAGAACTTAGAAAAGAATTGACTAGTTCTATGGGAAGTCTTCAACCAACAGTAAAAAGTATGATAGTTCCAAAGGTTTCAAATAAAGAGATAAAAGACCTAAAGCCAGGTGAAGAAGTTAAGGTAATAACTTTAAATCAAAATGGTAGTGTGGTTTCAGTGGATAAAAAGAGAAAAGAAGCAGTTGTACAAATTGGTATAATGAAGATGACTCTACCTTTTAAGTCTTTACAAAAAACTCGCAAGGATGTTTCAACAAATGTAACTAAATCAACAAGAAATATCATAAGGTCAAAATCTGGTAATATAAAAAATGAAGTTGACCTTAGAGGATTAAACTTAGAAGAAGCTATAATGGAAGTTGAAAAATACCTTGATGATGCATATGTGGCAGGATTAGAATCTGTAACAGTAATACATGGAATAGGTACAGGAGTACTAAAAGCAGGGCTACAAGATATTTTAAGAAGAAATAGACATGTAAAATCACAAAGAGGTGGTCAATATGGAGAAGGTGGAGCAGGAGTAACGATTGTTAAACTAAAATAATTTGTATGGGAGCACATTTTTATGATATTAGTATCTGCATGTTTAATAGGAATAAATTGTAAATATAGTGGCGATAATAATGAAAATGAAAAAGTTAAGGAATATTTAAAAGGCAAAGAATTTACACTTGTGTGTCCAGAACAGTTAGGTGGTCTATCTACACCAAGACCACCTGCTGAGATAGTTGATAATAAGGTAATTACCAAAGATAATAAGGATGTGACAGAAAACTTTGTAAAGGGTGCTAAAGAGACTCTAAAAATAGCAAATTTATATGTATGTAGCGAAGCAATATTAAAAGAAGGTAGTCCATCTTGTGGGTGTAATTTAATTTATGATGGTAGTTTTTCTGGTAAAAAAATCTCAGGAAAAGGTGTCACAGCAAAACTACTTGAAGAAGCAGGAATAAAAGTTAAAAGTGAAAAAGAGTTGTAGAAAATTAATAGAAGAATAAAAAATTGCATGTAAAAATAGTATTTTTAACGTAGGGATAATTAGTACAAAAGGTACAATTTTTAAAGTACTTTGCCATGTAATGAAATACTTGAAAAAACACGAAATTTGATTTAACATAAAGAGATAAGCACAATATAAACCAGGTACAATGTAGAGAGGAGCAACAAGATGCAAGATTTCAAGGTAGCAATATCAAATTGCCTTAAAGAAAAAATAGAAGATTTATCGAAAGAAGAGATAGAGGCACTTATAGAAGTTCCACCAAATAAGGACATGGGTGACTATGCTTTTCCATGCTTTAAATTAGCTAAAGTGTTTAGAAAAGCTCCAAACATGATAGCAAATGAATTGGCAGAAAGTATAGAACCAAGTGGAGAGATAACAAAGGTAATACAATTAGGTGGATATGTAAACTTTTTTGTAAATAAATCTCAATTAGCAGAAACTGTAATCAAAAAAGTACTAGCGGAAAAAGAAAATTACGGTCATAGTGATTTTGGTAAAGATAAAACTGTAATAGTTGAGTATTCTTCTCCAAATATAGCAAAACCTTTCCATATAGGGCATATAAGAACTACAGTTATAGGTAATGCCTTATATAAGATATATGACTCACAAGGATACAAGACTATAAGAATAAATCATTTAGGTGACTATGGAACTCAATTTGGTAAGTTAATAGTGGCCTTTAAAAAGTGGGGAGAAAAAGAAGTAGTAGAATCTAATCCAATCCCAGAATTACTAAAATTATATGTAAGATTCCATGATGAGGCTGAACAATATCCAGAAATGGAAGATGAAGCAAGAGCATGGTTTACTAAATTAGAAAATGGCGACGAGGAAGCAAAAGAATTATGGCAATGGTTCAGAGATGAGAGTTTAAAAGAATTTAATAGAGTATATAAGCTTTTAGATATAGAATTTGATTCTTTGGCAGGGGAAAGCTTCTATTCTGATAAGATGGGTAAAGTTATTGAGTTATTAGAAGAAAAAAATCTTCTAATAGAGTCTAAAGGTGCAAAGATTGTTGATTTAGAAGAATATAAAATGCCACCAGCACTTATTACTAAGAATGATGGTTCAACATTATATATGACAAGAGATTTAGCTGCTGCAATATATAGAAAAGAAACTTATAATTTTGACAAATGTATATATGTAGTTGGTTCTCAACAAAACTTACATTTCCAACAATGGTTTAAGGTAATTGAGCTTATGGGATACGATTGGGCAAAAGATTTGACTCATGTTGGATTTGGTATGGTAGCTCTTGAAGAAGGGACTATGTCAACTAGAAAAGGAAGAGTAGTATTTTTAGAAGACGCTTTAAATCAAGCTATAGATAAGACTAAAGACATTATACTTACTAAAAATCCAAATGCTAAAAATGTAGATGAAATATCTAAACAAGTAGGTGTTGGTGCAGTAGTATTCCAAGAATTGTCCAATAGTAGAATTAAAGACTACACATTCTCATGGGAAAGAACATTAAGCTTTGATGGTGAGACTGGACCATATGTTCAATATACACATGCGAGATGTTGTGCAGTTTTAAGAAAAGCAGAAGAAGAAATAACTTCTGATATAGATTATAGTCTGTTAGCTGATGAAGATAGTGCAGAAGTTCTTAGAGTTATAGAATCATTTAACAAAAATATTTTACTTGCTCTAAAGAAAAATGAACCACATATAGTGACTAGATTTATGTTAGATTTGGCTCAAGCGTTTAATAAATTTTATCATGACAATCCAATTTTAGTAGAAAATTTGGAAATTAGAAAAGCGAGACTTGCATTAGTTTTAGCTACAAAACAAACTTTAGAGAATTCCTTGAAACTGTTGGGAATGCACGCTCCTGAAAGAATGTAATACGATAAAATGTTGAAATAAAAAGAATAAAATTGAACTTAGTACGCAATTTGTATAACTGTAAAATATAGGGATGTCGAAAACTGATGCTTTACATATAAAAAAGTAGTATCGTATAATAATATATAGATAGTAGATTACAATGATTTTTGTACACTACTATCCCCCTATATATGACAGCTTCTTAAACGGGCTGTCTCTTTTTTTTTAATGGCAAGATATTTAGATTCAATTTTTTAGAAAGGATATATTTATGAATGATGAATTACTAAAAAAAGTCTATACATCTTCCTTTAGCAGTGCAAGTAGGGCTCTTAAAGATTTAATTATAATAAATACAAAATCCTTAATAGATGATAAAACGCAAAGATGTGTATATATAGACGAAAATAGACTGAGAGATGAACTTATTTACTATAGATTTTATGGAGAGAAAATAGGGACTATTAATTTTTTAAATATTTTATTACCATTAATTTTATCGAATACTAATATCCAAAAAAGTGAGGATGAGGTTGTTAGATTAATAAAAAGATATGTGAATTATTTTAAAAAAGAAGAATCTTTATTTGATTATTTATTAGGTTCTGTGGCGTATAATTCTGTTATGCACAATCTTATAAATAATAGTAAAATAGAATATGTCGAATTACTACAGAGTATTAAAGACAAGATAATAGGATTTTCTATAGAATTAGACAAATCAGATATTGTAAAATTTCAGATGGCAAGGATTAAAGCAATACAATTAATTGATAAATATATTGATTCAAAGTTTGAAGAGTATGATGAAGAAAGTGTTCTATTAAACGTGTTAAACGTCTTATATGATGTATATATGCAAGATAGAGCTGTAGAAAATGAAGGAATTAAGAGTATAAAAAAATCTATATTATCCATTTTGGGTGAAGATAGTGAATTAAATGAAGATAATATAGATTTCATTTTTTCTATGTCGGAATATGTTGTTAAATTGAGAAAATATAAAATTGGAGTTAAGGCATACAATAAAAAAATAGATCCAAAAAGTCTTATAAGACTTGAAGAAGGTAATACTATAATAGACCCCATATTTAATCAAATAACAGTTATGTCAAAAACCTTTAATGATAACATATTAAGCATAAAAATAAATTCTAAATCAGGTATTCATATATTGAAATTTAAAAAGGTTTAGGCTATCAGAGTGTGCTATTTTTCTCTAGATAATCCAGAAAATCTTTTTCCTTAGTGTCAGTTAAAAAACATAATTCCTTTACAATATTATTTCTAAGGTCGATGAAATCACTAATTTGAGTATTTTCATTAGTGTATTCAAGAGACTTTATAATAAGTAGTAGATCTCTTTTTGATAAAGAGTTGATAGATACTTTTTCAATTAATTCCATAAAAAACTTCCTTTCCTCACATTACTTGAAATTAATAAATTAATTATATAGATATTATTAAAACTTTACATATACTATTCTAACCTATAAGGGGTACAAAAAGACAGTATAATATTAAAAAGAGGTGAGAAATATTTGAAAATTTTATTAACAACATTAAATTCTAAGTTTATTCATACAAATTTAGCTATAAGATATCTAAAAGAATTTGTAAGAGATTTGATAGAAGTTGATATGAAAGAATATACAATAAATAATGATTTGGACTATATTTTAAAGGATATATACAAAAACGAGTATGATATAATATTATTCTCCACATATATTTGGAATGTGGGAGATATAGTTAAGCTTTGCGATAATCTGAAGAAAATTAGACCTAATACTAAAATAGCTTTGGGCGGACCAGAAGTTAGTTATGATAGCTATGAGGCAATGAAAAAGTATGATTTTGTGGATTATATACTTTATGGAGAAGGAGAATTAATTTTTAAAGACTTAATACTTCACTTACAAGGTAAAAAAGAAATAAACGATGTAAATGGACTTGTATATAGACAAGGCAATGAGATAATAGTGAATAAACCGATGGAATTACTTCAGAACTTGGACGAGATTCCTAGCCCTTATGAAAATTTAAATCCAAAGGAATATGAAAACAGAATAGTGTATTATGAATCATCAAGAGGTTGTCCTTTTAACTGTCAGTATTGTTTATCATCTACTATTCCAGGTTTAAGATATTTTAGCTTAGATAGGATAAAAAGTGATTTGAAAGCTTTAATAGATGCAAGGGTATCACAGATAAAGTTTATTGATAGAACCTTTAATGCAAATAAAAAAGTGGCTATGGAAATTATGGATTTTCTTATGAAAAATGATAATGGATATACAACTTATCATTTTGAAGTTACAGCGTATTTGATAGATGATAAGATGCTTGAATTTTTAGCTGATTGTAAAGAAGGTCTTTTTCAGTTTGAAATAGGGGTACAATCTACAAATGAAAAAACACTTGATGCAGTAGGTAGAAGGGATGATTTTAAAAAATTGTCTCATGTTGTGCAGACTGTAGCATCTTATAGAAATATACATCAGCACTTAGATTTAATTGCAGGGCTTCCTTATGAAGATTATAAGAGCTTTGAGAATTCCTTTAATGATGTATTTAATTTAGGTATAGAGCATCTACAATTAGGTTTTTTAAAGATGATTAAAGGGACAGGCATGAGAAAAGTGGCAGATGAACATGGTTTTAAATATAAAGATTATGCTCCATATGAATTTTTATATAATAATTATATAAGTTATGAGGAGACATTGAAGTTAAAGGATATAGAGGATATATTGGAGAGATATTACAATTCTAAAAATTTTGTGCTATCTATGAGATATATTATAGGGAGATTTTATAAACAAAGTCCTTTTAAATTCTTTGAGACTTTTGCCAAGTATTTCGATGAAAATGGATACTTTGATTTAGCACAAGGAAAGAATCAACTGTATAAAATATTGATGGATTTCTATAATCAAAATATAAATGTAGATAATGATGTATTCAATGATATATTAAAGTATGACTATATATCACTGGGAAAAACATCAAATACACCACAGTTTTTTAATAAGTTAGATGTGGATGATTTTAAGAATAGATGCCATGTATTTTTACAAGATAATGATAACTTATCAACATATTTACCTAATTTTGTTGATAAACCAGCTAAACATATAATAAAATATGTTCATTTCGAGCCATTTAAATTCAATGTTGTGGATTTAAAAAGTGATATAAATATAGAAATAAGAAAAGAAAAAAATATAGTCTTGTTTGAATATGATGATAAAAAAGTATTTGAGAAATCTAAAACTCATAAAGTAGAGATTTAAATATTTAGGAGGAAAAAATGGATTTTAAAATAGAAAAATATTTGCTAAAAAAGGCAGAGGAACTAGCTTTTATTACTATAAAGCATGGTGGAGAGTTTAAATTAAAGAGTTATGATGTCCCAAAAGGTGGGTTAGATGTACCTATAAAAAATGAAGTATTGGTAAAAGGAATAAAAGAAAAGACTGCCCAAGATAAGTTGAACTCAATGTCTATAGCAGATGCTATGATATATATAATTGGTGTAGATAGTAAATTTAAAAACAATGGAGAATATGAAAAGTTTTTAAATGCTTTATCTAAAGATATTAATCTGGACTTAAAGGCGTATATGGGATATATGTCAAGAAAATACTTTGAGATTGGCGAACATACAGATTCTTTAATATATATAAAAGCATTTATAACAATGTATCCAGATGATTTAGATGCAATGTATAACTATGCAATAGTTTGCCAAGAGATAGCAAAACAGTATCAAAAAGATATGGATGAGAAGGCAATGAATGCATTTTTACTTGAAGCAATGGCTAAACTTGAGAATATAATCTATGTTGATGAGAATTTTGCATTAGGTTATTACCATTTAGGTTATCATTATTATAATCAAGGTCAATATCTAAAAACTAAGCTAACTTGGGAAGATGCATTAAGACTTGGATTAGATGCTGATTTGGTGGCGGAGATACAAGATAACTTAGGAAAGATGGACTTTAAAGTTCAGTATGAAGAAGGATATACGCTTGTATTCCAAGGTAAATTTAAAGAAGGATTAGAGAAACTACTTCCATTAGAAGAAGAACATATGGATTGGTGGAACTTGTTGTTCATGATAGCACTTGGATATAAGGGTATGGGAGAGATAGAACAGGCTGAGATGTATTTGGAGAAGATATTGATAATAAAGCCTAAGCAAGTAGATGCTATAGTGGAATTAGGGCTTTGTGAAGCTTATAAAAATAATCTAGATAAAGCGATAGAGTATTTTGAACAAGCTGCTAAGATAAAGGAAGACCCAGAAATACTTTGTAATTTAGGTATGGCTTATTTAAATAATGGTGATATTGATGATGCGACTTACTATATAGAAAGAGCTTATGAATTGAATCCGCAAGATGAAATTACGATTGCTTGTTTAAAAGAGCTTGGAATAAATAAGTAAGGTAATAGTAAATTTTATAAGTATATGCGAATACTCCATCTTAAAAAATACTAAGATGAAGATGAAATACTTAGATATGCTAATGTAAATATTTTAGATATGTTAATCTAAATATAAGTATAAAAAGTATGTGTTTATAGTTGATTTTGACTATAGGCACATACTTTTTTATTGTTATGTGTAAAGATACATGTGAAACAAAATGGAATTAGAACATTAGTAAATCAGTATCATATAAACTCAATTAAAAATAAATAGAAATAAAAAAATTGATTTTATATATATATGGATACATATAAATAAAACTAAGCTATGGACAGTAATATAACATGAATATTAAATCAACATAAATTTGGGATATTAACCAAATTTTTAGTTGTATCAATTCTTTGTAACATAAAAAATAAATTGGGAAAAGAGATAATAAATATGGTATTATTTAGTTAAATATATATAAGGGAGGGGTTACTTTTGATAAAGAAATTAGATGATATTTTAGAGCAACTTAAGGGAGGAGAGAAAATAGTACTTTCTGTAGCAGCAGCTCATGACAAAGAGGTTTTGATGGCAATAAAAGATGCTGTAGAAAGAAATATAATTACTCCTATATTAGTTGGAAATGAAGAAAAAATAAGAGACATATCAAAAGAAATAGGATTTGATTTAAATGGTATCAGAATAGTGGATAAGGATGATATCAAAGATTGTGCAGAAATAGCAGTTAAACTAGTATCAAGTAAAGAAGCTGATTTTGTAATGAAAGGATTATTAGATACATCAGTTATCTTAAAAGAAGTGTTAAATAAAGACTATGGTCTTAGAACTGATAGTTTATTAAGCCATGTAATGGTATATGAGTTAGAAAGATACCATAAATTACTTATAACTACGGATGGAGGTATGAACATAGCTCCTGATTATGAGCAAAAGGCAAAAATATTAAAAAATTCAATAAAAGCTGCAAAAGCTTTAGGTATGGAAACTGTAAAAGTTGCATGCTTAGCAGCTAAAGAAAAAGTAAATCCTAAGATGCAAGCTACTGTAGATGCAGATATGTTAGCGAAGGCTTGTAAAGAAGGAGAATTTGGAGAAAATGTAATTGTAGAAGGTCCTTTAGCTTTTGATTTAGCTGTTTCAAAAGAAGCTAGTGAAATAAAGGGATTTAAGAGTGAAGTATCTGGTGATGTAGATATTATGTTGGTTCCAACAATTGAGGTTGGTAATGGAATAGGGAAAGCCTTTACATATATGGCAGACTCTAAATCAGCAGGTATAATCATGGGTGCAAAGGCTCCTATAGTTTTAGTATCAAGAGCTGATTCACATGAATCTAAATTATATTCTATTGCATATGGTGCTATCGTAGCTAAGAGTATGAAATAAAATCAAACGTATAAAATAAATGAATAAAAATAGAAAAATAAGTCAAAATGTCTAAATTAATCCGATATTAAAAAAATTTTATATAAAAAATAATTATGGCTTCAAATGAATATATACAAATGTTCAATTTGAAGCTATAATTAATATTAAAGTAGGAAAAGTAAAAAAATTCAAAAAAATTAGTCCAAAAAATGCTATTCTAAGAAGTTTTTACTAATTGAGTTTAGGGAGTAAAAATCTGTAACAAGTCCAAAAGCAATGAAAAATAATAAATACACAATCAATATATAAAAACAAAAAAATGAATAGAAATAATTCAAACTTGATTTAAAAAAAATCAAAACATAATTTAATTAAACTAAAGCATCAAAAAATGGGTTTAAGTATTAAAAAATAGCCAAAAATAGGAAGTAAAATTAACTTAAATTAGGTACCAAAAATTAAATTTTTATGTATTATCTAATTTTGTTAAAAAAATATTTAAATCTAAAGCAAAGTGTTGGAAATTAGTATATAATCAACTTAGAAAGCATTTATTTTATTATTTTATGACATGAAGTCAGTCACCTGGGGGATTTTAAAAATCAAAAAAAGGGGATAGGAATATGGATGAAAAAATGTTAACAATTGATTTAAACAGCCAGAAGATGATAGCAAAAGCTAGAGAAGAAGGCGTAGAAACAATGTATGATAGAAAAGAAGGCTTCAAGGCACAATGTGGTTTTGGTCTTCAAGGTGTTTGCTGTAGAATATGTGGAATGGGACCATGTAGAATAAGTCCTAAAACTCCAAGAGGGTTATGTGGAGCAGATGAACATACTATAGTAGGTAGAAACTTTGCAAGAATGGTTGCTGGTGGGACAGCTGCCCATTCAGACCATGCTAGAGATATCGCACATACATTAGCATTAGCTGATCCAAATGGAAACTATAAAATAAGAGATGAAGCTAAGTTAATAACTTTAGCTAAAGAATGGGATGTAGAGACAGAAGGTAGAGATATCTATGATGTAGCACATGAAGTGGCAGAAATTGCATTAATGGAGTTTGGGAAGCCTTTTGGAACATTAAGATTTATAAAAAACGCACCAGAACCAAGACAAAAAATATGGAAAGAATATGCTATAGAACCAAGAGCTATAGATAGAGAAATTGCAACAATAATGCACTCTACTCATATAGGATGTACTGGTGATATAGATAGTTTAATACACATGAGTCTTAGAACTTCTATGGCTGATGGTTGGGGCGGTTCTATGATAGGTACTCGTCTAAGCGATATTTTATTTGGAACTCCAGTGCCAAGAAGAACAGAGGCTAACTTAGCAGTATTAGAAGAAAATAAAGTTAATATAATATTACATGGACATGAGCCAGCATTATCAGAAATGATAGTTTTAGCTTCAGAAGAGCCAGACTTAGTAGCTTTAGCTAAAGAAGTTGGAGCTGATGGAATAAACTTAGCTGGTATGTGTTGTACAGGTAATGAGATTACAATGAGACATGGTGTAAGAATAGCAGGAGACTTCCATCAACAAGAACTTGCAATAATAACTGGAGCAGTTGAAGCTGTAATAGTTGACGTTCAATGTATATTCCCTGCATTAGCTAGAGTTGCAGATTGTTACCATACTAAATTTGTAACAACTTCTCCAAAAGCTAAAATAACAGGTTCAACTTATATTGAATTTAGAGAAGAACAAGCACTTGATGATGCCAAAGCAATAGTTAAAGAAGCTATTTTAAACTTTAAAAATAGAGATAAATCAAAAGTACTTATACCTGAATTAAAATCAGGGGCAACAGTTGGGTATAGTGTAGAAGCAGTAGTAAACCAATTAGATAGAGTTGTAAACTCTCATATAGACCCAGCAGGAACAGTTAAGCCATTAACAGACTGTTTAAAATCTGGAGTATTAAGAGGAGCAGCTGGTGTAGTTGGATGTAACAATGCTAAAGGAGTTTCAAATGAGGCTCATGTAACAATAATGAAAGAATTAATTAAAAATGACATAATAGTAGTTACTACAGGATGTGGTGCTTCAGCAGCAGCTAAATTTGGTTTAATGGAAACTGATGCAGCAGAAAAATATGCAGGTAAAGGTCTTGCAACTGTCTGTAAACTAGTAGGAATCCCACCAGTACTACATATGGGTTCTTGCGTTGATATAAGCCGTATATTAGATTTAGTTGGAGCAGCAGCTAATTACTTAGATATGGATATGTGTGACCTTCCAGTTGTAGGTATAGCTCCAGAGTGGATGTCAGAAAAAGCAGTTGCTATAGGATGTTATGTTGTAGCTTCTGGTATAGACACTTATTTAGGAATAATGCCTCCAATAACTGGTTCTTCAAGAGCAGTAGACATATTAACTAGCGAATTAAAAGATAAAGTTGGAGCAACATTTACTGTAAATACTAATCCAAAAGAATTAGCAGCTACAATAATAGAAGATATAGAGAAAAAACGTGTTCACTTTGAAGCATTAGTTGAAGAAAAAATGGCAGAAAAGGCTGAAGCTTAAGAGAGATAGAAAGCATAGAAAAAACGATTTTATAAGAAATTTTATGGATGAATAAAGTTAAATGTTAAAGCAAAGAACATCGGAATATAACGAATATACTGAATAAATAAAATATAAACAATATAATGAAGAATAATAAAACTATACATGCTGCTTTGAAAAGCTAGTAAGGTAAATGTAATTGGTTCCTGTAAGGACTAGCTGTAGTTTATTTTTAGTGTACAAAAAATAAACAACTATAAATTAACTGCATAAAAAGCAAATAGTAATAAAGGTGGTAAGGATTATGAAGATAGCAATAACAGGTAAAGGTGGAGTAGGTAAAACGACTTTTTCTTCAATGCTCTCTAGGATGTTTGCTGAAGACGGATACAGAGTTGTTGCTGTTGACGCCGACCCGGATGCTAATTTAGCTTTAGCACTAGGTTTTCCAAAAGAAGTATATGAATCAATAGTACCTATATCAGAAATGAAGAAATTAGTTTCAGATAGAACAGCTGCTTCTGTAGGTTCCTTTGGAAAAATGTTTAAGATGAATCCTAAAGTGGATGATATCCCTGAAAATTTCTGTAAAGAATATAATGGAGTAAGATTACTTACTTTAGGAACAGTAGATTCTGGTGGTACTGGATGTGTATGTCCAGAGCATGTTCTTTTAAAAAGATTATGTTCACATTTAATACTACAAAATAAAGATGTAGTTGTTATGGATATGGAAGCAGGAATTGAACATTTAGGAAGAGGAACAGCTCAAGGTGTAGATGCTTTTATAGTAGTTGTAGAACCAGGGGAAAGAAGTCTACAGACTTATAGAAAAGTTAAAAAACTTGGACACGATATAGGAGTAAATAAGGTATTTGTTGTAGGTAATAAAATTAGAAATAAGGAAGATGAAGAATTTATAATTCAAAACTTAGAAGATGGAGAATCTTTAGGATTTATTTATTACAATCAAGATGTTATAGATTCTGATAGAGCAAATCAATCTCCATATGATTCTAGTGAAACAACAAAAGCACAAATTAAAGCAGTAAAAGATAAATTAATGTCACTTAAAGATAAATAGAATTTTGATTTGGGATTTTAGGTTGGTTAAAGGTTAGACATAGGTAATAGATAGGTAATAAATAAGGAATTAGATAAATAACTAGCTATTAAGTTTGAATATTTTAATAGCTTAGTAGCTAGTTTTTAAGTAATTTTACATGTATAATTATCTTATAAAATATAATTTTTACATATTAATACAATTTTTGAAAAAAATTATATTTTAAATCTATTTAGGTTGTGGGAGGAGATTCAGTTATGGGATTTAAATCTGATATTGAAATAGCTCAAGAAGCTAAACCTCAAGATATTAGAGAGGTTGCAAAAAAATTAGGACTAGGTGAAGATGATGTAGAACTTTATGGTAAATACAAAGCCAAAGTTGACTACAATCTACTAAAAAGAGAGACTGGCAAAAAAGCTAAGTTAATATTAACTACAGCTATAAATCCAACTCCAGCAGGTGAAGGAAAAACTACTACTACTATAGGTGTTGCAGATGCATTTGCTAAGTTAGACCAAAATGTATTAGTTGCTTTAAGAGAACCATCTCTAGGACCAGTATTTGGTGTTAAAGGTGGAGCAGCTGGTGGAGGATATGCACAAGTTGTTCCTATGGAAGATATAAACTTACACTTTACAGGTGACTTCCATGCTATAGGAGCTGCTAATAACCTTTTAGCTGCTATGCTTGATAACCATATTCACCAAGGAAATGCTCTTAGAATAGACCCTAAGAAAATAACTTGGAGAAGATGTGTAGACATGAACGATAGACAACTTAGAAATATCGTTGATGGTATGGGTAAAAAAGGTGATGGAGCAGTTAGACAAGACGGATTTGATATAACTGTTGCTTCTGAGATAATGGCAGCGTTCTGTTTGGCAAGTGATATATCTGACTTAAAAGAAAGATTAGGAAACATAATAGTTGGATATAGCTACGAGGGTGACCCTGTAACAGCTAGACAATTAAAAGCTAATGGTGCTATGGCTGCATTATTAAAAGATGCTTTAAAACCAAACTTAGTTCAAACTCTTGAAGGAACACCATCATTTGTACACGGTGGACCATTCGCAAATATCGCTCATGGATGTAACTCTGTTATAGCTACAAGAATGGCTATGCACTTTGCAGACTATGTAATAACTGAGGCTGGTTTCGGTGCTGACCTTGGAGCAGAAAAATTCTTAGATATAAAATGTAGAATGGCAAACTTAAAACCAGATGCTGTTATAATAGTTGCTACTGTAAGAGCATTAAAATACAATGGTGGAGTTGCTAAAGCAGACTTAAATAACGAAAACCTAGAAGCTCTTGAAAAAGGACTTCCAAACTTATTAAAACATGTTGAAAACATAACTCAAGTATATGGATTACCAGCAGTTGTTGCAATAAACAGATTCCCACTTGACACTGAAGCTGAACTTAAACTTGTTGAAGACAAGTGTAAAGAATTAGGTGTAAATGTTGCTCTTTCTGAAGTATGGGCAAAAGGTGGAGAAGGTGGAATTGCAGTAGCTAAAGAAGTTCTAAGATTATTAGATGAAGAAGAAAATAACTTTAGATTCTGCTATGAAGATGATTTATCTATAAAAGACAAGATAAATGCTATAGCTACTAAGATTTATGGAGCAGATGGTGTAGATTATACTCCAGAGGCTGATAAAGAAATAGCTAATTTAGAAAAACTTGGATTTACTAAGGTTCCAGTATGTATGGCTAAGACTCAGTATTCTTTAACTGATGACCAAACTAAATTAGGTAGACCAACAGGATTTAGAATAACTGTAAGACAAGCAGCAATTTCAGCAGGTGCTGGATTTATAGTTGCACTTACTGGAGAAATTATGAAGATGCCAGGATTACCAAAAGTTCCAGCAGCAGAAAAAATAGATGTTGATGAAAATGGAGTAATAGCTGGATTATTCTAAGCACTTTAATTTATAAATAAAGAGTAGGAGATATCTTAAAATACTTCGTAAAATATCTCGAATAATTTGAGATATTTTCCTACATCCTTTCAAGGAGGATTATCATGAAAATAGCAGATAAAACTTGTGTTGATTTTGTAGAAGTACTATCTTCTAAAGAAGCAGTACCAGGTGGCGGTGGAGCTGCTGCACTAGTTGGTGCAATTGGTATGGCTCTAGGTAGTATGGTCTGTAATCTTACAATAGGAAAGAAAAAATATGCTGAATATGAAGAAAGCGTAAAAGAGATATTAAGTAAAGCTGGAAAACTAGAAAAAGATTTATTAAAAATGATAGATGATGATGCAGAATGTTTCTTACCATTATCAAAAGCTTACGGGCTTCCTAAAGAAACAGAAGAAGAAAAAAGAATAAAAGCAGAGACAATGGAAAAAGCACTTAAAGTTGCTTGTGAAGTACCATTAAATATAGTAAGAGTTTGCTATGAAGCTATTAAGTTACATGAAGATTTAGTTGATAAAGGTTCAAGACTTGCTATAAGCGATGTTGGTGTAGGAGTTCAATGTCTAAGAGCTGCTATACTTGGTGGACAATTAAATGTAGTTATAAATATAAATTCTATACAAGACAAGGAATATGTTGATAAAGTAAAAACAGAAGTGGATAAATTAGTTGAAGAAGGCGTAAAGACTTGTGATGAAGTTTATGCTAAAGTTGAAAAAGCTCTTGGAAAATAATTTTTAAATGACGAAAGTAAATACTATGTTGTTAATATGTGGTATATAGAATAAATTAATTTAAGTTTGCTTGTAGGGGAGTTGTGAATATATGGAAGGAATGTCAACTAAAGGACAAATTATAAAAGGAAAACCTGTAGCTGATAAAATTAGTGAAGAGTTAATAAAAGAAGTTGAGTTATTAGTAAAAGAAGGTATAAGTCCTAAGCTAACAATAGTTAGGGTTGGAGCAAGAAGTGATGATTTATCATATGAAAGAGGCGCACTAAAAAGATGTCAAAACATTGGTATAACAACAGAAGTGTTGGAATTAGCTGAAGATATAACTCAAGATGAATACATTGATGTATTAAAGAGAGTTAATGATGACAAAAATGTTAATGGTATATTATGTTTTAGACCTCTTCCAAAACACTTAAATGAAGAAGTTATAAAATATGTTATTGCACCAGAAAAAGATGTAGACTGTTTTAGTCCAATAAACTCTGCTAAAGTCATGGAAGGTGATAAGAGTGGATTCCCACCATGTACTCCTACAGCAGTAGTAGAAATATTAAAACATTATAACGTCGATTTAAAAGGAAGTAAGGTAACAGTTCTTGGAAGATCAATGGTTGTTGGGAAGCCAGTATCAATGCTTTTATTAAGTGAACATGCAACTGTTACAATATGTCACTCAAAAACTAAAAATTTATCAGGTGTAGCAGCAGACGCGGATGTATTAATAGCAGCTATTGGTAGAGCTAAGATGGTTGATGAAACTTTTGTTAAAGATGGAGCAGTAGTTATAGACGTTGGTATAAATGTTGATGAAGAAGGAAATTTATGTGGAGATGTTGATACAAATGCAGTTTTAGATAAAGTATCAATGATAACTCCAGTTCCAGCGGGGGTTGGTTCAGTTACAACATCTATACTTGCAAAACATGTAGTTAAAGCTTGTAAATTACAAAATAATAAATAGATATATATAAGTGGAAGGTTTAGGGGGGAAGTAGATATGATAATTTCTGAAAATAAACCATTAGAAGAAGTACTAGGGTACTTAAAGAATTTTGACAAGCTAGTTTTAGTTGGTTGTAATCAATGTGCAGCGACTTGTAAAAGTGGTGGAGAAGAAGAAGTTCTAAAAATGAAAGAAACTCTTGAAGGCGAAGGCAAAAAAATCTTAGGATATGTAATGCTTGACCCTGCTTGTAACCTTTTAAAGTCTAAAAAGGATTTAAAGGCTCTAAAAGAAGAGACTAAAGAAGCTGATGCAGTTTTATCTTTAGCATGTGGAGATGGTACACAAACAATAGTTAAGAACCTAAAAGATAAGCCAGTTTATCCAGCCAACAATACTTTGTTCATAGGGGAAGTACAAAGGGTTGGAGAATATGAAGAAGCTTGTAAAGCTTGTGGAGACTGTGAACTTGGTTGGACAGGTGGAATATGTCCAGTAACTATGTGTGCTAAAGGTCTTATGAATGGAGCTTGTGGTGGAGCTAAAAATGGTAAGTGTGAAGTAAATTCAGAGAATGATTGTGCTTGGATAAAGATATATGAAAGATTAGAAACTATAGGACAATTGAGCAATTTAGCAGAAATAAGACCACCAAAAGACTATTCTAAGCAAAATAATCCAAGAAGCTTAAGTGCAAAGAAAAAGAAAGAAGCAGCAGCAAATTCATAAAAGTTTTTTTTAGAAGGTTAAAAGGGGGATTAGAGATGAGCTTATTAAGAGAAACATTAGAAAGTGGAAAATTTGCAGTTACTACTGAAATGGCTCCTCCAAAAGGGACTGACCTTTCACATTTAATAGAATGTGCAAAGCCATTAGTTGGGAGGGTTCATGCAGCAAATGTAACAGACTTTCAATCAGCAGTTATGAGAGCAACTTCTCTTGCTACATGTAAATTACTAAAAGATGCTGGATTAGAGCCAGTTATTCAAATAACAGGGAGAGATAGAAATAGGATAGCTATACAAGGAGAAATGCTGTCAGCAGGCGTATTTGGGATAAACAATCTGTTGGCACTGACAGGAGACCATACTAGCGTAGGAGACCATCCACAAGCTAAGGGAGTCTTTGATTTAGACTCTGTTGGGATACTTCAAACTGCTGAGACTTTAATGGCAGGTACGGACATGGCTGGTAATAAATTAAAAGGTTCTCCAGATTTTTATCTAGGGGCATCAGTAACTCCAGAATATTCTCCAATAGAAGTTCAATTATTAAAAATGCAAAAGAAAATAAAAGCAGGAGCTAAATTTTTCCAAACTCAAGCACTTTATGACATAAATACAATGAGAAAGTTTAGAGAATTAACAAGGGATATGGATTGCAAGGTATTAGCAGGGATAGTACCTTTGAAATCACCAGGAATGGCCAAATTTATGACTGCAAATGTACCAGGAATATTTGTTCCAGATGAACAAATCGAAAGATTAAGAGCAGTTGGGAAAGAAAACTGGGCAAGCGAAGGAATAAAAATGGCAGGAGAACTTATCAAACAATTAAAAGAAGAAGATTTATGTGATGGTGTTCATATAATGGCAATTGGGGCAGAAGAGAATATACCTGCTATACTAGATGCCGCAGGTTTATAGTATTGTAATATTATAGATTATATAAGGTTTGGGGGAATTAAGGATGAAGATAGTAGTAGTAGGTGGTGGACCAGGTGGATATGTAGCAGCTATAAAAGCTTCTATGCTTGGTGCAGAGGTAACAGTTATTGAGAAAAGAAGAGTTGGAGGAACTTGCTTAAATGCAGGATGTATACCAACTAAAGCACTTCTTGCTTCTTCAGGAGTATTAAACACTGTAAGAGAAGCAAAAGATTTTGGTATAGAAATAGATGGAACAGTTACACCAAACTTCACTGCCATAATGGAAAGAAAAAATAAAGTAGTAAATCAATTAATAAGTGGTATAGAATTCCTATTTGAAAAAAGAGGAGTAAAACTAGTTAATGGGTTTGGAAAATTAATTGATAAGAATAATATAGAAGTAACAAAAGAAGATGGAACAGTAGAAACTATAAAAGCTGACAAGATAATACTAGCAAATGGTTCTGTTCCAGTTGTACCAAGAATGTTCCCATATGATGGAAAAATAGTAATAACTAGTGATGAAGTTCTTGGACTTGAAGAGATACCTGAATCTATGTTAATAGTAGGTGGTGGAGTTATAGGATGTGAGATAGGGCAGTTCTTTAGAGCCTTAGGAACAGAAGTAACTATAGTTGAGATGGTTGACCAAATACTGTTAAATGAAGATAAAGATGTAGCTAAACAACTACTTAGACAATTTAAGAAAGATAAAATTAAAGTTATCACAGGTATTGGAGTTCAAACTTGTGAAGTAGTTGATGGCAAAGCTGTTGCAACTCTTTCTAATGGAAAGGTTATAGAAGCACAATATGCGCTAGTATGTGTTGGTAGAAGACCTAACCTTGATAATTCTGGAGTAGAAGATATAGGAATTGAAATGGAGAGAGGAAAAGTAGTAGTTAATGAGCATCTTGAAACTAATGTGGAAGGTATATATGCAATAGGTGACATAATAGATACTCCTTTCCTAGCACATGTTGCATCTAAGGAAGGTATCGTAGCAGTTGAAAATGCTTTAGGTAAAACTAAGGCAGTAGATTATAGAGCAATTCCAAGATGTGTTTATACAGAGCCTGAAGTTGCTGGTGTTGGTAAAACTGAAAAGCAACTTGAAGCTGAAGGTGTAGAATACAATGTAGGTCAATTTGATTTTAGAGGTCTTGGAAAAGCACAAGCTATAGGACATTTCCAAGGATTTGTAAAGATTATAGCTGATAAAGAAACAGATAAAATAATAGGTGCAGCAGTAGTAGGACCTCATGCTACAGATTTATTAACAGAGTTGTCACTAGCTGTTCATCTAGGATTAACAGTAGAACAAGTAGGGGATGCAATACATCCACATCCAAGTTTATCAGAAGGACTAATGGAAGCTCTTCATGATGTACATGGTGAATGTGTTCATTCTGTACCTAAATTATAATACGTAAACAGAGTACATAAGGCTCTGTGGCTAGATTTAAGGGGGAAGTCTTAAAATGGGATACAATATAGCTGTTGCAGGAAAAGGTGGAACTGGTAAAACAAGTCTCACAGGGCTTTTGATTGATTATTTGGTTAAGGACAATAAGGGACCAGTATTAGTTGTAGATGCTGATGCCAATGCTAATATAAATGAAGTATTAGGTATCGAAGTTGAAGCAACGATAGGAGAAATAAGAGAAGAAGTAAATCAAAGAGAAAAGTTAGGCAATGCATTCCCTGGTGGTATGACAAAAGCACAATATCTACAATTTAGATTAAATTCTATAATTGAAGAAGGCGAAGGATATGACTTATTAGTAATGGGTAGATCAGAAGGTGAAGGATGTTACTGTTTTGTAAATGGAATACTTAGAGAACAAGTAAACAAAATATCTGGTCATTACAAATACTTAGTCATGGACAACGAAGCTGGTATGGAACACCTAAGCAGAAAAGTCACTAGACATGTTGATACACTTTTATTGGTTAGTGATTGCTCAAGACGTAGCATACAAGCTGTTGCTAGAATAAGAGATTTAGCTGAGGAACTAAAATTAAATGTTGGAAGAATACTTCTAATTGTAAATAAAGTTCCAAATGGGGTTATGAATGATGGTGTTAAAGAAGAAATTGAAAAGCATAACCTAGAGTTAATCGGTGTTGTACCTATGGATGAATTGATATATGAATATGACTCTACAGGTATTCCTTTAGTTAATTTACCTGAAGATTCAAAATCTAAAGTGGCTATGAAAGAGATTTTTGCTAAATTAGAATTAAAATAGGTTTAAGGGGGAAAAAAATATGGCATTTAAAATGTCTACTCAAAAATATTCTGGAAAAATATCAGAAGTTGAAGTAGGAATAGGGGAAAAGGCAATTAAATTAGGTGGGGAAAATGTATTACCTTTTTATAGTTTTGATGGAGAAGTAGGGAATTCTCCAAAAATAGGTATACAAATATCAGACGTTTATCCTGAAAGCTGGACTGATTCATATAAAGAGTTATACAAAGATGTAGCTAAGTGTCCAGTAGAATGGGCTAAATATGTTGAAGCTAATACACAAGCAGACTTTATTTGTTTAAAATTTGATGGTTCTGACCCAAATGGATTAGATAAGTCAGTTGATGAATGTGCTGATGTAGCTAAAGCAGTAATTGAAGTAATAGAATTACCTTTAGTTGTAGCAGGTTCAGGAAACCATGAAAAAGATGGTAAATTGTTTGAAAAATTAGCTCAAACATTAGATGGGCATAATTGCTTATTTATGTCAGCAGTAGAAGATAACTACAAAGGAGTAGGAGCATCAGCTGGTATGGCTTATGCACACAAAGTTGGAGCTGAATCTTCTGTTGATATAAACCTAGCTAAACAATTAAACGTACTGTTAACTCAACTAGGCGTTAAAGGTGAAAATATAGTTATGAATGTTGGATGTTCAGCAGTTGGTTATGGATATGAGTATGTTGCATCTACTATGGATAGAATTAGACTTGCAGCATTTGGTCAAAATGATAAGACATTACAAATGCCTATCATAACACCAGTAGCTTTTGAAGTAGGTCATGTTAAAGAAGCTATAGCTCCTATAGAAGATGAGCCAGATTGGGGTTGTCCAGAAGAAAGAACTATAGCAATGGAAGTTTCAACTGCAGCAAGTGTTTTAGTAGGTGGTTCAAACGCAGTTATACTTCGTCATCCAAAATCAATAGAAACTATAAAAGAATTGGTTAACGCATTAGCTTAATTAAATTGTTAAGGTTAGGGGGAAAAAATAATGGCATTAAAAGCTTTAGATATATTTAAATTAACACCAAAGAAAAACTGTAAGGATTGTGGATTCCCAACTTGTATGGCTTTCTCTATGAAGGTTGCTTCAGGAGCTGTAGAAGTAGGTAAATGCCCACACATGTCTGATGACGCTATAGCGAAATTATCAGAAGCTACAGCACCTTTAATGAAAGCTTTAAAAGTTGGTACTGGTGCATCTGAATATGAACTAGGTGGAGAAACAGTATTATTTAGACATGAAAAAACATTAGTAAGTAGAAATAGATATGCAGTTTCATTCTGTACTTGTATGAGTGATGAAGCAGTAGATTCTAAAATAGCTAACATGAAAAAAGTTGACTATATAAGAATTGGTGAACAAATGAAAGTTGAAATGGTTGTTTTAGAGTATTGTGGAGATAAAGACGCATATTTAAAATTAATAGATAAAATAAAAGGTAGTGGATTAGAAGTAGCTTATATTTTAGCTTGTGATGATGCACAAGTAGTTAAAGAAGCTGTTGAAGTATTAAAAGATACTAGACCAATGGTATATGGAGCAACTAAAGAAAACTACAAAGATATGATAGAAGCAGTTAAAGGAGCAAGCTTACCATTAGGTGTAAAAGCTGGTAGCCTAGAAGAATTATATGAAACAGTTGAATTAGTTCAAGCTGCTGGATATAAAGAATTAGTATTAGATGTAACAGGAGAAAACATAAAAGATACTTACACTAATGCTATACAAGTTAGAAGAATAGCTTTAAAAGAACAAGATAGAACATTTGGATATCCTTCAATAGTATTTGCAAATAGATTATCTAATTCTAACCCTATGATGGAAATTGCTTTATCATCAATATTTACTATAAAATATGGTTCTATAATAGTAATAGATGATATCAGTTATGCTAAGGCATTACCATTATTTGCACTAAGACAAAATATATACACTGACCCACAAAGACCAATGAGAGTTGAACCAAAGATTTATCCAATCAATAACCCAGATGAAAACTCTCCAGTATTAGTTACTGTTGACTTTGCATTAACTTACTTCATAGTTGCTGGAGACATAGAAAGATCAAAAGTTCCAGTATGGTTAGTAATACCAGATGCAGGTGGATATTCAGTTCTTACATCTTGGGCTGCTGGTAAATTTGGTGGAAACTCAATCTCTGCTTTCATTAAAGAAAGTAAAGTAGAAGAAGTAACTAATTGTAAAGACCTTATCATTCCAGGGAAAGTTGCAGTACTTAAAGGTGATATAGAAGACAACTTACCAGGATGGAGTGTAGTTATAGGACCAGAAGAATCTATGGAATTACCTAAGTTCTTAAAAGGATACCAAGAAAAAGCATGCCAAACAAACTAATAAAATATTAACTAACTATTAATATTAAATTTAAAGGGGGACATTATAAATGGAAAAATTTATGATTATAGGTGAAAGAATACACTGTATCTCACCTTCAATAAGAAAGGCATTAGCAGAAAGAGATCCAGCTCCAATATTAAAAAGAGCAAAAGAACAATTAGAAGCAGGAGCACATTATATAGATTTCAACATAGGACCTGCTGAAAGAGATGGCGAAGAAATAATGACATGGGGAATCAAATTACTTCAATCTGAGTTTAACAATGTTCCTATAGCACTAGATACAGCTAATAAAAAGGCTATTGAAGCTGGGCTTAAAGTTTATGATAGAACTAATGCAAAGCCAATAATAAACTCTGCTGATGCTGGTTCAAGATTTGATTTAATAGATATAGCAGCTGAATATGAATCAATGGTTATAGGTTTATGTGCAAAAGAAGGTATCCCAAGAGATAATGATGAGCGTATGGCTTATTGCCAAGAAATATTAGAAAAAGGCTTAATGTTAGGAATGGAGCCAACTGATATATTATTCGACCCATTATGCTTAGTTATAAAAGGTATGCAAGAAAAACAAGTAGAAGTTTTAGAAGCTATAAAAATGATGACTGAGATGGGACTTTTAACTACAGGAGGATTATCTAACGTATCTAATGGATGTCCTAAACATGTTAGACCTGTTTTAGATAGTGCATTCTTAGCAATGGCAATGGCTAATGGATTTAGTTCAGCTATAATGAATCCATGTGACCCAGAATTAATGAAAACTGTAAAATCTTGTGACATAATCAATGGGGCATCTTTATATGCAGACTCTTTCTTAGAGTTAAATGAAGGTGGATTTGCTTTCTAGGGTTTTTAGGGTATAGTTAATAAAAAATAGGTGTAAATATTAAAGGGGGAAATAGAATGAATCTATATAATATAATCTTTACAGGGTCAGAACAAGCTTTAGGTGCAGCTCAAGCTATGCTAGCTGAAGCTATAGAAAAAAACGGAAAAGAACATAAAGTTGCTTTCCCTGATACAGCATACTCATTACCTTGTATATATGCTGCAACAGGACAAAAAATGAACACTTTAGGGGACTTAGAAGGTGCTTTAGAAGTAGTAAAATCTTTAATAAACAGAACTCATTTATTAGAACATGCTTTTAATGCTGGTTTAGCTACAGCTTTAGCTGCAGAAGTAATTGAAGCATTAAAATACTCAACTATGGATGCTCCATATAGTGAGCCATGTGCAGGTCATATAACTGACCCTATAATCAGATCACTTGGTGTACCACTAGTTACAGGAGATATACCTGGTGTTGCAGTTGTTCTTGGTGAATGTCCTGATGCTGAATCAGCAGCAAAAGTTATAAAAGATTACCAATCTAAAGGTTTATTAACTTTCTTAGTTGGTAAAGTTATAGACCAAGCTATAGAAGCTGGAGTAAAAATGGGTCTTGAACTAAGAGTTATACCTCTAGGATACGATGTAACTTCTGTTATACATGTTGTATCTGTTGCAGTAAGAGCAGCATTAATATTCGGTGGATTAACTCCTGGTGATTTAAATGGATTATTAGAATACACAGCTAATAGAGTTCCTGCATTTGTTAATGCATTTGGACCATTAAGTGAATTAGTTGTATCTGCAGGTGCTGGAGCAATAGCTTTAGGATTCCCAGTTGTAACTGACCAAACAGTTCTTGAAGTTCCAATGAACTTATTAACTCAAAAAGATTATGATAAGATAGTAGCTACTTCATTAGAAGCTAGAGGAATAAAAATAAAAGTTACTGAAATACCTATCCCAGTTTCATTTGCAGCAGCATTTGAAGGTGAAAGAATTAGAAAGAGTGACATGTTCGCTGAGTTTGGTGGAAATAGAACTGAAGCTTGGGAACTTGTTGTTAAGAAAGAAGCAGCAGAAGTTGAAGACCATAAGATAGAAATAATAGGACCAAATATAGATGAAGTTGAAGCAGATGGTGTATTAAGATTACCACTTGCTGTAATAGTTAAGATAGCTGGTAAAAACATGCAAGAAGATTTCGAGCCAGTTCTTGAGAGACGTTTCCACTACTTCTTAAACTATATAGAAGGTGTAATGCACGTTGGACAAAGAGATATGGCTTGGGTAAGAATTTCTAAAGATGCATTTGATAAAGGATTTAGACTTGAGCATATAGGAGAAGTTTTATATGCTAAGATGTTAGATGAATTTGAATCAGTAGTTGATAAGTGTGAAATAACTATAATTACAGATGCTGATAAAGTTTCTGAATTAAAAGGTGAAGCAATAGCTAAGTACAATGCTAGAGATGAAAGATTAGCTTCATTAGTTGATGAGAGTGTTGAAACTTTCTATTCTTGTAACTTATGTCAATCATTTGCACCAGCTCACGTTTGTGTTGTTACTCCTGAAAGACTTGGTCTTTGTGGAGCAGTTAGCTGGTTAGATGCTAAGGCTACTAAAGAACTAGACCCAACAGGACCTTGTCAACCAATAGAAAAAGGCGAGTGCTTAGACGATAGAACAGGTGTATGGAATTCAGTAAACGAAACTGTAAACCAAATATCTCAAGGTGCAGTTGAAGCTGTTACATTATACTCTATATTAGAAGACCCTATGACTTCTTGTGGATGCTTCGAGTGTATCTGTGGTATAATGCCAGAAGCAAACGGATTTGTTGTAGTTAATAGAGAGTTCCCAAGTGTTACTCCAGTTGGTATGACTTTCGGAGAACTTGCTTCTATGACAGGTGGAGGAGTTCAAACTCCAGGATTCATGGGACATGGAAGACATTTCATATCTTCTAAAAAGTTTGCTTATGCAGAAGGTGGACCAGAAAGAATAGTTTGGATGCCAAAAGAATTAAAAGATTATGTAGCTGATAAATTAAATGCTACAGTTAAAGAAATGACTGGAATAGAAAACTTCTGTGATATGGTTTGTGATGAAACTATAGCTGACGATTCTGAAGGCGTATTAGCTTTCTTAGAAGAAAAAGGTCATCCAGCATTAGCTATGGAAAGTGTAATGTAATTGATGGAAAATTTAAAATAGTGTGATATAATATTAATATGATTTAAATAATTTAATCAATAATATAATATTGGGGGTCTATCGAAATGAAATTATTACCAGAATTAAAATACTCTAAAGATCATGAGTGGGTGAAAGTAATTGATGGAGATGTTGTATATATAGGTATAACAGATTATGCTCAAGATCAATTAGGAGAAATATTATTTGTTGAAACACCAGAAGTAGAAGATACTGTAACTAAGGGAGTAGATTTTGGAGTAGTTGAATCTTCTAAAGTAGCTTCTGACTTAATATCTCCTGTTAATGGTGAGGTATTAGAAGTTAATGAAAAATTAGAAGATGAGCCAGAATGTATAAATGAAGACCCATACGAAAACTGGATATTAAAAGTAAAACTAGCTGATGTTGCTGAACTTGATACGTTATTAAGTGATAAAGAATACGAGGCTGGATTAGAATAATTAAAGATTAGTATATTATTATAATTGGGGAAAGTATAGTAAAATTTGAGTGCACGCAAATTTAGCTATACTTTCCTTTTATAATATATAAAACAAATTGGGAGGGATAACATGATAAAAGTAACTTTTACACCAAACAATAAAGAAGTTTATTGTAATGAGGGAGATATATTATTAGAGGTTGCAAGAAATGCAGATGTGTTTATAGATGCTCCTTGTAATGGAAATGTATCATGTGGTAAATGTAAGGTAAAATTATTGAATGGGAAGGTTGACACAGAAAAAACAAGACATATAACAGATGATGAGTGGGAACAAGGTTATATATTAGCTTGTTGTACAAAAGTAGTCTCAGATATAGAAATTGAAGTTCCTTCTAAGGTATCATCTTCTATGCATGGTATGAAGATAGAAGGTAGTAATAAAAAGGGAGATAGAGAAATATTTGAAAGAGCTAAAAAGATAATTGAAGAGCATAATCTTCAATTTAAAACAAATATAAAAAAGAAATACATAGAAATGGAAGAGCCAAACTTAGATGATAATATAAGTGATGTAGATAGATTAGAGCGATATGTTAGAAATAATCTAGGATATAATGAAATCGATTTTAGACTTGATATACTTAGAAAGATGCCAACAATATTTAGAAAGAGCGATTTTAAAGTTACAATAACATATGTCCAAAAACAAAAGAAGCTTACGATTATAAATATAGAAGAAGGCAACAAAGAAAATTCATTGTATGGAATTGCAATAGATATTGGTACAACTTCAGTAGTTGTATGCCTAGTTGACTTATATTCAAAAGAAGTAGTAGACAAAGCTTCTTCTGGAAATGCACAAATAAAATACGGAGCAGATGTTATAAATAGAATTATATATTCAACTAAGAAAAATGGACTAGAGACACTTAACAAAGCTATAGTTGAAGAAACTATAAATCCACTATTGAAAACAATATACGAAAGAAATGGCATAAATAAAGAGGATGTAGTTACATTAGTAGCTGCTGGAAATACAACTATGACAAGCTTATTCTTAGGTGTGTATACAGACTTCTTAAGACAAGAGCCTTACATACCTCCATTTTTAAAATCTCCAAAACTGATGGGTGAAAATGTGGGTCTTTTTGTAAATGATAGTGCATATGTGTACTTAGCTCCATCTGTTGCAAGTTATGTAGGAGGAGATATAACAGCAGGTGTATTATCAGCAGGTATATGGTCAAGTGAAGAAAATGTTTTATTTATAGATTTAGGAACTAATGGAGAGATAGTATTTGGCAATCAAGATTATATGATGAGTTGTGCATGTTCAGCAGGACCTGCCTTTGAAGGTGGAGGAATAAGCTGTGGAATGAGAGCATCAGCAGGAGCAATAGAAAAAGTAACTATTGATAAAGAGACTTTAGAGCCAACATTAAAGATTATTGATGAATGTGCTCCAGTTGGGATATGTGGTTCTGGTATAATTGATTTAATTTGCCAAATGATTACTAAAGGTGTAATAGATAGAAGAGGTAAGATATACAGGGATTTAGATAATAAGAGAGTTAGATTTAATGAGCATGAGATAGGAGAATATGTATTAGCATTTAAAGAAGAATTTGATTTAGAAAATGATATAGTAGTCAATGAAGTTGATATAGATAACTTCATTAGAGCTAAGGGAGCTATATATTCAGGTGCATATACTCTTGTAGACAGCTTAGGTATGGATTTTAGCGTATTAGATAGAGTTTATATAGCAGGAGGTATAGGAAATAATTTAGACATAGAAAATTCAATAATTATAGGATTACTTCCTGATATTGAGAGAGAAAAATTTACTTATATTGGAAATAGTTCTCTTGTTGGTTCTTACTTAGCTCTTATAAGTAAAGATGCAAAAAATAAGCTTGAAGAAATAGGTAATCAAATGACTTATGTTGAACTTAGTGTATATCCAAGTTATATGGATGAATTTATATCTGCTTGCTTTTTGCCACATACAAATATAGAGCAGTTCCCAACAGCAAAAAGATTACTTGAAGAGTAAAACGTAACTGAAAAGGAATAAATTATGAATAAAAATTTATCTGAAAAAATGAAAATGGCTTTTGATGTTAAACTAAATAATTTTGGAAATAAAATAGAATTTGCTTATCCTAATCAGACACTAGCACTTAGTACTACAAGTAATAAATGTAGTTTAAAGTGTGCTCATTGTAATGGTCACTACTTAAACAATATGGTGCCAATAGAGGATTATAAAGAAAAAGTAAAATCAAGAAATATAACTAGTTTTCTATTAAGTGGTGGTTGTAGCTATGAAGGAGATGTGCCAATAAATATCCATATTAAGACTATTAAAGACTTAAAAGAGCAAGGATATAGACTGAATGCTCATTTAGGACTTATGGATAAATATAGTATTATAGAGTTGTGTAAGTATTTAGATATAGTTTCTTTTGATTTAGTATTTGATAAAGAAACAATAAGAGAAGTTTACAAGATAGAAAAAAGCAAAGAAGATTATATTGAAGTTTACAATACAATAAGAGAAAATACAGAAGTAGCACCACATATATGTATTGGTTTAAAGGGAGGACAAATAAAGGGTGAATATGAAATCATAGAATATCTACAAAAAAATCCTCCTAATAAACTTACATTTATAGTCCTTATTCCAACAAAAGGAACTGAGTATGAGAATGTAGAGCCTCCTGAGCTAGAAAGAGTAATAGACATCCTATGTGAAGCTAGAATTAATTTGCCAGATACTGAAATTAATCTAGGTTGTATGAGACCGAGAGGAACATATAGAAAAGAGTTAGACCAGCTATCTATAATGTGTGGAGTCAATAAAATAGTATTACCATCAAAGTCTGCTAAGAATAAGGCTATAGAAATGAATATGACAATAACTGAGTGTAAGGAGTGTTGCGTTTTATGATTAGATTATCATCTGGGACAGCAATAGAACTTGGAATATTAAATAAAAAAAGCGATATACCTCCCACTACAGCATATATAATGATTGGAGAAAAATGTATAAATAAATGCAGTTTTTGTTCTCAATCAATAGAAAGTAGTACTAGAAAAGATAAGTTATCAAGAGTAGTTTGGCCAGCGTTTTCTAAAGAAGAAATATTGGATGCTTTAAGAATTTATAGAAAGAAAAATATAAAGAGAATATGTATTCAATCAATGGCGAGTGAAGAAGCGCATAAATCTGTTTTAGATTTTATAAATTATATAAATGGTAAAATAGATATGCCTATTTCATTGTCTGCAAAGTTAGAGAGTGATGAAGAAATAAATAAGTTTTTTTCAGCAGGAGTAGATAAAATAGGAATAGCAATAGATGCAGCAAATAAAGAATTATATGAAAAAATAAAAGGAAATAATTATAATGAAAAGTTAAAATTTATAACTGATATGTCAAAATCCTATCCTAATAAAATAAGTACTCATATAATAGTTGGTATGGGTGAAAGTCATAAGGATATATATAACTTATATAATTATTTAAAGGAAAATAATATAACGATTAGTTTATTTGCATTTACTCCAGTTAGAGGAACTAAAATGGAAAAAGTAAGTCAACCAAATATAGAAAGTTATAGAAGAGTACAATTAATGTCTTATATGATAAATAAAGGTTATTCAAAAGAATGTTTTGAATTTAAAAATGGATATTTAGATAGTATCAAGCTTGATAATGATGTTATAAAAGACATAAACAAAGGATACCCTTTTGAAATAAGAGGATGTAAGGACTGTAATAGACCATATTATAATGAAAGACCAGGAAGTACTATATACAACTATTCAAGACCTTTAAATCAAAATGAGATAGATTTAGCGATAAGAGAAATAAATTTATAAGTGATTTCTAGGATATATTTATACTAAAGATGGGGGCGTAATAATCATGAATCAGTGGAGAGTTATACATAATAAATCATATGATGGTGCAATGAATATGGCAATTGATGAAGCTATATTTACTGCATACAAGAAGGGACATAATAAGCCGACACTTAGATTTTATACATGGGAGCCAGCTTGTTTAAGTATAGGATATTTTCAGAAATTGGAAGATGAGATAGATTTGGATAAGTGTAGATGTATGAATATAGATTATACTAGAAGAATTACAGGGGGAAGAGCGGTATTACATGATAATGAGCTAACTTATAGTATAACTATAGGAGAAGATAATCCTTTAATAGATAAGAGTATCAATCAATCTTATAGATATATAAGTGAAGGTCTAGTTAAAGGTTTGAATTTAAGTGGTATAGAAACAGATAATTTAAATAGAGGTGAGAGAATAAGTAGGGAAAATCTATCAGCTGCATGTTTTAATGCACATGCATCATATGAAGTTACTATTAATAATAAGAAGGTCATTGGAAGTGCTCAAAGCAGAAAAGATGGAGTTTTATTGCAACATGGTTCAATAATATTGAATTTTGATGTAGAAAAATTATTCAAATTAATAAAAACAAAAACACCAGAACTTAAGGAAAGGGCTATGAAATTTACATCTAAGAAGGCTAGTGGAATAGAAAATGAACTTGGCAAAAAAATAGACATAGATATTCTGCAAGAAAATATAGTAAAAGGATTAGCCAACCAATTTAATGTTGAGTTTGTAGAGGAAGATTTGACTGATTATGAGAAGCAATTAGCTGAAGAATTATATGAAAAATATAAGAATGAAGAGTACAATAAAAAGCGTTAACTTTAATTGACTTTATATAAATTAAAGTGCTATACTTAAGGTATAATAATATACGAAAATTGAAATCATGAAGATTTCTTTGGTGTATTGAAATACCTAAGGAAATCTTTTTTTGATTTTTAATAAAAAAATCATATTAGGAGGAGATTTATATGTGTGAATCATCAGCTTTCATTTGTAAAAGTAATAATGAATTAGAAAAGGTTATGGAAAATGTGGTTAATATAGACCCTTGTGATGGAAAGATTTATTTAACTGATTTATTAGGAGAGCAAAAGATAATAGATGGAATAATTAAAGAAATAAGATTGATGGACCATAAGATAATAATACAAGAAAATTAATTAATAGGGGAATTTTATATGATAATAGCAGTGATAGATGGAATGGGTGGAGGTATTGGAGCCCAGATAGTTTCTTCTCTGAGAGAAGAATTACCTACATATGTGGAAATTTATGCACTAGGGACTAATTCTATAGCAACTAGTTCTATGATGAAGGCTCATGCTAATAAAGGAGCTACAGGGGAAAATGCTATAGTAGTGTCAGCCAAAAAAGCGAATATAGTAGTTGCACCTATTTCTGTAATAATACCTAATTCTATGATGGGAGAAGTTACTTGCAATATAAGTGAAGCTATTGCAGATAGTGAGGCACTAAAGATACTGTTACCTATTATGCCTGAAAATATAGAGTTAGTTGGATTAGAAGGTAAACCATTAGCACTACTTGTAAAAGATTCTGTAAGTCTTATAAAGAAAGAATTTAATATAAAATAACAGGGGGAATAACTAATGATTTTTGATAGAGAGATTGTAAGATATCATCATGGTAATCATGACCATGACCACTGCCACGAACATACTCATGGAGATATATGTCATGAACATCCACATGACCATGCTCATGATAATGACCACGAACATAGTCATGAGGAATCATCAGAGTCTAAGGATGAAAAAACTTTAAAAATACTTTTAGTACATTGGATAAATCACAATGAAACTCATGAAGAAGGATTTAGAGAGTGGGTTGAAAAGGCTAGAGCTATTGGAAAAGAAGAGACAGCAAAAAATATTGAAAAAGCTATAGAGTGTATGGAAGAGGCTAATAAGATGTTGTTAGAGGCTAAAAAACATATGTAAATATGATTAATCGCTTATATTGTTTGATATAGGCGATTTTTACGTTTTTTGATATTTAATTATTGAAATTTCTAGAAGTTATGTAATATACTTTAATGAGTAAATTTTATTATAAAATTGAATTATTTAATGCTCAGTGTTGATATACTGTGTATTATTATTTAAAACTAGTACTAATGTTAAGATACTCTTAAAACTGTTTAAAATTACTTCAATATTAGATATAATAAAGATTAATATGATTAAAAGATTTTATTTTAGAGTTCAAAAAATTTATATGTTTATATGAAATTTTTTGTTTGAAAAGGAGATGAGTTATTTATGAAAGATGGTCATATACATTCACCTTATTGTCCTCATGGAAGCAAGGATGATTTTGAGAAATACATACAAAGAGCAATTGATGTTGGCATAACAGAAATGACATTTACAGAGCATTTTCCATATGCAGATGGATTTAAAGACCCTGCTCCTGAAAATGATAGTTGTATGAGTATTGAAGACTTACCTAAGTATCTCAATGATGTTAGGAAGTTGAAGGATAAATATAAAGGTAAAATCAAGATAAATGTAGGGTCGGAAGTAGATTTTATAGAGGGTTATGAAGAAGGAATAAAGCAAAACTTAGATAAATATGGATATGAATTAGAGGATTCTCTTTTATCAGTACATATAATTAAGATTGATGATGACTACTATTGTGTGGATTATAGTGTGGAAGAGTTTCAAAATTTGATTGATAAACTAGGAAGTATTGAAGCTGTTTATAATAAATATTATGAAACATTGATAAAAGCTATAAATTCAGATTTAGGAATATATAAGCCAAGAAGAATAGGTCATTTAAATTTAGTTAGAAAGTTTAATCAAGTATTCCCATATAATTATGAAGGAAATAAAACTCTTGAAGAGTTAATAAAGCTAGTCAAAGAAAAAAGCTACGAGCTTGACTACAATGTTTCTGGAAATAGAAAAGAATACTGTAAAGAACCTTATATAGATGGATACTTATTAAAGTTAGTAAAAGAATATGATATTCCACTAGTGCTAGGTTCAGATTCTCATTGTGCAGAGGAAATAAATAACTATAATATTTTTTAGAGATATTCACATAAAAGACTGTAGATAAGTTTGTATAAAATAAATTTATCTACAGTCTTTTTCAAGTTTAGTTAATTTAAAATAATAATGGAAATTAAAACTAATATATTTTATTTGTATGTTCTTATGTCAATTTAGTAATTTGAAAAATTATTTTGTGTTTAAAGCTATTACTTCATAAGTTTATCATTTTCCATTATTATTGGGTCAAGCAATTCTTCTCCCCACTCTGTCATTTTCAATCTATTGAACATATAATTTTTTACATCTTTTTTACTTTTAAATTTAGTAACTTGATAAGGAGATGTAACTCCATACTTTTCTATAAATAGAATATCATTATTAGTCTTAATACATATACCTGTATGACCTATAAATACGTTTTTAGTTTCTGGATAGCGAATAAATCCACTTATAATAGACATATTTTTATTATCTTTAAAAGATATTTTTCTCTTTTTCCATTCATTTTTTATTTGTTCTGCATTTTTGTTTATATCATCTGTATCTTTAGTTGGTATTGCAGAAAAAAAGTTAATAAATTTATCTACATCTTTAGGACTAAACTTAGCATCTTTATTGTTTGTTATAGTATCTAAATCTATACTTAAATCAATGGAGTCTCCAGTAAATTTCTTATTTGAATTTATAAAATCTTTGAAAAGTCTAAAAGCTGTTATTCTACAATTTACATCCATATAATCAGTATATTTTTTCATCCAATTATCTTGTAGTTTTTCTAGGTCGTATGGAACTTGTTTTTCACCAGTTGAAGAATATCCAGATTTAGATATGTTTATATTATTTTGAAGTATTTTAACTTGATGTCTGTTATAATTATTAACTGCTTTAATAAATATATCTATGTCTTTTTTATTAACCTTATTTTCTTCTAAAACTTCTTTTACATTATTTTGAACTTTTTTATCTATCATATTAGAATAAACTAATTTATTATTCTTGATATTGGAATATGCAAATATAGTAATCATACTTGATAACACTAAGACAACTGAGCATATTATTATTAATAGATTTTTTTTCACTTCTATCTCTCCTTTTTTAATTTATTTTGTCGACATATTTATAGTATATAGTACATTTAATTTTAGCTTCAATATGTTTTTAATTACAAAACTGTTGTAAAAAATATAACTTTATTTAAAACTTTTTTTTAATATGTAAATATATATACTAAGATAGGGTATGTGTTTTTTGAATATTTAGATAATTGTTCTTAATATGTCTTATATATCTTGTATAGCAGAAATAAATAAATTGGTGCTAGAATAGGTAGATATTTTAGATTTAATTATTATAAGTTTTTAAGTAAATAAGTTGGATTGAGATATATTCAAACTTTTCATTTTATTAAAAAGATATTTTATTAGTTTGATTTTAAAGCTATTGATAAATATAAAAATCTTATTATTTGATTTCAACTATTCCTCAAAAAAGTAGCTTTTAAGGAATAGTTGAAACAAAAAGTTTGGTTACATAATAGTAATTTTAGTTACAAGAATGAAACTGTAAAACTTATGACTTTCTTTATATAATTGCATTGAGAATATTTAATTTAGGAGGTAAGATATGAAAGTGAAAAAATTAAAAAATAGTGTAGTATCAGCATTAACAATTATGATGATTGGAGCATCATTGACAAATGTATCAGCTATGGAATTAAATAAGAGTAAGGAATTTGAGACTAAATACAATGAAATGAAAAGAGATTTTCAAGAGGAATATGGAAACGAGGACAAATTCAATATAACATTAGATGATGAATTTACAAAAGAAGAAGTTAATGGAGCTAAGGGGCTTATAAAGACGACTAATAAAGTGAATAATGAAGTAGTAATATTAAATTATTTTGATGAGATGAAATCTGGAATTGAATTTGAGTTGAAGCCAAAAGAAGAAAAAAATTCGATTTTAAGAGACGAATTCCAACAAGGATATGGAAAAGAAGATAAGTTTAAAGTTGTATTAGATGATGAATTTACAAAAGAAGAAGTAAATGGAGCAAAAGGAATTATAAAGACAACAGATAAAGAAACAGGTGAAGTTGTTGTATATAACTACTTTGATGAGCTTGAAAAATAATATTAAATGTAAACATGCTTGTATAAAAATATAAAGTAATTAAATTCAAAAACATTGTATCAAAAATATAGGATAATTAAATTTAAAAAATGTATTAAAATATAAAATAACCAAATCTAAAAACAAATGTATTAAAAATATAAGATAACCAAATCTAAAACGATTGTATTAAAAATATAAAATAATTAAACATAAAAGGTTGCATCAATATAAAATTTAATATGAGGGTGAACTTTATATATTTAGAGTTTATCCTTATATTAAATAAAAAATATAACTTGTTAAATTAAAATTTAAAAAATCAGTCTATTCAATTTGTACTAATATTCTATAGAATTTAATCAATAAAGATTAAAGAGCGTTAAAAAGAAAAGTTACTAGCAGAACATTATCTATATCTTTCTATTTTATTGTCCTCTTCTAAAAATTCGGTTAAAGTTTCATTAATAGCTATTAAAGTGACATTATAAGCAGATAATATTTTTTCTAGTCTTTCTCCAAAAACACCATTGCTAACTAATAAATCAGCATCTTCCTTATCTAATATAGAAGACAATACACATTCATTATTTGAAACTTACATTTAAACAAAAAAGTAAAAATAGATATTTAATAATTCTAAATAACTTAAATTTTACAAAATAATTGACTAAAATATAATTTTATTATATAATTTACTAGTATAGATAATCTGGAGAAGTACTCAAGTGGCTCAAGAGGATCCCCTGCTAAGGGATTAGGCTGGGTAACCGGTGCGAGGGTTCGAATCCCTCCTTCTCCGCCAATTATTAAAGGCTATTCTTGTTAAAAGGTAGTCTTTTTGTAGTGTCTATTAATAAAAGTAATTTATAAAGAAGAACTAGAGAAAGGAGGAAATAGATGACAACTTTAATTTTTTTCATAGTGGGAATAGCATCTTTAGTGGTTGCTTTTGTTATTGATGGAGGACATGTTGGAGCATTATTTGTATTTTCATCAGCACTGGTTGTTTTTGGTGGAACTATAGGGGCTGTTGGAGCCTCAACACCCTTCCCTGTGTTTAAAAAGTCAATAAAGATAATGTTATTAGCTTTTAAAAATAAAAAACCTAATAATGTAGAAAATATAATCTATTTTAAAGAAATTGCAATCAAAGCTAGAAAAGAGGGTCTTCTTAGCATTGATAAAGAAATAAGTGAGAATGATGACTTAGACCCCTTTATTAGAAAAGGACTTGAACTTATGGTAGATGGAGTTGATGCAGCTACTATAAGAAATATTTTGGAATCGCAGATACAAATAACATCAAAACGACATAAAGAAGGTATATCAATATTCGATTCAGCAGGGGGATTTGCGCCTACACTGGGGATAATAGGTACAGTTATGGGGTTAGTACATATTTTAGGTAATCTTTCGAGTAATCCAGATGCGCTGGGTCCTCAAATATCTGTTGCATTTCTAGCTACATTATATGGTGTTGGTTCTGCCAACTTAATATGGATACCAGTAGCATCAAAACTTAAAGCTATAAATCAACAAGAAATAAATGAAAGACTTTTGGTGATAGAAGCGATATTATCTATACTTGAGGGTGATAATTCTAATTTAATGACAGAAAAATTAAAAATATTTTTAAATTCAAAGGAATTAATTGAACTTGAAGGAAATGATAGTAGAACTGAATAATATAATAAGGATGGAATATTTATGTTACATGATGAAGATGAAAAAGAAGAAAACAATGAGCGATGGCTTTTAACTTATTCAGACCTCATAACACTACTTATGATTTTCTTTGTCATAATGTATTCTATGAGTAATGTTGATGCAGAGAAATATAAACAATTATCTGAATCTCTAAATTCTGCGTTTGGTGGTTCTTCTGGGGTTATTGAAGGTGGTAAGAGTCAAATGGAACCAGTAGTTGAACCAGGAAGTAGTAATTTAGATAGTTTGCAAAATGCTGAATTTAAAAAAGTTGGAGAGGAAATTCAGAAGTATTTAAATGAAAATGGTATGTCTAATTCTGTATCATTAAAGGCTCAAGATAGAGGGTTGGTAATAAGTCTTAAAGATACTATATTATTTGATACTGGAAAAGCAGTCATAAAGAATAATTCTAGAGATAAGATTATTCAAATAGGTAAGATGTTAAATGAAATGAATAGTTACATAAGGGTAGAAGGTCATACAGACAACATGTCTATAAAAAATTCTGAGTTTAAATCAAACTGGGATTTATCAGTTATGAGAGCAACTAATGTTGTTCAACTTCTTATTGACAATGCAGGTATAGCACCAGATAAGTTGTCTGCTGTAGGGTATGGAGAATTCAGGCCAATAGCAGAAAATTCATCTCAAGATGGTAGGTCAAAAAATAGAAGAGTTGATATAGTTTTAGTTGATAGTAAATATGATAATGTAGAAAATGTTGGTGAAAATAAATAGTTAAATGAACTATCTCAGTAAAGAATTATTTCTAAAAAGAGATAGTTTTTTTATGCAAAAATTAAAAATAGATGAACAGTAAGTTACCTTTTTGGAAGAATATATGGTATCTTAAATATATAAATGTTTAGATGATAAAAAACTCAATTTAAAAAATTTTAATAGAGGGTGAGGGAACAAATGAGTAATAAGAATAAAAACACAAAGTATAAAGATAAAACAAGACAAAGGTATAACAAAAAAGTTGAGACTTTAAATAAAGAAAAATTAAAAGAAACTAATAAAAATTCTAAAAAAGTAGATAAAATTGATGATATTATCAATAAGTCTAGTATTGTATTATGTGTCCTTTTAGTAATATTTTCTTTGCTTTATTTATTTAAATTAGTTCAACTTAATGTAATAATGATACTTTTAGTGATTACAGTAGCTATACAGCAAGGTCTAGTATCGTTTGGTGCATTTAGAAATAAAAATTATGTAAAGGCTTTATTTTCAATATTTGTAACTATATGTTTCTTAATTGCTTTTAAATATGTTGTTAATCCTGTTTAAATATATCAGTAAACGTTCTATAATTAATATAAATAGTGAAGTTGCAGTTTTAATGCTATTATAAATTTTATAAATTTGAAGGAGTAGATTTTATGAATAGGTGTAAGTTTGCAAAATTAATTATCACATCAATGATTGTTTTATTACTTACAGGATGTAGTTTAAAAAAGGAAGATAATTATAAGCTAGACCCAGAGAATCCAACATCAATAGAAATTTGGCATTATTATAATGGACAGCAAAAAATGGCTTTTGATAAGCTTGTTAAGGAATTTAATGACACTATAGGTGCTGAAAAAGGAATTATTGTTGAAGCGTTTAGTCAAGGTAATGTGGTTGATTTGTCAGAAAAGGTTTTAGATTCTGCGAATAAAAAGGTTGGTTCTGAAGAGGTACCAAATATATTTGCAGCATACTCAGATACTGCCTATGAAATGGACAAATTAGGATTACTAGTGGATATGGACCAATATATAAGTAAAGATGAACTAAATGAGTATATAGAAGAATATGTAGAAGAGGGTAGAATAAACCCTAATGATGAGTTTAAACTTTTTCCAATTGCAAAATCAACCGAGATTTTGATGATAAATAAGACTGATTGGGATAAATTCGCCAAAGCTACAAATTCAAATATAGATGATATAAAAACAATAGAGGGATTAACAGAAATATCAAAAAAATATTATGAATGGACAGATAGTTTAACAAAAGAGCCTAACGATGGTAAAGCATTTTTTGGAAGAGATGCTTTAGCAAATTATATTATTATAGGAAGTAAGCAATTAGGAGTAGAACTTTTTTCTGTTAAAGATGGAAAGGTTACATTAAATGTTGATGAAAAAGTTATGAGGAAATTATGGGATAATTTCTATGTACCATATATAAATGGATATTTTGCATCTTATGGTAAGTTTCGTTCTGATGATGCAAAAACAGGAGATATACTGGCTCTTGTTGGTTCTAGCTCAGGAGCAGCATACTTCCCAGATAGAGTAATGTTAAATGACAATGAGAGTTATAATATTGAAACATCCATTTTTCAAGCTCCACGTTTTAAAGATAAAGAAAAATACGCTGTACAACAAGGTGCAGGAATGGCTGTAACAAAATCTACTAAAGAAGAAGAATATGCATCAGTGGAATTCTTAAAATGGTTTACAGATAAAGAGCCTAATATAAAATTCTCTATTGCTTCTGGATACTTGCCAGTAAAGAAAAAAACAAATGATTTAGATATTATAAAAGAAGTTATGAAAGAAGATGATTTAAAGGTATCAAATAAAGTTGAAGGCTCATTAGTTTCATCTATTGAACAAATTAATAGTTGTAATTTATATACTAATAAAGCCTTTGATGGTGGAACTAAAGCTAGACAAGTTCTTGAATATTCAATGCTTGACAAAGCTAAAGAAGATTTAAATAAAATAAATGAATTAATAAAAAATGGAACTTCTAAAAAGGATGCAGTAGCACAATTTAATAATGATAAGAATTTTGAAACTTGGTTTAAAGACTTTAAGGCTGAGCTTGAAAATGTTACAAAAGAGTAGGTGAATTGGCGGTTAGTGTGTCGACATGCACAAAGGTATAGGTGGAATAAGTATGGAAAACAATCTAAAAAAAAATAATTCAATAATGAAAAAGATGATATTTCCCCTAATTATTGTTATGCTAATTCAAACAAGTTTATTTTGTGCCACAATTTTATGGGGAGGAACTATTAAGAAGTTAAATGACAATTCATTTGACATTTTAAATGAAAGAGTAATTAATCGAAAAAACTATATACAAAATGAGATGTTACAAAGATGGTCAAAAACAAGTGAAACGGAATCCGCAATTAATTCGTCTGTAAAAAAAGTCTTGGGTGAAAATAATGCTTCAATCAAGGATGTAGGTGACAATGAAGAAATTGACAAAGAGATTATAAAAAATATATCAAGCAATTTGATATATCTTTTGAGAAAAAATTCTGTTACAGGTTCTTTTATAGTTTTAAGTAATAAAAACATTAAAGATGATTCTATTAATAGTAAAGGTGAAACAAGTAAGACTGGATTGTACATAAGAGATTTAGACCCTAAATTTAGTCCAAATGATAATTCTGATTTGTTAATTGAGAGAGGGTCATCAGATATAGCAAGAAATTTTGGAATATCTATGGATAGTTATTGGGCTCCAAAATTTTCATTTAAAAGTGAAAATAAGCAGGAAAGAGATAATTTTTTTTATAAGCCATTTAGAGCAGCACTGGATAATCCAAATGTATCAAGTTCTAATTTAGGATATTGGGGAAGCCAGTTTCTATTAACAAATGCAGGTGATAAGGTTATGACATATTCAGTTCCTCTTATTTATGAAGATGGAACTGTGTATGGAGTACTTGGAATAGATTTAAGTATAAACTATATGAGTGAATTATTACCATATGCAGAGATAAATGGAAATAAAAAAGGTAATTATATTTTAGGTGTGGATAGAAATGATGACATGGCATTTGAAAATGTAGTTTCAAATGGATATTCATTAAAAGAAAAGTTTTGGGATGGTTTACATTCTAATTTAGAGCAGAAAGAATCTTATAAGAATATATATAAAATCAAAGATGAAGATGAAAATTGTAGTGTTGGCAATATTTATGCTAGTGTACAATATCTAGATTTATATAATTCTAATACTCCATTTGAAAATGAACGTTGGGCTCTTTTGGGAATTATTGAAGAAAAAAGTCTTTTGTCTTTTTCAAAAAGAGTTGAGAGGTTGGTTATAATTTCTATTGCAATTTCTTTAGCAATAGGACTTGTAGGTATTTATATAGCGTCAAGTTTATTTACAAAACCAATTGTTCTTCTGGCTAAAAAGGTTAGAAATAGTAACCCATCAAAACCAGTAAATCTTGATAAAATAAATATATCTGAAATAGACGAATTATCTTCTGCTATAGAGCTACTCAGTGCTAATGTGGCAGACTCTTCCTCAAAATTGTCACAGATTATTGAGATGGTAGATATGCCTATTGGAGCTTTTGAATTATATAAAAATACAGATAATGTTTTTTGTACAAAAGGATTTTTTAATGTATTTATTACAGAAAAAGGATTTCGAGAATATGGTTATATGAGAAAAGATAAGTTCCTTAAAAAATTGAAAAAGCTAGATACATATTTACAAGAAAGTTATGAAACGGAAAATACATATATATATAAATTTGAATCTGAAGATAAAAAGTCTAAGTGGGTAAGACTAAATATTGTTGAAGATGAGATAAAAGTTCTCGGTGTTGTTGTTGATGTCACAAAAGAATTTGTTGAGAAAAGGAAAATAGAATATGAAAGAGATTTTGATATTTTAACTAATCTTTTAAATAGAAGAGCATTTTACTCACAGATACAAGAAAAATTTAAAAACAAAGATGAACTTAAGGTAGCAGCCTTTGTTATGTGGGACTTAGATAATTTAAAATATATTAATGATACATATGGACATGATGCTGGTGATGAATACATTAGATGTGCAGCAGGTATACTTAAAAAGTTTATATCATGGAATGGTATAGTTTCTAGGCTTTCAGGTGACGAGTTTTATGTATTTCTATATGGATATGAAAGTAAAGATAGTATAAGAGATATTATTAATTCTGTTAAGATACAAATGAGTAATACATTATTAAAACTTCATGATGGAACAGAATTTAAAATAAGGGCATCAGCTGGAATTTCTTGGTATCCTTATGATTCAAGTAATTATGACGAATTAATGAGATATGCAGATTTTGCTATGTATCAAATTAAAAATACAATCAAGGGTGAAGTCAGTGAATTTGATATTAATATATATAATAAGGATTCATTCTTATTGAGTAATAGAGAAGAGTTAAATAAATTGATTGATGGACAACTTGTTGAATATGCATTTCAAGCTATTGTAGGTTGTGAAGGAAAAGTTTTTGCATATGAAGCACTTATGAGACCTAAAATAAAAACTTTTAGTTCTCCAGTGGATGTTATTAGATTGGCTCGTTCACAATCTAAGTTGTATCAAATTGAGCGTATTACATGGTTTAAAGCACTTAAATCATTTAAAAGATACAAAGAGAAGTTTGGAGATTGTAAATTATTTTTAAATTCTATTCCAAATAATAACCTATCAAAAGTTGATTTTGAAGAAATTGAGGATTTATATGGCGATTATTTAAATAGAGTTGTATTAGAAATAACAGAAAATGATAAAATTAATGAAGATTTTATTGAGAAAAAGAAATCTTATATAAATCATTGGAATATAGAGATTGCTTTGGATGACTTTGGAACAGGTTACAATGGAGAGGCCGTATTATTATATATAATGCCAAATTACGTAAAGATTGATATGTCTATTGTAAGAGGTATTGATAAGGATGAAGACAGACAGAAAATACTAAAAAATCTTATTTCATACTCTAATGAAAGAAATATTAAAGTAATAGCGGAAGGTGTAGAGACTAAAAGTGAGATGGAGACATTAATTAATCTTGGAACAGATTATATGCAGGGATATTATATTAGTAAACCATCATTCGTACCTGAAGATATAAGTGATGAAATTAAAAAAGAGCTCAAAATGTGTCATGAAAATAGGAATAGTGTGATTTAATAGAGGAAAAATTACATGTATTTTTATGAACTTTTGGTTTATAATTAAAAAGAAAATAATATAATTATAAATTAGGGTGGTGGAGCTAATAATCACAACAAATATAGATATAAGAAAATTAAATGAAAATCAATTAGAAGCAGTTGAACATATAGATGGGCCTTGCATGATACTTGCAGGGCCTGGTTCAGGTAAGACAAGAGTAATTACATATAGAATAGCCAATATGGTAGTAAACAAGAACATAGCACCAACAAGAATCTTAGCAATAAGTTTTACCAAAGCATCTTCAATAGAGATGAAAAATAGAGCTTTAAGTTTAAGTGATGATATAAGGCTTAATAAGGTAACTTATGGTACTTTTCACTCTGTATTTTTTAAGATTCTAAGGTACTTTGAAAGGTACAATTTAGATAGCATATTTGATGAGAAAGCAAAGCGAATAACAATCAAGGCAATACTAAAGAGTTTAAATATAGAAAATGCTGATGATGATGAGAATGTAGGGCAAGTTATAAATGAAATTTCTTATGTAAAAAATGAACTTATGGATAAAAATGACTTTAATTCAGAGGTACTGACAAAAGATGAGTTTTTGAAGGTGTATAATTTATATGAAGAACAAAAATCTAAAGTTAATAAAATTGATTTTGATGATATGCTTATAAAAACTTATTATTTGCTTTTAAACAATAAGTCTGCATTAGAGATGGTTAGGAATGTATATAAATATATACTGATAGATGAATTTCAAGATATAAATAAAGTACAGTTTGAAGTTTTAAAGTTAATTTCTAATCCTTTAAACAATATATTTGCTGTTGGAGATGAAGACCAAAGTATATATGGTTTTAGAGGAGCAAGACCAGACTTTTTGTTGGAATTTGAAAGATATTTCAATAATACTAAAAAAATAATATTAGATGTAAATTATAGGTCTAAAAGTGAGATAGTACATACTGCAAATAGACTTATAGAAAAAAATAAAAATAGATATGAAAAAATCATTAAGTGTAGTCAGGGTAGTGGAGGAAGTGTGAGCTATATTTGTCCACATGATTCAGAGGAGGAAGCTTTACATATTGCCAAGGAAATAATTGACGAAATAAAAAAAGATTATGTAGAATATTCAGACTTTGCAGTAATTTATAGAACCAATATACAGTCAAGAGCATTAGTGGATGTATTTATGGATATGAGGATTCCTTTTGTAGTGAAAGATTCAGTAATCACAATATATGACCATTGGGCAAGTCAGGATATACTAGCATATTTAAGAATAGGTATTAATCCAAATTCAAATAAAGATTGGTTGAGAATTATAAATAAGCCATTTAGATATATATCTAAAGATAGTGTAAATATGGTTAAGGATGAAAAAGATTTTATAACAGCACTAATAAACAAATGTAATCTTCATCCTAAACAAATCAAAACAATAACTGATTTAGAAATAGACTTAAGTTATTTAAATACTTTAAATCCTAAAAATGCAATATCTTATATTAGAACTAGTCTTGATTATGATAGATATGTCTTAGATTATTGTAGTAATAGAAAAATAAAGACAAATGGTCTTGTAGAGATATTGAATGAACTTGAAAGTTCAGCTACAAACTTTAATACTGTAACAGAGTTTTTAGAGCATATTGATAGAGTAAAGACTGAGTTAATGGAAAATAATAAGAATAAGCAGACTGATGGTGTCATATTTACAACTATGCATAGTGCAAAAGGATTAGAATTTAGAAATGTTTATATTATAGGTGTAAATGAAGGAACAATACCTCATGAAAAGTCATATGATATTTGTAAGGAAGAGAAGAAAGAAGAACAATTAGAAGAAGAAAGACGACTTATGTATGTTGCTATTACAAGAGCTGAAGAAAAATTATGTATAAGCTCTACCTTAAATAAATATGGTAAAAAAGTTGATAAATCACTGTTTATCAATGATATAAAATCTCCAACTAAAAAAGAAATTGACAGTATTGGTGTAGGTGACAAAGTATATCATAAAAAATTTCATGAAGGAGAAATAATTAAAAAAGATGGAATTATGTCTACAATAAAGTTTAAAGATAGGGAACGAATTTTAGACTTGAAAACTTGCTTATTGAAGAACATAATGTATATTATTTAATTTAAAATTAAAACTTAGATAGACAGAAAATATATTATTAGAGGTATTAGTTAGTAATAATTATATTATTTATGTATGATAAAAGCAAAAATATAGATATAAAATATATTATTTATAAGTATTAAAAAAGAGTAATAAAGATTAAATATATTATTAAAAAAATAGCTTAAAATATGAAAAATGTTATTTATGATTATACAAAGAATATAAATAGATATGAAAGATGTTATTTATGGTTATCTAAGGAGTATCACTAAATATATGTAGTAGAGTTTAAGTAATTTATAAATAAAATTATTAAAAAAATAAAAAACTTATTGACAAAAATATTATAAGGAAGTACAATTGTATTAACAATTTAAGGAAACAAATCCAGTGATAGAGAAAGTAGCATATATGGATTTACAGCGAGTTAGGGATTGGTGTAAGCCTAGCAATGAAATCTATGTGAAGAGAGCTCTGGAGGAGATTATCAGAAGTTTTAGTATGATAATTGGTTTGCCCGCCTTAAGGGATTGAGAGGATAAGTACTTACTTATCAAAAAGAGTGGTAACGCGGATATAATTCGTCTCTTAGCTGTAAAGCTAAGGGACTTTTTTGATTTAAAAATCAAAATATCCATATAGCTTAAAAGCTAACATTCACAAATTTTGAAAGTTGTAAAAGTATTTATCAATAAGAGTGGTAACGCGGTAAAGTCGTCTCTTAGTCATTAAAGACTGAGAGACTTTTTTTGTAACTTGAAACATTAAAGTAGTAAAATTTGAGGGAAATTATAATTAAAAGAGAGGGGTAATTAAAATGAAAGTATTTAAAAAATTATTAAGTTTAGGATTAGTATTAGGATTAACTTTATCACTAGTAGGATGTAGTGGTGGAGAAGAGAAAACAAAATTAGAGCAAATAAAAGAAAGTGGAAAATTAGTAGTAGGTACTAGTGCAGAATTCCCACCATTTGAATTCCATAAAGTAGTAGATGGTAAAGATTCAATAAAAGGATTCGATGTAATGTTAGCTGAAGAATTTGCAAAGGAGCTTGGTGTAAAAGTTGAAATTAAAGATATGTCATTTGATGGATTAATAGGTGCTTTAAATGCAGACCAAGTTGACATAGTTCTTGCAGGTATGTCACCAACACCAGAAAGAGAAAAGAGTGTTGATTTCTCTGAGTTATATTATTTAAGTAGAAATGCAGTTATAGTTAAAGATGCAGATATAGATAAAGTAAAAACTGAAGATGATTTAAAGAAACTTAAAGTTGGAGTACAAGCAGGAAGTATCCAAGAAGAATATGTAGTTAATACTCTAAAAATGACAACTACTAAATCTTTAAAAGCAATACCTGACTTAATTACAGAATTAAAAAATGGAAACATAGATGCAGTTGTTACTAATGAAGCAGTTTCTTTAATAAATGTTAAAAAATATGATGGAATCAAAATGGCAAATACTGAAGTTGGTAAAGATGTAACAGAAGGTATGGCAGCAGCAATCAAAAAAGCTGATAACAATAAAGACTTTATAGAATTACTAAATAAAAAGATAAAAGAATTACAAGATGGTAAAAAAATAGAAGAATTTTTAAATGAAGCATCTACTGAAGCTGCTTCAAATTAGTAAGAAAGTTATGTGGGAGATGAAATTATGAGTTTAGATTTTAGTTTTTTAAGTAGATTTGGAACTTCTTTTCTGGAAGGAACAGGTGTGACAGTAGGAATTTCTCTTGTGGCATTATGCTTTGGATTTATAATAGGTATAATTATCTGTATGGCAAAAATATCCAAGAGCAAAGTATTAAGAGCAATATCATCAATATATATTGAGATTTTAAGAGGGACACCATTATTAGTACAGATATATATAGTATGGTTTGGATTACCTCAATTAGGAATAAGATTCCCTATGTTATTTGGTATACCAAGTGAATTTATAGCTAGTGCATTTGCATTATCAGTAAACTCTGGAGCATATGTAGCAGAGATACTTAGATCAGGTATACAATCAGTTGATAATGGACAAATGGAAGCAAGTAGATCATTAGGATTAAATTACTGGTCAACTATGAGATATATAATAATACCTCAGGCTATAAAAAATATACTACCTTCATTAGCAAATGAATTTATTACACTTGTAAAAGAATCCTCAATAATCTCTGTAATAGGAGTTGTTGAAATAATGCGTACTGCTGATATAGTAAAAAATGCAGCATTCAAAGCATTAGAGCCATTAATAGTAGCAGCGGTAATTTACTTTGTTATAACATTTACTCTATCAAGATTAGTTGGATTATTAGAAAAGAAACTATCTGTGTCTAACTAGATGAGAGCGTGTTTAGCATTTAGGGAAAACATAGAATAGTAAAAAGGAAAGTGATAATATGATTACAATAAAAAATTTAAGTAAATCTTTTGGAGATTTAAATGTATTAAAAAATATAGACTTAGAAATCGCTAAAGGCGAAATAATGGTTATAGTAGGGCCTAGTGGTTCTGGTAAAAGTACACTTCTTAGATGTATGAATTTACTAGAAGTACCTACAGGTGGAGATATAATATTTGAAGGAAAAAATTTGGTTGATAAAAAAACTAATATTGATGAAATTAGACAAAATATAGGTATGGTGTTTCAAAACTTTAATTTGTTCCCACATAAGACTATTTTAGATAATATAACATTAGCACCAATTAAATTAAAAAAGATGACAAAAGAACAAGCAGAAAAGAAAGCAGAAGGTTTGTTAAGTAGAGTTGGTCTTTTAGATAAAAAAGATTCCTATCCATCACAATTATCTGGAGGACAAAAGCAAAGAATAGCAATAGCTAGAGCTCTTGCTATGGAACCAGATATGATGTTGTTCGATGAGCCAACATCTGCTCTTGACCCAGAAATGGTAAACGAGGTTTTAGATGTTATAAAAGAGCTTGCAAAAGAAGGTATGACGATGGCAATTGTAACGCATGAGATGGGATTTGCGAAAGAAGTTGCAGATAGAGTTATTTTTATAGATGGAGGAAGCGTACTAGAAGATAATACTCCAGAAGAAGTTTTCGGAAATCCGAAACATGAAAGAACTAAATCATTCTTAGCAAAAGTATTATAGTATATAAAAAAGGATGTTATTGATATTAGAAATTCAATACATCCTTTTTTTATGATGATTAATGTAATTTTAAATTATATTAATCTTATTTTACTAAATTTTTGCAGAAAAAAAGAGCTCGGGGTAAGCTCTTTTTTTCCACCGAATCAATTTCCGTTATCAATCCGATTTTTAATAAATATAAAATATATCCTTATGAAAGGGTATTGGGAATAGATATATTAACTAACTAGGGTTACCAGGGGGATAACCTTAATTTATTATAACAAAATGCGACACAAAAATCAATATTTTTTTTGATATAAATTATAAAAGTTATTTTTATAACAAGTAAACTTATAAAATCAACTTTTATAGTAAAAATAAGCATATGTATAATATAATATATTTATTTTATATAATATATTATTTTATCATATATTGTATTTTATAACGTATTTTTGTAGGATATAGTATAAGTATATTGTATTTTACTATAAAACTTTATGATAAAGTGAAAAAACTAATTTTTTATGAAAGAATATTTTGTAAATTTAAGATTGTCTTTTTAATAAAGATTAACAAAAAAAATACTATAATTAGTGGTATAATAGTTAGAGTTGAAGATTTTAAATAAAGGTAGGTGTAATTAAGTTGGAAATATACTTAGACAATAGCGCAACTACAAAACCTTATCAAGAAGTTATAGATAAAATGGTTTATGCACTTAGTACGGATTATGGAAATCCTTCTTCTGTTCATAGAAAAGGTGTAGAAGTTGAAAAAGGGATAAAAGAAGTAAGACAGGTTATAGCTAAATCTCTAGGAGCGAAAGAAAAGGAGATTTATTTTACATCAGGTGGTACAGAATGCAATAATACTATAATAAGAGGAATTGCAAATTTAAATAAAAAGCGAAAAAATCATATAATATCTACTAATATAGAACATCCTTCTGTTTTAAATACATTGAAAGATTTAGAAGAAGATGGTTTTGAAATAACTTACTTAGAGGTCGGAAAAGATGGAAAGATAAATATAGAAGATTTAAAAAATGCAATAAAGTCAACTACATGTTTAGTAAGTATGATGCATGTTAACAATGAAATAGGAACTATACAACCAATAGATGAGGTTGGAAAGTATTTGAAGTCTTTAAAAGAAAAGATATATTTTCATGTGGATGCTATTCAATCATACGGAAAAATTAATTTTAGACCATCTAAATACAATATAGATTTTATGAGCGTGAGTGCACATAAATTTCATGGTCCAAAAGGAATTGGATTTATGTATATAAAGGAAAATAATCGTCTTAAACCTATGTTAACAGGTGGAGGACAGGAAATTGGAATTAGGTCTGGAACAGAAAATGTACCTGGTATATATGGGCTTGGAGAAGCGGTCAGAATACTGAATAAAGATTTAGATGCAGTTATTTCAAAAGTAAATAATTTAAAAGATGTATTTAAAAATAAAATAGTTGGTAATATAGAAGACATAAAAATTAATTCTCCAGAAGATGGTGTATGTCATATATTGAATATATCATTTAGAGGTACAAAAGGAGAAGTGTTACTTCATTACTTAGAGCAAAAAGGTATTTATGTATCAACTGGCTCTGCATGTTCTTCTAAGAAGAAAGGGAGACATGTATTAAATGCCATAGGTCTTACAAATGAAGAAATAAATGGGACAATAAGATTTAGTTTATCTGATATGAATACAGAAGAAGAAATATCAGAAGCTGTAGAAGTATTGAAAGAATCAATTTGTGACTTAAGGTCAATAATGAAAAGAAAGTAAAGAATACAGTATAAATAATGAGAATAAATTAGTTTAAGAGGTGAAATGGTGTATAATATATTAATAGTAAAGTATGGAGAAATTGGAGTAAAAGGAAAAAATAGATATATATTTGAAAATAGACTTATAAGAAATATAAGAAATATGTTAAAGCCAATTGGCAAATTTAATGTATATAAAGAATATGGAAGAATATATGTTGATTTAGAAGATTATGATTATGAAGAAGTAATTGAAGAAGTTAGAAAAGTATTTGGAATAGTGGGTGTATGCCCTGGAGTAAGAGCTAAAAAAGATTATGATACATTAAAAGAAATAGCTTTAACAATGTTAGAGGAAAAAATAGAAGCTGGGTATAAAACATTCAAAGTAGAGTCAAGAAGAGGAGATAAATCTTTTAGATTGACTTCTCAAGAAATGAGTATGGATATAGGTGGATACTTATTATCAAAGGTAGGAGATAAGATTAATGTTGATGTAAGAAATCCAGAAGTTAAAATAAAATGTGAATACAGAGAATTCCATACTATGGTCTATAGTGATACTATACCTGGATATGGAGGGTTACCACTTGGAACAAATGGTAGAGCTATGTCTCTTTTATCAGGAGGTATAGATAGTCCAGTAGCAACATGGATGGTCGCAAAAAGAGGAATGGAAGTAGAAGCAGTACACTTCCATAGTTATCCATTTACAAGCGAAAGGTCACAAGAAAAAGTTAAAGACTTAGCTAAAATATTGGCAAAGTATTGTGGTAGAGTAAGACTTCATAAAGTTAACATATTAGAAATACAAAAAGCAATTGGCGAGAATTGTAATGAAGAAGAAGCTACTATTCTTTCAAGAAGATTTATGATGAGAATAGCACAGAGACTTTCTGAAAAAAGACATTGTGATGCTTTAATTACAGGTGAAAGTATTGGTCAGGTTGCATCTCAAACTATACAAGGTCTTACTTGTACTAATGCTGTTGTAGATTTACCAGTCTTTAGACCACTTATAGCGATGGATAAATCAGATATAGTCGATATAGCCAAAAAAATAGGAACTTTTGAAACATCTATAATTCCTGAAGAAGATTGTTGTAGTGTATTTTCTCCTAGAAAGCCTGTTACTAAACCTAGGTTAGAGAAAATAGAAAAATCTGAAACAGCACTTGATATTGATAGATTAGTACAGGATGCACTTGATAAAATAGAGGTTGAAGATATAGAGTTTTAATGTACAAGTGATTTACCTTCTTGGGGGAGGTGTTATATGTGATGCAAATATTGTGTGTTGGTATTGGTGGATTTTCTGGTGCTATATTAAGATATTTAATATCTTTAAGATTTGCAGGAGCTAAGTTTCCATTTGGGACTCTAATTGTCAATGTTATGGGTGGAGTTTTAATTGGTTTTATCATGGAAATGAGTACAAGAACAGATTATATTTCTGATAATTTAAAATTGTTTTTAGTAACTGGTCTAATGGGAGGACTTACTACATTTTCTACTTTTAGTTTTGAGAATGTAAAGTTTTTTGATAGTGGCAATTATATGTTATTTGGGTTAAATATATTCTTAAATTTAACATTAAGTATTTTAGGAGTTTTTGTTGGAAGAACTTTATGTAGACAATTTGTTAATATGTAGTATTTTAAAGTAAATACTATAATTTTATTTAATGGGAATGATTATTATGAATAAAAAGGGTTTTACACTAATTGAATTATTGGTAGTTATATCTATAATAGGAATTTTAGTTATAGTCGCAGTTCCAGCACTATTTAGAAATATAGAAAAAAGTAAGGCGGTTACATGTCTTTCAAATAGAGAGAATATAAAGACTCAAATTGTTATTGCAATGGCTGAGGAACCAAGTAAAGACAAGAATGAAATTATAAAAGATGTATTAAAAAATAAAGATGGAAAATACTTTGAAACAGAGCCAAAGTGTAAATCAGGTGGAACATATTCAGCAGAATTTGATGATGGTTATGATGGAATAACTGGTGATGAAAGTATTGCAAAAGTTTATGTTACTTGTACAGAACATCCAGATGGTGTTGAAATGGCTAGGGATGTATATCAAAGTATGAGAGATTTAATTGCATCATTTGCAGAAGACTCTTCTATAATACCAGGAAATTCAAAAAATAATGATGACTTTAGAAACTATTTGTTGGATAATAAGTATAAGAATGGCTGGCCTACAATTCCAGATGAATTTAAGAAAAAGTATGATTTAGGAAAAGAGCCACTGTATATACAACCATATGCAAATAAGCCTAATACAAATGAAGCTAGTGTAGTTGTATTTGCAAATACTTCAACTAAAGGTAATTGGTATGCTTCTTTAATTTATGATTATGATGAAGCTAAATGGTATAAAGGTAAAGGTGGTATTTCTGTAGCAAATAAAACATGGGAAGATTTAAAGGAAGAAATCCATACTAAATCTGGCTGGGCTCCTTTAAATTAATATAGCATATATTACTGGTATTAATTAACTATAGAATAATATTCTCCATGGTTAGTTAATACCAGATTTTATTTTAAATATTTTATTAATATAGGATGATTACTGAATATTTACTATTTTAAATCCTTCACATGTAAACTAAAAATAATTATAATAAGAGTATAAAGAAATTTAATTATAAGGTTAATTTTCTGAAGATTTAGTATTCATACTAAGAAATACATAAAAGGGGAATAGATATATGAATAATTTACAAGATAACCAAACAATAAACTTAATACAAAGTCGTAGAAGTATACGAAAATTTACAAAAGAGCAAATTACAAATGAACAACTAGACACATTGTTACATTGTGCATTTGCAGCACCTTCAGGATGCAATAAACAACCTTGGCATATAAGTGTTGTTCAAGACCAAAAACTTTTAAAAGAGATTAGTGATGATACCTTATCTAGAATTCATGAAGTTAGTAATGTTGAGATAAATAAGAATTTTAAACTATTTTATGGTGCACCAACTGTTTTATTTATTTCTTATGATGAAGAAAATTCATGGGCTCCATATGATGTAGGAATACTTACAGGAAATGTAACTACAGCTGCACAAGCGTTAGGGCTAGGTAGTTGTATAATAGGAATGGTTAGAGGATTATTTACACCTGTTGAACAAGGGGATATAGTAGGTCTCGTGAGTGTACTAGATGATAATGATGTAAAAGAATCAGATTCAATAAAGATGATGTTTGATACAAATAAAAAATATAGGGAATTATTGAATATACCTGAAGGGTATTCTGTACCTTTTGGCATTGCTATAGGGGTACCAGATGGAAATCTACCAAAAGCTAGAGATGTTGTTTATAAAGTTTCTAGAGTTTAAAACATTTGATTAATTAAATTACTATATAAATTTATATAATTAAAAAAAATAACATAAGGCTGAAAATAAAAATTTATTTATTTTTAGTCTTGTTTTTTATTATTTTATATTTATAAATGAAAAAAAGGTAAGGTAAATCTGTTAGTTTGAGCATATAAAATAAAAATTATAAAGTCGATAAGTATAAATAAATGATTTATAATATTTTGGAAATAAATAGCAAAAAGTTGAAATGAAGAAAAAAGAATGTTAAAATAAAATGAAAGTAACCCTTAATTATAAAAAAGTTACTATTCGAAAAATTGGCACTTTTTTTACATTTTATACAGAATTTTTAAAAGAAAATGTTCTTCATTAACAATCAAATTTATAAATATTTTACTGTTTTTAGGTTTGATTTTATTTTTTTGATGTATATTTGTTTATTAGAAATGAAAAATTTTTTAGATTGGTTTTTAAGTGTAAAATTTTTAGATTTTTCCCAGCATAAAAAAAAACCCTTTTATAATAAATGGAAACTATTGGAAGTAAAAAATAATGGTAATTATAATGAAAAATAATTTTTGATTAAAAAACATTGATATGTTGAATATCTTGTATAAATATATACTTAAATATATTTTATTAAATCAATAGGAATAAATAATAATTAAGAGTAAGTATCTTAGAACATATAAATTCGATTTAAATAATATGTTTACTAGAATTATTTAGAAATACATAATATATGTCATACTATTATAAGAGCTTATGAAAGTATTTACTGTAGAAATAATGAGGATAAAAAAATAGTAAAATAGAATAATTTAGATAATAATATTTTATTGATAAATTACACCAACTGTAAAATATAACCCTACTTTAAAATTATTTTTATTATAAGTAGGGTTATAATATTACTATATTACTTATATTGTAGGGGGAAAAAATGAGAGAAGAATCGAGCTCTTTAAATTTAAATCATATAGAAATTTTCTTTGAACTTTTGTCTCAAAGTACAGAAGATTATATATTTTTTTGGGACATAAATAGGAATAAATTTAAAATTTCTTCAGCAATTTTTAATGAATTTGACTTAAGTAGAGATGTAGATTCTGATGTAGTAAATTGTTGGAGTAAAATTATTTATCCTGATGACGTTCAAGTGTGGAAAGATGATATACAAGCGTTGATAGATGGAGAAAAAGATGAACATAATCTAGAGTATAGACTGATTAATAGATATGGAGAAGTAGTATGGATTTCTTGTAGAGGGAAGGCCCAAATATCAGAAGAGCAAAAAACTATAGTTATGGTTGGAAGAATAAAGAATATTGGTGAAAAAAATAAGTTTGATTCTATTACAGGAACATGGAATAGAGAACAATTTGAGTACTGGATGAATTATATCATAAAAGATAAAACCTATGAAAGTGGAGCCATATTTATTATGGATATAGATAATTTCAAAAATATAAATGAAAAATATGGACACTCTTATGGTGACAAGGTACTGCGTGCAATTGCTACTGAAGTGTTAGAATATTTACCAAAAGATGTTCGATTGTATAGATTAGATGGAGATGAATTTGCATTTTTTTATCCTTTGTGTACTAAAGAAACTATAAATAAGATATATGAAAAGATACAGATGTATACCAATACTCAACATGAGATTGAATCAAATAAGTACTATTGCACAGTAACTGCGGGGGTTGCTATGTATCCAAAGGATGGGGATACTTATTTGGATTTATTCAAACATGCTGATATCGCATTAGATATAGCAAAAATAAATGGGAAAAATAGGATTAAGTTTTTTTCGCCAGAGCTATATGAAAATAAGCTAAAGGTAATTTCAATGCAACATAAGCTAAGAGAAAGTATTGAAAATGACTTTAATGACCTTGAATTATTTTTTCAACCACAAATAGATGCTGCCACAAGAGAAGTAATAGGAGCAGAAGCACTTTTAAGATGGCATTCAAGCGCTTATGGAGAAGTATCTCCTATTGAATTTATACCAATCTTAGAGCAAAGCAATCTGATTATACCAGTGGGGAAGTGGATTATAAAAGAGGCTGTAAAGCAGTGTAAAGAATGGCATAAAATAAATCCAGATTTTAAAATATCTGTAAATGTATCGTACATTCAATTAAAAGAAGATTTTTTTAGAGATTTTATAGTTGAATGCCTAATAGAATATCAATTAAGACCTGAATTCTTAATTTTAGAGTTAACAGAGAATTGTTGGATACCAGATATAAATTTACTGAATGATAAGTTTATTAGCTTAAAGGGTATAGGAGTACATATTGCAATAGATGATTTTGGTACAGGATATTCATCTTTAAATTACCTTAAAGAACTGTCTGTTAATATAATAAAAATTGAAAGAAGTTTTGTTAAGAATATTACATATAATAGTTATGAACATACTTTCCTTGAATATATTATTAAATTGGCTCATATTATCAACTTAAAAGTTTGTGTTGAAGGTATAGAGTCTTATGAAGAATATGATATAGTAAAGAGTCTAGGTGTAGATATTATTCAAGGATTTTTATTTGGAAGACCTGTAAGTGCATCTGAGTTTTATAAACTTCAATTATCAAAGTAATACACAAAATATGATATATATAAAATAATGTGACAGTATATTAAAATAGGGTAAAGTATAAATTTTAAAAAAGCTTATACTTTACCCTATTTTATTGTGTTATCTATAGATGTCAATATATATTAACTATTATATACTTTCACTCCAAATTTAGATATTATTTCACTAGCTTTTTTAATATCTTCTTTAGTAGCATCAGGGACATCTTTTAGTTCATAATCAATACCTAGATTCTCCCATTTGTGTATTCCCATAGAATGGTATGGTAGTAATTCAAATCTTTCCACATTTTTTAATGTAGCAACAAATTGACCTAGTTTTTCTAGATTATCTTTATCATCAGTAATACCAGGAACTAAAACATGTCTTATCCATACAGGAATATTTCTTGAGTCTAAGTGTCTAGCAAGTTTTAAAGCTTTATCCATACCAACCCCAGTCAAATCAATGGATTTTTCTTCAACCATATGTTTTAAATCAAGTAAAACTAAATCAGTATTATCTAGAATTGGGTCTATAGTTTTTATATCTACAAATCCAGATGTATCCAAGCAAGTGTGTATATCATTTTCTTTTGCTTTTTTAAATAATTCACTTAAAAATTCTGGCTGAAGAGTAGATTCTCCACCAGAAGCAGTTATTCCACCACCAGAAAATTTCATGAAAGAAGTATACTTAAGAGCATCAGTTATTATTTCATCAACTGTATACTCTTTCCCTGACTTAGTGTCCCATGTATCTCTGTTATGGCAGTATTTGCATCTAAGTGGACATCCCTGAAAAAATAATATATATCTTATTCCTGGTCCATCTACAGTACCAAACGTTTCTATAGAGTGTATTTTTCCCTTAATCATAGAGTTCACCTCACAATATATTTTAATGGCTTTATTAACAGTTATAATATTTGTCTAAAAAAGGCCATCCTATACCAGAAATAATTCAAATATAAGACAGCCTTTTATTTTTATTTTCTACACAGTAGTAATCTTAGCTAAAGTATAAAAATTTAAAGACTAAGCCATTTTACCGTGGAATGTTCTGTTTATAACATCTAATTGTTGTTCTTTTGTTAATTTTATGAAATTAACAGCATATCCAGATACTCTTATAGTTAATTGTGGATATTCTTCTGGATGTTCCATAGCATCTTCTAAAGTAGCTCTATCAAATACATTTACATTTAAGTGATGAGCATTTTGAGAGAAGTATCCATCCATCATTGCAGAAAGATTGTTTATTCTTTCATTCATATCTTTTCCTAAAGCAGCTGGTACTATAGAGAAAGTATTAGATATACCATCTTGAGCATGCTCATATGGTAATTTAGCAACTGAAGATAATGAAGCTAAGGCACCATTAGTATCTCTACCATGCATTGGGTTAGCACCAGGAGCAAATGGAGCACCAGCTCTTCTACCGTCTGGCGTATTACCAGTTTTCTTACCATAAACAACATTTGAAGTTATTGTAAGTATAGATTGAGTAGGATAAGAATTTCTATAAGTTTTATTTTTTCTTATTTTATTCATGAAGCTTTCAACTAACTCTACAGCTATACTATCAACTCTGTCATCATTGTTTCCGTATTTTGGATAATCTCCTTCTATTTCGAAATCAACAGCTATTCCTTGCTCATTTCTAATAGTTTTAACTTTAGCATGTTTTATAGCAGATAATGAGTCTGCACAAACTGATAATCCAGCCATACCACAAGCCATAGTTCTAAATATATCTCTATCATGTAATGCCATCTCTAATGCTTCATAAGAATACTTATCATGCATGTAGTGTATTACATTTAAAGTATTTACATATAAATTTGCTAACCAATCAGTAAATGGTTCAAATTTACTTATAACTTCATCATAATTTAAGTACTCAGAAGTTATAGGCTCAAATCTTGGTCCAACTTGAACACCAGATTTCTCATCTATACCACCATTTATAGCATATAATAAAGTTTTTGCTAAGTTAACTCTAGCTCCAAAGAACTGCATTTGTTTACCAATTTTCATTGCAGATACACAACAAGCTATACCGTAATCATCTCCCCAGTATGCTCTCATTAAATCATCATTTTCATACTGCACTGAACTTGTATCTATAGATACTTTAGAGCAGAAATCTTTGAATCCTTGAGGCAACTTAGTTGACCATAGAACTGTTAAGTTTGGTTCTGGAGAAGGTCCTAATGTATATAGTGTATTTAACATTCTAAATGAGTTTTTAGTAACTAATGTCCTACCATCTATTCCCATACCACCTATACACTCAGTTACCCAAGTTGGGTCTCCAGAGAATAGATTATTGTAATCAGGAGTTCTTAGGAATTTAACCATTCTTAATTTCATAACAAAATGGTCCATATATTCTTGTAATTCTTCTTCTGTTACTATTCCAGCTTTTAAATCTCTTTCAAAGTATATATCTAAGAAAGTAGATGTTCTACCTAAAGACATTGCAGCACCATTTTGGTCTTTAACAGCACCTAAATAACCAAAGTATAACCACTGTACAGCTTCTTTTGAGTTAGTTGCTGGTTTTGATATGTCAAATCCATAAGACTGAGCCATCTTTTTAAGTTCATTTAAAGCTGATATTTGCTCAGTTATTTCTTCTCTTAATCTGATAACTTCTTCATCCATGCAAGAAACTTCTAATGATTCCTTTTGCTTATTTTTATCTTCTATCAAGGCATCAACACCGTATAGAGCAACTCTTCTATAGTCACCAATTATTCTACCTCTACCATAAGCATCTGGAAGACCTGTTATTATACCAGATTTTCTAGCAGCTCTCATTTCTGGAGTGTAAACATCAAAAACTCCTTGGTTGTGTGTTTTTCTGTATTTAGTGAATATATCTTTTATTTCTGAGTCTAATTCATATCCAAAAGCATCGCATGAATTCTCAACCATTTTTACACCACCATATGGCATAACAGCTCTTTTTAAAGGGGCATCCGTTTGTAACCCAACTATTGTTTCTAATCCTTTATCTAAATATCCTGGAGCATATGCAGCTATTCCAGAAACAGTTTTTGTATCAACATCTAAAGTACCACCATTTTCTCTTTCTTTTTTAAATAAGACCATTGCTTTATCCCATAGGTTTTTAGTGTTTTCAGTAGCACCAGCCAAGAAAGAGTCATTTCCTTCATATGGAGAATAGTTTAATTGTATAAACTCTCTAACATTTACTTCTTTAGTCCATCTTCCTGTTTTAAATCCTTGCCATGCATTCATTAAGTATTTCCTCCTTAGATTTAAATGATAAATAATACTATTAAAATTAATTTTTATATACTTAATTTATTTTATATATTTTTTAAAAAATATATTTTCTAATATAATAATAACATATTATCCGTATCCTGTATACACAAAAAAACAAAAATTGTCGTTTTAAAGTATAAAACAAATTATATGTTATTAATGTGATGAAATTATACCCATATATAAATAAAATGAAACATATAAATGATTAATTAACAATAATATATTTTTCAAATCGCAAATTTGAAATAAATAAATTTTATTATGAAAAAAAGAAAAGCATACATCTTCACAATTTGAATATTTATTTAATAGGGGGAGGTGATATATTGTTTATCACAGTGATATTATTTTTAGTAGGTTTCCTATTAATTACTAAAGGCGCAGATATCTTTATAAATTGTACTGTAGAGATAGGTAGAAAAACAAACATATCAGAAATCATACTTGGAGCAACTATCGTCAGTTTTGCGACAACATTACCTGAATTTACAGTGTCTTTACTTGCTTCTATTGATGGCCACACTACTATGAGTTTAGGAAATGCAGTTGGTTCTATAATATGTAATACAGGGTTAGCATTAGGATTAGTTGTTTTTATAAGTCCATATAATGTAGATAAAAAAATGTTTTTTTCTAAGTCTTTACTATTAATAGTATCTGTTATAGTTTTAATTTTATTGGGTTTAGATGGAGTTATAACAAGAGGAGATTCATTATTACTTATAATAATATTAATCTTTTATATGGTTAATAATTATAGAAGTGTAGTTGGAAAATCTACTAAAAATAGAAATATTAAAAATAGTACTATTAAAGACATACCTACTAAAAAGAGTAAGAGTTTTAAAGGTTTTTCTGTAGTAGAAATTTTAAAAATACTAGCACTTTTTGCTACAGGTTTGATAATGATGATAATTGGTTCACAGATTCTTATAGAGAGTGGGATAAGAATAGCTAGTTTTTTAAATATACCTCAAGGTATAGTAAGTTTAACTATAATAGCACTTGGAACTTCTTTGCCAGAGATAGTTTCATCAATTACTGCTATAAGAAAAAATCATCATGAAATATCAGTAGGAAATATTTTAGGTGCAAACATATTGAATATAGTGTCAGTAATAGCTGTATCAGCAATACCAAATAACATACCAATACTATCTCAAAATAGACAATTGGATATACCATTTATGATATTATTATTATTAATAGTAATAGTTCCAACTCTTAAATCAAACAGACTTAGCAGAATACAAGGTATATTGATGTTATTTACATATTTTCTATACATATCAATTTTGTATTTCATGTATATTATTTAACTATACTGTTAAAAATATTAATTGCAGAATATCCTAAAAAAGTATATAATGGATAGGTTAAGATTAATTGATAACGGAGAGGAATAATATATGAATATAACAAAGTTTGAAGATTTACCAATAAGTGAAGGAATAAAAAAAGCTATAGCTGAAATGGGGTTTGAAGAACCATCTCCTATACAAGCACAGTCTATACCTGCGATTTTGTCAGGTAAAGACGTTATAGGACAAGCTCAAACTGGTACGGGAAAAACAGCTGCTTTTAGTATACCTATACTAGAAACAATAGACCCAAATAACAGAAGCCTACAAGCTGTGGTACTTTGTCCAACAAGAGAACTTGCAATACAAGTATCAACAGAAATAAGAAAATTAGCTAAATATTCGCACGGAATAAAGACATTGCCTATATATGGTGGTCAACCAATAGATAGACAAATAAAATCTCTTAAAGGTGGAGTACAAGTTGTAATAGGTACACCAGGACGTACAATAGACCATATCAATCGTAAGACATTAAAAATGGACAATGTAAAAATGATTATATTAGATGAAGCAGACGAAATGCTAGATATGGGATTTAGAGAAGATATAGAAATGATTTTAAGTAAGATTCCTGAGGAAAGACAAACAACTTTCTTCTCAGCTACTATGCCAAGAGGAATTTTGGAATTAACTAAGAGATATCAAAAAGACCCAGAACACATAAAAGTTGTTAGAAAAGAACTTACAGTTTCAAATACAAAGCAATACTATATAGAAACTAGGTCATCAAATAAATTAGAAGTATTATGTAGATTAGTTGATGTATATGACCCTAAGTTATCTGTTGTTTTCTGTAACACTAAAAGAAAAGCAGATGAATTAGTAGGAGATTTACAAGCAAGAGGATACTTTGCAGATGCTTTACATGGTGATTTAAAGCAGACTCAAAGAGATATAGTAATGGATAAGTTTAGAAATGGTACAATAGATATACTTGTTGCTACTGATGTTGCAGCTAGAGGTATAGATGTTGATGATGTTGAATGTGTATTCAATTACGATTTACCACAAGATGAAGAGTATTATGTTCATAGAATTGGTAGAACTGGTCGTGCTGGTAGAGAAGGTATGTCATTTACTTTTGTATTTGGAAAAGAAATGAGAAAGATGAAAGATATAGAAAGATATACTAAATCTAAATTGATAAAACATAACATACCAACAATAACTGATGTTGAAGAGAAAAAAGTAGGTACTTTCTTTGCACAAGTTAAACAAACTATTGAAGAAGGACATTTAACTAAACAATTACAATGGTTAGAAAGCTTCTGTAATGATGAAGACTATGCAATGGTTGATATAGCTGCTGCACTTGTGAAGTTATCTCTAGGTGAAGAAATGAAAGAAGAAATAATAGAAGAAAAACCTAGAAGAGAGCGTGGAGAACGAGGAGATAGAAAAGGTGGTACTGGAGCTAAAGATGGTATGATTAGATTATTTATCAATATTGGTAGAAATCAAAGAGTACAAGCCAAAGATATAGTTGGTGCTATAGCTGGAGAAGTTGGAATCCCAGGTAAAGTAGTAGGAACTATAGATATATATGATAAGTATACTTTTGTTGAAATACCTAAAAAAGATGCTAAAACAGTAATTGAAAAGATGAAAGATATTAAGATAAAAGGTAATAAGATTAATATAGAAAAAGCAAATAAAAAGAAAAAATAATTTATAGCATAAAAATATAATTAGAGAATATATAAAATAATATATTGAATATTTAAAAAGCCTAATGTGTTTTCAAAACAGATAGTATAGAATCTGTAATAGTTAACAACATAAGGCTTTTATTGTTTTATATAATAATATTATGAGGAGTATTTTAAAATTAATTTATAACTTGGCGTAGTAGGTATAAGAAATAAATTAAAATGTATAACAAAATAAAAATTAATATATGATTTTCATTTGAGAATAGAATTTAACATATTAATATACACTTTTCCATATTGGTGTGAAAAAATGTATATTAGTTCCTCTTTTTCAAATCTGATTTGAAAAAGAGAATATTAATTATCTATACGGTTTGGATTATAATAAAAAATGTAAGATAACAAAGGGGAGAAAAAGATGTCAATGACTTATATGGACCCTAGGGTTTTTTTGATTTTAGAAATGGTGTTGAAAGAAGACACAAATACTCTAGAACAATTTTCAAGCGTTCTAGGTGTTAGTACTAGGACTATCAGAAATTATATAAACCAGATTAATCGAGAATTAAAAGATGGTATTGCTAAAATAGTTAAGAATGAAAAAGGTACATATAGTATAAGAATTGAAGACGAAAGTAAATTAATTGAGATTGTAAACTTCAATAGAGGAAAGGCATCAAACTTTATAAATTTAAATTTACCTGACGAAAGAATAAATTATGTTCTTGATATTTTAACTATGACTAACAATCCAATTACTATAGATGATTTGGCTGAAGAGATATGTATAGGGAGAACAACATTAATAAAAGATTTAAAAAAGGCAGATAAGATTTTAGCTGATTACGATTTGGAGCTAAAAAGAAAGCCAAATATAGGTATGATTTTAGTTGGTGAAGAAATGGATATAAGGTTGCTAGTCCTTGATAGATTATATGAAAATTATATTGATATACTGGAAAACGTTAATCACATAAGAGTTATTAAAAAGAGTGATATTGAATGCCTTAGAGACGAATTAAAAAAGTTGTTTAATCAAGAAGAACTCTATATAACGGAGCAAGTCTTAATGGATGTTGAAAGATATATAATAATATCTGTCTTAAGAAATATAAATGGATATAAATTTGAAAAGATAGATAAGAGATTTGAAGTCATAAGATGTTCAGATGAATATCTTTTAGGATTAAAACTTAAATCTTCATTAGAAAAGATATTTAATATAGTTTTAAATGAAAAAGAAACTATATTTTTGACAATGCCATTAATAGGTAGAAAAGCTCCTAGTACAAAGTTAGCACTTAGCAGTATAAAGATAAATGATAGTGTAAAAGAGGTTGTAGATGAAGTAACCAGTTTTTTATTGGAAACATCTGGAATTGATTTTAAAGAAGATAAGAAGCTTATAGAAAATCTAGAATATCATTTGTATTTTGCACTTAATAGAATGAGATTTAACATAAGAGTAAAAAATCCATTATTGCAAGAAATAAAGGAGAGATATACATTTCCATATAGTGTTGCAAAAATAGCTGCAATGATAATTGAAGAAAAGTTTGACTTAAAGATATGTGAACACGAAATAGGATATATAGCATTACATTTTGGAAGCTATTTTGAAAAAAGTTCAAGAAAAATTCTAAATGTAAATAGAGTAGCAGTTGTTTGTGGAACTGGTCTTGGGACTGCACAACTCATTAGGATAAAAATAGGAAAGATTCTTGGAGAAAGTGTTGAAGTAAATACTTTTTCTGACATAGAAGCTAAGGCCAATTTGGAGTTATTAAAGTATTATGACTTAGTATTTACAACAGTAGATTTTAAGATGGATTTAGATGTTCCAATTTTTAGAGTAAATGCCTTATTTAATGAAGAAAGTATAAAAAAAGAAATAGAGAATGCAATACTCTTAAAAAATAGTATAAATCTTAAATCTATAAAGCATATTGAAAAGAATATTCCCTTTATAGGTAAGTTGGTTGAGGAAGATAAGTTTTTTATACTGAATAAGGATACATTTATGGAAAATTTAGAAGAAATGTTAGTAAAGCTAGTACATAAAGGAATTATTGATTTGGAGTTTAAGGAAAATGTATTAAAAAGAGAAAAAAAGTCTTCTACCGCACTAGATAATTACATAGCATTACCTCATTCAGTTAGTTCTAAAGGAGAAAATCTTTATCTGGCATTTGGTATATTAGAAAATCCAGTAATTTGGGATACAAAAGAAATTAGAATAATAATATTGATGATAATTCCAGATAAGAATGTAGAAAGTACAGACTTGATAATAAAAAGTTATGAAGAAGTACTTGAAGTAGGGAGAGATAAAAAAATGGTAGAAGCACTTGCTAAAGTAAAATCATTTGATGAATTTTATAAAATAATTACCAAGAGGAGGTAATAATATGGACCCAGTAATTTTTATTATAGTATCACTTATTATAGTTTATTTATTAAATATTTTCCTTGGGTACTTACAACTTAAAGATTTTAATAAAAATTATATTGAACTAAAAAGAAATGGTAGAGTTGCAATAGGTAGAAAAAAAGGAAGAATATCATCAGGTACAATTGTTCTAATACTCATAGATGAAGATGGAGTTATTCTTGAAACTAGGAAAATGCAAGGTGTTACAGTATTAGCAAGGGTAAAATTATTTGAGGGATTAATAGGAAAAAACTTAGGGGACATAAAAAAATCAGATTTAGTTGGTTATAATAAACTACTTAAAAAAGCAATACTAGATGCAGTTAAACAGTACATAACATTTGAAAAAAATAAATGTGAGAGTGCAAATAGCATTAGCGCTGATGAAGAATGTAATGTGGAAGTAGTTTAAAAATATATATTTATAAGGAGGAGTTAATATGACGCAATTTTTTCAAGTATTAGCAAGTGGTGCAGACAGTTTTATGAATTTATTTAGGGCAGGTGGTCAACAATTTGTAGGATTTGTAACAGATATAGTTCCACTTTTAGTAGCTTTATTGGTTACAATGAATGCAATTATCAACTTTATAGGTACAGATAGAGTCGAGAAATTAGCAAAAAAATGTTCTGCAAATATATTTACTAGATATTTAATATTACCAGTACTTGGTACATTTGTATTTGCGAATCCAATGACATTATCACTTGGAAGATTTTTACCAGAGAAGTTTAAACCTAGTTATTTTGCAGCAGCAAGTTTTTCATGCCATACAATGAATGGATTATTTCCACACATTAACCCAGGAGAGCTATTTATATATCTAGGAATTGCAAATGGTATAACAACTTTAGGATTTTCAACAGCAGATTTGGCGGTTAGATATTTATTAGTTGGTATAATTGCAAACTTCATTAAAGGTGTGGTTACTGACTATACAACAAAATTTGTAGAGAAGCAACAAGGAATAGCATTAAACTCAGATATAAATATTGGATAATTACTTTAAGATATAAATAAATTTATTCTAAGTGGGAGTAAATTATCTTAGATAATAAGTAAATTGTTTTGAGTTATACCTGAACAAATTAAGATAAGGACGTTACATATAAGAAAGCAGAAAGTTAGCCTGAGATGCAAGAAAATAAATAATAGTATTAAAGTACTTAAAGTAAGAGAATCAAAAAAGAAATAGATGGAATTAGAATAAAGAGAATAACTTAAAAAATAGTATCTATAGGAGGAGAGTTTGTATGTCATTTAATAAAGTTAAAATAGTAAAAGGTTCTGGTGGATGGGGTGGTCCATTAATAATAGAGCCAACAGAAAAGAAAAATAAGGTAGTATATGTAACTGGAGGAGTAAGACCAGAAACAGCAGTAAAAATAGCTGAACTTACAGGATGTGAATTAATAGATGGGTTTTCACGAGGAGTTAAAGATGATGAAATTGCATGTGTAATAATAAATTGTGGTGGTACATTAAGATGTGGTATATATCCTCAAAAGAAAATACCAACTATAAATATAATGAAGACAGGTAAAAGTGGACCATTAGCAATGTTTATAAAAGAAGATATATATGTTTCAGGTGTAAAACCAAATAATGTAGAGCAATTATAATTGTGGATGTAGGAGGGAAAAAATATGGCTTATGATACTAAAAAAAAGATAAGTGAACAGAGTCAAGGAATTGTTGCCAAAATAGGTATAGCACTAGGTAATGTGACAAGTACTCTTTTTCAAGCTGGTAGAGATACTATAGATACATTAATACATACAATATTGCCTTTTATGGCTTTTGTTGCAGTATTAATAGGTATAATAAATCAATCAGGTGTAGGAAATTGGGTAGCTAACCTGCTTACTCCATTAATAGGAAATGTTGGAGGGTTGGTTGTTTTATCAATAATATGTTCATTTCCATTGCTATCTCCATTTCTTGGACCAGGAGCTGTTATAGCTCAGATAGTAGGGGTATTGGTTGGGACAGAAATAGGAAAAGGAAATATTCCACCAAGTCTAGCATTACCAGCATTATTTGCAATAAATTCACAAGCAGCATGTGACTTTATACCAGTAGGTCTTGGTCTTGCAGAGGCTGAACCTGATACAGTTCAAGTAGGAGTTCCATCAGTTTTATATTCTAGATTTTTAACAGGTGCACCAACTGTTCTGTTAGCATGGTTAGCAAGCTTTGGATTATATAAATAAAAGAATACTTTATAAATAATTAGAGAGAGGTTCAGTTGATATGGAATTAATATACAGTACCCAAATAAACAAAATAGGAGACAATGCAAATGAATTTTTAGAACATAATATGTTTGTAACTTTCAAGGATAATGCTCCTCAAGAATTAGAAAATTACTGTTATATACATTCTGAAAATAATTTAGTAAAAGAAATACTTACGGATGATGTGTTATCAATAAATAATATTGATTATAAAATTACTTCTGTTGGTGAGTTAGTAAATCAAAATCTTTCAGAATTAGGTCATATAACATTTAAGTTTACAGGAGAAAAAGATGGTGCAATTGGAGGGACCTTATATCTTGAAAAAAAAGAAATAGCACCTATTGGCGTAGGTACTATACTAAAAATAATTAGAAAATAAAACTTAAAACTAATCTAATCATATTATAAGTAAATTATAGATAAAAGTCAATTTAACTAATCAAGTTAACTTTTAATGTGATATAAAAGGGGAAATGAAAATGAGAAAAGTAGCTTTAGTAGTTGGAGGAGGAAGAAGTTTAGGTGAATTTTTATCTAAACATCTAGCTAAAGTAGGTTATGAAGTTGCTATTGCAGATTTAAATGAAGACAATGCAAAAAAAGTAGCTGAAGAAATAGAGACAGAATTTGATTGCAAATCTATAGGATATGGTTGCAATGCTACTGATGAAGAACAAGTTATAAGTACTGTTAAAAAGATTGAAAGTGATTTTGATAGGATTGATTTGTTGGTATACAATGCGGGGGTAGCTGTAAGTAAAAAAATAACTGACTTTGGGTATAGAGATTTTAAATTTATTGTAGATGTAAATTTAAATGGGTATTTTCTATTTGCAAGAGAAGTATCTAAGGTCATGATATCAAAAGGTATTGAAGGTAGAATAATACAGATAAATTCAAAATCAGGTAGAGTAGGAAGTAAGCACAATTCAGGATATTCAGCAGGTAAATTTGCTGGAGTAGGTCTTACTCAAAGTTTAGCACTAGATTTGGCAGAGCATAAGATAACTGTAAATTCATTGATGCTTGGAAATTTACTTGATTCTGATATGTTTGAAAGTTTAATTCCTCAATATGCGGTAAAATTGGGGATACCTGAATCAGAAGTCAAGCAAGTTTATATAGATAAAGTCCCTCTAAAAAGGGGTTGTAGATTCATAGATGTTGCAAATATGCTTACATTTTATGCTTCTAAGGAAGCTGAATACTGTACAGGTCAATCTATAAATATTACTGGTGGGCAAGTTATGTAAAATTTTTATAACCTTTCAATTTATGTATATTAAAGATATATTATAATTGAGAGGTTATTTTTATATTTATGAAGTATTTTTAAATCTAATTTGATAAAATGTATTTATGTTTTATATAAAGTAGTTTTGAGTATATAAAAATTAATAAATTATAGGAAATATGCTAGTCTTTAATAAGGAAAGAAGGATACTTTATGGATATAATAAAAAAATTAAGTCATGGTTGTACACTAGATTGCCATGATTGTTGTAAATTTAATGTTTATATTAAAGGAAATAATATAATAAAAATTGAAGGAGATAAAAATCATCCTTACACAAAGGGTTTTATATGTAAAAAAGGCTTAGCTCATTTTGATAGGCTAAATCATAAAGATAGGATAGAGACTCCAATGCTTAAAGTTGATGGAGAATGGAAGAAAATCTCTTTTGATGAAGCTATAGAGATAATGGCAAAAAAGCTTATAGACTATAAAGAAAAGTACACATCAAAGTCTGTTATGCATTATGACCAATATGGAAGTGGGTCTGTATTAAAATACATAGGAGATATATTTTTTAATTTTTATGGAGGAGTTAGCAGACATAAGGGTGGTCCATGTTGGAGTGCAGGAATGCATGCTCAAAAATATGATTTTGGAGAAGCTAAAAGTCACGCGATAGAAGACATGTTAAATAGTAAAAGCATATTTGTATGGGGAAAAAATCCAGCATATACTACAATTCATACTATGCAAGTAATTAAAAAGGCTAAAGATAAAGGGATAAAGATAGTAGTAATTGACCCCATATATACAAAGACAGCTCAAATAGCAGATAAATATATAAAAGTAAGTCCTGGAACAGATGGAGCTTTAGCTATAGCTATGGCAAAAATTATAGTAGAAGAAAACTTGTACAATGAAGAATACATAAATTCATACGTTATCGGTTTTGAGGAGTACAAAAAATATTTACATTCATTAGAATTAAGTTTTCTAATTAATGAATGTGGAGTTAAAGAGAAGGATATAAGAGAACTAGTTGATTTATATACCAACAAATATTCAACTATAAACCTTGGGTATGGACTTCAGAAATATAAAAATGGAGGAAATACAATAAGAGCTATAGATGCTTTAGGAGCTATAACAGGTCAGATAGGTTTTAGTGGTGGAGGAGTAAACTATGCAAATAAGGTTTATCCAAACATTATAAATTCTGACCCTTATAATAGCCAATTGTATGGAGAAGATAGGGAGTTTTATGTAAGCAATATTAGCGAATTTATAGAAGAATCTCTAAAATATACATCAAATGAGCTTGATGATAAAGATAATAAAGCAAATCTTGTATCAAGTGAATTAAATAACTTATCAAATAAATCAATAAAAACTAATGTTCCTATAAAGATGGCTGTTATAACTAAAAGCAATCTGATGAATCAATTGCCAGATTTAGTAGAGCTAGAGAAAGTATTTTCAAAGATTGAATTTAAAGTATGTTTTGATATGTTTATGACTGATACAGCCACGTTATGCGATTTGTTTATACCTTGTACAAATACACTAGAAAGTGAAGATATAATTTATAGTTCAATGACTAATCCCTATATAACTTATAATGAAAGAGCAGTAAAACCAAAACATAAATTGATGGATGAATACTATTTCTTTATGGAGTTAGCTAAAAATATGGGAATTAAAGATTATCCATTTGTGAAAAAGAGTGAATATCTAGAGAAAGTGATTGAGCCACTCAGACAGTTTGATAAAAATTTAGATATAGAAAAACTTAAAAATAGCTACTTTACTATACATAGTCCTATTGCTTGGGAAGATAAGAAATTTGAGACTCCATCTGGAAAATATGAGCTTTATTCAGAACGAATAAAAAGTTTGGGAATAAGTCCAATACCAATGTATATAAGTCATAAGTCTAAAAATATAAAAGAAAAAAATGAAAGTAGTCATTTTAGATTATTGACCAATCATCATGCAGATACTTTGTTTAGTCAACACTTTATGGACAAGACTTCTATATCACAAGCATATATAAATGAAAGTATGGCTAAAAAATTAGGTATTAAGGCTAAAGATATTGTGACTCTAAGTTCAAAAAAAACAAAAATAGATGTACAAATAAATATAGATGATGGAGTAGGTAATTATATAGTAAAAATGTATGTTGGTTGGTGGAAGAAACATGGAAATCCAAACAGTTTGACAGACTCTGGTATATCAGACTTTGGTGGTCAGGTAACATATAATGAAAGTATGGTAGAAATAATACGACAAAACTAGTTAAATTTCATTGAAGGAATAAAAATACAATTATAGAATTGATTAAAAGTTACTATTTTTACAAAACTATTGAAGGAGGGATTTTGATGGTAAATTATTCCTTAGAACATAAGAATCTATACATAGAATTTATGTGCTCAGAACTAGACCACCATGTAGCCAATGAAATAAGGGAAGAAATAGATAACTTATTAAGTGTAAATCAAGTTAGAAATGTTGTATTTAATTTTGAAAATATTAATTTTATGGATTCTTCAGGTATAGGTGTCATCATAGGTAGATATAAAAAGATTTCTAATGAAGGGGGACGAGTTTCAGTAATTAATATAAGTTCACGAGTTAAGAAAATTTTTGATTTATCTGGGTTAAATAAAATTATTGGCATTTATGATACGTATGAAGAAGCTCTAAGTTCTTTGTAGGGAGGAGTATGTGATGAATAATATTATGGAAGTTAAATTTTCGGCAATATCTGAAAATGAAAGTTTAGCAAGAGTTATAGTAGCATCCTTTGCAGCTAAATTAGACCCAACAGTAGATGAATTAGTGGATATAAAAACTGCTGTCTCTGAGGCTGTTACAAATGCTATAATACATGGATATGAAGAAGACAGTTCCAAGTTTGTTTTTTTAAGATGTGAGATAGAGGGAAATACTATAAAAATTATAGTTGAAGATGAAGGGTATGGAATAGAAAATGTGGAGAAGGCAATGGAACCACTTTATACATCAAAACCAGAACTTGATAGATCAGGAATGGGATTCACAGTAATGAAAAGCTTTATGGACGATGTAGAGGTAAGTTCTGTAAAAGATAATGGTACTAGAATTGAAATGACTAAAAAAATAAATGTGCCTAAATAAAGTCCAAAAGTGAGGTTTTATTATGGAAGTAACTGTTGCCAGAGAAGAAAAAAAACCTCTTCTTAGTCATGAGGAGACTCTAGAACTTATTGATAAAGTTCAAAATGGAGATGAAGAGGCAAAAGAAATATTAATATCAAGCAATTTAGGTCTAGTTAGGAGCGTTGTGTCTAGATTTTTAAATATAGGATATGATAGAGAGGATTTATTTCAGTTAGGTTCTATAGGCTTAATAAAATCAATATATAAATTTGACCCAAAATTTAATGTAAAATTCTCTACTTATGCAGTACCTATGATTTTAGGTGAAATAAAGAGGTATTTAAGAGATGACGGTATGATAAAAGTATCAAGGTCATTAAAACAAATAGCTGTAAAGGCCAAGATGGAAAGTGAGTCGTTGACCAAAAAGTTAGGTAGAGAACCGAGTATAGAAGAACTGTCTAAAGCAATTGATGTAGAAAAAGAAGATTTAGTAATGGCTATGGAAGCTAATTTCAACGTTGAGTATTTGCAAGGTGTTATTCATGAAGAGGAAGGTTCTCCAATATGTCTTATTGATAAAATAAGCATGAAAGGAGAAAGTGAAGAAGAAAAAGTAGTAGATAATATACTGTTAAAAGACATACTTGGAAAATTAGATAAGAGAGAACGTCAAATAATAGTTCTCAGATATTTTGAAGATATGACTCAAAGTGAAATAGGAGAAATGCTCAATATATCACAAGTTCAAGTGTCTAGGATAGAGAAAAAAGTGTTATCTAAATTAAAAGAATATATATCATGAGAATACTTATGATATATAAAATAACAAAAGATAATAAAAATATTACTCAAATAAACTGTAATAGCTTTTGATATTAGATTTTTAAACTATTATTAAAAATATCTAAGTTAGAACAAAAAATATTAAAAAATAAGGTGTCTTTATGAAAGAAAATAAATTATTTTCTTTATTAGGCATCTTTTTTATTTTTTGATAAAACTTTGAACTGTCAAAATAAATAATAGGTTTATTTTTTAAAATTTAACAAATAATACTTTAGAGAGGTGTTTAGTATGGATAAAAATTATAAAAAATATGTAGACCAAATAAGCCCAAAACCTACATATTTAAAAAACTATACACTTGCATTTATTGTAGGTGGAATTATTTGTATGATAGGGCAAGCAATAAATGATTTATACATGAAAGTTGGAGGTCTTGATAAATTAGGTGCCAGTTCTGCAACATCAATAACACTAATATTTATAGGGGCATTTTTAACTGGATTAGGAGTTTATGACTTAATCGGAAAAAGAGCTGGAGCTGGTTCTATAATTCCAATAACAGGTTTTGCAAACTCAATAGTATCTCCAGCTATGGAGTATAAAAGAGAAGGTTATGTATTAGGTGTAGGTGCAAACTTATTTAAAATTGCAGGGCCCGTTTTAGTTTATGGAATAGGTTCTTCTATTTTATGTGGGATTATTTATTATATTTTTAAGATGTTTTAGATGGTTTTTATTTAATTTAAACTCTATTAATTGCAAAATAGCTATGAAAGTTGAAAATTAACTATGAAGCTTGTTAGTTAGAAAATAGTTATGAAGATTTCAATTGATATTAAAAAATTAAATATTAAAATGCAAAATTAAAAAGGTGTGAAAATATGAAAAATAAAAGAATTGGAAAAAGAACAGTAAAATTAGAAAATAAACCAACAATAATATCAACTGGAACTATAGTAGGCTCTAAAGAAGGTGAAGGGCCACTAAAGGACTATTTTGATATAGTTATGACTGATGATTTATATGGTGAAAAAACTTGGGAATTAGCTGAAAGTAAGATGGTAGAGACTGCATCTCAAAAAGCTATACAAAAGGCAGGAAAAAAGCTAACAGATGTAAATTACATGTTAGGTGGAGATTTGATAAATCAAATAGTACCAGCATCATTTGCAGCAAGGGAATTGGCAATTCCATTTTTAGGTATATATGGAGCTTGTTCTACAATGGCAGAAGGTCTTTGTATAGGTTCTATGCTTATAGATGGTGGTTTTGCAGACTTAGTATTATCAGGTACATCAAGTCATTATTGTACAGCAGAAAGACAGTTTAGATTTCCTCTAGAACTTGGAAATCAGAAACCAATGACAGCTCAATGGACAGTTACAGGAGCAGGAAGTGTATTATTAGCTCCTGATGGAGATGGTCCTAAGGTAAAATATGTTACGGTTGGTAAAGTAATAGATGAAGGTATTGATGATGGTAATAATATGGGACCAGCTATGGCTCCAGCAGCAATAGATACAATATATTCTTATTTTGAAGATACTAATGATGACCCAAATAGCTTTGATATAATTGCTACTGGAGATTTAGGTACTCTTGGAAAGCAGATAACTGAAGACTTTTTGAAAGAAAAAGGTGTAGACATATCAAAGTGTTATACTGACTGCGGTATAGAAATGTTTAACCTTAAAGAGCAAGATGTTCACTGTGGTGGAAGTGGATGTGGATGCTCAGCTACAGTGTTTGCAGGATATATATATGATAAGTTAAGAAAAAAAGAATTTAACAAAGTAATGCTAGTATCAACTGGAGCATTACTTTCACCAACAAGTACATTACAAAAGCAGACAATACCATGTGTTGCACATGCAGTAGTAATAGTAAATGAGTAGGAAGTGATATATATGTTAATGGACTATGTAAGAGTATTTATTGTAGGTGGAATTATATGTTTAATAGCCCAAGTAATGATGGATTATTTTAAAATGCAAACCCCATATGTTATGGTAACATATGTAACATCTGGTGTAGTTTTAACTTTTCTAGGTCTTTACGAACCATTAGTTAAGTTTGCAGCAGCAGGTGCAACAGTTCCTATAATAGGATTTGGATATTCACTTGCTACAGGGGTAATAAAGTCAATTCAAAGTGATGGTTTTTTAGGTATTTTCTTAGGTGGGACAACTGCTACAGCTGGTGGAATAGCAGCTGCTATATTCTTTGGATACATTATGTCAGTAGTATTTACACCAAAAGCGAAACCATAAATATCACTTAAAGAAATAATAAAATTTAAAATAATAGTTTTTTATAAAATGGGTAGATATCTTTTGGATTCTACCTATTTTTTATATAAAGAAACGTTTACATAATTGAAGTTGACAATTATTTACAACATGGTGTAGTATTATATTATCAAAATAAAATGAAGTGAAGTAGGGGATAAAGATGGTAACTATTAAAGATATTGCAAGGAATCTAGGTATCAGTTATTCAACCGTTTCTAGGTGCTTAAACAATAATCCTAATGTATCTGAAAAAACAAAAAAGAAAGTAGTAGAAGAGGCTAATAGACTAGGGTTCCATTTTAATGTAAATGCAAGAAATCTAGCAAAAAAAGAAACAAATAGAATCGGGGTAATCTTTTCAAATAATTTTAATCACCAAGATACTAGAAAGTTTTTTAGTGATATAATGGACAGTTCTATAAATTCTATTGAGACTAATAAATATGACTTTATAATACAACCTAATAATAACATTAGTGGCGACAGTAATGTATATAAAATGGTTAATGGACAAATGGTAGATGGATTGGTAATTGTGTCTCAATCAATAAAAAAAGAAGAGTATGAATTTTTAAAAGATAATAATTTTCCACATGTATTTATATATTTTAAACCATCTTTTGTAGGAGAAGTAGATAATTTTTTTTGGGATGATAACGTGTATGGTGGTTATATAGCTACGAAGCACTTAATTGACCATGGTCATAAAGATATAATAACAATAACTTCAGATGATAAAAATTCAAAAATGCATGAAGATAGAACAAAGGGATATTTGAATGCTATGGAAGAGGCAAATTTAAAGACTGAGGTTATTGAATCTAAAATGGACTTTGAATCTCAAGTTGAGTTGTTAGAAAAACATATTGATAAAATAAAAAAAGCATCAGCTATATTTGTACAACAAGATGTACCAGCAATTTCTATAATACAAGAATTAAAAACTACTTATGGTATAAATGTACCAGAAGACATTTCTATAATAGGATATAATAATATTGAATTAATATCATATTTTAGGTCTCATTTATCAACAATAGATGACCCAAGAGAACAAGTTATAAAAAATGGAGTAGACAGTCTAGTGAATATAATAAATAAAAAAGGAACAGAACATATTCCAAGAAAACTATATCCAAGATTAATAATACGAAATAGTGTTAAAAGAATAAAATAGTAAAATTTTAAGTATTACAAATGTATTAGAAGTATTATAATTTGTACAAATTAATCTAAAAAATAATATGAATTGAGATTAAAAGGAGTCAGTGTATATCAGTACATTGTACTCCTTTATTTATTTAGAACGTTTCCATAAAATTATCATAAGATTCTGTTAAATTAGTTGATAATTTACTATCTAGATAATATAAGTTAATAAATTATTTGTGTTTTATATCATGAATCTGTAATGTCTTATTTTGATTCATAACTAAAAGTATATAAAAATGATGAATAATATATATTATACATTATCAATAATAGGTTATATAATAAAATCACTAACAATTATATTATAAGAAAATTATAAAAATTACAAGGAGGTATAGAAATGAAAGAAAAATCAGGGATTAGAAATGCCATAATAGCTGCCTTTATAATCACAATATTGGCGGAATTAATCGGTCCTATTTCATTTAAAGTTATGGGGATTAATATAACTTTACTTAGTATACTATGGGCTATCTTCATAGGGATGGCTGTTTCACCTCATTTATTAGGACGAGTTATACCAGCTCTAAAAAAGTTTATAGGAGATAATGAAATAAATGTGTCTCCATATTTATTATCTTTAACACTATATCCATTAGGAATAATGTTTGGAATCAATGCAGGTCCTAAAGTTGGTATATTACTTCAAGCAGGACCAGCACTTTTATTACAAGAATTTGGTCATATGGGTACAATGTTGATTGCATTACCTGTTGGAGTTGCACTAGGTCTTGGAAGAAGTGCATTAGGAGGTACTTTTTCATTATGTCGTGACACAGCACTAGGAATTATTGGAGATAAGTATGGATTAAATTCACCAGAAGGTATAGGAACATTAGGAACTTACATAAGTGGTAGTATATTTGGAACATTATTATTCTCATTTTTAGCACCAGTAGGTGTACTTTTAGGATTTCATCCATATGCTTTAGCAATGGCATCAGGAATGGGTAGTGGTTCGATGATGGGAGCTGCAACAGCTTCATTAATGAATACGGTTCCACAGATGTCGGAACAGATTTTAGCATACTCAGCAACTAGTGGTTTAATTACAGCTGTTACTGGAATATATATAGAGTTATTTTTATCTTTACCAGTAGCCAATTATTATTATAGTAAAGTAGCACCAATTATTGAAAGATTTAGAGGAAGAAAAACAAAAACAAGTAATGACTTATAAAGGAGGGTGTATGTATGGAAAAGACTTTTAAGACTATTATAGAACAGATAAAAATAGTACTGTTTATATATATTATTATTTGCTTTGGACAAATGATAGCACTTAAGACTCAGGCGAAGGATTTATTAATTGGAAGTATATTTGGTTTTTTGTTAGTTATAGTTGCTATTATAATTAAGAACTTTGTTAAAAAACCTAATTTACCAGGTTTTGCATGGGCTACTTTGGTTGCATTCGTTTTATCACTTCCAATATCACCAGTGGGAGATATTATAGCAACTAATGTAGGTAAAATCAATTTTATGTCTACAGTAACACCACTGTTAGCCTTTGCAGGAATTTCTGTAGGGAACCAATTGGATATATTAAAAACTTTGAGCTGGAAGTTAGTAGTTATATCATTTATAGTTATGACATCTACTTACTTTGGTTCTGCTTTTATATCTCAAACAGTTTTAAGATTAAATGGAATGCTTTAAGGAGGTAGGTAAACATGAATGAATTAAAATTAAAAATCAAAGAGGAAATAAAGGTATTATCTGAAGAAAAAAAGACATCATTTGAAAAGGTATCTGATTACTTATTTGCAAATCCAGAATTGGCATTTGAAGAATATAAGTCACAAAAAGCATTATGTGATTTATTAGAAGAAAATGGATTCGATGTAACTAAAGGCGTAGGAGGATTGGAGACATCTTTTGAAGCTATCTATTCAAATGGGACTGGAAAAACAGTAGCTTTTTTAGCTGAGTATGATGCACTTCCAGGGATGGGACATGCATGTGGGCATAATATTATAGGTACAAGTTCTGTTGGTGCTGGTATCATATTAAAAGAAATAATGAAAAAACACAATATAGAGGGAACTGTAAAAGTATTTGGAACACCTGCAGAGGAAAGAGTAGGCGGAAAAATAACTATGATTAAAGAAGGTGTATTCAAAGATGTAGATGCTGCATTAATCTTACACCCAAGTGATGCTTCAATGCCTGATGACATATCATTTGCTCAAGTTAATTTAAAATTTGATTTTATTGGAAAGGCATCTCATGCAGCTGCTTACCCTTGGGAAGGGAAAAGTGCCTTAAGTGGAGTAATAGCATTGTTTAACAGTGTAAATAGCATGAGATTGCATCTTAAAGATTATGCAAGGGTACATGGGATTATAACTAATGGAGGTAGCATACATAATATAATTCCTGAAAAATCTACAGCTATATTTAATGTACGAGCTTTAAGTATAGAGTACTTAAATGAGATTTGTGATATGCTTAAAAATTGTGCTAAAGGAGCAGCAATTTCTACTGGAACTAATGTAGAGGTAGTTCAATTAGATGAAGTATACAAAGAAATTAAAAATGACTCAGAATTAGTGAATATAGTTAGAAATAATTTTGAAGTGTTAGGTGAGAATTATGTTGAAAGAGATTTAAGTCAGGGTATTGGGTCAACTGATACTGGAAATTTAACTCATGAGATACCTGCAATACAAGCATATATTAAATTAAAAGAAGATACTGCAACTCATACAGATGAATTTGCTGTTGCAGCTGGTGGTGAAGAAGGCAAAGTAGCACTTATAAAAGCAATTAAAGTACTAGCAATGTGTGGAGTAGATGTTTTATATAAGTAAATAATATATAATTTTAAAATATATATAAGAAAGGAAATTAGATTAGACATGATATTAAAACAAGTAATAGAGGTTTATGACATTTTAGATAAAGCAACCGCTAATGGAGAAGAAGTAAAGTCTTATTTGCAATCTTATGGTGAAGTAGATGTAACAGTCAAAGAATTGTCTTCAAGTAAAGGTTCAACAGATTTAGTCAAACTTACAATACCTGGTAAGAATGGAAAATCAAATGGTGGAGATGCACCTACTCTTGGAATTTTAGGTAGATTAGGTGGGATTGGAGCAAGACCAGAGGTAACAGGATTTGTATCAGATGGTGATGGAGCATTAGTAGCGATTGCAGTTGCTGCAAGACTTTTGGATATGCAACAAAAGGGAGACATATTAGATGGGGATGTTATAATATCAACTCATATTTGCCCAGATGCACCAACTAGAGAGCATCACCCTACACCTTTTATGGATTCACCAATAGATATGATGACTATGAATGAAAATGAAGTTGATAATAGTTGTGATGCAATACTTTCAATAGATACGACTAAAGGAAATAGAGTAATCAATAATAGAGGTTTTGCAATATCACCAACTGTTAAGGAAGGTTACATATTAAAAACTAGTGACAATCTTTTGGATATTATGCAGACTGTTACTGGAAAAGCTCCGTTTGTATTCCCACTATCAATTCAAGATATAACACCATATGGAAACAATTTATATCATTTAAATAGTATTTTACAACCAGCAGTTGCTACAGATGCACCAGTAGTAGGAGTAGCAATTACTACAGAGATGCCTGTTGCTGGATGTGCTACAGGTGCAACCAATTTTAGTGATTTAGACTCAGCAGGTAGGTTTGCAATAGAAGTTGCCAAGCTATTTGGTAAAAATAAGTGTGATTTCTACGATAGAGAAGAATGGGAAGTGCTTATTAAAAAATATGGTAAATTAAATAAATTTCAGACATTTGGCATACAGTAATTAGAATGGAATTAAGTCTATAAATTTGTGATATAACTGTATGGGATATTTTAACAACTATGAATAAATTATATGATGTAATTATAAAAAGGAGTGTTTCATAGATAATTTAAAAAATCATCTATGAAACACTCCTTATATTTTTATTTATATTTTAGTTTTTGTTAACTTAAGTTGCAGGTGTACCACCACCATCAGGTGTATTAGTAGAGCCACCACTATTGTTATTTCCACCACTATCAGGAGGAGTAGAGCCACCACTATTATTATTTCCACCGTTATCAGGAGGGGGAGTAGAACCACCATTGTTGTTTCCACCATTATCAGGAGGGGGAGTAGAACCGCCATTATTGTTTCCACCATTATCAGGAGGAGTAGAGCCACCACCATTATTACCTGAATTATTGTTGTTGTTGTTATTATCTTCTTCCTGTTGATTATTATCTGGTTTCTTTGTATCTTCAGATGATGGTTGAGAACTTACTTTAGTAGGAGCAGTACCTTCAATAAATGCTGCTTTAGAGCCAGAAGACTGCTTTCCTCCATCATCTAAATTAATTTTTGTGAAATATACATTTTTAGGAACTTCAAATTCAGTTACTGTTAAGTTAGCATGTATCTTTGCCATGATTTTTTCCCATAATTTTGCAGTACTAGTACTTCCATGTGGAACTTCTCTACGTTTTATAGTGTTACCAGAATCATCTTTTCTTCCAGCATCATCTCCAATATATGTTGCTCCAACATAATAAGGAGTGTAACCAACAAACCAAGCGTCGTATGCACTATTTGTAGTACCAGTTTTACCTGCTACAGGCATTCCATTTGGAAGTGTTGCAATACCACCAGTACCTTCAGTAATTACACTTTCCAACATATCTGTAACAACATAAGCTACTTCAGGTTCTACAACTTTATGTTCTTCAGGAGCATTTTTAACTAATAATTGACCATCAAAAGTAGTTATAGTAGTGAAAATTGATGGTTCTACATACACTCCTTGATTTGCTAATGTACCATAAGCAGCAGCCATCTGAAGTGGAGTAATACCATTTGCCATACCACCTAATGTTAATGAAGGGAATTGTCTATCAGTTGCTCCTGATTGACTATTCTTCACAGTAGTTATACCAAAGTTCTTTAAGTAGTCCATCATTATATCTATACATTCATCATAAGAATCTCCAAGCATCTCAGCAGTTTTTACAGCTATTGTATTTGAAGATTTAGCAAGTGCTCTACGTAAACTCATAGAACCATGACCAGCAGTAGTAGTTCTTGGGTTCCATTTGGTATTCTCTTCAAACTTATATCCTCCTCTAGCATCACTTAGAGAAGTTGATTGTGTGATTTTTAATGTATCAATAGCTGGTGTATAAATTGCAAGAGGTTTTATAGCAGAACCTGGTTGATGAGGGTTAGTTGAACGGTTTAAAGTTTTTCTACCACTTATGTTTCTTCCTCCAGCTAGTGCCCTTATTTCACCATTTTTATAATCTAAGATTACCATTGCAGATTGCGGTTGACTAACTCCGTCAGGACCAACCATATGTCCTGGGAAATTGCTATTTTTATCATATTCTTCTTCTAAAGCATCTTGCATTTTAGGGTCTATAGTTGTATTTACAATTAGACCTCCATTGTAGAATAAGTTTTGAGCTTCATCATTTGTATGTCCTTGTTCCATTAAAGCATTTATAACTTCACTTTCAATAAGGTCTTCTACAGATGAAGAAACTTTGTCTGACGATTTAGGTAATTTTATTTCTATCTTAGCTTTAATTGCTTCATCATATTCACTTTGTTTTATATATCCTAATTCTAACATTTTCTTTAGAACAACTTCTTGTCTTTTCTTAGCTTCTGGGTTACTTACAGCTTTTCTGACAACTAATGTACCTGCTTTTAATTGTCTATAAGTATCATTAGATATAAGTTCCCAAGACTTTATTTTTTCAATCATATCAAAGTCTACTTTTGTAGGGTCATCTAAATCATCATCAGTTGTGTTAACAAAAAATAATAATTTATTTTCTAAATCACCCTTAGCTTCACTTCCATCTAATTTAGAAGTTTTATAAGCTGAAAATTTAGATGGATTTTTAGTTGAACCAGCAAGAAGTGCTGACTCAGCTATAGTAAGGTCAGATGCAGATTTATCAAAATAACCACGTGCACCAGCCTCAGCACCTGCTAGACCTCTACCAACGAAAAAGTTATTTAAATAAGTTTCTAGTATTTTATCTTTACTTACTGTTTTACTCATTTCATATGCATAGTAAATATCCTTTATTTTACGAGGTAGAGTCTGTTGTTCAGTTGTTAACAACATTTTGGATACCTGCATAGGAATAGTACTACCACCTTGTTTAGTACCTGTAAGAGTCTTTAATACTGACCTAAATAAACCTTTAATGTCGACACCTTTATGTTCATAAAAACGCTCATCTTCTATTGCAATTACAGCATGTTGAAGATGTTTTGAAATCTTATCTAATGGAACTGGTGTCTTTTTATTTACACTTGGAGCTGTAGATAATGTCTTTCCATTAGCGTATTTAATTGTAGTTGTTTGGTTTGTCTGTTTGTCCAAGACAGCTTCTGTAACTGGAGAGACATCTCTTAGTGATGCAAATACTAAACCAGCAGTACCAGCAGTACCAACAACTAGTAAAACTAAAAATACTATCCCAAATACTCTTAGTTTTCTAAATTTATCGCTTTTTTTGGATTTTTTCTTGTTTTTTGTTGAACGAGTTTTGTTAGCTGAACTTCTATTAATTGGTTTATTTGTATTACTAGAGGAGCTAACTTTTTTTCTTCTAATTTTATTTCCATTTTTATCATTATCGTTATTCATAAGATTTTAACCTCCTTACTTAATGCAATATTATAACACAAATAGGAGTAGTTTTGTAATTAATAGAAAAAATGAATTTGCTATAATATTCTGTACATTGTAAATATGTATAAACATAATGTATTAAAAAGTCTATATTTTTATTTTATTTATTTTTGACAAATATTATAAAAATTATGCTAAAGCTACATATAAATAAATAGGAGGGGATAATTTTGAATAGAATAGTAGATAGAAAAAAGAAAAATGAATTTAGAAAAATTGTAGCTATTTTTTTGTTAATTCTTTTCTTGTCTGTATTTATAGGCAGTTTTATATATATAGATAAAACTTTAAGACCCACAATAACAGTATTGGCAGAAACTAAAGCTCTTGAATTAGCAAATAGGTCCATAAATAAAGCTGTTGCTGAAATGGTAGAAGGAAAAATAAACTATGAAGATTTAATGGATATACAGCTTGATAATAATGGTAAAATAACTATGATACAAGCAAATACTATAATGATGAATGAGATTGCCTCTGCAATAGCCTTAGAAATACAGGATGAATTAAAAAAAGCTAAAACAGCAAGTTCTTACATACCTATAGGAACAGCATTAGGAAGTCCTATATTAGCCAAATACGGTCCTAGACTGGAAGTTTCTATTGAACCCATAGGAACGGTATCCGTGAACTTTAAAACGGAATTTGAATCGTCAGGTATAAATCAAACAAGGCACAGAATATATCTAGAAGCTCAGACACAAGTTAAAGTAGTAATACCACTTATAACTTCAACAAAGCAAATTAAAGCACAAATACCTATTTGTGAAACTATAATAGTAGGCGATGTTCCAGAAAGTTATGTAAATATACCAGAAAAAAATCTAGGAAATGTTTTACCTAACACTGGAAAGAATGCTAATAAGTAATATAAATTTCTATATTTTTAAATAAATTTGAAAAAGTAGTTTATAAATAAAAATTTTGTCAATAATATTAATATAATTTCAATAAAAAATTGTATTTTATACTATGTAAAATATTTAATATATTTGGTCTATAGTGTAAGTCGATATACCTTTAGACCAAATATATTATTATATATTTAATATTTAAATTGTTCTTTATTTATATTATTTACAACATCCATTTAATAAATACACCATAACCTACAGCTGGGTCATTTTCAATAGCATGAGATACTGCTCCAATTATTTTATCACCCTGAACTATTGGAGTACCACTCATACCTTGTACGATACCACCAGTTTGAGATAAAAGTTTTTTGTCTGTGATTTTGATTTTAAAACTTTTACTTTCTGGATGTTTTTGGTTTTCTATATCTATAATTTCGATATTATATTTTTTACATTCATTAAAGTTATCTTGTAAAATTATTTGAGCTTTTCCTGTTTTAACTTCATCTAAAGAAGCTACTTTATATTTTTTTAAATTCGCAATATCAAAGTTGTTAATTTGACCTCTTATTCCAAAGTCAGTATTTTCTGTAAAACTACCAATAATATTTTCTCTTTTTGCATTTATACATCCAACACTACCTTTATAAGATTTTTCTATATTAAGATGCTTGGTTGTAGAAATTGAACCTGATTTAATAGGTATTTTTCTTGCACTACCAACACTTATTGGATGACCTACAGCACCAAATTCTGATGTTTCTGGATTAATATATGTCAAAGTAGCAAATCCAGAAAGCAAATTATTAAAACTAATTTTTTCTAATATATGCTTAGTAGTTTTCATTGTTATAAGTTGACCACCTCTATTTAATAAAATAGATACTGGTTTTTCTTCTGGTAGAGCATTTAAAGTATTTACAAAGTCACTATATCCATCAACTTCAGCATTATTTACTTTTACTATAGCATCACCTAATCTAAGTGGAGATGCTTCACCAGGATTTCTAACAATAATATTTTTTAGTTCTGCATCGATTTGAAGTACATTTCCAATTGGTATTAAATATTCAGGTTCACTTTTTTGTAAATTTTGTGCATAAATTAAATTATTTGAGAAAAAATATAATAAAAATAAAAAAGTTAAAACAATTGTAAATTTAGACTTAGCTAAGTTAGTTCTTTTATTTAAAGCTTTATCTTTAAAGTGAAAATTTTTAAGTTGCATAAAACACCTCTTTCTTATTAAATTATTTTAATAGTAGAATTGAAGTTTTCTTGCTGGTTCTATATTATGTTGTGCAAGAATTAGTTTTTAATGCTTGGAAAACTGACTCAATAACACCTTAGTTTTCATAAAAATAAATAAAATAAAGAGTGTATATGATAAAATAGATACATATTCATATAAATTAAAATAAATAATAACTGTCTATCATTAGAAAGGAGCAAAACATGAAAAAATATAGATTGTTAGTTACTTGCATAATTGCCATGGGAATTATAATTATAGGAACATCAAATCCTGTTAGCAATTTTTACAAGACTACAAATTTAATTAGTTCAGGAACTACTACAAATGAAAAAGCAGATAAAGATAAAAACTCAAATAAAAATACAAAAGATAAAGATGAAGACAAATCAAATTCAAAAAGCAATAAAGAAAAGTCATCAGAAGATAAATCATCAGATAATAAAAATGAAACTCAAAAAAATAAAAAGTTTTTAATTTGTATAGACCCAGGACATCAAGGAAAAGGAGATAGTAACCTAGAACCAGTAGCTCCAGGTTCTTCCTCTCAAAAAGCGAGGGTATCTTCAGGAACAGAGGGTATTGCTACAAAAAAACCAGAATATGTTTTAAACTTAGAAGCATCTCTTGTTTTAAAACATATTTTAGAATCTAAAGGTTATAATGTAATAATGACTAGAGAGACTCACGATATAAATATAAGTAATTCAGAAAGAGCGATACTTGCTAATGATAAAAAAGCAGATATGGTTGTAAGAATACATGCAGATAGTTTAAATAATTCTTCAAAAACTGGTGCATCCATATTAATTCCTGAAAAGGATGGAAAATATACAGCTCCTATATATGAAGACAGTAATAAATGTGCTGAATTTATTAAACAGAATATGGAACAAGCTGGAATACAAATCAACGGAATAGTTCAAAGAGGAGACTTGACTGGATTTAACTGGTCAAAAGTACCAGCTGTATTAGTAGAAATGGGATTTATGAGTAATTACAATGAAGACCAAATGATGTCAAATCCAGAATATCAAAGAAAAATGATGCAATGTGTAGCAGATGGATTAGATGAGTATTTTAAATAGAGTATAAATAGAGAGAAAATTAGAATTGATATTATTTTACTAATTTTTATCTCTATTTTTTATTGTACATAATACAATGATAAAATTTATTCTAGGTTAAATTGTTGTAAATATAACTAAAAATATTGGTAACACTTGATTTAAGTTTAAAAAGAATATATTATAGTATAGAATGTGTAAAATTTTTTTGAGAGGTGTTAGAATGCTAGTAGTAGAAAACGTGAGTCATGGATTTGGTGCTAGAACAATATTAGAAAATGTATCTTTTAGGCTTAGAAAAGGTGAACATATTGCACTAGTTGGCGCTAATGGAGAAGGAAAATCAAGTTTTTTAAATATAATAACAAAAAAGCTTATGCCAGATGCTGGAAATATAAAATGGTCTTCAAGAGCTACAGTAGGTTATTTAGACCAACATACAGTTCTAAGTAAAGGTAAAACGATAAGAGAAGTGCTTAGAGAAGCTTTTAAGCACATGTTTGATTTAGAGCAAGAAATGATTGCTATGTATGACAAAATGGGAGAAGCTAATGATGATGAGATGAGTAAGCTTCTTGAAGAAACAGCTGAAATACAAACTATACTTGAAAATAGTGGTTTTTATATGATAGATGCTAAGATACAAGAGGTTGCAAATGGTCTTGGTCTTGGAGAGATTGGTCTTGACAAAGATGTAACTGACCTAAGTGGAGGACAGAGAACGAAAGTACTTCTTACTAAACTTCTACTTGAAAATCCTACTATTCTTATATTAGATGAGCCTACAAACTATTTAGATGAAGAACATATAACATGGCTTACTAGATATCTTCAAGAGTATGAAAATAGTTTTGTCCTAGTTTCTCATGATATTGAATTCATAAATAATACTTGTAATGTAATATATCATATGGAAAATGGAGAACTAAATAGATATAAAGGAAATTATGATGAATTCGTAAGACTTAATGATATAAAGAAACGTCAAGAAGAACAAGCTTATGATAAACAAGTTGAAGAAAGAAAAAGATTAGAGGATTTTGTAGCTAGAAATAAGGCTAGAGTAGCAACTAGAGGAATGGCTAACAGTAGACAAAAACAACTTGATAAGATGGAAATATTAGAAAGACCAAAAGAAAAGATAAAGCCTACTTTTTCTTTCAAAGATGCTAGAGCAGCAAGTAAGATAATTTTTGAAACAGAAAGTTTAATTTTAGGGTATGATGAAGCACTGACAAAGCCACTTAATTTCCATTTAGAAAGAGGAAAGAAGATAGCTTTAAAAGGAATGAATGGTATTGGAAAATCTACTTTATTAAAGACTTTACTTGGGATAATAAAACCATTTGAAGGAAGTGTTAAATTAGGTGACTATTTAGAAGTTGGATATTTTGAACAAGAGAGTTCAAAAGAAAATAGTAATACACCTATGGATGAAATTTGGAGTGAATTCCCAGGACTTACAAACTTTGAAGTTAGACAAGCTCTTGCAAAATGTGGACTTACAAATGAGCATATAACTAGTCAAATGAGAGTGCTAAGTGGTGGAGAAGCTGCAAAGGTTAGACTTTGTAAAGTAATGCTAAAAAATATAAATTTCTTAGTACTAGATGAGCCTACAAATCACTTAGATGTTGAAGCAAAAGATGAATTGAAGAAAGCCATAAAAGAATTTAAGGGAACAGTTCTTTTGGTATGTCATGAACCAGAATTCTATTCAGACATTGTTGATGATGTATGGAATATAGAAGATTTTACAACTAAAATAGTGTAGTGCTTTAATTTATTACTGGGGGGATTTCATGAAAAAATTTCTAAATATACTTTTTTCAGTATGTATAAGTGTAGTTATAATAGTAGGAATTATTAATTTTACTGTTGGGTTTAAACAACTATATTATTTTGATATTGATTATCTAAATATATCGGAACTATCTGGTTTATCTAAAGATGATATAAAGTTAAACTACGATTATCTGATTGATTATAATCTAAATAATAATGTGGCTGAGTTTAAGTTGCCCACATTAAAATCTTCTCCACAGGGAAAGATACATTTTGAAGAAGTGAGAAATATATTTCAAAATATCAATAAACTAGCTAAAGTACTAATGATAGTATCTTTAATAGGAATTATATTGAATGCAAAAAATAAAAATATAAAAATTTTAAAAACTATATCAATAACGCTTATAATTATGCCATTATTGTTGGCAGTTCCAGTTTTATTGAACTTTGAAAAATCATTTGTTATTTTCCATAAGTTATTATTTAGAAATGATTATTGGATATTTAGTCCAGATTTAGACCCAGTTATAAATATGTTGCCAGAAGAATTCTTTTTTCATGCTGGTGTGATGATTTTAATGCTGATTTTATTAGTAAGTGTATTACTTTTTGTAATGTATAAGTTATGTAAGTCAACTAAATTAAAAATAAGATAGATTAAAGTTATACAATAAAAATAGCTATGTAACAATATTTAGGCTAAGAGTAGTTAATAAATATTTGTGCATAGCTATTTATAATGAGAAATTATTTTTTACTAGTAATTTTAACTAAATCTTGAAATTTCCCCATAATATAATTATAATTATCTTTTTTATGAGGGAGCATGCAACTACTGCAATCTTTAATACCTTTATCTGTATACTTGAAGTTTCCACCACAGTTTTCTCCTAAAGCATATAAAGGACAATAGCAAAATAAACAATTAAATTCTTCTGGTTTATTAGTTTTATGACAAGGGAAAAATTCACAATCTTTGTGATTAAAAAACTTATAATTTTCGCCCATATTTTCCTCCTAAATTAAATTAAATAAAATTTAAATCTTTTATAACTATATAAGATTTTGGTGATAATATAATTATACTAAATATTTTTATTAATAGTTGATAATATAGTACTATTAATCATAGTATTAATGGTATAATTAGTCAACAGAAAAATAATGTAAATATATTTTGAAATTATAATATGTTTTATAACAAAAATGAGGTGATTAAGTGAAAGAAATTCAAGAGAGAGCACTTCTTGTAGGTCTTAATTTGACGACAATAGTGAAAAAAAGTGATGATATAGACACGAGTGAATCCATGGAAGAATTAAAGGAATTAACAAAAGCTGCTGGTGCAGAAGTTGTAGGTAGCTTAATTCAAAATAAGCACTCCATAGATGCAGCTTATTATATAGGAAAAGGGAAGGTAGAAGAAATAAGGGCATACAGTGACTCATTAGATGCTACTTTAGTAATTTTCAATGACGAACTATCTGGTGCTCAAATCAGAAATATAGAGAATGTTGTTGGAATAAAAGTAATAGATAGAACTACCTTGATTCTAGATATATTTGCTCAAAGAGCACTTAGTAAAGAAGGTAAATTGCAGGTTGAATTAGCTCAATTAAAATACAGATTACCACGACTTTATGGAATGGGTGGTGAAATGAGTAGAACAGGTGCAGGGATTGGAACGAGAGGTCCTGGAGAACAAAAACTAGAAATAGATAAAAGACATATACTTAATAAAGCAGCAGATATAAGACGTGAACTTAGAGAAGTAAAAAAGAACAGAGAAACACAGAGAGTTAAGCGTTTAAAATCAAATATACCAATTGTAGCACTTGTTGGGTATACAAATGCAGGAAAATCCACTCTACTAAACGAATTAATAAAGACACACAAGGATTATGAACAAGAAAAAGAAGTTTTTGTAAAAGATATGCTTTTTGCAACTTTAGATGTAACTTTAAGAAAGGCACTTTTGCCAAATAAAAAGGAATTTTTAGTAGTAGATACTGTTGGATTTGTGAGTAAACTTCCCCATGATTTAGTAGAAGCATTTAAAGCAACACTGGAAGAAGTACAGTATGCAGATTTAATTCTGCATGTAATTGATGCAACAAATACTAGTTATGAACTGCAAAAAAGCACAACTGAAGGTGTGTTAAAAGAACTTGGTGCAAATGATAAAAAACATATACTTGTATATAATAAGGTCGATAAGCTGGAATTGGATATATATCCTAAAAGTCAAGAAGATATTGTGTATATTTCTGCTAAACAAGGCATAAATATGGATAAGCTATTAAATCTGATAGAAAGTGCCTTAATGGAAAATACTTATTCAGTAAGCTTAATGTTACCTTATGAGAGAGGTGATATATTTAGTAGAATAAAAGATAAATATAATGTAGAGAATTTTGAGTATGGGGAAAATGGTATAGCATTAGATGTAGACTTAGATGAAGAAGATTTTAATATCTATAGAGAGTACATATTAGAAAAATAGGTTGAATATGGATATTAATTGGGAAAATATAGATAATCTCGAAGATTATTTTATAACCTATCTTCTTTATAAAGAATCTAAAACAGTATCTCAAATTAGTAAGATTAGAAATATTTCAAATACTGAAGCAAGCGAACAACTTATACAAGCAAAATTGAAAATAAAAGAAATGCAAAAAGAGGATTTTGAGGCATCTAAGGATATTTTGGATAAATTTTTAGAGTTAGATAAAATTAAGAGACTTGATTTTATGGATAGCTTAGATGACGAAAAAATGGTATACTTTAAGAGAAAGGTTTTCAAAAGAATCCTTGTGGAAAAAAATGCTGAAGATTTAATTGTTTTAATCTGGGCGACAGGTGAGCTAAAGGATGATAGATTCTTAAAGCTACTTCATCAGCTCACAAACCACAGACACTCAGATATTAGAAGGATAACTTATTCAGCAATCAGAAAGATTGAATCACCAATTAGTAGAGAAGTATTACAAAAGGGTCTCTACGATAAAAATGCACAAACTAGGCAGTATTGTGCAAAAGCTCTTTCAAAATTAGGAGATAAAAACAGTTTAAAGATTTTACAGCAGTTGAAAGACAAGAATAAGAATTTTGAAAAAGAGTATGTGCTTAGAGCTTATGACGAAGCCATTAAAGCATTGGAAGATGCGAAAAATTTGAAAAAGTAATTTTTTATTAAAGCAATTTGTTTACTTAATGATGTATTTCTAGAGTTTAACAAGGTAATAAATAAATTAATGGGAGGGGTTTCAAATGATAGTAAGACGTTGTGCAGGTGGAGTAGTTTTTTATGCTAATAAAGTACTTATTGTAAAAAATGATAGAGGTGAATGGACACTTCCAAAAGGAAAGATACTTGGAGGAGGACTTCCATATGAGAGTGCTGTTCAAAGAGTTAAAGTAGAAACTGGCATAGATGCTAAAATGATAGATGTAGCTGGCGATACTATGTATGAATTTTTCTCAAGAAGTAGACAACAAGAGGTTTGTAATGCAATAATGTGGTATGTTATGGAAGCTTGTAACACTGATTGTGTACTTGCTCCTGAATTCCAAGAAGGTGGATTTTATAAAGTAAAGGATGCTTTAGAAATGTTGTCACATCACAAAGAACAAGCTTTAGTAGAAGTATCTTATAAAAAGTTTAAAGAATTAAAAAAATTAGTTTCAGAGGGCGATGATGTTCCAGCAAATTAATAGTGAATTTAGAGAATTCTGAGGAAGGGTTAGCCCCTTCCTTTTTTAATTGAAAATATTTTAAACATGAATTATATGGTTTGTTTAGATTGTGATTTAAAAATCTAAATTTTTAGTGCTTTATATCTAAAATTAGTAACTTATATTTGAAATAAAAATTAAAAATTGTACAATTTTATTATATAATTGTTTTATAATGTTGATTAAAGAAATGATAAAAATCTATTTGTTTTTTAGTAGAGCAATTTTATATATAAATACATATTTGATGTATTTCTTAGAAAATGATTAAAATAGGAGGAATTATAATGAGCAATTACAGGACATTACATGAATTTGGAACTGACGAAATAACAATTGAAAAGTCTGTTTTTATTGGATATGCTAAGCCTATAAAGAGTGAAGAGGAAGCATTAGAATTTATAAATGAAATAAAGAAAAAGCATAAAGACGCAACTCATAATGTATGGGCTTATACAGTTGGTCAAAATATGAATATACAAAGATACAGTGATGATGGAGAACCACAAGGAACAGCAGGTATACCTACACTAGAGGTTATAAAAAAAGAAGATTTAAGAGATGTAGCAGTTGTTGTTACCAGGTATTTTGGAGGCACAAAATTAGGTGCAGGTGGTCTAGTTAGAGCTTATACAAAAGGTGCTAAGTTGGGATTGGAAGCAGGGAAGATAATTTATAAGGTAATGTATCAAGAAGTTAAGATTAAAATAGATTACACTCAACTTGGAAAAGTACAAAATGAATTAATGAATTTGGGGTATTTTATAAAAGATACCATATATGAAGATAATGTTGAGATAATAGTATATTCAAAGTTAGAAGATGTGGAAAACTTATCAGAAAAAATGATTGATATAACAAATGGAACAGGAAAAATAATTTTAGGAGAAGAATTTTATTTGTCTGAACAAAATGGAGCAATCTTATTGTAATCTAAAACTATTAAAAGAGTGAATTATATTAAATAGTAAATTTTTATTTTAAAATGAAATCCTAAAATGAAAAGCCATTAAATTGTTTTAATCTAAATCAATTTAATGGCTTTTTATTAGATTTTGCACAGAATCCTTTTTTTACTTCAAATAATCCAACTAAAAGCAGAAATATCCCAAATATTCTTTTTAATATATCTGAAGATAGATAATTAGCTAATAATGAACCAAATATAGCACCTAAGACCCCAAATACAGCTATGGGTATAACTAATTTAAAAACTACATTTTTATTTTTTATATGTATAGCCAATGCTATAAGTGTCATAGGTATAGATGAAAGTAAATTTACACTTTGAGCTATTTTGGTGTCTATACCAGCAAGTAAAACGAGTGCAGGTATAAGGATGGTTCCTCCACCCATTCCCATTCCTCCAATAATCCCTGCAAAAAATCCAATTAAAGCAAATAACATTAGAACACCATCCTTAATGCTGCAATTATCATGATTATTCCAAAAGAAATTCTAAGAAACTTTCCAGTAACCTTATTTAGTAGTTTTGCTCCTATGATACCACCAAGAATGCTTCCAACTGCAACTTTTATTGTCAAATTAACGTCATAAGTACCTTTAGATACATATAAAACAGAACTTGCTGTCGTTAAGAAAATTATTATAGAAAGAGCAGTTGCATGAGATTTATGTTCTTCTACCTTAACGATGTCATTTAATATTGGAACCAAAAGAGTACCTCCTCCAGAACCAAAAACTCCATTTATAAATCCTGTAAAAACTCCAATTATCGTATTTTTTAAATTAAAATCAAAATATTTTTTCTTTAAATCATCAGTTTTTTTCATAAAAATCACCTTCTGAAATAGTTTTACCAAAACAGGCAAATTATATTTATATAAAATAAGATTAAATATAATATTTCATGTTTACTTAATTTTGCATAAAAAAAAACATATTAAAACAACATATTAATATATGGTATAATATATTAAAACAAAGTAGCAAATTTGAGAGGAGATAACAATGTCAAATATAAAAATACAAATAGACAAAACTGTAGAATGGCTTATAAATAAGGTTAATGAGGCAAATGCAAAAGGATTAATTGTCGGTGTATCTGGGGGAATTGATTCAGCAGTAGTTGCTAATTTAATTAAAAAGGCATTTCCAGAAAACTCTATGGGAGTTATAATGAGCATAAAAAGTAATCCTCAAGATAGAGAAGATGCACTTAAGGTTATAGAAGGTTGTGATATAGAATATCTTGACTTAGACCTTATAGAGCCACAAAGTGCTATATTAGACATGGTAGTAGGAAATTTAAAAGAGAAACATTTATATAGAGCAGAATATTTAAAGATGACAGATGCAAATTTAAGAGCCAGAGTAAGAATGAGTACTATTTATACAATTGCTAACAATCTAGGATATCTAGTTGTTGGTACAGATAATGCTGCAGAAATACACACAGGATACTTTACTAAATTTGGTGATGGTGGAGTTGATATTTTACCAATTGCAAATTTAACTAAAGGAGAAGTGTATGACTGGGCAAAAGAACTTGGTGTTCATGAAGATTTAATAAATAAAGCTCCTTCTGCAGGTCTTTGGGAAGGTCAAACAGATGAAAACGAAATGGGAACTACTTACAATATGATAGATGCTGTATTACAAGGGAAATTAGATGAAGTTCCTCAAAGAGACCAAGAGATAATTGAAAGACTTCATAGAATAAGTGAACATAAGAGAAAAACGCCTGCACAACCTCCTAAGTTCTAATTTACTATTTTAAAGATTTGTGATAAAATTTACAAGTGATAAAAATTAGAATAACTAATTGTACGTATTAAGGAGTGGAAATATGGGACGTATAGGTAATATAATTAATAGAAAAGGTAAACAAGATGCTCAAAGAGCAAAAATATTTACTAAACATGCTAGAGCAATAGCAGTTGCTGCTAAAGAAAGTGGAGCAGACCCAGAGTATAATGCAGCTTTAAAGACAGCTATAGAAAAAGCTAAGGCAGATAATATGCCAAATGATAATATAGATAGAGCTATCGCTAAAGGTGCTGGAGCAGGTGCTGGTGATGACTATGAAACTATAGTTTATGAAGGTTATGGTCCTGGTGGAGTTGCAGTTATAGTAGAAACTTTAACTGACAACAAAAACAGAACTGCTGGTAATGTAAGATATTACTTCGACAAAAATGGAGGAAACTTAGGAACTAGTGGATGTGTGTCTTTTATGTTTGATAAAAAGGGACAGATATTAGTTGGTTCAGGAGATGGAATTTCAGAAGAAGAATTGATGGATATTGCATTAGAAGCAGGAGCTGAAGATTTTATAACAGAAGAAGATGGTTATGAAATAATAACTACACCAGAAGATTTTTCTAGTGTTCGTGATGAGTTGAAAGCTAAAGGGTATGAGTTTATATCTGCTGATGTAAAGATGATACCTCAAACTACAACTGTATTAACTGAAGAAGCACATTTAAAAATGATGAATAAATTAGTTGATATGCTTGAAGAAGATGATGATGTTCAAGATATATATCATAACTGGGAAATAGAAGAGTAAATATTCTAATGCCTTAGAAATGTATACACCTCTAAACCACGTTTGCATAATAATATGTAAATATGGTTTAGAGGTGTTTTTATATTTATAAAAACTGTTTTACAAATACTAAAAATATATCTTGCAAAACTAATAATATTATAATAGGTCTTGAACAGGACTTGATTGTCTATAGATGATTGATGGGTATATTACTTGACGTTGAATACCACTTATTCTGCCAGTAACAATATCAATAATCATTCGAAGACTACGTTCTGCTGTTTCCTCCATTTTTAAGTCTATAACTGTTAATGGTGGTGTACTTCTTGCCATTAGTCTTGAAGGCCCATTGCTTGCTGCAAATATCTGAACATCATTTCCAATTGCAATTCCTGATTCATTAAATGCGTTCATCATACCAAGAGCGACTACATCATGGTTACAAAAGATTACTTTTTTTATTGAGTTTCTTGCAATCATTTTTTGAGCGATATCATATCCACTATCTATTTTATTAGAACAATAATATATGGAATCTGGTAAATATATTCCATGTTCTTCACATGTATTTAAAAAGGATTTACCTCGTAAAGTCATACATGTAAATGAAGATGGATTAAATACAACAGCTATGTCATTTTTCCCATTTTTAATAGCATGTAGGGCTGCTATGCGACCAGTCTCTTCATTATCAATAGATACACTTGAAAAACCTTCTATTTCACGATTTACAACAACTACAGGAATTTTGGGTTTATTTTTCAATAGGTATTCTATATCATCAGCATTGATACCTGTCAAAACAACACCATCATAATAATTATTTGAAAAAAGATATTCGTCATCACATAAATGACCAACAGTATAAGGTCGTATTATAATGTTTACATCTAAATGTTCTAAAGAAATGACATGGTTTATTGCTTGAAATATATTCGTTGAGGCCAATTCAAAACCAGCATCTTGCCAATAAAACGCTATTTGAATATGATTATGAGCTTTAGGAGTAGAGCGTTTATATCCGAGCTTATCTGCTGAATTTAAAACTATATCTTGTGTATGTAGTGGAATTCTTCGTTCATTTCCTTTACCACTTAAAACATAGGAGACTGTTGCTGAAGAAAGACCACAATCTTTTGCAATATCTTTGATTGTTGCCATAATAAAAATCCTCCTTGAATAGTTGCTTAAACTTGCTTACATTTATTATCTTAGCATACATCTAATCAAAGAACAATATTCTACAATATACAAATCCTAATAAGTGAAAATAAATAAATATTAAAATGTGTTTATTGTGTTGACAAAACTGAACATATAAGATTATAATGTGCTTAAATAAGCTTATAATAAGTGAATATTAAGCAAAGTTAAGCAATAACATAACAATGCTAGCTTGTTATGTTACTGTAAATAAAGGGGGCAAAGAGATGAGTAAAATAAATATACTTGAAGTTGGTCCAAGAGATGGATTTCAAAATCTGAAAGAATTCCTAGATACAGATAAAAAACTAAAAATTATTGATGGTCTTGTTAACGCTGGTATTAAAGAATTAGAAATTAGTTCATTTGTAAGTCCAAAAGCCATTCCTCAGATGAAGGATGCAAAAGAAATAGCAACCTACTGTGTAAAAAATTATCCTGATGTAAAGCTTTATGCATTAGTTCCAAATTTATATGGTGCTAAGCTTGCATGGGATAGTGGAATAAGAGATATATCTTATGTTATCTCCTTGAGTGAAACGCATAATAAGAAAAATATAAATCGAACTCATGAAGAATCTATTGCTGAACTCAAAAAAATAATAGATTCTTATCCTGAAATGAATATATGTGTTGGAATAGCTACAGTGTTTGGATGCCCTTTTGAAGGAATACCAAAGATAGAGGATGTGGTAGCATTTAGCAAATGCCTTTGGGAAAACGGTGTCAGAGAGATGAACTTAGCTGATACTATCGGTATTGCTGACCCTAAACAAGTTAGAGAGACTATTTGTGCATTAGTTGATGCATTACCAGAATGTAGATTGCAGGTACATATACATGATACTAGAAATATGGGGATGGTTAATACTCTTGCTGCTATTGAGTCTGGTATTACTACTGTTCAATCTACACTTGGTGGTTTAGGAGGATGCCCTTTTGCACCTGGTGCATCTGGTAATACTGCAACTGAAGATTTGGTGTATATGCTTGAGCGTATGGGATATGACACAGGAGTAGATTTTAACAAACTTCTCGACTTATCTAAGTATCAAAAGAGTTTTGTAGAGGGAGTATATAGCGGTCATCATGTAAATATAAAATCTGGAATTTCTAGTTGTCAATTATCTTAATTAATAAAATGGGTATTAAAAAAATAACTGATTTGGGGAGGATAATATGGATATTATAGCTTTAATTTTGTTTTTAGGTGTTATTGTACTAGCCTTTGTACGTAAGAATAATGCGGGTATTTTAGCTTTAGCTGTTGGTGTGATAGCAGTTAGAATATTTGGTATGGATGAAAAAGAGCTTTATGGAGCAATAAGTAACTCAATGTTTACAACACTTGTTGGAATAACACTACTTTTTGCAATAGTAAATTCAACTGGAGCATTAAAATTAGTTGCAGAAAAAATAGTTGCTATTTCTGGTAAGCGAGTTTGGCTTATTCCAATAGCAGTTTTTATTGCAGGATTTATTGTTGCAGGTGTAGGTCCAGGTGCAATTCCAGCACTTGCGATAATTCCAGCAATGGCTGTTCCAGTAGCAATAACTGTTGGTTATAATCCTGTAATGCTTGCACTTATAGGCGAATGTGGATTAATGGCAGGTCGTATGACACCTATTACTCCTGAAGGTCAAATCATAACAACTGTTGCAGGGAATGTCGGAATTGAAAATGTTATGCCTACTATTTTAGCATGTCAGACCTTATCAACGATTGTATTTTCAATAGTATTGTTCATAATTTTTAAAGGATATAAACTTAAAAAACCTATAAATATTATAGATAGTAAGAGTATAGAAAAGTTTAATGTAAAGCAAATAATTTCTCTTATAAGTATAGTAGTCATGATTGCTTTTATTATATTTTTCGATATGAATGTTGGGCTTGCTGCTTTTTCAGTTTCAGCTGTACTTCTTCTTTTCAATATCGCTGAAGATGGAGAATGTATTAAGGCAATTCCATGGAGTACAATAGTAATGGTACTTGGAGTGGGAGCAATGATGACAATTGTAGATGCAGCAGGAGGTATTGACTTGATGAGTAATGCATTATCATCATTAATGAATAGTAAAACAGCTACTCCAATTATGAGTATTTCAGCAGGACTTATGTCTATGGTAAGTTCAGCATTAGCAGTAGTGTATCCAACTATGATGCCTATGTGTGTTGATATAGCTAAATCAGTTGGAGGAGTAGACCCAATAGCACTTATTGCAGCAGTCGGTGTAGGAGGTTCTCTTGCTGGAGTAAGTCCACTTTCTACTGGTGGTGCATTGATTCTAGCAGCAATGGGGTCAAGTAAGAAAGATTTCAATAAAGAAGAACAAAATAAGGTGTTTGTTCAACTTTTCATTATGAGTGCAGTTGGATTACTGGTTATTGCAGTAGTATCAGTTTTATTCTTTAATGTAATAGCACATATAATGCATTAATTTCAATAATTGAGGAATTTGTTATTAAACTTAATTTTTAATATTGAGTAATATAATATAAATTGGAGGTATAGATATGAAAAAAGGAGCATTAAGCAATATAAAAGTACTTGACCTTACTAGAGTCCTTGCAGGACCATATTGTACAATGATGTTGGCTGATTTTGGGGCACAGGTCATAAAAATAGAAGTACCAAAAAAAGGTGATGATACAAGAAAATTTGGACCTTTTGTAAATGGAGAAAGTTTGTATTATGCAAATATAAATAGAAATAAGAAAGGTGTGACTTTAAATCTTAAATCAGAAGAAGGTAAAAATATATTCTTAGAAATGGTAAAAGAGGCTGATGTCGTGGTGGAAAATTATAGACCAGGTGTAATGGAAAAGTTAGGACTTGGTTATGATGAATTGTCTAAAGTTAATAATCAAATAATTTATGGAGCTGTGTCAGGTTTTGGATGTTATGGTCCATATTCAGAGCGTCCAGGATATGATATTATTGCACAAGCAATGGGTGGACTTATGAGTATAACAGGAAATGAAGGAGGAGAACCAACAAGAGTAGGAAATGCTATGGGAGATGTCTTAGGAGGTATGAATTTAACTATTGGTATACTTATGGCACTTAATGCTAGAAAGATATTTGGAAAAGGACAAAGAGTAGATATTTCCCTCGTTGATTCAGTTGTATCATCTCTTGAGACTGGTATACAAAGATATTTTGATTCAGGTCAGCCTGAACTTATGGGAAATAGATATGCTTCTGCTTATCCTTATGATTCTTTTAAGGCAAGTGATGGTAACTTTGTAATAGGCTGTGGTAATGACAAATTGTTTGAAAAATTGTGTAAAAAAGTACTTTTTAGAGAGGAGCTTTTAACAGATGAAAGATTTAAAACAAATCTTAATCGTTGTGAACATCATAAGGCTCTTAAACCAGAAATAGAAAAATGGTCTGTTAAATATACAATAAAAGAAGCAGTTGATTTAATCTCAGAGGCTGGAGTTCCTGCTGCACCTATTTATAATCTTGGCAATGTCACAACAGATGAACACATTGCAAAAGCAAGGGAAATGATTGTAGACATGAAACATCCTATTATAGGAGATATGAGAGTCAATGGAAATCCAGTTAAGCTGATGACAACAAAATCTCAAATTAATATACCAGCACCATCTTTAGGAGAAAATAATGAAGAGGTTTATAGTAGTTGGCTTGGTTTTGATAGTGAAAAAATAAATGATTTAAAGGAGAGTGGAGTTATTTAATTTTAGAGAAAAGCATAGAGATAATATTAATGAAATTATAAAACAATTCAATGTATCTATTGTTAAGGTATTTATGAATATACATAAAGATTTTAGAATAATATCAAGAAATGATTAAATCAACATTGTAAGTTAAATCTAAAATTAGCAGTAGTATTTAAGATAGAAAAAGCTATTTAGACATTAAGTCTTTGTAGCTTTTTCTATTTTTGTTAAGAAATCTATATTATTGGGATAAATATATAGTAAAATATCAAAAATGAGACTATATTCTCAAAAGTGAGACTAGATTTTTCGGGTATTTTCTCGAAAATGAGACAAAAATATTGTTTTATGGATTTTATTGAAGAAAAATTCTTTAATGAATTATAATTTTAGCATGTTTAAAGTTAAAAACTATTAAAAATTTAGTGAAATTTATGTATATTTTGTTTATTTCATTAAAAAAACAATTTTTTAACAAAAATAATGAAATTTAATATAAGTGGCTTAGAACTTGCTAATATATATTAACAAGAAATGTAGAAAAAATAACAATATATAATGGGGGGAATACGATGGGATTTGAAATGGAAAGCTTAAAAAATCTTAAGGTGGAACTTAAGGATAAAGTCTGTATTATTACTATAAATAGACCTAAGGCTTTAAATGCTCTTAATAATGACACGCTTAGAGAATTATCTCAAGTTATTGATGTAGTATCAGAAAAAGAGGAAATATTAGGAGTTATTATTACTGGAGAGGGGAAAGTTTTTGTAGCTGGAGCTGATATACGTCAGATGCAAAACTATAAAAGTGAAGAAGGCAGAAAGTATGCAGGTTATGCCCAAGGAATTTTTGATAAAATTGAAGCCATTGAGAAAATAGTAATAGCAGCAGTTAATGGATATGCATTAGGTGGTGGATGTGAACTTGCTATGAGTTGTGACATTAGAATTGCATCAGAAAAAGCTGTATTTGGACAACCAGAAGTTAATTTAGGAGTTATTCCATGTTTTGGCGGAACTCAAAGATTATCAAGACTTGTTGGAACTGGGATAGCCAAGGAATTAATTTTTACAGGAAGGCAAGTAAATGCAGAAGAGGCCAAATCAATTGGTCTTGTTAATAAAGTAGTTCCAAGTGATGTACTTTTAGAAGAGGCAATGAAGATGATGAACCAAATCGTTGAAAAAGCACCAATAGCAATAAGATATGCAAAAGTTGTTATTAATAAGGGGATAGATATGGATTTAAAAAATGCTCTTGAACTAGAGAAGGATATCGCAGGTTTAACTTTTGCTACAAGAGATAAACAAGAGGGAATGGATGCTTTTATAGAGAAGAGAAAACCAGTTTTTGAAAATAAGTAGCTATTATAACTAAATTGAAACAAATGTAGAAAATATTCAAAATCTAAATTTCGTGAAAAAATACATATAGTTTAATTTTAAAAGGAGTTAATTTATGAATGCGGGAGTAATTATAAGTTTAGTAGGGATTATTATAGCCCTATCCCTTCTAGTTGTAATGGTTATGAAGGGAGTAAATATTTTTATAATAGCAATTGTATGTTCACTACTAGTTGCTATAACAGGAAATTTAAATGTATATAATGCACTTAAGGTGGATTATATGACAGGATTTGTTGGATTTCTTCAGGCAAACTTCTTTATTTTCCTAACAGGTACCTTAATGGGAAAAATAATGGAGATTACTGGTGGAGCGAAATCTATTGCTAAGATGATTGTAAAATGTATTGGGAAGGATAAAGCATTGCTTTCTATTCCAATAGCTTGTGGAATATTAGCATATGGAGGAGTAAGTGTTTTCGTTGTAAGTTTTGCAGTATTTCCAATAGCTTTAGAAATTTTTAAAGAAGCTGATTTGCCACGACGATTTATACCAGCAGCCTTGACTTTTGGATGTTCAACTTTTGCTATGGTTGCACCAGGAGCACCTCAGATTCATAATATTGTTCCAGCTTCAACATTAGGAACAGATATTATGGCTGGTGCAGTGAATGGATTTATATCATGTGCAGTAATGTTTGTAGTTGGAAGCTTCATTTTATATAGAATGGTTTCAAAAGAAAAGGCTAATGGTGGTCATTTTATAGCACATGAATCAGATATATTTGATGAAGTAGCGGCAACTAATTCTAAGAGAGGAAATGGTCCTAATGGTATAATTGCGTTAATTCCATTAATAGTATCAATATTAATAATTAATGTGAAAATTAATGGACAAGCAATAGTACCAATTGAGGTAGGAGTATTCATTGGAGCTTTATTAGTATATTTATTGTTAAATAAATATCAAGATAATTCCAAAATCGTTGGACATGTTGGTGATGCATGTAAAACTACAGTAGTAGCAATATGTAATACTTGTGCTGTAGTCGCATTTGGCTCAGTTGTAAAATCAGCAGTTGGTTTTGACTTTATAGTTAATGCCATGACTAGTATTCCTGGACCTCCTATTGCAGGCGCTGCAGTTGGGACTACAGTAATTGCAGGTATATGTGGTTCAGCTTCAGGTGGACTTGGAATTGCAGCTCCACTTCTTGGACCAGTGTTTTTAGCTAAGGGAGTCTCTGCGGCGGCATTAACTAGAACTATGGCAATTTCATCAGCAGCATTAGATTCACTTCCTCATAACGGATATATTGTTACTGTAACAAATGGTCTATGTAAAGAGTCACATAAGGATGCTTATATGCCAATATTCTGGGTAACTGTTTTAACTCCAATTATTGGAACTGTAGTAGCAGTTCTTATGTTTACGATGTTCCCAGGATTACCATAACAGAAAAAATATAAATTATATTTTGATATTGTAAGATTAATTTTCAAAATATGCACAATAAATTTTATGCTTTAATACTATAAATACAATATTTAAAATACCAAATTGACAGTATAAGGAGGAATTGAAAGTGTTAAATAAACCATTAGAAGGTGTTAAGGTGATTGACTTAACATATTTTGTAGCAGGTCCAGGAACTTCTAAAATATTAGCTGACTGGGGTGCTGATGTTATTAAGGTAGAGCCAAGTTTTGGAGACCCAGGAAGAAAGACAGGGGCAACAATGACAATGCCAATAGATGATTATAATAATCCTTTTTACAGTACATATAATTCAAATAAAAGAGGCCTGTCTATAAATCTTAAGAGTGAAGCTGGAATTGAAATTATGGATAAGCTTTTAAGTGAAGCAAATGTGTTTGTATCAAGCTATAGAACAGGGGCATTAAAAAGGCTAGGCCTCGACTATGAATCATTAAGTAAAAAACATCCACATCTTATTTGGGGACAAATAAATGGTTTTGGAGATTTTGGACCTGCTAAGGATAATGCAGGATTTGATACAGTTGCATTTTGGGCAAGGAGTGGAGCTATGCTTGATATAGCAGAGAAGGATACAAGCCCAATAAACCCACCTATAGCTTTTGGAGATGCCACAACTTCTTGTAGTTTATCTGGAGGTATATGTGCAGCCTTATACCACCAAGCTAAGACTGGAAAAGGTCAAAAGGTAATGGCATCCTTATTTGGACAAGCAATATGGAATGCCTCATCTTTACTAGCATCTACACAGTTTAGTGATGAGTATCCAAAAACTAGAAAGAATGCTATTTCTCCAGTAATAAACTCCTATCGTTGTAAGGATGGAAAGTGGATATTTTTAAGTATCCTAGAGCATGAAAGATATTTTGAGGAACTTTGCAGATTATTCGGAAGAGAAGATTTGATAAAAGAAGAAAAATTTGCATCTTCAATAGAAAGTAAGAAAAATGCTACAGAGCTTATTAATATTTTAGATGTTGAATTTGCAAAATTTACTCAAAATGAGATGGTGGAAAAACTTACTAATGCTGATATAGCTCATGAAAGAATTCAACATGTTAATGATGTAGTAACTGATGAACAGGCTATTGCTAATAACTATATATATGAACATACAAGTAAAAATGGAAATAAAACAATGCTTGCATCTACTCCAGTTAAGTTTGGAAATATTGAAGTTAATATGACTTGCGATGCTCCACTTATAGGAGAACATTCAGATGAGATATTGAGAGAACTTGGATACAGTGATTCTGATATAGAAGTTCTAATTGAGTCTGGAATTGTAGCAATTAATAAAGGTACATATGAAGTATGTTAATAAATAGGAGGAAATTTTATGGATTTTAGATTAACAGAAGCACAATTAATGCTTCAAAGAGTAGCAAAAGAATTTGCAGAGAATGAAATAGCACCAATAGCTGCAGAAACAGATAAAACTGGCATTTTCCCAAGAGAACTTTTTAGCAAAATGGCTAAAATAGGATTTAATGGTATTGGTACACCTGTGGAATATGGTGGTTCTGGTGGAGCAGATATAGAAAAGGTAATTGTAGTTAATGAGGTTGCCAAAAAATGTGCATCATCTGCAGCAATATTATCAATACATACAATATATGCTCAAGCTATTTTGAAATTTGGTACGGAAGAACAAAAGAAGAAATACCTTCCAATGATGGCTGAAGGCGGGTGTGTAGGAGCTTTTGCTTTAACTGAGCCTAATGCTGGTTCAGATGCCGCAAGAGCTGCAACAACTGCAATTATTGATGAAACAACAGATGAATATGTTTTAAATGGGACTAAGTGCTTTATTTCTGGTGGAGGTCAAGCAGAATCATTAATAATATTTGCATTGACAGAACCATCAAAGGGAATAAAGGGAATGTCTGCTATCATAGTTGACAAAGGTACTCCAGGTTTTTCAATAGGAAAAATTGAAGAAAAAATGGGCATTCATGGTTCAGAAACGGCAGAGTTAATATTTGATAACTGTAGGGTTCCAAAGTGTAACCTATTAGGAAAAGAAGGAAAAGGCTTTAATATAGCTATGACTTGTCTAGATGGGGCAAGAATTGGAGTTGGAGCTCAAGCTGTAGGAATTGCTGAAGGTGCTTTAGAAGAAAGTATCAAATATTCTAAAGAAAGAGTTCAATTTGGTAAGCCAATTTCAGCTTTACAAGGTATTCAATGGTATATAGCAGATATGGCTACTATGGTGGAATCAGCAAAGTTGTTAGTATATTATGCTGCAGACTTGAAGGCTAGAGGAGAAAAACACACTAAAGAAGCTGCCATGGCAAAATACAATGCATCACGTACTGCAAGAGAAGTTACAAACCTAGCTCTTCAAATCCATGGAGGATATGGATATATGAAAGATTATCCATTAGAAAGAATGTACAGAGATGCTAAGATAACAGAAATTTATGAAGGTACTTCAGAAATACACAAGGTTGTTATTTCAAGAGCAGTACTAGGATAGGAGGAAGAGTATGAATATAATTGTTTGTTTAAAGCAAGTTCCAGATACTAATGAAGTTAAAATAAATAAAGAGACAGGTACCCTAATAAGAGATGGTGTACCAAGTATAATCAATCCAGATGACAGAAATGCTTTGGAAGAAGCTTTAAAAATAAAAGATGAACTGGGAGCAGTTATTAAAGTTATAAGTATGGGACCTCCTCAAGCTAAAAGTGCTTTAAAAGAAGCTTTGGCAATGGGGGCTGATGAGGCATATTTAATTTCAGATAGAGCTTTTGGTGGTTCAGATACTTGGGCTACATCTACAATTATTGCTGCGGCTATAGAGAAGGTTGGAAATTATGATGTGATATTCTGTGGAAGACAAGCTATAGATGGAGATACAGCTCAGGTTGGACCAGAGGTTGCAGAATTTTTGGGGGTACCACAGGTTACATATGCAAAAGAAGTAAAGGTTAAAGATGATAAACTACTAGTAACTCGTTATACAGAGACAGGAGATTATTTAATAGAATCAGAGATGCCAGTTTTATTAACTGCTATAAAAGAGTTAAATAATCCAAGATATCCAAGTGTTAAAGGAATCTTAGAAGCTTACAATAATGGAGATGAAAAAATTACTGTGTTAACACTTTCAGACTTAGATGTTGATACAACTCAAATTGGATTAAAGGGTTCACCTACAAATGTTTACAAGTCGTTTGTACCAGTTAAAGATAAACATAATGAAATAATCGAAGGTATAAATAAGAAAGAAAAAGCTGAAAAGTTAATAGAAATATTATTCGATTTGAAACTAGTATAGGAGTGTTAATATGATGAGAGCAAAAGTTAATCAAAGTATAAATTTAAATGATTATAATGGAGTTTGGGTAATAGGAGAGCAAAGGGAAGGTAAAATTAATCCTGTTACTATAGAACTTATTGGTGAGGGAAGAAAACTTGCTGACCAATTAGGAAAAGAGCTTGCAGTTGTAATAGCTGGATATGAAGTAGAGAAAGAAGTAAAGGAATTACTTCACTATAGTGTTGATAAAGCATATTATATCAACGACCCTCTTCTTAAAGATTTTACAACTGATGGATATGCAATTTCAATTGCAGGTTTAATTGAAGCAAAAAAGCCAGAGGTTGTATTAGTTGGAGCTACTTCTATAGGAAGAGATATTGCACCTAGAATTGCAGGTAAAGTTGGAACAGGTCTAACTGCTGACTGTACAAAACTTGAAATAGATTCAGCAGATAATAAGTTATTACAAACAAGACCAGCATTTGGTGGAAATCTAATGGCTACTATTGTTTGTCCTAAAAATAGACCACAGATGTCAACTGTTCGCCCAGGGGTTATGGCAAAAGCTATAAGAACTGAATCAGAAACTGGAGTTTTAGAGGTTGTTAATCCAGGACTTACTGAAAAAATGATTAGAACTAGATTATTAGAAATACTTCCCCAAGGAAAGAAATCTATAAATCTAACTGATGCTAGAATAATAGTTTCGGGAGGAAGAGGATTAAAGAGGTCAGAAGGATTTGAACTAATAAAAGAATTGGCTGATAAATTAGGAGCAGAGATTGGAGCTTCAAGAGCAGCAGTAGATTCAGGGTGGATAGAGCATTCTCATCAAGTTGGGCAAACAGGAACTACTGTTAGACCTGAGTTGTATATTGCATGTGGTATATCTGGAGCAATACAACACTTAGCAGGGATGAGTGACTCTAAATATATAGTTGCCATAAATAAAGATTCAAAAGCACCTATTTTCAATATATGCGACTATGGAATTGTAGGGGATTTATATGAGATTATACCTGAAATAATAGAATCATTAAATAGGTAACTTTTAGAAAACATTGAATATATAGAATGGTAAGTCTTATAATATTGTATTGTAAGACTTATTATTTTTGCTGAAGGTTATAGTGGAGGGATGAAACAATGAAAGAGCACTGGTATAAGGATATATTTGCAAGAGTATTATCCATGACTGATGATGGTTTTATTGTTGTAGATAAATATGGAGTAATCATAGATATTAATGATAAATATTGTGATTTCTTAGGGAAAGCAAAAGAAGATATAATAGGACACAATATACAAAGTATTATACCAAATACAAAAATGTTAGATGTTATGAGAGATAAATATTGTGAAGAAGGAGCTATACACCATTACTCAGGTGGAGAAACAAAAGAAAAAAGTGTAATAGTAAGCAGATCTTATGTAGAAAATGACAGGGGCGAAGTAGTTGCAGGGGTAGCTCAAGTTAAATTTAGATTACAATCATTTGATGTAGCTAAAAAGTTAATGTCGGAATATATGGAACTCCAATATTACAAAGAGCAGTTTAAGGATAAATGTAGTTTTGATAAACTCATAGGTGAAAATAGAGATTTCATAGAACTTAAGAAAACAGGTATGAAAGCTTCTAAAACAAACTTCTCAGTACTTTTAACGGGGGAAACAGGTACAGGCAAAGAAGTATTTGCTAGAGCAATTCATAATAATAGCAGTAGAGCAGACAAACCTATGGTTAGTATAAACTGTGCTGCAATACCAGAAGAATTATTGGAATCAGAGTTGTTTGGGTATGATGAAGGTGCTTTTACAGGAGCAAAAAAAGGAGGCAAAAAAGGTAAATTTCTAGTTGCAAATAATGGTACAATCTTCTTGGATGAAATAGGTGATATGCCTTTGACCATGCAAGCAAAACTTTTAAGAGTTCTTCAGGAAAATGAGATAGAACCAGTTGGAGGTCTTAAAACTATAAAAATAGATGTAAGAGTAATCTCTGCTACAAGAAAGAATTTAAGTAAGATGGTTGAAGAGGGATTATTTAGAGAAGATTTATACTATAGGTTAAATGTAATAAATATTCATATGATGGAATTAAAGGACAGACAAGATGATATTTTATTGTTAGCAAATTATATATTAAATAAATTAAATGTTGAATATAAGGAATTGAAGGTTTTAAGTGATAAGGTTAAAAATTGTTTTATTAACTATATTTGGCCAGGAAATATAAGAGAACTACAAAATGTAATAAAAAGTGCTTATGCTGTAAGTGATGATATGGTCATTATGATGTGTGACCTTCCATCTAAAATGGATAATATCAGCAGAGTAGCTCAATGTAATGTGGATAGTAACTGCTCAATTCATGAAATGGTGGAGAATTATGAGAAGAGCTTAATTATTGATGTGTTAACAAAGTATAATTGGAAATGTTCTAAGGCAGCAGAGGTTATGGGGATACATAAAAGTCTTTTATATAAGAAAATAAAAAAGTACGAAATTGAATTAAAGTAATTTTAATCTTTAAATATGATTCAATTATTTTAGGCATAACAAAACCCTCCTAGTTTTAGACAGATTTACATATTTTAACTGTCTCCTAAGAGGGTTATAGTTCAAATTCAGAGTGACTTTTATCTAGTATTTACAAAAGCTATTTTGAATAGGTTGTTATTTAATCATAATTTTCTACTTCTTTATCAAGTTCTTTTCCACAAGAATCACATCTATATATAGCATTATATCCGTAATCATATTCATCAACTATTTTCTTTTGTCTAAATACACCGCCACACTCACATAAGAAACCGCCTTTTATAAGTGTAACAATAAATTGTGACTTTATAAATTTTATATCATTACATTTGTCATTAGTATAAAATGTATAAATATAAGAGTTATCACATTCATCTCTTAATTCAAATTTTTCAATATATGTGCTGTTTTTTAATTCCTCAAATTCTTCTTTAGTCAAGTATGATTTTTGTTGCAATTCCTGTAAGCGTTTAATTTGGTCCATCATTTATATCCTCCCAATAATTTTAGTATTTTAAGCTTAGACAAGGATTCTAAGTTTTATTAAATTTATCTCAAGGAATTATTTAAATCATATTTAGTTTTATTAATGATAAGATATATAAATTAGATAAAATAAAACTAATTGTAAAAATAATATCCTATGAAAACCCAAATTACTAACCCCTTACTAACCCGAAAACTAAAAAAGAAAAAAGAAAAATATATCCAAACATAAGTGATATATAAATAAAAATATTCTATATAAATTTAACTTTAAATATTCTGACAATAATATATAAAAATATATTATAGTTAAAATATACCACATATTTTGGGTATTGTATACTGGAATTAAAGCAATTAATTTATTTTTTAACATACAAATGATTATGCAAAAAAAAACAAGACTCAAAAATTTTTATATTCTTTGATAGAATAAAAATGAGAGTAAATTTATTGAATTTTATAAAATTTATAAGGGGTGAATTTAGAATATGCAAGAAAATAAAAATGATATATTTGAATCAATAGATAATGATGATTTTGATAATAAGACAGAAGATGAATATTTAGAAATAGTAAGAAAAAATGGATTGAATTTAATATACATAAAAAATCAAACAGAAGATATATGTTTAGAAGCCGTTAGACAAAATTGTAATGCAATAAAATGTGTTCAAAATCAAACAGAAAAAATATGTATAGAGGCAGTTAAACAAGATTGGAGAATGCTAGAATTTGTGGAAGAGCCAACAGAAGAAATTTGTATGTTAGCCATTAATCAAGATGGAACCGCATTAAAATACATAGAAAACCAAACAGAAGAATTATGCTTAAGAGCTGTTGAAAAAAATGGTGCTGCATTGGAATATGTAAAAGAGCAAACAGAAGAAATCTGCATAGAAGCAGTAAGAAATAGCGAATTTGGGTTAGCTAGGGTAAAAAAACAAACAGAAAAAATATGCATGGAAGCAGTTAAGCATTGTAGTTATAATCTAAAATGGGTAGAAAATCAAACAGAGGAAATATGTATGGAAGCAGTGAGACAGAATGGACTTGATTTGAAATTTGTAAAAGAGCAAACAGAGACGATTTGCCTAAGAGCAGTAAGACAAAATGGAATGGCACTAGAATTTGTAAAGGAACAAACTATTGGTATATGTTTAAAGGCGGTAAGACAATATGGATTGGCATTAAAATTTGTAAAAGAGCAAACAGAAGAAATTTGTACAGAAGCTATAAAACAAGATAAAAGAGCACTTAGTTTTGTAAAAGAAAATAAAGAAAAATATAAAATTTTATGTGATAATAATGAGCCCTTTGCAAAACGATATGTTAGAAATGTAATAGAAAAAGAAAACAGAGCATTGATTAAAAAGGGAGAAGAAAATGCAAAAATCAAAATTGCAGGAAAACTTTATGATAGGGGAATGTCATTCCAAGATATATCAGACATAGTTGAAATTGAAATAAGTAAGTTAAAAGTGAGTTTAGGTATCTTTTAAAGCAATAAATTTAGGTATTTTTTTAATTGAATAGTTAATAAAAAAATAATCGACTAGTTCTTTGTAGTATAGCAAAATTAGTGCTATAATTTGACATATAATAAATTATTTTTATTAAATAAGGGGGAATTAAAGTTGAAGATTACTATATTATATCAAACAAGAAGTGGAAACACAGAAAAGGTAGCTAAACTGATAGAAGATGGAGCTAAAAAAGTGGATGGAGTAGAAGTTAAACTCATGAGATTTGACAATATTGACTCAGAGTATTTAAGTGAAAGTAAGGCAGTAATATTTGGAACACCAACTTATTTAGCAAATACAACTTGGGAAGTAAAAAAATGGTTTGATGAAGATTCAAGAAAAATCAACTTAGCTGGAAAATTAGGGGCTGTTTTTGCTACATGTGACTATGTTTGTGGAGGTCCAGATGTTGCTATACTTACTATAGTAGGTCACTTGATGGTAAAAGGTATGCTTGTGTACTCTGGAGGAGGCTCTTTAGGGAAACCATTTATCCATTTAGGTCATGTACATTCAGTTGAAGGACCAGAAGTACAAAATGAGAAGGCAGTAATATTTGGTGAGAGAATTGCTACTAAAGCAAAAGAACTATTCGCTTAATTTCTATATGCGCAATAAGAATTATAATAAATTTAGATTTTTAGTGGGGATTTGGTGTAAAAGTTATAAAATAAAAATTTTTCCATAAAATTACTCAAATAAATTATAATATAATTATAAATTAATTATATTATTAAAATAATTAAAATTAAACATTAATAGTGAGGGAAGTTTATGGTATGGCATATAGAATATGAAATTTTTTCTGCAATTATAGTCATTTTTTTAATGGTATATTTTTTTAGAAGTAAATTTATACCTACGTTACAAAACAAAATATATTGTGCACTTTTAGTATTCTCATTTTTATTTATAATTTCAAATATTTTAGGCTCATTTTGTCTAAATAATGTAGATGAAATTCCGATTTTTACTACTGCTTTATTAAACCAAGTATATTTATTATTGTTGCCAATACCAGCAGCACTTGTATCGTTTTATGTTATGGCTATTATTTATCAAGATATAAGGTATATGAAAAAAAGATTATTATTTTTATCTATACCACTCATAATTTGTATAATCTTATCTATCACAAATCCTTTTACACATATTCTATTTGGATTGTCAAAAGAAACAGGTTATATACGAGGTTATGGATATGTTGCAACTTTTGCATCTTTTTTCTTTTATGCAATATATTCAGCATTTTTGTCTTTTAAATATAGAAAAGCAATGCATGAATCAAAAATATGGGCTATTAGAGGTTTTCTTATAGTTTCAGTTGTAGCAATTATATTACAGGCAATCTTTTTACAGTATCTTCTTACAGGAGCTGCATGTGCATGTAGTTTACTTTTGACATATCTTTCTATGCAGAATCGAGGTCTTATTATTGATGACCTTACAGGTGTACTCAATAGACAATCTTTTATTCAAGAGTTGGATTTAAATATCAATACTGAACAATCAGGATTTATTATTACAATTGCACTTGATGACTTTAAATTTATGAATGAAACTTTTGGGAATAAAAATGGGGATATTGCATTAAAAGAGGTTGGAAAATATTTGATTCATATACATGATGTAAATCATGTATACAGAATAGGAGGAGATATATTTTCTATTGTTGTAAATAGTCAACTAGGTATAGAGCCAGAGGATATTATTAAAAAAATAGAAGAAAGATTCAAAAAGCCTTGGTTAGTAGAAGAGATAAACTTTAATTTGGCAACAAGTATTGCTGTCGTTTATTATCCCGAAAATGCTGAAACAACAGAGGATGTCATAGTGGCTATAGATTTCTCTATACATGAAGCAAAACGTTCTGAGTCAAAACATGTTATTTACGCAGATGCCTCTATAAGTGAGAAGATAAAGAAAAAACATGTAATTAAAAATTGTTTAAAAGAGGCATTAGAAAATGATGGATTTGAAGTGTATTATCAGCCAATATTTTCTAATAGTAGAGGTAGATTTACTTCAGCTGAAGCATTACTTAGGATGGAGCATAAAGACTTAGGATTTATACCTCCTGATGAATTTATAACAATTGCAGAACAAACAGGTTTGATTAACTCAATTGGTTTAGTAGTTTTTGAGAAGGTATGTAAATTTATAGCTAGTGATGATTTTGAAGATTTGAAATTAGATAATATAGCTGTTAATCTTTCTGTAGTGCAATGTATGCAAAAAAACTTGGCTGATGACTTACTTTATCTTATGGATAAATACAATGTATCACCAACTAAGTTTAAACTTGAAATTACAGAGACTGTGGCATTAGGTTCTTTTAATATAATTAAAGAAACAATGGAGAGATTGATTAATTTAGGAGCTAAGTTCTCACTTGATGACTTTGGAATTGCGTATTCTGGAGTTACTAATATGCTTTCTTTGCCATTCTCAATAATTAAGTTAGATAAGAGTCTGATTTGGTCTATGAATGAAGATGATAGGCACAAGCTTACAGTTGAAACTATTATAGCTCTTATAAATAAATTGAATATGAAGGCTGTAGCAGAAGGAGTTGAGACTGCTAAATGTGCTGAAGATTTAGCTGATATGGAGTGTGAATATTTACAAGGTTATTATTTTTCTAAGCCAGTTCCAGAAGACGTTTTGAAAAATCTATTGAGACAGAATGCACTTGTAGACTAACATCCTTTATTTTTTTAATTACAATTTTGTTTATTGACACTGTTAACTATTTATTATAAAATTAACACAATAACAAATATTAAAATTATTATACATATTATTAATATTAATTCCTAAAGTAAAGATTTATTATATATTTTTATAACTTAGAATATATATTTTACTTAATTATTTTAAAGTAAGAAAGGAAGATGTGACATGAATAAAAAGAAAATATTAGTACCAATTGATGGGACAGAGAGAAGTATGCATTCTTTGGAATTTATACAAGGAATATTCAAAAAAGATGAAGTCGAAGTAGAAATAATGAATGTAAAAGAACTAGTATTTATTGATGGCATATCCCTGGCTGAAGAAATAAAGAATTCTGAGAACTTAGGAAGAAGAATCCTGGATAAAGCAGCAGAGATAATGGGTGAGTATGATGTTAAAGTACACTTTACTTTTGGATATCCAGGAGATGAAATAATTAGAAAAGCAAAAGAAGATAATGTAGATTTTATAGTTATGACAAAATCTACTAAAAAAGGTCTTACAAGAATTATAGGTTCAGTAACAGCAAGTGTAGTTAAACAAGCAAAGTGTATAGTAATGATTGTACCGGAGTAGAATTAGTGAGGTATTTGAAATATGAATAAAAAGATAGTAGCAGTTTGTGAAAGTGAAAGAAGTTTAAATTCTCTTAAGGAAGCTGCAAATGATTTAGGGTTTGATTTAGTTTATGAAATTCAAGAGAATGATAATATAAAAAATGAACTTTCCATTTATGATATAGAAGATGCATCTATTGTATTATTTGTTACAAGTGATTCAATAGAAAGTATAGATAAGATTGACAGATTTATAGATAGAGAATTTTATGAAGTTGATCCGAAGTATATAATAGAAGATGCTAAATCTATAGTAAGTGAAATTTTAATAGACTTAAATTAATCGTGGGTGTCGCACTAATAATAGGGCGATACCTTTTTATTATAAATAGATTTAAGATAAAGTAGAAGTTTAATCATGTTGAAATAACCGAATGATTGTACATTGGTCATATTCATAAGATTCTAGGAGAATTAGATGAAAATTGTTAAAATATTTTAGCCTATTAGTAATGTTATAACTAAAATAAGAATTAACTAAATTTTAATAATGATATTATTTAAAGAGATAGTGACTAGTCACTATCTCTTTATTTTTATATAAAAATAGACAGGATGAGTAGTTCATTAAATATATAATATAATTTTTAAATGTATTTATATCATAAGATGATTAAAGATTATAGACAAAAACAATTCTATGGGTAAAGGATAACTATATAATACAGTTTTTAAATAATATATTAGAAAATAAGAATATTTAAATAAAAAAAAGAATATTATATATAGTTGACAAAATGTGGAAATTAATATATTATATAAATATAGAAATAGTAATCATTACTATTATTAAAAAAGGGAGGAATTAATTATGAATTTAAAAGGAACTAAAACAGAAAAAAATTTAATGGCAGGATTTGCAGGAGAATCAGAGGCAAGAAATAAATATACATATTATGCTTCAAAAGCTAAAAAAGAAGGTTATAATCAAATAGCTGCTATATTTGAAGAAACTGCTAACAATGAAAAAGAACATGCTAAGTTATGGTTTAAACTTTTACATGATGGTATGCCTTCAACAGAAGAAAATTTAAAAGATGCAGCAGCAGGTGAAAACTATGAATGGACTGACATGTATGCAAAATTTGCTAAAGAAGCTAAAGAAGAAGGATTTGATAAGATAGCTTATTTATTTGAAGCTGTTGGAAGAATAGAGAAAGAGCACGAAGAAAGATACTTAAAGCTTTTAGAAAACTTAAATGAAGGAAAAATCTTTAAGAGAGATGAAGAAGTTGTTTGGCAATGTCAAAACTGTGGTCATGTTTATGTAGGTACTGAAGCACCAGAAAAATGCCCAGTATGTGACCATCCAAAGGCTTACTTCAATATAAAAGCTGAAAACTATTAAAAATTATTATTAAAAAGGAATGTTAACTATGAAATTTTCTAAACAAAGAGAACTGATTTTAAATGAAATATTAAATAATCCGGTTCACCCTACTGCGGATTATCTATATGAAAATTTAAAAAAGGATAATCCAAATTTAAGCTTAGGAACTGTGTATAGAAATTTAGCTCAGCTAACAGAACATGGCTTTATAAGAAAGGTTAGTATTCCAGGAAATCCAGATAGATTTGATGGTAGAATAGATAATCACTATCATATCGTATGTGAAGTATGTGGAGAGGTGTACGATTTAGAATCTGATGTTCTTAATAATTTAAAAGAATCAATAGCAGAGGAAACAGACATAAAGATAACATCTTATAACATAAGTTTTAAAGGGATTTGTAATAATTGTGAAAAGTGTAGCCAAGTAGGTTAACTTTCAAATTCTAAAAAATAATTAATGAGGTGAGTTTATGTGTAGTGAACAAAAATTTTTTATATGTGAGACTTGTGGAAACCTTATAGGAATGATACAAAATAGTGGTGTACCTGTTTTCTGTTGTGGAAAGCCTATGAAAGAGCTTGTTCCTAATACAACAGATGCAGCAGTTGAAAAGCATGTACCTGTGATTGAAGTAGATGGAAATAATGTTACTGTAAAAATAAGTAGTGTTGCTCATCCAATGACTAAAGAACACCATATAGCATGGGTATATCTTATGACTGAGCAAGGTGGTCAACGTAAATGTCTAGCAGTAGATGGAGAACCTATAGTTAAATTTGCTTTGAATGATGATGATAAAGTAATTTCTGCATATGCTTACTGTAATTTACATGGATTATGGAAGGCGGAACTGTAATATTTAAATAAATTTAATTTAAAGGGGGAGGCTATAAATGTATTTTGTACAAATAGCCTCCTATAAATTTATATAAATTCAAGTTTTAGTTTTATTTAATGTCAATATAATATAAGGAGAAAATAATATGTCAATTTATAAATGTAGTGTTTGTGGATATATTTATGATGAATCTAAGAATGATAAAACTTGGGACGAATTAAGTGAAGACTGGGAATGCCCTGTATGTACAAAAGGTCGTAGTTATTTTGGAAAGATAAGTACTGTTTACTATGAAGAAGATGAAAAGGGAACAGAAGATATAGATGAAAATGAAGTTGAAGTAACTAGCGAAAAAACAGGTGATTTAAACTACCTAAATACATATTTAAGAAGAGATGATGAAGTTGAGAAACATATGGACATAATCCACGAAATGGCCGTTACAGGGAAGTCTATAATAGAACCTATGAGAACTAAACTACCAGTAATTTCTTGGGATGATATTTTAATCATGGGTGCTCAATTAAATCCATTACCTTTAAATGAGCATGATGAAGTAAATACGACAACAATAATAGGAAAAAAAGCAAAAAAACCTATGGTTATAGAAAATCCTGTTTATATTTCCCACATGTCATTTGGAGCTTTATCTAAAGAATTAAAAATAGCTTTAGCAAAAGGTGCAGCTAAAAATAAGACAGCTATGTGTAGTGGAGAAGGCGGTATATTACCAGAAGAAAAAGAAGCTTCATACAAATATATCTTTGAATATGTACCAAATAAATATAGTGTTACAGAAGAAAACCTTAAAAATTCTGATGCTATAGAGATAAAAATTGGGCAAGGAACAAAACCTGGTATGGGAGGTCATCTTCCTGGTGAAAAAGTTACTGAAGAGATAGCGAAGGTAAGAAATAAGCCTGTAGGTCAAGATGTAATAAGTCCATCTTGTTTTGAGGAAATACAATCTAAGGAAGATTTAAAGAAACTAGTAGATGAGCTTAGAGAAGTTTCAGAAGGACGTCCAATTGGTGTTAAAATCTCAGCAGGACATATTGAAAAGGATATGGAATTTATAGCTTATGCTAAACCTGATTTTGTGACTATTGATGGTCGTGGTGGAGCTACTGGAGCAAGTCCAAAATTGCTTAAAGATGCAACTTCAATTCCAACAATATTTGCTCTTCATCGTGCTAGAAAGTATATAGATACACATGAATTAGATATAGATTTAGTTATAACAGGTGGACTTCGTGTATCCACTGATTTTGTTAAGGCATTAGCTATGGGAGCTGATGCAATTGCTATTGCAAGTTCTGCTCTTATGGCAGCTGCATGTCAACAATATCGTATATGTGGTTCTGGTAAGTGCCCTGTAGGAGTAGCAACTCAAGATGAAGAATTAAGAAAAAGATTACATATAGAAAATAGTGCTAATAGAGTGGCAAACTTCTTAAACGTGAGTTTAGAGGAACTTAAGACTTTTGCTAGAGTTTCTGGGCATAAGGATATACATGATTTAAGCATTGATGATTTATACACAGTTAACTCTGAAATATCAAATTATACAAATATACAACATGTGTAAATTTTAAGCTTAAAAATCTTAAGGGATGGATATTTATAAAAATAATAGTTAAGTTAGTTTATGTAAGGAGAATTTTACTTTGTAAGGTTCTCCTTATTATTGTGAAAATTAAAAATATTAAATTGTAAAATATTTTGGGATATCGTACTATTAAACTAAATAATAATTTAAGGGGTGATTATCATGGAAAGATTAAAGATACAAGTTCTCGTTGATAATAATACATATATTGATAAATATTTTGTTGGAGAGCCAGCAGTAAGCTACTATATTGAAATTGATGGCAATAGGATTTTATTTGATTCAGGATATTCAGATGTATTTGTATCAAATGCTGAAAAACTAGATATAGATTTAGGCAATTTGACTCATGTTGTTTTTTCTCATGGACATAATGACCACACAAGAGGTATTAAGTTTTTGAAAAATAAGTATAATTTATCTAAAGTCGAACTTGTTGCACATCCTAATTGTTTTATACCTAAAAAAGAAGGCGATGAGAATATAGGTGCTCCATTTTTTGTTGATGAAATTAAACAAATTTTTATGTACAATCCTCAAGATAAACCTTTTAACATAAGTGAGAATTGTATATTTTTGGGTGAAATACCTACTGTACATAGTTTTGAAAAAAGAGCTAAAATGGGCAAATATAAAGTAGGAGATTTGTGGGAAGATGATTATGTTTTAGATGATTCTGCGATAGTCTGTAAAACTAATAAAGGACTTTTTATTATTACAGGATGCTCTCATAGTGGAATTTGTAATATAGTAGAGTATGCTAAAAAAATATGTGGAGATTATAGAGTAATTGGTATATTAGGAGGTTTTCATCTTTTTGAATTGGGTAATAGGTTAGATAGTACAATTCAGTATTTAGAGAAAGAAAGAATAAGAATGTTGTACCCTTGCCACTGTGTTTCTTTTAAGGTAAAAGCTAAGATGAATGAGACTTTAAATATAAATGAAGTTGGAGTAGGGTTGATTTTAAATATATAAGATTTAGGTTGATATTTAAAATGAGTTGAACTTAAAATTTGATTATAAAAAATCAATTTTGAGACAACTCTTTTTTTATGATATTTATTGTAAAAGAAATTAATAGAGTATTATATGAAATATTGTAAAAGAAATTATTTTTAATGAGAGTATATTTTCATTAACAAACAATTTTATCATGTATTAATAATGGTAGAACAAATAATAAATAAAGCAAATTTGTTTATTTATGCTATATTGTTTTAAAAGTGATATTGGTTATTCTTATTAGTCTCGATAATTCCAATGAATATGATACTATAGCAAAGTTAATATACCATAGTAATTATTATATAACAGTTTAATAATAATAAATAATATATTGTATAAAATTTAACACTAAAAAAGCTATTTCATAAAAATAAAAAAATTTAAATGCAAGTTAAAAAATAAAATAAATATATTAAAATTATTTAATACAAGAGGAAAAATAAACTAAAAATGTTACTTTATTGAAAAATCAAGTTGAATTTACTAAACAAAAATGTTATTGTTTTATCAAGAAAGTGTTAAAATATAAACTTTCGTTATCATTTTTAGGGGAGGATGGTTTCATGCAAAAAAATGTAAAAAAAGCAAAAGCAACAGGCTCTATTTTAGCTATTTTTGGAGTTGCAAGCGTTCTTTTTAGCTCTCATGCTGGAGGAGGGTTTGCTACAGGGAATCAAGAAACTCAGTATTATGTGCAGTATGGATGGACAGCACCACTTATGGCAGTTTTAGCAATGATTATACTTACTGCTACTATGAGAGAAGTTATTATAATGTATAATAATAATAATTGTAGGAATTATAAGGATTTATTTTGTGAACTTTGGAGTCCATATCCAAAACTTGAAATAATATGGGAAATATACTATTATCTGATGGTTTTAATAGCTGTAAGTGCTGTTATAGCAGGTGCAGCAGCAGTATTCCAAAGCATAGGTATGAATTATTTTGTATCTGTATTTATTATAGGAATTGTGCTTCTTGCCTTTACTATATTTGGAGCTATGATTGTATCTAAAGCAGCTACAGCAATGACAATAGCAATACTAATATGTACACTTACTATTTTTATCGTAGGGATAAAAGCTAAGGTACCAGAAATAACAGGAATATTATCAAATAGAACTAGTTTCACACCAGGATATATCAAGCCAATACTCAATACTTTTATTTATGCAGGTTTTCAGTCAGTTGTTATACCAACACTTGCAGGATGTTCAAGACCACTTCTTAAAAACTCAAAAGAAGCTACTAAAGCAATGGTGGTTTCATTTATCATGAATGCAGTTGCATTAGGACTTGCTGTAACTATGTTAATGGGGTGGTATAAAGAATTTACTGCTGCAGGGCAAACAACACTTCCTACTCTTTATGTTGCAAGTCAATCTGGAAATAATACTATATATATAATTTATAATGTTGCATTATTCCTTTGCTTAATGTCTACAGGAGTAACTACTATATTTGGTCTTGTAAATAGATTTGAAGACCATAAAGGACTTTCTTTTCTTTCTTCAAAAATGAAGAGAAGGGTATTTACAGCCTGTGCAATAATGGTAGTGTCAATGCTTATATCTCTTACAGGATTAAGTAATATAGTTAAATATGGATATGGATATTGTGGTTATTTAGGTCTATTCACTATAGTAATTCCTTTCCTTACACTAGGTCATTATAAGAATAAGAAATTCGCAAAGGAACATCCAGAAGCCAAATGGCCAGCTGAATTAAACGAAAATATTGAAAATTTATAGAATGAGTAGTGTTTCAAATATAAGAGATAATTTAATTAATAAGATAAAAATATAGTTAAATAAAAATAAAGTATATTATTATTTAGATATGATAAAATAGGGTTGTAAAATAAAATGATAAATTAAAATTTGGAATAGATAGTAAATACAATCTATTTATTAGGAGACTTAAGTTATGGAAAATATTGAAGAATTGCTCCCTAAAGACAAATTTGATAATAGTAATATCGAAAAACTAAAATTATTATCTGATGAGGACATAAGACCAATTTGTTATAGATTATTGGAATGGATGCAAGATTATAACTGGCCTGTTGCAAAAGAAGTTTTACATGTTTTAGCTCTACATCAAGAGTTAATTACTCCATTAGTAATAGATGTTCTTATACAGGAAGATGATGACTGGAAATACTGGATAATTTCATGTCTTTTGCCACTGTTCGCAGATGAAAATCTTAAACCAATAATTCCTTTTCTTAAGAGAATTGCTGAAAATCCAACTAAATGGGAATGTGAAGCAGAAGTAGATGAGAGAGCAAAAATATTGTTAAAGAGAATCTTATAAAGAGTAGTTGAATATATTTATTGAGATTATTTGCAAAATTTAATATCAAATAACTTGGAAACAAGTAATATAGAGATAATAATATACATAAAAAGCTGTAATCGTAAAGGTTACAGCTTTTTTATACAATATAAAATAGTATCATGATAAAGAAAAGGTTGATATCTACTTTCTATGTATTATAGTGTTTATATACCATTGGTATTTTAACTAATTTATAAATTACAATTCTATAATTCTTCTACTAATTTTAGATTCTATAGCTGTCTCTATTTCACTTAACATTCTTTCATTTTTAGGGTCAATAAAAGCACATGTATAACCTTCTTCACCAGCTCTACCAGTTCTACCAATACGATGAATATAGTCTTCTGATGTTTCTGGTAAATCATAATTATATATATGACTTACTCCTGATATATCAAGACCACGAGAAGCAACATCTGTAGCTATTAAGTATTGTATATCTAAATTTCTAAATGATTTCATTATTCTTTCTCGTTTTGATTGAGCAATATCACTATGCAGTTTTTGACAGTTGTATCCTCTTATAGCAAGAGCTTCTTCAAGATTGTCAACTCTCCTTTTAGTTCTACAAAATATTATAGCCATAAAAGGATTATCTTCATCTAAAACTTTACATAAGGCGTCCAATTTTTTTCTATCTGTAGTTTCTACAACTTCTTGTTTTATATTATTAAGAGTAATTTCTTTTTTTTGAATAGAAACTATAACTGGATTCTTTGTATATCTATAAGCTAATTTTTTTACTTGAGAATTCATAGTTGCAGAAAAGCATAATGTTTGCTTTTTGTTTGAAGTTTCTTTTAAAATAGCTTCAACTTCATTTTTAAATCCCATAAGCAACATTTGGTCTGCTTCATCTAAAACAAAGGTTTTTAACTTACTAAGGTCAATCGTTTTTCTATTTAGATGGTCTAAAAGTCTACCTGGTGTAGCTATAATCATATGGATATTTCCTTTTAGTTTTTTTATTTGAGAGCCAATATCCTTTCCTCCATAAGCTGCTAGAATATTTACATCTTTAGACTCTTTAAGTTTCATAGCTTCTTCTGTTATTTGAATAGCTAACTCTCTTGTTGGAGAGAGTATAAGGACTTGTATATCATTTATATCTAATGATATATTTTCAAATATCGGAAGCAAAAAAGCAAGTGTTTTTCCTGTGCCAGTTTGAGCCTCTGCTATGACATCTTTTCCTTCCTTTATCAATTGAATACTTTCTTTTTGTATAGGTGTAGGTGTTGTTATTCCTGATTTCTCTAGAATATTTATTGTATTTTCACTAATCCCTAAGCTTTTAAAATCCATTATTATCTTACCTTTCATGAAAAATTTTCTTTTTTATTAATCAATTAATAATATCATATTTGTAAGTATTTTTAGTAATTTTTTTGATTATTATTTATATAGTTTAGAAATATATGCAGATACTTTAAAATGGAATGTAGTTTAAATTAAATTTTAGTAGGAATTTTAGGGGTTTATTTTTAAAGGTTTTTTGAAAATAAACCTATTTAAAAATTAAATTAAAATGCAAGAAAAACATAATAACTTTCATTTTTAAGAAGTTTTCACAAAAAAGAAAAAATATAGTGCAATAAATGATATAAAGTAATATAATAGATTACAAGATATGAAAAGGCAAAAAAATAAATTGCAAATGAAATTAAAATGAATAAAAAATAAAAAAATAATCATAAGTTAGAGGTATCAATGAAAAATAAAAGCGAATGTTTTTAAAATTAAAAGTATACTAAGGGGGGCATTAATATGTGCATTATATCAAAAGATAGAGCAAAGGAAATAAAAATAGTAGATACTACTTTAAGAGACGGAGAGCAAACAGCTGGGGTTGTATTTGCGAATAGAGAAAAAATAATGATTGCTGAAATGTTAAGTGACCTAGGTGTGGACCAAATCGAAGTTGGGATACCTACTATGGGTGGAGATGAAAAAAACGTAATAAAGCACATATGTAGTAGAAATTTAAAATCAGATATAATGGCTTGGAATAGAGCAGTAATAAAAGATGTTGAAGAATCTATTTCTTGTGGTGTTGATGCAGTAGCTATATCAATATCAGTATCTGACATTCATATAGAAAATAAATTGAGAACTTCTAGAGGTTGGGTTTTAGAAAATATGGCTAAAACAGTTGAATTTGCAAAGCAAAATGGATTATATGTTTCAGTAAATGGAGAAGATGCTTCAAGAGCAGATATAGACTTCTTAACTGAATTTATAAAAGTTGGAAAACAAGCAGGGGCAGATAGATTTAGATATTGTGATACAGTAGGAGTTATGAATCCTTTTTCTATAAAGAATGCAATAGAAACTCTTTATGAAAGAACTAATTTTGACATAGAAATGCATACACATAATGACTTTGGAATGGCAACTGCAAATGCACTTGCAGGAATAGCAGCAGGAGCAAATTATGTTGGTGTTACAGTAAATGGATTAGGTGAAAGAGCAGGAAATGCAGCATTAGAAGAAGTTTTAATGGCACTTAAGTGTGTTTATAAATGTGATTTAAATAATATAGATACTAGAAAATTCAGAGGAATATGTGAGTATGTGGCACAGGCATCAGGAAGAATTCTTCCTACATGGAAGGCAGTAGTTGGAGACAATATGTTTATACATGAATCTGGTATACATGCAGATGGAGCTTTAAAAGACCCACATAACTATGAGCCATTTGACCCAAGTGAAGTAAATCTTGAAAGAAAAATAGTAATAGGTAAACATTCAGGAAGAGCTGCAGTTATAAACAAGTTGAGTGAATACGAAATGTATATTTCTCCAGAAAACGCTACCAAGCTATTAAATGCTATAAGAGCTACATCAATAAGATTAAAAAGAAGTTTAATGGATAAAGAAATTCTTCAATTATATTGTGATATACTAGCACATGAGAAGGAAACAACAGAGGAAGAAGCAGTTAGAGGTTCATATATTTAAGGTATAATTGTTTAGGAGGAAAATATGGGAGATAATATAGTTTATAAAATAATTAAAAAACATATAGTAGATGGAGAAGCCGTTGCGGGTAATTCAATTGGTATAAAAATAGACCAGACTTTAACACAAGATTCTACTGGAACAATGACATATCTTCAATTAGAAGCTATGGGAATAGATAAAGTAAAAACTAAAAGAAGTGTGGCATTTGTAGATCATAATATGTTACAACAAGGATTTGAAAATGCAGATGACCATAAATATATACAAACAGTGGCAGATAAATATGGAGTTTATTTCTCTAAACCAGGGAATGGCATTTGTCATCAAGTATTTTTAGAAAGATTTTCAACACCAGGAGATACACTTTTAGGTTCTGATAGCCACACACCTACTGCTGGAGGTGTGGGCATGATGGCTATTGGAGCTGGTGGGTTAGATGTTGCTCTTGCTATGGCAGGAGGAGCATACTATATAAAAGCACCAAAAGTCTGTAAGGTGAATCTAGTTGGAAAACTAAATAATATGGTATCTTCAAAAGATATAATATTAGAAGTGTTGAGAAAACAAACTGTAAAAGGTGGAGTAGGTAAAGTTTATGAATATGGTGGAGAAGGTGTAAAAAGCTTATCTGTTCCACAAAGAGCTACAATAACAAATATGGGAGCTGAACTTGGAGCAACTACTTCAATCTTCCCAAGTGATGATAAAACACTAGAATTCTTCAAGAGTCAAGGAAGAGAAGATGCATGGATAGAGCTAAAACCAGATGCAGATGCAGTTTATGATGAAGAGATTACTATAAACTTAGATGAATTGAAACCATTAGCTGCGAAACCTCATAGCCCAGATAATGTAGATGAAGTTGAGAATATAGGAAAAATAAAAATAGACCAAGTTGCAATAGGAAGTTGTACGAACTCTTCTTATGAAGACTTAATGAAAGTAGCTCAAATCCTAAAAGGAAATAAGGTACATAAGAATGTGAGTTTGGTAATAGCACCAGGTTCAAGACAAGTTATGGAGATGATTGCTAGAAATGGAGCTTTGGCAGATATAATAAGTGCTGGAGCTAGAATATTAGAAAATTCTTGTGGTCCATGTATAGGTATGGGTCAATCTCCAGGTACTGATTCTGTATCTTTAAGAACTTTTAATAGAAATTTCTATGGAAGAAGTGGAACTTTATCAGCTCAAGTATATTTAGTGAGCCCAGAAGTAGCAGCAGTAAGTGCAATAAAGGGAGAGCTTACAGACCCAAGAGAATTTGATGTTAAATTTACAAACTTAGATGTAAACGAGTTTTTAATTGATGATAGCATGATAATAAAACCTGCTGATGTGGGAAGTGATGTAGAAGTAGTTAGAGGTCCTAATATAAAACCTTTCCCTCTTAATACAGAGCTAAGTCAGTCTATAGATGGAAAAATTATATTAAAGACAGAAGATAATATAACTACTGACCATATAATGCCATCAAATGCTAAGTTACTTCCTTTCAGAAGTAATATACCATATCTTGCAAACTATTGTTTTAACACTGTAGATACTGAGTTTCCTCAAAGAGCAAAAGACAATAGTGGTGGATTTATAGTTGGTGGAGATAATTATGGGCAAGGTTCAAGTAGAGAGCATGCTGCTTTAGCACCATTATATTTAGGTGTAAAAGGTGTAATAGTAAAGAGCTTTGCAAGAATCCACAAAGCTAATTTAATAAATAGTGGTATAATTCCAATGGAGTTTTGTGATGAAAAAGATTATGATAACTTATCTCTTTTAGATAATTTAGAGATACCAAATATTTTGGATAATCTAGGGGATGGAATTTTGGAAGTTAAGAATATAACTAAAGGAACTTCTTTTAAAGTTAAGGTAGAATTATCAGCAAAAGAAGTTGATGTATTAAAAGCTGGTGGAAAATTAAATTACACTAAAAATCAAGCTAATTAGTATGAAAAGAGGGAATATTTAATGTATAAAGTGACACTTATACCAGGAGATGGAATAGGACCAGAAGTTGCGAAAGCTATGAAAAAGGTAGTAGAAGCTACTGGGGTAGAAATAGAATGGGAAGAAGTTAATGCAGGAGAGGCTGTTATTGAAGAATATGGTACTCCTCTTCCTGAATATATTATAGAGAGTATAAAAAAGAACAAAATAGCTATAAAAGGTCCAATCACTACTCCTGTAGGGAAGGGATTTAGAAGTGTGAATGTAACTCTAAGACAGGCATTAGATTTATATGTTAATTTAAGACCAATTAAAAGCTTTAAAGGAATAAAATCAAGATATGAAGATGTTGATTTAGTAGTTGTAAGGGAAAATACAGAAGACTTGTATGCTGGAATAGAGCATAAGATAGGCGACTATGCAGCTGAAAGTATAAAGATAATAACAAGAGGTGCAAGTGAAAGAATAGTTGATTTCGCATGTAATTATGTTAAAGACAATAAGAGAAAAAAAGTTACAGCTATACATAAGGCAAATATAATGAAAATGTCTGATGGATTGTTCTTAGATGTGTTTAGAGAAGTTGCATCAAAACATGATATAGAATATGATGATTTGATTGTAGATGCAGCAGCTATGAACTTGGTTTTAAATCCAGAAAATTACGATGTAATGGTAATGCCAAATCTTTATGGAGATATACTATCTGATTTAGGAGCTGGTCTTGTTGGAGGTCTAGGTATAATTCCAAGTGCAAATATTGGTAAGGATTGTGCTATATTTGAAGCTGTTCATGGAAGTGCTCCACAAATAGCTGGTCAAAATAAAGCTAATCCAACAGCACTTATTCAATCATCAGTAATGATGCTTAGATATTTAGGTGAATATGAAAGTGCACAAAAGATAGAAACAGCTTTAGAAAAGGTATTTCTTGATGGAAGTAAATTAACTGTGGATTTAGGTGGCTCAGCATCAACAACAGAGTTCGCAGATGAAGTATGTAAATATATTGGATAGATGATGTTTATAATAAAAATATAACGTAGATTAAAAGAAAGCTGTTAATTGTTTTAGAGACGATTAACAGCTTTTAAGTTTGTCATTATTTAATAAATAGAAATAATAATATTAAAAAATTTGTTTTTTTTAATTGAACATTCAACCAATATATGGTAATATTTGATTAAAGTTGAACATTCAACTAAAAACAAAAACATTGACTGGAGGTGTGTTTGATTAAGAGTTTAGACAGTAATATATTAAGAGAAGTGGGGGCTTTATCTAGAGCAGTAAATTCTATCAATGATATAAAGTACAAGGAATTAAAGTTGCAAAAAGGACAATTTACATTTTTGACACGAATATGTGAAAATCCTGGTATAAACCTTGTTGAATTATCAAATATGTTGAAGGTAGACAAAGCAACAACAACTAAAGCGATACAGAAATTAATAAAAGCGGGGTATGTAGATAAAAAGCAAGATGAGTTTGATAAAAGAGGCTATAATTTAACTCCTACTGATAAATCTTTAGAAGTTTATGAGTTGATAATTGAAGAAGAAAATAGGAGTATAGAGATGTGTTTTAAGGATTTTACAGATGAAGAAAAGCAAGTAGCAACTAAAGCATTAGAAAAAATGAGCAAAAATGTGGAAAAAGAATGGTTTAAAGTGAAGAGATAGAAAATTAATATAAGGAGATATTTTTATGATTAGAAAAGCAAATATGAATGATTTAGAAAAAATTGTGAAAATTATAAAAGCAACAGTAGAAGAAATGAAAGAGTATAATAATACACAATGGGATGAAAATTATCCATCAGATAAAGACTTTGTTTCAGATATTAAGAAACAAGATTTATATGTAGAAGAAATAGATGGAGAAGTAGCTGGATTTATATGTCTTAACTATGAGGAGCCAAAGGAATATGTAGATTTAAACTGGTCTTCTGATAAAAAAGCTATGGTAATACATAGAATGGCTGTAAATCCAAGTTTTAGAAAGAAAGGAATAGCATCTAAATTAGTTGACTTTGCGGAAAAATTAGCTGAGGAAAATAGTGTATCATATTTAAAGAGCGATACATATTCAATAAATTCAAAAATGAATGCACTTCTTACAAAGTGTGGTTTTATTAAAATTGGTGAAATGAGTTTCTTAGGAAAAGAGAAATCTTTCTATTGTTATGATAAAATATTATAAAAAGTATTTATCATACAGGGAATAGATGACATATTTTCAATGCCAATAGGCATGTTATATGGACTTAGTGTGTGATATTATGAAAGGGATGGTTTAGATGATAGAACTTCTAAAGAGAAGAAGAAGCATTAGAAAGTATAAAAATATTGAAGTAGAAAAAGAAAAGCTAGATAAAATATTAAAAGCTGCTCTTTTAGCACCATCATCAAAAGGTCTTAGAACATGGGAATTTATAGTGGTAAATGATAAAGAAAAGCTAGTTAACTTGTCTCAATGCAGAACTAAAGGTGGTGGATTTTTCTTAAAAAATGCACCTTTAGCTATTGTGATTATTGCAGATAAAGAAAAAAATGATGCTTGGATAGAGGATGCAAGTATTGCTGCTTCATATATACAACTTCAAGCTCATGAATTAGGATTAGGTTCTTGTTGGGTGCAAGTAAGAAATAGGATGCATGATGATAATATGGAAGCGGATAAATATATTAGAGAAGAGTTAAAAGTACCTGATAAGTACAGTGTGGAATGTATAATTTCTATAGGATATCCTGATGAAGAAAAGAAAGCATACTGCGACTCTGATTTGGAGTATGAAAAGGTTCATTTTAATAACTTTTAATGTATAATACGTTGTATTAAGACATTATATTTTTTGATATTGTTAATATATACTTAAAATTGTAAAAATATATCTGAATTTTACTAACTTATCTAGTGGTTATGTACAAGGATTTTAGAGATAAATATAGAAATTAATGTTTATAATCGATACATAACTTGAGTAACAAAATTTAAGGAGGTTAAAATATGGGTATATTTAAAACAAAAATTGATGAGGACTGGAAAGTAAACTACATTAAAGAATTTAATGAAATGAGAGATTCTTATGAGAGTAAACTTCAAAAAAAACAGTTTGAGGTAGAAAGTTTGAAATCTGAATTGGATAGACTAAGAAGTTATAAAAATAGCCTTAAGCCAAAAGAAAAGCAAATTACTGATGATGATATAAATAATATAAAGACTTTAAGAAGAGATGGTTTAAGCTATAAAGAAATTTCAAATGAAACAAGTTGGAGTAAAGCAACTGTAAGTAGAGTATTAAATGGACTTTACGATTAGCATATACATGGGGTGATTTAAATTGGGATGAAGTATAGTTATAAAAAATGTATAATAGATTCTATTTTATTGATGTTTATAGTTCAAATATTGAGGATGATTTTGAATTATGTACTTCTAAGTCAATTTGAATTTACTCTTGAAAATTTTAATATTATAAACTTAATTTCTTTTACATTAGTTGGTTTATCATTAATTTTATTTTTAAATGATAATTCTTTGTATAACAAAATAAGAAATAGAAAAATAACAGAAGCTTTTAAAGAAAATAAAAATAATCTACTTATTAAAAAATTTAAGCTAATATTTCTTATAGTAGTTTTATCTTTAGCAATAGTTTCAACCTATTGCAGAGAAGGCTATTTATTCTTTAACATAACTATGATGATTTTGTCTGTATTGATAGTTCCTGTATTTGAAGAGTTGTTTTTTAGAGAGTATCTGTGGAATTATCTAAGTAATTTTATAAAGTCAAAGAGTAAAATTATATGTATAACATCTATATTATCTGGTATTTATAATATAGGGTATATAGATGTTGTAAGAAATTACATAATTTTGTATAATAATTCTAGTTATACATTTGAAGTAATTATTTCAAAAATCATGATAGGTACTGTTTTTGGTATTGTACTTGGGATTGTTAAGTCAAGATTCAAAGACGTAGGTATTTGTGTACTATTGAGAAGTCTATTTGCTATATTTGTTAGACAGATAATTTAATTAAATAAAGTAGCTGTTTTATAAGGTTGATTTAAATTTAATTTTAAATCAACCTTATTTTATTTACCTTTTATAGGGAAATTGTGCAAAAATATTTAATAAATTTCATGAAATTATTTGAATATTTCTAAAATACATAAATATATATTGACATATAAATATTATCTATTACAATTTATATAAACTAATAAAAATTAAACAATATTAATCAACTTATTGAATGGAGGAATAAAAATGAAATTTGTGACTTTTTGTAGTAGCAATGAAGAAAAAATAGGTGTACTTAATTCAGAAACAAATAGTATATATGAAATAAATAGCTTAGGATTAAGTAGATTATATACAGATATGAATGATTTTATCGAAAACGTATCTACAGAAGAGTTAGAAAAAATAAAAAAGAATTCATTTGAAAATATGAAGTGTTATAAATTAGAAGAAGTGAAATTATGTTCTCCAATTGTAAGACCTAAAAAAGATATAATATGTTTAGGTCTTAATTATAGAGACCATGTTAACGAAATCCCAGATGGAGTTATAAAAAATGTAGTTATGCCAGATTATCCAATTTATTTTTCTAAGAGAGCAGACAAAATAATTGGAGTGGATGATAAGATAAGCTTACATGGAGATTTGGTAGAAAAGTTGGATTATGAATCAGAACTTGCAGTAATTATAGGTAAAGAGGGTATAAACATATCAAAAGAAGATGCCTATGAACATATATTTGGATATACAATAGTAAATGATATAAGTGAAAGAGCACTTCAAGATAAACATGTTCAATGGTTTAGAGGTAAAAGCTTAGATACACATACATCTATGGGACCTTGCATAGTACATAAAGAAGAATTTGAGCATCCTTTAAAACTGGATATAAGCAGTGTAGTAAATGGAGAAGTAAGACAGAATTCTAATACAGAATACTTTATATTTGATATCCCTACTGTAATAAGTGACTTATCAAGAGGAATGACTCTAAAGCCAGGAGATATAATTTCAACTGGAACTCCAGCTGGTGTAGCTATGGGAATGAATCCTCAAGTATATCTAAAACATGGTGATGTAGTTGAATGTAAAGTCGAAGGGATAGGAGTTCTAAAAAATATAGTTGATTAATGGATAAATATGCCATATAATTTTATTAGTACGAATAATTTAATTAATATGGAATTAATCAAATTTATGATTAATTTATTATAGAGAGGGATGAGTATATGGCAAGAGAACTAGAACTAAAATATGGCTGTAATCCAAATCAAAAACCATCAAAGATTTATATGAAAAATGGAGAACTTCCTATAGAAGTGTTAAATGGGAAGCCTGGATACATAAATTTTTTAGATGCATTTAATAGTTGGCAGCTTGTAAAAGAATTAAAAGAAGCTACAGGTCTTCCAGCAGCAACTTCATTTAAACATGTTAGTCCAGCAGGTGCAGCAGTAGGAGTGCCTTTATCAGATACTTTAAAGCAAATATATTTTGTTGATGATTTAGAGCTTTCTCCATTAGCTTGTGCTTATGCAATGGCAAGAGGAGCAGATAGAATGTCTTCTTATGGTGATTTTATAGCACTTTCAGATGTATGTGATAAAGAAACTGCAACTATTATAGCAAGAGAAGTTTCTGATGGTGTGATAGCTCCAGGATATACAGATGAAGCTCTTGAGATATTAAAAGGAAAGCGTAAAGGAAACTATAATATTGTAAAAATAGACGAAAATTATACTCCTGAGCCTATTGAGACAAAGGATGTTTATGGAATTACTTTTGAGCAAGGTAGAAATGAAATATTAATAAATGAAGACTTATTAAAAGATATTCCAACTGATAATAAAATTTTTACAGATAATGCAAAACGTGATTTAATTATAGCTCTGATAACATTGAAATATACACAATCAAATTCTGTTTGTTATGCTAAAGATGGACAAGTAATAGGAGTAGGTGCAGGTCAACAATCACGTATTCATTGTACTAGACTTGCAGGTAATAAAGCTGATATTTGGTACCTTCGTCAACATCCTAAAGTATTAAATTTGAAATTTAAAAAGAATATAGGTCGTCCAGATAGAGACAATACTATTGATGTATATCTTTCTGATGACTATATGGATGTGCTTGCTGATGGTATATGGCAAAATTTATTTGAAGAAAAACCAGAGCCTTTAACTGGAGAAGGAAAAAGAGCATGGCTTAAAACTTTAACAGGAGTAGCACTTGGTTCAGATGCGTTTTTCCCATTTGGAGATAATATAGAAAGAGCAAAAAGAAGTGGAGTAAGCTTTATAGCACAACCAGGTGGTTCTATTCGTGATGACAATGTTATATTAACTTGTAATAAATACAATATAGTTATGGCTTTTACTAAAAATAGATTATTCCATCATTAAAAGATAAAGTAAATATAAATTAAATTAAAATCTACAACAAGTTTTGTTGTAGATTTTTTTATTTACTGTATAATTTTAAATAGAACTTTATTTTTAGATATTCAATTTGGAGGTTGATATGGCTTTAAATATAAGAGACTATAGCCTATTGTGTAGTCAAGGGACAGCTAAATTTAATGAAGATGTAGTTGGTATAAATCCATTCGGTGCATGGGTTTTAGACGGTGCTACAGGACTTAATGGAAAAAACTTAATATCAAATGAAAGTGATGCGAGATGGTATGTTCAGTGGTGGAATAGGTATCTATATAAAAATATAAGTAGAGAAGAATCATTAAAGAGTATTGTTAATAGTGGAATAATAGAGGTAAAAAAAGAGTATGAGCTAAGGTTAAATGGGATAAAGGTAGAAAAATTAGATTTGCCATCGAGTTCTATAGCTATTGTAAAATTCCATGAAAATAAGGTAGAGTATTTTTTATTAGGAGATTGTGCATTGTTCATTAAAAATGGTGATTCAAAAGTTATAAAGGATAGAAGCATTTGTAAGTTTGATAATATCGTATTTGACGAGATGAGTAAACTTCCTAACTTGGAAGAAATGACATTTGATGAGATTAAAGCTAGTGTTATGGATACAATAGTAAGTAATAGATTGAAGAAAAATACAAAAGATGGATATTGGATATTGGATTTTGATGAGGAAGCTGTAAAAAATTCTATATATGGATACCTTGAAATAAAAAAAGATTTTCAATTGATGTTGACAAGTGATGGTTTTACAAGTGCATGTGACAGATATAATCTCATAAAAGAAGAAGAATTAATACGTATAGCAGAAAAATTTGGTATAGGATATATACACAATAAGGTAAGAGATTTTGAGGATAATGATTATAAAGCAGTTAAAGTTCCACGATTTAAAGTAAAAGATGATTCATCTTGCTTATATTTGGATATATATAATGATTAAACCTTATGGAACTATTTAATTTTAGAAAGGAGGTAGGTGAAAAATGAAAATTCTTCATATAATAACACAAAAACCAAATAGTACAGGTAGTGGGATATATTTATCTGGTATGATAAAAGGTTTTGAAAAGGTAGGTTATAGGCAGGCTGTAATTGCGGGGATAGATGTGAATGATGATGTAAATTGTTTTCCAGATGATGTAAGCTTTTATCCAGTAAAGTATAATTGTGGAGAATTAAATTTTCCTGTTGTAGGCATGAGTGATTCTATGCCATATGAAAGTACAAGATATAGAGATTTAAATATAGAAATGATAAATAGATTAAAAAATCGGTTTAAAGTAAATATAGATAAGGTTATGAACGATTTTAAACCAGATATTATAATATGCCATCATTTGTATCTATTAACTGCATTTGTTAGAGAGATTGTAAAAGATATAAAGGTAATGTCTATTTGCCATGGAACTTGTTTAAGGCAACTAAATACTATTGATTTAGAAAAAGAATACATAATATCAAATATAAAGAAACTGGATTTAATATTTGCTCTTCATGAGAATCAAAAATATGATATTGTAAGGACTTTTGGAATAAGTGAAAGTAAAGTAGTTGTAATTGGCAGTGGTTATAATGATGATATATTTTATAATAAACACTATAAAAGAAAAGATGATAAAATAAAAATAGTATTTGCAGGTAAGATATGCAAATCAAAGGGACTAATTCCATTTATAAAAGCTATATCTAAATTAAAATATAATAAAGATTTAATAGAAGTTGATTTTGCAGGTACTGGAAGTGATATTGAATCATATAACGAGATAGTTAAACTTGCAGATAAGTCTCCATTTAAGATGAATTTCCTAGGAAAATTAGAACAGAGAGATTTAGCTGAGTTATTTAATATGTCACAAATATTTGTGTTACCATCGTTTTATGAAGGATTACCAGTTGTTGTTTTAGAAGCTTTATCTTGTGGGACAGATGTGATTACTACTGATATTCTTGGTGTTAAAGAATGGATTGGGAGTGAGATTAATAACTCAGGAAAGATAGAGTATATTCCTCTACCTTTTATGCAGAAAGAAGGTATTCCAAAAGAGGAAGAGTTGTATATCTTTGAGAAGAATCTGTATACTTCCATAGATACTAGAATACAATCTTTATTGAATCACTCAAATGAGAGGATATCTATAGATATGTCTAAAAAAACTTGGGATGGATTAGTCCATAGAATGAACGAAGTCATTTTAATGGATGAAGCATGTTTGATTTAATATTATTTAATTTATAAAAAATGTAACTATTTTTATACTATTTTTAGGTGATTTTATATTATACTAGTAATAAATATACTTGTTTTTAGGGAGGTAATTTATGAGGTTTAGTAAAAAGATATTAGCGTTAGGTATTTCAGCATTATTATTAAGTGTTAGTTTTCCAGTATCAATAAATGCGTTAGATAAGATTGAAAATATTCAAGGGGTAGATAAATATGAGACAGCTGGGCTTATTTCAGATAAGCAAGATTTTACAACAGCAGTTTTGATTAACTCTGATTCTACTATGGTAGATGGTATCGCTGCTAGTGGTCTTGCAGGAGTAAATAATGCAGCTATTTTATTAACTAATAAGAATGATATACCAGAGGCAACATTGCAAAGATTAAATAGAGTTACTAAGATATATGTAATAGGTGGAGAGAATACTATAAGTAAAGATGTAGAAAAAATGTTACTTATGAGAAGAATGCAAGTTATAAGAATTGATGGAGTAGATAGAGTAGATACAAGTTATAAAATTGCAGGTGAAATAGAAAAAATCAAGAGTAGTGATAAGATGTTTTTAGTAAATGGATTTAAAGATGAAGCTGATGCAGTGAATGTTGCATCTGTTGCGTATAGAGATGGTTCTCCTATAATATTGACAAAAGATATAGCTTCAGCAGAAGAAGATACAGATTTAGACCCATTATTTGGTGTTTCTTCTGTTCCAGTATATGCTATTGGAGGAGAGTCTACATTAAGCGATTACATAGTGAATAGATATAGAGCAACTAGAATTGGTGGTGTTGATAGATACCAAACTAATAAAAATGTAATTGAAAAGTTCTATAATGGAGCAAAAGAATTTTATGTAACAAGTGGAGATGATTTGGTTTATACTCTAGTTGCATCACCACTTGCAAAAAATGCTCCTGTTGTATTAGTTTCAAATAAAAGTGATAAGAGTGTATTAAAGAGAGCTAATAAAGTAACAGCAATAGGTATAAGCGATAAGAATATTATAGAGCAGTGTTTAAATGCTGTAAAAAAGTAATATAATGTTGTTAGTAAAACGAATATGTATATTGTAAAATTAGTATATTATTCATTTATAGTGGTATAGAGTATGTAAGAAACGCATTTTGTTTAAATAAAATGCGTTTCTTTAATATATTACATAATTTTTAGATAGAATAAATTTCATAAGAATTATCTTCTTTTAACTTTTCTAACCAAACCATCTCTAAAATATCTAGTTCTTCTAAGTAGTCTTTTTCAGTTTTGTTATCATCATGTTTTATAAGTTCTAAGACTTCAAATGTAAAAGCTTGTTTTCCATGCTTTTTCCAATCGTTATTTAAATCTTTTATCATACATGACCCAGCACTAAGCTGGAATTTGAGGGAGTTAAATTTGCTTTTTATATCATTGCTCTTTCCTAGGTAAATCTTCTTTGTAATATCACTTTTTATTATAAATACTCCAATGTCAAATTTCATTTCTTTATATAGTTGTTTTAATTCACGTTTTCTATCCATGCTTTAGATTCCTCTTTTCATAATTTGTTTGTAATATGTAAATTTGAAAATATATTACATATTAATTATAAAGAGATTAATTTCAGATGTAAATAGTTTTTATAAAATTAATTATGAGTTAATTGATATTAGTAAAGGATTTTAGCTTGATAAGCCTACTATATATTTTAAATGTGATATAAATGTAAAAAGATAAGTTGACATATAAGAAATTATAGAATAAACTAAAAATGTAATAGTAAAATATATTTAAATATTACATTTAAAGGAGTGGACAATTATTATGAATAAAAAAATAGAATTAATAGGAAATTTTGCAAGTGATTGGATTAGATATAGTGACTATGAATATAAAATTACTGAAGATGATGAGTTATATATAGTTCCAACTGAAGATGCTGTATTTACTATGTATAACCCATTTGATGTCGCAGATGACATAATAGTAGATATAATTTGTATAGGACAAGAAGCATTGCAAGATATACCAAAAGAGACAAAAGAAATGAGATTAAAAAAAGAAGTACTTGAATTTGTAAAAAAATATGGATTATTGGGTTTGATTTATTCAAGTGTATATAATAGAGACATAGTTGGAGAAGAAAGAGTGCTAATGATTGAAAAGAATTATATTACAAAAGATAATATATTGAGTACTGATGAATATGTAAACATGTTTATACCATTTGCAAATGATGATGATGTGTATTTTAAGAAATACAGAAGAGGTATAGATGTATCAAAAAGAGAAGAGTCACCTAAGTTTTTTGGAAAGAGACCATTAATTTTGGATTTAGTATTTTCAAAGTTTTATACAGAACAATTAGACTGGATTGTAAGTTTTGCTAAGGATATGTGTAGACACTTTAATCAAGTTTGTGTATATAAAAATACATCAAATCTATTAACTGAAAATGTTACTATTATGTCTGGCGGATTTAATCCTCAGAAGATAGGGTTTTCTATAAGTCAATTGGATAAACCAACTATTGCATGGGAATTTGATTCTTTGAAGACTGCAATTGAGACTATATATGCGTTTGCAATTACAAGTGAGCCTCCTTCTTTAAATAAATGCAAGTATTGTGGGAAAATTTATATTCCTACAAATTCCAAATCTCAATATTGTTCACCTTCTTGTAGAAATTGTTCAAATGTAAAGAAAAGTAGAAGTAGGGCTAAAAAAGATAAATAAATTAATAAAGATATCATTGTTTAGATTTTAATTATAAATAACTGTAAAAAAGTAGTTATAGAAAATTATATGTCTGAGTGGTGGTATTTTTTTATTGAAAAATTTGATTGAGATGTTAATTTTGAATTGACAAAAACTACTTATAATAATATTATTATAAGTAGTAAATGAAATAGTCTATATTAATTTAAATATAACATAAAACTGTATAAAAGTCAATATAAAAAATAAAAAAAGGAGAATTTTAAATGATATCACCTATTATTTTGAGTTCTATGCATCAAGGTTTAAAAGAAATAGAAAAGAATGAGTTACTTGATACTAATAAAGAATCTAAGGAGTATGGTTTAGTTATTTCAGAAGTAGATGTAAAAGATATAATAACTTCAAGAAATTATACTTTAAAGGGATATGGCAGAATAGAGTTGGACATAAAAGTCACAAAACAATTGATAGAAAATATATACAAATCACAGTTTACAAATATGGATAATTATTTAGAAGCTATTAATGATATGCAAGAAATTTTTTATTATTTAAAAAATGAAACGGATGATAAGATATGTGATGATGAGCTTATAGAAATGCTAGATGAACTTTATGAAAAATTTTCAGGCAATCTCGATAACGTAAGAGGAGAAGCAGATGAATTTGCAAAGAAATTTAAGTTTGGGGAAGCTTAATATATGATAGGAGAGAGTTCTATGTCAAATAATTTAAGCAATATTAATATAAACGAAAATAATTTAATAAAAAATCAATATTCAATATCTTTGCTTAAGGAATGTCTAAATTATAAAATAATAGATGAAAGAGAAGTATATAGCATACAGCAAGAAGTATCTCTAATACTTATAGATTTGATTAAAAAATATACAAATGGTCAAAGTACATCAGTAAAGACAGAAGTAGCTGAAAGGTTGTTGATTTCAATATGGTATGCTATTGATGCATATATAAATAAGTTAGAAAATTTGGAAAAGAGAGTTGTAGAATTGACTGCTAAAAACATAAAAAATATGTATATAGAAGGTATTAAAATATTAGAAAATGATTTAATTGAATTAGAGAATTTTTATGAATTAATGATAAATAAAAAGTTAGATACTAACTCAATAGCTTATAATGATACTTTGATAGAACTATCAGGTTTCTTTAAAAATTATGTTATAAAATTTGAGGCTCATGACATTCCAGTGAGTATAGATTACCCATTGGCATTAGACGATATGGATGTTCAAGGTATCTATTATGTAAAGAATTATATTGAGAGTATAGATATAGAAAATAGGTTTTGTAATTTATTTAAAAAGAAAGATAGAGAAAAATTATTTTATGATTATGGAGTGAACTATAAAATAGATTGTGATGTCATACTTATAAATTTATTTGAACTTATTATAAATAATTGTATTTTTTCTACGATTTTAGGTAATGAAGCAACTAAACTAGAGATTTCAGAATATGAATATGAGTTTTTAGAAAGACAATTTAAAAGCATATATAATAATAATTTTGGAGATGAAGCTAGAGATTATGAAGAAAATAATATAATTGAATTGATTCAGGTGGATAATAATTTAAATTATGATGATTATGAAGAAATTAATAGAGAAATTAGAAAAAATAAACAAATAACTTCATTACTTGTAGAAGCAATTGAAGTGTTGATAAAAAGGTTAAGTATAGAAGATGAAGTAATGATAAGATATATTAAAAGATATGGAAATATATTTATTGAATCTGTGTTGAGTTCAATAAAGAATGATACTTTTAAAAGTATTATAATTGTAAGTAGTAGTTCAAATGAGTCTTTAGAGAATTATATTATTGATGATGAAAGTAAATTAGATGATGAATCGTTTAGAGAGGTATTTAATAAAATATTAGATAGTACATCTATAGTTGAAAAAATAAAGATAATAAAGGAAAATATTAATGCAAAAAAAGATTTTATTGATATTTTGGAAGCTGAATGTTTATTTGAAGAAGAGTATTTAATGTTATTTTCAGAATTAAGTGAATTAGAATTGGCAATATTGGGTAGTGTTGTATTTTATGAAAACATGAGAATGAAAGAAATTAATCTATTAGAATTTTCAGTAAGTCAGAAATCTGAAACTACATCATGGAAGATTGAATATATTGACTTTGTAAAGAAACAAAATAAAGCCAAGATACACTCTATAGAAGAATATATGAAACAAATTAATTAACAAAAAATTATGAATAAATAGAATGTTAGTATATAATATAATCTGTAAAGTATATCAAAATACATATATCTGGAGGGGATTATGAAAGAGTATATCATAAATAATATTGAAGAAATAAGAGAAGAGTTGATAGATTTATCTAAAAAAATATGGGAAAATCCAGAATTAGCTTTCGAAGAAAAGTATGCAAGTAACATTCAAAAAGAATACCTAAAATCAAAGGGATTTGAAATTGAAGGAGTAGAAAATTTACCCACTGGATTTATAGCAAGTTTTGGAAAAGGTAAGCCAGTGATTGGAATACTTGGAGAATATGATGCTTTACCAGAGTTATCACAATCTGTGAGTACAGAAAGAAATCCATTGGTAGAAGGTGAATCAGGTCATGGATGTGGGCATAACCTATTAGGTGTAGCAGGTGTAGGAGCAGTTGTTTCTATAAAAAAATTAATAGAAGAAAATAAATTTAATGGGACAATAAAATATTTTGGTTGTCCTGCTGAAGAAGAAGGAGGAGGAAAGACCTTCATGTGTGTAAATGGATGCTTTGATGATGTAGATTGTGCATTTACATGGCATCCTTTTGATATAAATGCACCTTGGAGAGGAGGAAGTCTAGCAAACTTATCTATCAAGTTCAAGTTTAAAGGAATAACAGCACATGCAGCTCAAGCTCCACATAATGGTAGAAGTGCACTTGATGCTGTTGAAATTATGAATGTTGGAGCAAATTATTTGAGAGAACATGTGATTGACTCTATAAGAATGCACTATGTTATAACTAATGGTGGAGGAAGACCTAATGTAGTCCCTGGTTTTGCTGAAAGCTGGTATTTTATTAGAGGTAAAAAAGCAAAGGATGCAGAGCATGTTCTTGATAGATTAGTAAAAGTAGCACAGGGAGCAGCAATGATGACAGAAACTGAAATGGAGTATACAGTTACAGATGGAATATATGATTATATACCAAATCAATGTCTGACTGATTTAGTTTATGATAATATGGTTTTTGTAGGTTGTCCTAAACCTACATCTGAAGAAGAAGCGTTTGCGAAAAAATTATGTGATACCCTTACTAGAGAGGAAAGACTAGGTGTAGCAACATCATTCCAAAATGATAAATCTATTGTAGAGAGTTATATACATCAGAATATAGCTGATGGAGACAAAGATAAAGGGCTAGCTGGTTCTACTGATGTTGGAGATGTAAGCTATGTTATACCAGTCGCTCAATTTGCAATGGCAGCATGGCCTGTTGGCGTTGCAAGTCATACTTGGCAGTCATGTTCATCAGCAGGTTCAAGTATGGGATTTTCAGCCATGATAAATTCAGCTAAAGTTTTGGCTTGTAGTGCTTATGATGTGTTTATGAATACTGTAATTATTGATGAAGCAAAAGCCGAATTTGATAAATCATTAGATGGACAAAAATTTAAACCATTGGTATAATCTTGATAATAAAATATTTCTGGGGGGAATAACTATGAAAGAAAAGATTGAAAAAGTACTTGAAGAAAAGATAAAACCAGTATTACAAAGAGATGGTGGAGATGTAGAGCTTATAGATGTAAATGAAAATGGGGTAGTTTTGGTTAGACTACAAGGTGCATGTAGTGGGTGTCCAGGAGCAACTATGACAATAAAAGCCATTATTGAAAATGTTTTAGTTAGTGAAGTTCCAGGAGTAACTCAAGTATTAGGTGTCTAATAAATTAGATTTTATACACAAGTGTACATAACGCAATTTAAAAAGTTATTCAAAATGTGATATATAAAAAGTGTGTAAGTATATATTTAATTTCTTACACACTTTATTTTAATATTTTACTATACATCCATTATCCAGCCATGCCAATAAACATACCTATAAAGTATGGAATTAACCATATAGTCCACACAACTATACTAAACTTATGGAAGAATTTTTTCTTTTCTTCATCATCTTTATATAGAACAAAAGTAGCCCAACCTGCATGAAAAAGCATAAGCACGATTGCAAGAAGGCCTGTTATACTATGAAGGCTTTGAGATAAAGCTGATTTTACATAGAATGTGTTACTATTAGCTATGTTACTCATAGTAAAGGTTCCTAATGTATCGAATATTAAACCAAGCCAAAATATGATTACATGCTTCTTTTTTAAAATTTTGGCCTTTCTTTCTCCAAATACACCTATAGTGTAAAAAATTAATGCTGAAGTTATAAATACTATTGCAAGTATTAATTTAGAATTCATAATTATCTCTCCTTTATTTTTGTTAATATATTTCTAAGATTTTTTACTAAGTCATTTAATTCTTGTTCATCACAGTTTTTAAATATATCATTAAAACTTTCTTGCATTTTAGTTTTAAAATTTGTTGCAAATTCAAGCCCTGTATTTGTAAACTTAACATATGTATTTCTTTTATCCTCAGATTTTTTGAATTTTTCTACATATCCAATGTGTTCTAATCTGCTGATTATACCTGAAACTGTACCTTTAGCTAAAGACATTTCATCACATAATTGTGATATTGTAAGCTCTTGATTATGAGCTATTAGCTTTATAACTATAATCTGTTGATGTGTTAATCCATTTTCTTTAAAATTTTCTTCTACTGTGTACATAGTTTTAGAATAGAGTTCTTTTAAAAGCATAGCTATTCTAAAACAATCATAATTAGTTTTCAATAAAATCACCTCTTAAATGGTTTGCATAGAAACTAATATAATATAATTTATCAATATAGTCAACCTAAAAATTTATAATTTCATAATAAATGCTAGAGAATAGAACATAAAAATTTTATTTTAGGTATAAATAAAACAATTTGATGAAATTTTAACAATTTTTAAAAAGTTTGTTTACACAGTTAATAAATGATGCTAAAATTAATTCATAGATAAATATTGAAAATTTAATTTGTTTAATGATAATAGAGCCACGAAGGTTTTAACGTTACTTGACGTTTACTTTTATGTGGTTTTTTTTATTGCAACAAAGGGGGAATAGGGGTTTGTTAAAGGATATACTTAAAAAGTTGTTGCAGTTTATTTTAGTAATGTTTTTATTATCTTTTGTTGTTTTTTACATGGCAAGACTTGCTCCAGGGGACCCATTAATCTCTTACTATGGAGATGGAGTAGAAAGAATGAGTACTCAAGAAAAAGAAAATGCTATGAAAAAGCTTGGCTTGAATGAACCGATATATAGTCAATATATAAAATGGATTTCGGATGCGTCAAAAGGAGAATTTGGAATTTCATTTAAATATAAACAAAATGTTACTTCTGTTATAAATGATGTCTATATAAATACTATAATACTGGGTGGTTCAGGGTATATACTTACATTTGTGCTAGCTTTATTGTTAGGAATATTTTGTACACTACATGAAGATAAGCTCATTGATAGAATTATATGTAAGTTAGGGACAATAACCAACTGTATTCCATCATTTTGGGTTGCTTTAGTACTTATACTTATATTTAGTATAAACTTAAGTATACTTCCAAGCAGTGGTGCTTATGCAATGGGAGAAGAAACCAGCATGTTAAGTAGGTTGTCTCATTTAATCTTACCTCTTACAGTACTGATATTAAGCCATTTATGGTATTACACATATATGATAAGAAATAAATTGTTAGAAGAAATAAGAGAAGATTATGTATTGTTATGTAAAGCAAAAGGTTTAAATAATAGAACCATTGTTTTTAAGCATTGCCTGAGAAATATAATGCCATCGTATATCAGTATAATGGCCATTTCAATACCTCACATATTGGGAGGAACTTATGTAGTTGAAAAAGTTTTTTCTTACCCAGGGTTAGGAACTCTTTGTTTTGAAAGTGCAAAGTATCATGATTATAATATGTTATTAGTTTTATGTTTAATAACAGGGGCTTTAGTAGTATTTGGGAATATGCTAGCTCAAATTATAAACAATAAAATAGACCCTAGAATGAAATATGATAGAGGTGATACTAATGAAGCCACAATGTAGTGATTTTGAAATTGTAGGAGAAAATTATATTTTAGTAGCAGAAGAGGAATATATAAAAACAAAGAAAACTTTATTTAAAAAAATTAAAGAATTACCATATATATCAATTATTATTTTATCAATTATAATTATTGGAAGTGTATTTTCGTCTTTAATAATGACACATGAACCAACATACATGGATTTAGTAAGTTCTAACTTAGCCCCAAATAAAACTTTTTTATTTGGAACAGATTCAATGGGTAGAGATATATATTCTATGATATGGTATGGAGGAAAAATATCTTTGTTTATAGGATTATTTTCTACTATAATATCAACTGCTATAGGGATTATTTATGGTAGTATAAGTGGTTTAGCGTCTGAACTTGTAGATGATGCAATGATGAGATTTACAGAGATTATACTTAGTATACCTTCAATATTAATCATAATATTTGTACAGGCTATACTTGGAAATTCAAATCCAATATCTATGTCTATAGTTATAGGGATAACAAGTTGGATGAATATATCTAAGATTGTAAGAACAGAGGTTAGGCAAATAAGAAATAGTGAATACATACTGGCAGCTAAAAGTATGGGAGGAGGATTCTTCTATACATTAAAACAGCACTTACTTCCAAATTTTGTGGCGTCAATAATGTTTATGGTTGTAACAAACATAGGTGCAGCTATTGGGACTGAATCAACACTTAGTTTTTTAGGAATAGGTTTACCAATAGAAATTGTTTCTTGGGGAAGTATGTTATCTTTATCAGAAGAAGCATTACTTTCAAATAGATGGTGGATAATACTTATTCCGGGTATATTTTTAGTTACTACATTAGTGTGTATAACCAATATAGGGAATTATATAAGAAAAAATAATAATAAAAAATCCAGTAATTTATAAATCAGCATTTGAGCACTAAATAAACAAATACTGAGGTATTTGAAATATCTATTTAAATAAATGGGGTCAAAGCTTTGAAAAATACTTTATAAAAAGCAAAAGGGGGAGCATCATGAAATTAAAGAAGTTAAAAGTTTTAAGTTTAGTAATGATACTTAGTCTAATGGCAGGTTGTTCTAGTGGAGGAGACAAAGATAAAAAAGCAGATACATCTAAAGATGGAAAGGTACTTGTTTATGGAAGTAATGACTATACAAGTATAAATCCTGCACTATATGAACATGGAGAAATAAATTCATTAATATTTAATGGATTAACAGCTCATGATGAAAACAACAAAGTGGTTCCTTGCCTAGCAAAGGACTGGAAATTTGATGAGGCAACAAATACATATACTTTTAATTTAAGAGATGATGTTAAGTGGCATGATGGAGAGAAATTTACAGCAAATGATGTTAAGTTTACGATAGAAACTATAATGAAGCCAGACAATGCTTCTGAAATAGCATCAAATTATGAAGATATAACAAAAATTGATGTAGTTAATGATACTACTATAAAAATTAGTTTAAAAGCTCCAAATACAGCAATGCTTGATTATTTGACAGTAGGAATATTACCAAAACATGCATTAGAAGGTAAAGATATAGCTACTGATGGATTTAATCAAAAACCAATAGGAACTGGACCATTTAAACTTGAAAAATGGGACAAAGGTCAAAGCATAACACTTGTTAAAAATAGTGATTATTTTGTAAAAGAACCAGGTCTAGATAAAGTAGTATTTAAAATTGTTCCAGATGATAAGGCTAAAGCAATGCAATTAAAATCAGGAGAATTAGACTTAGCTCAAGTAACTCCTAAAGATATGTCTAACTTTGAAAAAGATGAAAAGAATTTTAAAGTAAATATAATGAAAACAGCAGACTATAGAGGTATATTATACAATTTTAATTCTAAGTTCTTTAAAGATGAAAAAACTAAAGGATTGCCAAATGCTTTAAGTTATGCAATAGATAGAAAAGCAATAGTTGATAGTGTATTATTAGGACATGGTGTGCCAGCATATTCACCTTTACAAATGGGAGCATATAACAATCCTGATATAGAAAAGTTTGAGTATAATCCAAAAAAAGCTAAACAAGAAATTGAAAAGCTAGGATGGAAATTAGGTTCTGATGGAATTTATGAAAAAGAAGGTACTAAATTAGCTTTTGAAATAACAGCAGGTGAGAGTGACCAAGTTAGAGTTGATATGGCTAAAATATGCGCACAACAGTTAAAAGAAATAGGTGTAGATGTTAAAGCAGTGGTTGTAACTGAAACAGATTGGGCTAATCAAGATGCTCATTTAATAGGTTGGGGAAGTCCATTTGACCCAGATGACCATACATATAAAGTGTTTGGAACAGATAAAGGTGCAAATTATAGTGCTTACTCTAATCCTACTATAGATAAAATACTTCAAAAAGCAAGAGAAACAGAAAATAAAGATGAAAAGATAAAGTTATATAAACAATTCCAAGTAGAAATGACTAAAGATATGCCTTATACATTTATTGCTTACATAGATGCAATCTATGTTGGAAAACCAAATATCAAAGGGTTAACACCTGATACAGTTTTAGGCCATCATGGTGTAGGTATATTCTGGAACATAGCTGATTGGACAATTGAATAATAGTTAAATTAATTAGAAACCTTAGGGATAAAAATATATCCCTAAGGTTTGAATAGCATAGGGGTTGATGGTTTTTGGAACATTTATTGGAGGTTAATAATCTATCTGTAAGTTTTAAAGTAGAAGAAGGAGAAGTTCAGGCTGTAAGAAATGTATCTTTCAATTTAAAAAAAGGTGAAACACTTGCTATAGTTGGAGAATCTGGTTGTGGAAAATCTGTATTGTGTAAGAGCTTGATGAGAATACTCCCATATAATGGATATATTAAAAATGGAGAGATTTTACTTAAATCAAATGACCTGGTTAAAAACTTTGAGAAGGACATGGAGTCTATCAGAGGAAAGAATATATCAATGATATTTCAAGACCCTATGACATCTCTTAATCCAACTATATCGATAGGAAAGCAAATATCAGAAACTATATTGATTCATCAAGATATAAGTAAAAGTGAAGCTAAAAAAAGAGCTCTAGAACTTATTGAATTGGTTGGAATAGATAATCCTGAAAAGAGATTTAAACAATTTCCACATCATTTTTCTGGAGGAATGAGACAACGTATAGTAATAGCTATAGCACTTGCTTGTAATCCAGAAGTATTGATAGCTGACGAGCCTACAACAGCCCTAGATGTAACTATACAAGCCCAAATAATTGACTTAATAAAGGACTTGCAAGATAAGATAGGTTTATCAATAATATTTATAACTCATGATTTAGGTGTAGTTGCAACCATAGCTGATAGAATTGCAGTCATGTATGCAGGAAAGATTGTAGAAATAGGAACAGTAGAGGATATATTTTATGACCCTAGACATCCATATACTTGGGGATTGTTAGGTTCATTACCTACTTTGGATTCACAGGACGATTATTTATATAATATACCTGGGATGCCTCCAAACTTATTGAATCCTCCAAAAGGAGATGCGTTTGCAGTAAGGAACAAAAATGCTCTTAAAATAGATTATGAAAAAGAACCACCAATGTTTAAAATTAATGATACACATAGTGCAGCGACTTGGTTATTGCATCCAGATGCACCTAAAGTGGATATACCAGTTAGAGTAAATTGTGGAAGGGTGATTTCTAATGAATAGAGAAAAAATACTAGAAATAAAGAACTTAAAACAATATTTTCATTTGGATAAAAGTACTACTGTAAAAGCAGTTGATGATATAAGTTTCGATATATATAAAGGCGAGATATTTGGATTGGTGGGAGAGTCAGGTTCAGGAAAATCTACAACTGGCAAAACTATAATAAGATTACATGAATCTACTGGTGGAGAAGTAATTTACAAAGGAAATTGCATATCAGACAAAAAAACATATAAATTTATAAAAAAAGATGTAAATAAAAGTATGCAGATTATTTTCCAAGATTCTACTTCATCATTAAATCCACGTATGACAATTGCAGATATAATTTCAGAACCACTGAAAATACAAGGTGTCTGTAAAAATAAAACAGAGAGAATGAATAAAGTATATGAGATGTTAAATCTAGTTGGACTTGATAGAAGTTATGCAAATAAGTATCCTTCTGATTTCTCAGGTGGGCAAAGACAACGTATTGGTATAGCACGAGCTCTTTCAGTAGACCCAGACTTTATAATAGCTGATGAACCTATAGCTTCTTTAGATGTGTCTATACAGGCACAAATTGTAAATTTATTTAAAAAATTACAACAAGAAAAGAATTTAACTTGTTTATTTATAGCTCATGATTTATCTATGGTTAGACATATTAGTGACCGCATAGGAGTTATGTATAATGGTAAATTAGTAGAATTAGCAAGTTCAAATGAATTATATAATAATCCTATTCATCCATATACAAAATCTTTGCTTTCTGCAATTCCTATTCCTGACCCTAAATATGCTAAGTCAAGAAATAGAGTAGAGTATAATTCTAATGTATGTGATTGTTCAAGTGAGAAGCCATTGAGCTGGATTGAAGTTTCAGATGGTCATTTTGTATATTCTTCTAAATCAGAGATAGATAAATACCAAGAAAATTTAAAAGTTGTTTAGTATAAGGTCACTTTAAGTAATGGCTAGTTATATTAATTATGAACTAAAAACCTATTTTTGGATAAATTTTAAAATCATTCTCAAAATAGGTTTTTTTATTTCTACTTTTCGGATTTAATAAAATTAAAAACAAGGAAAATATATTATTCATAAGATACCATAAAGCATTTAAAATAGTCTATATTTTGTATTTAAATATAATAATATTAAAAAATTTACACTTTTAACAGGATTTATGTAAGTGTTTATAGAAATAAATAAACATGTACATAATACATAATTATTTTACAATCCTAAAATATGAGAATGGAGAGATGGCTATGAAGTGGAGAGACTATGCTAATGATGTAAATTTATTTGAGGATTTTGATAAAAGTATCAAGCCTCTAACTGACGAACAAAGAAAGAAAAATATAAACACTTTAATTGCATATTTTTCAAAAGAAGTTCCTTCTAAAATATACAATTTATCAAACGATGAAATTAAGCCTAGAGATATACTTAGAGGACTTTTGAATGTATATCCACCAAAAGAAATTGCTCCAGAAATACTTAGTATGTTACATAATTTATTGTTAATTGAATGTGAAGAAAGAGAGTTAGTAGATGTAAATGATATAGAAGAAGTAGAGGAAGGCATTGCTATATGGAGAGGTAATATAACAAGTTTAAAAGCAGATGCAATAGTGAATGCTGCAAACAATAAGTTGTTAGGATGTTTACAACCATTACATTTATGTGTGGATAATGAAATACATTCATGTGCAGGTCCTAGACTTAGAGAAGATTGTGATAAAATAATAAAAAAACAAGGTCATTTAGAATATACTGGAGATGCTAAAATAACAAGAGGTTATTGCCTACCTTCAAAATTTGTAGTACATACTGTTGGCCCTATTGTATCTGGTGGTCAACCAAGTAAAGAACAAGAAAAGCAACTTCTTCATTGCTATAAATCATGCTTAAACACAATAAAAGAAATTGAAGAAATAAAAAATATTGTTTTTTGTGGAATTTCTACAGGTGTATTTGGGTATCCAAAAAAAGAAGCAGCTAATCTTGCTGTAAGCAGAGTTAGATTATGGTTAAAAGAAAATCATGAAAAAAACTTGAAAGTTGTATTTAATGTATTTACTGAAGAAGAAGAAGAAAAATATAGAAGAATATTCAAATAATATTATATAATGAAATTCTAAGACTATTTATTATATAATATAACAATTTATTAATACTAAATAAAATTTGTAATTTTAGTATGTTAATGGGTATAATAGAAATCATAAGAGTAATATAAGTAATTATTCTATTACTTAAAAAATATAATCTAGGAAATTGTATGGTAAATAAATATGAAAAATAATTTTAGAAATTATATTAATTTAAGAGATAAAGTTATAATTATATCAGTTGTGTTTCTGTTAATCCTATTAATTGTATCTTATATATTTGGTAAATTAGTTTATGATAGTTCAGTTGGTTCAGAGCAATTAATAAAAAAAGAAGATGTTATAAAAGTATTTTCTGAGAGAAAAGACAAACCATTAGAAAAATTAAAAAACTATAAGACCAATGAATTGATGATACAAAGTTCTAATAATTACAAACTTGAAAGTATTTTTATAACCTCAAATATAAAGACAAAAGATACTATTATACTTGTTCATGGAATAGGAAGTTGTCATTATGAAATGCTAAAGGTAGCATATGGATATTTAGACAAAGGTTATAATGTATTAATTTATAATCAAAGAAACACAGGTAACAGTGGAGGGGATAATTATACATTTGGTCTTTATGAAAGGTATGACTTGGATAGTTTAGTTAAATTTGTAAAAAATAAATTTCCAGATGGAAGATTAGGAATACATGGATTTTCTATGGGAGCAGGAACAGCTGCTATGCATACAGAGATAAATTCTAGAAATAAAGAAGTTGATTTTTATATACTGGATTCTCCTTATTCTGAAATGAGAGAAGCTATTAGAATGGGAGTAATAGAAAAGCGTATACCAAAGATATTAGTCAATTATGTAATAACATGTGGAGATTTATATAATAAGTTTAAATCTGGATTTTGGTATAATGATGTAAGACCAGATGAGGCAGTTAAAAAGTCTAATGTTCCTATACTATTTATACATGGAACAGAAGACAAAGTTTGTGATTATAGAAACAGCCAAAACATGTGTGATTTAGTTAAACATGATAAAAAAGAGATATGGCTTATAGAAGGTGTTGGTCATGTTGATGGATATGAGCATGATAAAACAGTGTACTTCAATAAAATTTTAAAATTTACACATAGTAATGTTGTTAGTGATAAAAATTAGTTGTATATTAATAGCTTATTTATTTTGGGATTTAGTAAAAATAGATAAGCTATTTTTATGTTGAAATATAAATAATGTTTAGTAATGTGAATTAATTTCTAGTAAAAATGAAAATAACTACCAATTAAATTCATTTATACCTCAAATGAAAGAGTTAGTATTATATTACAATAAAATCTAAAGAAAAGAGAGGTAGTATATATGAAAAACAAAAATAATAAAGATATGTTGAATATGAAAGTGTTAAGGGGCTTAGGATTACTATTAATACTTTTTGATTATACAGGGGATACTTTAAATTTTTATAATTTCTTTGCCAAACCATTAGTATCAGGAAGTTTATATCAGGTAGGAGGTGCTGATTATATTGTATTTTTATTATTTATTGTAGAATGTATATACCTAGTGGGAAGATATATCTTAAAAGTTAAAATAAATTGGTGTAAAATTATTGAAAATGAAAAGGATACTTTTATAAATAATTTATTAGTTGAAAAAATACAAGAAGAAAGCAATATTGTATATAATGTATTAAATTCATACATATTGCCACATATATATAATACAGGAAGAGTATTGCTTGTTAGAATACATCATATGCTAATCTATGTTAAGGAAAAGTACTATTATGTGAATATCTATTAAATACAATAGTACTGTAAAATTTACTATATTGAAATTTGTATTAAATGTTAAACTTAATAAGGTAAATCTTTTGAAAAACACATAAAAAATCGCAATTTATTTTGACCTTAAGTTATAAATTTTGTGAAAAATTATAAATCTTATAAAATAGATTGCGATTTTAATTCTATACTTCTGCTATGATTTTACCTATATCAGTTAAGTCATATCCACCAATACCTTGAAGTTCAGCCTTAAATTCAGCTGAGTTTATTATGTTAATTATAGTTTGGTAAACCAGATTTTGTAAGTCTTCTTTTTTTATGACTAAATCATAACGTTCCTTGTGAAGAGGAATAAAGTCAATGTTATTTACTTGTAATGCTGCTTTTTCATTCCCTAATCCAACATCGGCTATTCCACGAGAAACAGTACTTGCAACGCCAAGGTGTGACAATTCTTCATTTTCATAACCTTTTATATAGTTACCATTAAAATTTAGAAGTCTAAGCTTACCATCAAGTAGAACTCTAGTACCAGCACCCTTTTCTCTATTGACAAGAGTTATGTTTGGTCTAGTTAAATCTTCCCAAGTTTTTATTTCTTTAGGATTTCCTTTAGCAACATAAAAGCCTTGCATTCTATAAGCTAAATTTATAAGCACACATGGGATTCCTGGCAATAGTTTTTTAACAAAAGTGCTATTATATTCATCTGTTTCAAAGTCCCATAGATGAGATGATGCTATAGAAACTCTGCCATTATATAATTCGTATAAAGCATTATAACTGCCTATATAAGAGCGAAATGTATTTACTCCATCTAATTTTTTTTCAACAGACCTAGCTAAAATATCTAATATTACATCTTGACCAGAAATAATAACTTTAAAATTATTATTTATAGATATATTTTTGTTGTTAAATTGTGTATCTTTTATTTTACCAGTCTTTTGACTGTTGATATATTCTTCAACATCTTTAATATCAACTCTTATTTTTTTTCCTACTTTATAAGAAGGAAGTTCACCTCTTTTAATCAATTCATATACAGTATTTTTTGTTATCTTTAATAATTCAGCTACCTCGACAGGCGTCAAAGATGATAATGAGTCCATAATACACCTCCATATAAGGTTATTTTAACATTAAAAAAAGAAAAATGTAGAAAAATATTTAAAAGTAATATAAATAATTTACTTGAAAATTTATTAGTAGGTATATATAATTAAGTTATACATAACAAAACATGATAAAACATAATAAAACATGTTAAAATATGTATCAAATTTACAAAAAGGGAGATTGTTATGAAAAAAATATTGGGAATATTAGGGCTAGTTGCATGTTTAACTTTGGGGACAGTTGGATGCAATAGTAATGAAAGTAAGAAAGATAATGAAAAACAAGAAAAAACAAATAAAAGTAGTGAGGTAGTAGAGTTAAATATATCAGCTGCTGCAAGTTTAAAAGAAGCAATGGCAAAGCTTGAAGAAGAGTACAAAAAAGTTGATTCAAATGTAAAACTTACAGTTAACTATGGAGCATCAGGTTCATTACAACAACAGATAGAACAAGGAGCACCATGTGATTTATTTATTTCAGCAGGTCAAAAACAAATGAAAGCTTTAGATGAAGAAAAGTTATTAGTTTCTGATACTATGAAAGACTTAGTAAAAAATGATTTAGTTCTTATTTCTTCTGCTGATAGTGATGTGTCTAGTATGAAAGATTTAACATCAGATAAAGTAAAGAAAATTGCTGTTGGTGAAGCTGAAAGTGTTCCAGCAGGTAAATATGCAGATGAAGTATTAACTAATTTGGATTTAAAAGATAAATTAAAAGACAAATTAGTATTTGCAAAGGATGTAAAAGAAGTTCTAGCATGGGTGCAATCAGGAAATGCTGATGTTGGATTCGTTTACTTTAGTGATACTGTTAATAATGATAAGATAAAAGTAGTTGAAAAAACAGATGAAAAAACTCATTCACCTATTACATATCCAGTTTCAGTAATTAAAGCTAGTAAAAATGCAGATGCCGCTAAGAAATTTGAAGAATTTCTGTTAAGTGATGCAGGTCAAAAGATTTTTGAAGAATTTGGATACAAAAAAGTAGAGTAAGTTTACAAATAAAGTATGTATATTTAAATATAAATTATATATAAATAAATGAAAATTGAAAATAATTGTATATTATAATAAAATGGAAATAGTGAAATTAATAGATATATTAATTTCACTATTTCCATTTAAAATTAAGGAGGGAAAGATGGGAACAGATTGGTCACCTTTATGGATATCACTTAAGACATCTTTTTTGTCAACAGTAATAACTTTTATAATAGGAATATTTGTGTCATATATTATGGCTAATTATAGAGGCAAGTGGAAGGGTCTTATAGATGGATTATTTACACTCCCATTAATTTTACCACCAACAGTTGTAGGATTCTTTTTGTTATTGTTATGTGGGAAAAATGGTTTTGTAGGTAAATTTTTATTAAGTTTTGATAAGACTTTAATATTTAGCTGGACAGCAACTGTAATTTCAGCAGTAGTGGTGTCTTTTCCTATGATGTACAGAACTTCAAGGTCAGCATTTGAACAGATTGATAATAATATGTTGTCAGCTGCGAGAACATTAGGTCTTAATGAATGGAAAGTGTTTTTTAAGATTGCAGTTCCATTGGCATGGCCTGGAATAATTGGTGGATTGGTGTTGTCATTTGCTAGAGCCCTTGGAGAATTTGGTGCAACACTTATGATAGCTGGTAATATACCTGGAAAAACTCAAACTATGCCAATAGCTATATTTTTTGCTGTTGAGGGTGGAGATATGAATAAAGCTATGATGTGGGTTATGATTATTGTAGTAATATCTATAGCAATGATTTTATTATTAAATTATTGGTCTGAATTTCAGCAAAAAATTATAGGAAAGAGGTGTAGATAATTGAGTTTATATGTAGATATTGAAAAAGATTTATCCTCTTTTAAATTAAAGGTAAAAATTGAACAAGAAAAAGGAATTTTAGGCTTTTTAGGTGAGTCTGGTTCTGGAAAAAGCATGACATTAAAATGTATAGCAGGGCTTGAGAGACCAACAAAAGGTAGGATTGTATTAAATGATATAGTACTGTTTGATTCTGAAAAAAAGATAAATTTGTCAACTCAAGAAAGAAAAGTAGGCTTTCTATTTCAAAACTATGCCTTGTTTCCACATATGACTGTAGGTCAAAATATTGAGCTTGGGCTTTTAAAACTAAGTAAGAATGAAAAAAAGGAAATAGTAGAAAGATACTTAGATATACTTAAGTTAAATGGGTTTGAGAGGAGATATCCTTGGCAATTATCTGGTGGTCAGCAACAAAGGGTAGCTCTAGCTAGAGCATTGGCAACATCTCCAGATATATTACTTTTAGATGAGCCTTTCTCAGCACTAGACCATCATTTAAGAAGTAATATGGAAAAAGAACTTATGAATATGTTAAAAGATTACAAAGGAGATATATTATTTGTCACTCATGATATTGAGGAAGCTTATAGAGTTTGTGATGACATTATGGTATATAACAAAGGGGAAGGCCTTCCCAAAAGACCTAAAAAAGAATTGTTTGAATTTCCAAAATACCTTATGGAAGCAAAGATAACAGGGTGTAAAAATATATCTCAATTAAATAGAATGGATGAAAATACTGTTTATGCTACTGATTGGGGCTGTGAGTTGACATTAAATAGAGAAATAGGTGATAATATAGAATATGTGGGAATCAGAGAGCATCATATTAAAGTCTTGGATTCTAATGAAGATTTAAGTGGAAAGCTATGTTTTGAATTGATTAACATTATAGAAAATCCATTTACATATACTATATACGTTAGAAAACATGATTTATCTAACAAGTGTATGCCTATTCAAATAGAATTAGAAAAAAGTAAAATGAGATTTAAGAAAGGAGACAGCATTTATTTAGATTTTCCACAGGAATATTTATTTTGCTTTAGATACAATTATAACGAAAAGGAGTAAATTATATGACTGAAAAAGAAAAAATGTTGTCAGGTAAAGGCTATTATGCAAGTGATGAAACTCTAATAAAAGAAAGAGAAAAGTGCAAAAGACTAACTAGATTATTTAATAATACTTTAGAGGATGAATATGAGAAAAGAGAAGAGATTCTAAGAGAATTGTTTGGCTCAACAGGTAGTAAAATAAATGTAGAACAAAATATAAGATGTGATTATGGATATAACATACATGTAGGTGAAAATTTTTTTGCAAATTATGATTGTATCTTCTTAGATGTATGTAAAATAGAAATTGGTGATAATGTAATGTTAGCTCCAAATGTGCAAATCTATACAGCCTATCACCCAATGGATGCACAACTTAGAAACTCAGGCATAGAGTATGGTTCTCCTATAAAAATAGGTAATAATGTATGGATAGGTGGCGGAGTAATCATAACACCAGGTATTACTATAGGTGATAATGTAGTAATAGGTGCAGGAAGTGTAGTGACAAAAGATATTCCATCAGATACTGTAGCTGTTGGAAATCCTTGTAGAGTAATAAAGAGAATAGAAGAATAAGTATTTATTATGTAAAGACTGTAAAAATATGCCTGTTTCTTGTTTTAGAAAACTCATAGAAACAGGCATATTAATTGTATAGAGAAATTATATTTAATTTTATATCGTTCAAACTAGAGTAGTTAAATTATTTATTTTCAGTCTTAACGTAAACTATCTTATTGTCAGAAGGTTTATCTATAGAAAGTGCTTTTAATGTATCTTCATTAATAATTAAATTAGTTTCATCTAAACTTGTTATAGGCATATCTGAAACGTTAGATTCGCCTTTTAGTACTTTAACAGCCATTTCACCAGTTTTATAGCCCAATTTTTCGTAATTTATACCTTGGCAAGCTAATGCTCCTCCTTTTACCATTCCTTCTTCTGCTGCTATTATAGGCACTTTGTTTTTAGTAGCAAGTTGAGATACTATAGGCATAGAAGATGCAAGCAAATTGTCTGTAGGAGCATAAATAACATCAATATTTCCCATTAAACTAGAAGCTGCTTGATTTATTTCACTAGAAGAACTAATTCCTTTTTCAATAATCTTAAGCCCTTTTTTGTCAGCATATTTTTTCAAATTATCAACTTGAACTTTAGAATTTACTTCACTAGTATTGTATATAACCCCTATAGTTTTTGCCTTTGGAACAAGTACATCAAGAGCTTCCATACTTTTTTCAATCGGTGTAAAGTTAGAAGTTCCAGAAACATTTTTACCTGGCTTATCTAAAGAATCTGCAAATCCAGCAGAAACAGGGTCAGTTACAGCAGTAATAAGTATAGGTATATCTTTAGTTGCATTATATGCAGCCTGAGCAGATGGTGTAGATATAGCGAATATCAAGTCCTTTTTATCAGAGACGAATTTACTCGCTATGGTCTGTGTAGTAGGCATATCATTTTGAGCATTTTGGTAATCTATTTCTATATTTTTACTATCCTTAAAACCATTATCTTCTAAAGCTTTAACAAAACCTTCTTTGGAGGCATCTAAGGCTTGATGCTCAACTAATTGTGTAATGCCAATTTTTTTTATATCATTGTTTTTGCTGGTTGATTCATTTGAATCACCTTCATTATTCTTAGAGCAACCTGTAATGGTGGATATACTAAGAACACCAATCAAAGTTAACTTTATTAGTTTACTGCATTTCATTTTGACCACTCCCTCAAAAAATCTATTATATCTATTCTTGTTTAGTTTTTACATAAGAAATATTATCATTAGAAGGTTTTTCCATACCTAAAGCTTTTAATATATCTTCATTAACTATTATATCTGTATCATCTAATGTAGCTACAGGCATATCAGAAACTGATTCTCCATTTAAAATTTTAACTGCTATTTCACCTGTTTTGTAACCTAGTTTTTCATAGTTGATACCTTGACAAGCAAGAGCTCCTTTTTCAACTGGACCAGATTCAGCTGCTATAACAGGAATTTTATTCTCAGTAGCTATTTTAGAAACTATAGGCATAGAAGAAGCTACTAAGTTATCTGTAGGAACATATAAGACATCTATTTTACCAACTAAACTAGAAATTCCTTGATTAACTTCATTTGAAGTAGTTACACCTTTTTCAACAACTTTAAAACCATTTTTAGATGCATATTCTTTTAAAGCATCAACTTGAACTTTAGAATTTACTTCACTAGTATTGTACATAACACCTATAGTTTTTGCCTTAGGAGCAAATATTTTAAGAAGTTCTAAGCCTTTGTCTACAGAAACAAAATCTGATGTACCAGATACATTTCCACCTGGTTTTTCAAGTGTTTTAACTAATCCAGCAGCAACAGGGTCACTTACAGCAGTGATAAGTATAGGTATATCTTTAGTAGCATTAAAAGCTGCCTGAGCTGATGGAGTAGATATAGCAAATATTAAATCTTTCTTGTCAGATGCAAATTTACTTGCAATACTTTGTGTAGTAGGCATATCATTTTGAGCATTTTGGAAGTCTATATCGATATTTTCTCCATCTTTAAATCCATTCTTTTCTAATGCTTTTACAAATCCTGCCTTAGTAGCATCTAATGCTGGATGCTCAACCAATTGGGTTATCCCAATTTTTTTAACAGCTTTATTTTTAGAAGTACTTTCTTGTTTTGAATTACCAGAATCTCCACCTTGTGAACATCCTGTAAGCATAGATATACTAAGTGCACCAGCTAAAATTAAACTTGCCAATCTTTTTTTATTAATCATTTTTATATCCCCCTCAAGAATTTTATTGTTATATATGTTCATATATTCATATGAATTATTGTAGAATTAGCAGAATTATTATATTTTTGAGTCTATTTTAGAAATAAACTAAACTTAAATTAATATAATAGATATGTTTTAAACTGCATATTCAAATTTTTCTAAGATTTCTTCAACTGTTAATTGTTCTTTTTCTTTACCCTTTACATCCAATACAACTTCACCTTTATGAAGCATTATTAATCTATCTCCATATTGAAGAGCATGTTTTAAATTGTGAGTTACCATAAGTGTAGTTATATTTTTTTCCCTTACAATCTTATTAGTCAACTCAATTACTTCATTTGATGTTTTGGGGTCAAGTGCTGCTGTATGTTCATCAAGTAATAAAACAGAAGGATTTGTCAAACATGACATAATTAGTGATAGTGATTGTCTTTGACCTCCTGATAAGAACTGTACTTGAACATCAAGATATTTTTTTAAATCAAGAGACACACCTTCTAATAAATTTTCTAAGAAATCTCTTTTGTAACGAAGACATTTTCTTAGGTTTAATAATTTGCCTTTATTGAGAGCTAAAGATAAGTTTTCTCTAACTGTCATAGAAGGACAAGTTCCAAGGCTTGGGTCTTGGAAAACTCTACTTACTATTTGAGTTCTTCTATGTTCTGCTAGGTTAGACAAGTTGTGTTTATTTAATAATACTTGACCAGAAGATTCTTTTATAAGCCCAGATATTATATTTAGTAAAGTAGATTTACCAGTTCCATTACTACCTATGATACTTACAAATTCACCATCATCTATATCAATTGATAAATTCTCAAATATAGTATTAGGTTGACCATATGGATTAGGGAAACTTTTTGAAAGATTTTTAATTTGTAACATCTATAACACCTCTTTTTTCTGATTTATTTTTGGTACTAGCTTTGTGGTTGTTTTTTTTTAGAGAAATATTTAAATTACCAGTAGCTAAGAAAGCTATTATAACTATAGCAGTTATTAGTTTTAAGTCAGTTGATAACATTCCTAAACTCATTGCAAAGTATATAGTAAATTGGTATATAAAAGAGCCAACGATTATTGCGGTAGTATCTTTAATGAAAGTGAACTTCTTAAATAAAGTAATACCAATTATTATAGATGCAATTCCAAGAACTAGAGTTCCTATACCCATATTTACATCTGAGAATCCTAAGAACTGAGCCATAAGGCTACCAGATAAAGCTATAAGTCCATTTGAAATCATAAGTCCTAGTATCTTTATAGAACCGATATTTATACCCAAAGATTTAATCATTTGAGAGTTATCGCCAACACCTTTTAGAGTGTATCCAAGACCTGTTTTTAGGAATAAGTCCAAGAAGACCTTACAGATAAAAACGAATACTAAGGCTAAAACTATAGGAGATACTTCTCCATTGAATAAGTGCTTGAAACTAAATAGAGGGATATTTGATTTTCCCATTATTCTTAAATTGATAGAGTATAGCATTCCCATAACTAAAATACCAGAAAGCAAGTTAGAAATCTTAAACTTAATGTGAAGAATTCCAGTAACAAGACCAGCAATGCAACCACATAAGATAGCCATTAGTGTCGCCACTATAGGAGAAATACCATTAGTAAGAGAAAATGCTACGATAGAAGCACCCATTGTGTAACTACCATCAGCAGACATATCGGGAAAATCTAAGATTTTGTAAGTTATATAAACCCCCAGTGCCATAATCGATAAAATTAAACTTTGCGTCATTACAGATATAATACCTGACATAAATAAAACACTCCTTTGAAAATATTTTTATAATTTTAATTATTTGCTAATTTTGTGTATAAAAAAACCACATAGTATACAAAACTATGTGGTGAAAAACGCGAATAAGCCACATAGTCTAATCTATGTGGCTCTTATATAGTTAAATGAAAACTCTATAAACAATATAGCCAACATAGATACAATCCCAAAATTTTACTAGTCTTAAGGGGTCTGTATCTATGTTAAAACGTAGGTACAAACCCTAAAAATAGTGGCTATAATAATAATAATATTTTTTATTGTTTAATAAAGTATTCATAATTATCTCTCCCTTTAATATTTTAATTAGTCAGAAAATTATATGTATTCTCGACTTGTTATAAATTATAAATTATACAATAATAAAAGTCAACTGCTAAATTTAATTAAAATACTAAATAATGTATGCTTATATAACTTTGAAATCAATGTATTGTTTGCGAAAAACGTTATCCTTAGATTGAATTAATATGGAAAATTTGTGAAAATATTTACTAAGTATAAAGTCTATATGTACATACATTCATACAATTTTATAAAAAAAAGCTGTCTAAAGAATATTAAGATTCTTTTGGACAGCTCAAGTTGTGATTAGAAAGTTATATAACTTTCATAATCAGTCGTCAATGTAGACGACTTTTATGGAAAATGAATAACTTTATATGCAATATTTAAATTGCTGAAATAAGCACAATTTTCAAAGGGTTAGGGTGGATAAGAGTACTTATTATATAAAGTTTTCATATTACCTACTTTGTTAAATTTAATAAATTTTATTCTGCAGATTTTGTATTTTCATCTGACTTTATATACTTTATATTATCGGCTGATAACTTTTGCATGTCAAGTGCTTTTAGTGTATCTTCATTAATTATTATTTCAGTTTCATCCAACATAGTAACTGGTATATCACCAACAGATTTTCCTTCTAACACTTCAATAGCAAGTTCTCCAGCTTTATATCCTAGCTTTTCATAGTCTATTCCACAACAAGCTAAAGCACCAGAAGATACAGAACCTTCTTCAGAAGCTATTATAGGAATTTTGTTCTCATTAGCAACTTTAGAAACTATTGGCATAGAAGAAACTATTAAATTGTCAGTAGGCACATATAAAACATCTATTTTACCAACTAAACTAGAAATAGCTTGATTAACTTCACTTGAAGAGCTAATTCCTTTTTCAACAACTTCATAATTATTTTTCTTAGCATAATCATGTAAAGAATCAACTTGAATTTTTGAATTAACTTCACTAGTATTGTATATAACACCTATTTTTTTTGCTTTTGGAGCTAATGTTTTAACTAATTCTAATGTTTTATCAATAGAAAGATAGTCTGATGTACCAGAAATATTTCCACCTGGTTTTTCAATAGATTTAACAAGCCCAGCTTCTACAGGGTCTGTAACAGCAGTCATGATTATAGGTATATCTTTAGTAGCATTGTAAGCTGCCTGAGCAGACGGAGTAGATATAGCATATATCAAATCTTTTTTATCAGATACGAATTTACTTGCAATACTTTGTGTAGTAGGCATATCGTTTTGTGCATTTTGGAAGTCTATTTTTATATTATCTCCATCCTTATAGCCTTTGTCTTCAAGTGCTTTTATAAATCCTTTCTTTGCCTTATCTAGAGATGGATGTTCTACCAATTGAGTGATACCTATATTTTTTTGTTTTTTATTGTCTGTTTTACTCTTTTCATTTGAAGCACTAGAGCCATCATTTTGGGAACAACCAGTAAGCATTGATACACCAAGCACTCCTGCTATAATTAAACTTAATATTTTTTTACTTTTTATCATTTTATTTTCCTCCCTCAAATTTAAATAGTTATATTTGTTCATATATTCATATAAAAGATTATAAGTATGCTTGATTAAGACTAAGTTTTTTATTTCTTAAACTGCATATTCGAATTTTTCTAAGATTTCTTCAACTGTTAATTGCTCTTTTTCCTTATCCTTTACATCTAAAACAACTTCGCCTTTATGAAGCATTATCAATCTATCACCATATTGAAGAGCATGCTTTAAATTGTGAGTTACCATAAGTGTAGTTATATTTTTTTCTCTTACTATTTTGTCTGTTAACCCAATAACTTCATTTGATGTTTTAGGGTCAAGAGCTGCTGTATGTTCATCTAACAGAAGAACTTTAGGACTTGCTAGGCTAGACATAATTAGCGATAGTGACTGTCTTTGACCTCCTGAAAGATATTGAACTTTGATATCTAGGTATTTTTTTAAATCTAAAGAAATTCCTTCAAGTAAGAGTTCTAAGTCATCTGTTTTATGACGAAGACACTTTCTTAAATTTAATAATTTACCTTTATTAAGAGCTAAAGACAAATTTTCTCTAACTGTCATAGAAGGACAAGTTCCTAGGCTTGGGTCTTGAAAAACTCGGCTCACTATTTGAGTCCTTTTGTATTCAGCTAAATTTGTTATAGCAGTATTGTTTAAAGTAATTTCTCCAGAAGATTCTTTTATAAGTCCAGATATTATATTTAGTAAAGTAGATTTACCAGTTCCATTACTACCTATGATACTTACAAATTCACCATCCTCTATATCAATTGATAAATTCTCAAATATAGTATTAGGTTGACCATATGGATTAGGGAAACTTTTTGAAAGATTTTTAATTTGTAACATCTATAACACCTCTTTTTTCTGATTTATTTTTGGTACTAGCTTTGTGGTTGTTTTTTTTTAGAGAAATATTTAAATTACCAGTAGCTAAGAAAGCTATTATAACTATAGCAGTTATTAGTTTTAAGTCAGTTGATAACATTCCTAAACTCATTGCAAAGTATATAGTAAATTGGTATATAAAAGAGCCAACGATTATTGCAGTAGTATCTTTAATAAAAGTGAATTTCTTAAATAAAGTGATACCAATTATGATAGATGCAATTCCAAGAACTAGAGTTCCTATACCCATATTTACATCTGAGAATCCTAAGAACTGAGCCATAAGGCTACCAGATAAAGCTATAAGTCCATTTGAAATCATAAGTCCTAGTATTTTTATAGAACCGATATTTATACCCAAAGATTTAATCATTTGAGAGTTATCACCAACACCTTTTAGAGTGTATCCAAGACCTGTTTTTAAGAATAAATCCAAGAAAACCTTACAGATAAAAACGAATACTAAGGCTAAAACTATAGGAGATACTTCTCCATTGAATAAGTGCTTGAAACTAAATAGAGGGATATTTGATTTTCCCATTATTCTTAAATTGATAGAGTATAGCATTCCCATAACTAAAATACCAGAAAGTAAGTTAGAAATCTTAAACTTAATGTGAAGAATTCCAGTAACAAGACCAGCAATGCAACCACATAAGATAGCCATTAGTGTCGCCACTATAGGAGAAATACCATTAGTAAGAGAAAATGCTACGATAGAAGCACCCATTGTGTAACTACCATCAGCAGACATATCGGGAAAATCTAAGATTTTGTAAGTTATATAAACCCCCAGTGCCATAATCGATAAAATTAAACTTTGCGTCATTACAGATATAATACCTGACATAAATAAAACACCCCTTTGAAAATATTTTTAAATAATTTTTAAAATTTAATTTTAAAATTGAAATTTGATATAAAAAAACCACACAGTATATATAACTGTATGGCAAAAATACGAATAAGCCACACAGTATAATCCATGTGGCTCTATATTATGATGATAAAATAAAAACTTTAACAACAATTACTATAGCCAACACAGATACAATCCTTAAAAATCATAATCCTAAGGGGTTTGTATCTATGTTATGACAATTTGTCTTAACTTAGTTACAAACCCTAACTAAATTGGCTATTAAAAAATCGTACTTGTTTGTTTAATAAAGTCTTCATGTTTATCTCTCCTTTTAATTTAATAATTTTGAAAATTTTGTTTTCTGTTTTGTATAGTAATTAGTTTAATACAGTAAAAAATAAAAGTCAACTATAAAATTTGAAAAATTATTAAATTATCAGAAAATTTGATTTAAATAAAAAATTTTTTATGTATAGAATATAGCAATATTCTTAATTATTATTTTTTTAATAAAAATAATAAATATCAATAAGCAATAAAAGATTATAAAAAATAAAAAAACTTTAGATAATTAGTTCAAATAGGCTTTAAATCAACATAATAACTCAAATTATATGATATAATAAAATTAAATAATTATTTTAATTCAAAATTTTTTGTTATTTTAAATTGTTTTAAAATCTTAGTTTTAGTGATTCTATTATGATATTAAAAAGACTTCAATAGATATTTATTTGTAAATATTTTAAGAAGTCTTTAACTTTATAGGAGTGATAATTTATGCTGATAGGTACATCTAATTTAAGTAGAAATGTTGATACCGCATGTGTGAAAGAATTGGGAATTCCAATGATTGTATTAATGGAAAATGCTGTCATATCTGCAGTGAAAAATATGGATATAGATATATATAATAGCTATGTGGTTGTATGTGGTGTTGGTAACAATGGTGGAGATGGTCTTGGAATAGCAAGACATTTAAATACAAAAGGAAAAGATGTAGAAGTATTTTTAATAGGGAATATTGAAAAGCTAAGTGAATGTTCCAAAATAAACTACAATATACTTTTAAATATGGGGATTAATATTATAAATATTAATAAAAGTGATTTAAGAGAAGAAGATGTTGGAAATAAAAATAAAGTTGATAAAATTATTAAGGATGAAAAAGAAAATATTATAAAAAATAAAAATTTAACAACATTTAAAGATACAATATCTAAAAGTGATGTTGTAGTAGATGCTATATTTGGTACTGGATTAAAACGAGATATAACTGGTATTTTTAAAGAAGTAATTGATATGGTAAATGATAATAGTAAAAATACATATTCTATAGATGTTCCATCAGGTATAGATAGTGATAAAGGAAATGTGTTAGGAACTTGTATTAAAGCAAATAAGACAATTAGTTTTGAGTTTTATAAGAGAGGTTTTTTAAACTATGATATTAGTTCGCTTATAGGTGATGTAATTGTAGAAAAAATAGGCGTGCCAGAGTTTATTACAAGAAAATACCATGAAGATGAGTTCATAACTGATGAGAATTTTGTGAAAAATAATATTAGAATAAGAGAGATACATGGTTTTAAAAGTGACTTTGGAAAAGTATCCATAGTTGCAGGTTCAAAAGGATTTTATGGTGCAAGTTTTATAGCAATTGAATCTGCTGTTAAGAGTGGGAGTGGACTTGTAACATTAATTAGCGAAGAAGATGTACAAAACAAGGCATCTATTAGGCTTACAGAAGCGATGACTGTAAATTTTGAAGAAGAAAGATTGAATAAAATATTGAGTTCTAGCAATGCAATTGGTTTTGGTCCAGGAATGGGAGATAATCAGCAGACATTTGATAAATTGCTTAAAACAGTGGAAGGCTCTAATTGTCCAATTGTATTAGATGCTGATGGACTAAATATTATGAAAGATAAATGTTATAGATTTTTAGAGTGGGAGAATAAATTCGTGATTACACCTCATCTGGGAGAAATGGCCAGGTTGACAGGAGACTCAATTGGGTATATAAGAGAACATAGAGTAGATGTAGCAAAAGAATTTGCTCAAAAATATAATGTAGTTGTACTTTTAAAAGGTTATCAAACTGTCATAACAGATGGCAAAAAAACATATATAAATCCTACAGGAAATAGTTGTATGGCAACTGGAGGAATGGGAGACTGTTTGCTTGGTATGATTACTTCATTTATAGGTCAAGGTATGGAGATATTTGAAGCTACAGTCATGGGAGCATATATACATGGTTATATAGGAGATAAATTAAGTAAGAAAATGTATACAGTAACTGCAACGGATTTAATAAGTAACATTTCGTTAACAATGAAAGAGTTTTTGCTTATCTAAGAATTGACATTTGATACTACTTTGTAACAACTTTAACAAAGTATGTTGATATAATACTATTAAATTAATTTAAAATTAATTTATTGTATTGATTTATAGTTTAAATTTATATTTAAAAACATTATATAAACATATATATTTATAGATGGTTTTATAATTCATATGAAAAGAGGGAAGATAGTATGAAATTAATATGGTTGATAGTAGCAATCTTATTTGGAATAGCTGAGATGTTGACGCCAAGCTTAACTCTGATATGGTTTAGTGTAGGAGCTGTAGTACTTATATTTTTAAGTAGTTTTATAGAGAGTATATTCTTACAAATTCTAATTTTTGCAGTAATCTCTATAGCTATGTTGGTTGTGGCTACTAAAAAGATAGTAAAAAAAGATAAAGGTTATAAATCTAACACTAATTTACAAGCGATGATGTCTAAAAAAGGTATTGTTACACAAGAGATTTCTCCAAATAACACAGGTCTAGTTGTAGTTGAACATGAAACATGGACAGCTATTTCTATAGATGGTGAAAAAATAGAAAAAGATTCTACAGTAGAAGTATTGAAGATAGAAGGAGTAAAACTAGTTGTTAAAAAAGTAAACTCTACAACTAGTGTGACAAATCAATAGAATAAAGGAGGATTTATAGTATGGGTATTAAAATTATTTTAAGTATTGTATTAATAGTAGTAGTCGTAGCAATGAGTTTAACTTGTATAAGAGTTATAAAACAATCTAAAGTAGGTATAATAATGAGACTTGGTAAGTTTCAGAAAGTAGCTGATACAGGCGTACATTTCTTAATACCATTTTTAGACCAGATGGCATATGTAATTGATTTGAGAGAAATTGTAATAGATTTCCCTCCTCAGCCAGTTATAACTAAAGATAATGTAACTATGCAGATTGATACAGTTGTATATTATAAAGTTACAGACCCAGTTAGATATGTGTTTGAGATAGCAAATCCAATAGCTGCTATTGAAAACTTAACAGCTACAACATTAAGAAATATAATTGGTGAACTTGACTTAGATGAGACATTAACATCAAGAGATATAATAAATGTAAAAATGAGAACTATCCTAGATGAAGCAACAGATAAATGGGGGATAAAAGTAAATAGAGTAGAGTTAAAGAATATAATGCCTCCTCATGATATTCAAGTTGCGATGGAAAAACAGATGAGAGCAGAAAGAGAAAGAAGAGAAGCAATTCTTCAAGCAGAAGGTAACAAATCAGCTGCAATATTACAAGCAGAAGGAGAAAAACAATCTGCAATATTAACAGCAGAAGCTAGAAAAGAAGCTATGGTACGTGTAGCAGAAGGAGAAAAAGAATCTGCTATCTTGGTTGCAGAAGGTGAAGCTGAAGCTATAAGACAAACAGCTATTGCTAAAGCACAAGGTGAAGCTGAAATGATAAAAAGAACTCAATTTGCAACAGCAGAAGGTCTAAAATTAGTCTTTTCAGCAATGAAAGAGTCTGATATTGACAATAATATTTTAGCATTAAAATCTATGGAAGCACTTGAAAAAATGGCTGAAGGTAAGTCAACAAAACTAGTTTTACCTTCAGAAGCAGTTAACTTCCTAGGAACATTTAAAGGAATAAAAGAAGTTATGAGTGACGATAACAAAGAGATATTAGATGTAAAAGAAATTATAGATAATAATGATTCATTAAAAAAATAAAAGAGTTTTGTTATTACAGGAAGGAAATGGAAACTAAAGGTCGAATTAATTAAATATAGTATAAAAATGCACGTTGAAAAGAAGAAGACTTATAGCTTTTTAAGTCTTCTTCTTTGTTTTTATTTAAAAAATAATATTATAAAAACAAATTAACAGAATTTTTATACAATTTATCCTTTACTAATATAAAAAGTGTTATATAATAATATATAAAACATATAGGCAATGAGAATGATTTTAATTAATCTATTTATGGCATTAAGAAATATAGTTATAAAAATAGCAATATTGCTATTAATAAAACTAATAATCTAATTATAATTTTATGATTTATTGTTTAGATAACATCAAAGAATTGTTAATGAAAAAACAATATTAGCTATTAATTATTTAAAATTTTTTGGACAATTATTTAACAAATCTAAAGTTATGTTTTATTATCATGAATTTAATGAATAAAAAAATAAGTATATCTATAGGGCATAAAAAAAATCATAAAAAATGTTTTTTATATTTGTTAAATAAAATTTGTATTATTTTTTAACTAAGAATTGAATATTAATAAATACTATAGTGTTTATGGAAAATAATGTATACGTAAATAAGCACATTATGGGGTATACATTATATCAATTGTATAGTTGATATTATTTTATTTTTATTAAAGTATCATTTGAGCAAAATTTATACACAGCATTTATTGACTGATAGAGTTTATAAAAGTAAAAATGCAATTATAAATATTAATTACTAGATGAGGGGAGTGTCATTAAATGAAAAAAGAGATGTTAGCTATGATTTTGGCAGGAGGGCAAGGTTCAAGGCTAGGTGTTTTCACAAAGAGAATTGCCAAGCCAGCCGTGTCATTTGGAGGAAAGTATAGAATTATCGATTTTGTGTTAAGTAATTGTTCAAACTCTGGTATTGATACAGTTGGTGTTTTAACTCAATATAGACCGTTGATATTAAATTCACATATAGGTATGGGAAGTCATTGGGATTTGGACAGAATAAATGGTGGTGTATATGTTTTACAACCATTTATGAATGAAAAAGAAGGTAATTGGTATAATGGTACAGCACATGCAATATATCAAAATATGGATTTTGTAGATACTTATAATCCAGAATATGTATTAATACTATCTGGTGACCATATATATAAAATGGATTATAGTAAGATGTTAAAGTTTCATAAAGAAAAAGGCTCTAAAGCTACAATAGCAGTAATTGAAGTTCCTTGGGATGAGGCTTCTAGATTTGGAATAATGAATACAAATGAAGATTCAAGTATCTATGAATTTGAAGAAAAACCAAGTGAACCTAAGAGTAATTTGGCATCTATGGGAGTGTACATATTTGATTGGAAAATGTTGAGAAGTTATTTTAAAGAAGCAGAAAAAAATTCAGAAATAAATTATGATGATTTTGGAAAGAATTTAATACCTAAAATGTTAGAAGATAATGTTGGAATGTATGCTTATCCATTTAAAGGTTATTGGAGAGATGTAGGAACTATACAAAGTTTATGGGATGCTAATATGGATATAATAAAATCTCCAGAAACACTTGATTTAGCAGACCCTAAATGGAAGATATATACAAATACTATGGCAATGCCTCCACAATATATAGGCAAAAACGCAAATGTTCATAGATCAATGATAGCAGATGGTTGTAGAATTTTAGGAGAAGTAGGTAACTCTGTATTATCACATGGAGTTATTGTTGGTAAAGGAAGTAAAGTAATTGATTCAGTAATAATGCCAAATGTTGTAATAGGTGAAAATGTAACTATAGAAAAAGCTATGATAGGTGAGTGTGCAACTATAAATGATAATGTTCAGATAAAAAATGTAAATAATGAAATAAATGTAGTTTCTGAATATGAAAATATTGAACCTAGATGCGTATTAATAGAAGGAGGCCTTTAAGATGAGAAATGAATGTTTAGGCATAATAAATTTAAACAAAAAAGGGGACCCAGCAATAAACAAACTTAACTATGGAAGACCAATAGCATCTACACCAATAGCTGGAAGATATAGAATAATAGATTTTGCTTTATCTAATATGATAAATTCAGGAATCACTAAAGTTGGAATCTTTGCAAAGGAAAAATACAGATCATTGACAGACCATATAGGTAGTGGGAAAGATTGGGATTTAAGTAGAAAAAAAGGTGGCTTATCAATTTTTAGTCCAGAAAACACTAAGTATAGAAATACTTATTCACATAGAGAAGGTGACATATACACTATCTTAGCTAATCTAGATTATATAGAAAAGAGTGAAGAAGAATATATTTTAATAGCTCCTAGCTATATGCTATGCAACTTAGACTATTCTAAAGCATTGGAATATCATAAAAAATCTCATAATGATATAACTATAATATATAAAAATGTAAATAATGCAAATAAAGATTTTGCTGGTAATTTAACTTTGAATTTAGATAGTAACAATAGAGTAATAAATGTTGGTAATAATTTAGGGAAATTCCCTAGAGCTAATATATGTATGGAAACTTATATTATGAAGCGTGAAGATTTTGTAGAATGTATATATAATATTGTAAATAAAGGCAATTATTGTTATTTAGAAGAATTTATTATTGAAGAAGCAGAAAACATGAAAGTAGGAGCTTATGAGTATACAGGATATCTAAAATGTGTAAATTCTGTCGAATCATATTTTGAAATGAGCAAAGATTTATTAAATTTAGAAATTGCTGATGAATTATTGTATTCTGAAAGAAAGATATTTACAAAAGAAAAGAATGAATCTCCTACAATTTATACAGATAGCGCCAAGGTAGAAAATAGCTTTATAGCATCAGGTTGTCTAATTGAAGGTACTGTAAAAGATAGTATTATATTTAGAAAAGTTAATGTTGAAAAAGGAACAGTTATAGAGAATTCAATAGTAATGCAAAATTGTGTAATAAAGTCAAATGCAAAATTATATAATGCAATATTAGATAAAAATACAAATATATCAAATGGAAAAGAGCTAAGAGGAGATGAAAAATATCCTCTTGTAGTAGAAAAGAATACAAACATATAAATATATTTTTTAGAAGGGGGAATGACTAGTGAAGGTTTTTTATGTAACAGCAGAGTGTTGGCCCTTTGCAAAAACTGGAGGATTAGGGGATGTTTCTTATGCATTGCCTAAAGAATTAAAAAAAGAAGGTGTAGATGTAAGGGTTATAATGCCTAAATATTCAACTATACCAAGTTATTTAAAAGATCAACTAAAAGAAATAGCTGTGTTTAGTGTACATGTTGGATGGAGAAATCAATATTGTGGACTTTTAGAAATGGAATTGGATGGTGTCAAATTTTACTTTATAGATAATGAATTTTATTTTAGAAGAGAAGATGAAAGAGACAGTATATATGGATATGGAGATGATGCAGAAAGATACACTTTCTTTACAAATGCTGTTTTAGAAGCTATAAGTAGAATTGATTTTTATCCAGATGTAATACATATAAATGATTGGCATACAGGCATGTTACCATTGATTTTAAAAGAGAGATATGCAACCCTTGAGGGGTATAAAAATATAAAAACTATGTATACTATACATAATCTTCAATATCAAGGTGTGTTTGATAAGTTTGTTTTAGATGATATATTAGACTTACCTCAAAAATACTTTGATAATGGAGATATAGAATATTATGGCTCAATAAACTTTATGAAAGCTGGAATAAATTTTGCAGACAAAATTATAACTGTTAGTCCTACTTATGCAAATGAAATACAAACCTCATTTTATGGAGAACAATTGGATGGTTTGCTTAGAAAAGAGTCAGGAAAATTAAAAGGAATATTAAATGGTATAGATTATGATTTAAATGACCCTGCAAAAGATAAAGATATATTTGTTCACTATGATGTAGACTCTATTGATAAAAAGACAGAAAATAAATTGAAATTACAAGATATTTTAGGGTTGAAAAAAGATTCGACTATTCCATTAATAGGAATAGTTTCAAGATTAGTTTCTCAAAAAGGTTTTGATTTAATAGCATATATGATGCCTGAGCTTATGAGAGAAGACCTACAAATTGTTGTTTTAGGAACTGGAGAACATCAATATCAATCGATGTTTAATTATTATGATTCTAATTTTTCAGATAAAGTATCAGCTAGAATTACTTTTAATACATCATTAGCTCAACAGATATATGCTGCAAGTGATATATTCTTAATGCCATCATTATTTGAGCCTTGTGGTATAGGACAAATGTTAGCTATGAGATATGGTTCTTTGCCAATTGTTAGAGAGACTGGAGGGCTTAAGGATACTGTAATGCCTTACAATAAATTTACTGGTGAAGGTAATGGATTTAGTTTTAAAAATTACAATGCTCATGAGATGTTTTTCTGTTTGAAAAATGCAATCAAAGTGTTTAAAGATAAAGAAAAATGGACTAAATTAGTTGAAAATGCAATGAAAACGGATAATAGTTGGAAAAAATCAGCTAAGGAGTATATAGAAACATATAGAGACATATGTGATTAAAGGAGTGGTTTTTTTGGTAACAATAAGCAAAAAGAAATTCAAGCAAAAATTTGAAGTGAAAATGTATAGCTTATATGCACAGTCTATCAAGGAAGCTACTAATGAACAATTGTTAAACGTATTATGTAGTTTATTGAAAGATGAAATAGCAAAAAAGTGGGTTGCTACAAAGTTAGACAAGAAAAAAGAAGTTTATTATTTTAGTCTTGAATTTTTAATAGGAAGACAATTAAAATCAAATTTACTAAATTTGAATATTGAAGAAGAAGTTAGAGAAGGCTTATCTGAATTAGGAATTAACTTGGATGATTTAGTTGAAGCTGAAGTAGACCCAGCCTTAGGAAATGGAGGTCTTGGTAGATTAGCAGCTTGCTTTTTAGATTCTATGGCATCCTTGAATATAAGTGGTCAAGGGTATGGAATAAGATATAAATACGGTTTGTTTGAACAAAAATTTGTAAATGGTTATCAGGTAGAAGTACCTGATAACTGGCTTACAGAAGGACGATATGCTTGGGAAACTGTAAGGCCAAATGAAGCAGCAATGGTGAAGTTTGGTGGAGAGGTAGAATTAGTTAAGGATGGCAGTCATTTAAAAGTAATTCATAAGAACTACCTTCCTGTAATGGCAATGCCTTATGATATACCAATAATTGGGTATCAAAACCAATGTATAAATACCTTAAGATTGTTTAAAAGTGAGATACCAAAGAGAGATTTTGGTGAACTTACTTCAAATGCTCTAAATTATTCTGGTAGCTATGAAGAAGCTTTAAAACATAAGTATTATACTGAGGAAATATCACAGGTACTATATCCAGATGATTCAAATTATGCAGGAAAGTTACTGAGATTAAAACAAGAATACTTTTTTGTAAGTGCAGGGATACAAGATATAATAAGGAAATATAAAAAGAATAAATTGGATATTAGCAATTTATGTGATAAGGTAGCAATTCATATAAATGATACACATCCTACCTTATGTATACCAGAACTTATGAGAATTTTGCTTGATGAAGAAAACTTATCTTGGGATGAAGCATGGCAAATAACTAAAAAAACAGTATCTTACACTAATCATACTATAATGTCAGAAGCAATGGAAAAATGGCCTGTGAGCATGATGAAAGAACTATTACCAAGAATTTACATGATAATAGAAGAAATAAATAGAAGATATGTAGAGGAATTAAATAATAAAGGATATGACCAAGATAGAATAAATAGAATGAGTATAATAAGTTGGGATAACATCAACATGGCAAACTTATGTATTGTCACAAGCCACAGTGTTAATGGAGTCGCTAAGCTTCATACTCAGATTCTTAAAACTGAGGTATTGAAAGATTTTTATCAAGATGAACCAAATAAATTTAATAATAAGACCAATGGAATTGCACATAGACGATGGCTTATAAGTTCAAATCCTCAACTTAGCAATTTAATTACAGATTTAATTGGTGATTCATGGAAGAAAGATACTTTACAGTTAAAGAATATTGAGAAATTTAAAAATGATTCCTCTGTTTTACAGAGACTTGATGATATAAAATACAATAATAAAGCAAATTTAGCAAAACTTATAAAAAATAAATACGATTTAGATATCGACCCAAGTTCAATATTTGATGTTCAAGTTAAGAGATTACATGCTTATAAAAGACAGTTGTTGAATATATTTAATGTACTTCATCTGTATCATGAATTGCTTGATAATCCTAATTTAAATATTGACCCTAGGACTTTTATATTTGGTGCAAAAGCTGCACCAGGATATTATTTAGCTAAATGTATAATTAAATTTATAAATTCTGTTGCAAGTACTATAAACAATGATGTCAGAGTAAGGGACAAGTTAAAAGTAGTATTTTTAGAGAATTATGGAGTATCATTAGCAGAGATAATAATACCAGCAGCAAATGTCAGTGAACAAATCTCAACTACAACAAAGGAAGCATCTGGAACAAGTAATATGAAGTTTATGATGAATGGTGCTATAACTTTGGCGACACTAGATGGTGCAAATGTAGAGATATGTGAACAAGTAGGAAAAGAAAATATGTTTTTATTTGGGCTTAGTGCAGAACAAGTATTAAATTATAATAAGTATGGTGGATATTCTTCACTTGACCTGTATCATTCTAATATGAATATAAAAAGGGTCGTAGATGATTTAATAAATGGATTTATTCCTAATCTAGGAGAAGAAGGAAGAAGCATTTATAATTCACTCACTACTTACAATGATGAATATTTTGTATTGAGAGATTTTGAAAATTATGGTCAAGCTCAGGCTGATATAAATAGGTTATATAGAGATAAAGAAAAATGGAATACAATGTCTTTAGTTAACATAGCTAATTCAGGATTTTTCTCTTCAGATAGAACAATTTCTGAATATGCAAAAGACATTTGGTTTAAAAGGGTGTGATTAGATGGAAGATATAATAGAATATAACTCTTGGGATAAAAATTTTAAGGCTCCGTTTGGAGCTTTAAAATTTGATGAGCAATTGACAATTTATATTAAAGTAAATGAAGGCTATAATGTCGATTCTATTTCCCTAGAAATAAATAAAGAAGAAGAAATGAGAACAATAATTTTAAATGAAGAATTAAGTAATGATAAATTTGGAAAGTGTTTTTGTTGCAAGATGGAAACATTTGAAGAGACAGGTGTTTATTTTTATTATTTTAAAGTTGATTTTGAAATTGATGGTAATAAAAAAACTGTATTTTACGGAAAGAATAGAGAAAATGGATACTCTTGTGAGTATGACTATAATGATATAAATAAATATCAAATTACTGTTTATAAAGATTTTAAAGTACCAACATGGTATAAAGAAGGAATACTTTATCATATATTTGTAGACAGATTTAATAATGGTAACCGAAATGGCAAGGTTGACAATCCTAAAAAGAATAGCTTTATATATGGGAATTGGGAAGATATACCTATGTACATAAAAGATAGTGAAGGCGATATTATAAGATGGGATTTCCATGGTGGTAATTTGAGAGGAATAATCAACAAACTTGGATACCTAAAAAAACTAGGAGTAAGTATACTATATTTAAGCCCTATATTTGAAGCATCTAGTAATCATAAGTATGATACAGGTGATTATAAAAAGATTGACCCAATGTTTGGAGATGAAGATACATTTAAAGAGCTTATAAATAAAGCAAAAGAAAAAGATATGTCAATAGTATTAGATGGTGTTTTTAGTCATACTGGAGCAGATAGTAAATATTTTAATATGTATGGAAATTATAATAGCCTAGGGGCATATCAGTCAAAAGAGTCTCCCTATCATTCATGGTACATGTTTGAGGACTTTCCTAAAAAGTATAAAAGTTGGTGGGATGTTAAGACATTACCAAATATAAATGAACTAGAAGATAGCTATATGGATTATATAATATATGACAAAGATAGTGTTATAAATAAGTGGATAGACATGGGGGTTAAAGGTTGGAGATTAGATGTTGCAGATGAACTACCAACTAAGTTTATAAGAGAGTTAAAAAAGGAACTAAAAAAAGCTGACGATGATTCAATTCTTATAGGAGAAGTTTGGGAAGATGCATCAAATAAGATTAGTTATGGTCAAAGAAGAAGTTATCTATTAGGTGAAGAATTAGATTCTGTTATGGGATATCCTTTTAGAAACAATATGTTTTCTTTTTTAAAAGGAGAAGTTAACTCCTATGAGCTTTGCAATAGATATATGCAGATTAAGGAAAATTATCCAAAAGAATCATTTAAGTCTAATTTAAATTTAATTGGAACACATGATGTTACAAGAGCTAAAACTGAATTGAATTATGATGTGGATTTAGTGAAGCTTGCAGTAGTTGTACAGATGACCTTTGAGGGTGTACCATATATATACTATGGAGATGAAGCAGGTCTTTGTGGAGGTGTTGACCCAGATAATAGAAGAACATATCCATGGAAAAATGAAGATGAAGAAATGCTGAGTTTCTATAAGGATATTATAAAAATTAGAAATAAAAATAAAATTTTAAGCTCAGGAGATACAGAATTTATATATACAGAAAATGATTCTGTGTTTGCTTTTATTAGATTTAATGAAAATAATGATAGAGTATTAATTTTGGTAAATAGAAGTGAGAACATTGAAAGAATATCATTAAATATAGATGGTAGTTTTATTGAGGAAATACCAATAAAGTATAGCCCTAAAAATGTAAATACTATTACACAAATTGAAAATAATAAATTGAGAATTGATTTAGAAGCAAAATCATTTGGTGTTTTTAGAATAAATTAAAGACTCTATTAAAAAAATAAAGAGAAAGTAAAAATGTAGAAAAAATTTTGATAAATCAAAACTTTTTCTACATTTTTTGTTTAAATTACTATAAAAATTTTAGTATTTCAAAATAGTACAAAGAAGTATAAAAAATATCATAATTGTGATATTATATAAATGAATAAGATAAAACTGAACCTCTCTACCAAAGTTGGTGGGAGATTTAACTTTTATAATCTTAATATGGAGGAACGTCTTATGAAGGTAGATCCACTTACAACTCAAGTATATGACTATATATCAAAGAAAATCCAAAATGGAGAGTATGAAGCTAATCAGAGAATTACTGAATCTGAGATTTGTAACTCTATAGGAGTTAGTAGAACACCAGCAAGGGAAGCACTAACGAGGTTGGCGGGTGAAAATTTACTAGAAAAGATACCTAATAAAGGGTTTGTGGTAAAAGAATTTCAAGAAAAGGAAAAACTAGACACCTATTCTGTAATTGGAGTATTGGATGCTTTAGCAGGTTCTTCAGCATTACAAAATTTAACTGAATCGGACCTAATAAAAATGGAAGAATTAACAGAAATGATGACTATATCTATAAAGTATAAAAATTACAGCAATTATTTAAAATTAAGTAACGAATTTCACGATATATACATAGCTAAATCAGAAAATCAAGTGTTAATAAATCTATTGAATTCTTTAAGATATAATTTTATGTCAAAGTCATATACTAGTAATAATGAAGATGAGTTATATAAAATGTTGACATACAGTAATAATCAACATATTGAGGTAGTAAAATTTATGAAAGAGAATGATTTAGAAAATGTTGAAAGAATTCTGAGGGAACATTGGAAAACGATACCTGTATCAGAGATGGAATAAAGAGAAGCTTTTATAAAGTTTCTCTTTATTTTTTTATATAATATTCATATTTTTTATTAATTATTAATGGAAAAATATAAATAAAATTAATTATAAATATAATTAATTTATGTTGATGTTTGTAGAGTAATATAGTATCATTTTAATGCAAAATATAAAGGGGGAGATTATATAAAAACATATTTTTCAATAGGTGAGGTATCTAAGCTTTTTGGATTATCAATAAAAACTCTGAGATACTATGATAAAATAGGGATACTAAAACCAGCATATGTAAATCAAGAAAATAAATATAGGTATTATTCAAGAGAACAGTTTATGAGTATAGATGTAATTAAGTATTGCAAAATTATGGGAATGACTCTTGAAGATATAAAAAAATTGATTGACTCAGATGGTTCAATAAACTCTATGTTGAATACAATTAATGAACAGAAAAAAATGATAGAAAATAAAATAAAAGAATTGTCAGATGTAAAAAAATACTTAAATGATATAGAAGCTAATGTAAATGAATTATTAGAATGTGGTTTAAATAAGGTATTTATAAAATACAATAAAGAAAGAAAAGTAAGTGTTTATAAATGTGATTCAAAGGATGAAGTTGAGTTTGAGATGTATCTTAGACATGTTATTTTACACATTCAAGATAAATACAACGATGTCTATCCTATAATATCAGGTAGTATTTCTTATGAAAAAGTAATTAAAGAAGGAAGTACATTGCTATATGATAACATAGTTGATTTTACAAAGAGAGACAATTATGAAAATGAATATATTTTGCCAGAAGGAGAATATCTAACTATACTATATGATGATAATTGGAATAATGCATATGATTACTATCAAAAAATAATAGATTATGTTAAGGATAACAATATAGAAATTGTTGGTGATTTTAATGAAATATGGATACTCTCTAGAGTCGACTCAGATTCAAAAGAAAAGACATTAGTTCAGTTAGAAATAAGAAAAAAATAGTATACAAAAAAACTTGACTCTCCCCTCAGAGGATATATTAATATTTTATATAGTGGAATAATAATTATCATAATAATATATAGAGGGGAGATTTATAATGATAAAAAAATTTTTAGAATATGCCATACCATCAGCTCTTGCCATGTTTGTATCATCATTTAATACTATATTAGATGGAATATTCTTGGGTAAAGGACTAGGTGACGCAGCACTTACAGCTGTTAGTATAGTAGTGCCTCTTGTTATGGTGTTTTTAGGGTTATCTAGTTTAATGGCAGTTGGAGGAGGAGCATTAGTATCAAAAAACTTTGGTTCTGGAGATGATGAAAGGGCTATAAATATATTTAGGCAAGTTATAAAAATTTTAATATTGGGTAGTTTATCTCTTACAATATTTTGTATACTTTTTTCAAGTCATATTGTTAGATTTATGGGAGCGACTGAAAGCTTAGTTGGATTATCTTCTGAGTACTTAACCTTTTATGCTGTTTTTTGTCTTCCAAACTTGTTGGGGCTTGTTTTTTGCAGTTTTTTAAGAAATGATGGAAGACCAAAGCTTGCAATGATAGCTACTTTGTCAGGGACAATTTTTCATATAGCTTTGAATTATATATTTATATTTAAACTTGGATTTGGTATAAAGAGTGCAGCAATTGCAAGTGGATTAGGTCAATTATCAACACTTATAATAATGCTACCTCATTTTGTATTTAAGAAAGGCAAATTGTCTTTTGGGTCAGCTAAAATAGAAAAAGATGTCTTAAAAGAATTATTTACAATAGGGTTTCCTTCATTTTTCGCAGAATGTGCTTTTTCAATAATAATACTTGCACATAATATAGTTTTAACAAGAGTGGCTGGAGATGTAGGTCTCTCAGCTTATGCTGTAGTAAACTATATAACTACAAATATTTATAATCTTCTAATGGGAATAACTTTAGGAGTTCAGCCACTTATAAGCTATAATTTTGGTTCCAAAGAAAGTAATAAAATGTTAAGTTATTATAGTATGGCGACGAAGATGAGTTTTTTTGTGTCTATAATATTTACAATAGTATGTTTCTTGTTTGGAAGAGAGATTATAAAAATATTTACAAGTGATGAAGAAATTATCTTAATGGCATATGTTGCACTTAATATGGCTAATATAGCTTACCTTATGATTGGAAAAAATTTAACAACAACTATGTATTATCAAGCAATAGAAATGCCAATACATTCTAATGTTATAGGAGCTTTGCGTTCAATTTTGCTTTTACCTATTATATTGATTATTTTTTCTAAATTATTTGGAGTAAATGGAATATGGATAAGTATGGCTATTTCAGAGCTTTTAACAGTTTTGATTATAAGTAAAGCAGTGAATATAAAGGAATGTACAAAAAATGCTATAAGTTTATAGTATTTAATATTATAAATTATATGATGAAGAGTTGTCTTAAAGCTGGCCTTTTTAATCAAGTTTTAAGTTCAACTCTTTTATATTTTTTATAAAAATTTTCCTCATTAATACAACACTCAACAGGAATGTGTTATTTGATAATAGATTTAAAGATAATCTTTCTTTTACATCACACTAATTTGAAAGATAAGTATAGGTATTCTTTTTCTTAAATATATAAAATACTGCCACAATGAATCCAAGAATTTCTGCTGCAGGAACTGCCATCCAAACACCAAGTTCTCCAAATATATTAGGAAGAATAAGAATAGCACCTACAATAAAAATGAAAGTCCTTGAAAATGATATAATGGCTGATGTCTTTCCATCTGAAAATGCAGTAAACATTGCAGAAGTAAAAACTCCTAATCCCATAATAATAAAAGATAGAGAGTAAATAGAAAATCCATGAAGTGTAATATCATAAACACTACTATTTACTGGAGTGAAAATTGTGATTGCTTTTGTTACTGTCAAATGAATCAAAAAGTTTGCTAATACTGTACTTATGAGCAAAAAAACAATACTGCTTTTAAATATACTCTGCAACTGCTCTTTGTCATCATTTCCATATTTGAAACTTATGACAGGTGCAATTCCATTAGAATATCCAAAATAAAGAGCAGTGAATATATATTGAAAATAAAGTATGATTGTAATGGAAGCTACACCATCTTCTCCATAAAATTTTAATAGAACATAATTAAACAGAAAAGTTATTACAGCATTGGCTAAGTTTGTTACCATCTCAGATGAACCATTTGTACAAGATTTTATAAGTACTTGCCAATCCATTTTAGGTTTTACAAAGCATAATGAATTTTTTTTAGATGTAAAGAAAAATAACAAGCCCACGATTGCAGGAATACAATAACTTATTCCTGTGGCAATTGCCGCACCATTTACACCTAGATTAAAGGGCGCCATAAAAATATAATCTAAGACAATATTTGTAATACCAGCTAATAAAGTAACGACTAATCCTAATGTTGGTTTTCCTACTGTAACAAAGAACGTTTGAAAAGCCGTTTGAAGAAAGAAAGCGGGAGCAAATGAAAATATAATTTTTGCATAACAGATAGTTAAGGGAGACTGAATAGGACTTACACCTAAAAGTGAAATAATTTTATCAATGAAAACATTCCCTAGAATCGCAATCAAAATTCCTATTAAAAGCTCTATAGCAATTAAAAAACTAAGATTTTCCTGTGCCTCTTTTTGTTTACCTTCGCCTAATTTTCTTGCAACTATTGCACTACCGCCAGTTGCAATCATAATTGCGATTGCCATTTCAAAGCATATTGCAGGATAAAACATATTAACAGCAGATAAAGCAGTCGTGCCAATTAATCGTGATACAAACATTCCATCAACAATAATATACATAGATAAACTAATCATCATCACAATGTTAGGTATTGCAAATTGTAATAATGAACAAAAGGAAAACTTTTTAGCTAAAACATTATCCATTATTGATTTCCTCCTTGAGTAATTCATAATATTTTGTGTTACTCACAATAAGATGATTTATCAATTCTTCTCCTAATTGCTCCATTACCTTTTCTTCCATTTGAAGTAATGGCTTTAATATTTCGCAAGCAAAATCACTTCCTTTAGGTGTAAATGTAATCAATCGTTCCCTTTTATTTTCTTCATTTGGGGTAATTAAAATATAGCCCTTTTTTTCAAAATCAAATAAAATTCCATGAACTGTTTGTTTGGGTAAAGCCCACCAATCACATATTTGTTTTTGAGTGCATGTCTTAAAATCATACAAGGTATATAAAACAACCAAAGAATTGTAATTTAACTTATTCTTTTTCGCCCATATCCTATATAAATCCAATGTACTGCTTAAAGCAGAGTTTACAAGTCTGATTTGTTTTCTAATATCCATAATATCCTCCTAATAGTACTAATCGGTACTTTATGTAGTATAGTACTGATTAGTACTATTGTCAATAAGAAATAAAAATTATCTTCCTTAACTATTTGTCATTCTAAATAAGATTGTTTTGTCATATCAAGACACTTTTATTCGTTGTAAATCTTTCTTTTGTGTTTCGGTGTTTTCCTAGTAAGTGTAGTACTTATGTGAATAATCTTAATTTTGTATCTGTTTTTGTTTATAAAAATAGAGTTTATTTCATTAAATAAAAAAAATTTAATGAATTTTAACAGAAAATAAAAATACAAAAATAGGTAATTTATTTAGTCTAACTAAACCAGAAATTTTGACATATGAAATGAGAATAATATAAAAGTTTAGTAATAAAATACTTACAACTTAAGAATATTAAACTTAAAGGCTTAGTAAATCTCAAAAAAATAGAAATATTAAAACAATAAAAAATAAAAAAAGTTTATAAATACTAATTTTTAAAAAAAATAATATAAACAATAAAAAATAAAAAAAGTTTATAAATATTGACATGACTAATGTGTGAGTTTTTGAGTAGAGCAAAAAAAACACTTGTAAAAAGTATTGAATGTTAATATAATAAATATCATGAGTTTAATAAAAGTAAAAATAAAAAATAGAAATAATAAATAAAAAATACGATAATTATCTGAATATAGAGAGGGGATGAATTTAAAATCATGGATAGTGAGTCTGCAAATGCGGTTGAATTGAGCTATGAATGTGCTCCATTATTAGAGTCTTTAAAGGAATACTCAGAAAAAGATATAGCTTGTTTTGATGTGCCTGGACATGTAAAAAATAGAGGTGTAGATATATTAAATAAATATCTAGGTGAAAATCTCATGAAAATGGATATAAATTCATCACCAACTATGGACAATGTATCTGCTCCAAATGGAATTATAAAAAATGCACAAGATTTGTTAGCACAAGCATATATGGCTGATGAAGCATTCTTTATAACCAATGGTACAACTCAGGCAATACATGCAATGATTTTAAGTGTGATAAAACCAGGTGAAAAGGTATTACTTCCAAGGAATATACATAAATCAGTTATAAATGCACTAATACTTTGTGGAGGAATACCAATATTTATACAACCAGAATTTGATGAACAATTAGGTATAAGTCTAAATATTACTCTTAAAAAAATTAAAGTGGAGATAGAAAAAAATTGTAATATAAAAGCATTATTTTTCCTTAATCCAACTTATTATGGGGTTTGTGCTGATATTGAAAATATCATAGAGTTATGTCATCAAAATAATATTTTGGTGTTAGTGGATGAAGCTCATGGAGCTCATTTTCCATTCCATATAGATTTACCTCCTTCTGCAATAGGCTTAGGAGCTGATATGGTAGCTGTAAGTATACATAAAACTGGGGGAGCATTAACACAGTCTTCAGCACTTTTGATGAATAGAGACAATATAAAATTTGAAAAAGTTCTTCAATCAATAAATATGTTACAGTCAACGTCAGCATCTTATTTGCTTATGGCAAGTATAGATGGTGCTAGAGCAAATCTAGTTGAGAATGGAGAAAAGCAATTATCAAAAGCACTAAATTTATCTAGGTATGCAAAATCAAGATTAAACAAAATTGATGGAATAAAAGTTTTATCTACTGAAATATTAAAACAAAAAGGTGCCAAATTTATAGATGAAACAAAACTATGTATAAATGTGAAAGAATTAAATTTAACTGGATTTGAAGTCTATGACTTATTATACAAAAATTTTTCAATTCAAGTAGAATTAGGAGATTCGTACAATATTCTTGCACTTGTATCTATCGGAACGAATAAGTCTGATATTGATAGATTAGTAAAAGCACTTTCTATAATCGCAAAGGTCTATAGAAAAGAGGTTGCATTAAATGATTTTAATATGGTTCAAATAAATCCAATGATTAAACTTAATCCGAGAGAAGCTTTTTATGCACCAAAAGAAAGTGTAGAACTTGATTTGTGTATAGATAGAGTTTGTGGAGAATCAATAATGGCATATCCACCAGGAATACCAATTGTTGCTCCAGGAGAATTGATAACAAAAGAAATTTTGGAATATATTATTTTCTTAAAAAATAGCAATGCATATCTAACAGATGTGCAAGACAAAGATTTAGATAGAATACTTGTAATAAAATAAATTGATTTATTTAGAAAAAATAAGAATAGAGTAAATATATAGAGGAGTTGGGATTGAAATGAAATTTGAAACACTAGGAAGACATATACTAGTAGAATATTATAATTGTGATGAGAATGTACTTAAAGACCCACATCTCATAGAAAATTTTATGAATGATTCAGCATTAAATGCAAAAGCTACAATCGTTGATTCTGTATTTCACCATTTTAATCCTTGGGGGGTTTCAGGTGCTGTTATAATTGCAGAATCTCATTTAACAATACATACTTGGCCTGAATATGGTTATGCAGCAGCAGATTTTTTTACTTGTGGTGATATAGACCCATGGAAAAGTTTTGAATTGTTAGAACAGCTTTTAAAATCAGAAAGAAGTGAGTCTACAGAAATTCCAAGAGGTTTGACTACAAAAATAAAAAAATATTCAAAAAAAGATTTAGGGAAAATTACTCATAAGCCAGAAGCAGTATAAATACAGAATATATAAGAGAAAGTGAGGATTATTATATGGAGCTTTGGTATACAGAAGAATGGACAGAAAATGTAAGGTTTTCTATAAAAGTAAATAAACATTTATTTGAAGGGAAGTCTCAATTTCAGAGAATAGATGTATTTGATAGTGATGAATTTGGAAAGTTTCTAACAATAGATGGGTTAATGATGGTAACAGATAAAGATGAATTTATATACCATGAGATGATAACCCATGTTCCTATGTCTACAAATTTAAACATAAAAAAAGTATTAGTAATAGGTGGGGGTGATGGTGGAACAGTAAGAGAATTAAGCCGTTATCCTCAAATAGAGAAGATTGATATGGTTGAAATCGATAAAATGGTTGTAGATGTATCTAAAGAGTATATGGATATATGTTCATGTAAATTAGATGATGAAAGAGTAAATTTATATTTTGAAGACGGCGTTAATTTTGTTAAGTGTGCTTCTGATAAATCTTATGATTTGATAATAGTAGATTCAACTGACCCAATAGGACCAGGAGAAGGTCTTTTTTCGACTGATTTTTATAGAGACTGTTATAGAATACTAACTGATGATGGAATCTTAGTAAATCAAAGTGAAAGTCCTTATTTTGATTTTAATGCTAGGGAAATGAAAAGAGCTAATAAGAAGTTAAAAGAGATATTTCCAATATCTGAAGTCTATCAAGCTCATATACCAACATATCCATCTGGTCATTGGTTGTTTGGTTTTGCTTCGAAAAAATTTAGTCCAATAAAAAATCAGGATAAGGATGGATGGGAAGATTTAAATTTAAAAACTAAATATTATAATAGTAATATACATTTAGGTTCATTTATGTTACCTCAATATGTAAAGGAGATGTTAGATGAACAATAATTTCTATCATATGAACACTTTTATGAGTATGGACAAAAATTATGAAGAATCTAATCTTATAGTGTTTGGTGTTGGATTTGATGGAACTACTTCTAATAGACCAGGAGCTAGATTTGCAAGTAGTTCTATGAGAAAAGAATTTTATGGTCTTGAGACATATAGTCCCTTTTTAGATTTGGATTTAGAAGATTACAATATATGTGATTATGGAGATTTAGAAATCAGTGTTGGGAGTACAGAACAGGTATTGGAAGAAATATATATAGAAACATCTAAGATTGTTAGAGATTCAAAGGTTCCATTTATGATTGGAGGAGAGCATTTAGTTACACTACCAGCTTTTAAAGCAGTGTATGAAAAGCATAATGATATATATGTAATTCATTTTGATGCGCATACAGATTTGAGAGAAGAATATAATAATAGCAAAAATTCTCATGCAACAGTAATTAAAAGGGTATGGGATATTGTAGGAGATAATAAAATATTTCAATTTGGTATAAGGTCTGGGACAAAAGCAGAATTTAAGTTTGCTATAGAACAAAAGCACACATACATGGAAATGGGAGGAATAAATACTTTTGAAAATATAATTACGATGCTAAATGGAAAGAATATTTATCTAACTATAGATTTAGATGTATTAGATGCGTCTGTATTTCCAGGAACAGGTACACCAGAACCTGGTGGTATAAATTATAGAGAATTTCAAGAAGTTTTTAGAATTATAAAAAACTCTAATATAAATATAGTTGGTTGTGATATTGTGGAGTTAAGTCCTGATTATGATACTACCGGCATATCAACAGTTATAGCCTGTAAAGTCTTGAGAGAGTTATGTTTAATAATATCTGATAAAATTAAATAGAGTAGTTTCTGATAATAATATCTTATAATATAAGAAGTTACTTTAAAAAAGCTGTTTTGAGTTGTCTTTTTTAAAGTAACTTTTTGTTTTTGTAATGTCTAAAAGCATAATGAACAACAAAAAAGAGCCTACTATAGCTCCTTTTCTAAAATATATATATTTAAATTAAATAATTATATTCTATTTACGTTTTCAGCTTGAGGTCCTCTATTACCTTGAGTTATATCAAAGCTAACCTTTTCGCCTTCTTCTAAAGTTTTGTATCCATCATTTTGTATAGCTGAGAAATGTACGAAAACATCGTCTTCTCCCTCTACAGATATGAATCCAAATCCTTTTTCATTGTTAAACCATTTTACTATTCCGTTTTTCATTATAAGAAAACCTCCGCTTTATTAAAAAATACAAACTAAAAAAATAAGTCTGTTCTATTAATATAGCATAAATTTTAAGTAAAAGCAAATGAAATTTTTAAAAAGATTAATTAATTTTGGAATTTAAGGAAAATTGTTAAATCATATAATAGCAAATAGCATAAAATTATGAACATAAAAAATGAATTTAATATCAAAAAATGTAACAAAAAGGAATGGGAATAAAAAGTAAAATTAAAAATTATAATAAAAAAAATTATATATTCGATTAAAAATTCAAAATAAAAATAGTGAAATTTCAGAAATATCAATATTATTATATAATAAAATAGAAAAATACTATATATATTCGATAAAATAAAATTTAAACATATAATATTTTATGTATATATTAATAAAAGGAAATATTGTGTTATAATAGTATCGTATAAAATCATTTACGGGGGTGGTATTAAAATGTTTCAATTTGAAACACAAATACACAAATTAAGACATGATGTTTTAACGGCAATAGCTAGGCTTGGAAAAGAAGATAACCTTACAAGAGAAGCAATGGATAATATTCAATATGAAATAATAAAAGGTGAGAAACCTACATACAGATGTTGTGTTTATAAAGAGAGAGCCATAATATCTGAGAGAGTAAATGTAAGTATGGGTTTAGAACCAGGTCAAGATAAAATAGATTTAGATACGATGGATATAGGAGAAGATGAACAAATTATATATATTTTGGAGGCTGCATGTGATAGTTGTCCAATAAATGAATTTACAGTAACTGATATTTGTAGAGGATGCCTAGCACATAGATGTAAAGAAGCTTGTAAATTTGGTGCTATAACACATGTTGGAGGAATGGCTTATATAAATCATGAATTATGTAAGGCTTGTGGAATGTGTAAAAAAGCTTGTCAATATGATGCCATCTCAGAGGTTGTTAGACCATGCAAGAGTGTATGCCCAACTAATGCCTTAGGATTTGATAGAGAGAATATGAAAGCTATGATACATGAAGATAAGTGTTTAAACTGTGGTGCATGTATGTCAGCCTGCCCATTTGGAGCAATATCTGATAAGAGTTTGATAGCTCCTGTAGCAAGACAATTAGTTCAAAATGAAAAAATGTATGCAGTAGTAGCCCCTGCTATAACAGGTCAAGTTGAGGCAAATGTTACATATGGTCAAATAAAGAATGCTATAAAATCATTAGGATTTGTTGATGTACTAGAAGCTGCTTGTGGAGCAGATGCAGTTACAGTTCATGAAAGTTTAGAGTTTGCTGAAAGAATGGAAAAAGGAGAACCTTTTATGACAAATTCTTGTTGCCCAGGATTTGTTGGTTACATAGAAAAGACATTCCCAAATCATGTAGGAAAAATATCATCTACAGTATCTCCTATGATAGCTAGTGGAAGATTTATAAAAAGTTATGAGCCAGATGCTAAGGTTGTATTTATAGGACCATGTACAGCTAAAAAGAGTGAGGCAGCCAAGAAAGAATTGAAGGGTGCAGTGGATTATGTACTGACTTTTGAAGAAATAATGGCATTATTTGAGGCATTTGATATAGACTTAGCTAAGTGTTCAAATGAAGATATAGATGACGCATCAATATTTGGAAGAGGTTTTGGAGCTGCTGGAGGTCTTACAAAAGCTATAGAGAATTATCTTGCTGAAAAAGGTATAGGTGTTAACTTTGAACCTGTAAAGATTTCTGGTTCAAGAGAAATAAAGAAAACTATGACTATGGCTAATTTAGGAAAATTAGAAGGTAATTTTATAGAGGGAATGATGTGTGAAGGTGGATGTATAAACGGTTCTGGTAAGTTCTTATCAGGCGCAAAGGTTAAAGCCACTTTTGATAGAAAAAATTCTCAATCAACTAAGAAGAGTGTCTTAGCAAATACTAAGATAAAAGATTTTAGTAATATAAATTTAGAAAAATAAAAAGGATATAAAATACATATTGTATAGGGTTGTTCTAAGTTGCAGTTTGACTTTTGGACAACTCTATTTTTATTTATATTTTTGATTATTTAGTAATTTAAAATAAAAATTACATATATAATATTTTGTATATAACTTAACAAAGTATACACCTGTGTTATAATAATTTATGGAAATAAATGAAAATACAATGTATATAATAGTAGAAATATAGCAAAAAAGATGTGAATTATAGGGAGGATTACTTATGTTTGAGTTTGAAACGCAACTAAAAAGGTTGAAGCATGAAGTTTTAACAGCAGTAGCAAGATTATCAATTGAAGAAAATTTAACAAAAGAAAATATAGAAAAAATTCCATATGAAATAATCAAAGGAGAAAAGGCAAGATATAGATGTTGTGTTTATAAGGAGAGAGAGGTAGTTCTTGAAAGAGCACAACTTGCATTAAGTTTAACACCAAATAGTAAATATGGAGATATAAATCCAGATTTAGTAAATTTAGATATAGATGAGCAAATTATATATATAGTGGAAGCAGCCTGTGATAGATGTCCAATAAATGAATTTACAGTTACAGAACTTTGTAGAGGTTGTCTAGCACATAGATGTAAAGAAGCATGTAAATTTGGGGCAATTTCTTACATAAATGGAAGAGCATATATAAATCATGATTTATGTAAAGCTTGTGGAATGTGCAAAAGTTCCTGTCAATATGATGCTATATCTGAAGTTATAAGACCTTGCAAGAGCGTCTGTCCAACAGGGGCATTGGATTTTAATAGAAATACTATGAAAGCTATGATACATGAAGATAATTGTATAAATTGTGGAGCATGTATGTCAGCATGTCCATTTGGAGCAATATCTGACAAAAGCTTGATAGCACCTGTTGCGAAAAAACTTGCAAAAAAGGAAAAAATGTATGCAGTAGTAGCTCCAGCTATAACAGGTCAAATTGATAGTAATATTACATATGGACAGTTAAAAAATGCTATAAAGTCATTGGGATTTGTGGATATGATAGAAGCTTCTTGTGGGGCGGATGCAGTTACAGTTCATGAAAGTAATGAATTTATTGAGAGAATAAAATCTGGAGATGATTACATGACAAATTCATGTTGCCCTGGATTTTTTAAGTACATAGAGAAGATGTATCCAGATGAAAAAGATAAAATATCATCTACAGTATCTCCTATGGTAGCAACAGGAAGATTGGTAAAAAAATTTGATTCTGATGCTAAAATTGTATTTATAGGTCCATGTACAGCCAAGAAGAGTGAAGCAACAGATGAATGTCTAAAAGATGCAGTAGACTATGTGCTTACCTTTGAAGAGTTAATGGCATTGTTTGAATCATTTAATATAGATTTATCAAAATGTTCAAATGAAGATATAAATGATGGGTCAATTTTTGGAAGAGGATTTGGAGCATCTGGAGGTCTAACTAAATCAATACAAAACTATATTGCTGAGAAGGGAATTAGTTTTGATTTTGAGCCTATAAAAGTATCTGGTCCAAGACAAATTAAAAAGACAATGACAATGGCTAAATTGGGTAGATTAGAGGGTAACTTTATAGAAGGAATGATGTGTGAAGAAGGATGTATTAATGGAGCTGGTAAGTTTTTATCAGGTGCGAAAGCTAAGAATACCTTTGATAGAAAAAATGGACAATCGACTAAAAAGAGTGTTTTATCTAATGATAAAATTAAAGAATTTGAAGATGTGACTTTAGAAAGATAGACTTAATTTTTATAAAAAGAACGGGGCTGTTGCACTAGAAAATAGTGCTACGCCCTTTTTTGTACAAAAAAGCAAATCCCAAGTTCAAAAGAACTTGAGATTCTTGTATAATATAATTCAGTTTACAAACTTTCTTGAAAATAATAAAGAGATTTCAAAGAACACTCTATTTATTGATGGTACAAAGATAGAGTCATCTTCCAATAGATATACTAAAAAAGTATTCTAAATTTATTATTTATAATAAAATATTATCTGAAAAAATGCTATTTTTATACCTTTATTTATCATGCATAATTTTACTTAGAACATAAACTTTATTTATAATAAACGTACACCTTAAACATTTGATTTAATTTCCAGTACAGGATTTTTTAATAATTGCTCAAAATCATCCTGTGGCATTGGCTTTGCATAAAAATATCCTTGTGCTAAATAACATCCAATTTCTTTTAGTATCCTCACTTGTTCTATACTTTCTACCCCTTCACATATAACTTTCATATTTAATTCTTTTGCTATATTTACCACCCCACACACAACAGCTTGTTCACGACTACCATGCATTCCTGTTTGTATAAATGTACGGTCTAACTTAATTATATCAATAGAAAATTGTTGTAATAAACCAAGAGATGAATATCCAGAACCAAAATCATCTATAGAAATAGGAAATCCTGATTCTTTTAGTTGATTAAAATGACTCGAAATCTGATTAAGATTTTCAATAAAAATGCTTTCTGTGACTTCTATTTCAAGGTATTTATGAGGTATTTTATATGAATCTGCTATTTCTATCAATCTTTCTGAGAAACCCTCATTATTAAAATGAATTCTGGAAAAATTACAAGATACTGGACTAATATTTAATCCTAAATCCATCCATCTCTTTAACATTTTGCAAACTTCCTCATAGATATAAAAGTCAATTTCTACCACAAATCCGTTTTTTTCAAAATAAGGAATGAATTCTCCAGGACTTATTATACCTTTATCTGGATAATTCCATCTTACTAGTGCTTCACTTCCTACCAATCTATTTGTATTCATGTCTACCTTTGGTTGAAAGTATGGAATAAACTCTCCATGTTCTAATGCTATTTGCATCCTATCTGTTAAGTTTCTTTGGTGTAATCCTTCCTCTCTCATAGCCATATCATAAAGCACAATACAACTTCTGTGTGTTATTTCTGTATTTCTTCTCGCATAATTTGCTAGGTCAAGCATGAGAGATATATCATGTTTTTCAACTTCATTTACTATGTATACGCCAAATACAAGAATAAGTTGGTAAGCTTTTCTCATTTTTTCTATCCAATCATTTAGTTGAGTGTCAATCTTAAAGAGACGTTCTTTTAAGCAATCCCAACTATTGTATTTTAATAACATAACAAATTGGTCTGCAGAAACGCGAGCACAAGATTCTTCAGAAGAGACAGTGTTTTGTAAAACTTTAGCTAATGCACAAAGTATTTCATCTCCTTCTGAAAATCCTAAAGTATCATTAATCATTCGAAATTGTTTTATATCTAAATAAACAATCACATATAAACCACCTTCTGCATTTCTTAAACTCTCAATAGCTTCTTTAGAAAATTTATTTAAATTCCAAATTCCTGTAAGACTATCTCGGTATAACAAACTCTCGATACGCTTGTTATTTTTTGACTTTAATAAAAGCAGAAAACTCAAAAGTATAATAATAATAACTGATATTATAATAATTCCTCCAATAATTGCCATCGGATGCTGATGAATAATATCTTGCCAAGTTATATCATATTGATCTATTGTATTTTTTAAAATTATTCTGTCCATTTCTTCTGTTGACATATATTGAATACATTTATCTAGTATAGAAAACAACCTTGAATCTGCAGAATCAGAAATACCAATACTTATTTCTTCTGCATAGTTTGTCAAAGTTGAAACAGAAAATTTTTCATAACGAGAATTGGATAATAGATAATCTGCAATATAAGTATTTACATAAACAGCATCAACTTTATTCTTTAATACAGCATCAAAACATTCTTTTGGAGAATTATAATATTCTATGGTTCTATCCAGTTTCCCATCTTTAGTAATATTTTCTCCAATCAAAGAACCATTTACAGCTGCCACTTTTTTAATTTCATTTTCTTTTTCTCCACTAACTAAAACTACTGGAGCATGCAAATAATACTGTGTTGTTCTTATATTGTTTTTTTTGTTATTGATATAATCATTTTCCATACCACAAACTACAGATATGCTAGAATCTTTTGATAATTGAAGTGCTTCATTATAATTCTTTGCAGAAACAAATCTAAATTTCAAACCAGTGTTATTTGTAATTGCCTTGAATAAATCAGCAACCACACCAGAAAACTCTCCTGTTTTAGAATCACTATATTCTAGTGGAATCTTTGTAACATCATAAACAGCTGAAATTTCACCAGATTGTTGTATATATTCTTGCTCATCTTTTGTAAATACTGGCTTCTGAGCAGTACTTATAGAAAAATACTTATTGTATAATTTTGTTTCATAACTAGAGTTCCTAAGTGTCAATGTATTCAAAGCAGAATTTAGTTGAGATAATAAATCTGGCTTATGGTTTGAAACCACAGTGTAAAGTGGCTCTGGAGAAAATTGTGCTACACTTTTAAATGTACTAGTCCGACCAAGATGTGTTATAGCAACACCATCTAAGTTTCCATTTTCTAAATCTCTTAACAAATCATTTGTTTCTTTATAAGATACAATTTGAACTTTAAAATCATTTGTTTTACAATATTTTTTAAAGTTTTCAGCATCTTTACTATTACTAATAACACCTACTTTCATATCTTGAAAAGAATCAAAATCCTCATAATCATAACGAGTATCATCCACTCTTACATTTAAAGTTGTATAAATATTACACATTGGCAGTGTTGGAAAAAGCATTTCTTTTGTACGCTCTTTTGTATAATAGACACTAGGAAGAACATCTATCTCACCTGATTTTAACATTTCAAAAGCATTTTCCCAACTTTTACAATCTACTATTTCATATTTCCAGTTAGTGTATTTATTAATTTCCTGCAAATATTCAAAATTAAACCCTATATACTCACCATTTTCATTTCGACTCATATAATCACCATCATCATAATATCCGACTTTAATTGGAACCTTATCTGAAGCAGAGTCAAGTTCTATTGGAAAAGAAAGAAAAATCATACAAACAATCAGAATCAGTTGAAAGGTTTTTAACTTCAAAATTTTGTCCCCCTCCCTCTTAATAGCTATATTATATCATTTTCAATAGAAAAATAGAATATACTGCCAACTGTTTAACTTTCAGAATATTTCTCGAATTTCAAAAGTTGTATAGGGGTTACTTTATTTCCTCTAATTCGAGAATAAGTCTTATATAATTTTTCTAACTTCATCTCCTCAATAATTTGACTTAATAACCTTACAGAATCATCTTTTGGAATCATATAATCCATATTTAGTGGTAATTTAAATTGATAATTATCACAATAAGTAGCATAATTAATTTGTATAGTATTTTGTTTTTTAATACAAGTATTATACAAGAATCCCAAGCTCTTTTGAACTTGGGATTTACTTTTTTGTATAAAAAAGGGAGTAACGCTATTTTCTAGCGTGACAACCCCCGTTTTTTTAATGCCACAAATATGCCTAGAATTTGCCCTGTTTATATGTGTATTTTACTAAGTCAGGATTGTTATACTATAAATATGTAATAAATAAAATTTATAGGAGATTTTGGATGAAGAGAATAATATTAAGAGACATCATGTTTTTTGTTACTACATTGTCTGTAATTGCAATATTATTGATTGTAGTAAATATAACTACTAATGGTAAGATAAAATCAACAAGTGAATCTTATTTAAAGAGTGAAAAAAATAGTGTAAGTCAAAATAATATTCAAGGCAACACAAAAAATACTGCATTTAAGACTACTATACTAAACACTGGAAAATCAGACTGTATATTAATTGAGATAGGCGATAAAGTTGTAATGATTGATACAGGAGAAGATAAAAATGGAGAACAAATAGTTGATAAATTAAAGGAAAAAGGAGTAAATACACTTGATTATTTGATTTTAACTCATTTAGATAAGGACCATATAGGTGGAGTCGATAGTGTGCTATCTAGTGTCAAAGTAAAGAATCTGATACAAGCAAATTATGAGAAAGACAGTAAACAGTATGATGAGTATACAGATTCACTTAAACAAGCTGGTGTAGAACCAGTAGTACTGAAGGAAAAGATGAATCTTGAAATCAATAATGCAAAAATAAGCATACAACCAGCTTCAAAAAGTGATTATGAAAGTTCGAATGATTATTCAATAATGACTAGTATAAGTTATGGAGAACACAGGTTTTTGTTTGCAGGAGATGCAGAGGAAAAAAGGTTGGCAGAGTTTATAAGTGAAAATACCTTAAAATATGATTTTGTTAAAATTCCTCATCATGGAAGGTATGACAAATTAACTGAAGCATTTTTAGAGTCTATTACCCCAGAATATGCTGTTATTACTTGTTCAGATAAAAAAGCTCCTGATGAAGATGTATTAAAAATATTAGAAAAACTGAATGTAAAAACATTTTTGACTTCTGATGGAGATGTAGTCATCAATAGTGATAGCAAGACATTGAGTGTTAGACAATAATTTTTTTTAGAAAATCTTTGAAAAAATTTAAAAAAATCATTAGCAAATATTACCCCTTAAACATAGTATATTTTAGGAGCTGAAACTCCACATACAAAATAACTAGGAGGTAACATATTATGTTGGATAGATTTTTTGGTGAAGGCGGATTTGGCGGATGTGCTTGGTGGATAATAATATTATTCTTCTTATTCTTAGCATTCCAAGACTGTTGGGCTGAGATGGACTTATGTGCATGGATACCTTTCTTAATAGTATTATTAATACTTTGTGAATGCGGTGACGTTTTTGATGGAGGATGTGGATGCTAGAAAAATCAATTTAGATGGTTTAACAAAGCTTATGGTGGGTATAAGTAAAATACCAAACCAATCACAATCTAGTGTTTGAAGGTAGTCGGAAATCCCCCGCTACCTTCTTTTTTTTAATGTTCAAAATCTATTTTTGAATTATTTCATTTACATATAATAATTTTTACTATAAAGTCTGATATAATTAAAAAGAAAATAAACTTTATTTATAGGAGATGTAAAAATGGCTATAGTGGATAAGATTTTCAATGAGATAAAACTTATGGTCGCAAGACTTTTATTAGGAAAGAAATACAGTGAATATGAAGAAAAAGATTTAGTGTATAATACAGAAGAAGAAGTTATACTTATTACCTTGAAACGTCTAGTTTTTCAAGGAAAGGTGAATGAAGCAGAAGAGATTTTATTTGATAAAGCTAACACTGTAAATACTGAAAATATGCAGTATATAGCAATAGAATTTTATACTATGCTTATGGAAAAAACTGATGAAGAATTAGAAGCTATGAACTTTTCTAAAAAAGAAGTCTATCAAGGAATAGAAGATATTAGAAAAGTATTGAACTTGGAGTAAAAGATATATGAGAATATTGAAATAAATTAATGCTAAGGTGAGAATATTATATTTAAACATATAAAATATAATATTCTTATTTTATTAGTTATATGAGTATATCTAATTTACCATAAAACTATCTTGAAAAAAATTAATCTTAATTGTATAATATTACTTTGAGTGAAAAAGTATTAACATTTTTTTATAAGATGTTTTACTAAAAAAATATATATAAATATACTGTTATCAATAAGAAATTTAATTTAGTGAGGTGTTAAGATGAAAGTAGGATTTGACCACAAAAAATATTTAGAAGAGCAGTCTAAATATATCTTAGAAAGAGTAAATAATTTTGACAAGCTTTATTTAGAGTTTGGAGGAAAATTGATGGGAGACCTTCATGCAAAAAGAGTACTTCCAGGATTTGATGAAAATGCAAAAATAAAAGTATTACAACATATGAAAGAGAAAGTTGAAGTTGTAATTTGTGTATATGCAGGAGATATAGAAAGAAATAAAATAAGAGGAGACTTTGGTATCACTTATGATATGGAAGTTTTAAGGTTAATAGATGATTTAAGAGGTTATGAGTTAGATGTAAATAGTGTAGTAATTACTAGATTTGAAGGACAACCTGCCACAACTGTATTTATAAATAAATTAGAACGTAGAGGAATTAAAGTTTATAAGCATTATCCTACAAAAGGATATCCATCAGATGTTGAGACTATAGTTAGTGATGAAGGATATGGAGCAAATGAGTATATAGAAACTACGAAACCAATAGTAGTAGTAACAGCACCAGGTCCTAATAGTGGAAAACTTGGTACTTGTTTAAGTCAATTATATCATGAAAATAAAAGAGGAAATGTAGTTGGATATTCTAAGTTTGAGACATTCCCCGTTTGGAATGTACCTGTGAAGCATCCTTTAAATATAGCTTATGAAGCAGCTACAGTTGATTTAAAAGATGTAAATATGATAGACTCATTCCATCTTGAAACTTATGGCGAAATGTCAGTAAACTACAATAGAGATTTAGAGTTATTCCCAGTACTTAAGAAAATAATAGAGAAGATAACTGGAAAAGAATCAATTTTCCAATCTCCAACTGATATGGGTGTTAATAGAGTTGGATTTGGAATAATAGATGATGAAGTAATAAGAAGAGCTTCAATAGAAGAAATAATAAGAAGATACTTTAAAACTGCCTGTGAATATAAAAAAGGACAAGTTGATAAAGGTGCTTATGATAGAATGAAAATGATTATGGAAGAACTTAACTTAAAACCAGAAGATAGAAAAGTTGTCTTACCTGCTAGAAATTACAGCAATAAATTAAAAGAAAATGCTGATAAGAATGATACTTGCCCTGTAGTAGCATTAGAGCTAGAAGATGGTACAATATTAACTGGTAAGGGTTCTGATTTAATGAATGGGACAGCAGCAGCAGTATTAAATGCAATTAAACATTTAGCTAATATATCTGATGATATGCACTTAATATCACCTGTAATATTGGAGCCTATTATAAATTTAAAAACAAAAACTTTAGCTAGTAGAAATGTTTCACTTAGTTGCCAAGAGGTTTTAACTGCGCTTAGTATTTGTGCTGTAACTAATCCAACTGCACAATTTGCTATGGAAAAATTGGCATTATTAAAAGGGTGTCAAGCTCATTCTACTACTATACTAAATAGAGATGACGAACAAACATTTAGAAAACTTGGTATAGATGTAACTTGTGACCCAGAATATCCTTCACAAAATCTTTACTACAGTTAAAATTATATAAAAAAATATGGGCTGTTTTAAAGTAATAGTTTGAGCAGTCCATTACAATTATAATAAAATCAGTAGGCTGTCTTGCATAAGGCAGTCTTTTGTTTTTAAAACATCCCATTTAAATTAATATATATACTGTTATCCATAAGGAATTTTGAATTTAGTTCCTTGGAATACCTATTGTAAAGCTTTTATATAGTTTTTGCAAGTGTTTTTAAGGATTTTTTATAAATTATATTAAATTAGTTGATTATAAGATGTTTTATATATGGAAAATATCAACATATGAAGAGAATTAAAAAAAAGAGCATAAAGAAACATAAGTTTGTTATAATTAAAAGGTAATCTAAATAAACTAAATCTGTTATATATTTTAAAAGGTGATAAGGATGGAACTTCATAGAAAAATAATTCATATAGATATGGATGCTTTTTATGCGTCTATAGAGCAAAGAGATAATAAAAAATTAAAAGGAAGACCTGTTATTGTTGGAGGAAATCCACAAAGTAGAGGTGTAGTTGCAACTTGTTCTTATGAAGCTAGAAAATTTGGCATACATTCGGCTATGCCATCAGCTATAGCTTATAATAGGTGTCCCTATGCAGTTTTTGTAAGACCTAGATTTGAGGTGTATAAGAGTGTATCAAGTCAAATAAGAGATATATTTTATAGATATACCGATTTAGTTGAACCGTTGTCTTTAGATGAAGCTTACTTAGATGTAACAAAAAATAAAAAAAATATTGATTCATCAATTGAGATAGCAAAGCAAATAAAAAGAGATATATTTAGAGAAGTTGGTCTTACTTCTTCAGCTGGAGTGTCATACAATAAGTTTTTAGCTAAAATTGCATCGGACTTAAAAAAGCCTAATGGTTTGACTGTAATAAATGAAAAAAATGCCCAAGAACTTTTAGATAAATTACCTGTAAATAAATTTTTTGGTGTTGGAAAAGTTACTTCAAATACCCTTAACAATTTAGGTATAAAAACAGGATATGATTTAAGGTGCTTAAATTTATTTGAACTTGAAAATATATTCAAGAAAAAAGGTTATGAATTGTATAAATTTGCAAGAGGGATAGATGATAGACCTGTAGAGCCAAATAGAGTTAGAAAATCTGTTGGGGCAGAGACTACATTAAGTCATAATTTGGATATTGACGAAGAAGAAACACGCAACATTCTTGATGAACTTTGTGAAGAGGTATGTCATAGATTAAAAAGCTCTGAGAAATTTGGAAAGACACTTACACTAAAAATTAAATATGAGGATTTTACAAAGATAACTAGAAGCCTTAGCTTAGACCATTATATTGATGAATATAATGATATAAGAAGTGGTGTAGACAATTTATTAAGAAATGTTGAGATGAATAGAAAACAAATAAGGCTATTAGGAGTTACAATATCTAACCTAAGTGATAAAAAAGAAACCTACAAAGATATTACTTTATTTGAGTACATGGATAGTATTCAACTATAGTTTTTATTTAAATAAAATAACACTAGTCTCAATGCTATATAAATGATACTAGTGTTATTTTGTGGATATTATTATTTTTTGTTTTTTGGTATTATACATTGTATACTATATATAGATACTTTATATTTGTAGCAATATTCAGACAAAAATTGACCTAAAAGACCTACTTGGTTTACATAAAGAGAATAGTATGATATAATTATAAAAACAACTTATAATATTAGCGGAGGTTGCTTGTTAATAAAGGGGATGATAGATTATGATAGAAATAAGAAATGTAACCAAAAAGATAGGAAACAATGTTATATTAGATGATATTTCTCTAGTTGTAGAAACAGGTACATTGGTGGTTTTGATTGGTTCAAGTGGTTGTGGGAAGACTACAACTTTGAAGCTTATAAACAAATTGATAAAACCTACATCTGGTGAAATATATATTAATGGCAAACCAATTTCTCAAGAAAATGAAATAGAGCTTCGAAGAAAAATAGGATATGTTATACAGAACACAGGCCTATTTCCTCACCTTACAATAAAAGAAAATATAGAGTTAATTCCACGCCTAAAAAAGGAAAAATCCATTGAAGAAATTGAGAAAAGAACATTACAACTACTAGAGATGGTAGGTCTTAATAGTGATGACTTTTTAAATAAGTATCCTTCAGAACTTAGTGGTGGTCAGCAACAAAGAATTGGTGTTGCAAGAGCTATTGCGACTGATGCTGAAATAATATTAATGGATGAGCCTTTTAGTGCCTTGGACCCAATAACAAGAACATCTTTACAAGAGCAATTATTTTCTCTTCAAGATGAATTGAAAAAAACTATAATATTTGTAACTCATGATATGGATGAGGCTTTAAAGATAGCTGATAAAATTTGTATTATGAAGGATGGGAGAGTAGCACAATATGATACTCCAGAAAATATACTTAGAAAACCAGCAAATGATTTTGTAAAAGATTTTATTGGAGAAGATAGAGTTTGGGATAATCCAGAATATATAAAAGCAAGGGATATTATGATAAAAAATCCTATTGCTGTTACTTCAACGAGAACTGTAACTCAAGGGATAGAAATTATGAGAACAAGTAAGGTTGACAGTTTACTAATTATAGACAGAGCTAAAACATTAAAAGGTATTGTTACAGTAAAGGATATGAAAGATATTAATGACAAATCAATATTACTTGCTGACATTATGTCAAAAGAGCCTTTACATGTAAATGAAGGAGATAATTTAGTTGAGATACTGAATGTAATGAACCATAATTCGGTTGGATATATTCCAGTTATTTCTGATGAAAATAAACTTGTGGGGCTAATTACTAGAAGTAGTTTACTTTCTGTTTTAAGTGAACAATTCCTAGAAATGGAGGTGAGTGTCCTTGGATAATTTTTTTAACTTTATACTATTACAAAAGGATAAGATTATAGAACTTTTAATACAACATATGAGTTTAACTGTTACATCTATTTTGATAGCTATAATAGTTGGAGTTCCTCTTGGAATAATTATTTCAAGAATCTCATCTCTTAGAAAAATCATACTTGGATTTGTAAACTTAGTCCAAGCAGTTCCGTCTATGGCACTTTTGGGTCTTCTTGTACCCATACTTGGGATAGGAAGTAAACCAGCCATATTTATGGTAGTAGTCTATTCATTACTACCAATTGTAAAAAATACGTATATAGGTATAACTAGTATTGACCCAGTAGTATTAGAATCTGCTAAAGGTATTGGTCTTACAAGAAATCAGACCTTATTTAAAATACAATTTCCTTTAGCACTACCTATAATAATGGGTGGAGTTAGAATTTCTGCAGTTACAGCTGTTGGTCTAATGACTCTTGCTGCATTTATAGGCGCAGGTGGTCTAGGTTATTTAGTATTTTCAGGTGTTCAAACTGTAAACAATAATATGATTTTAGCAGGAGCAATTCCATCATGTATAATTGCACTACTAGTTGATTATTTATTTAGTAAAATTGAAATCGCAGTTACTCCAAAAGGATTAAATCCAAAAGCACCAAAGAAAAACTATATAGCACTTAAAGTAATATCTGTTGTAGTTGTTGTTTCAATGTTGTTTGTTGTTTTTAGTTCAAGTTTTTCAAGTAAGAAAGATACAATAACTATTGGTTCTAAAGATTATACAGAACAACTTATACTTGGTAATGTCTATGCAGAATTAATAGAAAAAAATACAAATCTTAATGTTAAGAAAAATTTAAATCTAGGTGGTTCATCTGTTGCATTTAATGCAATTAAGTCTGGAGAACTAGATATGTATGTAGATTATACAGGTACACTTTTGGTAAATGTTATGAAACATACTCCAATTAAAGATGCTGATGAAGCATATAAGGTTGTAAAAGACACTATGGAAAAAGAAAATCAGTTAACTTTACTTGACCCTCTTGGATTTAATAATACTTATACATTAGCAATGATGCCTAAAACTGCTGAAAAGTATGGAATAAATACTATTTCCGATTTGACTAAATATAGTAAAGACTTTACTTTCTCACCAACTTTAGAATTTGAAAATAGACAGGATGGTTTTATAGGAATTTCTAAAGATTATGGCTTGAATTTTAAAGATGTAAAAGCTATGAATGGAAGTTTAAGATATACAGCATTAGGTAATAATGAATCTCAGGTTATAGATGCATTCTTAACTGATGGTCTTATTAAAAAGTTCAATCTTAAGATATTAGAAGACGATAAGAACTTCTTTGTACCATATTATGCAGCTCCATTAGTAAGAGAAGATACTTTAAAGAAATATCCAGAGTTAGAAAAAGTGATGAATATGCTTTCAGGTAAAATAAATGAAAAAACTATGAGAGAACTTAACTATCAAGTTGATGAGCTTGGTAAATCACCAGAAGATGTTGCTCATTCATTCTTAGTTAAAGAAGGTTTAGTATAAAAAATTAATAGTTCCTATCAAAAATTTAAGTTATAGATGATATTTTATATATTATCTATAACTTATTTTTATGTATATCAAAGCTACAATTTAACTTTTTATTTAGAATTAAGTTTCAAATTGAATGAACAAGTACAACCAATTTTGAATATAAATATAGTAAATGTGATTATATACAATTTTCTTGTCTAGTTAATTAATATTGATACATAGTCTTTTTTCGATTAAATCGAAGGGAGGAGGTAGATTATTATGGATAATTATAAGAAAGTGAAGCAAGTATTATGGATAATTTTATTTGCTAATTTTGCAGTAGCTTTATTAAAAATCATTATTGGTAATCAAATCAAAAGTTATAGTATGACAGCTGATGGATTCCATTCTCTATCAGATGGAGCATCAAATATAGTAGGGCTAATAGGAATTTTCTTTGCATCTAAGCCAAAAGATAAAAATCATCCTTATGGACATAAAAAATTTGAAATTATAACCAGCTTATTCATTAGTGGTATGTTGTTTGTTATAGCAATTAAGATAATTCTTAGTGCAGTATCGAGAATATCCAATCCAATTACACCTTCTATAACTATAGAAAGTCTAATTGCTTTAGTAATTACACTTTTTATAAATATTTTTGTCTGTATGTATGAATATAGGATTGGAACTAAACTGAATAGCTATGTCTTGATTTCAGATTCATTGCATACAAGAAGTGATATTTTTGTATCATTAGGAGTATTGATTACTTTAATTGGTGTAAAATTAGGATTTCCAGTGATAATAGAATCTATAGTGCCTATTATAATCTCTGCATTTATAATTTACTCAGCTTATGGAATATTTAGGCCATCTATTGGAATTTTAGTGGATAGTGTAGCTGTAGATGAGGATTATATAAGAGAAATTGTGTTTGAATTTAATGAAGTAAGAGATGTTCACAATATCAGAAGTAGAGGAAGTAAAAGCTCTATTTATATTGATATGCATGTTATGGTAGACCCTTTTATAAGTATAGAGCAATCTCATGATTTAACACATAAAATTGAGAAACAAATCCAAGAAGAGATTAATGAAAATGCTCAAGTAATAGTTCATATTGAACCTTTTTATAGCTTTTAATTTGGCTATAAAATGTCAATTGTAAAAATTTATAATTTATAAAAAAAATATTATACCATAAATAATTTATAAAAAATATTTATGGTATAATATTTTTTATAAAGAAAAGAAGTCTTAATATATCTAAGGAGGAATTTATGATGAGATACGTTGAATATGGGAAGACGGGGAAATTGGTTTCAATAGTTGGCTATGGTGGCTTAAGATTTGATTTGGAGAAAAGCAATCAAGAAAATGCTGATTTAGTTAAATATGCATATGAAAAAGGTATTAATTATTTTGATACAGCACCAGGCTATTGTGATGACAGAAGTGAAGATATATTTGGACTGGCTTTTAGACAAATGATAAAGGAAGGTAAAACGGATTTTTATGTATCAACTAAAGAAAAACCAAAAGTGTGTGATACATCAGAAAAAGCAATAGCTGCTGTAAAAAAATCAATAGAGCGATTAGGCGTATCGAAAATAAATTTTTATCATGTATGGAATATTAGAAAGATGGAGCATTATGAACTAGCTATGAGACCTGGAGGACAATATGAAGGATTATTAAAATGCAAAGAAGAAGGATTGATAGACCATATAGTATTTTCATCACATCAGCCAGGAGACGAAGTTATAGAGATTCTTGATGAAAATAAATTTGAAGGTGTAACTATGGGAATCAATATATTAAACTTTCCATATAGGCTAAAAGGTGCTAAATATGCTGTTGATAATGGATATGGTGTTGTAGCTATGAATCCATTAAGTGGTGGAACTATTCCAAAATACAATAAAGAACTTTCTTTTTTAGCTAAAGATGATGAAAGCACTATAGAAGCAGCCTTAAGATTCAATATAGGAATTCCACAAATAAGCGTATCTTTAATAGGATTTAATAAAAAGCAAGATATAGATGATGCATGTAAGATTGCAGATAAAAATAGAATTTATTCAGATGAAGACATACATGACATTGAAACTAGATTAAATCAAAATATGAATGAAATATGTACAGGATGTGGGTATTGTAAAGTATGTCCAAAAGGTATTAATACTCCAGCTTATATGCTTTTTTATAATGAAAAGCAGATGTTTAAAAAGAGTGATGAAGAGATGACAAAGTTAGTTTATGGATTAGGACATTGGAATTATACAATGAATAGTGATGCAAAAGCAGAAGAATGTATATCTTGCGGAAAATGTGAAGTTGAATGTACTCAGCATTTACCTATAATTAATAGATTAAAAGAAATTAAAAAATGGGAAGAAGATGGAGTTAATAATGTTACAGTGTAATTAATTTATATTATGTTAGAAAATTATTAGTAGTATTTTAAAATATAATTTTGATATTTAAGGAGACAAGCCATAATATTGTCTCCTTAAATTATGTTTTTGTATCTTATAAATAGATACTATATATATAGCATTTACTTAAATATAGCATTAATAAAGTGAATATTGTGGTTGTAAATAAAGGCTTATTCAATTAAAATAAAACAAGTAAGGATATTATAAAGGTAACTATTAAAATTGAAGGAATAAATTATAGGTAGTAACAAATCCTATATAATGAATGGATGGTGATATATATTGATGAGTAAAATATTAAAATACAAAAATGAGATGTTGTTATTTATATTAGTTGTAATAACATATCTAATAATAACTAAGATATTTTTTTCCAAGACTACTATATTTTATGATTTGAACAATACTTATGATGTATTGTTAGATACAGATACTGGTGTTTTATTCAATTTAAATGTATTTGCTATAAATCAAGATAATAGTAAACACATATTATTTTCAGCAATTATATCAATTTTTGCATATCCAATATACTTATTTTGTACGTCAATAGCAAATCCAGGAACAGCTGATTTTAATAGTGCTTATGGGTTTGGATTGATTTGTCTACAAATAATAACTAGTGCAATGTCTATAACCTTAGTTTTTAATCATATTAAAAAGATAAAAATGCAGAGATTAACTTTAATTTTACTTACTATGATAATGATATTTTCATTCCCACAACTATTTATGACTTTGAATGTAGAGAGATTTATATATAGTCAATTTTCTTTAATATTTTTTATATTTATTGCAAACAAAATGAAGGGAAAAAATTCTTATTTGGTAGAATTAGCTGCTATTCCTCTGTTTGGGATAACTATTAGTAATATATATTTGTATTTTTTTAATATTATATTTGAATTTAAGTTAAAAATAGGAAAAATATTAAAACATTTAGCTACATTTATCTTAATAGCATATATTTGTGTAGTTTCAACGAAATCTTATGAGAGCTTCATGAATCTTGGTAATGTAATACAGTATGATACGAAATTTATAAGAAGTGGGCCGATTTTAGAAAAAATTGCAATGATTATAGAAAGATTGTTATATTCAGTTTTTTATTTTCCTGGAGCAGAGATTAAAAAAGATTTGTTTTTGCAAAATGGAGAAGTTTCAACGATACCAGTGATTCTAACTTTATTAGCATTTTGCTTTTGTGTTTTGTCAGTTATTGAGAACTCAGAAAAAAGAGTTCCTAAATTATGTATGGGAATAATTGTATTCAACTTAGTTTTACATGGAATAATAGGATATAATCTAGTTAATTCAAGTATTATGGCTATAAACTTTAGTTTTGCAGTTATAGTTTTATTGGCTTATTTTACTAAGGCACTTAGAAAAAATGAAAAAAGTATGTACAATATATTTCTATCATTGTTACTGGTTACTATAATAATTAGCAATGTAAATGGATTTATAGAAATTTTAAATATAGGGATAAAATCATATCCTGTTTAAAAAATAATATTGAAAGGGTAGTAAGTTTATGAAACAGACAAATACAAATGTAAAGCTTCTTACTAAAATTTCAGATTATATAAAACTAATGAGAATAAAACAATATATAAAGAATTTCTTTGTATTTTCTGCCCTAATTTTTTCAAATAACATACTAAATACAAATTTGCTATTAAAGACATTTATTGCATTTGTGTGTTTTTGTATTATATCATCATCAGTATACGCATTGAATGATGCTATAGATATGGACAAAGATAAAAAACATCCTAAAAAACGTAATAGACCAGTTGCAAGTGGGAGAATAAGTAAAAGAAATGCTAATATACTATTTGTAATATTAGCTTTGATTTCAATTAGTTTATCAATAGTTGTTAATTTCAGATTGACTATAATTCTTCTTCTTTATTTGATAAATAATATATTATATTCTCTTAAATTAAAGAATATAATACTATTAGATGTGTTTTCAATATCTCTTGGATTTATACTTAGGGTCTATGCAGGGTGTGTAGCCATAAATGTAAGTTTATCAAATTGGATAATATTATGTACGTTTTTCTTATCTTTGTATTTAGCTTTTGGAAAACGTAAAAAAGAAATAGTAACTTTAAGAGATGATGCAATTGAACATAGAAAGATATTAGAGGACTATGATATAGAAAATCTAAACCAAATGATGGTGGTCATGTTAAGTTCTACAATAGTGTGTTATGCGTTGTATTCCACAAGTAATCCAGAAAAGCCACATATGATATTTACAACAATATTTGTAGTTTATGGTGTACTTAGATATAATTATATAATTAACACTACAAATGAAGGAAATCCTACTGACATTGTGTTGAAAGATTCTGCTTTACAAATAAATGTAATATTATGGATAATTACATGTTTAATAATATTAATTTTTTAGTGATAGGATGGGGAAATACTTATGAAAAAAAGTGTATTATTACTCGATGTAGATTATACTGTTATAAATACTGATAGTATGTTAGATTTTTTTATTTATTCTTTAAAAAATAAAACATTTAAAACTATTGTAAAGTTGCCATATATTATCTTTACTTTAGCTATGTACTTAATTAGGGTAGTACCTTTGAAAAGAGCAAAAGAGGCAATCTTTCATCCAATAGTAGATTTTAGTGAAGAAGATTTAAAAAGATTTTTTGATGATTGCATTATGAAAAGAATTAACGAGTCTATGAAAAAAGTTATTTACAAAAACAAAAAAGAACATAATGTTATAATTATGATAACAGCATCTCCATATGCGTATATGAAATACTTTAAACATTATGGTTTTGCAGACGAAGTCATAGGCACTGAGTTGTTTTATGAAAATTCAAGATATAAAAATCAGTTTATTGGAGAAAACTGTAAGGGAATTGAAAAAATACATAGAATAAAGGCTGTATTAGATAAGCTTGGGATAGAGATTGATTATGAAAATTCATATGCATATTCGGACTCTAAGAGTGATTTACCTATGCTTTCATTAGCTAAAAATGCGTTTTTGGTTAGTAAAAAGAATGGTGAGGTTATAGAACAAGTAAATTCATAACTTAATGTCACTTAGAATAGGAGGGAATAGTTTGGGATATTTACACATATTAATTTTATCTATGGTTCCTATAACAGAATTAAGAGGAGCCATTCCTATAGGTATTGCAATGGGTTTAAATCCTATGTGGGTTTATGTATTTAGTGTAATTGGTTCTACATTGGTATCGATTCCCTTAATATTAACATTTAGGCATGTATTGCAATTTTTAAGAGGGAAAAAACTATTTAAAGGTATTGCAGATACAATTGATAGAAAGATAAATTCAAGAATGAAAAAATTAAAAAGTGTTTCAATGATAGGTATAATACTATTTGTAGGGATACCACTTCCAACTACAGGAACATGGACTGCATCTGCTATAGCTTCTATATTAAAAATGAGAATAAAAGATGCCTTTATAGGAGTATTTATTGGTAATTTGTTATCAGGAGTTATAGTTTCAGCCCTTTCTCTACATATAATATAAAACTATCCAAGCAATATGTTTGGATAGTTTTTTTATGATATCATTTAAATTCATTTTGCTCTAAAATGTTTACTAGGGCTAAAGAAATATAGTATAGTATTATTTGTGAGGAAAGTACTAAAAATTTTCCTACCAATAAAATAAATTTTTTATATAGAATAAAATTTTAATAACAATAAATTTTAATTAATAGACTAAGGAGGTTTTAAAGTGGAAAATTCAAGCACTAATTTAGGCAATGAAAGTGTAGGAAAATTGTTATTTAAACTTGCTACACCAGCTATTATCGCACAAATTGTAAATGTTTTATACAACATAGTAGATAGGATTTTCATTGGAAGAATGGAAAGTGGAGAAGTTGCTATGGCAGGTGTTGGAGTAGCATTTCCGATAATAATTATAATAACTTCATGTAGTTATTTAATTGGTATGGGAGGAGGACCTTTAGCTGCTATAAAAATGGGTGAACAAGATAATGATGGTGCAGAGAAAATAATGAGTAATAGTTTTTCTGTATTAGTGATTTTAGCAATACTTTTAACTATAGGTTTTCAAATTGGAAAAGAGCCTTTGCTTTGGATGTTTGGGGCAAGTGAATCTACTATTGGATATTCAATGGATTATTTAAAGATTTATTTAATAGGTACAGTATTTGTTCAAATCTCATTGGGAATGAACACTTTTATAAATACCCAAGGATTTGCTACAACTGGTATGATTACAGTTGCTATAGGTGCTTTGATAAACATAATACTTGACCCAATTTTTATATTTAGTCTTAATATGGGTGTAAAAGGAGCTGCATTAGCTACTATAATTGCACAAGGTGTTTCTGCTATTTGGGTGTTGGTGTTCCTATTTGGGAAGAAAAGTATACTTAAGATAAAAAAGAAGTATATGATGCCTAAAGCAAGTATTATTTTACCAGTTTTGGCGTTAGGAATATCTCCATTTATAATGCAATCTACAGAAAGTCTAGTACTTATAGCATTAAATAGTAAATTGCAGATGTATGGAGGCGATTTAGCAGTAGGTTCAATGGCTATAATGAGTAGTATAATGCAAATTCTTATGCTTCCTAATATGGGATTTACACAAGGAGCACAACCAATAATAAGTTACAATTATGGTTCAGGACAACTTGATAGAGTTAAAAAGACATTTAAATTATGTCTATTGTCATGTTTTACATATTCTACTATTTTGTGGATTTTACTGATGATGTTCCCTGCATTTTTTGTTGGTATATTTAATAAGAATCCACAGTTACTTAGCATGACAAGTTGGAGTATAAAAATATATTTTGCAGGTTCTTTTATGTTTGGAATTCAACTAGCTTGTCAACAGACATTTTTAGCACTTGGAAAAGCAAAAATATCTTTGATTTTAGCTCTTCTTAGAAAAGTTGTACTCTTAATACCTTTAATATTTATACTTCCAGCATTTTTTGATGAAAAACTTTTTGCAGTACTTTTAGCAGAGCCAATTGCAGATATAACAGCAGCTACTATAACAGCAATCTGTTTCTTTATATTTTATAAAAGCTCTCTATCAAAATCTAAAACGACAGAAGAATAATATATATAATATAAAATTTTCATGAAAATATTTTAATAGATAAAAATTAGAATTTGTATTTTAATTTAATAAGATATTTTCTATAATGTATAAAGATAGAAAGTTGAATTAATTTTTAAAATTACAATAAGAAAAATGTAAGTATTTGCAATATTAATGGTATAATATTTACAGATATGATAATTAATAAGTGGAAAGGATGTTTATATAATGGAAAATGATTTAACAATGCAAGAATTACTTGACCAGCAAGAACAAGTATTCAGCAAAGTGAAAGTTGGAGAATTAATAACTGGAAAAATAATTGCAGTGAGAAATGATGAAGTACAATTAGGATTAGACTATGGATTTGATGGGATAATACCTATAAGTGAATTAAACATAGAAAAAAATCAATATATAGAAGATTTATATCATATAGGTGATGAAATAACTGCTGTAATAACAAAAGTATCTCAAAAAGATGGGACAATAACTTTATCTAAATTACAACTTGATAAAAGAAATGATTTTGCAGAATTACAAAAAGCTTATGATGAACATAGAATAATAACTGTAAATGTTGAAAAAAATATAGACAAAGGTGTATTTGCTAATTACAATACATATACATTTTTTATACCAATTTCTCAACTTGATACAAAGTTTATTACAGATACATCTAAATTTGTTGGTCTTAACTTAGAAGTTTATATAAGAGACTTTGATATTAGAAAGAATAGACTTGTAGCATCTCATAGAGACGTATTACAAGAACGTATAAATAAAGAAAAAGAAGAAAGAAGAGCTCAAATTAAAGCAGAAAAAGAAGCTGAAAGAGCTAGAATCAAACAAGAAAGAGACGAAGAAAAGGCTCGTATTAAAGTAGCAAAAGAAGAATTATTTAATTCTCTTGAAGTTGGTCAAAAAAGAGATGGTAAAGTAACAAAGATAATGCCTTATGGTGCATTTGTGGATATTGGTGGAATTGAAGGATTAGCACATATAAATAATTTAGCTTGGACAAGAGTTGAAAATGTTGAAGATGTTGTTTCAGAAGGTCAAGAAGTAGAAGTTTATGTGTTGGATGTAAATAAAGATACTAAAAAAATTGCATTAGCATTAAAAGACATAAATAATGACCCATGGGATTTAATAGCAAAAGAAGTAAAAATTGATGATGTTGTTAATGCTAAAGTTCTTAGAATAATAGAAAAAGGAGCTTTTGTTCAGATTAAAGAAGGTGTAGATGCTTATTTACCAATATCTGAACTGAGTGATACTAGAGTTGCTAAAGTTACTAATGTTGTTAATATTGGAGATGAAGTTAAAGTTAAAATTCTTGACTTTAAACCAAAGACTAAAAGAATGTTAGTTTCAATAAAAGAAGCAACTAGAGAGCCAGAAGAAGATATAACAGAGTACTTAGAAGTAGAAGAATCTTTAGGAAGTATTGGAGAATTATTTAAAGATAAATTTAAAGATTTAGAAGTATAAAGTAATTGAAAATGGGGCTGTTTTAAAACATTACTCTGTCTATTATGACAGCTTTAGTTTTGAAATAGCCCCTTAGCTATCTAAAAAAATTATATAAAATATAGGAGGAAATTTAATGAAAAAGTCTATTATAGATGTACATTGTCACACCTTGATAAGTGGACATGCACATAGTACCTTTAAAGAAAATGTCGAAGAAGCAGTTCAGAAAAATATCAAATATCTAGGGATATCAGACCATGGACCTAATATGCCAGGAGGACCACATCCATTTTATTTTTATAATTTACATCTACTACCACGAAAAGTAAAAGATGTAAGAGTTCTTAGAGGGATAGAAGGAAATATAATGGATTATGACGGAAATTTAGATGTTCAAGAAGATATGTTACAACATCTTGACTATGTAATTGCAAGTCTGCATAGACCTTGTATAATTTCAGGGACAAAAGAAGAAAATACAAATGCTATTTTGAATGTAATGGATAAACCTAAAGTAAAAATAATTGGTCATCCAGATGATAGTAGATATCCTTTAGATTATGAATCTATAGTAAAGAAAGCTAAAGAAAAAAATATTCTTTTAGAAATAAATAATTCTTCATTAAGTTCAAACTCTCATAGAACTGGAACTTGGGAAAATGCAAGTCACATGCTAATGTTATGTAAAACGTATGGAGTAAGAGTAATTCTTGGTACAGACTCTCATATATGCTATTCTATAGGTGAATTTGAAAATGCAGAGAATGTTTTAAAATCAGTAGATTTTCCCGACGAATTAGTCATAAATTATCATGAAGATGAAATTATAGAGTTTTTTGATATAAATTTTTAGAATCGTGGGAGTGAAAAATTTTGAGTAAAAATAAATTTATCTATATGAATTATTATGACAATGGTTATTTTAAAAAAGGTATGGCTATATATATGGTCTTAGCACTTATAATTTTAGCTACAATTTTTATATATTCAACGAAAATCTTATATCTTTTATGTATAGTAACAGCAGTTTTTCTTTTTAAACAAGGTCGTGATTTTTTAAACCAATATGAGGGAAAAGAATATCTTACTCTCGATAATCATTCAATATTAATAAATAATCAATGTATATTCAGTATAAAATCTAAAAAAAATCAAAAGTTTAACTATAAAATAATAGAAAAAATAGAAGTTGTAAAAAAAGTATTAAATATATATACTGAAGAGTCTATTTATAAAATCAGATTGAGTGCACTGAGTTTAGAAGATGAAAAAAAATTATTAAATATCATAGATGAAAAGATGAAAAAGTTTAAGGGATAACACTATACTGTTTTCAATAGTTAGCATGGTTTATAAAATTACTTATCAAAAATAAAAAATAAAAAAACATAGATAATTATTTTTTTGTGTTGACAATATATTTTAATGTGTATATAATAACTATTAAATCGAAATATTTAGAAAATTTAAATGATTAAAAAAGCGATGAATAGAAGCAGTAAGAACAATGAAACTTTCAGAGAGCTAAAGTATGGTGTGATTTAGTAGTTGATAGTTCTGAACTTGTCTAGGAGCTGTTTTCTGAGACTTAGGTCTTAGAATAATCGGAGTAATTCCACGTTATAGGAAATATAGTCATTATAATCATATAGTGTCTATTACTAAGGGAGCTTTTTAGAAAGCTAAATAGAGTGGTACCGCGAGCAAAACCTCGTCTCTAATTTTACTAGAGATGGGGTTATTTTTATTCTAATGATAAAATTAACATTTATTCTTATGAATTAAATATGGTAGGATTGCGTCGATATAAGGTATACTGGATACAAAAAACAAAAAAGGGGGAAATAACATGAAATACGAAAAGTATAAAAAGTATGGCAAAATGCAAATAGAAAATCGTAAATGGCCAGACAAAGAGATATTTAAAGCTCCAATTTGGTGTAGTGTTGATTTAAGGGATGGAAATCAATCACTACCAACTCCTATGAGTGTAAATAAAAAAGTCAGAATGTTCAAAATGCTTTTGGATACGGGATTTAAGGAAATAGAAGTAGGATTTCCATCAGCATCAAATACAGAATACACGTTTTTAAGAAAATTAATAGATGAGAATATGATTCCAGATGATGTAACTATACAAGTTCTTACACAATCTAGAGCACATCTTATAGAAAAGACTTTTGAAGCAATAAAAGGATGTAAGAAAGCAATTATACATTTGTATAATTCTACATCAGTTCTTCAAAGGAATGTGGTCTTTAATATGAGTAAACAAGAAATAACAGATATAGCAGTTGAAGGGGCAAAATTGTTTAATGAAGAGGTGAAAAAATATCCAGAGACAGAGTTCACTTTTGAATATTCACCTGAAAGCTTTACAGGAACAGAGATGGAGTATGCACTTGAAATATGTGAGGCAGTGATAGATGTTTGGAAGCCAACTCCGCAAAAAAAAGTGATAATAAATCTTCCATCAACAGTGGAAATGGCAACACCAAATGTATATGCAGACCAAATAGAATGGTTTTGTGAAAATGTAAGTTGTAGAGATTCTATAATACTAAGTTTGCATACTCACAATGATAGAGGAACTTGTACAGCAGCAAGTGAACTTGGACTATTAGCTGGAGCAGATAGACTTGAAGGTACTTTATTTGGAAATGGTGAAAGAACTGGGAATATGGATATAGTAAACGTTGGACTTAATCTTTATACACAAGGGATAGACCCAGAGTTAGATTTTAGTAATATCGATAGTATAAGAGAAATATATGAGGAATGTACAAAAATTATAGTACATGATAGACATCCATATGCAGGAAATCTTGTACATTGTGCTTTTTCAGGCTCACATCAAGATGCTATTAGAAAAGGCATGATAGCAATGAAAAATAAAGATAATAATTACTGGGAAGTTCCATATCTACCAATAGACCCTCATGATATAGGAAGGGAATACAAAGAGATTATTAGAATAAATAGCCAATCTGGAAAAGGTGGAGCTGTTTATATAATGGAAACAGATTATGGATTTATGATACCTAAGAATATGCATTCTGATTTTGGAAATGTAGTAAAAATGGAATCTGATAGAATAGGGGAAGAGCTTAGTAGTGAAGCAATATTTAACTTATTTAAGAAGGAATACATTGATGTCGAGAGCCCTTACAAGATTAAAAAATATAAAATAAAATCAATGGATGAACTAAACTATGAAAATGATGATTCTAATGATACTAATATGATTGAGATGACTGCAAGAGTAACTTACATGGGAAATGAACAAAGGATTGTTGGTATAGGAAATGGACCTGTAGATTCGTTTAATAATGCGTTAAAAGAATGTGGAATGAAAGATTATAAATTTAGATATTATTGGGAACATGCATTAGAAGAAGGTTCACATTCAAGAGGTGTAGCTTATGTAGGGATAGAACACAATGATAAAGTCTATTTTGGTGTAAGTATATCAGAAAACATAAATACAGCAGCTATTAATGCACTTATGAACGCAATAAATAAAAGTTATATTGAGGAGGAAGTAAAAGATGGGGATGACTATGACGCAGAAAATCTTAGCAAAACATGCTAATTTAAATGAGGTTAAGAAAGGGCAATTAATTGAAGCAAATTTAGATATAGTTTTAGGAAATGATATAACATCACCAGTAGCTATTAGAGAATTCGAAAAATTAGGTATTGGAGATGTTTATGATAAGACTAAAGTAGTAATGGTCTTAGACCACTTTGCACCTAACAAAGATATAAAGAGTGCAGAACAATGTAAGTTTACAAGAAGTTTTGCGAAATCAAAAGGTGTTATAAATTTCTTTGATGTAGGAGAGATGGGAATAGAACATGTTCTTCTTCCTGAAAAAGGTATAGTAACAGCTGGAGATGTAATTATAGGAGCAGATTCCCATACTTGCACATATGGAGCTTTAGGAGCATTTTCCACTGGAGTAGGCTCAACTGATATGGGAGCAGGCATGGCTACAGGAAAATGTTGGTTTAAGGTACCTGGAGCAATAAAATTTGTCTTGAAGAATAAACCAAATAAGTGGATAAGTGGTAAAGATGTAATACTTCATATAATAGGTAAGATAGGCGTTGATGGTGCACTTTACAAGTCAATGGAATTTTGTGGAGATGGAGTAGAGTATTTATCTATGGATGATAGATTTACTATTTGCAATATGGCAATAGAAGCAGGTGCTAAAAATGGAATTTTTTCAGTAGATGATAAAACTATGGAATATATAAATTCACATAAATGTACAACAATAACAAAAGATGTAAATGTATATGAAGCAGATGAAGATGCTGTTTATGATGAAGTATATGAAATCGACTTAGCTGAACTAAGAGAAACAGTAGCTTTTCCTCATCTTCCTGAAAACACTAAAACAGTAGATGAGATTGATACAGATATAAAGATAGACCAAGTTGTAATAGGTTCTTGTACAAATGGAAGAATATCAGACCTTGAAGTAGCAGCTGAAATCATGAAAGGTAAAAAAGTAGCAGATGGAGTCAGAGTGATGATATTCCCTGGAACTCAACAAGTATATCTTGAAGCTATAGAAAGGGGTTATATCACTACATTTATAGAAGCAGGAGCAGCAGTTTCTACTCCAACTTGTGGACCTTGTTTAGGAGGTCACATGGGAATACTTGCATCAGGAGAAAAATCAATTTCAACAACAAATAGGAACTTTGTAGGAAGAATGGGTCATGTTGATTCAGAAGTATATCTTTCAAGCCCAGCTGTAGCAGCAGCATCAGCTATAACTGGTAAAATATCAAAACCATCAGAGATAATTTAAAGGAGGTAAAGTTTATGATTGCTAATGGAAGTGTTTTTAAATTCGGTGATAATATAGATACAGATGTAATAATACCAGCTAGATATTTAAATATAGCTGATTACAAGGAATTAGCTATGCATTGTATGGAGGATATTGATGATAAGTTTGTTTCTAAGGTAAAAAAAGGAGACATTATAGTTGCAACTAAAAACTTTGGTTGTGGTTCATCAAGAGAACATGCTCCAATTGTAATAAAAGAAAGTGGAGTATCCTGTGTGATTGCTTCTACTTTTGCTAGAATATTTTTTAGAAACTCTATAAATATAGGGCTTCCTATACTTGAATGTGAAGAGGCTGCTAATAATATAGAAGAAGGAGATAATATAGAAGTAGATTTTTCTACAGGTGTGATAAAAAACATAACAAAAGGAAAAGAGTATAAGGCAGAACCATTTCCTGAGTTTATGCAAAATATTATACTAAATGAAGGCTTAATCAATTCAATAAAAGCAAACAGGGGGTAGTGGAGTATGAACTATAATATAGCAGTCATAAAAGGTGATGGTGTTGGACCAGAAATAATAGAAGAAGGCATAAAGGTTCTAAATAAAATTTGCTTTAAATTTAATCATAGATTCGATTGTGAATATGTATTAGCTGGAGGATGTGCTATTGATGAAACTGGAGAGGCTTTACCAAATAAAACTGTTGAAGTTTGTCGAAAAAGTGGAGCTATACTACTTGGTGCTGTAGGAGGTCCAAAGTGGGATAAATGTAAAGGAGATATAAGACCAGAAGCAGGTCTTTTAAAGTTGAGAGAGTCAATGGGATTATTTGCAAACTTAAGACCAGCCACAATGTATGAAAGTATAAAAGAAGCTTCACCACTCAGAGCAGATATAGTTGAGAAAGGTATTGATTTTGTTGTTGTAAGAGAGTTAACAGGGGGCATTTATTTTGGAGAACGTGGAAGAAAAATTATTGATGGCATTGAAAATGCTTATGATGTAGAGACATATAACGAGAATGAAATAAGAAGAATTGGAAAAAGAGCTTTTGAAATAGCTAGAGGTAGAAAAAGAAAACTTATAAGTGTGGATAAGGCAAATGTGCTTGAGAGCTCAAGGCTTTGGAGAAGTATAATGGAAGAACTAGCTAAAGAGTTTGATGATGTAGAGTTATCCCATATGTATGTTGATAATGCTGCCATGCAAGTTGTAAGAGAGCCTAGTCAGTTTGATGTAATAGTAACCAATAATATATTTGGAGATATAATATCTGATGAAGCATCTATGATTACAGGTTCTATAGGTATGTTACCATCAGCATCACTTAGAGAAGACAGTTTTGGTATGTATGAGCCAATACATGGAAGTGCACCTGATATAGCAGGAAAAGATATTGTGAATCCAATTGCAACTATTCTATCTGTAAGCATGATGCTAAGACATAGTTTTAATTTAGAAGAGGAAGCTAAGTGTATTGAAGATGCTGTGCAAAATGTACTTAATAAAGGCTATAGAACTAGTGATATTTATAATGGTATGGGAACTGTTGTAGGAACTAAGAAAATGGGCGAATTAATAGTAAATGAAATTTAGAATTATAATTATAATTTAATTTGTATAATATAAGTTGAATGTATAATCTAGGCAGTTAGTAAAAAGTCTATTCGAATAGAGTTTATTTTTAGAGTACAATATGGTTTTGAGTAATTTTAATTACAAAAAACCATATTGTTTTTTTTAGAAAAAAATACATGAAATTAAAGTTATATATTGAAATAGTCTATTTTATCATTAGAAGTTTGCAGGTATTTAATTAATATTATATAATATATTTTAGAATTATTTAATATTAAGCAACTATTAATGTAGGTTAGGAGATGGAGTTTTTGGCAAAGTATAAGGTTTTAAAGAAGCAAAATAGTAGCAAATCTTGTTTAGTTTGTGGGACACAAAATGAACTAGGGCTTAAAGCAGATTTTTATGAACTTGAGAACGGAGAACTTGTATCAATTTGTAATACAAAAGATTGGCATCAAAGTTATCCAGGAAGAGTACATGGAGGTATGTCTGCTGCAATATTGGATGAGACTATCGGAAGAGCTGTAAGTATAAATGATGACCAAATTTGGGGAGTGACAGTGTCTTTAGAATTAAAATATAAAAAACCAGTGCCAACAGATGCGACTATAAAAGTTGTTGGAAGAATAACTAAAGAAAATAGGAAATTGTTTGAAGGTACAGGCGAAATAATTCTACCAAATGGAGATGTAGCAGTGACAGCAACTGGAAAATATATGAAAATGCCTATTGGTCAAATTTCAGAAGGGGACTTTTCTGATGAAGAATGGTTTTTTGAAGAATCAAAAGAAAACATAGAATATATTGAACTTTAGTTAAAAAAAGTTTATATCTAAAAAACATGAAGTTTAAAAATACTATAAAAAATATAAGATAAAAATAAATTAGTTATACTAAAAAGATTGTTCTTAATAGTGTTAAATTTACATATCAAAAAAATTAATTTATATAGCTAAAAAGTCTATTTTTTTTGAAGAAATATTTCAGAATATTCACACTTGTGATGAGGTGTAAAATGAATGATTTCATAAAATATATAAAAAAAATTATATATAAAAAATAAAAATTATGTTGACATAGTTAATTCAGCTTGATATTATAGTTATTAAAAATAAGGACAGTAAAAACGCTATCCATATTACAAACTAAAAAAGGGGGGAATTATAATGAGTAAGAAATTATTTATTCCTGGTCCTATTGATGTTAAAGAAGAAGTCTTGCAAAAGATGGCTACACCAATGATAGGACATAGAGGAAAAGATGCATCTGTACTCCAAAAGAGTATAAGTGAAAAAATGCAAAAACTATTCTATACAAACAACACGATACTTTTATCCACGTCATCCGGAACTGGTTTAATGGAAGGCTCCATTCGTTCCTGTACATCCAAAAAGGCAGCAGTATTTTCCTGTGGATCCTTTGGTGATAGATGGTACAAAATGGCAGTGGCTAATAATGTCCCAGCGGATATATTTAAAGTTGAATTAGGAGAGGCAACAACACCAGAAATGGTTGATAAGGTGCTTTCTACCGGAGAATACGATTTAATAACTGTAACTCACAATGAAACTTCAACTGGAATAAGAAATCCAATAGAAGAAATTGGAGAAGTTGTTAAAAAGTATAAAGATGTGGTCTATTGTGTAGACACTGTAAGTTCAGCCGGTGGAATAAAAGTCGAGGTTGATAAGATTGGAATAGATATTTGTATAACATCAGTACAAAAAGCACTGGGATTACCACCAGGAATGTCTATTTGCACATTTTCTCAAAAAGCAATCGATAGAGCTAAGCAAGTACCTTTTAGAGGAGTATATCTTGATTTGTTAGCAATGTATGAATACTTAATCAAGAAAAACTACCAATACCCTTCAACACCATCTCTTTCTCACATGTTCGCTTTAGATTTCCAATTAGATAATATATTAGATGAAGGCTTAGATAACAGGTTTAACAGACATGAAGACATGGCAAACTTAGTTAGAAACTGGGCTAAAAAACACTTCCAAATTTTTACCAATGAAAATCACTTATCCAATACACTTACTGTTATAGAAAATACTCAAGGTATTAGTGTATCAAATTTAAATTCAAAATTACAAGAACGAGGATTCCAGATAGCAAATGGCTATGGCGATTTAAAAGAAAAAACTTTTAGAATTTCACATATGGGTGACTATACTGTCGAAGATGTACAAGAATTATTAGATAATATTGATGATATATTAGGTTTTAATAAATAATATTATAAATTTATGTATTTTTAATAGAAATTTAGAATATATAGTAGAATATATTTTATAAAAATTACATATTAAATTTTTAACAAAGAATAAGAAAATTTGATATGACTTTAATAAAAAAATATTTTGAAAATTATATAAACAGAAAGTTAAAATAAATAAAGTGTTTTATGGATAAAAATACTTTAAAAAATAAAAATTGGGAAAATTAAGTGAATAAAAATTGGAGGAGTTTGTTATGTATAATATATTAATTACTGATGGAATAGAGAGAGATGCAGCGAGAAAATTGAGAGAGTTAAATTTTAATGTGATAGAGCAGTTTTATGAAAAAGATGTTTTAGGAGATAAACTTAAAGATGTTGATGTACTTGTAGTACGTTCAGCTACTAAAGTTACTAAGGATGTAATAGATAAAGCATTAGAGGGCAAAAAATTGAAGTTAATAGTAAGAGGTGGAGTAGGATTAGATAACATAGATGTTAAATATGCAGAAGCTAATGGCATAAAAGTTATGAATACTCCAAATGCAAGTAGTATATCTGTTGCAGAGCTTACAATAGGTCAATTATTTGTGCTTGCAAGATTCATAAATACTGCAAATGTAACTATGAGAGATGGAAAATGGGAGAAGAAAAAATATAAAGGTACAGAAATTAATGGAAAGACACTTGGACTTATCGGTTTTGGAAGAATTGCAAAAGAAGTTGCAAAGAGAGCTGAACTATTAGGTATGGATGTTATATATACTGACATAATGGGTGAAGCAAAAGGCTTTAACAAATATAGATTCTGTGATATGGAAGAAGTTTTAGAAAAGGCAGATTTCTTATCTTTACACATACCATTTGATAAGAATAAGGGGGCAGTAATAACTGAAAAAGAAATAAACAAGATGAAAGATGGTGCTTATCTAATAAACTGTGCAAGAGGCGGTTTAGTTGATGAGAAAGATTTACTAAAGGCATTAGATGAAGGTAAATTATCAGCAGCAGCTATAGACGTTTATGAACAAGAACCTACATTAAACCTAGACTTAGTAAATCATCCAAGAGTTTCTCCTACACCTCATATTGGGGCATCTACAGTAGAAGCTCAAGAAAGAATAGGAGAAGAAATAGTAAATGTGATTCAAGATTTCTTTCTTGACTTCAATAATCTAATAGAGGTAGCATTATAAAATATTTATATAATTAGGGGGAAATAAGTAATGGCAACTATTAAACCATTTAAGGCGATTAGACCAAATAAATATATAGTAGATAAAGTAGCAGCACTTCCTTACGATGTTATGAACAGTAAAGAAGCTAGAAAAATTGCAGAAGGGAATCCATATTCATTTTTGCATATAGATAAATCAGAAATTGATTTAGATGAAAATATTGATTTATATGATGAAAAAGTTTATTTAAAAGCGCGAGAAAATTTAGATGAATTTCGACAACAAGAAATTCTAGTAAAAGATGATAAAGAGTGTATATATATATATAAACAAATCATGGATGGTAGAGCTCAAGTTGGTATAGTAGCATGTATATCAGTTGATGAAAGCTTAAATGGAACAATAAAAAAACATGAATACACTCGACCAGAAAAGGAAATTGATAGAACTAAGCATATAAAATACTGTGATGCTAATACGGGAACTATACTTGTAACTTATAAACATCAAAGATTGATAGATGATATAATCAATGATTTTATGAATAATAATGACCCTTTATATGATTTTGTAACAGATGACAAGATAGAGCATACAGTATGGAAAATTGAAAATGATGATATAATATGTAATTTGGTAGATGAATTTGGGAAATTGGATTATCTATATATTGCAGATGGTCATCATAGAACAGCTTCAGCAGAAAATGTAGCCAAAGAAATGAGAGCTAAAAATCCGAACTATACTGGAAAAGAAGAATTTAATTATTTTATAGCTATGATAGCACCAGATGATAATTTAATGGTTTTGGATTATAATAGAGTTATCAAAGACTTAAATGGTTTAAGTGAGGAAGAATTTATAAATAAAATAAAAGAAAATTTTGAACTAGAAGAAATAGAAGGAAAAGAAAAATATAAACCTGACAAAAAAGGAACTTTCGGGATGTATCTAGGCAATAAATGGTACAAAATGGAAGCTAATAAAAATTTATTAGAAATAGAAGACCCTGTTGATTCATTAGATATTTCTATATTACAAGATTATGTTATTGATGCTATTTTGGGAATTGAGAATCCAAGGGTAGATAAAAGAATCGACTTTATTGGTGGTATCAGAGGTCTTGAAGAATTAGAAAAAAGAGTGAATGAGGATATGAAGGTAGCATTTGCAATGTATCCAACTAGTATTGAGGACTTGATAAGAGTGGCAGATGCAGGTAAGATAATGCCAGCCAAATCAACATGGTTTGAACCTAAAGTAAGATGTGGGCTATTTCTACATGAAATAAATGAATAATTAATAAAGGGCTAAAAAGTGAGATTTACACTTTTTAGCCCTTATTTTTGTTTATAGCTATATATTAAAATACCAGAAGATAATATTTTTAATAATAGTTACCTTTTTCGAAAACGGATAATTTTAACATATAGATAGTAGTGTTCTATGTTATAATTTAGAATGAAAATTTATATTTTATAATAATAAATTATATTTTCACATTTATAAACATGAAAAAATAAAAGGACATTATAATGTTGTGCTAGAATTATTATCCGAAAACCTAAATTCTAATCATGAATGTAAAGTTGTATAGTTTTAAATAGAGTTTAAGTTTTATAAAATAGAGATTGATTTGATAATCAAGTTATATAGTAATAAGTATAAAAATGTATTTTATGTGAGAAAATACATATTCTTTTTTTGTATGAAATTAAGGGTATAGTAATTAATTAGAAAAGGAATGAATAATAATGAATATATTACATTATCAGTTTTGGTAAATTAAAAGTAGAGTTAGAGTTTTTAATATTTATTAAGCATGAAGTATGAATGAATGCTTTATAAATAAATCTGAATGTATGTTGTTTAATTCTAATATAGGAAGAAAGAAAATATTTATTGAAAAATATTAATAATAGGAATAAATGCAAATGTTTGCAATGTGAGTAAAGATTACTAGTCTTTTAAGTATTTCTTTTGATTTAAAATAATTTCCTACTGAAGAATTAAACAATATAATTATATATAATGAGGATGTGAGTATGATTAACAGACTAAAGCCAAGAATCTTAGGTATTAGTATCTTGTTTATTATTATAATTATTTTAACTGGTGGGGCTATTTTTAAGTTTAAATTTAAATTAGATAATAAGTTAAAGGAAACCACACATACATATCTGTCTGAGTTTACAGAAGATAATATTATTAATCTCAAGACAAAACTTAGTGGTCAATTTGACATGATTGAATCTATTGCTAATTTTATTGGTAATTTTAATAATATAAATGATGAAATGGTGATTGATTTAATGAATTCTAGTGTAAATCGAAGCTCTTTAATTAGCATGACAGTTTCTACATTAAATGGGAAAAGTTATTCTAATGATGGGGTCATCAGCAATATTCAAGATATAGATTATTTTAAAAAAGCTAAAAATGGAGAAAGGAATATATCAGAGCCTTTAAAATCTATTATTAATAAAAAAGAAATAATAGTTTTATCAACACCTATTTATAAAAGTGGGAAAATAGTGGGTGTTTTAAGTGGAATTTATGATTCAACAAAGTTAAATGAATTGTTAGGATTATCTGCATTTAATGGAAAAGCAGATGTTTTTATTGCCAAAAAAAATGGAGATATAATTGCTCAAAATACAAATAGCAAAATGTTATCATGTATATTTAAGCTTTTTAATAAAGACAACTGTAATGAAGTAGATTGTATAAAAACTATAAAAGAAAATATGAAAAATGATAAATCGGGATATTCTAATTATAATTTAGATAATGAAAAATTTATGTTAAATTATAAGCCACTTGGAATTAATGATTGGTATATTTTTTCTGTTGTTCCAAACGAAATAGTGTATATTCAGTCAGAAAACATATCTTATGATGTATATGTATTTGCTTTGGAAATACTACTAGTTATATTGATTTTTATAGTATATATAGCCTGCATTATAAATAACAATACTAAGGTTATTATAAATGAAAAAGAAAAATTTAAAGCACTTACGGATAATATATTAGGGGGTGTTAAGAACTGTCTGAAAGATGAATATATGACTATGACATATGTAAGTCAAGGGTTTCTGGAACTTACAGGTTATTCTGATGAAGATTTAAATAAAATATTTAAAAATAAATTTAAAGATATGATTTACAAAGAAGATATAGACAAGTTTAATTGTACTATTCTAAATCAATTAGAAAAACAATATAAAATTGAAGTTGAATATAGAATTGTAAAAAAAGATGGAAGTATAATTTGGATTTTAGAGAGAAGTAAATCTATAAAGGATAACAAAGGAAATGAGTGTATTCAGGGAGTTTTAACTGATATAACAGAACTTAAAAAAATACAAGAAGAGCTAAATTCAAAAAGATTTGAAATAGAAGCTATTAACAATAGTATTGTTGGTGGGATAGTTATAACTGAGATAAATGATGATTTTGACAGTATATATTTAAATGAAGGATATTTAAGTATGATTGGATATACACGTGAACAACTGAAAGATGAATTAAATAATAAATTAATAAAACTGATTTTTAAAGACGATAGAATAGGACTTATTGATAGTATCAATGAACAACTCAAAGTAAGTGATACATTTGCGAGTGAACAAAGAATTGAGAAAAGGGATGGAACTATCATATGGATTTTATTAAAAGGGAGAAAAATAGTTTATGAAGATGGCAAATCTGTATTATGTAGTGTTATTGTAGATATTACTTCTGCTAAACTATTGGAACAACAGCTTAAGAAAAGTGAAGAACGTCATGAGATTATTATAAAACAGACTCAAAATATCATAGTAGAATGGGATATAGAAAAAGACCAAATGAATATTTCACCAAATTGGTATAATAAGTTTGGTTATGACCCTATAACTGAGAATGCAACAAAAAGCTTGATTAAATCAGTAGATATATATCAGGATGATATGGATAAGTTTGTTTCATTGATTAAACTTACTTCTGAAGGTAGTGAATATGAGGAGTGTGAAATTAGACTTAGAATTAGAGATACCACTTATGCTTGGTTTAGTATAAAGGCAACAACACTTTTTGATGATAATGGAATACCTTATAAAGTTGTAGCTAGTTTGACTGATATTGATGAGTCAAAGCGAGAGGCGGAGAAATTGAAAGAAAGAGCAGAAAAGGACCCTTTGACAGACTTATATAATAAAAAAGCATCTCAATCACTTATAGAAGAATATATAACACTAGATAAAAAAAGAAAAGGTGCTTTAATGATTATTGATATTGATGACTTTAAAGGAATAAATGATAACTTAGGTCATTTATATGGAGATGCTGTGTTAAGTGAAATTGCGAGTGATTTAATCAACTTATTTAGAGCATCTGATATAGTAGGAAGAATTGGTGGAGATGAGTTTATTGTTTTTATGAAGGATATTTCTGAAATAAGAGATATTATAAATAAAGCAGATGAATTGGTAAAAGCCTTTGAAAGGTCTTTTATGGGGTCAGGTAACAATTATAAAATATCCTTGAGTGTAGGAATTGCTAGATTCCCACAAGATGGTATGGACTATATGCAGTTATTTAGAAATGCAGATATAGCCCTTTACTCAGCTAAAGGAAAAGGTAAAAATTGTTACACATTATATGATAAAAGAATTGATAAAACACAATATATAACTAATACAAGAAATACAGATGAAAATACCAATATAGAGAGGTCTTTTAAAGAACATATAACAAATTATATATTTGATATACTATATGAATCAAATGATATAGAGCTGGCAGTAAATTTAATTCTAGATATTGTAGGTAGGCATTTTAATGTAAGTCGTGTATATATATTCGAAAACTCAGATGATAATTTATCTTGTAAAAATACATTTGAATGGTGTAATGAAGGAATACGTTCAGAAATTGATAATCTTAAAAATATTTATTATGATGATTTAGGTAATTATCTTTTAAACTTTAATGCAGATGGATTATTTTATTGTAATGATATTGATAGTTTAGGTAGTGATGAGAAAAAGATACTTAAACCTCAAGATATACGTTCAATATTACAATGTAAAATTTTAGAAGGCAATGAATTTAGAGGGTTTGTAGGTTTTGATGAATGTTTATATAATCGTATGTGGACTAGTGACGAAGTAAATACACTAACCTTTATATCTAAAACACTTAGTATGTTCTTATTAAAAATGCGTATTCAGAACAAACTAGAAGAGTCTTTAAAGATTCAAAAGTCTGTAATGGACAATATGGACATATGGGCGTATGTTGTTGATAGGAATACTTATGAACTGTTATTTGTAAATAAAAAAATGCTTGAGTCAGCGCCAAATACTCATTTAGGTGATTTATGTTATAAGACAATCTTGAACAATCAAAACAAACCCTGTAAAAAATGTCCTATGAGACATCTAAAAGATAGTGATGATACTTGTAAATCATTTATGCGTAATAAAAAGTTTGATATAAATGCAAATATAACTACAACTACTTTGAAATGGTTTGATGGCAAAGAGGCATGTTTAATATTTGGAAATGAAGTAAGTAGTTTTGAGGTTGAAGAAAATGTTTAAAATACTGTATTATTAATTTACTTAAAATCACAATTTAAATTTATTGGACTTAAAATGTCTATATAAATTATTTAAGTTGTGGTTTTAAGTATTTTTTGTGATATAATTAAGCGTTAAGAACAAAATAAAAAGATACTTTTGTATGAAAAAATATTTGTTAAATATATATTGAGCAGGTGATAATATGGAAAATAAGTTTTTACCAATAAGTAAACAAGATATGATAGATAGAGGATGGGAAGAACTAGATTTTGTTCTAGTTACAGGAGACGCTTATGTAGACCATCATAGTTTTGGGACAGCAATAATATCTAGGGTTTTAGAGAATGCTGGGTATAAGGTTGGGATAATAGCACAGCCAGATTGGAAAACTACAGAAGATTTTATGAGGTTAGGAAAGCCTAGACTTGGATTCTTAGTCAATGCAGGAAATATGGATTCAATGGTAAATCATTATTCTGTTAGTAAAAAACACAGAGATAAGGATATGTATTCTCCAGGTGGGAAAATGGGTTATAGGCCAGATAGAGCAACTATAGTTTATTGCAATAAAATAAGAGAAGCATATAGTGATGTAGCAATAATAATAGGCGGTATTGAGGCCAGTTTAAGAAGATTTGCACACTATGATTATTGGAGTGATAAGGTAAGAAAATCTATGCTGATAGATAGTGGAGCTGATTTATTAGTTTATGGTATGAGTGAAAAGCAGATTGTAGAAGTAGCAAATGCACTTAATGATGGATATGACCCAAAATATATTAGACATATTGATGGGACATGTTATGTTGCAGATACATTGGATGAAATATATGATAAATATATATTAATTCCATCATATAAGGAAATATGTGAAGACAAAATGAAGTATGTAGAGGCTTTTAAAATTCAATACGATGAGCAAGACCCATTTAGAGGAAATGTAATTGTTCAACCTCAAGGAAGTAAGTATTTAGTACAAAATAAGCCAGAGAAGCCACTTAGCAGAGAAGAATTAGATGAAGTCTATGGATTACCATATCAAAAGACATATCATCCTGTGTATGAAAAATCTGGTGGGATACCAGCTATAGAAGAAGTTAAATTTAGTATAGTAAGCTCAAGAGGATGTTTTGGTAGCTGTTCCTTTTGTGCAATAACATTTCATCAAGGGAGAGCAGTACAAAGTAGAAGTGAGAAATCAATTATTGATGAAGCAATAGGAATAACAAATTTAGATGATTTTAAAGGATATATACATGATGTTGGAGGTCCAACAGCTAATTTTAGAAGACCAGCATGTAATAAACAAATTACTAAAGGCGCTTGTAAAAATAGACAATGTCTATCACCATCACCATGTAAAAATTTAGATGCAGACCATAGTGAGTATCTACATTTACTTAGAGCTGTAAGAAAATTACCAAAAATAAAAAAAGTATTTGTGCGTTCTGGTATTAGATACGATTATGTAATGGCAGACAAAAATAATAAGTTTCTTAGGGAATTGATAGAGCATCATGTAAGTGGACAATTAAAAGTAGCACCAGAGCATATATCAGAAGAAGTTTTAGAATATATGCAAAAACCAGCAGGAAAAACTTATGATAAGTTCAGACAGAAGTTTTTTGCTATAAATGAAGAATTGGGTAAAAAACAATATTTAATACCATACTTAATGTCTAGTCATCCTGGCTCTACATTAAATAGTGCTATAGAGTTAGCTGAGTATTTAAGAGATACTCATTATCAACCAGAGCAGGTTCAGGATTTTTATCCAACTCCTGGTACTCTATCTACAACAATGTTTTATACAGGTATAGACCCACTTACAATGAAACCAGTTTATGTGCCTAAAGCAAAACGTGATAAGGCAATGCAAAGAGCTTTATTACAATATAGAGCACCTAGAAATTATGATTTAGTGTATTCTGCATTAGTAGAAGCTGGAAGAGAAGACTTAATTGGTTTTGGACACAGATGTCTAATAAAGCCAAGAGATGAGAAGCCTTATTTTAATAGAAATAATTCTAAGAAAAATACATCTAAAGGTGTAAATAAAAACCAAAAAACTAATGTAAATAACAGAACTAATAAAAATCAACAAAAAAGTTCAACTAAGAAAAAGAAAAAGTACTAGGATGAAATATGAATAAAAATATTTAAATAAGAAGGATTATTCGATAAATTAACAGAAATTAATATAAATAAATATAATTATTTTATAAGATGTTAGCTTTGGGAGGAAAAGATGAAAAAGTATATTTCTATAATATTGTTAGTAGTATTCGGTGTGACTTTTTTGGTAGGATGCTCATCAGAGCAGAATAAATCTCCAAAAAAAGAGTTATCAGTGGTTAAAGAGGTAAAAGTAGCTGTTCCAGATGGATTGCCAGCAATGGCAATAGCTAAGCTTGCAAATGAAAATCCAGAAATCAAAGAGGGTTATGAGACAGAATATAGTATTGAGAAGACACCAGAGGCGATTTCTACAAGAGTGATGAAAAAAGATGCAGATATAGCTATAGTTCCATCAAACATGGCTGCAATAGCATATAATAAAACTTCATCATATAATATCGTTGGTACTGTGGGAATGGGTTCACTTTATTTAGTATCAACAGAAAATATAAAAGACTATTCTGATTTACTTGGTAAAGAAGTTGGATGTACTGGTAAAGGACTTACTCCAGATATAACTATGAAGAGTATTTTATTGCAAAAGGGTATAAGTGCTTCAGATATAAAATTTAATTATGTGAATTCAGCAAGTGAATTAGTACCATTATTGGCCACTGGCAAAATCACAACAGGTATTGTTCCAGAACCTGCACTTAGTGCTTTGATGTCTAAAAACCCAGATATAAAAATCATAAAAAGTTTAAATGACTCATGGAAGGAAATGAGTGGTTCAAAAGATGGCTATCCACAATCTACATTAATTGTGAAATCTGAGTTCTTGAGAGATAATAAAGATTTTGTTGATTCTTTTGTAGGTCAATTATCAAATAGTATAGATTGGGCAAATAAGAATCCTGAAGAATTAGGTGCATATTCTGAAAAAATAAAAATATCTACTGAATCTAAGATAATAGAAAAAGCTCTTGAAAGAGCCAATTTAAAATATATTCCAGTTAAAGATATGCTTAAAGACTACAAAAACTACTATGATAAATTGGCTGATTTTGATGATAAGACATTAGGAGGCAAAGTACCTGATGAAGCCATATACTCGGTTGAAAAATAAAAAAAATAAAGAACAATTTATAGATAAATTAGAGGTAACACTTTCTTGTGTTATCCTCTTATTTTTATGGCAAATTATTGCTTTGAAAATTGATAATGACATATTTTTACCAACAGTAGTTCAAGTATTTAACAGTATTAAAGAAACCATACTTAATTCTAATTTTTATATAGACATACTTTACTCTATGGGAAGATGTTTTTTTAGTTTTTTATTTGCTATGATTTTTGCTATCATATTGTCAGTAATGTCCTATTTAAGTAGATTTTTTAGAAATTTATTAAAACCAATTAATGCTTTAGCACGTTCAATACCAACTATGATATTGGTAGTACTTGCACTTATTTGGTTTGAAAAAGATAGTACACCTTTTATAGTTGGATTTGCTATAGTTTTTCCTATATTATATGATAACGTTTTAGGTGCTATATTGAATATAGACAAGAATTTATTAGAAATGGCAAGTATATATAAAATAAGATTTGTAGATAAGGTATTAAAAATTTATTTGCCAGCGATAAAATTTCAAATTATATCTATATTAGTATCAACATTTTCTTTAAGCTTGAAAGTTGTTATAGCAGGAGAGGTCTATAGTCAACCTACATATGGTATTGGAACTATGATACAGACTGAAAAAATCAATTTTAATACATCTGGAATATTTGCATGGATAATTATTGTTCTTTTAATTTCTGCCATTTTGCAAATAGCTCAAAAGTTTTTAGCAAGGAGAGCTTTTTTATGGAAAAGATAAAGTTGAGTATTGAAAATATAAATAAAAGATACAATGACCACGTCATATTTAAAAATTTTAATATTGATTTTTATGTGAATGAGGTTAATTGTATTCTTGGAAAATCTGGATGTGGAAAAACTACACTTTTGAATATAATAAGTGGGATTATTAAAAATGATACTGACAATCTCAATATCAAAGAAGAATTGAATAAAGTAGAAAGTAGATTAGACACAAGTTATATATTTCAAGATGATAGACTTATTGACTGGTTAACAGTTGAAGAAAATATAAAGATAGTTGCAAATAGATACTATGATAAAACTCAGCTAAATAAAATTTGTGATGAGTATTTAAGCTTGGTTGGAATTAGTGAATATAAAAAGTTCTATCCTCAAATGCTTAGTGGGGGACTTAGGCAAAGAGTAAATATAGCTAGAGCTCTTATATATCCATCAAGAAATATTATAATGGATGAGCCTTTTAAATCTATCGATGTAAAGAATACACAAATTATAATGGATAATTTTAGAGAAATACTAAAAAAAGAAAAGAGAACTGTGCTATTTGTAACTCATAATATTGAGGAAGCTTTATCTCTAGCAGATAGAATATTTATTTTAGGAGATTCTCCAATTAGAATAAAAAAAATATTAAAAAATTCTAATGAATTGGAAAAAAATGAAGTCTTGAAGTTGATATAGAGTTATAATAATATTGTTGTTTTAAAAGATATTTATTTAAAATCTATAAGACTACATTAAAATAGTACAGAATATTCGAAAATATGTATAATGTTCGTATTTTATAAAAAGGAAGTGAATGTATGATTAAGACTAATGCTATGAGAATATTAGATTCAAATAAGGTTGATTATAAAGTAATGTCTTATGAAGTAAAAAGTGAACATGTAGATGGTGTTGAGGTAGCACGTGATATAGGACGAGATGTGAATGAAGTGTATAAGACTTTAGTAACTCAAGGGGTCAGTAAGAATATATATGTATATGTAATACCAGTACATGAAAATTTGGACTTAAAAAAAGCTGCAAAGGTAGCTAAAGAGAAAAGTGTGGAAATGATTCATGTAAAAGATATAAATAAGCTTACAGGATATATTAGAGGAGGATGCTCTCCTATAGGTATGAAAAAGCTTTATAGAACTTTTGTAAATGAAAGCGCAAAAAATTTAGATACAATTATTGTGAGTGCAGGAAAAATAGGCTATCAAATAGAGTTGTCACCGTTTGATTTACAAAAGCTTATACAAGTAGAATTTGTAGATGTAATAAAACAATAATTGTTACATATAAAAAATAGATACTATATGTTTAATGATAGAAGATATATTATTTATAACATTAATAATAACTCTGAAGTAAATATTCAGTTACTTATATATAATTATACAAAAATATTGAGAAATTTTAAGAATAATGGTAAAGTGTAAGTGTAATCACGAATATTTTTTATAAAGTAATGGAGGGATGTTCGATTGAGAAAAATAAAATCTGAACAAATTGTTGAACATGTAAAAAAACTTTGTATAGAAGCAAGTCTATATTTAGGAGAAGATGTTCTAAGTTGTATAAAAGAAAAAGCTAAAAGTGAGAAGAGTGAAGTTGGAAAAAATATATTAAATATATTAGTTGAAAATGCTAAAATAGCAAAAGAAAAAAATATACCAATATGCCAAGATACTGGTATGGCTGTATTTTTTGTTGAATTAGGACAAGATGTTGTAATTGAAGGAGATACACTTACTGATGCTATAAATGAGGGCGTAAGACAAGGGTATGAAGAAGGATACTTAAGAAAATCTGTTGTAAGCCCTATTAGCAGAGTGAACACAAAAGATAATACACCAGCTATTATTCATTATGATATGGTAAAAGGCGATAAGGTTAAAATAGAATTTGCAGCCAAAGGATTTGGAAGCGAAAATATGAGCAAAATGAAAATGTTAAAACCATCAGATGGTTTGGAAGGTATTAAAAAATTCATAATAGATACAGTTTCAGAAGCTGGACCTAACCCATGCCCTCCTATGGTAATTGGAGTTGGTATAGGCGGAACTGTGGATAAATGTGCTCAAATAGCTAAAAAGGCACTTTTTAGAGAATTAGGAGAATTTAATAAAGATGAAAACATAGCTAAACTTGAGAGTGAATTATTAGCATCTATTAATAAGCTTGGTATAGGACCTCAAGGTTTGGGTGGCACTACAACAGCTTTAGGTTTAAATATAGAGACTTTTCCTACTCACATAGCAGGCCTTCCTGTTGTTGTAAATATAAACTGCCATGCATCAAGACATAAAAAGGTAGTAATTTAGGGGGGAAATAAAATGATAAAAATGACTACACCTGTAAGTGAAATTGATATAGCTAAATTAAATTGTGGAGATACAATTAGTTTGAGTGGTATACTTTATACAGCAAGAGATGCTGCTCATAAAAGATTGATAGATTGTATAAATAAAGGTGAGGAATTACCATTTGATGTATATGGTCAAGGAATATATTATGTGGGACCTACTCCTACAAAGCCAGGAGAAGTTATAGGTGCTGCTGGTCCAACTACAAGTTATAGAATGGATGACTTGACTATGCCTCTTTTAGAAAGAGGTCTTAGACTTATGATAGGTAAAGGAAAAAGAAGTGATGAGGTTATAGAAGGTATGCAAAAATATGGAGCAGTTTACCTTGCTGCAATAGGTGGAGCTGGAGCATATATTTCAAATTCAATAAAATCATGTGAAATAATTGCATATGAAGATTTAGGAGCTGAAGCTATAAGAAAGATTGTAGTAGAAGACCTTAAGCTTACAGTGGCTATAGACAGCTATGGAAATAATATATACGAACAAGGTAGAGCACTTTATGAATGTAAATAAAGTTTATAAATTTATATAAATATCAAAGTTAAAAAATAGTTGTATATACTTTAAGGAGGAAAATCAATGTCTAAGGATTATGCAAAATTGGCATTAGAAATGCATGAAATAAATAAAGGAAAAATAAGTGTAGAAAGTAAGGTAGAAATTAAAACTAAGGATGACTTATCAACAGCATATACACCAGGAGTTGCAGAACCTTGTTTAAAAATACACGAAAATAAAGAAGATGTTTATAGATATACTTCTAAAGGGAATCTAGTTGCAGTAGTTAGTGATGGAAGTGCTGTGCTTGGATTGGGTAATATTGGAGCAGAAGCATCTATACCTGTCATGGAAGGTAAGGCTATATTATTTAAACAATTTGCAAATGTAGATGCCTTTCCAATATGTCTAAAGACTAATGATGTAGATGAGATAGTTAAAACTGTTGAATTGATGGAACCAGTATTTGGGGGAATAAATTTGGAAGATATATCTTCTCCAAGATGTTTTGAGATAGAAGAGAGACTAAAAAAATCTTTAGGTATACCTGTATTTCATGATGACCAACATGGAACAGCAATAATAGTTGCAGCAGCTATAATAAATTCAATAAAATTAATTGAAAATAAAAGAATAGAAGATTTAGAAATAGTAATAAATGGAGCAGGTGCTGCTGGTATAGCTATAGCAAAAATATTACTTAATATGAATGTTAAAAATATAATATTATGTGATAGAAGTGGTGCATTAGAGGCTGATGTAGAAAATCTAAATTATGTTCAAAAAGAAATGTTAGAAGTAACCAATAGAAGAAATGAAAAAGGTCCTCTAAAAGATATTATAAAAGGAAAAGATGTATTTATAGGGGTTTCAGGTCCAGGAGCTGTTACAAAGGAAATGGTTGAAAGTATGTCTGAAAAGCCAATAATACTAGCAATGGCAAATCCTACTCCAGAGATAATGCCAGAAGAAGCAAAGCTAGGTGGAGCATTCATAATGGGAACAGGTCGTTCAGATTTCCCTAATCAAGTCAATAATGTTTTGGCTTTCCCTGGAATATTTAGAGGGGCACTTGATGTTAAGGCTAAAGAAATTAATGAAGAAATGAAAATAGCTGCTGCATATGCAATTGCTAATACTATAAGCGATGAAGAGATATGTCCAGAGTATATATTACCAGATGTATTTAATAAAAATGTTGTAAAAAATGTTGCTGAAGCAGTTAAAGAAGCAGCAATAAAAACTAAAGTAAATAGAATATAAATCTTTATATGCTCATACATCCTTATCTTTTTGGATATATGGGCATTTCTACTTTTATTTTCTAAACATGTGCATAGTTGTAAAGCTTCATAAAGAAAATTTAATCAATAATATTACATACCTCATTTGATGGTAGTTTCTTGAAAGTATTTTTTCTTTTTTTAAAAAATGTATATGTACTGATTTTAATTGTTGTGCCTATATTGGAATGATATAATAAAGTAACAAATTTGAATTTATGGAGGTGTAAGAAATAATGAAATATAAAGTTAATGACCAAGAACTTGATGCCTCAATTTTTATACCATTCGTTAACAGAATATGGCCAGGTGATTATGATATGGATAAAACACAGATTGCATTATCGAAAACATTGAATATAACTGCTTATGATGATAAAGTGCTTGTGGGTTGTTTGAGGGTTCTTTCAGATGGATATTATTTTGGAACAATTACAGAATTGCTTGTTCTTCCAGAGTATCAAAAACAAAGCATTGGCAGTAATCTTCTACAACTTGCAAAAGACAATACTCCAACCATGTTGTATTTTGGTGCTCAGCCAGGAGTAGAAGAGTTCTACGAAAAAAATGGATGCAAAAAAAGTTTGCAATCCTACACAATAAAAAAGAAAATATAGTTATTAAACTTCCAGTTTTTAATAATACTAAAAGGACAACCTTTTGGTGTAATAATTTCATTTCTTATATCATATCAATATTTTTTTAGTAATAGTGAATTTGTGATAAAGTCGATATTTTTTATTTTTAATATGACATAATAATGTCATATTAGTATTGCTATAATCTAAATATGGTTAAGAGCCAAAGAAAAATATAAGGAGTGATTTAAAATGGAAGAAACTAAATTTTGCCAATGTTGTGCAATGCCAATGGGACAAACTGATGAATTATATGGGACAAATAAAGATGGAAGTAAAAGTACTGATTATTGTAGCTATTGTTTCAAAGATGGTGAATTTACAGCTGATGTAAGTATGGAAGAAATGATAGAGATTTGTGTACCTCATATGCTTGAAAGTAATAAAGGTATGACTGAAGATGAAGCAAGAACAATGATGAACAAGTTCTTTCCAATATTAAAGCGTTGGAAGTAATTTTCTATAAATTTAGTAGATGGCATAAAATTTATAAAAATTGATAATAAATATATTGATTCTGTATAATGATTAGGCTTATTTATATAATATGTTAGGTATGTTTATAAGAATGTACATGTAGAAGAGTATGAGATGTAATATTAATAACAAGTGGTATGCTTTATAGCATACCACTATATGTTAGATATGAGTTATATGGTTAAATATATATTATCCTGAAACTGCAAAGTTTAAAATATATTTTTTCTATTCTATTTCTCTATACATATCTTTCTCTACCTCAAGATTTATCTGCTTAAGAGTCTTTAACCAATTATCCAAAAATTCCAATGAAGATAAGTTACCATTTTCGTATATTGTAATACTGGCTCCGGAATCTAAAAGTTCACTTATCATATTACGAAAAACTTCTTTTCTATCAATTGTGTTGAGTTCTTCTAGCACATCATAATATTCTAAATCAAATCCCACCACAAAATCATCATTTTCTATTCGTTGCTTAATAACATTAACAGATAAAGAGTTATCAAATTTTCTGATAATCTTAATGTACTTTACCAAAGAATTATCTTTTTTAATTTTTAACTGAACTAAATCCATGTGTATTTCTCCTAAATATTTTACTTTAAATAAGTTCCTTCTTCATCTTGATAGATTAATCCTTTTTTCATAAGTACTCCAAGAGCTCTTTTAAAATTCTTTTTACTTGAATTAAATAATATAGAAATATCTTTAGGGTCAGATTTATCATTAAATCTCATATATCCATCAGAGCCTTCTAAATAACTTAAGATTTTATTTTCTAAAGTATCAAGTTCATCTTTTCTATTTCCTCTAGGAGAAAGACCTAGTTTTCCATCTTCATATACCTTTATAACATGTAAATTTTCAAGAACATCGCCAGTTTTTAATTCAGTAAAGTATTCATTATGAAGTATTACACCTGCATATTTATTATCTACACATATCATGGCAGAGTTATTAGTTTGGAAGCCATACACAATTCCAGTTACAACATCTCCAATATTGTAAGTATGGTCTGTTGATAAATATGAATCTATATCTGTAGTAGCAGCAATTCTTTTACTTTTATCCAAATATATATAAAATAAATATTTTTCGTCTCTAAATAATGGATAAGTTTTAGCTTTAAAAGGAACTAGTATGTCCTTAGAAAGCCCCATATCTATGAAAGTTCCAATATCTGTATTGTCAACTACTTTCAAGTGTGCTACATCTCCAACTTTAGCTAAAGGAGGGATTAAAGTTGCAGCAGTTCTGTCATCAGAATCTTTAAATATGAAAACATCTACCTCATCACCTATATTTATTTCATTTTTTCCAATTAATCTATTATGAAGAAGTATATCGTCTTTTGTATTATTAGTCTGTCCATCCAAAAAATACCCAAATTCAGTTTTTCTTTTTACTGTAAGTTTATTAAAATCACCTATGTTTATCAAATTAAAATCATCCTCTCATTTTATATTTATAATTTAGCCATAATATACTTATGTAGTAGTTTTTCACAGTATATGTATTAGTATTAGTGAAATTTGTAATAAATAATGTATTTATCTATGTATTTTGCAATTCTCTAGCTTCTTATATAGTATAAACTCCAATTTCTTTTTTGTCTTTACATTTTACTAAAATTTTTACAAAATAAGTTAAAAACTATTGAAATAAAATTTCTTTTAAAGTATAATTGGTATATACCAAAATTGGTATATACCATATCGAAAAGTGGTGACTATATGAAAATAGTAGATAAATCTAGTAATATACCATTGCATACTCAATTAAGTTCAATAATAAGAGATATGATAGAAACTGGTGAACTTAAAGAAGGCGATGCAATAATGCCAGAAAGAGAACTTTGCAACATACAAAATGTAAGTCGTATGACAGTAAATAAAACGATTGTTGGATTAGTTACAGAAGGTCTTCTTTATAGAGTACAAGGTAAAGGGACATTTGTTGCAAAGCAAAAAAAGAAGTATCAGTTTTCAAATGTAAAAGGTTTTACTGATGTTATGAAAGAAAAGGGAGTAAATATAAAAACGGATATATTATCCTTTGAGATGGAACTACCTGATGATTTAGTTAAAAGAAAGCTTGGAATAAGTGATAATACCACAAATATATATAAGATTGTTAGACTTAGATATACTGATGGAGAGCCATTTGGATTGGAAATAGTATATTTATCAGAAGAAATGTGTAAGGGTCTTACAAAAGGGATATTAGATAATTCTTCATTATATAGAGTGTTAAATGAAAAATATGGTTATAAGATACAAAAAGCTGAGCAAGTAATGGAGCCAATAATACTTTCTGATGAAGAAAGTAAACTTTTGGAGACAGAAGAAGGTGCTTTGGCTCTTAAGCTTCATAGAAATTCTTATAATAGAGAAGGTAATCCTATAGAATATACCATATCAATATTTAGAACAGATAAATATCAATATGAAATAGTATTGAGTGAGTAGGTGAATAATATGAAATGTTTAATTAATGGAAAGATAATATTAAAAAATCAAATCTTGGAAAATAAAGTACTCGTATTTGATGAAAAAATAATTGATATAGCTGATAGTATACCAAATGATTGTGAAGTTATAGATGTTGATGGAAAGTATATATCTCCAGGGCTTATTGATATTCATATACATGGAAATATGGGTAAAGACACAATGGACTCTACAGATGAATCTATTGAGACAATTTCAAAATCAATAATGAGACATGGAGTAACTTCTTTTCTTCCAACTACAATGACTATGGATAAAGAACATGTTTATGATGCGCTTGAAGTTATAAAAAAAGCCCAAAATAGAAAACTTAAAGGAGCACAGGTATTAGGTGCACACTTAGAAGGACCTTTTATAAATGAAAATTATAAAGGAGCACAAAACGAAAAATTTATAATAAATTCAAAATATGAATTTATTAAAGAATATAAAGATGTTATAAAAGTAATAACATATGCTCCAGAGAAGGATATTGATTTTGATTTTACTAGAGAAATAAAAAGATGTACAGATATAGTATTATCTATTGGTCATAGTAATGCAAATTATGAGCAAGCTAAAGAAGCTATAAACTTAGGCGTAACAAATGTAACTCATATGTTTAATGCGATGACTGGTTTAAATCATAGAGACCCAGGTGTTGTTGGTGCAGCACTTACAACTAATGTATATAGTGAATTAATAGCAGATACAATCCATATAAATAAAGATTTATTTCAATTTATATTGAATAATAAAGGAAAAGAAAGACTTATTTTAATAACAGACTCTATAGAAGCTGGTGGGCTTGAAGATGGAAATTATGCTCTTGGAGGTCAGAAAGTCGTAGTTAAGGGGAATGAAGCTAGACTTGAAAATGGAGCACTAGCTGGAAGTGTATTATCTTTAAATAAAATGGTACTTAACTTCTTTGATAATACAAACCTTAAAGTAAATGAAGCAATTAATTTAGCATCTTTAAATCCTGCAACATCTTTAGGTATAAATGACAAAAAAGGAAGTTTAGAAATAGGTAAGGATGCAGATATAGCTGTATTTGATGAGAATTTAGATTGTAAGATGACTCTTTGTTTAGGCGAAGTAGTATATAAAAATATGTAATATAAAAACAAACTTTAAAGAAGATAAAAGTAACATAAAAAATAGTAAATTGAATTTATATCAATTAAAGTATTAGCTAAAATTTAGGAGGAACAAAATGAGAGTATTAGTATGTAAAGATTACGATGGAATGAGTAAAAAAGCAGCTGAGATGATAGCAGCTCAAATAGTTTTAAAGCCAAATTCAATATTAGGACTAGCTACAGGAAGTACACCAGTAGGTATGTATAGAGATTTAGTAAAGAAATATAATGATAACATAGTAGATTTTTCAGACGTAATGAGCTTTAATTTAGATGAATATTATAAGTTACCAGTATCTAATGACCAAAGCTATGATTATTTTATGAAAGAGAATCTATTCAATCATGTAAATATAAAGTTAGAGAATACTCATCTACCAAATGGAATGGCTGATGATATTGAAGAAGAATGTATAAATTATGAAGCTTCTATAGATGCAGCTGGTGGTATAGATGTACAAGTACTTGGAATAGGTCGTAATGCTCACATAGGTTTTAATGAACCTGACAATAAATTTGCAAAAAGAACTCATGTGGTTGAACTTACAGAATCTACAATAGAAGCTAATGCAAGATTCTTTGAATCAAGAGAAGATGTACCTAAAAAAGCTGTAAGTATGGGAATTGGTTCAATATTAAAATCTAAAAAAATATTACTTTTAGCTTCAGGAGAAGAAAAAGCTGATGCAGTATACAAAACTGTTTATGGAGATATAACTCCAGAAGTTCCTGGCTCTATACTTCAACTTCACAAAGATACTATAGTTATAGTAGATGAAGCAGCAGCAAGTAAACTGAATCCAAAAGATTATAAATTAGTATAAGAATATAATTGAGTTTAAGTAAAAAATAGCTATCTTTAAATAATAGAATTTATTTAAATATAGCTATTTTTATTTAAGTTATTTAGTTATTACTTTTTACGAAAACTCGTTATCAAGAAGTATCCAAGTAAGATATTAAAAATTGTTATATTCAGTGGTATTCGGTCAAGTATAATGAAATTACCTATAATTGGAATATATCCAACTGGAAACATAAAGATTAGCATAGGCATTAATGCTAGAAAAAAAGATGGAATACAGAGAATAACTACTCTTGGAATATCAAGATACCAATTACCATTTTTTTTATGTTCATTAATAAATAATTCAACACCTAGTAATAAACCAATACCACCAGAGGAAACCAAATTAATAAAAACAAATTTTTTAAAGTCTTGTGTAAAACTGGTATGAGTTTGATGATAATAATCAAAATTTAATTTGACAGCTAAGAAATACATAAGTAATAGAATAATTAAAAATAAAAGATATCTAAGAGCTTTTTTCATTTTAAATTCTCCCTTCATAGATACTTTACCTAGTTTTATTTTGTTAATGAGTTTAAGAAATACATAAAATTAGTTGAGAATTGAATAAGTATGATATATGAGTAAATGTTTCTTATGTTTGAAGTAAACTGTATTGCTTAATATAACTATAATATTAATCGTTTGAATATTCAATAAAAAGTCTAAAAAATATCAGTTTTGGTAGAAAATGAATAAATATATTTAGATATTTTGTTATTATTTTATAACATTTTTCAATGAGTTTAATAAATTCTATAATAATTTGTTTTTGCCTTAAAATTGCCTTAAAATCTAAACAATTTTAAAACTAATGTACCGTAAAAAGCTGATATAATTTAAATATAGTAAAAAATATTATTTATCTTGCATATTGGGATTTTATTGTTTAATCAATATTATTTATACTATTTAATTTAAATTAAGAGTTTATTAAGGAGTGAGTATATGAATAAGTTAATTTATATAGCAGATGACGAAGACAATATAAGAAATTTGGTAAAGACATTTTTAAAAAATGAAGGCCATGATGTTATGGATTTTAAAACAGGGGATGAACTTTTAGAGCAATTTAATAAAAAAGAGTGTGACTTAGTAATACTAGATATAATGATGCCTGGTTTAAGCGGTTTTGATGTATGTACGAAACTTCGTGAGAAGAGTACAGTTCCAATAATCATGCTTACTGCAAGAGATACAGATATAGATTATATTACAGGGATAACCTTAGGTAGTGATGATTATTTTACAAAGCCATTTAGCCCAATGTCTTTAGTTATGAGAGTAAAATCTATATTTAGAAGGATAGAATTTGAAAAGAAACAAAACTATGATAAGTATGGTGATTCTGTAGATATGGAATTGAGATTTGGTGATATAACAATAAATAAAAAAAATAAAATTGTTACAAATAAAAGTGACAATATAGATTTGACACCAAATGAATATAACTTATTGACCTATTTGTTTGAAAATAAAGATAGGGCAGTTTCTAGAGATGAATTATTAAATAAAATATGGGGATATGATATAGAAGTTGAAACAAGAGCTGCTGATGATACAGTGAAGAGGCTACGTAAAAAAATTTTAGATACAAATATTTTGATAGAGACTGTTTGGGGATTTGGGTTTAGATTAAAGGAGAAAAATTCAGATGGAAAATAAAAATGATAAAAAGAGAACAAATAAGATTAAATCTATACTTAAATTAAAATTTTCAAGGAAAAATATAAGTATAAAAACTAGGATTTTATTGAGTATATTGTGTTTGATAATTGTAGTTTTTATGATAATATTAGTATCTTTTAATGTATTGCTTGATACATACATAAAAACTACTGCAAATGAAGAGCTAACAAAATCTACAGAAATAGTGGAACATATGGATAGTAATTTTAGACCAATTAAGCCTCCTCAAGATGATGGAAAGCTACCTCCAAAAGCATTGTCTAACTTTATGAGAAATGTACAAGATAAAGTTAGAATGGCAGAAACACAATCAGATGCTGATGCTATGGTGATTGATTCGAAGTATAACTTGATATTTCCAACAAGAGAGGATGATTTTTTAAAGAATATTGATGAGATGGAATCGATTAAAAAGTGTATTCAAAACGAAAAACTAGACTTAAACTCAGATGAAAACACACGTATCTCTACTGGAAGTAAGGATTATTATATTTCGACTGTAAAAATCACTAGTATATATGGAGAACAAGATAAGTATTTGATTCTTTTTATAGATATATCAAAAACTTTAAATCTAGTTCAAAAAATAAACGTTGTATTGATATTTGTAATGTGTTTTGCTGGGATATTAGCAATATTTACAGCCGTAGTTTTATCTGAAAAAATTGCTAAGCCAATAAAAGAGTTATGTGGTTTTGCAAAAAAAATGGGTCAAGGAGATTTTAAAAGAACTTACTTTGACTTTTCAGATAAGGAATTAGTAGAACTTTCAAATATTATGAATAAGAGTGCTGAATATCTTGATAAGTATGATAATGAACAAAAAATATTTTTTCAAAATGCTTCTCATGAACTTAGAACTCCACTTATGTCCATTAAAGGTTATGCAGAGGCCATAAAGTATAATGTAATAGATAGCAAACATGCAAGTGATATAATACTTGAAGAAAGTGATAGATTGAGCGATATGGTTGAAGATTTGCTATATATATCTAAAATTGATTAAAAAATAGCTACGCATACTCGTGACTTTAGTCATGAGTTAGTAGCTAAAGTAGTCAGCATATAGGGAAACTTATATGTAGAGATAGGATATAACCTATCCAATACTACTTGAATTGCTGGAAACCCCTAAAGCTAACCAAACTAAAACATAAGGATGAAATAAACCTAAGTGTGAAAGTTACGAAAGTAAAAAAAATTGGTTAGATGGTATAAGGTTAAACCCTAAGTACTTTAAAATGGGCAATCAGCAGGTAAGCTCCGAATAGGAGAAACTTCAACGACTATTCCTCTTGAGGGAAGTACACTACAAGCTATTGGTAGTGGAAGTGGGTAGACCTTAACGGATAATGCCGAAGGATAAGATATAGTCTGTGCTTGCATGAAAGTGTAAGAAGTTCATAAGAGAACTGCATAGGTAGTAGCGAACTTATGTGAACGACAACCTCAAAAATGATAAAAGTTAGGACTTATGGTTCTTACATATGTTATTTAGAAATAAATATAAAACCTTCAAAATACTTGTTTTAAATAAAATTACATATGTTAATATTAGGATGTGTGATGAAATATATTAATAGTCAGAAAAAACAAGTAAAGTGAGGTGATAGTAGTGAAAAAAGCTTATAAGTTTAGAATGTATCCAAATAAAAAACAGCAACAGTTAATTAACAAAACTTTTGGATGTTGTAGATTTGTATATAATAAATATCTTGCTAAAAAAGTAGAAGTTTATGAAAATAATAAAGAAACTTTTACTTATAAACAGTGCAGTTCTGATTTGACCAATTTAAAAAGAGAATTAGAGTGGCTTAAAGAACCTGACAAATTTTCACTACAAAACACCTTAAAAGATTTAGAAAACGCATATAAAAAATTCTTTAAAGAAAATGCAGGATTTCCTAAATTTAAATCAAAGAAAGCTAATAGATTTTCATATAGAACTAACTTTACAAATGGAAATATTATGTACTGTGGTCAATATATAAAATTACCTAAACTTGGTATGGTTAAAGCAAGGGATAAACAAGTACCTCAAGGGAGAATACTTAATGCTACAGTATCCAAAGAACCAAGTGGTAAATATTATGTATCATTATGTTGTACTGATATAGATATTAAAGCATTTGAAAATACTAATAGTCAGATAGGTTTAGATTTAGGAATTAAAGAATTTTGTATCTCAAGTAGTGGACAATTTATAGAAAATCCTAAGTATCTTCAAAAATCATCGAATAAACTTGCTAAATTACAAAGAGAATTATCAAGAAAAACAATTGGTAGTTTAAATAGAAATAAAGCAAGATTAAAAGTTGCAAGACTTCAAGAACATATAGCTAATTGTCGAGAGGATTTTCTACAAAAACTATCTACCAAGTTAATATGAGAGAATGATATTATTTGCATAGAAGATTTACAAGTAAAGAATATGACTAAAAATCGTAAATTATCTCGCTTAATTTCTGATGTATCATGGTCAGAATTTGTTCGCCAATTAGAATATAAGGCTAATTGGTATGGTAGACAAATTGTAAAGGTAGGTAAATTCTTTGCAAGTTCACAAACATGCAATAAATGTGGGTATAAAAACGAGGAAATGAAAAATTTAAGTATAAGAGAATGGATTTGACCTTGTTGTAATGTAACTCATGATAGAGATATAAATGCAAGTATAAATATACTAAAAGAAGGACTAAGATTAATAACAGTCTAAAATAGATAACTTATGTAAGAACCGTAGGAACTACGGGGATAGCCTGTGGAGAGTTTGTAAGACATATTTTATATGCAAAATTCTATGAAGCAGGAACCCTGTGACTTTAGTCATGGGAGGTTCAGAATATAACTAAAGATTATGACCTTGTAGAATGTGATTTAAGAGAAGTACTTTCAAACTGTGGTTCCAGACAAAATGTAAGAGCAACAAATAAAGGTATAAAATTTATTTATGAGTTTGATGAAGAAATGGTTCTATTTGAATGTGATGAAAAAAATGTATCCAAAGCATTTATGAATCTTATAGAAAATGCTTTAAGATATGCTAAGAGTGAAATTAAAATAGTATGTAAATATAATCAAAAAAATATAGTTGTTGTAGTTGAAGATGATGGGATTGGTATTAATAAAGACGATTTACCTCATATTTTTGAACGATTTTATAAGGGGGTTGGGGGAAATCATGGAATTGGATTATCAATAGTTAAATCCATTGTAAATAAACATGGAGGACGTATATATGCAGAAAATGGTAAAAAAGGAGCTAAGTTTACTATAGTATTTAAGTTATAAAGATAATATTGATATATATTAAAGAAAATATGTCAATATTTGAAGTTGTTTTTTACATATATCTATTGTATACTGTTGAAAAAAGAACAATATTAAGCTGACATATATTATAATGGTTGACAATTAAAGTAGATGCTTAAATATATATGCAGAAAGGAAAAGTAAAATCTGAAGTATATTTAGTTTAAGTAAGCTTCTTATTTTATAAAAAATATGTATGAAAGAACAACTGCTTTTTGATATTACAAATTTAGTAACAGTTATCTTTGAAGCTTTTGTTGTCCATATGTTTTTATCAGATTTTTTAGGTCAAAAAGAAGGATATACAAGAGCTGTAAGATATGCTAGATTAGGTTTTATAATATGCTTAGGAGTCTGTAATTTAATAACTTTAAATCCTGCAATCACAATGCCTTTAATTTTCATCCTTATTTTTTCATCATCATTTTTATATGAAGGAAACATAAAGACACGATTATTTGCTACGGTTTTATTAAATGTATTCTTTATATTATCAGAAATTGTGGTCACAAGTATTTTTGTTTTATTTATAAAAGAAGGCTTTGAAATAATGTTTGAAAACAATACTATAAGAGTACTAGCTACAATTTTATCTAAAATCGTTTTTTTGTTTATATGCAAGACTGTTTGTTTATTTAAAAAAGATGTACATTCGGATATGGCGATAAAATATTGGATTACTTTACTTGCAATACCTTTATTCAGTTTATTTTTGGCTATTTCTATATTTGATATAAATAAGTTTTTTAGCTCTGAAAGTTTAAAGTTTCTAAACTTAATATCAAGTGTTGGTATTTTATATATTAATTTTATTGTATTTTATCTATTTAAATCTATTATAGATAAAACTAAGTTGTCTATGAATTATGAAATACTTGAGCAAGAAATAGTTCATAAAGAAGAATTAAGGCTTAGTAATGAACGTTATAAAATTATTGTTGAGCAGACTGATTCTGTTGTCTTTGAATGGAATGCTAAAGAAAATAAATCATTTGTATCTCAAGCATGGACTGAAAAATTTGGATATATCAGTAAATGTCAGAATCTTTTAAAAGAGATTATGGACAAAGAATTAGTTTATCATGAAGATTATAGTGTATTTGAAGATTTTCTCAAGAGTATTAAAGAGAATAACAAACATAATCAAGTAATATGTCGTTTAAAAAAGTCTAATGGTGAATACATTTGGTGTAGGATATCAGTGACAAAAATTTTTAATGATGAAAAAGAACTTTTAAAGGTTGTAGGTGTAATTGTAGATGTAGATAGTGATATAAAAAAATATGAAGAGTTGAAAACTAGAGCAGAAAGTGACTCATTGACAAATATATACAATAAAGGTACATTTGAAAAACGAGTAGAAGAAGTTATAGCCACAAATAAATGTAATAAAAAAGATGCTTTATTCATTATTGATTTAGACGATTTTAAAGAAATAAATGATAATTTTGGGCATCCATTTGGTGATTTTGTGCTAAAAACTTCTGCTGAGAAGATACAAGCTAGTTTTAGTAATGAAGATATAGTTGGAAGAATTGGTGGGGATGAATTTGTAGTGTATATGCAAGATTATCATTCAGAAGTAAACTTGCATAAAAAAGCTAAAGAATTAAATAGAGTGCTTCATGATAATTACAATGACTTAAGTTTTAGTTTTGAAGCTTCCGTTAGTATAGGTATTGCAAGATATCCCCAAAATGGAAATTCATTTTTAGAATTGTTTAAAAATGCAGATAGAGCGCTTTATAGTGTAAAGGCATCAGGAAAGAATTCTTATTGTTTATTTGAAGAAGAACTATATATACAGTGAATTTAGAAGATACAGTTTGAGTATATAGTTGAATTATTGAAAAAGTTGACTCATGTAGTGAATTTGCAAGTATTTATTAAAGGCTATGACTATAAAAAAGCATAGCCTTATTTCCATGTCTAATTAAACCTTATGTATTTTAAAAGAATTCTATTTATTAAAACTAAATTGGCAATAAGTTTTACAGTTTAAAAATACGTTGGATTCATAAAGGGTATTATAAGTTCTGTGACTTCTCCATCTGTATCAAGTCCCCAATATCCTCTATAAATACCATCACCCATACCACTTGTTAACATAACCAATCTATAAGGTGTCTGTGGTAATTGCCAAATCAAGAAATTGCCATCTTTACTTTGGATGTTTGGATACATTTCATAGCTTTTTTTAAAAAATGATGAAAAATAATCATTATATTTATTTTTACCTGGATTTTCATTTTGCCATTTTATTATAAAATCCCCATATTTTTTTGCAACCTTTGCATCTGAAAAACAAGCTAATCCTGTATCTACACCAAAGAAAGTCCATGCACCTACTTGTCCAAAGTCGTCGATTTTCTTTCCTTTTGGCATAGCAATTTCATATCTAATAGGTTGTTTGTCACTAATAATTAATCTAGTTGCTACAATTCTAAGTCCAGCAATTTTAGAATGACAAATAGAGATTTCTACAGAATAACTTCCAGCTGGTATTTTTCTTTCTAAATAAGTTTCATATTCACTACCTAAATATGCAAGCGGGTCTGCAAGGACAACTTCTCCACTTGGAAAATCTGTTTCTCCCACAATGAAGGGTTCAAGTTTATCACTTTTTTGAAACAAGCTTTGAAAGAATTCTATTGGATAATTTTCCTGATTTAGAAATCTTAGGTTCTTTTCAAATGCTATTTGTGCAGGATGCTTAACTGGTTCTCTAATTTCTTTACTTGTGTTTGTATCAATGAAATATTTTCCACTTTTATCAGAGCAAAACTCTAGTTCTGTTCCTATAGGCATATAAAAAATATTTAAAGCGATGGGTTCAATATTAATAAGAGTATTAAAATCTACAATTGCCATGTTTTGGGGATTATTGACATATTCTTGTGTATCTGTATCTCCAAAAGCAATCCATCCATTTCCAAATTCACTGTATTCTCTAAAAAGCCACTTCAACTTTGATGCTCCATTGAGAATTGATTTGCTGACAATACAACTTCCTGCTCCAGTTATATACTGTTTGATTTCTGATTTTTCGCCATTTTCTTCATTTTTACTAGATAATTTCATGTAAATTCTCCTTACTTTTTATAGTTATAAAATAGTATCATTTAATATTTATGGATAATAAATGAAGTTAATCTAGGCAGTCTAAATATCTACTGAAATTTTCTTAATTTAAAGTAATGTAATACATATTACCAAACCTATAGCACTTATAACCAAAAAAATCAATCCAACTCCAACTGATTTTTTTCTGGATTCAATTTCTTTGCAATCTGATTCAGACATATTTATAATGGGATATTTTCGTCTACCTATTAAATATATTATCAAACCACTAGAATTATTGCCATTCATAGCAAATAATCCCCATAATTTAGGATGCTTTAATCCACGAGCTTTTGCATCAATCATGGTCATATGATAAATTTGATATACAACACCAACTGAACCCACAAGGGCTACAGCAAAACATATCAATATAAACACCATTTTATTCACTTCCATAATGAGAACACCTCCTAAAATTTTCTTATAATCTGGTAGAACAATGCTGATGAACTAATTATCGCCACACAAAATATACTAGCCATAAAGTAGTAGTTGTTTGGTATAAATCTATTAAATATCACAAATAAAATAAGCAACATAATATTTATGATAATTGCAGTTATTAACTTCTTATTGCTATTAACAACATTTGTACTTTCTTTTAGATGTTCAATCATTTTATTATCTCCTTTCAATAAGTCATCCAAGCTAATGGAATATAAGTCACTTAGTTTTATGACACTTATAATATCTGGATAAGATTTCTCATTTTCCCAATTTGAAATTGTTTGTCGTGATACATTAATTTTTTCTGCAACTTTTTCTTGTGTAAATCCAGAATTTATACGAGCGTTTTTTAGTTTCTTTCCAATTTCCATGTAGCTATCGCTCCTTTCATAATTATTTTGTCATATTGAGAGGTTAAGGTCTATCAAATATCTTTTACAATAGCGATTTCAGTGTGTCAAAATGTTTTTACATGCCCTCATATATGTTGAAACAGGTCTTATTTCTTGAGTTAATTTCAATCATTTTTATAGAAATATAAATCTGAAGTATTTCATCAGCATAATCTAGTGTAATACCTGTAATTTCCTTTATCTTATTAATTCTATAGAATAGAGTATTTCTATGGATATTTAAAACTTCAGCTGCCTTGTTTGGTGAATTATTAAAATAAATATATTGCTTTAGGGTTTCTAAAAAATTAGAACCATTTTTTTTATCTTCTTCAATTAATTTGGTTACAGCAGGATGATTGAGGTCATACAAATCATAATTGATACTAAGTAGCTCGTAAAGTATATATGGTATGCTTTTCCCAAATGGAGAAAAATTTATATCATATTTTTGAGCAATTTCACTAGCTCTTTTAGCTTGAATATAGTATTTCCGACTATCAGATAACTTTGAGAATTTAGAACTTATTCCAGCGTAAAGTGAATTTAGTTTTAAGTAATTAATAAATTCTTTATTCTCATGCTCAATTAAATTATTAATTAACGAATCATTAATAAAAGCAACTAAAGCAGATTTATATACTACACAATTAGTAGATGGTATAAATGCACTTAAAGACTGCATAATAAAAGGAACTTTACTGTCAAAGTAATTATTATCTTTGTTTACTATTACCATTATGTTTAACGAATTTGACTTAGTCCAATTTAAATAATGAAACCTTCTGCTTATAGTATCATCATCTAAATATTTTTTTTCTAATAAATCAGAAAGTATGTAATTAGGAATAAGTTTTTTATTTATATTAAACAGATTACTTTTTTGTAGTTCTAGAGATAAAGCGGTATTAAATGATTCTAATAATTTGAAGTGAAATTCATTAAATGGTATTTTCCATTCACAGATAGCTATATGAGCTACTTCAATTTCTTCTACACACACAGATGATACTAATGTACCAAGCCAGTTGTTTGGTTTATTTTCATCTTTAGTAGATTTATTATAATGTGTTTTTTTATGTATATTTTGATATTTTATGTAATTTATAGTTTCTTCATCTAAATATTTATCTCCATTAGAATCTTCTGTAAGTTGTAATATATCACTAGCATCATAAGAATAAGCTAAAACTTTGAAGCTAGAGTCACGAATTATCATAGGATAGCCAAATTCTTCATGTGCTATATCGATTAAATACTGTATGCCTTTATTTTCAGATACTACATCAAAAAACTTTTGAGCAGATAAACTAAGACGTACTTCTTGATTCATAATATTTAACAATTCACTAAAAAGGTCATACTTTTCTTTTTTTGATTTTATAATACAGATATTTGAGTTTAAATTATATCTTTCTAAATCAATATTAATTTCATTTTGTATGAATATACCTAAAAAGTTTATATTGTTTAAATTTACAGTAATATCTGAGATGTTTCCTAAATATAAACATCCAGTGATAAATTCAGTTTGATTATTTTTATAAATATTTAAGCTAGTAATGTCTATATATTCATCTGAAAATGGCTTCAATACTGATGTATATTGAGATATATCTTTCATTAAACTTGCTAGTTTCATGCTAAACCTCCTCTAATTATATTTGATTGTACTATAGCACAATTGATATAGTATATTTTACATCAAAGTTTAGATTCTAACACATAGTTTAGTTAAATTAATTTATATATAATTAGTTATATAAATTAATGAAGCATTAAAGTAAGAAATTTTTAATTAAATAGAATTAGACTGTTAATAAAAATAAAGGGAGTGTGAAGTATGGCAATAACTAAAATTACGAATGTTAAAATATTTGATGGAGAGAAACTTTCAGAACAAAGGTGTGTTGTAATAGAAGGTGGTGTAATATCATCAAAAACAATTGCTGATATTACTATAGATGGAGAAGGATGTACTTTACTTCCAGGATTTATTGATTCCCATATACATTTGGATAGTATAAAAAACTTGGAGGATGCAACTAATTGGGGGATAACTACTATGCTTGATATGGCAACTAATAGTAAAGATATAGTAGAATCTTTAAGAAACTTAGATGGATTAACTGATATTCGTAGTGTATATGAACCTGTTGCACCAGCATCGCACCCTCATCTTATGGGAATGGGATTTAAGGATAGTAAAATACATACTATTGAAGATGCTGAAAATTTTGCTAAGAAACAAATTAAACAAGGAGCAGACTTTGTAAAAATTATAATAGAAGACCCTAAAACATCTAAAATAGCTTTTGATTTCGAGACTATAAAAAGAGTAGTTGAAATATCTCATGAAAATGGGAAAAAAGTATTTGCTCATGCACCTACAACTATAGCTTATGAATATGCAGAAAAAGCAGGTGTTGATGTAATAAATCATATTCCTTTTATAGGTAAATTATCTGATGATGTAGCAAAAAGAATAAAAGATAAAAATCTTATATCAATTCCAACTATGGTTATGATGGAAAGTATAGTATCAAATATAAATAAAGCCACAGGAAGAGAAGATGTTAGGTTAGAAACAGCAGTAGAAAATACAGCTACATTGAAAAAAGCTGGAGTGATGATATTAGCTGGAACTGATGCAAATAATGATGAGAACTCTGTTAGTATAGTTAAACATGGAGAATCTCTTCATCGTGAATTTGAATTATTAGTTAAGGCAGGTCTCAATACAATTGAAGTACTTGAGAGTGCAACAAGTTTACCAGCAAAACTATTAGGTCTTAATGACCGAGGATTAATAAAAGAGGGAAAAAGAGCTGATTTAGTAATGGTTGAAGGTGACCCAATTAAAGATATAATGGCAACTAGAAATATAAAAGGTGTATGGATAAAAGGCAATAAAGTAAGATAATAAATTGAGTATTGTTAAAAATAAAATACTTTTATGTTAAAGGAGATTGAGAGCATGTTATTAAGTAGACCAGGAAAAAATTCTATACAAGATATAGTAGATAAAAATAGTGTAAAAGAACTTATAGAATTTGAGAGATTTTGTAGAGATAATGCATTATGGGATGAAATGAAAAAATGCTTTGCAAAGGAATCAACTGTTTCAATATCTTGGTATCAAGGTAGTGGAGAGGGGTTCGTAGAAGAATCAAGTAAGATGAAATCTTATGCACCACATAAAATTTGTGATACATTAGTTTGGGTAAATAATGATAAGGCAGTATCAATTACAATGGGAGCTATTCATATTAGAAATGAGATAGATGGAAATCTAGTTGAACTTCAGTCAGATGTCAAGTTTTTGTATAAGACTCAAAAGATAGACGATATATGGTATATAATATCTATGGATGCTATCTATGAAAAAGATATAATTTTATCTGTTTATCAGGATAGAGATGTCAAAATTTCTAAGGAAGATATAAAAGATTATAGACCTTCCTATGCAAGTCTTTCTTATATGCTTAGTAAGGATGGATATAAAATAAATCAAGAACTTCCTGGAATAGATAGACCAGAAAAGGTTGATAAACTTTATAAGGATGCAGAAAAGTGGTTGTTGGATAACTCTAGAAACTAGTTTAAATATAAATAAAGATGTAGGTGATTTTATATAAAATTACTTACATCTTTAAAAATAAACTTCTATAATGTTTTGAGTAATACTATCGTAAAAAATTTGTTTGATTTTCTATTCGTATTACTTATATTTATATTCATTTTTGTATTTTTTAGTATCTTCCTTTTATACTTTAACTTCTGCCGAGATTTGAGTCAGATATTCATTAGAATCTCGTACACTTATATCATATAGGAGATATTCTTCATAAACAAATTCTCCAATATGTAAATTATTTTGATTGAAAAATTCTAAAAGTTTTTTATAAGTTCTATCAATAGTTTCATAACCTCCTTTATGGTAAGCCGTTACATAAAGCCCTTTTGGTTTGATTGATGTAGGATATTTCTTATAGTCTTTATTAACTTTTGTAAATAAATATGAATATGATTCAAAATCTCTATTCATTATATCTTCTCCTTTAATGATTGAACCAATCATACCATCATCACCTAAATCATAGTTATCCATAAAGTTAATACATTCATATAAAAAGTTTTCATCATCATCTCCAAGAAAGGGTTCTTTAGAAGTAATAGGCGTTTTGACTAAGTACTCTTCCTCATGTTCTTCTAAAGTAATTGTATTTGCATCTATATTACATGCTTTTCTAGTAAATGAAATTGTAGAATCCATTAAAGCTTTAATATTGTTCAATTTTTCAATTTCATTGTTAATATCAATAGTTTTCTTTTCCAAAAGTTCAATTAGTAAATTAGGAGTTCGTTTATCTATATAAGTTTTAATTTCTTTTAAAGGCATTTTGATTTCCTTAAGCGAAGAAATTATACCAAAAATACTAAGTTGATGGTATGAGTAGTATCTATATCCATTTTCCTTCTTTAACTCTGGAGAGAAAAGGCCTATATCATCATAATAAAAAAGTGTCTTTTTATTGACTCCACAAATCTTTGCGAATTCTCCAGTTGTGAAATAATTTTTCGAAATTTGACTCATGATTAAAATTCCTCCTTGACTATCCTGTTACAGTATAGTTTATCATAATATTCTATAAAGGAGTGTGATTGTATGAAAAAATTAATTCGTTTTTTAAAACCATATAGAGTTTTAATTGTTACAGTGCTGATGTTTACATTTTTACAAACTCTTGGAACTTTATATATACCAACACTTACAGCAAGTATAGTAAATAATGGTGTAGTAAAGGGGGATATAGATTATATTGTAAAGACAGGTATAATTATGTTGATAGCAGCAGGTATAACAGCTTTATCAGCTGTTTTAGTTTGCAAAGTATCATCAAATCTCTCATCTGGATTTTGTAGAGATATTAGAGAAGCAGTATTTATAAAATCACAAGATTTGTCAATAAATGATTTTAATAAGATAGGTACAGCTTCAATGATTACTAGGAGTACTAGTGATATTACTTTAATAGGTCAATCCTTGTTTATGTTTATTCAATTGGTATTACCAGCACCAATTATAACTGTTTCTGGTCTATTTTTAGCATATTCTATAGATAAAGTAATGACAATTATTATTGTTACAGTAATGTTTCTATTCATGTTATCTGCATTTTTGGTTGGTAAGAAAGTTATCCGATTGTTTAAGATGATGCAAATAAAGATGGATAATATGAATAGAGTATTACGTGAGGTAGTAACTGGGGTAAGAGTTATAAGAGCTTTTGATAGAAGTCGTTTTGAGAAAAAGAGATTTGATAGAACTGCAATGGATTATTCTGAAACAGCAATTTCAATAAATAAAATATTTGCAGTACTTATGCCTATTGTAATGTTAATAATGAACTTAGGTATAGTGAGTATAATTTGGTTTGGTGGTATGAGAGTAAGTAATGGAAATATGGAGATAGGTCATATAATGGCACTGGTTGAATACTGTATCTTAATATTATTTTATTTAATTATGGGAGTAATGGTATTTATGTACATACCTAGAGCAGGAGCTTGTGCAGACAGGGTAAATCAAATCTTAGATATAGAGCCTGAAATTGTAGATGGAAATGGATATAAAGATATTACTTCAGAGAGAGGGCATTTAGTATTTAAAAACGTAACATTTTCATATTCCGATTCGGAGGAACCGGTTTTGAACAATATAACATTTGAAGCAAAATCTGGAGAAGTAACTGCAATTATAGGAAGTACTGGCTCTGGTAAATCTACTATTGCAAATATAATACCACGTTTTTTTGAAATTCAATCTGGAGAAATATCTATAAATGGTCAAGATATTAAGAATATGCCTCAAAAAGAGCTTAGAGATAAGATTGGATTTGTGCCACAAAAAGCTTTTTTGTTTAGTGGAACAATAGAGGAAAATATAAAATATGGAAAAGAAGATGCAAGTATTGAAGAAGTAAAGTATGCTGCAAATATAGCACAAGCTGATGAGTTCATTTCTGATATGGAAGATAAGTATGATTCATTCGTAGCACAAGGTGGAAATAACTTATCTGGTGGTCAGAAACAGAGAATATCTATTGCAAGGGCATTAATTAGAAAACCAGAAGTATATGTTTTTGATGATAGTTTTTCTGCATTAGATTTCAAGACAGATAAAAGGCTTAGAAGAGCATTGAAGAATGAAATTAAAGATTCATCAGCTATAATTATAGCACAACGTATAAGTACAATTATGGATGCTAATCAAATTATAGTTTTAAATGATGGAGAAATTGTAGGGATAGGAAAACATAAAGATTTACTTGAAAATTGTGAAGTTTATAAGCAAATCGCAGATTCACAGCTTAGTAAAGAAGAACTTGCATAGAGTGAAGAATCAATCTGTGTATTTGGAGGTGTAATATGAGTGAAAAAATAACAGAGAAACAAGATGTAGATGTACTTAGTTTTGAAGATGGTATGTCAGTAGAAAAAGCTAAAGATGCAAAAAAGACAACTAAAAGATTATTGAAATATATGAAAAAACAAAAGTTTAAATTATTAATTATTTTTATTTCAGTACTAATAAGTTCAGCTCTTACAGTTTTAGCACCAATGGTTATGGGAAAAGCTATTGACCAATTATTTAATGGAATTAAAACTGCAGTCCAAACAGGTACAAAGTTCAGTGTGAATTTTAGTACTATGGGAAGCATAATATCAATACTTCTAGGGTTGTATTTAATTAGTGCAGTATTTATATATATACAACAATATATTATGTCAAGTGTTGCACAAAGTTTAGTTCTTAACATGAGAAAAGATTTAAGTGATAAATTAAATAAACTTCCTCTTAAATACTATGATTCTCATAAAAAAGGGGAAACACTTAGTATAGTTACAAACGATTTAGAGAAGGTAGCAGATAGTTTACAAGAAGGGTTAATGCAACTTATTACAGCAGTGGTCACAGTAATTGGTTCTATTGTGATGATGATAAGTATAAGTATACCACTTACAGTAGTATCAGCTGTAACATTAATTGTTTCCTTAGGTATTACTGTTATCATTGCAAGAAAATCACAAAATAGATTTTCAGAAAATCAAAAAGCATTAGGAGAATTAAATAGCAATATAGAAGAGATGTTTACTGGTCAAATAGTAGTCAAGGCATTTAGTAAAGAAAAAGATACTATAAAAAATTTCAAAGAATTAAATCAAAATCTTTATAATGCTAGTAGAAAAGCTCAATTTTCATCATATGCGATATCTCCAATTATTAGATTTATAAATCAAATTGGGTATGTTATTATAGCCGTTGTAGGTGGTGTATTTGCATCAACTGGAGCAATGACTCTTGGTAGTATACAAGCATTTATACAATATGTAAATCAAGCATCAGAGCCTACTACAGAGATATCTTATATTGTAAATATGCTTCAAGCAGCGATTGCATCTGCAGAGAGAGTTTTTACAGTTATGGATGAAGTGGAAGAAATGAAGGACAAAGAGGATTCAAAGGTTATCAACATGCCTAAAGGTAAAGTAGAATTTGAGCATGTTAAATTTGGATATAGTGATGATTCTATTCTTATGAAAGACATTAATATTAAATTGAATGCAGGAGATAAGATTGCAATTGTTGGACCTACAGGAGCTGGGAAGACAACTCTTGTAAACTTACTTATGAGGTTTTATGAGATACAAGATGGAAGAATTACTATTGATGGCATTAATATAAAGGACTTAAAACGTGGAGAACTTAGAACTATGTTTGGAATGGTTCTACAGGATACATGGCTATTTAATGGTAGTATAAAAGAAAATATTGCTTATAGTAAGTCAGATGCTACCATGGATGAGATTGTAAATGCAGCAAAATCAGCAAGAGTAGACCACTTTATAAGAACTTTACCTCAGGGATATGATACTATATTGACTGAAGATGCTTCTAATCTATCTCAAGGTCAAAAACAACTTTTAACGATTGCCAGGGCAATACTTTCAGACCCATCAGTGTTAATTCTTGATGAGGCAACTTCTAGTGTAGACACTAGAACAGAGGTTGAGATTCAAAAAGCAATGAATAACTTGATGAAGGGAAGAACTAGCTTTGTTATTGCACATAGATTGTCAACTATTCGTGATGCTGATTTAATATTAGTAATGAAAGAAGGGACTATTATAGAACAAGGAAATCATAAAGAGCTTATTGAAAATAAAGGATTTTATGAAGAACTTTACAATAGTCAATTTTCAAGTGAATATGACGAAGAAGTTGTGTAATTAAAATAATTAAGATACTAAGAAATAGATAGGCTTATTTAAAATAAGTCTATCTATTTTCATTTGAAACAACTAAGTCAATAAATAATTGCATAAGGGGACTAATCCACTTATTTTTATGATGAGCACATACTGCGACAATGCTCCTATCATCTAATTCTGTATCTATTGCACATAGTTCTCCTGTTTTCAAATCATCTTTCACTGCAAATGTAGGAAGGTATGAAACTCCCATATCATTTTTTACTAAATTTTTAATAGTAGGTATACTCCATAGCTCAATCGTATGGTCTAAAGTAATGTTTTTTTCATTTAAGTATGATTCAAACATTTGTCTAAAAATACATGCTGGCTCATCTATTATGAAAGGTATATCTAATTCTTGGTTTGGAGTAATAAAATCAGGGAATTGTTTTTTTACTTTTGGTGAAGCAACTAGTGTTAAAGGTGATTCTCCAACTGTATAGGTAGAAATAGAATTTCCTAAGCCACCAATATCTTTATAAAATATTCCTAAATCAATACTTCCTGCAAGCAAAGAGTTTCTAATATCATAACAATTCATTGAGCGAAGAAATAGTCGTGCATTTGGTGCCATTTCATGAAAACGTTTTAAAATAGGAGGTATCTTATAACAAATAAGCGTTTCTCCTAGCGCAATATGTAAATCACCACGTAGCTCAGACAAATCAGTACCAATATTCTTCATTTTATCAACAGAACATAGAACATCATCTACATAAGGTATTAAGTTTTTGCCAGCTTTAGTTAGAACCATTTTTCTTCCTATTTTTTCAAATAAGTGTGTAGATAATTCTTGTTCTAACTGCTGTACTTGGAATGTTATTGTTGATTGTGTGTAATTGAGCTTATTTGCTGCTTTAGAAAAACTACCTTCTTCTATTATAGTTTTAAAAGTTTGTAGATATTTAAGATACATATTTATCCTCATTTCATTCAATATAATTGAAGTATAAATTCAAATATTTCGATTTTTTTTATTGTTTGATTTATAGTATTATAATATAAAAGGAGAGTGATTGCAAGTGTTGAGTGAAGTTTTATTATCTTTTTTACCATATGCATTTGTTACAGGTTTTACACCAGGACCTAATAATATTCTTGCATTAAATACGATTAGTAATAGTGGATGGAAAAAAGGAAAATCAGTGGTTATAGGAATTGCTATGGGATTTATATGTATTATGTTTATATGTGCTTTTGGATGTCTTGAATTATCAAAGTTTATACCAATGATTACTGGTATTATGAAGTACATAGGAGCACTTTATATTCTCTGGTTAGCGATACAAGTGGCTAAGAGCAAACCAAACAATAATAGCGATGTTAAGAAAGAATCATTTTGGACTGGATTTATTTTACAGTTTGTTAATGTAAAAATTATAATATTTGCTATTACTGTATATACAGGATATGTGATACCTGTGTCACAGTCAGCTGGATATTTATTGTCAGCAGCAGTTTGTAATAGTATTGTGGGCATATCTGGTACTTTGACATGGGCTTTAGCAGGAGGTATTTTGCAAAAATATATAAATAAGCATTACAAAGTAATCAATATTATTATGGCACTAGTACTTGTTTGGAGTGCAGTAAAACTAATTTTAACATAAATAAGTATACATAGTATAAACATATAAATTTAATTATTTAGTTTTATAGATTTAGAAGATGGAACTATAGATTATGTTATTTTAAATAAGAAACTTAATTTTTTATTTGAAATATTTAATTTATATATAAGTAACATCTTCTTTTTTTGTTATCTAAAACTACTATTTGTTAATTGTACAAAATCTAATAACATGTAAAATTTAATTTCCATATAAAAATGTAATTTATTATTAAAACTTAGATAAATAAATTCACATCTATCTCATCGATTTAATATTGTTTGCCACATATATGCCATAAAGATGCACTTATTTTACGGAGATTTAACAAAGTGGAGTGAAGTATACTCTAAATATAAAATAAATCAAACATAGTTAAATGAATTGAGAGGTGGTAATAATGGATAAGAAGTTAAACTATAGATTTGAGATGAAACATAAAATAACTGAAGCTGATGTCCTAGCTTTAAAATCAAGACTTTATCCAATAATGAAGAAAGATAGAAACGCATCAAAAGATGGGAAGTATCTTATCAGAAGTTTATATTTTGACACTCCTGAAGATAAAGCACTTTTAGATAAGTTAAATGGAGTTGCAATGAGAGAAAAGTTTAGAATAAGATTTTATAACAATGACCCTTCTTATATAAAATTGGAGAAGAAAATAAAACATTATAATATGACATCAAAACTAACAGCTAGTTTAACTAAAAAGGAAGTAGATAAGATATTAAAAAATGACATTGAGTTTTTAAAAGAATCGACAAACTGTTTATTAAGAGAATTTTATTTAAAAATAAAATGTGAAAGATTGGAGGCAAAAAGTATAGTTGATTATGATAGAGAAGCTTTTGTATATCCACTTGGAAATGTAAGAGTTACAATTGATAGCGATATTAAAACTTCTGTAAATTCAACTGATTTATTCAATAAAGACTTGCCAACAGTGTCAGTTATTGATGAAAATATGACTGTATTAGAAGTTAAATATGATGAGTTTATACCAGATTTTATAAAAGATTTAGTTCAGATTAATAAAACTACTTCTACAGCAGTTTCAAAGTATGCATCAAGTAGATTGTATATATAGGATTGAAATTTAAATCTTATATAAAGAGTATCCAAATAAAATAAAAAAATTAAAAAATAGGAAGGATGATTTTAGTTATGACATTTAACGATATTTTTAAATCAAGTTTTATAGAAAATGTATCAGGTTTTTCATTTATAGATAGTGCTTTAGCTCTAGGTTCAGCATTTTTAGTAGGTTTGTTTATATATATGATTTACAAAAAAACCTATATGGGAATTATGTATTCTCGTCCATTTAATGTGTCACTTGTAGCACTTACAATGCTTACAACTTTCGTAATATTAGCAGTTACATCAAATGTAGTTTTATCTCTAGGTATGGTTGGTGCTTTATCTATAGTAAGATTTAGAACAGCAATTAAAGACCCAATGGATTTGGTATTTCTATTTTGGTCATTAGGTTCAGGGATAGTTTTGGGGGCAGGTTTGATTCCGTTGGCTGTTATGGGTTCAATAATCATGGGATTGATTCTAATATTCTTTTCAAACAAAACAATATCCGAAACACCATATATATTGATGGTAAATTGTAATAATGAAAATTCAGAAGACATCGCAACTGACAAAATTAAGCAAGTATTTTCTAAATATCAAATAAAATCAAAAAGTGTTACACCAGAAAAAGGTATAGAATTGGTATTTGAAGTAAGAATGAAGGACGGAGAAACAAGTCTTATAAATGACTTAAGCCAAGTAGATGGAGTCACTAATGCAGTTCTTGTAAGTTATAATGGTGACTATGTAGCGTAGAGAGGAGTAATCTTTTATGAAAGATAAAAAATTTACCCTTCTTATCTCAATTATGGTTATATTTTTATGTGCAGTAGTTGGAGTTTACAGTACATATGGTAATAAAAATGTTGATTTATATAGTGATGTATATATTGAAAAATATTTTGATAGAGACAAGGTTATGGAAGTTAATATAGAAATAGATGAAAGTGACTTGGAAGATATGAATGAAAATGCTATAAAAGAAGAATTTAAAGTCGCAAAAGTAACTGTAAATGGAGATTCATATGGAAACGTTGGTATAAGAACTAAAGGAAATTCAAGCCTTACATCTGTAGCAAATAGTGATAGCGATAGATATAGCTATAAGATTAATTTCGATAAATATAATACTAGTCAAAGTATGGAAGGTCTTACTCAACTAAACCTTAATAACTGTTACTCTGACCCATCTTATATGAGAGAATTTTTAACATATAGCGTCTGTGAGGAAATGGGATTGGCTACTCCAGAATTTGCATATGCTAAAGTGTCTATAAATGGTGAATATCATGGATTATATTTGGCAGTAGAAGGATTAAAAGAGTCTTATCTTGAAAATAATTTTGGGGATGTAACTGGAGACTTATACAAATCAGATGAAGGGGCTTCATTACAATATGAGGGTGATGATCCAGATAGTTACTCAAATCTAATCGTTGAAAGTGACAAAAAAACAGCTGACTGGTCTAAAGTTACAAAACTATTAAGATCTTTAGATACAGGTGAAGATATTGAAAAATATCTTGATGTAGATTCTGTCCTCAAAAATATAGCAATAAGTACAGCTTTATTAAATCTTGATAGTTATCAAGGTAGTTTCGCTCATAATTACTATTTATATGAACAAGATGGAGTGTTTTCTATGTTGCCATGGGACTTTAATATGTCATTTGGTGGATTTAGTGGTTTTGGTGGAGGTAGTCAATCTATAGCTATCGATGAACCTACAACAGGTAATTTGGAAGATAGACCTTTAATATCTGCACTATTAAAAAATGATACATATAAAGCTAAGTATCATGAATATCTAGAAGAAATAGTAACCAAGTACTTGGACTCAGATTATTTAGAAAATATGACAACAAAATTACATGACTTGATAGCATCATATGTAAAAGAAGACCCAACAGCATTTTATACTTATGAAGAATTTGAAAAAAATATAACATCTTCAATTGAAGACTCTAGTGATGATAAGGGATTTGGTGATAAAGAATTTAATAATGATTCTAATAATAAAGAATCTAATAACAATGAATCTAACAATAATAACTCTAACAATGAAAATAAGAGTTTTGAAAACAAAAGTAATGAAAAAGAAGTTAATGCTGAATTAACATTAAGTGAAGTCAAAACTAATACAGATAATGATAATAAAAATGATACTACAGATAATAGTGAAAATGAGAATAATACAAATGACAATAAAAGTGAGAACAATACTAATGAAAAGTCAGGAGGACCTATGGGCAAAGGTGGTAAGTCAATACCAGGAGTTTTAGAAGTTGCAGAAAATATGAGCAAAACTATAAAAGCTCAATTAAGTGGAGAATCTTCTTCAACTAAAGAAAATTCTGATGATAATAGTTCAAGTGAAAGTAAAGACACAGAAAATTCTGATGATAAGATGAGTGGAATGCCAGAGCCACCTGAAGGTATGGATGGTAAAACACCACCAGGAATGGGAAATATTGATAAGGGAGATATGAATGGTAAAAATGGCGATATGAATATAGATAGAAGTCAAGGTGGTCCAAAGGAAACTGGAGGTTTTGGTAATAAAGGAGGCGGCTCTATGAATAAAACGACAACATACTCTAAATTAATTTTAGGTGGAGCATCAATGATAGTCATGTCAATTATGTTAGTAGGTGTATCAAAGATAAACCGAAGAAGATTCATAAAATCAAAATAGAATCAGATACAAACAAAAAAGATACTGTTAAGTAAATATCAACTTAACAGTATCTTTTTTATTTTAATATATTTGTTTTTAATAAAAATTATTTTCTTATTAATGTTAGCTTAATAAGCATTGTAATTTCGTATATCTATAACTTTACAATGATATAGTAAATTTTAATTCTATTAAAAAAGTACATAGAAAAAAACTATTAGACAAAGTATGGAAAGTATAATACGATTGTTTTGGGGTAAATGGAAAATAAACTTATATTTTGTAGAAATATCCATAAAAATGAATGTTTTAAATTTAACTTATATGGAAGTAAAGAGTGATATGTAAGTTGAGAAATTATAAAACTAAATCGTGGTATATAAATAAAGTTTAAATTCATGTAAATAAAAATATCATTAAGTATGGAGGGATTTTAATGTATTTGAAAAAAGCATTAAGCTTACTAACATTAGGGTTAGTTATTTGTGGATTAACAATAGGTTGTTCAACAAAAGAAGAATCTAAAAAAGAAGAAAAGAAGACTATTACAGTAGCTACAGGAGCAAAGTATTATCCATTTAATTTTAGAGAAGATGGGAAAATGCAAGGTTTTGAAATTGATATATGGAATGAAATTGGTAAAAGATTAGATTCTGAAATTAAGTATGAAGTAAATAATGGAGATACAGGTGGATTACTTGGAATGGTGGACAGTGGTAAGGCAGATACAGCAGCTCAACAAATAAGTATAACACCAGAAAGAGAAGAAGTGTATGACTTTACAGTACCATATGCTTATAATCCTCTAATGATAACTATTAGACCAGAAGATAAAGACAAGATAAAAAGTCTTGAAGATTTGAAAGGTAAAAAAGTTGAAGTTGGAGCAAATTCATCTGAAAGAGCTATAATGGAGGAAAAAAATAAAGATAATTCAATGGAATTAGTATTCAATGATGGGTCTGATTCATATGAAGGTCTTGAACTTGGCAGATCTGACGCAAGAATAATTTCTGTTTCTGCAACAGCTGCTAGAAATAAAAAAGCTGGTTCAAATTTCATCGCTGTTGGAGAACCTATTTATGAAGAAATAAATGCGTATCCATTTAGAAAAGATGAAGAATCAAAGGCTTTAAAAGCTAAGGTTGATGATACAATAACTGCTATGAGAAAAGATGGAACTCTTACTGAAATCTCTAAAAAATGGTTTGGAGAAGACATAACAATTGAGAGATAGGTGAATTTTATGAGTTTAGATGTATCATTCATGTTTAAAATTTTGCCAGAAATATTTATAGCATCTAAAGAAACAATAACAATGGCTTTAATATCACTAGTACTATCTTTAGTAATAGCAACTATAATGGCATTGATAAGCTATAACAAAGTTAAAGTATTAAATGAAATTGTTAAAGTTTATACATCAATTTTTAGAGGCACACCACTATTAGTTCAGTTGTATGCATTATATTTTGGATTACCAAGAGCTATTCCAGCTCTTGTAGACATGTCTCCATTTACTGCAATGATAATTGCTTTATCAGTAAATATGTCTGCGTATATGGCAGAGACTATAAGAGGAGCAATTTCTTCTGTAGATAAGGGTCAATATGAAGCAGGAGCTTCCATTGGACTTACAAATGTACAAATATTTAGAAGGATAGTCATGCCACAGGCTATAAGAGTGGCTATTCCTGCATTATCTAATCACTTTGTGGATTTAATTAAAGGTTCTTCATTAGCTTTTACTATAGGAGTACTAGAAATAATGGCAGCAGCAAATTATAATGGTGGTAGTAAATATAAATATCTAGAAGCGTTCTTAGTTGCAGGATTTGTATATTGGTTTATATTATTTGTCTTTGGACTTGTTCAAAAGAAACTAGAAGCAAAACTAAATTCGGCATATTAACAGTATCACATAATAAATATTAATAGCATTACATAATAAAATAGAGACTATTTAAATACAATTTCTTATTATATTTAAGTGGTCTCTATTTTATTTATGAACTATAAAATAATAAAGAATTTTAAAATATAGAATTCAATTTAAGAAATACTGAAACTAGAAAATACATAATAAAAAAAATAATTAAAAATTGTAACTAAATTGTAATAAAATGGTAGTTATTTAGCATAAAATGATGTATCATAGAAGTGTCTTATAAAATTAATAAAGTAAGATTTTTTTAAATAGAACTGCTGGCTTTTGATATTTAAAGTTAGTAGTTAAATTATGTTTAGGAGGGGTAGATTTTGTTACAAAAAGTATTATGGAAATTTTTAAAGCTAGTAGCAGGTTTATTTATATGTTCAATTGGTATAGTATTGACGATAAATTGTAACCTTGGTTTATCTCCTTGGGATGTGTTTCATCAAGGTCTTTCAAATCATATAGGAATAACTATAGGGACTGCCTCTATAATTGTAGGCTCTATAGTAGTTATAGCTGATGTTGTTCTTGGTGAGAATGTAGGATGGGGAACTGTTTTTAACATGTTATTAATTGGATTCTTTATGGATTTGCTTTTGTATAGTAAATTAATTCCAGAGGCTGATAGTTTATTTGTAGGAATAATTATGTTGATATTAGGATTGGTTCTTTTGGCTATTGGAATGGTATTTTATATGGGAAGTGGTTTAGGAAGTGGACCTAGAGATGGTTTGATGGTTGCACTTCAAAAGAAAACTGGAAAATCACTTAACTTAATAAGAGGGACTATAGAAGTTGGAGCATTAATAGTAGGATTTTTCTTGGGTGGAAAAGTTGGTATAGGAACTATAATAAGCGCATTTGGATTGGGTTACTTTACACAGATAATATTTAGTTTATTTAAATTAGATTGTAGCAAGATAAAGCATAGATTTATAGTAGATGATATAAAATTTATTAAGTTATATATGAATGGAGATAAAAAAACTGCTGCTCAGAATATAGCTAAGTAATTTAATAATAAATTCAAGCAAAGGTTAAATATTTTAGTTTGAAAAATTTTAAAAATATATAAATTTTAATTATTAAGAGAATATTAAGTTATGAAGATTGCTAGGAAACTATAAAATGTAGATTTCTAGCAATTTTTTATTTGTTTAATACTTTTTTATGTTTTATAAGTTTAATTGTGTATTTAATGAATTAATTAATTTATAATTAGAGATACTAAACTTTATAAATATTAATATAAACACCTTTAATTGTGTATTTTCCAAAGCCTTTAAAATACTTGTATTTCTTATAAATAAAAAAATAAAAAAATGTCAAAAAAACTCTTGTATTATATCCAAATTTTATATATAATTACCTATGTTGTTTACAAATTTTAAACACAATGTTTAGTAAACAAAATGTTTAGTAAAATAAAACAGAAACTAGGAGGTGCAACATGGATATAGGTGAAAAGATAAAAAGATTAAGAACAGAAAAGCAACTGACCCAGGAAGAGTTAGCTAATAGATGTGAATTGTCAAAGGGATTTATTTCTCAATTAGAAAATAACTTAACATCACCATCCATAGCTACCCTTATAGATATACTTGAGATACTAGGTACGAATTTAAGGGAATTTTTTAATGAAATAGATGATGAAAGAATTAGTTTTACAAAAGAGGATATGTTTGAAACGGAAGACGAAGACTTAAAATATAAACTGAAGTGGCTAATTCCAAATTCACAAAAAAATGAAATGGAGCCAATAATAATAACATTGTATCCAGGAGGACAATATAAAGAAGAAAAGCCACATGAAGGCGAAGAATTTGGATATGTATTAGCAGGCTCAATATATGTTCATATAGGCGAAAAGAAAAATAAGGTAAAAAAAGGAGAAAGCTTTTACTTTAGACCAAGAGCGAATCACTATATATCAAACGAAGGTAAAACGACAGCAAAAGTGATTTGGGTAAGTACGCCACCATCATTTTAGAATAGAGGTGTTTAATAATTGGTAGAAAATATAATAGAATTAAGAGATATATCTAAACATTATGAAGAACTTACTGTTTTAGATAATTTCAATTTAGATATAAAGAAAAATGAGTTTTTAACTTTACTTGGACCAAGTGGATGTGGAAAAACTACTACATTAAAAATAATAGCAGGATTTGAGTATGCTGATGATGGTAGAGTTTTATTTGAAGGTAAAGAGATAAATAATTTGCCACCATATGAAAGACAAGTAAATACAGTATTTCAAAAATATGCTTTATTTCCACATATGGATGTATATGAAAATGTAGCTTTTGGACTAAAAATCAAAAAGACTCCAAAAGATGTAATAGATACTAAAGTGAAAGAGATTTTAAAACTTGTTGCACTAGAAGGTTTTGAAAGACGACAAGTTGACTCATTAAGTGGAGGACAACAACAGAGGATTGCAATAGCAAGAGCTTTAGTTAATGAACCAAAAGTATTGCTACTAGATGAGCCACTTGGAGCACTTGATTTAAAGCTTAGACAAGAAATGCAAATAGAATTAAAAAGAATTCAAAAAAAATTAGGAATAACATTTGTATTTGTAACTCATGACCAAGAAGAGGCTCTTACGATGTCAGATACTATTGTCGTAATGTATAAGGGCAAGATACAACAAATGGGAACACCACAAGACATATATAATGAACCTAAAAACTCATTCGTAGCTAAGTTTATAGGTGAAAGTAACATATTTGATGGAATTATGATAGAAGATTATAAAGTTAATTTCTGTAATAGGGATTTTGAATGTGTTGATAAAGGATTTGAAAAAAACGAAAATATAGAAGTCGTAATAAGACCAGAAGATATAAAAATGGTAAAGCCAGAAGAAGGAATGTTAAAGGGGAAAGTTACATCTACTGTGTTTAAAGGAGTGCACTATGAGATAGAATTAAATGAAAATGGAAGATTATGGATACTTCATAATACTAAAAATGCTGAGGTTGGAACAGAGCTAGGCATGGATATATATCCAGAAGACATCCATATAATGAGAAAAGAGAATAACTAAGATGAAGAGAAAATCTTTCTTAGCATATCCATATGTAGTTTGGAGTGCGATATTTGTAATAATTCCTTTAATACTAGTAGTATTTTTCAGTTTTACAAAAGAGTCAGGTGGAGGTTATGCATTTACACTTGAAAATTATAAAGAAGTAATCGACCCTATATACATTAAAGTATTTGCTCGTTCTATTCTTTTAGCAGGAGGAGCGACATTGATATGCCTTATAGTTGGTTATCCAGTGGCATATATAATTTCAAAAGCTCATGTAAGTAGAAGAGGTTCATTAATATTATTGTTTATTCTTCCTATGTGGATGAATTTTCTTTTAAGAACTTATGCATGGGTTGCTATATTAGGAAAAAATGGACTTTTAAATACATTTTTAGGTTGGTTTGGGATACAGCCATTAGCAATTTTGTATACTAATTTTGCTATACTTTTAGGTATGGTATACAACTTTTTACCATTCATGGTTCTTCCAATATACACTGCACTATCAAAGATGGATAATGATTTGATAAATGCTGCTCATGACTTAGGTGCAAACAATATGACAGTATTTAGAAAAATTATATTTCCTTTGAGTTTGCCAGGTGTAATGTCTGGAATAACTATGGTATTTATGCCAGCAGTAACTACCTTTGCAATATCAAGACTGTTAGGTGGAGGTAAAATAATGCTAGTTGGAGATTTGATTGAACAACAATTTACGGTTGTTGGAGATTGGAACTTTGGCTCAGCAATATCGATATTTATGATGATAGTAATATTAATATCGATGTCCATAATGTCAAAATTTGGAGATGAGTCTGACAAAGAAGGCGGTGGGTTACTATTTTAAAATTAAAGAAAATAACTTCTAATATATATTTAGCATTAGTATTCTTGTTTTTATATGCACCCATATTTGCTTTAGTACTATTTTCTTTCAATGATTCAAAATCAATGGCAAGATGGAATGGATTTACATGGAAGTGGTATGGTCAATTACTTCAAAATGAGAGTATAATGAGTGCTTTATATTACACTATTGTAATAGCTATATTAGCATCTGTAATATCTACAATAGTAGGAACTATAAGTGCTATAGGAATACATAAGATGAGAGGTAAGAGTAAGAAATTAATACTAAATGTAAACTATCTTCCTATTTTAAATACAGAGATAGTTACAGCAGTAGCTCTTATGAGTCTATTTGTATTTGTAAAAATGGAATTTGGGTTTACAACAATGCTATTGGCACATATAATGTTCTGTTTGCCATACGTCATACTTTCAGTTTTACCAAAAATGAAGCAATTGCCTGATAATATAGAGGATGCAGCTATGGACTTAGGAGCGACACCTATATATGCTCTTAGAAAAGTAATTTTGCCACAAATAAAGCCAGGTATTGTTTCTGGATTTTTAATTGCATTTACTATGTCAATAGATGACTTTATAATAAGTTTCTTTAATGCTGGAAATGGTGTAAGCAATCTTTCTATAGAAATCTATGGAATGGCTAGAAGAGGTATAAAACCTGAAATAAATGCATTATCAACAATAATGTTTGCAGTTGTTTTAGGGTTACTTTTATTAGCTAATAAAAAAGAATCTATAGTAAGGGGGACTAAATAATGATTAAGTATAAAAAAGTAATAGCCCTTGTAGCTGTAGGTGTGATGACAGTGACTTTATTTACAGGATGTAATAAAGCGACTGATTCTACAAAAGTTTTAAATGTATATAATGTTGGAGATTATATAGACGAATCTCTTATAGATAAGTTTGAAGAAGAAACTGGAATAGATGTTCAGTATTCAACTTATGATACTAATGAAATGATGTATCAAAAAGTAAAGAGTGGTAGTACACACTACGATTTGGTTTTTCCTTCAGATTACATGGTAGAAAAAATGAAAAATGAAGGTCTTTTGGAAAAGTTAGATTTTAAAAATATACCTAATATGAAGTATTTAGATAAAAGTTTTTTAAACCCTATATATGATAAAACTAATGAATATAGTGTTGCATATATGTGGGGAACTCTTGGAATATTGTATAATAAAAAAGAGGTTAAAGACCCTATAGATAGTTGGAATATACTTTGGAATCCAAAGTATAAGGGTAATATAATGATGTTTGATTCTGTTAGAGATACTATAGGAATAACTCTTAAAAAATTAGGATACAGTATGAATAGTGTAAATACAAAAGAAATAAATGAAGCGAAAAATCTTTTAATGAAACAAAAGGACTTGGTATTAGCTTATGTAAATGATGAAGGTAAGGATAGATTACTTGGTGGAGAAGTAGCAATGGGTATGTTGTATTCTGGAGATGCAGTTACATTAATGGACCAAAATTCTGACCTTGATTATGCGATACCTAAAGAAGGTACTAATAAATGGGTAGATGCTATGTGTGTACCTACAACAGCACAAAATAAAAAAGAAGCTGAATTGTTTATAAACTTCTTACTAGACCCAGAAAATGCAAAAATAAATGCTGAGTATATTGGATATTCGACACCGAATACAGGAGCGCTAAAATTATTAGACCCAGAAATAACTAATAATCCTGTTGCATATCCATCTAAAGAAGTACTTAGTAAATGTGAGACTTTTGAAGATATTGGTGAAAAGATAAAACTATATGACAAGGCTTGGATAGAATTAAAGTCAAAATAGAGTCTTTCTGATTTAATTATATTTACTTAATAAAACTGTTCTTTTTTAGAAATTAATTTTCTAATTATTGAACAGTTTTTATTTTTTGTCCAATATATACTTGTTTTGAGTTTGTTTTTATTAAATTATATTTACATGCGACTTAATTAATCTTTTAATAAGTGAAAATCTTATTTGTATAATGACTCTAATAATAATTAGAAAAAATGGGTAACTTAATAGAATAATTGGAGGTGTAAATTTATAAAAAATGAATAGGATAAATAAAAAAATAGATTTATTAATATTGAGTTTGTTAGTTTTTATATTTTTAATTGTTGGAATAGTAATATTATCTATTAGAACAGAAAATAAATTGAATGTATTTATAATGTTTGCAGTGGTTTTTTTTATAATAATGTTAACTTATTTATCAAACTCAGTAATAGGATTGATAACAAGTTCAATAACTATATTTATGTATACATCCTATATATTATATAACAATATTACTCATAATATAGATGTTGAGTTTATATCATATATGTGGATAATAGCAATACCAATCTCTTCAATTATAGTAGGTAATTTAAATAAAAACATAAATGAATTGCAATATACAAACACAAAGTTAACTGAACAGTATAAAGAGTTAGTGACTATTGATAGTGAAACTGGACTTAGGAATTTAAAGATTTTTTATAATGATGTAAATATGGAGATAAGTAAATCTATTAGACATAATACTAATTTTTCTCTTATGATAGTCAAATTGCCATACTATGGAAATTTACAGACAATATTTGGTGAAAATAAGACTAATAAAATAGTAAAACACATCAGTAGAAGTATTATAGAGTGTACAAGAAATGAGGATATAATTTATAGTTTACAAAAGGATATGATAGGCATATTGATGCCAAATACATCTTTGGAAGGTTCAAAAGTTGTTAAAGACAGAATAAATAAAAAGATAAGAGCGTTAAATTTAGACCTAAACAATAAAGGAAAATATGTAAATATAGATGTGAAAATTGCATTTTTAGAGTATAACGATAACTTTGGCGATAGTATAAATTTTAAGAATATAGTTGAAGAGGAATTACAATACGATGTTTAAAATACTCAATAAGAATTTATCAAAATTAATACTGATATTATCTATAGTACTGGTAATATCAAACTTTAATCTATCTTCATATGCAACAGAAATTACATCTAATAGAAATAAGGTTTTAGTTATATATGATTCTAAGAAAGAAACAGCCTACAATAGAGATATTTTAAAAATTATAAGGACTCTATTGGGGAGATTTAGTTCAGATATTGAGTTATTAAAATTAAGTAACTATGATGATGAAATAAATAAAAATTATTATAGTCATATATTTATTATAGGAATTAATGAAAATTCATATGCTAATGAGAAAAGAACTAAATATTTACTTAGTTCATTAGATTCATATAACGGAAATATATGTTGGTTGGGGCATGGTATAGAAAATCTTTTAGAATACAAAAAATATAATTTAGAGTATTTGGGAAAAACAAATAACATAGTGAGTGTAAATTATAAGGGTAAGTCGTACAATTTGGATGAACACTATTTATTTAATCTTGTGAAATCAAAAGATATAAGTGATAAAGTAATAGGAAGTATTAGTGATACATTAAATGAGTATCCATATATAATAAATGACAAAAATCTTTTTTATGTATCCAAATTGGATTTGGATGGTGTTTTATTTTATATATTCTGTGATTCACTGAATGATATTTTTAATATTAAGAAATTTGATAAGGGAAGTATATTTGTAAGAATAGAAGATGTACATGCTTTTAGAGACCCTAAAAATCTTGTAGATATAGCTGATTATTTAAGTGACAGAAATATACCATTTACAATTGCATTGATACCAGCTTATGTAAATCCTAAAAATCATAAAATAACTACTTTATCAGAAAGCCCTGAGATTGTCAAAGCAGTAAAATATATGCAAGAGAAGGGAGGTACAGTAATATTACATGGATATACTCATCAATACAAAAAAGAAGAAGTTTCTGGAGAAGGGTATGAATTTTGGGATGGCGAAAGAGATGCACCTTTAAAGGAAGATATGAAGGTATTTGTAAAAGATAGAGTGTTGAGTGGCCTTAGAATATGTATAGAAAATGGAATTTATCCTCTTGCGTTTGAAGCACCACATTATGCAATAGAATCTGAGGGATATAAAGAGTTGAAAAAGTATTTTTCTACTTATGTAGGTCAACATCAAAATAATGATAAAAAATTTAGTACTAATACATATCCTTATGTTATTCAGGATACAGAAGAATTTAATATATTTATACCTGAAAATTTAGGATATATAGACCCAGAAGATAAGTTTACTTTTCAAAATATCAAAGAAAATCTAGATAAAGTCTCTATGGTTAGAGGTTTTAGTGGAGGTTTCTTTTTTCATTCATATTTAGATATAGATTACTTAAAGTATACAATAGAATACCTAGAAAAACAAAATATAGAATTTATGGATTTAAGAGATTTTAATAATTGGGTAAAAGTTGATGAAATACAAATAAGAAATGTTGGAAATGAAGTTAAAGTAACTTATGATAGGAATTTAGAAGAAAATACTGAAAATGATATTAGATTTAAGTATATATCCAATATTAGTAAAATTTTAATATTGATAGTGTCTGTAAGTGTTTTAACATTTGTGATTATATTTATATATTTTAAGAAGATAGATAAAAAGAAATTTTTAAAATAAATTATTTTATATTAGAATAGAGGTTTTAAAAAATTTTAGGAGAAATTTATGAGAGATTTAAATATATCAGAGTATTTATTTATATTTAGCTTATTTAGTATATGGTCTTTGTTGCTTATAAATATTATTTTAGCTTTGGGCGGTTATATATTTTACTTTAAAAATTTTAACAAAGAAGTAAAAAAAATTGATAAATATCCTATGGTATCGATACTTGTTCCTGCTCACAATGAAGCTAAGGTAATAGGCAAAACTGTGGAATCTTTACTATTACTTGATTATCCTAAAGATAAAATGGAGCTAATTGTTATAAATGATAACTCATCTGATAATAGTAAAGATATTTTAGAAGATATAAAAAATAAGTATAATAATTATAATTTTACCATAATAAATACAGATAATTTAACAGGAGGCAAAGGAAAATCAAACGCATTAAATATTGGATATACTATTTCCAAAGGAGAATTTATAGCTGTTTATGATGCGGATAATACACCAGATAGAAATGCACTTAGATATTTAATACAAACAATAGTAATGGATGATGAATTAGGTGCTGTTATTGGAAAGTTTAGGACTCGCAATAAAAATAAAAATCTATTAACTAAATTCATAAATATAGAAACACTAAGCTTTCAATGGATGTCACAAGCTGGTAGATGGCAATTATTTAACCTATGTACAATACCAGGAACTAATTTTATATTGAGAAAAAGTATCATAGAAAAAATTGGAGGATGGGATAGTAAAGCAATTGCAGAAGATACAGAAATTAGCTTTAGGATATATAAATTGGGATATAAGATAAAGCTTGTACCACAATCTATAACATGGGAGCAAGAACCAGAAACTGTTAAAGTATGGATAAAGCAACGTACAAGATGGGCGAAAGGAAATATATATGTCTTAATGAAATATATAAAAAATATATTTAAACAGGGAAAAAATAAAATTGTATTTGATATAGCCTACTTTTTTTCTGTATATTTTTTGTTTTTAACATCTGTCATTATATCAGATATTTTATTTATTTTAAGTATATCTAAACTAGTAGAGATTTCAATTCCGATTAACTTTTTTATAATATGGATACTATCATATCTCTTATTTATTATAGAGGTAAGTATAAGTCTAAGTATAGAAAAAGGCGAAGCAACACTTGAGAATATATTCATAGTTGCAATAATGTATTTTACATACTCTCAACTGTGGTTGTTTGTAGCTATAAAAGGAATGATAGAATATTTAAAAGATGTGATTTTTAAAAGGGAAGTTAAATGGTATAAGACAGAAAGATTTTGATTCATGTACAGGAGGAACTAGCATGAAAAAATTTGTTATATCAATTATATCTTTAGTATTGTTTTTTTCAAATATATTGATTGTAGATGAAGTAAAAGCTGATGAGACTAAAGTTAAAAATTATAAATTTGAAAGAGACATCACTATTGATGGTGTTATAGGAAGTAATAGTACCTTTTTTGAGGTAAATAAGAATTGGGATATCGAGGAAGTTTTATTACATCTTAATTTTAGTAAGAGTCAAATATTAAATGAAGATGTTTCTAGTTTAACTGTTTTAATAAATAATGTACCAATAAAATCTATTAAACTAAATGCTAAGACAGATTATAAAAATACACTAGAGGTATTAATACCAAAAGACTATATAATCCAAGGTTATAATGAAATAAAAATAAAAGCATATAAAACTATATCTGATAAAATTTGTCAGGATGATTCTAATATTGGGAATTGGATGGTTATTCATAAAGAATCATATACATCAATTAGATATAAGCAGAAAAATATGGGGAATTCAATAAATGAATATCCATATCCATATTCAGAAATTGAAGATAAGTTTAATTTGGATACAACTATATTAGTTCCAGACAATATGACTAGAGGAGAATCTACAGCAGTGTTTAATATAGCTTCAGACTTTGGAAAAATAACAAAAAATGATAATTTAAAACTGGATGTTAAACTGTATTCAGAAATGAAAAATTGGTCTGAGGATAATCTTATATATATTGGTAAACCTGAAAATACAGCAGAAGAAATTTTAAATATTTTAAGCACAAAGGAACAAACTCTATTATCTTCAAATTGTATAATTAAACAAGTAGACTCACCTTACAATAAGAATAAGAAAATGATGGTGGTAATTGGTAGTAATGAAGATGATTTAATAAAGGCATCAAATTTATTAGTGGAAAATAAACTTTCTAATCAAGTACTATCATCATCAGTAATTGTAAATAAAGACACTAATATAAATATTAATGAGCAACAAAAGTTAAATTTAAGCCATTTGACATTAAAGGACTTGGGATATTCAGATTTTTTGTTAGAGGGTGCATTTAATCAGCAAGCTTTGTTTGATGTTAAAATACCAAAGGGTAAGATATTGGATAATGGTTCAAAAATTGTCTTAAATTTAAGGTACTCTGATAATTTGGATTTTGAAAAATCTTTGGTTACAGTATCTATAAATGATGTTGTTGTGGGAAGTAAGAAATTGGATAGGTCACATTCTAATAATGACAAGCTAGAATTAAAAATACCTAAAGATATAGATAATAAAGACTATTATCAAGTTAAATTAGTATTTAATTTGAGTATAAAGAACCAAAATTGTATTACAAGGGAAAGTAATAATCCTTGGGCATATGTATTAAATAGTTCTTATATGGATTTATCTACAAAAGAAAATGAATCTTTGTCTTTTGAAAGTTATCCATATCCATTTATTAAAGATGATGAATTTAATGATTTAACTGTAATAATGCCAGATTATTCAGATTCACAAGCTATGACTTGGATGTCTAGCTTAGGTATTAGTTTAGGTGCAAATATAAATTCGTATAAAGGACATATAAACGTAATTAGAGGAAAAGAGTTTAATGACAAATATAAAGATAGCAATATTATAGTTTTTGGTGTGCCATTTAATAATTCTGTTATAAAGATGTTAAACGATAATTTAAACATAAAGTTTAACAAAAGTTATTCTACATTTTTATCAAATGAAAAGATAAGTTTTATCGATGGCTATGGGAAAAATATTTCTGCAATTCAATTGATAAAATCACCTTATAATAATCAAAAAAATATTATGGTAATTAGTTCAATAAATGAAAAAAACTTATATTTAGGAATGGATTATTTATTGAATAAAAGTAAAGTTAATGATTTAAAAGGAGATACATTAACGATTGATGAATATGGAGAGGTAGAAGATTTAGCTTATAATTTGAAAATTAATAAAGAAGTAAAAACTTTAAATAATAATATAAGCATTAGTAAGACAACAAAAGTATTTTTAATGATTTCTTTTATTACTATAATTGTAGCCATAGTATTGTCAATGTTATATATAAAAAAATATAAAAGAAGATAACATGATAAATTTATTATTTTAAAAGAGGTATATAATTTGAACAAATATATAAATAAATTTAAATTAAAAAGAAATATTCTAATTTCAGTAGTAGCTTTAATTTTTATATTTATAATCTATTTTATAAACACAGAGTTAAGAGATAAAAGTCTAATAAATAACCAATATGATGGTAAGATTAAATCAGCTAACTTATCTGTAGACTATGAAATAAAACAAGTTATGAAGGATATAGATAAACTAGGATTGAATACAGTAAATGTACCCATAATTATAAATGTAGATGAAATTAATTCTGATATTATGTCAATAGATAATAGTAGTAAAGAAAAAGCAATTAAGCTGATAAAAAAATTAAATAAAAAAGGTATTTCAACAATACTAGAAGCATATCCGTGGATAGAAAATGGAAAATTATATGAAACTGATTGGAATCCTAAAAATAAAGATAGATTTTTTTATACTTGGCAAAATACTATATTAAATGAACTTATAATAGATGTAGCAAATCCTCTGGATGTAAATGTCTTGAATATAGGTTCTAATTTTGTACATTTAGAGGAATATCAGAAAAATTGGAGCGAAATAATAGATTTTGTACAATCAAAATTTGATGGACTTGTAACATATAGGACTAATTGGTGGTATACAAAAAAAGATGACTTAAATAGTAAATTATATTATGAACAAAAACTAAATAATAATTTTTTTGATAAGTTAGATTTTATATCTATAGCAGCATATTTTGAACTAAGTAATAAACCTATTAATACAGTGGAAGAATTGGTCTCTGCATTACATTCATCTACTGTAAATAATAGAGGACAGAATATAAAAGAAGAAATATATAATCTTTATAAAGTTCATAGGAAACCAATATTTTTTGGAGAATTAGGTTTTTCAAATAGAGAAAATGCAAGTTCTCAACCATGGAATCATATTCCTTCAAAAGTTATAAATGATGAAGAGCAAGCAAGATGCTTTGAGGCATATAAAAAAGTTTTTGAGAATGAAGATTGGATAAATGGTTTTTCTGTGTTTTGTGTAGGTAAAATAGATGAAGAAAAAAATTTTTATCCATCAAAGGAGAGTATAAAGGTTATTAAGTCTTGGTATGAATAGTTTTGTTATGAAAGCATTAGTATTTGTATAAATTAAATGTATGATTAGGAGAGATACAAATGAATGACATCAAGGTTATGACTGTATTTGGAACGAGGCCTGAAGCTATTAAAATGGCTCCTTTAATAAAAGAACTTGAAGATAGAGAGCATATAAAAAGTATTGTATGTGTTACAGCCCAACATAGAGAAATGCTTGACCAAGTTATAGAAACATTTAATATAAATGTAGACTATGATTTGGATATAATGAAAAAAGGACAAAGTTTAAATGATATAACATGCAAAATTTTAAATGAACTTCCATTAATTATAAATAAGGAAAATCCAAATATAATATTAGTGCATGGAGATACAACAACAACCCTAGCTACTAGCTTGACTGCGTTCTATAGTAGAATTTTTGTTGGTCATATAGAAGCTGGACTTAGAACTTATGATAAATATTCTCCATTTCCAGAGGAATTAAATAGGCAACTTACAGGTATTATTGCTGATATACACTTTGCCCCTACCACTTTGGCTAGGAAAAACTTGATTTGTGAAGGAAAGCCTAAAAATAATATATTTGTAACTGGTAATACTGCGATTGATGCTTTGCAGATGACAATAAAAGAAGACTATAATCATCCTATAATTGATAAGATTGGCAATGACAGGATGATTTTATTGACTTCTCATAGAAGAGAAAATTTAGGTAATCCTATGAAAAACATATTTAAAGCTGTAAAAAGAATAGTAGATGACTTTGAAGATGTACAAATAGTATACCCAATACATTTAAATCCTGAAATACGCAATATAGCTGATGAAGCATTTGGAAAATCCTCTAAAAGGATTCATATTATAGAACCTTTAGAAGTGGTTGATTTTCATAATTTTTTAAATAAATCATACATGATAATGACTGATAGTGGAGGAATACAGGAAGAAGCTCCATCATTAGGTAAACCAGTTTTGGTGTTGCGTGATAAAACAGAAAGAATTGAAGGTATTGAAGCTAAGACACTTAAATTAGTAGGTACTGATGAAGATAGAATATATAATTCGGTGAGTAGTTTATTAATAAATAAAGACAGTTATAATCAGATGAGTAAAGCATCTAATCCATATGGGGACGGAAATGCAAGTAAATATATAGTGGACATAATAATGAAAAAATTAAATTGTAAATATCTAAATTAGTTTTTATTTATTTAAATTTATAGTAGAAAGAATTAAAATTATTATCCATTTGATATAAAATCTGTGATAACATAAGGAATACCATTTTTAAGGGGGAATAATATGGCCAGAAAAACCATAAAAAATTTAGGGAAAAATAAAAGTATAAAGAGAATAAAGCTTCTATTTAAAAAAATTTTTATAACTGTATGTATAATAGCAAGCATAATTGCTGTTTTTAATATAACAAAATACTTTGAGGAATTATATAAGGTAAGAGATATAGAAAGTACCAAAATTGAATACTATATGGATGTAGCCGATGAAGCAGGTGATGGGAAAGTCCAAGTAAGTTGGAAAGCATTGCTTGCTATAGATATGGTAATACATGATGAAGACTTAAGTAATATAAAAAAGAAAGATACATTAAATATAGGAGAAAAATTTATAGTAGAGGATAAAAATGACAAGGGAGAAAATGTGTATAAAGTAAAAAAATTCACTAAAGTATTGAATGAAATAAAATTTGACTCTTCTCAAAAAAGTAGAGCAAAAAAATATATGAAGGATTTAGAATACATGTATCTTGGAAATAAAGAATTAAAAAATGGTGATGAAAAAATCAAATTTATAAAAAAGTTAGAAGATTCAGCTATAAGAGAATACATTGATTATGGAATACTGCCATCTATAACAATAGGACAAGCTATATTAGAATCTGGATGGGGAAATTCTAAACTTACAAAGCAGAGTAATAATTTATTTGGAATAAAAGCAGATAAAGCATGGAAAGGAAAAAAAGTAGAAATCTCAACCTCAGAACACTATGATGAGAAAATCGTAGCGAATTTTAGGTCATATAATTCATTACAGGATTCTGTCAGAGACCATAGTTTGTTTTTAGTTGATAATAAAAGATATAGAAAACATGGTTTATTTGAAGCAAAAGACTATACTAGTCAAGCACAAGCCCTAGAAAATGCAGGATATAGTACAGCTGAAGATAAAAAAGGAAATCGTATATATGCGGAACTATTAATAGAAGTCATCAGAAGCTATAATTTGCAACTTATAGATAACAAAGTAGAAACAAAATAATTATTAACTTCGTATGAGGTTATAACAGGATAAGATTATTTTCTACAAAAGAATAGAAAATTTGTAAAAAAAACTAAAAAAATGTATTGACTTGTTATTTAAAAGGTGATATTATTATTACTGTACTCGAAAGAGAACAAAATGAACTTTGAAAATTAAACAGTAGGTTAATTTATAAAACAAGAAACAAACCATAAAGCCAGATATTTTGATAACAATAGTATCTGAGCCTGATAAACTTTTATTTGAGAGTTTGATCCTGGCTCAGGATGAACGCTGGCGGCGTGCCTAACACATGCAAGTTGAGCGATTTACTTCGGTAAAGAGCGGCGGACGGGTGAGTAACGCGTGGGTAACCTACCCTGTACACACGGATAACATACCGAAAGGTATGCTAATACGGGATAATATATTTGAGAGGCATCTCTTAAATATCAAAGGTGAGCCAGTACAGGATGGACCCGCGTCTGATTAGCTAGTTGGTAAGGTAACGGCTTACCAAGGCGACGATCAGTAGCCGACCTGAGAGGGTGAACGGCCACATTGGAACTGAGACACGGTCCAAACTCCTACGGGAGGCAGCAGTGGGGAATATTGCACAATGGGCGAAAGCCTGATGCAGCAACGCCGCGTGAGTGATGAAGGCCTTCGGGTCGTAAAACTCTGTCCTCAAGGAAGATAATGACGGTACTTGAGGAGGAAGCCCCGGCTAACTACGTGCCAGCAGCCGCGGTAATACGTAGGGGGCTAGCGTTATCCGGATTTACTGGGCGTAAAGGGTGCGTAGGCGGTCTTTCAAGTCAGGAGTGAAAGGCTACGGCTCAACCGTAGTAAGCTCTTGAAACTGGGAGACTTGAGTGCAGGAGAGGAGAGTGGAATTCCTAGTGTAGCGGTGAAATGCGTAGATATTAGGAGGAACACCAGTTGCGAAGGCGGCTCTCTGGACTGTAACTGACGCTGAGGCACGAAAGCGTGGGGAGCAAACAGGATTAGATACCCTGGTAGTCCACGCTGTAAACGATGAGTACTAGGTGTCGGGGGTTACCCCCCTCGGTGCCGCAGCTAACGCATTAAGTACTCCGCCTGGGAAGTACGCTCGCAAGAGTGAAACTCAAAGGAATTGACGGGGACCCGCACAAGTAGCGGAGCATGTGGTTTAATTCGAAGCAACGCGAAGAACCTTACCTAAGCTTGACATCCCAATGACATCTCCTTAATCGGAGAATTCCCTTCGGGGACATTGGTGACAGGTGGTGCATGGTTGTCGTCAGCTCGTGTCGTGAGATGTTGGGTTAAGTCCCGCAACGAGCGCAACCCTTGTCTTTAGTTGCCATCATTAAGTTGGGCACTCTAGAGAGACTGCCAGGGATAACCTGGAGGAAGGTGGGGATGACGTCAAATCATCATGCCCCTTATGCTTAGGGCTACACACGTGCTACAATGGGTAGTACAGAGGGTTGCCAAGCCGTAAGGTGGAGCTAATCCCTTAAAGCTACTCTCAGTTCGGATTGTAGGCTGAAACTCGCCTACATGAAGCTGGAGTTACTAGTAATCGCAGATCAGAATGCTGCGGTGAATGCGTTCCCGGGTCTTGTACACACCGCCCGTCACACCACGGGAGTTGGAGACGCCCGAAGCCGATTATCTAACCTTTTGGAAGAAGTCGTCGAAGGTGGAATCAATAACTGGGGTGAAGTCGTAACAAGGTAGCCGTATCGGAAGGTGCGGCTGGATCACCTCCTTTCTAAGGAGAATTGCCTACTGTTTAATTTTGAGGGTTCGTTTTTACGAATACTCAAAATTAGCACTTGAATCAACCAAATAAACTAAACCAATGTGAAGTTTGTTTGTTGAAGATGTGCGTTAGCACCTTAAAAACTGCATATATATTTAGTGATATGACATCTAATTTGTAATATATAAAGCTGATAACTTTTTAAAATTATCAAGTTGATAGACTTTAATCTATCAAACCTTTTTAACTGGTCAAGTTATTAAGGGTGCAGGGCGGATGCCTTGGCACTAGGAGCCGATGAAGGACGTGATAAGCTGCGATAAGCTTCGGGGAGTTGCACGTAAACTTTGATCCGAAGATTTCCGAATGAGGAAACTCACTTAGAGTAATGTCTAAGTATCATTAAGTGAATTCATAGCTTAATGAGGGGAACTCAGGGAACTGAAACATCTAAGTACCTGAAGGAAGAGAAAGAAATTCGATTCCGTAAGTAGCGGCGAGCGAACGCGGAAGAGCCCAAACCAATAAAGTTTTCTTTATTGGGGTTGCGGACATATCATAACGAAGAGGTATCGTAATTGAAGAGGTTTGGAAAGACCCACCACAGAAGGTAATAGTCCTGTATGTTAAACGAGAAGACTTTAGATATGATCCAGAGTACCACGGGACACGTGAAACCCTGTGGGAAGCAGGAGGGACCACCCTCCAAGGCTAAATACTACCTAGTGACCGATAGCGTATAGTACCGTGAGGGAAAGGTGAAAAGGACCCCGGGAGGGGAGTGAAATAGAACCTGAAACCCTGCACTTACAAGCTGTGGAAGCACATTTCTTGTGTGACCGCGTACTTTTTGTAGAACGGGCCAACGAGTTACGTTAAGTAGCAAGGTTAAGCACTTAAGGTGTGGAGCCGTAGCGAAAGCGAGTTTTAACTGAGCGTTCAGTTACTTGACGTAGACCCGAAACCGGGCGACCTACCCATGAGCAGGATGAAGCGAAAGTAAAATTTCGTGGAGGTCCGAACCCACGAGCGTTGAAAAGCTCGGGGATGACTTGTGGGTAGCGGTGAAATTCCAATCGAGCCCGGAGATAGCTGGTTCTCCCCGAAATAGCTTTAGGGCTAGCCTCAAGGTGAGAGATACGGAGGTAGAGCACTGAATGTCCTAGGGGGTATTGCACCTACCGAAGACTATCAAACTCCGAATGCCGTCATCTTATACTTGGGAGTCAGACTGTGGGTGATAAGATTCATAGTCGAAAGGGCAACAGCCCAGATCGTCAGCTAAGGTCCCTAAATGTAAGTTAAGTGGTAAAGGATGTGGGATTGCACAGACAACCAGGATGTTGGCTTAGAAGCAGCCACTCATTCAAAGAGTGCGTAATAGCTCACTGGTCGAGTGATCCTGCGCCGAAGATTTCCGGGGCTAAAACTTACTACCGAAGCTACGGCATCATTATGATGGGTAGGGGAGCTTCCCATACGGGTTGAAGCATGACCGTAAGGACATGTGGACAGTATGGGAGTGAGAATGTTGGCATGAGTAGCGAGATGTGGGTGAGAATCCCACAGGCCGTAAACCCAAGGTTTCCAGGGGAAGGTTCGTCCGCCCTGGGTTAGTCGGGACCTAAGCTGAGGCCGAAAGGCGTAGGTGATGGACAACAGGTTGATATTCCTGTACTACCGATAACCGTTTGAGAGATGGGATGACACAGTAGGATAAGCTAAGCACACTGTTGGTTATATGTGCCCAAGCATTGAGGCAGTCAGAGTAGGTAAATCCGCTTTGATAATGCTGGGATGTGATGGGGAGCGAAATTTAGTAGCGAAGTAGCTGATTTCACACTGTCAAGAAAAGTCTCTATCGAGGTTAAAGGTACCCGTACCGCAAACCGACACAGGTGGGTGAGGAGAGTATCCTAAGGCCCGCGAGAGAACTGTTGTTAAGGAACTCGGCAAAATGACCCCGTAACTTAGGGATAAGGGGTGCCACCATCTGGTGGCCGCAGAGAATAGGCCCAAGCGACTGTTTACCAAAAACATAGGTTTCTGCTAAGTCGCAAGACGATGTATAGGAGCTGACGCCTGCCCGGTGCTGGAAGGTTAAGGGGATCTGTTAGAGCAATCGAAGCAGTGAACTTAAGCCCCAGTAAACGGCGGCCGTAACTATAACGGTCCTAAGGTAGCGAAATTCCTTGTCGGGTAAGTTCCGACCCGCACGAAAGGCGTAACGATTTGGGCACTGTCTCAACAACAGACTCGGTGAAATTGTAATTCCGGTGAAGATGCCGGATACCTGCGACAGGACGGAAAGACCCCATGGAGCTTTACTGTAGCTTGACATTGGGTCTTGGTACTACATGTACAGGATAGGTGGGAGGCTTTGAAACCAGGACGCCAGTTTTGGCGGAGCCATCCTTGGGATACCACCCTTGTAGTACTGGGACTCTAACCATAGGCCATGAATCTGGTCTTGGGACACTGTCAGGTGGGCAGTTTGACTGGGGCGGTCGCCTCCCAAAAGGTAACGGAGGCGCTCAAAGGTTCTCTCAGTACGGTCGGAAATCGTACGTAGAGTGTAAAGGCAAAAGAGAGCTTGATTGCAAGACATACAGGTCGAGCAAGGATGAAAATCGGACTTAGTGATCCGGTGGTTCTGCGTGGAAGGGCCATCGCTCAACGGATAAAAGCTACCCTGGGGATAACAGGCTTATCTCCCCCAAGAGTCCACATCGACGGGGAGGTTTGGCACCTCGATGTCGGCTCATCACATCCTGGGGCTGTAGTAGGTCCCAAGGGTTGGGCTGTTCGCCCATTAAAGTGGTACGCGAGCTGGGTTCAGAACGTCGTGAGACAGTTCGGTCCCTATCCGTCGCAGGCGTAGGAAATTTGAGAAGACCTGTCCTTAGTACGAGAGGACCGGGATGGACGTACCTCTGGTGTACCAGTTGTTCTGCCAAGGGCATGGCTGGGTAGCTATGTACGGAATGGATAAGCGCTGAAAGCATCTAAGCGCGAAGCCGACTTCAAGATAAGATTTCCCACCGCAAGGGTAAGACCCCAGAAAGACTATCTGGTTGATAGGTCGAAGGTGTAAGTGCAGCAATGTATTTAGCTTATCGATACTAATAGGTCGAGGACTTGACCAATATTATATGATGTTCATTCAATAAAATATATGTGTAGTTTTTAGAGTGTTAACTCTAGAAAGTTAGTTCTACTAATTTATAAAAAATAATGCGGGTGTAGCTCAATGGTAGAGTTCTGGCCTTCCAAGCCAGCTGTGAGGGTTCGATCCCCTTCACCCGCTCCAAAAGATTATGTGGTTACAATAGCAGAGAGGATACACCTGTTCCCATTCCGAACACAGAAGTTAAGCTCTCTAGCGCTGATGGTACTTGGTGGGAAACTGCCTGGGAGAGTAGGACGTAGCCATGTAATCTTTTTTGTTGTATAAAATTTAATAAAACTACAATTATTATATGTTTTTATTTGTCTTTTATAGATTTTTTTGGCAATAAATGATATAGTGAATATAATTAAATATATTAGATATATTTAATTTTTTTATTTTTTGTGTTTTATAAGTTTACTTTTTATATAATTATTTATAATTTTGGGTAGATACACTTTGATATATTTTAAAAATTTAAATCTATAAAACAAAATAGAAATTTATATTAAGTGAGGAGATTAATAGATTAATATGAGAAGAAATGCAAAACTATTAACAACAGGAATTCTTTCAATGGCAATTGTCGCACCAACAATGGCATTTGCTACTGAATCTAGTGCTATGGAAAATAATGCAGATTTAAATATAAACTTAGAGAAAAAAAGTATAGTTTTAGGTAGTACATCAAAAGTTAGCGTTAAATTTAAAGAAAAGCTAGATGCAGGCAGTATAACATTAAAATATAAATGTTATGACATGCCATTAGACACAACTATAAATTACAACAAATCAACTGGAGCATATGAAGGGACTATCAATTATAATAAAGACCCAGAATATCAAAATGTTTGGGAGTTACAAGGTATAACAATAAATAGTGAAACTAATCCTAAAACTTTAAACAAACAAGACCTAGAAAAGATGGGATTAAATTTAAAAGATTATAATGTAACGCAGGAATGTATAATTGAAGATATAACTTCGAGAAAAGATGTAAGTAAATACTTGAGAAAAACTTCTGCACCTATCACAGAACTTACAGGAAGTGATAGATACGAAACAGCAGTTAAAATAAGTAAAGAAGGCTGGAAAAATGGTTCAGATAAGGTAATTGTAATAAGTGGAGATGTAAGTATTGATGGAATTATATCAACTCCATTAGCAACTACATATAATGCACCTATACTTTTGGTTGAAAAAAATAATGTGCCAGATAGTGTAAAATCAGAATTAAAACGTCTAAATCCTAAAGATGTAATCATAATTGGAGATGAGAACTCAATTTCTAAAACTAGTGCTAATCAGATAAAATCAACTGTAAATGCTAGTCAAACACGTCTAAGTGGTTCTAATAGATATGAGACATCTTTATTGATAGCAAAAGAAATAGATAAAAATCATGATGTAGATAAGGTGTATATAACAAATGCTACTGGTGGAGAAGTGGATGCACTTACTATAGCAGCAAAAGCAGGTCAAGATAAGCAACCAATTATATTGACTGATAAAGATAGTATTACAAATAATACATATAAATGGCTAGAGAGTGAGGATTTACAAAGTGCTTATTTTATAGGTGGTCCTCAAATGATATCAACAAATGTTATCAATAAAGTAAATGATATAACTAAGGATAGTGTTACTAATAATAGAGTATATGGAGCAGATAGACATGAAACAAATGCAAATGTAATAAAAAAATTCTATACAGAAGATGAATTAGAAGCTGTTTTAGTGGCTAAATCAGATGTACTTGTTGATGCTTTAGCAGCAGGTCCATTAGCTGCTAACTTGAAGTCACCAATACTTATAACGCCAAAGACATATGTGTCTGCATATCATAAATCAAATTTAGAAGCTAAATCAGCTAATAAGGTATATAAAATAGGTGGAGGATTGACTTCAAATGTAATGAATTCCATAGCAGCATCATTATCTAAACATAATACAACTCCAACAGACCCAGACAATAATACTGGTGCTAAGACAGTTATGATTGACCCAGGACATGGTGGTTCAGATACTGGTACAACAGGGAAACCATTAGGAGGTATTAAAGAAAAAGATTATACTTTAAATACTTCACTTGCAACGACTGAATATTTGCGTTCAAAAGGCATAAACGTAATTATGACTAGAGATACAGATAAAACTTTATCACTTGGAAATAGAACTGCTTTATCTAATTCATTAAGACCAGATTTATTTACAAGCATACACTATAATGCGTCTGATACAACTGGAAATGGCGTGGAGGTATTTTATAAACTTGAAGATAAAAATGGTGGAACTACTAAAACTTTAGCTACAAATATATTAAATAGAATTTTAGAAAAATTCAATTTAAAAAATAGAGGTGCAAAAACGAGAGCACTATCAACTGATGCTACAAAAGATTATTTATATGTTTTAAGAACAAATGACATGCCAGCTGTACTTGTAGAATGTGCATTTTTAGACAATGAAAAAGATATGAGTTTATTGAATACATCAAGTAAGGTAAAGGAAATGGGTACACAAATAGGTAAAGGTATAGAAGAGTCTCTAAAATAGTCTAAATGAGAATAACTAAAGGTCTTAATATAAAATGAATTATGGTTTTAAACTTAGACTGAATCTACAAAATAAAACATAATTGTATTAGTAAGAAAGGCTATATATATACTGTTGCATATAAGTGCAAAATGGTATATATATAGCCTTTTGTAGTTAAGTATAATAATAAAACATTCACATATACCAAGAATATTATTAACTATTAAAAGTTGTGATATTTGCCTATAAAATACAATGGAAATGAAGGTATTATGTGTTATTATTTGTTTTTTATGTATTTTTATGGATTTTTATAGTAATAAGTGATATAGTGAAGGTAAATAAATGTATATAATATGTTTATTTTTTTGTTATTTTATTTTTATAATTTGTTTATAAATTATTTATAATTTGGGTAGATACACTTTGACATATTAAAAAATTAAAAACACTAAATTAGAAAGTTATGTTAAATAAGGAGATTAATATGAGAAAAAATACAAAATTATTAACAACAGGAATTCTTTCAATGGCAATTGTCGCACCAACAATGGCATTTGCTACTGAATCTAGTGCTATGGAAAATAATTCAGATTTAAATATAAGCTTAGAGAAAAAAAGTATAGTTTTAGGTAGTACATCAAAAGTTAGTGTTAAATTTAAAGAAAAGCCAGATTCAGACAGTATTACATTAAAATATAAATGTTATGATATGCCATTAGATACAACTATAAATTACAACAAATCAACTAGGGCATATGAAGGAACTATCAATTATAATCAAGACCCAGAATATCAAAATGTTTGGGAGTTACAAGGGATAACGATAAATAGTGAAACTAATCCTAAAACTTTAAACAAACAAGACCTAGAAAAGATGGGATTAAATTTAAAAGACTATAATGTAACACAGGAATGTATAATTGAAGATATAACTTCAAGAAAAGACGTAAATAAATACTTGAGAAAGACTTCTGCACCTATCACAGAACTTACAGGAAGTGATAGATATGAAACAGCAGTTAAAATAAGTAAAGAGGGTTGGAAAAATGGTGCAGACAAGGTAGTTATAATAAATGGAGATGTAAGTATTGATGGAATCATATCAACTCCATTAGCAACTACATATAATGCACCAATACTTTTGGTTGAGAAAAATAATGTTTCTGATAGTGTAAAATCAGAATTAAAACGTCTAAATCCTAAAGATGTAATTATAATTGGAGATGAGAACTCAATTTCTAAAACTACTGCTAATCAGATAAAATCGACTGTAAATGCTAATCAAACACGTCTAAATGGTTCTAATAGATATGAGACATCTCTATTGATAGCAAAAGAAATAGATAAAAACCATGATGTAGAGAAAGTGTATATAACAAATGGTAAAGATGGTGGAGAAATAGATGCACTTACTATAGCAGCAAAAGCAGGTCAGGATAAACAACCTATTATAGTGGCTGACAAAGATAGTATTACAAATGTTACATATCAATGGCTAGAGAGTGAGGACTTACAAAGTGCTTATTTTATAGGTGGACCTCAGATGATATCAACAAATGTCATCAATAAAGTAAATAATATAACTAAGGATAATGTTACTAATAATAGAGTATATGGAGCAGATAGACATGAAACAAATGCAAATGTAATAAAAAAATTCTATACAGAGGATGAATTGGAAGCTGTTTTAGTAGCTAAATCAGATGAACTTGTTGATGCTTTAGCAGCGGGGCCATTAGCTGCTAGCTTAAAATCACCAATACTTATAACGCCAAAGACGTATGTGTCTGCATATCATAAAGCTAATTTAGAAGCTAAATCAGCTAATAAGGTATATAAAATAGGTGGAGGATTGACTTCTAGTGTAATGAGTTCTATAGCAGCATCATTATCTAAACATAATACAACTCCAACAGACCCAGGAAGTAATAATGGTGCTAAGACCGTTATGATTGACCCAGGGCATGGTGGTTCAGCACCTGGAAATTCATATGGAGGAATGATTGAAAAAGATTACAATTTAAATACTTCACTTGCAACTACTGAATATTTACGTTCAAAAGGTATAAATGTAATTATGACTAGAGATACAGATAAAACTGTATCACTTGGAAGTAGAACTGCTTTATCTAACTCACTTAAACCAGACTTATTTACAAGTATACACTATAATGGTGATAATAATAGAAAAGGTCATGGAGTAGAAGTGTTTTATAAGATTAAAGATAAAAATGGAGGAACTACTAAGACTGTAGCTACAAACATATTAAATAGAATTTTAGAAAAATTTAAACTTACTAATAGAGGTATAAAAACAAGAACTCTAGACGACAATCCTGCAAAAGATTATTTATATGTCTTAAGAACTAATAATGTGCCAGCTGTACTTGTAGAATGTGCATTTTTGGATAGTACGAGTGACATGAGTTTAATAAACTCGCCAGCAAAAGTAAAAGAAATGGGTACACAAATAGCTAAAGGGATAGAAGAGTCATTAAAGTAATTATAAGTAAAAAGATTTAAAAGTTTAATGTAAATCTATAATTGGAAATTGACATTAAAGTCATAAAATGAAATATAAGTGTATCAATATCAAAGACTGTATATACATTGTTGCATATATAAATGCAAGACTATGTATATATAGTCTTTTTTGTAGTTAAATGCAATAATTTGATTGTATTTTGTAAAATACACAATATGATATAATTAGATAATATACACTTAATTTAATTGAGGAAGGTGATTATGTGGAATATTTATTTGAAAAAAGTGGTTTAAGAGAATATAGAGATGAACCTCTAGATAAATATAGAGAAATATTAGAAAAAAACTATAATAATTCAAGAAGTATTATTCTATTGGTACCAAATAATAATACAAAAATAAGATATGAAAGGTCTTTAAAATTAGGTTATAGTGAAGAGTTGAAAATAACAACATATATAGGTTTTGTAAAAAAAGAATTACTGAAATATTGGCCACTCATAATAGAAAAGTGTAATAAAATAAGTAAAAAATCTGTATCTCCAACGTTTATATCAAACAGTTTAAGTGAATATTTAATAGTACAAAAAGTTAAGGAAAAAAGGATACAAGAAGGTTATTTTGAAGATATTACAGGAACAAATAAATCAATAGCAAATAGTATAATGACTAATATAAATAAATCTGCATTCAATTTAATTGATTTTGATTTTATTGGAGAAAAAATATATTCATCAAAGAAAAATAGAGATAGTATATATAGATTCTCATATACTCAAATGGATGAAATTATATCATATTATATAGACTTATTATTATCAAACTCAATTTTAGATAATGCATTAAGTGTATATCTATATAATCAATATCTACTTACTGATGATTCTTATATAAAAAACTTATTTAAAGAAGTGAGATATATAATAGTAGATAGCCTTGAAAATTCAAGTAATGTAGAGGTTGATTTTATCGTAAAATCACTAGACAATGTATTGGAAAGTTATATATATATTGATTATAACAAAGATTACTCTGTATTTAATAATGCAGATATGGACTATATAAATGAAAAGATAATATCAAAAATTGAATCACAAGAAAAAGGAAAGATTAAAAAGAAGAACATAGGAATAGAAGACTTATACTTATTAAATGCAAAAGTGAAATTAAATCAATCAAGCCAACTGTACAATGAAATGTTAGATTTAATAAGTGAAAAAATTATATATCTTATAGAAGATGGTATATCTCCAAGAGATATAGCAATTATATCTCCTATAAACAATACTATATTGGAGTATCAGATTAGAGACTCTTTGATAGAAAAAAATATAGGTGTTTTTAATACTAAAAAGGATAAAAAAGTGATAGATTATCCATATGGAAATGCACTGGTAGTAGCTACATGTATATTTTATGGGTATTTAGATTTTATAAAAGAAGATGAATATTTAAGTTTTTTAGAAACTCTTTTAGAAATAAATAGGATAAAAGCATTTAAAATTCTCAATGAAACAAGACATTTAAGTATTGATAATATAAATGGATATAGTCAGTATTGTGATATTTTACAGTATATTGAGGAAAAGAAGAAAAGTGATATAAAAATACATGAATTTTTAATTCAGTTCTATATAGATAAAATGCTAGGTTTAAAAGAAGGTAAGAAGAATGTTGGGTTATGTAAAAAGATAATAGCTGAAAGTGAATCTTTTAGTGAAAGTATAAGTTTACTTGGCATGAGAGAAGAAAAGATATTCATAGAAGCTTTAAAGACCACAATAAATGATTATTACTCTGTTGTTGATATAGAAGAGTTAAAATCTAAAGATAAAATAGTAATAACTACTCCTTATTCGTATATATCATCAAATATAGATAGAAGTATACAAATATGGGTAGATATAGGAAGTAATGCTTGGAATATGAAAATAGAAAAAGATATAAGCAATTTAATTGTACTTAGAAAATCTTTTGAGGAAAAAAAGATTTATACAAATGAAATGGAAGAACATTATAAGAAATATTATCTATACAATACTGTATATAATTTGTTACTAAATGCAAATAAAATTTATGCATACAAGAGTGAGTATACGATTAATGGATATATTCAAGAAAGTATGTTATATAGTATACTTTTAAAAATCTCACATAAAGGAGATAAAAATTATGATTAATATAAATTATAGAGAAGATCAGATACCAATAATAAATTATGATAATGGTACTATGGCGGTACCAGCAGTTCCAGGTGCAGGGAAAACATTTATAATAACAAACTTAGTAGCAAAGCTATTACTTGAGCAGAAGCATAAAGGTGGAAAGATATTAGTTCTTACTTATATGAACAGTGCTGTAAATAATTTTAAAGGTAGAATAAAAAAAATTCTTGAAGAGAATAAAATAGATGATGCTAGTTCATATGAAGTAATGACCATACATAGTTTAGCTGTAAAGATAATAAAGGAAAAACCAGAAGCTGTAATGTTAAGTGAGGATTTTAATATAGCTGACGATTTACAAAAAAATATTATATTAAATGAATGTATAAATAGATTTAGATTTGAAGGAGGAGAAAGAGCTTTTAGATGGTTTCTAAAAGAGCAAAAAGATGAGCGTTGGAAAGAAATAACTCTTGAAGCTTGGGAAAGAGGTTTTTTCGAATTTGCAGGAAATGCAATAAGTGAACTTAAGTATAAAGGTATTTCTCCAGATAAACTTGAAGAAATATTGTCAAGAGGGCATAAAGGAATGCTTAAAATTATTTTACCAATATATAAATTATATGATAGGAAGTTGAAGCAAAATGGCTTACTAGATTATGATGATATATTAATTTTAGCAGAAAAAACTTTGAGTTTAGATGAAGCACTTAGGAAGAAATTTCAAACTAGATACAAATATATTTTTGAAGATGAATGTCAGGATTCAAATGAAATTCAAGGTAATATAATAAAAATTATATCTAGTGAAAATAAAAATTTAGTTAGGGTTGGGGATATAAATCAGAGTATAACAGGAACTTTTTCATCATCAGACCCCAGATTTTTTAAAGAATTTATAAATAATGCAGATTTCTGTTACAGGATGAATATGTCAAATAGAAGTTCGAAAGATATACTTGATTTAGCAAATACTCTTGTAGATTATGTTACAAAGGAATTTAGACAGGAAGAATGTAGACATGCTCTTGAAGATATGCAAATAAAGACTGTACCAAATGGAATGGGGTATAAAGAAAATCCTAACCCAGAACATTATAATATAAATGTAAAGTGGTATGAGAGCTGGAAAAATGAAATAGAGCAAACTGCTAAATATGTTAAAGGGATAAAAAATAAATATCCAGATAAAAGTATAGGTATATTAGTTCCATTTAATGAACAAGTTACACAAGTTGCTAAAGAACTTAGGGAGTACAATCTAATTTTTGAAGAATTAGGTCCAAATTCTTTGAGTAAGAGGAAGGTTATAAACAACATAGCATCTATTATTGATTTTATGCTACATTGCGATGATGTAGAAAAGTTAATAAATGTACTTGATAAGGTTTTTATAAATACTGATAATGAAGCAGAGGAGAATAATCTTTTAGAAGTATTAAAAGATTATTCGACAGAAGAAATCATCTACAATTTTGAATTTAGTGAGTTAGAGACTAATTTAATAGAAATAAATGAAGAAAGTGAGATATATTTGAATTTCAAAAAAGGAATAGACATTATAAAACATATACTAGAATATCCAATAATAAGGTTAGACTTATTAGTTTTGTTTATTGGCAGAAAACTTAATTTGGAAAAAGAAGATAAGGCAGTACTTGATTATATATCTTTTTATGTAAAGTATTTAGTATCAGAAAATATACATATGGATTTAGAAGATGTATATAATTTACTGTTTGATGTAAAAAATAAGGTATTCAATCACATAATAGATGTAGTATATGAAATAAATGGATATGAACCAGAGCCTGGTAGTATAACATTATGTAATTATCATAAATCAAAGGGGATGGAGTGGGATTGTGTGTTTTTATTAGGTCTTATTGAATATAATTTCCCTGACAATATCAATCAAAAATTTCAGAGTGATAAATGGTATTTAAAAGAAAAATATAAAAATCCTATGGCAATTATTAAATCAGAAATTGAAGCTATATTAAAAGGTAGTATTTCAACTGATTATGCTCATAAAACTAAGATTGATTCTATAAATGAAAAAATTAGACTTTTATATGTAGGAATAACCAGAGCGAAGGAGATGTTGGTACTTTCAGGAAGTTCTTATAGAGACGAAAATGATGTAGGAAATAAAAGAAAAGAGCAAAAACCAAGTATATATTTAAGTAGATTGAACCGACGTATTATTGAAAAGAGGTCAAATTAATATATAATAAATTTAATGAATGTACTGTTTAAAATATTGATGAAAAAAAGCTAAAATAATAGATAGTAATAAATAGCTATTAAAAATAAAGCTAAGAGAGAAGTGATATGAGTGAATGATAAATTAAAGTATTTTTCTTATAGTCAAAATTCAATTAATACATATAAATCATGTCCATTGAAGTTTAAATATAAATATATTGATAGAATAAATTGGAAAAATGATGATATTGGTAGTAGAGAGTATTATGAAAGTTTAAAAACAGGAAGAGATTTTCATTTAATTTGTGAAAGATATTTTAGTAATATACCACTTGGAATCTACCTTAATGAAGGAGATAAAAATAGTAAAAAATTTTCAAAATGGATTGAAAATATAAAAAAAGTTGTTCCTATTAAAGAAGATAAAATATACTTACCAGAATATGAAGTAAGGATGATTTTAAGAGGAGATATAATACAGGCAAAATATGATTTAGTTGTAATTGGAAAAGACAATATAGAGATATGGGACTGGAAAACTGAGTCTAAAAAAATTGACTATAAAAATGTAGAAAACAGAATACAAACAATTGTTTATATGTTTTTAGCAAAAGAAGTAATCCCAAAAGTTTTAAAAATAGATATAAATGTTAAAGATATAAATATGAGATACTATCAACCTGAATTTAACGACTTACCAATTATCATTTCATATGATGAAGAAAAACATGAAGCAAATAAAAATAAAATTCAAAATTATATAAGTATGATAAAGAATACTAATTATGAAGAACATACATACGAAGACAATCTATACAATGATATAGAAAAGGTATATAATAAAGAAGAACGTATGTGCTATAGAAATAAGAATCATTGCAAGTATTGTGAATTCAATAAATTATGTAATGGTAAAGAAATAGATTATAGTATTTTGGAGGCGGAAATTTATGGGACTTAGGTTTATATTAGGCAGAGGTGGAAGTGGAAAATCTACTTATGTACTAGATGAAATTAAAAGAGAAGCTCAAAAAAATGAAACAACATCAATTATACTTTTAGTTCCAGAACAATACACATTTGAAGCTGAAAATAGAGTAAGCAAACTATTTTTAGGAAAAGAAAAAGATAAGTATCTAAGAGTTAGGGTGCTTAGTTTCAAAACACTAAGTAATATAGTTTTTTCTCAAGCAGGAGGATTAACAGATGTAAATATAAATTCTAGTGGAAAAGCAATGATGGTATATAGAGCAATTGAAGATGTAAGTGAAGAATTAAATGTATTTTCGAAATCAAAGTCACAATCTGGTTTTGTAAGTTCAATTACAGATATGATATCAGAAATGAAACAGTACAATATAAGTCCTGAAATGTTAGAAAATATATCAGGAGAATTAGATAATGAAACTTTAAGCTTAAAATTAAAAGATATAAGTAAAATATATAATTCTTTTGAAGGAAAGTTACATGAAAATTATATAGATGCTCAAGATATGTTAACTTCATTAGCAAATAGAATAGAATTAAGCATTTATTTAGATGGGGCTTGTGTTTATATAGATGAATTTACAGGCTTTACACCAAATCAGTACAATGTAATAAAGAGCATATTAAACAAAACTAAAAATGTAAGTGTTTCTTTGACTGTAGATGACATTAATTATATTGGATATAGTAAAGCAGATGTATTCTCTAGAACTAAATTTACTTATTCAAAGTTAACTCAATTGTGTAATGAAGAAGGAATAAAAATACTTCCACAAGTAAATTTGAATACAGGTATTATAAAAAGATTTGAAGAAATCAAAGAATTACAACACTTAGAAAGGTTTTATAATGCTTATCCATATAAAACATATTTGAATCCAACTGAAAATATAAAAATAAAAGAGTTCAATAATTTATATTCAGAGGTGGAAGAAATAGCTAAAGAAATTGTACATTTAGTTAGAGATAAGAATATTAGATATAGAGATATAACTATTGCAACAAGAGATTTAAATAGATATGATTTTTTAGTACACTCTATATTTAATGAATATAATATACCAAATTTTATAGATAAGAAGAGAGAAGCAAAAAGTAATCCAATAGTTATTTTAATTATTTCAGCTTTAGAAATGAAGCATAGACGATATGGATATGAGACTATGTTTAGATATTTAAAAAGTGGACTTATAGGAATTGATAATAATGATATAAATTTACTAGAAAACTATGTGTTGGCTAATGGAATTAAAGGCAAGAAATGGTTCGACGAAAAATGGAATTATAGAATAACACAGAGTCTTTCAGGTGAAGAAAGTGAGTTTGAGATAGAATTAAAAGATAAAATAAATGGAATAAAAAATAGAGTACTAGAACCAATAGTCACTTTACAAGAAAAATTAAAAGGAAAAAATAGAGTAAAAGAAATATGTAAGTATATATATGAATTTTTACTAGATATAAATATGCCAGAAACTATAGAAAGTTTAATAGTAAATTTTAAAGATAAAGGAGAACTTGATGTTGCCAATCAATACTCACAAGTTTGGGATATAGTAGTTGATGTCCTAGACCAAATGGTTGAACTTATGGGTGATGAAATAATTTCTTTAGAAAAATTTATAAAACTAATAACTTTAGGTTTTGATGAATACGAATTAGGATTAGTTCCTCCTAGTATAGACCAAGTACTTGTAAGTAGTGTGGATAGAATGAAAAATCCAAACACTAAATATTTATATCTAATTGGAACTACTGATGGTATATTTCCTCTGATTACAAAGGATAGTGGGATATTAAGTGATAATGATAGAGAAAGCCTTGGAAGTAAAGGAATTGAAGTTGATATTGATAGTAAAACTAGAAGTTTTGAGGAACAGTTTCTAGTATATAAGGCTCTTACTTCTACATCTGAGAATTTAATCATAACATATCCAATATCTGACCATGAAGGTAAAACTCTTAGGCCATCAATAATTATATCCAGACTAAAAAAGATATTTCCAAATATAGATAATAAAAGTTATTTAATAGAAGAAGATAATAAAAATGATGAAGATATACTTAAAAAAATAACAGTTAAATCACCTACATTTAATGAGCTTATAAATGTAATAAAAAATTATGATAATGATAGCTACAATAAAGAAGATATTAATAGTATTTGGCTAGATATATATAGATACTATCTACAAGATGAAATGTATGGCTCAATAACAAGAAAAGTTATAAAAGGTCTTAGTTATACTAATCAAGTTCATAAGATTGAAGAGAAAAAAATAAGGTCATTATATAAAAGTAATTCTCTTAGTGTATCTAGACTAGAAAAATATGCAGAGTGCCCATTTGCTTATTTTATACAGTATGGGCTAAAGGCTAGGAAACGTAAAGAATATTCATTTACACCACCAGATTTAGGAACTTTCATTCACAATATTTTAGATAAATTTTCAAAGGAGATTTCACAAGATAATTTATCTTGGAGAGATATTGATGAAAAATATATAGAATTAAAGATAGATATAATAGTTGACGAAATAATTTCAAAGATACCAGGATATATATTAAATAGTTCTGAAAGGTATAAATACCTTGCATATAGATTAAAAAATATGCTGACAACTGCTGTAAATATAATTAGTCAACAAATAAAACAAGGTTCATTTGAACCAATAGATTATGAAGTTAATTTTGGAAGAGAAGGAAAATATCCTCCTATAAAAATAGTATTAGACAATGGAGAAGAAGTAAATTTAATTGGACAAATAGATAGAGTTGACGAATTTAAAGAAGGGGAAAATAAATATATAAGAATAGTAGATTATAAATCAGGCAATAAATCCATAAGTTTGACAGAAATATACTATGGTCTACAATTACAATTACTTGTGTATTTAGATGCAATCCTTGAAAGTGTAAAAGGTGAAGATGTAAATATAAATCCAGCCGCAATATTATATTGTAGAATAAACAACCCAATAGCAAAGTTTAATGAAGACAAAGATGATGAAGAAATACAAGAAGCAATACTAAAAGAACTTAGAATGAAGGGTCTTGTAATAAAAGACTCACATATAATCAAAGAGATGGATAAATCATTAATAGATGGAGAAAGAAAAAACTCTTTAGTAATACCAGTAGGTCTTACAAAGGATGGAAATGTGGGTAAAAGCACATCAGCAGTAACCTATGAAGATTTTAAACTACTTAGAAAATATGTAAAACATGCTATAAAGGATTTATGTGAAGATATGTTAAGTGGAGAAATATGTATAGCTCCATATAAACATAAAGATGGGACATCATGTGATTTTTGTGATTATTCAGCTATATGTCAGTTTGATTCAACTATGAAAGATAATAAATATAAAATTTTAAATAATAAGAGCAATGAAGAGATAATAAAAATGATGAAAGGAGATGTTAAATAGTGAGTTCTCCTAAATGGACAAAAGAGCAATTAGAAGTCATAGAAAGTAGAGATTGCAATTTATTAGTTGCAGCTGCTGCTGGGTCAGGAAAAACAGCAGTACTAGTTGAGCGTATAATTCAAATGATAACAAGTAGGGAAAATCCAATCGATATAGATAAGTTATTAGTTGTTACATTTACTAATGCTGCTGCATCAGAGATGAGAGAGAGAATAGGTGATGCTATAGGAAAATCACTAGATGAAAATCCAGAAAATAAGCATTTACAAAATCAACTGGTTCTATTAAATAAATCTAGCATTACAACAATACACTCATTTTGTTTAGATGTTATAAAATCAAACTTTCATAGAATAAATTTAGACCCAAATTTCAGAATAGGAGACCAAACTGAATGTGCTATTTTGAAACAAGAGGCAATAGAAGATGTATTTGAAATCTTATATGAAGAAAGAAATGAGGGTTTTTTAAATTTAGTTGAAAGTTATGCAGAAAGAGGAGGAGACAAAGAAGTACAGGATATTATTTTAGGAATATATTCATTTGCAATGGCTTCTCCTAAACCTAAAAAATGGCTTATTGATTCAGCAGATAGATTTAATATTGATGAAGACTTTGATTTTTCACAGTCTATTTGGGCTAGAGCTATATTAGATACTGTAAAAATAGAAATTAATGGTCTTTGTTTAAATATGGAAAAGGCATTAAAAGAAGTTGAATCAATAGAAGAATTAGAAACTTTTACAGAAAAGTTAGCTATTGAATATAAAAAAATAGTAGATATTTCAGAAGCATGTAATAAATCCTGGAATGAAGCATATAAAAAGATGGCAGGCATGTCTTTTGAAAACTATGTAAAAGGGGTAAAAAGAATCCCAAAAGATGCCCCTTCATATATAAAAGAATCAAAAGAAAAAGCAAAGACTATGAGAGACAAGGCTAAAAAGTCTTTAGAAAGTATAGTAAATTCTACATTCAATAAAGATAATGACTCTATTAAAGAAGAAATAAAATATCTTTATAATATAGTCAAGCCAATATCTAATATTGTACTGAGATTTGAAGAAGAATATAGCAGTAAGAAAAGTGAAAAAGGAATAATAGATTTTAATGATATAGAGCATTTTGCTTTAAATATACTAACAAATGTAGATGAAGAAGGTAATATTGTACCTTCTGATATAGCAATAGGATATAGAAAGAAGTTCTATGAGATATTTATAGATGAATATCAAGATAGTAATCTAGTGCAAGAAGTATTGCTTAAAGCTGTGGCTAATGTAGAAACACCAAATAGATTTATGGTTGGTGATGTAAAGCAGAGTATATACAGATTTAGACAAGCAAAGCCAGAATTATTTTTACAAAAATACAATAATTATAATGACAAAAAGGGAAGCTCCCATAGAAAAATAATGCTTTATAAAAACTTTAGAAGTAGAGAAGAAGTTGTAGATGCTGTAAATTATATATTTGAAAATATAATGAATGAAAATATTGGAGAAATTGAATATACGGAAAAAGAAAGGCTCAATTTGGGTGCTGATTTTAAATTGGATACAGATGAAAGCTCTATTATTGGTGGAGCAACAGAAATACATCTTATACAAAAAGATAATAAACTTGATGATGATGCTATAAATAATAAAGATGATAGTGCTAATACTGAAGACAATGAATTAGAAGAAGAAGAAAAATTAGATAATATACAACTTGAGGCTAGAATGGTTGGAAAGATTATCAAAGATTTAATGAAAGTTAATGAAGATGGAAAAATGCAAAAAATCTACGATAAGGGAATTGACGGATATAGACCTGTGGAGTTTAGAGATATAGTTATTCTTTTAAGAGCTACATCAGCATGGGCTCCAGTGTTTGCAGATGAATTGATGAATATGGATATACCAACATATGCTGATGTTGGAGTGGGATATTTCGACACAATTGAAATAAAAACAATATTATCATTACTTCAGATAATAGATAATCCAATACAAGATATACCACTTATATCTGTATTAAAATCTCCTATATTTGGATTTACACCAGAAGATTTGATTGATATTAGAATTCAGAATAAAGATAAGACTTTTTATGAAGTTCTAGAGAGTACATCAGACTATGATGAGTTTACTGATTCTCAAAATAAAAATAAATCTGAGTTTATACCAAGTAAAGAATGTATAAGTAAAAGCAAAGATTTTTTTGTTAAATTAAGAGACTTTAAAGAAAAGTCGATGTATATGAGTACGGACGAATTTATCTGGTATTTGTATACAAAGACGGGGTATTATGCTTATGTTGGAGCATTACCAGGTGGAAGTCAAAGACAAGCTAATTTAAAAGTATTGTTTGAGAGAGCAAAACAATTTGAAGATACTAGCTTTAAAGGCATATTCAACTTTGTAAATTTTATAGAAAAATTAAAAAAATCTAGTTCTGATATGGGAAGTGCAAAGACACTTGGAGAAAATGCAAATGTTGTTAGAATAATGAGTATTCATAAAAGTAAAGGATTAGAATTTCCAGTAGTTATATGTTCTGCAATGGGTAAAAACTTCAATACTCAAGACTTTAAAAAGAGTATTTTATATCATCATAATTTAGGGTATGGACCTCAGTTTGTGGATTACGAGAGAAGAATATCTTTTCCAAGTATAGCTAAGGAAGCATTAAAAAGTAAAATAAATATAGAAAATTTATCAGAAGAGATGAGAGTTTTATATGTTGCATTTACAAGAGCAAAAGAAAAGTTGATTATAACAGGTTCTACTAGAAATATACAAGATAGTATAAAAAGATGGGCTAATGGAATTGAAGGTTTAGATACAATATCGCAATATGAGATATTAAAAGGTAAAAATTTTCTGGACTGGATAATGCCTTGTGTATTAAAACATAAAGACTTATCTAATTTATTGGAAGATGTAGGTTTAGATTCAGTATTTAATGTTGACCATAATTCAAAATGGTATGGCAGATTGTGGAACAAGAATGATGTCTTAATAGAAAGAAAAACTAATGAAGAAAATGAAAGTATTGAAGAAGTCCTTGAAAAAATAGATGTAGATAATCCTGATAGCAATTATTATACTGAAATAGAAGGAAAATTAAATTATGTATATCCGTATGAGTTTAGCACAAGAAAACCTGCTAGTATATCTGTTACAGAAATAAAAAAAATACAAAACAATTATGAGGAAGAGTTAATAAATACTATATTTGAACAAAAAGTAATACTAAAAAAACCTCTATTTATTCAAAATGACGAAGAAAGAGAAAAGATTAATGGGGCAGAAAGAGGTACTATAGTCCATTTAGTTATGGAAGTTTTAGATTTAAAAAAAGTAAATAGTGTAAATGATATAAAGGTACAAATACAAGGACTTATTTCAAAAGGTGTAATAACAGAAAAACAGGCTAGTATAGTAAATCCATATAAAATATATAAATTTTTTGACTCTAATATAGGGAAAAGGATGTTGAATGCTGAACTTATAAATAGAGAAAAATCAATTTATGCACAAGTGAATATGAAAGATATCTATATTTATGAAGAATTAATAAAAAATGATGATAAAAAACTCTATGATAAAGAAAGTGTCATGTTAAGAGGTATAGTTGATGCTTATTTTGAAGAAGATAATCAAATAGTTTTAGTTGATTATAAAACAGACTTTGTAAATGAAGAAAATATAAATCAAATAATAGAGAAATATAAAAAACAATTAGATTTATATGCAGATGTTATTAAAACTTTAACTGGCAAGTCAGTAAAAGAAAAATGTATATATTTATTTGGCGTTGATGAAGCTGTTTGTTATTAGTTTTTTTATAAAAATTAAACATAAAGATAGAGGAAGGGGAAAATATGAGATTTATTCATACATCAGATTGGCATCTAGGGAAATCCCTAGAGGGTCATTCTAGAATTGAAGAACAAGCAAAATTTTGTGAGGAATTTATAGAAATAGTAGAATCAAATGAAATAGATATGGTTGTAATTGCTGGAGATATATATGATACTTCTAATCCTCCAGCACAAGCAGAAAAACTATTTTATCAAACTGTTTCAAAACTTGCTAATAATGGGCAAAGGTGTGTATTAATAATTTCAGGAAATCATGATAATCCAGAGAGACTTTCTGCAATAACACCTTTAGCACATGAACAAGGAATACTTATATTTGGTTATCCATCAAGTGCTACAACAAAAGCTAAGTATAAAAGCTTTGAAATAACAGATGCAGTACAAGGATGCACAACTCTAAATATAAATGGTGAAAGTGTCGTAATTGCTACACTACCTTATCCAAGTGAGAAAAGATTGAATGAAGTTTTTTCAAGTGAAGATGATTTGGAAAAACAAAAAACTTATTCTGAAAAGGTAGGAGATATATTTAAAAATCTAGAAGTACATTTTAGAAGTGATACTATAAATATAGCAGTATCACATATATTTGTAATAGGTGGAGAGAGTACTGAATCAGAAAGACCAATACAACTAGGGGGAAGCTTTTTGGTTGAAAGAAAAGACTTACCAGAAAAAGCTCAATATACTGCATTAGGACATTTGCACAAACAACAAAAAGCTTCTGAACGTTTAAATGCATACTATTCAGGTTCTCCACTTCAATATAGTAAAGATGAAAGAGCATATACTAAAGGTGCATACATAGTGGATATAAAGGTTGGTGAAAAACCAGTAATTGAAGAAGTATACTTTAATAATTATAAACCTATAGAAGTATTTAAATGTAATGGAATAGAAGAAGCTTTAGAGATATGTGAGCAAAATCAAGATAGAGAAATTTGGTCATACTTTGAAATAAATACTGATGAGATAATATCACAGAATGAAATAAAAAAAATGAAGGAATTATTAAAAGACATAATAGAAATAAAACCAATAATAACATCTTGTTATGAACAAGAAAGTGTAGATATAAAGGAAAAGTCTATGGCAGAGTTATTTAAAGAATTTTATTCTTTTAGTAGAGGTGTAGAGCCAAAAGGGGAACTTATGGATTTGTTTCTAGATATAATAAGTGAAGAGGGTGAATCAGCAGATGAGACCAATTAGGTTAGAAGTTACAGGACTTAATAGTTACATTGATAAACAAGTTATAGACTTTGAAAAGCTAATTGAAAGAGGTTTATTTGGAATATTTGGAACTACTGGAAGTGGGAAATCTACAATTTTAGATGCAATAACCATTGCTATGTATGGAAATATATCTAGAAATACAAAAGAATATATAAATAGTGTATGTGATAAGGCAATTATATCATATGAATTTGAGATAGGAAGTAAAAATACTAGAAGAAGATATATTGTAGATAGAACTATTGCTAGAAGTAAAACAGGAACAAAGACTTCTAACGCTAGATTAATAGAGATATTAAATGATAATACTAAAAATGTTTTAGCTGATAAGGTTGTGGAAGTAAATGAAAAGGTAGCTCAAGTTGTAGGACTAACAGCTAATGATTTTACTAGGTCAGTAGTTTTGCCACAAGATAAATTTAATGAGTTTCTGAGATTGTCACGTGCAGATAGAAGAGATATGTTAGAGAGAATTTTCAATCTTGAGAAATATGGAAGAAGTCTTGGAGAAAAAGTAAAAAAGAGAAAAAATCTACATTTACAAAATTTAAAAGATTTAAAATCAAAATTAAGCCAATATGATGGAATTACAGAAGAAGTATACAACAATATAAATCAAGAATTAATAGAATTAAAACAAATAGAAAAAGAGAAAAATAAAGCTTTGGATTTGGCTCAGAAATCGTATGAAGAGAGTAAGGCAGTATATGAAGAACAATTAAAATTAGAGAAAAATGAGATTAGAAAAAATGAACTTAATTTAAAAAGTAATGAGATAAAAGAAAAGACTGCTATTGTAGAAAACGATAATAATGCAAGAAAAGTAGACCCATACATAGGTTCTGTTCAAAATCTAGAAAAAAAAATAAATGAAGATAGCTTTACTGTAAATAATTTAGAAAAGAAATTAGTGATATTAAATCAGGAACTTGAGGTCATAAAAAATAGATATGAAAAAATAAGTAGAATTAAAAATGAAGAAGTTCCTAAATTAAGTGAAGAAAAAATAAGGTTACAACAGGCAATAAAACTAGAAGAAGAGTTAGTTTTACTAGATAAAGAGTTAAAAGAGTTAAAAGAACATGGCGTTAATTTAAGTAAGAATAAAGTAGAATTAGAGAAAGTAAAACAAGAGGCTGAATCTAGAAAAGATGCAGTTATTAAGTCTATAAAAGAAGTTGAAGGAAAAATTGATAAAGTAAATATAAGTGCTGAATTAAAACAAAAAATATTTTTAGCATATGAATATGAGAAAGATTATAATAAGGTATTAGAAGAGAAGAATCAAAAAATAAATAAACTAGAAGAAATACTCAAAGACACAGAAGAAATAAATTTAAAAGTAAGATATATCGATAAAGATAAAAATGATACAAAACGTAATTTAGAAAATTTATCTCTTCACTTAGATGTTCTTCTTAGAAAATGTCCTGGTAAGAGTGCAGATTTACTTTTAAAATCTGAATATGTAACTGAATTAAGAAATAAAGCAAATAATACTAAAGAAAATGAAATTAAGAAGAATAGCATACAAGATGAATTAAAAATAGTACTAGAAAGTAAATTTAATACTGAAAGAGAAATAAATTTACTAAATGAGAAGCTTGAAAATAATAGAAAAAATAGAGAAGACTTAGAAAAAGAGCTAGAAGAGCTAAAATATTTAAATTTAGCATCAGAACTTAGACGTGAGTTAAAAGAAAATACACCATGCCCAGTTTGTGGGTCAAAGCATCATGAAAATCATAATATAACTAAATATGATGAAAATATAGTTTTTGTCAAAGAAAAACTAGAGAAACAGGAAAAAGAAAAATTAAGTATAAGACATAATATAGAGGAATTAAATGCTAAAGTAAGCGGATACTTATCTGTAGAAAAAATGAAAACCAAAGAATTGGAAGATGTAAAAGGAAAACTAGGAGATATTCCATCTAGTCAATTATTAAAAAAACTTGATGATGAACAAAGAAAACTTGTTTTGCTTAAATCTAACATTCAAGAATGGGAGAAAGAGAAAGAAGATACCGAAAATAAGATAACATTAGTTAAAGAAGAGAAGAATAAAGTCGAAAAAGAAGAATTAAAGATAAAAGAAAGCCTAAATAACTATAAGAAATTAACGAGAGACTTAAATACAGAGATAGAAAGTCTAGAAAATAAATGTAAAAAGCTAAAACAGGAATATATAGGGTTAAAGACGATTACTAAAGTTTCTAATTTAGCATCAAAAGTAGAAGAAATAAGAGAAAATGAAAAAAAATTAGAATTATTAAGTGCTGGATACTCAAAGTTATTAAAAAATAGAGACTCATTAGACCTTAAAATAAGAGAAAATGAAAGTAAACTACATGAGATAGAAATAGAGTTAATAAGAGCTAGAGAATTATATGTAGAAAAAAAATTGCATAGAGAAAATAAGTATAAAGAAGTTATTAATATAACAAAGGGTGATTTAGCTAAAAATCTTTTACATAATGTTGAAGAAAATATATGTAAGATATTAGAACAAGAAGAATCAAGTAGAAAAAAATTAGAGGAACAAAGATTAGAGTATGAAAAAAATCTTGCTGAAAAACACAACATAGATGGTAGACTTAAAACAGCTGGTGAGCAATATAAAGAACAAAAAGTAATATTAAATGGATTACTAGCAGAAAATAAATTTGAAAGTATATATGCAGTAAAAAGAGCTTTGTTAGATGGTGACGAAATAAAAAAATTAATTGAAGAGATATTAGAATATGAAGAAGAACAAAAATTATTGACATTTAAAATAAAGTCATCAAAAGAAAAGTTAAATGGGAGAACTGTAAAGAAGGAGTACTTTGAGCAATTAAAAGATGAAATTTATAATCTAAAAGTTGAAATAGGTAATATATCAAAAGATATCGGAGCCAATCAAAATAAGCTAATAACATTAAAAGACTCTTTAGATAAGATAAATGAATTTAATAAAGAACTTAAAGTAGTTGAGCACAATGTAGATTTATTAGAGGAACTAGATAAATGTGTACAAGGAAATAAATTTGTAGAATATGTTTCTACAAATCAATTAAAATATATTGCTTTGGAAGCATCAAAAAGATTAGAAAGAATAACAAAAGGAAGATATGCACTTGAAATTGATTCAACATTGAATTTTGTAATGAGAGATAATTTTAATGGAGGAGAAAGACGAAGTATTGACACTCTATCTGGTGGAGAGACATTCTTAACTTCTCTATCACTGGCACTTGCTCTTTCATCTCAGATACAATTAAAAGGAAGTGCACCACTAGAATTCTTCTTTTTAGATGAAGGATTTGGTTCACTAGACAGTGAACTTTTAGAAATTGTTATAGAATCATTGGAAAGGTTGCATAGTAATAATCTAAGTGTGGGTATAATAAGTCATGTCGAGGAACTTAAAAATAGAGTTCCTGTTAAGTTATTAGTTTCATCTAGTGAGGCTGGAGTAGGTTCACAAGTTAAAATTGAATATAGTTAGAAACATATGTTAATTGAATATATTATCTAATATTTCCAAAAAATATATAATTGTGATATAATTAAAACTAATATTAAAGTTATTTATAATTAATATTAATATAAAAACATGTAATTAGGAGTGTGGTAAGTGTTGGAATCGCCCAATAATTTGATTCAGATTATATTTTTAATAGTATTACTTATGGGGTCTGCATTTTTCTCAGCATCTGAAACGGCTTTAATGTCATTGAGTAAAATCAGAATCAGATATATGCAAGATGAAGGAGTTAAAGGAGCTAAGTTAGTAAGTTCATTAATAGAAAATCCAAATAAACTTTTGAGTTCTATATTAGTTGGAAATAACGTTGTAAATATAGCAGCGACATCCATATCAACATCTTTATTTATAGGATTAATGGGAGAAAAAGGAGTGGCACTTGCTACAGCTGTGATGACAGTGTTAGTATTAATATTTGGTGAAATTACTCCAAAGACCATAGCAGCAAGTAATTCAGAAAAGGTTTCTCTATTAGTATCTAAACCTATAAAAGCAATTATATTTATATTAAGACCAGTAGTATGGGTATTTAACATAATCACAAGTGTTATATTTAAATTATTTGGTATAACAAATAAGGGAGCAAAATCATTCATAACTGAAGAAGAATTAAAAACTATGGTAAATGTAAGTCATGAAGAAGGCGTCCTTGAAATGGAAGAAAGAGAAATCATAAACAATGTATTTGAATTTGGAGATATGCAAGCAAAAAATGCAATGATACAAAGAATAGATATGGTAGCTATAGATATGGAAGATAGTTACGATGAGATAATACAGGTATTTAAAACAGAGAAATTGAGTAGAATGCCTGTGTATGAAGAGACTATAGATGATATTGTAGGAATACTTAATATAAAAGATATTATATTTTTATCAGATGAGGAAATAGAGTCGTTTGATATCAAAAACTATATGAGAGAGCCTTTTTTCACATATGAATTCAAAAAAATAACACAACTTCTTGAAGAGATGAAGCTTGAAAAAAGTCAAATGGCTATAGTTGTAGATGAGTATGGTGGGACATCTGGACTTCTAACTATAGAAGATTTAGTAGAAGTGATTGTTGGTGATATAGAGGATGAATATGATGAGGAAGAAGATGAAATACAAGTAATAAAAGAAGATGAATATATTGTAGATGGAAGTACTAAAATTGGTGATGTTAATGAACTCATTGGTGTGAACTTAGAATCTGAAGAATTTGATTCTATAGGTGGATTTATAATTGGACACTTAAGTAGATTGCCAGAAGAGAATGAAGTAATTGAAGTCGATAATATAAGATTCTGTATAGAAAGTATAGAAAAAAATAGAATTAAAAAAATAAGAATATATACATAATGTAATAATATTCTTAAACTTATTATGAGTGCATGTAATGTAAAAGTTAAATTTTATATTGTATGCACTTATTTTTATTTTATATTCAAATAAAACTAGTATGAAATGGACAAAATAAAAATATAAATTAGATGAAAGGAGATTTTAAAAATGAGTATACTAGAAAATGATTTTTTATATAAATTAAAAAATAATACCATCTTTTTTTGTATATATACATTGTTATTTGTTTTTCTTTATAAAGCTTTTCCATACATAGCTCCATTTTTTTTAGGTAGTATAATAGCACTTATGATTAATCCTATATCACAAAAGCTAGAAAATAAATTTAACATAAATAAAGGTGTATCTACATTGGTTCTAAGTTTTCTTGCAGTTGCCATAGTTAGTACAGTTACTACAATAATAGTAATAAATTCAGTAAAAGAACTAATGGGATTTTTAAATAATATATCTGCTAATCCTGAAGATATAAGCAATACCATTATGTATTTCTTAAATAAAATAAATGACTTTATGAAAACCTTTCAAGAAATAGCCAACTTTGATGTAGAACAATTAGTGAATAAATTTAGTGGTGAAGTGATGCAAATTGCAAAAAATCTTCTTACAAATATACTTGGATTAGCTACTTCTATTCCATATATTATAATATTTATAATTACTTTGTTTATTGCTACATATTTTATAGCAAAAGATTTAGATAAAATTGAAAATAGTTTTTATAATATGTTCACTATTGATGTAAGAAAGAAAGTAAAAAATGTAAAAAAAGAAGCTGGTATTTCGCTAGTTGGATATATAAGAGCTTATACAATACTAATGTCTATAACATTTTTTGCAATCTGGGGAAGTTTTGCTTTATTTGGATTGAAATATGGTTTGATAGTAGGATTTGTGGGAGCTTTAATGGATTTAATTCCATTTCTAGGCATTATAACAATATACCTTCCAGTAATCGTTTACTATTTTCTTATAAAAAATTATTTTATAGCTATAAGTATGACTATAATATTTTTTATCTTATCTTTAATTAGAGAAATATTAGAACCTAAACTAGTTTCGGTAAATGTTGGATTAAATCCACTTGCTACACTTGCTGCAATTTTTATTGGAATCCAAGTAAAAGGAATAATTGGCGTAATTTTTTGTTTGGGTTTAGTATGTATGCATGATATACTTAAGAAGGTGGATATTTTTTAATTATAATAACTTAGAGCTTTTTTTAAATAAAATTTTATTCACTAATAAATAAAAAATTTCATTAATAGTATAAGAAAGAGGGTATATACGTGAAACAAAAAGTAGTAGAAAGATTTTTAAAATATGTATCATTTGATACAACATCCAATTCTCAATGTGAAAATTGTCCATCTTCAGAAGGTCAAAGAGTTTTAGCTAAGTATATAGTTGAAGAGCTAAAATCAATGGGTATTGATGATGTAAGTTTAGATGAAAATAGTTATATAATGGCTACTTTAAAGGGAAACACTGATGGTGTGGACACTATAGGGTTCATATCACATTTAGATACAATTGAAGATATTAGTGGAAAAGATATTAAACCAAGAATAATAGAAAACTATGATGGAAAAGATATCGTTTTAAATGAGGAGTTAAATGTTGTTACGTATATAAGTGATTCTCCAGAGTTAGAAGAATTTAAGGGAGATGATTTAATAGTTACTGATGGAACGACTTTACTTGGTTCTGATGATAAGGCTGGTATAGCTGAGATAGTAACTGCAATAGAATACTTAATAAACCATCCAGAAATTAAACATGGAGATATAAAAATAGGATTTACACCTGATGAAGAAATTGGTAGAGGTGCTGATTTATTTGATGTTGAGAAATTTGGAGCAAAATATGCATATACTTTAGATGGAGGAATAGTTGGAGAGCTTGAATGTGAAAACTTCAATGCAGCAAATGCAACCATTACTATACATGGTAGAAATGTTCATCCAGGGTCAGCTAAGAATAAAATGGTAAATGCTATACATATAGCTTCTGAAATATCAGAAATGTTTCCAACAGATGAAAGACCAGAGACAACAGAGGGATATGAAGGTTTTTGGCATCTAAATTCTATAGGTGGTAATGTTGAAAATGTAAGTATGGCTTATATTATTAGAGACCACTGTAGAGAAAAGTTTGAACAGAGAAAGTCTATTATGATAGAAAATATAGAAAAAATAAATAAGAAATATAACAATAGAGTGGAATTAGACTTAAAAGATTCTTATTACAACATGAAAGAAAAGATTGAGCCAGTTATGTTCATAGTTGATATAGTTAAAGATGCTATGGAAGAATTAGGTATAAATCCACGTCTAGTTCCTGTAAGAGGTGGGACTGATGGTGCAAGATTATCTTTTAATGGATTACCTTGTCCAAATATATTTACTGGAGGATTAAACTTCCATGGTAAAAATGAATGTATACCAGTTAGTTCTATGGAGAAAGCTACTAAATTAATTATAAGAATAGCTGAAAAATATGCTGAAAGAGTTTAGTTAAAAGTATTTAAAAACTAATCATTTAAAGTTATAATAGCTATATCATTCTTTATAAGTCAAACTGATTATAAGTTTGTATTGTATTTGAGATGATATAGCTGTTTTTATAATTATTTTTGTATCAGATAATTATTTTTAAGTGTGGGTATCAATAAGATGTACAGATAGTAATAAGCATCAATATTTAAAAAGGGGGAATTATATTGAAAATTAAATCTAAAAAAATAATAGCATTTGCACTTGTAGTGGGAATTATGATGCCAAGTTGTGTATATGCAGACACAACTGATAAAAATCAAAATGCACAGACAGATATGAATCATTATCTTCAAAACAGAAAGTCTCCAAAAGGAGAAACATTAATTGGTGAAGATAGATTTGATACAGCCATAAAAATATCTCAAAGTGGATGGAATAATGGTTCAGAGAGAGTATTTCTAGTTAATTCAAATTCATTACCAGATGCACTGGCTTCAACTCCTTTGGCTAGTAAGTTGGATGCACCAATACTGCTTACTAATAAAAATAGTATACCAGATAATGTGACAGATGAAATAAAAAGACTTAATCCAGAAGAAATTATTTTAATCGGAAGTGAAGGGGCTATTTCATCGAGTGTAAAAGAATCTCTTGAGGATATAGGAGTGTTAGTAAGTAGAATTGGTGGAGCAGATAGAGAAGAGACTTCTTTACTTCTTACTAAGCAATTGGATGATACAGGTGATTTAGGTGTTTCAAAAGTAGCAGTCGTTAATGGATATAATGGACTAGCAGATGCAACTTCAATATCAAGTCCAGCTGCAAGTGATAATATGGCTATAATATATACAGGAAAAGATAGTATAAGAAGTGGAGCAAAGAGCTTTATTACACAAAATTCAAATGAGACTTACATAATAGGTGGAGAATATAGTATAAGTAAAAACCTTGAGGGACAATTAGCCAATTCAGAAAGACTAGCAGGTACAGATAGAAAAGATACAAATGCAAAAGTCTTAGAAAAATTTTATGGCAAATTAAGTAAAGTTAATAATATGTATTTTGCAAAAGATGGAAGTGTAAGAGAAGCTGATTTAGTTGATGGGCTTGCTGCTGGAGTATTAGCATCAAAGAACAAGTCACCTGTAATCCTTGCAAGTGGAAGTTTAAGTAGTTCACAAAAAAGTTTTATAAAAAAAGTAAAGGCTGATAAATTTGTACAAGTTGGTGGAGGTAAGAATAGTAAACCATATACAGAAGCATTAGCATTACAGTAAATCAATAAAAACATATAATAAAAACAAGTAAACTAAGTCAGATTTAATTAGAAGTTTAAGAGATTATCTTTAAAGTTCTAATTAAGATATAAATATTATAGTTTACTTGTTTTTTATTGTTAATTTAAAAGAATTAAGTGCGATTTATTTTTATTGAAAGTTATTATTCGTTAATATTTATTATATTTCCTGTATTGATGTCAACTAAGTTGATATCAAGTTCAAGTTCATCTTCATCGTCAGTTTTTATAATATCTATAATTGCTACAGAGTGGCTTCCATCTTTTGGGATAGAAGTACTTCCTGGATTTATAACTATTAAATTACCATCCATATATAGTTTCTTTATATGAGTATGACCTAAAACCAATATGTCAGCACCCATTTTTTTTGCTTTGTCAATAATTTCTTCCTCTGATTCTGTATAACCATGATTTAATATAATTCTGATTTCACCAAATTGACTCATGACATAAGGGCTCTGAATAGGATGTTCTATTACCATCTGGTCAACATCTGCATCACAGTTTCCTTTTACAATCATAATATTTTCTAATTTATTTAATACTTCAATAAACTTTTTAGGATTGTATCCTTCTGGAATATCATTTCTAGGTCCATGATATAGGACATCTCCACCGTGTAAGAGAATATCACAATCAGATAATACATTTAATGCTTTTTCAAAGTAAAGTAAGCTACCATGAGTATCACTCATTATTCCTATTTTCATATTTAAAATCCTCCTAAGTACAGTCTATAAAAATTTTTCAGATACTCTATGCCAAAACTCGTAATTTGACATTCTAAGTAATTTTATTTTTGCATCAGATATACTAATTTTTATATTTTCGATTTGTCTAAATCTGTGTTCAACTCCATCAACTACAATTAATACAGAATCTTCAAATCTGTATTCTGGTGCAATTTTTATAATAGATTCATTTGAACATATTATACTTGATGTAAAACACCTATATGCGTTGGTGTTTATTGGATGTAAAGGTGTAATCTGCATAAGTTCAAGATTTATATCAACGATACTACCTCCAGCAGAATAGTTATAGGCTGTTGAACCTGTGGAAGTAGAAATAATCATACCATCTCCACTAAAATTTTGTATGTGTCTATTATCAAGGTTTAAGTTTAGGTGTATAGTCCTAGACTTGTCCCCCCTTATAACAACCTCATTTACAGCAAGCATGTTAGAGCCACTAGTAGTTGTGTATACTTCAGCATTAAGAAGTGACATTTCTTGAATAATATAATCTTTTTTTAGATAAGCTTCAATAAAGTTATCGATTTTATCTGGTAAAATATCTGGAAAAAAACCTAGATGTCCTGTATTTATACCCATTATAGGAATCTCAGGAAAATCGAAATCTCTAACTGTCCTTAAAAAAGAGCCATCACCGCCAATTGATATAATGAGCTCTGTATCTGGATAAATATCTGAATACACTTCAAAACCAGCATCGGTAAGTTTTCGAGTTAAGAGTTCTTTAGTCTCAAGGGACTTATTTAATTGGTTTGTATTTATAGTTATAATTCTTTTCATATATTCACCTCTTCATACTTTGTATTATAACATAGTTTTATAATTCTTAATTTATAAATTTATAAATGACCTAGCTTGTTGTGAATGTGTTAAAATATGTATAGGCGGGTATAAAAACATACATAAGAGGTGAAGATGTGTTTGAAGTAAAGAATATCACAAAGAAATTAGGTAAATTCAAGTTAAATGATATAAACTTGAAGCTAAAAGAAGGGGATATTGTTGGTATTATAGGTCCAAATGGCTCAGGGAAGACGACTTTAATAAAAATTATAATGGGGATTATTGATGCAGATGAAGGTGAAATTAAACTTTGTGATGAAACCATTGACGATTCTCCTATAAGTTTTAAAAACAATATTGGTTTTGTATATGATTCTTTGCAATTTTATCCACACTTAAAGGTTAAAGAATTTAGAAGAATAGTATCATTGTTTTATAGTGATTTTGATAGAGAAAGATTTGATGAATATCTTAAAAAGTTTGAGATAGAAGAAAATATGCATATTAAGAATTTATCTAAAGGTCAATCTGAGAAACTTATGTTGTCAAATGCACTTAGTCATAATGCTAAATTATTGATTTTGGATGAACCAACTGCTGGAATAGACCCAATTGTAAGGTCTGAAATAATGCAGTATTTAAAGGATTTTGTAAAAAATGGGAATAGTAGTGTAATAATTTCTACTCACAATACTGATAATTTAATTAAAGTTGCTGATTATCTTGTTTTCATAAATAAAGGAAATCAGATTTTTACAGTTAAGAAAGATTTAATAGAGCAGGAATATAAAATAATTAGAGCAAATAAAGCTGAATTAGAAGCAATTAAAGAAAATATAGTTGGTGTAAAAGAGTATAAATATTATAATGAGGCACTTGTTAAAGTTGGGGACAGTTTAAAAATAAAGAGTTTGTTGGTAGAAATTGATAAGCATAAGGTCAAAAATCCTACTATAGAAGAACTAATGTATTATTATGTAAATGAGGTGAAATAATGTTTAATTTAATAAGGAAAGATTTAATAATAGGAATTAGTTCAGATGGTATACGAAATTTAAAGTACATATTATTATTTTTTGTTTTTTATTTTTTCCTTAATTCAATTTCATATTATACAGTAAGTGTTGTTGTGAGTTATCTAATGTTTATAAACACATTTGAGTGTGATTATGAAAATGATTCAAGAATTTTTATAAGAAGTATGCCAGTTAGCATAGAAGATATAGTATACTCAAAATATTTATTAGGTGTGGGTTTAATAATTTCTGTGACAATATTTGTGTCTTTAGTAAGTAAATTGACATCACTAGTATTTTTCAGAAATATGGTTTTAAATGATGTATTTTTCTCTATAAATATATTTTTAGCAATTTTAGCAATTTTACTTCCTTTAATTTTTAAGTTTGGGTATGGCAAAATGAAGGTTTGTGGTCTAATAATGAGTATTTTAATCTACTTTATATATGGGGGTCTTTTAAAGACGATTAGCATGGCTGTATATCAAGTAAAGCATTTTAACTATAGTAAAATTGGAGGAGTGTATCTTTCAAATTATGTAACTGATATGGTTAATACTAAATACATAAATCTGTATAGTATTACATTTTTAACAATAATAATTTTTATAATATCGATGTATTTTTCTATTAAGATTTCAAAAAAGAATAAGTTTAATTATTAAAATTTAAATTAATCTTATAACACAATAGCACAAAATATAAGGAGACTAGAAATGAATAAGTTTATAAAGGTTTCATTTTTTATTTTTGGGATTTTTACACTATTCATAGCTATAAATAAATTAGTATATAGAGATATGGTAAGTGTCAAAGATTATGAAATAAATCATTTAGAGGAAATTGGTTTTGATTTTGATAGCAGAAGAAGTAGAGATATTGGTACTATTGTAAGATTTAAAATAAGTAATAATAGTAGATATAGTTATAGGATAAGAAGTGCTAAAATGAAGTTTGAAAACTGTGTAGAAAATAAAAAAGGAACAAATAAATGTTCTTCATATGTAAATATAGATTTATCTAATGAAAAAAATTCTGTAACTGAAAAAACTCTAAAATATGGAATAAAACCAAATAATCAAGGTTATGTTGATTTTATAATTCCAAAAGGGCTAAGTTTTGATTATAGATACTTTAATCAGTCTGGCATGAGTGTCGAATATAAGGGAGAATATATTGTCGATATTCCAATGGCAGAAGGTTTATATCTAGTAGTTGGCAAAAATAATGATGTATGGAATGCTACTATCATGGAATGATTTTTAAAAATTGAAAAATTAACCAATCATATATATAATTAAGAATAATATGAGGTTTATAAACATTCAGATTAGGAGGGATATTTGATGTCAATAAGTAACGTAAGAGAGTATTTCAAAGGGTTTGGAAGAGAAGAAAGTATATTGGAGTTTGAACAATCTAGTGCTACTGTAGAGCTTGCAGCTGAAGCAGCAGGGGTTATTCCAGCAAGGATAGCTAAGACACTTTCATTTAAGATAGGTGATGATGCAATTTTAATTGTAACAGCTGGAGATGCTAAGATTGATAATAAGAAATATAAGGCTGAATTTAGTTGTAAAGCAAAGATGTTAACACCAGAAGAAGTGCTAGAATTTACTGGACATGCTATTGGTGGCGTTTGTCCATTTGGTTTAAAGAATCCTTTAAAAGTGTATTTAGATGATTCAATGAAAAGATTTGATACAGTGTTTCCTGCATGTGGAAGTAGTAATTCTGCAATAGAACTTACTTGTGGTGAAATGGAGAAGTTCTCTAATTGTGAAAAATGGGTAGATGTTTGTAAGAATTGGTAAAAAATATAGTAAACAATAGTGGATGTTTATAAAAAACTATCCCTGTATACAATTTATACAGGGATAGTTTTTTTGATGAAATATTTATAAATCTAAGAGAAAAATCTAATTTAAACTAATAATCCAAAAAAAAGTTAAAAAATTCTGATTTTTCTTCTAAATTAAAAAAAAATGACAAAAAAATGGAAAAAATGTAGTAAATATTGTTAAAAAAATAATTAGAAATTATTGAAAAATTATCCTTTGAGTGATACTATTATAAATGTAAGATATTTAAAAAACAAAATAATCACAGAAAAACATGATTATTTAGCTCTATTAAAATAATTTTGATATGATAAAATTCTTTTATATTAGGTTGAAAATAGTAGCATATGTAGTCTTTACTATTGAAATACCCTAAAAGTAAATATTATAAACAAATTATTTTATCTATGACCATTGTGAGAGAAGTCTTATTTTAGCTTGAAATTTCACAAAATTCCAAAAAGCGAGATTTTTTTTAAGTATAGTTGATTTTAAATTAACAATTTATAATTAAATTAATGTCATAATTGGTTAGTATAATTGCATATAAATATAGAGCTGACTTTAATTAAGGTTATAAATTTCTCGACGTATATTCAAATACTTTATTATAGATGCTGCCGAGATTTTAATTAATAAATGAAAATAAAATATTTATAAAATACTGAGGAGGCTATTATGGATTTAAATTCTAAAAAATATCAGATGCTTAAAGAGTTATATGTAAGCTTCGCTGAAAATGAAGTTAAACCTTTAGCAACAGAACTTGATGAAGAAGAAAGATTTCCATACGAAACAGTGGAAAAAATGGCAAAAGCAGGAATGTTAGGTATACCATATCCAAAAGAGTATGGTGGAGAAGGTGGAGATACTGTAGGGTATATAATGGCAGTTGAAGAATTGTCTAGAGTTTGTGGTACTACAGGAGTTATCTTATCAGCTCATACATCTCTTGGTTCTTGGCCTATATATCAATATGGTAATGAAGAACAAAAACAAAAATTCTTAAAACCATTGGCAAGTGGAGAAAAATTAGGTGCATTTGGTCTTACTGAACCTAATGCTGGAACAGATGCGTCTGGGCAACAAACAACTGCTATTTTAGATGGTGATGAATACATACTTAATGGCTCAAAAATATTTATAACAAATGCAATAGCTGGTGATATATATGTAGTAATGGCTATGACTGATAAATCTAAAGGTAACAGAGGAATATCAGCATTTATAGTTGAAAAAGGAACTCCTGGATTTAGCTTTGGGGTTAAAGAAAAGAAAATGGGTATAAGAGGTTCAGCTACTAGTGAATTAATATTTGAAGACTGTAGAATACCTAAAGAAAATTTACTTGGAAAAGAAGGACAAGGATTTAAGATAGCAATGTCTACTCTTGATGGTGGTAGAATTGGTATAGCAGCACAAGCTTTAGGTTTAGCACAAGGTGCTCTTGATGAAACAGTTAAATATGTAAAAGAAAGAGTACAATTTGGTAGACCATTATCAAAATTCCAAAATACACAATTCCAATTAGCTGATATGGAAGTTAAAATACAAGCGGCTAGACATCTTGTATATCAAGCAGCTATAAACAAAGATGAAGGAAAACCTTATGGAGTAGAAGCAGCAATGGCAAAACTATTTGCAGCTGAAACAGCTATGGAAGTTACTACAAAAGCTGTACAACTTCATGGTGGATATGGATACACTCGTGACTATCCAGTAGAAAGAATGATGAGAGATGCTAAGATAACTGAAATATATGAAGGAACTAGTGAAGTTCAAAGAATGGTTATTTCAGGAAAATTATTAAAATAGATAAATATTAAAATATACACAATAGGTCGATATTAAAATAGATATGGAGGAAGGATTTATGAATATAGTCGTTTGTATAAAACAAGTTCCAGATACAACAGAAGTTAAACTAGATCCTAATACAGGTACTTTAATTAGAGATGGAGTACCAAGTATAATAAACCCTGATGATAAAGCAGGTCTAGAGGAAGCTATAAGATTAAAAGAAGAAATGGGTGCTAATGTAACTGTTATAACAATGGGACCTCCTCAAGCAGATATGGCTTTAAAAGAAGCTTTAGCAATGGGTGCAGATAGAGGAATATTATTAACAGATAGAGCATTTGCAGGTGCTGATACTTGGGCGACTTCATCAGCATTAGCAGGAGCATTAAAAAATATAGATTTTGATATTATAATAGCTGGAAGACAGGCTATAGATGGAGATACTGCACAAGTTGGTCCTCAAATAGCTGAACATTTAAAACTTCCATCAATAACATATGCTGAAGAAATAAAAACTGAAGGTGAATATGTATTAGTAAAAAGACAATTTGAAGATTGTTGTCATGACTTAAAAGTTAAAATGCCATGCCTTATAACAACTCTTAAAGATATGAACACACCAAGATACATGAAGGTTGGAAGAATATACGATGCATTTGAAAATGATGTAGTAGAAACTTGGACTGTAAAAGATATAGAAGTTGACCCTACTAATTTAGGTCTTAAAGGTTCTCCAACTAGTGTATTTAAATCATTTACAAAATCAGTTAAACCAGCTGGTACAATATACAATGAAGATGCAAAAACATCAGCTGGAATTGTAATAGATAAATTAAAAGAGAAGTATATCATATAATTTAAGGGGGGATAAAGAATGGGTAACGTTTTAGTAGTAATAGAACAAAGAGAAAATGTAATTCAAACCGTTTCTTTAGAATTGCTAGGAAAGGCTACAGAAATAGCAAAAGATTATGATACAAAAGTTTCTGCATTACTTTTAGGAAGTAAGGTAGAAGGTTTAATAGATACATTAGCACATTATGGAGCAGATGAAGTAATAGTAGTTGATGATGAAGCTTTAGCAGTATATACAACTGAACCATATACAAAAGCAGCTTATGAAGCAATAAAAGTAGCTGACCCAATAGTTGTATTATTTGGAGCAACTTCAATAGGTAGAGATTTAGCTCCTAGAGTATCTGCTAGAGTACATACAGGACTTACTGCTGACTGTACAGGACTTGCAGTAGCTGAGGATACAAAATTATTATTAATGACAAGACCTGCCTTTGGTGGAAATATAATGGCAACAATAGTTTGTAAAGATTTCAGACCTCAAATGTCTACAGTTAGACCAGGAGTTATGAAGAAAAATGAAATTGATGAAACTAAAGAAGCTGTAATTAATCGTTTCAAAGTAGATTTTACTGATGCTGATAAATTAGTTCAAGTTGTAGAAGTAATAAAAGAAGCTAAAAAACAAGTTAAAATAGAAGATGCTAAGATATTAGTTTCTGCTGGACGTGGAATGGGCGGAAAAGAAAACTTAGACATACTTTATGAATTAGCTGAAATCATAGGTGGAGAAGTTTCTGGTTCTCGTGCAACTATAGATGCAGGATGGTTAGACAAAGCAAGACAAGTTGGTCAAACTGGTAAAACTGTAAGACCAGACCTTTATATAGCTTGTGGTATATCTGGAGCAATACAACATATAGCTGGTATGGAAGATGCTGAGTTTATAGTTGCTATAAACAAAAACCCAGAAGCTCCAATATTTAAATATGCTGATGTTGGTATAGTTGGAGATGTTCATAAAGTACTTCCAGAACTTATTAGCCAATTAAGTGTTGCAAAAGAAAAAGGTGAAGTTTTAGCTAACTAATTTCTTGGGGAGGGTATTATGAGTACAAGTGATGTTAAAGTTTATGAGAATGTAGCTGTTGAAGTAGATGGAAATATATGCACAGTGAAAATGAATAGACCTAAAGCCCTTAATGCAATAAATTCAAAAACTTTAGAAGAACTTTATGAAATATTCATGGATATTAATAATGATGAAACTATTGATGTTGTAATATTGACAGGGGAAGGAAAAGCATTTGTAGCTGGAGCAGATATTGCATATATGAAAGACTTAGATGCTGTAGCTGCTAAAGATTTTAGTAGCCTAGGAGCAAAAGCTTGTGGAGAAATAGAAAATAGCAAAAAAGTAGTAATAGCTGCTGTAAACGGATTTGCTTTAGGTGGAGGATGCGAACTTGCGATGGCATGTGATATAAGAATTGCATCTGCTAAAGCTAAATTTGGTCAACCAGAGGTAACTCTTGGAATAACTCCAGGATATGGAGGAACTCAAAGACTTACAAGACTGGTTGGAATGGCAAAAGCAAAGGAATTAATCTTTACAGGTCAAGTTATAAAAGCTGATGAAGCTGAAAAAATAGGGCTAGTAAATAGAGTTGTTGAGCCAGAAGTTTTAATGGAAGAAGTTGAAAAATTAGCTAAGGTAATAGCTAAAAATGCTCAGCTTGCAGTTAGATACTCTAAAGAAGCAATACAACTTGGTGCTCAAACTGATATAAATACTGGAATAGATATAGAATCTAATTTATTTGGTCTTTGTTTCTCAACTAAGGACCAAAAAGAAGGAATGTCAGCTTTTGTTGAAAAAAGAGAAGCTAACTTTATAAAAGGGTAAAAAATCTAATTAAAAATATATTTGCTGTTAACTAGATTAAATCAGTATTTTAATCTAGTTAACAGAATATAAATACTAAAATAACAGGAGGTTATAACTATGAAATTAGCTGTAATAGGTAGTGGAACTATGGGAAGTGGTATTGTACAAACTTTTGCAAGTTGTGGTCATGATGTATGTTTAAAGAGTAGAACTCAAGGTGCTATAGATAAATGTTTAGGCTTATTAGATAAAAATTTAACTAAGTTAGTTACTAAAGGAAAAATGGATGAAGCTACAAAAGCAGAAATATTAAGTCATGTTAGTTCAACTACTAACTATGAAGACTTAAAAGATATGGATTTAATAATAGAAGCATCTGCAGAAGATATGAACATAAAAAAAGATGTTTTCAAATTATTAGATGGATTATGCAAAGAAGACACTATTTTAGCAACAAATACTTCATCTTTATCTATAACAGAAATAGCTTCTTCTACTACTAGAGCAGATAAAGTTATAGGAATGCATTTCTTCAATCCAGTTCCTATGATGAAATTAGTTGAAGTTATAAGCGGTCAGTTAACATCAAAAGTTACTTTTGATACAGTATTTGAATTATCTAAGAGTATCAATAAAGTTCCAGTAGATGTATCTGAATCTCCTGGATTTGTAGTAAACAGAATACTTATACCTATGATAAATGAAGCTGTTGGTATATATGCAGATGGTGTTGCAAGTAAAGAAGAAATAGATGAAGCTATGAAATTAGGAGCAAATCATCCAATGGGACCATTAGCATTAGGTGATTTAATAGGATTAGATGTTGTTTTAGCTATAATGAACGTTCTATATACTGAATTTGGAGATACTAAGTATAGACCTCATCCACTTTTAGCTAAAATGGTTAGAGCTAATCAATTAGGAAGAAAAACTAAGATAGGATTCTATGATTACAATAAATAAGAATTTAGAAATTTAAATAGTATTGTTTAAGAAACAATTTTGAAAATCTGATAAAAATCTAATTTAATGGGGGTAATGAATATGAGAGAAGTAGTAATTGCCAGTGCAGCTAGAACAGCAGTAGGAAGTTTTGGAGGAGCATTTAAATCAGTTTCAGCAGTAGATTTAGGAATAACAGCTGCTAAAGAAGCTATAAAAAGAGCTAATATAACTCCAGATATGATAGATGAATCACTTTTAGGAGGAGTACTTACAGCTGGTCTTGGACAAAACGTAGCAAGACAAATAGCATTAGGTGCAGGAATACCAGTAGAAAAACCAGCTATGACTATAAATATAGTTTGTGGTTCTGGATTAAGATCTGTTTCAATGGCATCTCAACTTATAGCATTAGGTGACGCTGATATAATGCTAGTTGGTGGAGCTGAAAACATGAGTATGTCTCCTTATTTAGTACCAAGTGCTAGATATGGTGCAAGAATGGGTGATGCTGCTTTTGTTGATTCAATGATAAAAGATGGATTATCAGACATATTCAATAACTACCATATGGGTATTACTGCTGAAAATATAGCAGAACAATGGAATATAACTAGAGAAGAACAAGATGAACTAGCTCTTGCAAGTCAAAATAAAGCTGAAAAAGCTCAAGTCGAAGGAAAATTTGACGAAGAAATAGTTCCAGTTGTTATAAAAGGTAGAAAAGGCGATACTATAGTAGATAAAGATGAATATATAAAAGCTGGTACTACAATAGAAAAACTTGCTAAATTAAGACCAGCATTTAAGAAAGATGGAACAGTTACTGCTGGTAATGCATCAGGAATCAATGATGGTGCTGCTATGTTAGTAGTAATGGCTAAGGAGAAAGCTGAAGAATTAGGAATAGAGCCTCTTGCGACTATAGTTTCTTATGGAACAGCTGGTGTTGACCCTAAGATAATGGGATATGGACCAGTTCCAGCAACTAAAAAAGCTTTAGAAGCTGCTAATATGACTATAGAAGATATAGATTTAGTTGAAGCTAATGAGGCATTTGCTGCTCAATCTATAGCTGTAGTAAAAGATTTAAATATAGATATGGCTAAAGTTAATGTTAATGGTGGAGCAATAGCTATAGGACATCCAATAGGTTGTTCAGGAGCAAGAATACTTACTACACTTCTATATGAAATGAAGAGAAGAGATGCTAAAACTGGTTTAGCTACACTTTGTATAGGTGGTGGAATGGGAACTACTCTAATAGTTAAAAGATAGTTCTAGATTATAATTTTAAAAAATTAAATACTTAACTATAAATGTAACCTGTAAGAGTAACTATTTGTTATTCTTACAGGTTTTTATAGTTAAAAATAATTATTATCTATTAAACAAAAATAGTGTAAAATATATAATATCATGGTTTTGAAGATATAAAAGAAAGTAGGTAAAGGCTTGTTTAAAAAAGAAAATCAAAGATATAATATAATATCGTATACAAATGAAGAAGAAATGACTTTGAAAGAAGTTTTATTAGACAAACTAAATTTCTCGGTTAGGTCATTATCAAAAATGAAAAGAGAAAAGAGTGTTTTAGTAAATGGTGTGTATAAAAAACCAAGTATAAAAGTATATTGTGGTGATTTGATAGAGGTAAAAATAGAAGAAGAAAAAGCAAAATTTGAACCTCAAGATTTAAATTTACAAATAATATATGATGATTTTGATATAATCATGGTAAATAAACCTCCATTTATGGTAGTTCATCCAACCAAGAGCCACTATGATAAAACAATAGCAAATGGTATTAGTTACTATATAGATAATCAGAAAGAAAATGTAAAAATACGATTTGTAAATAGGTTAGATATGAATACATCAGGACTTGTCATAGTAGCGAAAAATGCTTATGCACATCACACTTTGTCTATAGCAATGAGTGAAAATAAGGTTAAAAAAACGTATATAACAGTAGTTGATGGCATTATAGAAGAAGATGAAGGAACTATAAATGAGCCAATTTATAGACAGGCAGAGGATTCAATAAAGAGGATAATAGATGAAAGAGGACAGGTATCTATTACTCATTATAAAGTTATAGAAAGATTAAAAAATGCTACTGTACTAGAAGTAAGTTTAGAGACTGGTAGAACACATCAAATAAGGGTCCATATGGCTCATATAGGGCATGGGATAATAGGTGATGAGTTATATGGTTATGTAGATGAAAACCTCATAGATAGGCAAGCACTTCATGCTTATGAGTTGGAGTTTGAGCAACCAAGAACAAAAGAAAAATTGAAATTTAAAGCAAATATACCAAAGGATATGACAGAGTTAATATCGAAATTAAGATAATGGGGTGATATATATGATAATACATAAATTTATAATACATGTTTTGGATAAAAATAGTGATGTTCCAATATTAAATGACTTTGAAGGAAAAGTTAATCAAGAAGTAGATGGATTTTTTCAAAAAGCTATAAAAAGAATTGCAAAGGATGAAGATTTAAGAAAAGGTGTTTTTAAAGATTATAATGATAATTTAATTAAGAACTGTTGTGAACAAATAATATATGATGAGAGTTCTTTTTTAAAAAATTCTAAAGAGATTGCATCTTACTTGTTTGATGTTATGAAAATCAATGCGGCACTAGAATCTTGTGATTTGGCAATTTGTTTATATACTATTAAAGATGAAAAAAGTGTTGCTATATTAAAATTAGATTATAAAAAGTTATATACTCATTCAATTGAATTTGTAGATGATAAATTTAACATTCAAATGGTTTCAAATGAAATTGGTATTCCAGAGACTCTAAGACAAAAACAAGGAGCTTTAATTAGTTTAAGTGGAATAAATGATGAGTTTCATTTAAGACTCTTAGATAAAGATGCAGAAAAGGAAGGGTCAGAATCAAAGTTTGTGACAGAATTTTTAAATGCTAAAAAAATTGATGATGATAAGTATAAGACAAAAGTATTTAAAAATACAGCTGAAAACTGGATAACAAATGCCCTTAGCAATGATATAAAACAAGCAGAAGATGTAAGAAGTATATTAAATTATACATTAAAGGAAAAACATGAGGTTGATATAAATGACTTTGTTGATAATTCAATTAAAGATAATGAGTTAAAGGATAGCTTCAAGGAACATATGGGGGAAAAAGGTCTTGACGAAAGTTTTAGTATAGATAAAAAATGGGTTGAGAAAAAGCTGAAAAAAAGAAGTATAAAAACAGATAATGGGTTTGATATAAAAGGAAATCTAACTGATTTTGAAGACCCAATGAAATATACTGTAAAACAAAATCAAGATGGAACTATAGATATAGTAATAAAGAATGTAACTTTTTATGAAGAAAAGTAATTTTGATTTGAGTAATTTATATACTTATATATAAAGTGTAGATTTTCTATAATTGTAAATAAATGTAATATAGTCTGTGTAAACTTCGATATAAGTTATTATATAGAAGTTTACACAGACTATTTATATTTGTAGACAAAACAATATTATTTGTTTTCTTCGATATATTTACATATATCACCAATACATTTAAAATTCTCAGCTTCTTCGTCTGGTATTTCTATTCCAAATTCGTCTTCAAGGGCCATTATAATTTCAACAGCATCTAGCGAATCAGCTTCTAAGTCATCCATTAAAGACGCTTCCATAGTTATCTCATCTAAATTGTCTACCCCTAATTGTTCTGCTATTATTTCTTTTATTTTTTCAAACATTTTAAGCCTCCTAAAGCAGTTTTAATTAATTTTAATGTTAGTTTAATATAATATTGATAATTTTTCAATATGGAATCCATAAAAAATAATAAAATTTTATAAAGGTAGTAATAAAGTATTATTTGATGAATAAACTTTATTGATAACAAATATAACTTAGGAGGAAATGCTATGAAATATGTAGGACTATTACTAGCATCAGTAGGAATGTTTTTACTTATAGCAGTAAATTTTTATTATAATTCAATAACTTTAGATATGCAACGTATAGAGGACTATGTAATGGAGACTAATTTAATCCTTGAAGATGTAGCAGAAAAAGAGAGTTATGTATCTAATGAAAAAGAAGATTACATATCAAGATTAATGCATGTGAAGAAAGGAATAGAAAGTTCAAAAACATCATTCTTGATAGAAAGATATAAAGAATACAAAGTAAAATCAATAGAAAGTTTAATTTATACTATATCAGAGGAAAAAAAAGATTATCTAGATGAAGTTGATAGATACAATAAACTTGGCGAAAAAGAAATTAATAAACTAATCAATAAAAACTTTTTAGAAGTAACTTATCTGTCTATTACTACATATATTTAATTAAAGAGACAGAACTTAGTCTCTTAATGATTCAAGGAGGATTAGTTATGACAAAATTAGAAGACAATATGGAACGTTTCTTTGGAGGATGCGAAGGATTTTTTGGTAATAAAATGTTGATAATAATAGTTGTAGTATTCTTATTATTATGTACAGACATTTTAGAAGACTTATTATGCGATGACAATATATGGATATGGGTTATACTAATAGTATTGTTGTTATTTAACTTCGATGATGGTTGTTGTTGCTAAAAAATATTGATTATTAAATAGGCAAAGCCAGTAACTTATACAAGTTATGGTTTTGCCTTTTTTAGTTTAGATTATAAGTTTAATATTTCATTATAAATAAAATACTCTTTAAAGTGATAGTTTACCATACATATAGCCTGTACGAATGTACAAGACTTATTTTTTAGAATAAGAAAAAATTAAAAAAAAAATAAAAATACATTAGCAAAATGGAAACCAAATGCATAGTATATGTTAGGAGCGAAAAGCTCAACAAAATATCAACAGGAGGTAACGTGGAATGTTAGATAGATTCTTTGGAGAAGAAGGATGTTTTGGTGGAGGAGGATGGTGGATAATAGTACTATTCTTCCTATTCTTAGCTTTTGGAGAGAGCTGGGCAGAATTTGACATAATGGCATGGATACCATTCCTAATAGTTTTATTAATACTTTGCTGCTGTGGTGGATGCTTAGAGTAAAGATAGTAGTTACTAAAAAAAGGAGGGCTTTGTTATGTTAGATAGATTTTTTGGAGAAGAAGGATGTTTTGGTGGAGGAGGATGGTGGATAATAGTACTATTCTTCCTATTCTTAGCTTTTGAAGATTGTTGGAGAGACATCGATATAATGTCATGGATACCTTTCTTAATACTATTATTAATAACTTGTTCATGTGGTGGATTCTTTGATGGTGATGGAGGCTGTGGCTGCGGTTGCTAATACTAATATCATTAAAGTGGAAAAATGCTGGTATTTTATACCAGCATTTTTTTATTTTATTTTTTAATATGATTTAAATTAATAATGAATATTATTAAATTTGTTGAATATAGGGTATAATATAAAATATAATGTATTTAAATGTACTTGCTTTTATGGTAAAATAAAAACTTATATAAATATAGTTAAAATAGGAACCTTCACAAATTTGGTTCAGTTTTAGATAAATTTAGTAAAATAAGGAGGATGAAGATGAAAGGTAATATAACGATAAAAGATGTTGCTAAACAAGCAGGTGTGTCAATATCTACAGTATCTAGAGTTATAAATGATTCAAAACCTGTGACTGACGAAGTCAAACAAAAAGTTTTGGAAGTTATAAAAGAAACTGGATATATACCAAATCCACTTGCGAGAAGCTTAGTAACTAAGAAGAGTCAATTAATAGGGGTAATAGTTCCAGAAGTTTCAGATTCTTTTGTTAATGAGGTATTAAATGGGATAGAGGAAGTTGCTAAAATGTATGATTATGATATTCTTTTAGCTAATACATACTCTGATAAAGAACAAGAACTTAAGAGTATAAATCTATTGAGAGCAAAACAAGTGGAAGGTATAGTTATGATTTCATGGGTAGTTGAACAAGAGCACATCAACTATATACAAAATTGTGGTATACCAGCAACATATATAAGTAAAACTGCTAGAGATTATGATATATATACAGTGAGTACTAGTAATAAAGAGGCTACTTTTGACATGACAGAACATCTTATAAAGAAAGGTCATGAAAAGATAGCTTTTATAATGACAAGTAAAGATGATACTGTTTTAGAGATGGAGAGACTTTCAGGTTATGAGAAAGCACTTTCAAATAACAACATAAAATTGGACAAGAGTTTAATTAAATATGGTGGAACTGATTATGAAAGTGGATACAATAGCATGAAAGAATTGTTAGAAGATGGAATAATACCTCACGCAGCTTTTGTAACAGGTGATGAGGCTGCTATAGGTGCTATAAATGCTATCTGTGATGCTGGATATAAGGTTCCAGAAGATATATCAGTTGCAGGATTTAATGATGTTAAGATAGCTAAAATGTATAGACCTAAACTTACTACAGTATATCAACCTTTATATGATATGGGAGCAGTAGCAATAAGAATGGTTATAAAGTTAATTAACAAAGAAATAATTGAAAATAAGAAAATAGAATTACCTTATAGAATTGTTGATAGAGAAAGTGCTATAGAAAGAAAAAAATAAAACCATTAAAATAAATCAGGTAGTGCTTAAAGCACTACCTGATTTTTATGCCAATAATATTAAGTTTAATAAATATTTAGTAAAAAATAATTTTTTTGGTTATCTAATTGGTTTATTTTTTATTCATGAGGATTGGATTTCTTAGTTTTCTTAAATAAACCTTTAGATTTTTTTTGTTGACCATTTGGAGTATTTTTTGGTGCAGGTGAACTTGGTTTACCTTTAGTAGGTTTAGTTTTCTTAGTTTTAATTGACTTAGTATCTCTTTGAGTCTCTGCATCTGAAATTTTTTCCATTATATTATCTAATTTTTTGCGTTGATTCTCATCTAAAAATGCTTTGAATTTTGATACTACTTCATCTCTTCCATCTAAGTTTTTACCTATTTTTATAAGTTCCTCCATAAGTTCACTCTCTGATTTTCCTTTGTAATTATCAGCAATCTTTTCTATTTTATCCTTATCAATATTTTTTTGTTTAGCCATTTTTTCCAATGACTCTGTATCTAATTTTTTCATAAAAAAACCCCTTTCTATAAATATATATTGAATTATATTCATACTATTTATATATAGAAATAATATTGAAGTGGTGAATTGTGAGTGATATATAATATAAATAAAAATTCTTATAGATAATATATATGCACTGAGCTTTAAAAATGGAACATTAAAATATGAAAAACATACTTTAATATAGGGCAATTATATAATATAAGGGGGAATTGTCTTGAATAATTTACTATTTTTGATTGGAGTGATTGCATTGAGTAATGGTAATATCTCTATATTTGATGATAAAAATAAATCAAAAGGAAATAATAGAGTTAGAAAAAACAAAAAAAATGCAAATGAGAAACCATCACAGTCTACACATGGAAATTTAAGGTTTGATGCAAATGATATAAAAAGAGGTTTGAGGCTTATGGATTTAAGTGAAGAAGATTTAGAAATGGGAATGGAAATAATAACAAGAACTAAAAAATATATGTCAAGAGACGAAAGAAAAATACTAATAAAAATAGAAAGTGTTTTAGACTTAGTTAGAGGCATAAAAAAATTAAATAATATAGATTTAGTAGATACAGAAGATGAGACAGATTTTTTCAGAAAAATGGATAGTGATGATAAAAAGAATATGATGATAAAAGAAATTATAGATGTATTCCCTGAAAAGAGAAAAAATTCAGTTGAAAAAGCTATAGGAATGAAAAAGAAAATAGATTTATTTGCAGAATTATTTTTGCCAGATGACTTTGGGGAAGGTGGATTTAGTCTAAGTTCTTTAGCAAATATAAATAATCTAGGTAGTATGAATAACCTTAAATTGCTAGGAAGTCTTTTAAGAGGTGATGATAGTAATGATGAGGAAGAAGATAATAGTGAAGAATTAGATTATGATGAAGAAGACTTGGATTATGAGGACGAAGAATCAAACTCTGATGAAGAGCTAATAGACGAAAGTGAGACATATGAAGAAGAAGAATTAATTGAAGAAGAAGAAATATACGATGATGTCGAAAATGATGAAGATTTAGTGTATGATGAAGAACTATACAATGTAAATGAGCAAAAATCTGAGCGTAATTATAATGAAAAAAATACTAAAAATAGAACTAAGAGAAAGAGATAATTTAATTAACTACATAAAGAGAAAAGGAAGAAAAAGTAATACTAGAATAAGTTTATCTTAATTACTATATAAAACCACTTTAAAAAATTCGAAATTTATTATATAATAATAATATGAAATCCTGAAACATACGATAAGGCTTTTTTAAATTCAACCTACAAATGAAATACGGGAGACCGTGTCTAGTAAATTATAACATGCCTGTTTAGTTTGGACGTTAAAAGTTACTGGCAAGTCACCCACCTGGGAGTGCCTAGGGTGTGAATTTACTTAGCCACCGGTGTTTCGGGACAAAAAAAGTGCTACTATTTCAAATAGTAGTACTTTTTTTATTAAAGTGCATTTTTCTACTAAATATATCTAATTATTGATAAATTTAAAAAGCCAAGTAACAATTAAGTTTATAAGAGCATAGTATTAATTAGGCTTCAAAAAGCCGAAGACTTAATTAGAATAGCTTACAGGGAGGGCAATGAAAAATGCAAGATTATAAAAAAAATAAAAGAAGAATGATAAATCAGCCAATGCCTACAATTAGTGAGGAAGAAGTGTATACAGAGGAAATGAATTCAGAAGATATGAGAGGATTTAAAAAATCACATCATCATAATAATGGATGTAATAATGATAATAAGTGTGAATGTCATGATGATTGCAAACCTAATCCATGCAATCCATGCAAACCTAACCCATGCAATCCATGCAAACCTAATCCATGTGATGACAATTGTGGATGCCATGACAATTGTAAATGTGATTGTGAACCATGTCAAATGGATTCAGATGAATGTTTTGAAAACAAATGTGGACCAAATTGCTGCAATGCTATATCACCAAGAAACTTCTCAGTATCAAATGCAGTGCCATTTGCAATAGAGGCTAATAGAATATTTGATACTATGCAATTCCAAACATTTACAGATGCAACTGGACCAAATGGAGAACCATTAACTTTTGAAACAGAAGTAGTAGAAGTATTTGGTTCAGTTCCAAGTGCAGGTCAAGCAAGTGTAACTATAGAAAAAATATGCTTAAGTAATGATGGAATAGTTATAGACACTGGAATGACAACTTTAGAAGATTTCGATTTAGACCCATTAGGAGATATAGTAGGAAGAAATTGTGAAACAACTTTTGAATTTGCAGTATGTGGCGAAAGAAACGCTGAATGTTGTAGACAAGGAAAAGGAAAATCAGTAGCTTATAAACAAAGAGGATTAACTGTAGCAGTTCGTAATTTAGTACTAGAGCTAAGAGGTAGATGTGGATGTACAGAATTCGTTGCATTAGCTTTCCCAGCAGTCAGAGCAGGAGGTGGATGTAAGAGAAGAGTTGATTATGTAGAATTTACTTTTAACACACTTTCAGCACCAATATGCTTACCAGCTGACGGAAGAGCTGTTACTCTAAGACAAGAATATCAAACTAACTTAACTGTAGATTGTATAGGAAAATCTATATTAAAATTAGAATGTAACGAATGTTGTGAACCTTTCTATGAATTAATAATACCAAATGATATAGATTTAGTACTTTGCTTACAAGAAACAGTTAGCACATTAATAAGTGAACAAATAGTAGTTTTAGCATCACCAAATCCAATCGAACCAAGACTTGTTGATACTTTCTCTAAAGTATGTGATTTTTCGCAATGTGGACCTAATCATGGAAGTGGAAAGCCTAGTTGCCACAGATAGATAGGTAGATATATAGACAGTTTAAATTATAAATAAAAATCATCTAAGGAAGGCTACCAATGTAAATTATTTACTTTGGTAGCCTTCACGTTTTTTATAACTAGCGTATAGATTTTAGTGATTTAAAAAGTACTATAGTATGTAATAGACAAGTAAATATTGATACTATTGTCATTGTATATATGTATGCGTAAATATTAAGCCCTGGTATAGGAAGAAATACATATAGAGCTACAAGTTGAATTAACATACCAATAATAGTATTTATACTTGAAGCTAACTCTTTTCTTATTGAATGTAAAATGCCAGATAGAGTTTGATTTAATGACATAAATAATGGAACTAAAAACATAGCTTTTAAATATTCTCCAGCAAGTTTATTCTTAAATACTAGTACACATAAATCTTTACCAAAGAAATAAAAAAATATTGATGATAGTATACCTACAAATAAAGTTAGAAGCACGGAATATTTGATTTTTTTTAATACACTCTTACGCTTTCTTAGTGCCATTTCTTGTGATATAGTAGGTATCAAGTTTACAATAAGTGCTGAACCAACAGTAAAAGGTAAAAATATAAAAGGCATTACCATTCCACTGACGACACCATACATGCTTAGTGATTGCTGATAAGTCATTCCTGATAATGCTAATCTTGATGGTATCATCATAGAGCTAATAGACTGTAAAAGTATGTTTGACATTCTATTACAAGTTATAGGAATGGACATTTTCAATGTTTCCATTGAAGAACTATAAAAATCTTTAATACTTATAATATACCTATTGTCAAATGATGAATCTCTCCATAAGCAAATAAGCATGAATATAATATTACTCAATTCACCAATAGATATACCTAATAGGGCAATATAACAATTCATAGATTTATTATTTATGTACATAACAAGTAAAAAAACAAATAAAATCTTACCAATTTGTTCAATAATTTGTCCAATAGCAGGGATTTTTACATTCTTTATACCATAATAATATCCTCTTAGTACGTTTGAAAGAGTTATTATAACTATAGCAGGACAAACTGCTAGTATAAATAGGTTTAATTTAGCATCTTTTAAAAACTTAAGTGATAAAAAAGAGCTATTAAAGGATGCAACTATAGATATAGCTAGTGCTACGAAAAATGATATATATAAAGTTGATATAAATAAAGCATTGGTATTGTGTCTATCGTTTAAAGCTTTTCTCTTTGCGACTAAACAACTAAGTGCAGTAGGTATACCTGTCGTTGTAACAGCTAAGCAAATCATTAAAAAGTTGAAAATCATATGGTAAATACCTAGACCTGTTTCGCCCAAAGCCCTTGATAAGAATATTTTATATAAAAAACCAAATATCCTTACAATAAAATTAGATATAAATAGAATAACTGTTGATAGTACTAAATAAGGTACTTTCAAAAAAATCACCTCCTTATCTTTTAAATATATTCACAAGGAGGTGTAAAAATTTATAATTTTATAAATTCTGGTTTCAATTTATTAAATTTAGATACATATTTAAAGCCCATGCTTTTTAGTAATGAATATATGTAATCGAATTCACAGGCAATCTGACTTACATGATGTGAATCTGAACCTGTAGTTATGATTTCTCCTCCCAAGTCTTTATACATCTGAAGTATATATCTAGATGGAGTTAAGTCTGGAAGGTTATATCTGTAGCAAGAAGTATTTATCTCAATACCTTTACCATCATAAATAGCTTGTTTAAGCGTTTCCTCAATTATATCAGAAAACAATCTATCCTCTAAAATAGTATCATAAGGTGCATATCTTTTAATTAAATCTAAGTGACCTAAAATAGAGTAATCCTTATAATTCTTAACAATATTATATAAGTAAAGGTAGTAATTTTCATAAACTTCATGCTGAGTTTTATCTTTAAAATAACTACCAAGATATAAGTCCATTGTATCTATAGCATGAATAGAACATATTATAAAGTCTAGTGGATATTGATTAGCTTCTTTTCTATAGGTATCCATTAATTGAGTTTGAACCCCAAACTCAATTCCTTTTTTTATTGATATTTTATCTTTATATTTATTTTGAAGCATTTTTAGATTTTTAAAATAATCTTCATAGACAATTGAAAAAGAATCATCAGCATAAACATCATAATCAACATGGTCTGTGAAACAGATTTCATTTAAACCAAGTTCAATAGATTTTCTTACCATTTCTTCCATTGTAGATTTTCCGTCAGTAGAGAAACTTGAGTGCATGTGATAATCGTAAAACATAAATATTTCCCCTTTTTATTAAAATTTTGGTATTATATATACATACTAAATAATATCAAATATATGTGAAAGCATCAATAAAATATAAATACAATGAGCGGTGATAAATGTGGAAAAATACAGAATAGATTTAAGTGAAAAGAAGTTAACTAAATATATACAGATATTTAATCATATAAAAGAATTGATAACAGATAAGGAGCTAGTTGAACATGAAAAACTTCCTCCAATAAGAAAACTATCAGAATTTCTACAAGTAAATAATACTACAATAGTTAAAGTGTATGAGCTTTTAGAGAATGAAGGGTATGTATATAAAATTGTAGGTAGTGGAACCTTTGTGTCAAGTTCTAATTCTTATAAAAATAGTGTAGACAATAGAAAAAATAAAAATATTGTGCAAAGAAAAGATTTAATACATTTTGATAATGGAAATCCATCTAATGATATGTTTCCTATTAATTCATTTAAAAATGCTGTAAATATGGCATTATCTAAAGATGGGAGTTCGATATTTGATTATGATGAAGGTCTTGGTTCCGAAGAATTAAGAGAAAAGATGGTGGAATATCTAAGTGGAGGTAGTATAAAAACTACCAAAGAAAATATTCAAATAATATCGGGGGCTCAACAAGGTATAGATATAGTTTGTAAAGGACTTATAAGCTATTCAGATGTTGTCTTTATGGAAGAACCTTCTTATAATGGAGCGATTGAAGTATTTAAAAGTAGAGGTGCAAAAATAATATCTATACCCATGTTAGATGACGGAATTGATATAGGTATTTTAAAATTAAAATTGGAAAAAATAAAACCAAGACTTATATATATTATGCCTAATTTTCAAAATCCAACAGGAATATCTTATTCAACATACAAAAAAAAGAAGTTGATAGAATTGGCAGAAGAACATGATTTTTATATAATTGAAGATGATTTTATAAGTGACTTTATATTTGAATCAAAAGATAATAGAACGGTTAGAAGTTATGATGATAAAAATAGAGTGGTGTATATAAAGAGTTTTTCAAAAATACTTATGCCAGGTCTTAGAATAGGAATTGTAGAAATGCCAAATGAGTTGTTAAAGAAGGTTTTATGGGCTAAATATTCTTCAGATATATCAACCCCAGGTCTTATTCAAAAATCAATGTATTACTATATGGAGAATTTTGATTGGAAAAATTATTTGAGCCATATAGAGAAGATATATACTGATAAATACAAATTGGCAAAAAGCTTGATTAATAATAAATTGAGTGGTAAATTAAAAGTTAGAAAATCTTGTGGAGGAATAAACTTTTTTTTAGAATTACCAAGAGGATATACATCCCAAGCATTTACAAGTTTTATGTTAAATAAAGGGGTGTCTATGCTTCCAGGGACTTATTTTTTTGACAATTTAGTAGATGATAGATTTTTTAGAATAAATATAGCTCGTCCAAGTATGGAAGAGTTAGAAAAAGGGATAGCTATAATAAGTGATAATATAGATGAGTTTTTTTGTGAATATAAAAACAAGTTAGAGATAAAAAGCAATAAATTATTTTATTAAATAAATAGAGGTCTTTAGGAGGAAAACATGTTTGACAAAAAGAAATTAGATAGGATTAATGAATTGGCAAAGAAAAATAAAGAGGGAGTTCTTTCTGATGATGAAATCAAAGAAAGAGAAATTTTAAGGAAAGAATACTTAGAAAATTTTAGGGCACACTTTAAATCAAGACTTGATAGTGTTAAGGTAGTTTCACCAGAGGAATATGAACAGTATATGAAAAATAATAAAAATTAAAACTTAATAGGAGGAAAACATGAACTTAAAGCATGAATTTAAGAATGCATGGGATGTTGAAAGAAAAGAAAATGCTATTGAACAAGTTATGCAATATTCTCGCAATTATATAGATTTTTTAAGTAAATCAAAAACTGAAAGAATTTCAGTAAAAGAAATTATAAAATTAGCTAAAGAAAATAATTATATTTCAATAGATGAAGCTATGGAAAAAGGAAGTATAAGTAGTGGTGACAAAATTTATGTTATAAATAAAGAAAAGGCGGTAGCACTTTTTGTAATAGGTAAAAATTATATAGAAAAAGGTATGAAAATTATAGGTAGTCATATAGACGCACCAAGATTGGATTTAAAGCCAAATCCGCTATACCAAGAAGGAAATCTAGGTTTCTTTAAAACTCATTATTATGGAGGAATAAAAAAATATCAGTGGACAGCTATTCCTCTTGCTTTACATGGTATAGTTATATTAAATGATGGAACGAAAGTTGACATATCTATTGGAGAAGAAGAAAGTGACCCAGTATTTTGTGTGACTGATTTATTAATTCATTTAGCTGGAGACCAAATGCAAAAGAAACTATCTGAAGGAATTAGTGGAGAAGCTTTAAATATATTAATTGGTAACATGCCTTTAAATGATGAAGAAAAAGAGCCTATAACAGCAAATATATTAAAGATTTTAAATGAGAAGTATAGCATAGTTGAAGAAGATTTATTAAGTGCTGAAATTGAAGTAGTTCCAGCTGGTAAAGCTAGAGATTTAGGTTTTGATAGATCAATGGTATTAGGATATGGTCATGATGATAGAGTATGTTCATATGCTGCTGTGAAAGCTATATTAGAAACTGAGCAACCAGAATTTACTTCAGTTACATTATGTGTGGATAAGGAAGAAGTTGGTTCTCAAGGTAATACAGGTATGCACTCGAAGTTTTTTGAAAATACTGTGGCTGAGCTAATTGCTTTAGAAGGCGATTATTGTGATATTAAGGTAAGAAGAGCTCTAGCAAACAGTAAGGTTTTATCAGCTGATGTTGCCGCTGGATATGACCCAAATTTTAGAGAAGCGTATGAAAAGAGAAATTCTGCATATATGGGAAATGGAATAGTTTTAAATAAGTATACTGGCTCAAGAGGTAAGGGTGGATGTAATGATGCAAATGCAGAATTTATGTCAGAAGTAAAAAGAATTTTTAATGAAGGAAATGTAGTATGGCAAACTGCTGAACTTGGAAAAGTTGACCAAGGAGGTGGCGGAACTATAGCTTATATATTAGCAAATCAAGGTGCAGAGGTTATAGACTGTGGCGTTGGAGTTTTAAATATGCATGCACCACATGAGATTGTCTCTAAGGTAGATATATATGAGATGTACAAGGGATATAAGGCATTTTTTAATATCAACTTATAAATAAATATAAGAATAATAAGTGAATAAAGACCATTGTATAAACGATTTTAAATTGTTATACAATGGTCTTATTTTTTTGTAAAATAATAAAATAAATTGACAACGATTTCATCTTGTTATAATATGTAATAAAGAACTTGTTATATAATGTTATAAAAATGTTACATAGGGAGGTGAACAAAATGGATGAAAAAAAACAAAAAAAAGAAATGAATTTAGAAGTAAATTCATTTGTTCCTTTATATCAACAGCTATATGACAACATAAAAAAACAAATAGCATCTGGTATATATAAGCCAGGAGATAAACTTCCATCTGAAGTAGACTTGTGTAAAGAATTTAATATAAGTCGTATAACTGTGAGAAATGCACTTAATGAACTTGTGAAAGAAGATATATTGTGTAAAAAACGTGGTAAAGGAACTTATGTAACAATACCAGAGAGAATAGAAGCTACATGTGCAGGAAATAGTTTTACTAATTCTTGTCATCGTATTAATGCAAAACCAAGTACACAAATAATCTCTGTTTTAATAAAAAAAGCTGATAAGCAAGTGGCTGAGGCTTTAAGTATTGAGCTAGAGGAAAAGGTAATATGTATTAAAAGACTTAGATTAATAGATGAAGTACCTGTTATATTTGAGGTTGACTATTTTAGAATAGATTATATGTTTTTATTAAAAGAAGAATTAGAAGATAAGTCTTTAATGGAAGTTATATCTAATAATATAAGTACATTGCCTAAGCGTGTAGAAAATATATTTGAGGTAAAACATTCAAATAAAGAATACTCTGAACATCTTAAGTGTGCAAGTAATATGCCATTATTGAAAGTCAGACAATCAGTGTATACAGAAAATAATGATGTTTTATATTACAATGAACAATTTATAAGAAGTGACAAATATAAATATGCAGTATCAGCAGAAATATAGTCTATATTTTAGTAGGAGGACAGATATGAGAAAAATAATATTGGCATCTCATGGAGAATTTTCAAAGGGGCTTTTAGATTCAGTAAAAATGATAGTAGGAGATTTAGCAAACTGTGTTAGTTCTTATAGTTTGTGTCCTGGACAAAGTGCTTCAGATTTTGCTTTAGAATTAGAAAAAATGATATTAGAAGATAAAGAATGTGAATACATAATTTTATCTGATTTATATGGTGCAAGTGTATGCACTGCAATGTTGAGATTAACTAACTTACATAATGTTAAATTATTCTCTGGAATGAACTTGAATATGGTATTAGAACTTCTTACAAGATTTTCTGATAAATTGACGGCTGAAGATGTAGAAGAATTAGTGAAAGAATCCAGAATGGGAATACAAAGTGTGACATTACAAATTAAAGAAGAAGAGGTATTTTAGTTTATGGAAAAAAAGGGAATATTATCAGTATTTAAAAATAAGAAGCCAATTATAGCAATGATACACTTAAAAGGAGATACTCCAGAAGATGTCTTTGAAAGAGCTAAAAAAGAGATTACAATTTTAGAGGAAAATGGTGTAGATGGAATAATGCTAGAAAACTACTATGGCAATTACTATGATTTAGAAAGAATACTTGAATATGTATCAAATGCTAATTTGTCAATACCATATGGAGTAAACTGCTTAAATGTTGATACTATGGGATTTGAACTGGCAACAAAATATAAGGCAAGTTATATACAAGTAGATTCTGTGGTGGGGCATGTTAAACCTAGAGATGAGGCAACATTAGAAGAATTTTTTAAATTACACCGTTCAAAATGCCCAGCTTATTTAATTGGAGGAGTGCGATTTAAATATCAACCAGTACTATCAGAAAACACTGTCGAAGAAGATTTAAAAATAGGTATGACAAGATGCGATGCTATAGCAGTTACAGAGGATGCTACAGGGCAAGAAACATCAATAGAAAAGATAGAGTTATTCCGTAAAAATTTAGGAGATTTCCCATTAGTTATAGCTGCTGGAGTAACTTTAGAAAATGCAAAAAAACAACTTAAATTAGGAGATATGGCTATAATAGGAAGTTACTTTAAAGATAATTATAAGGATTTTGGGGATGTTAGTGTAGAACACGTGAAAACATTCATGGATGAAATAAAAAAAATTAGGGAGGAATTATAATGATTAAATTAGTAAGAGTAGACCATAGACTTATACATGGGCAAGTAGCATTTACATGGACAAAGTTTTTAAGTACGGATTGCATATTGATAGCAAGTGATGAATTATTAAAGGACGAATTAAGAATGGCAGGACTTAGAATGGCTAAACCATCTAATGTTAAACTTGTAATGAAAAATATAGAAGATTCCATAAAAGCACTTAATTCAGGAGTTACTGATAAATATAACTTATTGATACTTTGTGAATCTGTAGAAGATGTTTATAAACTAGCTAAAGAGGTAAAAGCTATTAAATCTATAAACCTTGGTGGAACAAAATCAGAAGATAATCGTAAAAATATATCTAAGGCAGTGCATGTATCAAAAGAAGATATAAATATGATTAAAGAATTAGATTCAGAAGGCGTGAATGTATTTGTACAATTGGTTCCTGATGATGATGCTACAAATGTAATGAAATTAATATAGTTTTAGGGGGATGAAAATGGAATTTACACAAATTATTCTGATAACTCTAATTGCATTCTTTGCATATATGCATTGTTTTGTAGGTTCTACAATGCATAATAGACCTATAGTTGTTGCACCACTTGTTGGTTTAGCACTAGGTAATCTACAAACAGGTATAATAATAGGCTCAACATTAGAGCTAGTATTTATGGGAGCTTTTCCAGTTGGAGCAAGTAACCCTCCTGATTTTGTATCTGGTTCTATTATTGCCACAGCATTTGTAATATTAACTGGTCAAGATGTATCAGCAGCGGTTGTGCTTGCAGTTCCTATAGCAACTTTAGTATTGCTTATAGATAATTTCTTAATGACAGTAGTACTTACATGGGGAGCTCATATTGCTGACCGTTATGCAGAAGAAGGGAATATTGAAGGAGTAGAGTGTGTCCAATTATTATTTGCTATAGGAAATAAATTAATATTAGCAATAATAGTAGGTATAGGTTTCTCATTAGGTGTTCCAGTAATAGAAAAGATACTTTCATTTATACCATCATATGTAACTCATGGAATGGATGTTGCAGCAGGTGTTATACCAGCAATAGGTTTTGCTATGTTAGCTAGAATGATGCTTAATAAGAAAACAGTAGCATTTTTATTATTAGGATTTATATTGGTTGCTTATCTAAATATAACAGTAACAGGAGTTGCATTATTTGGATTAGCAATAGCTTTAATATATGTTAACTTTGTAGGAGATAAGGAGGTAGTAGTAGATGACAACGAATTCTAAGAAATTGGAGACAATTTCACCAGATAGCAAAATAACGAGGAAAGACTTTTGGAAATGTTTTAGAAGGTCTTTAACATTAGATTCATCTTGGAACTATGAACGTATGCAAAATATAGGATATGCATATATGATGGCACCAATAATTCGTAGATTATATAAAGATGATAAAGAAAAAAAATCGAAGGCTTTAAAAAGACATCTTGAATTCATGTCAGTTACTCCTCATATAAGTACTCTTTTGGTAGGTATATCTGGAGCTATGGAAGAAGAAAATGCAAAGAATGAAGAGTTTGATGCAAATAGTATAAATGCTGTTAAGTCAAGTCTAATGGGTCCAATTTCTGGAATAGGAGATTCGTTTTTCTGGGGTACATTAAAGCTTATAGCAGCTGGAGTTGGTATAGCTTTAGCTTCTCAAGGAAATATAATGGGGCCAATTCTATTTCTTTTAATAATAAATATTCCTCATTTCATTATTCGTTATATATGTCTAGATAAAGGATTTAAGTATGGAACTCAATTTTTTAAAGATGTAAGTGGTTCAAATATAGTTTCAAAGGTTATGGAAGCAGCTTCGATGTTAGGGCTTATGGTAATCGGAGGGATGACTGCCTCTAATGTAATGTTAAAGCTTAGTGTTAATGTAGGTAGTGGAGAGTGGGCAGAGCCTATTCAAACTTACTTGGATCAAATAATGCCATGTATGCTTCCAGCTATGATATTTGGTATTATGTATTGGTTATTAGGAAAAAAGGTAAAGACAACTACAATATTAATTTCTGTTATAATTATTTGTATAGTATTAGCAGCTATTGGAATAGTATAAGCAAAATTAAGAATATAATTTATAAGTATTAAAAAAATCCCAAGTTCATTTGAACGAGGGCTTTTTTTTACTAAATTAACTAAACAAGAAACTTGTTACATAGTAATTTATGACTATTTATGTGATAACTACAGTTAGTTTATTCATTAGTCATATAGTATAGAATTAAGTATCTTATATTATAATTATTATATTATGATTTCAAAGTACTCACATAATCTGTTTAGGAATTTATCTTCTAAAGGAGAAAATGTTTTCTTTTTTGAATAAATAAAGAAAAATTTTCTAGTAAAATCAATGTTTTTTATTTTATAACATTTAATCTTGCCTGCATTTAGATAATCAATAGCTGAGATATAAGATATAAAAGACACACCAAGACCAAGTCTAACCATTTCTTTAATAGCCTCATTTGACTCCACATGGGCTATTATATTTAATTTATTTACAGGAAAGTTATTTTTGCTAAGTGTGTTTAGTATTAAATTTCTAGTACCAGAGCCTTCTTTTCTCATAATAAAATTTAAGTAAGCCAATTCTTCTATATCAATTTTATTATCTTTATTATCAATTTTAAAATCTGAAGGAGTGATAAGAACAAGCTCATCATCTAATAAGTCTAGGTATTCTATTTGAGGATTGTTAACTTTAGAACCAACCAATCCAAAGCTTATTCGTTCATTTAAAATTTCTGATATAGCATATTGAGAATCATAATGGCTTATGGAAAATTTTACGTCTGGGTAACTCATGGAAAAACTCTTCATAAAATCAGGTAAAATATAAGTTTCAGGTATAGAACTACATGCAATGTCTATAATACCTTCTATTTTTCCTGAATATTCTTTTATATCATAAATTGCACGTTTGCAGTTGTTTAATATATATATAGCATGTTCATAAAGAATTTCACCAGATTTTGTGAGTGTAATCACTTTGTTACTTCTATTTATAAGTACAGTTTCTAACTCTCTCTCTAAATTTTGTATATGTGCACTTACAGTAGGTTGAGTTAAAAAAAGTTCTCTTGCAGCTTTTGAAAAACTTTGATGTTTTGCAACAGCAACAAATACTTCAAGTTGTTTAAAATCCATTATTTAATCCTCCTTAAATTATCTAAAACTATTATAACATATTTGATAAATTAATAGTCAAAGGTGATTTTTAAAATAGAAAACCTTAAAATATTCATGGAGTTTTTGATTGTTTAGGAATAATTTGGTATAATGTTATAAGGATGTTTACCTTAAACATATCGTAAATTGAATTTTCAAAATTCAACTTTAAAATATATTTTATTACAGAAAAATTACAAATAGCTTCTTAATCTTATTAAATTCAAATAAATATTATATAATTATTTTATAATATAATAAATATAATTATTGAGAAAAGAGATAATCGTACATTGAGATATAGATAAATATTATATAATTTGAGAAAGGAGGATTGATTTATGAAGTTAAAAAAGTCATTAGTTTGTGTAACTATTTTAGGTATTGTACTTGTTGGATGTCATAAAGAAACCACTAAAGAGAAAAATCAAGTAGCAAATAAAGCAACACAACAAAAAACGATGACAAAAGTTCAAAATGATGTTAATGAAATCATGAGTAAAGATTATAAGTTTGTTATAAGAAACATGGGAATACCTTATAACACAATTTACTATATAAAACCTAAAGATTTAAAGGAATCAAATACAATGCAAGATATAAATACATCAAGTTATATGACATTAGTTTATCCCAAGTATACTGGAAATAATGAACTAGATGGAAGTGCTTTATACATTGATATTAATAAAAATAAAGTTGTTAATGTTGAAACAAACTCATTTTCATCACAAAGCACTATAGATATTGATGCTAATGCTAGTATTATGATTGAAAAAAGCGACCATGAAAAATCGGCTGTATCACTAGAAAATTTTAGAAAGATTGACTTAGGAGAGTATATTGGAGCTGATGAGTCTAGGATAAATGAAATTGTTGGAGATGCAAATTATGAATTAACAGCATATAATCATGAAGGTAGCAAAGTAGTTAAAAGTTATAGATTAAAAGAAGATAATAAGTTATTAAAAAAAGAAGAGCTTACAATAAGTATCGCAGATAATAAAATAAAATCTATAAAAACTATTGAAAGTGATAAAATTGTAAAAATAATAAAAGGAGCTTTAGTAGAATAATGGATTTTAAGGCATACAAGACTGTTTCAAGATAGAAGTAAATTTCTAGCTGGAAACAGTTTTTTTATAAGATTTATAAAATTTAGTACATATTAGTTATAAATAATTTTATAAACTTTATTAAATTTGAACTGCACTTATAGATAACAATTAGTTATAATTAAATATAAGATAAAGTTATTTCTAAATTTTTCAATCTATAACATACTACATTGAAATGTTTTAAATAAAAAATATATTGGGGAGTATTTAAAATGATAGAATTAGCAGATGCCATAAAAATTATTGAAGAGAATGTTGTACCAATAAGTAGGGTGAAGAGAGTAAATCTTATGAATGCAGTAAATAAAATAGTTGCAGAAGATATATATTCAAAAATTGATAGTCCTCCATTTGATAGGTCGCCATACGATGGTTATGCATATAATGCAAATTCTGAAAATAGAAACTTAAAGGTTATAGGGACTTTATATGCGGGAGAAATATTTGACAGTGTATTAAATAAAAATGAAGCAGTGAAGATAATGACTGGTGGTAAAATACCAAGGGGCGCAAACTGTGTAGTAAAAAAAGAAGATGTAACTGTTGTAGATGATGTGATAACTTTAAATGTGAAGTTGAAGGAATATGATAATTATATATTTAAGGGTGAGGATATAAAAAAGGGGCAATTGATTATTAATAAAAATCAGGATATAGGGTATGATGGATTAGGAGTACTAGCAAGTCTTGGAATATCTACAGTAGATGTGTACGATGATTTAAAAGTTGGAATTTTGAATACAGGAACAGAATTACAAGATATAAATGAGAGTTTAGAAGATGGTAAGATATACGATAGTAATAGATATACATTGTATTCAAAACTTCTAAAACTTGGCATAGAGGCAGATACAATATGTAATTGTTCTGATGATATGTTAGAGTTAGAAAAAATAGTAAAGAACATGTTGGAAAGGGTAGATTTTTTAATTACAACAGGTGGTGTGTCTGTTGGAGATAAGGATTTAATTCCAGATGTATTTAAAAAAATAGGTGCAAAAGAGTTATTTTGGAAAATAAACATTAAACCTGGAGGAGCTTGTTATGTAGCTACATTAGGAGAAAAACTGCTATTTGGGCTTTCTGGAAATCCGCATGCAGCAATTGTGGTATTTGATAATGTGGTGGTTCCTGTGATTGAGTATTTGACATATAAGAAAAGAGAACATTATATAAAAGCTATATTTAAGGGCGAATTTAATAAACTTTCAAATAAGGATAGATTTGTAAGTGGAAAATTATATACAAGTGAAGGTAAATTATATGTAAAATTAAATGATAAGAAAGAGGCTAAAGCTAGACTGTCAGCGACATTGAGAAGTAATTGTATGATAAAAATAAAAAAGGACGAAACAATAAAAGAAAATCAGTTAGTAGATGTTGTTATTAGATAGTTTTATGAGAGGAAGTAAATTTTATGTATAATATATTGTCAGTTGTATCCTATTCTGGGGTAGGAAAAACTACATTAATTAAAGGTATAATAAAAGAATTAAATAAAAAAGGATATAATGTTGGAGTAATTAAGCATACATGTCATGACTTTGATATGGATGAAGAAGGTAAAGATACTTACAAACATAGAAAATCTGGTGCGAAAAAGGTATGTATAATATCAGATAAACGAGTTGCATATATTGAAGAACTAAAAGATAAGAATCCATTATACGAAATGATTCAGTTGTATAGAGATGTGGATTTAATTATTATAGAAGGATATAAAAATTATAGGTTTAAAAGATTGGAGATAACTAGAAAGAATAAATATGAGGATGTTTTATCAAATAAGTCTGATTTGATAGGAATTGTTAGTGATATAGAATATGATTTAAATATTAAACAATTTAATTTAATTGACTATAAAAATATATCAAATTATATAGAGTATTGTATAAAAAATGATATTTTAAGTATAAATGATATTGAAATAAAAAACATATTAAAAGAATAATTTTAAGATACTCTTTTGATATAAAATGGTATAATTATTTATATAAATAAAGATATGAGAAATTTATCAATCGTATTTTGAATTATAAAATATCAAAGAAATTGTAGGAGGAAAAATATGAAAAAAATATTAGTAGCATGTGGGGCAGGAATTGCAACATCAACAGTAGTTTGTGATAGAGTAGAAAGATTAATTAAAGAAAATAACATACAAGCAGAAGTTATACAATGTAAAATTGCTGAATGTGCAACAAAACAAGAGGGTGCTGATTTAATAGTATCTACTACTATATTACCAACAACTTACAATATACCTGCTATAAAAGCAACAGCATACATAACAGGTATAAATACAGCTGCTTTAGATAAGAAAATATTAGACGAACTGAAATAGTTTTGTATTTGTAAAAAAATATTTAGTATTAAATATAGAGTTGTATCTTTGTAAGAATTTATTTATAGAGATATAGCTCTTTTATATTGTTTTAAAGGAATAGTTAATAACATAAATATTCAATTTTATGAAAAATATTGATTTATGTTGTAAGTTTATAAAAGATTTAAAATTGTTGTTATGTTATACTATTTTATGGGTATTTTTTAGAAGTATCAATGAAGGAGGGATTTAATACTTATGATAAAACAATTTATAAAATATTATAAGCCGTATAAGAAAATTTTTACACTAGACCTTATAGCAGCTTTTTTATTTTCCTTATGTGATTTAGTTTATCCTATGATAACTAGAAATATAATGGATGATATTGTTCCAAATAAAAATTTAAGAATGTTAGTAGTTTTTGCAGTAGCACTTATACTTATATTCATAGCAAAAGCAGGACTTAACTATTTTATGCAGTATTGGGGGCATGTTATAGGTGTAGATATGCAAGCTGATATGAGAAATGAAGTATTTACACATTTACAGAGGCTTCCAAATACGTATTTTGATAATAACAAATCTGGGGTAACTATGTCTAGAATAGTAAATGACCTAATGGATATAACAGAACTTGCACATCATGGACCCGAGGATTTATTCATTTCTATAGTAATGTTAGTGGGTTCATTCTTTATACTTATAGATATAAATATTCCTCTTACTCTCATAATATTTGCTATATTACCATTTATAATTTGGTTTGCAATAACTAAAAAAGATAAAATGAATGTTGCTTTTATGAAGAGTAGGGTCACTATAGGTGATGTGAACGCTACCTTAGAAAACAGTATAGCAGGTATGAAAGTAACTAAGTCTTTTTGTACTGAAAAAGAAGAATTAAATAAGTTTGTAAGAAGTAATAAGTTATTTAGAAGAGCAAGACAAGATTCTTATAAAGTAATGGCAGAATACTACTCTGGTATGAACTTATACATGGATATTTTAGAGTGGGTAGTTGTCATCGCTGGAGGTTACTTTACTTATCTTGGAAAAATTACGCTGGGTGATTTTGCTGCATATATATTATATGTAAAAATGTTTATACAACCTATGAAAAAATTGATAAACTTTACAGAGCAATATCAAAATGGTATGACAGGGTTTAAAAGATTTATAGAAATAATGGAGCAAGACCATCAAAAGGAAGTTAAAAATCCTGTTGAGCTTGAAAATGTAAAAGGTAATATTGAGATAGAAAACATATCTTTTACTTATGAAGATAAGACTCAAGTGTTAAATAATTTGAGTTTATCCATAAAAGCTGGTAAGACGATAGCATTGGTTGGACCTTCTGGAGGAGGAAAGACTACATTATGTAATCTATTACCAAGATTTTATGAATTTGATGAGGGTGATATAAAAATTGATGGAAAGAGTATAAAAGATGTAAGTTTAAAATCATTGAGAAAAAATATAGGAATAGTTCAACAAGATGTATTTTTATTTACAGGAACTATAAGAGATAATATTCTTTGTGGAAACCCTAATGCTACAGATGAAGAGATGATAGAAGCAGCTAAAAAGGCGAGAATACATGATTTTGTGAAGACTCTACCAGATGGATATGATACTTATATAGGTGAAAGAGGAGTAAAATTATCAGGTGGACAAAAACAAAGAATATCAATCTCAAGAATCTTTTTAAAGAATCCTCCAATAATAATATTGGATGAGGCCACATCTGCTTTAGACAATGTAACAGAAAGAGAAATTCAAGAGTCTTTAGAAGAATTAAGCAAAGATAGAACAAATTTAGTTGTTGCACATAGATTAACTACTATAAAAAATGCTGATGAAATCATAGTATTGACAGATAAAGGAATTGAAGAAAGAGGTACTCATGAGGAGTTAGTAAATAAAAATGGAGTATATAGTAGATTACACAATAACTAGTGTATAAATTTTATACAATAACTAACATATACACCAAATTTATAAACATAGAATATATTAAGATTCATAAATCAAATTCATTTTATATTAATGAGCGGTTTTATGAAAAAATGTATTCTATGTTTTATTTTTTGCAAATTACAATTAATTCGATTTATAAGAATAGTGATAAATAGCCAATAATTAGGATAACGTTTTTCTGAAAAGAATAATTTAGAAAGCTAACTTTAATTTATAGAATTTATAGAATTTTATGAAAAAAATCGCATTTTGACTTGAAATGTTTTTCAAAAGTAGTAAAATAATGGATAACTATACATACATTGTATACAAATATATTTATTATGAGGGGGGATTTTGTATGGAGGCAATAACAGCTTTTTGTCTGGTTTTAGTATCATTGACGATAGGAGATGTAGTTTCAGCAAAAACTAAAGCTTTTGTTCCATCAGTTTTTGTATCAGCAATTATATTTATAGTAGGATTTTGGACTTTTTTCCCAGAAAATATAGTAGACTTAGCTGCTTTAGGAACACCATTAGCCCAATTGGGAATGCTTTTATTAATAACACATATGGGAACTATGATGAGTATTAAGGAATTAGCAGGTCAATGGAAAACAATCGTAATAGCTTTAGCAGGAATAGTAGGAATATGTGTAGGGGCTTTAGCATTAGGTACAGTAGTATTTGGATGGGATACAGCGGTAATAGCTACACCTCCTCTTACTGGAGGACTAGTTGCATCTATAATGATGGCAGATGCTGCTACAGCAAAAGGTCTTGCAAGTTTGGCAGTACTTGCAATTTTAATGTATGTTGCACAAGGATTTGCAGGCTATCCTATTACAGCACTAATGCTTAAAAAAGAAGGAAAAAGACTTTTATCAGATTTTAGAAGTGGAAAAGTAACAACAAGTAAAGTTGAAGAAAAAACTGAGAATGTACCTGAACAAAAAAGTAGATTTAAGATAATTCCAGATTTACCTGAAAAGTATGATACAACATATATGATAATACTTAGATTAGGATTGGTAGCATGGTTAGCAGTACAATTTACAAATCTTACACATGAAGTTGTATCTAGATATGTTATATGTTTAATATTTGGTGTAATAGCGTCAGAACTTGGAATAGTTGATAGAAAACCTCTTAACAAATCTGGTTCATTTGGATGGTTAATGACATCATTAATGGCTTTTATATTTGCAGGTTTAGCAAAAGCTACACCAGCAATGCTTGCTGAAATGGCAGTTCCTCTTGTAGGAATCATAATATTTGGTGTAATAGGAATGGGGATATTCTCTATTATAGTAGGTAAACTTTTAGGTGAAAGTAAGGAAATGGCTTTTTCAGTTTCTCTTACAGCACTTTACGGTTTCCCACCAAACTATATATTAACCGAAGAAGCAGTAAAGGCTCTAGCTGAAACACCAGAAGAAAAAGAATTCTTAATGGATAAGATGCTTCCAAAGATGCTTGTTGGAGGGTTCACTACAGTTACAATAGCTTCTGTAGTAATAGCAGGTATATTTGTAAATCTAATATAGCATTTAATAATTATAAGAAATATTTTAAATAATAAGAATATGTACTACTTGGAGGTCTGGAATGGATATTAAAGAAATAACAAAAAGTTATAAAGACTATGTAATTAGACTTAGAAGGGAATTTCATGAAAATCCTGAGAAGAGTATGGAAGAAATTAGAACATCAAAGAGAGTCAAAGAAGAACTTGATAAAATTGGAGTACCATATGTATCAGCTGGAGGTACAGGTGTAATCGCAACTATAAAAGGAGCTAACTCAGGAAAAACTGTAGCACTTAGAGGCGACATGGATGCACTACAAGTTGTTGAATGCACTGATGTAGAATATAAATCAAAAAATGAAGGACTTATGCATGCTTGTGGTCATGATGGTCATACATCAATGCTTTTAGGAGCAGCAAAAGTACTAAATGATATTAAAGATAGTATTAATGGAACTGTAAAATTATTTTTTCAACCAGGAGAAGAAGTTGGTAAAGGTGCAAGAGCTATGATTAAAGATGGCGCCATGGAAGGTGTAGATAGTGTATTTGGAATACATCTTTGGACTGATGTGGAATCTGGAACTATATCAGTAGAAGAAGGACCGAGAATGGCTTCTGCAGATTTCTTTAAAATCACTGTAAAAGGTAAGGGCGGTCATGGTTCTCTTCCTCATCAAGGGGTAGATGCAGTACTTGCAAGTTCAGCTATAGTTATGAATTTACAATCTATGGTTAGTAGAGAAGTAAGTCCTTTAGAGCCATTAGTTGTAAGTGTTGGAATTTTAAATTCTGGAACTAGATTTAATGTAATAGCAAGTGAAGCTACCTTAGAAGGTACAATAAGACTATTTAATCCAGAACTTAGAAAACAAATTCCTTCAATTCTAGAGCGTATAGCAAAATCTACAGCAGGAGCATATAGGGCAGATGCTGAATTAGAATATGGATATCTAACACCAGCAGTTATAAATAACAAAGAATGCTCAAAGATAGCAACAGATGCAGCAATTAAGCTATTTGGAGAAGAATGTATAACAATGTTTGAAAAAGTAACTGGAGCAGAAGATTTGGCTGAATTTATGAATATTGCACCTGGTGCACTAGCATTTGTCGGAGCTAGAAATGAGTCAAAAGGAGCTTGTTACCCTCATCATCATGGATGTTTTAATATAGATGAGGATGCATTAGAAATTGGAACTGCTTTATATGTTCAATATGCAGTGGATTTCTTAAATAAATAAGTTTAATATACTATAATGAAAAAGTAGAGACTAAGTTTATATCTCTGCTTTTTTATTGTCTATAATTTTTATAAGGATTGACTATATAAAATATATATGATAGGATAAAAGAAAATGATAATCAATATCAATTAAAAAGAAGGTGATTTATTTGAATAATGTAGTGTTTGCATTTTTGATAACACTATTGGCAGGGTTGTCTACAGGTATAGGAAGTTGTATAGCATTTTTTGCTAAAAAAACTAATACGAAGTTTCTTTCTATAAGCTTAGGATTTTCTGCTGGTGTTATGATTTATGTGTCTATGATAGAAATTTTTCCTAAAGCACAAGACGCTTTAACAAAGTCTATGGGAGAGAAAATGGGAAGTTGGGCAACTGTAATAGCTTTTTTTGCAGGGATGGCTATCATTGCAATTATTGACAAGTTAATCCCTCAAGAAGAAAATCCACATGAGATAAAGAAAATGGAAAATATAGAAGAACAAAATATCAAAAGAAATAAATCTCTTTTGAGAACAGGCATATTTACAGCAATGGCTATAGCAATTCATAATTTTCCAGAAGGTTTAGCTACATTTATATCAGCTCTTGACGATGTTACGATAGCTATACCAATAGCTATTGCAATAGCTATACACAATATACCAGAAGGTATATCTGTATCTGTACCAGTGTATTATGCTACAGGAGATAAGAAGAAAGCTTTTTATTATTCTTTTTTATCTGGTATGTCTGAGCCATTAGGAGCAATTATTGGGTATGCGCTTCTTAGAAATTTCTTAAATGATATAACTCTTGGAATTGTATTTGCAATTGTAGGAGGAATCATGGTGTTTATATCACTTGATGAACTGTTGCCATCAGCTAGAGAGTATGGTGAGCATCATTTATCTATTTATGGTTTGATTGCAGGAATGGGTGTTATGGCTATTAGCTTACTGTTATTTAAATAAGCTTTTAGATATCTGATTGTAACCTAAAATTAATATCAAAATGATATAATTATTTAAATAGATTTTTTAGATATTTGAAAATATCATTTTGGAGAGTGAGTATTATGAAAAAGAAAATAAGGTTCAAATTTGACTGGTATAGCTCACCTGATAAGATAGAAAAATGGCTAGAAGAAATGGAACTGAAGGGATATAATTTATATAAGATAAATAAACTTGGTGGAATATTTTATTTTCATAAAGGAAATCCAAGAAAAATAAAATACGCTGTTGATTACTACTATGATGCAGGAAATAATTATTTCAATGAACATAAATCAAAAGATTGGAATCTTGTGTTTAGGAGTATTGGTAGCTTTATGGGGACATCTTCATGGTATGTATGGTCTAAAGAGTATGAAGATGTACCTCCTAAATTATATAGTGATTCTGATAAACAAAATAAAGTAAAATCAATTTTGTTTATGAACATATTTATATTCTTTTTATTAGTAATAATATTTATATATTTATTATGTGTTGAAATAAGTAATCTATCTAGTGGTTATGGAGTATCTATAACTGCTATTGTACTACAGATTATGTTATTAGTTTTATATACAGTACAGTTATATAAGAGACTAATGTATTATTTAAGACTTAAAAAATTTAAATAAATATAATAGAGTATCTTGAAATGACTTTTAAAATATTTTAGGGTACTATTTTCTATTCGTAAATATTGTTTTTAATACTTTTAATTTTTATTGTTAAATTGATATATCAAAACAACAGCTATATAAAATTGAATATTGATAGAAATAATTTAAAAATGTTATTCTAAAGTATCAGATGTATAAAATTGAGTTTGAATAAATTAATTCAAATATTTTAACCGTATTAATTAAAAATGGTGTAAGGAGGAACTTTATGATTAATATAGCAGTTTGTGAAGATGAAAAAGAAACACAACTTTTAATAGTAGATTATCTTGCGAATATATTAAAAAATATAAGTATAGAATATGAAATACAAAAATATTTATCTGGAGAAGAGTTACTTGAAAGCAACTTAAAAGACATAGATATATTATTTCTTGATATAAAGATGGAAAAACTAAATGGAATGGATACTGCAAGAAAGATTAGAGAAGTAGGTAATGAAATGGAAATAATATTTATAACCTCTTTGATAGACTATATACAAGAGGGATATGAGGTGAGAGCTTATAGATATTTATTAAAGCCAATAGAATTTGAAGAATTAAAAAAACATGTTCTGACTTGTATCAAGGATATAGAAATAAACAGGGATAGTTATATCGCAATAAAAAATAAGTCCAACACATACAAGATTTATTTAAATCAAATTAAATATATAGAAGTTCAAAAAAAAGATATGATAATACACACTATAAATAAAAACTTTGATATAAAGTACAGTCTAAGTAAAATAGAAAAAGAACTAAATCTGTCTAGGTTTGTAAGATGTCATAAAAGTTTTATAGTCAATTTAAATTATGTTGAAAATATAAAATATAATATTGCAATACTGGAAAGTGGGGAAGAAGTACCAATTAGCAGATACAGGTATAAAGAGGTCAAAGAGAAGTTCTTGAAATTTCTTGGTGATACAATATGCTAAATTTTATGATTGAGCTATTATTAATTTTATCTATATTTACAAGATTTATTATAATGAAAGATGTATTAACTTACAAAGACGATAATAAAAAAAATGAAAAAATCATATTTTATATTTTGTTGTTTTTGATTTATTTTATGGTTGAATTAACTAGATTATTAAATGAAGGAAAGTATTACAATAATATAAGTTATCTATTTCCTATTGTTACATTTATTGTTTGGGGAGGATATTATAATTATTTTTATAATATAAGTTATATTAAGTATGCTGTTTTCTTTTATTTATTTAGAGTATATTATGAATGTTTAAACGATGTTGTAGATAGGATACTATTTTTTGTGATTACAGGTAATGTTATATCATCTAAAGAATACTTATTGCTATCTCATCTAGATTATATAAAAATTCATATATATAGTAATTTAATACTTATTCTCATATACATGATATTTTATTTTTTTAGGAAGTATATAAAATCAATTAGTCAGGATAAGAGAAATTATGTATATTTATTATTTGCTTTATTAGTTAATACAACTAATGTATTCACAAATTATATATTGAAGAAATTAGAACGTTTTGGGTCATTACATTCAGAAGGATACTATTTTGACAATTTTGTGAATCCGAAGTTAGTAGGAGCTAGTAGCATACTTCTTATATTAGTATTTAAAGAAATAATAAAAGAAAATAAATTAAAATCCCAAAATGAATTAATAAAAAATAAGTTAGAGATGCAATATGCACATTATTTAGCCATTCAAGAATCTCATATGAAAGTTAAGAAGCTTTACCATGATATAAATAATCATATTTATTGTATAGATAATCTCAAAAATAATAGTAAAGAAATAGATGAATATGTGAGGAATTTAAAAGATGAGATTAAATCATTTAAAGATATTTATAATACAGGAAATATGATATTGGATATTATAATCAATGAAAAGAGTGAAATATGTGCAAAAAAGGGAATTAAATTTAACTGTTGCATAAATTTTTCAAAAATAAATTTTATGAAGCCTATAGATGTCTCGAGCATTTTTTCTAATATTTTAGATAATGCTATAGAAGCATGTGATAAAATATTAGATGAAAAGAGTAATAAATATATTAGAATTAAAGGAACTATAACGAAGTCATTTTTTGTACTTAAATGTGAAAACAGTAAGGTAAATTCTATTACTTCCAATAAAAGTATATTATTGACAGACAAAATGGATAAATTTGTGCATGGAATAGGAATGCAGAGTATTAAATCCTCTTTGCAAAACTATGATGGAGAACTATTATTTGAAAATAATAAGGATAAATTTATGTTAAATATATACATACCACTAAATCAAGATACTGACAGTTGGGTTGATTAAGTTACTAGTTAGAGCATCTATATTGATACAAAAAAATAAGGATGTTATCTTTTTAATAATAAAAGATAACATCCTTATTTGTGTATTAAGGTACTTATAGTTTTACTAGTATAAGCTATAAGTACCGTATAGAAAGGTGGTATGTACTGAACAATGAACCTTGAAAGTGAAGATAATATAAAAAATTATTGCAGTGTAATAGGTAATGCCTTAGAGATGTAAATACAATGGAGGGAAGTATATATGAATATAAAAATATATAGAGTGACTGTAGTAGTAGCTTTAAATGTCAGTTTGGGATTGATGGTAGGATGTATGTCTCCTAAATTTGATAATAATTTAAATAGTTCAAAGCAAATCAGTGAGGATTCATTAAAAAAACAAGTTGAAGATAAAAAAGAAGAATCGATTGAATTGTTTAATGATTACTCAAAAAAGATAAATGATATAAATGGAAGAGAAGAAGTAAAAAAAGATTTATCTCAAAGGTTTTCTAAAACTATAACAGATAGTGGCTATAGTGTTACTGATTCAAAAACAGATGGTAGTTTTGTGGTATCTATAAATGGAGCTGAGAAAGTACCTGAAAAAAATATTCGAAGTTTATTCTATTCTATGTCTGAAGACGACAAAGAAGGAAAGGTAATAATTGATATTCTCTGTGCTAAAGAATATCCAGAAGAAGATAAGTTGTCTAAAAGTGATAAATATATTAAATTCATATACAATCTATTTAAGTCATTGACTAATACAGAATTAACAGAGAACGAATTTTTTTCTATTGTAGAAAAAAATTTTAATGAGGGAGTAGGTACTATAGAGCTTCCTTATATGAATGATATACATATTGAAGTTAACAAAGTTAAAAAGTCTACTAAAGTCTTAAAACTTAGCCTATTATACAAATTTGATATTTCAAATCATTAGCATGTTAGTGTAATATAAAAGCTTATAACAAAATAGAAATAGATTATATATAAATTATTTATGCTTCCATTTTATGTAAAAGGACAGTATAATATAATTAAAGTATGTTATAACATACAAAAAGCTAATAGATATTTATCTAAGGGGGATTTTAAATGAGTCAAACTAATAGAATAGAAGCATTTAGACAAGAATATATTAATTCTAAGCCTATGATATGTTGTGAAAGAGCTAGAATTTTTACAGAATCACATAAAAAAACTGAGGGAGAAGCTATATGTATAAGAAGAGCTAAAGCTTTTTTAGAGACATGTAAAGGACTTCCTATAAAAATATTTGAAAATGAATTAATTGTAGGGACAGCAGGTAAGTTTAGAAGAACAGGTATATTGACACCAGAATTTTCTTGGCAATGGGTAGATAAAGAGATGGATACTTTTGATGAAAGAACTCAAGACCCATATGTAATATCAAAAGAGCAAATAGAATTTATAAGAAAAGAGATATTTCCATATTGGAAGGGCAAATCTTTGGAAGAAGTTTTTTTAGCAAGAATTCCAGAAGATACAGCTAAGATATTGGTAGATACAGGAATAATAGACAATGATTCTAAGTGGAGACAAGCAGTTGGTGAAGTAACTCCAGATTATCAAGATATACTATTTGTAAAAGGATACAAAGGAATTAAAGAAGATGCAGACAAAAAAATAGCAGAATTAGATATATCAATTTCAGAAAATATTGAAAAAATAGATTTCTACAAATCTGTTTCCATAGTGGCAGAAGCTATCATGTCATTGGCAAACAGATATTCAAAGCTCGCAAAAGAAATGAGTGAGTCTGAAACAGATGAAAAAAGAAAAGCAGAGCTTCTAAAAATAGCAGAAATATGTATGAATGTACCAGCAAATCCTCCAACTAGTTTTTATGAAGCAATTCAATTTGTATGGTTTGTACAACTAGGTGGTGTTTTATCAGAAAATCCTCTAGCATTAAATTTAGGTAGATTTGACCAATATATGTACCCATATTATGAAAATGATGTTAAAGAAGGTAAGATAACTGAATCAGAAGCTCAAGAATTGATAGAAGCTCTTTGGATTAAGTTGTCAGAATGGGTATGGACTATATCAGCAAATACAGCAAATTACTTTGCAGGATACAATCAATTCCAAAATCTTACTGTTGGTGGTAAAAAGAGAAATGGTACTGATGGAACAAATGATATTTCATATATGTGTTTAAAGGCTACAGAAAGTGTAAAAACTCATCAGCCAGGTTTGAGTGTCAGAGTAAGCCAAGGAGCACCAGATGATTTTGTTATGGCAGTTGCAAAACTAGTAAAACAAGGTACTGGTTTCCCTGCTATACACAGTGATAGCGCAGGAGCACAAATGTTATTACAAGATGGATATGATGCAGAAGATGCAAGAGACTGGAGTAATTGTGGTTGTGTAGTTCCTCATTTCAGAAAAACAGGGCAATGGACTTCAGCAGTAAATATAAATTTTGCAGCAGCTTTAGAATATGCCATGAATGAGGGGAAAAGCAGATTAACTGGAGAAACAATGGGGTTAGGTGTGAAGAATATTACAGAATTTGCTTCTTTTGAAGAAGTTAAAGATGAGTTTTTAAAGCAATTAGCATACCTTATTAAAAATTCTGTTATAGGAACTACTGTTGCCCAACAAATTCATAAAGAAATGGTACCAAGACCATTTTTATCTACTTGTGTGGATGGCTGTTTAGATAAAGGTATTGATTTAAGTAAGGGTGGAGCAAAATATAATATAGGACCTGTATTAACTGGTATAGGGCTAGGAGTAGTTTCAAACTCACTAGCAGCTATAAAAAAATTAGTATTTGAAGATAAAGTTACTACACTAGAAGAGTTAACAAAAGCACTAAACAATGATTGGGAAGGCTATGAAGATTTAAGAAAACTTGCACTTGATGTTCCTAAGTATGGAAATGATAATGATTATGTAGATTCATTAGCAATTGAAGTGTCTGATTTTTATTATACTGAGACTAGAAAATATAAAGATATATTTGGTTCAAAATTTAATAGTGCATTTATGGGAATATCAAATTATGTGCCAACTGGAAAAATTGTAGGTGCAACTCCATGTGGAAGAAAAGCAACAAAACCTTTGACAGAAGGTGTTTCTCCATTTGTTGGAACTGACACAACAAGCCCACTAGCAGCTATGAAATCTGCATCAAAAATAAATCATGATGTTCATACAGGTGGAACACTATTAAACCTAAGACTAAATCAAGATTTGGTGGAAACAGAAAGAGGACTTAGAAATTTATCATCTATGGTCAAATCATATTTTGCTCTAGGAGGATTCCATGTACAATTTAATACAATATCAAATGATATTTTATTAAAGGCTCAAGAAAATCCAGAGGAATATAAAGATTTACTAGTGAGAGTTGCTGGATATAGTACTCAATTTGTTAATTTATCAAGAGAAATGCAAGATGCGATAATAGCTAGAAATTCACATAGTAACTTTTAATTATGAGGTAGATTATGAGTAAAAAAGGCAGAGTTGTAAAAGTGCAACATTTTTCAGTAAATGATGGGGATGGAATAAGAACTACTATATTTTTAGAAGGATGCAAATTAAAATGTAAGTGGTGTTCTAATCCAGACTCTTGGAGTAATATAGTCAAGTTAGGTGTTATGAAAGATAAATGTTTATCTTGTAATAGGTGTATAGATGTTTGTCCTCAAAATATAAGTTCGCTATTTGATAGAGCACAAATAAATAATAAGTGTGATTTATGTGGAGAATGTATCAAGGTATGCCTTAAAGATGCCATCTGTATAATGACTGAAGAAATGACAGTTGAAGAAATTATAAAGGAAGTTGAAAAAGATTTTATATTTTTCTTTGAGTCTAACGGAGGGGTTACTTTTTCTGGAGGGGAGCCAACACTTCAAATTGATTTTTTAAGAGAATTAGTGAATGTATTTTATAATAAAGGTATAAATATAGCAATTGAAACTTGTGGATACTTTGATTGGAATAAAGTGAATGATGTATTTGAGAAAATAGACCATATTTTTGTAGATATAAAATCAATGGATGATAATGTTCACAAGGAGTATACAGGAGTAAGTAATAAAATTATATTAGAGAATATATGTAAGCTTTCAAAGTTGAATAAATCTATGGTCATAAGAGTACCAATTATTTATGGAGTTAATGATAGTGAAGAAAATATAAGAAATACTGCCTTATTTGTAAAACAAAATGTTCCAGGTGGAAAGATGGAGTTACTTCCATATCATAAATTTGGAATTGATAAATATAAGGCATTAGGGCTTGAGGATTATATATATGAATTTGATGAAATTTGTAATAATCATATGTTAAAATTAAAAGAGATAGTAGAACTTACAGGAGTAAAAATCATAGAATATAAATAGACTATCAGGAGGATTTTAACATGGATAATAAATTTCCTAATGTGGGAGAAAATTTAAGGTTATTAAGACAAGAAATGGGCATAAGTTTGGATAAAGCTTCAAAGATGACAGGAGTTAGTAAAGCAATGCTTGGTCAGATTGAGAGAGGCGAGTCTAGTCCAACAGTATCTACCTTATGGAAAATTTCATCTGGATTTAAAATAAATTTTACAACACTATTAAGTGAAAACACAAATACTTATGAAGTTATAAAAAAAGAAGAGGTGGAACCTATTATTGAACAGAAAGGAAATATGAAATTATATCCAATATATCCTTTCAGTCCTCAAAGGAGGTTTGAACTTTTCATAATTGAACTTGAAGAGAATTGTACTCATGTTTCATCTACACACAGTCATGTTTTAGAAGAGTATGTACTTGTAATAGAAGGTAAGCTTGACCTTAATGTTGATGGAAAAACTTATATTTTGGAGTCTGGACATTCTATTAGATTTGATGGAACATTAGAACATATATATAAAAATTTAAATAAAGGAAAAACTATATTTCATAATATAGAAGTTTATCGATAATTTTATAGTTATCCTTTTCTAAAATAAATTATAATTTTAGAAAAGGATGACTTGTTTTTATAATATTGGAAAAAATATATATGTATTAATGTTACTGTTTAAAAAAAAACATAAAAGCATTATAATAATATTAACAAAATAGAATAAAGAGGAAGATAATATGATTATAAAGGTTTTATTGACAGTATTAGTATTAGTGGTATTGTATATTCTGTATAAATATGAAACTCAGCATATAGAAACGACAGAATATACTATTTTTAATGAAAAAATTCCAAAAGAGTTTGATGATTTTAAAATAGTTCAAGTAAGTGATTTACATAATAAGGTGTTTGATAAAAAAAATAATAAGGTATTGATAGATAAAATTGATTCCTTAAATCCAGATGCTGTATTTATAACAGGAGATTTAGTTGATGGAGAAAATAAAAATTTTCAAGTTGCACTAGATTTAATAGACAATCTAGTAGAAAAATATGAAGTATATCATATAATTGGAAATCATGAACAAAAATCTTTGATAAAAAAGTACAAGCATTTATATAAAGACTATTTTAAAAAGTTATATTCAAAAAAAATAATAAACATGGAAAATGAGTCTGTAAGAATCGATAGAGGAGATAGTCATCTTAATTTATATGGTTTAATTATACCATTAGAGTGCTATCCATATTTTTTTGGCAATAATAAAAAGTTAGAATTAAGTGACAATTTTATAGAGGATAATTTAGGTAAGATAAATGAAAATGAGTATAATATACTTTTAGCTCATACACCATTTTTCTTTGAAAAATATGCAAAATGGGGAGCAGATTTAATTTTAGCTGGACATGTTCATGGTGGAATAATAAGGATACCTTTTATTGGAGGTGTATTATCTCCAAATAGAGAATTTTTTCCTAAGTATGACTGGGGTAAATATGAAAAAGATAATAGTACTATGATTTTAAATAAAGGCTTGGGAGGTTCAAAAGTTCTAATTAGACTTAATTGTAAACCAGAAATAGTCAAAATTACATTGAAGTCTAATGAATAAGAATTTGTATATAGGCATCAATAACATATAAATAAAGTTGATGTTAAATCCAGTTAAACATGTATGATGACCAATTTTGAATAAGTGTTGAATTAATAAAAATAAAGTGCTATTTTTAGCATAGAATATTTAAAATATGGGGGGGATTAGAAGAATCATGGGTGATATAAGTAGATTTTATGAATCTGTAAGAAATAAATATCCAAAACTAAAAGATGGAACTAGGGTTCATATGTGGCCAAAAGAGAATCTTATAATTGGTCCAATTTATGATGAAGCAAATGGATATGAAAAAAGTATAGGAAATGTGGATAGTTTAACTTGGAATCAAATTGTTGTATTGGCAGAGTGTGATGGGAAAAACACTACTGAAGATGTAATAAATATATTATCCAACAGATATAGGAATATACTTAATATGAAAGAAAATATTGTAGAATTTTTTAGGTTTTATGAGAATGTATATTTAACTTTTGAAGATGAAGTACAACCACTATCAAGTGTTTTTGAGATAACAGGAAATAAAGTATATCTTACTCCTCTATATTTTACGATAGAGATAGATGGTGACAATAGTACAAGTAAATATCTTTCTGAAATCATAAGTTTGTTAAAGTGTATGTATGAAAAGGGTTGTAGATTCATAGAAGTTATTGGCGAAGATATTTTAAAAAATAAAAATATGAGAGAAATATTTCAATATATGCTAGTCCATTTTGATTTGATAGTGGTAACTAAGGAGAGTTTTACTATTGATAGAAGCTTGATAAAAGAATTAGATAATTATCGTCATAAAGTAATATGGAAAGTATATTCAAAAAATGATAATGCACATGTTAAATTAAAAGAAGATATAAAAATAACTAGTTTGATAAAAAGAGGGCATACAGTAGTAAGAGAGGATAGGGAAAAAGCAATAAAAATAGAAGATATGAGATTTAAAGATACAAAAGAAAGATTTTCAAAATATGGTGCAGAATGGAGTCATTTGTACATTTCTTCTGATGGTAGTGTAAAATCTTATTCACTTCAAAAAGATAAAAGAATCTATTTAGGCAATATATTTAACAATTCTGTTGAAGAGATTTTCTTAGAGATGCAAGATAAGATTGATAAATTAGAGATTGTGTATCAATAAGTATAAAAATTATATTTTATAAGAGCTTTATAGACTGTTTATTTAATTTTGTGTCAATAATTATAATGAGGTGATTTAACTTGTTAAAATTATTGGACAAATTTTTTTATGATTTTTTACTTAAATGCTGGATGTTTATGATGTTATGGATTTTTAGAGAACTTTTTACAAATTTTAAAATGACTAAAAAATTTAAATTTCATAAAATATTTATGTAAAAATCATATAAAATTCATATAGCATATGTATTATATAGAGTATAGAAAGACTAGCTTAAAAACCATAATATAATACCCTATTGTAATGATAACCCTCCCTCACATCCTCAAATAGAGTTATCATTACAAGAATTAATCCATAAATTTAAAATTTATGGTTTTTTTTTATTTAATTTGTTTTATTATATTAGAATATGATTTATTATAGAATATATACTAAGTAATATAGAATGCAGTAATTAAATTTTTGACATGTTTTTAACTATATTAATAAGGAGGAGTATTTATGAATGTAAATAATCACAAGTGTCCAGAGTGTGGTGAACACAGTAAAAAATTTGAGATAGTAGAGGAAAATGAGGATTGTGTGACATTTGAATGTTATACTTGTGGAACTATATCTATATTGAAGTATTGTGAGAACTGTAAAGAATTTGTATTTGTAAATATTCCAAATAATGTGGAGACATATGAGTATTGCTGTGGAAAATGTAATAATAAGATTTAATATAATAAATATACGTAATTTCATATACCATTTATACCAATCTCATATAAAATTCATATATAAAATGTATTATATAAATATAGAAAGAACTAGCTTAAAACATAATATAATTACCCTAAAATTATAATGACAACTCTCCCTCACATCCTCAAATTATAGTTGTCATTATAAAACAATTTGGCTGTTTCAAAATGTGAAATCATTTTAGGAACAGCTTATTTTTTTGAAAAAATAAAGAAGGCAACGGGAAGCCTTCTTTCGTGTAAAAAAAGTTTAATTTTTTGTTAAGATTTGTTTGTTTATTTTATATTACCTTTATAATATGTGTTTATTTGAAGGTTGGCAATGGATTTTGCACAACTGGTCATTATTAATGTAAAAGTGGAATATTATTAACAAATAATGATTACAAAATTGTAATTATTATTTGTTAAGTAAATGAGTAAAATATCGTATTAATGGGTATATAATTAATAATATACTAGTTTGGGGAGGATAAAATTATGAATTATAAAACAATCATATTAAATAGAAAGTCTGTTAGAGAATACAAGAACACAGATATTAAAGAGGAATATCTTAGTGACATTAAGAAATACTCAGAATCTTGCAAGAAACTAGTTCCAGAAATAGATGTTGACATAAGAATTATGAATAGAAATGAAGTTTTCGACAATTTAGATAAAGTGGCAGGATACAAAGGAAATATGATAGATGCTCCAAGTTATATTATCATATTATCTGATGTAAAAGATAATTATATTGAAAATTCAGGATACATAGGTGAAAGTATAATCTTTAAAGTGACAGAGCTTGGAATAGGTTCTTGTTGGGTTACTTTTGAAGATGGCAAAAAAGTAAGAGAGAAACTTGGAATTGATTCAGATAAAGAAGTAACAGGAATTATAGCAATTGGATATGGCGAAAATGCAAGTAATACTAAAGTATTAAATGCTACAAAAACTGGAGAAAATTATTCAAAATCTGATATGCAAGTTGTATTAGACAATGGTTCTTCTAGACTTGGTGTAGAAGATGTAGTTTACATGGATGAATGGGGAAATGATGCAAGTATAGAAGTATTAGAAGAGAGAGCTCTTCTTGAGGCATTCCACTATGCAAGATTAGCGCCATCTACATTAAATAGACAGCCATGGAGATTTATAGTTGATGGAGGAGTTGTAGTTTTAGCTGTTAGAAAAGATGGGCATACTAGTTTATATGAAGAAAAAATTGATATAGGTATTGTTATGCTTTACTTTGCAACAATAATAAGTGCGACTATGTTTGAACTGAAATGGAATTTAGGTACTCCAGATAAAGATTACAAAGTACCAGAAGATTATAAGATAGTTGGATATTGTAATATATAAGATAATTTAATACTTAATTTAACTACACTTAAATTAATTTTTATAAAAAGTTCAATAACATTATATTGTAAAATGTTATTGAACTTTTTTATTGTATAATATAACTTTCATATTTATTATAGCTATAAATTAAAAAAATACTTATGAATTTAAATTCTTACAATTTTGTGCATGAATAGAGAGGTATATTATTTTATTAGATTGTATAATTTGCTTGGAGGTAATATCAAATGGAATGGATAAATAAATTAAATCAAGCTATTACTTATATTGAAGATAATCTTGAAAGTGAAGTAGATTATGCAGAAGCAGCAAAAATCGCATGTTGTTCAACCTTTCATTTTCAAAGAATGTTTTCATATATCGCAGATGTACCACTATCTGAATATATTAGACGAAGACGTATGACTAAAGCTGCCTTTGAACTACAGAATAGTAACATTAAAATTTTAGAACTATCAGAGAAATATGGTTATGATTCACCAACATCTTTTAATAGAGCTTTTCAAAATATACATAGTATTTCCCCATCAGCAGCTAGAACAAAGGGTGTTGTTTTAAAAGCGTACCCTAAGATGACATTAACTATTTATGTAAAAGGGAATGTAGAAATGCAATATCGTATTGTAGAAAAGAAAGGATTTCGTATTGTTGGCATAAAAGAAAGTATGAATATGGTTGTAGAAGAATGTTTTGATAGAATTCCTAAGTTGTGGGCTAAATCCATAAAAGATGGAACCATTGATAAGCTTTCAGAATTGATAAATAACGAACCTCAAGGATTGCTAGGAGTTAGTGTATGTACTAATGGCAAAGATTTAGATTACTATATTGCTACTTCAACAGATGAGCCTGTATTAGAAAACACTTACGAATACTCTATACCATCAGGTACATGGGCAGTATTTGAATGTGTATCTTCAATGCCAAATGCTTTGGCAATACAAGAATTACAAAAAAGAATTATTACTGAGTGGTTACCAAGCTCTGGATATGTATATGCTAATTTGCCAGATATTGAACTTTATCCTAATGGTAATATCAATACTCCTAATTATACTACAGAAGTTTGGATTCCAATTAGGAAACAACATTAAAGTTAACGAATAATATAAGATTTTAAAATTACAGACTGAAAAAGGTCTGTTATTTTTTTGAATAAATGGAAAGTAGGCTTTACATAAGAGGGAAATAGTTGTATAATTATGGAAAGTAAACTTTACATTAATGAGATATTAAAGGAGAAAAATGTGAAAAATAGATTAGAAGAAATAAGAAAAAAGAGAGGTATAAGACAAGAAGAACTTGCATCTGCATTGCAAGTATCAAGACAAACTATAGGTTCATTAGAAAATGGTAGATATAATCCTTCTATCATACTAGCTTTTAAGATAGCAAGATATTTTGATATGAATATTGAAGAAATATTTATTTATGAGGAGGAGTGAAAATGAAAAAGAATAGATTATATGTTGGAATTGGATATTTTATTTTTGGAATTTTACTTGTTTTATTGGCTATGTTTACAGAGTTTTCATTTGAAGCTTTTATTTGGGGATTATCTGGAGCTGCTTTAGGACCTGGGGTATGTATGATTTTTCAATATATATATTGGAGTAAGCCAGAAAGAGCTGTAGAATATGAAGAAAAGGTAGAGAATCAAAGAATAGAGATGCATGATGAAAGAAGAATTATGTTACGTGATAAATCTGGACGTATTACTAACCAAATCATGTCTTATGTTTTCGTAATTCTTATATTTATTGTTTCTATATTGAGTGTATTCTCTGTAATGGTAATAAGTAAGTGGGTTTTAATTGTTCTTGGATTGCTTATTTTATTTCAATTTATTTGTGGAGTCGTTGTATATAATAAGTTAGATAAAAGGTTGTAACACTAAATATGAAATTGGATAAAAGTAAATTAGTTTTAAACTTTATATTAGTAGATTAATTTATGAAATTGTATAACTTCTTAAAAGCCACAAGTATTACATATTGTGGCTTTTTTATATGGAACTCTATATATTTTTAAAGAGAAGTATTACAGTATTCTTACTTATGAGTGATTTTTAGAGATTCTAAAATAGATTAGTCTTCATATAAATCACCACTATTTTCTTTATTAAGAGTTCCTTCTAATTCAATCATTAGAAATTTTGTAAGTTTTTTAACTACAGGTCTATGTATTGTATTTTTAGGTACAATGATAAATTCTCCTTCTTTGACTTCTGTTGATACCTCTGGTGTTTCCAAATTAAATTCTCCTTCTATTACATAAAACAATTCATCTGATTTTTCATGAACATGAAAATCTAAGCTTCTGTTTTCTACTTGTACAACACTTAATACATTATTGTTTATCTTTCCTAATTTTTTGTATACATACAGTTGTCCAATATTATTTACTTCTTCAATTATGTTAGTTTTTGATAACATTAAAATCTCCTTTAGGTTTTATTTTTGTTTGACTTTACTATACCTGTATGTTAACATCAATCTTATTATTTGTGAAATAGATTGATTTGATTATATTAATCTGATATTTAGATAGAATGGGAGAAATAGATATGGAATTAAAACATTTGAACACATTTTTAATACTTAGTAAAATTAAAAATTTTACTAAGACTGCTGAATATTTAAACTATGCACAATCAAATATTACAGCTCATATACAACAATTAGAAAGAGAATTGGATGTACGCCTCTTTGAACGTATTGGAAAAGGTGTAGCATTGACTAGAGAAGGTGAAAAGTTACTTCCATATGCTGAAAAGATGCTTTTATTATCATCAGATATAGAAAAAATGTATAAAGAGAAAGATAATTATGGTCGTATTGTTATTGGAGCATCAGAGTCTATTTGTATTTTTAAGTTACCTGAGATTATCAAAATATATAAAGAGAAATATCCAGATGTTGACCTTTTTATAAAAACTCTAGATTCTTCTGATTTTCTCCCTTTACTTGCTGATAATACTATTGACATAGCATTTATACTTGATTTACCTGTAAATGATAAATCTACTATTTCTGCATTAAGAAATAAGGAATCTATCTGTGTCTTATCAGTCCCAGAAGGTGATTTAGCCTTAAGAGAAAAGGTGTATGTTCAGGACTTTCAAAATGTTCCATTTATTTTGACAGGAAAGAGTTGTTGTTATAGAAGTCTGTTTGAGAAAGAGCTGTCTGAATTATCTATAGTACCAAAAATAGTTCTTGAAACTGGAAGTATTCAGGTAATTAAACAAACAGTACTTAGTGGGCTTGGACTGTGTCTTCTTCCAGAGCTTGCAGTGGAGAAGGAATTAGAAAAATATGAATTGGTTAAGGTCCCATTTACTACAGACTATAATATTTTTTCACAATTAATCTACCATAAAGATAAATGGCTGTCTAAGAATATTTGCGATTTTATCTCTATTGTAAAAAAGATGTAAGGGATTATTTTTTTATTGTTTGTGCGATGCTAATATAAGATATATATTGATATTTTTAGAAAGATAACATAGTGTAGAGCGCTTGTTTATAAGTTTATATAGTAGGTATATGCATTGTTAGATGAACAGTCTCTTTTCCGGTTTTGGTACAAAAAAGGGATGATTCAAATTTTTATTTTGAAATAATCCCTTAAAATTAATTTTAGTTACTATTTTTATATTATTATACTATTCCTTTATCTATCATCGCATCTATCATTGAATCAAACCCAGAGCTATTATACATAAACATTACAACATCAGCATTACTTTCCTCAATCATATCTTTGTATGTTTTATCTATTGAGTTTATATTTCTAGGGTCTACTATCTCTACTTCATTAAACATATCAGCAAATAAAAGTGTTGTAGGAGCCTGGTATGAATCTCTAAATATTAGTATTTTTTTATCTAATAATGCTTTAGGATTTTTTACAGTTAATATATTAGTTTGAGCTCCTCTAATGTATGCCCCACCATAATCCCACTTCTTATCACTTCTTTTAGTTGCATAAACCTCCCTTTCTTCTTTTTCTTTTCCATTTATATCAAAGCTATAATCTTGGTTATCTTTTGTTATATAAACTACATATTCATTTTCTTTAATTAGCATATCTATATTTTGATTATAACTTCCTACAAACTTTTTATCAGTAACTATAGACTTTTTGTAGCTATTAAAATGATTTCTTAAATCGTGCTTAGAAAGACCCAAGTCCATATTTGATGCCATCATTTTAAAGCCTTCAAATGCTCCATATCCAGTCCAGTGATGGTCAGTTTTAAAATATAAATTTTCTCTTTCTTTATTTGAATAGTTGCTTAAAAAATACTCATCCATATCTATGTATTTAATTGAATCTTGATTTAATCTACTTTTAAAATTCTTTAAATTTATATCTATATTACTTATATTATCAACATACTTAGGATATAAATGTTTTAACATATTAGATTTATGTGGCATCATTGTAAAATACACATCTTTTCCCATATCTTTACTTAGATTAGATAAGTAATTAATAGACTTTTCGTATCTATTTAATTGGTTTTGGTTTAAAACTTTTGGAAACATACCTAATATCCAGTTATCTTTTCCTAAGTAATAGTTACCTACTTTAGTTTTATTTAAACTAGCTTGAGATTTTGTATTTATTGATATCATTTCATCTCTAAATGCAAAATGGTCATTAAAGTACTCTTCAAATTTATCTATGTAGTTACCTTTTTTAAAATTTTCTATAGTTGGGAATTTTGCAAGATTTCTATTTTCAGTTATACTTAATTTTTTCTTTGGAAGTGCGAAGTTTAGTATAAAAAATCCAAATACTATAATTAAAAATGAAATAGCAACAATCCTTGGTTTATTTTTATTCATGTTTGTACCTCCAAAATTAGAATCTAAAGTATAAAAATGGATTATAAGTTGAGCTACTTAACATTACCATTACAATAAACATGCAAGCAGCTATGAAAGCTGCATTAGTAACTTGACACACTGTGCTATTTAGTGTATTTTTATTCTTCTTAACTATTAATGACTTTACAACTTTTACAATAGGAGTTGATAGAATGATTGCTCCAACAATTACATACCAATATTCAATTATAAATACATTGAATCCATTACTGGCAAGTGAATAATTTCCAGAACCAAACATAATACCTATAAAATTAATAGCTTTTGGTAAATCTTCTGATCTAAAGAATACCCATCCAATCATGACTATAAAAAGTAAATACATGTGTCTTATGATTCTTGGCATTTTATATAATAACTTTTCTAAAAATGCTTTTTCTATTGATATTAATATTCCAAAATATAGACCCCATATAATAAAAGTCCAATTAGCTCCATGCCACATGCCAGTTAAAAACCATACTATAAATAGATTTCTATATAGTTTTAATCTAGAGACTCTATTTCCACCTAATGGGAAGTATACATAGTCTTTAAACCAAGTACTTAAAGATATATGCCACCTTCTCCAAAACTCAGATACTGTTTGAGAGATATATGGATAGTTGAAATTTTCTAAAAAATCAAATCCGAATATCCTACCTAAACCAATAGCCATATCACTATAACCACTAAAGTCATAGAATATTTGAAGTGTATAGCAAACTACACCTAGCCACACATCAAGTCTTGATAAATCTCCTGATGACTTATTAAATACATCATCTGCGATTATACCTAATTGATTTGCTAAAATTACCTTTTTTCCAAGACCAATAACGAACCTGTTTACGCCTTGAGTAAATTTATACCAATTATGTTCTCTATGTTCAATGTCACCTGCCACAGTCTGATATCTAACAATAGGACCTGCTACAAGCTGAGGGAATAAACTTATGTATAATGCTAGGTTAGTTAATTTTCTTTGAACTTTAGCATCATTTCTATATACATCTATTACATAGCTCATTATCTGGAATGTGAAAAATGAGATACCTAAAGGTAATTTAATTTCAGGTATAGTTATATTTGTATTTAATAAAAAATTAATATTATCTACAAAGAAATTGCTATACTTGAATATACCAAGAATGGATATATTGTAAATCACAGAAAGCACAACCCATATTTTCTTATTTTTACTGTCAGAAACTTTAATACCAAATATATAGTTTACTATTATTGATAGCATCATCAAAAAAATATATTTTGGTTCTACCCATGCATAGAAGGCAATACTTGCTAGAAGTAATACGACATTTTTATACTTAGAATTTGCCAAGTAATAGAAAATGAGTGTGACTGGAAAGAATAAAAATAAAAATATTAAACTACTGAATATCATATTAGACTCCTTATCTTTTTATTATTTAATAAATGAATAATAAATAAAACAACTAAAATTAATAATATATATATTAAGAGTAAGGTTTTGATTTATTTCTGATTTTAGACCCATACTATTTAACTACTGCTGCTTGCTGAGCACTTATTGAGAGAGTAGCAATACCAACAATAAGTTGATGTAGCAAGAATTATGCTCAGAGCAATTGCTAAAGATTTAGCTTTATAACTTTTTATGTATTTTAGTGTTATTTTTAAATTATATTTTATATTTACCACTTCTTTTCTTAACTAAATAAATTATATCTTTATCTAAAATATATAGCAAAGTAAGTATTTTCAAGTTTTAAGTACTTAATTGTACAAATTTAACTATGTTTTTACAAGTTTAATTAATATATATGTAAATTTTGACTTTTTACATAATTTTTTTAAATGATATAATGTTATAATGGATTAATAAAGCTATTACAATAAAATAATAAAGAAAAATCACGGACACATTGCTTAACTATATGTGTTTGCCTGTGGTTGTAGCTCTATACAGTCCATTAAGATAGATGTTGTTTATATATAATTATAAAAAGAACTCTTTATTAAGTATTGGAGTCAGAATACTTTCAGATATGCTTTTATTACAAGTTTGTTTTAAATGACAAATACTTTAAAATAATATCGAATCGTTATACTGAATAATGATGATTGATTATAAATATTTTTAGAGAGGGAAAAGTTTTAGAGATTGGGGAAAAATTAATATGATAAGAAGTATGGATTTATTAAGTAAATACATAAAAAATCCTGCTTTGTTTAGATATGTTTTAGGAGTTCAAGATGAAAAAATATTACAATAAAAAAAACTCTTTAGTATATACTAAAGAGTTTTTTTTTATTGGTGCCGCTGATGGGACTCGAACCCATATGGTTTCCCGTACGATTTTGAGTCGTATGCGTATGCCAGTTCCGCCACAGCGGCTTATATTTTAAATCCAAGCTACTTGTATATCCTACCAGATTTTCCAAGAATATGCAAGAGGAATATTGAATACAAAATACTCATCAAACTGTAAAATATCATAAATACTAGACTTTTATTACAAAAACTTATGAATCAACACAGTTGATTTTGAACCCATTGTATTTACCAATTCAACCACTCGGGCATATCATGTATATTATTATAGCAAAAAAATATATTGTTTGCAACATATTTAATTTTAATATACTATTATTATTATGGGAATATTAAATAACAGTATATTGGTATATAATATATATGTTAGAAAAATAGATAATTTTTAGGAGTGATATAATTTGGAAAAAAAATTAATTATAATAGATGGAAATTCAATAATAAATAGAGCTTTCTATGCTCTTCCAGAAATGAATAATAAAGAAGGTTTAAAGACCAATGCCATATATGGATTTACGACAATGTTGTTTAAAATGATTGATATATATGAACCAACACATATAAGTGTAGCTTTTGACAGGAAAGCACCTACATTTAGACATTTAGAATATAAAGAATATAAGGCTGGAAGAAAGGGAATGCCAGATGAATTGGCAGAGCAATTACAGCCATTAAAAGACCTTTTAGATAAATTTAAAATAAATAGATTAGAAATAGATGGTTATGAAGCAGATGATATTATAGGTACTGTTTCTAAAAAAGCAGAAGAGAATGGATATAAGGTATATATAGTAACTGGAGATAAAGATGCTATTCAACTTGCTTCTGATAATACAACTACCCTTATAACAAAAAAAGGAGTTGGGGAAGTAGAAGAATACAACTTTAATTCTGTTATTGAAAAGTACGAGATGACTCCAACACAGTTTATCGATTTAAAAGGTCTTATGGGAGATAAGTCAGATAATATACCTGGAGTACCTGGAATAGGTGAAAAAACAGGTATAAAGCTTATAAAAGAGTTCTCTAGTGTAGAGAACTTAATAGAGAATACAGATAAACTTAAAGGTAGTGTAAAAAAGAAAATAGAAGAGAATAAAGAACTTGCTATTCAAAGTAAAAGACTAGCAACTATTATAAGAGATGTACCAATAGAAGTAAATTTAGACAGTATGATTTTTGGTGATTATGATAAAGATGAGCTTTTAGATAAATTTAGATATTTTGGATTTACAAGTCTATTATCAAGATTAGTTGATTTAGTTGATTCAAATGATACTGAGCAAGTAGAAGAAAAAATAGAAATATTAAAATTAAAAGACATGGATAAATTTATAGATGAAGTGAATGAAAAAGGACAAGTTATTTTAAAAACTGTTAGAGGACAAGGTAATATACTTGAAAAAAATATAATATATATTTTTATAAGTGTAGATGGAGAAAAAATATATTATATAGATTCAGATGAAGTAACAAAATTAGATAGGATACTTTCAAATAGTGAAATTAAGAAATATGGATATAATCTAAAAGATGATTATATATCTCTAAAACCATATAATATAAACTTGGAAAATATGTATTTTGATATAACAATAGCTGAGTATTTAATAGATTCAACTTCATCTACTTCATATGATTGTAGTGCAATAGCCATGAAGTACTTATCAAAGAAGGTTAAATCAAAAGAAGAGTTGTTAGGAAAAGGCGTTAAATCTAAAAACTATGAGGATTTGGAATTTGAGGATTTAGCTGAGTACATGGGTCAAATAATATGTACAGTAAAAGAAACAGTTCCTATGATGGAAAGAAGTCTAATAGATATGAGTATGGATGGTCTTTTTTATCATGTAGAGATGCCTTTAGTAGAGGTTTTAGGACATATGGAATATGAAGGCATAAAAGTAGATAAAAGTATCTTGGATGAATTAAGTATTGAGTTTAAAGAAATAATAGCTACTTTAGAAAAGGAAATTTATGAATTATCTGGAGAGCCATTTAATATAAATTCGCCAAAGCAACTAGGTGTTATATTATTTGAAAAATTAGAGCTTCCAATAATCAAAAAAACTAAGACTGGATACTCTACTAATGCGGATGTTCTAGAAAAATTAAGAGATAAACATCCAATAATAGATAAGATAACAGAGTATAGACAAATAGTAAAGCTGAACTCTACTTATGTTGAAGGGCTTTTAAATATAATAAATCCAGAAAGTAATAGAATTCATTCATCATTTAATCAAACAATAACAACTACAGGAAGAATTTCATCTACAGAACCAAATCTTCAAAATATACCTATAAAAATGGAAATGGGTAGAAAAATAAGAAAAGTGTTCATTGCAGATGATAATTGTAAGTTGGTTGATGCCGATTACTCACAGGTAGAACTTAGGGTTCTTGCACATATGAGTCAAGATGAAAATATGATAGAAGCATTTAAACACAATGAAGATATTCATACTAAAACGGCTTCACAAGTTTTCAATGTTCCTATGGAGGATGTCACTAGTGAATTGAGAGGTGCAGCTAAGGCTGTAAACTTTGGTATTATATATGGTAAAAGCGATTTTGGATTAGCTGATGATTTAAATATACCTGTTCCAAAAGCAAAAGAGTACATCGAAAGTTATTTTGCTAAATACCATAAAATAAAAGAGTTTATGGATATGACAATAGAAAAAGCTAGTGAAGATGGATATGCTGTAACAATTTTAAACAGAAGAAGATATATACCAGAAATAAAATCAAGTAATTTTATGGAGAGAAATAGAGGAAAGAGATTTGCGATGAATGCACCAATACAGGGAAGTGCAGCAGATATAATAAAAATTGCAATGATAAATGTTCATAAAAAGTTGGAAGATAACAATTTGAAGTCAAAACTTATACTACAAGTTCACGATGAATTGATAGTTGAAGCAATTGATGATGAAATAGAGATAGTTAAAAAGATAGTAAAAGAAGAAATGGAAAATGCTGTAAGTATGGATGTTCACTTAGATGTAGATTTAAATGTTGGTAGTTCTTGGTATGAGACAAAGTAGGTGATTTTATGTTGATATTAGGACTTACAGGAGGAATAGGCTGTGGAAAAAGCAGCCTATCAAATATATTCAGAAATCTTAATATTTCTATAGTGGATGCAGATATTATATCCAGAAAAATATTTGAAGATAAGATATTATTAAAAAAAGTGTTTGATTGTTTTGGACAAAATATAAAAAATGATGATGGAACATTAAATAGAAAAGCTCTTGGAAGAATAGTTTTTAATGATGAAGAAAAGCTTAGAGAACTAAACAATTTAACTCATCCACGAATAAGAGAAAAAATAATGAGTGAAATAGATGAAGTAAGAAAAAGAGGCGAAAGTATAGTAATTTTAGATGCAGCTATATTGGTAGAAAGTGGCTTTTTAGAGATGATTGACAAGCTATTAGTAGTTACTTGTAAACAAGACGTGCAAATTAACAGAATAAAGAACAGAGATAATTGTAGTGAGCAAGAAGCAATTAGTAGGATAAATTCACAAATGAGTCAGGAAGAAAAATCCAAATATGGTGATTATATAATAGATAATTCGGGAACAATAACTGAATTAGAAAGTAAAGCACACAAATTTATTGAGTACATGAAGGAGAATTGGCGTGAATAGTAAGAAAGTATTGGTTCTATCTATTTTTATAATCTTATTTGGAGCACTATTAATGGAAAGTAAAGTAATACATAAATTTTTATATCCAAAAAAATATTCAGAATATGTAGAAAAATATTCTAAGGAATTTAATTTAGATGAAAATATAGTTTACAGTGTTATAAAAGCTGAAAGTAAGTTTAATAGTTCTGCTGTTTCAAAAAAAGAAGCAAAGGGTTTAATGCAACTGTTAGACATAACTAGGGATTGGGGAGCAGATGAACTAAAGTTAGATAATGTTGATATTTTTGACCCAGAGACTAATATAAAGCTTGGTTGTTGGTACTTAAATAAATTATATAAAGAATTTGGTAAATTGGACTTAGTAATAGCTGCATATAATGGTGGTTCTGGTAATGTGAAAAAGTGGTTAGAAAATAATGAATATAGTAAAGACGGAGAAAATCTACATGATATACCTTTTGAGCAAACTTCAAAGTATGTAGAAAAAGTTAAAAATAATTATAAACATTATAATAAGATATATGGCAAGAAAGGAAAAAACTAATGAAGAGAATAAAAGTCTTAACAGTTGTTTTAGCTATAACTCTTATGGTAGTTGGTTGTAGTAATACTAAAACAAAACAAAGTAGTAGCGATTCAAGTTTGAAAAGTCAAAGTTCTATAGATGCTAAGTATATAAACTTAACAATGGTAACTCCAAAAACTATAAATCCTATAACTAATGCTGATAAGTCTGTTGGTTATATAATGAATTTAGTTTATGATGGTTTATTTACTATAGATGAGAACTATAATGTAACTCCTCAACTAGTTAAAGAATACAATATAGCTCAAGATGGAATGAGTATAGATATAAAGTTAAAAGATGCAAAGTGGCATGACGGAAAAGTTGTTACTTCAAATGATGTAAATTATACTATTGGTTTAATTCAAAAAAGCGCAGATAGTCCATACAATGAATTTACTAAAAACATAGCTTCAGTGAATATTAAGTCAGACAAAGATTTTACAATAAAATTTAAAGCTAGATATGCTTTCTCTATTGATAGCTTAACTTTTCCAATAGTATCTCAAAATCATTTAGATTCAAAAGATGCAAATGATAAAAATAATAATATGATAGGAAATGGGAAATATAAAATAGAATCATATACAGAAAGAGAAGGAATGGTTTTATCTGTAAATAAAGATTACTATGAAGAAGTTCCAAAGACCATGAAGAATATAAAAGTGGGTATGGTTCCTAATGAAGATGCAAGAACATCTATGGTTATGGCTCTTGATAGTGATATAACTAATGTCACATTGAATGATTTGAGTAAGTTTCAAGAGAAAGAGTTTAATATAACAAAATATCAAGGTAGAGATTATGAATGTATATTATTTAATTATAATAATTCTTTTTTCAAAGATGTCAATTTCAGAAAAGCAATTGCACATTCTATAAATAAAGATAAAATTATTAGCGAGGGATATATGGATGATGCTACTTCAGTGAATTTTCCACTTAATTCAAAATCAAAATACTATAATAGTGAAATGAAAGCTTTAGAATTCAATAAAGATAAAGCAATAGAGTATCTTAATAAAGTAGAATATGCAAATATAAATTCAGTAAATTCAAATGATAATAAAGTAGATAAAAAACAAAAAAAATCAACTAAAAAGAATACGAAGAAACTTACTCCTGAAGAAGAAGCAAAGGCTAAAAAAGAGGAAGAGGAAAGAGTTAAAAAAGAAGCTGAAGATAAAAAAAATAGAGAAAAAGAAGAAGTAAAGAAAAAGCTATCTGAAATGAATTTAAAAATTATAGTAAATAGAGATAATAGTGAAAGATTAAAAACTGCAAATATAATAAGTGAAAACTTAAAGGCTATAGGAATAAACAATACAATAAACCAGTTATCAGATAAAGACATGGAAAATGCTCTTAATTCTAAAAACTACGATTTAGCATTGGTTGGATGGAAACTATCAAGTATACCAGATGCAAGTAGCATTATAGCAAGTAGTGGATATACTGATGATAAGCTAAATGGATATATGTCTGCACTTACAAGTTCTACATCTGAAATTGAAACAAAGAAAGCATACAAAGATGTACAGACATATGTAACAGATAACGCAACATTCATAAGTTTAGCTATTAGAAATAACTATATTGTAAGTAATAGTAGATTAAAAGGTAAAATTACTCCAAATGATTTTGATGTATATGAGGGAATATCTAATCTAGATATAAAGTCTAGTGAATCAAATTAAATTAAATGATTAATTGGTATTTAAAAAGTCAAAGCTATATGATAAAATACCCTTATAGGGTATAAGGAGGTAATTAAATGAAAAAGAAACTATTAGTAGAAGGTATGAGTTGTGGTCATTGTGTAAATCATCTTAAAACTGCATTAACAGAAGATATAGATGGAGTTGAAGTTTTAGATGTAGATTTAGAAAACAAATGTGCATTTGTAGATATGAAAGAAGATGTATCAACTGAAAAATTAAAAGAAGTAATAGCAGAATTAGGGTTTGAACTAAAAGGAATTGAATAGAAAATAATAAACTAAAAAAAGACCTCTATTGGGGGAGTAATAGAGGTCTAAAAATGGGGGAGATTGAGTATGTTTGATTTTACATTACTATTATCTCCCCCTTTAAATTAATATATACATAAAAAGTAAAAAAATTTTGTAATTACTCACATTTCTTAATTATTTTGAATATACTATAAATAGTTAAGGGAGGGAGTATCATGGAATCTAGGGGATATAAAGAGGATTTAAAAAAAATGATACTTGATATGGCCCACAAAGAACTTGAAAGTTATGTATCACAAAAAGGAGCAAAAAAATACTTTGAGGGCAATTTAGATAAGATTATCAATAATAACATAAAAAAATTTAATCAAAGTATTGGTCTTAACAGAGTATATTTAAAAATGTTGAAAAAGTGTGCATATCAAGAAAGTGTAAATTCGATATCAAGAACCATAAAGAAGGAAACTTTATTTAAATCAAAAAAAGAACTATTTGCTTTTTCAGAGTACTTAAAGCTTGATATTAACAAGAGACTTTCATATAATCAGATTTTAAGAAAAATATCAAGATATATATACTATAATAGAAGTTCATATGCTCAAAAGTATGTTGCTTTTAAAAGAGGAGATGAAGAATATCTTTTAGAACCTGAAAAGATAAAAGATGAATTAATAGCAAGTTATAGGTCAAAAACTAGGGAAGATATGAAATCTATAGCAAAACTTTTGGATATACAAGTAGAAGATGATTATAATGCTGAAGACATTAGAAAGAAAGTAATAAACTATATTATCAAAGAAAAGATTAAGAATTAAAGTTTTAATTTGTTTAGCTATAATTAAATGGAGCAAAGTAATTATTATAAAAATTTTAAATAATAAGTTCTATCAATTTACATGATTAAGTATAACTTGATTATAATTCTTCTGTGGATTTGATAGAACTTATTCTTTTTTTGACACATTATCTTAAATAATTTACTACTATTTAGGAATTACACAGCATTATTCAAATTTTTAACTTAATGTGATTTAAATAAATTTATAATAATGATATAATATAAAAAAAATAAAAATCGGAGGGTGATTTAAAAATGAAGTTTAATTTTTGCCATAACAATTTCAATGTTACTGACTTAGAAAAAAGTTTGAATTTTTATAATAAAGCTTTAGGACTGAAAGAAGTAAAGCGTAAAGAAGCAGAAGATGGTAGTTTTATATTAGTTTATTTAGGGGATGGCATTACTAGTCATACATTAGAATTAACTTGGCTTAGAGATTGGGATGGAGCATATAATTTAGGAGATAATGAATTCCATTTAGCTTTAGAAGTTGATGAGTTTGATAAGGCAAAAAAACTTCATAAAGATTTGGACTGTATATGTTTCGAAAATGAAAATATGGGAATTTATTTTATAGCAGACCCAGATAATTATTGGATTGAAATACTTCCTAAAAATTATTAATTTTAAGGAAATATTTATAATTTCTTTACAATTAATAATATTATAAGTTATCATTAAATTATAGGTACTAAAAATGGATAATAATGTTATGACTTTATGTTTATAAAAATTTGTTGGGGGGAGTGATAGTAGTGAAGAAAGCTATAGCAGCTTTAGGAATTGGAGCAGTGGCAGTATCAGTTAGTTCCATAAATGCAAGTGCTCTTGAAAAAGGAGTAGTAACGGCAAGTGCTTTGAATATAAGAAGTGGGCCAAGCGCTGATTGTGATAAAGTAGCAAAATTATACAAAGGAAAAGCTGTAGAGATTTTAGAAAAATCTAATGGATGGTATAAAGTAAGGGTATCAAACTCTGTTGTTGGATGGGGAAGTGCAAAATACATATCAACTAGTGGTTCATCTGAAAGTACATCAAATCAAAGTAACTCAACTTCAAGTGGGACAGCTATAAGTGGTAATGGTAAGGTTAATGTGAGTTCGAGATTGAATATAAGAAGTGGCGCGGGTACTAACTATTCATTAGTTGGTAAAGCAAATAATGGAGATGTAGTAAAGCTATTAGAACAAAGTAATGGATGGTATAAAATAAAATTATCAAATGGCGTTACTGGATGGGCTAGTAGCCAATATATATCAAAAACATCAGAAGATGTTGGGACAAATAATTCTAATTCAAACAGTTCTAATTCAAATAGTACTAATAATTCTGATAAAAAACCATCTAGTGAAGAGTCAATTGATGGAAAAAATGGTAAGGTAACATCTACTGTAAGCTTAAATGTAAGAAGTGGACCTGGGACAAGCTATTCTATAATAGGAAAATTAAATGGTGGAGATATTGTTGAATTAAAAGCTAAGAGTAGTGGTTGGTATAAAGTAAAATTATCAAATGGGACAACTGGATGGGTAAGTGCTAGTTATATTTCTGAGACTAATGAAGGTACAAAAGAAAATTCTAGTTCATCATCTAATCAGAATTCTCAATCTAATAGTAATTCTAATTCATCATTTAATGGAAATTCAGATAAATCTACAGCAAAGGGTTCAACAATAGTAGATTTTGCATATACTCTTATTGGAATTCCATATCAGTGGGGTGCATCAGGCCCTGATAAATTTGACTGCTCTGGATTTACACAGTATGTTTTCAAAAACTCTGTAGGTGTTTCTATTCCGAGAGTTTCTAGAGAACAAGCTAAGTCTGGAAGCTCAGTTTCTATGGGAAATTATGCACCAGGAGATTTAGTTTACTTTGATACTGATGGAGATGGAGCGACTAATCATGTAGGTATATATGTAGGTAATAGTAAGTTTATCCATTGTAGTGGTACTCAGACCAATCCTAATAAGGTTAAGGTGGATAATTTAACTAGTTCATATTGGTCTAAAGCATTACTTGGAGCAAGAAGACTCGCTTAACAAATATAATTTCTTATTAAAAAATTAGAATAAATAATTATTTCTATTCATAAATTGTGACTCTTAAAAATATACTTTATTAATAATATAATTTTTGGGAGGGACAAACTAATGAATAGAAGAAAAACGATATACAGAGGATTTAATAATAATAGACATAAAATTGATTTACGTAAGTATGTTATAACTATTGCTTGCCTGTGTCTGATTGGCTATTATTCTTATACAAAAATAAAAGATAGCAAGGTACTTGAATATGTATCAGCTAAAATACCATTTCTAAATCATTCATCAGATATAACTTATAAAGATATATCTGATGAATTAAATTCAATAAAAAATGGAAAGAAATCTAAATCACAAACCACTTCAGAAGATAAAGAAGAAACTAATCCAGAAAAAACAGTAAATAATACTAAAGAAGCAGAAGAAGTAAAATTAGCTACTATAGAGGGATGGGATATGTATACTATTCAAGTTGCAGCAATAGATAATAATGATGACTTGAAAAAAATACAAACATCATTAGTTAGTAGTGATATACCTTTTTCAGTTATGGAGAAGGATGGTGTGAAAAAAATACAGACATACTCTTCATTTGATGAGAATGAGGTTAGAAAGCATATAAACAATGTAAGAAAGGTATTTCCAGATGCATTTTTGTCACATTTAGATGCCCCAATGTTGTCTCTAGAATACACAAGTAATTACGCTTATATAGAGAGTATATCTAATGAATTAAATAAATTAATAACAAACTTTAAAGAAGAATCAAGTTTTTGGTCAAATGATGAAAATAATGTTGATATGAAAAAATATAATACTATTTTGACAAATAGAAAGGCAATATCACAAAATATATCAAAAGAAGCTGAAAAGATTGATTATTCTGAAATGCGTTTATTTAAAGATAACTTAATTGATTATGTAAAGAATGTAAATGAAAAAATTGATACAGCTTCAAAAGCTGCAAATGAAGAAAAATATAGCGTGAGTAAAAGTCTACTTTTATCATCTATGCAAGAGTACTCTCTGTTTATAAATTCTATAAAATAAAATACAGAAAATTTAGACTTTAGAAAGCTATATGAAAAGGATTGTTTAATTAAGCAATCCTTTTCCTCGTTTTGACTTAATATAAAGATATTGATTTATAAAATAAATTATAAAAATAGGGATATTTTTTTAACAATTGTTAAGATTTTTTAATATATATAGTATACTTATAGAAGGCAGAAAAAATGTTTTTTTATAGATAAGGGGGTAAAACAATGAAACTCTTAACTTTTAAGGGAGGGATACATCCTCCATATAGAAAAGAGTACTCTAACACAAAGGCACTTGAAAAAGCTCAAGCTCCAAAGATAGTTTACATTCCTCTTCAACAACATATAGGGGCACCAGCTAAACCTATTGTTGAAGTTGGTGATGAAGTAAAGTTTGGGCAAAAAATAGGTGAACAACAAGGTTTCGTTTCATGTAACGTTCATTCTTCAGTATCAGGAAAAGTTATTGCTATTGAACAACATGAAGTACCTGGCGGTTCAGCTCAATGTGTAGTTATCGAAAACGACTTTAAGGAAGAATTACATGAAAGTGTTCAACCAAAAGGTCAGTTAGAGGATTTGAGCAAAGAAGACATAGTAAGTATTATAAAAGAGGCAGGAATAGTAGGTATGGGTGGAGCTACATTCCCAAACCATGTAAAAGTATCTCCTCCACCAGATAGTAAAGCAGAAGTAGTTATACTAAATGGAGCAGAGTGTGAGCCATATTTAACTGCAGACCACAGATTAATGCTTGAAAATCCAGAAGATGTTGTGTTTGGTTTAAGAGCATTAATGAAGGTATTAGATGTTAAAAAAGGATTTATAGGAATTGAAACAAATAAACCAGATGCTATAGAAGCAATTCAAAATGTAGCTAAAGATTATAGTGAAATCGAAGTTGTTGGTCTTCAAGTGAAATATCCACAAGGAGCAGAAAAACAACTTATTTATGCGTGTACAGGCAAAGAAGTTCCATCTGGTGGATTACCAATAGCAGCAGGGGCAGTTGTTGACAACGTTGCCACAGCAGCTCAAATAGCTAAATCTATTAAAACAGGTATGCCTTTGGTAGAAAGAATTACTACAATAACAGGTAGCTGTATCAAAGAACCTAAAAACTTAATAACAAAAGTTGGGACATTGGTTTCAGAAATAATAGAACAATGTGGTGGATTTAAGGAAGATAAGAAAGTTGGTAAACTTATAATGGGTGGACCTATGATGGGGATGACTCAATATACTACTGAAATAGCAACTAATAAAGGTTCTTCAGGAATTTTATGTTTGGATGAAGAAGAATCACGTACTCCAGATATTCAAAACTGTTTAAGATGTGGAAGATGTACAGATGTATGTCCATCATTTTTACAACCACTTTATATAAGTGCATATTCTTTAAAAGATGATTATGACACAGCTGAATATCATAGAGCAATGGATTGTATAGAATGTGGGTCTTGTTCATTTATTTGTCCAGCAAGAAGACCATTACTTCAATCTATAAGATCAGCAAAGAGAGAAATAGGAGCAAAGAGAAGAAAGCAAGCTGCTCAGAAATAAAGAAAGTTAAGGGGGAAAAACGATGGAAAATAAGTTGATAGTATCATCTTCTCCTCATGTGAGAAGTAATGAAGATACTTCATATATAATGAAACAAGTTATTATAGCACTCCTTCCAGCAGCAGTAGCAGGAGTATACTTCTTTAGACTTAATGCTTTGAGTGCTATGTTTTTTTGTATACTTGGTACAGTAGGTACTGAATTTTTATATCAAAAATTTATGAAGCAAAAAAGTACTATAGGAGATTTTTCAGCTGTTGTAACAGGATTATTATTAGCATTTAACGTACCTGCATCACTTCCTTGGTGGATGTGTCTAGTAGGAGGAATATTTGCAATATTAGTAGTTAAAATGGTATTTGGTGGAATAGGATGTAACTTTGTCAATCCAGCACTTGCTGCAAGAGCATTTTTATTGGCATCATTCCCAGTTGCAATGACTGCTTGGACTCAACCAGGTGTTAACTGGATAGGTAAAAACTTAGATGCAGTTAGTACAGCAACTCCATTGAGTTTTTTGAAAAATGGAGCAGCAGGATTAGCAGACCTTTCTAGTAATGGAATTAGTCTCGCTGATATGATGATTGGTAATATTGGTGGATGTATAGGTGAAACATCAGCAATATTATTATTATTAGGTGGAGTATACCTAATGTATAAAGGCATAATAAATTATGTTATCCCAGTATTTTACATAGCAACTGTGTTTATATTAACATTCCTTTTAGGTGGATTTAATATAAATTTCGCAATATATCAACTGTTTGCTGGAGGTCTTATGTTAGGTGGATTCTTCATGCTTACGGATTATACAACTTCGCCTATGACTAAGAAAGGTCAAATAATATACGCTGTATTAGCTGGTCTTATAACAACTGTTATAAGAATGTATGGTGGATATCCAGAAGGTGTATCTTACTCAATACTACTAGTAAACTGTCTTGCTCCACTTATAGATAAGTTTGTTAGAAATAGAGTGTTTGGGGAGGTGGCTAAATAATGAATAGTATGGTAAGACTAGGTGGGACTTTACTTGCTATAAGTGCTATAGCCGCATTAGCACTTGGAGCTACAAACAAAGTTACAGCTCCAGTAATAGAACAAAGAAATATACAAGCAAATAATGAACTTAGAAAAGCAGTACTTCCAGAAGCAAAAGAGTTCAAAGAAATGAAAGAAAGTACTTATAAAAACCTTGGAGATGGACTTATAGCTGAGGTATATGAAGGTCTTGATGGTTCTGAAGTAGTTGGATATACTTTAAAAGCTAAACCAAGTGGTTATGGTGGAGAAATTGAAGTTATGGTAGGTATATCATCTGAAGGTCAAGTTACAGGTGTTGATATTGGTAATATGACAGAGACAGCAGGACTTGGAGCAAAAGCTAAAGATGATGCGTTTAAAGGTCAATATAAAGGAAAAACTGCTGAACCTCTTGAAGTAGCAAAAGGAAGTACAACAGCAGATAATCAAATATTAGCAATATCAGGTGCGACTATTACGTCTACAGCAGTTACTACAGGAGTAAATGCAGCTATAGATGTTTTCAATAGTGCTCTTAATAAATAAGGAGGGTTAATTATGAGTTTAGCTAAAATATTTAAAAACGGGCTAATAGATGAGAACCCAACATTTGTGCAAGTTATAGGTATGTGTCCAACACTAGCCGTTACAACTTCAGCAATAAATGGAATCGGTATGGGACTTTCAACAGCAGCAGTTTTAATATGTGCAAATATAGTTATATCTTTAATAAGAAAAATCACACCAGATAAGATAAGAATACCTATATTTATAGTAGTTATAGCTACATTTGTTACAATAGTAGGTATGCTTTTAAAAGCATATGTTCCTGCTCTTGATACAGCACTTGGTTTATATATACCATTAATAGTTGTTAACTGTATAATATTAGCTCGTGCAGAAAGTTTTGCATTTAAATCTGGCCCATTACCTTCAGCAGTTGATGGTATAGGTCAAGGTCTTGGATTTACTATCGCTCTTACAATAATAGGTGCAGTTAGAGAATTACTTGGAAATGGTAGTCTATTTGGAATGACATTATTTGGAGCATCTTTCCAACCAGTATTAATATTTATATTACCACCAGGTGCATTCTTAACATTAGGATTCTTATTTGCAGGATTTAATAAATTAAGAAGTAAAAAAGCATAGTGGAGGTGTAATAAATGAATTTAATACTTTTATTTTTAAGTATCGTTCTTGTTAATAACGTTATAACATCTCAGTTCTTAGGTATATGTCCTTTCTTAGGTGTTTCTAAAAAGGTTGAGACAGCAGTAGGTATGGGAGTTGCGGTTACATTCGTTTTAACTCTAGCCTCAATTATAACTTATTTTATACAAGTTTTATTAGTAAAAACTGGAACTGAGTTCTTACAAACAATAGCATTTATATTAGTTATTGCTTCTATAGTTCAGTTCGTTGAAATGGTAATTCAAAAGATGAGTCCATCTTTATATCAAGCATTAGGAGTTTATTTACCTCTTATAACTACAAACTGTGCAGTTCTTGGTATAGCTCTAGTTAATGTTCAAAAAAATTATAATTTAGTAGAAACAATAATAAACGGATTTGGAGCCGGAGCTGGATTTACTTTAGCAATAGTAATATTCGCCGGTATAAGAGAAAGACTAGAATTAGCTGATATACCAGAAGCGTTTAAAGGTTTCCCTATAACACTTATATCAGCAAGTTTAATGTCAATAGCTTTCTTAGGATTTACAGGACTTATAAAGCTATAAAAAAGAGGGGTGAAAATAGTGATACTTACGGCTGTATTAGTTTTAGGAATTATGGGTTTAATCTTCGGGCTAGTGCTAGACTTCGCATCTAAAAAGTTTGCTGTAGAAGTAGACGAGAGAGTAGAAGCTATACTAGGAGTACTTCCAGGAGCTAACTGTGGTGGTTGTGGATTCCCAGGTTGTGGAGGTCTTGCAAGTGCAATAGTTGAAGGAAAAGCACCAGTTAATGGTTGCCCTGTAGGTGGAGCAGAAGTTGGTTCAAAAGTTGGAGAAATAATGGGAATAAGTGCTGAAGCAGGTGAAAAACAAGTAGCAAAAGTTATTTGTAAAGGAACTTGCTCAAGTGCAAAGGATAAATATGAGTATGAAGGAATATCAGATTGTAGAGCAGCAAATGTGTTAAATTCAGGAGCTAAAATGTGTAAATTTGGATGTTTAGGTCTTGGAACTTGTAAGGCTGCTTGTAAATTTGATGCTATCTCTATAGTTGATGGAGTAGCAGTAATAGATGAAGAAAAATGTGTCAATTGTGGAAAATGTAAAGAAGTTTGCCCTAAGGGTATAATAATCACAAAACCAGAAAGTCAAGAAATAGTTGTAGAGTGTAACAGTAAGGAATTTGGTAAAGCTGTTAAGGAAAAATGCACTGCTGGATGTATTGGCTGTGGAATGTGCGTAAAAGCTTGTAAATTTGATGCTATAGTATTTGAAAATAAAATAGCTAAGATAGACCCTAGCAAGTGTGTAGGCTGTATGGAATGTGTAGCAAAATGCCCTACAAAAGTAATATCAGGTGATATAACTAAGAAAAAGAAAGTTACTATTGACCAAGAACTTTGCGTTGGATGTACAGTATGCAAAAAACAATGCAAATTTGATGCAATAGAAGGAGAATTAAAAGAAAAACATAAGGTAGATGCTGATAAATGTGTAGGATGCCATTTATGTATGGAAAAATGTCCAAAGAAAGCTATTAAAATTTTGTAATATGGACAAAATAAAGATATGGAATAATTTCCATATCTCTAATGAGTACATAAAACAGAGGTATGGAATAATTTCCATACCTCTATTTTATGTATATTTATTCTATTGGTAATAAATATAACAATAGTGTAACAAAAAAGGTTCGACATTTCTGTTGAATTTTTTACAATATAGTGATAGACTAAATAGGTACAAATTACGTACAAACGAGGTGAATAAATGAATATAATCTTGGCATCAGCCTCTCCAAGAAGGAAAGAAATTCTAGAGAATACAAATGTAATATTTGATATAATTAAAAGTGAAATTGATGAGATTATATTGGAAGGTGAAGCACCAAAACATTTAGTTATGAGATTGGCTTTTGAAAAAAGCATGTCTGTAGCATCTGAACATAATGAAGATGTTGTTATTGGAGCTGATACAGTTGTTGTTTTAGACAATGCTATTTTAGGAAAACCTAAAGATGAGTCTTGTGCAAGAAATATGCTAAAAAGACTATCTGGAAGAGAGCATCAAGTCATAACAGGTATTAGCTTAATAAACTTGTGCGAAGATAAGAAAATAATTGACTATGTAATCAGCAATGTAAAATTTAAAACGTTATCAGAGCAGGATATTGAGGATTATCTGAGAACTAAAGAGTCATTTGACAAAGCAGGAGCTTATGGCATACAAGGCTATGGAGCTTTACTAGTTGAAGAAATTAAAGGAGACTATTTTAATATAGTTGGTCTTCCGATTTCAAAGTTAGGTGACTTATTAAAAAAACATTTTAATATAAATCTTTTTTACGGAGTGTGATTTATCTGAAAAGGTCATTTAATTCAACCATTAAGGTAAAAGAAATGGCACCAGAGGAAAGACCCAGAGAAAAGATGCTTGCTGAAGGAGTAAAGAGCTTATCAAATACTGAATTGTTGGCTATACTTTTAAGAACTGGTAATAAAAGCAAGAATGCTATTGAGTTAGCCAACTATATAATAAATAGAGATATTCAGGGTATTCGACATTTAGAAGATATGACAATAGAGGAGCTGTGTAATATAGATGGAATTGGGTTATCAAAATCAACCCAAATTAAAGCAGCTTTAGAACTAGGCTCTAGAATAGCCAGTTTTAAACCTATGAAGTATAAAATAAAAAATCCTTGGGATATACATAAATATTATATGGACAGTCTGAGGTATTTAAAAAAAGAGGTTTTTAAAGCAGTTCTTTTAAACACAAAAAATGAGATAATATCTGATGTAGATATATCCGTAGGGACTTTAAGTTCGTCATTAGTCCATCCTAGAGAGGTTTTTAAAGAAGCTATAAGGAGAAGTGCAAGCAAAATAATAGTAATGCATAATCACCCTTCAGGAAGTGTGGAACCATCAAGTGAAGATAAGAATATCACATCAAGACTTGTTAAATGTGGAGAAATAATTGGAATAGAAATAATTGACCATATAATTATTGGAGATGGATTATACTTTAGCTTTAAAGAAAATATGATAATTTGACTTTATATGTGATAAAATAGTAGGAGAGTGTTTTTAACATGATTCTTAATAGTAGGAAGGAGTAAAATCATGGCTAAGGAAAAAAAGAAAGAGAAAAAAGGTTTTTTTAGTTTTAATAAGATGACAAAGGATATGGGAATAGATTTAGGGACTGCAAATACATTAGTTTACATAAAAGGACAAGGTATTGTTGTTAGAGAACCATCAGTTGTCGCAATAAGAGATGACAGTAAAGAAGTTTTAGCAGTAGGTGAAGAAGCTAAAAAAATGATAGGTAGAACACCAGGAAATATAGTAGCTATAAGACCAATGAAAGATGGTGTAATAGCTGATTTTGATATAACTCAATCAATGATTAGTTATTTCATACAAAAAGCAGCTGATAAAAAAGGTGTTGTAAGTCCAAGAATAGCTATATGTGTTCCTTTTGGAGTTACAGAAGTAGAAAAGAGAGCTATAGAAGAAGCTGCAAGACAAGCTGGAGCTAAAGATGCATTCCTTATAGAAGAGCCAATGGCAGCAGCTATAGGAGCAGGATTAAAAGTTGAGGAACCAGAAGGTAATATGGTAGTTGATATTGGTGGAGGTACTTCAGAAATAGCTGTAATATCTTTAGGAGGAATCGTTACTGCTAAATCTATAAGAATTGGTGGAGACGAGTTTGATGAGTCTATAGTTGCCTATGTAAAAAAAGAATACAATCTTATGATAGGTGAGAGAACTGCTGAAAATGTTAAGATTAGCATAGGTTCTACATTTAAAGATGATGAAGAAATAAACATGCAAATAAGAGGTAGAGATTTAATTTCAGGGTTACCTAAGACAATAGAAATATGTTCTACAGAAGTTAGAGAAGCTTTAAAAGAACCTGTAAGTTCAATAGTAGACGCAATAAAATCTACACTAGAAAAAACTCCACCAGAATTAGCATCAGATATAATGGAAAACGGAATAATGCTAACAGGAGGAGGAGCTTTGCTTAGAGGTCTTGATAAACTTATTACACAAGAAACTGGAATGTCTGTGCAAATAGCAGAAACACCTCTTGATTGTGTTGCACTTGGAACAGGAAAATCTGTTGAAGACCAAGAAATCTTTGAAAAAGTATTAATGATGAATGCTAAAAATTAGAAGTTGGTGATGGCCTTGAGATTTGACAAGAATAAAAATGATAAAAAAAGGATTAATGTTAAAGTGATAGCAACGGGCGTAGTTGCTATCACTTTAATTGGAATTGTGGGTATATCAATTGGTAAGTTTTCTAGTGGGAGTCCAGTAAATTTAGGAGTAGCTTCGGATGCTATTACAAGTGTAGGAAAAGGAATAAATGATGGATTTTCTTTTATCAAAAATGGATTTAAAGATATATCTAACTTTAAAGAGAATTCTAAAAAGGTAAAAAATTTAGAAGCAGAAAATGAGAAACTTAAAAAGAATATGATAGTTTTGAATACTAAATTAGATAAAACAGAATCGTTAGAAGAATTAAAAAAGACACTTAACTTTGTAGAAGAAAAATATAAAGCAACAAGTATTTCAACAAGTGTTGTCAGTAAAAATGATGGAAACTGGTATGAGAGTTTTGTCATAGGTGCAGGAAAAAATTCAGGTGTAAAAAAAGAAAGTATAGTTATGAATGGTAGTGGATTAGTTGGTGTAGTTTATGAGGTTTCAAACAATTATAGCAAGGCAATTTCACTATTGGATTCTAAGGCATCTGTAAGTTTTAAACTAGCAAAGGATGCTAAGGCTAAAGGAACAATTACTCAAAATACTACTTTGGATAATAAAGATAGTTATAATAGTAAAGGATATTTACAAGGTTATATGTTTGACTCATCATATAATGTAATTCAAGGAGATATAATAACAACATCAGGTCTTGGATTCTTCCCAGAGGGGATACCAATCGGTGAGGTTGAAAAAGTAGTTGATGATAAAGACAAGTCACTAAAATATGTAGTTGTAAAACCTTATGTTGATTTTAAGAATATAGATGACGTTGTAGTCATAGAACCAAGAAATATAGGATAAAGGGGATAAAAACAATGAAAAAAGTTTTACTTTGTCTGTTGGGGATTGTGCTTATGACTATAGAAAATAGTATAACAAATTATATAGATGTTTTTGGCATAAGTTTTAATCTAGTTCTTATATATGTGACTATAATTTCTCTTTATTTGGACGAACTAGAGGGTGGAATTATAGCAGCTATAATAGGGCTTATTAAAGACATAACCGTTGGTGGAATTTTTGGTGTAAATGCTCTAGTTTTGTTTGTTATTGCATATGCAATCGGACACATGAGAGACCAGCTATATAAAGGTAGCTATATTATTACTTTCGTTTTGATTTTTATAGGAAGTTTAATTGATTCAATTGTCAATATAGGTACATCTAGTATAATCTATCAAAGCTATAGCATATCAACACTTTTTGTAAAAGGTCTACTAGTAGCACCAATAGTGAATAGTTTAATTGGTTTAGTAATATATCGCTTATCTAAAAGAGCAGTTTTAAAACTTAAAGAAGATTAGTTGGTGAGTTCATGGAAGAAAATAAACAGGTTGATAGACTAAAAATAATTAAAATAGTCATAAGTGTGGTATTTTTAGCTATTTTAGTAAAAATAATCTACATGACTACATTTAAATATGAATTTTACAATGAGTTAGCTGAAAATAAAACATATAAGAAGTTGGCAATAGAAGCTCCAAGAGGAGAAATAAAAGATAGATATGGAAGATTGTTAGCAGGAAATAAAAACTTATTTACTGTTCAGGTTTCAGGTAACGATATTAATAAAAAAGACGCAAAGAAGCGTTCAAGAGCAAATGAAATATCATTAAAGCTTATAAATTTGCTTGAAAAAAATGGTGAAGAATATGTAGATGAGTTTCCTATATATGTAGAAAATGGAAAATACTATTATACATATGACAGAGATATTAGAGAGTATAAATCAGAAAATGGTATTCCAAATGATTATAATGCTAAAGAAAGTTTTTATTACTTAGTAGATAAACTTATATCAGCTGGAATATTGTCTCAAGAAGATAAAAGATTGGATGCAACAAAGTTGCAGGCAAAACTAAATGAAAATGGATATTATCCACCTATTTTAGTTAGTAAATGGATGTTTACAGCAGAAAGAGATAAGAGAGATTGGTTGGCTAGTTATAAGATAAAAGAGACTAAGCTAAATGCTAAAGAAGCGTTTGAAAAAGTAAGAAATAGCGATGCATTAAACATTGATAAAAGTTTAAGTGATGAAGATGCGAGAAAAATAATGGTTGTAAGAGATTTGATAAAATCAAAAGGATATTCTCAATACAATCCAGTAACTATTGCAAAAGATGTAGGAGAAACTACAATTGCACAAATTGAAGAGCGTGCTATGGACCTTGTTGGTGTTTCAATAGCAGTTGAACCAGTAAGATATTATCCTAATGGGACTTTAGGTTCACATATGTTAGGATATGTAGGAAAAATGCCATCAACTCAAATAGAATCATATCTTCAAAAAGGTTATGAGACTGGAGATATGGTAGGTCTTGCAGGAGTAGAAAAAAGTAATGAAAGTAGATTAAGAGGAACTGACGGTTATAAAATGGTTAAGGTTGATGCATTAGGCAGAATTAGTAAAGAAATTGAATCTAAAAAGCCTAAATCAGGAGATACTGTATATCTTACATTAGATAAAGATTTGCAGGAAGTTTCAGATAATGCATTAAAACAGATAATAGAAGTTGCTTCTAAAGGTGGTACTTTTAAAAGTAAATTTGGTGATAAACCAATCAGTGCATATGCAGGAAAAGCACAATCAGCAGCCCTTATAGCTATTGATGTAAAAAATGGAGAAGTATTAGCTTCTTCAAGCTATCCTAATTATGACCCAAATAAATTTGCAAAAGGTATTTCTACAGAAGATTATAAGGCACTTCAGCCAAAGAATCCTAATGACTTGCTAGCAGGAAGTCCACTTTTAAACTTGGTTACACAAGGGGAATTCCAGCCAGGTTCTTCATTTAAGATGGTAACTTCAATGGCAGCTTTAGAAAATGGTTTAAATCCAAACTTTACAATAAATGACCCTGGGGTTATCATGTTAGGTAAAAAATCTTTTGGGGACTATGTATGGAACCACGGTAGAGGTAACCATGGTATGACAAACTTATATAAAGCAATACAAGAGTCTTGTAATATATATATGGCAACTATTGGTACAGGTAAAACATGGCCAGATGGAAAAAGCATTGGTATAGATATGAATGCCAATAAAATTCTTGAGTATGCAAAATTATTTGGACTTGACCAAAATACTGGACTTCAAGATGAAGTAGAAGAAAGAGCAGGTAAAGTTCCTAGCACAGAAGATAAGTTGAAATCAACACAAGCTCTGTTAAAGTCAAATTTAGAAAGAGAAATGGCAAATGACTTTGTTGATATAACTAGAGATAAAAATCCTAAAGAATATGAAAAAAGAATAAATGAAATTGTAAGCTGGGCAGCAGAAAAGAAAACTCCTGGTAGAGTAGAAACAATGAACAGATTAAAAAAATTGGATGTTAAAGAAAATAGAATTGAAGAAGTAGCAGATTTAGCAGTATTTAGTTATTTCAACTTTGCAAAATGGAGTACTGCAGATACATTCAACTTAGCTATAGGTCAAGGTGAGAATGCCTATACACCAGCTCAGATATCAAGATATGTGGCTGCCATAGCAAATGGAGGTAATTTAGTAGAACTATCTGTAGTTGATAGAGCTGTTTCAAGTGATTATTCATCAGTGAAAATCAATGACCAGAAGAAAGTAGAAAAAATACCTTTTAAAGACCCTGATAACTTAAAAGAATTAATAAAAGGGATGAAATTGGTTGCAAAACAAGGTACAGCAAAGAGTGCTTTTGCTGATTTCCCAATAGATGTAGCAGCAAAGACTGGTACGGCTGAGAAAAGTGGGAAAATACCTACAGATAATGAATATGAATATTTAAAAAGTCATATATCATCTTATAATGTTAATCTAAATGATGCAGTTAAATTAGCTGATAAAATGAAAGCAGAAAAAGAAAAAGAGCTTTCATTAGCTAAAGAAAAGGAAATAAAAAAGAAATTAGAAAATAAAGATTTAAAAGACGAAGAAAGAAAGAAATTAGAAGAAGAATTAGAGGATGGAATAAAAGTTAGATTAGAAGATACTGATAAAGTAAATTCTTCATATTTAAGAAAAGCTATAAAAGAATTAAATCCAAAAATAACAGATGACGAAATAGATAAATTTAAACAAGATTATGGTTCTTTTACATGGACTGTTGCTTTTGCTCCAGCAGATGACCCAGAAATAGCTGTTGTATGTGTAATTCCTCAAGGGGATTCAAGTGTATTCTCACTTTTACCAACTAGAGAAGTTATTGGAACGTATATGGGATTAGAGCCAACTAATAGTAAAAAAGACAACAATACGAATGATGTTAACAATTCTTCTGACGAAAATATAAATTTCGAGTCACAAATTAATAGGTAGCTTAATCCATATATAAACTTTAGCTTTATATAGAAAAAATAAAAGGATTTAAAGTATATTTGAAGAATATAAATGATATATCACTCTGGAGGTTGTTATGTCTTTAAGAGAAATTTGTAGTCAAGAACTAGTAGAGTTCAAGGGTAATAAAAGAGGGATAATAGTAAATATAAAAAAAGAAGCTCCATTTGAGGAAATACAAGAAAAAATAATAAACAAATTGGAAGCATATGTTGGCTTTTTTAATGGTGCTAAAATTAGTAAAATTAATAGTGATTATTTAACTGACATGGAGATTTTAGAATTAAAAGAAGGAATTACTTCTAGATTTGATGTGGAATTTGTTGAAGATCAAAAAATTGAAGAGAATAGTAATTTTCCAACAAAATATGTCAATACCCTAAGATCTGGAGAAAATATTGAATTTGAAGGTGATGTAGTAATATTAAATGATATGAAACATGGTTCAAAGGTACTTTCAAAGTCAAATACAGTTGTTATGGGAGATATAAATGCTGGTGCTAAAGTTGTAGCAGGTGGTAATGTTTTTGTAATGGGTAAAATAGAAGGTTTTGTACATGCAGGTGCAGAAGGTAATGAATTTGCATATGTTGTTGCTGGAAATCTTAATCCTAAAATATTACAAATAGCAGAGAATATTGCAGAAGCTCCAGATGATGAAGAAAATTATGAAATTGAATCAGAAATTAGCCCAGAAATAGCCTTTGTGAGTAATGGAAGAATTGTAATCGAAAGCTATTTGTCAAAATTAGACAAATAGAAAGAAAAATAGGGGGTAGTATTATGAGCGAAGTTATAGTTATAACATCTGGTAAAGGTGGAGTTGGAAAAACTACTACTGCAGCAAACTTAGGAACTGCGCTAAGCCTAGAAAATAAAAAAACAGTAGTTGTAGATGCAGATATTGGACTTAGAAACCTAGATGTGGTAATGGGTCTTGAAAATCGAATAGTTTATGATATAGTAGATGTAGTTGAAGGTACTTGTAGGCTTAAGCAAGCTCTAATAAAAGACAAAAGATTTGATAATCTATATTTATTACCAGCAGCACAAACTAGAGATAAAAATGCTGTCTCAGTTGAACAAATGGTTGACCTATGTGAAAAACTGAAAGAATCTTTCGAGTATATAATAATAGACTGCCCAGCAGGTATTGAGCAAGGATTTAAAAATGCAATAGCTGGAGCAGATAGAGCTATTGTGGTTACAAATCCAGAAATATCAGCAGTAAGAGATGCTGATAGAATAATAGGTCTATTAGAAGCCAATGAAATAAAAGAGATAAGATTAGTTATAAATAGAATTAGAAATGATATGGTTAAACGTGGAGACATGATGGACAAACAAGATATAATAGAAATATTAGCAATTGATTTATTAGGTCTTGTCCCTGATGATGAAAGTATAATTATATCAACAAATAAAGGTGAGCCAGCTATACTTGATTCGAAGTCACTTGCTGGTCAAGCATACAAGAATATCGCAAAAAGGATACTAAATGAAGAAGTTCCTCTACTTGAACTTGAAGTTGAAGATGGATTCTTTGGTAGACTTAAAAAAATGTTTAGCATGGCTAAGTAGCAAAGGAGGATACATCTGTGTTAGATTTATTTAGAGTTTTTTCTAACGATGCTAAAACTAGTAAATCTGTTGCTAAAGAGAGGTTAAAATTAGTTTTAGTTCATGATAGAGTAGATTGTTCACCACAACTTTTAGAGATGATAAAAACAGACATTTTAAAAGTAATAGCCAATTATGCAGAGATAGAAGATGATGGCCTTGAAATAAAAATGTCTAAATGCAGAGGTGAGCATGATGACAAACCTGTATCTGCATTAGTTGCTAATATACCATTAAAGAATATAAAAGATAGATGTATGTAATTAGTGCTTAAAAGGGGGATATCCTTATTGGTATATGCCCCTTTTATTTAATTATGTGTTTAAAGATAGAAAGACGGTGATTCTTTGAAAAAAATCAATATTAATTATAAGTCGACAATTAAGTTGATAAAACAGTTAGACTGGAAACTTATAGTTACAGTATTAGCTATCTTTATTTTTGGACTTGTTATACTTAGTAGTGCAACGCATGCTAATTCGACTGGTTCATATAATCAATTAATTAAGCAAGGACTAGCTTTTGTACTTGGCATAGGAATGATTATAGTCATATTATTTTTTGATTATAATCTTTTAGGTAGGTATTACAAAGCGCTTTATATAATAAGTCTTGTTTTGTTAGCCATCGTTTTATTACCTGGAATTGGTACAGAAAAAGGTGGCGCTAGGTCGTGGATTAACTTAGGTCCACTTGATTTGCAAACATCTGAGATAGTCAAATTAACATTTGTACTTAGTTATGCAAAGATACTTGAAACTAAGAAAGACAAATTAAATACATTAAAGGAAGTTATACCTGTTGTGGTTTATGCTATTCCATTTATTGGATTATTACTTGCACAACCAGATTTGGGAACAGGAATTGTCTTTTGTTGTATGATATTTGCAATGATGTTTACAGCAGGTCTTAGTTCAAAATTGATAAAAAGAGGAATAATCATACTGTTGGTATCGATGCCACTGATGTATTTAATGATGGCAGACCATCAGAAGATAAGAATAGAAGCCTTCTTAAATCCAGAAGATGTAACACTGAAAGGAAACTATCAGGTTATGCAATCTTTGATTGCGATAGGCTCTGGTGGTGTAACTGGTAAGGGGCTATACAATGGAAGTCAAAACCAAGAAGACTTTTTACCTGTGCAAGATAGTGATTTTATATTTGCTGTTGTAGGTGAAGAGCTTGGTGTAATAGGAATGTCAGTGCTGATAATCTTATTTGCAATATTCTTATTAAGGCTTTTAGTAATTGCAAGAGATGCCAAGGATTTTTATGGGACCCTCATCGTGGTTGGTGTTATGGGGATGTTTGGTTATCAGATAATCCAAAATATAGGTATGACTGTTGCATTAATACCAGTAACAGGAGTAACATTGCCTTTTGTAAGTTATGGAGGTAGTTCCTTATTAACATCTTTAGCAAATTTAGGATTAGTACTAAATGTGTGTATGAGAAGAAAGAAAATAAATTTCTAGATTTAATACTTGTAAACATAAATTGAGGAGATTGAGTATATGAATATAGCATTAGTAGCGCATGACCAAATGAAAAATACTATGGTCGGATTCTGTATAGGTTATGAATCAATTTTAAAAAAGTATGGATTGTATGCAACTGGAACTACAGGAAAAAGAATAATGGATGAAACTAACTTAAATATAAACAGGTTAGCGTCTGGTCCTTTAGGTGGAGACCAACAAATAGGTTCTTTAATAGTAACACAAGATATAGATTTAGTTATTTTTTTAAGAGACCCATTGACATCTCAGGCTCATGAAACAGATATACAAGCATTGATAAGACTTTGTGATGTTTATCATGTTCCAATAGCTACAAATCTAGCTTCTGCAGAAATATTTATAAAAGCTCTTGATAGAGGAGAACTATCATGGAGAGAAGTTAGAAAAAATAAAAGTCAGCGTGTTTAAAAAATAAATAGTATGCAAAGATTAGGAGATGTATCAAAATAAAAATTTGAATCATCTCCTTTTTTATATAAAAATAAATTATTAATTTCTATAAATTAATAATCTATTTGATAATTCTTTAGAAAAAAAGTAATATATATCATTGTATACAGATTATATAGAAAATATCAGCTAGATTTTTCATGAAATCTAAATATTCTATCACCACATAAATTGATGAACAAATGTGTTGGTAATCTATTATTTTAAATTTAAAATAACTTAATTAATGGTAGGGAATTGGAAGTAAAAATATCTTAACAGTATATATGGTCCAAAGTTGTCACAAGCCCAACTGAATTCAGTAGCACAGGCAACTGCAGATTTTATGAACAAGAAAATTACAAAGAACATGACTGTAGATGCTAAGATTATGGTTGCCTACAATTACATTAAAAATAACACAACATATGTTGACTGGAACACAGCAGAGGGAGCCAATATTTTCAAAATACTGTAAAAAAAATAATATAATTATTAAAGTAGAAATTGGCGAAATAAAATCTAATTCTGGAAGAGGGCTAGTAACATACGCTAGATACGTGCGTTAATACTAGTAAATAAATATAACAGATTATAAGCAATGCACCCTCTTTGTGGGGGTGTATTTAGCATTATATCAGTTATTTTGGAAAATAAAAAAGGAGTTGGACTTAAAATTAGATTAGAAAAAATCAATTTTGAGATAACTCCTCTTTAATTTATTTTTAAATATAGAATTATTTAAATTAAATAATTTTATTTGTTATTAATGACTATTTAACTAATTTTGCAAATTCTGCACCAAATGCCATACAGTCTTTTAATGTTTCTTCACTAGGGAAGAATTTTTTCTTAAGAGATTCTACAGGCATTTTAAATGACATAGCTTTAAGTAAAGTCTCAGCCATAGTTATACCTTCACCACTCCAACCGAATGAACCAAATACTCCTGCTATCTTACCTTGGTTAGCCATTGGGTCTATAACAGAGAATAAGTCCCACATAGGTTTAACCATAGTTTTGTTTATAGTTGGAGAACCTAATAGTATTACTTTTGATACTACTAATGTATCATGCATTTCTGTTAATGTCATATCTTCTAAGTCATATAACTCAGCTTTTGCACCTTCTGCATCAAGACCTTCTTTTATTTTCTTAGCCATTTCTAAAGTATTGCTGTAAGCTGATAAGTAGAATATAGAAACTTGATTTTGATTTGTTGTATTAATAGCTTCTGTAGACCATTCAACATATCTTTTAACAGCAGCCATTGGGTCTTTAGTAAGCATTGGACCATGAGAAGTTAATATAGTATCAAATTCTATGTTCATTCCTACAACCTTATCTACAGCACTTAAAACATGCTTAGCAAATGGCTTAACTATACAGTCATAATAGTGTTTAGCTGATTTTAGGTAATCCTCACTATTTACTACATCTGCATCAACACTTGCAAAGTGACAACCAAACGCATCACAAGTTAAAAGAGTCTTGTCCTCTTCAATGTAAGTAAACATTGTATCAACCCAATGTAAGAATGGAGCAGTTATAAATTTAAGATTTCTTTTACCAATATTTAAAACTTCACCATCTTTTATTACATGACAATTAAAAGGTCTATTTATTTGACCATCTAAGTATAGTTTAGCAGCTTTAGTACAATAAACTTCTATATTAGGATTCAAATCTAATAAGTACTTTAAACTACCTGCATGGTCTGGTTCTGTATGATGAATTACAACATAGTCAATTTTAGCTATATCAGTAACTTCTGATAGATTGCTTAAGAATTCATCTTTAAAATTTGCCTTTACTGTGTCAAATAAAACCGTTTTTTCATCATTGATTAAATAAGAATTGTAAGTTGTCCCAAACTCAGTTTCCATTATTATGTCGAATACTTTTAAACCTTCATCTACTACGCCAGTAAAGTAGATATCTTTTTTTACTTCAAAAACTTTACTCATTTTTAACCCTCCTAAAATTTATCATTATACAAGTAACATACCCCATTTTGGGGTCAATGAAACAAAAGATGTCATTATAAGTTATCTAAAACAATAGTTCTATGTTTATAATATATCATATTTTGTAAAAAAATTGTAATTCAATAAAAATTTAATATAAAATACATCCAAATATTTTTAGTTATTCTATTTTGTGAATAATATAGCTTTTAAATTCAATATTTTAGTTATATTTTTGATAGAAAATATTTTATCGTGTATAATATTACTTATAAATAAGAATAAAAATAAAGAGCTTGTTTGGAGGAATTTGAATAAATGAATAAAGTAGACTTAAAAAAAATCTTAAAAAAAGTAGAAAAGCCTGCTAGATATCTTGGAAATGAAATAAATTCAATTCATAAAGATACTAGTAATAGTGAATTGATAAGATATGCACACTGCTTTCCGGATTTATATGAAGTTGGTATGAGTCATTTAGGAAGTCATATATTATACGATGTAATAAATAAAGATGAGAATGTGTTTTGTGAGAGAGTATATTCTCCTGCTGTTGACATGGAAAATATAATGAGAGAAAAAAACATACCATTATTTGCATTAGAGTCAAGAGAGCCTATAACGAACTTTGATTTTGTTACTTTTACACTTCAATATGAACTTTCATATACTAATATCTTAAATATATTAGATTTAGCCAATATACCAATGTTAAAAAAGGAAAGAAAGCTGGAAGACCCATTTGTAATGGTTGGTGGTCCATGTGCTTATAACTCTGAACCTTTAGCAGATTTTGTAGATGTAGTAATATTAGGTGAAGGTGAAGAGGTCAATTTAGAAGTAGTAAGTGAGTATAAAGAATGGAAGAAAAATAAAACAACTAGAGAAGATTTTTTATATAAAATATCAAGTATAGAAGGAGTATACATACCAAGTTTTTATGATGTTAAATACAATGAAGATGGTACAGTCCAAAGTGTAACTCCTAATAGAGATGGTATTCCAAAGAATCCTACTAAGAGAATAATAAAAGATGTTGAAACTGTAGACTATCCAGAAAAACTAATAGTACCTTATATAGATACTGTTCATGACAGAATAGTGCTAGAACTATTTAGAGGATGTACAAGAGGGTGTAGATTCTGTCAAGCAGGTATGATATATAGACCAATAAGAGAAAAAAGTGTTGAAAGACTTAAAGAAATATTAGATAAATTAGTTAAAAATACTGGATATGATGAAATATCATTATCATCACTTAGTACAAGTGATTATAGTAAGCTATCTGAACTTACTGATTATTTAGTTGACGAGTATGCTTCTAATAATATAGGGATTTCACTTCCATCTCTTAGACTAGATAACTTCTCAATGGAAATTGCTGATAAAATACAACAAGTAAGAAAGTCTGGACTTACTTTTGCTCCAGAGGCAGGTACTCAAAGACTTAGAGATGTTATAAATAAAGGTGTAACAGAAGAAGATTTAGAAAATGCAACGGAAAGAGCTTTTGAAATGGGATGGAATAGTGTCAAACTATATTTCATGATTGGTTTACCAACTGAGACTTATGATGACTTAGATGGAATAGCCAAATTAGCATATAAGGTTATTGATATTTATAGAAAAGTAAATGGAGGCAAATTAAAGAGAAGCTTTAGTGTTACAGTAAGTACTTCTACGTTTGTACCAAAGCCATTTACACCATTCCAATGGCATGGACAAGATACTACAGAAGCAGTAGTTGAAAAGCAAAGACATTTAGTAAATAAATTAAGAAACAACAATATAAAATACAGTTACCATGATTCAAAAACTAGCTTGATGGAAGCTGTAGTAGCTAGAGGGGACAGAAGGATAGGAAAAGTTATATATGATGCATTTAAACTAGGTGCGAAGTTTGATGGATGGGCAGAACACTTTAATTTAGATATATGGAAGGAAGCTATGGAAAAGAATAATCTTTCTATAGATTTTTATGCACACAGAAATAGAGATTATGAAGAGGTATTTCCTTGGGACCATATAGATGTAGGTGTCAATAAAAAATTCTTAATTAGAGAAGATGAGAATGCTAAAAAAGAAAAAATCACTTCTGATTGTAGACATAATTGTAATGGCTGTGGAATAAATATACATGATATAGGAAGGGGGCTTTGCTAATATGAGTAAAATAATAAGAGTAAAATTTAAAAAGGAAGGCGATATGATATATATATCACATCTTGACCTTCAGAGATTATTGCAAAGAGCATTTAGAAGAGCTGAAATAAACTTATCACATTCTCAAGGATTTAATCCTCATCCTAAGATGAGTTATGGAAATGCTTTGGCTTTAGGAACAGAAAGTCAAGGAGAGTATGTAGATATTGAGATAGAAGAAGAGGACCTATCAGTAGAGGAGTTTTTAAGTAAAGTATCAGTTCAACTTCCAGATGGGATAGAATTTATAAAAGTAAAAGAAATTGATAGACAAACACCTTCTTTATCTTCTGTCATAGATTATGGAGAATATCTGTTTAATATAGAATTGAAGAGACCTCTAACTAAAGAGTTTGTAAAAAGAAAAGTAATTGATTTTATGAATAATAAAGAGATAATTATAACAAAGAAGAATAAAAAAGGTAAGATGGTTGAAGTTGACATAAGACCTATGATAAGAACTTTTGATGTTTTAAATTTAGAAGATGAACATATTACTCTTACTGCTACTATAGCTACAGGTTCAAAGACTAATTTAAATACTAATATACTTATTCCAAAAATATTAGAAATGTTTGAATTGAATATTGACCCATTAGATGTTGATATATTGAGAAGAGATTTATATGTATTAGAAGATGGGGAATTAGTGACTCCTATGTAGGCTCGAGAGGTGAAGTTGTGAAGAAGATAGTTATTGAGTCCTTAGTAGGGTCTCAGAAAACAGCAATACTTGAAGATGAAAGATTAACAGAGCTTTTTGTTGAAGATAATTTAAATAAAAAGACTGTATCAAATATATATCGTGGAATTGTAAAAAAAGTTATACCAGGGATAGAAGCTTGTTTTGTAGATATTGGCTTTAAAAAACTTGCTTATTTACAATTGAAAAAAGGAAGTACTATAAAATCTGGTCAAGATATTTTAGTTCAAGTAAATAAAGAAGAGATAGGAACTAAAGGTGCAAAATTAAACACTGAAATTAGTATTTCGGGAAGGTATATTGTCTATATACCTTCTAATGATAGAACTACAATATCAAATAAAATTATTGATGAAAAAGAAAGATTTAGACTAAAAAAAATTACTAAAGCAGTGAATAAAGAAAATTTAGGACTCATAATAAGAACTGAAGCTCAAGGTTGTACTCATGATGAAATAAAAAAAGATATAGAAGAGTTAAAATTACAATATGAAAATATTTTAAAAGAATATAAACTTGGTATAGGACCAAAATTATTATATAAATCTTTAGACTTTGCAACCAAATATGTAAAAGATAATGTAAATGATGATATTGAATCTATAATTATTAATAGTTATGATAGATATTGTGAACTCAAGTCTATTTTAAAAGGAATAGACAATACGTATGTTGATAAACTATGTCTTGAAGAAAATAGGGATGTATTTGATTTATACAGAATAGAATCCCAAATAGAAAAGTTATTAAATAAAAAGGTATGGTTAAAGAGTGGAGGTTATCTAGTAATAGAAAAGACAGAAGCTCTTACAGTTATAGATGTAAATACAGGTAAGTTTGTTGGAACTGGCAAACTTGATGAGACTGTTTACAAAACTAATATTGAAGCTGCAAAAGAAATTGTAAGACAGCTTAGAATTAGAGATATAGCTGGAATAATAATAATTGATTTTATTGATATGCATAAAAAGAAGCATCAAAATGAAGTTTTACACATATTAGAGGAAGAATTTAATAAAGATAAAAGAAAAGCGGAAGTGTTAGGTATGACGAAGCTTGGTTTAGTAGAAGTTGCAAGGCGTAGGGAAAAAGAGTCTATTGATAAATATTATTTAATGTCTTGTCCATGTTGTGATGGTGCACAAATGATAAAATCTATACATCATATGGTAGATGGCATTGAAAAAGAAATTATGAGAATAAGTGAGCATACAGTCTACAAAAACATAATAATAGAGTTTAATGATTTAATTTTTGAACAAATAAAAGAATATTATATGGATATAATTGATAAAATTGGTGAAAAATATAATATAAAGATTTCTTTAACTGCAAATTGTACATTAAAACACAATAAAACCAATGTTATTTTCGATAAAATAGTTGACAATAAAATGTAAATATTTTATAATTAATAATTGTAATGCCGCACAGTAAAGGTTTAAATCTTCCAATGAAGTACCTTGTACTGGCGAGTTTGAGGCCGAGGAGGTGTATTTAATGTACGCTATAGTAAAGACTGGTGGGAAGCAATATAAAGTTTCTGAAGGTGATGTATTATTCGTTGAAAAATTAGAAGCTAACGCAGGTGATGTTGTTACTTTAAACGAAGTATTAGCTTGCTCTAAAGATGGAGAATTAAAATTAGGTTCTCCAGTAGTAGAAGGAGCATCTGTTCAAGCTAAAGTTGTTGAACAAGGTAAAGCTAAGAAAGTTATTGTTTTCAAGTATAAAGCAAAAAAAGATTACAGAAGAAAACAAGGACATCGTCAATCATATACTAAGATAGTTGTAGAAAAAATAAACGCTTAGTTGTTGGTCAAGTTATGATAAAAGTAAAGTATTATTATAATGATGATTTCTTGATACAAGGTTTTTGTTTAAAGGGACATGCTGATTTTGCTGAAATAGGCTATGATATAGTGTGTGCTGCAGTTACATCTAATGCTATTGCAGTTATAAATTCTTTAGACAAATTACAAAAGATTGAATTTGAAAAAGTAATAGGAGAAGAAGGTCATATAGAATGTATAGTTAAAGATATACATATAAAAGATGCACAATTATTACTAAATCACTTTCAATTAGCGGTTGAAGAAATTAAACGGGAATACCCAAAAAATATAAAAATTTTAAAAAAGTAGGGGGTGACTCCATATGTTAAACATGAATTTACAATTATTAGCATCTAAAAAAGGGGTAGGTTCTTCTAAAAATGGGAGAGATTCTATATCTAAAAGATTAGGTGTTAAAAGATTTGATGGTCAATTAGTAACTGCTGGAAGTATAATAGTTAGACAAAGAGGAACTAAAATACATCCAGGAACTAATGTTGGAAAAGGTAGCGATGATACTTTATTTGCATTAGTTGATGGTACTGTTAAATTCGAAAGAAAAGACAAGAAGAGAAAAAAAGTTAGTATATATCCAGTAGCAATAGCTGAGTAATATACATAAAAGGAGTGTTGAGGCACTCCTTTTTCTTATAGTACTGATGAATTTATAATAGTGTTTTTGGTAATGCTAATTAAAAGTTTTTAATTAAGTAGGTGAAGAATTTGTTTATAGATAAGGCAAGAATATTTGTTAGGGCTGGAAATGGTGGAAATGGTTCGGTAGCATTTAGAAGAGAAAAATACGTTCCAGCTGGTGGACCAGATGGCGGAGATGGTGGTCGTGGAGCAAGCATCATATTTGAAGTTGATTTAGGTCTTAGAACTCTAATGGACTTTAAGTACCAAAAAAAATATCAAGCTCAAAATGGTGGCGACGGAAGCAAAGGTAAAAGAGCTGGTAAAAATGGAGAAAATTTAGTATTAAAAGTACCAGCAGGCACAGTAATAAGAGATGAGGCTACAGGTCTTGTATTAGCAGATTTAAAGAAAGAAGGAGATATAGCTGTAGTTGCAAAAGGTGGTATAGGTGGTAAAGGAAATCAACACTTTGCCAATGCAGTAAGACAAGCTCCAGCTTTTGCAAAGTCTGGTACAGATGGAGAAGAAAGATGGGTAACTCTTGAACTTAAAATGATAGCAGATGTAGGGCTTTTAGGATTTCCTAATGTAGGTAAATCAACATTTCTATCAGTAGTAACTAAGGCAAAACCAAAAATTGCAAACTATCACTTTACAACATTGACACCAAATTTAGGTGTTGTTCAAACTAAGTTTGGAGATAGTTTTGTACTTGCAGACATACCTGGAATTATAGAAGGTGCTTCTGAAGGGATAGGATTAGGCCATGAGTTTTTAAGACATGTAGAGAGAACTAAGGTATTGATACATATTGTAGATATATCTGGATTAGAGGGCAGAGACCCTATTGAAGATTTTGATAAGATAAATGATGAACTTAGATTGTACAATGAAAAGCTTTCAAAGAGACCACAAATTGTAGTTGCAAATAAATTTGATATATTAGAAGATGAAAGCAAGTTTGAGACATTTAAGAATGAATTAGAGGGCAGAGGATATACAGTTTTTAAAATGTCTGCTGCAACTCGTGAAGGAATAGATGATGTAATAACTTATGTATCTAAACTTCTAAAAGAAGTAGAAGATATAGAATTAGTTTCAGAAGAAGAAATGTACAGACCAGAGCTTGATATTGGTACTGAAGAAGAATTGAGTATAGATATTGAAGATGGAGTGTATGTAGTTACAGGTAAAGCACTTAGAAGAATAATGTATTCTGTAAATTTTGATGATATGGAATCTCTTCAATATTTCCAAAAAGCTATGGAAGGTCAAGGCGTGTTTGACAGACTTAGAGAGATGGGAATAGAGGATGGAGATATAGTTAGAATTTACGAATTGGAATTTGAATTTTACAATTAATTTTAGTATAGAATTATAGAGGTGAAAATATGTTAAAAGGAAAACAAAGAGCGTATTTAAGATCTTTGGCAAATACTTTAAAACCTACTACACAAATTGGTAAAGAAGGTGTCACAGAAAGTTTCTTAGAGCAATTAGATGATATGTTAAGAGTTAGAGAATTAGTAAAGGTTACTATACTGGAAAATGCAGGGCTTGATGCTAAAGAAACTGCTAATGCAGTATGTGAAGCTCTAAGAGCTGAATTTGTGCAAGCTATTGGTTTTAAATTTACTATTTATAAAAGAAATGTTGAGGAACCTAAGATACTATTCCCAGGACATGAACAGGCAAAAGCAAAGATTAAAAATAATAATGTTACAAAAAAAGGGAAACCAACTAAAAGAGCGGTTAGATAATAGCCTATATACTTTTAGTAAAATAAGTAAAAAAAATAGTGACAATTGATAGAAGTTGTATTATACTATTAAACATAAATTTAAATTAGCAATCTTATCAAGAGAGGCAGAGGGACTGGCCCTATGAAGCCCGGCAACCAGTATATTTTATTATACATTGGTGCTAAATCCTGCAGCAGTTATGCTGAAAGATGAGTATAAACCCGTCATATGGCTTGAGTTTATACTCAAGCTTTTTTAATTAGGATATTTATACATATAAATAATTTAATATAATCAAAATGATGGGGGTATGTAACAGTGAAGATAGCAATATTAGGATATGGAACAGTAGGAAGCGGATTAATTGATTTAATAGAAAATAATAATTCAAAAAGAGACATAGAAATAGTTGGAATTTTAGTTAAAAATAAAGAGAAACATAAGTCTAAGAAGTATTTTGACAAGATAACAACAAATATAGAAGATATATTTGATAAGGATATTGATACACTGGTTGAATTAATTGGAGGATTGAATCCAGCTTTTGATTATGTAACAAGAGCGTTAAATAAAAAGATACATGTAGTAACAGCCAATAAAGACTTACTTGCAGAGAGAGGTAGTGACCTTATAGAATTAGCTAACTTAAATGATGTTAGTATAAAATTTGAGGCATCTGTGGCAGGTGGTATTCCAGTTCTAAAGCCATTGATAGAATCTTTAGAAGGTAACAATATAAAGAGTATAAATGCTATCTTGAATGGAACTTGTAATTTTATATTATCGAAGATGTATGATGAAAATTTACCATATGATGTAGCTTTAAAACAAGCACAAGAATTGGGATTTGCAGAAGTTAACCCAGATGCAGATGTTTTAGGATATGATAGTGCTAGAAAATTATCTATATTATCTACTTTATCTTATGGAAAAATAGTATATTGGAAAGATTTATTATTAGAAGGAATAACTTCAATAGATGAAAAAGACATAGAATATGCAAAAAAATTAAATTGTAAGATAAAGTTAGTTGCTAGAAGTAAGTATGAATCAGGAGAAGTAAGTGGATTTGTTAGGCCAGCATTAGTTGATAATGATAATATGCTTTCAAAGATAGATAATGAGTTTAATGTAGTAATTTTAGTAGGTGATTCAGTAGGTGAGCTTTCTTTTGTAGGTAAGGGAGCTGGAAGAGGTGCAACAGGTAGTGCTGTTTATGCTGACATTATAGATGTAATAGATAAAAGAAATGCAAATATAAAATCTTTCTCAAAAGGTAGATTGGATTTAAGTGGACTTATAGAAGATGAATGTAGTGCTGTAGTTAGATTTGATGGGTATAATAAAGATGGAATTTTAAAATGTCTAGATAAATATGTAGATAGCTATGACATTATAGATGATGAAGAATTAGCAATTTTTGTAAATGCAAAGTCAGAACATGAAATCGATAGACTTTTGGAAGATGTAAAAAGAAATAATTATAGTAAATCGGTAAAAAAATTATTAAAGATAGATTAATATGTTTATATATAATTATAAAATTTAAGGTGAAGTAAAACAAAATATTTATTTTGTTTTACTTCACCTTTTTAATATCTGGTGAATTAATAAGATAATAGAAAAATAAATACGTTATAATTAACCAATAAAGAAATTTTCACTAGCTTCATTAATAGCTTGTTGAGTTACCCTTATATATCTCTGTGTAGTGGCCACAGAGCTGTGATTTAAGAGTTCCTTAACTAACTCTAAGTTATTATTACTCTTTTCAAACTGAGTAGTAGCATAGAGCTTTCTAAAGCTATGTGTGCTTATATTATACAAATTTAAGTATCTACAAATTATCCTCAACTGTTTTTGAATAGCTTTTGTTTTTATATTTACTAAGTAGTCGTTTGATTTAAGATTATACTTTCTTGCATGTTCATTTATAGATTCAATTATATTTTTATTAACCGGTCTATACTGTAATTTACCTGTCTTTTTTTCATTTATTTCTAACATGTTACCTTTAAAATTTCCTATTTTTAATCTTAAAATATCTGATATTCTTAGACCTAAATTAGCTTCTAACATTAGTGCCAATGCAACTTTAGGATTTTTTCTAAATCTTTTTTCAACGCCATTTTCACTATAAATAAAGCCAGTATGTAATAGTTCCATTATCTTTTTATATTCGTCTATCTCTATAGGTCTTGTTGCCATTTTCAACCACTCCTCTTATTTGATTTGGTAAGTTTAGGTCGGTATTTATTATATAATATAAATGAAATATTATATAATGGAAAAATATACCAATTAACTTATGCAAGCGTGATATATGTGATTAAGGAGAATTTTTTGAAAAATATTTACTAATAAAATTATAAAATTGTGATGAAATAACTGTGTTGTTAAACTAATTAAAAAGGTTATTAAAATTATGACAAATATAATAAAAAAATGGAAGTATTTAGTCAATTTTTGTGATTTTTATTTTTTTCGTATAAATTTCTTAATGGAGAAAGTGTTTTTATATCTGATTAGTTTTCCATTTGTAGATAAACTTTTCATATGTTTTTTAGCAATAAATAAAGCTGAAATTAGGTAAATTATTACTACAATTTGAAGAATTGTGTCATAATAGCTAAGATAATAAAACCAGATTAAGTTATTATATATAACATTATATGTATCAGCAAAACTAGAAACCAATACAGTAGAGTTTGCAATAGGATAAAGTATAAATATAAAGAGAGCAGCTAAGATTCCATGGGCAAACTTACTTAATATGTATAATTTTAAATCTATGTCCGTTTTTGATAAAAATGTACAACATTGAGCTAGTATGGATAATCCACTAAATCCTATTAAAAAACTAGCCAAAGATGCTCTTAATATTTCTGGAGCACTTGTTATACTGGACACCTTATTACAACCTATAGTAATTTCAAATAGACCACTTACAAATGCTTGACAGAGTTCTTTGTTTACACCTAAAAATGAAAGTGGTAAATATAAAACTGATGCTATTAATGATATTACATTGAAAAGTGATAGTATTTTAAATACTACTGAAAAAACAATTACAAATCCACCAACTGTGAGTAAAGTGTTTACTCCATTAAATACAGCATTTCCAAATAAAACGAAAAAGCCATTTCCACTTGAATTTCGAAGATTTATTATATTTTTTATGTTTGTTTTTAAATCTAGTTTTGTCTTTGGAAGACTTTCATTACCATAATTTCTAAAAAAGAGACCTACCAATATAGTTCCTAGATAATGGCATAGAATCATTAAATAACCTAAATTTGAATTTTGAAACATACCAGTACCAACAGAGCCTATTATAAATAAAGGTCCTGATGTAGAACAAAAAGAAACAAGTCTTTGTGCCTCATGTTTAGAAATTTGTCTATTATTTCTAAATTCAGAAGCCAAACTTACCCCTACTGGATAACCAGATACTGCTGATATTGCAAAAGCTAAAGCGCTTTTACCTGAGACATTAAACACGAGTCTAGTTATGGGATTAATAATAAATCCTATAATATCCACTATTTTTAAATCGACAATCAGGTTTGCACCAATTATGAATGGCAGTAGTGATGGAACTAGAACGTTAGACCATATAGAGAAACCTTCTCTTGCAGATTTTATAGCTTCATTTGGGTATAGGATAATACCAAAAACTAGAACTCCAACTATAATAGCTGGAGCAAAAAAAGCAATAATTTTATTTTTTTTCATAATATCACCTATAAATTTGAGTTATAAGATATTATATTAAAAGTAATAAAAATATATGAATGTAATGGCTTAAGATATATAATAGATATATATTACAAGAACGACTATCATATTGGAGGAAAAAATGTTTAATAGTATAGCTAGTAAGAAAGTTTATGAACAAGTAATTGAACAAATACAATATAAAATACTAAATGGAGAATTAAAAAAAGGAGATAAATTACTGTCAGAAAGAGAATTGTCTGAGCAAATGAATGTAAGTAGAACATCTATTAGAGAAGCTATCAGAGTATTAGAAACAATGGGAGTAATAGAGAGTAGACAAGGTGAAGGAAACTTTATATGTACAAATATAGAAAAAACTTTGATAGAACCATTATCTATGATTTTTAAACTTAATAATGGAACACTTGAAGACATATTAGAGCTTAGAATAATTTTAGAGATTGAAATTGCAAAACTCGCTTCAAAGAGAATAACTTCTCATGAATCTATAGAACTTAAAAATATAATAGATGAAATGAGAATAGAAACTAAGAGAAAAGACAATAATCAAGCGTTAGTTTTGTTAGACCAAAAATTTCACAGTAAATTAGCTACAATAAGTAAAAATTATTTAATTCAAAGTCTTTTTATGACAGCCTCAAAATTATTTGATGGATTTATAGAAGATGCAAGGGAAAAAATAATAGCAGAACCTTTAAATGAACATATATTACTTGAACAACATGAGGCCATATATAATGCAGTTGTAGAAAATAATTTAGAACTTGCATGTGAAAAAGCAAAAGAACATATGAAGTTTATAAGTGAAAATTATAGAAAAAATGAAAATTAAAAGTTTGTTATAAAATAAATTATTCTTGCAAATGGTATATAATGGTATTATCATATAAGTGTGAAACTGGTATGACCACATACCAATTTTATAGTTTATATAATGGGAGATTAAAAATGGTAAAGTTAAAAGTACCGTATTCAAAGCAAGGAATGATTTTACAAATACCTGAGAAACGTTTTACTGGTGTTTTGGAAGCAAAATCGGATAATTGTATAGAACACAAAACTCAAGAAGAAATTGTTGAAGAATCTATGAATAATCCAATAGGTTCTTATCCACTGGAAGAACTAGTTAAGGGGAAAAAGAATGTGGTCATAATTACAAGTGACCATACAAGACCTGTACCAAGTAAAATAACTATGCCAATTATATTAAGACGAATTAGGAAGGTCAATCCAGATATTGATGTGAAAATTATAGTGGCAACTGGGTTTCATAGGCCAAGTACAAGAGAAGAGTTAGTTTATAAAATGGGAGAAGAAATAGTAGATAATGAGGATATAGTTATGCATATATCTACTGATGACGAATCTATGTGTAAAGTGGGAGTATTACCTTCAGGTGGGGATTTATATATAAATAAACTAGCATATGAGGCAGAACTTTTAATAGCAGAAGGATTTATAGAACCACATTTTTTTGCAGGTTTTTCAGGTGGAAGAAAAAGTGTACTTCCAGGAATAGCATCTGCAAAGACTATAATGTACAACCATTGTAGTGACTTTATAGATAGTGATAATTCAAGGACTGGAAAATTAAAGCATAATCCTATTCATGAAGATATGGTATATGCAGCTAAAGTTGCGAAGTTAGCATTCATACTGAATGTTGTAATAGATAAAGATAAAAAGATAGTTGCATCCTTTGCTGGTGATGTCGAAAAAGCACATGCTAAAGGTTGTGAATTTGTAACAGAATTATCAAAAGTAAATTCCATAAAATCTGATATTGTTGTAACTACAAATGGAGGATATCCGTTAGACCAAAATATTTATCAAGCAGTTAAGGGGATGACGGCAGCAGAGGCCACTTGTAGAGACGGTGGAGTAATAATAATGATTGCAGCATGTAATGATGGTCATGGAGGTCAATCTTTTTATGAGAATGTAGCAAATGCAGATTCTCCAAAACAACTACTAGAAAAAATCAGGAGTGTTGGTAGATGCGATACAATTCCAGACCAATGGGAATTTCAAATATTAGCAAGGATACTGTCTAAATATACTGTGATAATGGTAACAGATAAATGTAATCCTGAAATGATAAAAAAAATGCATATGAAGCATGCATTTAAATTTGAAGAAGCTTTAGATATGGCGACTAGTATAGTTGGTAGAGATAGTAAGATAGTAGTTATACCTGATGGAGTGTCAGTTATAGTTAAATAAAAAAGGGGTGTACTTTATGGAAATTTTGACATGTATAAAACAAGTACCTGGAACAACTTCAGTAGAAGTTGATGAAGCCACAGGAGTACTAAAGAGAGATGGAGTAGATTCAAAAATGAATCCTTATGACCTATATGCTTTAGAAACAGCACTTAGAATAAAAAAAGAAAAAAGAGCTAATCTAAAAGTACTTAGTATGGGCCCTCCTCAAGCAAAAAAAGTAATAGAAGAGAGCTTTATGATGGGAGCTGATGAAGGAGCATTAATAAGTGATAGAAGATTTGGAGGAGCTGATGTATTGGCTACGTCTTATACTATATCACAAGGCATTAAGAAAATGGGAAAGGTAGACTTAATAATATGTGGAAAACAAACCACTGATGGTGATACAGCACAGGTTGGACCTGAAATAGCTGAGTTTTTAGATATACCTCATGTTACTAATGTCACAAAATTAATTGATGTTAAAGATAAAAGTATAGTTGTTGAAATAGATATGCCAAATGATTTGCAAGTGTGTGAAATCGAATATCCATGTTTGATAACTGTAGAAAAAGATATTTTTCAACCGAGATTACCTTCCTTTAAATTAAAATTAGATACTAAAGAAAGAAAAATACCTATATATAACTTAGATGACTTTGAAGACAAAGATGAAAACAACTATGGACTTAATGGTTCTCCTACTCAAGTTGTAAAAATATTTCCTCCAAGTCCAAACACAGATAAAAATATTGTAAGAGGAAATGCAGATGATTTAAGTTCTGCACTTATAAATAAATTAGAGGAATTAAAATTAGTTTAAGGAGGATTAATAAATGTCAAAGATAATTGTAAATCAAGATAAAATAACTGATTTAAAAGGAGTATTAGAAATATGTCCTTTTGGGGCTATAGAAGAAAAATCAGGTCTAGTAGAAATAAGTGCTGGCTGTAAGATGTGTAAGTTATGTGTCAAAAGTGGGCCAAAAGGTGCATTTGAATTTATAGAGAGTGCTAAAGTACAAATAAATAAGGATGAATGGAGGGGGATTGCAGTATATGTGGAACATCACAATGGAAATATACATCCTGTGACATATGAGCTTATAGGAAAAGCTCGTGAGATGGCATCAAAAATAAAACAACCTGTATATTGTGTGTTTGTAGGAAAAGATATAAAAGATAAGTGTAATAATTTGATTTCTTATGGTGTAGACGAAGTATTCGTATATAATGAGGATGAATTTAAAGAGTTTAGGATAGAACCATATGCAAAAGCTATAGAAACTTTTATCAATAATATAAAGCCAACAATAATGCTAGTAGGTGGAACTACACTAGGTAGGTCGTTAGCTCCAAGACTTGCTGCTAGATTTAGAACTGGTCTTACAGCAGATTGTACAATACTTGATATTCAATCAAATACTGATTTAGACCAAATAAGACCAGCATTTGGTGGAAATATAATGGCTCATATAAATACACCTAATAATAGACCACAATTTGCTACAGTAAGATACAAAATATTTTCAGTGCCAGAAAAAGTAGAGAATGCTACAGGAAAGATTACTTTATGTCAAATAGAAAAAAAAGAGTTAACTTCTAAAATTAAAGTATTGAGTGTAAAAGAAAAAAATAAAGAAGTTGGTTTAGAAGAAGCTGAAGTAATAGTTGTTGCAAGTAGAGCAATAAAGAAGCAAGAGGATATGGAGATGATATACAAGTTAGCTAATAAATTAAATGCTCAAGTAGCAGGAACAAGACCTGTGATAGAAGCAGGATGGATAGATGCTAAAAAACAAATAGGTCTTAGTGGTAGAACTGTAAAACCTAAACTTATAATAACTTGTGGTGTATCTGGAGCTGTTCAATTTGTTGCAGGGATGCAAGGTGCTGATTATATAGTAGCTATAAATAAAGATGATAAGGCTCCTATACTTGATGTAGCTCACCTAGCTTTAATAGGTGATATTTATGATATTATTCCTAAATTGATTGAAAAGATAGAAGATAAAAAAGATGATAATCAAATATATATGGCATCAGCAGCCAAATAGGGGGATAGAAATGTACAAATTAATCGATAAAAAAGATATAGATTTTTTAATAGATACTTGTGGAGAAGAAAACGTAATATTTGGAAGTGATATAAATGAAGATTTTTCACATGATGAACTTGGAGGAATTGAAAAATATCCTGAAGTTTTAGTAAATATAGTTGAAACTGAACAAGTATCTAAAATAATGAAATACGCATATAAAAATAATATACCAGTTACACCAAGAGGTCAAGGAACTGGTCTTGTAGGTGCTGCTGTTGCCATAAATGGTGGAATAATGATTAATCTGTGTAAAATGAATAAGATACTTGAAGTTGATTATGAAAACTTAACATTAACAGTGGAACCAGGAGTATTATTGATGACAATAGGTCAATATGTTCAAGAAAGAGATTTATTTTATCCACCTGACCCAGGTGAAAAAAGTGCTACAATTGCTGGTAATATAAATACTAATGCAGGTGGTATGAGAGCAGTAAAATATGGTGTTACAAGGGATTATGTAAGAGGTCTTGAAGTTGTATTGCCAAATGGAGATATTATAAATGTAGGTGGAAAAGTGGTTAAAAATAGTTCTGGGTATAGTATAAAGGACTTATTAGTAGGTTCAGAAGGAACTTTAGGAATAGTCACTAAAGCTATATTAAAGTTGCTTCCACTGCCAAAGAAAAGTATAAGTTTACTTATACCATTTCCAAATCTGTCAATGGCAATCGAAACTGTTCCTAAAATAATAAAATCAAAATCAATACCAACAGCAATAGAATTTATGGAAAGAGATGTAATACTAGCAGCAGAAGAATTTTTAGGTAAGAAGTTTCCAGACAATACATCAGATGCCTATCTCCTACTTACGTTTGATGGAAATAGCACTGAAGATATAGAAAAAGAATATGAAAAGGTAGCTAATTTATGTCTGGAAAATGGCGCATTAGATGTGTTTATCTCAGATACACAGGAAAGAAATGATTCTATATGGTCAGCTAGAGGGGCCTTTTTAGAGGCTATAAAGGCATCCACAACACAAATGGATGAATGTGATGTTGTTGTTCCAAGAGATAAGATAGCAGAGTTTATAAGATATACTCATGAGCTTCAAGATGAATTAAAAATAAGAATAAAAAGTTTTGGTCATGCAGGAGATGGAAATCTACACATATATATTTTAAAAGATGGTATGGATGATAATACATGGAAGACAAAATTAAAAGAAGCTTTTGACAGTATGTACAGAAAGTCCAGAGAACTTAATGGTCAAGTTTCTGGGGAGCATGGTATAGGATATGCTAAAAAAGAGTACTTACATGAATCAAATTCAGATTCTTATATGATGTTAATTAAAAATATAAAGTTAGCTTTTGACCCTAAAAATATTTTAAATCCAGGAAAAATATATTAGAAATATTAATTTAACAATGTTTGTGAGGAGAAAATATAAAATGAAATTTAAATGTAATATTTTAAAAGTTACTTTTAAATAAGAAGCTAAATTGTAAAAGTTTTAGGATGGCAATATTTACTTAAATTTAGAAAGTAAGATAATATTTAAGTTGATGTTGCCATCCTAAAAGCATGTGTATATATATTAAAGTAAGATTATTATGTTTTGTACAAAGTATTAATAAAATAGTCTTTTATAAATATTTTTATCTTAAAAATTTATTTTACATAGATTGGATGAGTATAAAAATCCATAGGACCTTTTATTAAACTTTTATTATTTTTATAATACACTGAGTTGTATATATTTGTAGATTTTATATCATAACTTATGAGCGTTCTAAAAATCACATCATCTAATGAAAATGATATATTTGAAAATTTATTTATTATTTCTACTTCAGACTTATTTTTTATTTCTTTTAAAATTTCTCTGCCTTTATCATTAAAAGCGAGTATTCTTACATAAGGAATGGCATCTATGTTTTTTACAAGTTGCACATCACTTTTTTTAATACCTAACAATATATTATTTAAAGTGCGTTTGATTTTAGTTAAAGTATATCGCTTAGATTTAATTGATAGTTGTAGTTCATACAAAGATTTAGATGTAAAAATATCTTTGTAGATTTTATTTTCTATACCTTCATTTACTTCAAAGAAATCTTTTAAACTGTCTACATCTCTAAGTATAATTGTCTCTAAAGTATCAAAGAAAAAATCATCAAACATAGGTAAAAAACCATTATCTATTTTTTCTTTTAAGACATTATAAGTTTTTTCTGGGACAACATCTTTTAAATAAAAAAGGCTATTATTTTCTTTAAGTGAAGTTCTTATAGCAGTGGCAGAACAAATATTACTATTAATTTCTTCAGAATTGTATTCTGACTGAACTCTAGGGATAGTAAATGGTTTTATATTACTGTTTAGATGGATAAGATTTTTTATATATTCTATTCCAAGTATATTGTTTGATGAATTTAGTGTTTTTGATAGTTGTTCCTTTGAATAATTCTGCATGAAGCCATTTTCTTTGTATTGATGTATATAATCAAAGAGTGCATTAGCTCTAGCTGTTGGAAACAATATGCCATCATCTAAATATCTTTTTAAAAATAATTTGAATTCATTTGGTTCACTTGCTAAAATTTCTGCAATATTGTAAAGAATTTCTGTATTTCCTTCTTCACTACCAAAACATATGGAATTTATACAGTTTAGAGAATTTAAAATTGTTATAGCACCCTGAGAAAAAATTTCAGCACTTTGGCAAGCAAATAAAGTTGGTAATTCTATAACTAAGTCTACACCATTTTCGACAGCAATCTTTGCTCTAGTATATTTATCAAATAAAGCTGGTTCGCCTCTTTGTAGAAAATTTCCACTCATTATTGCTACAGTATGTGTTGCATTTGTTTTTTCTATAGATTTAGACAAATGATATATATGTCCATTATGAAATGGGTTGTATTCAACTATTAATCCAAGTACATTCATAAAATACTCCTTCTATCTTTAGTTATTTTATATATATCGTAATTTATTAAAATATATATAAAATTTGAATTTTTAATTATAAAACTAAAAAACGTAAAAAAAGTTATAAAAATGTAGAAATACTACATAGTAAAAAACTACTTAAATGTTATTAAAATAACTTTATTAGAGCTTTATATTATATTATTATAGCAAATGGGAAAGAATAATCTACATTAAGTTAATTTGTTAATATATTATTAGGAAAATACACAAATTACCATACTAGAAATATGATATAATATAAAAAAAAAGTATATACTTTTATATTAAAAGGTGATATATTATTTATGAAAATCGTTTAATGTATACAATAATATATCTATGACAAAATAATAAAAGATAGAGTTTTATTTAGACACTTATTACAAATCAAAACTTATTACATATTATTTATAAAAATCTAAGGAGGAAATAATAATGAAAATATTAGTATTAAACTGTGGGAGTTCTTCATTAAAATATCAATTAATAGATATGAGTAATGAAGAAGTTTTATGTATAGGACTAGTTGAGAGAATAGGAATAGAAGGTTCTATACTAAAACATGAAAAAGCAGGTAGAGATGATAAATACATTGTTGAACAACCAATGAAGGACCACAAAGATGCAATAGCATTAGTTTTAGAAGCTGTTGCTCATCCAGAATTTGGTGCAGTTAAAGAAATGAAAGAAATAGATGCAGTAGGACATAGAGTTGTACATGCTGGAGAAAAATTTGCTACTTCAGTAGTAATAACTCCAGAAGTAGAAGAAGCTTTAAAAGAATGTATAGATTTAGCACCACTTCATAATCCAGCAAACATAATGGGAATAGATGCTTGTAAAGCTATACTTCCAGACGTACCAATGGTAGGAGTATTTGATACTGCTTTCCATCAAACAATGCCTAAATCTTCATATTTATATGGCTTACCTCATGAGTTATATACTAAGTATGGTGTAAGAAGATATGGATTCCACGGAACTTCTCACAACTATGTATCTCAAAAAGCAGCAGATATATTAGGAAAAGATATAAAAGATTTAAAAATAGTAACTTGTCATTTAGGAAATGGAGCTTCTATAGCTGCTGTTGATGGTGGAAAATGTGTAGATACATCTATGGGATTCACTCCATTAGAAGGTTTAATAATGGGAACTAGATGTGGAGATATAGACCCAGCTATATTACCTTTCTTGATGAGAAAAGAAGGTTTAGATGCTGATGGATTAGATAAATTAATGAATAAAGAATCTGGAGTATATGGAATGACTGGAATTTCTAGTGACTTCAGAGATATAGAAGATGCAGCTAAAAATGGAGATGAAAGAGCTCAAGCAACATTAGAAGCTTATGTTAAAAAGGTACAAAAATATATAGGTGCTTATGCTGCTGAGATGAATGGATTGGATGTCGTAGTATTTACTGCTGGTGTTGGCGAAAATGGAAAAGCTATAAGAGCAGATATAGCTTCTAATATGGAGTTCTTAGGAATGAAGTTAGATAAAGAAGCTAATGATGTTAGAGGAAAAGAAACAATAATATCTACTTCTGATTCTAAAGTAAAAATGCTTTTAATACCAACTAACGAAGAATTAATGATAGCTAGAGATACATTAAGATTAGTAAAATAATTTAAGCAAACTTATGCCTATCAAGTAAAAATACTTGACAAACAAATGCTAGATTTGTATAATAAATTTGGTGATATGTTGAGGTGAACTTAATGAAAGTTAGCATAGAAAAAATAAATAGAAAAGAAACTGATAAAATAGACTTGAATTTTTGTGAAAAAATTGATACTATTAGTTATTGTGATGAGATTTACAAATTAGTATCACCTGTAAATTTAAAAGGGAAAGTGTCAAAGACTAATAAAGGTTTATATCTAGATATAGATGTCAATTTTACAATTGTTGACAATTGTTCAAGATGTCTTAAAGCAATAGAAATACCACTAGAGTATTCTATACAAGGTTTTTTAGTAAAAGAAGAAGATTATGATGAAGATGAATTTGAGGAATTTGATCCTTTTATATTCGATGGCGAAGAAATCGACCTTATTGATATAATAGAACAGACATTAGATTTTAATGTACCTCATAAGGTTCTTTGTAGTGAAAACTGTAAAGGTCTTTGTCAAGTATGCGGAGCAAACTTAAATGAAGGAGAATGTTCTTGCAGTGAAATTACAAACGATGAGGAATACATAGATCCTCGTTTTGCTAAATTAAAAGATTTATTTAATTAAATTTTGACTAAGGAGGTGGCGTAAATGGCAGTACCAAAGCGTAAAACGTCTAAATCAAACACAAAAATGAGAAGAGCAGCTAACTCAAAGATGGAAGCAACAGGATTTGTAAGTTGCCCACAATGTCATGAGCCAAAATTACCACATAGAGTGTGTCCAGACTGTGGATATTATAAAGGTAAAGAAGTCGTGTCTAAGTAATAGCTTCTAAAAAACATGTAGAGTATACTCTACATGTTTTTTTTGTACATATAAAAATAAGATGATTTACTAGAGAAATAAGTGGATTTTATGCATATTAAAAAATAGAAAAATAATAATATAAGTATTGAAAATTTTTGTGTGTTACTATATACTACTATTAGTAGCTGGTACTAATTACAGCTATAAAATTTGGAGGGAACATGAAAAAGAAAAGTAAAGCCCAAAGACAAAAAGAGCTTATAGATATGCTAAAGACGGATCCTTTTTATACTGATGAAGAATTATCAAGTCTGTTTGATGTAAGTATACAGACTATAAGATTAGATAGAATGAGTCTAAACATACCAGAGCTAAGAGAAAGAGTCAAATCAATAGCAGAAACTCAGAGTTCAAAAGTAAAGACTTTAGGAGTAAAGGAAATTACAGGAGAAATCATTGATTTATCTGTAGGGCGATTAGGTATATCTATGTTAGAAGTTACACAAGACATGATTTACTCTAAAACTAATACTTTAAAAGATACGTATATATTTTCTCTAGCAGATTCATTGGCAATGGCTATAATAGATGCACCTAAGGTTATTATGAGAGTTGCAAATGTAAAAAGTTTTAAATTGATAGAACAACAAGATAGACTTATAGCAAAAGCAGAAGTATATAGAAATATAGATAAGAAACATTATGTAAAAGTTGTTATCAATAATAAGGCTCAAGAGCAAATATTTAGAGGAAAGTTTATCTTTGAAGAATTAGATTAGGAGGATAATTATGAAAATAGTAATTGATGGAATGGGTGGAGATAATTCACCTAAATCTAATGTAGAGGGCGCAGTAAATGCTATAAAAGAATATAATGTTGATTTAATAATCACAGGAGATAAAGATTTATTAGAAAAGGAATTTTTAAATTATGAATTTGATAGAAATAAACTAGAAATAGTTCATACTACTGAGATTATAGAAAATGAAGATAAACCAGTAAAGGCTATAAGAAGTAAAAAAGATTCTTCTATGGTAGTAGCATTAAACCTTGTAAAAGAAGGAAAGGCAGATGCTATAATATCAGCTGGAAATACAGGAGCCTTACTTGCTGGTGGATTATTTGTTGTTGGTAGAATAAAAGGAATCGATAGACCTTGCTTATGCTCAGCAATACCTAATGTAAAGCGAGGAATGACACTTATAGCAGACTGTGGCGCAAATGCAGATTGTAAACCAAAAAATCTAGTTGAATTTGCAGCTATGAGCAATATCTATGCAAGAAAAGTTTTAGGTCTTGAAAATCCTAAGGTAGCATTAGCAAATGTTGGACTAGAAGAAGGCAAAGGCAATGATTTAGTTAAAAGGTCATATGAAGAAATTAAAAAATTAGATTTAAATTTTATAGGGAATGTAGAAGCTAGAGAAGTTATAAATGCATACACAGATATAATCGTATGTGATGGATTTACAGGTAATATATTACTTAAGTCTGCTGAAGGTGTAGCTCTTTCAGTTATGAGCCTTATAAAGGAAACTTTTATGGCAAGTACAAAAAGCAAAATAGGAGCATTACTTATAAAGGATGATTTAAGAAAATTGAAGAGTTTTATAGATTATTCTGAGTATGGTGGAGCTCCACTTTTAGGTCTAAATGGAGGCGTTATAAAAGCTCATGGAAGCTCTGATGCCAAAGCTATAAAGAATGCTATAAATCAAGGAATAAAATTTGCAAAAGGAAAAGTTGTTGAAGATATCAGTCAATTTATAAGCAAATACAATGAAGAAAATAAAAATAACGAAGATGAATAAACTCGTTTTGGAGGTTTAATATATAATGAATACAAAGGCTGGAATATTAGGAGTAGGAAGTTATCTACCTGAGAAATCATATGATAATTTTCACTTCGAAAAGATAATGGATACATCAGATGAGTGGATAAGTACTAGAACTGGTATTAAGGAAAGAAGATTTGCAGAAGAATCTGAAGCAACTTCTGACCTAGCATCTAAAGCTGCCCTAAAAGCAATAGAACGTGCGAAGTTAAATGTAGAGGATATAGAGTTGATTATATTAGCAACAATTACTCCTGATATGTCTTTGCCTTCAACTGCATGTATAGTACAAGATGCAATCGGAGCAGTAAATGCTACTGCATTTGATATATCAGCAGCTTGTTCTGGATTTGTATATGGAGTAACTATTGCAAAGCAATTTGTAGAAACTGGTTGTTATAAAAATGTACTTGTAATAGGAGCAGAAACTTGTTCTAAGTTTTTAAATTACGATGATAGAGCAACAGCAGTATTATTTGGAGATGGTGCTGGAGCAGCTGTTATTGGACCTGTAAGTGAAGGTGGAATACTATCTACTCATATGGGTTCTGATGGGAAAGGAAAAGATTGTTTAAAGGTACCTGCTGGAGGCTCAAGACTTAAAGCAAGTAAAGAGACTGTAGAAGCTAATCTACATACAATAGAAATGGCAGGTAGTGATGTATTTAAATTTGCAGTTAGAAAGATGGCAGAAACATCTTTAATAGCTCTTGAAAAAGCTAATTTAAATACAACTGACATAGACTATTTAATACCACATCAAGCTAATATAAGAATCATACAAGCTTCTTCTAAGAGATTAGAACTTGATATGAAAAAAGTTTATGTAAATATAAACAAGTATGGAAATATGTCTGCTGCATCTATACCAGTAGCTTTAGACGAAGCTTATAGAGAAGGTAAAATTAAAAAAGGTGATAATGTAGTTTTAGTTGGCTTTGGTGGAGGCCTAACTTGGGGGGCTTCAGTTGTCAAGTGGACTTTATAATATAAACTATCTAAAATGCTTTAATTGACAAAATTAACTTTATATTAAGAGTAAGGTTGATTAATAATAAAAAGTTTACTTTTATGATTTCAAGTGAAGGAGAATTGTATGAATAAAATTTGCAAAATATTAAATATAAAATACCCAGTTATACAAGGGGGAATGGCATGGGTAGCTACTGCATCATTAGCAAGTGCTGTATCTAATGCAGGAGGTCTTGGAATAATAGCAGCAGGAAATGCACCCAAAGAAGCTATAAAAAAAGAAATTATTGAGTGTAAAAAATTAACAGATAAGCCTTTTGGGGTAAATGTAATGCTTATGTCACCATTTGTAGATGATATAATTGATTTAATTATAGAAGAAAAAGTTCAAGTTATTACTACTGGAGCAGGAAATCCTGCAAAATATATGGATAGATTAAAAGAAGCTGGAACAAAAGTTATTCCTGTAGTACCAACAATAGCTTTAGCTCAAAGAATGGAAAAGCTAGGGGCTACAGCAGTAATAGCTGAAGGTACAGAAGGTGGAGGGCACATAGGAGAGCTTACTACTATGGTTTTAGTTCCACAAGTCGCTGATGTTGTCAACATACCTGTAATAGCTGCTGGAGGCATTGTAGATGGTAGAGGTGTTGCTGCTTCTTTTGCATTAGGTGCTAGTGCAGTTCAAGTAGGAACTAGATTTATATGTAGTGAAGAGTGTTCTGTACATTCAAACTACAAAAATTTAGTAATAAAAGCAAAAGATAGAGATGCGATTGTTACAGGAAGAAGTACAGGTCATCCAGTAAGAACATTAAAGAATAAATTATCAAAAGAATTTTTAAAGATGGAGCAAAATGGAGCTACTCCTGAAGAGTTAGATAAAAAAGGAACAGGTGCTTTAAGATTTGCAACAGTAGATGGAGATACAGAAAAAGGTTCATTTATGGCAGGTCAAAGTGCTGCCATGGTAAAAGAAATAACACCTTGTAAAGAAATTATAGAAACTATGGTAAATCAAGCAAAAGAGATTATGCCAGCAATAGAACTATAAATCAGGAGGAGTAAGATGGGAAAAGTTGCACTAGTATTTCCTGGTCAAGGAGCTCAATATGTAGGTATGGCTAAGGATTTATACGAAAATAATGATGTTGCCAAAAACGTAATAGATGAAGCTTGTGAAGCCTTAAAAATGGACTTAAAAAAACTTATGTTTGAAGGCAATGAAGAAGAACTTTCTAAAACTGAAAATACTCAACCTGCTATGGTTACACATAGTGTAGCGGTATTAAAAGCAGTACAAGCTCAAGTAGATTTAAAATATAGTGCATGTTTAGGATTATCTTTAGGAGAGTACAGTGCATTGGTTGCAGCAGATGCAATTGATTTTAAAGATGCTGTGTGCTTAGTCAAAAAAAGAGGTAAGTTTATGCAGGAAACAGTTCCAACTGGTGTTGGAGCTATGGCAGCAATTTTAGGTCTAGATAGAAGTATATTAGAAACTGTGGTTAAAGAGATACAAGGAGGTATTGTAGAAGTAGCAAATTACAACTCTCCTGGTCAAATAGTTATATCTGGCGAAGATAAAAAGATAGAAGAAGCAATGGTGAAATGCAAAGAAGCAGGAGCAAAAAGAGCTGTTAAATTAAATGTAAGTGGTCCTTTTCACTCATCAATGCTAAAAGAAGCTGGAGTAAAATTAGGCAGTGAGTTAGAAAAAGTCAACATAACTAAACCTAAAGTCGATGTAGTAGCAAATGTAAATGCAGATTACTATAAAAATGAAGGTAAAGAACTGCTTATAAAACAAGTAAGCTCATCTGTTCTTTGGGAAGATTCTATAGAAAGACTTTTAAACGATGGATATGATACTTTTGTAGAAATGGGACCTGGGAAAACTTTAAAAGCATTTATCAAGAAGATAGCTTCTAACAAAAAAGCAAATGTGAATATTTATAATATAGATGGTATAGATTCTCTTAATGAATTTGTACAAAATTATAGAAATGGAGAGATATAATGATAAATCTTACAGGACAAGTAGCAGTTGTTACTGGTGGCTCTAGAGGTATAGGCAAAGAAATAGCAAAAAAACTAGCATCTTTTGGGGCTGATGTAGTAATCAATTATACTTCTAAAGAAGATGAAGCACTAAAAACTAAAAATGAAATAGAAGGTATGGGTGTAAAGTGTACTTCTATAAAATGTGATGTGTCTAAATCTGAAGAAGTAAATCAAATGATAGATTCTGTTGTAAAAGAATTTGGAAAAGTTGATATATTGGTTAATAATGCAGGTATAACTAAAGATGCTTTGCTTATGAGAATGAAAGAAGAAGATTTTGATAGAGTCATAGATATAAACTTAAAAGGTGTCTTTAATTGTACAAAAGCAGTTACTAAACCTATGATGAAAAAGAAGTATGGAAGAATAATTAACATGACTTCAGTAGTTGGAATTATGGGTAATGTAGGACAAACTAATTATTGTGCATCAAAAGCTGGTGTAATTGGATTTACAAAAGCTTCTGCAAGAGAATTTGCATCAAGAAATATAAATATAAATGCAGTAGCACCTGGATTTATAGAAACAGACATGACTAAAGTACTAAGTGATGATGTAAAAGAATTGACACTAGCAAATATACCAAAAAAATCTTATGGTAAACCAGAAGATGTAGCAAATGCAGTGGCATTTTTAGTTAGTGACATGTCAAGCTATATAACAGGACAAGTAATAAATGTAGATGGTGGAATGGTAATGCAATAATAAAAAAATAATAATTTAAAAAGTAGAGAAATCTATTAAAATAAAAAATCTTAGGAGGTACACAATGTTTAATAAAGTTGTAGAAATAATAATAGAGCAATTAGGAGTAGAAGATAAAGAAATAACTATGGAAACATCATTAATGAAGGATTTAGAAGCAGATTCATTAGATGCAGTAGAAATAATAATGGCACTTGAAGATGAATTTGGTATAGAAATACCAGATACAGAAGCAGAAAATTTCAAAGCTATAGGAGATATAGTTAAGTATATAGAAGCTAATAAATAGTCGAGCTTTAAAAAAGTGGAGGTATCCGATGAATAAAAGAGTAGTAATAACAGGACTTGGATGTGTTACGCCGTTGGGAACGGGAAAAGACGAGTTCTGGAGCAATATAAAATCTGGAGTATCTGGTATAGATAAAATAACTAATTTCGATGCTAGCACATATCAAACGCAGATAGCAGGAGAAGTTAAGAATTTTCATCCAGAAGAATATATAAGCAAAAAAGAATTGAAGAGATTGGATAAGTTTGCTCAATTTGCAATAGTATCTGCAAAATTAGCAGTTGAAGATGCAAACCTTGATTTAGATAAAGTTGATAGAGAGCGTGTTGGTGTTATAATAGGTTCTGGAATAGGTGGAGTTGAAGCAATAGAAACTCAACACAAAATTCTTTTAGAAAAAGGAAATAAAAGAGTAAGTTCACTTTTTGTACCTATGATGATTGGAAATATGGCGGCTGGTCAAGTTTCAATATTTTTAGGAGCAAAAGGACCTAACACTAATGTATGTACAGCTTGTGCATCAGGGACTCATTCAATAGGTGATGCTTTTAAGGTTATACAAAGAGGCGATGCAGATGTTATGGTAGCAGGAGGTTCTGAAGCTGCTGTAACAGGTCTTGCATTTGCTGGATTCTGTAATATGAAAGCTATGTCAACTAGAAATGATGACCCTAAAACTGCATCAAGACCGTTTGATAAAGACAGAGATGGATTTGTAATGGGAGAAGGAGCAGGTATCGTTATCTTAGAAGACTTAGAACATGCTTTAGCAAGAGGTGCTAAAATATATGCAGAAGTAGTTGGATATGGTTTAACTGCTGATGCATATCATATGACAACTCCAGCTGAAAATGGAGAAGGAGCAGCTAGGTCTATGAATATGGCTTTGAAAGATGGAAATGTTCCATTAGAAGAAGTAGATTATATAAACGCTCATGGAACTTCAACTTACTATAATGATTTGTACGAAACGATGGCTATAAAGACTGTATTTGGGGAAAAGGCATATGATTTGTGTGTATCATCAACAAAATCTATGACTGGCCATTTATTAGGTGCATCAGGAGCTATAGAAGCAGTTGTTTGTGCTATGAGTATAGAGGATAGTTTTGTACCTCCAACTATAAACTTACAAGAAGTTGGAGAAGATTTGGATTTAGATTATGTTCCAAATCAAGGTAAAGAAAGAAATGTTAGATATGCACTATCAAATTCTTTAGGATTTGGTGGGCACAATGCTACAATTATACTAAAAAAATATGTATAAATAAATCGCATGTATTAAATTTACATTGCTTTAAATTCAAAGTCTCCTAAAATATTTTAGGAGACTTTTTTATTAAGATTTAATTCTAGCATATGTTGTAAATCATTTTGATATATTGTATTATAAAGTATTAAGAGGTTATTTATATATATGTAAGTTTCCATTCTACAATATACAGAAGGAGGACTAAAATTTTGAATTTTAGACTACCAAAGAAAAGATTACTAAAGAGTATAATTTTTATAGGTGCAATACTTATTAGTATTATTTTGTTTATAAAATACGACCAAAGTGGGTTGAAAGAAAGAGAAATTATAAATAAGGGAAAATACATGTCTGAAAGTCTTGTGTCAGATAAGAAGTACGATGAAGCAAAAAAAGTGGTTAAAAGTTCTTTTGAAGCTATCCCACAAAAAAAATATAATAAAGTATATGATGAAGTGTGGGATATGTTAAAGACCATTTCATCTGTTCCAGATGGAACAAAGATAGTCATTGATTCATTAGAAAAGATGAGAATGTCAGATGAAAAGTTATCTGATGAGTGCAGATTTAATATAGAAAAAAGATTAGCATCAGTGTACATAATGGATAATAATTATTCCAGAGCAGTAGATTTAACTGTGAAGTCTATAAAGCTGGCTGAAAAATTAGAGGATAATTATGAAAAAGCAAGACTAGATGTTGATTTGGCGAGCATACTTTTAAAGGTAGGTGGCTATGAAACAGGAGAGAAATTAATAAGAAATTCTTTTGATATAGATATTGATGAAGGTGAAAAAAATGGAATGGTTAGATTATATGCTCTTATAAATTTATCAGAAATATATGTAGAATTAGGAGAATATGATAAAGCTATTAAAACAAGTAGTAGAGTAAAAGATTATAAAAAATTTGTAAAGATAGATGATTATAACGATTTTGAGATAATAGCTTCTATAATGCAAGCAAATGCATATGTAGGAAAAAATGATATACCAAAGGCAAGAACTCTTTTAGAAAGAGCTAATTATCTTATAGAATCTGACAAATCAGTTCATATATTGGATAAAGATATGTACTATTATATGGCAATGGGAAATTTAGAGTATAAAAATGAAAATTATAATTCTGCAATAGATAATTATAAAAATAGTTTAGAGATATCTGATAAAAGAAAGTTGATTCAGGAAAAAATAAAAATCTTAAATAAAATACTAAATATATATGAAAAACAAGAAAATGTAAATGCTGTAAATAAGTATCAAAAGATACTAATAAGTGAATATAAAGAGAATAAAAAGATAAGAGACTCAGAGATTAGTTTCTATATAATTGATAAAGTATCAAATGAAAGTGCATTATTTGAGAAAACTAAAAAAGAAATCAAATATTATAAAATATTATTTACAGTAATTATAATTGCTATATTTGGGTCTACTCTTTTATATAATAGACTCAAGTATTTTAAAGCACAAAATTTACATGATGGACTTACAAATGTTTACAATCGAAAAAGTTTCGATATTATGTATGAAAAATATATAGAGAAAGATGATAATTTTGCACTTGTAATGATAGATATTGACAACTTTAAACTTATAAACGATAATTATGGACATAAATTTGGTGATATTGTTATAAAAGGTATAACAAATACTATTTCTGTTATGTTGGAACAAGAAGATAAAGTATTTAGGTATGGAGGCGAAGAGTTTTCTGTGCTAATAAGAAATAAATCTGGTGAAGAGGTAGTAAATATAATTGACAATATAAGAATTGCAATTGCAAATAAAAAATGGGGTGAAGATGTAACTGTGACTATAAGTGCAGGTGTAGCTCATATTTTTGATAGTAAGAATGTATTAGAAGAAGCTGACAAAAATTTATACAAAGCAAAACAACTTGGTAGGAATAAAGTAGTGTATAAGTAATTATGTGCTATATAAATAAGAGGTATAAACATGAAACAATCGATAGCTATAGTAACTGATAAAATAACTAAATTATCACCTTTTTTAGAAGAAAATATACGTTTAGTTTTAGGTGATTACATTGATATAAGCCATTATTATTTAGAAAATCTAAGAGAGGATGATAAAATACAAGGTGACTTTGTGTTGGTAATGACTGATGATAGATTGAATAGTATGAGAAAACATCTGGTACAAGATAGTAAGATTATAGTGGTGAGAAGAACTCTTAAAGAAAATGAAATCTATGGATTATTTTCAATACCAAATGGAACCGAAGTATTAGTCGTAAATGATACAAAAGAAACCACCTTAGAAACAATAAGTTTGTTTTACAAGATAGGAGTAAAGAATTTAAAGTTTACTCCATATATTGAAGGGAAAATTTATAAAAATATAGATATAGCTATAACACCTGGAGTAAAAGAAAAAGTGCCAAGCTATATAAATAAAGTAATCGACCTTGGGAATAGATATATTGATATATCTACTTTTATAGAAATAATAAATGGACTTAGAGTTGATGTTAAGGAAATACGTAAAAACTTAATGGCCTATTCTGAACGTTTGATAAGTCTAGATAATGGAGTAAAAGATAATTATAGACAATTGTTTCTAAAAATGGAAGAACAAGATGTAATATTAAACTTATCAAAAGATGGAATAATATTTACTTCATCAAATGGTGTTATAAATACATTTAATAAAGAAGTTTTAAAAATTTTAGGTATAAATGAAAACCCACAAGGTAAAAACATAGAAGAAGTTATATCTAAAGATTTAAATATTCTACTTGGAGACAAAGAAATAGTCGATGAAGTTGTGTTTACAAATAAAAAATATATAAATGTAAATAAAAAAAATATATTTTCTATGGGGAATAAAGCTGGTATATATTACAATTTACAAGAGATAACCTATATAAAAAAATTAGAACAAAATCTTACTAATAAATTGAGAGAACAAGGACAAATAGCTAAGTATACATTTAAAGACATAAAAACTAAAAATAAAAATATGATAAAGTGTATAGAATTGGCTAAAAAAATATCTAAATCAGACCTTTCTGTTTTAATAATAGGGGAAAGTGGTACTGGTAAAGAATTGTTAGCCCAATCAATCCATAATAGCTCTAATAGAAATAATCAACCATTTATAGCAGTTAACTGTGCAGCAGTTCCAGATAGTCTATTGGAAAGCCAGTTATTTGGATATGAAAAAGGTTCTTTTACAGGAGCTTTAAGAGAAGGGAAAAAAGGATTGTTTGAACTTGCCAATAATGGAACTATATTTCTAGATGAAATAGGAGATATGCCTCCTTTGTTGCAAACAAAATTACTTAGAGTACTTCAAGAAAAGCAAGTTATGCCTATAGGCTCTCATAACGTTATAAATATAGATGTTAGAGTCATAGCGGCAACAAATAAGAATTTACCAAAGATGATTAGAGAAGGAAAATTTAGAGAGGATTTATATTATAGGCTGAATGTATTGCCAATAGATGTACCATCATTAAAAAATAGGAAAGAAGATATAATAGCGCTTATGAATTTCTTTTTAAAACATAATATAAGGCTTTCACCTGAAGTTGTAACTATTTTAGAAAAGTATAATTGGCCAGGAAATATAAGAGAGTTACAAAACGTTGCTTCTTATGTAAGTCTAATGTGTGATAACATGGTTTTTAAAGATGACTTACCACCATATATAAAGACAGAACATGTTGCTAATTATGAAGATGGATTTGGTTATACAAAAAAAGAATTTGTAGATATATTGAGAGTTTTATATGAAAGAAGAGATTCAGCTTCTGGAGTTGGAAGGGGATTTATAATTGAAAAACTTACAGAGGAAGGAATTGAAATTTCTGAAAGTAAAGTTAGAAAGGTGTTGTCTTATTTAAGTGAGTGTGGATATATATCATCTAAATCAGGTAGGTGTGGAAGTCAAATAACTTCAGAGGGTATAAATCTTTACAATAAAATGACTTAAATGTACTGATATTAAAATAAGATATTTTGAACATAAATATTTAAATAAGTGTAAGTTTTTATATTTACAAAATTTAAACTATAGCAGAGATAATATTATACGTTTTAAATCTTTAAAATTAAATACTAATAGGTTTAAGAAATAGGTATAGATAGGTAATAGGTTATTATAAAATAACCTATTACCTATTTTTATTTTTAAAAAGATTGTATATAGAATAAACACTAAAAAATATAGTTAACAAAAGCATTGAAAACGCTATATAAAAAATAAATACAAATAATTATAAATTTTGGCATACATATTGCTAATTATAGAGATAAGACGACAAAATAATTGGGAGGATTAATTATGAAATACAAAACAACAGGGACTTGTGCTACAGAAATTGAATTCGAGGTAAAAGATAATAAAGTTAAAAATGTAAATTTCATTGGTGGATGTGATGGAAATTTAAAAGGACTAAAAGTATTAGTTGAAGGTATGAATATAGAAGATGTAATTAAGAAATTAAAAGGAATTGAATGTAAGACAAAGCCAACATCTTGTCCAGACCAACTTTCTCTAGCATTGGAAAATTATATAAATATAAAATAAATACATAAAACAATCGATTAGTTAGGAGCTTGATTATGAAACCAATAATAGGGATTTTAGGAAATTTAATAATAATGGAGAATGGAATGTTTCCAGGACTTGAAAGGTCATATGTAAATAATGATTATATAAATGCAGTACTAAAAGGTGGAGGTAGTCCAGTTATAATTCCAGTAAATACAGAGAAAGAAGTTATAAAAAAACAGATTGAGATGGTTGATGGAATTTTAATATCTGGAGGATGGGATGTCAATCCTCAATTATATGGAGAAGAAACAAGAGAAGAAACTACATTTATATACCCAGAAGTGGATGAGTTTGATTTAATAGCTATAAGTATAGCATTAGAACTTAAAAAACCTATATTAGGCATATGTAGGGGATTACAAATTTTAAATGTAAGTTTAGGAGGAACTTTACACCAAGATAATAATCTTGTAGAAGGAAGTTATATAAAACATACACAATCCGCAAAAAGATATGTGGCTACTCACAAAGTAGATGTTAAAGAAGGTAGTATTTTAGAAGGAATCTTAGGAAAACAATTACTTACAAACAGTTATCATCATCAAAGTGTTAATCAACTTGGAAAAGGATTAAAAGCCATAGCATATTCAAGAGATGGTATAATAGAAGCTATTCAGAAAGAGGATGAAAAATTTGTAGTAGGAGTACAGTGGCATCCAGAAATGATGGTAGAACACTGTAATAAAATGGAAAAACTGTTTAAATATTTTATAAATATTTGTTCAAATTTATAATATACCTTGGGGGGATTGAACATGAACGAAAAGAATAAAATGGGATTAATAAGTATTATACTTTTAGGTATTAATGCAGTTGTAGGAGCTGGAGTTTTCCTATTACCAGGAGATGCAATGAAATCATTTGGTGTAGCAAGTATATTTGTATATATGTTTGATATGTTGCTAGTTTTATCTATGGCATTTTGTTTTGCTGAGGTAGCAGGGAAATTTAATAAAAATGGTGCTGCATATGTATATACTAAAGAAGCTTTTGGAGATTTTTGTGGTTTTGAAGTAGGTCTTATGAAATGGGTAATAGGATGTATCTCTTGGGGAGCGTTAATAGTAGGTTTTCCTACATCATTGTCAGCAGTATGGGCTCCAGCAGGTGACCCTCATATACAGAAAATTATAATTGTAGCTATGATAGTTGGTCTTACAATTATAAACTTATTAGGTGTATCTTTATCAAAAATTGTACAAAACGTTATAACTGTAGGTAAACTAATTCCATTAATATTATTTATAGGAATAGGTATATTTTTTATAAAAGGAGTTAATTTTACTACTTCAACAATGGTACCTACAGGAGCTGGAGTAACAGAGTTTGGAGCAGCAGCACTTTTAATGTTTTATTCATTTACAGGATTTGAGTCTATAGCAGTTGCAGCAGAAGATATGGAGAATCCTAAAAAGAATATACCAATAGCAATTATAAGTGTAATAGTAATTGCATCAATAATATACATATTAAATCAAGTTGTATGTGTTGGTATACTAGGAGATTCATTATCTAGTACATCTACACCAGTTGCAGATGCTGCAAGAATTTGTTTTGGAAATATGGGTGCAGGATTAGTTACTTTTGGGACATTAGTTTCTGTGGGTGGAATTTGTATGTGTGGTGCTTTTGTAAATCCAAGAAGTTGTGTAGCTTTAGCTGATGATAAAATGTTACCTAGAATATTTGCAAGAAAAGATAAAAAAGGTACACCATATGTAGCAATAATAGCTACTATGATAATTACTATACCAATAGCTTTATCTGGAAGCTTTGCTGAATTAGCAGCAATAAGTGCAGTTGCTAGATTTATACAGTATATACCAACATCTCTATCAGTATTAGTATTTAGAAGGAAAAGACCAGAGTTAGTGGGGACTTTTAAAACTCCATTTGGAGCAGTGATTCCTTTAATTGCAGTATGTGTTGGGACTTGGTTATTATTCCAAGCATCTATGCATCAGCTAATTATGGGATTAGGAGCATTGGCAATTGGAGTACCACTATACTTTATAATGAAGTCTTATAATAGAAAAATTTATGGGGAAGAATTAAAGAAAATAGTTTAATTAAATTATAAATAATAGTTGAAATAAAGCTAGAACTTGGCAGAAAATTAAATATAGATAAATATATATAAGGTTATATTAAAATATTATTGATTTTTTATTTTAGTGTAACCTTATATTGTTATTAATACATGAAAAATATTGTAATAGGTTAAAAACAATAGTATTATGTTTATAGATAAAAAACTTGTTAGGAGGTAAATTTATGCCAACAATAACTTTAAAAAATGGTGTGGACATACTTATTAGAGAAGGAGTAAAAGAAGATGCTCAAAACATTATAGATTTTTATAATGAAGTGGGTGGAGAAACTCATTTTCTTTCATTTGGAAAAGATGAATATAAAGTATCTTTAGAGGAACAAGAAAATGCTATAGAAGCAGCAAAGGCATCTGATAATTCAGTAAAACTGATTGCATTTATAGATAGTGAGATAGTTGGTATTGCGACAATTGATTCTAATCAAAAAGCAAAAGGAAAACATGTTGGAGTATTAGGAATTGTTGTAAAAGAAAAATATTGGGGAATTGGATTAGGAAAAAGATTGATGCTAGACCTTATAGAATGGTGTAAATCAAATGGAATAACTAAGAAAATAACTCTTGTTACTAATGAAGAAAATCATAATGCTATAGGATTATACAAAAAGGTTGGATTTGAAGTAGAGAGTATATTAAAGAAAGAATGTTATTATAATGGTGTTTATACAGATTTAGTAGGAATGTCACTTTTATTAGGAATATAATTAGTGTACATTTTATCTCGAAAAAAGTATATTAAGTATGGTATAATTAAAAAAGAATATAACTTAATATAATTTTGGAGGACGAATTATGAAAAATCTGTGTAAAATATCAGATGATTATTTAAACAGCAAACTGAAGTATTTAAAGTTATTATCAAAACAATATCCAAGTATATCAAAAGCAAGTACAGAAATAATAAATTTAGAGGCTATATTAAATCTTCCAAAGGGAACAGAACATTTTATAACAGATGTACATGGCGAATATGAGCCATTTGTGCATGTATTAAAAAATGGTTCTGGTGTAATAAAGAGAAAAATAGAAGAATTGTTTTCAAACACAATAAGAGATAGTGAGAAAAAGATGTTAGCAACTCTTGTATATTATCCTGAACAAAAGTTAGACCTAATAATTAAGCAAGAGGAAAATATAGATGATTTTTATAGAATAAATATTTATAGACTTATAGAACTTTGTAAGTATGCTTCTAGCAAATATACTAGGTCCAAAGTTAGAAAACTTTTGCCAGAAAATTTTAAATACATAATAGAAGAAGTTTTACATGAACATGTCAAGAGTGAACATAAAGAAGAGTACTATAAAAGTATAGTTGAAACAATAGTCAACATAGGGATAGCAAAAGAATTTATAATTGCTATTTCTACAGTTATACAAAAATTAGTTGTTGATAGATTGCATGTAATAGGGGATATTTACGATAGAGGTCCAAGACCAGATATAATTGTTGACAAACTTATTGAACACCATTGTGTAGATATTCAATGGGGAAATCATGATATATTATGGATGGGTGCAGCGTCAGGTGAAAAAACTTGTATAGCAAATGCTCTTAGAATATCAGCTAGATATGCTAATTTAGACATTGTAGAAGACATATATGGGATAAATCTATTACCTTTAGCCACTTTTGCTATAGAGATGTATAAGGATGACCCTTGTAAAGAATTTATTCCAAAGATTAATGACCAAAGTGTAACAATAACAGAAAAGTCTTTGATGGCGAAGATGCACAAGGCAATAAGTATAATCCAATTTAAACTAGAGGGTGAAGTTATAAGAAGAAGACCTGAGTTTGAGATGGAACATAGACTTTTGCTTAATATGATAAATTATGATGAAGGTACAATTACTTTAAATAGCAAAACATATAAATTAAAAGACACTTATTTGCCTACAATAGACAAAAAAGACCCATATAAATTAACAATAGAAGAAAAAAATGTTATTGATAAATTAGTATCCTCCTTTAGAGGGAGTGAAAAACTACAAAAGCATGTTTCATTTTTATTTTCTAAAGGAAGTATATACTTAAAGGCAAACTTAAACTTACTGATTCATGGATGTGTACCATTAAATGAAGATGGAAGTTTTATGTCTATGAATATAATGGGAAAAGAGTATAAAGGGAAGGCTCTTATGGACAAAATGGAATCTTTAGCAAGAGAAGGCTTCTTCTTTAAAGATAAGGCAGAAGAAAAATTATATGGTATGGATATTATGTGGTATTTGTGGACTGGAAAATGTTCATCATTATTTGGTAAAGATGATATGACAACATTTGAAAGATATTTTATAGCAGAAAAAGAGACTCATAAAGAAAATAAGAACCCGTATTTTAAGCTTAGAGAAAATGAAATGGCTTGTAAAAGAATATTTGAAGAGTTTGATTTAGAACTTGATGAATCACATATAATAAATGGTCATGTTCCTGTGGAAAGTAAAAATGGAGAGAGCCCAATAAAAGCTAATGGTAAAATTCTTGTTATAGATGGTGGTTTTTCTAGAGCGTATCAAAAAACTACTGGTATAGCTGGATACACTTTGATATATAATTCTAGAACTCTACAATTAGTATCACATGAACCATTTAATTCAGCTGAAGAAGCTATTGCAAATGAAAGCGATATTTTATCAACAACTGTTGTGGTAGAGCATAAGGCAAAAAGAAAAATGGTGAGAGATACCGATGAAGGAGTAAAAATACAAGAAGAAATAGAAGATTTAAAACTCCTTTTAATGGCTTATAAAAAAGGACTAATAAAAGAAATGTAGATATTATAAAGACACTTCATAGTTGAAGTGTCTTTTTTATTGAGTAATATATTATAAAGATTAATAATAGTAATTTAACAGAGCTTACTTACTAGGTGAATCCTATATAAATGGTTTCACTTTTTTTATTGATAAAGGTTATTTTAAAAAATATATATGTTTTGGTAATATTCCTTGTCCTTTATAAATAGAATTATATAAACAAAGGAGGAGGACAAGAAATGAATAAACTTTCTGATGAAATAATAAACTCTCTTTCTACAACTATAAGAGAAAAGGTAGAAAAAATCTCAAACAATAATCTAAATATAGAAGAAATTAGGTTACGCTCACAAAAACCATTGATACTAAATGCAAACTCTAAGGATTATTTTTATAATCAAAAAACTATGACACTTGATTTAAATCAACAAGACTCATATGTGGTGACAAGAGAAGATGTAGAGCAAACTTTTCAAATAATATGTAAATACTCAATACATTCATTTATGGATGACATAAAAAAAGGATTTATAACTTTGAGAGGAGGGCATAGGGTAGGATTAGTCGGGAAAGCAATAGTAGAAGATGGACAAGTCAAAAATATAAAACATATATCATCTTTAAATATAAGGGTATCAAGAGAAATAATTGGATGCTCAAATAAGATTTTAAGTCATATCATAAATGGAAAAAATCAGATTAATAATACTTTGATAATATCACCACCTCAATGTGGAAAAACAACGTTAATAAGAGACATAGTGAGGAATTTAAGTAATGGTAATGAAGATTATGGTTTTAAAGGCTTAAAAGTAGCCCTAGTGGATGAACGTAATGAGATAGCAGGTGCTTATCTAGGCGTCCCACAAATGGATGTTGGAATAAGGACTGATATAATAGAAACTTGTCCAAAAGACTTGGGTATTACGATGCTTTTAAGGTCTATGTCACCAAATGTTATTGTGACAGATGAGATTGGAAGTGAAAAAGAGATAAAGGCATTATATACAGCACTAAATGGAGGAATAGGACTAATAACTACTGTACATGGAGATTCAATAGATGATATACAAAATAGAAAAGAATTAAATAGGCTTCTAGATAAAGAATTATTTAAAAAAGTTATAATTCTTTCTGCCAAAAGAGGTGCAGGAACAATTGAAAAAATTTATGATTTAGAAGAAAAGAGATGGTATTTTGCAAATTAAGATAATTATTGTAGCTCTTTTAATAGGAAGTAGTTATTTGATAGGTGAACATATATACAAGACTTATACTCGTAGACATAAACAATTGAATGATTTAATAAGAGTTTTAGAAATATTAAGGATGGATTTATCTTTTGGACTTTATACATTAGAGGAGATTTTTAAGAGGATAGGTGGAAATAAAGAGTTTTGTTTTTGGAAGTTTTTTCTTCAAATATCAGAGGAACTTCACAACGAACAAGGCAAAACTTTAGAAATGATAATATCAGAAAATCTTGATATTTTAAACAAAGAAACTTATCTAGGTAATAAAGAAATCGAGGAGTTAAAAAATCTAATACTTACTCTAGGTAAAAGTGACATAGAGTCACAACAAAGAATGATAGATTTATCTATAGAAAATTTAAAAAAGCAGACCTATGAGACAAAAGAAGACATAAACAAAAAAGGTGTATTGTATAAAAAATTAGTCACATTCATAGGCATAGGTATATGTATTATATTGATTTAAATATGGGGAGGTTTATTATGGAGATATCATTGATATTAAAAGTTGCAGGTGTTGGGATTCTAATATCAGTATTGAATATGATATTGGAAAAAACAGATAGAAAAGATTGGGCAGGTCTTACTACATTGGCAGGTGTAATAATCGTATTGGGGATGGTAATAACAGAAATAAGTGATTTATTTAATACTGTAAGAACAATGTTTCAACTTTACTAAAGAGGAGGGAGTAATTTGGAAATAATGCAATTAATAGGAATTGCAATCATTTCAACTACACTCTGTTTAGTAATTAAAAAAGATAGACCAGAAATAGCAAATTTCATAGCGATAATAACTGGAGTAATAATACTATTATCAGTTATGTTTAAGCTGAACTTTATAGTAGATAGCATACAAGATTTAGCTAATAAAGCTAATATCCCAACTATGTATATATCCTTAATCATAAAATTAATTGGGATAGCATATTTAATGGAATTTGCAATACAACTTTGCAAAGATTGTGGGGAAGGAAATATTGCTTCAAAGTTAGAATTTGGAGGAAAAATAATAGTTATGTCAATGTCTTTCCCTATACTTCTATCCATTGTAGAAATGGTAGTGAACATAATTCCATAGTTGTGTATCTTAAGAACTATAGGTATATTAAAGAGATTTCGTTGTATTGAGGTTTATAGAGTGAAGAGAGGCATGGTTGCTTATGAAGAAAAGATTTTTACCAATGATTATAGGTTTTGTATTTACTTTCTTTTTTATAAATATCTTTGCTATTATGATATTCGCTAATGAAGTACCAAGTAGTGAAGATAAGGAATATGGTGAAACAAAAAATAGCATAGATAAATATATAGATGGTCAGTTAGACAAGCTAGATATAAATGAAATTCAAGACTATATAAATAAGGAAATAGTTATTAATGATGTTAATTTAAAATCGTTTGTAAAAGATTTAATTAGTGGCAAAAAAAATATTTTAGATTTATTCAATAAAGATGGACTGAAGATATTGATGTTTGATGAATTTAAAGCAAGTTTAAAGGTAGTAGCAGTGATTTTGGTACTGGCTTTACTATCATCTATTTTAAAAAGTTTAGAAAACTCTTTTTCATCAGGTGCAGTAAGTCAAATTGCAACATATATAATATTTATCACAATGGTATCGCTCACACTTGTTGGATTTAAAGATGTATTACAGATTTGCTATGATGCAATAGACCATACTGTAGGTCTTATGCAAGTTATAATGCCAATATTGATAACATTTTTACTTTTAATTGGATTTCCAATAACATCTACTACTTTGAATCCTATTTTTATAGGAGGAGTAACATTTATAAACGTATTTTTTAAAAACTTTTTATTTGTGTCAATTACTGTTGCATTTGGGATTTTAATAATAAACAATTTATCAAAAAATATAAGGTTAAAGCGATTTTTCTCATTTGTAAAACAAATAAATTATGTTTCTATTGGAGCGATGTTTACCGTTTATTTAGGGCTTGTATCTATACAAGGATTGTATGTAACTAGTTTTGATAAATTCAGTGTCAAGACTGCTAAATTTGCTATAGGCAATTTTATTCCTGTTGTAGGTGGATTTGTATCTGATTCTGTAGATATTCTATTATCTTCATCTCAGCTTATAAAAAACATATTTGGAGGAATAGGGCTTATCCTACTTGTTGGAATTTGTTTACTTCCAGTTATAAAAATTTTATCAGTTATAGTAGTATACAAGTTAGCTGCAATAATTGTAGAGCCAGTCGGAGAAGATGGAATATCTAATTTTTTAAATGAAGTTGCAAATCTAATGATAATAATGCTAGCATCAGTAATTGCTATAACAATAATGTTCTTTGTGACTGTAGCTATCTTGACCTCGATAAGTGTTGTAAGTCAAGGATAATATATATCAATATAAAAGGATTACATTGAAATTAAAGTTTGTAGAGAGGGGGAAGCTATGTTAGAGGGCATAAAGGCATGGATTGTTAGTGTTTTAATAGGAGCATTTATAGTAAATATAGTAGATATGATTTTACCAAGTTCTAAGATAAAACCTTATGTCAACTTAGTTTTAAACTTTATGTTTGTATTTATTGTAATAACTCCAGTAGTAGGATTTTTCTCAAAAGATATGAGCCTAGAAGATAGAATCTTGAAGTCTATGGGCAACTATAACAAACAATATGTAGATAGTACAAATGCTTTAGCAAAAGAAACTGGAAATAACAATTTATCCAAGGGATATGAGGACGGTTTAAAAGAAGTACTTAAATTAAAACTAGATGAATATGGTTATGATTTAGAAGATATAGAGCTTAACGGAGCAAATATAAATAATATAAAAATAAAAGAAAAAAATGATAGTACAAAAAGTAATGGCAATATTGATGAAGAAAATAAAAATAATAGTACTAAAGAGGATGGAGAAAACATAAACTCTAATGACAAAGAAAATTCTAAACAAGTTTTTAAAAAAGGTACAGAATATGGACTGAATCTAAACGAAAAAAAATTAAAAAATGACTTAATAAAGGTGCTTGATGTTTCTATAGAAGATATACAAATTGATAAATAGGAGTTGGGAGAATGTTGAAAAACTTGAATGACAAAGATAAGAGAAAGGTATATTCACTAATAACTATAGCTGGAATTTGTGTGGTGTCATTAGTCTTATTATCTTGTTTTCCTAGTAGCAAAAGTGATAAACAAGTTGGAAAAACAGATGCTAACAAAAATACTGAAAAACAAGTTACTAAAGAACAAGAAAAAGATGATTTAGAATCAAAGTTAACAGCAATACTATCTAAAATTGATGGTGCAGGGGATGTTGATGTAATGGTTACATTTGAATCAAGTGAAGAAATACAACCTGCCTTTAATTCAAATCAGACAACAGAGACAACAGAGGAAAAAGATGCACAAGGAGGAGAAAGAACAGTTACGACTTCTAGTGAAAATAAAACAATGATAACTTCAAATTCAAGTGACCCTGTAGTTATAAAGACTACAGAGCCAAAGATAAAGGGAGTGATAGTAGTAGCAAGTGGAGCTAATGACCCAAGTGTGAAAGAAACACTTTATAGTGCAGTACAAACATCATTACAAGTAGCTGGACATCAAGTAGAAATATATTCTAAATAAATACATATAACCGGGGGGATAAATGAATGAAGTTTAATTATAAGGGAAGAGGATTTGTAATAATAACTTTAACTGCAATGTTAGTTGTAGTAGGAACAGTGAATTATCAATTGAGTAAGAAGTCTTTATTAGAAACATCAAAAGAGTTTAAGGCATACGAAGAAGCTCAATTACAGAAAAATACTGACGATAGTGATAGTAGTAAAAAAGAAGATTCTAGTAATGTGAATAAACAAGATGGGAAAGAGAGTGCTGATATTGAAATGGTTGACAGTAAAGCTAGTAAAGTAAAAGAAAAGGTAACTGAAACAAGTAAAGAAATAAAAGCTCAACTATCATCTGAGAAAAATATGAAAAAAGCATCTTATATTTTAGATATGAAAATGAATAGAGAAAAGCAAAGAAATGAATTAGTTCAAGATTTAAATGAAATGATAAATAATCCATCTACAACAGAAGAATCTAGAAAAGAAGCTTCTAATATGAAATTAAATATAGTTAAGATTCAAGAAAAAGAACTTCAAATAGAAAATCTCTTGAGTACAAAAGGATATGAAGAAGCATTGGTTTATATAAGTGATAGCAAAGTCAATGTGGTAGTAAATGAAGCTAAATTAGATAAGAAAGATGCAGCAAAAATATTTGACTTAGTTGCAGAACAAGCTAATGTAAAGTATGAAAATATTAAACTTACAAATAATAATAAAAAGTAAAAAATAAACCTCAGAATTAACTGAGGTTATTTTCTTGCAAAGTAGACTTGTATTTGGTATTATTATACTTATAAAAATAGTTCCTTAAAATCAGGAGGTAAGTTTTAATATGGAAGATAATAAGTTTGGACAAGTAAAAATATCTAATGATGTAATAGCTACAATAGCTGGTCTAGCAGCATTAGAAGTTGAAGGCATAGAAACTACAGCAACATTAACAGATAAGTTGTTAAAAAATAATGGAGTAAAAATACAAATAGAAGAAGAGGATGTTAATTTAGATGTAATGGTTATGATAAAATATGGGATGTCAATACCAGATACAGCTTTTAAAGTTCAAGAAAATGTAAAAAATACTGTTGAGACAATGACAGGACTGAAGGTTTCTCAAGTAAATATACACATTCAAGGAATCAGCTTTAAGAAAGATAAAGTTGATAAAGAAGAAGCAAAAGCAACTAAGAAAAATTAATATTAGCCCTCTGAAAAGTCAGAGGGTTTTTTGTTGGCATTTGATTTTTATATAGATAATTAAACTTAAAGGAGAATTTTGATTGATGAAAAAGGATAGGGCACAAAAGAGTACAACAAGAGAATATATAATGAAACTTATATATCAAATAAATATTAATAAGGAAGATTTTGAAGCTTTAGGTGGTAAAGTAGATACTTTTTTAAATGATAATTCAGAACATATTATAAATAGATATGAAGAGCTTGCACTTCAGTATTCAAATAATGCAAATTTAAAGTTAGAAGATACTAAACTTGAAGATGTTATAGACAGAAAATATATAAACAGAGTATGCAAGGAGCTAAAAGAAAATCATGATAAGATAGATGAGTTAATAAACAAGCATGCTAAAAACTGGACAGTAGATAGAATGCCAAAAGTAGATGTGTCTATACTTAGATTATCTGTATGTGAAATAGCTTATTTGGACACTCCTAATAAAGTATCAATAAATGAAGCTGTAGAACTTGCAAAGATATATTGTGATGATAAGTCTCCTAAATTTATAAATGGTATATTGGGAAGTGTTGTTGATGAAATCGAGAGATAATATAATAATTGGAATTGATACTAGCTGCTATACTACTTCTATAGCAGCTATCTCTTTAGATAAGAAAGTTATCTTTAATGAGAAAATAATGCTAGAAGTAAAAGAAAATACAAAAGGTCTAAGACAAAGTGAAGCTGTATTCCAGCATGTGAATAATTTAGGACTTCTAAGTGATAGAATAAAATCATTTAAAGATAAATTTAATATAGAAGGAATCTGTTCATCTATAAGACCTAGACCTGTTGAAAACTCATATATGCCTGTATTTAATGTAGGATATAATTTTGGAAAGTTACTATCAAGCATGTATGGTTGTAGATTTTATGAGACTACTCATCAAGAAAATCACATTGAAGCAAGTTTATTAAATAGTAAATTAAAAAACAATAATAGATTTATTTCCGTTCACATGTCTGGTGGCACTACAGAGATACTTTTAATAAGTAAACTCGATGATAATTATAATATATTGGATAATAACTTAGATGAAATTACCAAAATAAGTAATAAAAAAGAGGATAAAAGTAAGTTATATAATAATTTTGGATATAATATAGATATAATTGGAGGAAGTAAAGATATTAGCTTTGGTCAACTTATAGATAGAATAGGAGTTAAGTTGGGGTATAAGTTTCCTTCAGGAAAATATTTGGATGAAAATGCTTTAAATTGTAATTTTAAAATAGAAAGTGGTCTGAAAACTTCTGTGAGAGATGGATATATGAATTTATCTGGGTTAGAAAATCAGGTAAATAGGATTATAGAGAATAATAGAGATAATACTAATCAAAAAGAATATGTATCTAAATTAGTATTAGATTCAGTAGTTAGAAATATGTTTAAATCTTTAATATATTTATGTGAAACGTATAATGTAAATGAAGTAGTTTTTGCAGGTGGAGTTTCTGCAAGTAAGTATATTTTTAAAGAATTAAGTCTAAAATTAAGAAAAAAGCATATAGAAGCTCATTTTACAGAACCACAATATTCAACTGATAATGCTGTTGGGTGTGCTATAATAGGATTGAATAACTTTTTAGGAGAAAGAGTATGAAACTAAGAGCTTTAGATATAAGTGAAGCAAATTCATATATTAAAAGAATTTTAATAAACGACCCAATTCTTTCTAATCTTAAGGTTAAGGGAGAGATTTCTAATTTTAAGGTTCATAGTAGTGGGAATGTATATTTATCACTTAAAGATGAAACATCAAAGTTAAATTGTGTAATTTTTAAAAGTAATTTTAATCGTAATCTAAAATTAGACAATGGCGTGAAAGTTATAGCTAGTGGATACATATCGGTCTATGAAAGAGATGGTGCGTATCAATTATATATTAATGAAATTGAAATAGAGGGAATCGGAAATTTACACATAGAATTTAATAGATTAAAAGAAAAACTTAATAAAGAAGGGTTATTTGACTCTAAATATAAGATACCTATACCTAAAATGCCAAACTCAATTGGAGTTATAACATCTCCAACAGGTGCTGTTATAAGAGATATAATAAATGTGATAAAAAGAAGATATCCTAAAATTAACATAAAGCTTTATCCAGTAACAGTTCAAGGAGATAAATCAGCAGAAGAAATATGTGAAGCAATTAGATTTTTTAATCATATGAAGAATGTTGATACACTTATAATTGGTAGAGGCGGGGGTTCAATAGAAGAACTTTGGTCTTTTAATGATGAAATGGTAGCAAGAGAGGTTTTTAATTCTCAGATTCCAATAATATCAGCAGTTGGGCATGAAACGGATTTTACTATTTGTGATTTTGTATCAGATATGAGAGCACCAACACCATCAGCAGCAGCGGAGATTGCTACTCCATCATTAGATGATATAAATTACAAACTTGGCAACATAAAAAGTAGAATGAGTAAGTCTCTTACAAATCAAGTTGAGCTAGGCCAATACAAGTTAGAATCAGCATTTAACAAGATAAATAACTATTTGGATTCTTATACAATAAAAGATAAAGTTATACAATTAGATAAAATATATGATAAAATAATTTTTGGAATAGAAAATAATTTGAAATTAGAAGATGAGAAATTAATAAAGATTGGAGCATTGCTTCATAATTTAAGTCCATTAGCTACTATGGATAGAGGTTATAGTATAGCTCAAAAAGATGGAAAAGTAATAAACAGTATAAAAGGATTGAAGACAAAAGATAGTATAGATATAGTGTTAAAAGATGGAAATTTAGAATGTATGATAGATAAAATTGAAAATAAAGAGGTATAATATGAATTTAACCTATGAAGAAGCTTATAAAAGATTAGAGAGTATATTAAATGAGCTAGAGTCTAAAAATGCTAGCTTAGATGAATCTTTAAGCTTGTATGAAGAAGGTATAAGCCTTTATAAGCATTGTAATAAGCTTTTAGATGATGCTAAATTGAAAATAAGTAAATTTAATCAATTAGGAATAGAAGAAGACTTTAAATTTGAGGAGGAATAAAATTGGAATTTAAACAATGTCTGAAAGAAAAAGCAAGTTTTATAGAAAATGTACTTAAAGAATATATGCCTAAAGAAGAAGGGTATCAAAAAACTGTTATTGAGGCTATGAATTACAGTTTAAGTGCTGGTGGTAAGAGATTAAGACCCATACTTACACTAGAGGCTTGTAAGATAGTTGGAGGTAATGAAGAAGAAGCTATTCCCTTTGCTATGGCAATTGAAATGATACATACATATTCACTAATACATGATGATTTACCAGCTCTTGATAATGATGATTTAAGAAGAGGAAGACCAACAAATCATAAAGTATATGGAGAAGCTATGGGTATTTTGGCAGGAGACGCTTTATTGAACTATGCTTTTGAAGTTATGCTTTCAGGTTCAATCAATAAAGAAAATCCGGAAAAGTATCTAAAAGCTATAAATGAAATTGCCAAAGGTGCTGGAATATATGGCATGATAGGTGGTCAGGTAGTAGATGTAGAGAGTGAAAATAAACAAATTGAAAAAGAAAAATTAGACTATATACATATGAATAAAACTGCTGCAATGATGGTAGGTTGTATGAGAGCAGGAGCTACTATAGGTGGAGCTAATTCAGAACAGATGGAAGAAATAACTAAATATGCAAAAAATATCGGATTATCATTCCAAATAGTAGATGATATACTAGATATAGTGGGAGATGAAGCTAAATTAGGTAAGAAGGTTGGAAGTGATATAGAAAATCACAAGTCAACATACCCATCACTTTTAGGTTTAGATAAATCTAAAGAAATTGCATATAATTTGATTGATGAAGCAAATAAAAGTATAGAAAAATTATCTGATAATGTAGATTTTTTAAAGGGATTGGCTGAATATATAATAGATAGGGAATACTAAAATATACAGCTAAAATCGAGGAGGGAAAAATGGACTTTTTTTCGGAGATTTTTAACAATGGGGCTTTGGGAATAAGTCTGATTGCTTGTTTCTTAGCACAATTTATAAAAATATTTACTGGCAAGGAAAAAAGAATTGAGTTATCAAGAATACTTATTTCAGGAGGTATGCCTAGTTCCCATAGCTCTTTTGTTACAAGTTTAGCTACAGTGGTAGGTATTGAAAAAGGGTTTAATTCTACTGATTTTGCTATAATTACTGTGCTTGCCCTTATTATAATGTATGACGCAGCAGGTGTTAGACGGGCTGTAGGTAAACAAGCCATCATATTAAATCAAATAGTAGCGGATATACAGCATGGAAAGCATATAGAGCAGAAGAAATTAAAAGAATTAATAGGTCACACACCACTAGAAGTTTGGTTTGGAGCTTTACTTGGAATAGTAACAGCTTTAATATTGATGTAAATTTAAAATTTACAAAATAAAGGTGAGGATAATATGTATAAATATTTAGATAAGGTAAATTCTCCAAAGGATATAAAAAATATGAGCATAGAAGAAATGGATTTACTTGCAAAAGATATAAGAAAATTTTTAGTAAAATCTGTATCTAAGACAGGTGGTCACTTGGCTTCTAATTTAGGAGTAGTTGAGTTAACATTAGCACTTCATAAAGTGTTTGACAGCCCTAAAGATAAAATCGTATGGGATGTGGGACATCAATCTTATGTTCATAAAATAGTTACTGGAAGAAAAGATTGTTTTGTATCTTTGAGACAATTTAATGGACTAAGTGGTTTTCCAAAGGAGAGTGAAAGTCCTCATGATATTTTTGATACAGGACATAGTAGTACATCTATTTCTGTAGCTACAGGTATTGCCTGTGCTAGGGATATAAAAAAAGAAAACTATAGTGTTATATCTGTAATTGGAGATGGTTCTATAACTGGAGGTATGGCACTTGAAGCTTTAAATCAATTGGGATATATCAATACTAATATGATAGTAATCCTTAATGATAATGAAATGTCCATAGATAAAAATGTTGGTGGGATGTCTAAATATCTGTCAAGTATTATAAGAAACTCAACAGTTGAAAAAATGACAGATGAAGTTGATAAAATTCTAAATGTTACACCAACAGGTGAGATTTTATCTAAGACTGCACATAGATTTAAAGATAAGTTAATGTATAGCTTTTCGCCTCAAGATTGTTCATTTTTTGATTCATTAGGTATAAAATATTATGGTCCTATAGATGGGCATAACACTAAAGAGTTAATAGATATATTGAGAAAGGCTAAACATAAAAAAGGACCTGTGATTTTACATGTAATTACGAAAAAAGGAAAAGGATACAGATTTGCAGAGGAGCAACCTGATAAATATCATGGCGTATCAAAGTTTGATATAAAGACAGGAGTTATATCTTCAAAAGTTAAGTCTATGTCAGTTAGTGTTGGAGAAAAACTGGTTGATATGGCTAGTAATAATGAAGATATAGTAGCAATAACAGCTGCAATGCCATCTGGTACTGGGTTAAATTTATTTGAAAGTGCATACCCAAAAAGATATTATGATGTTGGTATAGCTGAACAGCATGCAACAGGATTTGCATCAGGTCTTGCGAAAAATGGTATGAAACCTTATTTTGCTGTGTATTCATCATTTTTGCAAAGAGCATATGACCAAATTATTCATGATGTATGTATAACTAAAAAGCCAGTTACTTTTCTTATAGATAGGGCTGGGTTAGTTGGAAATGATGGAGAAACTCATCATGGTATGTTTGACTTAAGTTACTTGAATTCTATTCCAAATATTGTAGTAATGGCACCAAAAGATACAAGAGAGATGGAACTTATGATGGATTTATCATTAGACTTAGATTACCCTTTAGCAATTAGATATCCAAGAGGAAATAGCTATTACCTACACAAGGGAGAATATAAAGAAATTGTATTAGGAAAGTATGAGATATTAGATGATGGACAAGATACAGTTATACTTTCTATTGGAAGTATGGTAAAACATGCTTTAGATGCTAAAGAGATATTGCTGAAAGAAGGAATAAATCCAACAATAGTTAATGCTAGATTCTTAAAGCCAATGGATGAAGATATGTTGAATGTTTTATTAAAGAATCATAAAAATGTAGTTACAATAGAAGATAACATTGTAACTGGAGGATTTGGAAGTAGAATAAACAAGTTTATTATAGATAATGAATATAAGGTAAATATACTTAATATAGCAATACCAGAAGAATTTATAAAGCATGGTAATGCAGATGAATTATATGATTTTGTAGGATTATCACCAGAGAGTATTGCTGATAAAATAAGGAAGTTAGTTATTAAATAAAAAGCTGATGAAAATATTATAAATTAAAACTGAGATAAAATTTATCAATTAAAATAAATATCAAGTGTGTTACTTCAAGCTACTTTAGTTATTATTAAAGTAGCTTTTAACAGAAAGGTAATTTTATGAAAAAGAGAATAGATTTACTGTTAGTAGAACAAGGTCATTTTGAAAGTAGAGAAAGAGCTAAAAAAGCAATAATGGCTGGTTTAGTTTTTGTTGATAATCAAAGATGTGATAAGGCTGGTACAGAAGTAAAAGAGGAATGTAACATAGAAGTAAAAGGAAATCCAATACCATACGTTAGTAGAGGTGGTTTGAAGCTTGAAAAAGCAATGAAAAACTTCGATTTAACTATTGAAGGAAAGGTATGTATGGATATAGGTGCATCTACAGGTGGCTTTACAGATTGTATGTTAAAAAATGGAGCAATAAAAGTATTCTCTATAGATGTTGGCTATGGTCAACTTGCTTGGAAATTGAGACAAGATGATAGAGTTGTATGTATGGAAAGGACCAATATAAGAAATGTGACAATAGAAGATACAAAGCAGTTTGCAGATTTTGCATCAATTGATGTCTCTTTTATATCATTAAAACTAGTACTTCCAAAAGCTAAGGAATTAGTACGTCATGATGGAGAAATTGTAGCTTTAATTAAACCTCAGTTTGAAGCAGGAAGAGAAAAAGTAGGTAAAAAAGGTGTAGTTAGAGAAAAATCTACACATATAGAAGTTATAAAAATGATTTCTGACTTTTCGGTTGGAAATGGATTTGAAATTTTAGGATTAGACTTTTCTCCAATTAAAGGACCTGAAGGAAATATAGAGTATTTAATTCATCTGAGAAATGGAAATGAAGGTTATGAGTTTGATAGTAACGCATACAATAAAAAAGTAGTGGAAGTCGTTGAGGCTTCTCATAATTTAGATAAATAGGTTAAAAGGGGGCTTAGACTTGATCCTCGAATTATATATGAAAAATTGTGCTTTAGTTGAAGAGCTAAGGTTGAGTATTGATAAAAATTTAAATATACTTACAGGTGAAACTGGTTCAGGAAAATCTATAATAATAGATGCGCTTGGACTTTGTCTAGGTGATAAATATGATAGGTCTTTTCTAAGAAAAGGAACAGACAAGGGACTTGTTGAGGCCGTATTTTTATCAGATAATATATATCTAAAAAAAATACTAGACGAAAATGATATAAGTATAGAAGATGACAATTTATTAGTCATAACTAGATTGATATATTCAGATGGAAAGAGCACTGCTAGAATAAATGGAAGAACTGTTAAAGTATCTCTTCTTAGAGAAATCGCATCAACACTTATAGATATACATGGTCAACATCAAAACCAAGCTTTATTTAATAAAGATACTCATTTGAAATTTTTAGACCTTTTTGGAGAGAATGAATTAGAAAAATTTAAAGTTGCCTATAAAAAAGTGTATAACAAGTATAGTGAAGTAAAAAAAGCTTTAAATTGTTTAACAGAAAATAAGGATGAAATGCAAATTCAAAGAGAAATAGATTTATTGAAATTTCAAATAAATGAAATTGAAGTAGCAAATTTAAATAAAAATGAATACGAAGATTTATTAAAGCAAAGAGAAGTTTACAGAAATAGTGAAAAGATATATAATAATTTAAATTTGAGTTATAGCAAGTTACATAATGGTGAGTATAATGTTATTGACCTAATAGGTCTTGCATCTAAAGAACTTAATGACATATCAAAATATGATAGTGTTTTGAGTGAATATAGTGATACTGTAGAAAGAATCATGTATGAATTACAAGATATATCTGGTGATATAAGAAATTACAAGGACAATATAGATTTTGAACCTTATGAGCTAGAGCAGATTGAACTTAGAATTGATGAGATTAACAACTTAAGAAGAAAATATGGCGATAGTATAGACGATATATTTGAGTATTATGAAAAGATAAAAGATAGATTAGATGAGATACTAAATAGAGATGAGAGAGTTGAACAATTAAAAAGTCAACTTATGAATATAGAAAAAGATTTAAAAATAAAAGCTAATAAATTAACTAAAGCAAGAACAGAAGTAGCAACTACTTTAGAGAAAATACTTCTTGATGAACTAAAAAGTCTAAATATGAAAAATGTAATGTTTAAAGTTAATTTTGAAGAAGGTCCATTTACTTTAAATGGAGTAGATGATATTGAATTTATGATATCTTTTAACTTAGGAGAAGATATTAAACCTATATATAAAGTTGCATCAGGTGGAGAGATGTCTAGATTTATGTTGGCATTTAAGACAATACTGGCTGATATAGATGACATTGATACATTGGTGTTTGATGAAATAGATACAGGTATAAGTGGTATAGCAGCACAAATTGTTGGTGAGAAATTGAGTGATATAGCAAAGAAGAAACAAATAATATGTATAACTCACTTACCTCAAATTGCAGCAAATGCTGACACTCATTATTGTATAGAAAAAGATACTTCAAATAATAGGACGTTTACTACTGTTAGTAAATTAAATCAATCTCAAAGAAAAAATGAAATTGCTAGGCTTATAGCAGGTAATAATATAACAGAGAAAACTATTGAACATGCAAGCGAAATCATTGAAATGGCTAAAAAATGCTAGTAAAGAAAGGTTGCTCTAAATAGATGTAGAGAATTTTCTATCTGAATACTTTACATCTATTTTTTATGATTAAATTATTTAATGAACACATTAAAAGCATAAAATTTCAAAGATATATAAATTTATAACTTTGAAATTTTTAAATGCTTAAGTATAATGTTAAGTATAAGGTATTAGTGAGGGGGGCATAAATTGAATAAAAAAAATACTATGCACTTAATTTTTACAATTGTAATTTTTATTTTATTATGGTACATGTTATTAATAATGAATGAAATTAATAAAAATGTAGACAACTATAATAATAAATTAGAGTACTTGTCACAAGAAATTATGAACACCAAGTCAGATATTAGTAACACAATAAATGAAGAAATGTCAAAAAGCTATATAACTAAAAGTATTGATTTAAAAGCTAAAAAGCTTGAAAAAGAAGAATGTATTATTGAGGTAGACATTCAATTGAGTAAGCTTGGTAAAGATGGCAAGGTATTTTTCATGTATAAAGAAGATAATGATAAATGGAATGAAATTGAAATGACAAAACATGGAGAATTATCATATGCTTGTGAGCTGAAAATAAAGACAGGAAGAGAATACGACTATAAAGTAGTCACAAGTGGCGCAATATCTGAAAGCTCAGATGTACAAAAGCTAACTACATCTGATTATATGCCTGAACAACCTGTATTTAATTCTGGAATAAGGGATAATAAAGAATATTTTATTGAAATAATAGAAAATAGTAATTTCTTAAATCATGAAAGTGAAAAGTCAAAAAATAAAGCTTATAATAATATCAGATTGAAAAGAGTAGATATTATTGTAAATGAAGGAAAAAAAGATACTGTATATAAAGCAAAATCTGTTAAAATTTCAGAGGATGATAAAGACAATAGTTCAAATAAAAATCAAATAAATTATGAAGCGACTTTTCCTAAAAGAGATATTGGAGATATAGTCTATATTAAAGCTAAGCTTACATACAATAATGGAGTAGAGTACATAAAGGATATAACTGAAGATATAACTATGAGTTTACAAGATTTAGAAAAATAAATACATAGATAAATAAACTTTGTCAGTAAAATAGAGTATAAATAAAATTGAAGTAGTTTTATTTATACTCTATTAAATAAAAGTTATAATTTTAATTCCATATATCTAGCTCCTTCAATCGGATTATAAGTATAAGGTTCTATATCATAGAAACCAAGCTTTTCATATAGTCCTTGAGCACTTTTCATACTTGGAAGAGTGTCTAATCTCATATATGTATATCCAATTTCTTTAGCTTCTTTAACAATTTCCTCTAATAGTATTTTTCCTATCTTTAGTCCTCTAAATTGATTTCTTACAAATAATCTTTTTAATTCACATACGTTGTCTTCAAGTTTTTTTAAAGCAACACAACCTGATAAATTTCCATCAACAAATGCTAATATCAATGAACCTGAAGGTTTTTTGTATTTTCCTGGAAGTGTTTTTAATTCGTTATTAAAGTCTTGAAAACATAAGTCTATATTTAGGGAATTTGAATATTCAGTAAATAAAACTTTTACATTTTCAAGATTTTCTAAGTCTTTTTCTTCAACAAATTTTAAACTTATATTTTGAGCCATTTTATCCATCATTATATAAATATATTTATATAATGATTTCACCTCCTTGATAGATGTATATTTTTGTTAATATCAATTAGATTTTAATACCATTACTTTTTCACCACCATAGTCAAGTTCTCCATTAAACTCAAATCCAAAATCTTTATAAAGCTTGATAGCTGTTTTGTTGTTATCAAATATGCTAAGATACAATTCATCACAAGTAAATTCTTTTTTTAGAAGGCTTATAAGAAAATTTAAGGATGCTTTTCCATATCCTTTGCCTTGATATTTTGAATCAATCATGAATCTATCAAGCCACACTCTATCATCTTCTAAGCGACCATACATGGCAAATCCTATTAATGAATTTTCATCATATATTCCTACAGGTATCCAAGCTGTTATAAATTTAGATTCAGCAATAGAAAGTGCATTACTTTCTATATAATCTAATTGATTTTTATCTACAGACAAATTAACTAAATCACGCCAATTATTTATGTCTGCAATTCTTACATTTAATTTCAATATATTACCGCCCTTCAAACTTTTTGTTACAATATAATACTATCATATTATATATTAAAAATCACTTAGTAAGATGTCTAATAAGGATTCTAAATGAATAAATTTTCTGGAAAAAGGAATTATAAATACATAATAATACAGCATAGGAGTAGATGAACATATGAACAAATCAAATAAAAATTTAAAAAATATTTGGATAATATTAGGAGCTGTATCGATTTTTATGATGGTTATAATCTTTCAAAATAAGAATTGTAATATGAATAAAGAGACTCCAATAGAAGCCTTTACAATTAAGAATCATGATAAAAAATTTGTATATCCACTTGGAAACATAGTTGGAGTAAAAGCCAATACAGATGGTGTATTGGTCTTAGGATATGAGGAAGAAGATGTAGATTATATTGGAGGCATACAAATTGGCGATAATATAGTAAAAATAGATAATAAAAGGATAAAAAATGGTCAAGATGTATCAGAAATTCTAAATAAAGCTAAGAAAAGTAAAGTTGAAGTGACTTTTGAGAGAAAAAATAAGTATAAGACAGAAGTAATAGAAACTAAAAAAGAGAATGGTAAATATAAACTTGGGCTTTGGGTAAGAGATAAGATATCTGGAATTGGAACTATGACCTTTTATGACCCTAGTATGGAAAAGTTCAAAGCAATCGGTCATGCCATAAAAGATTCGGATACTAATGAACTATTAAAAATAAAACAGGGATATATATATAAACCAGAAAAATTAAAAATATTAAAAGCTAGTAATGAAAAAATAGGGAAAATAAAAGGCGATTTTAATGATAGCAATTTAATGGGTAACTTCTCAAATAATTCAGAGTTAGGTATAAGTGGTAATATTACAGAAAAACAGAATAAAGAATTTAATTTAGCAAATAAAGAAATGCAATTAATAGAAGTGGGTAGACCACAGGATGTAAAAATAGGAGATGCAGTAATTCTTTTTGAAGATAAAAATAAAAATATAACAAGCTATGATATAAAAATAGAAAGTATAGTATATGATAAAGGAAATTATAGAGATATGGTAATAAAAGTAGTAGATGATAAGTTATTGGAATACACAGGAGGTATTGTGCAGGGGATGAGTGGAGCCCCAATAATACAAAATAATAAAATTATTGGTGCAATAACTCATGTTTTTAGAGATAATCCGAAAAAAGGATATGGTATTTTTATAGATGAAATGATAAAATTGTAGGTGAGGCATTAAAAAATTTTATTATTTTATTATTTTATCAATTATATAGAAGGAATATAATTTTGGAGTGTCGAATATGCTTTAGAGTAGATAATTAAGAAGTAATTGTGTAAAAAGTTTAGTTTTCTGTAATAAGAAGATGTTTTTTAATGGGGGGATTTTTAGTGGAAAAAATCAAAATAGTTTTAGCAGATGACAATAAGGATTTTTGTCAGGTATTAAAAGAGTATTTGTCTAATGAGGATGATATCGATATATTAGGCATAGCTAAGGATGGAATTGAAGCATTAGACTTAGTAAAAAAGACACAACCGGACTTATTAATATTAGACGTAATAATGCCACATCTAGATGGATTAGGTGTAATTGAAAAATTGAATACGATGGATATACCTAAAATGCCAAAAATAATAGTACTATCAGCAGTAGGTCAGGATAAGATAACTCAAAGCGCAATAAATCTAGGAGCAGATTACTACATAGTAAAGCCGTTTGATTTTGTTGTGTTTATAAACAGAATTAGGGAGTTGGTTTCTAATAGAGTCGCTCAAGTTGAGCCAAAGCCTAGACCAGTTCAAGAAACTCAAATGACTAGAAGTGATTTTGTTAAGAATGTAGGAAATATAGAAACAGAAATCACAAATATAATACATGAGATAGGAGTACCAGCTCATATAAAAGGATATTTATATTTAAGAGAAGCAATAAAAATGGTTATTGATAATGTTGAGCTTTTAGGTGCTGTAACAAAAGAGTTATATCCAAGTATAGCTAAAAAATTCAATACAACTCCAAGTAGAGTTGAGAGAGCAATAAGACATGCAATCGAGGTTGCGTGGAGTAGAGGAAAAGTTGACACAATAAATCAACTATTTGGATATACAGTACACAATACTAAAGGAAAACCAACTAACTCGGAATTTATAGCGATGATTGCTGATAAATTAAGACTAGAGCATAGTATGGTTAAATAAATAGACACAAAAAGTAAGGCTTTTTAATTAAGGCATTGGCGATAAATATGTATTACAAGTAGCGAAATGGTATAACCAGTAGGGTTATACTGTTTCGCTATTTTAATAAGCATAATTTTTTTTCTTTATTTTTTCTTTATTATTCGTTCAATATATTAATATAATAAATTTATTTATACTATGTTTATAGTATGTGTCATTATAAGTTGTAAAATGAAAGGAGTTTATTTTTAAAAATTGAATATTGAATAAAATATAAAAAACTTTATATTTTAAAGAATATTGTAGAATATGTTAAATAAAAAAATAATGGAATATAGTATTATAAATGCCAAAGATGCAAAACAAACTTAAAACATTTATTTTATTGTTAAGTAATGCTATAATATAATGTGATTTTAATAATGATAGTGGAGGTTTAAAAATGAGAGTCGAGGCCCCTATAAAAGTAGATCGAAAAACCAAAAAACTTGCTAAAAGAGTTGAAAGTGGGGAAATAGCAGTTATAAATCATATCGATATAGATGAAGTTGCTGCAAACTCTTTAGTAGAAGCTAAAATAAAACTTGTCATAAATGCGGCTCCTTCTATAAGTGGTAGGTATCCCAATAAAGGTCCAGGAATATTAACTGAAAATAATATACTAATAATTGATAATATTGGAGAAGAATTATTTGAAGAATTAAAAGAAGGAGAAACTATAGAAGTTGTAGATGGAAAGATATATAGAGATGGAAAATTTTTAGGTGCAGGCGAAATTTTAGACAAGTATGAAGTTTCAAACCAAATAAAGGCTGCTTATGAGAATTTAGCTGTAGAATTGGATAGATTTATAGATAATACTATAGATTATGCTAAAAAAGAAAAAGGATTTATACTTGGAGAAGTAGAAATTCCAAAAGTGAAAACTAATTATGCGAATAAACATGTATTGATAGTTGTAAGAGGCCAGGACTATAAAGAAGATTTAAGTACAATGCTTTCTTATATAGAAGAGGTAAAGCCAGTATTGGTTGGTGTTGATGGAGGAGCTGATGCTTTAATTGAGTTTGGATACACTCCAGATGTAATCGTAGGAGATATGGATAGTGTAAGTGATGAAGCTTTAAAAAAGGCTAGTGAAATAGTAGTACATGCTTATACTGATGGAAGGGCTCCAGGTCTTAAGAGGGTTCAAGAATTAGGTCTAGATGCAATTGTATTTCCTGCACCAGGAACTAGTGAAGATATAGCTATGCTTATTGCTTATGAGTATAAAGCTGAGTTAATAGTGGCGGTTGGAACACATTCAAATATGATTGATTTCTTAGAAAAAGGAAGAAAAGGTATGGCAAGTACTTTTCTAGTTAGGCTTAAAATAGGTTCAAAACTTATAGATGCTAAAGGTGTTAATCTATTATATAGAAGTAAATTAAAAATAAAGTACATATGGGCATTAATAGCAACAGCTTTGTTTCCTGTATTGGTAGTTGCGTCACTGTCACCAGGAGTTCAACAATTTATACAACTAATGCAATTAAAGTTTAGAGTATTATTACAGATGTAAATTTTAGGAGGATAAATATGCATATTAATATGAAATATTATATAGTCACTATAGGTGCTATATTTATAGCTTTGGGTATAGGCATGTTAGTAGGATTTAATTTAAATAATAATCAACAATTAAGTGAACAACAAGCAAATATAATAAATGATTTAGATGACAAGTTTAATATTTTAAAAGAAAAAAATGATAAACTTGATGGTGATCTAGCCAATGTAAATAAAGATTATGAAGAAGCAGTTAATTTTATAAATAAAAATGTAGATAAGATTTTAGCTGGTTCGTTAAATGGTAAAAGCATAGGAATAATATCAGCTAATGAAAATGACGATTATACAAAAAATATAGAAGACATAATAAATAAATCTAATGGAAATATTGCATTCAACATAATATTAAAAGAAAATATAACAAATCCAGAAAAGTTAAAAGAAATCTCAACTAAATTAGGTACAGATATAAAAAATGCAAGTGATGCTGTCAATTATATAATGGATACCCTTAAAAAGGAAGATGCAAGTGATATTCTGACATATCTTCAAGAACTAGATGTAATAAAATTTAACTCTCTTGGAAATACATACCTAAAATATGATTCTGTTGTAATAGCTAGTGGAAATGATGCAAAAGATAGTGCAAAACAGTTTGAAAAAATAGAAAAGTTTGTAGTTTCAAAACTTAAATCAGAAAATAAATATTTAGTAGAAGTTCAAAATACAGGAGTTAAAACTTCTTATGTAGAACTATATTCTAAAAACAAGGTTGCAACTATAGATAATATTGACGAAGGAATAGGAAGTATATCTCTAGCTATTCTTTTACAACAAGGAAACATAGTTGGTAACTTTGGTAGATTAGATACTGCAACTTCATTGTTGCCATCTATTAAATAGAAATAATTTTAAGGAGAGAAGAAATGGATTCTTATATAAGTATAATAATACCAGCTTATAATGAAGAAAGTAGAATAAAATATACATTAGATAGTATAGTTGATATTAAACAAATAAACGAAATAATCGTTGTTGATGATGGTTCAATTGATAATACTGCTAAAGTTGTATCTGAATTAGAGAATGAAAAGATTAAATTTTTTAAGTTAGATAAAAATAGAGGTAAAGGATATGCTTTAAATTATGGTATTAAGTTAGCAATGAAAAATGCAGACATTATAGGATTTTTAGATGGAGATTTAGGAAGTTCTGCTAAAGAAGTTGAAAAATTAATAGTACCTATATTAAATGGTGATGCTGATGTTACTATAGCTAAGTTTCCTCCTGCAAAGAAAAAAGGAGGCTTGGGATTTGTAAAAGGATTAGCTAAAAATTCTGTATTTGAGATGACAGGTGTTGAGTTAGATGCAACTTTATCAGGTCAAAGAATATTTAAAAGAGAAGTTTTAGAAAAGTTTGATGAAATACCTTTTGGATATGGAGTAGAAGTTGGCATGACTATTGATATCTTAAAGTATGGATTCAAAATTAAAGAAGTATTAGTAAATATGACTCATAATGAAACAGGAAGAAATTTAAAAGGATTTATTCATAGAGGAAAACAGTATTATCATATCAAAAAGGTTTTAGGACAAAAAAAGAAAGAATGGAGGTAATATCTTAGTGGAAGATTATATACTTTATACCATTTTATTATTAACAGGATTATTTGGAACCTATGCTGTAATACCACTATTTAAAAATCTATTAATAAATGGAAATATACTTAGACCAAACTATAAAAAAGATATGATACCAGTAAGTATGGGAATTGTGTTTTTACCTATGGTTGTAATTAACGGAATAATACTTACTTTCTTTACTACAGAATTTAGGGATTTAACATATATATTTATGTTTATGTTTGGTATGATATCTATGTTTTTTGCAGGTATATTGGATGATATTATTGGAAATAGAGATGTAAGTGGTTTGAAGGGACATTTTAAAAGTTTATTCAAAGGAAGTCTTACAACAGGCGGGTTTAAAGCATTATTTGGTGGATTTGTAGGGCTTATAGTTTCTGTTGCTATATCAAAAGACATAGTTGATATAATAATAAACACACTAATAATAGCTCTATCAACTAACTTAATGAATCTATTGGATTTAAGACCAGGGAGAGCAATAAAAGTATATTTATTTATAATGGTGATTATATTTTTAACATTAACAGGTTTTGTTCAAGTTCTTCCATTGCTTATAGTGCCAAATGTGCTTGCATATTTCAATTATGACTTAAAAGCAAGGGCAATGATGGGAGATACTGGCTCAAATGTTCTTGGAATATCTATTGGAATTATGATTGCTTTTGGATATTCGTTTAATGTTAGATTGGGATGGTTAATATTTGTAGTTATTATGCATATATTCACTGAGAAATACTCATTAACTAAGATAATAGAAAAAAATAAATTATTAAATTTTATAGATAAATTAGGAAGGTAACATTATGATAAGTAAAAGAGTGGGGATTGTTGAATCAATAGTAAGCCAAACTGAAACGCTTGATGATATAAGAGTGAGTATAAATGGGGAAGTGCAAAGGGCATATAATTATTCAAAGCTATCTGGAACTATAAGTATAGGTGATGAAGTAGTTTTAAATACAACAGCAGTAGAACTGAGTTTAGGTACAGGTGGATACCATTTTGTAATAACTAATTTAAACAATTTAGAATCTACTTTAACTGAAGGTGGGCATATAATGAAACTTAGGTATACACCTTTCCAAATAAAAGTTGATTCTATTGAAGAACAAGAAAGTATTTATCATGATGAGTTTGGAAAATTTAAAGGATTAGAAGGTCTTTCTGTTGTAGTAGGAACTCTTCACAGTATGTTGACTCCATTTGCTGCTTCATTTAAAAGAAGTAATCCCAATAAAAAATTAGTATATATAATGACTGATGGGGCATCTCTTCCAATCTATTTAAGCAAAAATGTGGATACTTTAAAAGAAAAAAAATTGATAGACAATACTATAACGATAGGTAATGCGTTTGGTGGAGATTATGAATGTATAAATATATATACTGCACTAATTACAGCTAAAGAAATATTAAAAGCAGATGCAGTATTTGTAAGTATGGGACCAGGAATTGCTGGGACAGGAACAAAATATGGATTTACAGGAATTGAACAAGGCCCAATTCTTGATGCTGTAAAAAAACTTGGTGGAAGAGCAATAGCAATTCCAAGAATTAGTTTTGCTGATAAAAGAGAAAGGCATCAAGGTATTTCACATCATAGTATGACTGTATTTAAAGAGATTGTAAATGTAGATATAGATATACCAATAACTATATATGATGATGAAAAATTAAAATTTATAAAAGAACAAGTAATCTCAAATGGTTTAGATAAAAAGCATAATATAATTTATATAGATAATAATAAAACGAAAGAGGATTTAGACTATTTTAATCTAAAAGTAAAAAGTATGGGAAGAAATTACGAACAAGATGAGTCATTTTTTAAAGCTGCAAGCACAGCAGCATATTACTTAATGGAGGTTTAAGATGGTATTAGAAGAAAAAACTATTAGTAGTGATAGGGTTTATACAGGTAAAGTAATTACTTTAAAGGTCGATACTGTTGAAATTCCAGGGCAAGGATATCAAAAGAGGGAGTTAGTGGAAGTTGGTGGAGCAGTAGGAATAGTTGCAGTTACAGATGACAATAAGATTGTACTAGTTAAGCAATTTAGAAAGCCTATAGAAAAGCCAATTTTCGAAATTCCAGCTGGTAAATTAGAAAAAAATGAAAGTCCAAAAGAATGTGCTGAGAGAGAACTAAAAGAAGAAACTGGATATAGTGCAAAAAATATTAAATTAATACATAAATTTTTCACTTCAGCAGGTTTTTCTAATGAGATAATGTTTGTATATTTAGCAACTGGGCTTACTCCAGGGGAGAATAATTTAGATGCAGATGAGTTTTTAGATGTATATGAAGTTGAGTTTGAAGAAGCCTATAATATGGTATTAAAAAATGAAATTGAAGATGCAAAGACTTCTATTGGATTATTATTAGTAAAAGATATGTTTAAAAATTAATATTTATAAAAATGAATAACCCTTTGTCCTAAAGCATATTATTTTATAAAGGACAAGGGGGAATAAAATTGAGAAGAACATATAGAAAAAATGATTTTAGAGAATTAAATAGACAAATAATTATTATAGGATTATTGTTTATGATGTCTATTGTTATTGGGTCTTATATAAATAAAATCTTGCCAGGTTCTAGTGACAATATATTAAACAATATAAATCCTGCTGTAGAGTATTATAATCTAAATCTAAACATAAAAGAGACAGTTATACAAAATTTAAAGTCAGATGGAATTTTTATGGGCTCAATAGCTCTATTAAGTCTGTTTGTAGTAACAATTCCAGCAGTAATAGTAGTTTTCGTATTAAAAGGTATGTCAATAGGATATACAATAAATAGTTTTATATTAGCATTAAAGTTTAAAAGCGCGAAAATGATTTTAATAATATTATTTAAAAACTTGATTATTATTCCATGTGCAATCATATTAACATTAATTAGTCTAAGCTATTTCAAAGAAATGGTTTATGAGTTTAAAAAGAATAACAGAAAAAATATGCAATTTTTAATTAAGAGGTATATACTAAATATTATAATTATAATAGCACTATCATTGGGGTTGCAATTAATATTAAATACTGCAAGTATTGGTATTATTAAGTTCCTAGTTAAATAAAGGAGTTTATAATGGATATTATAGAGGGATATATAGATTACATAAAAGATAAAAAAAGATTATCAGAAAATACAGTGGCATCATACTTTATGGATATAAAAAAATATATGGAATATATAAATCAAAAAAGTATTAAACTAGTAGATATAGTTGAAAATGATATTATAAGTTATTTAATAAAGTTGGAAAAAGATAATGTATCAATAGCTACAATAGCGAGGATGATATCCTCTATAAAATCTTTTCATGATTATTTATTTTTAAATCATGTATGTACAAACAATCCTGCAAAGGACATAAAAAAACCTAAAATAAAGAAAGAAAATATAAATATACTTACAGAAGAAGAAATTGAAAGGTTACTAAAGTTTCCAAAGTTAACAACACCTAAGTTGATTAGGGACAAGGCTATTTTTGAAGTATTATATGGTACTGGTATAAAAGTATCTGAATTAGTAGATATGAACATAGAAGATGTTGACTTGGATATTGATTATATATATTGTAATTCTTGTTGTAAAAGTCAAAGAGTGATACCACTTTGTGATATCACAAAACTTTACTTAGACAAGTATTTAAAAGAAGCAAGACCTAAAATGGCTGTGGAAGGTGAAAATTCTTTATTTGTAAGTTCATTAGGTCAAAGGTTTACACGACAAGGTCTTTGGAAAGTCATAAAAAAATATTCTAATTTAGCTAATATAGATAAAAATATAAATCCTACAATGCTTAGACATTCGTTTGCAATTCATTTGTTAAATGAAGGTGCTAACATTGCTGTTGTAAGTAAAATTTTAGGAAATGTTAATCTATCTAGCCTTCAAGTATATTTAAATCATATAGATAAAAACGTGAGAAGAGAAATAAAGGAAAAGCATCCTAGAAATGATATTGATATAGAATTACAAAAGGCGGAGGCTAAATAGACTGTATAGCAAATTTTATAATTTAAAAGGAGCGTATTTATATGAGCAGAGTGATTTGGATTGTAATTGACAGTGTTGGGATAGGAGCATTGCCTGATGCTGAAAAATTTGGAGACAGTAAGGATGTAAGTACTCTTGGAAATATATTTAAGGAATATCCAGATATACAAATTCCTAATATGAGAAAATTAGGGATAGGAAATATAGATGGTGTAGATTTTTTTGAAAGTATAAAAGAGCCAATAGGTTGTTTTGGAAAATGCAAGGAAATGTCTCAAGGAAAAGATACTACTACTGGTCATTGGGAAATGACTGGTATAATAGTTGACAAACCATTTAAAACATTTGAACATGGATTTTCAAAAGAAATAATAGAAGAATTTGAGCAAAAAACTGGCAGAAAAGTAATAGGAAACAAACCAGCTTCAGGAACTGTAATAATTGATGAATATGGAGAACACCAAATAAAAACTGGTGATGTAATAGTATATACCTCAGCTGATAGTGTATTTCAAATAGCTGCTAATGAAGAAGTAATCCCACTAGAAGAACTTTATAATATGTGTAAAATAGCTAGGGAAATAATGATGGGAGATAATGCAGTTGCTAGAGTAATTGCTAGACCATTTATAGGGAAGAAAACAGGTGAATTTGTTAGAACTTCAAATAGAAGAGACTATTCATTAGACCCATTTGAACCAACAGTTCTCGATAATATAAAAGAGTCAGGGCTTGATGTTTTAGCAGTTGGAAAAATAGAAGATATTTTTAATGGAAAAGGAATTACAGATGCTATCCATACTAAAAGCAATATGGATGGGGTAGACGAAACTTTAAATTATATGCAACAAGAAAATAAAGGTTTGATATATTCTAATCTTGTAGATTTTGATTCTAAATATGGTCATAGAAGAGATGCAGAAGGATATAAGAAGGCTCTTGAAGAGTTTGACGGTAGACTTCCTGAAATAATGGATAATATGAGAGAAGATGATGTTCTTATAATCAATGCAGACCATGGAAATGACCCAACATATAGAGGTACAGACCATACAAGAGAATATATACCAGTCATGATTTATGGTAATAAGATTAAAAAGGGATTTAATTTAGGAATAAAAGATACTTTTGCTGATATTGGAGCAACTGTTGCAGATATACTAGATGTAAAATTGCCTAAACATGGGTCAAGTTTTAAAAAAGAATTGTTCTAAATTAAAAGATAAATAAAAGTTAAAAAATTTACCTTAATAGAATGGAGGGATTGGAATGTTTGAAAAGATAGAACAAAGTAGCAAATTTATAAATTCCAAAATTAGTATAAAACCTAAAATTGGTTTGATATTGGGTTCTGGACTTGGAGATTTGGCAAATGATATAGAAGATTCTGTCATAATTAAATATAGTGAAATTCCAAATTTCCCTGTATCAACAGTAGAAGGACATGCTGGTCAACTTGTTATTGGAAAGCTTGAAGGAAAAGAAGTAATTGCTATGCAGGGGAGATTTCATTACTATGAAGGGTATTCTCAGAAAGAAGCGACTTTTCCAGTAAGAGTGATGAAAGCTTTAGGAGTTGAAATTCTTATAGTAACCAATGCTGCTGGAGGCGTAAATAAAAAGTTTAAAGCAGGAGATTTAATGATTATAAGAGACCATATAAATTTTAGTGGAGGTAATCCATTAGTAGGGAAAAATGATGATAGACTTGGAGCTAGATTTCCAGATATGTCAGACGCTTATTCTTCTAAGTATGTAAATATAGTCAAAGATTGTGCAAAAGAATACAATATAGATGTAAAAGAAGGCGTTTATATGTTTTTTAGTGGACCAAACTATGAAACACCAGCAGAAGTAAGAATGGCTCAAATCTTAGGAGCAGATGCTGTAGGAATGTCTACTGTTCCAGAAGTCATAGTAGCTGCACATTCTAATATTGGTGTTATTGGTATATCTTGTATAACAAATATGGCTGCTGGCATCTTAAATCAGCCATTAAGTCATGAGGAAGTAATACAAACTACTCAAAAAGTTAAATCAGAATTTATAAATTTAGTTAAGAGTACAGTTAAAAATTTATAAATATTTTGGGTGTATTTATATTTAAATAGTCAATGTATTATTTGAAAAGAATTAATAAGAAGCTGTCTTGATATAGAAAGTTATTTCTAATAAGAGACAGTTTTTTTATAATACTATAACATTTGAAAGTGTTTTAAATTTTAATATTTATTCAAATTATTACAGGTTAGGATGGAGATTTCAAGTATGAGAATGTATGATATTATAAAAAAGAAGAGAGATAAACTAGAACTTAGTAAAGAAGAAATACATTATTTTATAGAAAACTATTCAAAAGGAGATATACCCGATTATCAGGCATCTGCACTATTAATGTCTATTTATCTAAATAAGATGAATAAACAAGAAACTGTATATCTTACAGAAGCAATGATGAACTCTGGTGACATTATAAAGCTATCAGATATAGAGGGTATAAAGGTGGACAAGCATAGTACTGGAGGTGTAGGAGATAAGACTACCATAGCTCTTATACCTTTAGTTGCTTCATGTGGAGCACCAGTTGCAAAAATGTCTGGGAGAGGTCTTGGTCATACTGGTGGTACTATTGATAAATTGGAGTCTATACCAGGTTTTTCAACAGAAATGGATATAAATAAATTTATTGATTCTGTAAATAAGTCTAAAATAGCAGTATGTGGTCAAAGTGCAAAGGTAGCAATTGCAGATAAGAAAATATATGCACTTAGAGATGTTACAGCAACTGTTGATAATATATCATTAATAGCATCTAGTGTAATGTCTAAGAAATTATCTTCAGGAGCTGATGCAATTGTGCTCGATGTAAAAACTGGAGATGGAGCATTTATGAAGACTTTAGAAGAGTCTTTTGAATTAGCAAAATCTATGGTTGATATAGGTACTGGCATGAATAAAGATACAATAGGGATTGTAACAGATATGGATGAACCTTTAGGTTTTGCAGTAGGAAATTCTTTAGAAGTTATAGAGGCAATTGAAACTTTAAAAGGAAATGGACCTGAAGACCTTGTTGAGCTATGTGAAGTATTAGGAGCATATATGTTAGTTTTATCAAAGATTGCACATGATTTTGATGATGGTGTTGAAAAAATAAGAGAATCCATAAAATCTGGCAGTGCTATACAGAAGCTTAAAGAATTTATAGAAAATCAAGGTGGAAATAAAAATGTAGTAGATGATTATTCTTTATTCAAAAAACCAAAGTATAGACATCCAATTAAATCAACTAAATCAGGTTATATAAATAAAATTAAGGCTGAAGAAGTTGGTTTATCAGCAATGATTCTAGGAGCAGGTAGAGAGACTAAGGATGATATTTTGGATTTATCAGCAGGGATAATTTTAGAAAAGAAAGTTGGAGATTATGTAAATGAAGGTGAAGTCTTAGCATATTTGTATTATGATGATGAAAAAAAGCTTTTACTGGCAAAAGACAGATTTATTAATTCTTATTCGATTGTAGATAAAAAAATGGAAAAAAATAAATTAATCTATGGTATAGTAACTCAAGATGGAATCAAAAAGTTTTAGAAAATTTTAGAAAAGTGATTATAAAAGGCCTAACATGTCAAAAATAGTGTTAGGTTTTTTATTTTTTTGATATATAAATAAGTTTATTCTACAAGGTGATTGAAAATTAAAGTATCTAGCTTTATAATAGAAAATGGATAAATATACATAAGGAGTAGATTATATTATGAATTTTAAAGAAAATAGATTAAAAATAGCAGCATTAATAATTGTTATTTTAATTATCTTAGCAGGAGTGTTTGTGTCCATGCAAATAGGTCCTTATAATAAAAATAACAAGAATGATGTAATTATTGATATTCCAAGTGGAGCATCTGTCGGAAAAATATCTGACATATTATATGAAAATAAATTAATAAAAAATGAACTATTATTTAAACTCTTGGTAAAGGTTAGTAATAAAGCTCCATCTATAAAGTCAGGAACATATTTACTTAACCAATCGTATTCAAATAATGATATAATAAGTCTTTTGGCTTCAGGTAAAATATATCATGATGGTGTAAAAGTTACTATTCCAGAAGGAGCTACATCTAAAGAAATTATAGCTATGTTAGTGAATAAAAATTTGGGAGATAAAGCTACTTTTGAAAATTTAATAAAAAAACCTCAAGAATTTTACGATAAATTTGTATACTTGAAGGAAGATGGAATAACTTCTTTAGAAGGGTTCTTATATCCAGAAACTTATTATTTTAACTCAAAGAAACAATCAGAAGAAGATATTTTAAGCGAAATGTTAAAGGTATTTGACAGTAAATATACGGACAAGCTTAAAAATAAACAAAAAGAATCAAAGATGACTCTTCAAGAAGTAATGGAAATGGCTTCAATAATTGAGAAAGAAGCAGTACTTGATAAAGATAGACCAATAATAGCAAGTGTGTTTTATAATAGACTTAAGGTAGGTATGCCTCTCCAATCGGATGCGACAATACAATATATATTTGATGAGAGGAAAAAAATCGTAACATATGATGATTTAAAAATTGATTCACCATATAATAGTTATAAAAACAAAGGTTTGCCTCCTACACCAATATCAAATCCTGGTATAAAATCTATTGAAGCGGCATTATATCCAGATAAAACTGATTATCTGTACTTTGTAGCTAAGATTGATGGTGGAAATAACTACAGCACAAACTACCAAGACCATTTAAAATATGTCAAAGAATATAAAGAAGCAAGAGATAAACAAGGCAAAGATACAAAAACAACAAATAAAGAAAATACAAAAAAATAAACAATGATTATAAAAAGTCTAACAGGGTAAGAATAATGTTGGGCTTTTTTATTGAAAATTGTTATTCTTAGATTTATAATAAAGAAAGTGTAAACATATATAACAATATGAATTTTAAAAATAATAAATTAAAACAATATTTTAATGCTTATTATTTTAGGGAGTGTTTTTATGAGTAATATAGTTAATGACTTAGTTGAAGATTATATAAGAGTGACATTAAAAGAAAAAGAAGGACTTTTAAAAGATTTAGAAATTTATGCAGAGGAAAATAGTGTTCCTATAATACATAAAGAAGTTTCAGATTTGTTAAAAGTTTTATTAAAGATTCAAAAGCCAAAGAGAGTTTTAGAAGTAGGATGTGCAATTGGGTATTCTTCTATTTTTTTTGCAACTATTATAGGGAAAGATGCAGATATAATAACTGTTGAGAGAAATGAAAAAATGATAGAAAAAGCAAAAGTAAATATAAAATTAGCTGGATTTGACAATAACATAACTATACTAGAAGGAGATGCAGAAGAAAAACTTAGTCAAGTCCAAGGTGAATTCGACCTTATATTTATAGATGCAGCTAAAGGTCAATATAAGTTGTTTTTTGATTTAGTTATAGATAAATTAAAAGATGGTGGACTTTTAGTATCTGATAATATTTTATATAAAGGTATGGTTGCACATGATGATTTCGTTATAAGAAGAAAGAAAACCATAGTAAAAAGAATGAGAAATTATTTAGATTATATATGTAATTGTGACTATTTAAGTACATCATTGATACCAATAGGTGATGGTGTAGCACTAAGTTATAAAGAAAGTAAAAGAGGTGACGTAGATGGAATTAAATAAAGTTGAACTTTTAGCTCCAGCAGGTGATTTGGAGAGATTAAAAATAGCTATAACATATGGAGCGGATGCTGTTTATATAGGTGGAGAAATTTTTGGGATGAGGTCTGCTGCAAAAAATTTTAGTAAGGAAGATATGGCAGAAGGAGTAGCTTTTGCACATGAAAGAGGTAAAAAAGTATTTGTAACAGTAAATATAATACCTCATAATGAAGATTTTCTACAATTAGAAGGTTATTTGTTGGAATTAGAGGAGATAGGAATAGATGCAGTTATAATAGCTGATCCAGGAGTTCTTAGTGTTATTAAAAAAGTAATTCCAAATATGGAAATACATTTAAGTACACAAGCAAATACTACTAACTATTTAAGTGCAAAATTTTGGTACGAGCATGGTATAAAAAGAGTTGTAGTGGCAAGAGAATTATCTTTTGATGAAATATCTGAGATAAGAGCAAAAACACCTTTAGACATGGATATAGAGGCGTTTATGCATGGAGCTATGTGTATATCTTATTCTGGTAGATGTCTAATAAGTAATTATATGACTGGAAGAGATGCAAACAAAGGTTCTTGTGCTCAATCTTGTAGATGGCAATATCACTTAGTAGAAGAAAAAAGACCTGGTGAGTATTTCCCAATATATGAAGATGAAAGAGGAACATTCTTCTTTAATTCAAAAGATTTATGTATGATAGAGTATATACCAGAATTAATCAAATCTGGTATAACAAGTTTAAAGATAGAAGGTAGAATGAAGACTTCATACTATGTAGCCACTGTTGTAAGAGCATACAGAATGGCAATAGATGAATTTTACAAAGACCCAGAAAACTGGAAGTTCAATCCAATGTGGATGGAAGAATTAAAGAAAGGTAGTCATAGACATTTTACATCAGGTTTTTACTTGAATAAGCCAACAACAGAAGACCAAAACTATCAGTCAGCATCATATGTTAGAAACTATGATTTTATAGGTATAGTTAGAGAAGCAGAAGGTGAAGATGGTCTTGTTGTGGTTGAGCAAAGAAATAAAATGTGTGTTGGTGATGAAATAGAGGTCATGGGACCATATAAAGAAACTATGTTCACTAAAATTGAAGAAATGTATAATGAAGAAGGAGAAGCTATAGAATCAGCTCCTCATCCTAGACAAATAGTGAAATTAAAGTTATCAGTAAAAGTTGGCAAGGATTATATGCTTAGAAAAGTTATAGAAGAAAAGGTTGAAGAATAATAAAAATTTGATAAAGATAGTATTAGCCCCTTAGAAATTGTCAATAATGAAATTATCTAAGGGGTGATTTCATGTCAAAAAAGAAGACTCCATTTTTGAAAAAAGTGGGAAAGAGAAGCTGGTATATATTTACTATAATTTTAATAATTTATAGTGTTTTAATTTATAGGCTAGTTGATATACAAGTATTAAAAGGTGATAAATACAAACAAAGTGTAGAATCACAAAGTGTTGAGAAAGTAGAGTTAAATAGTGGAAGAGGAATAATCTACGATAGAAATAACAAGAAACTTACAGATACAAGTAAGACTCAAGTATTGGTAGTTGAAAAAGAAAAATTAAATAATAACTATAAGATTTTAGAGCTTGTTAAGAAGGCTACTAAGATGAAAGATTTGGATATATATAAAGCTATACAAGAACAATTAACACATCCTATAATACAGATTCAGACTAAAAATATTGATAATAGTATGAAAAAAGAGCTTGAGAAAAACGGGATAATGATAGAAGAAAAAACTATGCGATATTCAAAATATGGTTTATTGTCACATACAATAGGATATATAAAAGAAGATGATAAATCGGGGCAAACAGGAATCGAGAAAAGTATGGATAATGTACTTAGAAATTCAAATGAAAAGTATATAAGTGCTTTTAAAGCTGGTGATGCAGGAAATGAAAAATCTCTAAACATACTAAAAGGGAGTGTAAAAACTATTGATGATAAGGCTAAAGATAGACATCTAAAAACAACAATTGATTATGATATTCAAAAAAAATTAGAACAGATACTAAATAAAGAAGAAAATCCTACAGCAGTGGTAATTTCGGAAGCGTCTACAGGTGAAATTCTTGCAATGTGTTCTAGACCTAATTTTGACCAAAATGACATATCAAAAAGTTTAAAAGGAAAAAATGGTGAATTTGAAAATAGGGTTATAAAAGCGACATATCCACCAGGGTCTGTATTTAAGATGGTAGTTTTATTTTCTGCACTTGAAAATGGTGTTGTAGACGAGAACTATACTTACACTTGTACAGGAAAGACTAAAGTTGGAAATACTAATGAAATATTAAGATGTAATAAAAGGAATGGTCATGGTTTCCAAAATCTAAGACAAACTTTTTCAAATTCATGTAATCCTGCATTTTTAGATATAGCTATGAAACTTGGTAAAGAAAAGATACTTAAATCCGCTGAAAAGTTGCATTTATTTGAAAAGGTTGATATTGGTCTTGATGAAGAAAAAGCTAGAGAAGCACCAAAAAATATATCAATACGAAATTTAGCTATAGGACAAGAAAATATAGAATTTACACCACTTCAAATAAATCAAATGACTCAAATAATTGCTAATAATGGGACATTCAAACCATTATATTTATATAAAAGTCTTGTTGATAATGATATGAATACAATAAAAACTTACAAGTCTTCAAAAAAAGAAGAACTTATTTCTCCTTATGTGTGTACACAAGTTAAAGAAATTATGAAGTCTGTATCTAAGGTTGGTACAGCTAAAGACTTAAAAGATTTAGAAGGTGGAAGTGGAGTTAAAACTGGCACAGCTCAAAGTAGTTTGAATAAAAAAGCAATAGACCATGGATGGATAACTGGATTTTATCCTGAAAAAAGACCTAAATATGTAATAACTGTATTAGTAGAAGGAACTCAAAAAGGAAGTAAATCCGCAATACCTATATTTAAAGAAATATGTGAAAGTATACAATAAAATTATATTATAAAATTTAAGGATATATCGTAATTTTTAGATGAAAGACTATGTCTAATACTTATACGATATATCCTTTAAAAAATTATAATATTAACTTTCTTGAACAAGCTCTTTTTCTAGTTTTTTAAGAGCTTTTTTTTCGATTCTAGATACATATGACCTCGATATATCGAGTTTTTGTGCAATTTCTCTTTGAGTTTTATACCCATAAGGAGTTAACCCATATCTTAACTGGACAATTTCTCTTTCTCTAGGAGTGAGAATTTTGTTTAGTTGCTCATAAAGTTTTCCGACTTGAACTTTTAGCTCAACTTCATCAAGAACATGGTTAGCCTCTGTACCAAGTATATCTAAAAGACTTATTTCATTACATACTACGCTTTATATGTTATTGATATAACTGGTTTTCATATAACTTCAGGTGGACTATTAACTCAAAGGAATCTAGTTTCTGCTCTTTAGATTTGTAATAAACAGCTCTATCAATAACCGATTTCAAAAGTTTATTCTTTCCAAGAGAGTCTGAATCATGATAAAGAGATAGCACTGTTTTAATATCTTCTATTATTTTTGAAGTATCTTTTTTAACTGTATCTAATTTATTTTTTAGTGTTTTTATTGAGATTTTAATTTCTTCAGTTCTTGAGTCTATATTATTAGACCTCTCAATAAATGTATCTTCGTCATATATGCCACGTTCTAACAAATCATACAACTTATTTTTTTGTTTATCTAATTCTTTTAATTCAGTTTCTAAGCCTTTCAATACTCGTTTTTGAAACTCTATATCATTATCAGTATTATTTTTCTTTAAATCTATATCAGATATTTTTAGTTGATATTTTTTTACTGCATCTTCTAATGATTTTAAAATAGCAGATTCAACAAATTCAAAGCGAGAACTTTTATTACACCCAGGGTGATAACAAATTATATAATCGTGGTCTGTATATGGTCTATACACTAGAGGCCTACCACAGTTTTTGCATATTACTATGCCTGCAAGTGGATTTTTTATTTGATTACCATAACTTACATGACCATTTTTATTAAGGATATTTTGAGCCTTTTTCCAAATCAATTCACTTACTATAGGTTCATGCTTGCCCTTAGCTTCAATCCATTCGTCTTTAGGTCTTAATTTAACTGTTTTTATTTTATTTGGATTTTTAGATTTTTTGTAATCTTTCTTTTGCCATTGAATATAACCGCAATAAACTTTGTTTTTTATTATATTTGTTATTGCAGAGTTATACCAACTAGCTCCTGTAGCAGTTTTAATTCCTAGGTTGTTTAGATATTTAGATATTTTACTACAACCCATATCTTCATTAATATATAGGTCAAAGATAATTTTAACTACATCAGCATCTTTATTTGGGACAAGAATTCTTTCTTTTCTACCTGTAGTTACAGCATCGTATCCAAATGGAGCAGAAGTACCTATGAAATTTCCTTCTTCAACTGATTTTATTCTTCCTCTTTGCATTCTTCTTGATATAAGTTTTAGCTCTTTTCTTGCCATAAATGCTTCAAATTCTGAATATTCCTCATCAAATTCATCTGTTAAATCATAAGTTTTTCTAGGTGTTATAATTTTAGTTTTACTTTCTTTAAAAGTTTCTAAGATTATACCTTGGTCTTTCATATCTCCACGACCAAGTCTGTCTAAATCCATCACTAATACTGAATCATATTTATTTTCTTCAACTTCTTTTAGAAGTTCAATCATTTTTGGTCTATGTATTATACTTTCTCCAGATACTAGTTCTTCTTTTATTTCAATTACATTTAGATTTTGGTCTTTTGCCAGTTTTAATAGAGTTGATTTATGTCTGCTTAGAGTTTCGAATTCTCCTTGTTTTTCTGCCTCTTCATCAGCACGAGATTTTCTTAGGTATATAGCAACACTCATATAAGTAATCACACTCCTTGAATATAGTATATTAGTTATATAAGGAGATATTTCATGTTAAGCAAAATTAGTTGAAATTGTAAAAATAGTATGAAAATATTGCATGAATCGACAGTATCCAATTGGAATATATAGTATAATGCAATTGAAAACAATTTCTAGGGGGGAATTATATGTGTAATTTAAAAAAAATATTAAGTCTACTTATGGTAATGTTACTATCAGTTTTTATGGTGGCATGTTCTAGTGGGGGAGAAACAAAAGATGAAAGTAAAGGTAAGGATAAGCAATTTATTGAGGATTTAGGAAAAGGTCTAAAAGAAAGATGGGCTTTGGCATCTAAAGATGAAGCTGGGACATTAAATCTAAAGGAGAATGAAGCTTATGAGAAGTTTGTTAAAGTAGAAATGGATGCTGTATCAAAGTATAAAGATGCTGAGTTTGATAGTCCAGAACTTGGAAAATTAGCAAAAGATTATATAAAAGCTCTTGAAGATTCAAAAGAATCTATAAAATATTATTCAAAAGATGAATTAAAGTTTTTAGAACTTTGGGAAAAGCCTTATAATGAAAGAAGTACGATTTTGTTGACTTTAGTTGATAAGTTTGGTTTAAAAGTAGATGAAAAAGAATTTAAGGTATTAAAGGATAATGCACAAATTGTAAATGAAGAAAATGCATCAAAAGAAAAAATTGATGCTATGGTTAAAGGTATAAAATTTGAAAAGGTAAAGGATGAGTATGATTGGAAGACTTATCAAGCTACTGTAGAAAATACAAGTGATTTAGACCTTCAAGACTTTTATCTAGATATAAATTTAATAGATAAAGATGGTGTAATAATTGATACACAAACATCAACATCGATAAATGGAACTTGGGAAAAAGGACAAAAAGTTAGGCTTGAGTTTGATACAGATAAGGACTTTGAAAAAATAGAGTGGACACCTCATTATTCTGCAAATAACTATAGTATACTTGAATAGATGATAGAGATTTAAGGGTAATAAAGAAAGTACTTTCTTATTTCAGAGAGTACTTTTTTATTAGATAAATTATAAATGTATTATAATTATATAAATTACGAGAATATGTTATAATAATTCTAGCAAGAAGTTGTAACCTACAATCTAAGAGTGGAGTTCATGCAAACAAAGGATTATCCTCCCAATTTTAAGAAGGGAGGTGATTATGTATGGATAATTTTTTACTAAGTATATTAGCCAGTATTTTGGCTAGCTATATAGCTAACTTGATAAGTAAGTTATTTAGAAAACGTAAAAAACCACTCAAAGCTGGCACTAAGAGTGGTTGGGAATTTGACTTTAAAATCAAATTCCATAAGTTTAAATAATTTCTAGTTTTTTAATCACGAACTTCACTCTACACCACATAGATTGCAGTTCTTCTTGCTTTTATTATATCATAAATTGGTATAAATATTCAAAAATAATAATTTTACTACATAGTAAAATTATATATTATAGTTTTTATACCATTAATTTCATTAAGTTTATACTTTTCTTTTGCCTATCAAATTAAGTACATCTCAATCATTTGAAGACATTTAAATCTTTAAAAAATTTTCATAATTTACATTATTATATGTTTTAATTGAGCAACATCTCTATTCCAACTAACTCCCATAAAATAATTTACAACATAAATTGAAGACAATGTACCTATTATTGCAATCGTTATTCATACTATATTTTCAGCTTTAAAATCTTATTGCTAAATTATGTGATAAACAACTGTCTATATAAAGTGTCTGCTTTGTTTAAGTTTATACATATTGTTTTTACTATTGATTAAAGTAATATTTAAAATTTAAAGTAAGATATATAAATACATGTCAAATTAAAATTCTAAAAACAAGATATATATTGAGTATAAGACAAGTATATGAACTCATATTTTATAACAAGGGGTGATATTGTGAAAGTATTACAACAATTTAAACCATTTAAATATGATACAGAAAAAGATATAGAGTATGATGAAAAGATTATAGCTAATCAAAGTACAGAAGTCTACATAGTATATCCACGTATTTCTAATGAAGAGAATAAAAGAAGATGGGAAGAATTTGATGCTGTAGCTAAAGAAGTAGCCATTAATATATCAATGAAAAAAGCTGAGACAGCAGAATGTTAATAAAGGATAGAAGTTGCTACTATTTAGCACTTCTTTACTATAAAGTTGGACAAGTATTTTAAAACAACTAGGTAATTTATTTACTTAGTTGAGATAAGTTAAAATAAAGAAGTTTAAAAGAAATCTTTATTTTATAAAAAACCATTAAATTTCTAATTATAAAAGAATTTATGAGCCATAGTTAATACGAAGTTATGAAATATATAGAAGATTTAATAATAACAATAAAACTTGAAGAAAACTTGAAGTGTAAAAAGTTTGTGTAAGATGTATTATAGAAATTGAATCATGACAATTGTAATATGTAAAAATTTAAGTTGCATATTATTTACTATAGAAATTGAATATACATTTTAACTGTTATAAAAATTTTACTGATAATATATATTACATTTATACTAACAAATAAAATTATAATCAATAAGCCAATGTGTTGTTTAAATATGAAATGGGTGAATTAGGAGGATTTAAGTAGTGGCTAAAAATGAGTTATTATTAGAGTTACATAAAGTTTTATATAAAATGGAGAAACACTGCAATGATTTTATGAAAAAATCAAGAAAAGGAGATAATCTAAACTGTAGTGATTGTGAATTTTATATAAATAACTATGATTTAAATAATAATAGTTGTTTATATAAAGATATTAAAAATTTTAAAATATCTGATACTGTAGATATAATGCTTAAAGCTTTAGACATGAAAGTATCTAAGGAAAGAAAAGTGAAATATCCATATATATATAAGCATTTTAAAGGTGGATTTTATGTAACTATAGGAATTAGTAAGCCTGTTGCTTATTTTGAACTTAATAAATCATTGTTTGAATTTGATAGTTATTATTTGGTAGCAGAAAATGGATTTAATGCAGTACATACTGAAACTAATGATATTGTGATTATATATAAAGATTCAGATGGAAATTTCTATCATCAAAAAGAAATAGATTGTGAAGAACTAGTGATTTATAAGTCTTTATATAGTGGAACTGGAGCATTTGCAAGGCCAATAGATATTTTTCTGTCTAAAGTAGATAAAGAAAAGTATCTTAATACAGCACAAGAGTATAGATTTGAGGAATTTGAGTAGTTAACTATGATGTTTCTACTAAGGTCATATTGATACTATAAAAAATTGTAGAATATACTATCAACTTCAACAATAAAGTATGTTTTACAAAATGCCGTAAAGCCACATAAATACTAGGTCTATGTGGCTTTGTCTTACTTCATTAGAAAGTTTAAAACTCGATTATTAAAGTCTTTTGCCTCTTCATAGGTGGCGTGGCCAAGACCTTTGTATAGAAATAATTCACTATTCTTGATTCCTTCTGCTAATTCTAAAGATGACTTTGTCCCTACAATACTATCATTGTCGCCTCCAATAATTAAGGTTGGAGATGATATTTTATCCAATTTAGAATAGGAATTATGCTCAATACATGAAGTGGCTTGTATAAGAAATCTTCTAAAATCTTTTGGCTTGCCAATATTTACAAGAAGTGGATAGAAAAAACGATATTTTTTTAAATATTTTTCTGAGTATGATTTTTCTGCTATGTCAATCATTAGACTCTTATAATCACTTTGCTCTGCCATTTTCATCCAACCACCAACGACTTCTTGTATGGTTTCATTTTGTTTTGATGAGGTAACTACCAGCATAAGTTTATCAACTAAATCAGGATAATCAGCAGCGAGATATTGTGCTATCATTCCACCTTGAGATACCCCCATAATATCTGCCTTTGAAATCCCAAGAGTTTTCATGACTTTTGCTTGGTCTCTAGCCATATCTTTTGTAGAATAACCATCTTTCAAACAATTTTTTCTACTGAACATATACACCTTAAACTTTTGAGCAAATTGCTTATAACTTAATGCAAAAGCGATTGCTTGTATCTGCCCATGAATTGGGGAAAACCCATCCCCCAAACCTGGCAAGATAATCAGTGGTTTTTGTCCTTTTCCAAACTCAATATAATTCACTGTTTCTCTGTCGACTACTACTTGATGGAATCGAGAACCATAAAACATATTTTACACCTCTCTCTTTTCACTAATAAGTCCACACTTTAAGATTGTTATGTGGTCTGTAAGGCTATTAACATATTCCTGTTGTATGTTATCAATATTTGTATTGTCTTGTATTTGAATATGGGACAAAAAATCCTCATTAAACCCAGTTAAAAACCATTTTAAAATATCAATACTCTTTTCCTTATCGAATCTAAGCACTGATGTGTCTACATCATACAATAGCTTATAATAAATGCTTTGACCTTCCAGACCATACTGTGCTTTAACTTTTTGATAGATTTCAGTATTACTTTTGGTAAATGCAGTAGCAATCAATTTATATTCATTGGGGTGCTTAATATACCAAGCAAATTCCAATTCTGAATATTTAATGATTCTTTCGAACAACTTTTTTGGAAGAAAATTTATTTCCTTTGCTAAACTCACCATAAGCTCTTGTGTAACAGAATCAAGTATATAGAAGTACAATTCATCCTTATTTTTAAAGTATTTGAAAAGACTTCCCTTGCTAATACATGCATTTTGGACAATTCTATTTGTTGAACTATTTTCATATCCATATTTAGCAAATTCATCAATACTAACCCTAGTAATCTTGTTACGTTTTTCTTCACTTAGTTCAAGAAACATATTAGTAGGCATAATAACTCTCCTTTTAAAATGACCATGTGGTCACTAAATAGTTTGAAAAATGGTGACCATGTGGTCACTGTAATGATTATATCCTGTATATATTTTTATGTCAATATACTTTAAAGAAAAGCTATTAATGTGTAAATAGTATGAGTTATGTAATTTTATAAGGACTAAAGAAATAGTTGACATACAAATTGTATTACTATATTATTGTATTAAGAAATTAATACAATGGTATAGTAAGGAGGCAATGAATGAAAACTAGAAAATACAATATTACAAAAGGATTGTTTATAGTATATATAATCATTTTGACATGGATAATACTATTTAAGATGCAATTTGATATTTCATCACTTGAAGCAATGAATCTCAGAAATATAAACTTAGTGCCTTTTGCTGGTTCGCTTATAGTTAATAATAGAGTAGACATATCAGAGATTATATTAAATGTATTTGTATTTGTACCATTTGGGATATATTTATGTATGCTAAAAGAAGAGTGGAGTTTTATAAAAAAGGTTGTACCTATTTTTTTAACAAGTTTAATTTTTGAAACACTTCAATATATATTTGCAATAGGTGCAAGTGATATAACCGATTTGATAGGAAATACATTAGGAGGAATAATAGGAATAGCAGTTTTTGTGTTATTTTCAAAAATATTTAAGGACAAGACAATAAAAATAATCAATATACTAGCATTGATTGTGACAGTTGTTGTGATATTATTTTTAGGATTGCTTATCATTACAAACTTATAAAGCCAATTAAAGTGTATATTAATAATGAAGATGTGATTAATCAGGAGTAATAATAAACTTATAATAAACAGTAAAATACAATTGTATAAGAATTTAATTATAAATAAAATCACATTAAATGGCGTGGGTCCAGTTGAATATCGCACTCATGCCATTTAATGTGATTTTTTTAGTGTTTACTTGATAGGGACATATCTATATATAGGTGCTTTCATAAATTATTATGGAAGTATTGTATCTTAAAAGTTTTAAATATTTAATTCTTAATTTTCTTTTGTCTTTTCTAATAAATTTAAAGCACAATTAATACAAACCTTGATGTCTGCACTGGTATTTTTATCATAATAAGTTATATATTTATTTCTATATTCATCTATTTCTTTTCCACAACAACTACATAGTACGATTACGCTCATATTTTAATTCCTCCACCTCTGATTATTCTTAATATATTTAATAGTGTAATTTTTCTGAAAATGATAATTGTTAAAACTCTATCAACTTGACCTTTATTTTCTTATTATAATGCATTTTAATAAAAAAATAAAGGCTATATATAAAATATTTATAGAAAAAAGTATGATATGGAATATTTTATAAAATTTTATTATTTTTTATAATAATAAAATATACATTAATATCCATAAAATGACAAAAATAAAAAACTATTAAAATAGAATATTTCTAATTTAATATAAAATACTTGTTTGCTATATGTCTAACAATTTACTTAAGAGTATGATTTGGGTATTACATAGTGGGAGAGTAATATCTAAAAAAATTAACTGACTTAATTAGATTTTTAAAAGATTAAAAATATATGATTGTACTTGATAATATAATTGATATGTATTTTTGTTTGCTATAATTAAGAAAAATTTTTGATATGAACTTATTTTACACAGGAGAGGAATACATATAAAGAGTAGTATTTATTTCATTACCTTCTTTATCTGTTCCGATAGGATCTTGTAGAGACACTTGAGTTTTATTTTTTTTGTTAGAACGGATATTCATTAAAATCTCATTTTCAATACATCTAGAAGCATATGTCGCTAATCGAGTTCCTTTATCTATATTATAAGTTTCTATAGCTTTTATTAATCCTATTGTACCTATGGATATTAAGTCATCTTGGTCTTCCGTCGAATTATTATATTTTTTTGCTATATAAGCTACTAATCTCATGTTTCTTTCAATTAATGTATCCTTTGCACTTTTATCGTTTTCTATTTTAAATTTAGTTAAATACTCAATCTCTTCTTCAGGGGTTAAGGGTTTTTCAAAAGATTTAAGTGCTGCCAATAGGTCACCCCCTTTTCAACGGTCACTTTAAATTATATGAAGGAGACTTATCCAAGTTGACTGTTATCTAATAAAATAACATGCATACTTTTAGAATTTAAAACATATATTTACAAACTTTTGACCATATTATAACATAAAAAATTAGAACTTAAGTTTAAATTTTTGTTGTATATATATGAAATAAGACGAAGGAATTATTAATTTATTCAGTATAAATTGAAATTTAGATGTCAATAAATATAACAGAGAAAGGACTATAAACAATAAATTCCATAAAAAATATGGGTATAGGGGGTGCAGTATTACAATACTTCATAAGGTAAATGTAATTATTTATTTGGATGATGTTGATTACAAAGTGAGATTAGTAGGGGCAGTTAATACTATTAGGAATGAGGGTGGTGTACTAAAATAAAAAAACTTTATACAAGATATTCATAAAGAAATTTATAGTTGAATTTTTATATATAAAAAATTATTGAGAGGTTTTTATTATTGAAAACAAAAAAGAATGGTTTTATATCAATCGAATGTATAATAAGTATTGCTATATTATATGTGACTGTGTATTTAGTGTCGACATCTTTATATAGTTGTTATAGTTTTGTATGTAGAAATGCATCTGATAGAGAAATGTTAAGCACTGTAAAAAAATATATGGAAGATGAGAAGTACAGAATAAAAAATAGCAAATATGATTTGATTGAGAATGGAACAAATAAAAATTACATAAATGGATATGAAGTTATCAGTACAGTAAAACAAATTTTAGATTATTATCAATGTTATGAAATAAATATAGAAATAAAAAGTAATTTTAAAAAGTTGAGGTTTAATAGCTATGTTACTAGACAATAAAGGTTCTATATTAATAATGACATTGATAATATTTTCTATTATAAGTACTGTGTGTATTATGTCTATAGGTTTAATCTATACACATGATAATATATATGAGTTAGAATATAAGGACATTCAGTTAAAAGAAACTTCTTTAAGTGGAATAGAAATATCAATAAGTAATGTATTTTCTTGTGTAGAGGAAGCTATTAATATATCAAATAATGAAGACGAATTTAGAACATATTTCTTAGGAAATAATATGATTAATTGTATAAAAAAAATAAAAGATACATCTTATAGCAACTTAAATGAAGCTTCTTTAAAAATAGAGAATAATACTATATATGACAGAGGAGATTTTTTTGAATTAGATATAACAAGCGCAGTTAAAGAGAAAGATTTTTTAAAAGTTATAAAAGCTAGAGTAAAAATTAAAAATCCATGGGTAGGGATTGACATTGAAGATTATATAGATAAGTCTAATGCCAATATATTTAATGAATATAATCTACTTGAAGCAGATGAAATTTTAAATGAATTTGAAGATGAGATTGAAAATACAGATAATCAAGAATGTGAAGAACCTACAGAAGAAGAGATTAAGCAAGATATAATTGAAAACATAAAAAAGAACTTTAATGAAAAAAATTTAGTATATGTATATAAGTATAGAGGTGTATAACTTTGAAAAAAGAAGGAATGTGACTGTAATAGAATTAGTGGTATCCATTAGTATAATACTATTGATAGCTACATTATCGTTTCCAAAAGATAATCTTGAAAATCAAAAGATAAATTTATTTGCACGTCAACTCTGTTCAGATATAAGGTATGTTAGAAGAATTAATATGTTTAGTGATTACAATACATATATATATTATATAAATCAAGACAAACATGAAGGATATGTGTTAAGAAAAGATGGTAAAAATATTAAATCTATAGTACTACCTAAAAATGTAAAGATAGCAAGAAATATTGACTTAATAAAATTTAAATCTGATGGCTCACCTCAAAAAGCATCTACAATAGAGATATACAATAATAGCTTGAGAAAAACTATAACAATAACACCTGTAAGTGGAAGAGTACTTCTGAAAGAGGGAAAATATGAAACGTAAACATGGTTACTTACTTTTGGAAAGTATAGTATCATTAGCTTCAATTGTAATATTGATAATAGTTCTATATTCTGTATTTGTACTTACAATAAACTTAAAACTTAGAATAGATGATAAGCTAGAATTACAACAACAAAGCATTGAAATTGTAAAAACAATGGAAGGAATTATTAGTAATTCTATGGGAATAATAAATCTATCTAATAACGAAGAAAGTTTTAAAAGAACAACATCTATAAAATGTAGGTATGTGGATGAAAGTATAACTAATAATGAGGAATATATAAGTAACAAAGAAATTATATTAAATGAAAGAAGAAATAAGTTATTTGTGAATTCTTTAAATGGTGAAAGTAGTCAAGCAGGTGGTTATGAAATTGGAGATTATGTAGATGAAATGTATGTATCAATGTCTAATAATGGTCAATATGTTAATATAAAATTGAAATTATCAAAACGTAGTCAAAACTATGAAACTAAATTCAAAATAAAAATATGGAATTTTAGTGAAAGTATATAAAAACACATAAGCTTAAGAAAAAGAAATAACATCAATAAATCATACAAAGCATAATTATTGAGAACTATATAATTAAATAATATCAATATATAAAATGTATAGAGTAAGATTGTAGAGGAGAATAATAAAAATATAGAATAAGTAATTTGCCAAATACTTGTTTATATTGTATAACTTATGATATTATGATATTAGTAAAAATTTGTAATCCTGACTTGACAGAATTCAAGTAAGAGATATAATTTTAAAGGCATAGTAATGTAAAATTTACTAAAAAATAAGAAATTTATTTTAATATGGAGGAACAAGAAATGGTATCAGCAGGTGATTTTAGAAAAGGTGTTACATTTGAAAAAGATGGACAACCATGTTTAGTAGTTGATTTTCAACACGTTAAGCCAGGTAAAGGAGCTGCTTTCGTTAGAACTAAATACAGAAACTTAAAAACAGGAGCTATAAGAGAAGAAACTTTCAATCCAAGTGAAAAATTCCCTAAGGCTGTTATAGATACAAGACAAATGCAATATCTATACAATGATGGTGAGTTGTATTATTTTATGGATCAAGAAAATTTTGAACAAATACCATTAAACTATGAGCAAGTTGAAGATGCAATTAAATTCTTAAAAGAAAATGAAGTTGCTACAATAAGATTTTATCAAGGGCAACCATTTCAAGTGGAAGCTCCAAACTTTGCAGAGCTAGAAGTTACAGATACAGAGCCAGGTATAAAAGGTGATACAGCAAGTAACGTAACTAAAGCAGCTACAGTTGAAACTGGAGCAGTTGTTCAAGTTCCATTATTTATAAATACTGGAGATAAAGTAAAGATAGATACTAGAACAGGTGAATATTTATCAAGAGTATAAAAATTTATGTATATAAAAGCTTATATGTCTTAATAATATAAGATATATGAGCTTTTAGTTTATATATAAAAAAGAAAGCGAGGGGTGTTACATGAAACATTTATATGAAGAAGTTGCATACTTAAAAGGCCTAGCAGAAGGACTAGAAATAAGTGCTGAAAGCAAAGAAGGGAAAATGATACATAAAATAGTTGACGCATTAGAAGTATTTGCAGATGCTATTGTAACATTGGATGAAGAGCAAGAAGAACTTCAAGATTTTGTTGAATCTATAGATGAAGATTTAGCAGATTTAGAAGAAGAAATCGCTGACATGGAAGATGATCTTTATGAAGACGATGACGATGAAGATGATGACGATGAGGACTTCAGCTATATAGAAATGGAATGCCCAAATTGTGGAGAGTTAGTAGAAATAGACGAAGATTTGTTATATGATGATGAAGTAGATGTTGTTTGTCCTGATTGTAAGGCTGTAATATTATCATCAGAAGATGATTGTGATGATGATTGTACATGTGGTGGTTGTTCAAGTTGTGATGATAGAGAGTAAAAATTCATAAGAAATAAAACTGCCTATGATGCCTATGAGATAATTTTGTTTCATAGGTAGTTTTATTTTTATGAGGAAGGGTATTGTGTATTTTGGTTTTGCAATACTTGGACAAAAATAGTACACTAGAATTTATAGAATAGGATTTTGGAGGGATGTAGTTATGAAAATAAGTAAAAAATTACTAGATAATATACAAAGATTTGAAAATGTTATAAATTATAAATTTAAAAATAAAGAATATATACTAGAAGCTCTTACTCATAGTTCATATTCTAATGAAAATAAAAAATATAATTTTAACGAAAGATTAGAATTTTTAGGGGATTCAGTTTTAGGCATAGTGATAAGTGATTATTTATTCAATGAAGAAACTAATCTACCCGAAGGGGAACTAACTAAACTTAGAGCAAATATAGTTTGTGAAGATTCATTAAGTGAAGTGGCTAATGATATAAATTTAGGTGTTCATATGTTATTAGGCAGAGGAGAAGAGGCAACAGGAGGAAGACATAGAACTTCAATATTAGCAGATGCATTTGAAGCTGTAATAGCTGCGATATATCTTGATGGAGGCTTTGAAAGTGCAAGACAGTTTATACTGAATTATATGGAAAATATAATTTATGATTCAAGAAAAGGAAATATATTTAGAGATTATAAAACACATCTTCAAGAAGTGTTACAAGGTAATGGTGAAAATAATATATGGTACAGACTTATAGAAGAAAAAGGTCCAGACCATAATAAAAGGTTTGTAATGGAAGTTGGAATTAATGAAGATGTACTAGGTATAGGAGAAGGTAAGAGTAAAAAGGAAGCTGAACAATTAGCTGCTAAAGTAGCTTTAAAGAAAAAATTATGGGAAAAATAAATGTAATATGTAAAAATATAAAAAGAAATATTTATATTAGAAGGATGTTGTAGATGAAAAAGAGAATTATACCTATATTTGTTCCTCACAAAGGGTGTCCTCATGATTGTATATTTTGTAATCAAAAAAAAATAACAGGTGTGAGTACTGATGTTACAAGTGAAGATGCAAGAAAGATAATTGAAGAATGTTTAGAGACTATAGATAAAGATGCTGATGTAGAAATAGCATTTTTTGGTGGTAGCTTTACTGCTATAGATATTGATATACAAAAAAGTTTGTTATCAGTTGCCAAAGAATATGTAGAAAAAGGGATTGTAAAAGATATTAGAATGTCTACAAGACCAGACTGTATCAATGAAGAGATACTAAGGATGTTAAAAGACTATAAGGCTAGCATAATTGAACTAGGGGTACAATCTTTAGATGAAAAAGTATTATTAGATAGTATAAGAGGTCATCAAGCAGAAATTGTATATAAAAGTTCAAAAATGATAAAAAATAGTGGAATTAAACTTGGTTTGCAGATGATGATTGGTCTTCCAGCTGATACAAAAGAAAAATGTATATTTACGGCAAAAAAATTTGTAGAGCTAAAACCAGATTGTGTTAGAGTGTATCCAACTTTAGTAGTAAAAGATACAGGTCTTGAAAAATTGATGGAGCAAAACGAGTATAGTCCATTTACTCTTGATGAAAGTATAAGTATAGTAAAGAAAGTTCTTGTATTGTTTTATGTCAATAATATAAATGTAATAAGAGTTGGACTTCAAGCTACTGATGATATACAAATTGGGAAAGCTGTTTTAGCAGGACCATATCATCCTGCATTTAGAGAATTAGTAGAAGCTGATATGATAAAAGATTATTTGGAATTTATTATTTTACAAAATAAAGATGTAAAACAAATGTTGGTGAAATCAAATAAAAAAAATATTTCTAAAATAATAGGAAATAAAAAAACAAATGTTAAGTATATGAAAGAAAAATTTGGTGTGATTTTAAAAACACAAGAATCAGATTTAGATATAAATCAATTAGAAATTGTGTTAGATGGAAAAAGTTTAATTATTGCTAATATGATAGACATTCATAGAAAATTGTATGACATTTATGACCTTTAGTTTTAACGATGAAGGGAGAGAAACGATTTGTATTTAAAGAGACTAGAGTTAAAGGGATTTAAATCCTTTCCAGTAAAAACAGATATTATTTTTAAAGAAGGAATAACAGCTATAGTAGGGCCAAATGGAAGTGGAAAAAGTAATATATCTGATGCTGTAAGATGGGTATTAGGAGAACAGAGTATTAAGAGCCTTAGAGGCGATAAACTTGAAGATGTTATATTTGCAGGTACAGATACAAAGAAACCTATGAATTACTGTGAAGTAGCTCTTACCATTGATAATTCTGAGAATCAATTGGAGTTAGATTTTACAGAAGTAACTATAAGAAGAAGAGCTTATAGAAATGGTGAAAGTGAATTTTTTCTAAATAATAAGAATTGTAGATTAAAAGATATAAAAGAAGTCTTTTTGGATACTGGTATTGGAAAAGATGGTTATTCAATAATAGAACAAGGAAAAGTAGATGAGATATTAAGTAATAATCCTTTAAGTAGGAGGAAAGTTTTTGATGAAGCTTGTGGTATATCAAAGTATAGATATAAAAAGCAGGAAGCAGAAAGAAATTTAAGTAACACAAAAGAGAATTTGGAAAGAATAGATGATGTATATATAGAAATTGAAAATCAATTAAAACCTCTTTTTAATCAACAAACAAAAGCAAAAAAGTATTTGGAAATAAGTGAGAAGTTGAAAATATTAGAAGTGAATAGTTTTATAAGAGAAATTGAAGTAACAGAAAAAGAATTAAGTGAAGTTAATGAACATAGAAACGTTATTGAAAAAGAACTTAATGAAAAAGAAGAGCAAAAAAGTATTGTAGAGAAAAAGCAAGATGACATCAATAAAGAGATAGATGTATTACAAGATGTAATTGAAAAGTCTGTAGATTATATAAACTCAATCAAAGGAGTTATATCAAAAAAAGAATCGCAAATAAATTTAATTAAAGAAAGAATAAAAAATTTTACGAATGAAATTCATAGAAAGAACTCAGAAATAAATGACATAAAGGAAAAGCTAAATGAAAATAAGCAATACATAAAAGACTTAGAAAGTAATAAATCATCAGGTAATGAAGAACTATCTATTTTGCAAGAAAATATAAAAACATTGGAGTCTAGTAAAGATAAACAAAAAATCAAATTGGAATCTTTAAATAATGATATAGAGTTATTGAAAGAAAGTATAATAGACATATTAAATAAGAAGCAAGAGTTTAGTAATAAGTTGTCGACCTTAAATGCAAATAAAGAAAATATGAATATAAGAGATGAAAATATAAGTTCAGAAATAGCAGAATTAAATAAGAGTATTGAAATAAAGTCTTTTGAATTAGATAATATAAGTAAAGAATTTAATATGCAAAATGATGATTTAAAGGATGTAAATAATAGAAATAAGGAATTAGCAACTAATTTACAAAATTCAATTAGTAAATACAACGAGCTAGAAGATGAGATACAGAAAAGTAAATACAATCTAAATGGATATAATTCAAAATTAAATGTATATGTAGATATGGAAAATCATTATGAGGGATTTAATAGAGGTGTAAAAGAAGTCCTAAAAAATAAAAATTTAAAAGGAGTTCATGGAGCACTAGGTCAAATTATAAATGTACCTGAACAATATGAGAAATCTATAGAAGCAGCTTTGGGTGCTTATATGCAGAATATAATAACTGATGATGAATTTAGTGCTAAATCTGCAATAAATTATCTAAAGCAGAATAATTTAGGTAGAGTAACATTTCTTCCATTAAATATAATTAAATCAAACAAAATAAGTTTAGGTAATTTAAAAGCAAGTACTAAATTTATAGGAATAGCAAGTGATTTAATTACATTTGATGAAAAGTATAGAAATATAATTGAGAATATACTTGGAAGAACTATACTTATAAATAATATAGATGAAGGTATAAAATTTGCAAAAGAAACTGGTCATAGATTTAAAATAGTGACTTTAGATGGTGAAATATTAAATCCAGGAGGTTCTTTGACTGGAGGAAGTTTAAAAACTAATGGCAATATACTATCTAGAAAAAGATACATCAATGAATACACAGAAAAGATAAATAATATTAAGATTGAGATTTCAGACTTAGAATTAAAAAGAGAATCTCTAAACAAAGATATAAAAGATATAAAAAATGAAATTAATTCGCATGATAGCAAAATAAAAGATTTAGAAAAAAGTATAATAATAAAAAGTACAAGTATAAAAAATATTGAATCTGAAATTGAATCTTTAAAAGGTAGTATTACTAAATTAGAAAATGAGAAAAATGATTTAAACTCTAATTTAAATTACACACTTGAAAAAAGTGATATTGTTGAAAAAGATATGGAAGATTTAGATAATATATACAATCAAAATAAAGAAAAAATTGATAGGTTAAATGATGAAATAAAAAAATATAATGATTTATATGATAAGGAAAAGTCTCAGTTTGATGAATTAAACTTAACCTTAGTAAAGAAAACAGAAGTTTATAATAGTATAGCTAGAGATATAGAAAGAATTGTTGGTGAAAATTGTGAACTAGAAGAAAAAAATAAACAATTAGAAGAATCATTGAACTATGAAGAACAAGAAATAATTAAATTGCAAGATTCCATATCTATTGAAGAAAAAGAAAGAGAAAACCTGACAAAACAATTAGGAGATAGTAACAGAAATCTTGAAACTAGAAAAATAGCTAAAGATGATTTGAAAAATAGTTTTGATGAAATAAATAAAGAATTAAAAACTATAGATAGACAGCATATAGAGCTTAAAGAGAGTTTATTTAAAGTTGGTGGAAGATTAGAAAGGTTAAAGACTAGTCAAGACACATATGTAAATAAGTTATTTGAGCAATATGAGATGACTTTAGTACAAGCATTAGAAATCAAAGATGAAAATTTAGATATAGATAGAAAATTCCTAGAAAATCTAAAGAGAGAAATAAGAAGTCTTGGAAATATAAATATAGATTCTATAAAGGAATATGAAGAAATAAAAGAAAGATATGATTTTTATAGTGAACAAAAACAAGATTTAGAAGAATCTATGGAAGAGATAGAAAAGCTTATACATACATTAGAAGAAAATATGAAATCTGAATTTGAGATTAAATTTGAAGAAATAAGTAAAAACTTTAAGTATGTGTATAAGAGATTGTTTGGTGGAGGTTGTGGAGAATTAACTATTTTAGATAAAGAAAATTTATTAGAAAGTGATATACTAATAACAGCTCAACCACCAGGTAAAAAAATGAAAAATCTAAATCTATTGTCTGGTGGAGAAAAAGCTTTAACAGCAATAAGTATACTATTTGCTATATTAATTACAAAGCCAACACCATTTTGTATATTAGATGAGATTGAAGCACCACTTGATGATGCAAACATATTCAGATTTGGAGAGTTTTTGAAGGATTTGTCTAAAGAGACACAATTTATATCAGTAACACACAGAAGAGGGACTATGGAAGCTGCTGATTATATTTATGGAGTTACAATGCAAGAAAAAGCCATTTCAAAAGTTATTAGCTTAAAACTAAAAGAAGCTCAGGAAATAACAGATATTATATAACTTAGATTGACATAGGAGGAAAAGTAGTGTTAAAAAAATTATTTGGTTTTGGAAAAGACAAAGAAAAGGAACTGGAAAAAAAAGATGCTGATTCAGACGAAGAAATAGAAAGTAGTATTGATAATCTAGAAAATGTAGAAGAAACTATTTTTTCAGGTCTTGAAGAAGAAGTGATAGATAAAGTGGAAGATATTGAAGAAAAAACTGAGGAAGATACTACTAATGAAAATACTGAAAAAGATGAAGAATTAGAAAACCAGACAAAAAGTGGTGAACAAAAAGTAGAAAATATTTTAGATGTTAATTCTAAAGAAGATATAGATTCCAAAGAAGATATAATAGAAGAATTAGAAAACTATGATGGTGAAACTGAAACTGAATCTGAAGATATGGAAGATAAAGAAGAAAAAAAGGTTAACTTATTTGAAAGATTAAAGCAAGGATTAACAAAAGCAAAACAAGGAATAACTGATAGAATAGATGAGGTTTTAAAATCATATACAAAAGTAGATGAAGATTTACTTGAAGATTTAGAGGAAATTTTAATAACAGCAGATGTTGGTGTAAATACAACTATGGATATAATTGAAAAACTAAGAGGAAAAATAAAACAAAAAGGTATTACAGACCCTATGAAAGTAAGAGAAGAACTTAAATATATAGTTGAAGAGATTCTTACAAATGAAAACTCTACATTAGATATAGAACCAGCACCATGTATAATTTTAATGGTTGGTGTAAATGGGGTTGGTAAGACAACGACAATAGGCAAACTAGCAAATAGATACAAAAAAGATGGTAAAAAAGTTTTGCTAGCAGCAGCAGATACATTTAGAGCAGCAGCTACAGAGCAATTAGAAATTTGGGCAAATAGAACGAATGTAGATATAATAAAGCATCAAGAAGGAGCAGACCCTGGAGCAGTAGTGTTTGATGCTATAAAGGCAGCAAAAGCTAGAAAAACAGACGTATTAATATGCGATACAGCAGGAAGATTACACAATAAAGCAAATCTTATGAATGAGCTTGGAAAAGTGTTCAAAATAGTAGATAGAGAATTCCCAGAAGCAAAGCGTGAAGTACTTCTTGTAGTAGATGCCACAACAGGACAAAATGCAGTTGTTCAAGCAAAGACATTTAAAGAAGTTGCAGACATAACAGGTATAGTGCTTACAAAACTTGATGGGACTGCGAAAGGTGGAGTAGTACTTGCAGTAAAATCAGAAGTAGATGTACCTGTGAAACTTATTGGAGTTGGAGAAAGAGTGGAAGACCTACAAGATTTTGATGCAAAATCATTTTCAGATGCATTATTTGGTAACTAGTATTCTTTTAAAAATAATGGTTGACAAGAGTGTTTATATGATATAAAATACAATAGTGTAAAGTAGATAACCTTTACAGTATACTGCTAGGAAGTGTAAGATATGAATATAGAAAAAATGGTCGAAATTGGATTGTTATTTGAACAATATAAAGAATTATTAACTGACAAGCAGAAAGAAATAGTAGCTCTATACTATGAAGAAGATTATTCTTTAGGTGAAATTAGTGAAAACCTGAATGTATCAAGACAAGGTGTGTATGATACCTTGAAGCGTTCAGAAAAAATACTAAGAGATTATGAAGAAAAGTTACACTTAGTATCTAAGATTCAAGAGCAGGAAAAAAATATTAAAATTATAAAAGATAAAATTATTGACATTAAAGAAGATTTATTGCACAATAGAGATTGTGCTAATTTAATCCCTAAGCTAGAAAATATAGAAGATGTATGTAGGGAGATGATAAAATGATATTTGAAGGATTGTCTGATAAACTACAAGGGGCATTTAGTAAGTTAAAATCAAAAGGAAAACTTACAGAAGAAGATGTAAAAAATGCTATGAGAGAAGTTAAACTTGCGCTTCTTGAAGCGGATGTTAATTTTAAAGTAGTTAAAGATTTTATAAAAAAAGTTCAAGAAAGATGTGTTGGACAAGAAGTTATGCAAAGCTTAACTCCAGCTCAACATGTAATCAAAATTGTAAATGAAGAACTTACAAGTTTAATGGGGGATGTACAAAGCAAAGTAATGATTTCCTCAAAACCTCCTACGATCTTAATGATGGTTGGATTGCAAGGAGCAGGTAAAACTACTACAGCAGGAAAACTTGGAGGATATTTTAAAAAGCAAGGTAAGAAACCTTTATTAGTAGCTTGTGATATTTATAGACCAGCAGCTATAAAGCAACTTCAAGTTGTTGGAGAAAAATTGGATATACCTGTATTTAATATGGGAGATAAAGAAAATCCAGTAAATATTGCAAAGGCAGGTTTGAGCCATGCAATTAAAAATGCTAATGATTTAGTTATTATAGATACAGCTGGTAGACTTCATATAGATGAAGTGCTTATGGATGAATTAAAATCAATTAAGTCAGAAGTTAAACCACATGAAATACTTTTGGTTGTAGATTCTATGACAGGTCAAGATGCTGTAAATGTGGCAGAAAGCTTCAATGAGGCTCTTGGTGTTGATGGAGTAGTCTTAACTAAATTGGATGGAGATACTAGAGGTGGTGCTGCACTTTCAATAAGAGCAGTTACACAAAAACCTATAAAGTTTATGGGTATGGGAGAAAAACTAGATGATATAGAGCCTTTCCACCCAGATAGAATGGCATCAAGAATACTAGGTATGGGAGATGTCTTAAGTTTAATAGAAAAAGCACAAGAAAACATAGATTTAGAGAAAGCTAAAGAATTAGAACAAAAAATAAAAAAACAAGAGCTTGATTTTGAGGATTTCTTACAACAAATGGAACAAATACAAAATATGGGACCTCTTGACAAGATAATTGGTATGATACCTGGTATGGGAAATGTAAAAGACCAACTTGGAGATGTAGATTTGAATGGCAAGGAAATGAATAGAACTAAAGCCATAATTCAATCAATGACTACATATGAGAGAAGAAATCCGGGTGTATTAAATGCTTCTAGAAAGAAAAGAATAGCTAGAGGTAGTGGAACTAGTGTACAAGATGTAAATAGACTTATAAAACAACTTAATGAAATGAAAAAAATGATGAAGATGTTTGCTGGTTCGCAGAAAAGTATGAAGAAAAGGGGCGGCTTAGGCGGTTTACCTTTTTTTAAATAAAATATAAAAAAGTAAAAATTATTCGGAGGTGACTGTAATGGCAGTTAAAATAAGATTAAAAAGAATGGGAGCTAATAAAAAACCTTTCTACAGAATAGTAGTAGCTGATTCAAGAGCTCCAAGAGATGGAAAATTTATAGAAGAAATAGGATACTATAATCCAATTTCTGAACCTAAACAAGTAAGAATAAATGATGAAAAAGCTATAAAATGGTTAGCTACTGGTGCTCAACCAACAGAAGTAGTTAAAAAATTACTTGTAAAAAATGGAGTAATAGAAAAATTCGAAGCTTCTAAACAAGCAAAATAATTTTTCTTAGCAATTAGTTTAAGTAAATACTCATTGCTGAGGTTACTTTAGGAGATGAAATATATGAAAGAGCTAGTTGTAGATATAGCTAAGGCTCTAGTTGATAATCCTGATTCAGTTGTTGTTGAGGAATTTGAAGATAATGACGGTATAGTCTTAAAACTTACAGTTGCTCAAGACGATATGGGTAAGGTTATTGGGAAGCAGGGAAGAATAGCTAAAGCTATAAGAACTGTCGTAAGATCTGTTGCAAATAGAGAAAACATAAAAGTTTCTCTTGAGATAGTGTAAATAGGAGGATTAGGTATAATACCTAGTCCTTTTTATATAATTATATGTAGTTTTAAGAATTTATGATGATATGAGTATATAAGATTAAATTTTTTAAGAAGGTGATAACATGAAAGAAAAAGTAACTCATTTTAAGATAGGTCAAATAGTAAATACACAAGGTCTAAAAGGTGAGGTAAGAGTTTATCCACTTACTGATGATATAGACAGATTTGATGAATTGAAAGATTTTTATCTAGGAAAAGATTTAAACAATAAGTGGATTGTTGAAAAAGTAAGATATAAAGGTTCTATGGTTATAATGAAGATAAAAGATATAGATAGTATAGAAAAAGCAGAAAAGTTAAAAAATAAATTTATGTATGTGTCTAGGGAAGACAGTAGAGAACTTGAAGAAGGCGAATTTTTTATAGCAGATATGATTGGTATGGAAGTTCTAACTGTAGATGGAAAATATGTAGGAGTGTTAGAAGATGTACTTCAATACTCTGCAAATGATGTTTATGTAATAAAAGGTGAAGAGAATAAAGAATTTATGATACCAGCTATAAAAAAATTTGTACCTACAATAGACATTGATGATAGAAAAATGATTATAGACCCTATTAAGGGAATGATAGATTAGGTGGTAATATGAGATTTCATATAATGACACTTTTTCCAGAAATATTTAATTCATATATGAATGAGAGTATAATGAAAAGAGCTGTTGAAAAAGGTATAATTGAAGTTCATATATATAATATAAGAGACTTTTCTGATAATAAACATAAAAAAGTAGACGATTATCCATTTGGAGGAGGAGCTGGTATGGTAATGACTCCTCAACCTATATATGACACGTATAAGCATATAATAACAACTCATAATATAAATAATCCAAGAGTAATTTATTTAACTCCAAAAGGAAAGGTATACAAGCAATCCATAGCAAAGCAAATGTCTGTTAAAGAAGATGTAATATTGCTATGTGGTCATTATGAAGGGATAGATGAAAGAATCATCGATTTAATTGTAACCGATGAAATTTCAATTGGAGATTATGTACTAACTGGAGGAGAACTTCCAGCACTTATAATGATAGATTCTATATCAAGACTAATACCAGGGGTATTAAATCAAGATGAATCTTTTGAAGAAGAATCATTTAAAGATAATTTATTGGAGTATCCTCATTATACTAGACCTAGAGATTTTGAAGGATTAAAAGTACCAGAAGTGCTTTTATCAGGTAATCATAAAAAGATAGATGATTGGAGAAAAGAAGAATCTATAAGAATCACTAAAGAAAGACGATTAGACTTATATAGAAAATCCAAAGAAAAATAAAATATAAGAAGTAATCAATATACATGTATACAATAAAGTTCCTATAAATGGAATTAAAAACATAAAAGTGCTTGTAATAACTATTGAAGTATAGTATAATATAAAATGTTGAAAATACGGGCGTTCCTCTGTTTACACTGGTCGGGTAGTTAAGAACGTCTATGATATTTAGGAGGAAGAAAGATGAATGAAATGCTAAGAGCAATTGAGCAAGAACAATTGAAAAATGAAGTTCCTAATTTTGGACCTGGGGACACAGTTAAAGTACACGTTAGAATTATAGAAGGAAAAAGAGAAAGAATACAAGTATTCGAAGGTGTAGTATTAAAGAGACAAGGTGGAGGAGCAAGAGAAACTTTCACAGTTAGAAAAATGTCTTTCAATGTTGGTGTAGAAAGAACTTTCCCAGTTCACTCTCCAAAAATAGAAAAAATAGAAGTTACTAGAAAAGGTAAAGTAAGAAGAGCTAAACTAAACTACTTAAGAGGTAGAGTAGGTAAAGCTGCTAAGATAAAAGAAGCTAGAAATAGATAATTAAAAACTTTACTTATAAATGGGGGGCTGATTTATCAGTCCTCTTTCTATTTTAATGAAAATTACAACAAATAATTATATCATAAATAAATAGAACTATTTGTTGAAATATACATTATTTATTTATGAATTTATAACTTTTAAAATGAAAAATAAAATCGATAAATATTGAATTATATTTTGAAATAATATTAAAATAAGAAGAGCATATTATGTAAAGTATGATGTTAAAAGCATGACAATACTGTGATTTAAATAAATTTATTTTTTAATTATAATTAAGATATAATAATATAATATTTTAAAGGAGTGATATATATGTCAAATGAATATGAAGAGTATCTTATGGATGACAATCTACATATAAACTGGTATCCAGGTCATATGAAAAAAACTAAGGAGTTAGTAAAAAACAACTTAAAACTGATTGATGTAGTTATTGAACTGTTAGATGCTAGAATACCATTTAGTAGTAAAAATCCAGATATAGATAAGCTTGTAGGAGATAAACCAAGAGTAGTTGTACTTAATAAAAGTGATATGGCAGACAGAGACAAATTAAATCAATGGGTAGAGTATTATAAAAAAATTAATATCAAAGCTATACCAGTTGATACAATAAAAGGAATTGGTATAAATAAGATAATAGAAGAATGTAAAAATGTAACTAGAGAAAAAATGGACAATTTAAAAGATAAAGGTAGAAAAGAGAGAGCTATACGAATAATGATAGTTGGAGTTCCAAATGTCGGAAAATCATCTCTTATAAACAAATTAACAGGTAGAAAAAGTACTCAAACAGGAGACAAGCCAGGGGTAACTAAAGGTAAGCAATGGGTTAGGCTAAAAGGGAATCTTGAACTTTTAGATACACCTGGAATACTTTGGCCTAAGTTTGAAGACCAAGAAGTTGCTCTAAACTTAGCTTTTAGTAGAGCTATAAAGGACGAGATTTTGGATACTGAGACTTTAGCCTTAAGACTTATAGAAAAACTTATGAAGATAGCACCTGAGAATCTGAAAGCTAGATATAAATTGGACTCTCTAGGAGAAACTCCAATTGAAACTATGGATATGATTGGTCATAAAAGGGGATTTATAACAGGGAAAAAAGAGCTTGATTATGCACGTATATCTACAACTGTTTTAAATGAGTTTAGAGACGGAAAAATAGGGAATATAACATTAGAAATACCAGAGAATGTTAAAAGATAGATTTTAAAGCCAGATTAAAAAATTTAATATTATAAAATAAAAAAAGCCTTTTCCTAAAGGTTTTTTTTATTTTTTTGAAATATAGACAAATATTGTCATGTGAAAGTATAAATTAGATTAGAAAACCTTTAAAAATATTAATTTAAGACAAATATACCTAATTTTTTGAAAATTAAAATGAGTGTGATTATTTGAAATTTTGGTATATTGACTTGATTGTTTCGTATAATATATAATAAGCACAAATAAATACAATATATTAAAAATTTAATTTATTTAATTTTATTAATTTAATAATAAGTTCTTATTGTTTTAATTAATTTATTTATGCAAACGTAAACAATTGAGGCATTTTATTAATTTAATAAGGTTAAAAAGGGGGATTTTATAATGGGTAAGACCAAGGATATGATAGTATTTGGATTTGCATTATTCGCAATGTTCTTTGGAGCAGGTAACTTAATATTTCCACCATACTTGGGAATAATTACAGGTCCAGAGTGGTTAATTGCCTTCTTAGGATTTACATTTGCCGATGCTGGTTTGGCACTTCTAGCAGTAATGGCTACAGCTAAATTTGATGGAAACGTAATTGAGATGTTTAAAAGATGTGGTATGAAATTAGGTATTCTTATAGGTTGTGCAGATATTTTATGTATAGGACCATTCCTAGCTATACCAAGAACAGGTGCAACAACTTATGAAATGGGTATGATGCCTCTATTTGGGACTTCGATTCCAGTGTTATTATTCTGTATAGTTTATTTCGCGATATCATATGTATTAACAGTAAGACCTTCTAAGGTCGTAGATATAGTTGGACAATTTTTAACTCCAGCTCTTCTAATAGCTTTAGCATTTATAATTATAAAAGGTGTTGTATCTCCACTTGGAGAAGTAATCGATAAACCTATGATACCTAATGTATTTGCAGAAGGTATAGGTCAAGGATATCAGACAATGGATGCCTTTGCAGCAATAGCACTTGCATCAGTGTTGATAGTATCTTTAAATGAAAAAGGATATACTTCTATTAGTGAGAAATTAAAGATGATTGGTAAAGCAGGCGTACTTGCTTGTGGAGGCTTAGCTTTAGTTTATGGAGGTTTATGTTTCCTTGGGGCAACTGTATCAACAATGTATGGAACAGATGCAGTACAATCACAAGTAATAGTAAATATAACACAAGGATTACTTGGAAATATTGGGAAAGCGATTTTAGCAGTAGTAGTATCATTAGCATGTTTAACAACATCTATAGGTCTTACATCTGCTACAGGACAATATTTCTCTAGACTTACAAAAGGAAAATTAAGTTATGAGAAAATAGTTTTAGCTGTATCTGTATTCAGTGCAGTAGTAGCATCTTTTGGTGTTGGAACTATAATAAAGATAGCATCACCTGTATTAAGTATAGTTTATCCACCATCAATTGTTTTAATAGTTCTAGCATTCTTTAATGAAAAAATTAAGAATGACAATTTATACAAAGGAGCAGTATATATGTCATTGTTTATAAGTATATTAACAGTTATATCTACTTATGGAGTAAATGTTCCAATAGTAAATTCTTTACCACTTGCTTCATTAGGATTTAACTGGGTAGTTCCAGTTATAATAGCTGGAATAATTGGTAATTTTATACCATCAAAGAGTCAATCTAATACACTTGGAACAAATTAAACTTTATTTAATTAAATTATAAGCCTGTAAGTAAAGGAGTTATCTATAATAAATGAAATTATTTATATAGATAACTCCTTTTATTTTTTGTTTCTATATTAATTGTTTGCTTTTGACATGTTAGAAATATAAGAAAATATTGGAAAAAATATATAGTTTATTTTTTAACAATATTGACTGTTAAAAAAAGAACTTGGGAGTAATTTTATAAGTTTAGTTATAAGTATTAGCTGATTTTTACAAAGATATTATATAAATAAAATTATGACAATAATAAAATAATAAAATAAAATTTAAGGCTTTTGCATATATAAATTAATTGAGTAAAGGAGTGAATTGTTTTTATATAGGCATATATTAAGAATTTTTAGTTAATTATGAAATATAAGTGTGTCTACGTGGATACAAGCAACTGCAAAGTTTAAGTAAGTTGGGAGTTAGAAAATAATTACAATGAAGAAAAGTAAGTTGATAAATCATAATAAGGAATTTTCAGAAAAAACGATTTCAGAGATAAAAAAGAAGCTGAAAATTTATATATGTAGAATAATAATTTAATAAAATTAGAAATCGATTTAGCAAAATAAATACAAAATACTACAAGAATTAACGAAAATAGGAGTTGTGATAAAAGGAAAACGATTTTCTGAATATCATAATTTTGAAAATTTAAAAAATTAAAAATCATATTGACGTCTTTTTTTTAGAATTATATAATAAACACAAAATATTTAAAATTTAAATTGAATTATTTAAATTGAATTAAAAAAATTATATGTAATATAGAAGGAGGGATGTACAATATCACACAAAACAAGTTGAATTGAGAATAGTTCAAAAGATAGTAAAATTAAGAATATTCAAAAAAGTTAGAATTTTTAATTTTGTCAAGAAAATTTAGAGAAAAAATAAAAAACCAGTCATGTTTAAAGTATACAGGTTGATTTTATTTAATTAAGAAAGTTGTATTAAATATTGCGAAGATTTTATAAATTATGAAACATAATTGACAAGTTTAAGTCAAAAATGTATAATTAAATAAAATCTCGTCAAAAGGTTTTCATTTAAGAAGAGATTGGACTTATTTTTTAGTAAAATGTAGTAAAAAGGCAGTAAGGTAGTAAAATTCAAAATGGGGGTGCTTTAAATGGGTGAGAAACAAATCAAGTTTAAAGATGTAATTGTAATTGGATTTGCACTATTTGCAATGTTTTTTGGTGCTGGGAACTTAATATTCCCTCCATATCTAGGAGTTTTATCCGGAAGTAGTTGGCTAGTAGCTTTCATAGGATTCCTTTTCGCAGATGGTGGTTTGGCATTATTAGCAGTTATAGCAGCAACTAAGTTTAATGGAGACACAACAAAGATGTTCTCAAGAGCAGGTAAAGGATTAAGTGTTGCATTAGGATGTGCAATGGTAATCTGCATAGGACCACTTTTGGCAATACCTAGAACAGCAGCGACAACTTATGAAATGGGTATAATACCTACGATAGGTTCAGGAATAAGCCCAGTAATATTTTCTATAGTATTCTTTGCTATAGTATTACTTTTAACAATAAGACCATCAAAAGTTGTAGATATAGTTGGGTCAATATTAACTCCAGCTTTACTTATAGCTTTAGCAGTATTAATCGTTAAAGGTATCATATCTCCATTAGGAGAAATAAGAGACAGTTCTTTAATACAAAATGTATTTTCAGAAGGTATAACTCAAGGTTATCAAACAATGGATGCATTAGCAGCTAGTGTATTTGCATCAATTATAATCATGTCAGTAATAGCTAAAGGATATACTGGTGAAAAAGAAAAGATGAAAGCGACAATAAGCGCAGGTGTAATTGCAGTAGTAGGTATGGCACTAGTTTATGGTGGTTTATGTTATCTTGGAGCAACTGTATCTCAAGCATATGGACAAGATGTTCAACAAACAGCTTTAATAGTTGCAATAACAGCGGCTTTACTTGGAACTACAGGTAAAATTTTATTAGCTATTATAGTTGCATTAGCATGTTTAACAACAGCTATAGGACTTTCTTCAGCAGCTGGTCAATATTTCTCAACACTTACAGATGGAAAATTAAAATATGAGCATATAGTTATAGTAGTTTGTGTATTTAGTGCAATCATATCAAACTTTGGAGTAAGTACAATAATAAAATTCTCTTCTCCTATATTAAGTATGGTATATCCAGCAACTATAACTCTAGTTATACTAGCATTATTTAGTAACAAAATTAAAAATGACAACGTATTCAAATGTGCTGCCTACATGGCATTATTAGTAAGTGTATTAACAGTTGTAACAAGCTTTGGAATAAATATTCCTCTAGTTAATAGCTTACCATTTGCTTCATTAGGATTTAACTGGATAGTTCCAGTTGTAATAGCAGGAATAATAGGAAACTTTATTCCATCTAAAAGCAGTAAAACTGCATAGTAATAAAGAATAATTGATAATTATGGAATTGCCTTTAAATTATAGAGGCAATTCCTTTTTATATTTGTTAGTATTATTAAATTATTATAGATTTAAAATATGTTATTAGTTTTATTTTGTGAATTATAAAATTTATTTTATAGCTTTTAACTAGTATTATTTCTTTAGTATATAAAATAAAAAAGATTGATTTAAAATTATAAATAAAATAAAATTATATTTATCTTAAATATACAATGTCGATGTAAAATATCAGCACATATATTTGTAAAGAAAAAATAAAGAATTTATTGTTTGAGTATTTATTAATTAATGAAAGTTAAAATGATAAAAACATAAAAAAATAAAGTATATAAAAGTAGAATTGGACTTTTATATACTTTTTTATATTATGTTAAAATTTTTTAAGAATGTGTTTTACAAGTTGAGAAAACTATAAGGAGTGTTATATTGAATATAAAATAGTATAATATATATTATGCTAGATAATTAATCTGAAAAAATACAAACATACAAAAAAGTTTGTTTAGAGTTATAGTTAATAGGTGTATTAATTTAATACTAATTTATTGGAGGTCTAAAGATGAAGTACATAATAAAAAGAGATGGTACAAAAGAACTTTTTAGTAAAAGTAAGATTGAAGATGCTGTCTATAAGGCTAGTATAAATAGTGAAGGTGGAGTGGATAGAGATTTAGCATATGATATATCAAGAAAAATAGCTAAAGACTATAATTCTATGGAAAAATGCTTATCTGTAGAGGAAATACAAGATATAGTTGAAGTATTACTTATGGAATCAAATAGAAAAGATATAGCAAAACACTATATATTATATAGAGAAAGACGCTCTGAAATAAGAACTAAAGCTTGGGAGTTTGATGAATTACAAAAATCAATATGGAAAAACAAGTATAGAAATAATGGAGAGAGTTTTGATGAATGGGTAAAGAGAATCTCAAATAACAGTCTAAGAATCTCAAAATTAATAAGACAAAAAAGATTTCTATTTGCTGGAAGGATTTTAGCAAATAGGGGTTTACAGAAAGAAGGTAAAAAAGTAACATATTCTAATTGCTATGTAATAGAGCCACCAAAAGATAGTATAGAAGACATTTTCGATACTGCAAAAAAACTTGCTAGAACATTTAGCTATGGTGGAGGCGTTGGAATTGATATTTCAAAGTTAAGACCAAAAGGCGCAAAAGTGAATAATGCTGCAAAACACACGACTGGAGCAGTTTCTTTTATGGAACTTTACAGCATGACAACTGGTTTGATTGGTCAAAGAGGAAGAAGAGGAGCTCTTATGATTTCTATGGATGTAAACCATCCAGAAATAGAAGAGTTTATAGATATAAAAACAGATTTAGAGAAAGTCACTAAAGCAAATATTTCTGTAAGAGTAACAGACGAATTTATGCAAGCTGTAAAAGAAAAGAAACTATATAATTGTACTTTTGAAGTAGAAACTACTGGAGAAAAAATAGTTAAGATAGTAAATGCATATGATTTGTTTACTAAATTTGTTAAAAATAACTGGGATTATGCAGAACCAGGTATTTTATTTTGGGACAAAATAAGAACCTATAATTTTATGAGTGAAGATAAAAACTTTTGCTTTTCAGGAGTAAATCCTTGTGCAGAAGAGCCACTTCCAAGTGGAGGAAGTTGTCTTCTTGGTTCAATAAACTTGTCAGAGTTTGTAATACAACCATTTGGTGAACATGCTACGTTTGATATTAACAAACTAAAATCTTGCGTTAGAGAAGCTGTGGTAGCTTTAAATGATGTATTAGATGAAGGATTAAATTTACATCCGTTACAAGAGCAAAGAGATAGTGTACATAAATATAGACAGATAGGTTTAGGTGTAATGGGTATAGCTGATATGCTTATAAAAATGGGTATAAGATATGGTTCTGATAAATCTTTAGAATTATGTGATTTGATTGGTAAAACTATGTTAAATGAAGCTGTAAAGCAATCAGCATTAATAGCTAAAGAATTTGGAACTTTTAGTGAATATAAATATGAAAATATCTCTAAGTCTAAGTTTTTTATAGAAAATTTAAATGATGATACTAAGGAAATGGTTAAAAAATATGGACTTAGAAATTCACAACTATTAACTATACCTCCTACAGGTTCTATATCTACAATGATAGGAATTAGTGGAGGAATAGAACCTATATTTAATCTTTCATATATAAGAAAAACTGAGAGCCTGCATGACGAAGATGTATATTATAAGGTATATACTCCAATTGTTAAAGAGTATATGGATAAAAAGGGTATTACAGATGAAGAGTGTTTACCAGATTTTTTTGTAACTGCTATGAATATAAGATACGAAGAAAGGATAAACATGCAAAAAGTATGGCAAAAGTATATTGATGCTTCTATATCATCTACAATAAATATACCTTTTGAAACTACAATTGAAGATGTTTTCAATATATATATTAAGGCATGGGAAGCAGGTCTTAAAGGGGTGACAATATTTAGAGATGGATGCAAAAGGAGTGGAATTTTAATAAATGAAAAAAAGGAAGAAAATAATAAAGAAAATAATAAAAAAGAAGATAATAAAAAAGAATGTTATAAAAATAATAAAAAAGAAGAAGATAATAAAGATGAAAAATCCAAAGAAACAGTAAATAAAAATTTTGAAGAAGATGAGAAATTTGTGTGTCCTGAGTGTGGAAGTGAAGGAATTGCACATACAAGTGGTTGTAGTATATGCTTAAAATGTGGATATAGTGGATGCAATTAAACTTTGCGTTAGCAAAATTTTAATAGATTTAAAAACTTATATTTTTACAAATGAAAGATGAGGGAATTGTATGCAGAATAAAAGCGTGAGGGAGATTAAAGAAATAATTGAGACTTTAGAAGTAGAAAAATATATGCAATATATAGAGCTACTGAGAGTCGATGACAGAAAATCTGTTCAAAGTTTAGCTATAAAACTAGCTAAAAAATTAGACAATATTAGAAGAGAAGAAGAAAGATTAGAAACTATAAATATATTTGAAAATGAAGGTTATAATAAAGGCTATTTATATATTGGAGGAATTGATGAAGCAGGAAGAGGGCCACTTGCTGGACCTGTTGTAGCCTCTGTAGTAGTATTTAAGAAAGATACAAAAATAGAAGGAGTAAATGATTCTAAAAAACTAAGTGAGGCAAAAAGAGATGAGCTTTTTGAAGTGATAAAAAAAGAAGCATTAGACTATGGAATAGGGATAGTAAACAATGAAGAAATAGATGAATTTAATATATTGAATGCTACATATATGGCAATGAAAAAAGCTATAAATTGTTTAAAACAAGCACCTGATTATCTATTGGTTGATGCAGCGACAATACCAGGCATTGATATAGCTCAAAATCCAATTGTAAAAGGAGATTCAAAATCTATATCAATAGCAGCAGCAAGTATATTAGCTAAGGTTACTAGAGATAGTATAATGTATCAATATGATAGAGTATATCCAGAATATGGTTTTAAATCTCATAAAGGGTATGGAACTAAGGAACACTATGAAGCCATTGAAAAACATGGAATAACTCCTATACATAGGAAAAGTTTTTTGAAAAATATACTATAAATGCAATATGATATAATGTATATGATATAAATTACTATAATAAATGGGGGATTAAAGATGGAGTATAATGAATTATTAAAAAATGCTAGAGAAAATTTAAATGGAAGTTGTAAAGTTTGTAAGGTTTGTAATGGAGTTGTTTGTGCAGGGGAAGTTCCTGGTATGGGAGGTAAAGGAAGTGGTTCTTCTTTTATAGAAAATAGTAAAAGTTTAGAAAAAGTAAAAGTAAATATGAGAGTAATACATGATGTCTCAAATCCTGATACATCTATAGAAATGTTTGGGAAAAAAATGAGTGCACCTATATTTGCAGCTCCAGTAACAGGAACTACATTGAATATGGGTGGAAAAATTAATGAAAGAGATTACATAGAACCAGTAGTTGCAGGATGCGCTAAGAGTGGAATTTATGCAATGGTTGGAGACACAGCAGTAGATGCTTTTTTAATGGAAAATTTAGATGTAGTTAAAAAGTATAATGGTGATGGAATTGTATTTATTAAACCTTGGGATAATGAAAATATTATAAAAAAGATAAGATTAGCTGAAGAAGCTGGTGCATTTGCAGTTGGAGTTGATATAGATGCTTGTGGTTTAGTAACTTTATCACTACATGGAAAACCAGTACTTCCTAAAAATGTTGAACAAATAAAAGAATTGGTAAACTCTACTAAACTACCATTTATATTGAAAGGAATAATGACTGTTGAAGATGCATTAATGGCAGTTGAAGCAGGTGTAGATGCCATAGTTGTATCAAATCATGGAGGAAGAGTACTAGATTGTACACCAGGAGCATGTGAAGTTCTACCAAGAATTGCTGATGCTATTAAAGGTAAAGTTACAATACTTGCAGATGGTGGAGTTAGAACAGGATTAGATGTATTAAAGATGATAGGTCTAGGAGCAGATGCAGTATTAATAGGAAGACCTTTTGTGACTGCTTCATTTGGTGGAGCAATTGATGGTGTAGAAACTTATGTAAATAAGCTTCAATCAGAACTAAGTGGTTCTATGATATTAACTGGATGTCAAACTATAAAAGATATTGATGGAAAAGTTATATACAAATAAAATTTTATACAAAAAAGAGGAAAAATCATTTTAATGTAGAATAATTGTACAAAGGGGGAATTTATATGAGTAAAAAAGCTTATGAAGAAGCCTTAGTAGAATTAGAAAAATTTATTAATGAAAGAAAAGAAATAATTAAAAGTGCGGAGAGTTGTATTGATAAGTACATAGTTGACAGAACGCTACCTTTTGATTACAAAGATAAATGTGTGGAATGGCAACAAGAGTTACTTGATATTGCAGAGGCACAAATTTTAGAAGCAAATGAGTTAAGTGTATTATTAGAAGAGAAAAAAGAACTTGAGAAAGAGTAAGTTTTATTACTAAGTCTAGAGGAAAATCAAAAATATGATTTACCCCTAGACTTTTTTATTTAAATAAAGATGTCTATCTAATTAATCTATATTTATCATTTTAGATTAAAAGGTTTGGAAGAAGAATAGGGTAATTATATGAATAGTTAAACAATTAAACTAGTATATAAAACTAATTTAATTGTTATTTTTTGAATTTAGTATATGGTTTTTCATTTCTTCTAATACAATTGTGTAGGATTTGCATTGTGCTGCAGCTAATTCTGATAAAGCAAATCTTTGAGCCTTATTTAGAAAATCCTTATCTGTGCTACATAGTTGTTTTGAATTATCTTGTATCATAAGCATCTTAATTAGTTTTACAATCTCGAAAACATCTCCTGAATGAAATTTATCCTGGTATAGTTTAAGTCGTTTTTTTCTATCAAGAACCCATAAACAATCTGCTTTATCAAGGGATTGGATAAAGTTGTCAATTTCATTTTCATCCATAACTGGACGTATACCAATTTTATCAGCATTTAGAACGGGAATCAAAATTTTAAGATTACTATTGTAAATAACAGTTAATTCATAGTATTTTTGTATATGATGATTTATATCCTTTGTTACAAGACCACTTATATAGCAGGCTCCTTCTTTTGGATACATTACACTTTCACCGATTTTATACATATAGTTATACCTCCAAACTGAATTTTAGATATTGCAATTTGGGTACAATGCTTTAATTATCTAATAATTAATATTATATCATAAAATACTTGACAGGTCAAATGAAATGATATATAATAAAAAGTTTAGAATAATAGATAGATATAACTAGATTTAAAAATATAAGATAAGAGGGTTTAATATATTAAAATATCTAGTTAGTATTGTATAAAATAACATACTAACTAGATTCAATAATTATTAATTTCTAGCAAAATCTCTTAATTTAAGGCTTCCAGCTGTTACAAAAACCATTCCAATAAGAATTAGAACAATTATATTTATTAATATATTACCATTATTATTAATAGCATCTATAGTCCAATAAAATGGTGTGAGCTTTGAAAGATTAGCCATAAAGGACAATTTGTCAAGTGAAGGTATCATACTAGATATGGATATACCTAAACCTATTAAAGAATAAAATGTAGATATAAGACTTATAGAACTTTCGTTTTTAAACACCCTAGCTATCCAAAATACAAATCCAGTAGCCACAAAACTATTTGTTAATACAATCATCAATATATTTAGGGTCAATTTAAAATCTCTTGTAAATGAGAAACATACCAAAATTAAAGTGTATACAATTGCTTGAATACAAAATAATCCTAAAAATATGCTGAAAATTATTTTTATGTTATTTTGTTTTGTAGAAACAAGTCTTCTTAAAATATTAGATTTTTTTAATGCAAATAAATCAGATGCAAGATATGCTGCATTAATGTACATAAAATAACATATTAAGAAAACTATTAAGAATGAATTTTTATTCTTATCAGGACTGTTATCAATTATATTTGTCTTAGTCAATTTATCATCTATGTTTCTATCTATTTTTAATTTTAATGAATTAGTAATAAAAGATTCTATTTGTGATTCTGCCCAAAGACTACCTCCTCCATTTTCCGTTTTAAAGCACTTAACCACAGGTCTTTTTAAGTTATCTATACTGCTTGAAAAGTTTTTATCTAAAATGAAGATAGCAGAAACTTTATTATTTTTTAATAGATTCATAGCTTTATCTTGTTCGTCAAGTTCAAATGAGTTTTCTTTTAATTTAGAGCTATCTATTAATTTGTGCTCATATTTTCCATCAGAATTAGATACAATTGCTACTGGAGAAAAGTACATTGATTGATTTTCCGATTTGCTAGTAAAAAAATTAAGAGAAAACACTAATATAACAGGAAACAAAACCATATTAACTAAAAGAGCATAATTTTTTATATATCTTTTTATGTTTGCAATAATTAATCTAATCATCATTAGACCTCCCTCCATTTATATTTTTCTTTTATAATAGAAAGTGCAATTAATATTGTAGATGCAATTAGGCATGTGAAAATTAAGCTATCTATTGAATTTATAGTTTTAAATGTCTCATAATTACTGAACAATCTTCCTATTAAATAAGTAGGAGATAAACTTGTAAACTTAGTAAACACATCATTTACCATGCTGAAAATACCTCCAAAAATTGTTTGTAAGAAGAGTAATGCATAGACTATAACTGTACCATATTTCTTGCTAAAAAAGGCGGTTACAAAAGTAGATATTGAAGTCATAAAATAAGAAGATAAAGCACAAAGTAAAATTAATATAGCAAAGTTACCTTTGAATGTTATGCCAAGTATTCTAAAAAATAAAACATATAATAATAAGAATATAAATGAGTAAATCCATAAACCTACAAAATCATAAATTAAGAATTGTACTCTAGTTACAGGCATAGAGTAGAGTCTTTTTGAAAGTCCTTTTGATTCACTTACATAATTTGATAAAATATTATTCATTATAAAAATTATTACAAGAAACCCAAGAGAAACTAAAGCAAAGTATTCATAAGAGTTTTGTTTAACATTATTTTTTATTATAGAAGTATCAATAGAATTCTTGTTAAATAATTTTGAGAAATCTTCTGAACTTAGTTTTTGAGAATTATTTAAATATAATTTTTCATGATAAGTATTTAATATATCTTTAAGTAATATTGTAATATCATCACGAGCTTCAAGCTTTTCTATACTTAGATTATTTGATTTTTCATTTAATAAATTATTTTCATATCCTTTAGGGATAGTAATTTTTAAGTCTGCCTTAGAATCATCTTTTTGAACTGTTAATATAGAAGATAAGTCATTTTTTAAATATCCTGTCAAATTATTTGATAGCTTTGTATTATCTTTGTCATATATAACAATTGATGTCAAATCTGTTTTTACAGGATTTTGAAACATATTTTCTGTCAACATTCCAAGAAAGCCAGCTAAAACTAGAGGTAAAGCTAAGAAATATATTAAATTAAGTATAAAGGAGCTTTTTAAACCTTTTAGCATAGTTTTTACACTAATGTATAATTTCATAAAACCACCTCCATTAATCTCTTAAATTTTTCCCTGTTAGATTTAAAAACACATCTTCTAAACTAGGTTCTTCATAAGATATTCGTGTTATTTTTGAATTATTTTTGTCAACAACAGATAACACATCTGTAAGTTGTAATTTTTTGTCTATATCTAATTCTAATAATGTATTATTTTCTAAGACAGATGTAATACCTTTAAGATTTTTTAAATCAAATATAAGTTGAGCATTTATATTTTTTATTTCCATAATTAATCTTGTATTTGTAGATACTAATGATTTTAAATAATCATTATCTCCAAAAGCAATCTCTTTACCTTCATCCATAATAAAAATCTTAGAACAAAGATGCTCAACTTCTTCCATGTAATGAGAAGTATATATTACTGTAGTTTTTTGTTTTTCAGATATATTTTTTATAAAATTGAAAATATGATTTCTTGATTGGGGGTCAACACCCACAGTTGGCTCATCTAATATTAATACTTTAGGATGATTTAAAAGTGCTATTCCAATGTTTAATCTTCTTTGCATACCACCAGATAATTTTTTGATTTTTTTCTTTTTAACATCAGTAAGTCCTGTGACTTCTAAGGCTTCAGTGATTCTTTCTTGAAGTAATTTTCCCTTTAGTCCATAGTAAGCCCCAAAGTACTCTAAGTTATCAAAAGGAGTAAGTGTTTCTATAAGTGCTAATTCTTGTGGAACTAATCCTATTATAGATTTTGCTTTTATATAATCTTTTGACATATCTAAACCATTGATTTGGATGTTGCCACTATTTGGCAACATAAGATTTGTAATTATATTTATAAGTGTAGACTTTCCAGCACCATTTGGTCCAATAAGTCCAAATATCTCTCCTTCTTTAACAGAAAAGCTGATATTATCAAGTGCCAATTTATCATTGAATCTTTTTGTTATATTATTTACTCTGACTATGTCCATAATAATTCCTCCCAAAATAATTTTGTATAAGTTAAAAATCTATAATACTATAATAAAGAATTATTAATCACAATTCTATTACTATAAGTCACTAAAAAAAGTGACTTAAGTCACTTTATATTTTCATTTATTATAAATGAGTTTGTGAGTAAGAAATTTTTTATGGTATAGATTTCCTACCTACTTATATTACAATTTTATTTTTGAAGGCAAATATAACTAGTTGAGTCCTATCGCGAAGTTCTAGCTTCCCTAAGATATTAGTGATATTATTCTTTATTGTGCCTTCAGATAAGAATAATTCTTGGCTGATTTCTTTGTTGTTAAGTCCATTTGCGATTAATCTAATTATGGATATTTCTTTTTCTGTTAAATTATACATATCAGAGATATGTACTTGTTCAATTGCTTTTTTAGGGGACATAATTTTTTCAGCTACACTTTTATCAAGCACAATATTGCCAAAAAACGAGGAACGAATCCCCTCATGTAATACTTCATCTGAACTATCTTTTAAAAGATAACCTGAAGCCCCAAATTTCATAGCATCTTTTATGTATTCATCATCATTAAATGTTGTCAAAATTAATAGCGCTATAGAACTATCGTATTCTTTTATAAGTCTTGTACCTAGAACTCCATCACAAACCTTCATTCGAATGTCCATAAGAACTATGTCTACATTATTTGTTTTACAAAATTCTAATGCTTCATATCCATTGGAAACATCTCCTACAATTTCTAAATCATCATAAGATGATAAAATAATCTTAAGACCTTTTCTAATCAATTTTTCATCATCTACTATAAGAACTTTGATTTTATTCAAAAAAATCACCCCCTGAAAATTTAGGAAAAGATGCTCTAATTGTGAACCCAGTATTAGAATTATCAAATTCAACTTTACCATTTAATTCATATATTCTTTCACTAATACTACTGAGTCCATTTCCTTTTTTTATATTGTTACACCCTATACCATTATCACTTATAGTAATTATAAGATTTGAAGGATTAAATGTTATAAAAATTCTGATTTCAGTTGCTTTTCCATGTCTTGATGCATTTGAAAGCGATTCCTGAACAAGTCTATATAAAGTGATAGATTGATTTCTAGATAGGTTCCAAGTATTTTTTGATATAGTTAATCTAACATTGATATTTGTAAGTTTAATAAAGCTTTTAACCAGTTCTTTGATTTTAAGTAAATTTTGGTAATTTTCATATTCAACAGGTTTTAGTTCAGATATAGCTCTTCTTACATCTTGAAAACTTTCAGTTACAAATTCTCTAAGTTCATGCACTAAATCAGAAATAAGAGGTTTATCTTTTAAGAGTTTTTCTATAGCATTTAATTGGATTATCGTTGTAGAAAGAGAATGTCCCACACTATCATGTATTTCCCTTGATATACGGTTTCTTTCTTTTAAAATTGCTAACTCTTCTATAGAACTTGCATAAATCTCTAAATCAGCATTAGCTTTTTTTAATTCATCTTTAGAAACTCTGAGTTTATCATAAAGATTTTGATTGTATAATTTAGATAAATTCTCATTTTCTAGATACATAGAAAGGAGAGTTATAATCAGTAATATGGAACTTGATTCTAGTGCTAAATATACATTTTTATCTAAACCAATAATAAAAGAAGATATTATAACTAAAGAGAATAATATGTATTTATATTTTTTCTTTATTAAAAATGAGGCATCCAAAATTAAAGGAACAAAGTAAAGTGAATTAAAAGTCTTTGTAGACTTACATAATATAAAAATTAAAATAAGCTCTAAAAAATAAGAGATAAGTATGAATTTATTCTCATTTGATAAAGAAAAAAATCTAACTTGATTATTTATTATTAGAAACAATATAATCATTGTTATAACTGGATACAATGTATTTTCAGCATTGTTCAAATAGCTTATAAGTAATATAGATAGAGATAAATATCGTATAAAAATAAATAATTTTTTTCTGCTCATCAAAGACATTCCTCCATAAAATAAACTTTCCTTATGAAAACTAGCATAATATCATAAAAGAATAAAGTCAATAGAAGTATTTATTAATATTAATGGAAATAAAATCAATTTCAAAAAATTGAATAGTTAAATTGTATACTGACGATAATTTAAAAGTAAAAATTTAATGTATTGGAGTGAATCATGAATAATAAAGAAAAAGGTGATTTTGGAGAAGAAATAGCAGTTAATTATCTGCTATCAAAAGGTGCAACAGTACTAGAAAAAAACTACAGATTGAAGACAGGAGAGGTCGATATAATAGCAAATATAGGTAATGAAATTGTATTTGTGGAGGTGAAATCAAGGTCCAATATAAAGTATGGCTATCCTTGCGAATCTGTAGGTTACAAAAAAAGAAAAAAGATAATTGATGTGGCAAAGTACTATATTATGAAAAATAATTTACATAATACTCCAATAAGATTTGATATTATAGAGGTCTATCTATTGGAGAAGAGAGTAAACCATATAATGAATGCTTTTTAAAAAATATAAAGTTTTTTGAAAGGATTAAAAATGTTAAGTATTATTAATTCAAGTAATTTAATAGGAATAGATAGTTTTTTGGTAAAAGTTGAAGTAGATATAAGTAATGGAATGCCTAGTTTTAATATTGTTGGTCTGCCAAGTAAAGAAATTAAAGAAGCAAGAGAGAGGGTAAAATCAGCAATTCTTAATAGTGGATATAAGTTCCCAAGTACAAGAATAGTTGTAAATTTATCCCCAGCGGATATAAGAAAAGAAGGAGCTTTTTTAGATTTATCTATAAGTATAGGTCTCTTAAGGGGATTAATAAAAAAAGATGAAAATTACATAAAAGAAAGTATGTTTATAGGAGAATTATCATTAGATGGGAAAATAAGAAAAGTAAGAGGCATATTACCTATTATTATAGGTGCAAAAAATCAAAATATAAAACGTATTTTTATACCAATTGAGAATACAAAAGAAAGTTTATTTATAGATGAAATTGATATAATACCTGTTAAAAGTTTAAATGAATGTATTGATTTTTTAAATGAAGAAATAAAAGTCGATAAAGAAGGTATAATGTCTTTTTTGAATGAGGAGTTAGAAAAATATAATGGAAGATTAGAAAATTATGATGCTAATAAAGACTATAAATATACTAAGATTCACAGTATAAAAGAAAATAAATATGATGAAGATTTTAAAGATGTAAGAGGAAATTACTTTGTAAAGAGAAGTGCAGAAATTGCAGCGGCTGGCAATCATAATATATTTATGATTGGACCTCCAGGCTCAGGAAAAACTATGATTGCAAAAAGGATAAGGACAATCTTACCAGATATAAGTATAGAAGAAATGATAGAAGTAAGCAAAGTTTATAGCATACTAGGTATGATAGATGAAACTAAAGGAATAATTGATAATAGACCTTTTAGAGCACCTCATCACACAACTACAAAGCAATCTTTAATTGGTGGAGGAATATATGCAAGACCTGGAGAAGTTGCTTTAGCACATAGGGGTATATTATTTTTAGATGAAATAGCTGAATTTGATAGAAAGATACTTGAGACTTTAAGACAACCTATAGAAGATGGATATGTAAATATATCTAGAGTGAAGTATAGCACAAAATATCCTTGTAGAGTACTATTAGTTGCAGCTATGAATCCATGTCCTTGTGGTTATTATATGTCAGACTCAGAATGTAGATGTAGGAGCAATGAGATTGATAAATACATAAATAAAATATCAGGTCCATTATTAGATAGATTTGATATTTTTGTAGAAGTTAATTCTACAAAATATGTTGATTTTAATTCTTTAAAAGAAGAAGAAAGTTCTCAAAAAATAAAGAGAAGAGTAGAAAATGCTAGAAAAATACAAATAAATAGATTTAGGAAAGATAATATAAAAAATAATAGTGAAATTAAAGCTTCTAATTTATTAAAATATTGTAATTTAGAAAAAGAAGCTTCAAAAACAGCTGAGAAAATATTTAATAAATATAATCTCAGTAGTAGAAGTTATACAAAACTTTTAAAAATGGCAAGAACAATAGCGGATTTGGAAGAAATGGAAACAATAAATTCGCAGTGTATTATAGAAGCTTTTTCATTTAGAAAGGCTTATTATAGTTATTTTAAATAAGTTTTTGAGGTGGATTTTATGGAAAAAAGAGATATCTATTTGTGGTTAAAATCAATTAATGGAATAACAACAAAAACAATTGAAATAATAGAAAATGAAATAGTAAATATTGAGGATATATTTGATTTTTCTGAAAAAGAAATATATAATTTAAAAAATATAAGCTTGAATATTAGAAAAAATATAGTAAAATATAGAGGTCACGCTTATTTAGAAAATATAAAAGAACTTCTTTATAAAAAAACAATTAAATATATTTGTCAATATGATAAAGAATATCCTGAGAAATTAAAAAATATATACAATGCTCCAAAGTTATTATTTTATAAAGGTGATATAGGCTTGGTTAATAATAATTTTAATATGGCAATAGTGGGTTCAAGAAAACCTACAGCCTATGGAATTAATTGTGCAAAAACAATCAGTTGTCAACTATCCCAGTATGGGGTTAATATAGTAAGTGGATTAGCTATAGGAGTAGATGCATATTCACACATAGGTTGTATGAATGGAAAATCTAAAACTATAGCAGTGCTTGGCTCAGGAGTAGACAATCCTCTTCCAAAACAAAATTTATATTTATCAAATAAAATATTAGAAAATGGGGGATTATTATTATCAGAGTATAATATTAACTCAACAGTAGCGCCCTACCATTTTTCTAATAGGAATAGAATTATTAGCGGATTAAGTGATGGAGTAGTGGTTGTAGAGGCAGCAATGAGAAGTGGTGCATTAATCACAGTGGATTTTGCTCTTGAACATGGAAAAAATGTTTTCGCAATACCTGGTAATATAAATTCTCAAATGAGTAGGGGTTGTCATAAAATTATAAAAGAAGGTGCAAAATTAATTGAAAATATAGATGATATTTTGAATGAATATAACATATTTAATATTATCGATAAAAAAATAAATCAAAAATATGATAATATAAGTTTAAATGCCAAGTCTAAGCAAATAATTGAAGCTATAAAAAGAGAAGGAAACTTGCATATAGATAGTATTTGTGATTATACTGGTATAGAAATAAAGTATGTAAATTCAATAATCAATGAATTAGTACTAAATGAGTTAGTCGTAGAAATGAATAATAAAACGTACAGTTTAAATGTATAAATTAAGATTAGGTAGTGGGGGTGTGTGGTTTTATGGCCAAAACATTAGTCATCGTAGAATCGCCTGCAAAAGCTAAGACCATAGAAAAATTTTTAGGAAAAAGTCATTACACAGTGAAAGCATCAGTAGGTCATGTCAGAGATTTACCTAAAAGTAAGTTAGGTGTAGATATAGAAAATAATTTTGAACCTCAATATATAAACATAAGAGGCAAGGGCGATGTAATAAAAGAATTAAAAAAAGAAGCTAAGAAGTCTAAACAAGTGTATCTAGCAACCGACCCTGATAGAGAGGGTGAAGCTATATCATGGCATTTAGCTCATATACTAAATTTAGATGAATCTGAAGATTGTAGAATCGAGTTTAATGAAATAACTAAGGATGCAATTAAAAAAGCAATTAAGCACCCTAGAAATATTGATATAAATTTGGTTGATGCACAACAAGCAAGAAGAGTATTAGACAGACTTCTAGGTTATCAAATAAGCCCTATATTGTGGCAAAAGGTTAGAAAAGGTCTTAGTGCAGGTAGAGTGCAATCTGTTACAACAAAATTAATTTGTGATAGAGAAAAAGAAATAAAAGCATTTATTCCAAAAGAATATTGGACAATAGATGTTGAAGCAAAGACAGCAAAAGATAAAGATATAACTTTAAAATTTTATGGCAAGAATGATGAAAAAATTGAATTAGAAAATGAAGAAGCAGTAAATGAAGTACTAAAAGAAATGGAAGGAAAAGATTTAAAAGTTGAGAAGATAGAATCTAAATCAAGACGTAAATCAGCTCCAAAACCATTTACAACAAGTATGCTCCAACAAGAAGGAGCAAATAAGCTATTTTTCACTACTAAAAAGACAATGATGATAGCACAAGAATTATATGAAGGTATAGACATAGAAGGTGAAGGTACTGTTGGTCTTATATCTTATATAAGAACTGACTCTAAGAGAATATCTGATGAAGCAAAAGAAAAAGCTAAAGACTATATAGTAAGTAGCCTAGGAGAAAATTACTATAAAAATAATAGTGATAAAAAAGAAAAAAAAGATACTAAAAAAGTCCAAGATGCCCATGAGGCAATAAGACCAACTTCTGTTGACAGAACTCCAGATAGCATAAAAGCTTCACTAAGCAAAGACCAGTACAAGTTATATAATTTAATTTGGAGAAGATTTGTGGCTAGTCAAATGGAGGATTCAGTATTCGATATATTAAATGTAGAATGCAAAATAGGAGACATTGTGTTTAAAGCAACTGGTTCAAAGATGAAATTTGATGGTTATACTAAGGTATACAATTTTTCAGAAAGAGAAGATAAAATTTTACCAAGTATAGACAAGGGTGATATATTAAATATAGAAAATATATTACCAGACCAACACTTTACACAACCACCAGCAAGATATACAGAAGCTAGTCTAGTAAAAACACTGGAGGAACTGGGTATAGGTAGACCAAGTACCTATGCACCAACAATAGCTACTATATTAAATAGAGAATATGTTGAAAAGCAAGGAACAAGTCTATGTCCAACAGAACTTGGAATAATAGTTACTGATATTTTAGAAAATAATTTTCATAAATTTATAGATGTAGATTTTACTGCTGATATGGAAAGTAAACTTGATGTTATAGAAGAAGGAAATACAGATTGGAAAGAAATTGTGTCTGAATCGTATGCTCCACTTAAAGAAGCTATTGAAGAAGCACTTGAAAATATAGAAAAAATAAATATGGATGAAGAAACCGATGAAATATGTGAAAACTGTGGTTCTAATATGGTTATAAAATATGGTAGATTTGGAAAGTTTATGGCTTGTAAAAACTATCCTGATTGTAAAACAACTAGACCAATCATGAATAAAATCGGTGTTAAATGTCCAAAATGTGAAGAAGGAGATATTATACTTAGAAAATCTAAAAGAGGTAAAGCTTTTTATGGATGTTCTAATTATCCAAACTGTGACTTTGTGGCTTGGAATAAGCCAACAGGAGAGTTCTGTGAGAAGTGTGGTTCATATATGGTTGAAAAAGTGACTAAATCTGAAACAAAAACAGTATGTTCTAATAAAGAATGTAACAAAGAGTCAAAAGAGCATAATGACGGAAAAGAGTGAAAATTGAAAAAAATCACATAATTCTCTTGAAAAAGGTTCGAATCTGTGATAATCTTTCAAGTGTAAACAACTAATATAAAAATAAATTTTCATTAAAAATGAAAATAATATTAGAAAATATAAAAGGTTATTAAAAGGCCTAAATTTCATGAGGAGATGATTAAATGGCAAGTGAAGTGTTACAAAAAACAAGGAAAATAAATAAAACATTACAAACAAGTGGTGGAAGTAGTGTCTCTTTTGATTTACTGGCCGGAGCATTAGGAGACGTTTTAAATTCTAATGTTTATGTAGTAAGTGCAAAAGGAAAAGTACTAGGTCTTCATTTAAATGATGCTCAAGACAGTTCAGTTATAGAAGATGAGTACACTAAACAAAAGAAATTTTCAGATGAATATACTCAAAATGTGTTAAAGATTGATGAGACATTGGAAAATTTAAATGGCGAAAAAATATTGGAAATTTTTCCAGAAGAGCATGGAAGATTACAAAAATATACTACAGTAGTACCAATCTTAGGTAGTGGTCAAAGACTTGGAACATTAGTACTTTCAAGATATTCAGCTTCATTTAATGATGATGATTTAGTAATAGCTGAATACAGTGCAACTGTTGTTGGTCTTGAAATATTAAGAGCAATTGGTGAAGAATTAGAAGAAGAAATGAGAAAGAAAGCTGTAGTTCAAATGGCAATAGGCACTCTGTCCTACTCCGAACTTGAAGCAGTTGAGCATATTTTTGCCGAATTAGATGGTAAAGAAGGTTTACTTGTTGCAAGTAAGATAGCTGATAGAGTTGGTATAACTAGATCAGTAATAGTAAATGCACTTAGAAAATTTGAGAGTGCAGGTGTGATAGAATCAAGATCATTAGGTATGAAGGGTACTCATATAAGAATACTTAATGATAAACTTACAGATGAATTAAAAAAATTAAAAAACAATCAATAATCTATATTTTATAGATTAAGATTAGAAAAGGTATCTATTTCAAATAGATACCTTTTTTAGACGAATTATTGAAATAATTGTAGAGTAAGTATTTTAATCAAAAAAGGAGTGAGAATATGCCTTTAGCAGATAGAATAAGACCAAAAACAATGAATGATGTAATAGGTCAAAGTCATATAATAGGTAATGGCAAAATATTGTCTAAGATATTACAATCTAATTTTTTACCAAATATGATATTTTTTGGACCTCCAGGTGTTGGTAAAACCACGGTAGCAGAGATAATAGCAGAAAAAAGCAATAAAAATTTCTATAAAATAAATGCTACAAATTCATCTCTAGAAGATATAAAAAAGGTGATATCAGAACTTGGAAGTATAAATAATATAAATGGAGTTTTGTTATATATAGATGAAATACAAAGTTTTAATAAAAAACAACAACAATCAATATTAGAATTTATGGAAAATGGCAGCATAACCTTAATTGCTAGTACTACAGAAAATCCATACCATTATGTATATAAAGCCCTTTTAAGTAGGTCTACTGTGTTTGAATTTAAACCTTTGGAGAAGTTTGATATAGAAAAAGGTTTGGAAAGAGCTATTGAAGTATTAAATGAAGATAGTTATATGGATATTGATTGTAATAAAGGTGCGATTGAAGATATAGCTATTCTTTCTGATGGAGATATGAGAAGAGCTTTGAATATTTTGGAAATGGTAGTTTATTCAACTAAACCAAATAAAGATAATATAACTCATATAGATTCAGATGTAATAAAGTCATCTACATTTAATAAGATTATAAATTATGATAAAAATGGCGATAGTCATTATGACATTTTAAGTGCATTCCAAAAATCTATAAGAGGAAGTGACCCACAAGCATCTATACATTATCTAGCAAGACTTATAAAAGGTGGGGATTTGATAAGTATATGTAGAAGGCTTTTGGTAATAGCTAGTGAAGATATAGGTCTAGCTTATCCAAATGCTATTATGATTGTAAAGGCATGTGTAGATTCAGCTATGCAACTTGGATTTCCAGAAGCAAAAATACCATTGGCAGAAGCTACTATTCTTTTGGCTACATCTCCAAAATCTAATTCTGCATGCATGGCAATAATGAAAGCTATGGATGAATTGGATAAAGAGTTTGTTAAAGACATACCAAATAGTATAAAAGACGCCCATTATTCTGGTTCTAAAGATATAGGTAGAGGATGTGGATACAAATATCCTCATAACTTTAAAAATCATTATGTAAAGCAACAGTATTTACCAGATAGCATAAAAGATAGTATTTATTACATACCACAAGAAAATAAAACTGAAAAAAATATAAAGAAATATTTAGAATATCTAGAAAGTGATTTTTAAACTGAACTTTATGTATCGGGGGTAGATATTATGATTATAAGACTTAATTCAACTTATCATAGTAGAGTTATGAAATACTTAAAAAGAGAACCTGAGTACAATTTGTTTATAATAGGGGACATTGAAAGGTATGGATATGAGCATAATTTTTTAAATATATGGGCAGATATAGATAAAAAGGGCGAAATAAGAGCAATATTACTTAAATATTTTGAGTTTATGATGTTTTATTCTGATGGAGAATATGATGTTGAAGGTTTTTATAATCTACTTTGTAATACTAATTATGAAGAAATTTCTGGGAAAATATGTGCTGTGCATGCATTAGCTAAAAGATTAGGGCTTAATAATTTAAAGGTAGTTGATTTTTGTAAACTTCAAACTAGAAAATTCTTGGTAGATAATAATTGTAATGAAAAGATTAAAAGAATTAGGCTTGGTAATTTAAAAAAGACAGTAAGACTTTATGATTTGATAGATGAGTTTCACAGTACTACTTTAGATAATTTAAAAAATGGACTGAGGACAGGTAGAGGGTATTGTATAGAGATTAACAAAGAAGTAGTATCAATGGCAAAGAGTACTTCAGAAAATAAGACTCATGCAATGATAATTGGAGTAGGTACACATCCAAAGTATAGAGCCAAAGGACTTGCTACAAAGTGCCTTATTAAACTATGTTCAGAACTCCTAAGAGAAAATAAGATACCTTGTTTGTTTTATGATAATGAAGAAGCTGGAAAGATATATAAAAAACTAGGATTTGAGAACATTGGAAAATGGGGAATTTATTCAAAATAAAAAATTTCAAATTAATCTTGACAAAATTAGTAGGGTATAATAAAATGATGTTGAAAGTAATTCCTACTAAATCAGTATGAATTAGATTTCTATATAGAGGTGATAATATATGAAGTTGTCTACTAAAGGTAGATATGGATTAAAAGCAATGTTTGAATTAGCATTAAATCAAGATAATGGACCAGTATCATTAAAATTTATTGCTAAGAAACAGAAAATATCAGATCAGTACTTAGAACAAATATTTTCATCTTTAAAAAAATCAGGTCTAGTAAAAAGTGTAAGAGGTGCTCAAGGAGGTTATTTACTTTCGAAGAATGCTGAAGACATAACAGTAGGTGATATACTTGTAGTATTAGAAGGACCAGTTGCATTATCTGACTGTGTACTAGATGAAGATGTATGTGAAAACTCAAACATGTGTGTAACAAAAATAGTTTGGGAAAAGATGAAAAAGGGTATAGAAGATGTTATAGATTCAATTACTCTAAAAGATATGATAAATGACTATAACAAAAATAAATTAGAAAATGATATAACAAATATTAAAAAATAGATTTGGAGATGAATGTAATGGAAAAAAGAAGATTGTATATGGATTATTCTGCAACAACACCTGTTAAAAAAGAAGTATTAGATGCAATGATGCCATACTTAACAGATTATTTTGGTAATGCATCTAGTTTTCACACATTCGGAAGAGAAGCAAAAGATGCATTAGATAAAGCAAGAGAACAAGTAGCAGACCTTATAAACGCTGAACCTAGTGAAGTGTATTTTACAGCTGGTGGTTCAGAAAGTGACAACTGGACATTAGAAGGTGTAGCTTATGCTAATAAAAATAAAGGCAATCATATAATAACTTCAAAGATAGAGCACCATGCGATACTTCATACATGTGAATACTTAGCAAAACATCACGGATTTGAAATAACTTATTTGGATGTTGATAGTGAAGGAAAAGTAGATTTAAAGGAATTAGAAGATTCAATAAAAGATACTACTATACTTATAAGTATAATGTTTGCAAATAATGAAATAGGAACTATACAACCTATTAAAGAAATATCTGAGATAGCTAAAAAACACAAGATATTATTCCACACTGATGCAGTACAAGCTACAGGTAATATTCCAGTAGATGTTAAAGAGCTAGGAATAGACTTGATGAGTATGTCTTCACATAAAATATATGGACCAAAGGGTGTAGGAGCTTTATACATAAGAAAAGGTGTAAGACTTCATAACTTTGTCCATGGTGGAGCACAAGAAAAAAGTAAGAGAGCTGGTACAGAAAATATACCTGCAATAGTTGGGTATGGGAAAGCAGCAGAATTAGCTAAAGCAAATATGCAAAATCATGTAGAGACTTTAACTCGTCTTAGAAATAAGCTAATAGATGGCGTGTTAGAAAGAATACCTTATACAAGAATAAATGGTAGTTTAGAAAATAGACTTCCGGGAAATGCAAACTTTGCATTCCAATTTATAGAAGGGGAAGGAATACTTTTATTATTAGATATGCTAGGAATTGCTGGTTCAAGTGGTTCTGCTTGTACTTCTGGTTCATTAGACCCTTCACATGTGCTTCTTGCAATAGGTTTACCACATGAAATAGCACATGGTTCATTAAGACTTACAGTTGGAGATTTTACAACAGATGATGATATAGATTATATATTAGAAAATTTACCAAATGTTATAGAGAGACTTAGAAGTATGTCACCACTTTATGATGATGCAAAGAAACAAGGCCTAGTAAAATAGACAGAGAGAAAAAACATAAAAAATAGACATAAATTGAGTAGGAGGAAAAAATAATGCAATATAGTGATAAAGTTATGGAACATTTTATGAATCCAAGAAATATGGGAGAAATTGATAATGCAAGTGGTGTAGGTGAAGTTGGAAACCCTACTTGTGGAGATATAATGAAGATATTTTTAGACATAGAAGGAGATGTAATAAAGGATGTTAAGTTTAAAACATTCGGCTGTGGTTCAGCTATAGCAAGTTCTTCTATGGCAACTGAAATGATAAAAGGTAGAACTATAAAAGATGCATTAGAACTTACAAATAAAGCTGTTGCTGAAGCATTAGATGGTTTACCACCAGTAAAGATGCACTGTTCAGTTCTAGCAGAACAAGCTGTAAAAGCAGCACTTATAGATTATGCTCAAAAGAACAATATCCATATACCAGAACTGGATGGGTATGTTATAGATGATGCTCATGACCATGATGTAGAGGAAGAAGAATAAAAAGGAATAATTTTCCAAAAATCAGTTTAAAACGCTTTTAAAAAAGTGTATAATGATATAGTAAGAAAAAATAGCCGTTTTCACGAAAATGGCTATTTTTTATTGCGTAAATTCCTTGTTTTAGCCCGTTTTATAAATTAATTTAATAATAAAAAATATACACTTCTATAATATCTAAACAATAATAATATCATAAATCCCAGTAAATCAATTGTTTAGAGGTATTTCATATATAAATATATTTCCAAAAAATTTATTTAAAAATGCTATTTTCGTGAAAAAGGCACATTTAAAATAAAAAATACTATTAGGGGGAAAAATTATGAAAATACCAAAAAGGATAGCAGCAATTCTTACTATATCATTAGTAGCTAGTAGTTTAACAGCAATCACATCAAATGCTCAAACAAACAATGATACGCTTAAAGGCTCTGGTAGATGGGAAACTGCTATACAAATAAGTAAAAAAGGATGGGATACATCAAAAAACGTAATATTAGTAAATGACAATACTATAGTAGATGCGTTGACTGCAACTCCTTTTGCAGGTTCTAAAAATGCACCAATTCTTTTAACACAAAATAATAAATTAGATGATAGAACTAAGGCTGAAATAATAAGGTTAAAAGCAGAAAAAGTATATTTGATAGGTGGAGCAAAAACTTTGGGTTCAGAAGTAGAATCCCAATTAAAATCTCTAAAAGTTGATACAGAGAGAATATCTGGAAATGATAGGTATCAAACTTCTTTAGAAATAGCTAAAAAATTAGATGAATCTCTTGGAAGAAAAACAACCAGTAATATTTCAAAAATAGTTGTAGTTAATGGGGAAAAAGGTTTAGCTGATGCAGTAAGTGTGGGAGCAGCAGCAGCTCAAAATAAAATGCCAATAATACTTTCTAGTCCGAATGAAGGTATAAAATTATCAAGTCAATTTATAAAAGAAAAAGGCATAAAAACATCTTATGTAATTGGTGGTGTAAAGTCAATTTCAGAAGCAACAAAAAATACTTTACCTAGTCCTAAAAGAGTATCAGGAAATGATAGAAATGAAACTAATGCTGCAGTTATAAGCGGTTTATATGAAACAAAAGAGTTGAAAAATGCATATGTAACAAAAGATGGTATGAATAAGCAGGGTGACCTTATAGACTCATTAGCAGTAGGTTCATTGGCAGCAAAAAATAATTCACCAGTAGTTTTAGTAGGAAACAAATTAAATGAAGAACAAGAAAAAGTATTGAATACTAAAAGTCTAAAAACAATCACACAGGTTGGTGGCTCAGGTAATGAAAGTGCTTTTTCTGAAATAAAAAAATCACAATCTACAACAGTATATGAAGTTAAAACTTTAGAAGAATTGAAAACAGCTTTAGCTAAAGCTGATGCAAATGATGTTATAAATGTTAAACCATCAGGAGCTATATCAAATGACTTATCATTGAGTACCAATAATTCAATTTCTGTAAATTTAAATGGTACATATACAGGGACTATAGTAGTGACTGCTCCAAATGCAGATATAGTTAATAAAGGTACAATAAGTAAAGTATTAGTTAAAGACAGTAAGGGTGGAACAATAATAAATGAAAGTGGAGCAAAAATAGAAAAAGTAGAGATACAAAATAATTCTAGTAATGTTGTAGTTAAGAATAATGGTAAAATAACAAATATAAAAAATGATGCAGCAGGAACTAATATAAAAAATGAAGGGACAATAACTGATAAAGTGGAAGGTTCTCAGACTCCAAGTATAGATGGTACTAAACCAGGAGGAAGTTCATCTGGGGGTTCTTCATCAAGTGGAGGAAGTTCAAGTGGTGGTTCATCTGTAAAAGACAAATTAATAACATCAATAACAGCACTTGAAGATTCAATAAAGAATCAAAATGTAGAAAATGGAACAGAATTAAGTAGATTAAACTTGCCCAAAGAGTTATCAGCAACCGTATCTGGAGTAGCTAATACTAAAGTAGGGGTAACATGGAAAAGTATACCAGAGTACAGTTCTACAACACCAGGAATATATATATTCAATGCCAATTTATCAAGTGGATATAAATTATCAGAAGGAGTATCACTACCAAGTATTATAGTAAAAGTGGCTGAACCTGTTAAAATTGAAACGATAAAAATTACTGATGCTGATACATTAGAAAAAGCTCTCGATTTACAAGAAGATGGTCAAATCTGGCAAATAGATGGACAAATAAATATTAAAAAGCCAGTTGTTATACATAAAAAAATAATTATAAATGGTATTAATAATGCTGAGTTAATGAAATCTGTAGAATTTACTGACACTATACCAGGATATGAAAATATAGTGACATTAGATAGAATAGATAATGTAGAAATAAATAATCTAAAAGTAACAGGTTTAGATTCTGATAGGTTAAATAAATCAGGAATGCATATTTATTTGTCACAAAATATTAAATTAAATAATGTAACTTTGAATAATAATAAGGGAGCAGGTCTAATAGTAAATGGGTCATCAGTTACAGCTTCAAATCTTGAAACAAGTGGAAATGGATGGTATGGAGTAAATATAGAATATGTAAAAGCAGATGGTGTTGTAAGTGAAACTAATGCAAACTTAACTTTAACAGATAATTGTAATATAAGTGAATATACTCCAATACAAACAGATAATTATGATAAAGATAAAGTAATTGTTAATGGATTTGGAGATTGCACAATATTACAAGGTTCAAAAACTGTTACTTGGGGTAAAGCTTCTATAACTATGAGTGAACTTAATAATATAACAAAAGAAAATAAGATAGATGAAAATCAAGATGGTAGTATACCTAAATTTGAAAATATAGAAGATAGAGCATCAGTAGATATTGCACTAAAAAAAGGTAAAAATAATTATCAGAATGTAAGAGTACAAATAAAAGAGGTAGATGGTTCAGATAGCTTAGAGGGAATACAATTAATTGCCCAAGATAGCAATAAAAATTGGTTTAACATAGTAAAAACAGGATGGGGACCAATGGCAGGATTCTCATTGCAAGATGCAACAACATCAGTTTATCTAGTTGGAAATACAGAAGGTACTTATAAAGTAAAAATACAACTAGTTGATGTCAATAATTCAAATAAAGTAATAACAGAAACAACTGCATCAGTAAAGGTAGTCAATAATTAGTAAATAAAAGATTAACCTTAAATCTTCTAAAATTACTTAATAATATTATTTTTTTTAGAAAATAGAGTAAGCTATATTTTAAATAAATACAATGCTTGCTCTATATGGTATAATAATAAGTAATGCAAAAGATGAGGTGAAATTTGTTTATGAATAAAAAAGTAATGATAGGTATGAGTGGAGGAGTGGATAGCTCTGTAGCTGCATATCTTTTAAAACAACAAGGGTATGATGTCATTGGTGTTACTATGAAATTGTGGCAAGATGATGACGATGTTGAAAATGAAGGTGGTTGTTGCTCTTTATCAGCAGTTGAAGATGCTAGAAGAGTAGCAAATAAAATAGGTATACCATTTTATGTTCTAAATTTTAGAGAAGTATTTAAAGAAAAAGTAATAGATTATTTTATAGATGAATATTTAGAAGGAAAAACTCCTAATCCTTGTATAGCTTGTAATAAACATATAAAATTTGATGATTTTTATAAAAAAGCTAGACAAATAGGTTGTGATTATGTAGCTACAGGTCACTATGCAAAGATAGAAAAGGATGAAAGTACAGGAAGATATTTGCTAAAAAAATCTGTTACAGATAAAAAAGACCAAACTTATGCACTTTATAATCTTACACAGGAACAACTAGAACATACTTTATTGCCAATAGGTGATTATGAAAAAGATAGGGTAAGAGAAATTGCTAAAGAAATGGGCATGGCAGTTCATAATAAGCCTGATAGTCAAGAAATTTGCTTTGTAAAAGATAATGACTATGCAAATTATGTAAAAAAACATTCTAAAAAACGTATTGAAGAAGGTTTTTTTGTAGATACTAAAGGAAATATACTTGGAAAACACAAGGGTATACTATATTATACAATAGGTCAAAGAAAAGGACTTGGAATTACTTTTGGAAAGCCAATGTTTGTAATAGATATAAATCCAATAAATAATACTATAGTTCTTGGAGACAATGAAGAATTGTTCAAAAAAGAACTTATTGCAAAAAATGTTAACTTTATATCAATAGATAAATTAGAAGAACCATTAAGAGTTCAAGCAAAAATAAGATATTCAGCAAAACCATCACCAGCAACTATTCATAAAGTAGGAGAAGATACTATTAAAATAGTTTTTGATGAATCTCAAAGGGCTATTACTAAAGGTCAATCTGTGGTAATGTATGATGGAGATATTGTAGTAGGTGGCGGAATAATCGAGAAAAGTTTATAAAAACGTCTAAAAAATTAAAAAAATAAATAAAAAAGTATATTAAAGTGGAATAAAGTTTATAAAATAAAATTATTATATATGAAAATATAGTATTGATTAATTTTGTAAAATTTAGTAATATAATTAGTATATTAATTAAAAAGCAAATACAGTGATAAGGAATAGTAAAATATTTGATGTCTTACAGAGAGAGGGAAAATGCTGGAAGCCCTTAGAATATAATATTTGAAGCAGCCTTTTAGTAGCAATCTTGAAAAATTTATCTTATGTAAAGAAGATAAAAGTAGAGATTGACGGTAGTTACGTTATAGCTAAGGTTTTCCGAAGATATCATAGTTTTTATGATAATTAGGGTGGTACCGCGATTGTCCTCGCCCCTATAAATTTATTTATAGGGACGAGGTTTTTTATTTAAACGAAAAAATAAAATTTATTAGGAGGAACATAATATGGAAAAGATGGGATTAAACGAAATAAGAAGTAAGTTTTTAGAGTTTTTTGAGTCAAAAGGTCATTATGTAGCAAATAGTTATTCTTTAGTACCAAACAATGATAAGAGTTTATTACTTATAAATTCAGGTATGGCACCTTTGAAAAACTATTTTTCAGGTGTAGAAGTACCTCCAAATGTAAGAATGTGTACATCTCAAAAATGTATAAGAACTGGAGACATAGAAAATGTAGGTATAACTGCAAGACATGCTACATTCTTTGAAATGATGGGTAACTTCTCATTTGGAGATTACTTTAAAAGAGAGTCAATCAAATGGGGATGGGAATTTGTTACAGAATGGTTAAATATACCAGAGGATAAGATATGGGTAACTGTATATGAGGAAGATGATGATTCTTATGATATATGGGCAAAAGAAATGAATTTTCCAGAAGAAAGAATGGTTAAGCTTGGTAAAGATGATAACTTCTGGGAAATAGGTACAGGTCCTTGTGGTCCTTGTTCAGAAATTTATTTTGATAGAGGAGAAGAGTATGGATGTGATAATCCAGATTGTAAACCAGGGTGTGATTGCGACCGTTATTTGGAATTCTGGAACCATGTATTTACTCAATTTGATAGAGATGAAGAAGGAAACTATAGCTTATTAGAAAGTAAAAATATAGATACAGGTATGGGTCTTGAAAGAATGGGATGTATCATGCAAGGTGTTGATACTATCTTTGAAGTAGATACAATTAAGTCTATATTAGAAGCTGTTGAGAAATTAACAGGAGTAAAATATGGAGAGAATCCAAAAAATGATATATCACTAAGAATAATAACTGACCATATAAGAGCTGTAACATTTTTAGTTAGTGATGGAGTACTTCCATCAAATGAAGGAAGAGGATATGTCCTTAGAAGACTTCTTAGACGTGCTGCTCGTCATGGTAAATTATTAGGTGTAAAAGAATTATTTTTACAAAAACTAATAGATGAAGTTATAAAAGTAAATGATAAAGCATATCCAGTTTTAGTTGAAAAAGAAAGCTATATTAAAAAAGTAGTTGGAATAGAAGAAGAAAAATTCAATGAAACTATAGACCAAGGAACAGAAATATTAAACTCTTATATAGAAGTATTAAAAAATGAAGGAAAAACTGTTTTAAGTGGTCAAGAAGCTTTTAAATTATATGATACTTATGGCTTCCCTATAGACTTGACTAAAGAAATTTTAGAAGAAGAACATTTATCTGTAGATGAAGAAGCTTTTAATGAAGAAATGGAAAAACAAAAAGAAAGAGCTAGAAATGCTAGAGGAAATATGGATGGAGAAAGCTGGAAGGAAGACCCTCTATCAAAATTAGAATCTACAGTTGACAGTATATTTAATGGATATAGTGAAATATATGGTGAAGGAACTATTGAAGCTATAGTTAAAGATGATGAATTAGTTCAAAGTGCAGAAGAAGGAGATAAGGTATCTATAGTACTAGACAATACTACTTTCTATCCTGAGGGTGGAGGACAAGTTGGAGATTGTGGATTAATAACTAATGAAAACCTAGTTGTAGAAGTACTAAATACTAAAAAAGGAGCTAATAATAGTATAAAACATATAGGTATAATAAAATCAGGAAAAATCAGCAATGGAGATAAAGTGAAGACACTAGTAGATGGAGAAATTAGAATGGCAGCTGCAAGAAATCACAGTGCTACACATTTACTTCATAAGGCATTAAAAGAAGTATTGGGAGACCATGTTAATCAGGCTGGTTCTCTAGTTACACCAGAAAGGCTTAGATTTGATATTACTCACTTTGAAGCTATATCAAATGAAGAATTAAAAGTAATAGAAGAAAAAGTAAATAATGTTATTTTATCATCTTTAGACATAAAATGTGATATTATGAATATAAAAGAAGCTAAGGAAAAAGGAGCTACAGCACTATTTGGTGAAAAATATGGTGATGAGGTAAGAGTAGTCTCTATGGGAGAGTATTCTACAGAACTTTGTGGAGGAACTCACTTGACAAATACTTCTCAAGTAGGAATGTTCAAAATATTATCTGAAGGTGGGGTAGCAGCAGGTATAAGAAGGATAGAAGCAATAACAGGAAAAGCTGTTTATGAATATCTAAATGAAAGAGACGGAATTATTTCTGAAGTTTGTGTAACATTAAAATCTAAGGAAGATAATTTAATTCAAAGAATAAGCTCTTTATTAGAAGAAAATAAAAATTTATCTAAAGAATTGCATGATATGAAAGCTAAGATGAGTTTACAATCAGCTGATTCTATTTTTGATTCTAAGGTTGAAGTAAATGGAGTTAATTTAATAACTAATAAATTTGAAGGTATGGATATGGATACACTAAGAGAAACAGCAGATAATCTAAGAGATAAGCTTGGTTCTGGTGTAGTGGTACTAGCAAATGTAGTAGATGATAAAGTTAACTTTGTGGTTACTGCAACTAAAGATGTATTAGACAAAGGAATACATTCAGGTAATATTGTTAGAGAAGTTGCAAAAATAGCTGGAGGAAAAGGAGGAGGAAGACCTAATATGGCACAAGCAGGAGCTAGTGATGTATCTAAGGTTGACCAAGCTTTAAGCTATGCAAGTGAGGTTGTTAAGACACAAGTTAAATAACATTCACTTAAGGAGGTTTTTAATTTGGAAAAAGATTTAGACTACACTATGAAATTTGAAGGAATACCAGAAGATAGAATGAGTGTAGGAGACACTATTGATTTTGTATATAAAGCACTAGTTGAAAAAGGATATAACCCTATAAATCAAATTATAGGGTATCTCCTTTCTGGTGATTCTAGCTATATAACTAGTCACAAAAATGCAAGAGCTATAATTAAAAAATTTGAAAGAGATGAGATACTTGAAGAAGTAATCACGCACTATCTGAATAGAAAGTAGGTCAAATAAATGAGAAAAAAGATTATGTCATTGTTTGCAGTAGTCATTATGATTTTTGTATCGACTGCCAGCTATAGTTTTGCTGAAAAAAAAGGCAAGGTTATATTTATTGATATGAATAGGACTAATCTTGGAAGTATGATGAATATTCCAATCTTAAAAAACGAGCTAGAAAAGAGAGGTTATATAGCTCTCATGAATATAAGAGGGGATCAAGGTACTGATGATAGAAGGTCTTATGCAAGTATGGGTGCAGGAACAAGAGCTAGTGTAACTGATGAAGACTATATCAATTTTCAAAAAGTAGACCAAGATACTGCTAAAGTTTTTGAAATTGCAACAGGTCAAAAAGCTAAAGAAATAAATGATTTAAGTATTAATAAATCCATAAACGAAAATCTTGAGTATGGAGAATATGGAGCAAGCTTAGGTTCATTAGGAAAAACTTTGTCAGAAAATGGCTTAAAGACATCTGTGATTGGAAATTCTGATATTATTGAAAATAATCAAGTAATTAAAAATAGAAATCTATGTTTAGTTGCGATGGACCAATATGGAAGAATTGATTCAGGTAATATTGATGATATTAATAAAAAAGATTCAAAAATGCCATTTGGAATGTCTACAGACTATAATAAGTTATTAGATGAGACTAAAAAATCTTATAATAATAGTGATGCTATATTTGTGGAACTTGGAGATACATACAGATTAGATATGTATAGATTGAATCTAAATGATAATACTTATGCTACAATGAAGAAAAACATTGTAAAAAATATAAATAAGTATCTTGAGCAAGTATTTTCTATGGTTGGAGAAAATGACACTGTTTATATATCAAGTGCTTTTCCAAGTGATTTAGATTATAAAAATAAAAGAAGACTTTCTCCAATAATAAAATTTAGTGGGGAAGGGAAAGGTCTATTGGAATCTGCAACAACAAGAAAAGCAGGGATTGTCGCAAATCTAGATGTTGGTGTAGATATACTAAATGAATTTAGTCTTAAAAATAAAGAGATGGTAGGTAGAAGTTACACTTTGGTAAACAAAGAAGACAATGCCAGTTATCTTAAATCACTTTATGAAAGAATAGTATCTATATCTTCAATAAGGTCAAGTATTATAAATGGATTTGTAGGAGTGATATCTGCTTCTTGGGTAATTGCAATGTTTGCAGTTTTCTTTAGAAATTACATGCCACATAAAGAGCGTGTATTCAAAGTACTTAAAGAGTTTATAAAATTGGGTATAATAATGCCATTGTCATTTATGTTAGCTCCTTTGATGAATTTTAAAACTCCACTTTCAATATCTTTAGGGATATTTGCTACAACATTAATATTATACTTACTGGGTAGAAAATTATTTAAAGACAATGATATAAAACACATGGGATTTTTCGCAGCTCTTACTATTTTGGTCATAGTTATAGATTCTGTATTTGGAACATACTTAATGCAAAATAACATAATGAGTTATGATGCTGTTATTGGAGCTAGATACTATGGTGTAGGAAATGAATATGAAGGTGTAACTATTGCAAGTGCAATATTTGGTCTAGCAGTATTATTACATTACAAGAAGGTATCTAAGTTACTTGTTGTAATTTTTTCATTAATAATACTTATAACTAGTGCATATCCTTCAATGGGCGCAAATGTTGGTGGAGCTATATCAGAATGTGTAGCATATTTATTGTTTATAATGCTTATATATGATATTAAATTAGATTTTAAGAAAGTCATATTACTGGCTGTATCAGCTGTGGTTGTTGTTTGTGCATTTGCAGCTTTAGATATAGTTTCAGGTAGTGAATCTCATTTAGGCATGTTTGTACAGAGAATTTTCCTAAATGGGCCAGGAGAGATATTACAGACATTTGGAAGAAAGATTCAAATGAATATGCAATTAGCACAGACAAGTGTATGGGTAAATATTTTACTTGTAGGAATTGGAGTAATTGCAGTACTTATATTCAAGCCATCTAGACACTTTAGGAAGATAATGAACAACTTCCCAATTTTATTTAAAGGTTTTATTGCATCTATGGTTGGTTGTATAATTACTCTTTTAGTTAACGATTCTGGTATAGTTGCTGCATCTACAGCATCTATATATATACTTATACCACTTATAATAATAAGTATAAATATGATAATATTTGAAAAAAATAACTAAAGAATTTTTTACTGTTTATATACTATTTAAATAGAAAATGCAATATGATTACTAATGTAAACTGAATAGTTTACATCAAAAAATCATATTGCAATTTTTATGATTGATAATATGTATTTAACTTGTAGAATATAAATAAACAAAGGAGGAATTATGTTAGACGGAAGAATAATGGGGCTTGATGTTGGTGATAAAACTATTGGAGTTGCTGTGAGTGATTTAATGGGATTAACTGCACAAGGTGTAAAAACAATAAGAAGAGTTGGCAAGAAAAAAGATATTGAAGAAATAAAAGCATTAATAAAAGAAAAACAAGTAAATAAAATTGTATCAGGATTGCCAAAAAATATGAATGGAACTTTAGGTCCACAAGGAGAAAAAGTAATCAAGTTTTGTGAGTTATTAAAAGAAGAAACAGGTCTTGATGTAGATTTTTGGGATGAGAGACTTTCTACAGTAGCAGCAGAGAGGTCTTTATTAGAGGCAGATGTAAGTAGACAAAAGAGAAAAAAGGTTATAGATATGTTAGCAGCAGTAATAATTTTACAAGGATATTTAGATTTTAAAATAAATTCATAAAAGAGCTATAAAATTGAATACTTATGATATATAATATAAATAATAAAAATAAAAATAAATTTGAGGTGAATGACATTATGGAAGAAAATATAATAAATTTAATAGACGAAAATGGCGTTGAAAGCCAATTTGAAATAATATTAACATTAGAAGCAGAAGGAAAAGAGTATGCAATATTAATGCCTTTAGATGATGAAGAGGCTGAAGAAGCTTTAATCTTTAGAATCGATGAAGATGAAGAAGGTGAAATCTTAATACCTTTAGAAAGTGATGAAGAGTATGAAACTGTTGTAGCTGTATATACAGCTATAATGGAAGAAGAAGGTTTAAATTACGACGAAGATGATTCAAATGGACTTAACTAGATAAAGAATTAAGTTTGTATATAAAAATTCAGGTATTTATTATTTTTGCTTTAATTAAGACGTATTAATTATAAAAAGCATTTATAGTATATATCTGTTTTTTTATTTTTTATTAAAAATATTAAAAAATTTATAGATTTTGGTGAATAATATATCTTTTATGGGTATATATTTATATTGTGAGAATAAATTAAATTTTTTCAAATGTCTTGACAAAAAATGAATTATCAATTACAATATTATTTAATAAAGATTATCAATTGAAAATAGTAAGGGTGATGTTATGGCAAACACAATGGATTTATTAAAAGACAAGTTAAAAGAAACTGGTTTTAAGATTACGCCACAAAGAAGAGCAATAGTTGAAATATTGCTTAAACATGACCATTCACATCTAAGTAGTGAAGAAATCTATGATTTGGTTAGGGTTGACTGTCCTGAAATAGGTTTAGCTACTGTATATAGAACAATGCAGTTGTTGGATGAAATAGGATTAATATCAAAACTAAACTTAGACGATGGATGTATAAGATATGAGATTAGTCTACATAAAGAAGACTGTCATAATCATCATCATCTTATTTGTAAAAATTGTGGAAAAATAATGGAAGTTAAAGAAGACCTTTTAGACAATATAGAAAAAGAGATACAATCATTGTACAAATTTAAAATACTTGATCATGATGTTAAATTTTATGGACTATGTGATGAGTGTAATGGAATAAGCGACTCAGAAGAATAACCTTCTATTGCTTAATGTCAATGGAAGAATAGTATAGAACTTTTATATTCTATGCTATTCTTCCATTTTTTATTATGAATCGGTTATGATATACAAATACATAGGTTTTGAAGTGTTTATAATTTTAATATTGAAAATACAATAAACCCTATAAGTATGAAAATAAATGATTTTTCTATAAAATTACTAAATGGACCTCCAACCGTTAAAAAACCTAAAGAAATTTTTTTCTCACTTAACGGATAAAAAATTGGTATTCCTTGTTTTGTAAATAAATCTCCTAAAAACATGTGGCTTGCATAACCAAGTGTCCCATAAAAAGATAAATTATTAATACTAGTGATTAATTCTATCTGTTTTAGTAAAAAATATATTATTATAGTTGCAAATATACTATGAGAAAAACTTCTGTGCTTCAACCAGGGAAAAATTGACAACATTAGACAAAAAATTGTAAAATATATTTCAACTTCTATGATGTATAAGCATATAGCTAATAGTATAAATATTAATGATAGAAAGATTTTTCTAAGAAGCGTGTGGGTTAATTTTGCTTCAATAATTATAATTGCAATAAATGTAATTATTGCACTTAAATAAAAATTATCATTTATATTTATTGAAATAAAGAAAATAATAATATTAACAGCATATATAAAAATTCTATATATGTATTTGGATATATTGTTTTTTAGAATGAAATTTGAAACCATAGAATTAGATTTATCCAAATCGGGTAGTACTGCAAAAGTAGCTGAAACTAAAATGTCAACTAAAGATATAGGAATTTTAAATATTAAAGACGTTTGGATAGCTGTTAAGATTCCTATTGCACAATGAGTTTTACCACGCATAAATCCCCCTAAAATATCCGATATTAAATCATATAATATTTAGAGGATATCAAAATAAAATAGGTTTGTCAAAATAATACGTTAAATGTATTTTAAATATAGCTTAAAATATGATACGAATTATGGTACAATAAGAATAACTGGTAGCGAGTGCGTGATTTGATATTATTTAGAATTGTAGAACGTGTTAAAAAATTAAATAGACAGAAGGAGATGATGCAATTGTTCAAAAAGAACACCAATAAGATAAAGGTAATGGCCTTAGGTGGACTTAACGAAGTTGGGAAAAATATGACTGTTGTTGAGTATAAAGATGAAATAATTGTTATAGATGCTGGACTTAGTTTTCCAGAAGATGAAATGTTAGGAGTAGATATAGTTATACCAGATATAACTTATTTAGTCAAAAATAGGGATAAGATAAAGGGTATATTTATTACACATGGACATGAAGACCATATAGGGGCTCTTCCATATATACTAAAGAAGATAAATGTACCTGTGTATGGAGCAAGACTTAGTATAGGTCTTATACAAGTGAAACTTAAAGAGCATAAGATGAATAATGTTAAGTTAAATGTCATAACTCCAAGACAAGTTATAAAACTTGATAACATGGAAGTAGAGTTTTTGAAAAATAATCATAGTATACCAGATGCTTACTCTATTGCAGTACACACAGACCAGGGTATAATATACCACACAGGAGACTTTAAGATTGATTTGACTCCTATTGATGGTGATGTTATGGATATGCATAGAATCTGTGAGTTAAGCAAAAAAGGAGTTCTTTTAATGCTGGCTGATAGTACTAATGCAGAAAAACCAGGGTTTACTATGTCTGAAAAGACTGTTGGAGTAGGTCTTGATGAATTATTTGCAAAAGGTAATGGCAGAAGAATTATAGTTGCTACGTTTGCATCCAACATACACAGATTACAACAAATAATAAATACAGCTGAAAAGTTCAATAGAAAAGTTGCTATATCAGGTCGCTCAATGGTAAATGTAGTTGGAGTTGCAAAAGAATTAGGATATTTAGATATTTCTGATGATATGCTTATAGATTTAAATGATATATGCAAATATGAAGATAGTGAGTTAGTTATAATAACAACTGGTTCACAAGGTGAACCTATGTCAGCTCTTGCTAGAATGGCTTTTTCAGAGCACAAAAAAGTAGAAATAAAGAGTGGCGATTTAGTTATAATATCTGCTCATCCAATACCAGGAAATGAAAAATTAATATCAAGAGTAATCAATTTCTTATTTGAAAAGGGAGCAGAAGTAGTTTACAGTGACATAGCTGATATACATGTTTCTGGACATGCCTGTCAAGAAGAATTAAAGCTTATACATGCATTAGTTAGACCTAAGTTTTTTATGCCAGCTCATGGTGAATATAGAATGTTAAAAAGACATGCTGAGATAGCTGAACAACTTGGTATGGACAAAGAAAATATTTTTGTCATGCAAACAGGAGATGTTTTAGAATTAGATAAGAACTCTGCTAAAGTAGCAAATCGTATACAAACAGGAAACATATTAGTAGATGGATTAGGTGTAGGTGATGTAGGTAATATAGTATTAAGAGATAGAAAGCATTTATCAGAAGATGGTCTTATGATAGTTGTAGTAACTATTTCTAAGGATGAAGGTAAAGTTTTAGCAGGTCCAGATATAATTTCTAGAGGCTTTGTATATGTAAGAGAGTCAGAAGATTTAATGGATGGAGCAAAAGACATAATTAAGAATGTCCTAAATGAATGTGAAGAGAAAAATATTAAAGAATGGGCTTATTTAAAGAATAATATTAAAGAAAACCTAAAAGAATATTTATATCAAAAAACTAAACGAAATCCAATGATACTTCCTATAATAATGGAAGTGTAATATAAAAAACTATAAAATCGAAAATTAGACCTCTTGTAATTTTTAAAATAATATCAAAAATCCAATTGATGTTATTTTAAGAATTGCAAGAGGTCTTTTTAATTTGTGATATTGAAAAATATGTGTATTACATAAAATACCAATTATAACAATCTTTTATTAGTAAAAACTAATTATATATAAATTTTACTAATAGGAGGATTCTTATGGATAATATATCAAAACAAAATGCTATAAAAGCTTTAAAACAAACTAAGATGGAAATAGCAGGAGAATATGGAATGAATTATGAAGATGCTTTTGAAATAATAGAAAATGCATCGAATAAAGGAGTTTTAGAAGGTTATTTTAAAAAGCTTGAGAAGAAAAAAAATTTAGGTCAAGGTATATCTAGGCATTTAGAATAAAAAAAGTTAAATGTGAGAAAATAAGTTTAAATAAACTTTAAGAGGTGACATCGATGAAAAAATTAGCTAGTACTGCTTTGGCTATATTACTTGCGCTTACTCCTTTAAGCTTTTCTTTTGCAAATAATAAGGAAAATGCTGATGCCAACCAACTAAATATATCTTCAAAATCAGCAATTTTGATGGATGTTGGTAGTGGACAAATTTTATATGAAAAGGATGCTCATAAAAAGCTTCCTCCTGCCAGTGTAACAAAGGTAATGACCATGCTACTTATAGTAGAATCTTTAGATTCAGGCAAGATTAAGCTTGATGATGAAGTTCAAGTAAGTGAAACTGCATCTAGTATGGGTGGTAGTCAAATATTCCTAGAGCCAGGAGAAACTCAAAAGGTTGATACACTATTAAAAGGTATAGCTGTTGCTTCTGCAAATGATGCCTGTGTTGCTATGGCTGAACATTTAGCTGGAAGTGTTGAAGGATTTGTTGATAGAATGAATGCTAAAGCAAAAGAGTTAAATATGAATGATACTCATTTTGCAAATACAAATGGACTTCCAGTTGCAAACCATTATACATCTGCTCATGATATAGCTTTAATGTCTAGAGAATTGTTAAAACATGAAATGATAAGTAAATACTTAACTACTTGGATGGATAAAGTTGTGGTAGGGAAGAAACAAGTTACAGTAGGTCTTGCAAATACTAACAAACTTATAAAGCATTATCAAGGAGCAACTGGTGTTAAAACTGGATTTACTCAAGAAGCGAAATACTGTTTATCAGCTGCTGCAAAGAGAGGTAATACTCATCTAGTTGCAGCAACTTTGGGAGCAGAGACTTCTCCAGAAAGATTTAATGATGCGTCTAGTCTTTTAAACTATGGATTTGCTAACTATGAAAGTGTTAAGTTATGTAGTAAGGGAGATAATGTAGCAACACTTACATTGGATAAGGCTGATGAAAACAAAGTTAAGCTAGTTGCTAAGGAAGATTTAAACGCTCTTATTAAAAAAGGAAGCTCTAAAGAATTTGATAAGAAAATTGAAATAGTAAAAAATCCTAAAATGCCAATTAAAAAAGGAACTGTTTTAGGAAAGATAAAGATATGTAAAGATAAAAAAGTAATAGGCGAAGTAGAATTGATAAACACTAAAGATATAAATAAGGCAAGTTATCTACAAATGCTTCAAAGAATAATTGATAATATGATATAAATAATTGTCAAATGATATGCAATTATAATCCACATAAAAAATACCCATATAGAAATATTTACTATAGGGGTATTTTTATTTATTTTTATAGAAGGATTTCATAATTTTATGTTTTTTATAGAGAACTAGATAAATATATAAAACTTAGAATATTATTTTATATTTATATTATATATGACCACTTAATATTTATCTAAGTAGAGGCATACTACCAGTAAGTTTATTCACTTTCTTTTTGTTACCATAGATTGCTATGCCAAAATATTGTAGATTATCTTCTGGTACATTAGCAATTCTTTGAACAAACTCATCATAAACATTACAACTTTGTGCAACATCTGAAAAATCCACAACAGTTAATTCTTCAAATTCAGTACTATATAGTTTTTTTCGTAAATCTTTTATAAGTTCTTTGTTTCCTTTTAATATAGGAACAGGAAGCTCAACTATTCCTAAGTGCATATTTCCTGTTTTATCAATCACATCTGAACCAACAGTCTCAGGTGCAAATTTTCCTAGTGTAATTCCCATTATAGCAGCAGTATTTGATATGATTCCCATTGGTAAAGTTTCATCTATTACCATAACACATTTTGAATTTTTAGTTTCCATTTTTATTTCTCCTTTTTATTTAAAGTTGTTTTTCTCATTGTTTATAAATATGTTTTGATATTGCTTTGGTGTAAGACCAATAAAATTCTTAAAGAAATTTGTAAAGTGACTTTGGTCTACAAAGCCTGTCTGTATGGCAGCATCTATAGGTTCTACACCTTTTTCTAAAAGTCTCTTAGCCTTATTTACTCGTATATTTTCTAAGTACCTATATGGTGTAATACCTTTTAATTTTGTAAAGTTGCGAAGTAATGAGTACTTATTCATCCCTGATATAGTACTTAATTCATCAAGTAATATATGTTCAGAATAATTATCTTCTAGATAGTCACATACCGCTTGTATTTCTACACTTGTTTTTTCCAAGTTAAACTGTAAATTTGGTTCTGTATATTCTTCAATTAATTGTTCAATTAGAAAGAAGAAAAGTTCTTCTTTTTTGAAATCTAATTCTTCTTCCATGATTATATGATGCAATTCTTGTAGTAGAGGTACTAGTTCACTACGAAATATCACAGATTGATTAAACTTAGGCAAATAATTTTCTCCTGTAATTTCAAATACAGTTTTCTTCATTATTTCTGGTTTAATATTTATACATCTGTAATCAAGTACTTTATTATCTATCTGTTCACAAGTATGACTATCAAAAGGGTTAAAAAGTAATAAATCCCCAGTACTTGTGGTATATTCTTTATTTTTACAAGATAAATATCTTTGACCTTTTTCTATAAAACCAATTACATAATGCTCATGAAAATGGTTTGGGAACTTTTGCATTATACCTTTAAATCTATATGCTTCGATTTTCAATTCCTTATCAAAACATACTGTGCGTTCTTCTTGTTTCACTTAAGCAACCTCCTTTCACGTTATATAGAGTGTAACATATATTTTTTTGTACTTCTTGTATGATATTGACTAAAATCTAAATATGAATAAAAAAATAGCAACTTTATCTATTAGCTGCTATTTTTATTTATATGTAATTTATTTTGCTAAACTATCGAGAGTATCTCCATCAATTCTATATACTGTCCAATCTTTCATTGGTTCTGCGCCCATTGATAGATAAAAATCTATACTTGGTTTATTTAAGTCTAGACACCACCATTCCAAACGACCACATCCACGTTCTATAGCAACACTTGCTAGTTTTTTTAGAAATGCTTTGCCATATCCTTTGCCACGAAATTCTTGCTTGACATATAAGTCTTCTAAATAAATTCCTGCACGACCAAGAAAAGTCGAAAAATTATGAAAAAACAAGGCAAAACCTATAGCTTTATTATTATATTCACCAATAAGAACCTCAGCTTTTTTCTTTACAAATAGCCATTCGTGGAGTATTTCTTCTGTAGCAACAACTTCATCTAATAGATTCTCATAAGAAGCAAGTTCTTTTATGAAATTTAATATAAGAGGTGTATCTGTTTCAACTGCATATCTAAATTTAAGTTCATTTTTTTCTGCAATATTGTTCATTTTATTACTCCTTTCATTTGTAATATACAAGTAAAGTAACAATAATGTCAATTCATGTCAATATAATATTATATTTACAACAGGTGTAATTATTATATTTTCAGAATGAATATGATATAATAATAAAAGTTATAAAATAAAAAGTGAATTTTAATTTTATGCCTATATGTTAAAATCATTATAATATAAAATAATTTTGCTTATAAGTTATTTAATTGTTATAATGGTATTAAAAATTTAATTTAGGAGATGTACATTAATGTTAAGTATGAATATAGGAGAAATAGTAGCAAGTTTAGTTGGTATAGCTATGGCAATATCAATACATGAGTTTGGCCATGCTTATTCAGCTCACTTATTAGGAGATGATACAGCTAAATCTTATGGTAGAATGACATTAAATCCTGTAAGACATGTTGACCCAATTGGTCTTTTGGCTATGTTTATTCTTAGAATAGGATGGGCAAAACCAGTACCAGTAAATCCAAATAACTTTAAAAACTACAAAATAGGAAATCTGATAGTTTCACTTGCAGGTGTTTTTTGTAATCTTTTGACTGCCATAATTTGTGTGATTATCAATAAATATGTGCATATGTATGCGATAAACACAATAGCTGAATATGTGTTTTTATATAGTATTGGATTTGCAGCTTTTAATTTACTTCCAATACCACCACTTGATGGATGGGGTGTTATATCTACATTTGTACCATATAAATGGAATGAATATGTGTACAAGTTTGAAAGTATGAGTTATATAATTTTATTAATTGCTTTATTTACTGGTATATATAGTATAATATTAACACCAATATATGCCGTATTACTAAAAATAGTATATTTATTTGTTTAATACAATAAATAGATTAAAGAGGGATTGATATGAAATATAATATACAATTGCAAGTCTATGAGGGTCCATTAGATTTACTATATGATTTAATAACAAAACATAAAATAGACATAAAGGATATATCTATAATAGATATAACTAAGCAGTATTTAAATTATCTGAAGTTGTTAGATAAAATGGACTTAGAGATAACTAGTGAATTTATAACTATGGCATCAAAACTCCTAGAGATAAAATCCAAATATCTACTTTATAAACAAAAGGATGAAGAAGAAGACCCAAGAATAGAACTTATGGAGAAGTTAGAAGAATATAGAAAATTCAAGATGGCATCACAAGATATAAAAGAAAATGTAACTTATGCCAATGAGAGATTTTATAGAAATAAAGAAGAAATAATTATTGATGACAATGTAGACTTAGAAGATATATCAATAGAAGCAATAAAAAATATACTTCCCTACATATTTAAAGTTAAAACATCACAAATTGAAAATTCTAATGATGAGAAACTAGATAAAATAGTAAGGAAGAAAATAATATCTGTAGAAGAAAAAATATTATATATAAGAGATATTATAAAAGAGAAGCTTGAAGTTACTTTCACAAATATCATAAAATCTTATGAAAATGATGAAATAATTGCTACTTTTTTATCTATATTAGAGCTTATAAAAGAAAAAGAAATAGTAGTAGTACAGGATATATTTTTTGATGATATTCTAATAAGAAAAAGTTCGGAGTGTTAAAATGAAAAGAGAAGATATAAAGTATATTATAGAATCTGTTATGTTTGCATATGGAGAGCCAATAAGTATAAAAGAATTAAACTATATAATAAATAAAGAACTTTCATCAAAAGAGATAGAGATTATGTTAAATTCGCTTATTGACGAATATAGAGAAAAAAATAGAGGTATCCAGATAATTAAATTAGAAAATAAGTACCAAATGTGTACAAATAAAGATTATGCAGAATATATAAAGAAGATTATTGAACCAAAGAAAAAGAAAAGCCTGAGTCAAGCTACACTAGAAACTCTTACTATAATTGCTTATAAACAACCGATAACAAAAGTGGAGATAGAAGATATAAGAGGAGTAAAATGTGATAAGGTAATACAAACCTTATTTGAAAATGAACTTATAAGAGAGGCTGGTAGACTTAATAAGATAGGTAAACCTATAATCTATAAAACAACTGATGAATTTTTAAAATTATTAAATATAGAAAGCCTTGAAGAGTTGCCTCCTATAGAGAATTATCAAGAAGTAGCGACAAATGAATAAAATGTTGTACATGTATATTGATAGTATTAAAATTAAAAACCACAATAATTTAGTTTGTAATTTTAAATTTTTAAAGATTTAAAATGCTCTAAGTTATTGTGGTTTTTTGTTTAAATATAAAACTAGAATTCTATTGAAATAAATATGGATAATTAAGTATAAATAGTAATTTTTTGATGATAATATAAACATGGAGTTTAATGAATTATTTAATTTTAAATATTTAATAATAGCTATAATTTTTATAATAAGTATATTTATATTATTTTTTATATCTCATATAAATATCTTATTAATAGCTGATATAAACAACAAAGATATTCGTTTAAAGCTTAATATAAAATACATGTTTAATTTAATAAATATAAATAGACAACTTTATCCAGCTGAAAATAGTAAAAATAATGATAAAAAAGAGGGGATGAAGAATAATATAGATTCGAGTATATTATTAGCTGATGACCTTTTAAGTATTTATAGACTATTAAAAAAGATAAAAATACATGAACTTTATTCAAATATTAATTTTGGAACTGAAAATATCGGCTTAACATCTTCTGTGTATGTATTAATAAATACACTGTATGGAAATTTATTTAATATGATTGATGCAGAAAAAATGTATTTAAATGTAAATCCAGATTTTACAAAAGATTATGTTTTGGGAAATATAAGGATACATATAAGGTCAAGAATAAAAGATTTATTTCACACTATAATAATGGTTAATAAAATTATAAATAAGAATAAAGGAAATTATAAGGAAGGTGATAGTAATGAGAGCAACAGGTTCAATACAAAGTCTTATGGAAACAACTCTTGAAACAATTAAAGGTTCTATAGATGCAAATACTATTATAGGAGACCCTATAAAAACAGATACTACAGTAGTTGTACCTATATCAAAAGTTACAATTGGATTTGGTATAGGAGGAGGAGAATACTCAAAAGGATATGACGAGAAAGATAAAGAAATTGAATTGAAAAGTGAAAAAGCAGATACAAATTTTGCTGGAGGTAGTGCAGGTGCTATATCTGTGCAACCAGTAGCATTTGTAGTTGTTGAAAGTGGAGAGACTAGAATAATGAGTTTAGATAGTAATATTAATCTTGTAGATAATATATTATCTATAACTCCTAGAATATTGGAGAAAATTCAGAACATATCTCAAAGTAATAAAAATCAAGATAAAAATAATATGCAAGAATAAGATAATATATTTACAAATATGGATGTAGTTTTAAATAAGGTAGTGGGATTAGTAGTATAAATCCCACTATTTTATTATGTGTTTTAAATGTTTATATCTAGTAATATTTTAGTTTAAAACAATTTAAATAGATAATAAAGTTGATATATAGTATAATTATAAAAAGAAAAGTAGTATTATGTTATAGATATATAAACGTATTTGAGATATAAGAGGGAGTTATAAATCATTAGTTTTGAGGTGAGTGTTATGAGCGATAAAGAGTTATCTATTTTGTTGTTAGAAAGTATGAATAACTTTCATAATTTAATAAAAATTATTAATAATGAAAGATACAAAAAAAGTAAGATTCTTACAGAAAGACAATTTTTTGCTTTAGTAAAAATAAGGAAACATGATAAAATAGAGCTTAAAAATTTAAGTAGAGATTTACATGTATCTACTTCTAGTTTGTGTATACTACTTAATAAATTAGTTGAGCAAGATTATGTATATAGAGAAGAAGATAGTAGAGATAGACGAAATACATTTTATGGCATAACTGAAAATGGAGAAAAGATATTAGATGATGAAATATTAAAATTTGTATCTATAATAAGCGATAAAATGGATTGTTTAGATATAGATAATAAATATAAATTATTTGCTTCTTTAGAAGAAACTAAAACTATAATAGAACAGTTGTTTTAGAAAGGAGAGTGTATTATGAATATAAAGTGTTCTAAAGAGATATTAAAAGATTTGGGAAATGCTATAACAGTAGTAGCTATGTTTGATGGTGAAGAGGTTTCTACAACATTTGATGAATTAAATTCAATCGGTAGAAATTTTAAAGCTAAAGAAAATAATATAGACATTGTAACATTACTTAAAAATGGTAGTTTAGTAAATATTTGTTTTGTTGGTTTTGGTAAGAGAGAGTTATTAAATACAGAAAAAATTAGAATCATAGCTGGAAACCTATGCAAGAAGTTAAAAAATATGTTGAAAAATATAGAATACGACAGTAATGACATTAATATACTGAATCTTGATTTAAATAGTGATGAAATTGGTGCTTTTACAGAAGGGATATTACTTGGAGATTATAAGTTTGATAAGTATAAAACAAAAAACAAAGACTTTGAAAAAAGAGAAATTGATAATATAATTATATTTACTGAAAAAGAAATTGGGTGTCAAATTGAAAAAGCTAAGATATTAGCTAACTCAAATATAATAGCTAGAAATCTAGTCAATGAACCATCAAATGCAATCTATCCAGAGACATTAGCAATAGAAGCAGTTAGACTTGGTGCAGAGTTTGGGTTTAATGTTGAAGTCTATGAAGAAGAAAAAATAAAGGCATTGGGAATGGAGGCTTTTTTTGCTGTTTCAAGAGGCTCTATTAATAAGCCAAGATTTATAGTAATGCGATATTTTGGGGACAAAGAAAGTACAGATATACTAGGTTTAGTAGGTAAAGGATTGACTTATGATACAGGTGGATATTCTTTGAAATCAAATGCTTCTATGCTAAATATGAAAACAGATATGGCTGGTGCTGCAAGTGTTATAGGTGCTATGTGTGCTATATCTCAAAATAAGCTAAAGAGAAATGTCATATCAGTAGTAGCTGCATGTGAAAATGCTTTATCAGGAGGTTCATATAAACCTGGAGATATAATTAATTCGATGGCAAAGAAAACTATTGAGGTCTTAAATACAGATGCAGAAGGTAGACTTACTCTAGCTGATGCAATATATTACATTATAAATAATGAAAAGGTAACAAAAGTAGTTGATGTAGCTACACTAACTGGTGCAGCTTTAACATTGTTGGGAAATGTTGCAACTCCTGTAGTGACAAATAATGATGAATTTTATTGTGAGCTAGAAAAAGCATCTGCTTTATCAGGAGAAAGAGTATGGAAGATGCCAATTTATGATGAATTTATAGATATGATAAAAGGAGAAGAAGCAGACCTTAAAAACACAGGAGGTAAAAATGCTGGATGTATAACAGCAGGAGCTTTTATTGGTGAATTTGTTGGTGATACTCCATGGATACATATGGATATAGCTGGAACAAGTACATCATCAAAATCAATTGGATACAAAGCAAAGGGGGCAACAGGAGAACCTGTTAGAACTTTGTACTATTTAGCAGAGATATAAAATAAAAATCATAAAATATAACTTATAAAACCACATGGATAATTATTTAGATTTAAAATTATTCATGTGGTTTTATTTTTTAACTTAAATAAATTATTTGCTCTTTTTCTTTTTCTCAAGTATAAAAGTATTTCTATTAGATAAAAGAGCAGGTATGTACATAATACTAGTAACAAAAATGAATGTAAAAATAGCTGTTGTGCTATGGCTTAAAAATCCATAATAGTATTGTGAATTGGTAAATGTATTTAATAAAAATATGAATGAAAAATAAATAAAACAAATGGCTAAATTGTCCCTAAGTGCATATCTGTTAACTTTAAATTTTCTAACATCGACCATATAGATATTTGCGTAAATTATGAGACACTTGGATAAGACAAATATAAAATATATTAAGCTAGGAAATTCATAACCCAAGTTTTTAGAAAAAATGAGTTCTCCAACTGAACAAACCAAACTCCAAGAAAAAAAGATGTTAAAAAGATGATATTGTTTAAAAGCAAGTATAGCTATACATAGGTATATGCAGATATAATTAATTCCAATTGGCAAAGAAGTTAGAGTACTATAATTACCAGAAGAAATAATTAAGAATTGCTCTAAAGCCATAACTATTACCATTAATGTACAAATTATCTTTTCAACTGTATAGCTATAAGGTAAAATATTTTTTGTTAGTTTTGGACAATAGTATAAAAATAATCCAAATATAAAGAGGCTTACAAATTGTTCACTAGAAAAAAGGAAAATTTTAAACATATAATATTCTCTCCTATAATAAATTTAATATATATCTATATAAATATATTCAGTACCTCTCAATTTAATATATAAAAAGTTTAATAATAGTTAGATTTTATATAAGAATTTTAATAATTAAAACATTCTATTGTTTTGTAGATATATTCTAATCATGTCAAAAAATAAAAAAATTTTTATTTAGTAGAGTTTTTGGAAATAATAATAACAGATATTAGAACTAATTAACATTTTTTGTAAGTATTTGACAATAGAAAGGGTGTAACAAATGGGAATAATAGAATCAGCATCAAAATTAGCTGAGATAGTTCATTTATTAGCTATTGAAAAGGGGATAACTGATATAGAAGCATGGGATGAAGCTGTGGAAGAATACAGTAAACTTTATGAAGAAAGAAGAAATGAATAGTGTAATAAAAACTTGATGATAAAAAGTAATATTACTTAAAGAATTTAAATTTTTTATGGAGATATTAAAAATAATATAAATAAAAAAGATGGTACTCTAAATGTCAGTAAAAAACCATGTTGTGATACCATCTTTAATATTTATTTCAATAATTGATAAGTAATAAATTTTACTTATCTATATTTTTTATGTAGCCTCTTTTTTCTAACTTTTTTATATGTTCTTTGCGTATTTCATCAAGATTAATACCATATTGTTCTTCTAGCTTAAACATCATAGTAACACATGTCTGAGCCACATCCATTAGCTCCTTAGCTGTTTTCTTTATAATATCAACTTCATCCAAGTCATTATTTTCTCCACTTAGATTTCTGAATTTACCTATACATTCAGCCAATTCACCTTGCTCTTCACCCATTTTGATAAATGTAGATTCTAGTGTTGGGTCTAAATTATTAAGCTCTGGTAAAGATATAGTTTTTAGTTTCATAAAAAGCTCCTTTCAAGTTATTCATATTTATACTAAAACATCATAACAAAGATAATACTAAAAAAAAACTTTAAATTCAACATAAAAACTTATATATAGAATAAAAATAGTGAAATAAATCTACATTTGTCTTAATACAGCATCATATAAAACTTCTCCAATAGGTTTATTTATTACAAGAGAAGCTGACTTATCATAAACTGTATTTGCTTTATTAATAAGAGCGATGTATTTGCCTTTATAATAATCTATAAAACTTGCAGCTGGATATACAGCTAATGACGTACCCCCTATGATTAATAAATCAGCATTACTTATAGCAGAGATTGTTTTAGTAATAACATCATTGTTGAGAGCTTCTTCATAAAGCACTACATCAGGTTTTACTATAGAATTACAGTTGTCACAGTAAGGAATATTGCCACCTAAGTTTAACATAGCTTCTAAATCAAAAAACTTACCACACTTAGTACAATAATTTCTGTGTACAGAGCCATGTAGTTCTAGCACATTTTTACTTCCAGCCATTTGGTGGAGTCCATCAATGTTTTGAGTTATGATGGCTTTAAGTTTGCCCATCTCTTCAAGTTTTGCTAAAGCTATGTGAGCATTGTTTGGTTTTGCATTAGGATATATTAATTTATCTTTATAAAATTCAAAAAAATCTTCTGGGTATCTAACAAAAAAAGTATGTGAAACTAATTGTTCAGCAGTAAATTGTTTATTGAGTTTTTGGCTAAATAGTCCTGTAGAACTTCTAAAGTCTGGGATATTAGATTCAGTTGAAACACCTGCCCCACCAAAAAATACTATATTGTTATGATTAGATATCAATTCTTTTAAGTTATTTGCATCCATAGTTACACCTCCAAATTATTATATATAAATTGTACTACATATTAGAGAGTTTATGTTACTTTATTAGAACTCATTGCTTTTAAAATCAATTTGTTCTTTTAAAAATAAATTTATGTCGCATTCACATATAACAACATTATAAGTATTATAAAAAAATCTATTTTCCTATTAAAAAAACTATAACTTGATAAGAAAAATAAAGGAATTATAAATAAAGTGTATACAAAATGTAAATAGACAATATTTACTAAAATCACAAGTTGTCGTATAATTATATTAAAATTGTTTTAGTGTATAAGAAGGGCGGGGGAAGTACATGAAGAAAAAAGCAGCATTAGCAACATTAGCTGTATTACCCTTAAGTATGATAAATGCACATGCTGATGGGGATGTAGGTATAGTGACTATAAATTATTTAAATGTAAGAAATGAGCCAACTGCCGAAAGTAGTATAGCCTTTGTTGCTAAGAAAGATGACAAGGTTTTGATTAAAGACTCTTCTGATGGATGGTATAAAATAAAAGCTGAATCTGGACAAGAAGGTTGGGCTTCATCAAAATATATAGCAAAATCAAATGGTGATTCTTTGAGAACATCTACAAATAAAGAAAAACAAGTTACTTCAAATAGTTTAAATATGAGAAATGGAGCAGGTACAAGTTATAGAATCATAACTGTACTAAAAAAAGGACAAAAAGTAGAAGTAATATCAGAGAGTAATGGATGGTCTAAAATAAAATATGATGGAAGATTAGGATATGTATCTAGTTCTTACTTAGGAGATGTCTCAAACTCAACCAATAACTCAAAAACTAAACAAGTAAATACAACTTCACTAAATGTAAGAAGTGGGCCAAATACAAGTTATGGTTTGTTAGGTAAATTGCCAAAAGGAAGCAAAGTAGAAGTAATATCAGAAAGTAATGGATGGTCTAAAATAAAGTATAATGGAAAAGATGCATATGTATCTAGTATGTACTTATCAGATGTAGGTCAAAGTAGCTCAGATGATTCTGGTCAAAGTAATGACAAAAAAAATACTGATAAGGTTGTAAATACAGCTTCATTAAATGTAAGAAGTGGTCCAGGTTCTACATATAGCAAATTAGGAAAGGTCTACAAAGGAAGTAAAGTAACTGTATTGTCAGAGAGTAGTGGATGGGCTAAAATTAGCTTTAATAGTAAAGAAGCTTTTGTGGTAGGTAATTATTTATCTACTTCAACAGATACATCAAATAATAACTCAAACAATAATTCAAATAATAACTCAAATAATTCTTCATCATCAGGTCAAGTAAATGGTATGTCTGGTATAAGTGGAGCTAAAATTGATTATAAGTCTTTGAGTTATACTTTGGCATCTCATATAAGTAAACAAGTTGAGAAAGCAGCAGCAGGAGGAAATGTAATAGCTCCAGGGAATAGAAAAAGCACTCCAAGTCCTGAATTTAGTACTTTCTCAGCACAAAGAACAAGTTCATTTGTAAATGCAAGTTCAAGTGATATAGAATATTATTTAAATCCTAAAAACTTTACAAGTACTACTAAAGGGATGATGCAGTTTTTGAAGATTAACAGCTATAAGGGAGGTATTTCAGAATCGAGCTTAAACTCGTATCTTAATGGTTTATCTTCTAGCATATTTAAAAACCAAGGAGCAGCATTTATAAATGCCGCTAAGAAGTATAATATAGATGTTGTATATTTAGTATCACATTCTATGTGGGAAACTGCCTATGGTAAATCTACACTTGCTCAAGGTCAGACACTAACATCTTATAAGGGACAACCTCTTAGTAAACCAGTTAAAGTATACAATTTTTTTGGAATAGGAGCAATAGATAAAAGTGCTAATGTTTCAGGTGCAGAAGCAGCATACTCTAATGGATGGACTAGTGTAGAAGCTACTATAGATGGTTCTGCAAAGTGGATATCTCAAAATTATATAAATAGTTCTAAGTATAATCAAAATACTATCTACAAGATGAAGTGGAATTATGATTATACATGGCATCAATATGCAACTGATGTGAATTGGGCTAATGGAATTTCTGGAATTATGGAAAATTTAATTGGTCTTTATGGAGGAGGAAGCAGTTTAGTTTTTGAGGTTCCTCAATACAAGTAACACATAAATAAAAAAATACAGACTATGGGTAGTTTTCATTTATTTAAATTATCTATAGTCTTTTTGTATATAATTTACAAGGTATAAAATCAATATTAACAAAATTTTTATGTTATAATATTAATTCTAAGTAAATATAAGTGAATAACAGGTAGAAATAGATAAAAAGTGGTAATAATACATATAGAGACAATTTTGAGAAGGGAGGATATAGATGGAAAGTATTAAGGAATATTTAGATAAATTGGAAATTAACAATAGTGGTCTAGGAAAGCAACTTAAAGAAGTTTACATAAATAAAGTAGTTTATTTTAAAGAAGACAAGATAGTTTATTTCTATCTAACATCTAAAGATATTATTTCCCATGAGCTCTTAGATAAATTTAAAGAAGAATTAATGTATAAACTCGATTACTTTAAAGATATGAGGATGAAGATAAGATTCACTGGTTTTGAAAGAAAATCTAATAAAGATGTCATAAAAAAATATTGGAACAATATATTGTATATATTGAAGTATCTTTGCCCATCTATAGCAGGGTGGTATAAACAAGTAGAATTTCTTTGTATAGATGAAGAATTAAAAATAAAACTTCCTAAAGGTATATTTTATGAGCGATTAATGAAAAAAAATGTAATTTATGTGCTTAGAACTGTTCTTAGTGAAGAGCTGGGATTAGATTTAAATATAACAATTGAAAAAGCTATTGACGAAAAAGTGAATAGAGAGAGACTTATAAGAATTAATGATAGAGAAATGGAAGAAAAAATTAGAGCTCTGGAAATAGGAAAAATTAATAATTGTGAAGAACGAGAAGAAGAAAGTTATGTCATTAAATCTGAAGTAGATGAAAATTTAGTATATGGAGATAATGCAAATGCTATGATTGAAAATATATCTGAATTAAATTCATCTTCTGGAACAGTTGCAGTTGTTGGAGATATATTTGATGTTGAAACTAAGGAACTTAAAAATGGAAAAATACTTATGATAGCATCAATTACAGATTATACTAGTTCAATAAGTTGTAAACTATTTTTAACAGATACCAATAAAGATGGAGTACTTGAAAATGTTAAAAAAGGGGCATATTTAAAAATCAAAGGTGACATAGTTTATGATACATATCAAAGAGAAATTAGTATGATGATTAGTGGAATAAGAAAAGAAGTTAGACCAGAGAGAGAAGATAAATCAGAAGAAAAAAGAGTAGAACTCCATGCACATACACAAATGTCTTCTATGGATGCAATTTGTTCTGTTAAAAAACTTGTAGAACGTGCAGCCAAATGGGGACATCCTGCTATTGCTATAACAGACCATGGTGTTGTACAAGGATTTCCTGATGCTATGAATGCAGGTAAGGCAAACAATATAAAAATACTTTATGGAGTAGAAGGCTATTTGGCTGAAGATGATTCTCTTATTGTAGAAGATGCAAATGACAAAGAACTTTCACAGACATTTGTTGTATTTGATATAGAGACAACAGGATTTTCTAACACGAATGATAAAATAACTGAAATTGGTGCTGTAAAGATAGAAAATTTTAAAATTGTAGAAAGATTTAGCGAGTTGATAAATCCAGAAAAAGATATTTCTTATAAAATACAGGAATTAACAGGAATAACTAATGAGCTAATCAAAGACAAGCCAACTATTGAAGAGGTTCTCCCTAAGTTTATGGAATTTGTTGGAGATAGTGTATTAGTAGCACATAATGCAGAGTTTGATACAGGATTTATATCACAAAAGTGTAGAGAACAAGGTTTATTATATAATAACAAAAAAGTAGATACACTTATGCTAGCAAGAGTAATGTTGCCAAAATTAAAAAGACATAGATTAAATATTGTTGCTAAAGAACTTGGTATACCTCTTTTAAATCACCATAGAGCAGTAGATGATGCTGAGGCTACAGCACTTATATTTAATAAGTTTTTACAGATGCTTACAGAAAAAGGTGCCAAGACTTTAAGTGATGTAAACAATGTACTTGGGAAAATTGATTATACAAAGCTTAGCACAAATCATATAACCTTAATAGCAAAGAATTCTATAGGTATAAAAAACTTATATAAAATAATTTCAGACGCACATGTAAATCATTTTTTTAGAGCTCCAAGAATACTTAGAAGTACATTAAATGAATATAAGGAAGGTCTGATAATTGGCTCAGCATGTGAAGCAGGCGTGGTTTTTCAAGCTGTAAAGAAGAATGTTTCTGACGATGAAATGAAAAAAATAATAGATTTATATGATTATATTGAAGTAATGCCTATAGATAATAATAGATTTATGATTGATAAAGGAGAAGTAAAGGACGAAGAGGAGTTAAGAGAACTTAATAGAAAGTTAATTGATACAGCTAAAAAATTTAATAAAATTCCAGTAGCTACTGGAGATGTTCACTTTTTAGATAAACATGAAGCTGTATTAAGAAAAGTTCTTAAGTATTCTCAAGGTTTTAAAGTAGACGAAGAAGAAACTTATTTACATTTTAGAACAACAGATGAAATGTTGGAAGAGTTTAGTTATCTTGGAGAAGAATTGGCATATGAAGTTGTAGTGGAAAATAGCAATTTAATTGCTGATATGGTTGAGGATATAAAACCTATACCAGATGATACTTATCCACCAATTATAGAAGGTTCAGATGTAGAGCTAAGAGAAATGTGTTATGAAAAAGCTAGAAGAATCTATGGAGACCCAATACCAGAAATTGTTCAAAAAAGACTAGATAGGGAATTAAATTCGATAATAAGCAATGGGTATGCAGTTATGTATATTATAGCTCAGAAGCTAGTTGCAAAATCTCTTTCAGATGGTTATCTAGTTGGGTCAAGAGGTTCAGTTGGGTCGTCTTTTGCAGCGACAATGAGTGATATAACAGAAGTTAATCCTCTTCCAGCACACTATATTTGTGAAAATGAAGATTGTAAATACTCATTTTTTTATGAAATAGGAGAATGGGGTTCAGGGGTTGATTTACCAGATAAAGATTGTCCAAAGTGTGGACAAAAACTTGCTAAGAATGGTCATGATATTCCATTTGAAGTATTCTTAGGTTTTGAAGGTGATAAAGAGCCAGATATAGACCTAAATTTCTCAGGAAATTATCAGCCAATAATTCATAAATACACAGAAGAATTATTTGGAGAAGGATATGTATATAGAGCAGGTACCATAGGTACTGTAGCAGAAAAAACGGCTTTTGGATATGCAAGAAAATATGTAGAGGAAAATAATATAAGTGTACCAAATGCAGAAGTACTGAGACTTTCAAATGGTTGCACTGGAGTAAAAAGAACATCAGGACAGCATCCAGGAGGAGTTATGGTTATACCTGATTATAAAGATGTGTATGATTTTACGCCTATTCAATATCCAGCAAATGATACTTCCTGTGGTGTAATAACTACTCATTTTGATTATCATTCAATAAGTGGTAGAATACTTAAATTAGATATACTTGGACACGACGGTCCTACTATAATAAGAATGCTTGAAGATATTACTGGAATAAATATAACAGAAATACCATTAGATGATGAAGAAACTATGTCTTTATTTACATCTACAGAAGCATTAGGAGTTACTCCAGAAGAGATAAATTGTCCAATAGGTTGTCTTGCTGTGCCTGAGTTTGGAACTAAGTTTGTACGCCAGATGTTACTTGATACAAAACCGACTACATTTGCAGAGCTTGTACGTATATCTGGTCTTTCACATGGTACAGACGTTTGGGTAAACAATGCACAAGATTTAGTTAGAGAAGATATAGTTGGGTTAAAAGACGTTATATCAACACGAGATGACATAATGAACTATTTGATATTTAAAGGATTACCTCCAAAAATGAGTTTTACAATAATGGAGAGTGTAAGAAAAGGGAAAGGTCTAAAGCCAGAACATATTGAAGAAATGAAGAAAAACAATGTTCCAGAATGGTATATAGGTTCATGTAAAAAGATTAAATACATGTTCCCAAAAGCACATGCTGTTGCGTATGTTATGACATCATTCAGAATAGCGTATTGTAAAGTTCACTATCCAGAAGCATTTTATGCAACTTACTTTACTACAAAAGTTGAAGATTTCGATGCAGATTTAATTGTTAAAGGTATAGATTCTATAAAATCGAAAATAAATGAAATTGAAGCATTAGGAAATGATGCAACTACAAAAGAAAAAGGTATGTTAACAGTTTTAGAAGTTGCTCTTGAAATGTATGCTAGAGGAATAAAGTTATTGCCAGTTGATATATATAAATCAGATGCGACTGATTTTATAGTTGTGGGAGAAAAAACATTACTTCCACCAATGGCAGCAATACAAGGTCTTGGAGGAAATGCTGCTATAAATATTCAAAATGAAAGAAAAAATGGTGAATTTATATCAAAAGAAGATTTGAGAAAGAGAACGAAAATATCAAAAACGGTAATAGAGACTCTTACCAATCATGGTTCACTTGAGAATATGAGCGAGAGAAATCAATTGTCACTGTTTTAAGTTAGTTCAAAAAGTTGCAAATAAAAGAATTTTATGATATCATGGTATAGAAAATAGTATACTTTGCAGAAACTAAGAGTGAGACAGCTGTTCTCACTCTTTTATTTTAAATATATTATTACAAACCAGTTTAGTTTTTTAAATATATTTTATTTAAATTATAGGAACTGGTCATTTACAATTGAATAGGAGGAAATTTAATGAAAAAAAATTTGGAAGCTACAATTGAAGAGATTGTAACTAAAATAACGGATGAACATGGATTTGAAATGGTTGATGTTGAATATGTAAAAGAAGCAGGAGAATACTACTTAAGAGTATACATAGATAAAGAAGAAGGAATATCTTTAAATGAATGTGAATTAGTTAGTAGAGAATTAAGCCCAATATTAGATGAAAAAGACCCTATAAAGGAGAATTATTTTTTAGAAGTATCTTCTCCAGGACTTGATAGAGCATTAAAAAAAGATAGAGATTTTGTAAGATACCAAGGTAGAGATGTAGACTTAAAATTATATAAAGCATTAAATGGATGTAAACAATTTGAAGGTGAACTTATAGGCTTAACAGAAGATAATAATATAAAAATCATTGTAAATAGTGAAGAAATGGAATTTAATAGAAAAGATGTTGCTATTGTTAGATTAGCAATAAAGTTTTAGTGGTATATTAAATAGGGAGGAAATAAAAAATGAATCATGAATTTATGGAAGCACTAAATGAATTAGTAGTTGATAGAGGTATAGATAAAGAGATACTTATAGATACTATAGAACAAGCTCTTTTAACTGCATACAAGAAAAACTTTGGTTCAGCACAAAATGTTAGAGTTGAATTTGATAGAGATAAAGGAGATATAAAAGTATTTTCTCAAAGAGTCGTTGTTGATGAATCAGATTTATATGATACTTTCTTAGAAATAGAGTTAGCAGATGCTAGAGAGATAAATCCTAATTATGAATTAGGTGATATTATAGAACATGAAGTTACTCCTAAAAACTTTGGAAGAATTGCAGCTCAGACAGCAAAACAGGTAGTTGTTCAAAGAATAAGAGAAGCTGAGAGAGAAATAGTGTATAATGAATTTATAGAAAAAGAAAATGAAATAGTTACAGGAGAGGTTGCTAGAGCAAATAAAAATATTGTTTATGTAAACCTAGGAAGAATAGAAGGTATAATGACTCAAAGTGAGCAAATACCATTTGAGAATTATAAAGCAGGTCAAAAAATAAAATTCTATATACTTGAAGTTAAAAAGACTAATAAAGGACCTCAAATAGTTGTATCAAGAAGTCATCCAGGTCTAGTAAAAAGATTGTTTGAAGAAGAAGTTCCTGAAATATATGAAGGAATAGTTCAAATAAAATCTGTAGCAAGAGAAGCAGGGTCAAGAACTAAAATGGCAGTAAGATCTATAGATGAAAAAATAGACCCAATTGGAGCTTGTGTTGGACCAAAAGGACTTAGAGTAAAAAATATAGTGGATGAACTTGGTGATGAAAAAATAGATATAATAAAATATAGTGAAGACCCAGCAGAGTTTATATCAGCTGCACTTAGCCCATCAAAAGTTGTTAGAGTAGATATAAATGAAGAAGAAAAATCTGCCTTAGTAATTGTTCCAGATTATCAATTATCGCTTGCTATAGGTAAAGAAGGTCAAAATGCAAGACTTGCAGCAAAATTGACTAACTGGAAGATAGATATTAAGAGCGAATCTCAAGCAGAACAAGAAATATTAAATCTTGAAAATTCCAAAGAAATAGAAAATGAGGATGTTAAAGCTGAATTTATCAACCAAGAAGAGTTAGATACTTCAGATGATAATTTTAGTGAAGAAGAGTAAGGAGGGATGATTTTGAAAAAAGTAAAAAAAGTGCCTCAAAGAAAATGCATAGCATGTCAAGATAGAGACTCTAAAAAAGAGCTTATAAGAATAGTTAAAGATAAAGAAGGAAAAATATTTTTAGACCCAACAGGAAGAGCTAATGGCAGAGGAGCATATGTATGTAAAAGCTCTGAATGTCTTAAAAAAGCCATCAAAAGTAAAGCATTAAATAAAGCTTTTAAGATAGATGTTCCTGATGAAGTCTATGATAATCTACTTATGGAGTTAGAAGAATATGAAAAATAATAAAGAAAAAATACTTTCGTTCTTAGGGCTCGCAACTCGTGCAGGGAAAATAGTGTCTGGTGATGACTCAACTTTGCTTGACTTAAAAAAAGGAAAAGTAAAATTGGTTTTAATAGCAGAAGATGCATCAAATAATACTAAAAAACTTTTTAAGGATAAATCAACTTTTAGAAATATTCCATATCTATTTTTTTCAACAAAAGAGGAAATAGGATTTGCAATAGGAAAATCTCCAAGAGCAGTTATAGGAATAAAAGATGAAAACTTTTCTAAAAAGATAATTGAACTAATAGAAATTTAAAATAAAATAGGGGGTGATCTTGTGTCAAAAACAAGAGTATACCAAATAGCAGAAGAATTAAATATATCAAATGAAGAGCTTATGAATAAGTTAACTGAATTAGATATAAATGTAGCTGATAAAGATTCAGTATTAGAAGGTGAAGAATTAGATTTAGTATTAGAATTATTAAATGAATCTTCATCTAAAGAAAATGAAAATGTGATAGAGATAGATGGAAAGATTACAGTGCAAGCATTAGCAACAGAGTTAGATAAATCTCCGTCAGAAGTAATCATGAAGCTTATGAAAATGGGAACTATGGCAACAATAAATCAAGAGATAAGTTTTGAAATTGCTGCTTTAGCTGCAAAAGACTATGGATTTGAACTAACAGTAGCTGAAGGTGATGATACAGAAGCTTTAGAAATAGAAGCTTTGATGGAAATTGAAGAAGATAAAGAAGAAGATTTAGAACCTAGACCACCAGTTGTTACAGTTATGGGACATGTTGACCATGGTAAAACATCTCTACTAGATGCAATAAGAAAAACTGATGTAATTTCAGGTGAAGCAGGAGGAATAACTCAACATATAGGTGCTTCAGAAGTTAAAATTAATGGACACAAAATAGTATTTTTAGATACTCCAGGACATGAGGCTTTCACATCAATGAGAGCAAGAGGAGCACAAGTTACAGATATAGCAATATTAGTAGTTGCAGCAGATGATGGTATAATGCCTCAAACAGTAGAAGCTATAAACCATGCTAAAGCAGCAGAAGTACCTTTAATAGTTGCTATAAATAAAATAGATAAACCAGGTGCAAATCCAGATAAAGTAAAACAAGAATTAGCAGACCAAGGTCTATTAGTTGAAGACTGGGGAGGAGAAGTAATAGCAGTTCCAGTATCAGCTAAGAAAAAAGAAGGAATAGATACACTTTTAGAAATGGTATTATTGGTTGCTGAAATGGAAGAATTAAGAGCAAATCCAAATAAAAGAGCAGTAGGAACTGTTATAGAAGCTGAGCTTGACAAAGGAAGAGGTCCAGTTGCAACAGTACTTGTTCAAGGTGGTACTTTAACAGTAGGTGACCCAATCGTTGCAGGTGCTGCATGTGGTAAAGTTAGAGCAATGATAAATGCAAAAGGTAAAAGAGTAAAAACAGCAGGACCATCTACAGCAGTTGAGATATTAGGTTTATCAGAAGTTCCACAAGGTGGAGACCAATTTGTTGAGGTTCCAACTGACAAGATTGCTAGAAGTGTAGCAGCAAGAAGACAGCAAATAGTTAGAGATGAAATGTTAAAATCAACTCAAAGATTATCACTAGATGTTTTATTTAGTCAAATGAGTGAAGGTTCTATAAAAGACCTTAATATAGTTATAAAAGCAGACGTACAAGGTTCAGTACAGGCAGTTAAACAATCTTTAGAAAAGTTATCAAATGAAGAAGTTCAAGTTAAAGTAATACATGGAGGTGTTGGAGCTGTAACAGAATCAGATATATTACTTGCAGCAGCTTCTAACGCAATAATAATAGGATTCAATGTAAGACCAGTTCCAGGAGCAGAATCTCTAGGAGAAAAAGAAAATGTTGATATAAGAACATATACTATAATATACAAGGCCATAGAAGATATACAAGCTGCTATGACTGGTATGTTAGACCCTGAATATGTTGATGAAGAAACAGGAAAAGCTGAAATAAGAGAAATATATAAAATATCTGGTGTTGGAACAGTAGCTGGATGTTATGTAACTAATGGTAAGATATTTAGAAATTGTAAAATAAGATTAGTTAGAGATAGTATAATAATACATGAAGGTGAGCTTGCAGCACTTAAGAGATTTAAAGATGATGTAAAAGAAGTTAATTCTGGATACGAATGTGGTATGAGCTTTGTAAATTACAACGATATAAAAGAAGGCGATGTAGTAGAAGCTTATATAACTAAAGAAGTAGAAAGAAAATTATAAATTCGTATCAAAGAAAATCAGTTAGTAAAGAAGGTCGATGGTATGGCATCATATAATAGAACAAGAAGAATAGCAGAAGAAATAAGGAAAGTAGTAAGTACTATGCTTATAAATGGAGTAAAAGACCCTAGAATAACATCTATGGTTAGTGTAACTGATGTAGAAGTTACAAATGACCTAAGATATGCTTATGTATATGTAAGTATTTTAGGTGGAGATGAAGAATCTACACTAGCAGGACTTAAAAGTGCTGGAGGGTATATAAGAAGAGAAGTAGGAAAAAATATAAAACTTAGATATATTCCTGAAATAATGTTTAAAATTGATGATTCAATAGAAAAAGGAATGTATATGGATAGCCTTATAAAAAGAGTTAATGAAAAAAATACTCAAAAAAATGAGGATGAAAATTATGATGAATAATATTGATAGTATTATAAACTATATTTATGAGGGTGACTATTTTATAGTTACCTCTCATATTAGCCCAGATGGAGATAATATTGGTTCTACACTTTCGATGTATTATGCATTAAAAAACTTAGGAAAAAAAGTATACTATGTACTTGATGATGAAGCACCATTAAATTTAAAGTTTTTAGTTGAAGACGTAAAAATTTATAAGTCTAATGAAATTGATATAAATCAGTATTCTCTAATAGCACTTGATTGTGGAGATAAAGCGAGAATATGTGTAAGTGATGAAATCAAAAATAATGCATCAAAATTAATCTGTATTGACCATCATGCTAGTAATGATTCATATGGAGATTTAAATTATGTAGATATGGATGCATCTTCTACATGTGAACTAGTTTATAATTTATTGATTAGATTCCAGCAAATAAAAGATATTAAGATTATAAATAAAGATATAGCAACTTATTTATATACAGGTCTTGTAACTGATACTGGAAACTTCTCATATTCAAATGTGCATGCAAGTAGCTTTGAAATGGCAAAGAATTTACTTGTTTTAGGTGCACAAAAAAATACTATAATACAAAATATATATCAAAGTAATTCTTCTGATTATTATAAATTATTAGGAGAAGCCTTGAAATCTTTGGAAATATTTGAATCAAAAGTATCTAGTATAGTTTTGACTCAGGATATGATGAATAGAAATAATACAAGTTTCAACGATGTTGATGGAATAACAACATATACAAGAGACATAAAAGATGTTGAGGTTGGAATTTTATTTAAAGAGAAAAAACAAAATGAAATTAAAGTAAGTTTTAGGTCAAAAAATTATGTTGATGTAAGTGAAATAGCCAAGTTATTTGGTGGTGGTGGTCATGTAAGAGCTGCTGGATGTACTATTAAAGATAGTATTGATAATGCAAAAAAAATGGTATTAGAGGCAGTGTTAAAATCAATTTAAGGTGACAGAAAAATGAATAAGATTATAAGTATATTGAAACCTACAGGCATGACATCTCATGATGTTGTAAGTAGAGTGAGAAAAATTTTAAATATAAAAAAAGTAGGTCATACAGGCACTCTTGACCCAGATGCTTCAGGTGTTTTACCAATCTGTATAGGAAAAGCTACAAAAGTATGTGAAGTTATTTTAAACAAGGATAAATCATATATATGTGAGCTTACTTTAGGTATAAGTACAGATACTTATGATGCATCAGGTGAAATTTTAAAAAAAGTTGATGATTTTAAATTGAGTGATAAAGATATAGAAAAAGCTTTTGATACACAAAGAGGAGAAATAAGTCAACTTCCTCCAATCTATTCAGCTTTGAAAGTAAATGGAAAGAGAATGTGTGATTTAGTAAGAAGTGGTAGACAATCTGAAATTACTTTGAAAACTAGAAGAGTGAATATAAAAGACATAAGAATACTGAGTATAAAAGGAAGCAAAGTAATGTTTTATGTTGAATGTTCTAAAGGGACTTATGTAAGAAGTATTTGCCATGATATAGGAGAATATCTAGGTTGTGGAGCGCATATGTCATTTTTGAATAGAACGTCTTCTGGTAAATTTGATTTAGATAATTCGATAACACTAGAAGAATTAGAATTATTTTATGAAAATAAAACTTTAGATAAATACTTATATGATATAGACTATGTGCTTGATTCATTTAATTATATTGTATTAAATCCTAATGCTATAAAATATTATAGTAATGGTGGTTCAATAGATGATAAAAGGTTTTTGAAAAATAATCTCAATAAAAATGATGAATTTGTAAGAGTATATAGTACAGATAACTTCTTAGGATTAGGAAAATTATCAAAACATAATAACACAATAAGTGTTAAAAGTGATAAGATGTTCATATAATTAATTCATTTAAAAGAATGTCAAAAGAGATAGTACTATAATAACTTCTATAGTCTATCTCTTTTACTTATGCTATAATAGTTTGTGAATAAGTTAAGAGTAAATTATAATTTTAGCGGGGAACATTTATTATGGTGATTATAAAATCTATAGCAGAAATAGCAAACATAAAAGAAAGTGTCATTACCATAGGAAACTTTGATGGTGTACACAAAGGACATCAAGTTCTTATAAAAAAAACAGTTGAATATGCAAAAAAAGAAGATATACAGAGTATTGTATTTACATTTGCAAATCATCCTGTAAATTACTTTAGACCAAACTCAACAAAAAATATCATAAGTAACAACGATAAGATAAAATTATTAGAAGACTTGGGAATAGATATAGTTGTAATCATACCATTTGATGAGTATATGACTAAAATACCTGCAAAGGATTTCGTAGAAGAGATACTAGTAAAAAAATTAAAAGCTAAAAAAATAGTAATTGGACATGACTTTACATTTGCAAGAGCAAAAGAAGGTAATGTGAATCTATTAAAAAGCTTAGAAAATGAATATGGTTTTGAAGTGGAAGTAATAAAGCCAATCAAAATAAATGATGTAAGAGTGAGTAGTACTTATATTAGAAGTTTAGTATCCCAAGGTGATATGACTAATGTCAAAGAGTATTTAGGTCGTAATTACGAGTTAGAAGGTTGTGTTATACATTCTAAACACCTTGGAAGAACTATGGGATTCCCAACAGCAAATATTGACCTTAAGAATAACATGCTCGTTCCCAAAAGAGGTATTTATGCTTCTATTGTACATATTGGAGATGAGGCTTATTTTGGTGCTACAAACGTAGGTTATAATCCAACAGTCAATGGAAAGTCTTTATCTATTGAAACTAATATTTTAGAGTTTGACAGAGATATTTATGGTGAAAATATAATTGTTGAATTTTTGGAGAGAATAAGGGATGAAAGAAAGTTTAATTCAATAGATGATTTAAAAAATCAATTGTTTAATGATACAAATTATGTATATGAAAACTATGTTTGCAAAAACAAGTAATGTATGATAAAATGATTAAGGAAAATAACCATTACTCGGCATTTGAATACTCCAATCTATGCTTAGTAATAGGCGTTTCTAAAAAAATACGGAGGTAATCTAAATGATAAACAAATCAGAAATAATCAAAGAATTTGGAAGAGTTGAAGGAGATACTGGTTCTCCAGAAGTACAAATAGCTTTATTAACAGCTAGAATAAACGAGTTAAATGGACATTTAAAAACTCATAAGAAAGACCACCATTCAAGAAGAGGACTATTAAAAATGGTTGGTAGAAGAAGAAACTTATTAGCTTACTTAAAAGAAAAAGATCTTGAAGGATATAGAGCATTAATAGCTAAGTTAGGATTAAGAAAGTAATTTCATTCTTTATAAAAAAGCAGGTATAGTGTATACCTGCTTTTTTATAGTTAATTCATTATAAAGTAAAATAGTTAATAATAAAAGTAGTTCATATGTTATAAAAAATTATAAAATGAATAATATTGGGTAAGAATATTAAAGAAGTATATAAATACATAATCAATTTAAGAGGAAAGACAAGATAAATATAGAAATTTTATAACAGTATAATTAGTTGGAATAAGGAGGATATTATTTTGAAAATAAAGTTAGTATGTGATAGTTTATGTGATATTCCAGATGAAATATCAGCAAAAGATTATATAGAAATAGTTCCACTTACAGTTATTTTTAATGATAGAGAATATATAGAAGGAGTAGATATAAATAAAGAAGAGTTTTATAAAAAAGTAAAAGAAATCAAACAAATACCTAAAACATCACAAGCTACATATATGGAGTTTAAAGAAGTGTTTGATAAATTTATAGAAGAAGGTTATCAGATAATCTGTATGACAGGGGCATCAAACGCATCAGGAACTTTTCAAAGTGCTATGATAGCTAAAAATGATGTAGATGGAAATGAAAAAATACATATATTTGATACTAGAAACTTATCTCTTGGCAGTGGACAATACGTTATAAAAGCATGTGAACTTCTTGAAGAAGGATTGTCATTTGAAGAAATTATAGACGAATTAGAAAATACTCGTAGCAGTGTGAGATTACTTTTTGCACCATATACACTTGATTTTTTAAAACAGAGTGGAAGAGTCCCAGTAGCAACTGCTTTGATAGGAAATATGTTGAATATAAAGCCTATATTTTTCTTTGATAATGGGGAAGCTAAGTTGGTAAATAAGGTTAGAGGAGTAAAGAATATAGCAAGTAAACTAGTTGATATAATTTTAGAAATGAATGAAGGTTCTTTAGAAGGAAAAATTATTACAATAGGTTGTGGAGATAATCTACATGATTATGAAATATTAAAAGAAGAAGTAAACAAAAGAATAAAAGCAAGAAGAGTATTATTTACTCGAGGAGGAGTTTCTATTTGCTCTCATACAGGACCAGATATATTAGCTATAAGTTGTTCTAATTAGCAGTAATATAAGCTTTTTGCATATATGTGTAAAGATAATTTTATATTGTTAATTTATAGTATTTTTGATAATATAGTAAATAGAGTGATATACGTGTTTTTAATAAGAGGAGGACAAGCATTAATGTTTGAACATAAAATATTTAAAATGGATTTTGCAGGAAGAGAGCTTTCTGTAGAAATAGGCAAAATTTGTGAAATGACTAGTGGTAGTTGCATAGTTAGATACAGTGATAGTATGGTAATGGTAAATACAACTAAATCGGCTAAACCTAGAGACGGAATAGACTTTTTTCCTTTAAGTGTAGATTATGAAGAAAAATTATACTCTGTAGGGAAGATACCAGGAGGCTTTTTAAAAAGAGAAGGTAAGCCTTCAGAAAAAGCAATACTTACATCAAGATTGATAGATAGACCAATAAGACCATTATTTCCAAAAGGATTTAGAAATGATGTTCAAGTAGTTGCAACTGTTTTATCAGTAGACCAAGATTGTACACCAGATATAGTAGCAATGATAGGTTCTTCTATAGCTCTTTCTATATCAGACATACCATTTAATGGACCAACTGGTTCAGTATGCGTTGGTCTTGTAGATGGTGCATTTGTTGTAAATCCAAATGCAGAACAAAGAGAAAAAAGTTCAATGCACTTAGTTGTTTCAGGTACAAAAGAAGCAATAATGATGGTTGAAGCAGGAGCAGATGAAGTTCCTGATGATGTGATGTTAGAGGCTATTTTATTTGCTCATCAAGAAATAAAAAAAGTAGTTGAGTTTATAGATGGTATAGTTGCAGAAGTTGGAAAAGAAAAATTGGAAGTAGAATTGTACCATGCAGGAGAAGAGATAACTCAATTGGTTCGTGAATTTGCAACTGATAAGATGAAAGAAGCAGTTCAAACTTTTGAAAAATTAGAGAGAATGGAAAATATGGATAGAGTTAAAGAAGAAACTTTAGCTCATTTTGAAGAAACTCTTGAAGACTTTGAAGATTATATTGGAGATATAGAAGAAGTATTACAAGATATAATAAAAGAAGAAGTAAGAAAACTTATAGTACATGAAAATGTAAGACCAGATAATAGAAAACTAGAGGAAATAAGACCTATATGGTGTGAAACTGGAATGATACCTAGAGCTCATGGTTCAGCTATATTTACTAGAGGGCAAACTCAAGTACTTAATGTGGCTACTTTAGGTGCCTTAGGAGATGTTCAAAAGCTAGATGGATTAGATGAAGAAGAAAATAAGAGATATATGCATCATTATAATTTCCCTGCATACAGTGTTGGAGAAGCTAGACCATCAAGAGGACCAGGAAGAAGAGAAATAGGACATGGTGCTTTAGCAGAAAGAGCTTTATTACCAGTGATACCATCTCAAGAAGACTTCCCTTATGCTATAAGATTGGTTTCTGAAGTATTAAGTTCAAATGGCTCTACATCTCAAGCAAGTGTATGTGGTTCAACATTATCTTTACTTGATGCAGGTGTACCTATAAAAGATATGGTTGCAGGTATAGCTATGGGACTTATAAAACATGATGGTAAGGTTGCAGTACTTTCAGATATACAAGGTATGGAAGACCATTTAGGAGATATGGACTTTAAAGTAGCTGGTACAGAATATGGTATAACAGCAATACAAATGGACATAAAAATAGATGGTATAGATAAGGAAATTCTACAAAGAGCTTTAAAACAAGCTAAAGAAGGTAGAATTCATATACTAGGAGAAATGAGAAAAACTATATCTCAACCAAAACCAGAACTTTCACCATATGCACCTAAGATTGTTAAGATGCAAATAAACCCTGATAAAATAAAGGATGTAATAGGACCTGGTGGAAAGATAATAACTAAGATAATAGACGAAACTGGAGTTAAGATAGATATCGAACAAACTGGAGAAGTATTTATATCAGGTATTGAGATTGACATGATTAAGAAAGCTCAAGAACTTATAAATAATATAGTAATCGAGCCAGAAGTAGGAAAGACTTATAAAGGTAAAGTAAGTAGAATAATGAATTTTGGAGCATTTATTGAAATACTTCCAGGAAAAGAAGGATTACTTCATATATCTCATATAGCTCATGAAAGAGTTGCTAAAGTTGAAGATGTATTAAATATAGGAGATGAAGTTGAAGTTAAAGTTACAGAAATAGATGAAAAAGGAAGAGTTAATTTATCAAGAAAAGTTCTTTTACCAAAACCAGAACATAAAAATAAATAATATAATAAATAATTAAAAGCAAAATCTTATGATTTTGCTTTTTTTATTGTAAGGATATAATATTTTATTGATAATAAGATAGTTTTGTTAGATATACTGTTAATATTGATTTTATTTACAGTATATGGTAAATTACTAATAGTGTTAGCAATAAAAGGAGGTGATATTATGGATTATATACAATTAGCTCTTGAACTTGGAGAAGTAAAGACTTTGATGGTAAGAATACCACATAAAGATAAAATTTCAGATATGCAAAGTGGTGAAAAGTTTGTATTGGGTTACCTATATAAAAATAATAAAAAAGTAAATCCAAAAGAAATCAGCACTGCTATGAATGTCAGTACTGCTAGAATGTCTGCTATACTTAACCAGCTAGAGTCAAAGGAAATGATTGAGCGTTATGTCGACCCTAAAAATGGTAGACAGACACTAGTTGAGTTACGACCAAAAGGAGTAGAACAACAAAAAATGAATGAAAAAGAATTTTTGGAATACACTGTTAAATTTTTAGAAGCATTAGGTTCTGAAGATGCAGTTGCATATGTGCGTATTCAAAAAAAGATTATAAGTTTTTTTACAGATAAAAAATAATGATATTTCTTAAAAATTGCTAATAAAAATAGAAAGAAGGTAAATATATGAATTTAAATAAGCAATCTAGAAATATGATTTTTGCCGTATTGTTAATTGGCTCTATAGTAGGTTCGCTACTTCAAACATCACTTACTACTGCACTACCAGTCATGATGGGAGACTTAAACATATCAGCAACAACAGCTCAATGGCTTACTAGTGCATATACACTTGCAATGGGAATTATGGTTCCTGCTACTGCATTTCTAATTAGACGATTTCCAACTAAGCCACTTTTTATAAGTGCTATGTGTCTTTTTTCTGTAGGATTGTTATTTTCTGCTACTGCATCTTCATTTCCTCCTCTTTTGTTTGGCCGTATATTACAAGCAATGGGTAATGGAGTGTTGTTATCTATGACACAAGTGATAATTCTAACAATTTACCCAGCTGAACAAATGGGGTCAATAATGGGGATTTATGGATTGGCTGCTGGTGCTGCACCAATATTTGCACCGACTTTAGCAGGAATTGTTATTGATATCTTTAATTGGCAAGCCATATTTTGGTTTTCTTTTGTTATAAGTATTATAGATATCATTATAGCATCTAAAGTGTTACAAAATGTGATAGAAACAAAAAAACAATCATTTGATATGTTTTCTATGTTATTGTGTGCAATAGGATTTAGTGGACTTTTACTTGGACTTGGAAATCTTGGAACAACTAGTTTTTTTAGTGTAAGCATCGCATTGCCAATATTTGTGGGTATTATATCAATTATAGTATTTTCTTTACGTCAGATTCATTCAGAAGAGCCATTTTTAGAACTTAGTATTCTTAAAAACAAAAACTATAGACTGGCAGTAATTATAAGTATGTTTTTGTATGCTGTGATGATGGCAGGTTCTACTTTGATTCCAATATATATTCAAACAGTAAGAGGCTTTTCAGCAACTAAATCAGGTCTCATTATGATGCCAGGTTCTCTCATAATGGCACTTATAAGCCCTTTTGCTGGAAGATTTTATGATAAGTTTGGAATAAGAAAATTGATTGTGTATGGTAGTTTATTTTTAGCAATAAGCTGTTTAGGAGTATCTTTTGTAGGAAAAAATACATCAGTAATATACATATCAATTTTTTATATTGTGCGTCTTATAGCTATTGGATTGATTATGATGCCTATTGTTACTTGGGGAATGAGTGTACTTGGAGAAAAAAATATTGCGCATGGAACAGCACTACTTACTTCATTACGTACAATAGCAGGTTCTATTGGTTCAGCAGTTTTTGTTGCAGTAATGACAACTGCTACAGTAACATCACGAGGTATGACTAATACTACAGCAAATGTATTTGGAATAGATGTAGCATTTATTTGTATTTCAATTGTTGCAGTAGTTCAGTTTTTAATAGCTTTCTTCTTTATAGAAAGAAAAAATTCACAGAATTCAATAAGTTAAAATTTATGATTAGGTAGAAATACTTTAATAGCTAAAAAATATTTTTGAGTAGAACTTGAAAGCTCTGTTGGCAAAATAACAGAGCTTTTTCACATATTAAAAGTAATATCAAAACATATTACCAATATAAATAATGTTGATATATAGAAAAGTATTTGCATCATATTTAGTGCATAAATAAAGCTTTCTTTTAATAGTATTAAATAAGAAACAATTTGTACATAATTAGGGGGAGTTTTAATGATAATGATGGTACTTAACAAGAGTAAACTCAAGAAAATAATAATACTGATTTTAGTTTTATTATTAGGGCTATCAGGAGGAGTAATGGTATTAAAAATGTTCAATAATAAACCAGTATTCAACTTTTTTAATGGGGTAGACTTACCATATGAAAGAGGAACAAAAGATAAAAGTGGATATGTTGCATTAACTTGTAATATAGACCTTGGATGGGAAACAGAGTATGTAGAATCCATTTTAGAAACACTTAAAAAGGAAAATGTAAAAATTACTTTTAATGTGACAGGTAAGTGGGCAGAAAAGAATAAGGATGAATTATTGAAGATAAAAAAACAGGGACATGAAATAGGGAATCATGGATACAAACATTTAGATTATTCGACACTATCATATGAGGATAATTACGAACAAATAGAAACATCTAAAAAAATAATTGAAGAAATCATAAATGAAAAAACTAAATTTTTTCAAGCACCAGCAGGTTCCTTCGGTCCAGAAACAGTAAAAGCTGCCAAAGCATTGGGATATACATCAATAAAATGGGATGCTGACACTATAGACTGGAAATATAAAGACCAACCAGAAGTAATAATTGATAGAATGAAGAAAAAAGATATTAAAGATAATAGTATAATCTTAATGCACCCAACAGATGCAACCACAAAATGTATAGATGATATTATAGCAATTGTAAGGGAAAAAGGACTAAAACCAGGTAAACTAAGTGATGTGTTTAAGTAGACAAAGTATAAATATTTGATTAAGATTGTATAAGTTGTAGTTGAATTAATTAAAAGACTGACTTATAATGTAATACATATAAAAATAAATATAATTAAAACATAGTGTTTTCAATAATCCAATATAAAACAAAGAATAAATTTTTAGGAGAATGTAATGTATAAGACAAAAACACTGGAAAATGGACTTACAATAATTGGTGAAGAAATACCATATCTAAAGTCAATAACATTAGGTATTTGGATAAATGCAGGCTCTAGAATAGAAGAAGCACAGGTGAGTGGAACTTCTCATTTTATAGAGCATATGATGTTTAAAGGAACCAAAAACAGAACATCAAAGGAGATTGCTAGCTCAATAGACAATTTAGGTGGGCAAATAAATGCATTTACAAGTAAAGAATGTACATGTTATTATGTAAAATTAATAGATGAGCATATAGATACAGGAATTGATGTATTAAGTGATATGATACTAAATTCTAGATTTGATAAAAATGATATAGATAAGGAAAGACTTATAATATTGGAAGAACTTAAGATGTATGAAGATTCACCAGATGACTTATCTTATGATTTATTGGTAGAAAATATATATGCTAATGATGGTTTAGGAATGAATATAATTGGTACAAAAGATTCTCTATATAATATAACTAGGGAATCTATGTTAGAATACTTAAATAAGTATTATATTCCAAATAATGCTGTTATTTCTATAGCTGGAAACTTTAATTTTGATGATATGGTAGATAAAATCAAATCGAAATTTGGACACTGGGAAAATAAAAAGTTGAATATAGAAATAAGTGAGGCTGAGTTTAATCCCTGCTTTATATCAAAAAATAAAGATACTGAACAGGTAAACTTAGCTATGTGCCTAAAAGGTATTCCATCTGAAAATGATGATGAAGTATATTCAATGGCAGTAGTGAATAATATTTTTGGTGGAAGTATAAGCTCAAGACTTTTTCAGAAAATAAGGGAGGAAAAAGGTTTAGTATATTCCATATACTCATCACAGACATTGTACAGAAAATGTGGTGAATTAGGTATATTTGCAAGTATGAGTACAGAAAATTTGCAAGATGTTTATAATTTAATAAAGAAAGAAATTGAAAATATAAGAAAAAATTATCTTACAGAAAAAGAAATATCTGAAAGTAAGGAACAATTAAAAGGCAATTATATATTGGATTTAGAAAGTACTAGCAGTAGAATGATGTCTACTGGTAAATCTATGTTACTTAGCAAAAAAGTAAAAACTACAGATGAAATACTTGAATGTATAAATAATGTTGATATTAATTCAGTAAAAAAAGTTGTTGATAAGGTATTCAATATCAAAAATATTGGTACATGTATAGTTGGAAGAGATGTAGAAAAGATTCTGCATCTGGATTGATATCTTAAAAAGTAAATCTCTGGAGGTATAAAAATATGAATTTATCTGAAATAGCAGGTAAGGAAATAGTTAACTTGGTCACAGGAGAAAGATTGGGGGTCATTGGAGAATGTGACCTTATACTAGATGAAACTACAGGCGGTATATTAGCGCTTTTAATTCCAAAAGAAAAAGGTTTTTTTGCCAGAAGAAAGGATAAGTCATTTTTAGAAGTACCATGGAGAAATGTGAAAAAAATAGGTAATGACATGATAATTATAGAATATGAGGGATATATTTAGGAGGAAAAAATGAGTATTTTAGTGCAAAAGTTTGGTGGGACATCAGTAGAATCATATGAAAAAATGAATGAAGTATGTAAGATAGTAAAAGCATACAAAGAGAATGATGAAGAATTACAATTAGTATTAGTAGTTTCAGCAATGGGTAGAAAAGGAGCTCCATATGCAACAGATACACTTATAAATTTGTGTAGTGCAGTGAATGAGGAACCAAAGAAGAGGGAGCTTGATTTAATCATGTCTTGTGGTGAAATAATATCAGGAACAATTCTTGCTAATTTATTGAATGCACAAGGGATAGAATCTGTTTTCTTTACTGGTCAACAAGCAGGTATAATTACAAGTGATGAATATTCTAATGCAAAAATAAAATATATAAATCCTAAGAAGGTAAAAAGAGCTTTAGATAGTGGCAAAGTTGTAGTTATCGCTGGATTCCAAGGTGTAACAGATGATGGAGAAATAACTACCCTTGGAAGAGGAGGAAGTGATACATCAGCAGTTGCTATTGGTAAAGCTTTAGAATGTGAAACAGTTGAAATTTACACTGATGTGGATGGTATAATGACAGCAGACCCTAGAGTAGAACCAAATGCTAAAGTATTGAGTTTTATAAATTATGAAGAAGTGTTCCAAATGGCTGATAAAGGAGCAAAGGTAATACACCCAAGAGCAGTACAATTAGCTAAAAGTGGCAATATAACTTTAGCTATAAAAAATACAATGAACCCAACTTTTGAAGGTACAAAAATAGGTTCTTTATGTAGACACTTAGAAGAAAATATAGAATATGAACAAGAAAAAGACTTTAATGTTGCTGTTGCAAATAAAGATAGTGTAGCACAAGTTAAGATTAAATCAGCAGAAGAAGTGTTTACAGAAGTATTAAATGAGATAGAAGATAAACTTATAACTATAGATATGATAAACTTCTTTATATCAGAAAAAGCGTTTGTTATTGAAGATGCTGATATAAAAGCATTAAAGGAAATACTAGATAAATTTGAATTGGATTATGAAGTAAATAGAGATTGTGCCAAAGTCACATTGATATGTTCAAGAATTGCAGATGAAATGTCTGGTATCATGTCAAAGGTAGTTAGAGGCTTATCAAAGGCAGGAGTATCTCTTTTACAAACATCAGACTCAAATATGACTATATCTTGTTTAGTTAGCGAAGAAGATATGCACACAGCAGTACATGCAATACACCAACAATTTTATGTAAAATAAACACTATAATACAATTATTTTTATTCAAATATTAATAATTTTATGTATATCTTAATATATTTGATTTATTTGGTAAAACTAAGTTAAATATAATTTTGATAGGAGTTTTTTTATGAAAGATTGTAGAGAAGATAATGAATCATTTGATAAAGATAGTTGTAGAAGAGAATCTAGTTGTGAAGAAAGAGAATGTATAAAGCAATTTGGTACTAATGAAATGCCACCTCAACCTCCTAAAGATACTCAGTGTTTAACTATAATTGGAGAAATTGAAGGTCATTTTATAGGAAATCCTCAAAAAAAAGCCACAAAATATGAACATATAATTCCAATGTTATATTCAATTGAGGAAAGTAATGAGGTTAAAGGAGTGCTAGTTGTTTTAAACACTGTTGGAGGAGATATTGAGGCTGGTCTAGCTATTGCAGAACTTTTAAACAGTACATCTAAGAAAGTGGTTACTCTTGTTTTAGGAGGTAGCCATAGTATAGGTGTTCCTCTTGCTACAGCAGGGGATTACTCATTTATAGCACCAACAGCAACCATGATTATACATCCTGTGAGGACTACTGGTCTTGTGATTGGTATAAATGAAACTTTTGAGTATTTTAAAAAGATGCAAGATAGAATAATTCAGTTTATAATAAGAACCTCAAATATCAAAAAAGATGTACTTGAGAAACTTATGCATGAAAAAGATGAGCTTGTAAGTGATGTTGGTAGTGTATTGATAGGAAAAGAAGCCGTAGATTATGGGCTTATAGATGAAGTTGGAGGACTAAAGGAAGCTCTTAAAAAATTAAAAGAGCTTATAAAAGAATCTGATGAAGAAAAAAATAATGATTAAAGTTTGTTTAAATAATAAAATTTATGATATAATGATGTAATAAAGTAGGAGTGTTAGTGTTAAGGCATTAGCACTTTTTGCTGTGAAGGGGTAAAACTTGCTAAAAATAAGGAGTGATATTAATGGCCACGAAAAAGAAGAAAAAAAAGAAGGTAAATACCTTAAGTTTTAACGCAGAATATCATAATTTGATAACGATATTTATAGGTGTATTTTTATTATATAGTTTAAATTCTAACTCTATGGGATGGGTACCTGTGTTAATGCAGAATCTTTTTAAAGGACTATTTGGAGGGCTTTCCATAGCAATACCATTTATAGTAATTATAACAGGACTTTTAGGATTTTTTGATGGGAATGAATATATATATAGACTAAGAAAGACTAAATTATACTACATAATTATTTTATTTATCTTTGTATTTTACGGATTATTAAATGCAGGAACTCTTCCTGTAGATAGCCCACTAAAAGGTAACATGTTTGATGATGTCATGAAAATGGGTGTAAGTGGACAAGGTAGTGGTTTGATAGCAACTACTATTGCATATTATATGAGTAAAGTATTTGGTCTAGCAGGTGGATGGTTGATAAGTATATTTGCCCTTATACTTTCTATCATGTTTATATTTAATATTTCTATAAAAGATTTGGTATCAAATGCAAAATCAAAATCTAAAGCATCAAAAGACAGTAATTTAACATTTAAAGATAAGATTGCAAATATGAAGAAATCCGCAATAGATATGATGACTGACGAAGTAGATGACACTACTATAAACAAGAAACCAGGTTTCTTTAAAGGATTAATGTCAAAAGGTCGTAACGATGAGGATGAAGAAGAGGAATATTTTGAAGAAGAAAATACTGATGGTGTAGATGATAAGACTATTAAAATAGTTGGATTTAATAAAGCAGAAGATGAGTATTTAGAAATATTAGAAGGAACTCAAAGTATGCCAGAGTTAGATGTTTTAAAGGAATTACAAAAAGCTACAAATGAAAGCTCAGTTGTAGATACTAAACCAGAAAAAAAAGTTGATATAAAAAAACCTAACTTAAATATAGAAAAAACTCAACCTATGAGTATCATAGCAGAGCCAGTTAATGAAGATTATTCGAATTATAAGAAACCTAGTATTGAACTCTTAAATAAAGTAAATAAGAAATCTGATGAAAATGGCAAAAAGAAAGTGTTAAAAAATGCTTCTCTTTTAGAAAAGACATTATCCGATTTTGGAGTAGAGGCGAAAATTAATCAAGTTACAGTTGGGCCTACTATAACTAGATATGAGATACAGCCAAGTCCAGGAGTCAAAGTAAGCAAAATTGTAAATTTAACTGATGATATAGCTCTAAGTTTAGCAGCTAAAAGCATAAGAATTGAAGCACCAATTCCTGGAAAAAGTGCAATTGGAATAGAAGTTCCAAATGAAGAAGCTCAAATGGTTGGAGTAAGAGAAGTTTTGGAAAGTGAAGAATTCAATAATTTTAATTCTCCTCTTGCAATGGGGCTTGGAAAAGATGTAGCAGGTAAAATTATAATTGGAGATATAGGTAAGATGCCACACTTATTAATAGCTGGTTCTACAGGTTCAGGAAAGAGTGTATGTGTAAACACATTAATAAGTAGTATATTATATAAGGCAAATCCTGACGAAGTAAAGTTACTATTGATAGACCCAAAAGTAGTTGAACTTGCAAATTACAATGGGATACCACATCTATTAATACCAGTAGTTACTGACCCTAAAAAAGCTGCTAATGCTTTGAATTGGGCAGTTACTGAGATGAATAGACGATATAAACTATTTGCAGATGCTCAAGTAAAAGATGTAACAAGTTATAATGAGAAATCTGAAGAAAAATTACCTAAAATAGTAATAATAATAGACGAGTTGGCAGACTTAATGATGGCAAGTGCAAATGATGTAGAAGACTATATTTGTAGACTAGCCCAAATGGCAAGAGCTGCAGGAATGCATTTGATTGTAGCAACTCAAAGACCTTCTGTTGACGTTATAACAGGGGTTATAAAAGCTAATATACCATCTAGGATAGCATTTGCGGTATCATCTCAAACTGATTCAAGAACAATACTTGATATGGGTGGTGCAGAAAAACTTCTAGGTAAAGGAGATATGTTATTTTACCCACTTGGTGCAGCAAAGCCAGTTAGGCTTCAAGGTGCATTCATATCAGAAAGCGAGTCAGAAAAAGTAATTGATTTCGTAAAAAGCCAGGTTAAAGATGGAATAAAATATGAAGAAGATATAATTGAAACTATATCTAAGGTTAATACTTCAAAGAGTAGTGATGAAGATGAATTCTTGAGTGAGGCAATAGAATTTGTAGTGGAGAGTGGTCAAGCATCTGCTTCTATGTTACAAAGAAGATTTAAAATAGGATTTAATAGAGCAGCTAGACTTATAGATTCTATGGAGGAAAGAGGAATAATTGGAGCTAGTGAGGGAAGTAAACCAAGAAAGGTATTAATAAGCAAACAAGATTTGCAGAATTTAGAAGGTGAATAGAATTGTCAGTTATAAAAATAGAAGAAGCATTTAAGCTAGAGAAAGTAATATTTGTAGATGTAAGAACAGAAGGTGAGTATGAAGAAGACCATATATTAAATGCGGTTAATATGCCTATCTTTAAAAATAATGAGCATAATGAAGTTGGAACAATCTATAAAATGCAAGGAAAACATGAAGCGATACAAAAGGGTTTTGACTATGTCTCGTATAAGTTAAAAGATATGTATTTACAAGCAGCAAATCTTGCAACAAATTATAATAATATTGTTATATATTGTGCAAGAGGTGGGATGAGAAGTGGAAGTATAGTAAATGTATTGTCATCATTAGGTGTAAATGTGTATCAACTTGAAGGCGGATATAAGGCCTATAGAAATTTTGTTTTAGAGTATTTAAGAAATGCAATGGATACAAAAAACTTTGTATCTGTTCATGGCTTGACTGGAGTAGGAAAGACTGATTTATTACATTTATTAGAAGAAAAAGCTATAGATGTATTAGACTTGGAAGGTATAGCTAAAAATAGTGGGTCTACTTTTGGTTTTATAACATTTGATAAGAAGCCACCATCTCAAAAGAATTTTGAAACTAAGTTATTTGAAAGTATATTTTTCTCAAAGGAGAATTATATATTTGTTGAAAGTGAAAGTAAACGAGTAGGAAGTGTTACAGTTCCAAATGAGATTTTTGATGCAATGACGCGAGAAGGATATCATATACTATTGGAATGTAACATTGAAAATAGAGTTAACAGACTTTGTAGAGACTATATTTATGATAAAGATAATGTCGTGATTTTAAAAGAATGTATAAATAAATTTAGAAAAAGATTGGGTAATAAAGTAGTCGATGATTATATTGAATTATTAGAGTCAGGTAAATATAAAGAGCTTGTAAAAAGATATCTTTTAGAATATTATGACCCACTTTACATGCATTCAGTAGAGAAATATAAGTACAATAAAGTTATAAACTTTAATGATACACAAAAAGCTTTAGAAGATGTCATGGACCTATATAAGAGCATATTGGAAGGAGATAAAGAATGTTAAAAATAGCATTGGAGTCATTAGGATGCTCAAAAAATTTAGTGGATGCAGAAATAATGATGGGAATTTTGAATAAAAAAGGCTATAAATTAATTGGAGATTTTGAAGAAGCTGATGTAATTATAGTAAACACATGTGGATTTATAGAATCAGCTAAACAAGAATCAATAGATACAATAATAGAATTTGCAGAATTAAAACAAACTGGTAACTTAAAGTTGTTGATAGTAACAGGATGTTTGGCACAAAGATATTCTGAAGAATTAAAAGCTGAGATTCCAGAAATAGATGCTATAGTAGGCACAGGTAGTTATCAGAACATAGATGAGATACTTAAAGAATTAAGTGAAAAACACCAAATTGTAAGTCTTGATGATATAGAATTTGTGTTTAATGAAGATTTACCAAGATATCTATCTACACCTAGTTATATGGCATATTTAAAAATTGGAGAAGGATGTTCTAATAATTGTACTTATTGTATAATACCAAAATTAAGAGGTAAATATAGAAGTAGAAAATTTGAAGATATAATTAAAGAAGCTAATAAATTAGCTGAATCTGGAGTAAAAGAACTTGTAGTTATAGCACAGGATACAACAAAGTATGGTTTTGATTTATATGGAAAAGAAAAATTGCCAGAACTTTTAGAAGCACTTGCAAAGATAGATGGATTTAAGTGGATAAGAGTTATGTATTCATATCCAGAATCTATAACAGAAGAATTGGTACAAGTTATAAAAAGACACGATAATATATGTAGTTACTTTGATATGCCAATTCAACATGCAAGTAACAATATTTTAAAATTAATGAATAGAAAAACTAGTAAAGAAGATATATTAAATAAAATAAATCTTATAAGAAGCAATATACCAGATGCAATACTTAGAACCACAATAATAGTAGGATTCCCTGGTGAAACAGAAGATGATTTTAAACAACTTGTGGATTTTGTAAAAGAAGTTAAGTTTGACAGACTTGGTGCATTTGCATATTCAAGAGAAGAGGATACACCAGCAGATAGATTACCTAATCATATAGATGAAGAAGTAAAGATACAAAGAAGAGATACTTTAATGATGATTCAACAAAAAATATCTGAAGAACTTAATGACAAAAAAATAGGAAAGAAATACGATGTGTTGATAGAAGAGCAGATAGAAGATAATGTATATACAGGAAGAACACAAGGTGATGCGGAAGAAATTGACAGTATAGTATATGTAAAAAGTGTAGACAATCTCGAAGTAGGAGAATTCGTAAGTGTTCAAATAAATGATGCAATGGAATACGATTTAATGGGAGATGTTTTATATGAACTTGCCTAACAAATTAACTTTGTTTAGAATATTTTTAATACCAGTATTTGTTTTAATTATGTTACTCGATGTACCAAATAAGTTTTTAATAGCTTGTATTATTTTTATAGTAGCTTCAATTACTGATGCATTAGATGGAAAAATAGCTAGAAAATACAACTTGGTTACTGACTTTGGAAAGTTTATGGACCCATTAGCAGATAAGCTATTAGTCATTTCTGCACTTACATGTATGATAGAAGACCATCTTGTAAGTAGTTGGATGGTAATTATAATAGTAGCTAGAGAGCTTACAGTGAGCATATTAAGAGCTATAGCAGCTGCAGATGGAAAAGTAATAGCAGCTGGTAACAGTGGAAAACTTAAAACTATAACTCAGATGGTATCAGTAGTATTTTTATTGATAGGAGCTCAGTTTGAGAGTGGATTAATATTAAATGTAGGTGGAATTCTTATACTTATAGCAACATTACTTACTTTATATTCAGGATGGGAATACCTATATAAAAATAAAGAGCTTTTTATGTCTTCTAAGTAAAATATAATTTATAAAGAAAAATTAATTTATTAATTAATAAAAAATAACAACTTAAAATTTTAAAAATGTAAAAAAGGGTATACTATTATAGTATACCTCTTTTCATTTTAAGAATATTTTCTTTTGTGTATATAATTATTAATAATGGTTTATAAATAAAATGTAATGAATAAAAATATAATCATTAGTAGCGTTTTTAAATTGACTAGGTTTGATTTATGTTATATAATTAATATATAACAAGAGAACAAATGTTTGTAGATAAATGAAGGGATGGTATAGAGATGAGTGTAGATCAAGAAAAATTAAAAGCGTTGAATGAAGCTTTAGGTAAAATTGAAAAAGATTTTGGTAAAGGTTCAGTAATGAAATTGGGAGAAGCAACGTCTATGTCTATAGATGTTATATCAACAGGAGCAATTGGTTTAGATATAGCTATTGGTATAGGAGGTCTACCTAGAGGGAGAATAGTTGAAGTATATGGACCAGAATCTTCTGGTAAAACTACTGTTGCACTTAGCTGTGTAGCATCAGCTCAAAAAGAGGGCGGAATAGCTGCATTTATAGATGCAGAACATGCACTTGACCCAGTATATGCAAAAGCATTGGGTGTGGATGTTGATAACCTAATAATATCTCAACCAGATACAGGTGAACAAGCTTTAGAAATAGCAGAGGCATTAATAAGAAGTGGAGCGATAGATATAATAGTAATAGACTCAGTAGCGGCATTAGTTCCAAAAGCTGAAATAGATGGAGATATGGGTGATTCTCATGTAGGTTTACAAGCTAGACTTATGTCTCAAGCACTTAGAAAATTAACTGGTTCAATTAAAAAATCAAATTGTGTTGCTATATTTATAAACCAGTTAAGAGAGAAAGTAGGAATAATGTTTGGAAATCCAGAAACTACTACTGGAGGACGTGCACTAAAGTTTTATTCATCAGTTAGACTGGATGTCAGAAAAATAGATACAATAAAACAAGGTGATAAAGTCATAGGAAGTAGAACAAGAGTTAAGGTTGTTAAGAATAAAGTAGCACCACCATTTAAACAAGCTGAGTTCGATATAATGTACGGAGAGGGTATTTCAAAAATTGGAGACCTTCTAGATATAGCTGCTGATGTAGATATAGTTAAAAAATCAGGCTCATGGTATAGTTACAATGATACTAAACTTGGACAAGGAAGAGAAAATGTTAAAAAATTCTTGGAAGATAATTTAGATTTAACTAATGAAATAGACGAGAAAGTTAGAGCATTTTACAACCTAACTGAAGATAGTGAAGAATCAAGTAATTCAGTATCAAAAGAAATTGTAGAAGAATCGGTAAAAATACAAAAAAATAACTAGTAATTAAAGACATGCCACGCTCCCTATTAGCTTGACACAATGTTGAAAAAATTATAAAATTAAGTGAGGATAAAATATCTAAATTTAATTTTAATTATTAGGAATATTTTTTAATCATAGTGATGACATTTTGGGATTATTAACGAAGGAGGTGGATGTCATAGACAGTGTAGTAATTATTGTAATAGGTGCAGCTGTTGGTATTATAGCTGGATATTTTGTTAGAAAAAATATATCTGAAGCAAAACTTGGACAAGCTGAAAACTTGGCTAAAGAAATAATAGATAAAGCACACCATGACTCAGAAACAGTACAAAAAGAAAAATTATTAGAAGCTAAAGAAGAGATCCATAAGTGGAGAACAGAAGCTGAAAGAGAAAACAGAGAAAGAAGAACAGAAGTACAAAAGTATGAAAAAAGAGTAGTACAGAAAGAAGAAGTCTTAGATAGAAAATTACAAAATTTAGAATCTAAAGAAGTGAACCTAAGTGAAAAGTTAAAGGTAGTTGAAAAGAAAGAAGAAGAAGTTGAAGTAATCAAATCTCAGCAATTGGAAAAATTAGAAAATATATCAGGAATTACTTCTGATAAGGCTAAAGAAATAATTTTAACAAATGCAGAGAGAGATGTAAGACGTGAAATGTCTATAATGATAAAAGAGATAGAAAGTCAAGCTAAAGAAGAAGCTGATAAGAAATCAAGAGAAATTATAGGATATGCAATTCAAAAATGTGCAGCAGATCACGTAGCAGAAACTACTGTAACAGTAGTAAACTTACCTAATGATGAAATGAAAGGTAGAATAATCGGTAGAGAAGGTAGAAATATAAGGACTTTAGAAACCTTAACAGGTATAGACCTTATAATAGATGACACTCCAGAAGCTGTAATTTTATCAGGATTTGATCCAATAAGAAGAGAAATTGCAAGAATTGCTCTAGAAAAACTAATAGCAGATGGAAGAATACATCCAGCTAGAATTGAAGAAATGGTAGAAAAAGCAAGAAAAGAAGTTGACAATATTATAAAAGAATATGGTGAACAAGCTGCATTTGAAACTAGTGTACATGGAATTCATCCAGAACTAATAAGATTATTAGGTAGACTTAACTATAGAACTAGTTATGGACAAAATGTTCTTAAACACTCTATAGAAGTTGCTCATATAGCTGGGATAATGGCTGCTGAAATAGGAGCAGATATTAGATTAGCAAAAAGAGCTGGTTTATTACACGATATAGGTAAGGCTGTAGACCATGAAATGGAAGGTACACATGTTGAAATAGGTATGGATTTACTTAGACGCTATAAGGAATCTAAAGAAGTTATACATGCAATGAGTACTCATCATGGAGATTACGAACCTCAAACTGTAGAAGCTGTATTAGTTACGGCAGCAGATGCAATATCAGCTGCTAGACCTGGTGCTAGAAGAGAAACTTTAGAAGCTTATATCAAGAGACTTGAAAAGCTAGAAGAAATAGCTAATTCATATGAAGGTGTAGAAAAATCATTTGCTATACAAGCTGGTAGAGAAATCAGAATAATGGTAAAACCAGAAGCTATAAATGATGAAGAGATACACTTATTAGCTAGAGATATGACTAAGAAAATAGAGGATGAACTTGAGTATCCTGGACAAATAAAAGTAAGTATAATAAGAGAAACAAGAGCTATAGAGTATGCAAAATAAAAGAAATAATATCTAAATAATAATAAAAAATATTTTTAGAAATTTAGATTTGCCACAAGATATAATAATATATCTTGTGGCTTTTTAATTTTAAAAATATTATTTACCAGTATATGGAATTAATGTAATGGATAAATATATTAATTATAAAGCATTGATAAAATAAATATCTATATATGTATTGTTTATATAATTATTTAAATTTGTTTGATATAATAAAATGATAAAATAATATATTATGATTAAATAAATGTTTTTAAAATATATAATTTTCTTATATATTTTAGTCTATAAGAAAATTATATATTTTATGGAGGGAACTATTGTGGAAAAGAAAACATCTAGGTGGAATGCATTTTATTTACCAATAATATTAACTTTATCAGTAATGTTGCTACTTATTTGTGCTTCAAAAGCGGATAATCACCCAAATTTTAAAAATAATCTTACTCCTGTTTCGTTTATTGGAGAATATCAAGAACCTAAGTCTGGAAAATTTGAACCTTTTATTGATGTTGATTCACTTGAGAATATAAGAAAAGAGTCTATTTATTTAAGAGGTCATTTTAATAGAGATATTCCAATGGGACAAACTCTTTTACTACATATAAGTCATTTGAAGGCGAATATTCGTATATCTAATAAGGAAGTGTTTTCTACTAGTAATATAAATGCAAGCAATACACTTACTAAGTCCACAGGTCATATGTGGACAGGATTTAAATCAAATGGCATAACAACTAACGACTTAGTAGAAATAACCATACAACGAGTGTATTCTAGTGGTAGAGCATTACAATTAGTATGTTTTTTTGATGAAATGCAGATTGGTTCCAAAGGAGATTTAATTGTTAGTGTGCTTCATGAAAATAAGATTGGTCTTATGTTTACCATGATAACAATATCTTTTGGACTACTTGGTTTAATTGCAAGTATTATTTTGTTTTGTTTAAAAAGTGAGTTAACACGTCAGATTTTTTTATTGTCATGGTTTGCTATAGCTGGAGGAATTTGGTGTCTAGCAGACTTTAATGTACTTACTTTTATCATTCAATCTCCAACATTAGTTGGCATTTTAGAGTTGCTGACACAATTTTTTCTTCCTATTTTTTGTACACTCTATCTAGCTACTTACTTAACTGGATGGAGGTTGAAAACTATAAATATAGGTGTATATGGGATGATGACTAGTATATTACTTTGTATTGTTTTTCAACTACTACGAATACATGATTTACATGAATTCCTTATAGTGCAAAATATTCTTTGTATTTTAATTGTACTACTTGGTATGGGATGTCTAGTTGCAGAAATTATATTATATAGAGGTATTGATGCTAAAATAGCACTGTTTACATACTTACCAGTAGTAATTGGTGGTATTATGGAAATAGCAAATTATTATACTGTATATATTCAAGAGTTACCCTTTTTTTGTGTAGGTTTTCTAACTACTATTGTATTTCAAATCGGACATATTATGCTATCCATAAAAAGAAAAGAGAAACTTCAAAATAAATTAGAGAATGAATTGATGGAAAACCGAATTTCTATAATGCTTAGCCAAATACAACCCCATTTTTTGTATAATGCACTTAATACTATTCAATATTTATGTAAACATGATTCTAATATGGCATATAAAGCAGTAGAAAAATTTTCTTCTTATCTTCGTGGAAATATGGATTCTCTTACACAAAAAAAATTAATTTCTTTTGATAAAGAATTATCTCATTTAGAAAATTATCTATGTATAGAATTATTGCGTTTTGGAGAGCGTGTAAAAGTTAAGTATGAACTCCTGAATACAGATTTTTATATTCCTGTTCTTACCATACAACCAATTGTTGAAAATGCAATACGGCATGGAATTACAAAAAAGAAAGAAGGAGGCACAATCATAATATCAACTTCAAAAGATAAAGAAAATGTTTATATTGTCATAAAAGATGATGGTGTAGGATTTAAAGTACTTGAAAAAATAAATGATGGAAAAAATCATGTTGGTATTAAAAATGTAAAAAGGCGATTAAAAACACAGTGTAATGGAAGTTTAGCTATAGAAAGTTGCATGGGAAAAGGAACAATAGTAACAATAGTCATCCCTATTGGAAAGGAGTCAAATTATGAATATAATTGTTGTAGATGATGAGCCAATTGCTCTTAAAAATATGAATGAGAAATTAGCATATATTTCTGAGATTGAAGAAATTACTCTTTTTGATGAACCTCAGTCTGCATTAGATTATTTAAAAGGACATAATGTAGATATTGCATTTCTTGACATTGAGATGTATGATATGAACGGATTAGAGTTTGCACTCTTAGCAAAAGATATTTTACCTAATATAAATATCATTTTTGTAACTGGTTACTCAGAGTATGCAGTAGATGCCTTTTCAATGCATGTTAGTGGCTATCTTCTCAAGCCTGTAACAGTAGAAAGAATAAAGAAAGAAATCGAAAATTTACGTTCACCTATTATTTTGAAACCAAAAAATAGTGTCTTTATTCATACATTTGGTAATTTTGAGGTATTTGTAGATAAAAAACCATTAATCTTTACTAGAGCAAAATCAAAAGAATTACTTGCTTATTTAGTTGATAGAAAAGGAACAAGTGTAACTATCGCTGAAATAGCAGCAATACTTTGGGAAGATAAGGAATATACTCGTTCTTTACAAAATCAGACACAAACAGTAATATCTAATATGATGAAAACCATGAAAGATGCAAATATTGAACATATAATAATAAAAAAATGGAATAGTATTGCAGTAGATATTACAAAATTTGATTGTGATTATTATAATATGCTTACATGGGATATGATGGCAGTAAATACATATTCTGGAGAATATATGACAAATTATAGTTGGGCAGAATTGACTACAGGAATGTTATATCAAAAAACGTTTAATCAATGTTATTGTGAAAGATAAATAATATATTTGAAAAAAATATAAATTTTTTTAGACTTTTAATTTTGATGATGTGCTTTAGATGTGCTTTATCCATTATATTAATATATATTAATAATAAAACTCATATAATTCGTTTATATTAGTAGAATGATTTGAGTATTTTAACAAATAATTTTATATGATATATTTGTATATTTCTGTTGTTTTATAAAAAGTAATATATTAATATAAAAAATTTAAAGTTTTAAAGAGTTTACTATTTGAAATAATTATATTTAAAGAAGGTGAAAATACAATGAAGCCAAAGTGAGGGTTAAAGAGGGGACAGATTATGAAAAAAAATACACTTTTACATACAAATGTTATTGTTTGTATTATTATTACTCTTGGTTTTGTAGCTACTTCTGTAATTGGATATCAATCTAATACTAATATTTTTAAAAATGATATTGAGCATGTATCTACATTAGCGGCTGAAGGTATTTATTATCAGATAGATAAAATCCTTTCAGAGCCTATAAATGTGTCTCTTACCATGGCAAATGATAGTTTATTAAAAAATTTTTTAGATGGAGAGAAAGAGCATATAAATGATGAAGAGTTTATTTATAAATTACAAGATTACTTGAATGCATATAGGAATAAATACTCATATGATTCTGTTTTTCTAGTATCAAGTAAAACGAATAATTATTATCATTTTAATGGTCTTGATAGAAATCTTAGTGCTAATAATTCAGAGAATCAATGGTATTATAATTTCTTAAAGAATAATGATGAATATTCACTAAATGTTGATAATGATGAGGCAAGCAATAATAGTATTACAGTATTTGTAAACTGTAAGATAAAAGATAATGATGGTTCAACTATGGGAATTATAGGTGTTGGACTAAAGGTTAATTCACTACAAAAATTGCTTGAAGAATACGATGATAAATTTGATGTTACAGCACGTTTAATTGATGATAAAGGATTTGTACAATTATCATCAGATAAAACTGGTTATGAGCACATAAATTTCTTTGAAAATTCTAGTAGTGATTTATCTGATTCAAAAGAGTTAATATTAAACAGTAAAAAAGAACAAAAGAGTTTTTGGCATTCATCTGAAAAATCAAAAAGTTATGTTGTATATCAATATATACCTAGTTTAAAATGGCATCTTGTTTTAGAAAATGATTTGACTATAATGAGTAGGCAACTTCAAACACAATTTCTAAAGGGAATTGCTGTTATAATTTTAATTATAATATTTGTACTTTTTACAATTACACGTGTACTTAAGAAGTATAAAAGCCAAATAATGAAGCTTAGTGTTTCTCAGAAATTAGAATATCAGAAGCTATTGAGTCAATCCACTGAAGAACTTTATGAAAATATTTTCGAAATTGATGTCACTAATAATAGAGCTGGCTGTGAATATTCAAATAGATATTTTCATGATTTTGGGTTAGGTCTTAATACACCATATGATGAAGCACTACATACAATTGCTAAAGAACAAATAAAAGAAGAGTATGCACAGGGGTATTTAGATACATTCTTACCAGAAAATGTTCTTAAGTGTTATAATAGTGGAATTAATAATATTAGCTACGATTTTTTGATTAAGACATATGATGAAAGTTATCATTGGATTAGAATTAATGCTAGAATTTTCTTTTGGACATCAGATGAATCCGTTCGTATGATATCTTATCGTAAAAATATAGATGAAGAGAAAAATAGAGAATTGTTACTCCTTGAACGTTCACAACGTGATTCTCTTACTGGTCTTTATAATAAGGGTGTAACAGAAGAATTTATTAGTTTATTTTTAGAAAATAAGAATAATCAAGATTCTGAACATGTCTTTCTAATATTTGATATTGATGATTTTAAAAATGTAAATGATAAATATGGTCATGCATTTGGAGATTTTATTATAAGTGAGTTTGGATTGGAGTTGAAATCCCAATTTCGTGAGGATGATATTGTAGGGCGTATTGGTGGAGATGAGTTTGTAGTATTGATAAAAAACTTTAGTACCAATAACTATATACTTGTGGATAAATTGGAGCGTTTTTGTTCTAAAATTAATCAAAAAAGATTTGCTGGACACATGGAGTTTTCTATTACATGTAGTATTGGTGTAGCAATGTATCCTGAGCATGGGTATGTATATTCTGAGTTATATGAAAAAGCAGACCAAGCACTTTATTATGCAAAAAGCCATGGAAAAAATTCTTATCATGTATTTTCGGATGACTCTATTGATAGTATGTCATTTCACATAGACCCTAGAGATATAAAGGTATTATTAGAAATGGCTACTGATGGTGTTGTCAAATTTGCTTGCATGGAAAATTTGAAATTACTTTATTTTAATCAAAAGATGCTTGAATTTACTGGATATTCTGCACAAGTTGTTTCGTCTGAAGACTTTGATGTTCTTTCACCAGTATTACAAGATGATTTGCAAATAATAACTGATACATTGAAAGAAGCAATTTCTAAAAGAGAAACTTTTGAAGTAGTTTTCCGTTTTCGCCATACAGATGGTCATGTTTTCCCTGTAAGAATGCAAGGAAAGTTTGTAAATGAGTTATATCAAAATCGTTATCCTGTTTTTTATGCAATTTACACAGACATATCAAGTCTGAGTCTTATAGCAGAAAACAAAAACTAAATAGTATGGTAGAATAAAGAATTTAATATAATAGTAGCTATATGCAAAGATTATAAATAAAACCTGCTAAGAAAAGACATAATTTTTTAGCAGGTTTTTAACTTTTTAATACTAAATTTTTGTGTCTTAGATGACAAAATTTACCGTTTCAAACATTTTACTTATCTTTTTGAAGATTAATTATGAAATTTATTATTTACATAAAACATTTTATAAGAATAAATATCTATATTTATTGCAAAGTTTCTTTAAAAGTTTTGTATTTATTTGTATTTATTTTGAATTTATTTACTAAATTTGCCTATAAAAAGTATATATAAAAATATAGTTCAAAATGGTATAATTAAGTATAACAGAAGGAGGTAATGTAAGTGAGCCAATACATAAATATAAACTCTCAGTTAGACGCCCTAAAATTGAAGGAATTCGAGAAATTGTTTTACGAAGATATCAATGAGGACGTTAAAGTAGTGCCAAAAGTTACTCCTTTTAAAGGAATAAATACTGATTTGTTGTATGTTAAAGATGGAAAAATTTTATTTATAAAATTTATGGATACAACAGAAGATATATTTTTTATTTTGGAAGAAGAGTTACTTGAAGTTATGAATGAGGAATATGAGCTTTTGAAACTAAAAATGGGACAAAAGAATAGAAATATAAGCTATAATTACGTTTACATTATGCCATATGTTGAAGTAGAAGAAGCATATGAGTTTGGAGAATTTGTTAATAATAATATAATAGATAAGAATAAGCTTCAAGATATAATGAATAAAAGTTCACTAGACGAATATCTTAGTGAAAAAAATGATGAAATAAATTTAAATTTATTTTTATTAGATGTATGTTCAGAATACTATATAATAAATGATAAACTTCATCTAAATGAAAAATTTAAAAAGATTTCTTTTTATAATGATGACTATAAGTATACAGCAACTATGATGGAAGAAATTCAAATTAAAGATGCTATTTCTATTAAATATGGAAATACACTTATTGAAGGTGGTTCTGGTATAGGAAAGACATCAATTATGCTTTCAAGAGCTATAAAACTAGCAAAAGTATATCCACATCATAAATTAATCATATTTACACATACAAAGCAATTATGCAATGAGCTTCGAGAGAGGATAGAGCTATTGTATAAAGATAATAATAATTTAGAAGTCCATACATTTAGTTCTTTTATATTTAAACTCGCTAAAAAATACAACTTAATTGTAGACTATAATATGTTAAAAAATGATTATGAAAAAACTTTTAATAATCTAGTAAAACAAGCACAGAACATTATAAAAAATAAAAATATGTTCAAAGCTATTTTTATTGATGAAGCAGAAAGCTTTTTAGATTATGAGATAGAGTTTATAAGAGAGTTTTTATATAAAACAAAATTTATATTTAATGTGTGTTCTTGTAATTCTTTGAATATCTCTAATAGATTGAATATATTTAAAACATTATATAATAATATAGAGTTTGATGATAAAATTATTTTAAGCAAAAACTATAGACAAGCAAAAGAGATTGTAGATTTTTCAAATAAATTTTCAAATAATTCTAACTCATATATTAACGAATTAAGACCAAATACAAAGTTTAATACTTTTTTTAATACTGAAGCACTTAGAAGTGGTAACAAGTCTGTTGATATAATAAAGGTAAGTGACCTTGATGACCAAATAAGTTCTGTAATATGGGAAATTGAGTACCTAATAAGTAAAAAGGGTCTTGATTATTCTGAAGTTGCTATTGTATATCCTTACAATAAGAAAAAATTAAAAAGTGGAAAGACTATTTATTTCCAATACATGCTAAAAAAAGCATTAGAAGAAGCAAAAATTCCTTATATATGTGCGGAAGACAATCTAACAAATATAAGTAAGAAGGTAGGAACTACAATTGCAAATATATATTCTATAAAAAATTTAGAATACAAAGCAGTGATAATATGTGAGTTAGAAATGTTATATAATCAAACTATAAATGATACAGAGCAAGATTACCAAGTAAATGACTTTATAGGAGATTTAAATAAGGTTTATTTAGCTATGAGTAGAGCAACTGATTATTTAAGTATAGTAACGACTTTTAATGAAGATGCAAGCGATATAATAAGAATTATCACAGAATCAAAAGAGAGTTAGTAAAAAAATATGTTTTTATATAAGTAAATTAAAAGAGACTGAGATGTGTAAAATAAATTTTACCAATTCAGTCTCTTATTTTTCTAATCTACTTTTCCAATATTATCAAGAGGTAATAGTCTTACCATGACCTTACCAAGGATTTCATCCTCATCAACCATACCTACATCAGGAAATCTACTATCATTACTATTTTCTCTATTATCTCCCATTGCAAATAGTTTACCTTTTGGAACAACTGTATTTATATCTCCAGAAGTATAATTATTGTGAATATATGGTTCACTTAATAACTTTCCATTTACATATACTTTGGAATTTGATATTTTTATACTGTCACCTTCAGTAGCTATAACTCTTTTTATTAAGTCTTTTTTCTTTCCTGTATCACCATCAACTAAATTGGTTTTAAAAACAACAATATCGCCTTTCTCAGGTTTACCAACCTTGTATGATATTCTATTTAAAATTAGATAGTCTTTATCGTCTAAAGTAGGATACATTGATTCTCCACTTACAATAGAAGGTCTTATAAATTGTAGGATTACAAATGCAAGTACAATAGCCATAGCTATTGACTTAGCCCAATCAAATATTTCTTTTTTAACACTCATAATTTTTCTCCTTATCATTTGTTATTAAATTAGAATACATTAGAATAGAAAGAAATAAGCAAGAACAATTATACCCAAGACTATTCTGTAATAACCAAAGACTTTGAAGTCATGTTTTTTGATATAGTCCATAAAGAATTTAATAACTACAATTGAAACAATAAATGCTACTATAGAACCAACACCTAAAATAAGCCATTCAAATCCACTAAATCCAAATCCAGCTTTTAGAAGCTTTAAAGCACTAGCTCCAAGCATTGTAGGGATAGCTAAGAAGAATGAAAATTCTGCAGCTACATATCTAGAAGCACCAAGTAATACTGCACCTATTATAGTTGAACCAGATCTAGATGTCCCTGGTATAAGAGCTAAACATTGAAACAATCCTATACAAAGAGCTAATTTATATGTAACTTGAGAAAAATCCTTATACTTGGGTTTTTTATTTCTCTTTTCAAGTCCTATCATTATTATACCATATACAATAAGAGCAATAGCAACTACTGTTGAATTGAAGAATAATCTATCTATATCATCTTCAAAAAGTATTCCAATAACTCCAGATGGTATAACTGCAATTATAACCTTAAGCCATAAGCGAACTATTTCTTTTTTCTGTTTAATATTCTTTGAGCTATCAAAAGGGTTTAGCTTTTTAAAAAATATAACAAGTACTGCCAATATTGAACCAAATTGAATCACAACCAAAAATGTACTTATAAATGTATTTGAAAAATTCAATTTTATAAACTCATCAACTAATATCATATGTCCTGTACTACTTACTGGTAGCCATTCTGTGATTCCTTGAACTATTCCTAAAATGACTGCCTTAAAAACTTCAAGTAAACTAAATGTTTCCAAACCAAAATACCTCCAATACAAATTTATAGTAGCATATATTAATAAAAAAATGCCACCTTTTACTAACTTATAATACCATAGTACTGTGTAGTGCACAATGAAAGATTGATATTTTCATAAAACCTTCATAATTTAACAAAGTAAAGTTAAAGCTCATCTATTGAATAAGGGGTATATTTGAAGGGGAAATATATGGTATAGTAAAAGTATAACTATTTTATTTTATGAGAAAGAAAGGAGTTATTATGTATAGTACAAAAATACTAGATGATTATGAGTACGAAACCTTTAATATTTTTTCTACAAAATTAAACCCAAATACAAAACACGATTATTTATCAAAGGTTATACTGTTTAAAGAGTTCTTAAAAGGGAAAGAATTGATTTATGCGACAAAAGAAGATTGTAAAAATTTTGTAGACTATATACAGACCAAATATGCAAAATCAACTTGTGAAAAGATATATAGTTATTTACATAGTTTTTATAACTTCTTAAAGAAAGAAGGATACATAGATATAAATCCATTTAGGTATGTAGAGAAACCAACAGTAACAAGAATAAAAACAAAAGATGATGTCCTGAGTATACAAGAAATAAATAAGCTTATAGGTATTTTACCAAAATTAAATATAAGAGATAGAGTAATAATAGTCTGTCTAGTTACTACTGGGTGTTTATTAAATGAATTGGTTAGCTTGAAGTGGAAAGACCTTATGGTAGATGAAAACGATAACTCGTACGTGAGACTGGGAAAAGGAAGAAAAGAGAGAGTAGTTAAGTTACATCCATACTTCTTTAAACTTTTAGAAGATTATAGGAATTATTCTGGGCTTCCTGAGGTAATAATACCTAATGATGACTTTATTTTTACTACTCAAAAAAGTAATTCTATAACAGATAGAAATGTCAGACTTATAGTCAAAAAAGCGTTAGATTTAGCAGGACTTTCTCAATATTCAGCAAGAGACTTTAGACATTCATTTGCAGCAATAAGTTTGAGACTTGGAGCAGATGAAAGTGATGTAAAAAATCAACTTGGTTGGAGTGACAAATACTATGCAATTAGATATAAATATGTATTAAATTTTGTCGATAGCGAAATAGTGGATTATCTTATTGAAAAAGATAATTTGGACATAAATAAAAAATAGTAATAAATAAAAAATACTATATATAAATATGAACAAAAAATAAAAAAGTCTTGTTATAGTTCGTAAAATTATATATAATTATTTATGTACTAATTTGTACACAATAATCACATGACAAAAGATTTAAGGAAGGTGCTAATATAATGATAGATAATAAATATACTACGTACTCAAATCCACTTACAGATAGATACTGTAGCAAAGATATGAGCTATATATTTTCTCCACAATTTAAATTTTCTACATGGAGAAGACTATGGGTTGCTCTTGCAGAAGGTGAACATGAGTTAGGCATAAATATAACTGAAGAACAATTAGATGAGTTAAGAGCTAATATAGATAATATAAATTTTGATGAAGCTAGAAAAATAGAAAAAGAAGTAAGACATGATGTGATGTCTCATGTAAAAGCCTATGGTTTACAATGTGAAAAAGCCAAAGGAATAATACATTTAGGAGCAACATCTGCATATGTTGGAGACAATACTGATGTTATACAAATGAATGAAGCTTTAAAACTTCTAAGAGTAAAACTTGTAAACTTAATAAATAATTTAAAAGAATTTGCACTTAAGTATAAGGATATGCCAGCTCTTGGGTTTACACACTTTCAAGCAGCACAACTTACAACAGTAGGTAAAAGAGCTTGTTTATGGGCTCAAGACCTAATACTTGATTTGGAAGATTTAAACTATAGAATAGATAATATGAAATTAAGAGGCGTTAAAGGAACTACTGGTACTCAAGCAAGTTTTTTAAGCTTATTTGAAGGAGACCATGAAAAAGTAAAAGAATTAGATAAGAAAATCTGTAAAAAGATGGGATATAATTCTTCTTATGCAGTAAGTGGACAAACATATACTAGAAAATTAGATTATCAAGTGATAAGTATACTATCAGGAATAGCTCAAAGTATGCATAAAATGACTAATGATATAAGACTTTTACAAAGCTTAAAAGAATTAGAAGAGCCATTTGAAAAGAATCAAATAGGTTCATCAGCAATGGCTTATAAGAGAAACCCAATGAGAAGTGAGAGAATAGCATCTTTATCTAAGTATATAATCTCTGAGTCTTTAAGCCCTGCAATGGTACAAGCTACTCAATGGCTAGAGAGAACATTAGATGATTCAGCTAATAAGAGATTGGCTATACCTCAAGCTTTTATGGCAGCAGATGCAATCCTTGAAATAGGTATAAATGTAACTGATGGTTTAGTAGTATATGAGAACATGATAAGTAAACATGTAAATGAGGAACTTCCTTTTATGGCTACTGAAACAATACTTATGGAAGCTGTAAAAAGAGGTGGAGATAGACAGGAATTACATGAGATAATAAGAGAATATTCTATGAAAGCTGCATATAGAGTTAAACATGAAGGTAAGGATAATAATCTAATTGAGCTTATAATGAATGATGATTCATTTAAAATGAGTAAAGAAGAAATATTATCTATAATGGATCCAAAAAACTTTATAGGTAGAGCGCCAGAACAAGTTGTAGAGTTCGCAAATGAAGTTGTAGAACCAGCTATAAAAGATTATAAAGAAGACTTAGGAAAAGTAGATGTGGATTTAAGAGTATAGAAGTATACAGATAAAATATAATCAAAAATGGCTATCTTATTTATAAATAAGATAGCCATTTTAATGGGCTAGCGTCTGCTCTTCATCGCTATGAAGAGTTCTTCCTTATTTACTATACCATGAATTCAAAAAAATAGCTATATAAATAGTGTTTAATAAGAATAATATAAATAAAATTAAATAAAATGATAAGATTACTAATTAAATTTAAACATTCAGTAAAAACTATTGTACTTGCAATATTTTTAATGTAAACTGAAATAAAGTTATTTAGATAATTTAATAAATTTTAAAACAACCGAGGTGATTGTATGAACTATGTAGTAAAAGATACCATAAGTTTTCTAGTAAAAACATTTCCTAAGATTTATTCTAGCCTATACTTAGAAGACCTAAAAAAATTTGCACCAGACTATAATGTAAATAAAACACAATTAAGAGCATTAGTATTTATAAAAAATTATGGAGTAATAAGTATGACTGATTTATGCTCTAAGTTAAATATAGAAAAAGGCAGTTTAACTAGTATGGTTGATGATTTAACTGACAAGAAATATGTAACAAGAGAAAGAGATTTAGTTGATAGAAGAAAATATCTAATTGACATTACTGAAGAAGGGGGTAAGATAGCTTCTGACTTTATGGATAAGTTAAGTGATGGTCTAGGAGAAAAGCTTTCTAAATTGACTGAAGAAGATAGAAGAAAGTATTTAGAGGCAATAAATACTCTTCAATATATATTAAATAAAGAAGAATTTAAATAGAAAAAATATCCCCTATTCAAATAATATCTGAAAAGGGGATATTTTTATATCATTAAATTTATATAAATTAATATTTCAAGAATTTATTTGTGTAAAGCTACATATTGCTCTAAACCTTCTTTTAATAATGTAGCAGCTCTATGAAGGTCAGTTTCATTTAGGATGTAAGCTAATCTTATTTCGTCACGTCCTAAACCTGGAGTAGCATAGAATCCTTCAGCAGGGCAAACCATAACTGTTTCATTGTTTTTGTTGAATTCTTTTAACATCCATATTGTGAAATCTTCTGCATTTTCAACTGGTAATTTAGCAACTATATAGAAAGCACCAGTTGGTTTTTTACATATAACGCCATCAACTTTCATTAATTCATTGTATAATACATCTCTTCTTTTTTTGTATTCTTCATTAACTTCTTTGAAATAAGAAACTGGAGTTTTGTATAATTCAACAGCTCCTATTTGCTCTAATGTAGGAACACAAAGTCTTCCTTGACATAATTTAAGTATTTGAGCAATAAGACCTTTATTTTTACAAGCGATAGAACCAATTCTAGCACCACAAGCGCTGTATCTTTTAGAAACACTGTCTATTATTATAACTCTATCTTGTACACCTTCTAAGTTACCACAGCTTGTGTACTCAAGTCCATCATAAACAAATTCTCTATAAACTTCATCTGCTATTATCCATAAATCTTTTTCTTTAGCTATTTCAGCTAGGATATTAAGTTCTTCTTTTGTATAGATTGCGCCAGTTGGATTTCCTGGATTAGAAAGAATTATAGCTTTAGTTTTATCATCTACCTTAGACATTATTTCTTCTTTAGATGGAAGGTGGAAACCGTTTTCTGCTTTTGTTGTAACAGCATTAACTTCTACGTTTACACATTGACCAAATCCATTGTAGTTAGTATAGAATGGTTCTGGAACTAATAGATTATCCCCTGGGTCACAAACTGCCATCATAGTGAAAAGTAAAGCTTCACTACCACCATTAGTTACTAGTAATTCATCTTTTTCAAAATGCATATCATAAGTTTTATAATAATTTTGAAGTGCTTCTAATAATTCTGGAATACCTTCTGATGTAGCATATTCTAAGACTTCACTATCAAAGTTTTTAACAGCATCAAAAAACCCTTTAGGAGTTTTTATATCCGGTTGTCCTATGTTTAAGTGATATACTTTGATTCCTCTATCTTTTGCTGCTTGTGCAAATGGAACAAGTTTTCTGATTGGAGAGGCCTGCATTGCACTAACTCTGTTTGAATAATTCATTTTAATACCCCCTATTTAATTTGAATACGTATATTGTATTATGTAAATTGTATGTTTGAATACAAGACATCTTTACAAGATAATAATAACATACTTATAGGTAAAAATCATCAAAAAAAATTAATATAGCTCTAAAATAAACTTTTAACAAATTACAGTGAAATACCTATGTCCATGCCAATAAATTATATATTAGTAAATTGATTTATTGTAAGATAATGTTTTAATATATTGGCAGTAATATTTTTGTTATAATCTTTTAGCTATAGATAAAAATATATAGTGATAAATATGCAAATTTATAAAAAATATTATAAATTTATTTAACAGATACGATAAATATCATATAATTATATTAAAGGCTATTAACTAAGAGGTGTTAATTATGAAAGAATTAAGAATAGATCCAATTACTAATGATGTTGTTATATTTGCTACTGATAGATTAAAAAGACCTTTGGATACAGCAGATATACCAAATGAAAAAGAAGATAGTAAGGAATATGAAGAAGGATGCCCATTTTGTAAGGGAAATGAGGCTTGTGCAACTGATACACTATTTGAAATAAAGGGTGAAGAAGGATGGCTTGTGAAGTCTATTTATAATAAATTTCCTATAATTGATGATATGGCAAGAGATGTATATGGTATTCATGAAGTAATGATAGAGAGTGATAAACATAATAGTAATTTTTATAACATGAGTCAAAAAGAATTTGAAGATGTTTTTTTTATGTATAGAGATAGATTTAGAGAAATGTCGAAAAATGACAAAGTAGAGTACGTCAGTATATTTAAAAATTTCTTAAGAAAAGCTGGGGCGTCTTTAATGCATCCACATGCTCAGATATTATCTATGTCTTTTATTCCTCCTGAAATTACCAATGAATTACTAGTTTCAAAAGAGTATTATGACAGTAATAATAGCTCTTTGTATGATGATTTAATAGAAAATGAAATAAATTTAAATACAAGAGTTGTTTATAATGGAGATGCCTTCATAGCGCTTATTCCATATGCAACTAAATATAGTGGAGAAGTAAGAATAATATTTAAAGATAAAATAAAATTTGATGAGTTGAGTGATAATAATGTAAAAGAACTTTCTATGATATTTGAGAAGTTATTTAAGAATCTGTATAATATCAACGGATATATGCCATTTAACTTGTGTATTCACACTCATCCAACAAATATTGAAACAAAATCATATTTTAATGTTCATATGCATATAATCCCAAGAAAATATAATTTTGGAGGATTTGAGCTTGGAACAAATATGTATGTTTCTTCAATAATCCCTGAAGAGTTAACAAAAAAATTAAAAATTGATTAAAGTATATATTTTTAAGGTATTAAGTAAATATTAAATTTTAGATAAAATTATAATGACGTGTTGTTAAAATAAAAACAAATGAAAAATCAAAAGAAATTTACTGTTTAGATGAGGAGTATTAATATGAAATTTATATCGTGGAATGTCAATGGAATAAGAGCTTGTGTTGGGAAAGGATTTTTAGACTTTTTCAAAGAAGTTGATGCAGATATATTTTGCTTACAAGAAACTAAATTACAAGAGGGACAAATAGAGTTAGATTTGCCAGGATATTTTCAATACTGGAATTATGCTGAGAGAAAAGGTTATTCAGGTACTGCTATATTTACAAAAAAAGAGCCTTTAAAAGTAATGTATGGAATAAATATAGAAGAACATGATAAGGAAGGTAGAGTTATAACTCTAGAATTTGAAGATTTTTATTTTATTACTGTGTATACACCAAATTCTCAATCTGAGTTGAAAAGATTAGAATATAGAACTAGATGGGAAGATGATTTTATAGACTATTTAGTTAAATTAAATAATCAGAAACCTGTAATTGTATGTGGGGATATGAATGTTGCTCATACAGAGATGGATTTAAAAAATCCTAAAAATAATATGAAAAATGCAGGTTTTACTAAAGAAGAAAGAGAAAAATTCTCTAAACTATTAGATAGTGGATTTATAGATACATATAGATACTTTAATCCTGATAAAGAAGGTGTCTATAGTTGGTGGTCATATAGATTTAATGCAAGAAAAAATAATGCAGGATGGAGAATAGATTATTTTTGTGCATCTAAGAAATTAGAAGATAGATTGCTAGGTGTAAATATTCACACTGAAGTATTGGGCTCAGACCATTGTCCAGTTGAATTAGAGATGAAATAAAGATTAGTCAGGATAAAAATTGGGCTGTAGATATACATTTAAAGATGAATATGTTTTAATCTACATGCCTATTTTTAACCTAAGTAAACCTTATTTGTTTTTTCTTTGAATAGCGTTTTCTAATGCAAATTGATTTGTTTTTCCCATGTTATAAGCTAAGTTAATAATTTTTTTCTCGTCTTTACTCAATTCGCGATTTAAAATCTTCTTAAATTCATCAAATAACTTATCGTAATCAACTTTCTTTTTATTAGAATATTTTATAGTTTTAGGTCTAATGCTTGTATACACATATATGTCTGGCACTATACTTGGATTGTATATATTAATAAAGACCTTAGCAGTATAATATGCATCATTTAAAGCATTGTGATAAGACATTTTTTCATCGAGTTGCAATAAGGAAATAGCATTTTGTAATCCGATACTTTTTCCTGCTGGATTATTGAAATATTTAGATGCATGTTGTTGAATATTAATATAAGACTTAGGTAAGGTATTTGATGCTAGCTTATGGTAATTAATGTTCCTGTACAATTCCTTTAAATCTCCAGCTCCCCACACACATAATATAGGGTCTTGTGATGATATAAATTCTATGAAATTGTTGTAAACTTCAGGAAAAGTAGGGGAACTGTTAAAATCAGAATTTTTAATATTGGTCATACGACTAATAAAAGGGTGTATATCTCTATATATTGTAGGTTTCACATAGCTATTAAATGTATCTATTATATTGAATTTAGAATCCAACTTAATTGCTCCTATTTGTATGATTTCAAAAGGACATTTTTCATTGGATATAGTTTTGTTAAGCTTTTTATCAAATCCTTGATTAAATTCCAAATCGAAAATTATGTATTCCATAAAGTTTATCTCCTAAATTTTTTTATTATTGCTCCTTATAGATTATATTATAAGTTAAATTAAATTTTTAAACAAAAATACTTTTATTTTAGTATACCCTATATTTATAAAAATGTTAAACTATTGTATGTAGAATATTTTTTCCAATAAAAAATATTGCGAACTTTTTGTACTTGATATATAATAATATAAATAAAAACACGAATAAAATACGAATATTTTGCAAGAAAAATTCATAAATGTAAGCAAAAATGAATTTTATCTTGTATTTAACAAAATAAAATTTACATAAAAATTATGGGAGAGTGAAAAAATGGATAGTCTATTATATGTAATAGAGAAAGATAAACATACTAATGAAGAAATAAGAGAAATCCTAAAAAACAATAAAAATATAAGATTTGTTTCCTTAATGGGTGTTGACTTAGGAGGAAATGCAACAGATGAAAAGATTCCTGTAGAAATATTTTTAGAAGATATAGATAAATTTTTAGAATCAGCTATACAGACTGATGGTTCGAGTGTTGAACTTTATAATATAGCAACATTAAATAATGCAAAAGTTGATTTAATGCCAGATAAAAGTTGTCATTGGTATGTAGATTACAATATGGAATATATAGACGAAGAAGTAGGTTTACCTGTTGGGACATTAAAGATACCTGCATTTTTAATACATGATAACAAAAAAGTATGCTCAAGAGGAGTACTTCAAAAAGCAGACAAGTATTTTAAAAAATCTATGTTTGAGATATTCAAAGAATACCCACATGTGATAAATAACATAGGAATAGATTCAATAGATGATATAGAAGAAATAATGTTGACAGCAGCTACAGAACTTGAGTTTTGGGTTAATACTCCTGATGATAAAGCTGACCTAGAGAAATTATATGTATCACAAAGCTTAAAAGAGCAATATTGGAAAAGGACTCATGGTATTATAAGAACTTGTTTAGAGCAAAGCTTGATAATACTTCAAAAACTAGGTGTAAGCCCAGAAATGGCTCATAAAGAAGTTGGAGGGATACAAAGTTCTATTAGTATAGATGGAAGAACAAACCATGCTATGGAGCAACTAGAGGTTTCTTGGAAGTTTTCTACACCATTACAAGCAGCAGATAATGAATTATTGGTAAGAGATGTTATAGAAGATGTATTCACATCACATGGGCTAGAAGTTACATTTAAAGCAAAGCCAATTCATGGAGTTGCAGGAAGTGGTGGGCATACACATGTAGGAGTAAGTGCAAGACTAAAAGATGGAAGTATCAAAAACCTATTTGCTCCAAAGGATTTAAAAGAAGATTATCTAAGTGAATTAGGATATGGTGCTCTTATGGGACTTCTTTACAATTATGAAGTATTAAACCCAATTGTAACAGCTTCTAATGATGGATTTAATAGATTAGTTCCTGGATTTGAGGCACCTGTATGTATAGTTACATCTTTAGGGCATAGCTATGAAATTCCATCAAGAAATAGATCAGTACTTGTTGGATTAATAAGAGATATGAAAAATCCAAAGACTGTAAGGTTTGAATTAAGATCACCAAGTCCTTTATCTAACACATACTTAGTAATAGCAGGATGTTATCAGACAATGTTAGATGGTATAAAAGCAGCAGCTAAGAGTGGTCTTAGCACAAAAGAACTAGAAAAAGAATTGTCTAAAAGTGTAGGTGAAGAAGGCTTCTATTTAGAAAAAGATAGAGCGTATAGAGACGAAAATGATGTATTTGAACATTATAGCTTAGAGGAAAGAAATGCAAGATTTGGAATTCCACCAGCTACAGTTTATGAAAATATGAAAAACTTAGAAATATATGCTTCTAAATTGAAATCTTTAAAGCAAGGTGATGTATTTACTGATAGTATAATAGAATCATTTAAGGTTGGAGCAATAGATAAGTGGCAAAAAAAATTAAAAACTAGAATAATAGAAGCTGGAATTCAAAAGATAAGAAGCATTGTCAAAATACACACAAAAGAAAATATGGATGCACTTGATGAAGTGGTTTGGAATTCAATATCAGATTTGAAGTTCAACATTATGAAGGACACTTTAACTAGAGAATCTCTATTTACTAGAGTAAGAGAAGCTGTAGAAAATAAAGATTATCAGACTGCTTCAGATTTACAAATAGAATTAAAAAGAAGTATGGAAGAAATACAACAACTATATATGCAATACAAGAAAAATATATACTAAGATAGATTAGTAATTGAATTTTAATATTATAAAGGCAATCAAGTATGATTAGGTTATTTTGAGTAAAATCTCAAATGTGAAAGCATACTTGATTGCCTTTGGTTTTATTATTTTAAGTTTTGTAATAACATACTAATTGTAATGAGTATCTATTAATTCTGAGATATAATCAGCAATTTCATCTGGATGAATGACTGTTTTAAACTCTTCTAAATTTTTCTTCATAAAGTTTATTATAGCATCAAATTCATTTGATACTAATTTATAAAATATATTCTTAAGGTCTAAGTCATCACTATAAATCATCCCAAGTCCTTTGTCTATTATAAACTTAGCGTTTTCAATTTCTTGTCCAACCTTTGGCATTTTTACAAGTACTGGAGTTTGTGACTGGATAGCTTCAAATATAGTTGCTCCTCCAGGTTTAGTTAACATTAGGTCACATTCTCTTATTAGATTATACATATCATTTACAAATCCAAGTACTTTTATATTTTTTAAAGGTTTCTTATAAGTTAATGTGTCATATAATTTTTTGTTTTTACCTGTAACTATTGTAATTTCTATAGAATCAATATGCTCTTCGATAAATTCATCTATCCAATGCATAAAATCCTCATCTATATCGAACAAACCTCGTCCTCCACCAAGAAGTAGTAATCTATACTTATCATGACAGAGTTCTTTACTTTCAATTTGGAATCTCTTATCTACAGGGACACCAGTAACCTTTATTGAGTCTGGATTTATTCCTTTTTGAAAAAATCTATTTTTTATTTCAGGAGATGGAACAAAATATAAATCTGTATGTTCAAAAACCCATTCCATACTATCTACAACATCTGTTATAACCGTAAGAGTTGGTATATTTATATCAGGATTTTTTATCTTAAAATTATTTACACAAGCAGCAGCCAGTGGAAATGTAGAGATAATTAAATCTGGATTTATATCAGAAATATACTCAGAAAGTTTAGGTGTATATAATTTATGAGAGAAATCATGTCTTGAATCAAACGATTTTTTAAAATAATAATAGTAATTATATAATCCTGGAGTATATTTTGTATTGTTCTCATAAAGTTTTACCATAGGCTTATTCATCATAGGGATACTTGCATTTATAAAATTTTGTACAACAACATTGTAGTTACTATATTTTTCAATAATACATTCTTTGACTGCTTTTGCAGCACTTATATGGCCAGCACCAAATTGAGCAGTTAAGATTAATATTGTTTTATCTTCTTTTGTTTTAGCCAATTTATCACCACTTTCATAAAATATATCTGATTAGAGTATTATACATTTATAGAAGCATTTAATCAACAATAATATTTAAAAATAACTATTGTGTAAAACATAGTACTGTGTTATTATGAAAATATAAGAAGTTTTAACATAGTACCTTGTAAAACACAATACTGTGTATTTAAAGAAAGGATGGAGTATATGAACACACAATTTAGAAAGGGTGTTTTAGAAATTTGTGTACTGGCACTAATATCTAAAAAAGATATGTATGGATATGAAATAGTACATAATATCTCTAAAGTAATAGATGTAAATGAAGGAACAATATATCCTATTCTAAGAAGACTTACAAAAGATTTGTATTTCGAAACATATATACTAGAATCTAATGAGGGTCCTGCTAGAAAATACTATAGAATAACTTCACTAGGAAAAGAGAATCTATCCAATCTAATGGAAGAGTGGAGAGAATTTGTAAAGGCTGTTGAGATTTTAATAAGTGAAGATGAGGGAGGTAATGAACTTGAATAAAACTGAGTTTCTTGAAATTTTAAAGGATTATCTAAAAAAAGATTTTTCTGAGAGCGAAGTTAATGATATATTGAGAGATTATGAAGAGTATTTTGTAGATGGTCTTATAGAGGGAAAGAGTGATATGGAGATAATAGCATCACTTGGTTCACCAAAATCTATAGCAAGAGAACTTATCTTACAGACTAAAGAAAAAGATACTGAAGAAGAAAAAATAATAAATACAGATGTTTTAAACGATAAATTTAGCAAACTTAAATCAGATATGAAAAAGGGTTATTCTATATTAAAAGATGAAGCTAAAGAAAAGTACAATAAATCAAAGGAAAATATAAATGATAAGCTTACACCAAGCATAGAAGAAGGTGTTGGAGGTTTATCTAGACAAGTTATAAAGGTATTATTAGTAATGCTATCTTTATTCTTGATTATTCCAGCATTTGCATTTGTATGTGCTATTATATCTGTTGCTATTGGATTAATATGTACATTGATTGCTTTTGTTATATCAATCCCATTTGTGATTAAGTTTATAACAATGGTTCCAGATGTTACGATGTTTTGTATATTTGCTACTATAGCATTTGTAGGACTTGAAATACTTGCATGGCAAATTTTACTGTTTGTTATAAGATTAGGTAAGCAATTGTTAGGTAGTTATATAAATTGGATAAAGAGAAAAAATATTTATATAAATGCAAATGAAAAGATGGAAAAAAGAAATAAAGATATTTTAAGAGATGAAGACTTAAATAAAGACATTAATGAAGATTTATATAGTAAAGGGTATTATGATATAAAAGATGAAAGTATTAAAAAAGATGATGATGATAGTATAAACTTTGAGGCGATGTATAAGGACTTTGAAGATTTAGACGATAAGAAAGGAGAAGATAAACATGAATAAGAAACTTACCATATTTGCTGCAGTATTATTGGTAATAGGCATAATTGGAACAACATGGTCAGGAATTTTAGTTATGCCAAGCTTAATAAACTTTGGGTTAGAAAAGGAAGCTGAATTTAAAAAAGAAAATAAACTTTATCAAGAAAAAGTAAATATTGACAAGTTAGATGTATCTGTTGATAATATAAATGTTACGATAAAGAAACATGCAAGTGAAGACGTGCGTGTGACAACAAAAGGAAGTAATGAGCTTTACAAGTATAATGTTACATTAAAAGATAAAACTTTAGTGGTAAAAGGTGAGAGAAAATATGATAATCAGATTAAAAGGATTAAAAATTTCGACCAATTACTAAATAAATCTATAGATAGTATGTTTTCACATGATTATAGGGAACTTGTAATATATGTACCAAATAATGTAGATGTAAATGTATCAAGTGTAAGCTCATATTTATTGGTATATGATAATGTAGCTTCAAGTAATATAACATATAAGACTTCTTATGGAAGCTTTGGAAGAGTTATAACAGAAAATAATGTAAATAAACTGGAAACTTTGAATTTAATATCTAATAGTAATATTGACCTATCAACGAAGTCAATTTTAGGTGTTAAAAATGTAAATATAGAATCAGAATCATTAGATATATCTTCAGACTATGAAGATGTATTTATCAACAATGTAGAAGATTATATACCTGAAAATGTAAATGTAAATGAAAAAATAAGTAGAAATTCACATTATGATAATGAATTTAATTTATATTCTAACTTGCCAATTGCTAAGCATTTAAATATAGAAGTTCCAAATTCTAAGGTAAGTCTTAATTTACCAATAGATAAGTATAAATTTAATTGTGATATAAAGTCAAAAGAAGAAATTGAAGAATACAATAATGATGGAGAGTATAGTAGTGATGAAGAATACAATAATGATTCATCTGATTATGAACATAATGAAGGACATAGTAACAAGTATAAAAACATTAGAGAAATAAAAGGGCTTTTGAATAAAAATATGTCGAATTTAGAACAAGAATATACTATAAAAATAAATTCAAATCGATTAGAACTGTAAATAATTTACTACAATAATTGATAAATTGATTTAAAAGTATAAAAATATAATCTATACTATGGTATAATAAGTATCGAAAGAGAATTAGGAGAGGGATACTTATGAATAAAATAGCAGTAAGTTTTTTAATAATTGCTACTACTTTATCGAGTACAGCATGTATGGATTATAACATCAGTACGGTTGAATTGGTTGATTCTAAGGAGTCAGCGGTTGTAAAGAAGGATGAGAGTATCAAAGAAGAAGCAACTAGTAAAATAATTAACCCTAAGACTACTACTAAAATACCTATAGAAATAATTTCAAAAGATGAGAAAATAGTAAAATACTTACAAATTGATGGAGAAAGTACACTTAAAGATAAGCTACAATTAATCTTAGATACATTATCAAATGAGTATTTTAATGGGTTAGATATGGAAGTAGAAGTCAAGGAAAAAGACAAGCTCGTTAGAATAAGTTTAATAGAACCAGATAAAAAAGGTAGGGTTTCTTGGAAAGATGATTATTTAAATGAACAAAATATAAAATATACTATAAATAATATTATTAAAAATGTCATCCAAGAGGAAGATGATAGTATATGGATTGAAGAAGTAGAAATATACTATAACGGAAAATTAATAGAGTTAATATAAAAAATGATGTGTTTAAAAACACATCATTTTTTTTTATTAATTTTTAATCCTTATAAAATCCTTATATTTATGATTTAGAATGATTCTTGTAAACAAGTTCAATAAAAGAAAGGATGAAAATTATGAGTAATTATATTTTAGAATTAAGGGGAGTTACTAAAAAGTTTAAGAATGAGGTTGCAGTTGATAATATTTCAATAAAAATTAGACCTAATTCTATTTATGGATTATTAGGACCAAATGGAGCTGGAAAGTCTACTTTGTTAAAAATGATAACTGGGATTTTAAATGCAACTTCAGGAAAAATAATGTTTGAGGGACATAAATGGACTAGAAAAGACCTAGCATATATTGGTTCTCTTATTGAGTCTCCTGCTATATATGAAAATTTAACAGCAAGAGAAAATTTAAAAATTCATACTACTTTATTAGGTCTACCAGATTCTCGTATTGAAGAAGTCTTACAAATTGTTGATTTAAGAGATACTTTTAAAAAGCGTTCAGGTCAGTTTTCTCTAGGGATGAAGCAACGTCTTGGCATTGCGATTGCATTATTAAATCACCCAAAACTTTTAATCTTAGATGAGCCTACAAATGGTCTTGACCCTATTGGTATTGAAGAGCTTAGAGAATTGATTCGTTCTTTTCCAAAGGAAGGGATTACAGTTATTTTATCAAGCCATATTTTATCTGAGGTTGAACAGGTTGTAGATGAAATAGGAATAATTTCTAATGGAGTAATAGGTTATCAAGGAAAGATATCAAAAGAAGAAAACTTAGAAGAGCTTTTTATGAAAGTAGTAGCTGAAAATAGAAAGAGAGGAAATTAGTATGGAAAAATTTATTAGAGTGGAATTTCAAAAGATGAAAGGAACTTTTGGAATGAAGTTGATATGGATAGTTCCAGTATTCGGTATACTTTTTTGTGGACTAGGTGGAGGGCAAAATGCTGCTTTCAACTGGTGGTATATGACATTTCTTCCAGGATTATTAACCTTAATATGTTCATTAATAGTATTAAAAGATGAAAAAAATAAATACCGTGGTATTTTATCATTACCAATTGAAATGAAAAATATTTGGACTGGAAAAATGATTTATTGTATTATTTGTTGTTTTATAGCATCAATTATTTCTGCAATAGGTGTAGTTTTTATTGGGATAATCTATAAAGAAACTATTTCAATAGGTCAAAATATTATTGCAACTATGTTAATTGTTTTACTATTTATATGGCAGATTCCTCTTTGTATGTTTTTAGCTTCAAAATTTGGGATTTTTGTTACAGTTTTAATAAATATGTTTTTTACTATTGTTGGAGTTTCTGTTTTTTCAACTACAGGAATATGGTATTTATTTCCACATTCGATTCCTTCAAGATTAATGGCTGTTGTATTGCATATTCTACCAAATGGACTTCCTGCACCAGAGGGAAGTGAACTTTTAAATAATGCTGTTATTTTACCAGGAGTATTAATATCTGTTATTTTATTTGCATTATTTGCTTTAGTTACAAGGGCTTGGTTTAATAATAGAGAGGTGAAGTAATATGAGACAACTAATAAGAATATTTTGTTCTGATTTAATAAAATTAAAGCGAAATTTTATAATACTAATGCATATTTGCATTGCTTTAATAGGAATGGGATTATTTTTATGGTATTATAAGGTTTCAGGAGCTGATAATATACTAAAGATAGTAGCATATTTACAAGTTATAGCAATAGCTTTTCCTTTATTATCAGGTGTTGTGTGTTCAATGTTCGTTGAACAAGAATATTATGCAGGAAATTATAAACATATGTTAACATCATCTAATCCAAAATATCTTGCACTTCTAAGTAAATATATAATCTTAGTATGTCTTGGTTTTGTAGCAACATTAGTGTCTGTATTAGGTTTTAAATTTGGTATATCTGAGAATTACTTTGCATCAAGCTTTTATATGATTTCAATCCTAATTTTAATTGGGTGTAATTTATTCGAATATATATTACATTTATTCTTAAGTTTAAGGTTCGGAAAAGGAGCATCAATTGGAGTGGGTATAGCTGAAATGTTACTTTCAGCATTATTATTAACTGGACTTGGTTCTGGCATTTGGCAGTATTTTCCTTGTGCGTGGGGTGTTAGATTTATAACTATTTGGTCATCTTTTTCAAGTTCTAAAACGGTTGAATATATAAAAGTTGAATCAATTAAAGTATATCAATCAACAGGTTTAATGTGTGGCTTTGTAACAATTTTAGCATTTGTAATTTTATGTATTTGGTTTTCTAAATGGGAAGGTAAAAAGTCAGAAGAATAGAATAAAAATTGACTGTTTATTTACATTATATTTATATTATTATGTTAAAATATAACTTAGCAATAAAAAGATATAAAATAATCAAATAAAAAACTGGTTAGGTATTAATTATGAATTAATTAAACTATTTGGAGGACAGGGTATAAATGCTTGGAGGTAAAAAATCTAACAACAAAAAAATTGAAAAGTTAAGAACTATTTTTATAAAATATCTATCTTTATTCTTTGTTATGACAATTTCATTGGCACTTCTTTTAATGTTATCGTTTTCTGTATTATTATCATCAGGTATAATATTACCAGCTAATTATGCAGAAAAACAATTTAATAAATATAAAGAAAAGATTATCTCAAGTGAAAAAGTAACTGAAGATATAATTCCAAATTTATATGAGTATGGGGTTTATACTTTAGATGGGAATTTGATTTCAGGCACCTTTAATAAAAAAGAATCAAAAAAAATATGGAATTTAATGAGAGATATTGAAAGAAAGAATGAATATTCTGAAACTTATATAAAGTTTTTTAAAAAAGATGAAGTTTTTATAATAAAATACAAATTAGTAACAGAATTTGTTTCTCCAACTTTAAGGACATATTTACCAAAGCCAGAACTATTAGGAATGATTATTTTTAGTATAATATTTCTTGTTGAAATTATTATACTATCAAAATTATTTGGCAAGAAATTAAATGCTGAAATGGAACTTTTAAAAAATACTACAGAAAAAATAGAACAGCAGGATTTAGATTTTGTTGTAGAATCTAGTAAAATTTGTGAAATCAATAATGTTCTTTTTTCTATGGATAAAATGAAGTCAGCTTTAAAATATTCTTTAGAAAAACAGTGGATGTTAGAAGAGAATCGTAAGGAACAGATATCTGCATTAGCACATGATATAAAAACGCCGTTGACTATTATACATGGAAATACTGATTTATTAATTGAAATAAATGAAAATCCAGAGTTATCAGAGTACATGGAATACATAGTAAAAGGTGTTACCCAAATAGAAAAATATATTAATACACTAATAGACATATCAAAAACAGAGGCTGGTTATGTATTAAATAAAGAAGTAATTAATATAAGTGAATTTATAGAAGATGTCTTGATTCAAATAGAAGCATTAGCTAGTACACAAAACTTAAATGTTGAGTTTTTTAAACAAGATAATTTGCCCAAAAGTATAAATATAGATAAAGAATTGTTATTTAGAGCCATTATGAATATAATTTCAAATGCTATAGATTATTCGCCAAGCCAGAGCAAACTATACATAAGTGTATCAGTAAATAATAAGTACTTAAAATTTGTGATTACAGATTGTGGAAGTGGTTTTTCTAAAGCAGATTTGTCAAAAGCTACAGAACAATTTTATACAGGAGATTTAAGTAGAAACTCTAAATCTCATTATGGCATGGGTCTTTATATTGTAAATAATATTGTACAAAAACATAATGGGATTTTAAATATTGAAAACTCTATAAAAACTGGTGGTGCTATGGTAACAATTGAAATACCAATGATTTAATAAATAATATCCATTTTGTAAATACCTAAATTTTGTAGTTTATAGGTATTTATAAAATGGATAATTTTTTTGAAGTTTATATACTAGTTAAGTCTGATAAAAAGTTTTCAAACATAACTCCATCATTTCTATCAGTGTCAAATTGAGATGTGTAATTTATAGTTTTATATATAAAATTTGTTGCTGTATTAACTGCTACTCCTAAATCATGTTTATTTACTAACATACCACAAAGAATAGATGTGAATATGTCTCCTGTTCCACTATAAGAGCAGTTATTGTATTTAACTGATGTAAAAAATACATGGTCATTATCTCTATCATAGGCTAAATTTAATATATTATCATCTTCTAATATACCAGTAATAACAACCTTGCTAGGTCCTAAATCAGATACAGCTTTTGCAATATGCATAAGTTCTTCTCTATTATAGTCACTTTTTGTATAGTCATTTCCAGTTAAAAAACAAGCTTCTGTTAAATTAGGTGTAGTTAAATCTGAATGTTTAACTAATTCTTTGATTTCTTGTCTCATTTCTTCTGTAAAGATTGGATACATTACTCCATTATCACCCATAACAGGGTCAACTACAATAAAAGCATTGGGATAATCATTTATAAAATTAGCCACTATTTCGATTTGGTGTTTTGAACCTAAAAAACCACTATATATACTATCAAAGTTGACTTTTAAATTTTTCCAAACATTTGAATATCTTACCATTTCATCAGTACAATCTAAAAAAGTAAATTCAGGATAACCAGTTTGACTTGAAAGTATAGCTGTTGGAAATGGACAACATTGAACCTTTAATGCTGAAAGTATAGGTATAGCAACTGATAATGAACATTTTCCTATTCCAGATAAGTCATTAATTGCTGCGACTTTTTTTTGCATAAAAAACCCTCCATTAGTATGTATTAATTATAATGATGCCAAAATATTTATATACATATATATTACTATAAAAAAAAGAAAAAAGTAGATTATAAAATAAAAAATTGTAAAAAAAACAGTGTATCAATACAATTAATTTTTAATATTGGACATAATAAAATAGAGAATTATTAAATATGAAAATTATTATATGTGACAGAATATTCTTTGTAATTTCATTTGTAAGGTGTACTATTTGGGAGGTGTAGCTTTGAAAATGCTGAAAAATAAGAATAAGTACATCAAAGGTATAATGGCATTTGTATTTTTATCTTTAGCTACTACAGCAGGTTTATTTTTAATCAATGATTTAAGTATTAAAAATATGGAAGAAAAGGTCATAGAATCTGCAAATGTTGAAGGTGATGATGTAAAAGACCAATATAAGCTATTGCTTGAAAACTTATTTGACTACAGGAATAAGGCAATATTAGAGAAAAATGAAAATATTTTAAAAGGTCTTTATGAGACAGATAAAAAGTTCGGTCTTTGGGCTTACGAAAATGAAGTAAAAAAGATGAAGTATTTAGAAAATTGGTCTAGTAAGCAAGGCGTAAAATTTAAGGACATAAAAACAAGGGTTAAGATTAAAAAGATAAAAGAAAAAGAAAAAGACCTATATGGTATAATCTGCTCTGTATCGACTGAGTACAAATATTCATATGAAAATCAAAAGGACAAAGAAAATGTCTTTAGAATAGGTACATATCATTATCTAAATGTAAAAATTATGGATAATCAATATGTCATAACTAAAGAGTGGTATACAGACCCTTTTGCAGATTCTTTAAATTTAGAAAACATAAAATCTGATGATATAAGAAACTATATTGGTCAACAAAATGGTGTAGAGTTACAACTTACAGATGAGCAAAAGAAGGCTATAGATTATGCACATAAATACTGTGGAGCAGCAGCTGACGAAGAACATGGTATGAAATTTAATCCAAATTATAGAGATTATAATCCAGAAGGTGGAGATTGTGCAAATTTTGCATCACAAATAATGTTTGAAAGTGGAAGATTTAAGAAGAACTCAATTTGGAATTATAGTGAAAGAGCAGGAACAAAAGCATGGGTAAATGCACAAGCCTTTAAAAATTATTCACTGTATAGTGGAAGAGGTTCATTAATAGCGAAAGGCTCATATGAAGAAGTTTATAAACAAGCTTATAATCTACGTCCAGGGGATTTTGTCGGATATGAGAAAAAAGGCAGAATAACACATGTTTCAACAGTAACAGGATTAGATTCAAGAGGATATCCTTTGGTAACCTGTCATAATACTGATAGAATGCTCGTTCCATGGGATTTAGGTTGGAGTGATAAATCCATAAGATTCCATATAATAAAAATAAATTATTAAAAATCTATAAAGAAAAATAAAGTATAAAAGAGAATAATGGCTTAATATTATAAAGTAAAAAAAATGATTATTAATGTATAAAAATAATAATAATTGACAAACATAGCTATATATGATAGAGTAGTACTAAGGTTACAGAAAAGAGTAGCTAAATAATTGTGTTTTTTTAGGAGGATTTATTAATGAAAACTGGTGTAGTTAAATGGTTTAACAATGAAAAAGGATTTGGATTTATATCTGTAGAAGGTGAAGGAGATGTTTTCGTACATTTCTCAGCTATAACTGGAGACGGATACAAAACATTAGAAGAAGGACAAAGTGTTGAATTCGAAGTAGTAGATGGAGCTAAAGGTCCTCAAGCTGCTAACGTAGTTAGATTATAATTAAAAATTCATATATATTAGTGTTCTAGTAATATGAGAGATAAGCCGCTAATCATTTAGCGGTTTTTTCAGTTTTTGTAAATAAAATAAATTGCAAAATAAATTAAATTTATTAAAATAAAAGCATTAATAATAAGATAAATATGTTAAAATTGATATTGTAGAGTAAATTTATTATGGCTAAGTTTAAGTCAATTAATTTTTAGTTAATTTTGCTAAAAAGAGAATAAGTGATACTGATAGACCATATAAAAATATTAATAAAGCATAAACAAGATTAAAATGACCAAAGGAAAAACGCTTGTTACAGCGTATAGTATTCAAGAATACTTAGAAAATAAGAAAGGAGAAAGTTACTGCAAAAAAGTAACATTATAAATATTTAATAATATTTATAAGTTTTCGGTAACGGTGGGTAGTGTAATGAACATATTATTCTTTCTAACACCAAAAAGTGAAGTGGCATATATATATGAAGACTACACTATAAGGCAAGCCCTAGAAAAAATGGAATATCACAAATACTCTGCAATTCCAATAATAAGTAAGGATGGTAAATATATTGGAACTATAACAGAAGGTGATTTTTTATGGACATTAAAAAACGACTTAAATCTGGACTTAAAAGGATTGGAAGATGTTCCTGTAACAGATATTAATAGAAAAATGGATAATTCTCCTGTTTCCATCAATGCAGATATAGAAGATTTAGTTATAAAATCTTTAAATCAAAATTTTATTCCTGTTATAGATGACCAAGATACATTTATTGGGATAATAAAAAGAAGAGATGTTATAGGTTATTGTTATGAGATAATACGAGGATACAAAAATCTAGCTAATGATAATTAAAAATCGTATTAAAACTTTTTAAGCTGTGTTCTTTATAATAAAAGAATAAAAATCTGAAATTAAAAATTTAAACTTTAATATAAGAAGCTGTCTTTTACAATAAAAATTGTGAAAAGACAGCTTTTTTTATACATCATTTTATGATTAATCGTTGTATTTTACAAGGTTTCCATATTTAGCATTAAGAGCATTTATTTTATTTCCATAAACCTCATTTTGCTTTTGGTATAATAAACTTTTTTCAACTTCAGCCTTAGCTTCATCAAATGAAGATTCTGTGCTTTCTTGAAGGTCTTCTAATTTTATTATGTGATATCCAAATTGAGTCTTAACTGGCTCACTTACTTCACCTTTAGACATAGAGAATACAGCTTCTTCAAATTCAGGAACCATTTGTCCTCTACCGAATGTTCCTAAATCACCACCCATGTCTTTTGATGGGCAAGAAGAATGTTTAACAGCTGCATCTTCAAAAGATATTTCTTCTGATTTTATTTGAGCAAGTATTTCTTTAGCTTTTTCGTCACTGTCTACTAATATATGTTTAGCAGTTGCACTTTCTGGTTTAGAGAAAGAACTCTTGTTAGCTTCGAAAAATTCTACTTTTTCATCTTCTGTCACATTAACACTAGATAAAATTTTATTTATAGCAAATTGTTTTAATACATTTTCTTCTATCTTTTTCATTTCTAACTTGAATATTTCTTCTTCATTTAATTTTTCTTCTTTAGCATCTAATAAGAATAATTCTTGGTTTACTAAATCATTTAATAAATGTTTTTTACCTTCTTCAGTTTTAAATTGCATAGCTTGATAAGGGTCTAATGATTTTAATGCATTTTCAATATCAATATTAGTTATCTCTTTTTCTCCAACTGTTGCTAAAACTTTTTTTTCCATAATAGTTAACTCCTTTATAGTGTATTTCATTATTAATATAAAAACTACCATCTTAAATAATATCAGAAAACAATGTAGATGTCTAACATTTAAAGGCATATTAAGTCAAATAGAATTAAATTTAGTAGAACAAAGTTATTACAATTAATAAAAGTGAGCTCATAATACCTACTACACCCTCTTCATGTTTGAACTTAAGTGTTTTTATCATTGAATAATAAAAATATATACCAGTAAAAATTATCTTTAGATATAGGAAAGATAAACTCTTTGGATATATTAAAAAGCTGAAAAGAGTAAATATAAAAGCAAGTAGAGTACTTATTCTGTAAAAAAAATCTATTTGTGTAATGTCCTTATATTTTATCATAAACACTGAATATAAAATGATGAAACCAATTGCGACAATTGCGTATACAGTAAATAATATATTTTCAATAGTTCCATTTGAAATTACTATCCACTTATACCACATAATTGGCCAAAAAAATAATGCTAAGAACTTAAAATAATTATCAAACAACTTTTCTTTATACATTCATCAAACAACCTTTCTTAACAAAAGCATATATTTATTTTTAGAATTTTAAATAATGTAATATCATTATTATATATTAATATTGAATTTATAGAAACCAAAATTTGTTAAAATAAATATATAGATTTTACTGTTAAGTCAATTGAAATTGCTATCATTTTTATTATGAAATTGGATCAAATATGTAGAAGTATGGCAAGTTAGTCAATATTAGATATTTATTACTTCCAAGTGGTAAAGACTGTTTTTTTAATGATAAGAATTCCAATCTTTTTTGAAAAAAATTAATATCTACATTAAGTGTATCTGCCATTTCATAAACGCAAGTGATGCCAGAATTAATTATGTTTATTATATCTTCTTCAGTAATTAAGAATTCACAAGCCCATTTCAACGCCTTATTTTCGCACTTATCTATAATGATTTTTGTATAATAATCGTTATAAGAAGATACATAGTATCCAAGGCTAGTGAAATGATGCCCAAGCTCCTCAGCTAAGATATATGTAAGTTTTTTTGTGTTTTGTTTTAAATGACTGAGTAATGATATGATTTTCATACCATGTTTATTTATATAGAGCCCTTCTAAATCACCTGCAATATAAGTGGTATAATGAACTATTATCTCTTCTTGAGATGCTAATTCAAAGAGCTTATCCAAATTATTCATAAAAATCCCCCTAAAATAGAATGTATGTTTGCTTTAAAATTATATTAAAAGAGCAGAAAAATATGCCTGCTCATCATGTGGTTTATTTTTTTTTATATTTATTTAGTAAAAATTCTATATACTCATTAAGTTGTTCTTGTGCTTCTTCAGGTAATTCCTCATGTGGATTTTTTCTATGCGCAGCTACTGTATCAATATTTTCTTTAACTAAGGTTCTTCCAAGAAGGTAATCAACTGACACATTAAATACATCAGCTAATTTATTTAAAATATGTTCATCAGGAAATCTGTTTTCTGTTTCATAGTACCCTAAGACTCTCTGAGAAACTCCTACTTTTTCTCCAAGTTCTCTTTGAGTCAATCCAAATTCCTTTCTAAGTTCTCGTAATCTTTTGGCAAACATTATAACACCACCTTATGTATAGATTATAACAAATTGTTCTAAAAAATAAAACTATGAAAGCATAAAAAGAATGTTTTTTTCTAAAATTTATTGATAAAGAACAAATAATTCTATATAATGTGAATATAGAAGAACAAAATATTCTTAATATTGGTGGAGGTATGAAGATTATGTTTAAAAACAATTTGAAATATTATAGAAAATGTAAAGGTATGACACAAATTCAACTTGCTAAAAAGGCAGGAATTACAAATGACTATGTATCTCAAATAGAAAGAGGTATAAAAAATCCTGGACTTCTTATGGCTAAGAAAATTTCTAATATTTTAGAACAAAATATAGATGAAGTTTTTTTTATATAGTTATAGAACAAAATGTTCTTGAATGTTATAGGATTAGTAAAAAAGCTGTACAATAAAGAGATTATTGTAAATTAGAAGTTAATAATAAGCATATAAAAAGGAGAGATACTATGGAAAACAAAAAAGAGATATTATTTAAAGAAACAGATGAAAGATTACATAATTATAAATATTTGGATATAAAGATAAAGAACATTAATTTGGATATAAAAAGATGTGAAAATGAATACTCTGGATGTGGAGCAATGGTGTATAAAGAAAAGACTAGTGCTACATATAATATAAGTTCTTCTGTTGAAAATGAAGTTGTAAAAAAAGAAGAGAGATTAAGAAAGTTAAAGATGGAAAAAGAAGATATAGAAATAGAAAAAGAAAAGATAGAAAATGCTCTAACATGCCTAAATGATATGGAAACTGAATTTTTTAATCTTTTTTACAATAGTAAGACAAAAAATAATATGACATATATTTCTATGAAATTACATTTAGATAGAACCTCTTGCTATAACTTAAAGAAAAAGATGATATTTAAATTGAATGAGATATTATAAAAAAATAGGACAAATCTTCAACACTTTATACACACCATTACAACAATAGACTATAAAATATGTGAGATAATGTTATTGTGAAAGAAATCCATATTGAAGGAGGTGATGAGTTGAAAAGAATTCTATTACCTAAAAACATAGAAGATACTTGACAAGAATAAATGAGATGTGTATTTAAAAATGACTTATATCATTTATAGTAAGATTATCAGATTAAGCAAAAATATTTAGTGATAGAGTGGTGATTGTTTGCTTAAATACAAAGAAATAATAGAAACAATTATTGAGACTCTCAAAAAAAACTTTACTGAAAGTGTTTTTATTGATGATGAAAGTGTGCAAGGCTCAGAAGGGTCTTGTTTTTTTGTAAGTATATTGTCAGTTATTTGTACACCTATAATGTTAAATACAAATAACAAAGATATTGTTATCTCTATAAAATACTTACCAAAGCCACAATCAAACAGTATTAGAATGTATGAAGTCTCGGACGAATTAAATAAGCTATTCAACAGAAATATAAAGGTAACAGACAGAAAATTAAATATAACAAAACTAGAACAAAGTATCAAAAAAGAGGAGTCAATATATACATTGAACTTTTCAATTACATTGAACTATCTTGATAGTATATATGAAGAAGAAGTAGTATATGAAAATATGGAAGAAATTAATTTGAATTTAGGAGAGTGATAGTATGGCTATAGGATTACCAAGTATCAATATATCATTTAAGGAGTTAGCTACAACTGTTAAAGAACGTTCAGCTAGAGGAATAATTGCAATGGTGCTTAAAGATACTAAAGCATTAGGTCTTAATGAGATACATGAAAAAGAGGATATACCAGCTGATTTATCTGCTGAAAATAAAGAATATATAAATTTGGCTTTGATGGGAAATGTTAATACTCCAAATAAGTTATTAGCTTATGTAATAGAGGGAGAGGTAGATATTCAAACTGCATTAGACTTTTTAGAGACTAAGGAATTTAATTATCTATGTATGCCTAAAGCAGTAGAAGCTGATAAGACTGCTATAAAAAATTGGATAATTAAACTTAGAGATATAGATAAGGTTAAAGTTAAGGCTATATTAGGAAAAGTTGTAGGAAATCATGAAGGTATAATTAACTTTACTACAGAAGATGTACTAGTTGGGGAAAAGAAATATAGTGTTGATGAGTTTACAAGTAGAGTGGTAGGTCTTATAGCAGGGACACCTTTAAGTCAATCAGTAACTTATACTAAGCTTAGTGATGTAGTTGATATACCTAAGATGACTAAAGTTGATGCAGAATCAAAAGTTAATAAAGGAGAGCTTATACTTATTAAGGAAGCAGGGGCTATAAGAATTGCTAGAGGAGTAAATTCTTTAACTGAGTTAACAGAAGAAAAAGGAGAAATGTTCCAAAAGATAAAAATAGTTGATACTTTAGATATTATACAAAGTGATATAAGAAAGGTTATAATAGATGACTATATAGGAAAGATTACTAACAGTTATGACAACAAATGCTTGTTGATAGTGGCTATAAAGAGTTATTTAGAAGAACTAGAAAAATCTACACTTATAGAATCAAATTCTACAGTTGAAATAGATTTTGAAGCACAAAAATCGTACTTGAAATCAAAGGGAGTAGATTTATCTTATATGACTTTACAGGAAATAAAAGAAGCTAATACAGGTTCTAAAGTATTTTTAAAAGCGAAAATAAAGGCACTTGATGCTATGGAAGATATAGATTTATCAATAGAGATATAGGAGGATTAATTAATATGGCAAATATGGAAGCTAGAAATGTAATGAGTGGTACTTGGGGAGAGCTTTGGCTTGATGGAAATAAAGTAGCAGAAGTAAAGAAGTTTCAAGCAAAGATGGAATTTACAAAGGAAGACATTATAATAGCAGGTCAAATGGGTACTGATACAAAGTATATGGGATACAAAGGAAAAGGTTCAATAACTTTATATCATGTCAGCTCAAGAATGCACAAATTAATTGGAGAAAAGATAAAGAGAGGTTCTGAACCTAGATTTGTTGCTATATCAAAATTGAATGACCCAGATTCTTATGGGGCAGAAAGAATAGCAGTAAAGAATATAGCATTTGATGATTTAACTTTAGCTGATTGGGAAGTTGGAGTAAAAGGAGAGATAGAAGCTCCATTCACATTTACTGAATATGACTTCCTTGATATAATTTAGTTTTACTTGGATAATTGTTAAATATAGACAGTTATTAAATATGTTTAGTTAATGAGTACATGTGGTTATTTAATAGAAATTAATTGATAAAGGAGTAAATAATAATGAGTGAAAATGGATTACCAAAGAATGTAAATATAGTAGACTTACTTTTAAATACAGATACAGAAAATTTAGAAAGACCAAGTACGATAGTTGAACTTAAGAGATTATCTAATATATTTGGTCAAGAGTTTAAGATAATGTGTAGGGCTTTAACAATAAGTAAGGATGAGGAAATACAAAATACTTGTCTCAAAATTGACGAAAATATGAAAACAGATATAGATTTACCAGAGATGCAGATGCTTACAGTGATAGAAGGTATTTGTGATTTGGATGGAAAGCTTCTATTTAAAAATAAGGAGTTAATGGAGAAATTTAAAGCTCCAACTCCAAAAGAATTGGCAAGAAAATTATTACTGCCAGGTGAAATTACTAACTTATACAGAATACTTCAAGATATTATGGGTTATGGTAAAAATGCAGTAATAGAAGAGGTAAAAAACTAATAGGGACGGATACTAAGACTACAATAATGTATTATTATTGGAAGAAAAAAGGTATTAGACCGTCCCTTTTTTATGCAATGGATAAAGGCGAATTAAAGCTTATTGAAGCTTTTTTCGCCTTGGAAATTGAGGAAGAAGTTGAAAAAATGAAACATGGATATGGAGTTTGTCCTTTGACAGGAGGTGATATATAGTGGGGAATGTAAAAGAAGAAGGTATAAATATGTATCTTACAGACAATTACACACCAAAAATGAATCAAATTATATCAGTAACTGATAATTTTAGGAGAGCAACTGTAGCTGTTTCGCTTTCAACTAATGTAATGGTTAATAGTATAAATAATTCTGTTGGAAGTGCAAGTAGTAGAGTAAACAGTTTAAATTCTTCTTTAAGAAAAGTTCAGGTTACTGCTAGTAGTGTAAGTTCTACTATGACAAAATTAAGTTCTAGTATTAATGCTGTTTCAGGAGCTATTGGGAGTTTAAATGGCAGTATTATGAGATTAGCAGTAACTATAGCTATGATTATTAATTATTTTAGTAAGTTGATTCAAAAGAAAAATGAATTTAATTCAAATCCTATAATTATATTAATATTTAAAGTTAAAAATAATGAAATAGAACAAACTAATTCAAAAATAAGTTTCTTAAAGAGAAATGCTTCTAACATAAGGTTAAGGATAGAAAATTCTGGTGTAAAGAAAGGCATAAATAAAGTCATTGGATACTTGAAACAGCTTAAAGGCGGTAAAATATGGAATATTATAATAGGGGCAAAAGATAAGGTAAGCAGTGTTATAGGTGTAATTTTACCTAAATTAATGTTATTTAAAAATTCTCTTTGGAGAGGTGTAATAGCTGCAAAGGATATGGCAAGTGGTATTATAAGTAAAGTATTTCCTAAATTGAGATTGTTTGCAGGTAAGGTGTGGACAGGTGCAATAGCTGTAAAAGATATGGCTAGTAGTATACTTGGTTCAATAAAGGGGAAGATATCTGATTTGACGAATGGAGCTACTATAGGTGTTGCTGTTAAAAAGGGTGTTGACTTACTTGGTCAAGAGCAAAATCAGAAAGTTGTCCTAGAAAGTGTAATGAAAAGAAATACTGGAAATGTTAGAAAAAAAGATGTTGATACTTATTATGATGATTTATTAAAGATAGCAAATGATACACCTTTTGATCCCGAAGATGTTGTTTCAATGGGAACTAAAGCTAAAATGATTAGTAATATTACTGGTGGGAAAAAAGAAAAAGATATAACTCAGGCTATGGTAGATGTTAGAGCTTTAAATATGAATACAAGTAGTGAGCAAGATGTATCAGCAGTTTTCTTAAGTGCAGCAAAAGGAAATATGGAATCTCTGAATACTTTGGTAGGAGAAAATTATAAAACTTTTGATGAAGCATTAGAGGGTATAAGTGTAAAGCAAATGGGATTGGCTAAGGAAATGAGTGGAACAATACCAGGTATAATAGCAAGTGCTCAAACAATTATCAATAATGGTTTGAAGAATCTTGTTAAACCTTTTGATGATATCCTAGGGCAAGGAATAGATAAAATAAGCAGTTTTATAGAGAGTGGGTTAGGAGATTTAGCTGGATTATCTGAAAAAATGGCTGGTAAGATAGGTAATGTAATGAATGGTGAGATAATTATTGGTAATAAATATGACCAAATGCAGTTTAGAAGCATGAAAAATGGTAAAGATTTTTCTGATTCTAGTCAATATCGAATCTCTAATATAGTTGAAAAGCGAAAAATGATGTCTGAAAATAAACAAGAAAATTTTGAGAATCATGCAGCGACAATGATAGGAAATGCACCAAAAGCAATTGTTAATACAGGAAGTATGTTAATGCAAAATATTGACTTTACTGCATTAATAGATTCATTATTTCCAGTAGTAAATTTAGTAAACAATTTATTAGACAACATAAACAATAAATCACCAATTGCACAAGGCTTAATAAGTATATTTGGGACAATAGTAACTACAGCATTTCAATTAATTGGACCTGTAGTTGAGGCTGTTAGCCCTATTATTACGAGAATTTTTTCTTTTTTAGGTGAATATGCTCCTCAAATAAATAATTTTATAGAAACACTGGGTGTTATTTGGGAGACAGTTTGGGCAACAATAGGACCAATTTTAGAGGATGCCTGGATTATTGTAGAACCAGTTTTAGGAGGTCTTTTTAATCTATTTAATGATATTTGTAATATTATAAAAGATGTTTGTAAATGGTGGCAAAACTTAGTTGAAAAAATTAATAAAAATCCAATTATTGATACAGTTAGATCTATAATTGATGATTGGAACTCGGGGACAAGTAAATCTGGAAGCAATGCATTTGGATTAAACTATGTACCCTATAATGATTATTCAACAAGACTTCATGAGGGAGAGATGGTTTTAACTAAACAAGAAGCAAATCAATATAGAAGTGGAAAAAGTGGTGGAAACATAAGTATAGCAAAATTAGCTGACACAATAGTAATTAGAGAAGAAGCTGATATAGAAAAAGTTACATCAAAATTAGTTTCAAGTATAAAAATAGCACAATTAGGAGGGGTATTATAATGGAAATTTGGCTTAGACAAGCAGAAGATAGATTTAGATTTCCAGTATTTCCATCATCCTTTAGCATTAATGGAAAAGCTGCTGTAAACTCCTCTAGCATACTCAAAATAGGTGAAATAGCAACTTTTGGAGGTGTAGCTCTTAAAAGTATTTCAATATCAAGTTTTTTCCCAAATAAAGACTATACTTTTTGTGATTACACAGGTTTTCCATCACCATATGACTGTGTAAATAAGATTGAAAAATGGATGAAGGAAGGCTTTATATTAAGATTTACAATTACAGAAACCAATATAAATATGGAAGTCATAATTGAGGGTTTTAGCTATGAAGAAAAAGATGGAACTAGAGATGTATATTTTACATTAGATTTAAAGGAGTATAAAAGAATAAAAATACCAAAAGTAACTCCAAAACAATAATTATTATGGATAATAAGTTATAAATAACTGCTTATAGACTTAAATGAAAAGGCAGGTGATTTTTATTATTAAAATTTGGGTACACATAAAAAATGGAAGTATCTATGATATCACTGATATAGTAAATAAAGTCTCTTGGTCAGGCGACTATAAATCTCCATCAAGGACATTAGAATTTTCAATAATCCAATCCTCCTTTGATGTGAATTTTCAACAGATAGATATACCAATAGCTAGTACGGTTTGTTTCTATGTAGATGAGAAAGAACTCTTTAGAGGAATGATAATTAATAGGGCTAAAGATTCAAGTAGTAATGAAATTAGTTTTGTATCTAAAGATATGGGATTTTTACTTACACAAAGTGAAGTATCATGTAATTTTAAAGACAAGTTGGTTGAAGATATAGCAAAGCAAGTATTTTCTGAAAATAGACTTACAGTTGGAACAATAGCAAAGACCAATGTCAAGTACACAAAGATGTTTATAGGTGTGACTGGTTATGATACCATAATGAGTGCATATACAGAAGCAAGTAAGAAGACTAAGAAAAAATACATGATAGAAGCTAATTTAGACAAGTTTAATGTTATTGAAAAAGGGACTATAACTTTAAGTGTTATGTTTGAAGAGGGATTTAATATTATAAATACTACTTTTTCAGAAAGTATGGAAAATGTAAAAAATAAGGTGATAGTAGTAGACCAATATGGAAGTAAAATTAGTGAAAAAATAGATAATGAAGTTTTTAAAGAAGTAAACGTAATAATGCAAAAAGTAATTCAGCAACAGGAAAGTCAAGATGTAGATGTGGATAGTGAATTTAAAGGGATAGAAAAAAGCTGTTCTCTTAGAGGTTATGGAGATGTAAGTTGTATAACTGGAAGAGGTGTAAAAGTTAAAGACTCTTATACGAAGCTTGTAGGATTGTTTTATATAGATACAGATAAACATACATGGCAAAATGGAGAGTACCAAATTGAACTTGAACTTAACTTTCAAAATCTTATGGATGAAAAGTCAGCAGGACAGGATGAACCTAAGGAAGAAAGTAATTTAGGAGGAGATGATTATACAGGAGGAACAGAATTTTCTACTATATTTACAGCATATTATCCTGGTCCTGGTATAGAAGGAGGAGATACAGACTGTAGAGAGAAAAAACTCAATCCTTCCAAAAAGACATGTGCTGCACCTATGATTGGAGCTTATAACAAACCTTACTACACAAAAGAGTTCTTATCAAAACATCCATTATTTAAATATGGAGATGAGGTAAGACTTGTAACAGGAGATTCTGGACGTGATGGAGTTTATACAGTCAATGATAATGGTTCTGCTATAATTATAGAAAAGGATGGAACTTATCATATCGATGTTTTAGTAAAAAATGCAGAAGAAATGAAAAGATTTGGAAAGAGAAAAGGAAAAATTATTATTGGTGGTTATGCTGATAATATATCTAATAAAGCTAAAACAGTAATATCAGAAGCAAAAAAACATTTAGGCAAGCCTTATAAATGGGGTGGTAATGGACCAAGTAGTTTTGATTGTTCTGGATTAATGTTATATTGCTTTAAGAAAGTTGGTATTAATTTGCCAAGAACTTCAAGTCAGCAGGCCACAGTAGGAAATAAAATAGAGCGAAAAAATTTACAAGCAGGAGATTTAGTATTTTTCCATAATCCTGTAAGTCATGTTGGATTATATATAGGAAATGGAGAATTTATAGAAGCACCTGGCAAAGGTAAAAAAATTAGAGTAAGTAATTTTAATAGTAGAAAAGACTTTAACATAGCTAGAAGGGTTTTTTAGAGGGTGGTGATATAATGGCAAATCCGATTAATGAATTTATAGGAATAATGAGAGAAGAAGGAAAGTACCATAATCAACCTTCTTTTTTTATTGGAAAAGTTAAAAGTAAATTACCAGATTTAAAAATAGAAACGAATAACATTATATTAGAAAAAGAAGATATCTTAATAGATAGTTGGATGCTTGATAGACAGATAGAATTATTTGATACAGAAACAAGTCAAGAACATAAACATGAAATAAAAAATCCCTTTATAGATACTTTTGAGTCTGGAGACACAGTAATAATGTTTAGAATAGGCGAGAAATTTGCTATTGTAAGTAAGTTGGTGAGCTTATAATGAGTACAATATTCCCTTTTATAGGTGTACCAGAAGATTATATCTTACCTAAAGCAGAAGAGTTGCCAATATTTCGTGAAGTAGCATGGGATTTTGAAAAAGATGAACCTATTTTAGAAAAAAGTGATTTTAAAATAGTTGAGAAAAAAGAAGCTTTAAAAGTTTGAATATACAAGTGCATAAAAACAAATAGGTATGAACATGAGATATACTCTTTAGAGTATGGCACAGAACTTTCAGAACTTATAGGACAGAAGTATACAAAAGGTCTTACAGAAAGTGAAGCTAGCAGATTTATAAAAGAAGCTCTTTTAATAAATCCATATATATTAGAAGTAAATGTAAAAAGTGCTAACTTTAACAGAGACATATTAAGTGCAAATGTAAAAGTATCCACTATCTATGGGGAGGTGGAATTAAATGTATAGTGACCAGACATATGAAGTAATAAAAAATAGAACTCTTGAAAATATCAAGCTTGATATTTATAAAGGTGAGGGTTCCTTTATAAACAACATGGTATCTGGAAATAATCTAGAACTTGCAAAAATGTATATAGAACTTTCTAAAATACATAAAATGGCTTTTATACAAGATACATATAACCAACTTCTTGATAAAAGAGTTAATGAATTTGGTGTATATAGAAAGTTGGGAACCGAGTCAAATGGAGAAGTTGAATTTATTGGAGAGAAAGGAACTGTAATAACTAATGGCACAGTAATATCATACAGAGATTTACTATTTGTAGTAATAAAAGATGTAACTATTGGTAGTGAAGAAGGTGATAATAGCCCAGTTCAAGCTCTAGAAGTTGGTAAGAGATATAATTTACCTACAAATTGTGAATTTAAATTAACTGATAATATATCTGGAGTAATTAAGATTATTAACACTAAAAGTTTTGAAGGTGGTACAGATATAGAGACAGATGAAGAATTAAAGGAAAGATTTTATAAAATACAGAAAAATCAAGCTACAAGTGGAAATAAAGCTCACTATGAAGAATGGGCTTTAGAGGTAGATGGAGTCTATAATGTGAAGGTTTATCCAAGATGGGATGGTCCAGGAACTATTAAAGTTTTGATATTTGGTAAAAACAATCAAGCTGTTGATACAAAAACAATTGAAAGATGTCAGCAACATATAGATGAAGAAAAACCTATTGGACCAACTGTAACAGTTACAACACCATTACCAATAGAAATAAATATAAGTGCAATAATGAAACTAGAAGATGGATATACATTAGATAATGTCAAAGAATCTTTCTTAGAAAGTATAAATTCATATTTTAGAGAGATTAGAGGAGAAATAATTTATACAAAAGTCATGGGAATACTTATAAATACTTCAGGTGTGCATGATTTAAGTAACTTACTTATAAATGGAAGCACAGATAATATAACTATTAATGAAGATAAAATACCAAGTGTAACATCTGTTGATTTTAGTGAGGTGGAAAATCAATGAAACTAATTGATAAACTACCATCATTTGATAGAAATCACATTGTAGAAGAGATACAAGGTGCATATGATATAGAGTTAAATATTCTTAAAGAAGATATTGATGATACTTTTGAGCAATTATTTGTTGACACTGCAACATGGGGATTAGATATGTGGGAAGATATACTCTGCATTGAAAAGAAAGAGCTTGATTTTGAAGCAAGACGTAACAATATAAAAGCCAAAATGAGGAGCAGAGGTACTAGTACTATTGAAGTTATAAAAAATATATGTGAGGCATATACAAAATCAGAAGCAGATGTAAAAGTTTATAGTGATGAATTTACATTCGTATTGAGTTTTATAGCAAATAACTGTGACTATAAAACTCTTTTAGATTGTAGCGATATGATTGAAAAAGTAAAACCTGCTCACTTATTGCACTATTTAGAGCCCATAATACTAGATAAAAGCATGGTCTATTGTGGAGGAGGTATGGTTTGTAGTGAGGAAGTAAAAGTTCATCCATATTTTGAACCAATTATAAAATGCAGTGCTGTTATAAATTGTGGGGCTGGAATGCTAAGTAGAGAAGAAGTAAAGGTTTATCCTTTAAGTATTAAATATATTGAAAGTAATTGTAAGATTAATATAGCTATTGCAAATGATACAGGAGTTGAAAATGTAGTAGTTTATCCTAAACAGGAGGTGGTATAGTTGGAAGAAAAATTTTATATAATATTAACCAAAATTGGTAGAGAAAAAATAGCAAATGCAACTGCACTAGGGGAACTTGTAGGGTTGACAAAGTTTCAAGTTGGAGATAGTAATGGAGAATATTATGAGCCAACAGAAGAACAAATTGCTTTAAAGAATGTAGTTTGGGAAGGAAATATAAATTCTTTAAGAATTGATGAGAAAAATCCTAATTGGATAGTTATAGAGACTATTTTACCAGGAACAGTTGGCGGATTTATGATAAGAGAAGCTGCTGTTTTGGATAATGAGAACAATATAATAGCTATAGGTAAATATCCAGAGACGTATAAGCCACGTGCTGAAGATGGCAGTATTAAAGACTTAGTTGTAAAGATGATTTTACAATTGTCTAATACTTCAAATGTGACATTAGAAGTAGACCCAACGCTGGTTTTTGTGACTCAAAAGGATATTCAAGATTTGGATGATAAGTTTGATAATAATATAAAAGAAATAAAAGTGAATATTGGTGATGTAAATATATTAACTACAGACTCTAAAAATTTATCAGGGGCTATAAATGAAGTAGTTAAAAAAATAGAAAATATATCTTTTGACGATGTTATAAGTGGTCAGATACAAACTGATATATCAGTTCTAAAAAATAGCTATAACAAATTATCTGAAAAAGTATTAGATATATTAATATACTTAGAATTAGAGTCAGAAGTAACTGTAGATGAAGCTGGTTACTGGTATGATACATTGGCAAATGGAAACAACATAGTAGCTATAGAAGGTCTAAAATTAGATTTAAATAGAAAGTGTATAACAGGCGAAGTTGGTAATGTGGTTTTTAGAGATGTGGTATTACCATTTAGTGCAAATAGAGTTAGATATATACATGATATGGACAATAATTTTGTTGAGACAAAATCTAGTAATACTTATTTAAAAGAACAAAAAGATATAACTCTAAATAAGTATTCATATGAAATAAGATAAATAAAGGGGGTAGTTTTGATAATGAAGCAAAATAAACTTTTACAACGTGGTGCTTATTTTAACGATAAGAACATATTGGTTGATGATTTTGATAAAAGATATAACGATTATGATTTCGTAGAATTTTTTGCTGGTATAAGTAATAGTACCTTTGGATTGAAGTCAGATGGTAACTTATATGCTTGTGGAGACAACACAGGATTTCAATTAGGTGTGGGAAAAGATTCATCAGAAAGAAGGATGTTTAGCAAAGTAAAAATTGACAATGTAAAATATGTATCTTGTGGCTCAAAGCATAGTGTAGCAGTGACTAAAGATGGATTTGCATATGGAGCAGGAACAAGTAATGTAGGTCAATTAGGAGTAATTGAGTCTACAGTGTATTATGAATTTACTAAATTACCAATAGATGATGTAAAATCTGTTGCATGTGGTTATGACTTTACTTTTGTACTTAAAAATGATGGAACTCTATATTCAGCAGGGTTAAATTCAAGTGGTCAACTTGGATTAGGTGATACTAACAATAGAGCTACTTTTACTAAAGTAAATATAGATAGTGTAAAGGATGTAGTAACTTATAATCAATCTGTATTCATTATAAAAATGGATGGAACAGCACATGCATGTGGGTCAAATTCAAATGGACAGTTGGGAATTAATAGTACTTTGAATAAAAGTGTCTTTAATAAAATAGAAGGTATGGATAATGTAAAGCAGATAGCATGTGGTGGTAGTCATACAATACTTATTAAAAATGATGGAACTATGTATACTACAGGATATAATGCTCTTGGCCAGCTTGGTACAGGAAATAATAATAATTCAATTGTATTTACTCTTTCTAGTATAAATAATGTTAAGTATGCTTCTTGTGGAAATGCTCACACTATGATATTAAAATATGATAATACTTTATTTAGTACAGGACAAAACAACTATGGTCAACTAGCTAATGCTAATAAAGATGTAGCATCAAGAAATACTTTCGCTAAGGTTAATATAGAAAATATAAAAGATATTAAGTGTGGTTCTCAGTTTAATTTTTTAATAAATGGTTTAAAAGAGATATTTGTATGTGGATGTAATTTATCAGGTCAACTTGGTTCATTTTTTCATACAACTTTTCTGTATGAGTTTTTAAAGGTACAATCTTCAAATTTAGATAATTATTCAGGATTATTGGTTAATGATGATTATTTATATGTTACAAAGGATAATAGTGAATTTTTAAATGTAAAGTTAAGTGATAATTTTCAGGATTATAAGAAGATAGAGTTGACTAATAACAATATGTTTATTGTTATGAATGATGGAGCTTTGTATGCTTGTGGGTTAAATAATTATGGACAGTTAGGATTGGGAGATACTATTAATAGGTCAGTTATGACTAAGGTAGATATAGATAATGTTTTAGATGTAAAGGGAAGTGGAAACTCTACTTTTGTTCTTAAGAATAATGGAACTTTATATTCTTGTGGTTTAAATAATTCTGGACAATTGGGTTTAAAAGATGAAGTTAATAGAAATATATTTACAAAAATAGAAATAGAGAATGTAAAGGATTTTTGTGTAGAAAGTGACTATGTTATAGCTTTAAATCATTCAAAAGAAGTATATGGATGGGGTAATAGTGTATATACAAATATAGATTTAAAATCAAATTATCCATATAAGCAAAATGTTGCTAATATAGAAAAAATAGCTTCATATAATTATTCTATTTATATGATAAACCATGAAGGAAAATTATATGTTAGAGGATTAAATAATTATGCTCAACTTGGTGTTAATGCATATGGTAGTTATTATGGAACTTCATTAGTAAAACAGTATAGACCATATTCACAATCAAGTACTTATCAAGAGTTGGTTGATTTACCAAAGTTAATTAATGTATTTCCTTTTGATTATGGCTGTGCAATTGTTGATTTAAGTGGAAAGATTTATCTAACAGGCTTACATAATTACGTATCTACACAATCTAGTAGTGTTACTATAAATAATTACTCTAGATATGGAAAATATGTTGATAGAACAAATGATAATTATAACTATAGTTTTGTTCTAGTTCCAGATTTTTCTGATATAGAAAAGGTAGTTGGTAATCCTAATAATATAATATATATAAAAAAAGGAATTACATATATCACTGGTTATCCAAAAACATTTGGTTCAAATTTTACAGGATACAGAGGATATTCAAGTTTAGGATGTGAAAACTCAAATTTAGGCAATAATTTTATAATTAAATCGTCTAGTTCTAAATTATTTGGAGATGGAATTGCCAATAATGGAGAATTTGGGAATATAATAAATTTAGATGGAGTAAGTAATTATGATACAGGATTAAAAGACATAAAAGATATAATTGTAAAAAATAACACTGTAGTAGTAGTAGATAAAAATAACAATATATATGTAACAGGAATGAATCAAAATAACAAACTAGGTATAGGAGAATATAACAATGAACCAGTAAAAAAATTCACAAATATAACTGAACAATCAAATTCATTTATATTTATGGATGACATAAAAGAAATCACAACATCAAGAAATACAATGTTTATAGTCAAAAACGATGGAACAGCCTATGCCACAGGAAACAATAGTTCTGGACAATTAGGTCTAGGAGATACAATAAATAGAAATAAGTTTACTCAAATAAATCTTGATAACATAAAGAAAATATCAACAAGTATAGATGGAAACACAACATTTGCAATAAAAAATGATGGCACACTATACTCTACAGGATTAAATACCAAAGGGCAGTTGGGGTTGGGTGATATAGTAAATAGAAATACATTTACCAAAGTAAACATACAAAATGTAAGAGATGTAGTCTTAGGCACTACTCACTCACATGTAATTAAAGATGATAACACACTATATTCATGTGGAGAAAATACTCATGGGCAACTAGGTCTAGGAAGTGAAAGCAATCATCCAGATGTACTAACATTTACTGTAAATAACATAACAAATGTAAGAGATGTATACTGCTCAGATACAACAACATTCATTGTAAAAGATACAAATATTGCATATTGTTGTGGATACAATAATAATTCACAATTAGGTATGGGAAATACTACTGACCAATATAGTTTTATAAAATGTATGGAAAATGTAAAAGAAGTCATACCAAATGAAATAAATACTTATATAATAACAATCTATAATACTGCATATAGTACAGGGCTAAATACTGACTATTGCCTAGGACTAAATAGTAATAGCAACCAAAGTGCATTTTCTGAAATTCCAATTTCAAATGTAGTAAAAGTAGTTCCAAATAGAAATAATGCAGTACTTTTACTTACAAGCGAAGGTGATGTATATACTGCAGGTAAATGTAGTAATGGTTCAGGTACAGGAAGTGAAACACCAGAAAAGATTAAAAAAATAGCATCAAAAGCAAAAGACATAAGTATGAGTTATAGATGTGGATATTATGTAAGTGATAATGGTGATTTATATGGAACAGGTTCAAATGATTATGGGCAATTAGGTGTTGGTGATGTAACTAAAAGAGATACATTTATAAAGACCAACACAAGAGTAAAGAAAATTCTTCCTTTAGAATATGCCAATATAGCAATAAAAGATACTAATGATATATATATTTGTGGCTTAAATAATTCTGGACAACTGGGTGTTGGAAATAGGTACGATAGTAGAAATAATGATAATCGAATCTTTAACTATAAACACATGAACTTTGTAATGGGCGATATAACATCTATTAAAAATAGACATAACTTCATACTTCTAAATAATAAGATAATTATACCAACTACAAAAGATATTGACTATGGTCTTGTGTTAGGTAATTTATATAAAGGAGACCTTTATACTGAACTTCCATATGAAAATATAAAAGAGGTGTCTATTTCTAAAACTCATATTATTATATTATTTAATGATGGAACAATGTATGGATGTGGTACAAACTATCATGGAGAGCTATTACAGGATTTATCTATAAATCAAGTAGATGAATTTGTACAGATTAATGTATCAGATGTAAAACATGTTTCATGTGGAGATAACTTTACTTATTTTATAAAATCTGATGATAGCCTTTGGTCAATTGGTAAAAACTCTGAATATCAGTTAGGTATAGGTCATAATAATCCAGTTAGTGAATTACAAAGAATTACAACTGTATCTAGCTGTAAAGAGGTACATTGTGGTAAGAACTATACCTTAGTAGTAACTACAGGTAATGAATTATTTGTACAAGGGTATAATGACAAGGGTGCCTTGGGATTGGGAAGTGATAGTGAAAATACGATAATCAAGTTCTTTACAAAAGCACTAACAGATATAAGGGAAATAAAGTCATATGGAAGTGACCATATATTAGTACTTAAAAATGATAATTCAGTGTGGGTCACTGGAAAAAATAGGGATGTTTATAAGATTGAACAACCAGTAGAGTTTTTAAAAGAATTTACTATAGTACCTATTTCTGAAGATGTAAATACAGTGAAGGATGTACTTGTAACAGACAATACATTATATATTATATCAGAAGTAGGAACAACAAATGCTGCTATAGAAATTACTGAAAGGTCAATTTCATCAATTAAGATAAAAATACAAGACCCAAATAAAGATATAAGCAGAATAGAGATGCTTATAAATGGAGAAAGTATAAAATCTGTAAGTGATTTAACTACTGAGAAGATATCATTTGAGATACCAACAGATAAAATTAAAATAGGAGAAAATAAAATATTATTTAGAGCTTATTGTAAAGGTGATGATTTATATGCATCTTTATTTATTTTTAAAGAGAGTACTGGTAATTCTATAATTAAAGACTCTTATGTTATGATAGGTAATCGAATGTATAAGGTAGTCAATACAACATCTAATGAACAAGATATTACGATTACACTAGATAGAGGACTTGAAGAAGATTTAAATCTTGGAGACCCTATATATCAATTGATAAATAAAACTAAGGTTCAAGTAAAAATAAATAAATCAGACTTATTTAAGGATATGAAACTAGTTGAAATTAAAAAATCAGACTCAAGTTATCAAGAAATATATGAATTAGAAGAAGCCAATATAAAAAGTGCTCAACCTAAAATCATAGTAGAAAAAGGAGATAAATGGACAGCTATAAAACGTCCATCTATGATTTTTAGATATGATGCTGAAAACAACGAGCCACAAGCTTAAAATGGAGGTGTAAAAATTGTTTAAATTTGATAAAAATAAAATAGAGCAAATCAAACAAGGTAGAAAAGTAGAAGTACAACATAAAGATATCTCTGAGATAAGTCTAAGTCAAATAAAGCAAGATGATGATATAACAAGTAACTTTATAGCAAATGCAGAAATATATGAGATGTTGTTAAATCAAAATCCTGTTGATGAACTAAATAATATAAGTGCTTTTAGTGTAGCAAAATCTGGAGGTGAGAGTGGAATGGTAGAAGTATATGTAGCACTAATTCTAAGAGGAAAGAAAACAATAGAAGAAGTACCAGCAGTAATTAGAGAACAAGTTAGAATTAGATGTAAAGAATTAGAAATACCAGTTGAATAATTAATTCAGAATAACTATATACTAGTTATTTTTTTTTATATAAAGTACAAGGTCTTAACTTCAATAAGTGAGCCTTGTACTTATTTTTTGTTATATTAGTAAATTGTAGGCATATCTAATCAATCTACAAAATATATCTACAATTTAAAATACTAAAAATTAAAATAATAATACTTAAAATATAACATTGTATGACATGAAAATATAACAAAAATTAAAGTTATAAGTGTAAAAAATTAGACAGCAGGAGGATATAATGGAGAAATTAATAACAGAATTGAGTAGCCTAGGGGCAATAGGTATACTATGTGCTCTATTATTTAAAAATACTATGCAGGAGAAAAAAGAAGATAGAGACATGTATAAAAAAACTGTAGAAAATTTTATAGAATTGTCTACACAACAGCAAGAAATAAATAAGAATGTACTTGTTCAAATGGGAACAATGAAAACAGATGTAGAGGAAATTAAAGAAAATGTAACTGATATAAAGGGGATGTTACAAAAAGAAGGTGTATAACATGAAAGTAGCAGTAGTACCAGGACATACATTGTCAGGAAAAGGAACTGGAGCAGTAGGATATATAGATGAAGGTAAGGAAAATAGAATCCTAACAGACTTAATAATAAAATGGCTAAAATTAGGAGGAGCGACAACCTATACTGGAAAAATTGATAAATCAGATAATTACCTGTCAGAACAATGTCAAATAGCCAACAAACAAGATATAGACCTAGCAGTACAAATCCATTTTAATGCAAATAAAACAACTCTAAATCCTATGGGAACAGAAACAATATATAAGACAGATAATGGAAAAATATATGCAGAAAAAGTAAACTCAAAGCTTTCAACTGTATTTAAAAATCGAGGGTCAAAAAAAGATACAAGAGGTTTATACTGGCTTAATCATACAAAAGCACCAGCAATACTAATTGAAACTTGCTTTGTAGATAGTAAAGAAGATACAGATTATTATATTAGAAGTAAACATACAGTTGCAAAATTAATAGCAGAAGGAATTTTAAACAAAAATATAAAAGAAGGTATATCACAAGATAAATTTGAAAATATAATATTATATTCTGGAGAAGTGGATAAAGCAATTGCAACCATAATGTCGTTTTATATAAATAATAGTACATTAATTGATGTAAAAGACTATAAAAATGAAGTAGCAACTAACATATTTTCCATAGGAGGAAAAGCTTCTAAAACAATAAATAAAGATGCTAATAAGTATATTGAATTTATTGGAAAAGACAGAAAAGAGACTTTTAAACTTGTACTAAGATATTTAGAAAGATATATTTAAAACAAATAAAAAATAAACAAAATATAAAGAGGTAGCATAATGCTACCTCTTTTTTTATTAAATTATTGTCTATTAACCAAAATGGCTATTTTAGCATCTGGATTATAACTTATTTGAACCATTTGATTTTTCTTAACATGTTCAAGGTCTTCACCACCATAAACTATTTGTAACTTAACTGGTAACTTACCTTGTTTTATAATAGCAACATACTCTTTTTTACCCTTTTTCTCTAAACTAATCAAATTGCCAACATAAGGTTTGAAGTTCTGATACTTTTTACTAGAATTTCTTATGTAGAAGAAAGCACCAACAGCAATAACTAAATTTATGCCAAGTGTAACCCAAGAATTAATTTTAAGCATAGCTCCAGCGATTATTATCACGAACATTAAAACGATAGGTAATATAGCTTTCTTAAGAAGCAATTTACCCATTATTTCATTAGCCTTTTTCTCAGGGCCACTCATAGTTTTTGATCTAGCAAATGATTGCGCGAATTTGTCTCTTAAGCCCATTTTATCCTCCTAATTTTAATAAATATTTAGTTATAATAACGAGATATTACTTGAAACTAAAGATTTACCACATTTATATTATGTTTGACTTTTGTATAAATAATTACATTCAAGTAAAGCAAAATATACTAATTATTTTATCATAAAACTATAAAAAAGAAAATAAATGAAATAAAAATATTAGAACTAAGAAATGATGTAAAATCGTATCAAAAGCAACATAAAAATTATTTATCTATTTTCTCATCCTTATTTTTATTATATTCAGTTTCTCTCAAATCTTTTTCTTTTTCATATTCATAAAGTTTTAATTCAATCATACCTTCTATTTTAGCTTTATCATAATCATTTAACTTTCTAAATTTATTTAAAAGATTTATTTCATTAGAATTTATACTATTAAGTGGATAATTTGAGGATAAATCACAAATTAAATCTGACTCTTGTGAAGGAGTATCTCCATTTAATAGCCAGTCAACTGAAACATTAAATATTTCAGCTATAGATTTTAATATTTCATAATTTGGTTTTCTAATATTTCTCTCAAATTTACTCAAGTTATCACAGTTTAACATTTCTTCTAATTCATATTGTTTAAGGTTTTTTGTTTTTCTTAAATAAACAATTCTTTCTCCTAAAGTATTCATAAACACTCTCCATTCAATTAATGTCAAAAAGACTTTCTAAAATGTAAATAGTTGCAAAATAAAGGTCAAAATGACATGAAAAACATTGACTTAAGGTCAAAATGACTTTATAATTAATTTAATGATACGAAATTACATCCTAATTTTAGCATAAAGTAATCAAAAAATCTTATTTAGTATCAAATAAATTTATGTACTTAATATTTGTATATCTCAAAAAAATATACTAAACAGAGGGAGGTGTGTAAACTAAAAATAAAAGGAAGTATAAATCACTTAGAAAGGAAAGCTGATAAATGGATGCTCGAAAAAAATGGATACCTTTTTTAGGCGTACAAGTTAAACAAAGACTGATTGAATTAAATATGACTCAAAGAGAATTAGCAAAGAAAATAGGTGTTAATGAAAACTATTTGTCAGCCATTCTAAATGGCAGAAGGACAGGTAAAAAGTATAAATCATCAATTTATCAAGTGCTTAATATAGAATATTCAGAAGAGGATCAGTAAATAGTATATGAAGTAGGTGAGTATTCTTATGTGTAAATCAGATTTGGATGGAGTGGTGGAGTGCTGTAGAGCAATTGACGATTTTATTACTGCTCTCAATGGTATAACAAGTTTAAATATGGAAAGATTAGATATATTAACTATATACTCTAGTACATGCTCAAGCCTTCTTAAAGAGGGTAATTACAAAGGATGTACAATTGTATATAAAAAAATGTTGGAAGAATTGAAAACATGAATAATACATTTCTTGGAGACATAAATAATACATAGGAATGTACAGTACTGTTAAAAATACATAAACTAAAATATGGATAATCTAAATATTATAAATGTTATTGAAATTAGAGTATGCTTATTTTCAAATAACTTAATATCCATATTTTAGTAGTCTGCTACAAAAAAAGAAAGTTAATAGATGATGTAAAATCGTATCAAATTATGTATGTTTAAACCATTTTATCGTCTTTAGTATTAGAGGAATGCTTTTTTAAGTCTTTATATTCAGATATCTTAAGCTCAAGTATTCCTTCTATTTTTATTTTATCACGCTCATTTAGTTGTCTGTATAGATTTAATATCTTCATCTCATCATCAGTAACATGTAGGTAATCTTCCTTATTTTCTTTTACACTATTGTTGGAGTTTACTTTTTCTTTGCCATATAGAAGCCAATCAGTCGTAACATCAAAATAATCAGCTATTGACATTAGTATATCACAATTAGGTTTTCTATCTCCAGTTTCATACTTACCTAAATTTTCAAACTCTAAAATATTCATAAGTTTACGCTGAGTAAGTTTTTTGGAATTTCTCAAATAAGCAATTCTTTTTCCCAAAGTATCCACAAAATACACTCCTTCCTTCTTATAATTGAAGTCAAAATGACATCTAAAATAAAGATATCAAAATTTATATATGAAAAATTAACAAAATAAAGTCTAATTGACATTTTACTTAAATTAATGTGCTCATACTATGATTTTAACATATTATAGTTGAAAAGATATGGTTTATTTTGATTTGTATATATTTCGATAGGTGTAATTAAGTATGAAAGATGAAAGAGCTATGAATAGAGTTTATAAATTAATTTATAATATATTTTGATAAACTAAGGTTGTTTTTTAACTGATTATAAAAATGAAAAATAGGAAAATAGAAATAGTATTATATTGTAGTTTATATTAATTAATAATAAAAAAATTTATGAATTTAACATTTAAGATAACTTATTTAAGATATAAGATAAATTTACAATATAATACTATAACACTCTTTTATCTAGTTTTATTTTCTTTATAGAATAACAATATTATGAATGCAAGTAAATTTATACAGAATACTGTTATATACATCTGTTTAAATCCTGAGTTTAAAGTAGATTGTAGTGTGTTTTCTATTTTAGTTCTATTATTTTCTATAGAATTTATATAATCTAATTTTGATTTATCAAAAGCCTTTGGTATTTCAGTTTTTACCTCTTGTGTTTTTGCTAAAACTGATTGAAGTGATTTTTTTTGTTGTTCCATAGTTTCAAGGCCTTTTTCCATGTCGTTCTTTTTATTTATAGAATCATTTAACTTACTTTGAAGTTCCTTTTTTTGACTTTCCATTGTTTTGAGTTTTTTATTCAATTGTTTCTTTTGAGTTTTACTTTTCTGTAGCTTTGTATTTAATTCAGTTCTTGCTTTTTTTAATTGTTGTATCTGAGTGTTTAAACTTTCCTTTTTTTCGTTTAAATCTGGTTTATTCTCATTTGAATTATTATCTTTATTTTCTGTAGAATTATTTTTATTATTATCAGGATTAGAATTACTAGAATTATTTTGTTCTTGGTCATTTGAGTTATTTTCACTATTAGTAGGAGCGTTTACTTGTGGTATAGTAGGTATTTTATTGTAAGCAATTGTCAATTCATTTATGGCTTTATCTTGCTTTACAAGACCTTGCTCCATACCTTTAATACCTTTATTAACGCCATCAACACCTTTTTTTATACCATCTATTCCTTGATTAATACCAGCTCTAGCTTTTATCATATTGTCAATACCCGTTTGAATACCTTTAACACCATTATTTAGCTTATTTTCACCTTCTTCAATACCATTTATTCCATTTTGTGTTCCATCTATTCCTTTTTGAACATTTGTCTGTATTTTAGTAATTACAGATGGCACTTTTTCATCAAACATCGTTGTTGATATTTCCTTTGTAATATTGGTAATATTGGTTGTATCTGCTGACTGAACCTTATCCAACAAGTATTTTGGTAGTTTACCACCTGTCATATCCATGTTGATATTTGATGTATCATCCATATTTGGTATAGAAACATTTTTTAAATTCTTTTCCATTTCAGGGTCTGACTTTAAATCATCTATCATATTTTCAAGTTCTTCAAGTTGAACTATTTTAGGTGTTGATGGTTTTCCAACTAAGTCCATAATATTATCTTGTACAGATAACCCCGCATGTGCTATAAATCCAATCATTATAGCTGGAGAAATTGAAGTTCCAATTGAGCGTATCAAAGATAATGTCGCAAGCGCTGAATTAGATTCTTCGACTCTTGTATTTGATAACATCATATAGTTTAGAGGAGTACCCATAGTAAATCCCATACCTAAGCCCATAAACATTAGGCTTATACATACATTAAATACTGTATTTGTTTTTAGTGCAATTAATACCAGATAAAGAGACCCTATCATGGATACAGAAAATCCTAATAATAGTATTTTCTTTGCACCAAACTTATCAATAAGTCTACCACTTAAAGGAGCAGCAACACCTGCAAATAATCCCAATATTGCCACAAAATATCCACCAGAACCGGCATTTATCTTTAATGCATTTTCAGCATATTGTGGAACAAATACCATACCCATCATTCCAATACCAACAATTAAAGATAATATGAGAACTATTAGTATTCTTGGGTTTAAAAAGTATTCAAAGTTTAAGATAGGGTCTTTAGCTTTCTTTTCAACAAATATAAAAATAGGTATAAGTATAATAAACGTCAATAAGTAAGGATAAACTGATATATCTTGCATAGAGTTTGTAAAGTTAAAAAAGTCTATATTCATAAGACCATACAATAATGATACGATTATACATATTAGCATTAATGTACCAAGTTTATCTATTTTTTCGGTAGATGCAGATTTATTATTTTTAATACAAACAATTCCACCAATAAGTATGATTAAGCAAATTGGAAGATTTACAAAAAATAGCCACTTCCAATTTTGAGTTCCAAATATACTTAGAATTGTGCTACCAATACTTGAACCTAAAATATTGGCAATACCATATGTTGCTCCAACTAAACCTAAAGCCATACCTCTTTTATTCTCTGGAAAGGTAGTTCCAAACTCTGCTGTAGCAATAGGCATAATTCCACCACCACCAATTGCCTGAATAACACGGCCAATTAGTAAAATATTGAAATTGGAAAATAGTGATGATAATCCACATATTAATGAACCACTACCAAATAGAAATATGCTAACTAGATATACATATTTTCTTCCTATTTTATCTGCTAATTTTCCAGAAATAGGGATTACAGATGCATATGTTAATGTATATATGGTAATCATCCAAATTCCTGTTTTTTCATTTACTCCAAGACTATTTTGTATAATCGTTCTTGCAGGTGACACTATTCCTGTATCAATAGCTCCCATAAAGATACCTAAAAGATAAAGTGTAAGTACTAAAAATATTTTTGGATTACTATCCTTGTTCTGAATACGAGTATTAGAATTCAAGGCAAACACCACCTTAATGTATTAATTTTTCAATATAGGGTTTTAAATTTTTAAACTCTATATGAGTATATGTTGAGTATGAAAAAAACATTTTAATAATTATGTTGCATACTAATTTATCATTATTAAAAAATGTTTCTTTTTCTAAAGCTTCATATACTTTATTTGAAAGTTGCTCGTGAAAATCATCTTTATGCTTTTTCATTTCAAAAAATCTCTTAGCCTCAAAAGTGTTTAAAAAATCATTGTATTGAATATTATGAACCTTGTTTATAAAATTTCTTATTTCTGTAAAAATAATATCTAATTTTTTTATGTAATCTTCAGTATTTTTGTTAGAGTATTCAATTCGCCTTATCAATAAATCCCATTCCGATTTTGTGATATATTCTATTATTTCTTGTTTTGAATCAAAATAATTATATACTGTACCTGCACTTATACCACATCTTTGAGCGATTTTCCTTATGCTAATATTAGAGTAGTCTTCCTCTAAAATCATGTCTCGAGCTACCTTTAGTATATCTTCTTTTACATTTTCTAAAATCTTTGGCATATTACCACCTCTTTTATTAAAATTATTATGAACACTGTTTATTATAAACCTTTAAAATTTATTAATCAATATGTAAGCTATAATGTATAATATTATTATATAGATATGGTATAAAATAAGTGTCTTATTAGAAGTATCTAATCTATTAAATTTGTACTTAAGTATGATTATTTACTTAAATATGTAATATTAGATTTTTCTTTTTAATAAATTAAATATTATTATATGATAAGGAGAATACTGTGATGGAAAAGAAGTATGTAATGGCATTAGACCAAGGAACAACTAGTTCAAGAGCTATACTATTTAATAAAAAGGGTGAAATAGTAAAAATCGCACAAAAAGAATTCAAACAAATTTATCCAAAAGCTGGGTGGGTAGAGCATGACCCTATGGAAATATGGGGTTCACAAAGTGGAGTAATGAGAGAGGTTATAGAAACCGCAGGAATAAGACCAGAAGAAATTGCTTCAATAGGAATAACTAATCAAAGAGAGACTACAATTGTTTGGAGTAGGTATACTGGGAAACCGATTTATAATGCGATAGTATGGCAGTGTAGGAGAACATCAGAAATATGTGATGAGCTTAAACATAAGGGATTAGAAGAACTAATAAAAGAAAAAACAGGTCTTTTAATAGATGCATACTTTTCAGCAACAAAAGTGAAGTGGATATTAGATAATGTAGAAGGAGCTAGAGAAAAAGCAGAACAAGGAGAACTATTATTTGGAACTGTAGACACATGGTTAATATGGAATTTGACACGTGGGAAAGTTCATGTAACAGATTACTCAAATGCATCTAGAACAATGATGTATAATATAAATAGTTTGGAATGGGATAAAGATATACTAAGAGAGCTAGATATACCAATAAGCATGTTACCATCAGTAAAACCTTCTAGTTATGTCTATGGCCATACAGATGAACGTATGTTATCAGGAGCTAAAATACCTATTGCTGGATGTGCAGGAGACCAACAGGCAGCATTATTTGGTCAAAACTGTGTTGAAGAAGGGACTGCAAAAAATACTTATGGAACAGGTTGCTTCCTACTTATGAATACAGGTAGTAACATAGTCAAATCCAAGCATGGATTACTTACAACAATCGCTTGGGGTGTTGATGGAAAAGTGACATATGCATTAGAAGGAAGTATATTTATTGGAGGAGCATCTATTCAATGGCTTAGAGATGAATTAAAGGTAATTGAATCTGCGAAAGATAGTGAAATGTATGCAACTAGAGTAGAGGATACTAATGGTGTATATGTAGTACCAGCATTTACAGGTCTTGGAGCTCCATATTGGGATATGTATGCTAGAGGGTCAATTTTGGGTCTTACAAGAGGAGCAAAAAAAGAACATATAATAAGAGCTACATTGGAGTCTATTGCATATCAAACAAAAGATGTCTTAGAAGCAATGCAAAATGACTCAAAATTAAAATTAAAATCATTAAAAGTTGATGGTGGAGCAAGTAATAATAATTTTTTAATGCAATTTCAGTCAGATATATTAAATGTAGATATAGATAGACCCAAAATAGTAGAAACGACAGCTTTAGGAGCAGCATATTTAGCAGGATTATCTGTTGGTTTCTATATTGGAAGTAATGAAATCCCATCAAAATGGTCAGTGGAAAAAGAGTTTAATCCAAACATGAATGAAGATAAGAGGAATAAATTATATAAAGGTTGGAAAAAAGCTGTATCAAGAGCTTTAAGCTGGGAAAAAGAAGATGAAGTAGATATTTAAAAATTAGTCAAAAACAAAATTTATTTGAACTTAAAAAGAGCTTTCTGTAAAATATGAAGCTCTTTTTTATTGTTTACTTACACTTTTATACAATTATACTAAATTATATAATTTACTTTTCATTTTCATATAAGAACATTGGTATAGAGTTATAAATATGTTTGTCTCCAACAACTAAGAGAATATCACCATCTAAAAACTCAATATACGGGCCAGGAGATATTATAAGTTCCTCACCTCTTTTAATTGCAACTATTGTAGCACCTGTATTTTGCCAAAATTTAGTTTGAGCTGCTGTTTGTCCAACATATTTACATTTAGAATTTATTGTGAACTGAACGGGCACTAAAGGATTTATTATTTCAAGTCTGTTAGAATAATCTAAAATTTTATTTATAGTATCCAATATTTCATTTTCTAAATTAGATTTAGTATCTATTAAATTATAAAGAGTTGATTTGTATGATGATATATTTGTAATATCTCTATATTTTTTTATAAAAGAAGAAGCTTTGTCTGGAGATAATACAATAACACCCTTACCCTTTATGCTTTTAACAACACCAATGTCCTCTAAAATTTTAACAGCTCTTCTTATAGTTTCTGGAGATACATTGTATTTACCAGCCAAAACAGAACGTCCAAATAATACTGAATCCTCTTGTATTTCACCTGTATATATTTTATTTGCAATATCCAACGCTATTTTTTGGTATATTGGCATCGTATAATTTTTATCCATTGTTTTTCCCCCAATACAAAATTTATGTTAAAAAATATATAATCTTAATAATACTATTGTATAATTTATAGGTTTGTATGTCTACAATATGTACAAATATTGTCTGTTTTTTAAAATAATATTTTAACATGCATTTAGTATACATGATTTTACTATACTCAAAACTATATAAAGACTTACTTGTAAGAATATAAAGATATTTTATTTACAAGAAACGATAATTATATAGATGAAATAAACAAATGAATGAAGAAAAATACTTCTGTCTTGCATATAAAGTGGTTAAAATTGAGAAATACTTTAAAAATGAAAGTTGAAGTCCTTGTTTTAGGCAAAAATGATTAATTATTAACTAAAAAATGGCAAAAACATTTTTTGAAAAAGAAATACAAATGAATGTGAAATTAAAATAATTGCAAAAATATTCCTCAAATGGTAAAATTATATTATAAAATGCAATGAAATAGTTGCAAAAATAAAATTGAATAAAAGGAATAAAATATTTCATGCAATATATAAAATAAACAAAATTTAAAAATCAAAACTACTTATTCTATCAAAATGTTACTGAGGGGGGTCATAAATTGTATAAAGTAGATTTAAATAGTGATTTAGGAGAAAGTTTTGGAGCATATAACATTGGTTTAGATGAAGAAGTCTTAAAATATATTTCATCAGCTAATATAGCTTGTGGGTTTCATGCAGGGGACCCTAATCATATGAATAAAACAGTAAAACTAGCCAAAGAAAATGGAGTGAAAATAGGAGCACACCCAGGTTTTCTAGATTTAATAGGATTTGGAAGACGTGAGATGAAAATAACTAAGCAAGAAGCTAAAGATTATACAAAATACCAATTAGGAGCTTTAATGGCTTTTGCAAGCTCAAATGGATGTAACATACAACATGTAAAACCACATGGAGCATTATACAATATGGCAGCTAAAGATAAAGATTTAGCTATGGGTATTTGTGAAGCTATATATGAAGTAAATAAAGATATCATACTTTTAGGATTATACAATAGTGAAATGATAAATTCTGCTAAAGAGATTGGGCTTAGGTATGCAAATGAAGTATTTGCAGATAGAGCTTATGATAATAATGGATTTTTAGTTCCAAGAAGTGTAGAGGGAGCAGTTATACATGATACAAAATGTGCAATAGATAGAGTTGTTAAGATGGTAAAAGAAGGAACTGTAGAAACTTTAACAGGTGACGTTATACATATCAAAGCCGACTCTATATGTGTTCATGGGGATAATCCAAAGGCAATAGAGTTTGTTAAAGAGATAAGAAAACGCTTTGAATTAGAAAATATAGAAGTTTGTCCATTAGAAGATATGGAAGCTTGTTCATCAGAGAACATGGTTTAAGACTGATAATATGAGGGGGAGATAAAATATGAGTACAAAAAATATTACTGATAAAACGAAAAATAAAAAAGATGTTGGGGCACTTATAGGAGCTGCTTTTATAATGGCAACATCAGCAATTGGACCTGGTTTTTTAACTCAGACAGCACAATTTACTCAAGATTTTGGACCGAGTTTTTCATTTGTAATCTTAATTACAACAATTCTTTTCATAGGGGCTCAAGTAAATGTATGGAGAGTAATTGGTGTATCAGGGCTTAGAGGACAAGATATAGCAAATAAAATAGTGCCTGGATTAGGTTATCTAGTTGCTTTTTTAGTAGCTCTTGGAGGATTAGCTTTTAACATAGGAAATGTTGGTGGAGCTGCACTTGGTATGAATGTAATGTTTAATATGAATATGACACTTGGAACTATATTAAGTGGATTGATAGCAATATTTGTATTTATGTCAAAAAATTCAAATTCTTTAGTAGATAAGATAACTAAATTTTTAGCATTAGGTATGATAATTATAGTTGGATATGTAGCAATATCAAATCATCCTCCTGTTGGAGAGGCAGTTGCAAAAATGGTAAAACCAGAGAATCCAAAAGGGCTTATATTCCCAATAATAACTTTACTTGGAGGAAGTGTTGGAGGTTATATAACTTTTGCTGGAGGACATAGATTGATAGATGGTGGGATAACAGGAGAAGAAAATATAAAAGAAATAACTAAATCTTCTCTTTTAGGAATATTAGTTGCAACAATGATGAGGGTTCTTCTATTTTTAGCAATATTAGCAGTGGTTTCAAAAGGTCTTCAACTTGACCCAGAAAATCCAGCTGCTTCAGCTTTTAAATTTAGTGCAGGAGCAATAGGATATAAATTCTTTGGACTTGTATTATGGTCTGCTGCAATTACATCAGTTATAGGAGCTGCTTATACATCAGTTTCTTTCTTAAAAACACTAAACCCTTTTATAGATAAGTATGAAAAGTATTTCATAATAGCATTTATAGCAATATCAACACTTATAATGGCGTTTATAGGAAAGCCAGCAACTTTATTAATTTTAGCAGGTTCTTTAAATGGACTAATACTTCCAATCACATTAGGAATAATGCTTATAGCATCTAAAAGAAAAGATATTGTTGGAGATTATAAACATCCTACATGGCTTTTAATATTCGGAGTAATAGTAGTATTAATATCTGCCTATACAGGAATAACTTCTCTTAGTAGTCTAGGAACTTTATTTGCTTAATTTAGAAGAGGTGACATTTATGAAAACTAGATACTTGCTATCAGGAGATAAAGCAGTAGTTGCTGAGTTTGGAAATGAAATATCAGAAGATATAAATAAAAAAGTAATTTCATTTATGAGGGCAATAGAAATATCAAATCTTAAAGGGATTGTCACAGAAATGGTGCCAACATATAGGTCACTTATGATAAGTTATAATCCCTTAAAAATAGACTTTGATAGTTTAATTGAAAGCTTAAAAAAAATAGAAAATAATTTAGAAAGCATAGAATTACCAAAACCTAAAATACATGAGATTCCAGTATGTTATGATAAGGTTTTTGGCATAGATATTGAAAATGTTGCAAGCCATAATAATCTTACTGTGGATGAGGTTATAAAAATACACACAGGTAGAGAGTACTTGATATATATGTTGGGATTTACTCCTGGATTTCCATATCTAGGAGGTATGGATGAAAGAATAGCTACACCTAGGCTAGAGGTGCCAAGAACTAAAATTTATGGCGGAAGCGTTGGTATAGCAGGTTCTCAGACAGGAGTATATCCTATAGACAGTCCTGGAGGATGGCAAATAATTGGTAGGACACCTTTAAAATTATATGATGAAAATAGAGAAGAACAAATTTTACTTAGAGCTGGAGATTTTATAAAATTTGTTCCAATAACATTAGATGAATTTATAGAAATTGAAAAAAATAATTTGAGTATTTAAATATCGTTATAGTACAGGGAGTGGTATATATGGGATTCAAAGTTGAATTAGGAGGTTTCCAAACATTAATACAAGACAGAGGTAGAGTTGGATATGGACAATATGGTGTATCTGGTTGTGGGGCAATGGATGAGTATGCACATAGAGTAGGAAATATATTAGTTGGAAATTCTGAAGATGAAGCTTCTTTAGAAGTTCTAATGTTGGGCCCTACAATTACATTTGATGAATATACACAAATAGCAGTAACTGGGGGAGATCTAGGCGCTAGAATAAATGGAAAAGAGATTCAAAACTGGAGGTCATATCAAATAAACCCTGGTGATGTGTTATCATTTAGAGGTGTAAAATCAGGAGCTAGAGCATATGTATCAATAGCTGGCGGAATAGATGTTCCACTTGCAATGGGTAGTAAATCAACTTATACAAGAGCTAAAATTGGTGGCTTTGAAGGTAGAGCACTTAAAAAAGGAGATTATATAAATACTTTCATTCAGGAAAAAGATTTTACTATAAATAAAAAATTAAATTCAAAATACATTCCAAATTATAGTTCAGAAATAGTATTAAGAATTGTAAAAGGACCTCAGTTTGATGCTTTTTCTAAAGGTGAAGTAGAAAAATTCTTGTCGAATGAATATAAAGTTACAAATGAAATAGATAGAATGGGTTGCAGACTAGATGGAGAGAGTATAAAGCACCTTAATGGAGCAGACATTATATCTGATGGTATTTCTTATGGAGCTATACAAGTACCTGGACATGGAAAACCTATTATAATGCTATCTGATAGACAGACTAGTGGTGGTTATACTAAAATAGGAAATGTAATAAGTGTAGATTTGTATAAGTTGGCACAAGCAAAGCCAAATGATATAGTAAAGTTTGAATTTGTAGATATATATGAAGCACATAAATTGCTAAGAGAACAAGAAGAAAAGATTCAAGATATTTATAAGAGCATGAAAAATATAAGAGTTGTCAAAGCAAAAGTATTAAATGATATAGCAGTTTAATTTAATCTTAATAAACATAATTCTTATTGTAATTTAAAACGTAATTTACAAATAGCTATTTACTATTTACCATAATTAAGATGGTTTAGTTAAATAGCTATTTTTTAGTTTAGACAAAGATTATAGATTTAAATAAATACTTCAATTTGAAAATAAAAGTAGTATTTAAATATTTTTAATTTTTATTTTGAAGTTTATATAAAAAGTATGTATTTTATATAGTGTTTATTTGGATTTTATGGGCCAAATTGGAGGAGAAATAACGCCATATCCACGAGCTATTGTATCTTTACTTGGGTTGATGATTTTATGAGGTATATTAGCCTTTATAAATGTTGAATCACCTGCATTTAATCTTACTACTTTTTCGCCTATACAAATATCAATCATACCACTTGTTACTACCATGATTTCCTCTGATGCATGATATATACAATCCTTAGCATCCTCACTTTCTGGTTTAAGTTCAAACTCTACAAGTAAACTTGAAGGAGTAAATTCAGGTGTTGGCATTGGAGATACTATCTCATAAAACATTTCACTTCTTGGAAATTTCATCATAACTCTATCTTCTTTTCTAATGACTAAATCATCAGTATTATTATCATCCATAAACATATATAAAGGAGTATCTAAAACTTCAGCAATTTTTCTCAATGAAGATAAGGATGGTTCAATAGCATCTCTTTCTATCTGAGAGATATAACTTATAGATAAATCTGTCAATTTGGAAACATCACTTAATGTTTTTTTCTTGCTTTTTCTTATATTTCTCATCTTTTCACCTAGCATAAGAACCTCCAAATAATAAAATTAATATAAATATTCGATAAAAACAAAGTAATTATAGCATAACATAGAATTAGTGGCAATAAGAATAAATAGAATGTTTTGATAATTAAAATTCAATTAAATATAACTAAAAGTTTAAAAAAATCAATTATTGTTGAATTAGTATAATAAAAAATATAATAAGAATGAATTTAGCATAGAAGGATTAATTAAAAGAAGATTATTGAAGGATATTTTAGAAAATAGTAAATTTTCAGTAAATTATCTTGACATATGTATTGAAGTAATAATATAATTTTAAGTATAAAGTTTAATAAATTAAATTATAACTTCAAAAAAGAAGGGTAATATGAAGATAACAGATATAAAATTTGAAAAACTGAGAATTAAATTAAAAAAACCTGTAGTAGTTTCATTTGGGGTAATTGAATATGGAGAAAGTGTAATCTTAAAGATTGAAACTGATGAAGGATATTATGGATTTGGTGAAGCAGCTCCTCTTGCAGCAGTCACAGGTGAAGTTTTGGATAATGTACTTTCAATATTACTGATGTTTAAAAAAGAGCTGATAGGAAAAGACCCACTGGATATTGAAATGATACATACAATCATGGATGGAATTATAATAGGTAACACTTCTGCAAAAGCAGCCATTGATATAGCTTTATACGATATCAAAGGAAAAATTATGAATGCACCTCTTCATAAAGTTCTTGGAGGGTTTGACAATAAAGTTCAAACAGATATTACTATAAGCATAGATAAACCAGAAAAAATGGCAGAAGAAGCTTTAGAAAGAGCTAAAGAAGGATTTAGAATATTGAAGCTTAAAGCAGGGATAAATCCTGAAGATGATATTGAAGCTGTAAGATTAATTAGAGAAGTTGTTGGAGAAGGCATAAGAATTAGAATTGATGCAAATCAAGGATGGAATATAAATAGTAGCATAAATACTATCAAAAGATTAGAAGAATTTGGTGTTGATGCAATTGAACAAGCACTTCCACATTGGGATTTAGATGGAACTGCTTACATAAGAAATAAGAGTAATATAAAAATTATGATAGACGAGTCATTGCATTCACCAATAGATGCTATTAAAGCGATAAAAAAGGATGCAGTTGACACATTTAATATTAAGTTGATGAAATCAGGAGGAATATATCCTGCTATAAAAATTAATAATATAGCTGAGTCAAGTGGAGTAAATTGTATGTTAGGTTGTATGCTTGAAACGAGAATTGGTATAACAGCAGCAGCAAATTTAATTGCATCTAAAAAAAATATAACAGAGGCTGACCTTGATAGTTTTATGTTTTGTGAAGAATTAAATGGTATATCTGGAGGATTTGTGATGGATGGAGATATTATGAATCTTGTCAATAAACCAGGTTTAGGAATAGAATTAAACTTATGATAAAATTGGAGGTTAAATATGAATACATTTTTTTCAAGTCCAGGCAGTATACTTGCTGTAATGACATCAATGATTGCATTGGGTTTTTACTTACAAAGATATAAAGCTATTAAGAGTTTAGGACCAGCACTTACAATAATCATAATGGGAATAATACTTTCAAACTTAAAAGTGGTTCCAGTAAGTACTGAGTTATATGGAACTATTTCTACATATGCCATTCCAGTCTCTATGACTATAATGTTGATGAGTGTTGATTTAAAAGAAATGACAAAGTTATCAAGAGAGCCTTTGATTGCAATTTTTGTAGCTGTATTAACTGTAAGTATAATGGCATTTTTATTTGGACTTGTATTTGCAGAAAAAATATCAGAAGGTTGGAAAGTTGCTGGAATGTTTGTAGGTACATATACTGGTGGAAGTGCTAATCTTACAGCCATTGGTACAGGTCTTAATGTAAGTAGACAAACTCTTGCAGCGGCAAATGCAGCAGATTATGTAATTGGAGTACCAACATTAATATTTATGTTTGCTCTACCAGCTATACTAAAGAGTTCAAAGAAATTTAAAAAACTTTGGCCATATCATGTAGAAGAATCAGAATTAGAGGATGAGCAGAATGAAGAATTTATGGGGTCAAAAGAATGGAGTATTCAAGATATTGCCTGGATGTTGGCTATAGGTTTTGTTGTTACAGAGGTTGCAACAATCCTTTCTGGATATTTCAATTCAAGTTTTAGTAGTGCAGCAAGAATTCTTTTAGTTACAACTATTTCAATTATAATTGCTCAGTTAAAGCCAGTAAAGAAACTAAAAGGGAATTTAGATTTAGGATTATTTGTTGCATTATTCTTTTTATGTACTATAGGTTTTTCAGTAGATATAAAAGAGTTTTTAGGTTCAACCTTCACCATAACACTTTACTGTTTTAGCATAATTTTTGCTTCATTTGTTTTCCATCTATGTATAACTAGACTTTTAAAAATAAAGTATCAATATGTAATACTTTCTATAGTAGGAGCAATTGCTGATGGACCAACTTCAGCTTTAGTAGCTGCATCTGCAAAATGGAATTCACTTGTAAGTGTGGCAGTGGTAATGGGAGTAATTGGTGGAGTATTAGGAAACTATGCAGGTATATCAGTGGCATATGCTATAAAAATGTCCTTGGGATTATAGGAGGTGATTTAATTGCTAAAGTTTAGACTATATATATCTGGATTATATAGTGGAAATGTAGTTTTTGATGATAAGTTATTAATTGAAAAATTGAATCCTTTTACAAATAAAATTGAAAGTTTAAAAGCAATAAGTAAAGAAGAAAATGCATATTATTTAAATCTTACAAAAATAGATTTGAGTTCTTTATTTGATAACTTTGATATATACACTAGTAGTTTAGTAAATACAGATAAAAGCGTCATTATAAATAAGTTAGGAGAGACATATTCTAGGCTTAATGAATACATATGGGCTCAAAGAAATAAAAAATTTCCATTGGATGTAATTATTGTGGATAATAAAATAGTTGGTTTCATATGCTTATCTAGAGAAACTTGTACTATATTAGTTATGGATGGATATGAAGATTATACTGTATTAAAAGAATGGAATAAAACTCATAAAAATGAAGAGACATATTCTATAAGATTTGGTGGAAATTATATGGTTGATATAAAAGATGGAATAAAACTTTCTACAGATGTGTATCTTCCTAATCTTATAGATTCTACTAAAAAAGCACCAACAATTCTTATGAGAACTCCATATGGAAAAGAAAATGATAAAGAAATATATTATAAATATGTACAAAGAGGATATGTCGTTGTCATACAGGATGTTAGAGGAAGAAATGAATCAGAAGGTGATTGGGAGCCGATGATTCATGAAAGAGAAGATGGAGATAGTACTATAAACTGGATAGTATCACAGAAATGGTCAAATGGCATGGTTGGTATGTTAGGGGCATCTTATCTTGGTTATGTTCAATGGGCAGCTGCATCTTCAGGTAATAAACATCTTAAAGCTTTAGTTAGTATAGTAACATCAGGAAGTCCTTTTATTGATATACCAAGAAAAGGGGGAGCCTTTGTATCTGGTATGCTTGCATGGGCATTTATGGTATCGAGAAATAAAGTTGATAGAAGTAAAATGGTACGAGATGATTGGGATGATGTTTTAAACATACGACCTATACAGAATATCCCTATTGAAGCACTTGGATATAGAATAAAATTCTTGGAAGAATGGCTAAAGAGAGTAGAAAAAGATGAGTATTGGGATATGATGGATTGGCATTCACAAAAAGATAAAATAAATGTACCTGCATTGGTTGTATCTGGATGGTATGATGATAATGGTATGGGAACTACAGAAGCTTTAGATGTAATAAAAGGTTATGAAAAAGGGAAAAGAAAGGCTATTTTAGGTCCATGGATGCATAACTCAAATACTTTAAGAGATATAAATGGTATCTCTTTAGGAAATAATTCACTGAGATATGATTTAGATTATAATTATCTGTTATGGTTCGATAAATATTTAAAAGGGATAGAAAACAAAGTAGATAAGACTGCTTCAGTAGAGTATTATTCTGTAGGTTCTAATAAGTGGAAGACAGAGACAAATTGGCCAATAAGAAACAAAATAGATAAGACTTTATATCTAATAAGTGATGGGAATGCTAACACATCTTTAGGAAATGGAAGATTAGTATTTGATAGTGTTTTAGAAGAAAAGCGTGATAAGTATATATATAATCCTAAAGACCCATCAATACAACTAATTGATATGTCAGAAAATGAAGTTGGTGTTCCAAATAATTATAAGGATTTAGAAAAAAGAAGTGACATGTTGTGTTATACATCAGATGCTTTTAGTGAAGAATTTACTATAACAGGTGATATAAAGTTAGAGTTCTTCGCATCAAGTTCTGCTAAAGATACTGATTGGGTTATAAAAATTATGGATGTAGATTTGGATGGAAATTCAATTAAATTAGCTGATGGTATACTTAGTGCCAGATTTAGAAATGGTTTTTATAAGTCGGAGTTTATGGAAGAAGGAGAGGTTTACAAGTTTTCAATTATAACTTCAAAAATATCAAACACATTTAAAGTTGGTCATAAAATTAGACTAGATATAACATCTAGTGCTAAAAACTTTATTTTCCAAAATAGCAATACTATAGAAGGTTATAATAGTATTGAATATATAGAAGCAAAGAATATCATTTATCATGGAGGCAAATATCTATCCAAATTGATATTGCCTGTAGAAAATAAGTAAATTGATGTAAATAAAACAGTAAGGAGATATAATATTAATATTATATCTCCTTGTCAGTTAAATTAATTATTTTGTAGCTGCCACAACGCTCATTTCAACTAATAAATGCTCTCTAGCAAGTCTAGCTTCAACACAGGCTCTAGCAGGTTCAAATCCTTTTTCAACCCAAGCATCCCAAACAGAGTTCATAGCTTCAAAATCTTTCATATCTCTTAAATAAATAGTAACAGATAATAAATGTTGTTTATCTGAGTCATATTTGTTTAATAAATCTTCTATTTTAGCTAAAACTTCAGTAGTCTGCTCAATTATTCCGCCCTCAGCATGAGTTTGTCCACATAAGTAAACTGTGTTGTTATGAACTACAGCTCTACTCATTCTTCCAGTTCCTTCATATCTTTTTATTTCCATGTTTTAAATACCTCCATAATTAAAAAATCTATTAAAAATCTAAATAATAAATTAAAAAAAGTCTATACTATATAAAATTATATTATATATTGTAATAATAATCTATAAAAACATACAACTTTTTAATTATAATTATTATTGTTATTAATTGAAAAGATTTATTAGTTACTTGACATAATTTATACTTTTAATTATAGTATAAATTGGAATATTTAGATAATTATTATTTAATCTATAAGTAGAAGTCTTTAATTAATATGACTTTATATATTTATATAGAAAAGAGGTAAGTATGAGTAGTACAATCAAATCAAATCGAATAAAGGGCATAATGTTCATAATATTATCAGCTCTTGGTTTTGCAATGATGTCTGCATTTGTAAAACTAGCAGGAGATTTACCAAGTTTTCAAAAAGTATTCTTTAGAAATTTGGTATCAGCTATAATAGCCTTTTGGCTTATTATAAAACATAGAGGTAGTCTAACTGGTAAAAAGGCAAATTTTAAAGTACTTTTATATAGGTCAATATTTGGAACTTTAGGAGTTATATTTAACTACTATGCAATTGACAAATTAATGCTTTCAGATGCTAACATGTTAAATAAAATGAGTCCTTTCCTTGTAGTTATATTTTGTGCAATTGCTCTAAAAGAGAAAATAAATGTAAAACAGATAGGAGCTATTATAATTGCGTTTATAGGAGCTTTATTCATAATAAAACCAACATTTAGTGTAGAAGTGATTCCATATTTAGGAGGAATTGCTGGAGCTATATTTGCGGCAATGGCATATACATGTTTGAGAGTTCTTGGAGATAGAGAAGATTATTATACAATTGTATTTTTCTTTTCAGTATTTTCATTGATTACTGTAGGACCAATCGCTTTTGCAGTATATGAACCAATGACTCCTATGCAACTTATATATTTATTACTAGGAGGCGTATTTGCAAGTTTAGGTCAATTTGGAATAACTTTAGCATATAAGTATGCACCTGCTAAAGAAATTTCTATATTTGATTATAGTAATATAATTTTTTCAGCAATTTTAAGTATATTCTTATTCAATGTTTATCCAGATATGCTAAGTGTTGTCGGATATTTAATAGTATTTTCAGCAGCCTTTTATATGTTTTTATATAATAAGAAGTTAGATAAATTAGACAAAGAAAATAGAACGTAATAAAGCAGTAAGATAGATAAAAATTGTGTTTAGAGTATATATTTAATACTTAAGATTTTATATTAAAGCTAAATAATATATAGATTGAAAATATTTAATATATTAGTATAAAACAGCAGTTAAAATTGAAAAATTATAACTGCTGTTTCTTTTATTAAAAATATCCAAATGTCTATAAAAATAGACTATAATAGAGTAGTATAAATAATATAAAGGGGATAAATTAAAGTATGGAAAAAGTGAAAATTGCTGTAATTGGAGCAGGTAATAGAGGAACATATGCATATGCTCCATATATTTATGAAAATTCTGATGTGTGTGAAATAGTTGCTGTAGCTGAACCTAAAAAAGGAAGAAGAGAATTATTTACACAAAAATATAATTTAGATAGCAAAAATGTATTTGAAACTTTAGAAGACTTTTTTGAACAAGATAAAATGGCAGACGCAGTCATAATAGCTACAAATGATGATAGACATTATGATGTAGCAAAATTAGCTCTTGAAAAAGGCTATCATATATTATTAGAAAAGCCAATGTCTAACAGTCTAGATGGTTTGGTTCATATAGATGACCTATGTGATAAGTATAAAGATAAGATTTTTATGATTTGTCATGTACTTAGATATTCTCCATTTTATAATAAATTAAAAGAAATCGAAGAAAGTAAAAAATTAGGAGAACTGGTTAGTATACAGTACAATGAAAATATAGGGTACTGGCATTTTGCACATAGTTTTACTAGAGGAAATTGGAGAAATAGTAATGAAACAAGTCCTTTAATTTTAGCTAAGAGTTGTCACGATATGGATATTTTATTATATTTAGTAGGTAGTAGATGTAAAAAAATATCTGCATTTGGAAGTTTGAAGCATCTTAATAACCAAAATGCTAGTGGAGAAATGGCACAGAACTGTCTTCAATGCTTAGTTGAAAAAAAATGTCCATATTCAGCAAAGAGAATTTATCTAGAAAAAGATAGAAGTATAAACAGAGCTGTTCATATAAATCCAACAGAAGAAAATATTTTAAAAATACTTGAGACTAGTCCATATGGAAGATGTGTTTATAGATGTGACAACAATGTTGTAGATAATATGGTAAATATATTGCAGTTTGAAAATGGAGTGACAGCTACTTTTAATTTATGTGCATTTACTAAAGAAAGCGGAAGAACTATAAAGCTAATGTTTAGTCATGGTGAAGTTGGTGGCGATTTAAATAAAAATGAGATAAGAATTAAAGAGTTCGGAAAAAATGAAGAAATAGTTATAAAGCCATCAAATAAACAGAATATGGTGGAGGAATATGATAGAAACCTTATCGCTGAATTTATTGAATTAGTTTCAAATAAAGAACTAGAAAAGGGTAGAGTAGCAGCAAAAGAGGCTATACAAAGTCATGTAATGGCATTTGCAGCTGAATATTCAAGAATGAGTGATGAAGTAGTATATATAGAAGATTTCTTTGATAATGCGAAACAAATGACTAGAGAGATAGAAGAAACTATATTTTAATTAAGAAAACTTGTTAAATAAAATAAAGATAGATTATATAATAGATACACTAATGTATGTGTTCTATCAAAAAATCTATCTTTTTTATTAGGACTTTTTCTTATCTCTATCAAAAAAATCCATACATTCGGATAAAAGATAAGAGAGTAAAGCGAATAAGATTTCTGTACTTAAAGGAATCGTTATTGAATCCATAAATGTATCAATTATGTTCATAGCTAGAAAAGTTAGTATAAAATCAATTATAAATTCGCAAAGTTTATATAATGAGTAAGGTAATTTGTTTACATATCTAAATATATCTAAAATAGTAGTGCATAAAAAATCAATTGGAGTAGTTATACAAAAATATATTAAAAAGAAAATTAGTACAGACCCAAGAGATTTATATTCAAAACCTAAGAATGATAAGAAGCCAATTCCTATAACCGTGAAAATACAAAAAGTTATACCAAAAAAAACAGCAAAAAATAAAAATACAGAAATAAATTCGCCTAAAGGAATTCTTCTTTTATTACTTATCTTAATCAACTCCTTAATTTATATAAATAATAACATTCTTAAAAATTCATAATAGTCTTCTGTTTCAAATAATATTGTTTGAGAATCTATTTTTTTCATATTTGGATAAAAAGAAGCTTTAAAAGCTTTGTAATGTTCTCTAAACTTTATTTCTATTTTGAATTTATCAGGTAATTTTATTAAGTGCCTAGATAAATCTCCAGATAAAGCTTTTTTAACACCTTTTTCTATTTCTTTTAGTGCGAGATTTGGATGTATTGAAATTGAACCGTTTCCAATTCCTTTTGATACAGGTACAGTAATTATATTTGGGTTTAGTTTTTTTGCACTTTCACAAAGCATTTCATCTCCACTTAAAAAGGCCACAGGAACATTATAATACGCAGCAATATAAGCATTTATAGTAAATTCAGACGCTATTTCATCATTTATTTTAAAATAGTCATAATCAAGATCCATGGTATGAGAAAGTGGATTACCATTACAAGTAGCTCCAGAATGATAGCCAGTAAATATACACGCATCAAAGCTTTCATCAATTCCAGCCATCATAACTAGCGGGTCTTTAGTCCATCCTCTAAGTATTTTGACATTTTCAGGTAAAATATCTGGATTAATATTTCTACCACTATCATGTGCATCTTTGACAAGTATTTCATACATGCCAGATTGAGTAGCTCCATCACATGCTGATGCTATTTCTTTGCTCATTTGAGTTCTGTAGTGATATGAAAATTCGCATTCAAGTTTTGTCTCATCCCAATTTACAATACCACAAGTACCTTCTATATCAGCACTTAAATATAATTTCATAATATAGACCCCCTTATATTTATTATTAATGATAATAACAGATAACAGAAAAATATAATCAATAAAGGTCATAAAAATATTATGTCTTACTATTAATTATTATTAAATCTGTAACTGAAAAATTACTGAGCTAGTATTAAAAATAGAATACTAAGTACCATCTATTTGTATAATTTTTTTATATGTAATATTTATATAAGATTGTAACATATAAGTGGTTACATTTACTAGTTTAACATAGTTAAGTATCATTTTTAAGTTAAATTGTTTATAGAAGCTATTATATGGATTTATAATTAATTAGCAGAGAAGGAAAATAGTAGGAAGTTATAAGAAATAAAAGGCAAAAAAATAGAGAGTTATAAGAAATAAGCTGATAATTAATGTACAAAAGTGTACTTTATAGCTATTAAATAACTCTCAAAAAGAAATGTATTATTTTAACTGTATTTTTTATTTTTAATAAAGAAAACAATAATTATTGATAAAATAGGATTTATTGAAAATCCAAATAATGTCCAAAAACTACTGTTAAGGTTTTTATTTGTAGAAATTTTATTACATGCTATTAGGATTATTATATAAATGATACAATTTAATATTCTAAATATATGTGGTATAAAATTTTGAGCAAGTGCAAATAAAGTAAATGCGTAAAATAAGCCTATGAAAGCAAAGAAAAAGTAGTTTAAGTTTTTGAATTTTGGCAGTTGTTTTTTGCTATCATTAATTGACATGATAACACCAAGAACCATAGCTATCCATCCAAATAAATTTGCTGCTTGTAGACCAAATATTGTCATGTATTTTCTCCTTTATATTTATTTATATTTAAGTATACAAGATAATTTACTAATATTAAAGTAGATAAAAGTAATTATATAATCTTAAAATTTAAATACAAAGGAATAACGTATGTTAAAACTCAAATTCATTTTCCCAATCAAATTCTCCTGAATTTTCTACACTTTTAGGCCAATGATTGCACCATTTAGGAACTGATGGATTTTCGATTCTATCAACACTAGGAGTATATGGTTTTAAGTCAATAATAGGGCTATTGTCATTAGCATCAATATATGGGATTTTTATTATACCATTTTCATAGTCTATATTAATAATTTGTACAGTAGTTAATGCTATTGGATTAGGTCTAATAGGTGACCTTGTCGCAAATATTCCCATAATATCAGGTGCATTTTTATATGGCTTTGGAGTTTCTAAAATATTTCTTAATTCAATATTATCGAACCCATCAGCCCACCAAAGTACATTCAAGTGAGCAAATCCATCAAGTCCTTTTAGTGCAGGTATATATTTTTTATCCAATTCAATAAAGATTTCTTCACCTTGAACACGTATTTTTCCTATAGGATTTATTAATATTTCTTTCATAATATTACCTCCAATTATTTGGTTTTGTCATTTGTAATTTTAGAATAGTACCTAACACCATGTGAGGGTCAATATAAAAATTATTATATATAAATATTAACAACTAAAAGGATAATATATTTTTTACATGAAGTATAACACCAGTAATAAGGCAATCTTCATCAATATCAAAAGTAGATGTATGTAGAGGAGAAGTGATATTTTTCTTGCTATTTGCACAACCAAGATGATAAAAGGCTCCTTCACAGTATCTCAAAAAATATGAAAAGTCTTCAGCACCAAGAGTGGGAGCATCTTTAATGACAATATTTTCTTTTCCAAATAAATCTATAGCATTTTGTTTAACATAATCTACGAGATGATTTGAATTTATAAGAGCAGGATAACCTTCTTCAATTTCAACAGAAACATTCCCACCAAATGTTTTACAAGTAAAATCACAAATTTCTTTAATTCGTTTTTTGGAAAAATTTCTAGTTTCTTGAGTTAAAGTTCTCAAAGTTCCTTTTATAACAACTTTATCACAAACTATATTTTCTTTAATTCCGCCTTCAATTTTTCCTAAAGAAATAACTACAGAATCGGTAGGATTTGTATTTCGACTGACTATTGTTTGTAGAGCTGTTATGATATGAGCAGATATAACTATAGCATCAATACCTTGGTGTGGATAAGCTCCATGACACTTTGAGCCATGTACAGTCAATCGAAGTGTATCAGTGGAAGCATTTAAAGTGTTGTATTTTAGTTCAATTAGATTTTTCTCAATATTAGGATTGACATGAAGGCCAAATATATATTTAACATCTGGATTTTTCAAACAACCATCTTCTATCATAAGCTGAGCACCACCAATGGTTTCTTCAGCAGGTTGAAAAAAGAGTTTTACATTTACATTTAGATAATCCTTTAATTTAAATAATATATTGCAAGTGCCAAGTAAAATAGCAGTATGTGCATCATGGCCACATGCGTGCATTTTACCAAGATTAATGGATTTATAAGGAGAATTGAGCTCTTCTGTTATAGGTAAAGCATCTATATCAGCTCTTATTGCAATTGTTTCAAAGTTTGGATTTACATTTATATATGCAGTTATTCCTGTATGATTTTTATATTCAATGTAACTTATACCTATTTCATCTAAATACTTAATGATTTTTTTCTTAGTTTGAAATTCTTCTAATCCAAGTTCAGGAGTTTTGTGTAAATCTCTCCTTATATTTATAATCCAATCATTTATTTCATAGCAAAGAGTTTTTATATTAATCATAAAACACATCCTAACTGTATTAAAAATTTATTTTTCTTCATTAATTATATTATTCAATATAAATCATTATTCTGTATCAAGTACAAATAAAATATCTTATAATTATAATAGAGAGATTTAGCATGAATAGAAGTATATCATTTTAGAATAAGAGGTGTTTAAATGTTAGGAATAATTGCGCCATCTGGGCCATTAAGAAATACAAGTTTGGAGGAAATAAAGTCTAATTTAGAGAGTTATGGTTATGAAGTTAAATTTTCTGAAAGTTGCAATTTAAATTATAAAAATTATTTAGCTGGTAATGATGATATTAGAGCAAGAGATATAGAAGACATGTTTTTAGATAAAGATGTAGATATGATTATGTGTTTAAGAGGAGGTTATGGAACAACAAGGATATTAGACAAAATAAATTATGATATAATAAAGCAAAATCCAAAACCATTTATAGGTTTTTCTGATATAACAGGTTTAAGCTTAGCTTTCTATAAAAATTGTGGTCTCTTACCATACCATGGGATAATGGCGGCAAATGTAGCCAAATGGGATGAGTTTACCTATAAATCTCTAATAAATGCTTTAGAATTTAAAGATGAACTCTATTTAGAAAATCCAAAAGAAGAAAAGATTTACACTGTATGTGAAGGTAAAGCAGAGGGAATAATAATGGGAGGAAATTTATCCTTAATAATTGCTACAATGGGAACTAAGTATGAAATAGATGCAAAGGATAAAATTTTATTTATTGAGGAAATTGGAGAATGTCAATATAAATTAGATAGAATGTTAACCCAACTTTATTCTTCAGGAAAACTTGAGGAATGTAATGGTATAATTTTTGGAGATTTTAAAGATTGTATTGAAGAAAAAGAGTTGATAGAATTATTAGAAGAATTTGCAAGGAAAGTAAATAAGCCAGCTATATATAATCTTCAGTCTGGACATTGCATCCCAATGGTAACTATTCCTTTAGGTATAATGTGTGAATTAAATGCTACAGAAAAAATGATTAAATTAAAAAAATAGTGTGTATATAAATATAATGGAAATATGGTATAATCTTATACAAGTAAAAATTTAGCTAGGAGGATGAAGAATGTCTGATGATAGAATAATAGACTTTAACGAACTAAAGAATAAAGTTAAAGATTCTGATGTAGATAAATTTGAGCAATATATATATAACTTATATTTTTCTGTTATGGATGGAAAGATGTCTATGGCTGAATTTTCAAGAAAAATATTTGATTATATGAGAGATAACAACATATCTCAAGAAAAGTTTATGAAAATACAAAAGCAATTTATGGAGAGATATGGTATGGACACTGAAGAAGTAGAAAAACAACTTAGAAACTTTGGAATCGACCCTTCTACAGCAGGTTTTATGAGTGATAATACTTCCAGCAAAGTATCTACAGAAGATTTAGAATCATTTAAAAAAAGTGCAGGATTTTATGAGAAATATGGTGAAAAAATTCAGCCAAAAAGTTGTATAACAACATTCATAAAAAATGATTTGAATGATATTAATGTAATAATAGACCAAGAAAAAATAATGCTTTGTAGTGATAAAAAAATAAATCTTATGGACTCAGAATTAAATGAGTTTTTATTAGAATATAAAAATATGTTCAACAAAAAAATAAAAGTGGTTATGTGTGAGACTACAAACAAGTATGATTATTAAAAAGTAAATTTAACTATTGAAGCAATGTTACTTAGTTATATAACTTAAAAATAAAAATCGCAATTTATTTTTTCTTACAAAAATATGTAAGGAATATGTAAATTGCGATTTTTTATATTGTAGAGATTTGATGTAACAAATAATAGTTATAAGTAAATGTATCTTTATTAAGACTGTATTGTTCTATTAAAATTTTTATTCAAAATGAGTTATTTAATAATTATATAATATGTTGTATGAAATATTGTATTATTAAAGTAGCTCCTTTAACACTTTGACACCATTTTGAATCATACTATTAAAGAATACTAAGTTTAAAAGTTCTGCAGGATGAACCTTTGGGATATCATAAGTATCTACCAAATTCATAGGTACAACTATATTTTTTTCAATATTATACTGATTAAAATAGGCTTTTAGAGTTATTGCAAATTGATATATACATATATCTGTACAATCACCAACTATAATTATATTATCTATATCTTCAAAATCTAAATTTTCTAATGCAAAAAATCCATTAGTAGAATTTTTAGGAAGAATTTGTAGATTATCTATTGATTTAAGCTCATCAACCAATTCACTTTCTATATTATTTTCCAAACAGTGAACAGGATAACTCAAAAGCTCTATAGAATTAGAAGTATGGGAGTCAGTAAATGCTATTATTCTATCTAATTTGTTTGCTATTTTTTTTGAAAATGCTTCAATTGGTTTTATTAAAGATTCTACTCTAGGAGAGTATAAGGCTCCTTGTTTTGCAAAACCATTATTGACATCAATTATAAATAAAGCAGTTTTACTTAAATCATAATTTTCTATTTTTTCTATTGGTAGATTATCTAAATTACTTTTTAAAGCTTCAAGTTCGTTTAATAAGTTATCCATAGTTACACCTCCGAGATAAATTTAATAAAATTGTACATATTAATTATACAAAAGTCAAGGAGTACAAGCATTGTATGGTTAATTATGTTGTTTTGAATTAAAAAGATTTGAAGCTATATCTGGATAATTAGTAAAAATACCATCTACATTGAGCTTTAGACAACGTAGCATATCATCTTCTTCATTCACAGTATATACATTAATACCAAGTAAGTTTGTGTGGCAAAGTTCAACCAGAGATTCATTTACTAAAATTAAAGGGGCATGAAGGTAACTATTACCTAGAAATTTAGCAAAATTGACTACATTGTTTATAGGTAAATAACACAATAATGCCGTTTTTACACTAGGGTCTAATTTGTGAAAGTTTTTTAAGCTATTGCCATTAAAACTAGATATAAGAACTCGGGTTTTCATGTTATATTTTAAAATAAGTTCTAAAACATCTTTTTCTATACTAGGATAGTTTATTTTATCAGTTTTTAGCTCTATATTTAAAACAAGGTTTGTAGGTGAAATTAAAATTAATACTTCTTCTAAAGTTGGAATTTTACATTCTTTGTTGTTTTGGTATCCTTCAAAAGATGAATTTAGAGTCTTTAGCCTTTTTAAAGTAAGGTCTTTTACAAATCCATGTCCATTAAAAGTTCTATCAACCTTTTCATCATGGATAACTACAATCTTTCCATCTTTAGTTTTATGAACATCAAGTTCTATTCCATATATATCCATATCTAAACATTTTTTAAAAGCTAAAATAGTATTTTCTGGATATTTTCCACTAAAACCTCTATGGGCGTAAATATTCATTTATATATCTCCTTCCAATAAATATAACTTATCTTATAAAATTTTAATTAATATAATATATCATATTCTAAAAGGTATTGTTATATATTAATTAAATAACTATTTATAATTTATATATTATATAAATGTAGAAAAATAAAATCATATATGTGTTATAATATATTTTAAACATTGTAAATATTGAGAATTTAGTAGTTATAATAAGTATAATTTTATGCAAGCTCATGTATTTAGAGCTTGCATATGTATTATTAATATATTTCTATATTGCAAAAATAAAATTCCAAAAGAATTTTTTCTATAGATTTAGTAGTAAGGGGGAATTTTGATATGTATGAAGTTAATTTAGAACGAGCTATGAATTATTGGATGGATTTGTTAGATGATTATACAAATATAGCAAAAATTCCAAATGATTTTTTTTATAAAGATTGTTCTGACGAAGTAGTAGATGAAGTTTTTAAGATGAATATTGAGAAACATGAAAGATTAATTCAGTATTCTAAAAATAATAATATTAGCATAAGCTCTATCATAGAAACTATATATGGTCTTATACTTCAGAAGTATATATATGAAGATGATGTAGTTTTTGGAAAAACAATAAATATAATTCCAATAAGAGTCAAGGTAAGACAAAGTGAGAAATTTATAGATGTTGTAAGAAAGTTAAAAAGGCAATGGAGTAGGTCTTTAGAATATGGATATTATTTGTTGTCAGATATAGAGAATAAAAATCATCTAAATACTAAACTTATAAATACTATATTTGTAGCTAAAAGTTTTGACTTATCATATGACTATGACATAGAAAAAAAAGGATATGATTTATCTGTAATAGTATATACAAAGAGAGCACTTAAAATAAAAATAAAGTATAAGCCTTCTATATACAAAAGAGAAACTATTAGAAGAATACTAAATCAATTTGACTATATAATAGAACAAATAATAAAAGATAACGATATTTTAATAGAAGATTTAGAATTTGTCTGTAAGAAAGAAGAAAAAGTATTATTAGAGGACTTTAATGATAATCAATATAAAGTGCCATATGATAAAAGTTATATTGATTTATTTAGAGAACAAGTTAAAATAACACCTGATAATGTAGCGGCTAGAGATGAAAATAGAAATTTGACATATAGAGAATTAGATAAATTAACTGATAAACTTGCGGGTTATTTAAATCATATAGGAGTAAAAAGTGAAGATATAGTAGCTGTAATGTTACCAAGAGACATTAATATAATTATTACAGCAATAGGTATTATGAAATCAGGAGGAGCTTTTTTCCCAATAGATACAAGCAATCCAGAAGAAAGATTAAATTATCTTCTTGAAGATAGTAATGCAAAAGTAGTAATAACTACAGATGAACTTAGGTGCAAAGTTGTAAATGAAAACACTATAGTACTTGATATAAATAATGAAGATATATTCAAAATAGGGTATGAATTGACTGAAGAAATAACACCATCAAACTGTGCGTATACAATATCTACATCAGGTTCAACTGGTAGACCAAAGACTATAGCAATAGAGCATAAAAGTTTAGTAAATATGTGCTATTATAGTGTAAAAGTAATAAATGCTACAGAAGGTGATATATGTGGTATATACTTAAGCTTTAGCTTTGATGCTGTGATGAAACAGCTATTTCCATATTTACTTATAGGTGCATCAATAAATATTATGCCTGAAGAAGCTAAGTTTGATGAATATACAGTAAACGAATATTGTGAGGAAAATGATATAACTATTTTAGCATTACCAACGGCTTTTGCAAAATTGTTTATACAAAACTGCAACAATAGTTCACTTAGAGTTGTACAGACTGGAGGAGAAAGATTAAAAGGGTATAGAAAACGTAACTATGAACTGTATAATGAGTATGGACCAACAGAATTTACTGTTGTATCGACTTCTTTTCGTGTGGATAAGGAATATGGGAAAATATCAATAGGGAAACCTATATTTAACACTTATGCGTATGTATTGGACAAAAAGAATAAACTATGTCCAATTGGAGTTCCAGGAGAGTTATGTCTATCAGGAATTCAAATATCAAGAGGATATTTAAATAAAAAAGGGCTAACAGAACAAGTATTTGTAGAAAATCCTTATAAAACTTGTGAATATAATAAGTTAATGTATAGGACTGGTGATTTAGTAAGATGGTTAGATGATGGAAATTTAGACTATATTGGAAGGATGGATAATCAAGTAAAAATTGATGAGTTCAGGATAGAGCTATATGAGATTGAAAATATAATAAACAATATTGCAGAAATTAAAAGTGTTGTTTGTATATCGAGAACAAATGATGATGGAGATATGTATATATGTGCTTATTATGTGATTGATGATAAAGATAGTGATAAGATAAATGAAAGAGCAGTTAGAGAATATTTAAATGAGCATCTACCTCCGTATATGATTCCAACAATAATAATGAGAATAGATAAAATACCAGTTACACCAATTGGAAAAGTAAATAAAAAAGCACTACCAGAGTGATTTTTTATTATGACAGGTGTTGTAAAGTAATTTCAAAAAATTCTTTATGACACCTGTTTTTTAGTATAAATCAATTTACATAAAAGAAAGAATTTTCTGTACATTTTTACTGTGATGAAAATTTGTTTATAAGAGTGATTATTGTATTTTTTATACTTTTACGCGTTTTAAAGTGTTTTTTTAACAAATTTAATTTTATATTAAAAAATTTTTTTATTTTTTATCTTAACACTTTTTAGTATAATTGAAAAATAAAAAGAATATTAGCATAAAAATATCTAAAAATAGAAAATAATAATATGGGATTAAATTTTAGTAATTTTAACTCGCTATTTGTAAAATAATAAAAAGTTAAGTTTTATATGTATATATGTTATAATATATACAAACTGAAAAGGGGTGAAAATTTTATGAACAAAAAATTACCTAAGGGTGCTTATGGTGAGGTTAGTGGAAAAGATTACGTTCCATACATCACAGATAAGTCCAGAACCGGTGGAAATGTAGCTGTACTGATTATCGGTATTATTTTAGCTGCCATTTTTGCCGCATCTACAACTTATTCTGGAATGAAAGCTGGTCTTACTGTTGCAGCAGGTATTCCAGGAGCTATAATAGGTTCTGCTTTTGTTGGAGCATTTGCTCGTCAAAAGGGTATTCTTGGTAAGAACTTAATCCAAGGTATGTCAAGTGGTGGAGAATCTGTTGCAAGTGGATTCATTTTCGTATTACCAGCAGTTATATTAATTGGAAGCCAAATTACATTTTTAGAAGGCTTAGCTGTTGGAGTTGGTGGAGTTTTATTTGGTATAGGAGTTGCTGCTATAGTTCACAACTATTTAATAGTTGAAGAGCATGGTAAACTTATGTACCCAGAATCAATGGCTATATCTGAAACACTTGTTGCTTCAGAAGCTGGTGGAGATTCAATTAAGTACATGGGAATTGGATTTGTAATAAGTGGATTTATTACTGTATTAACTGGTTCATTCTTAAATGTAGCAAACAATGTAATGAGTCTTGTAGGAAGTAAGTTCTACAAATGGAAATTTGATATTGAAGTAAATCCTCTACTTTTAGGAATTGGATTTATAGTAGGACTTGAAGTTTCTTTAACAATGTTTGCAGGAAGTATATTATCAAACTTTGGTATCGCACCTCTAATAGGATATTTTACAGATATGGCTAAAGATGGAGCTATGGTATGGAATAATCCTGCAATGCCTCTTAACCAAATGGATGTTGGAGCTATATCTAGTAGTTATGTAAAATATATAGGTGCTGGTATGATGCTTTGTGGTGGTATTATTGGTGCAATAAAACTTATACCAACTATAATCGCTTCTATAAAAGAAACACTTAAAGCTAAATCAAGTACTGGAGAAGGAGAAGAAGGTTCATCTATACAAATGATACTTTTATTAGGTGGAGTAGTTGTTGGATTCCTAGCAGCGTTCTTAATTTCTGGTAATATTGTTATGGCAATTATTGGAGCTATCATATCTCTTTTATTATCTTTATTATTTGTCATAGTAGCAGGACGTTTAACAGGAACAATAGGAACATCAAACCTTCCAGTTTCTGGTATGACTATTGCTTCTCTAGTTATTGTAACATTAGTATTTGTTATAATGGGCTGGACTGATTTAGAAGCTAATAAATCATTACTTTTATTTGGTTCATTTATAGTTGTTGCTATTGCTATAGCTGGAGGTTATACTCAATCTCAAAAAGTAACTTATATTATTGGTGGTAGCAAAAACGAAATGCAACGTTACTTTACAATTGCAAGTATAGTTGGTGTTATAGTTGTTGTTGGAGTAATTTTATTACTTTCTGACCAACTTAAAGCAACTGGTGATAATGTTCAATTTGCATTGCCACAAGCTAACTTAATGTCAACATTAACTTCTGGTATTATGTCAGGTAGTTTACCTTGGGTTATGATTATTGTTGGAGTATTTATGGCAATTGTTTTATATGCATTAAACTTACCAATAATGACTATAGCTATAGGATTCTATTTACCAATAGCAACTACTTCTATAATATTAGTTGGAGCATTAATCCGTTTATTTGTTGAATTAGTCTCTAAAACTGACAAAGAAAAAGAAGTTAAAGTTTCTAATGGTATAAGTTTATCTTCTGGTCTTGTTGCTGGTGGTTCTATCATTGGTTTAATAGGTATAATATTACAAGTAACTGGAGTTATAACTCCAAAAGTACCAAGTGGATTTGCTGCAACAAATTCAATGGCAATTGCTTTATTGGTAGTTTTAGTTGTACTTACAGCATTACCTATTATTTTATCTAAAGTAAAAAATAATGAGCAAGAGTAATGATGTTTTAGATATTGTATTTAAAATTACTAGTGGACTTGAATATGAAGTAGATGAAAATAGTATTGTAACAATACTTGAAAAACAAGACCATAAAATCCAAAGGTTTTTTAGAAAGTTAAAAGCTAGAATACCTAGATATAAAAAAATAGAACTGGATGAATATTCTAGTTTCGTATTTTTACAAATTGATGGTCAAAGAACTGTTAGAGCAATAGGTGAGAACTTAGAAGCTAAATACGGAGAAGAATCTTATCCACTTTATGAAAGGTTGTTAGTTTTTTTAAATCATATTGAAGTTAATTGTCATTATGTTGAAAGACTGGATATATAAATATAAGGAAAATTATTATAGGATATATCGGGATGTAAAAGTTAGAAGATAATTATAAAAGAGGCTATCTCAAAATAGAGATAAGCCTCTTTTTCATTGTTGAAATGATGAAAATACATTTAAAACCTATAATTTTAAATTAGAAATTATTAAACTTAATATTAACATATAATTATTTATTATTAGCTATTTCATCGGCTAGATTATTCAGATATTCCCATCTCTCATATTTATGTTCAAGTTCCTTTTCTAGTCTCGATTTTTCATCTAAAATTTCTTGAAGTTTAGTAAAGTCAGTTGAAAATTTTGAAGTACTTTCATCAAGTGTTGCAATTTTAGATTCAAGTTTTTCTATATCAGATTCAATATTTTCAAATTCTCTTTGTTCATTATATGAGAATTTGAGTTTTTTATCATTTTTAGGTTTTTCCTTTTTTGAAGAAGTAGAGTCCTCTTTTTTTATTGACTCTTTTTTAGACTCTTCAAACTCAATTCCTTGAACTTCTCTATAAATAAGATAATCACTATAATTACCTGTATATACATGGATTTTTCCATTTCCTTCATATGCGAATATTTTATTACAAATTCTATCTAAGAAATATCTATCATGTGATACTGTAATTACTACACCTTTAAATTCATCAAGATATTCTTCTAAAATTTTAAGTGTCTCGATATCTAAGTCATTTGTAGGTTCATCTAACAGAAGCACATTAGGAGCTGTCATAAGGATTCTAAGAAGGTGTAATCTTCTTCTTTCACCACCAGATAGTTTACCTATCAAGGTATACTGCATAGTACCATTAAAAAGGAATCTTTCACACATCTGAGAAGCTGTAATTCTAGTGCCATCTGAAGTTTCTATATAATCGCTAGCTTCTTTTACATAGTCTATAGCTCTCATATCAATGTTCATATGAGAGTCATCTTGAGAAAAACAACCGATTTTAACCGTTTCTCCAATTGAAATATATCCACTATCAGGTTCTATTTCTCCATCAAGTATGTTTATAAGAGTTGATTTACCCATACCATTTTTACCTATTATACCAATTCTATCAGTACGAGCTAAAGTATATTCTAAGTTGTCTATAACAGTATTTCCTTCAAAAGCTTTGGATATATTGTGTATTTCTATTATTTTATTTCCAAGTCTACTTGATGCAACTGATATATCAAGATTTTCATCAGATTTGAAAGCTTCTCTATTTGTGAGTTCATCAAATCTTTGTAAACGAGCTTTTTGTTTGGTACTACGAGCTTGAGCTCCTCGTCTAACCCAAGCAAGCTCTGTTCTAATTAAATTTTGTCTTTTATCTTCAATACTTTCTTCTAGTGCAAGTCTTTCCATTTTCTTTTCTAGAAATATCGAATAATTACCATCATAACTAAATAATCTGCCCTTATCTAGTTCAATTATTCTATTTGTAACACGGTCCAAAAAGTATCTATCATGAGTTATCATAAGTAGTGAACCTTTTCTTGAATTAATATATTCTTCAAGCCAATCTATAGTATCATTATCTAGATGGTTAGTAGGCTCATCTAGTATCAAAAACTCACATGGTGTAATAAGGGCTGATGCTAAAGAAACTCTCTTTCTTTGACCTCCAGAAAGTTCTGCTATTTTTTGATTAAAGTCATTTATACCAAGCTTTGTAAGTACTGATTTAGCTTCACTCTCTAAGTCCCAAAGATTTAAAGCATCTATTTTTTCATGTATTGATAATAATTTTTTATTTAATTCATCTGTAAAGTTTGAATTAAGTCTTTCTAAAATTTCTTGATATTCACCAAGTAGTTTTAATTCCTCAGAAGTCCCATTAAATACTTGTTCAAGTACAGTTGAATTTTCATTATAAGTTGGGTTTTGAGGTAGATATTCTATTCTAACACCATTAGTTTTTGTTATATTACCAGTTTCACTTTCTTCAACTCCTGCAATAATCTTAAGTAAAGTAGATTTACCAGTTCCATTTACACCGATAAGTCCTATTTTTTCACCATCATTTATTCCAAGAGATATATTTTCAAGTAATTTTTTTTCAGAATAACTTTTACTTATGTTTTCCAATGTCATTAAATTCATATAATTCACCTTTATTTCTAATCTATTATTTTTCAAAATGTTGATAGTCTGGGTTTTTCCAATATCCACCCCAACTCCAACCTCTGCTTACAAAAGCATTATAACAATCATCACCCTTTTTTATCATTCCAAATTTCGAAGTAGACCTATCAGCATAGACTGTGCTTACTTTAGGAGTAATATTATCACCAGAAACTTGAGGGTTCTGTAATGGATTTATGTCTATAGCACGCCCTTTACCATGGTTTGAGACGACCTTTGTACCAGCTACAGTTCTATAACAAAATGATGAGGTATTATTATCAGACATAGATTTTTCATCTATAGCATCGTAATCATCTATTAGCTTGATTTTTTCAATTGGATATTTTTTTTCATATAATTCCTTAAAAATATCCACAACTTCTGGAGCTAGTTCACTATTTACTATCATTTCTCCTTGATGAGTTTTCTCATCAAATCCATAGTATGTAAGTTTTAAATAAGAAAGGCTATCAAAGCTTATAGGTTCATTAGAAGGCATAGATTTACCAATCATTTTATTTTTTATATTATCTGGTATTGAAGAATATGAAAAAGTGGGTTTAATACTGTTATCTTCCTGCTTTTTACTAGAGTTTTGATTATTTTTAGAATCATCTGTTGTTGTATTGTTTTTATTTTGCATAGTTTCTTGACTATTTAGATTATCTTTTTTGTTAGGACTAGAGAAGAGTATCTCATATATAGATAATAAGGCAAGAAATAATACAGTTATTACAATTGTTAATTTTAATTTATTAATCTTTTTTCGTTTTGACTTTTTACTCATATTATCCCCCAGTGTTAGATTCATATAAACTATATATATTATACATCATAAAAATAAACTAGGCTAACAATATTTAGTCAACCTAGGACATTTCATCTATAGTTTCTCCAATTATTTTTATTCCAATTTCAATATCTTCAAAAGATAATCTAGAAAATCCAAGCCTTAAAGTATCAGAACCAGAATTGTCTGTAAAGAATAAATCTCCAGGCATAAATATAACCTTTTTTTCATAACATTTTTCTAAAAGTTTTCTAGTGTCTATGTTTTTTAGCTTTATAAATATATGCAAACCACCATCACCTAAGATGTATTCTGTATATATATATTTTTTTATACATTCATATGCAAAGTTAAATTTATCTCCATAGAATTTACGTATTTTTTTAACATATTTTTCAAAACCACCATTACTCAAATAATCAAATAAAATCCCTTGGTCCAAAAAGGAAGCATGTATATTTCTACACCTTTTCACACTTTCTAATTTATCGATTACTTTTTTATCTGCAAATATCCATCCAATTCTCATTCCAGGAAATAAAATTTTTGAAAAACTACCAATATATACAACACCATTATTCATATTATCAAGAGAACAGATAGGAAATATATGAGAGCTATTGTAGAGTAATTCTTCATTGAAACCATCTTCTATAATTGCTATGTTATGCTTTTTCATAAGATTATAGAATTTGTATCTATTTTCAGGAGTCATTACAATTCCTGTAGGATTGTGATACGAAGGTGTAATATATGCAAACTTTATTTTATTTTTGTACTCAATTAGACGATTTTCTAACATATTAAAATCCAAGCCATCTTCATGTATATCTACACCTAAAATGTTGAGATTATGAGATTTCATAATTTTTATAGCAGTATTATGGGTAGGGTTTTCACATATTATGTAATCTTTTTCTTGAGTAAAAGAGGACATAATAATATCAAATCCTTCTGTAAATCCATTTGTGATTAGTATATCTTTATTGTTAATATCAACACCCTTGTTTGTCATATATTTTAGTAAATAATCAATAAGAGGTTTGTAACCCTGTGCATATCCATAATTGAGCAATTTATGACCTTCTAACGATATCCTATTTAGAAAAGATTTTTTGAATTCTTCCATGTCGAATAAATCTCCATCTGGAGAGATACTTTTAAATGAGATTAAGTCAGAGCTCCAAGGAATCTCACTTTTTATAATATCCAATTCATTAGCTTTTTGGGAGTATGCACTCTCTAAACAGTCCCAATTTAAAGACCAGGTAGTATTTGAAGATTTATTTTTTGATTTAACAAATGTACCTTTTCCTGAAATAGAGTAGATTAGTCCTTCTGATTTTAATTCTTCATATGTTAAGACTATAGAATTTCTACTAACTTGCAAAAGCTGACTAAGCTCCCTTGTAGAAGGGAGCTTACTATTGTCTGGAATTAATCCTTTTGATATCATATCACTTATATAATTTTTAATTTGTATATAAATTGGTTCGTTATCATTTAATTTTAGATTTGAAAATATCAAATTACCACCTCAAATTATTTTATCTAATTTAAAGAGTATTCTATAAGTTTATCTAATAGTTCACTGTACTTAATACCTCTGGCAGCTGCACTTCTAGGAATTAGACTAGTTTGAGTCATTCCAGGAAGAGTATTTAGTTCAAGAACATATGGAATACCTTCACTTATAATCATATCAACTCTTACATATGCTTTGCAATTAAAAATTTTCCAACAAGTCTCAGAAATTTCATTTACTCTTTTTTGAAGTTCCTCTTCCAAATAAATAACTTCTTCTTTTGCTCCTTTTTCAACTGAGTATTTAGCTTCATAATCAAAGAATCCTGAATCAGATTTTATAGATATAGTAGGGAATACTTCTCCGTTTAGTATAAATGAAGTATATTCTCCGCCTGGTATATATTTTTCAATCATAACAAATTCATCAACTTCTAGTCCTTTGCGAACTGCTTCTTCAACTTCATCTTTAGAATGAATAAAGAATGTGGCTACACTTGAACCTCCTGAATTTGGCTTTATAAATACTGGATAACCTATCGTGTCTATTTCATCATAGTCTATTTCATCAACTGATTTTACTAAAGCCCATGGAGCAGTAGGAAGATTTGAGTCTCTAAGCATTTTTTTAGTTATATTTTTATCCATACACATTCCACTGCAAAGAGGTCCACATCCAGAATATGGTATATCCATAGTTTCAAGTATTGATTGAATACATCCATCTTCACCAAACTTACCATGTAGGGCAAGGATTGCAAAATCTACGTCTTTTGGTATCTTTGTAAATATATCTTGTTTATCATCTATTATTACTTTTATAACATCATATTTATTTTTATCAAGATTATTATATATTTCTCTTCCTGAGTTTAAAGAAACTTCTCTCTCTGATGATATTCCACCCATTATAACTGCTATTTTCATATTATACACTCCTATTTTGATTTTTATTATTTTAAATTAAATTTTTTATTTACTTACTTAATTATATGAATTAAGAGTTGATGATGAAAGTACCACTATATATGAAGTTTGTATTATGTGTGGTTCTGGATTAATAATCTAATTTAAATATATCTTTAAATTATTTTTTAACTTTATTTATGTTATTATTTTTGCTAAAATTATTGTTATGAACTTAAGACTAGTCTTAATGGCTATAAAATCAAGGAGTGATAAATTTTGAAAGCTGAAATAATAAGTGTAGGAACAGAAATATTATTAGGAGATATAGTAAATACAAATTCTCAGTTTTTGGCTAAAGAACTTGCATCATTGGGTATAGAAGTATACCATCAGAGTACAGTTGGAGACAATAAGCAAAGACTTTTAGAATGTTTTGATGAAAGTTTAAAGAGAAGTGATTTAGTAATTACTACTGGTGGTCTTGGACCAACTGGTGATGATATGACAAAAGAAACTGCAGCAGAATATTTTGGTCAGGAACTAGAATTACATAAACCATCATTAGAAGTTTTGGAATCTTTCTTCATTAAAACAGGAAGAAAAATGGCTGAAAACAATATGAAACAAGTATATTTTCCAAAAGAAGCTATAGTGCTAAAAAATAATAATGGGACAGCTCCAGGAGCAATTTTAAAGAAAAATGATAAAAGCATAATAGTGTTACCTGGGCCACCAAGAGAAATGAAAGCTATGTTTAATGAGAGTGTTAAACCTTACTTACAACAATTTACAAATGAAATGTTAGTATCTAAAACTCTAAGACTATATGGAATAGGGGAGTCAAATCTAGAATTAGAAATTCTAGATATAATTGATGAACAAACCAATCCAACAGTTGCTTTGTATGCAAAGGAGTTAGAAGTTACAATAAGAATAACTGCAAAGGCTAAAAATGAAAAAGATGCTTTTGAATTAATAAAGCCAGTAGAAGAAAAAATAAAAAATAGAGTTGGTAAATATATATATACTGAAGGTGATATTTCAGTATCTGAAGGAGAGACTGCATTAGAAGATGCTGTTGCTAAACTTCTTGTAGAAAAAAACTTAACAATAGCAGTTGCAGAATCTTGTACTGGAGGTTTAGTTTCTTCATCTCTTATAAACTATTCAGGAATATCTTCTGTGTTTCTTGAAGGTTGTGTAACATATTCGAACGAGGCTAAAATGAAAAGATTAGGTGTAAAAAAAGAAACTTTAGAAGAGTTTGGAGCAGTAAGTGAGCAAACAGCAATAGAAATGGCTGAGGGCGTTGCTAAAGGGCTGGAAGCTAATATAGGTATATCTACAACTGGAGTAGCAGGACCTGGTGGAGGAACTGAGGAAAAGCCTGTGGGGTTAGTTTATACTGCAATATATATAAATGGTAAAACAGTAGTGAAAAAAAATATATTTAATGGAGATAGAAGAAAGATAAGATTAAGAGCTACTAGAGATTTACTTAATGAATTGAGAATACAATTAGAAAAGCTTTAAATTATTATGATATTGGATATATTTAAAGTATTAGTATAATATAAAATCATTTTTGGAGGCTTTTAATTTATGATAAAACATATATTTTGTGATTTAGATGGAACTCTGTATGAAAATGGAACTATAACCAAAGAAGACATATCAGCAATTGAAGAAGTGGAAAAAAAGGGAGTGCAGTTTAATGTTGCTACAGGTAGAATATTTAAACAAGCTCGTAATATTATCAAAGACAATTTAGATATGAATGGATACTATATATGTGAAAATGGTTCATTTATACATGATAAAGATTATAATGTGATTTTTAAAAGAACTATAGACGACAATTTAGTGAAAAAAGTTATTGATAGGTTTGAGTCAAGTGATGCACAATTGTACTTTAAATATAAGGGTGATGTAATTGTAGGTAGTGATACAACTGCTTTTAGACACTATTCTAGTGACTTCATAGTGGACCCTGATTTTGAGAAAAGAGGTAGCTTTGATAATCTTATAGGAAACATAGGAGTATGTTCTGAAAACTTAGAAGAGTTATCTAGAGTAGAATTGTATCTAAAAAGTGAGTTCAGTGAAGTATTAGAAATATATTTTTCTGGGACATATACTTTAAATATAGTTCCTAAAAGTGTCTCAAAAAGAGGAAGTATAGAATATGTAATAAAAACTTTAAATGTAAGTAAAGATGAGGTTGCTACTATTGGAGATTCTCCAAACGATATTTGCATGTTGGAAGGATTTAAGTACAGTTTTGCGATGTCCAAAGGAAGGGAAGAAGTAAAACAAAGTGCAAACTATGTAGTGGATAGTGTAAAAAATGCCATTGATGTTATAATGGAGATAAATAGTTAAATACAGGATTTATAGAGTTAATAAAAAATTAATGGTTTATATTTTCCTATAAATATATTAAGTAATAAATTTTAGAGAGTTTGTTTATTTAATATAAAAAATGACTGTTCTAAAGAATTATAAAATTATTTTTTATATTCTATAGAGCAGTCATTTTGATTATCTTAACTATAAGTTTAAAAGTTCTTAAATTAACCACAATTTGCTATATGATATGATTTTATTGTATTAGATAAAATAGCATCCAATATATAATTTATAACACTATTACAAGTATAAGCTGAAAACTTTAAATCATTCATATAGTCAGTTTTCTTTTTATATTCATTATAAAGTTTAGTAAAAAATTTCTCAAAGCCGTTATTTATAGTAGTACCTTTAATTTTAGACAAATCAACATCTTTTGCAAATGCTCCAAGTTCTCTTTCATAAGTGACATGTTTATTTAAACTATGCTTAAATTCCCAGCGTTCACTATGAGCTACACAGAAAAAATCGCATAGAAAGTGACATATAACTCCTAGCTCTTGGCTAAGTCTACTTACTGAAAAATATTTAGAAAGACTATCTATAGTAAGACTACACAAATAGTTTATTTTAGAAACAACCATATTAAATGACTCGTCTAAATAATGTTTTTTTAATTTATATTTAGAAAAAGCATCTGGTTTTATATTGCCATAGATAAAGTTTTTTTCACTTATAAAGAATGTTTTATTTTCATCTATATTATCAAGTATTGATTTTGCCATAATAAAATGAGTATTCATTAACATATTTACACCTCGTATAGTTTGTTAGACTTATTAAATATATTATTATGATATGATATTTATGATAAAAGTTTAATGGTAAATATATGAAACTAAGTCAATCATATTTATTTAAATAATTTCAACCATATTCATAATACCAGTAAATAGCCAAATTTACAATATGTAAATAGTGTTAAGTTTTTGTTTATCAAATTTAAAATTAAGTATTAGTATACTTTCTAATTAACCTACTAGCTTTAGATTGTGACATTTCAAGGTGTTTAGCTACTTTATAAGAGCTACCAAATTTTTCATAAGCATCCAAAATTATATTTTTTTCATACTCCATAATTAAAGTGTCAAAATTTTTATTCTTATAATCAATGGATATTGAATCAGATACTATAACTCTATCAATTTGAGATATATTCCTTTTATTTTCACTACTGTCAATTATTACATTTTTTATAAGAATATTTGGTAAATCATCTATTGTTATATGATTATTTGTGCAAGTAAGTAGTATTTTTTGAATTATATTTTGTAATTCCCTTATATTACCTGGAAATCTATAATTTGCAATAATATCTATAGCCTCTTTAGAAATAGTTTTATTTAGATTAAAGTCACTTGAATACCTATTAAAATAATATTTTATAATCTCTACTAGATTATCTTTTCTTTCTCTAAGAGGAGGTAATTTTATTTCTATAACATTTAATCTATAATACAAATCTTCTCTAAATTTTTTTTCTTTTACTTTTGAAATTAAATCAGCATTTGTGGCAGATATAATCCTTATGTCGACTTTTTTATTTTTTAAACTTCCAACTGGGGTAAAAGTTTTATCTTGTATTAATTGCAAAAATTTTGCTTGTAAATTTTGTGGTATATCTCCTATTTCATCTAGGAAAAGAGTACCTCCATCAGCTAATTCCACAAGTCCAACCTTACCCTTGGTACTTGCACCTGTAAAAGCACCTGAAGTATATCCGAAAAGTTCAGATTCAAGGAGTTGTGGAGATATAGTTGCACAATTTATGGTTATAAATGGTCCATTAGCTCTGTTACTGTTGTGATGTATATATCTAGCAAGTGAACTTTTTCCTGTTCCAGATTCTCCTAAAAGAAGAACACTTACATCTGTTTTAGAAACATGATTTACTGTATTTATTATGGGTCTCATAACTAGGCCATCCATAATTACAGTATCTTCAATTCTAAGAGCAGTTCTATATAATGTTTCCACTTCAGATTTATATTTTTTTACTTGTTTTTTTGTATCTTCAAGTTTATTCTTTATATTATTAAGTTCAGTTATATCTCTACAATTCTCAACAGTAAATTCTAAGTCTCCATTTTCATCAAATACAGGGGTGGCAGTTATAATGAGTTTTTTTCCTGTTTGAGTATCTTGTTCTAGTGAAAATTTAGATTTTGTTTTTAGTACAACTGGTATGGGACTTTTTGTTGAATATCCAGATTCCTCTAAAAAAGAAACGTTTTTCCCTAAAATATCCTCTTTTTTTAGACCATAATTTTCTTCAAATGCTTTATTACAATATATTATTATGCCTTTATTATCAGAGGCACATATTTCGTCATGAGAAGCCTCTAATATCTTTTGGTAAAACTCCAAATCTAATTCAAAATTCATTTTTCCGTTGTCCTCCTAAAATTTTAATGATATATTAAAATAGGTTTAATTTATTAAATATAATTAAAATTTAATATTTATATAATGTATAAGTTTCAGTCTATTTTAACTTTGAATAAGTTATATATAACTTATTTTACAATTAAAACAAGTCCAAAGCAACTTAAAGTAGATATAAGGGGAATATGAAAAATTTAAAATTTTATTAGTATTGTTGAAAATACTAGACTTTTGGTGTCGATATATATTAGATTAAAGTGGCATAATTTTTGCTTAACAAAAACGGTGTGCATTGACTTAAATAAAATTAGAGGGGAATTTAAAATGGGAGAAAAAAGTAAAGGGTATGTATTTATAGCAACAGCAGGAATATTATGGGCTACACTTGGATTATTTGGAAAGTTTTTGATGGGAAGTGGGTTGACATCAGAACAAGTAGCATTTACAAGATTGTTTTTTGGATTTATAGTTTTAGGAGCATATTCTTCTATAAGGACACCACATATTTTAAAAATAAATAAAAAAGGAATCATATATTCAATAATAATAGGTATTATATGTCAAGCTATGTTTAACTTATGTTATTTTAAAGCGATTGAAACTGTAGGTGTATCAGTAGCAGCAGTTTTGTTATACACTTCACCATTATTTTTAGCAGTATTTTCAAAAATCTGTTATAAAGAGAGTATTACTAGAAGTAAAGTAATTTCACTTATTTTTTGTTTTATGGGTGCAGTTATGGCAGTGACTGGTGGAAGTTTAGATTTTCAAAATTTAAGTGCTTTTGGACTTTTACTTGGTATATTATCAGCAGTAGCATATGCACTTATGCCAACTATTAGTAAAAATGCCTTGAAAGAGTTTTCAAGTTCAACAATATTAGTGTACAGTTTCTTATTTGGAGCTATTTTTATGATTCCATCTGCTAGACCTTGGGAGATATTATATTATGCTAAAGATTTAAATATTTTATCTTGTATGTTAATGTTAGGTATTGTACCAGCAGCACTTGCATATATTTTTTATGCAGCAGGCATATCTAAGGGAGTAGAGCTATCTGTTGCAGGTGTTGTGGCGTCAGTAGAGTTAGTTGGTTCTGTAATAATTGGTTGTACTATATTAGGAGAAAGTTTTTCTTTATGGAAGCTATTTGGGGTGATGTTAATGTTAATATCAGCAGTAGTAGCACTTAATATTTCTTATGATGGAATAAGAATGTTTTATAAATCCAATAAGTTAAAGCAGATTGAGAAAACAGAAAGTATTTAGAGTTAGAGGTTTAAAAAGTATTGAGATTTAAAAAACATTGAAATTAATAATATTACATAAATTTATAGGCAATTGTAGTTAATTTAGAAATATAAATTAAATTTTTTATTATAGACTATATAAATATACAAATTAATATATTGTTTTATAAATACTAAATAACTATAGAGAGCATTATATTTACATAACACTTTCTATAGTTATCATTATTTTGAGATTGTTTTATGTGTAATAAGTATATATAATTAAACAAACTTGCAACCTTGATAAGAATTTCTAGCCTTCAAGGTATCATCAATTTGATTTAAAATTTCCCATTTTTTTAGACTCCATAAAGGACCAACCAGTTCATCTCTTTTGCCATCACCAGTAAGTCTATGAATTATCATAGTTTCAGGAAGTATTTCTAATTGGTCACATACAAGATTTATATATTCATCTTGTTCCATAAGAGTTAGCATACCATTTTGTAGCATCTTTTCCATAGGAGTGTCTTTTATAACATGTAATAAATGAATTTTTATGCCATCTACACCCATTTTACCCACAGCCTTTGCAGTTTCCATCATCATATTATAATCTTCACCAGGAAGACCATTTATAATGTGTACAACAACCTTTATATTTTTAGCCTTAAGTTTTTCAACACCTTCTATAAATGATTTATAATCATGCCCTCTATTTATAGTTTTAGATGTGGAATCATGAATTGTTTGAAGACCAAGTTCAACCCATAAATTAGTTCTTTTATTTAGTTCAGATAAGTATTCTACAACATCATCTGGTAAACAGTCAGGTCTTGTTGATATTGAAAGACCTATGACATCATCAAGTTCTAATATAGTTTCATACTTTTCTTTTAAAGTTTCAAGAGGAGCATACGTATTTGTATATGCTTGAAAATAACCAATGTATTTCGCATGAGACCATTTTTTTAACATCATTTCTCTTATATTATAAAATTGACTAATAAGATTATCTTTAGGGTTACCAGCAAAGTCACCTGAACCTTCCTTGCTACAATAGGTACATCCGCCATAGCCAATACTTCCATCAATGTTTGGGCAAGTAAATCCTGCATTTATTGATACCTTAAAAACTTTTTCTCCAAAAGTTTTTCTAAGATAATAATTCCAAGTATGATACCTTTTATTGTCAAAAGCATATTTAAATTTATCCAAAGTAATCACCTATTTCTAATAAAATTGTACACAGAACTTGTACAAAAAACATATTACCATAAATATATAACTTAAACAAATTCTATTTTAAGTAATATAAAAATAATGCAAGAAAATAATTAATATTTTCTTGCATTATTTCCAGAAAATAGTAGAACTAGTCCAAATAATATTATAAAAAAGGACATTATTGATACTATAAATCTAGATAGAAAAAGTGGAGACAATATAAGGCATATACCAAATAGAGCCTTAATTATATTCCAAGTTGTAAATTTAGAATATGGATTATTCTTGCTACTTACAAATGCTACTAGTTGATTAAATATTAAATAAAATCCTAAAAATAATGAAAATATACTTTGTATTTTTTGGGGAAATATAAAAAGTAATATACATGCAATTACTAAAATCCATTGAACATTAGTAGAGGGTTTAATTTCTTCTTTGGTAGCATATCTTTTTAATTCATTTATATTTTTTAGATTTAAATATGCAAAGAATAAAAGAGCAATACCAAAAGTCCAAGAAATTAATTTTATCCCTAATGTCTTAAATGTAAGACATAATACTCCCAACACAATGAGTAATACTCCCATTAACATAAATTTAGTAGCATTTTCTTTTTTATTAAAGTTATTAAAATCAATATTAAAATTTGTGTACATAAAATCACCTCCAAAATCAATAGAACAATTATAACAGAAATTTATATTCAAATAAAGTCATTAAGTATAAAAATTAAACTGTTCTTAGTAATTAATTGATAGGTTGTATCATAAACTTTTATTAATAGAATTATATAGGAGGAGGTTTGTCCATGACAAAATTATGGGCAATAATATTTGCATTATTAGCAGGTGGCTCTACTGCTCTTGAAGCCTTTATAAATGGAGAACTGGGAAAAAGTACAACAGCGTTAATTGCAACATTTATAAGCTTAACTGTAGGGGCAATATTTTTTTTGGTAAGTATAATAGTTACAGGTGATTTAAAGTATTTGGTATCTATAAATGGTTTTAACTATAAGTTATTACTAGGAGGAGTATTTGGTGGACTAATAATATATTTTACAGTAAAAGCAATTCCAAATTTAGGAGTATCAAATACACTCATATTAACACTTGTATCTCAAGTTCTAGTTGGTTTTTTTATTGATAGTGTGATTTTAGGACAAGAAACAATGCATTTATACAAGTACATAGGTGTTATACTTCTAATATTGGGAACATTTTTTATAGTAAATTAGCGATTTAAAGTACTATATAATTTGCTATATAACTCAGATATTTGGTATAATTATGGTAACAAAACAAAGTTAGATGAAAGAGGTGTTGGAATTGGCTGATGAAAAATTTGTAATGTCATTTAGTGGTGGTAAAGATAGTATATTAGCATTAAATCGAATGTTGAAAAAAGGATACAAGCCTGTAGCACTCTTGACAACTATAAGTGAAGAACATGGAAAATCATGGACACATAATTTAGAATATAATATGCTTAAACAGGTAAGTAGCAATATAGGATTACCTTTATTAGTTGCTGAGTGTGGAGTAGAAGGATATGAGGAGAGTTTTGAGAGAGCTTTAATAAAAGCTAAAAATATGGGAGCAACAATATGTGCATATGGAGATATAGACATAGAAAGTCATAGAAAATGGGATTCTGATAGATGTGATGCAGTTGGTATGAAGGTAAGTCTACCATTGTGGCAAGAGAGCAGAGAAAATCTAGTGTATGAATTTATTGAGAGTGGATTTTGTAGTATTGTAACAAAAGTAAACTTAAAGTATCTAGGAGAGGAATTCTTAGGAGAAAAATTGACTAGAGAGCTTGTGAAAAAGATAAAAGATGAAGGTGCAGACCCATGTGGAGAACATGGAGAATATCATACATTTGTAGTGGATGGTCCAATATTTAAAAAACCTGTAGAGTATGAAGTGAAAGGAACTTCAACAAAAGATGGTTATGGATATTTAGAAATAAAATAATTACATAAATAAAATACCTATTATATAATCATAGTTTTTGCAGAGGTCTAATATTTGCAAGATTGTATAATAGGTATTTTTTATTTTATATATTTTTATATAATATTTTTTAAGCAACCTTATTTAGATTCGAGTCTAATGTAGAAAAATTCTTTTTTAAGAAGATTATTGATAAAATAAGGCATATAAATTCTGAAACAATAGTAGTCATCCATATTCCTTGACCACCAAATATTAGTATCATTGAAATTAGACTTAGAACAACTATTACAAGTCCTCTACCAAGAGATATAACAGTAGAAATTGATGGTTTTTCTACTGATACAAAGAATCCAGAAATTATTACATTAATTCCTACAAGTAAGAAAGATATAGAGAATATTTTAAATACACGAATTCCTTCATTGAATAGTATAGTTTCATTTGGGTGTATGAATAAAGAAACTATTGGTTCTGCAAAAGTCATACAAATTGCAAATACAGCAATTGATGCTATTACGGTAGCTTTTATTCCCATCTTTAATAATTTTTTTACATTATCTATATTTCCTGCTCCATAATAAAAACTAGTAAGTGGTTGCATACCCTGGGTTATACCCATCATAGTCATAAGTACTAATGTATTTATATAGTTTATAACACTGTAATAAATAAGAGCACTTTCACCAATATATTTAGTAAGACTCAAGTTAAAAAGTAAGACAACTATACCACAACTTAGTTCAGTAGTCGAATCAGGGAAACCTATAAATATAATTTTTCTAAGTGTTTTGAAATCGACCTTAAATTTTGAAAAATTCAAAGTTGAGTTTTTTCTTAAAAAATGTATCAAGAAAAAAATAGTAGAAAATACTTGAGATAGACCTGTAGCAATACCAGCACCTTTTACACCCCATCCAAATTCAATTACAAATAAGTAATCAAGTACGATGTTTGTAAGAGCAGATATTATTACACCAGCAGTAGCTAATATTGGGAATCCATCAGTTTTTATTATAACTTCTAGGGAGTAAGATACTATAAAGAAGCCGTTAAAAAATATTATTATTCCTAGATAATCTTTAACCATACCAATTGTAGATTCTGTGGCTCCTAAAAATAATGCTAATCTATCCAAGTTAAAAAAAGTTATAGCTAAAATAATTATAGACAATATAACTATTGATACTAAATTAAATGAAAATACTTCATTTGCAGATTTAATATCTTTTTTGCCCAGATAAATTGCAATTATAGTAGATGCACCAGTTGAAAATAACAGAGAAACTGCAAATATAAAATTAATAAAGGGCATTGAGATGTTGACAGCAGCTAAAGCTAATTCACCAACTCCTTTACTTACAAATATTCCATCAACCATTGTATATAATGAGAAAACCCACATTGCAACTACAGATGGTGCTAGGTATTTAAAAAACCTCTTACCTAGGCTCATGTTTTCATTTATAGATATCTTCGTATCCATTTATTACCACTCCTTGTAAATCTATTATAAAAATATTAAACTATTAATAATTTTATTTCTAGTATAAATGATAAACTATGGTATAGTACTAATGTCAACAGTAAATAGTAAATAATTATAAATTTTATTAAATAATAGTAATTTCAGGTGTTTTATAAGTAGATTTTATTATCTATATTACTGACATAAAACTGACTATTATTTGAATAGTATTTTGCTTATATTTTCAGATGCTTCTTTGTCTATTTCATCTAATAAGTGAGAATATCTATTCACAGTTACTTTTATGTCTGTATCTCTTAATCTTTCAAAAATAATCTAGAATTGTTTAACAAGTACAGTTTATATATTATAATAAAATAAATTATTAATTATACAGGGAGGTGAGTTGTATGGCACACATATGTTTTGATGAAGTTTGCTATTATATATTAAAAGAAGCAATGAAGCTAAAGTTAATACCACATAATAAAATTGTAGTATTTGAAGATGATTTATCAATAGGTGATATTTCAGATGTAAATAATTATGAATTAAGAAAAAATATTTTTAAAATTAGAGCTGATTTTGAAAATAATCCTAAACTATTATTCAAGTCAAATTTATTAGAAGATAGAAGCTTGGTAAAACATAGAGATATAATAATATGGTGTGCAAATAACTCAAGAGATTTATGTGGGGTATATTATATAGTGAGTAAGTTTCAAGATAAAAACATAAAAATTGTACTAATAGATGAAAAAAAGATAGAAGATGGTATAATTAAATATTCGTTTACTAGTGAAATGTCTCCAAAAGATTCTACTTTCTTTTTAAACAAAGCATCAGAAGTTAACTTTAATGAAAAGCTAGAAATTAAAAATAAATGGAATGTATTAGTTAAAGAAAATACTATTTTTAGAGCATTGATAGGAAAAGAAATTAAAAGTGTTGAAGAAACTTATTTTGATAAATATATACTAAAAAATATTAGTGATAGATGGAAGCCTTTAATTGAAGCTGTTGCAGAATCTATGTTTGAAGATGAAATGCGTGTAAAAGATTGGTTTATACTTTGGAGAATAATGGATTTGGTAAACTTAAAAATAGTAGAAATTAAAGGAAGTAAAGATGATTTATATTCTGATACTGAAATAAGAAAAATTTAAGTATTTGGAGGTGAAGATAGTGAACTTTTGGGAAGGCATAGACAATGAATTGTTAGGTAAAAACTACACTTGTGGATATTGTGGTTGTTATGTAGGAAGTGAAAAAGGTTATGAAGGTATTTGTCGCACTAGCCTAGAAAAAGAGGTTGAAATAAGCATATATTTATGTCCTAGTTGTGGTAATCCAACGTATTTTGACAAGGACAATAGACAGTATCCAATGTCCAAAGCTGGGAATGATGTACTACATATTAATAATAAAGATGTTGAAAATTTATATGAAGAAGCACGAAATTCATTTAGTGTAAATGCATTTACATCAGTAGCTTTATGTTGCAGAAAGTTACTAATGAATGTAGCAGTACATTTAGGTGCTGAAGAAAACAAGACATTCATATTTTATGTTGAGTGGCTTGATAAAAAGAATTACATATTGCCTAATTCTAAAAAATGGGTGAACCAAATAAGAAAGATAGGAAATGAAGCTACTCATGAAATTTGTATTGTAAGTGAGGAAGATGCTAAGAAGACATTAATTTTCACTGAAATGTTGTTGAAGATAGTCTATGAATTTCCAGCTATGGCAGAATAATAGGGATTAGATGTATTTTAAGGACAAATAAAGTACTTTGTTATAAATGTGTACAGTATAAAAAATCTTATTTAAGGTTTAGAGGGGATTAATTGGGATGGAAGTAAAAAAAATAGATAGTGATTACATAGAGGATTTGCTTAATAAATTGATTGATGAATATCATATAGATGAAAATATCTTATCAAATTTATTTGGAGTAGACATAGAAAAAATAAGAGAGTATAAGATATATGAAAGCGAATTTACAGAAGATTTAGATGTATGGTCAAAAAAAATAAATGTAGTTCTACAACTTGAATATGTCATGGATGTTGACTTAGACTCTAGACTGAGATGTATTTTAAGTCTTTTGACTAATATGTACAATCTTAATACTGAATTTATAGCTAAGGCTTCAAATGTTGAGGAAAAATACATAATAGATTTTATAAAGGGGGTAGATTGTATACCAGTAGAAATGAAGTATAGTATATGTGCTACAGCTATGAACTTAAGCTTAATATTTAAAAATTATGAATATCAAAGTTTATAAGAAAGAATTTGTGCTTATAGAAACTTTGGTATTTAAAATAAAAAAGTGAACTCTTTTAAGAGTTCGCTTTTTTATACTAATAAATTATTATTTTAAGATAGACTATATTGATATTAAGTATTTGTAATAAAATATTTATAATCTTATATTTTTAGACACTTGAAGTTTAATTCTTTCCATAAACTTGTTCTTTAGTAAAGTAACCACTATTAATGAGTATTTTATCTAAATTCTCTCTAGTAACCAATTGACCAGTTATAAGGTTGGCTTTAATTGTACCACCACTTTGATTATCAAATTCTGAATTTACATTTATAGTTTCATTCCTTACCATATGAACTGCTTCATTTATAGCAGTACAAGCAAGCTGATTTAAATCCATATATATTGTGACATCTTGTGTACCTTCAACAATACGTTTAGCAGCATCTATTTCTGCATCCATACCAGTAATAACTACATGTTTTGAAATTCCTAATTCTTTTAATGCATCAACACATGCTCCTGCTATTTTATCATTTGGAGCAAGAATAGCATCTATATTGTTATTATTAGAACGGACTGCCTCAATGACCATTTTTTTCGCTTCATCAGGAGACCAACTTTTTACAGGAGCATCCAAAAGAACATTGATGTTATCTTTAATAGGAGAGATATATCTCATTGCTCCTTGGTATAATAATTTAGCATTATTATCACCAGAGTCACCTTGAAGTATAATATAATCGCCATCATAAACTATTTCTGAAAGATATTGACCTAATCTCTGTCCAATTCTACTACTATCATATCCTACAAAAAGGTCAACCTTTTCACCTAAAACAACACGAGCATAATTTATAACTGGTACATTTTTTTCCTTAGCATAATCTAGTATTTCTTTAACTTTATTTACATCACGTGGAGTAAGAATAAGTACATCAATTCCATTATCTATCATTTCAAAACAATCTTGCTTTTGTGTTTTTGGTTTGTCAGTTTGATTAAGACGTACTTCTATATCAGCTCCAAGTTTTTTAGCCTGTTGCTCCATATATTCTTTTTCATGTTGCCAACGTGTGGCACTTCCAACACCAAAAGAAACACCAATTTTTACATTTTGTTTTGCGTTTTCACACCCAGATAAACTAACTAAAAAAAGAACTGCTATACAAATCAAACATATAAGACGTTTCATTATATTTTTCCCTCCTGATAAAGTCTCTCAAAATCTTGTTCACTTATAGGTTTTGAATAGAAATAACCTTGTGCAATAGAACATCCAAATTCTCGCATAAGTTCTACATTTTCTATATTTTCAACTCCCTCTACTACCACTTTGATATTTAAACTTCTTGCCATATGAGTAATTGCAGCAAAAATGGCTTTTTGTCTATCACTATTTACAGTATCTTTTAAGAAGCCTCTATCAATTTTCAAAACATCTATATCCATATCTTTTAGCATATGTAATGAAGAATAACCAGAGCCAAAATCATCCATAGAAACTTGAAGCTTATTATCATGTACTTTGTTTATAAATTCTTCAATCATTTTATAATTATCAAAAATTATAGTTTCAGTAAGTTCTAATTCGATTAGATGAGGTGGCACTTTATACTCATCTAATTTTTGAAGAAGCACATCTAAAAAATCATTATTAAGAAAGTGCATGCGCGAAAAGTTAACAGAAATCGGGACACAATTTACACCTTTTTCTAAATTTCTCTTAATAAATTTTAAAGTCTTTTCAAAGATAGTCATGTCAACAGCTGTAATTAATCCAGTTTTCTCACATACTGAAATAAATTCACCAGGAGGTCTTAATTTCCCATCATTAGTTTTCCAACGTGCTAATGCTTCAGCACCAACTAACTTATGACTATTAATATCGACTTTAGGTTGATAGAAAGGAATAATCTCATCATTATCAAGTGCCTTTTCGATAGCTCTCTTTATTTGTTCATTATGAATCATCTGTTTATCAAACTTCTCAGAATAAATTTCCACTCTTTTATATCTCATACCTTTAATTTTTTGGGCTGCCATGTTTGCTTTATCAACCATAAGGTTGATGCTTTCATCGCAATTAGTAATTGGATATAAACCAGCAGAAAGGTATACTGTAACACCTTCTATCTTTAATTCTGAATCAAATAGGGAATTAAGTTTTTGTTCAGAGGCATCTTCTAGAAGAACAACAAAATGGTCACTATAAACTCTAGCAATTTGTTCATTTATAGAAAGTCTCTCAGTATAAATCTCACTAATTTTTCTTAAAATTTTATCTCCAACATCAAATCCGTAAAAGTTATTTATGTATTTAAAATTATCAATATCAAAAGTAAAAATATAATATTGCTTGTCTGTATTTGTGCGTAGGAGATTTTGTAAATCAAACATAAATTTTGTATATGTATTGCCTTGTGTAATAGTATCTACAAATGCAATTTTTTTCAACTTAGTCTGTTGTTTGTCTTTTAAATATAAAAAATATATCATGCTAAAACCAAAAAACATTACAACAGCTAATAAAATAAAATAGAATAGCTTAATAACAATGTTTGTATTTGCTGAAACTGCGTTAGTAGATACACTTGAGATTAAGTACCAATCGTAGACTTTATCTATAGGAGTATAAGCAGAAAAATATTTTTCACCATTTAGCTCTGTTTCCATAATACCTGAATGATTGTTTTTTATATCTTTTTCTAGACGCTTAGAAACCTCTGGGTTCTGTAAAAAAATCATTCTATAATAGTTGTCAGATTCTCGATTGTATATATCCTGTTCAGAACTTATAAGAATGTATCCTTGACTATTAATAATGTACATATGACCTTTTTCAGAAAACAGAGAAACTGAACAGAGATTATACATTTCTTTTAATGTGTATTGTTTTTGAATTGAGCCAATAACTTCTCCATGAGATTTTATGGGCACACTTATAACAAAAATATCTTCGCCATCTAATCTAGAAACTATCCGCTCAGATATGTTTTGAATCCCATCAGAAACTAGCTTAAAATAGTGTCTTCCTGAGATATCAAGTTCTCTGCCATTTGGAAAAGTCGCCTTTCCATCTTCTGATGCAAAGAAAAGTCTATCATCGTTTTTTTCTTTTGAGTAATTTAAAGCGATAGATTTTAAACTATCCTGACTTTTATCTTTCGATTGTGAAAATCTTTCTGACACTTGGTTGGAAACAAGGTCTAAATTATTAACCTCCATCATTAATTTATTTGTAATTACATCTTTATTTTGTGTTACAATTTCAGTTAAATTAATTTTAACATCTGATTGTAGTAAATATTGTACATAGTTCATTAGATAGAAAACTGCAATTGCCATTAAAATATCCACAAAAACTGTCAGTAAAAACGGAATATTCTTTAAATTTCTTGTTTTCCTCATATAGTAATCCTTTCTGTAGATGAAAGATGTTTTAAATAGTATCAGTATATCATCGATATAATTCATAGGCAATAAGATAAGTCAAAAATATATTTTAAAATAATGATTAGTTTATACAAAAAATAAATCTAAAATAAATTGGATTTATGTTTTATGTAAAATTATTTTAAAAATCTATATAGAATTAATAGAAGTATTTAAATATAAAATTTAAAGAGAATTGTTATAGATTTTGAGGTACATATTTGTGATATAGGTTTGATTAGTATTTTAATTATAACAACTAAAAAATTTAAGAATAAATTATGAAAATTTTAAGATAATAGCATTAGAAACTATTAGATATTTTAGTTATATAAAATAATCATAAAGTATATGATTGTTTTTCAATAATATACTTTATGATTAATAATACCTAAGTTATAAGTTATTTTTAGGTAAAAATATAATATCATGATTTTATTATTCAGATATACTGTAACGATTTTTTCCATCTGCTTTTGATATATATAGAGCTTTATCAGCTTTAGAAAATAAATCTTTATACGATTTAATTGAATCATTTACAAAAGCAATACCAATGCTTAATGTTATTTTATGATTATCTTTTACTTTTATGTTACTGGTATCATTTAAAATATTATTAGTAGTTTTGATTACTAAATCATTTGTCAGTGATTTTATAAATATCATAAACTCATCTCCGCCAATTCGAGCTACTATATCTTTATCACAAGTGTTTTGTAGTAGTATTTTTGATACAGCAATTAAAACTTCATTACCCTCTAAATGTCCAAAAGTATCATTTACAGTTTTAAAATCATCAATATCAATAACTAATAGAGCATCACTAGTTTTTGTATCAAAATTACAGAAGTATTCTTGAATAAAGTTTTCTGATACCCTTTGATTGTATAGCTGTGTTAGTGGGTCACGTTGAGCTTGATTAATTAAAATTTCTAGTTTAGATTTATCTTCAGTTATATCTTTTAAAACACCAATTGTTTTGATAGGATTATGGTCACTATCATAGATAACTGAACATTGAACTCGAATCCATCTCCATTCATCTCTAATTAATGAGTCTAATTGTCGTATTTCAATTATTTCTCTAAGGTTTCCACGAAGTACCTCTAGTAATTTACCAATATCGTCAAGATGAATAATTGCTCCAGATTCTAGCAATTTAGAATAATTTTTTGTTTCAAAGTTCTCTAATTCAATTTTTTTATCGATTTCTACACGTTGATATTTTATAAAATTATCATTTTCAATGTCATATTCAAACATAATGTCTGTAATATTTTGTAAAGCAATACGATATCGCTCTCTTTCTAATTTTAGTTCAGATTCTATATTTTTTAGTTGAGTGATGTCAGTAATAATACTGTTAATTTTTGCGACTCCATCACTATTTAATGATTTCATTCCAGAATCTAATACCCACATTAATGTTCCATCTTTTTTGCGTATTCTATATTCAGTTGAATATGTAATTCCATTTGCAAAACATCTTTCGCAATCTTCTAGTGCTTTAGGTAAGTCTGGTGGATATACAGCTCCTACTGCTGAACCACCACTCATTTTGATAAACTCATCATAGGTATATCCTAATATCTTAGGCAATCCTTCATTAACATAGAAAAAGGAGTATGTATTATCGTCATTGCTACCTTTTAGCCCACCATTGATATTATTTGTAATCATTTCAATAACTTCTGTTTTTTCTTTTAATAATCTTTGTAAATAATCATAACTTTGTGTTCCAATTTTAGTGGGGAAGTATTCATCAATCTGCATTTCACCATAAGGATTTGATACATGCATGTGTTTTACTAGCAATCTTTCTCTATCTTCAATTATCTCAAATGTGCAACGCTGATTTACTTCTAAGACCATTTGTGCATTTTCTTTAGTACTAACAGTGTATTTTCCTAATACCATACATCTATTTTTATCTTCACTTACAATTTCAAATGTATCATTACTTATATCACAAGAAGGGACTTCATTTTGACCTGCATAAAAATAATTTTTTATTTCATTGAAAGAAGTGAGAAATTCTTGTTCTCCTGGTCCAATCCATGTGATATCTTTAGAAAGGTGTTTTAATATTTCATCAATATCTCGATTTACATAAAAGTTTGTTATAATATGTTTTGCAAATTTAGGAGCTTTTTTTAGGAGTATACTCATGATATTCCCCCTTTCTTTTTTATTATATATCTTAAGTATATTATACATTAATATACTTAAATTAAAAACGTTGTTGAAGTGTGATATTTTTATTAAGCAAGTTAATTTTAGTTAAAAAGCACTGAAGCAAGGTCTGCCTAAGTGATTAATACCAACATACTATATAAGTACATATTTATAATATAAAGTGTAAGTTTGGAAAAGAAAACTAATCTAAATTTATTTAAATATATTAATTTTTTCCAAATAAAGTACTTTGTGCTAGATTCCTGTTAGATTTTTTATTTTATTTATATCTATATACATACCTTGTGCAATAGCTCTTCCATCAATTGCAGATAGATTACATTGTGTGTACATAACTGTAACAATTTGGCCATCACGCTTTATAAATCTATACAAAAAAGGTTCAATTTTATTTGTATCAATCATTTCCAAACTCTTTTTATAAATAAAGTCTAAATCATCAGGATGAACAATTGCTCTTAAGTTACCACCCATCTCACCAAAAAATTGTTCTTTTGTATAACCTATAATATCAAACATTTCTTCATTCATATAAGTGATAGTCATATCGCCAAACAAATCATAACGAATTATACCTACAGGTAACATTGAATAAAATTGTGATAAAATCTTACTTTCATCAAGATGAGTATTTGCCATTTTAGGTATAGAATATGATTCAAACTCATTTATATAGCCAGCAGTCTTGATTAAATCCAGGTTTAATTTTTTTAAAAGTAATCTATTTTCTGAAATTATACAATTTGCGCTAAAGTAAAAATTACTATACTTTTGATATTCAGCAGATTCATCTGATAAAACAGCTTCTCCACTAATTAATAATAAATTTGAGTCAATATCATGTGGAGTTATACTTTTATAAAGAATAGAAAATTTTTTACCTTTAATATGTTTCTCAAAGTGTTCTATTATTTTAGAAAAAGATGTAATTTTTGTTTTGCTATAAAAGTCAGACCATTGAATGTCTTCCGTTACATTTGATTTTAGTTTTTTCATGTCTTGCATAATAAAAAATTCATCAAATATTTTTTCTACTAAGGATTTACCTATATCAGAATATTTTATAAACATTTCTTCTGAATTATTTTCTTTAGATAGTAGTTTTTCAAATTGTGCACACTCCATAGGTTTCGCATAATAATAACCTTGAGCAATATCACAATTTATACTTTTGATAAATTCTACATGTTGTTCTGTTTCAACACCTTCACATACTGTAAGCATTCCAAGAGCTCTTGCAATATTTATTATAGAGTATAAAATTGTTGCATTTTTAAAATCCTTTAAATTATGAGCTAAAAATATTCTATCAATTTTGATTATATCAAAAGGTAGATTTTGCAACATACCAAAAGATGAGTATCCAGAACCAAAATCGTCCATGGATACAGAAAAACCATAAGAACGAAGCTCGTTTAACTGTTGAATAATAGTGTTTGTATTTTCTAGTAATACATTTTCTGTGATTTCAATACTGAAATTTGATGTAGAAACACTATATTTTTCAGTAACGTTTTTTAGCATACTTGGAAAATTAGGATTAAAAAAATGAAGACGAGAAAAGTTACAACAAATTGGAACAAAAACATCATTGTTATCAATCCATCTTCTTATATTTTTGCAGTTTTCTTCAAATAAATATAAATCTAATTCTGTTATTAAACCAAATTGCTCAAATAAAGGTATAAACTTATCTGGAGTAAGAAGCCCTTTAATAGGATGTCTCCATCGTGCAAGAGCCTCACATCCAACTATAGTATTGTTTTTTATATTATAGAGTGGTTGATAAAATGCTTCAATTTGTTTAGTTTGTAAAGCATATGATATTTCGTATAAAAATTCTTTATCATTTTCTAATTTATTATAAAAATTATTATCTTTAAAATCAAATGGTATGTATCTATTTTTACCTTCTATTTTAGCCTTTTTTAAAGCACTATATACTTGATTGAAAATCACCAAAGTAGTCATATTTGGCTCACCATTCCAAAGAGTACTACCAATACTAAAAGTAACATTAGAATGAATTTCTTTTTCATTAGGAAGTTGTATTTTCAATTCTCTGGCATTTTTTATAAGAGTTGTTCCTATATTATCTAGCTCTTCATTTGATACATTAGGAATTACAATTAAAAATCCTTCTCCTTTTAGATGAGCAACTATTCCATTAGATTCTGGAATAAAGTGCAACAGTTTTTGAGTTAAGTTGATTAATAGATTTTCACCAACTAAATATCCATATATATCATTAAACAATCTAAAGTTATCGATATTTAATAACATGACGCCAATATGTATATCTTTTAAAATACAGTCATCAATATATTGGTATACAAACTCCCTATTTGGTATTTTAGAAAAAAAATCTATTTCATTTGGGACTTTAAATTTATAATTTCTATTGTCTAGTTCATTGGCTAATAGTTCTACCTTTTTATTTAACATTTTTATATAATCATAATTTTGCATGGTATTCCTCCATAAGATATTTGAAATTTTGATAATAATTGTATTTATGTTAAAAATATTTAAATGTTAATTTATAAATAATTTGAACAATCCATTTTAAATAAGTATTTCAAGCTTCTATGTACCAACTTACTTGTTATAATATTAAAAATAAAAAAATTTTTAGTCTAATAATAATTTTAGATAAAATTAGTCAATTCTTAAGTTTTAGCGTATAGAAATATTTCCTTTTTGAATGCAATTATATCATATTTTTTTATAAATGGATAGATTGTAAGCCATGCAATTAGCAACATAGAAATCATTATAGTTAAGTTCAACTTTAATGATTTTATAAATAATTAATTTATTTATAATTAGATTCCTATATATAATTTCATATTACATTAATAATTTCATATATATAATTTCAGTAGTTTGAATTAAGCTTACTCTTCTGTTTTCATCATACATTATAATTAATATTAATTTACTAAATTACTCAAATGATAATTTATAGAAATTTATTTTACCACAAAAAAATTGTAAAAAAAGGACATAATAGATGTAAACATAAAAAACGACAAATCTAAAAATATTGTTTAGAAAGGTTAAACTTAGAAATATTATAATAGGAAAATAAATAGATGTTAATGGCTGATTGTAGATGACTTATTTTCGTATCCTTGTTTTAGAAATAGTTTTAGTATATTCTAAAACTATAGTTATAGATAGAAATATGTTGCTTATAAAATAAAAATAGGATTATGGAGGATTTTACTGTATAAATGAAAGATTACTATAAAATAGGAGAGATATCTAAAATATATGGAATAGGAAGAGATTCATTAATGTATTATGAAGAAATAGGCATTCTAAAGCCAGTTAGAGATGTAAATGGATACAGAATGTATAACATATCAGATATATGGAAACTCAATTTAATAAAAGAGTTTAGAAGTTTGAACTTTCCAATGAAAAAAATAAAAGAATATTTAGATGATAGAAGTGTAGAGTCCACAAAGAATATTTTAAATGAAGAACTTGAGTTAATTGATAAAAAAATATTTGAACTTATAAGCCATAAGGAAAATATTATGAAAAGATTAGGTTCAATTGAAAGTGTAATTCAAAATACAAAAATAGATGAGATAGAGGTTGTATATATAGAAAAAAGAAAAGCTTTAGAATTAAATGCTGATATAAAAAGAGATGAGGATTTTGATTTTTTGATTCAAAAACTACAAAAAGAATATGAAGATAGGTTTAATATACTTGGAAATAATAATATTGGTTCTGCTTTTTCTACTGAGGCAATTCATAAAGGTATATTCAATGAGTTTAAATCTGTATTTTGTTTTTTAGAGAATAGTGAGGAAATATACAATATAGTTTTTGATGAGGGATATTATGTAACTTTAAATTACACTGGAAGTAATTCTAATAATAAAATGTATATGGAAAAGGTGTTTAAATTTATAAAAGAAAATAATTATAAAGTAATTGATGCGCCTATAGAAATATACAAGATAGATATACATGAGACTGGAATTGTAGATGAGTTTGTAACTGAAATTCAAGTACTTGTAACTAAATCGCTAGATTTCAACGAATTAGATGATAAATAAGAAGACTAAAAATAAACCTTCAAACAATGATACAACATCTGTAACTGTATATGCGAATGGAGGAAAATCTAAATCAAACAAATATCATTATTCTCCTACTGCACATAACATGGAAGTAGCAATTCCAATGAGTAGAGAAGAAGCAGAATCAAAAGGATATGTGGCTTGTAAAATTTGTTATTAAATAATATATAGATAGACTAGTGATTATCTAGTCTATTTTTACAATTAATAGTTTATGTAGTTTTTTGCAATAAATATGATTGAGTAGAATATTTATAGATTATAAGAAAGTAATTCTAAAACTGAACAATCACTTAATCAAAATATATCAGTAGTATGAACATAAAGAATGTATAAAAAATTACAAATATTAATAAATAGCATAAAACTATAGTAACAGCTATAACAATAAAACGAACGAAAGCTATCCTACTAAAACATAAGACAAGTTATGATTGTATTAGATATATACATTAACATACAACAAAGCACTCATATAAAATATCTCCTCCAGTAGATATTAGTGTATAGGAACTATTATAAGGCATACCTAACTCTTCCATATTACTTGTATACCTCATCAATAATTATCAAATTAATCTTATTATCTTTCAAAATATCTGTTGCAGTATCAATAATATTATCTAAGCCAAAGCTTCGAGTTATTTCCAGTTGCTTATCATGTACTACTCTTTTTAATAAATATATTTTTACTTAGTAGTTTATTAAATGTAGAAAAAACTAAAAAGGGTTCTCTAGAAAACAATATCTATCTAATTACACTTACTTACCAATATCATAACTTGATGAAGGCAAGATTCTACCACATTTTCTCCGTACTCTAGTATAAAATCATCTAATTGTGTATCTATAAAATCACAGTAATCATAGGAACTGCCAATATAAGCAGTTAATATATGTGTACACCTATCCATTTTTTCCATAAACATTTTACATCCCCCTAAAAAACTTTCACAAAAACAAAAAGAAAATATCTTTTTGGCAACTGGCTGACATAACCTATAAGAATTTTATAAGTCTTAGTCCCTATAGTTTTGCGTCACTAAATTTCTCTAGTTTTGCCGATTTAGTTTTATTCTACAACTACAATAATACATTAGAATAAGTTATTATTCAACATGCCTGTTTGAAAATTGAGAAATTTAACAATGTCTTAACAATATGAAATTTATTTCACTTTAAAAAAACAAAATAAATATATAAAATATATGGTAAAAAATTACCTGTATGAATTAGAATCAGAAGCTACTAATATTAATTTAAATTGTTTAAGTTTCATCTACAGTATATATATAATAGTAAAGTAATAAACTTCACAATCAATAAAATAAAGAAGGTGTTTATATGTATAAAATAGGTGAAGCTTCAAAAATAACTAAAATATCATCTAGAATGCTTAGATATTATGATAAAGAAAATATATTGAAACCTAGTCACATAGAAAACAATGGATATAGGTACTATACAGAAGGAGACCTTAATGTAATATCAAAAATAAAAAACTTAAGAAGATATGAATTTACTTATGAAGAAATAAAAGATATATTAGATAATAATAAATATGAAAATATAGAGATATATATCAATAAAATTGAAGAATTAACAAAAAAGGTAAATAAATATGGATATTTAATTTCAGAAATAGAAGAAAAGGTAAAATTTAAGGATACAATCATAAATAATTATGATATTAATATTTGTGAAAGACAATCAGTTAGTACCTTGTGCAAAAAAGCCATTATTAATTATGAAGAAATAGGAGAATTTATAGAATCTTGTTATAATACGATTTCAAAAAGTAAATCTAATAAAGTTGGATATTATTATGTAATGTTCTACAATAATGAAAATTTAGATGAAAATACATACGAAATAGAATATTATCAACCTATTGTAGATAATAAAAAGATAAATGGATTCAACAATAAGGTCATTGAAAGTGGAACATATGTAAGTACAATATGTTATGGAGATTATGAAAATTTAATTGATGCTTATAATACTTTGTATAAGTGGGTTAAAAACAATAATTTTAAAGTTAAAGGAAATTTTATTGAAAGATACTTTGTAGATTCATTATTAACTCCATTTAGCTATGAATTTATAACAGAAGTATCTATAAAAGTTTCAAAAGATTAGTTGACCTTGACATTATGATAACCTTTATACTTGAAATATAAAAATAGAGGAGGTTATTATGAATAAAAGAATTTTAATGTTGGGATTATCATTACCATTATTATTGATAATTAGAGGATTTACAAAAGGGTATGAAAGCGAAAATATAAATCAAAATAATCAGCAAAAGTATTATATGCCACTAGAAGATGAAGAACATGAAGGGACTTGGTTACAATGGCCTCATAGTTATACTTATGGCAAAGAATACCAAAATGGAATAGAAGATGTATGGTTAAAGATGACAAAGTCTTTAGTGAATGGTGAAAATGTTCATATAGTAGCTTATAATGATAATGAAAAAGATAGAATAGAAAATTTATTGAAAAAAGAAAATATTGATATGGGTTACATAGATTTTTATATTTATAAAACTGATGATGTTTGGATAAGAGATAATGGTCCTATATTTGTATATGATGAAAGCAATAAACTTGTAATATTAGATTGGGGATTTAATGGTTGGGGAAGAAAAGAGCCATATAGTAAATCAAATCAAATACCTAAAAATATAAGTGAAGACTTCGCAATTGAAAATATAAATTTAAATGAAGTAGTTTTAGAAGGTGGAGCAATAGAACTTGATGGTAATGGAACATTTTTAGCAACTAAAAGTTCTATAATAAATAAAAATAGAAATAAAAATTTAAGTCAAGGTGATATAGAGAAATATATAAGAAAATATTATGGAGCAGAAAAATTTATATGGTTAGATGGTGTGGCTGGAATAGATATAACAGATTTTCATATTGATGGATTTGCAAAATTTTATGATAAATCAACAATAATTACACTAAATGAAAAAGAATTGATAGATTGGGGATTAAGGCAAAAAGATATTAATATATTATTAAACTCAACAAATTCAAATGGAGAAAAGTATAATTATGTATATCTACCACTTACACAAAATAATGTTAGATTAAAAAATGGGAAAAACTTAACATATCAAGGTTCATATATGAATTTTTATATAGGTAATAAAGTTGTATTAGTTCCAAATTACAATGACCAAAATGATAAAGTTGCAAATAAGATTATACAAGATTTATATCCTGATAGAGAAGTAATAGGGATAGATATAAGAGAGTTGTATAAAGACGGTGGAATGATTCATTGTGTGACTCAACAACAGCCTATAGATATAGTTAAAAATAGAGAATAATAAATTGTGATATGAATTAATATTGACAGAGTATTTATGAAAAAAGGTCTTTTATAAATAAAAAGGAAATTAAATGAGTAAAAAAATTTTAAGAGTTTAGAAGAAAATGATTAATAAAAGACATATAATATTGTTTAACAAAGAAAAATGGAGTGGCAATTTTTGCCACCCATTTGCCACCACGTTTTCAATTCGGTGGCAAATTGTATCATTATATTTGTTTTTTATATTTCTAAAGTTTCTATAAGAGGATTATCACTAAATAATTTTAATAAATTTGTTTTTTTGTATCCTTTAGGTAACTTAGTATATATAATTACTTCTAACCAATCTCCATCAAGACGTTTAATGTTCATGTTTAAAATTTCAATATTAGATTTCTTAAATTTCTCCTCAATGTATTGTATTGAATCAGTGCTATTAGAAATTTTGAGAGAAACTTGTTCTGCAGTAGGGAGTTTCATCCATTTCCTATCTCTATGAAGTAATATCTGTACAATAACAATTATAATACTTGAAACAATACCTAATAAATATAGTCCAGAGCCAATAGCAAGCCCTGTACCTGCTGTTGCCCATATACCAGCAGCAGTAGTAAGTCCACTTACTGATTGATTTCTAATAAATATTAGTCCAGCTCCTAAGAAACCTATTCCACTAACAACTTGTGCCGCAACACGGGCTGGGTCTAGACCAATACCTGGAGTACCTACTATATCATTAAACCCATACTTAGAAACAATGATTATAAGTGCTGAACCTAATGCCACTATAAAATGAGTTCGTATTCCAGCTTCTTTTAGTCTATTTTTCCTTTCATATCCAATTAAAGCTCCACAGAAACCAGCAATAATGATTCTTGCTATATACTCAAATTGAATTAGTATATGATTATTCATTTGTCTAGCACCCCTTTCTATATAATATTATATATACTATAATACTACATTTTTTATGTGGATATAGTAAAGTTTAAAATTTATATAATAGTTATATATGAATATAAAATAGATAAGAGTATCTTATATATATAAAAATGGTAGAAAGTATCTAATTTTAAATGATTAAAGAGCATACTTAAATAAGTTAAGTTTGCTCTTTTTAATATTGTGAATATTTTTATTTATAACAATTAGATAAAAAAGTATCTGTATTTTTTATGTCTGCAAAACTCTTCTGTAATGATGCCATGAATACCTGATGGACAGTGTTTGCATGAATTTCTACATCGCCCCAAAATAAATTTTTTGTTGTACAAGCATCACCTATAAGGGTTATGTTGTACCCAAGTTTCTTTGCTGTTCTTATACTTGTATCAATGCACATATGACTCATCATACCACAAATCACCAACTTAGTTATATTTTTTTTCTCAAGTACAGCTTGTAGATTGGTCTGAAAAAAACTGTCTGGTGAATGTTTAATTATAATTTCTTCATTGTCCAGTGGAAAAACAGTTTCATTTATTTTTGAACCATAAGTGTGAGGCAGAAAGAAAGAAGCTGTTTTATCTGTTGCTATATGCTGTACATGAATAACTGGTAAGTTATTTTTTCTAAAGAACGACAGTATTTTCTTTGCATTTTCAGCAGCTTTTTTTGATTCAAATAATTCACATTTTCCATTTTTAAAATAATCATTCTGAATATCAATTAGTATTAAAGCGATAGACATGTCAATACCCCCTATATATTCCTATTATAATATTCATATAAAAAATGTAAATTACTTACTTTTTGGTATGTACAAAACTATTTATTATAACAAATTCCTTTACTATCTAGAATCTCTTGTTGACCATTCTCAAGCATATACTCTATACCTATTTCTTGCATTATTTCCACCGCTTTTAACATTTTTTTACCACGGTCAGTAAGAAAATATTCAACATGTAGTGGATAACCAGATGAACTTATTTTATCAATAATACCAAATTCATGCAGTTCTTTTAATTGTTGAATTAACATTTTTTGATTTATTCCATAAATACTATGTTCTAATTCAGAAAATGTCTTATTAGATTGTCTCAATTCAAATACAAGGATAGTTTTCCATTTTCCTTTGATTATGTCATGTACAATTTCAAGAGGACATGTGTATTCATCCCTTATTTTCATAATATATCACCCCCATAAAATGATAATAAATTATATCACTTGTCCTATGATATGACAAATATATATGAATTGTATGTAAAGTTTATGGTTTATTAAGTTCTAAAATTCTTCTAGTGTAGTTCACATTTAATACACAAATAATTAGTAAGATATAAGTAAATAAACATATAAAATGGCTATAGAAATTTAACCTTAAAATAATTTATGATAATTTAGAGGAGGAAAATATATGAATATATCAAGAAAAGCTATGAAAATAATAGAATTGGCACAAAGAATTGCAACTAAGAAAGGAATATCAGTGGAAGAAGCCTGGAATGAAGCGATAACAGAATATAAAAATAAATATGAACACATTGCATAGGCATTGAAAAAATGTAGCTCAATTAAAATATAAAATGACATAGAATATTTTAATTGTATATTTTTACAAGAAATTAATTGGCTTACAATTCTAAATTATTTTTGAAAAATTAAGAATATTTGGTGGAATATAATGAATTTAAATGATACTATAAATTATAAGGTATATCATTATTAATGCAAAAGGAGGATATATACTTGATTGTAAAAATAGATAATACTTTAGAAAAAGAATTTTGGCAATATGTATCACATGAAGAAAGTTTAAACTTATTCATAATTGGATATGTTGAAAACTATGGATTTAACTCCTACTCTCAAGATATATGGTCTCAAATGAAAGGAGGAAATATAACTTCTATAATATTAAAGAATAAGTCAACACTTATAATTTATAGTCTAAAAAATGATTTTGAGATAGAAGAGATGAAGCATCATATAAAAGATTTGGATGTAGAAAGTATAAGTGGAAAAAAGTGTGTAATAGATAGACTAATAAGTGAATATAAAGATTTTTATAAAAAACTAGATAATAAATTTTGTATATTAAAGGAAATAAAAGAAATTGATTTCCCTAGCATGAAGGAGCATAAAATAGAAAAGGCTCAGGAAAAAGATATTGATGATATAGGGAAACTTTTAAACAACTCAGATTATAAAGTAAGTAAAAATTACATAGAAGAAAGAAAAGAACATCTAAAAGAAGGAAATGTAAGAGCATATTTTATTAAAAATGATGATACTATGATTAGTACTGCATCTACTGGAATGGAAACTAGTTTTTTGGCAATGGTAGTATCTGTTGGTACAGATAAAGCATATAGAGGAAAGGGATTTGCAAGTTATATAGTTTATAACTTAAGTAAAGAATTATTGTTAGAAGGAAAAGTCCCATGCCTTTTTTATAATAATGATATAGCAGGTAAAATATATCAAAATATAGGATATAAAGAGATAAATGAATGGACAATTCTTTTTAAATAAATATAAAAAAATAAAAAACTCCATCAAGGATTAAAGTATTTATAAACAGTTTTATTTTACTCTAATTCATGGTGGAGTTTTGTTTAAATTAAAACATTATTTTTTATTACTTAAATAATCAAGTGTTTTAAGTTTATAACCTTCTTTTTCCCAATGTGTTAGTACTTCATCCAATATTTCAGTATTTGTTGAAGAATTTGGATGTAATAGAACTATTGCACCAGGATGTGTTCTTGAATAAATTTTATTTTTAGCAAACTCATGAGTAGGCTGTTTCTTTTCATACCAATCTACATAAGCAAAACTCCAAAATATAGATTTATATCCTAAATCTTTTGTGTATTTTAAAGACTGTTCACTAAATTTACCCATTGGTGGTCTAAAGTATTTAGGCATTTCTTTCCCAGTAACATCCTTGTATGCTTTTTCTACACTTGTAATTTCTTCTTTGAAATTTTCAAAGTCTGTAATACCTGCCATTGATGGATGACTTTTTGAATGATTACAAACTAAATGACCTTCTTTTTCCATACGTTTTATTAAATCTGGATTGCTTTTTATATAACTTTCAACTACGAAAAACTGTGCTTTAGCGTTGTGTTTTTTTAGTGTATCTAATAGCTTTGGAGTATTACCACTTTCATATCCAGCATCAAATGATAGATATATAACTTTTTCATTAGGATTTCCTACATAGTAAGAATCATATTTTTTAAAAAAATCTGCTTCTTTTATAGGAGATGGCTGTTTACCATCTTCTCTAGGATTAAAATACCAATCATATTCATGTGTATCAAGTGTTGGACTAGAAATTTGAGTTTTTGTCTTATCTAATGATTTAAAGTTTATACTAGCTATTCCCAAAAGTATTAGAGCAAATGTTCCTATCATAATGTATTTTTTTAGGCTATCTTTTTTCACAATTTCACCTCTTATTTAAAATTTCAAGTGTATTTCTTACAATATAGTTTGAATATTTATAGATAAAAATATTCATATATACAGATAATAAATTAAAGAAATTTGTTGTAAGATATATAAAATTAATATTAATTATATTAAATAAAGTACATATAAATGATAAAATATAAAGAGCAATTATTGTAGATAAGTTATACATGTTTAACTTGAAGGGATATAAAAATGGATAATATAATAAGTATGTTGAATAATGTTGTTTTTTTAGATATAGAAATTAGTGGATTAGATTATTTAAATTCGGAAATTTTAGAAGTTGGAGTTGTTAAGGTTAAAGATTGGAAGATAGATACATATCAATCATTAATAAAAAATAATTATGATATACCTATAGAAGTATTTTCACTATGCAGTAATTTAAATAAAAGTGATTTAGAAATAGCTTGTGATATAGAAAAAGTAGAAGATAAACTTATAAATTTTGTAGAAGATAGTTTGATTATATGTCATGATTTAAGTTTGAAAAGAAAGTTTTTTGAACATCATATGCCAAAGTTAAAAAATAAATTTATTGATTTAATTGAACTAGCAGTTATTTTAGAACCATATCATAAAGAGTATAGTTTGGAGTATTTAAAAAATAATTTGACTGCTTGTGACTCTAAAGTAAAAAATAGAGCTTTATCAGATGCAATTGATATTATAAACATTTTAAATTGTCTTCTAGTAAGGTTTAATGATTATGAAAAAATTACTCTAGAACCATTGAGCTTTAAAATAAATTCTTATCTTAAGAAGTTTAATCTTTCAACATGGGAATGGAGTGAATTTTTAGAAGAGGCAAACTATGATTTATCAAACAATATAAAGATTAAAAAAGAATATAAGAAATTTAACTCAAAAGAAGAGAAGAAAAAAGAAAAGGAAACCTTAAAGATTTTAAACGAAGAGACGAATAATTATGAAGAATTATTAAAATACAAAACTATATGGGAGAATAAAGAAGGATTTACATATGAGTATAGACCAGGTCAGCATGAGCTTACTAAAACGATAAGAGAGTTGTTTAGAAATAATGAATATGAAGAAAAAATTGCATGTATAGAAGCCCCAACTGGTATAGGTAAAAGTGTAGGATATTTATTGCCTGCGATATTAGAAGCTAAAATTAATAAGAAAAGATTGTTAATTTCTACTGATACAAAGGAATTACAGATACAATTAATAAATAAAGACATTCCAAATGTGTTAGACTCTTTAGGGCTAAATGGAAAAGTAAGTTATGGGTATATAAAAGGGAAAAATAACTATATTTGTATAGATAGACTGGAAGCATATATAGCAGATTATGATTCTCAAGAACCTACTAAGGAAGAAATATTATCTTTGATATTTTTAGAGAGATTAGTTGAAGGTGGTAAACATGGAGATATAGAAGAAATAAATTATTGGGTGTTGGATAATTTCAAGGAAATAAATGTTCACTTAAGGAATATAAGTTGTGACCCAAATATGTGTAGACCCAAAAAGTGTAAAAAGGATTGCCTATACAAGAATAGAACAGAAGAATTGAAAGAAGAACATATAACAGTAGTAAACCATTCTTTATTAGCTAAATGGCCATATAAAGATGAAAAACCTCTAGAAAATATAATAGTAGATGAAGCACATAATTTGACTGAAAAAGGGTATGATTTCTTTTCAAGTATTATAAATTCAAAGTCTTTTAGATATTTATTGCAAGAAATCTATCCATATGAATTTATTCAAAATAGTAGCTTCATATATAAAAAATATAGTAAAAATATGAGAAAAATAAAGGCTTTTGATAAGTTTTATCATGTATTAAAAATTGAAAGAAAAGATAAACAAAAAATTGCTAGGAGTATAAATCTTATTCTTGACGAGATAGATTCAATATTGAACTTTGGTAATTGCAGTGAATATAATAGTGTAAGTAATTATAATTTAAGATGGGAATTAAATCTGCAAATAGATGAAATTGTGGGAAAACTAAAAAAAGACGGTATAGATAATGAAATAAGTTATAGATTGTATAGTGAAAAGATAAAATCAAGTTGTGAAAAAATAATAAAAAATTTAGTTGCAATAATAATAACAATTTATAGGAATATTGATGATGATAGTATAGATAAAGAAACTGATATATATAAATTTGGAAAAGCAAAAGCGAGGGACTTAGAGGATATAAAGATTATATTTGAAATATTTTTAGAATATGATGAAAAGGATGATTATGCAAGGATAGTTGAAATTGATAAGAATTATAATGATTTTGAATTTAGAGTAGTTCCATTAAAAATAGCAGATTTATTTGAAGAAAATATCTTATCTCAATTAGAAAAAGGTATATTTTTATCTGCAACCTTGAGCTTATCTGAAAATATGTCTTATTTTAAAAATACATTAGGAATAGATAGAGTTAAGAATGTAGAAAAAATTATAGAACCAATTTTTGATTATAAAAATATGGTGTCTGTAGTTACATTTTCTGATATATGTGAGTACAGAAATACTGAATTCCCAAATGAAATGAGTAAGATTATATCTAATATATCACAAATTACAGAAGGTCATACATTGGCTCTTTTTAATAGTAAAGATAGACAAGAAAAAACTTATGAAATATTGAAAAGTTATTTACATGGTTTTAATTTAGAAATTTATGCTGATAAAAAAGGGATTAGGTATCTTAATGATTTGAATCGAAAGTGTGTTGTACTTGGTTCAAAAGGATGTTTTGAAGGGGTAGATATTCCAGGAGATGGTCTGGTTTGTGTAACTTTAGACAAACTTCCCAATCTAAATCCAAAAGACCCATTGTATTTTACTATAATGAAGAAGTATAATATAGACTATTACACTATAAATTATCCACAAATGACAATCAAGGTAAAGCAAGCTATGGGGAGAATTCTAAGAAGCAAATATGATTATGGATGTTTTGCTATTTTTGATGCAGGAACCAATATAAGTGTGCTAAAGAGGTTAGAAAAAGATTTGCATGGTTGTAAAATTTCTAAGATGAACAGTAATGAATTTTATACCTATATAAAGCACCATTTAAATAAATCTAGAAGTTTAATCCTAAAATCTGTTATATTTGATACTGTAAAAGCGTTAAATGTTGATGCTAGAATAGATAAGAATGATGCTGACAAAGATATCATAAGAAATGATATAAATGAAAATATAAGACAAAGAGCTGTAAAAGGGGAAGTGTATTATATAGATATTATAAATAAAGATATGAAAGTAAAGTATTTTGATAGGAACTATCTGATAAATTTAGATATATTTATGAGAGAAGAACATAAAAACTAAGGGTGGGAGTGATATATTTGGCAAAACAAAAGTTTTATGCTGTAAAAAAAGGTAAAAATATAGGTGTATATAATACATGGGATGAATGCAAAAAACAGGTAAATGGATTTTCAGGAGCTGAGTATAAGAGTTTTCCTACTTTACAAGAAGCAAAAGAATATATTTATGGTTCAGAAAAATCAAGCTTTAAAGAAAATGAAGAATTTATAGAAGCATATGTAGATGGAAGCTATGAACATTCAATAAAAATGTATGGTTCAGGTGTTGTAATTTTAAAAAATAATGAAGTTATAAAAACATATAGTGAAGAAGGAAAAGAGGAAACTCTTGTAGGAATGAGAAATGTAGCTGGAGAAATAGAAGCTTCTAAAATTGCAATGCAATACTGTATTGAGAATAATATTCAAAATTTGATTTTATATTTTGATTATGAAGGTATTGAAAAGTGGTGTACTGGAGTTTGGAAAACAAATAAAGAAGGAACTATAGCATATAAAAATTTCTATGATAGTGTTAAAACTAAACTTAATGTAAAATTTATAAAAGTCAAAGCACATTCTGGAAACCAATATAATGAGGAAGCTGATAAATTGGCTAAAAAGGCTATTGGTATATAATAAAAGATTATTGATATATAGTAAGATGTTATAAGAGTTATATTTAAACACTTAACTTACAATTAAAAAAGCAGGATTGTATTATTAGAAAATAAGTACCTAATTTATAAAGAACTAATTAGTATTATTAATTAGATAAAATTTATTTAATATAATACAATCTGCTTTTTCATATAACAAAACTATAAAATTTTCTTACATTATATTAGAATTGACCATAAATACCTTCGAGTTCATCTTTTAACACCTCAGGGTCGTTTATACCAATGGACATAGTTCTAGCCAATATATTTGCTTGGTCATAAGTTGATGTCCATGAAAATACACCACCTAGACAATTTCTAAGGACATATTGAGTTTTTAAGAATATAGATAAAGAATCATCATAAGACATTGCGAACTCTCCATCCTTAACTAAATATGGAACTTGAGCAACATTATCAAATCTGTATTCATACCCATTTTTATTTATATAATCTCTTCTAAGTTCATCATAAGTTCTTGTTATAGTAGCACCTAATCTTCCGTAAAATGGTATGCCAAGAAGTATTTTTTCAGAAGGCATTCCAGCATTTTCAAGATTTCTTACCATTGCATCAACACTATACCCTGGTAAAGATAAATCAGAATCAAAAAGATTTGCTTGATGTTTTCTACCATTTGGACCTGTTTCACCTGCTGTAAAATCATAACTCATAAGATTAAAATAATCTATTATTGGAGCTATTTTATCTATTTCAGCACTTGAATTTATATACCCTCTATCTCCTGTTCCGGCGACACTAAGCCATTTTTCATCTCCTATAACATCTCTTATGGCTGTTAATAAAAGAGTAAAGTTTTCTCTATCCTCAGGTCTTGATACTATTCCAGATGCACTACTTCCAGGATATTCCCAATCTATATCAACTCCGTCTAAAGCATATTCATTTATCATTTGATTAACCTGTCTTGCAAAATTATATCTGGATGTAGGAGTTAATGCCGCATCAGAGAATCCTTCAGCTCCCCAACCTCCTATAGCCACAATTACTTTTAAGCTAGGTTTTTCAGCTTTAAGTGCAAGTAATTGATTTAAAAATCTAGGATAAGGAATAAATAAATTACCAGATTGGTCTATTTCTGCAAAAGCAAAGATAACTGCATCTAATAGTTGCGCATCTACATTAGTTGGGTTACCAAGGACATATTCTGCCACAATTGGATTTATATCTGGACAATTTGCATTTTCAACTATTGGATTATATGGGTCTGTTATTTGTGGTCTAACTAATTTTTTTGAATCCTTCAAAGTCTTCATAGCTATTTTTTTAGTATTTTTTTCACTAGTATAATCATAGTTTTTATAATTTTGTTTATAGAAATCTTCATAACTACTATCTTCCTTATCATAGTTATAATTCGTTGCATCACAAGATTTATCTTTAAGTTTATTTTGCTTAGAGTTACAAGTTTTATTAGTATTTTTAGTGTGCTTTTGTTCACAGTTACAATCTTCTTTAATATCATTACTGTGTTCTTCTTTACAGTCATGGGTTTTGTTCATATAGTCAGTATTTTTGTGTTCACAATCACCTTTGTTTTCAATGTTTTTAGTATGTTCTGTATTCCAGCTACAAGTATTATCAATTTTCTTGTTTAAGTCTTCATCATTATAATTATCTGGTACAAAACATAAGTACCAGTCCATGCAGGAATATTTCTTATTACAGCTATTAACCCTGTTTTTTAATTCTTTATAGTTTTTAGGATATGGCAAAATCACTGGCATACCAGGGAACCAGTTTGCAGGTGTAACTATGTTGTCTCTATCACTAGTTTGAAGAGCATCTACTATTCTAAGTATTTCTGGAATATTTCTTCCTGTAGTAAGTGGATAATAAAGAATCGTTCTTAAAATTTGATTATTATCTATAATAAATACAGAACGAACAGTTGATGTATCACTCATTGGTTTTGATATCATACCATATAATTTTGCAATTCTCATATCTCTATCTTCTATAATAGGAAATGGAATTTCTACACCTGTAAGTAAAGAGATATTATACATCCACGCTAGATGAGAACTGTTACTATCAACGCTTAGACCAATTAATTCTGTATTTCTCTTTTTGAACTCGTCATAATATTTAGCAAAGCACAAAAATTCTGTAGTACAAACTGGTGTAAAATCACCAGGATGTGAAAATAAAACAATCCAATTACCTTTATAATTAGAAAGTCTAATAGGGCCGTTTGTTGTATTGGCCTTAAAATCAGGAGCCTTTGATCCTAAACTTGGCAAATTTGGCATGTAAATCACCCCTCAATAAATTATCATTTATTTTATTCTATTAATTAATACAGATTAGTGTTACTACTTTATTAAAAATTAACGAATCCTAATGTCAAAAAAAGATATTTATTAAAAATATTTAATATTTTCCTAATATAAATGGCAATAGTAATTGCTATTTTTTTACTAATTTGGTATAGTAATGGATAAGGGGTAGTGTCAATATTAGTGATTATATGAGGTGATTGGATTGAAAAAAATTCTGAGAATTTTAGTTATCTCCATGATGATATGTTTTGCAATGACTTTTGCATTAGTATTAATAAATTCAGTTATGGGAGTACATATAGGATTGGATTATTACTTTTTGATGGGTAGTATAGTTACAGTTTGTTTAACAACTGGAATTGTTTTATGCAATGCTAGAAAAATATTTGATGATAAAACTGTACATAAAACAAGAATGAAAAATGTCAGCGCTAATAAAAAACAAAAAAGTCATTCTAGGGATATAAAGAGAAAGATATCTTAATTTATGTAAAGGAAATATTTATGTATAAAATAATGATTGATAGGTAAAATAAAAACACGATTTAACTTGTGTTTTTATTTTTTTTCAGGAATTATGATATAATAACCAATAAGAAATTTAGTTTACCATAGAATATAAATATTGCTAAATGGAGAGGGAACCATAATGAATTTTAGAGATTTATTTGAGAAAACTGTAGATTTTATTGATGAAAAAAGAAAGTCTATAGTTGCAGTTTCATTATCAGCATTAGGCGTAATTGTTTTAATGATAGTATTTTTCTTAAGTAGTAATGAATTTAGTGTAGGAAATGAAGCTAATGAGTTGTTGAAAATTATAGATAAAAGACAATATTCTATAGCTGTTGATTACTATGCGAGTATAGAAAAAAAGTTTTCTGATTCAAAGATGGAAAGATTCAATAAGTCTGTTTCTAAAAAAATAAATAAATTGTTATTAAATAGTGGTGATAAATATTTAGATGGAGATATAAGTCAAGAAAGTTTTATTGGATTAATAAATACAGTAAAAGAGCTAAATAAAATAAATATAGATGTGGATGATTTGTTAACTCAGGCAGATAGAGTTAAGGAAATGTATAAGGAAGAGAATACTACTTATGATGTTGCCATTAACTACATAAATACTGTTTCAATATTAAATGGAGTGGGTAGTAATTTAGATGTATACAAACAGAATATAGAAACAATTAAGGAATCTAGGGATGTTTATGATTCAGCAGTTAAAGACCAAAAAGTATATAAATATTATGAAGCTATTGAAAAGTATAATAAAGTATTAAAAGAAGATGATAAGTATTATAATATGGCTCAAAATGCTAAAAAACAATGTGTTGAGGAAATGTATGATTATTATATAAGTAGAGCTGAAGAGGCAAATACTTCTGGAGATTATGAAAGAGCATTACAGTATATAGAGTATTTAAAAGAAGACTATTCAGATGATGAAAAAGTGCAAAGTTTAGAAAAAGAATATAAAAAGAATTTATCATTGTATACTTTAACATCTGATGACATCATAAATGTAATAGCTAAAAAAAGTGGCAAGGATAAATCAAATCTATCTATAAATTCACTTCCACAAATGATAAAAAATAATAAATATTATTATGCTGAAGTATACGAGTATGACAAATTAATAAATGAGGTTTTGGTAAATGCAAAAACTAAAGATTTATATTCATATAAAGATGGTAAAAAAGATTACAAAGTAGAATATGGAGATGGATATTTTAGGATATTAGAGGATGGAAGCTATCAATTTGGTATTACTAAAGATAAAGCTAAATTTGTGTTAACTAATACTCTTGATGAAAAAGAAAATAAATATAAAAAAGCTGAAATATTAGATATAGAGAAAGCTGACAGATATGTAAAGAGTAAAAAAACATTAGAAGAATTATTCGGGAAGTATAAAAATATTTATTATTATGCCGTAGTAAACAAAGGATTATTTAAAGGTAAAGAGGTTTATGCTATTAATATTTACAATGAAAAAATATATGCCATATTAGAAAAGGGACTAAATGAATATTAATTAATTATATTGATAATGTTAAATTATTATATAATTAAAAAGTTTTTAGGTTTTTAAGGCAGATTATGTAGTAATATAATAGTAGGTGTATATAAATAATTTTATTGTAAGGAGAAGTATGGGATGAGTAATGTGAACAAAAAGCTAGTTATAGCCATTGGAGCTGTAGCATTAGTAGTCATAATTTTTATAGGCGTAATGTGTATGCAATTTAACGGGGAGAAAATAGCAAAAAACACATATGTTAATGGAGTAAACATTGGCAAATTGACTAAAGCACAAGCAAAACAGGAGTTAAGTAAAAAATACAAATTAGAAAATGTTGAGTTTATCTACAATGATAAAAATTGGAAAGTTAAAAGCAAAGATTTAAATTTATCTGCAGATTTGGATAAAACAGTAGAAAATGCATATAATTTAAATAGAAAGAATGGTTTCTTTGGGAATCTATCAAAAACTATTTCAGCAAATTTTGGGAAGAAAAACGACTTAGTAGTAGTGACAAATTATGATAAAAATAAGCTAAAATCGGAAATGGAAAAGATAGCTAAAGAAATAGATGTAGCAGTAAAAGATGCGACACTAGATATAAGCGGTGAAAAAGTAAAAGTTGTACCAGACTCTGATGGACTTAAAATGGATATTTCTAAGAGTATGGAGAGCTTTGATAATCAAACTAAAAAAGGCAATTATAAGAATAAGTTAGTAGTAAAAGCTACTCCAGCAAAGATAAAAAAAGAGCAACTTGCTAATATAGACACAAATTTAGGCAAGTATTCAACGACATTTAAGACTTCTCAAGTAAATAGAAGTATAAACATAAAATTAGCAACAGATAACATAAGTAATGTATTACTTATGCCAGGAGAAACTTTTTCATTTAACAAACATACAGGTAAGAGAAGTAAAGAAAATGGATATAAGAGTGCACCTGTAATAATGGAAGGTGAGATGGAAGAAGACTATGGTGGAGGAGTTTGTCAAGTTTCGTCAACATTATATAATTCTGTGTTATATGCAGGATTAGAAATTGTTAATGTAAAAAATCACACAATACCATCAAGTTATGTTCCAAAAGGAAGAGATGCAACTGTTGCAGATAGTGGAATAGATTTCTTATTTAAAAATAATCTAAAGCATCCAGTTTACATAAAAAATTACGTTTCAGGGAATCAAATTGTTTGCAATATATATGGAAGTGCAGAAGACAAACAAAATATAACAATATCAACAAAATTAGATGGCGTTTCACAAACTACAATGAAAAGAGTTAATGACTCTACAATGCCTAAAGGCAAAGAAAAAGTGGAAAAGAGTGGAAGAAATTCATACTCTGTATCAACATATAGAACATTTAATGATGCTAATGGTAAGAAAATTAAAACTGAAAAAATAGCTAATTCATATTATCCTAAGAAGGAAGGTATTATATTAGTTGGAACTATGGAACCAAAACCAGAAGAAAAGCCGAAGACAGATGAAAATAAAAATAATCAAAACTCAAATAATCAAAATAATCAACAAAAACCAGAAACACCACCAACTGATAATAAGCCTAATGAGACACAACCACAACCGCAAGCTTAAAGTTCTCAAGAATAGGATTTATGTAGAGTATTAAAAAATATAAATCTAAATAGGAGGGATTACTTTGAATTTAAATAATATAACGAATTACGTTCAAAGTATTTGCGAGAATATTTCTAATGTGTTGGATGTAGATGTTACTTTAGTTACAAAAGATTTAACTAGGATAGCAGGTACAGGAATATTCAGAGGTAAAATAGGAGAGACAATCTCAGAGAAATCAGTATACTCTCTTGTTTTAAAAGATGGAAAATCCTATGTTATAAATAAGGAAATAGAAGAGAACTGTAATAAATGTGCAAATAGAGAAAATTGTAAAGAGTTAGCCGATATATGTACTCCTGTTAAAATGGGAGAACATATACTTGGAATTTTGGGTATAGCTGCATTTAATGAAGAGCAAAAGGAGAAAATACTTTCAAAAGACAAGGAGCTAACTGCTTTTATAAGAAGTATGTCTGACTTAATATCTTTTAAATTAGATGAATTATATAAACAAGAGGTTAAGACCATGGATGACCTTGAGAGGGAAGCTATAGAAAAGGCTATAAAAAAATATGGAAGTAACACAGAAGGTATGAAAAAGGTAGCTGAAGCTTTAAATATAGGTATAGCTACACTGTATAGAAAAGTAAAAAAATTTAACATTAAAAGTTAGCAATATTGGAAAAAAGGTAACCTTTTCACAAGAAGAAGAGGATTACCTTTTTTATTATGAGGATAATGGCAAAATATGTATAGTTTTGACTTGACATATTAAATATGTTATCTTAAATATATATTTTAGAGTGGAGGTGAGTATTATTTTAGTTAAAGATATAAAACAGGACATAGAAAACATGCCTAGAAAAATTTTAGATATATCTTTGATAGAAGATAATAAAAGTGATTTGACTTTTTTTAACATAGAAGAAGAAGATGGTGATGAGACACTAAAAGCATTAAAACAAAGTTATGTGACTACAAATTATAAAGAAGAGACACTATTGAACTTACAAGGAGCTTTAAATTCAAAGTCAGACACAACATCAAAGGAATTAAAATTAGAATCATACAAAAGGTATAATAATGCACTAGATTTGGCATATAAGAACTATATAACTAGTGCTATTAATATGGTGAATAAAGCTTTAGAAATAAATCCTAAAGATATTGATATACTAAATCTTAGAGGGCTTTTAAAGTTGTTAAAATGTGACTTTGCTAAGTCATTTGAGAGCTTTTATACTGCTTTATGTTATGAAAATAATCATATATCGAGAAAATATGTAAATCTAATTTCATCTGAAGATTTTAAAACATTTTTAGGAAGATACAATCATTCTATAAGATTTATAAATGAAGAATTAAATTATGAGTCAATACATATTTTGGAGAATATAATTGAGGAAGAGTCTGAACTGATAGAACCATATGTAATTTTATCTTTATTGTATGATAAACTAGGCAATGTAAAGAAGAGAGAAGGATATTTAGATAAACTTAAAGAGTTAGATAAAGATAATCCAGTATTTGAAAAAGATAAGGAAGAAAAAGAAGATACTAATAAAAAGGAAGAAGTAAAAAAAGTTAAAAAGAAGAAAAATATTTTACCATATATTATAGTTGTTTGTGTTTTAATAGGTATGGGTGTATATTTAATTCAAAGCAAAAAGAGAATAGAAAACTTAAATAATCAAATAAGTAGTAAAGATGAAAAGCTAAATGAAACTGATAAAAAGCTAGGAGAAACAAGTGAAAAATTAGAAAAAACAAATAAAGAATTAAGTGAAGCTAAAAATAAAGAACCAGAAAGAGATATAACTGTAGCTGATGAGGAAGATTTATACTATCAAGCTCTAGAGTTAAAGAAAAATAAGGACTATGAAAAAGCTATAGATAATTTTAAAAGTGTAGTTTCTTCTGGGAAAACTAAAAAATATATTTCTGAATCAATATATCAATTAGCAATAACAAATAAACTATTAGGAAATAAAGATGAAGCTATAAAATATTATAAAAAATATATAAATACTTATACTAAACATGACCAGTATTATGATGATTCATATTATGAGTTAGGTATGCTTTATTATGACAATGGTGATTTAAAAAATGCACAACAAACTTTTTATAGTTTAAGAAGTGAAGTTCCAGACAGTATGTATAACAATTCAAAAATAAAAGAGATTTTAAGTGAAAAATAGGCTTATATAGTTAAGTTTTTTGAAACAACCAAGTATGTATTTTATTAAATTAAAATAAAAATAAATTTAAAAGAGATTGTATCAAATTATAACTTTCTATTTGAAGAAAGATATTTGCTTGTTGAAAAAACTACAAATATGATTTGAAGCAATCTCTTTAGTTTTTGGAGGTGGAAAATGAAAGTTTTCAATCAGTTGGTAATAATTTTATGTATATGGGTCATAGGAGAGTATATAAGTTCCTTTATACAAGGAATTATACTTATTCCTGGGAGTATAGTTGGGATGCTATTATTATTCTTGCTACTACAATTTAAAGTATTAGATTTGAGTAGTATAGAAAATATAAGTGGGTTTTTCCTTGACAATATGGCTGTATTCTTTATCCCAGCAGGGGTGTCACTTATAAAATCATTAGACCTGATAAAGGAAAATGTATTAGTGCTTTTGTTAGTTATATGTTTAAGCACACTAATAGTAATGTATGTTACTGGAGTTATAGTGGAAAAAATGATAAAAAAGAAGGAAGAAGGACAAAAAGATGTATAATGTATTACAAACGCCAGTATTTGGTATAATAGTAACAATAGTATTTTTTAATTTAGGGAGATATATCCAACGAAAAACAAGCAATCCTATATGTAATCCCATGTTAATTGCAATCGTAGGAATAATAGTGTTTTTAAGCATAACTAAAATTCCTTATGAGAACTACAAGATAGGAGCAGATAGTATAAATTTCTTTCTAGGTCCTGTTACAGTAGTACTTGCAGTTCCACTTTATAAGCAATTTGAATTATTTAAAAAGCATATGGTTGAAATTATTGTAGGTATAGGGTGTGGGATAGTAATTTCTTTTGTATCTGTATTGATAATTGGTAAGATAGCTAATTCAGATGTAAGTATTATAAACTCTTTAATTCCAAAATCTATAACAACACCAATGGGAATATCTTTAGCAAATTCTTTAAATGGTATAGAATCAATAACAGTTGTGGCTATAATTTTTACAGGTATCTTTGGTGGAATGGTTGCTTCTACAGTATTTAAACTTGGAAATATAAATCATCCAGTTGCTAAAGGAATTGCACTTGGAACGTCTGCACATGCTCTAGGAACTACAAAAGCTTTTGAACTTGGAGAAGTGGAAGGAGCTATGAGTGGTGTTTCTATTGGGGTATCTGGTACAATTACAGTAATATTAATTCCAATTATAATGAATTTTATATAAGAATAAAATTAAAATTGGTATTTTGGATACTTAAAACAAAATAAAATAAAAAAATTTTAAAATAAAAAGTGAATGAAAAAAATGCAAATAATGAAATAAAAAAATCATATACTGAAACTGTAAAAACAAAAATTTCATTTAGCAATTAATTATGAACAGTTAATTATTAAATTTGAATTTGCTAAGACAAGATAAATTACTGTAAAAATAGATATTTAGAAAAAAATACTATAAATTTACTATATTGCAAGTTAAATAATAAATAGTATCATATTGTGCTAGAAGAATTTTCATTTAAAGCATAAATGAGATGGTTTGAACGTTTTTAAAGACTGAAATATAAAAAATTGCACTAGACATATATGAAAAAGATACTATAATAGATGATGTAATAGATGACAGTTCAAGAAATTATATAAAAATTTATTTGAAATATTATCTATTACATCAGGAATAATATAATATATGTAAAAATAAGTTTTTAAAATTCTAAAGATTTAGAAAGATTGAAGGGAGAAAGAAATGAGTGAAGTTAAGAATACCCTACAAAAACATCCAGCTTTAAGATATTTAACAATGTTATTTGGGATGTTGATGACATCTATAGGTATAAATGGGTTCTTAAGACCAGCACATCTGCTTAGTGGAGGTGCTACAGGTATAGCAACATCTATAAACTATTTGACAAATATAAATGTGGGTCTATTAACATTTTTAATCAATGTTCCAATATTTATTTTAGGGTTCATATACCTTGAAAAAGAGTTTTGTATTTCAAGTTTAGTAAATATGATTGTATTTTCATTATTATTAGGAGCAACTCAGGAAATAAGCCAGATTATACCTATACATGATATATTACTTCAAAGTGTATATGGTGGGATACTATCTGGTTTAGGTGTTGGGGTTGTATTTAGAACTAGGTCTTCCCAAGGTGGTACAGACATAATAGCTGCAATACTAAAAATTAAGAAGAATATAGAAATGAAAGATACTGCTTTAGCGATAAATGGCTTAATAGTACTTACAGGAAGTTTTTTATTTGGATTAGATTTAGCATTATATACTCTTATAGGGTTATTTCTAAATGCGTATTCAATGAGCTTCATTAAAGATGCAATGAATTATCAAAAATCTGTTATGGTAATGTCAAATGAAGTCGATTTAATAGCAGAAGACATAATGAAGAGTTTAGTTAGAGGTGTAACTTTTTTAGATGCAGAAGGTGCATATACTCATCAAAAAAAGAAAATTATATATACAATAGTTTCATCAAATGAGATACCAAAGATAAAAGATATAGCTTTGAAATATGATAAAAAAGCTTTTATATCTGTAAATGATGTTACAGAAGTAAAAGGAAGAGGATTTAAAGCAAAAGATTTATAGGAAATTTTATAGGCTGAGAGTTTATAATATGAATTTATATATTATAGCTCTGAGCCTATTTAAATTTAATAGGTGGAAGATAAAGGTTTTATTAATGATTTGTGTATCACTTTAAAAGATGCTATTTTAAAATTAAAATTGAAAAAATTACTTAATATGTAGAAAACATGACCACTATTAGGATATAATAAATTTAATGGATTTAGTAAAATATCTAGTAATAACGTTGGAGGAATGGCATTATGAATTTATCTAAAGAATATGTTAATTTGTATGATAATTATTTGAAATATATAAATGAAGTAAATAAAGAGATTAAAAGTATAAAGAACATGAAGAAACGTGTTTTAAAAAAGGGGGATTTTGCGCCAGAAGATGAAGTATTGGAATTAGAAGGAAAAACAATTCGTGATATAGATGAAGTAGATACAAAAAAACCAAAAAATAAAATATATAAGTTCTCAAATGGAGATATATATGTGGGTAAATTTCTGGAAGGAAAGATGGAAGGTCAAGGCTCCTATACTTTTTTTGTAGATGAAGGAACTGAAATGGAGTACATAGGAGAGTTCAAACAAGATAAAAAAAATGGAAAAGGAAGCTTTATATTTTCAAATGGAAATGAATATATAGGTAATTTTGAAGAAGATACAATGAATGGTATTGGAAATATGCTCTATAATAGTAAAGATGAGTATATTGGAACTTGGAAAAATGGTAAGAAGGATGGAAAAGGTATTTACAAGTGGAATGATGGATGTATATATGCAGGTGAATTTATAGGTGGAAAGATGGAAGGGTATGGTATTTGTTATGATAGTAAAGGTGAAATACTCTATGAAGGAGAATGGAAGAACAATTTGATTCATGGTAAAGGGACTTATATATGGGAAAAAGGTAAGAAATATGTAGGTGAATTTATGCATGGAAAAAAACATGGGCAAGGTACTTTTTATCTAAACAATGAATTGGTTTATGAAGGTACTTGGAAATTTGATAAACCATCCATTTTTGATAGAACATTAGATGAAATATTTTCTTTAAGACTGTAGCTTTATCTATTAGTAGGTAAAGCTTTTTTATAATACTTACTAAATTTGAATATGCATGAATACTATTGATTAGTATATATCATCAATATTAATGAAATAAACATAACCTTAAAAAATTTTAATTCGATTTTATGAAGGAGGGATATATTGAAAAAATTAATTGCTTTAGTGTTAGTAATACTTATTGTTTTATTTTATAGTCCTGAATTATTAGAGGAAGTATATGACTTAAGAGAAAAAATTTCTCAAAGTGAAATATGGAATGAATTTTTAGACAAGATAAATGTAAGTGGAGATTTCAAGAAAGATAAAAAAGAAAAAAATCAAAATTTACAATCCAATAATACTGAAAATGAAAATTTAGGAGAATCAGATATAAAAAAATTTGAAAAAATAAGTTTAGGAGACAATTTAAATCAAGTTTTATCAAGTATTGGTAAACCTGGTAGAATTGATACTAGTGAATATGGCTTTGATTGGTATGTATATAATCAATATGGAAAAGAATTTGCAATGGTTGGTGTTGAAAATAACGAAGTAGTAGCACTTTATAGTAATTCTATGAATTCATGTGAAAACCAAGATATAAAAATAAATCAAGATAGGCAAACAGTAAGAACTAAGATTACACCATTAAAATATAAGAGAAAAGGAAATACTAGATATATAATAAACTCAGAAAATCAATATGATATAATAAGTAAAGAAGGCAAGTATATTACAATTTTCTACGATATTCATGAAAAAAATAGAGTTTGTTCATATTTAATAATTGATAGAAGTACTGAAGATGAGTTTAAAGAATTATATCCAGATGATAGAGAATCGCTCAAAAAATGTTTTGAACTTGAAGTTATAGACCTTGTAAATAGTGTTAGAAATCAAAGAAGTTTAAATTCATTAATGTACAGCGAACAAGCTACTTTGAGCTCAAGAAAGCATAGTGAAGATATGAGAGCTAATAATTTTTTTGACCATATAAATAAGAATAATGAAACTCCATTTGATAGAATGAAAAGAGAAGGAATAGTATATACTTCGGCTGGGGAAAACATAGCAGCAGGACAAATTAATGCAATATATGCACATGAAGCTTGGATGAATTCTGAAGGTCATAGAAAAAATATTTTGGGGAATTATAATAATATTGGAGTTGGAGTAATATTTGGAGGAAGCTATAAAACATATTACACTCAAAATTTTTATAAATAACTAAAATATTTGAAAGGAAGTTTAGAGATGACACCATGGAGAAAAAGGACAGTATATAAGTGTTTAGTAGTAATAGTCTTGTTTTGCGGAATAATACTAATATCTAATTTTAGTAAAGTTTCTGCTTTGATGACAGATACTAGTGGAAATGTTTTAATTAAGCATGGTTCAAGGGAAAAAAAGTTAATAGCAATTACATTTGATGATGGACCACATCCAAAAGAAACTAGCCAAGTTTTAGATGTATTAAAGAAATACAATGTAAAAGCTACTTTTTTTATAGCTGGGAAGCATGCACAATGGTATAAAGAACCATTGGTGAGAGCAAGTAAGGAAGGTCATGAAATAGGAAATCACACTTTTAATCATCCGGATATAAGTAATTTAAGTTCTAATCAGATAGAAGAGGAGATTGTTAAGTGTGAAGATATTTTAAAGGAAGTGACTGGAAAGAAACCTACACTATTTAGACCACCATTTGGAAGTTATAGAGAAAAAGACTTACTAGAAATTGCAAAAAAGCATGATTATAAAGTTGTTCTATGGACAGGTGTAGATGTGAAGGACTGGAAAAATCCTGGAGCTAATAGTATTGCAGATAAAATAATTAATAAAGTACAAAATGGAGATATAATACTTTTACATGATTATGCAACTAATGATACAGTTGAAGCTTTAGATATGTTTATCCCCAAAATGATGGAAAAAGGTTTTAAATTCGTAACAGTTTCTGAATTAATAAAATAATTTTTAGGGGGGAGATTTATAGTATGATTTTAATGATAGACAATTATGATTCTTTTGTGTATAACCTAGTGCAGTACATAGAAGAATTAGGGGAAATAGTCGTAGTAAAGAGAAATAATGAAATTAAAATAAGTGATATTGAAGAACTTAATCCAGAGGTAATTGTGTTATCTCCAGGGCCATGTTCTCCAAAAGAAGCTGGTGTTTGCATAGATATTGTTGACTATTTTAAAGGGAAAAAGCCTATACTAGGAATTTGTTTGGGGCACCAAACTATTGGCCATGTTTTTGGAGGAGATATTATAAAGGCACAACAACCTGTTCATGGAAAGGTGCATAGTATAAACCATATTAATAAAGGGGTTTTTAGTGGACTTAAGAATCCTTTAAATGTAACTAGATATCATTCACTAATAATTGATTCTAATAAAGTTCCTGAAGAACTAGAGGTTACAGCAACAACTGATAAAGGGGAAATAATGGGAATTAGACATAAGAAATACCTAATAGAAGGAGTGCAATTTCATCCAGAAGCTATTTTATCAGAGTATGGTCATGAGATGCTGAAAAACTTTATAACAGAAGCTAGAGAAAGGATACATATGTAATATGATAAGAGAAATAAACACTAAACTTAATTCTTTTGAGATATTTACTATTTTTAGAAATGAACATAACAGTTTTATATTGGATAGTGCTATGGATAAAAAAAAATTGGGAAGATATTCTTTTATAAGTAGCCAGCCATTTAAGATATTAAAGTATAAAGATACTGATGAAAATCCATTAGAATTTTTAAAAGAAGAACTAAATAGATATAGAGTTGTAAATGATACTGACCTTCCATTTATAGGAGGAGCAGTAGGATATTTGTCTTATGACTTAGGTAATTATATGGAAGAATTGCCTAGAAGTGCTATAGATGATATTGGGATGCCTGATATGTATTTTGGCTTTTATAATCATGTAATAGTTGTAGACCATCTTATGGAAAAAACTTACATAGCTACTCCAAATATAGATATGAAGTTAGAAGAAAATATAATTGATGACATAGAACAAAAAATATTAAAAGAAGAAGAAAAAGGCATAGATAATATATGCTATCAAGAAAAAGAAGTAAAATCTATAAGGCTTAAATCTAATTTTACAAAGGAAGAATTTAAAAATGCAGTTCAAAATGTTAGAGAGTACATAAGGCAAGGAGATATATACCAAGCGAATTTAACACAAAGATTTAGTGGAGAAACAGAACTTACAAGCTTTGAACTATATAGGGATTTAAGAAGATTTAGCCCAGCACCATTTGGAGCATTTTTAAACTTTGAAGATGTACATATATTATCAAACTCTCCAGAAAGATTTATAAGATGTATTGATAAAAAAATAGAAACTAGACCAATAAAAGGTACTCGTCCAAGAGGCAAAGATGAGGAAGAAGATTTAAAGCTTCAACAAGAGCTTAAAAATAGTGAAAAAGATAGAGCCGAGTTACTTATGATAGTGGACTTAGAAAGAAATGATATTGGTAGAATATCTAAGACTGGAAGTGTAAAGGTTCCAGAACTATTTGTAATTGAACCATATGCAAATGTGAATCACTTAGTTTCAACAGTTGTAGGTGAGTTAAAAGACAATAAGGATGCTACTGATATAATAAAAGCTACTTTTCCAGGTGGTTCTATAACAGGAGCACCTAAGATTAGAGCAATGGAAATTATAGATGAATTGGAGCCAACACAAAGAAGTGTATATACTGGTTCAATAGGTTATATAGGTTTTAATGGTGATATGGATTTTAACATAGCAATTAGAACAATAATCAAAGATGATAAAAAAGTTTATTTCCAAGTTGGAGGAGGAATGACTTGGGATTCTAATCCAGATGAAGAGTATCAAGAAACAATGGATAAAGCAAAATCTATAATGAAGGCTTTGAGGGGATATTATGAAGAATAATATAGGTTTTGATAGTAGTTTAAGTAAGTTCGGAATTGGATTATTTGAAACTATTAAAGTTGAGAATGGCGTAGCAATAGATTTAAATATTCATATAGAAAGAATGCTTAATTCGATAAGATGTTTGGAATTAGATATAAACTATGAAAAAGACTTCTTGATAAATCAAATTAATACATATATAAAAAAAGAAACTATTGTTGATAAAGCACTTAGAATTACTGTTTTTGATGAAGGTTATAATATATCTATTAGAGATATTCCATATAATCAAGATACATATGAAAAGGGCTTTAGATTGACTATCTCACCAATAGTTAGAGGTGATAGTTTTATTCATAGACATAAAACCACAAATTATTTTGAAAATATATATACCAAAAATTGTGCAAATAAGGATGGTTATAATGATGGTATATTTGTAAATTCAGCTGGTGTAATCTTAGAATGTTCTATGAGTAATATATTTTTTATAAAAGGAGAAAGAGTATACACTCCTAGTGGTAAATTACCAATATTAAATGGAATAATAAAAAAGAGGATTATAAATATTTGTGACGAATTACATATAGAGTTGGTAGAAAATGAAATTAATACATCAGAAATTAGTAGTTTTGATTTTGTTTTTGTCACAAATAGTCTTATGGGAGCTATGAAAGTTACAGAAATTGACAAAATAAAATTTGATGAAGAAAATAGTATTTTTGATAAAATAGTAGGATTTTTAAAATAAATTAAAATATTAACAATTTGTTGGAGATAAGAAATGATAAGTTGTGTTTATAAGGTATATAGTGAAGAGATAACAAAGATAATAGAAAATCCAAATACTTTAGCAGTATTTTTGGTTGGTTCTACTAAAGATTTAGATTTTACTCTTCATAATGTAGAAATAAATGATATTGATATATTCGTTTTTGTAAAAAAAGGGGAAAAGCAAGAGCGAGTGCTGTTTGAAAAACAGGGAATAGAATTTGACATAAACTACTTTTCAAGAGAGGGTGTAAAAAAATTATTATTAGATAGAGAGTATTTCTTTATTAAAGAGATGAAGGATGCTAAAGTGCTATTTGATAAGGAGCATACATCAAAGAGTATAAAAGATATAAGTAGAGATATTTACCTAAAAGGGCCTAATAAAATGTCGCTGGAAGAAAAGTCTTTTTTAAAACAAGATATTGGAGGAAAAATATCAAATTTAAAAAGTAAAGAAAAATTTGATGTTTTTGAATATCATTTTTTGACGAATTTATATTTAAAAGATATAATAATTGGGTACTTTAATATAAATGATAATTGGGTGCCAAAAGATAAAAAATTGCTAAAAGTTTTGGAAAAAGAAAATAATGAGCTTTTTGAACTAGTATCAAAGGTAAGTGAAAATTATGATTATCAAAAACTTTTAGATGTTTATAATTATATTTTTAAAGAAATTGAGACAAAAGAGATTATAAAACTAATCTTCTAGTCACAAATCAATGGGGGGAGTTTAAATGAATAAAGTTGATAAAGAAAAGATACAACATGCAGTAAGAGAAATATTAGAGGCAATTGGGGAAGACCCAGATAGAGAAGGGCTAATCGAGACTCCAAATAGAGTTGCTAGAATGTATGAAGAGATATTTTCTGGTCTTACTGAAGAACCAAGAGACCATTTAAAAGTTCTTTTTGCAGATGAGAAACATGAAGAATTAGTATTGGTAAAAGATATTCCATTTTATTCTTGTTGTGAACATCACTTAGTTCCTTTTTTTGGAAAAGCTCATATTGCTTATTTACCAAAAGGAGGAAGACTTACAGGTCTTTCTAAACTTGCTAGAGTAATAGATACATTAGCAAAAAGACCACAATTACAAGAAAGAATTACTAAAAATGCTGCAGATATAATAATGGAAGAGTTACAACCTTATGGTGTTTTAGTTGTAGTGGAAGCAGAGCATATGTGTATGACAATGAGAGGTGTGAAAAAGCCAGGTTCAAAAACTGTTACATCAGCAGTAAGAGGTATATTTGAAAAGGACATTGCATCTAGAGCTGAGGCTATGAGTCTGATTACTATGAAGTAGTAATTACTGTAGAGATAATCATTTATCGAGATATAAAATTTAATTTAAGGGAGTGTCAGTAATTGTGTTTGATTATGGTAAAAGAACTTATATAATGGGAATATTAAATGTAACTCCAGATAGTTTCTCGGATGGAGGAGATTTTAATAACTTAGATATAGCAATAAAACACGCAAAAGATATGGTTGACCAAGGTGCTGATATAATAGACTTAGGAGGAGAATCTACACGTCCAGGTCATAGTTATGTAGACTCAGATGAAGAACTAAGAAGAGTAATCCCTGTAATAAAAAAACTTAAACAAGAATTAGACATACCAATATCAATAGATACTTATAAGGCAGATGTTGCAGAAGAAGCACTAAAATTAGGTGTTACTATGGTAAATGATGTTTGGGGTCTTAGGAAAGATAAAAATATGGCTTCTGTAATAGGTAAATATGATGCAGAAGTATGTATAATGCACAATCAAGATGGGACAAACTATGATAAAGATATAATGGAGTCAATAAAAGATTTTTTTGAAGAAAGTATAGAGATGGCAATTAGTTGCGGAGTAAAAAAAGAAAAAATAGTACTTGACCCAGGAATAGGATTTGGTAAGGATTTTGAGCAGAATATTGAAGTATTAAGAAGATTAGGTGAATTAAAAGACTTAAGATATCCTATTTTACTTGGTACATCTAGAAAATCGGTAATAGGAAAAGTACTTCCAGTTGAACCAAAAAAAAGATTAGAAGGTACAATAGCTACTACTGTACTTGGCATAAGAGATGGTGTAGATATAGTTAGAGTACATGATGTTTATGAAAACTTAATGGCAGCTAGAATGACTGATGCAATATATAGAAAGTAGGTATAATATAATGGATAAAATATTACTTAGTAATCTGGGATTCTATGGATATCATGGTGTGCTTAAAGAAGAAAATTTTCTAGGTCAGAAATTTTTTGTCGACATGGAACTTTATGTTGATTCAAGAGAGGCTGGACTTAGTGATGATATAAATAAGTCTGTAAACTATGCTGAAGTTTATAGCGTTGTTAAGGATATCACTGAAAATAAACAATTTAATCTTTTGGAAGCTTTAGCAGAAAATATTGCTGAAGAGGTATTAAATAAATTTATGCTTGTAAGTGGAGTTATGGTTAGGGTTAGAAAACCTGAAGCTCCTGTGAATGGTATTTATGACTATTTTGGTGTTGAGATAAGGAGAACAAGAGATGAATAAGGCTTATTTGGGAATAGGTACTAATGTGGGTGATAGATTTAATAATTTATCAGAGGCTTGTGAGCTTTTAAGAAATAGTGATTTTATATATAGTGTAAAAGAATCAAGCTTGTATGAAACAAAACCATGGGGATATACAAAACAAGCAGATTTTCTAAATATGTGTGTAGAAATAGAAACAGAGTTTGAACCATATGAGTTGTTAGAATATTGTCAAAAGATAGAGAAAGAACTACACAGAGAGAGAATAGTACATTGGGGACCAAGAACTATAGATGTAGATATACTATTTTTTAATGATGTAGTTTCTACAGATGAAAAACTACTAATACCTCATCCAAGGATTCAAGACAGAGCTTTCGTTTTGATACCACTTATGGATTTAAATGAAGAACTTCTAATAAATGAAAAATCAATAAAGGAACATTTAAACCTCCTATCTGCTGAAGAAAGAGAAGAAGTAAAGGAGCTTGTAGGTTATGAAAGAAAACCTATTTAATGGTAATTCAAAGATAAAGATAAATACAAATAATAGAGATATAGTTGTAAAAAAAGACAAACTTATAATAGCTGGACCATGTGCAATAGAGAGTTATGAACAACTTTTAATGACTGCTAAATTTGTAAAAAGTCATGGTGCGAATATTTTAAGGGGTGGAGCATATAAGCCAAGAACATCACCAAACTCATTTCAAGGATTAAAAAAAGAAGGTCTTGAGATATTGAAAGCAGTTAAAGAAGAGGTTGGTATAGCTGTTATTACAGAGCTTATGGATGTAAGAGACATAGATGAACTATATAGTATAAGTGATATAATTCAAATTGGCTCAAGAAATATGCAAAACTTCACACTTTTAAGTGAAGTAGGAAAACAAAGCAAACCTGTTATGTTAAAAAGAGGAATAGCATCGACAATTACTGAATGGATAGGTGCTGCGGAATATATAGCAATAGAAGGAAATAGTAATATTATAATGTGTGAGAGAGGTATAAGAACATATAATGATTATACTAGAAATACATTAGATTTAGCTGCTGTACCGATTATTCAAAAAGAGACAGGTCTTCCTGTTGTTGTAGACCCAAGTCATGCTACTGGAATTAGATACTTGATAAAACCTATGTCAATGGCATCACTTGCATGTGGAGCTGATGGAATAATGGTAGAAGTGCACCCTAACCCAGAAAATGCTCTATCAGATGGTGCTCAATCTCTTTGCTTTAATGAGTTTGAAGATTTAATGGAATCAATTAAGAATTATTAAAAAGAGGCAAAAGCCTCTTTTTTATTCGTAATGGTTATTGATATGGATTTATAGGTTATATATAATTTAATAGTTAGACTATTTGATGTAAATAAAGACTTAATATTGATATAATTAATATAAAAAATAAAAATTTTTTGATTAATAAGAAGGATATCAATAAAAAAAGTCGAATTCTGTATATTGAGTGATTGACAAATTTAGAATATAGTGTAGAATAGAAATGTTAACACAAAAATTACACCAGAAGGTGATAATATGAATGATATAAAAGACATTATTGAAGAAATAAAGGCTAGATGCGATATAGCAAGTATAATATCTGAATATATGAATATAAAACAATCTGGAGCCAATTATAAAGGATTATGTCCATTTCATGGTGAAAAGACACCATCTTTTTATATAAACACATCAAAGCAAATTTATAAATGTTTTGGATGTGGAGAAGGTGGAGATGTAATAAATTTCGTCATGAAAATGGAAAATTTAGATTTTATGGATGCTGTAAAAATTTTAGCAAATAAATGCGGTATAGAAATTAACACTAACATGAATGAAGAGACTAGGATTAAAATAGAAAAATCCAAAAAATTTCAAGATATTCACACAGAGGCAGCTAGATTTTATCTTTCAAATTTATTGGGAAGTAAAAATCTTGGGTATGAATATTTAAGAATAAGAGGACTAGATGATAAAATTATTAAGAAATTTGGTTTAGGATTTTCTTTGGATTCATGGAATTCACTTATGAATACTCTAATTAGTAAAGGATATAAAAAGCAAGATTTATTAGAGTGCGGTCTAATTGCAAAAAATAGAGATGGAACTAATTGCTATGATAAATTTAGAAATAGAGTTATGTTTCCTATATTTGACTATAGAGGAAATATAATAGGGTTTGGGGGAAGAGTATTAGATGATTCTTTGCCAAAATACTTAAATTCTCCAGATACAATAATTTTTAATAAAAAACAGAACTTATATGGATTAAATTTTGCTAGAAAAAATTTAGAGAGTAAAACTATAGTTTTAGTTGAAGGATATATGGATTTAATTTCGCTTTATCAGTATGGTATAAGAAATGTAGTAGCAACCCTTGGAACAGCCTTGACTGAACAACAAGGTATTTTAATAAAAAGATATGTGGACACTGCTATTATATCTTATGATTCTGATGAACCAGGAATAAAAGCAACTTTAAGAGCTATGGATATACTTACTAAATTAGGTATTAATGTAAAAGTATTGGATTTAAAAGATGCTAAAGACCCAGATGAATTTGTAAGAAAATATGGACTTAATGATTATAAAAAAGCTATGGATGTTTCTACTCACTACATAAAATATAAAATAGATCATCTTAAAAAAGAATTTAATATTCAAAAAGATGAAGAACGAGTGAAGTTCGCAAAAGAAGCTTCTAAGATTATAAAACAATTGACAAGTCCTGTTGAAATTGATTTTTATACAAAGTATTTAAGTAATCAAATAGATATTAATGTCGAGTCTATAAAGAGAGAAGTATATGGTAAAAATTATAATAAGCCATATAACAACAAAAATCAAAAGAAAACAGAAGAAAAAGTAATTGAAAAAGTCGAAGTCAGACAAGATGGAAAACAATTAGTTGAAGAGACTCTAATAAAAATAATGTTAGAAGATAAAAAAATTAGAGAAATAGCATTACTAAAAGTAGAAGAAAGTGATTTTTTATTGAAAGAAAGTAAAGAAATTTTAAATTACATGATTAAAAATCAAGAATTGGACAAAATAACTATTGACAAATTGAAAAGTTTAAACATATCCGAAGAATACTTAAAAGAATTAAATTCAATTTCTTTGAATAGTATAAACTTAGAGAACACAAAAGAAATAGAAGGAATAATAACAAATATCAGAAAAAATTCATTAGAAGAACAAATTAACAGCTTGTTGAGAGAGCAACAAGAATTAGAAAATAATAATGATATGAAAGAGGTAGATGGTAGAGTTATGGAAATTGCTTTAAAAATAGTTGATATAAATAAAATTTTAAAGAGCTTGTAGAGAAAGGAGGTTTGAGTGTGGAAAATAAATCGAATAAAAAAGAGTTAAAAAAAGTTACTGCTAAGACATTAATAGAAAAAGGAAAAAAGCAAGGTTCATTAACACTTGCAGAGATAATGGAAGCTTTTTCTGAAACTGAACTTGATAAAGACCAAGTAGAAAATCTTTATGAGACTTTAGGCAACCTGGGAATAGAAATAACAGAAACAAAAAATTATAAAGCTGATATAGATTTTTCGGCTACTGATGATGATTTAAGTATTAGCAACCTGGATGAAGATACAGAAGCGATTTCACATGAAGACTCTTCTGCAATAGAAATAGAAACTGTGGATTTATCTTTACCAAAGGGAATAAGTATAGATGACCCTGTTAGAATGTACTTAAAGGAAATAGGAAAAATTCCTCTACTTAAACCACATGAAGAAGTAGAATTTGCTAGGAGAATGCACGAAGGTGACGAGATAGCAAAACAAAGATTAGTTGAGGCAAACTTAAGATTAGTTGTAAGTATAGCAAAAAGATATGTAGGAAGAGGTATGCTTTTCTTAGATTTAATACAAGAGGGAAATTTAGGTCTTATAAAAGCAGTCGAAAAATTTGACTATACAAAAGGATATAAGTTTAGTACTTATGCAACATGGTGGATAAGACAAGCCATAACACGTGCCATTGCAGACCAAGCTAGAACTATAAGAATACCAGTTCATATGGTAGAGACTATAAATAAACTAATAAGAGTATCAAGACAACTACTTCAAGAACTTGGAAGAGACCCAAAACCAGAAGAAATTGCAAAAGAAATGGAAATGACAGAAGATAAAGTAAGAGAAATAATGAAAATAGCTCAAGACCCTGTGTCTTTAGAAACGCCAATAGGAGAAGAAGAGGATAGCCATTTAGGTGACTTTATTCCAGATGATGACGCTCCAGCCCCAGCAGAAGCAGCAGCATATTCTTTACTAAAAGAACAAATAGAAGATGTACTTGGTTCATTAAATGATAGAGAGCAAAAAGTATTAAAACTTAGATTTGGGCTTGAAGATGGTAGAGCTAGAACTCTTGAAGAAGTTGGAAAAGAGTTTGATGTAACTAGAGAAAGAATAAGACAAATAGAAGCAAAAGCACTAAGAAAATTAAGACATCCAAGTAGATCAAAAAAACTTAGAGATTATTTAGATTAAAAAGATACATCATTAATGTTTTTGTTATAAACGCCATGGGATAAGTGATATCTCATGGCTATTTTGTAGTAAAGATTTAATTTTATTTTTTATAGTAACCTTAATTTAATATTTATAACTTAATATAAAGCCTATAAACGAAGGAATTTGAAAGGAGATATATATTTGAAATTAACAGATAGATTATTAAAAATAGCATCATTGGTGTCAGATGGTAAAAAAATAGCTGACATAGGAACTGACCACGGATATATACCAGTATATTTGTTAAAAGAGGGAAGAATACCATTTGCAGTATTGGCAGATGTTAATAAAGGACCTCTTGACAATGCACGTAAAGAAGTCATACAGAACAATCTTTTAGATAAGGTTGATTTACGATTGGGTTCTGGTATAGAGGTTCTTGACGTAGGGGAAATAGAAGAAGTAATAATTGCTGGTATGGGAGGAATTTTGATAAGTGAACTTCTTGAGGCTAAAAAAGAAGTGGCACATAATGTAGAAAAATTGATACTACAGCCTATGCAAGCACAGGAAGAACTAAGACGCTATCTTTTAAATAATGGTTATGAAATTTTAGAAGAAGTTTTGGTGAGAGAAGATTTTAGGATATATGAAATAATAGTTGCCAAATATACAGGTAAAAATACTATAATAGAAGATGAGATATATTTTGAAACTGGAATAAAACTTTTAGAAAATAAGAACTCTCTTTTCAATGAATTTATTGAAAAAAAGATAAAGACATATCGTGCTATAGTTAATAACCTAGAAGGAAAGAATGGGGAAGAAATAGACAAGAAGAGAGAAAAGAGCAAGACTGCAATAAAAAAACTTGAAAATTTAATAAAATAAATTGGAGGCATATATGTTATTAAAGAGTCTAACTAAAAAAATTGAAAAAAAGTATCCTCTAAACTTAGCTGAGGATTGGGACAATGTAGGTCTTATAGTTGGAGATTTTGATATGGATGTAAAAAAAGTATTAGTGTCTTTGGAAGCTAATGAAAATGTTATTGATGAAGCTATCTCAAAAAACATAGATTTAATTGTGACACATCATCCTTTTATATTTGGAAAAATTAATAAGATTAATAGTGCAGATTTAAAAGGTAGGCTTATACAAAAACTTATTAAAAATGATATAGCACTTTATTCTATGCATACCAACTTTGACATAGCATTTGATGGTTTAAATGATTATTTTATGGAGATTATGGAATTTGGTAATTCAAAGGTTTTAGATGTGACTGAAAGCGAGTCTTTATATAAACTTGCAGTATATGTACCATGTAACTATTCTGATGAAATGAAAAGAGTTTTAAGTAATTCAGGAGCAGGTCATATAGGAAGTTATAGTGATTGTACGTTTTCAATAGAAGGTGAAGGTCAATTTAAGCCATTAGAAGGCTCTAATCCGTTTCTTGGAAGTATAAATGATATAGAAACTGTAAATGAGGTTAAAATTGAAACTGTAGTACCACAGAAGCTTTTAGGAGGTGTGATAAGTTCTATGCTAGAGGCACATCCTTATGAAGAAGTTGCATATGATTTGTACAAGTTAGAAAATAAAGGTAAGACATTTGGTCTAGGTAGAGTAAGTAGACTTGATGAAAGTATGACATTAGAAAAACTTTCAAATAAAATAAAAGAGAAATTAAATATGAAACATATCAGAGTGGTTGGAAATCTTAATACAAATATAACGAAAGTAGCAGTCGTAACAGGAGCTGGTTCGGAGTTTGTAAAAAAAGCTAAGAGACAAGGAGCAGAAGTATTAATAACTGGAGATGTAAAGTATCATGAAGCACAAGATGCACTTGATATTGGAATGTGTATAGTAGATTGTGGACATTTTGATACAGAAGATATATTCAAAAATGTTATGAATAGATTTCTAGATGGTTTTAATGAAATTGAGGTAATAAAAAGTGATGTATATTTGAATCCATTTAGTATCATTTAGTAGTATTTTATTATAAAAAATACTATATAAAAATAAATTTGAATTTAATTAGGGGGATAAAGATGAAAGCAGCAATAATTTTTCATAGTGTTTGTGGGAGTACATATTTATTAGCAAGAACATATAAAGAAGCTCTTGAAGAAATGAATATAGAAGTAGATATGTTTAAAGTAAATGACGAAGTTTCAAAAACACTTATTCAGTATTATTTAATAAATTCCAAAGAATATAAAGATGAGTTTGAAAGTATAAATATAATCAAATCTGGAAAAGAATTGCTAGACTATGATGCTATATTTATGGGTTCACCAACATATTATGGAAATGTATCTGGACCAATGAAGATGTTTATGGATAGTTTTTCTGATATTTGGGTAGGTGCTCCTTTAAGTGGGAAAATATTTGGGTGTTTTGCTACTGCAGGTTCACAACATGGAGGAGGAGAGTTATCTTTGCAAGCAATGAATATATTTGCCCAACATATGGGAATGACTCTTTTATCAGTTCCATGTACAGTAAGAGGTGGTCATCCAGCATATGGAATACTACATATAGCAGGGGATAACTCTGATATAAAACCAAGTGATGATATTAAACTGGGTATAAGAGATTATCTAAAAAGACTTAGTATATAAACCTGTAAAATAAAAGTACCTAAAAGTAGCATATAGCTACTTTTAGGTACTTTAGTATGTGATTATAAGCGTGAAGCTTTACCAGAAATATGGTCAATTTCTATTTTAACTACAGTTGTTAAATTTATATCTTTTTCTATGTACTTCATACCCTCTTCAAAAAATCCTTTAGAATATTTTTTTATGATTTCTACAAGAGCATTTTTCTTTTCTTCATCTTCTACAGTTAAAGCTTTTCCAAATACTACAGCACTAGAATATGTAGTACTAAATTTGTCTGGAATAACATTTTCATTAGCAACTACTAAAAAAGAAACTTTGTTGTTTTTTGATATATTATCTAATTTATGACCATTTCTTGCACAATGGAAGTAAATAGAATCATTAAGATACACATAGTTTACGGCAACTCCATAAGGATAGCCATTTTCAGATATAGTAGAAAAAGTACCAAATTCACCATTTTTTAATACTTCTACAGTATCTTCTTTTGTCATTTCTCTCTTTTTTAATCTCATTTCTCTAAACATAATATCATCCTTTCTAATTTTAATTATTAAATTAAATTTTAAAACATTTATGAAGATTATGCTATGCTTTTTACAAATTTAAAATAAAATAAAAATTAGAGTTGACAATTATAAAAATTTAGAATATTATAATAGCAATAGCAAATTAAAAATCCTATGACAAGGAAGAGTAATTATGTCTAGCTTCAAGATAGAGAGCTGAGGATGGTGGAATCTTAGCAAGAAGGAATATAATGAATGGACCTTAGAGGAGTGAATTGAAATCATATTATTATGAGAGTAGACTTTATCGTCAGTCGCACGTTATAGCGAATAAGGTATGTAAGTACCTGATAATGAGATGTATAAAAATTAAACTTATGTTTATTTTTTATATAATTTAGGTGGCAACGCGGATAATCTCCGTCCTATTGATTTAGGACGGAGTTTTTTATTTTGCAAAAAATTTTTTTAAAAAAATATAAATTTGAAATAAAAGGTGGTGAAAAAGATGTTATGAACTCTCAAAGCTAAAGATAATGATTTAGAAAATTGGCAACAAAATAAAATAAATATTAATAAAATTAGGGGGAATTATTACAATGAAATCGAATACAAAAAAATTAACTTTAAATGCTATACTTTTAGCTATGGGATTATTAATACATCAACTTACACCTGCGATAGGACTTCCAATGCAACCAGATATATCTCTAGCAATGATGTTTATAATAATGATATTGAATAAAGAAGATTATAAAGTTTGTCTAGTTGCAGGAATTGTGACAGGAATATTTGCAGCATTAACAACTAAATTTCCAGGAGGTCAAGTTCCAAATATACTTGATAAAACTATTACAATAAATATAATGTTCATGATAATGTATGTAATTTATAAATTGCCATTTATGAAAAACTTAAGTAATAAAAAGCAAGACTTAATAGTAGCTACAATAATCTTTCCAATAGGAACTATTGTGAGTGGAACTGCGTTTTTACTGTTTGCTCAAGTAATAGTAGGTCTTCCTGGAGGTTCATTTATAGCATTGTTTATGGTTGCAGTAGTACCAGCAATACTAATAAATTTAATAGCTGGTTTACTATTATTTAAGGTAGTAAACATGTCTATAAGAAGGGTAAGTTATCAAGGTTAAATATTATGATTTACAATGATATTATAAAAAAATTATATTTTAAAGAATAAAATAGTAAAGAGGTATTAAGTTATAATACTTAATACCTCTTTAAAGTTAAATTCTAACTATGTTAAAGAACTATTTTATACATGGTAAGGAGATAATAAAGAATGTATCTTTAAAGTCTCAACCAAACAGCAAAATTTATCCAACAAACATACAATTAATGCTTCTTTGTATCTAGGAGGCTTAATAGTAAGTGGCCACATATGTTTTAAAATGATGTCTGTTTCCATTTCATTTATTTGAAAAAATAAATTTGCATTTTTTAGTGCTTCTTTAGGATGAGTAAATCCATGTAATCCCTTTCTATCCCCTTTGTAATGCCAGTCATAAAGGAAAAAGTCGTGTAATAAAGCTCCTCTAATAACACTTTGAATATCAACATTTAAATGCAACTTTTTACATAATAGATAACTATAATATGCTACTGATAAACTATGTTCAAGACATGAAACATTGCCATGATGAGGAAATGTTCTCATAAGTTGTACTTGTTCTGAAGAAAGTATTTCAGAAGTACATTCATTAAAGTATTTGATTTCAGCTTTTGACAACATTGTGCAAATCTCCATTTCTAGTAAAATATAAATACTATATTTCAATGATGATATGAAATATTTCTTATCCTACAAAATATAATACCCAATAATACAAGTAAGATACCTTTTATGGTATTTAAAGTAAAAGAGATTTTATTAGGCTAAACAATGAAAAAATTAAAAGTAAAGCTATAGCAATATATATTATCTTTCCAATAGGATTTCCAAAATTTATAGTATACCCAATACCAAATCTCTTATCAACCATTAGTGATGGGTCGTTTGGATTATTATATATAATGCCTGCCATCCAATGTTTTTCGTCATCTTCTGGAGAGTAAGATGAGTTAGACTTTAAATTTGGAGACTTAATATATGTCACTATTAAATAAATTATAACTAAAAATGTTGCTATAGTCATAGCAGTTGATAAATTTGTTTTTATTGATAAAAAAGCAGTGAAAAGTTGTATTGTCATTAAAATCATCAATATCAAAAATAAATAACCAATTTTGTTTAGATATTTAATGTTTTCAGTTCTACTTTCTTCAATTCTATTTGAATCTATTTTAATTCTTGACTTTATAGAACCAATGGAAGTTATATATAATAAAATGATTAAACAGAATGCAGTACCTATTAATTTAAAAACATTAAAATATGATTTTTCCATAAAAGAATTAGGAGTTCCATTTAAAGTCCAATTGATAGCAATTAAGTCTGGCAGTTGATTATAATTAAATACTATAAAAATACTCATTCCAAAAGCAAGTAGTATTGGTATTAAATATAATATTTTAAACCTCTTTATTATTTTATTTTTTTTATTTAAGAAATCCATATCTACTAGTAACTTTGAATCTATATCTATATGACCTTCTGTAGAATAAATTTCTGATTTAAACTTTTTAGCTTTTTTATGAGTATGAATATACAATAGACTTTCATATAATAAAAATCCAGTTACACCAATAAAATAGGAAAGTTCTAATTTGTCAGATGTAATAACTAGGATAAAAACTAATATAAAGTCTATAATAAAACCTAAAGATAAAAGTTTTTTAAACTTCTTATCCAGCATTATAAAGTTAGTATAATTTTTGTGTTCTTGGTCTATAGAAACTCCATAAATATGTTTCTTGCCTATTAAATATGGCATAAAATAAAATGTAGCATACATCAAAATTAAAATTGGAAATATTGTAAATAGACACTCAATCTTACTCATAGTATTTCACCTCATATTTGTCAAATAAATTTGAACTTAGTGATAAAAATTCTTCTTTGCTGATACCTGATAAATAAGATTTTGCCACTAGAAGTTCTAAGTCCAGCTTATTTTTTTGAAGAGTTGAATTGTCTACTTTCATTGGTAGTTTAGCAACAATAGCACCTTTTCTTCTATCAATATTTAAGAAGCCCTCTTCTTTTAGTTCATTATAAGATTTATTCACTGTATGTAAATTTACACCAATGTTTTCAGCCATACTTCTCACAGATGGAAGTGATTCGTTTATTTTCAATTCTCCTGAGGCTATAGCTTTAGTTATTTCTTCTTTAATTTGTACATAAATAGATTTATCACTATTAAAATCTAAATTTAGAACCATAAAAAACCTCCATTATGCTTTATAAATGAGAATGATTGTTATACATATAGTATAACACAAAAAATAATATCAAACAAAAAATATAAATTTATATTTTGTAAAAATTGTAATTTAAAAATAACATAATTTTTATCAAAATAATACAGATACTATCTGTAGATAGAAATAAAAATTAGAAAGGAGAAAAAATATGTTAACATATTTAATTAAAAGACAAATGCATAAAAAAGATGATGGAATGAGTAAACCAATGATGTTTACAGGAGCAGTTCTTACAGGTGTGGGTGCATATGCTGTATATAAGATGGTAAAAAATCGTAAATCTAGTTCTCGAATGATTGATGCAAATTATCATGGGAATAGTAACTATGATGACTATATGTATGACGAATTTGATTATGACTGTGACTGTAGAGATAAAAAACAGGATTATGAATATGAAGAATTAAAAAAAAAGGTAAAAGAATTTAATTCAAGAAGAATAAACTGTGAAAATTGTCCACATGTTTCTCAAGAAGAAATGATGCAATATGTAAATAGTGTTAAAGATGTAAAGAATGATATTGATGTACACGAAGATGATAAAAAAGACAATATTTACAAAGAAGAAGAATACAAAAAGTATGATGAAGAATAGATTACATTCTAAATAGTTAAATAAATAGTTATATTAGATTATTTAGCATAAAGTTTCTAAATTGTGAGTTGTAACTTAACTTGAAGAAATTAGTATTATTTTTCTGATAGTTAAGTTACAACTTGCATTTTTGTTTTTGTAAACTTTAATAATTCTTTGTGACTATTTTGTAATTTTAGATATATTTCAGTATATAAGGTATTTGTGTATAATAAAAACTGTATAGGTAAATAATTTAAAGTCAAAATAGAAAGAAAGGAAATGGTTATGTTAAAGTTGTTAATAGTTGAAGATGATAGTACTATATCTTTTGGAATAAAGTATGCTTTAGAGCAAGAAGGATTTAGTGTAGATATAGCAAAGGATTTATTAAACGGAAAAGAAATGATTTCTTCTAATGAATATGGAATGATACTTTTGGATGTAACATTACCAGATGGAACTGGTTATGAATTGTGTCAATATACAAGAAAATTCTCTCAAATTCCTATAATATTCTTGACTGCTTGTGATGAAGAAGTAAACATTGTAATGGGGCTTGATATGGGTGGAGATGATTATATAACAAAGCCTTTTAGAATTAGAGAACTAATATCTAGAATAAAAGCTGTTTTAAGAAGAAAAGGAAATACTTTAGAAGAAGCTAAAAAAATACTAAGATTTGGGGATTTAAATATATATACATTAGAAGCTAGAGTATATAAAAATGAAAAAGAAATATTTCTAACATCAGCTGAATATAAGCTTCTTCTAATTCTTATACAGAACAAAAATACCGTTTTAAGTAGAACTCAAATATTGGAAAAACTTTGGGATGTAACTTATGATTTTGTAAATGATAATACTCTGACTGTTTATATAAAAAGGCTTAGAGAAAAAATAGGTGATGACCTATGTGAGCCAATTTATATAGAAACTGTAAGAGGTCTTGGTTATAAATGGATAGGAAGTGAAAATAATGTTTCTATATAATCCAGAAGTGAAGAGGTTTTTAAGTAAGTATATTGTTTTGATGTTTGTTGCTATTATCATATCTATTGGATTTAGCATAATCAATATGAATATAACTAAAGGTATGATTGTAAAAAATAATCAAGCCATAATAGGAACACTGTCTAGCAAATATCCAAGTTTAGAAAGAGAGATAGTAGATATAATAACTCAAGGAAAGTCTATGAGAAATATAGACTATGGTGAAAAAATATTAAGTAAGTATAATTATGATAAATCTATTAAAATAAACTCTGAGCCTATAATTTCTAAGTTAGTTTTAGACACTATAAAAACAAATATAATTTTAGTATGTATAATATTTATTTTAATATTTATATTGATTGTTAGTTATTTTAAAGTAATGTACAATGATTTATCAGATATGACTAAGTATGTTTACTATAGTTCAGAAGGAAAATCATTTAATATGAAAAATAAAAATCAAGAGGGTCAGGTAGGTCTTTTAAAAACTGAACTATTAAAGATGACAACAATTCTTAATGAAAAGGTAGAACTTTTGAAATCAGAAAAAATATTTTTAAATAACACAATTTCTGATATATCACATCAACTAAAAACACCTATGACTTCTTTAATAATGTTGAATGACTTGTTATATAATGATGTAGCATATGAAGTAAAAATTGATTTTTTGGATAAGATAAAGAATCAATTAAATAGGATGGATTGGCTGATTAAAAGTATGCTTAAATTATCAAAAGTAGAAGCGAAAGTGATAAAGTTTAGAAAAGATAAGATAAAATTTAGTGAACTTATACATAGAGCAATGCAACCAATGAAAATACCTATGGAAATTAAAAATCAAAAATTAACTATAGAAGGAAATGATAATGTATCATATATTGGAGATATTGATTGGTCTGTGGAAGCATTAGTGAATATAATTAAAAATTGTATAGAACATACTCCTGAATTTGGAAATATAATTATGGCATATAAAGAAAATCCATTATTTTCTGAACTAATAATAAAAGATGATGGTGAGGGAATAGATAAAAAAGATATACCACATATATTTAAGCGATTTTATAGAGGAAGAAGTAGTTCAAAAGAGGATAGTGTAGGTATAGGTCTTGCAATGTCAAAATCCATAATAGAAAGCCAAAATGGAGATATCTATGTAAATAGTGAAAAAGACAAAGGGACAGAATTTCATATAGTATTTCATAAAATGTATGATGATAATAGTGACTAATCTGTAATATTTAATTCACTTTATAGTAATAGCTAAAGTCTAATATATGAAGTATAGAATATAAATATTGGAGGTAGCCATGGAAATTTTAAGAGTGGAAAATCTAACTAAAAGTTATGGTAAAAATGAAACAAAAGTTGATGCTATAAAAAATGTAAACTTATCAATTGAAAAAGGTGAGTTTATAGCAATAACAGGTCCAAGTGGAAGTGGTAAAAGTACATTATTACATTTGCTAGGAGGTGTTGATAGACCTACTAGTGGTAAAGTTTATATAAATGATGTGGATATATATAATTTAAAAATCAAGGATTTAGCAATATTTAGAAGAAGAAATATAGGTCTTATATATCAATTTTATAACTTAATTCCAGTCTTAACAGTAAAGGAAAACATATTGCTTCCAGCAGAACTTGATAATAGAGATATTGACAAAGAATATTTAAATGATTTGATGAAAACATTAGGTCTAAATGATAGAGAAAATCATCTTCCAAACCAGTTATCAGGGGGTCAGCAACAAAGAACTTCTATAGGACGTGCTTTGATTAATAGACCTTCTATAGTATTAGCAGATGAACCAACAGGTAATTTAGATAGTAAAAATTCAAAAGAAATACTAGAATTATTAAAACTATCAGTAAAGAAATACAATCAGACTCTAATAATGATAACTCATGACAAAGATATAGCACTTCAGGCCGACAGAATTATAGGTATAGAAGATGGAATTATAAAAAGTGATGAGGTGATGTAGATGAATTTATATACATCGCTAACTATTAGATATTTAAAACAAAATAAAAGAAGAACTATTGTAACTATAATTGGGATAATACTTTCAACAGCTTTAATCTGTGGTATAGGAAATATATTTGAAAGTTTTATGGATTATCAAGTAAGAGAAACTATAAAGACTGATGGAAGTTTTCATATTACATTCCGTGATGTAAACAAAAAGAATATGGAATATGTGACAAAATCAGCTGAAATAGAAAAACATGCATTTACTAAGCAAATTGGATATTCTAAATTGGAAAATAGTGAGAAGGGTATATTAAGTATAAAACAGTATGATAAAAATGCCATGGAGGGGTATCAAATTTCTATAAAAGAAGGTAGATTGCCATCTAAGGTTGGAGAAATTGTTCTAAGTGAGAATGTTATTAATCTTATGGATGATAAATTAAAAATAGGAGACAAAATAACCTTAAAAGTAGGAGATATGTTTGACTCAAATAATAAAAAGATTGATAACTTGGTATTTCATGAGGGTGATTATATAGCAAATGAAAAGGATAGAACTTTCAAACTGGTTGGTATAATTAAAAAGCCTTTTGAGATTTATGATGAAATTACAACTGCTATAACTTACTTTAATCCTATAGTTGATTACAATGAAACAATGAATATCTCAGTGACAGTAAAAAATCCTAAAGATGTGTATAAAATAAGTAAAAAAATAAGCAAAACCATATATCCAAATAAAGATGAAGAATCAATTTCTGATATGGTAAAATACAATGAACATTTATTAAGATTACAAGGTGCCAGCAAGTATGAAAATATAAATAGTTCTGTAAAATCTATAATTGCACTAGTAACTATCTTAGTAATTATATGTACGATTGCTACAGTATATAATTCTTTTAGTATTTCTATAACTGAGCGAAAAAAACAGTTTGGAATATTAAATTCTATAGGTGCTACATCTAGTCAAATTAAAAAGTTAGTTTTTATAGAAGGCATTATAATTAGTTTGATTGGAATACCAATAGGACTAATATCTGGAACAATAGCTATAGACTTATTATTTAAAACTATAAATAAGTATTTTACAGAATCGATTGTTACACAGATGAGTTTACAAATAGTGTATAATCCAATAATAATTATTGCTAGTATAATAATAGTTTTATTTACAATATTTATATCAATTCTATTACCTGCAATAGCAGCATCCAACGTTTCTCCACTTGATATAATTAAAAACAGTGGAGAATATAAGGTGAGAAAAATTAAAGACTCAAAGCTTATTAAAATGATTTTTAAGACAGAAGGAGTACTGGCATATAAAAATATGAGAAGAAATAGAAAAAAATTCATAGTGACTCTTTTTTCTTTAATGATAAGCATAATAATATTTGTATCTTTTAGTGGATTTACGTTACTTTTACTAAAAAGTGAAGAAATTAGAAATTCTCAAAAAAACTATGATTTACATTTAACTGCAAAGGGTACAGCTAAACCTATTGATGAGGTTATAAGTAAACTACAGGATATTCATGAAATAAAAAACTTTGAATTAGCAACAGGTCAGTATATGTCTATAAGAGTAAGTGAAAATAAAATAAATAAGTCTAATGAAAATTTAATTAAGGAGTATTGTGAACAGCATAAGAGTGGAGATAGTTATGAATACGAATTTATCAATAATGAATTAAGATTTCCAGGAGAGTTTGCAATAAAAAATAAAACAAATAATTTAATAAAAGGTTCTTTTGATAAGGAAAAAGCAATTAAAGAAAATGGTGTGATATTAGTTAGAAAAAGTTACTTTGAATCCAGTGGTAAGAAAGGTATAGTAGAGTTAACTAATTACAAAGTTGGGGATACAGTAAATTGTGAATATCTTGATGATAATGGTTCAAGTAAAAAAATGAAGATTAAAATTCTTGCACTAACTGATGAAGAACGTCTAGGAATGGGTTATCAAAATATGGGATTGCAATTTATAACTTATGATGAAGTTGCTAAAAATTTAGGTTTAAAATTAAATAGAAGCCTTATATTTATTGATTCAGGAGGAGATGTTAAGACTAAGAAGAAAGTAGAATCTTTAGCTGATAAAAATAATTTTAACTTCTACGATGAAAGTGCAGGAGGTGAAGAAGAAAAACAAAATTTAAAAGTTGTAAAAATATTTGTATATGGTTTTATAGTAGTGATATCTTTAGTAAGTGTTACAAATATACTAAATACAGTAAGTACAAGTATAAACCTAAGAAAAAGAGAACTTGCTATAATACAATCTATAGGAGTTACTCCTAATGGATTTAGAAAAATGATATATTTAGAAAGTTTTATTTATGGTATATTGTCCTTAATGTTTGGGATACCAATTGGTGTTGGAATGACTCTAGTTATGAATAAACTTATTTCAGGTGTAATTGAGTTTTCTCCTATCATACCATGGGTAGCAATAGCTATATGTATAGTAAGTGTTTTTATAATAACCTTTATAGCAGCTTATATACCAATGAGTAAATTGAACAAAGAAAATATAATAGATAATATAAGAAGAGAAAGTATCTAAATGTAAAAGTAATCTTTAAATATATAAAATATTATTAAAATCGTTTAATTGGTATAAAATATTATTATACTAATTAAACGATTTTTATTTATATAAGAAATCTAATAAATAAATTACTAGAGGTATTTAATTATTTAGAAAGAATTGGTATTATATAAAGTAAGGATTTAGATAAAGTATTTATAAATAAGTATAAATATTTGATTTTATTGGAAAACAAAAGAAAAAGAAGGTGATTACTATTTCTCATATAACTGCGAAGAATATGTATAAAAATTTAGAGGAAAGAATAAACAAGTTTCCACAAGGTGCTCCGCCATCAGATACATTATACAAAATACTAAATGTATTATATACAGAACAAGAAGCTAAATTAGTAGCTCAGCTTCCAATAAAGCCTTTTAGAGTAAAAACAGCAGCTAAAATATGGAGTATAAGTGAAAGTGAAGCATATAGAGTATTAGACAAACTTGCAAGTAAGGCTCTGATACTAGATATAGAAGATAATAAAGGGAAAAAATATATAATGCCTCCTCCAATGGCTGGCTTTTTTGAGTTTGCTATGATGAGAACAAGACATGATATAGACCAAAAACTTTTAGCAGAACTTTACTATCAATATATGAATGTAGAGGAAGATTTTATTAAAGATTTATTTTATTCAACAGAAACAAAGCTTGGAAGAGTGTATGTTCAAGAGGAAGTTTTGACTAATGATAATGAAGTTAGTATTTTAGATTACGAAAGAGCTACTCATATAATCGATGAATCGACTCATATAGGTGTAAGTATGTGTTACTGTAGACATAGAATGCAGCATGTTGGCAAAGCTTGTGATGCTCCTATGGATATATGTATGACATTTGATAATGTAGCAAATTCTTTAATAAATAATAAGTTTGCAAGACGAGTAGATAAGATAGAGTGTAAAGAATTACTTCATCAAGCATATGAGCATAACTTAGTTCAATGTGGAGAAAATGTTAGAAAAGGAGTTACATTTATATGCAATTGCTGTGGCTGTTGTTGTGAGGCATTAGTAGCAGCTAAGAGGTTTGGAAATCTTCATCCAGTACAGACAACTAGTTTTATACCCAATATAAACCATGAAAGTTGTGTAAAATGTGGAAAGTGCATAACTTCATGTCCTATAGATGCAATAAGCAAGGTCAAGGAAAATGACAAAGAATATATAAAAATTGATGAGGATAGATGCCTAGGTTGTGGAGTTTGTGTTAGAAATTGTCATAAAAATAGTATTATGTTATTAAAGAGAGATGAAAAGATAATAACTCCAGCAAACTCAGTACATAGAGCAGTTCTAATGGCAATTGAAAAAGGACAGTTACAAAATCTAATTTTTGATAATAATGCCCTAGCAAGTCATAGAGCGATGGGAGCTATACTATCAGCTATATTAAAACTTGAGCCAGCTAAAAAAGTTTTGGCTAGTAAGCAATTAAAGTCAGTGTATTTAGATAAATTATTAAGTATGAATGACAAATAGATAAAATAGGGATATATTTAAGTAATATTACTTAAATATATCCCATTTTAATATGTTAAGCTATTTCTTTTATTTGTTTAAATGAATTCTCATTTCCATTTCCACCAATTTGTGTTACAGATTTAAATCTCATAGTTTTAAATAGTTCTTTTTGATTATAATCTAATAAATTTCCTACTAATATTACAGGAGACTTAGTTTTTCCAGCTAAAACTCCAACAGATAATCCATCTATTAAATCATCTTGTTTATTGATTCCGTTTTTAGCAACGTATAAGTTGTCTATCTTAGTATCTTTATAAAATTCTTTTATTACTTTTGCATTAGTTTCATTTCTAGTGCTACCAGATATTCTTTGTGGATTTTGAAGTTTATTTTCTATATTTTTAGAAACTGTGTATTCTCCACCAATTACATAAGACTTATCAATTTTTTTGTTTTTAAATAAATTGTTTATTTCATCTATATTACTATTTTCATTAGTAAGTATTATAGGCATATCATTTTGAGCTGATACGGCTCCAATGCTTACTGCATCAGCTAATCCTTTTTCACCATTAACTACTGAAATCTTTGATATGTTGCTAATATTATTTAATTCCTTAGCAATGTTCATAGAAGTTTGATATCTATCATTTCCTGAAATTCTAGATACAGAAATATTATTTGATTTTATAGTATCTAGGGACTTTTCATTTACAGAAGCTTCTCCACCAACTACATATACATTTTTAACTTTTAATCTCTTCAATTCAGCTAAAGTTTTTTCATTTATTTGAGAGCTTCCAGTTAATAATATAGGAGCATTTTTCTTATATGCAAATGGTGTTGCAGCTAAAGCATCTGCAATTGCTGAGTCATTTATTAAAACTGCATTTTCAGCATCTTCCCAACCTGCTTGACTTATTTTAATAGAAGTTTCATATCTATCAGTTCCTGTAAGTGCACTTGCATTTACTTCATCTTGATACGCAACTTCAAATTTAGCATTTGGACTTCCTGAGAAAACAATTACGCCACCTTTTGGCAATCTAACTCTATTATTCTTTGTAATTAAAGAATAGTTTACAGGAACTCCTTTAGCATCATAAACAGCAAAAGATGAATTTTGAGGAAGATTAACTTCTATTTTTTTGTTTGCTATATCGTCACCAATTTTATACCATTTTGCATAGCCATTAGATGCTAACTCACATGTAAAAGATTTTTCTGATGGTAAATTAGTTATAGAATCTTCACTAACATATGTCTGTGTGGCAAAAGTTAAATACTCTGTGCCATTTTCTTTATGAAGTTTAATATCAGCTAAGTCACGTCCCATCACACCAGGTATTTCTATAAAAGCATTTGAGTTATTTTCATCTGCTATTTTAGTATTAGCTATATAACCAGGAGTTCCATCAGAAAGGCCAAGAACTGCCTTTACAGAACCAAACATATAGTGTTGAGAAGTATATTTTTCATCTACTATATAGTAACCTTTATCATTTCTTTTTTTCCATGCTTCTTTGACACTATCTGATATATCATTATTATCTACTTTTTGAGCTACATAATACAAACTTGCTGTTTGACCCAATCCAGGAACATCATCGTAAGAGCTCATATTTAAATATGTAATGTTATTTTTTTCTTTTACAAATTTTAAGCAGCTATTACCTTTTTCAGATACAAATCTATCTTGACCTATGTATACATACTTATCTTCAGGTCCATTTTCTAGATAAGGAGAAGACACTGTTAAAGTACCATTATCATTAACATCAATTTTTATCATATTTGAAGAAGCGTAAAGACCACTGTTTTCTTTTAAATAACTTGGCATTTTAACTTGTTGTGGTTTACTGAATGTTTTATCAGGTTTTATTTCTTTAATTTTACCTTTTTCTTTTAGAGCAGATAGTAAAAGTTCTTGCCCAATTATTTCATTAAGTTGACTACTTCCGCCAGAAGAAACAACTGCAACTGCCATATTTTCATCTGGAAGCACTGTAAGATTACTGTGGAATAGTAAAGAGTCTCCACCTTTTGTAAGAGCCTTTAAGTTATATTGATTAAATGGATAAGTATTGACACAATCCCATCCTAAGCCATATCCAAGTATAGAATCTTCTCCCTCAGGCCATAGACCATTTAGATATTCTTTGTTTTCCATAGCTTTTACTGAAGAAGGTGAAAGAATACCATTTGAGTTTTTCATAAATGTTTGTGCAAATGTACATAGATTTTCTGCACTTGAATATAAACCACCAGCACCTATAGTATTAAAATTATCTTGTGGTACAGCATCTTCAAAATAAGGTACATAGGCTTTTGCAAGTCTTGAGCTATCAAAACTATCTTCTGGAGTTTTTGTATTTTGTAAATTAAGTGGACTGCTTATGTACTTATCGATAAAATTAGTAAATGGCATACCAGATACTTTTTCCACTAAAATTTCAGCTAAAGTAAATCCATCATTACAATAGACAGAAAAAGCTCCTGGTTTAGCTTTTAATCTTTGTTTCTTTAATTCTTCTAGGAAACTATCGTGACCATAAGAATCATTGTCTCCCAATAAAAGAGCATTTTTTAAAGAACTTCCCATTAATCCTGATGAGTGGTTTAATAACATTCTTGGAGTGATTTCCTTGTATCTCTCATCAGCCATTTTAAACTCAGGTATATAATTTACAACAGGAGTATCTAATTTTACTTTTCCCTCTTCTACCAACTTCATAACAGCAGTAGTAGTAAATATTTTACTGATAGATGCAATATTATACATATTATCCTTAGTTAAATTTTTATTATCTTGTCTACTGTAGACTCCACCATTACCAGAAATCTCAATTTTACCATTATCAATCAAAGCATATTGAGCATTTTCAATTCCATACTTAGATAATAAAGTTTTAATTTTCTCTTTAGCAAGAGCTTTAGTTTTTGGATAAGATTCTGAGTTTTTGCTATAATCATTTAGCTTTATGTCAGAACTTTGATATTTCTCCGAGTTATCTTTTACATTACTATCAGCAAAAGTAATATTTGGAGCAGCAGTAAATAACATACTCAATACTAATGTACTAGATAATAATTTAGAGAGCCTTTGCTTAAACATATTAAACTACCTCTTTTCCCTTTTAATAATTTATAATTAGCATAACATTCTTAATTATTTTAATCAACAGATTATTATTAATAAAAAAGTTTTTAATAAGTATACCTTTTTGCATAGCTGACAAAAATAAAAAAGAATATTTGTTGCTGTATTAAGAATAAAGGGTATAAGTAACATATAAAAATAAAATGGAGGAATCTCAGACATATGTACAAGAATATAAATAAGAAACAACTTAAAGAAATGATGAAAGATGAAAAAGATATTTTATTATTAGATGTAAGAACTAAAGATGAATTTAGAGAATGTAAAATAGAAAATGCTATAAATATATCTTTACAAGAGTTAATTAATAATATAGATGAAATTTATGAATATAAAGGTAAAAAAGTAGTGGTTTATTGCAGAAGTGGTCATAGAAGTCTTACTGCATGCAATTTATTGGCTGAGGAAGGTTTTGAGCATCTGTATAATTTAAGCTCAGGAATAATTGATTATCTTAATTAAATCATGTAAGTTACATTGAATACTGAGTATATCCCTGTTTATTAAGCAGGGATATACCTATATGTTCATAATATAATTTAGAAAAGAACGAATTTTTTCCGTCTTTTCATTATTGGAAATATCTTTACGTAGTAATATGCCTTGTTGACCGTATACACAAAAGTAAGCTGCTGTGTCAGTATCAGGAACATTAATTTCTCCTCGTATGTTAGCTAGTTGAAGTTGTTTTTTTACAATAGGAACAAGTTTTTCACAAATTTTTAAAGATAATTGGTCATGAATTTTTTTGCTCTTTTCTCCATGGCATACTTTATAGTAAAGGTTATCATCAGTTTCAATATCAATAAACGTAGGTACTTCTTCAATAATTTGTTTTAATGTTTTATCTGTATTGCCTATAATAGTAGACATTTTGTCTACTAGAGTCTGTGCATAGTAGTCTATAGCACTATCAAATAGGCATTCTTTTGATGTAAAGTAACGATAACATAACCCTTGTGCAACATTCATATGTTTTGCAATATCAGTTATAGAAGTTTTCTCATATCCATTTTCATAAAATAATTTTATTGCAGTATCTAAAATTTCTTGTTTACGTTCACTTGGTTCTTTAGTAATACGTGCCATATAGTATCCTCCTTATAATTTCAAGTACATAATAACATAAGGAATTTTGAAAGTCAATGAATGAATATCAGTCATTTATATTATGTAATAAATTTTAGTTTTGAAGTTAAAAAGGTAGTAACTGAGGAGTTACTACCTTTTAATGTAAATATTAAGTACTATTTTAAAAAATATATTTAAATACAGAATTGATTTTTTAATGACCAGTTAAATTACTATCACCAAATTTATCATTGAATGGTTTTATAATTCTGTTTATAGGTCCTTTTAGAAGTACATTTAAACAAATAGACAGAATCATAAATAGCAATAGAACTAATATATCTTTAGTTAAGTTTGGAGCATATATACCACCTACTGCTTCCCTTGTAGCACCTATTGCATAGGTAAATGGCATTATAGGGTTTATTCTTTGGAAAAATGTAGGTGTAACCTGTATAGGGAATGTACCACCAGAAGAACCAATCTGAACTACTAATAGTACTATTGCAATTGCTTTTCCTACATTTCCAAATACAGAAACTAAAGAATAAACAATAAAGTTAAATACCATGCTAGTAAACATAAGCAGAAGTATCAATAAAATTGGATGTTTTGCTGTTACTCCTAATAATAATATATCTCCAGTTCCAATTATGAAGCCTTGAATGAGAGCGATACTTAAAAAAGTAAGACCTCTTCCAAAATAAATTTCATATGGCTTATAGTTTCCATGTACAGATGTAGATAATAATGCTGAAAGAAGTAATATGCCTACCCATGTAGAAAGAACACTATAAAATGGTGTCATTGCAGAACCATAATTTTCAATTGGATATAATTTTTCTGTTTTCACTTCAACAGGTTCCTTTAAGAAATTAGATTTCGTCAATATATCACTTTCAAGTAAGCTAACTAATTTTTTCATATCTTCGCCATTACTAATCTTACTTAAAGTATCAATCAAGTCATCTAACATTCCTTTTGCTAGAGGCAGTTTTTCTCTTATTAATGATATACTTTCCTGTGCATTTCCTGAAAGACTTAGAGAAGTAGTCAGTATTTCTTCAACTTTTGGAAGTTTTGCTTCTGCCTTGTCTAAAACAGTGATTATATCATTTGCTACTTTTATACTGTTTGAAAATACGCTATTTATAGGTTTTGATATTTTTGAATCAAAATTATTTAAAATATTTAAATTAATTCTTCCAATACCATTTGATAAACTTAAAACATTATTTAATGCACTTATAGATGGTTGTTGCCCAGATATAACCTTGTTTTTAATATCATTCAATGTTGATATAGAAGAATCTATTTTATTGTTAGAGTCTTCTAGGTTATCTATTACATCATCCAATCTATGATTTGATGTAAGCTGATTTAATTTAGTTAAAAAGTCTTCTAATGTATCATTTAAAGATTGTAAATTAGAAAGCTTTTCTGATAAATTATCTATCAGCTTAGGTACATCTTCACTTCCACTATTTACTGCATCAATTAAATTTAATGTAAGAGAAGAAGCAGAAGATGAAAGGTCAACCATTAAATTTAAATCAGATTTTATAAGAGGAGAAAGTTCATCTAAATTGTTATTTGTATCCTCTAAGAATTTCTTTAAATCATTTGATAATAATTTTGTATCATTTAAAGTCTTTTTAATAGTAGGTAAATCCGATTTAATATCTTTAACTGTATCAGACAACTTTGAAGTAGCATCAGAGGCTAAATCAACAGTCTTATTTATATGGTCAAACCTATTTTGAAGATCGATAAGAGAACTTTCAACCTTCGTTAATTTTGGAAGACTATGCTCAATTCCTGCACCAACCCCATTTGATATACCAAGAACAATTTCACTTACTGTTTTTATGATTGTTTGATTAACTTGCAACTGTATTGTAGAAGCACCTTTGTCAGTAATCTTTGGTGCAACTGCATTTATTTTTTCATTTACTGTATAAATAATTTCACCTTTTTTGACATCATCTGTAATTAGTGATGTTAAATCTTTTGTAAAATTCTTTGGAATTTTAAGTGATGCATAATAAGTACCTTTTTTAACACCTTCAAGAGCGGTTTTTTCATCTACAAACTGCCAACCTAAACTTTTATTATCCTTAAGTTGTTCGATTAATTGGTCTCCTACATTAATCTTCTGACCTGCGATTTCATTTCCTTTATCTTCGTTTGTTACTGCTACAAGCATATTAGCAGTACTGCCATAAGGGTCCCAAGATGCCTTTATGTTGAACCAAGCGTACAAAGAAGGTAAAAAAGCAAGTCCTACAACTATTACAAGCACTGCATAATTTCCACGTATATCTTTTAGGTCATTTTTAAAAATTTCTAATATATTTTTTAAACCATTTGAAGGTTTTAAATTCTTGATATTATTCCAGTTTAAAATTTCTTTTAAACTATTAGTTTTTTTCAAATGTCTCACCTCCTAAAATATTTTGATAGAGAAAAAGTTAGATTTATAATCAATTTTAAATTATATTACTTTTTACACAAATAGTAAAGTTAAAGTTTTGTCTTAATTTTAATACATATATATTATATATAATAGTATGCTATAAATATATATAAATATAGGAAATAAAAACAAATAATTTATAAAATATTATAGTATAAAAATTAATAATAAAACAAATATTTATAATTGATATAATCAATTAAATTAGTCATTATGATATACTTTTTATAATGAGAAAATTCTATGAAGGGATGATTAAATGAGGTATTTTAAAAAATACATAAAAAAATATATAGCATTATTTCTGACAGCAGTATTTTTTTTGACACTGGAAGCTTTTTGTGATTTAGCTCAACCAACCATAATGGCAAAAATAATCGATATAGGAGTTTCAAATAAGAATTTAGATTACATATTATCAACAGGGGCTTTAATGATAGGTATAACCTTTTTAGGTGCAATATTTTCAATAATAAGAAGTATAGTCTCAGCAAGAGTTTCTCAATGTTTTTCTTACGATTTGAGACAGGATGTGTTTGAAAAGATAAATACATATTCATTAAAACAAATAGATAAATTTGGTAGAGCTTCATTAATAACAAGAATCACTAATGATATTAATCAAATACAACAATTCGTCCATGGAATGATGAGAGTTTTTATAAAATCACCAATTATGTGTATAGGAAGTTTAATTATAGCCATAAAACTAAACTTGAAGATGTCAATAATTATCTTAGTTGCAGTTTTAATTATATTTATTATAATATTACTAAATATGAAGATTGGATATAGACTGTTTAAGAATGTACAAGAAAGCACAGATAAAATAAATTCAAAATTAAGACAGTTTCTAGGTGGTATAAAAGTAGTTAAATTATTTTGCAGATACGATTATGAAAGTGAAAGTTTTGAAAAGCTAAACGAGGAGCTTTTCAAAAATAGTAGAAAAGCTACGACAATGATGTCATTTTTTAGACCTACAATTACAATAATTATTAATGTTTCCATAATAATAATATTATTAATTGGAAGACATTTAGTTTATTCAGGAGAAATTAAAATTGGAATTATAGTTGCTTATGTAAATTATATGACTAGGATATTAACATCACTTATAATGATTTCTCATGTTTTTAATGTTTTTGTTAGAGCAAAAGCTTCATATGAAAGAGTAAGTGAAGTTTTACTTGATGATAATGAAGAAATAATTGAGAAAAATGTTAACTTAAATATTGAAGAAAAGAAAATTAAATTTACAAGTGGGGATATGGTTTTTGAAAATGTTTATTTTTCATATAATAAAAATACAGATGAGAAAATATTAAAAAACATATCTTTTAAAATAGAAGAAGGTCAAAACATTGGTGTAATTGGTCAAACTGGTTCAGGAAAGACTTCTTTGATAAATTTAATTCAAAAATTATATATAGTTGATAGAGGAGATATTAAGATTGGAGGAAATAGTATATACAGTATTTCTGAAGAAAGTTTAAGGGAAAAAATAGGTGTAGTATTTCAAAATAGTAGTGTGTTTGGTAAAAGTATACTAGAAAATATAACTATGGGAAATGAGGATATAAGTAAAAAAGATGTTATAAATTCGTGTGAGTTAGCAAATGCAAATCAATTTATAACAAAACTTGAAAATTCTTATGATGAAGTTTTATTTCAAAGGGGTAAAAACTTATCAGGAGGACAAAGACAAAGAATTACAATAGCTAGAGCTATAGCAAAAAAACCACAAATATTAATTCTTGATGATTGTTTTAGTGCAATGGATATTAATACAGAGACAACTATAAGAAAGAATATAAAAGATTATATAAATAATTTAAGAAACAAAGAAAATAAAAAATGTACCATTATAACTATTTCACAAAAGATTAGCTCTATAATTGACTGTGATAAAATTTTAGTCTTAGATGAGGGAGAGGTGGTTGGATTTGCTACACATGAAGATTTACTGGTTAGTTCTCCAATTTATAAAAAAATTTTTGAGTTGCAGAACTTAATAAATGAAGATGTAAATTAAGGAGGAAGTATATTGAATTTAGGTACTGAAAATCAAAAGGTCAGTAGATTAAAGAAAAAAGAGAAGCCTAAAGATTTTAAAAAAACATTTAAAAGAGTTTTTATGTACTTTAAAAAAGACAAAAATATTACTAGATTTATTTTTTTGTTGGTAATAATCGACTCAGTTATATCAACTATAATACCATATACTCTTGGAAAAGTAGTTGACATAATAAATATTGATACTTATTCAAATTCCATTTTATTCAAAGGTATAATTATATTATTATCATTTTACATAATTGAATTCTCAGTTAAACTATCTAAGGGGATATGTACAGCTAGATTATCTCAAAGTATAGTTAAAGAGATGAGAAGTAATTTGTTTTTAAAATTTAAAAATCTGCCAATAACCTTCTTTGATAAAAGTTCTACTGGAGATATTATGAGCAGGGTAACAAATGATGTTGATAATATTAGTACAGGAATCTCAAATTCATTAGTGCAATTAATTACAGGAATTTTAAATATATTGATGACTTTCATTATGATGTTTATATTAAGTCCAGTTTTAACATTTTGTAGTATTATATTAATACCAATAGTAATGTTTCTAAGTAATTTTATAGCAAAGAGGACTAGAGTCCTTTTTAAACAACAACAAGTTGAGTTAGGGAAGTTAAATTCTCATATTGAAGAAATGGTATCCAATATAAATGTAGTAAAATCTTTTAATTATGAGAGAAAGTCTGTAAATGATTTTAGAGAAATTAATGATAGACTACTGAATATTTCACTCAAATCGCAAATATATACATCTCTTTTAATGCCTATTATGAACGTAATTAGTAACATAGGGTTTGCGACTATATGTATTATAGGTGGAGTTTTGGCATCTAAGGATATTATAACTATAGGAGTTATAGCAAGTTTTTTAAGTTATGTAAGACAATTTACAAGACCCTTAAATGAATTGGCAAACTTATTTAATACATTACTTTCAGCAATAGCAGGATGTGAAAGAGTTTTTGAAATTATAGATGAAAAAGAGGAACAAGAAGTAAATGGTGTATTTAAAAGTAAGTTTAATGATAATAAGAATGATAATTTAAATGCTTCTTTTGTAAACGGAGAAATGGAATTTAAGGATGTAAGTTTTTCCTATGATTCAAAAAAGAAAATTCTAGATAATATAAATTTAAGAATAAAGGCAGGTACATCAAATGCTATTATAGGGGAAACTGGTAGTGGGAAAACAACAATTATAAATTTAATTACAAATTTTTATCAAGTAGATAAAGGAAGTATATTTTTAGATAGTGAAGATATATATTCTATTGACAGAAATTATTTAAGAACTTGTTTTGGAGTAGTCCCACAAGAAAGTTATATATTTAATGATACAGTTATGGAAAATATAAGGTATGGAAATTTAATGGCTACTGATGAAGAGGTCATATATGCTAGTAAAATAGCAAATTCACATAAATTTATAACGAAAATGTATGAAGGATATAATACTGTATTATCTGATAGGGGTGAGGATTTAAGTGAAGGTCAAAAACAATTAATAAGTATTGCTAGAGCAATATTAAAAAATGCACCTATACTTATTTTAGATGAAGCTACAAGCAATATAGATATAGCAACAGAGGCTAAGATTCAAGATGCAATAAATAATTTGACTTTTGGAAAGACAAGTATAATTATAGCTCATAGATTAAGCACTATATCAAATTGTGATAATATAATAGTTTTAGAAAATGGTAGAATTATAGAATCTGGAAATCATAAAGAATTAATAGAATTAAAAGGTCGTTATTATAGAAACATACTGTTAACACAAGGAAAGTAGGTATTTAGAAAAAACTTTTAAAAAAATTGTTTAAAGGAATATGCCTCGGGTATATATAAATTAACTTGATAAATAAAAAATTTAATTTGATATATAAAATTAGGAGGAAAGTAATTATGAAAAAATTTGTTTGTACAGTATGTGGATATATACATGAAGGGGATGCTGCACCAGCACAATGTCCAGTATGTAAAGTTGGAGCTGATAAATTTGAAGAAATGAAAGGCGAAAAAAATTGGGCTGATGAGCATAGAATAGGTGTAGCTCAAGGTGTAGACGAAGAAGTAATTGAAGGATTAAGAGCTAACTTTGTTGGTGAATGTACAGAAGTAGGAATGTATTTAGCAATGAGTAGACAAGCTGACAGAGAAGGTTATCCAGAAGTAGGAGAAGCTTACAAGAGAATAGCTTTTGAAGAAGCTGAGCATGCTGCTAAATTTGCAGAACTTCTTGGAGAAGTTGTAGTTGCAGATACAAAAGAGAACTTAAGAGTTAGAGTTGATGCTGAGTATGGTGCAACTGATGGGAAATTAAAATTAGCTAAAAAAGCTAAAGAATTAGGATTAGATGCTATACATGATACAGTACATGAAATGTGTAAAGATGAAGCTAGACATGGTAAAGCATTCTTAGGATTATTAAATAGATATTTTGGAAAATAAATTTAATATAAAATAGAATTTAAAAGTATTTCATTTATAATTTTAAAAAATTATGAGTGAGATACTTTTTTTCTTTTTACTTTACTTGTTGTTTATAGTTAGTATATTTTAAAAATTGAGCAGAATTTTAAGCGTAGTAGTAATTAAGTTTATAAAATAAGAAATTAGTTTAAGTTGAAAGTTAGACTTATAAAGAGTAAATTGACATACTAATAAGATTACATTAAACTAAGTATAAAAATATTGACTATTTTATATAGGAGGTGGGTAATCTGATAAAGCGTATACATAAAAGTGAAGTAGCTATTATTGTGTTACATGAAATCTATGGAGCTAATAAATTTATAGAAGATATTTGTCAAAAGTATTATCAATATGGCTTTGATGTATTTTGCCCCGAACTTTTGGGTAAAAAAAGAGTATTTTCATATTCCGAAGCCTCTAACGCATATGATTTTTTCATAGATAATATTGGATTTGATGTTTATAAAAAGGTAGAGGGGCTTATAAATGATTTAAAGTCAGAATACAAATATGTACTTGTTGTAGGATATAGTGTGGGTGCAACTATTGCCTGGAGATGTAGTGAAAATTCTCTTTGTGATGGTATAATTTGCTGTTATGGTTCTCGAATTAGAGATTATATGGATATAATTCCTAAATGCCCTATATTGTTAGTATTTGCAAAACATGACTCGTTTGATGTTGATTCTGTTTATTGTCAACTTTCTAAAAAACAAAATATTCAAATCGAGATTTTAGATGCAAATCATGGTTTTATTGATACATATTCAAAAAATTATTCTGATATTCAGACACAAGTGTTTAGCTTTAAAGAAAAAAGTTTTCTAGCTAAATATTTATGATAATATAGCTTATTATAAAATATATAAAAATTTAATTAATTTGAAAAGTTTCTTATGGCACTATTGATATTTAAAAATATTAGTAGTGCTATTATATTTTAGTACTATTAAGTTTTTGAGATATAATAATTATGGTATTAATTATATTTTTATGATTTTTAAGGTGTTATTATAAGATGGTATATTCAAACAGACAATAAAAAATTATTATGGTTAAATAAGAATATTATATGAGAATATTGCAATTTGATATATTTACCATTACAATAAAAGTAGTTACAACTGAAACACTAAATAAGGTAAAGTAAGTTGGCAAATTGGAGGTTTTTAAATATGAAAGCATTTAAAAAGAACTTCTTAGTACTTTCTTTGATATTTTTACTTATTGTATCGTGTAATAATGTTCAATGCTTTGCTGATGAGTCTGAAAATTCAAAAAAAATACGAGTTGGATATTGTGATAATTATGGAATTATATCTTCATCCAAAGAACATTCTTATACAGGATATGGTTATGATTATTTAAAAGAAATTTCAAAATATACAGGATGGAAGTATGAATTTGTAAAAGGGTCCTGGGAAGAATGTTTAGATAGATTAAAAAAAGGTGAGATAGATATACTTGGACCTTTGCAGAGTAATGATGAAAGAAATAAAATATTTAATTTTCCTAAAATAAGTTCAGGTTATGAATATAGTGCATTATATACAAATGATAATAACTACAATATGTTTTATGAAGATATAAATTCTTTTAATGGCATGAGGGTAGCTGTGCTAAAAGGAAGTTTTCATAATGTTGAATTTGAGAAGTATAGAAAAGAAAATAAATTTTCAGTGAAATATATATATTGTAATTCTATCGATGAGTTAATTGAGTCTGTTAATAAAAATAAAGCAGATGCTTTTGTTTGTGGAAGTATTGTAAATGCAAAAGGAATGAAAATAGTTAGTAAGTTTTCAATGGAGCCTTTTTATTTAGCTACTACAAAAGAGAAAACTGATTTAGTAAAAGAATTAGAATATGCTTTAAAAGAATTAAAAATGAATGATATGTACTATGATATGGAATTATATAAAAAGTATTTTAAAAGAGATGTTACTAATTCTATAGCATTTACTCGTCAAGAAATTAATTTTATTAAAACCAATCCAAAGCTTACTATGGTATATGATTCTGAGTGGTCTCCTGTTGAATATTATGATATAGAAAGTAATTCATTTAAAGGTATAAGTTCTGACTTAATGTCAATTATATCAAAAAAATGTGGTATAGAATTTGAATATATTAAAACTAAAAATTATAATGAGAGTCTTAATTACATCAAAAATGGAAAGGCAGATATGGTTTGTGGCTCAATTAATGAAGATGATAAAGAAAAACGATTTAATATGAAACTGACAAATCCATACATAAATATCCCAATAGTTATGGTTGGAAAGCTAGGAACCAATCTCAATAGTGATTTAAATATTGCTTTAACAAATAGCTATAAGTCTATTGACTCTTATATAGAAAAAAGCTTTGAAAATGCAAAAACAACTTCTTATAAATCTATAGAAGATAGTTTAGATGCTATAGATGAAGGAAAAGCAAGTCTAATGGTACTTAGTTCTTATCAGTTTGATGAACTTTTAAAGGAAGGAAAATGCAATAATTTATCTATTATATCTGTTTTAGATACTAATTATAGAATGTGTATAGGAGTATCAAATAAAATTAATCCAATATTGATATCAATTTTAAATAAATCAATGGGTAAAATTACGGATGAACAGTTAAATGATAGTATATATTCTAATACTATTAATAAGCCTTATAAGGTACCATTTGGTATCATTTTTAAAGAGTACTCAGTACAAATTGTTATGTGTATTTGTATTATATTTTTAATTGCCATCAAATACATAATTTATAATAAGAAAAAGAAAGAGGATTCTCTAAAGAAAATTGCATATACAGATACATTAACAGGAGCAGATAGTATAGAAAAGTTTAAAATAAATGCAGAGAAACTATTTGCTAAAAATAGTCCAGAATCATATGTGTTATTTTATATGGATGTTGATAAATTCAAGTATATAAATGATATGTTTGGATATGATGTGGGTAATAGTACTTTAATACATATATCAAATACTGTTACAGGTGAATTACATGAGGATGAAATTTTTGCAAGAGTTTCTGCTGACCACTTTGTTCTTCTTATTAGATATAAGACAGATGAAAATATCAAAACAAGGCTGAATAGTATTTATAACAAAGTTCAGATATTTAGTAATCCGAAGATACATTACTATAAGTTGATTTTAGATTGTGGTATATACAAAATAAATAAAGATGATAGGGATATAAACACTATTATGGACAGAGCAAATACTGCAAGAAAGACCATAAAAGGTGGTCATAAAAATTCATTTGCTTTTTATAATGATGAAATGCATAAGAAAATACTAAAAGAAAAAGAAATTGAAAATACAATGGTAGATGCTCTTAACAATGGAGAATTTATTGTGTATCTTCAGCCTAAATACAGTCTTTCAGATTACCAAATCATAGGAGCTGAAGCACTTGTTCGTTGGGACAATCCAAAGAAAGGTTTAATACCACCAATAGAATTTATCCCTGTATTTGAGAGAAATGGTTTTATTGTAAATATTGATTTTTATGTATTTGAGGAAGTATGTAAAAAGATTAGAGAATGGATAGATGAAGGTCAGAAAGTGGTACCTATATCTGTTAACTTATCTCGAATGCATTTTGTAAATAGCAATTTTGTTGAGAAATTTAGACTAATAGTAGATAAATACAGAATACCAACAAATTTTATAGAATTAGAGCTAACAGAAACAGCAGTATTAGATAATATAAACGGTTTAGTTGATACAATGAATCATCTAAAAGAAAATGGGTTTGTAATCTCTATGGATGATTTTGGAACAGGATATTCTTCACTTAATCTTCTAAAGGAATTGCCTGTTGACATATTAAAATTAGATAGAGCATTTTTTACAGAAAAAGATGAGAGTAATAATGAAAAAATTGTTATATCTAATGTCATTAGAATGGCAAAAGAGTTAAAAATGAAAGTAATCTCAGAAGGAGTAGAAACCATTTCGCAATTAGATTTTTTAAAGCAAATTGGATGTGATATGGTACAGGGATACTTATTTTCTAAACCAATGCCAGTAAAAGAATTTGAGAAAATAGTTTTTAAAAAAGAAGAAAAGAATGTATAAGTAATGTGAAAACATTTACACAATGAAGATGCTTTAATATAGTTAAATATACTGTATTAGAGCATCTTTATTTTTGTATGAAATTTTATGGAATTTATTAATAGGTTGAATCAAATGAGAAAAAAAATCAAAAGAATACAATAATCACTTGCAAAGTTTATACTATTGTGATAGACTTAAATCAAAATTAGGAATTGTAAAAAGAAGGAAAAAAATAGGTGATTATTTTAACTGCTTAAAATTTAAGATAAAATATTGTAATTTATATATGAGATAACGATTGCTTATAAATTTAAATTAGTTTAAGGGGAGGAATATTGTATGATGCCATTGATACTATCAAATACAGGAGAAGAAGTAGTTATAAAGAAGATTTCAGGAAGTGACAAGACAAGAACTTTTTTAAATAGTATAGGTTTTGTAGTAGGTACAAATGTTAAAATAATTTCTAAGATAGATGGTAATTTAATAATAGATGTAAAAGATACTAGAGTTGCATTAGACAAAAAGATGGCAAGCAGAATAATAATATAGGGAGGTAATGATATGAACAGACTAAAGGATATTAAGTGTGGGGAGACTGTAAAAGTCAAGAAATTAGAAGGGGAAGGAGCCACACGAAGACGTATAATGGATATGGGAATTACGAGAGGTGTTGATGTATTTGTAAGAAAAGTAGCTCCTCTTGGAGACCCAATTGAAATAACAGTCAGAGATTATGAACTATCAATTCGTAAGTCAGATGCAGAAAAAATTATTGTGGAATAATAAAATTAATTAGAATAGGTTTAGTGCAATTATATAATGAGAATGATTTTCTGTATCATGAATAGTTATGTACTTAAATAATAATGGAGGGAATGGAAATGTCAATAAAAATAGGTCTCATAGGAAATCCTAACTGTGGTAAGACAACAATGTTCAATGGGCTTACAGGTTCATCGCAATATGTTGGGAACTGGCCAGGAGTAACAGTTGAAAAAAAAGGTGGAAAGTTAAAAGGAAATAAAGATGTGGAGATAGTAGATTTACCAGGTATTTATTCTTTATCACCATATACATTAGAAGAAGTGGTTACACGTAATTTTATGCTAGATGATAAACCAGATGCAGTAATAAATATAGTAGATGCATCAAATATAGAGAGAAATTTATATCTTACAACTCAAGTTTTAGAATTAGGTATACCTACTGTTATAGCTCTTAACATGATGGATATTGTTAATAAGAATGGTGATAAGATAAATATTAAAAAGTTATCTGAGGTTATAGGTTGCCCAGTTGTAGAAGTGACAGCAGTTAAAGGTCAAGGAATCATGGAAGCTGCTGAAAAGGCAATTGAACTTGCAAGTAGCAATAATAAATTAAATTTTAAATTACCTTTTGTTGATGAAAGTAAGGTAGCAATAGAAAAAATTGAAAAGATAATAGAAGAAAAAACTCCATACATAGATATGGAAACACGCTGGTTAGCTATAAAGTTATTTGAAAGAGATGAAAATGTTATACAAAAACTTGATATTCCTAAAACAATATTGAATAACATAGAAGAAATAACTGGAAATTGTGAAGATGAATTAGATGATGACAGTGAAAGTATAGTAACAGCAAATCGTTATGAATTTATTAGTTCAATAATTTCAAGTATAATAAAGAAGAATAGAAAAGGTAAGGAAACTGTATCAGATAAAATAGATAAAATTGTAACAAATAGAATACTAGCATTACCTATTTTTGCACTTATAATGTGGGGAGTTTATTATATAGCAGTAAGTTCATTGGGTGCTGTAGCAACTGATTGGACTAATGATGTACTGTTTGGAGAAATTATTCAAGGAAATGTAAGTAATTTTCTAGCTTCTTTAAATGTAGCTGATTGGCTACAAGGACTTGTAGTTGATGGTCTAATTGGTGGAGTAGGAGCTGTATTAGGATTTGTTCCACAAATCATGCTTCTATTCTTACTACTATCAATACTAGAAGATTGTGGATATATGTCACGTGTAGCTTTTATAATGGATAGAATTTTCCGTAAGTTTGGTCTTTCAGGAAAATCATTTATACCAATGCTTATAAGTTCTGGTTGTGGAGTTCCAGGAGTTATGTCAACTCGTACTATAGAGAATGATAGAGACAGAAAAATGACTATTATGTTAACTACATTCATTCCATGTGGAGCTAAGATTCCAATAATAGCATTATTTGCAGGAGCATTATTTGGAGGTGCTTCATGGGTAGCACCATCAATGTATTTCTTAGGTATTGTAATGATAATCATCTGTGGAATTATATTAAAGAGAACTAGTTTATTTGCAGGAGAGCCATCTCCATTTGTTATGGAATTACCTCAATATCATGTTCCAAGTGCAAAAGGTGTTTTAATACACATGTGGGATAGAGGAAAAGCCTTTATAATCAAAGCAGGTACAATTATATTTGTAGCTTGTGGAGTAATTTGGTTCTTACAATCATTTAACTGGTCATTACAGATGGTAGATGCTGGAGACAGTATATTAGCTAGTTTAGGAAATATAGTTGCACCAATATTTGCACCTCTTGGATTTGGAAACTGGCAATCATCAGTAGCAACAGTTACAGGTCTAGTAGCTAAAGAAAATGTAGTTGGAACATTTGGAGTTTTATTTGGTATATCAGATGCAACAGAGCAAGACCCAGCACTTCTTGGTTCAGTTGCAAGTATGTTTACAGTAGCTAGTGCGTTTGCATTTATGGCATTTAATATGCTTTGTGCGCCTTGTTTTGCAGCTATCGGAGCTATAAAAAGAGAAATGGGTTCATGGAAATGGACATGGATTACATTAGGATTCCAGACTTTAACAGCATATATAGTTGCTCTTCTTATCAATCAAGTTGGAAGTTTAGTTTTAGGAACTGGAGGAAGTATTGCTGGGGCAATAATATCTATAGTTATAGCAGTAGCAGTAGTGTTGATAGTTTTAACTTATTCAAATAGGAATATGAAAAAAGAAAAAATCGGTAAATTAAGTTATATGAAAAATTAATTCATATAAATAAGGAGTGATAAATATGGCTACATTTATCATAGCAGCTATTGTAGTAGTATTAATGGCGTTAGCTGTAATGCATATGGTCAAAAATTCAAAAAAGAATGGTAGCAGTTGCGGATGTGGTTGTTCTGGATGCTCAAGTAGTAAGAGCTGTAATAGCACTAAAAGATAGATAAAATGAGAACCTGATAAAAAGTGAAATTACTTTATTATCAGGTTCTTATTTTTTATATAAATAATAAATTTCACGTTTGAAGTAGGTTAGACTATGCTGTAATTTTAATGTATAATTATAGACAAATATATGATTAGGAGGGATTATTGCTAAACAAAGCAATATAAATGTATCTTATGTTTAAATTTGATGTAACGAATGAACTTATGTGTATAGCAAGGGGAAGTGGCAAATTTTTCGCAAAAAAAGGTGCTATGGTAGCCTTTAAAGGAAATTTTAATTTTGAAAAATTATTATTGGGTCCCAATAATGGTGGTGGTTTAGGAAGAGCACTGTTAGGTCATGTTCAAAGGTCATTAACAGGAGAACAAATGCCAATAATGGTTGTTGAAGGTGAAGGTGAAATTTACTTGGCTCAAAATGCTTATCATGTAGATGTAATATCGATTGACCCAGGTGATTCAATTTATGTTGAGAGTGAAAATTTATTGGCATTTTCTGAACAATTACATTATAGTGTAAAATTAATTGGTTCAGGAGTACTATCTCAAAAAGGTCTTTTCACTACACATTTAGTAAACAAAACAGGCCAAAATCAAGATGTTGCTATAATAACAGATGGAAATCCTCTAATACTTGAAGGGCCTTGTTGTGTGGACCCAGATGCTTTAGTAGCTTGGACAGGAAGAGAACCATATCCAAAAGTAGCAAAATTATCATGGAAGACTTTTATTGGTCAGACTTCAGGGGAATCTTATCATATGGAATTTGTTGAACCTGGACAAATAGTTATTATACAACCATCTGAAAGATTGTCTGGCTTAAAAACAGATTCTACGCCTTCTGATAGAATGAATTCAGGTGGGTTAAGGATTGGTATAGATTAAATTTTATAGTTTGGTTTAATCATTATTTAGGATTTTAAAAAATAAAAAGGGTATCAGGGATAGATATATTAAAAGGAGTTTTATATGATTGAGAAAATTCATAAAAAGTTCAAAGGATATTATATTTTTTTAATAATTTTAATTTTATGGAAGATTGTATGTGTACTGGGAGTATGGAGTAGTTATATCTTGCCTCCTCCTGAAAGAGTTTTAGATACTTTCATAAAGATGATATATGATGGTTCTATTTTCTTAAATGCGTATGCAAGTATAAAAAGAATATTGATAGGTTTTTTAATAAGTTCACTGATAGCGATACCACTTGGAGTTGTATTTGGAGTAAATAAAAAAATGTATGAATATTTCAAACCAGTATTTGAGTTTATGCGAAGTACACCTCCACTAGCTTTGATTCCAATGCTGATTTTATGGTTTGGCATAGGTGAAGAATCCAAAATTATAATTATCATTTTAGCATCCTTTTTTCCAATATTTTTAAACACATTAAAAGGCATAAAGAATTGCGATAATAAATTAATAGAAGTAGGTAAATCTTTTAATTTATCTAAAAAGAGAATTTTTTATAAAATAATAATTCCTAATTCTATGTTAGATATTGTTGTTGGACTTAGTTTAGGTCTAGGATATAGTTTTAGAGCTATAATTGGAGCAGAACTTATTGCAGCTTCTTCAGGTCTAGGATATTTGATTTCTGATGGAAAAGATATGTCAAGGACTGATGTTGTATTGGTAGGGATTTTTGTTATTGGTTTTTTAGGTATACTTTCAGACTATCTATTTTCAAAGGCAATAACAAAGTTTAGTAAAGGGAAGCAGGTTGATTTAAATGGTTAGAAATGGATTTTTATTAGAGAATATACATAAAAAATATTTAGTTGATAATAAAGAACACTTGGTTCTTGATGATGTATCTCTAAATATATCTAGCGAAGAAATCACTGTTATATTAGGTGAAAGTGGATGTGGGAAGACTACTTTACTTAGAATTTTAGCAGGTCTTGAAAACGCTACTAGTGGGAAGGTATATTTTTATAATGATAATAAAGAATGTATTCCAAAAGTAGGAGTAGTATTTCAAGAAAGCAGACTCATGCCATGGTTGAATGTGAGTGAAAATATACTTTTACATACTGAAAAAAAGAATAGAAATAAAGTTGATTTAGATAAGTATTTAAAAATGATGAAGCTTGAAAAGTTTAAAAACTCATATCCAAATGAATTATCAGGGGGGATGGCTCACAGAGTAAGTATAGCAAGAGCACTTTCATTCAATCCAGATATTTTACTGATGGACGAGCCATTTGCGGCACTAGATTACTTTACAAGAAGAAAAATGCAAAGAGAAGTTGTAAGTATTCATAAAAATACTAAAAAAGGTGTAGTATTTGTAACTCATAATATAGAAGAAGCTATGGAAATAGCAAAGAAAATAATTGTTTTTAGTAAAAATAAAGGGATTAAACAGTTTAGTGTCGAAGATGAATACAATAGAGATTTAACTAAAAGCTATTATATAAGCTTAAAAAAAGAAATATTAAGGGAATTGGGGGAGTTTTAATTGATTAAGAGAAACAAAAAGATTTTAGCAGTGATGACATCTTTAGTAATGGTGTTAGTTGGTACTGTAGGTTGCTCAACAAAAAATGATGAGAAAGATGCACCTGCGAAAAAAGAGGCTAGTTTACCTAAGGAAATAAATCTAACTTATGTGAAATCACCACTTAATGTTCCTAGTATACTGGAAAAAAAGGATGATTTATTTGGAAAGGAATTTGGAAAAGACAATATAAAAGTTAATTTTCATGAATTGACAACAGGGCCAGAACAAACTCAAGCACTAGCTGCAGGAGAGATAGATTTTTTACATGCATTAGGAGGTACATCTGCAATAATAGCTGCTTCAAATGGTGTTGGTCTTAAAGTCACAAATATTTATAGTAGATCACCAAAAGGATATATGCTTATAACTAATAATGAAAATATTAAATCTATAAAGGATTTAAAAGGTAAAAAAATAGTAGGACCAAAAGGGACTATACTTCATCAATTGTTAATTGCTGCACTTGCTAAGGAAGGCTATACTATAGATGATGTTGAATATGTAAATATGGATATTCCTAGTGCTGCTTCTGCATTAGAAAGTAAAAGTGCTGATGTAGCAATGCTTGCAGGTCCAACAGCATTAAAAACAATAAACTCAGGTGCTAAGATGATTGTAAATGGAGAAGGCTTAGTTAGTGGAATAATAGTTACTGCAGTAAGTGATGATTTTGCTGAAAAATATCCTGAGTTAGTAAAAAGATTTATGAAAGTTCATGAAGAAACTTTAAAATATATGGATGAAAATAAGGATAAAGTAATGGATGTTGTATCTAAAGAAGTTGGTTTATCTTTAGATGAAACTAAAGAAATGTATTCTTGGTATGATTTTAGTTCTAAAATAACAGATAAAGATATAAAAGAGCTAGAAGACACACAAGAATTCTTAATGTCTAATGGAATGCAAGAGAAGAAAATAGATATTAAAGATATGTTGTACAATCAAAACTAGAATATTAAATTAGGAAATACACCCTTTTTATTATGGAAACAGTATAGTAAAAGGGTGTATTTATTATTATATAAAATACAATTAAAAACAGCTTACTATTTTATCTACACTTATGTAGTCTAGTAATTTTCTCATTTTCTTACGATGAAGTAAAAACTTAGAATATGTGTCTTCTGATTGTTTTGTATCTCCATAAACCTTCCAATATTTAATCATAGAAACTTCATAATTACTATATCCCATAAATCCAATTACATCTTTAAGAGGATATCCTAAAAAAATTCCTATTTCATCAGGGAAAGTATCACCCTTAAGTTTATCTACTAAATGTTCTAAATAAGCATTGACATTTGTATTTTGTTTATATCCTAGAAATTTTAAAAAATTTATTGTTTTTTTACATTTTAATCTTTCTGATAATGCCTTTTTGTTTACAAATAAGATTTTTAATCCTTTTTTCTTTTTATCAATAACTATAAAATCTATTTTTTTACATTTATATAGATATTTATAAATATTACTGATTTTTTCCTCTCTATTTACATCAGTAAATGAAATATTTATTATTTCAGCAGGCTTAGAGCCTAAAAAAACCGGACCTAAAACCTCTAAAAGCCATTTTATATATGATGAGTCAATTTTATTTTTACAACAAAATTGTGAATTACAACAAGACATAAAAGATAACCTCCTTCAAATGAAAACTAATATCAATTAATTAGATTATACTATGAATGATAATCAATATCAATAATAAATTTATATTTTTTTTATTTAGTTACTTATTTATTATAATTTCCCAAAAAATAAATTATATCTTGTTTAATTTTAGTAAATAAAAAATAAAAATATAGAAATACTAAATTAAGAAAGAAATATATTAAAATTTTTTGTAATACAAAACATCTAGGAGGATAATAAAAATGAAATTAAAAAGAACTTTATTTGTAGGACTAGCGTTAGTATTAGCTATAGGAATGACTGCATGTACTAAAAAAACAGAAGAGCCAAGTGAAAATGCAGGAAAAAATCCCAATGAATCAGTAAATAATAATGAAGGTTATATGAATTATTATTCAACAAGTTATAACGATTATATAGCAGGTTTAAATAGATATTCTATTTATGATACACCAGAAAGTATAAATAACCAGTTTAAGGATAAAGAATATCCAGGAAATGAAAAATACTTGAGTGATGTAAAAGCTGCATATAAAGATAGTAGAGATAAAATACAATCATTTGTAACATCTCTTAAAAAAGATGGTAAAACAGAAGATACAGAGTTAAAGAAAATGAATGATGAACTAATAACTGAAGGTGAAAGATTAATAAAAGATATAGATGAGAGAATAAAAAAATTAGATAATGTATCTGATGAAGATATGAAAAAAGGTCAAAATGACTTTATGAAGTTAGTTCATGGAACAGAAGATGTTGGAAATGATATAGGTAGTGGTTTTAGAAAAATGATAAAAGATATGAATGATAGACTGGGAATAACAGGAAATAATAAAAAATAATAGAGTAAATACCTAGTTAGAAAATAAAAAAGTTTTAAAATATATAGAAGCCCTAAAGAGATTATCTTTATTGGGCTTCATATTTTTTCATATTAATCATGCTTTAATAATTAAGTTGAATATTCAAATTTTTAAATAATAGTAATAGATTAATATTATACCTAATAAGAAGTATGGTGTTTTTCATAAAAAAGATATAAATATTATTATCTTGTCACATTAATATTTCCATTATTAGTTTCGACATTGATTGTTATATCAGGATGACTACCAATTATACCTTTTGCTATTCTTTTCTCAAGTGTAATATATTTTTTAAAATTAGTTGAAATCAAGCCATTTTTTGTTGTTGCTATAAACTCAAACTCTAAATCTTTAGGAAGTATAATATTAATGTCATCATTTTTATTAAAGAATGAAAGATTATCAGTCACTTTAGCATATTTGATATTTAGATTTCCAGAATTATTGGTTCTATAATTTCCTGAACCAACAGCAGATTTTATATTAGCATTTCCACTAGTGGAAGTATATGTAACATTTCCATCTATTTTGTCACAAGTTACATTACCACTGGTTGTTTCTATTTTAATTTGATTTGCTTTTAAATCTCCTAGCTTTAATGTGCCACTTGTAGAAGATAGATAGATATCTTTGGCTTTTGCTACATTAAAATGAATAGTTCCAGTTGTACTGTCAGAATGCAGTGATGATAAGAGAATATCAATATTTGAAAAATCAATATTTCCATCAGTTGTCGTGACAGTTAAATTTTCATGGTAAGATGTAGGCAAGTAAACTTCAATATAACGTGAAAAACTACCTTTGAAAAGAGGCTTACCCCCCTCACTGATTTTGATGCTGTTACTGTCTTGATTTATTTTTGCATGGTAACTATTTTTATTGGTTGTCATATACTCCTTGATAATTAGTTCATCACTTTCACTTTCAAAAAATGCTATTTTTTCTTCATCATATGAAATGGTCAAGTTTAATATATCATCCAAAGAAAAATGAAGTTCGTTTGCCAGTGAAGAAGTTTGTGAATGAGAGCATCCAGTAAAAGTTAACATACATGTTGCCATAGCAATACAAATCGTAATTTGTTTTTTAAGTTTCATATTATTTTACATCTCCTTTGTAGTAAATGAATAGTTCATTCATAATAAATGTAAAAATTAGAGGTCATAGAGACCTACCAATTTTATTTTTTGTATGCAGTTATAATGTTATCCATACAAATCTGTTTTGCCAAATCCGATGAAATATCTTGTGTTTGAAAAGAAGTATAGTGAATGTCCATAGCCCACCAAGATAAAATTTCGATTATAAGTGTAGTAGATAGTTCAATATGTTCTAACTGACGAACAATTCCTCTTGTAATAAACTCAGTCATATAATGTGTCATAGTATCAAGAAACTGTTTGCGATAGGTTATATAATACTCTGATAGTCTTTTAAAATCAAATTGATTTTTTTCTATAAACAAACACCCAACAGCATATTGAGAAAGAATATCAAATGAATCAGATATAAATTCTTCAAAGCTATAACCTATAAGATTATTCTTAAGATGTGAAGCAAAAGTGTCTCCAGATTTTTTAAAAATATCAATAATCTGATTTTCTAATCCAATAAACAAATCATTTGTAATTGGTTTTGAAAAACTATTATTAATGAAATCAGGTTCTATTGTACATTTAAGGATAAAGTGCATAATTTCCTTTTTACCTGCAAAGTTAAGATAAATTGTACCTACAGAAACGCCTACTGCTTTTGCTATGTGGTTAATCTGAGTTTTTGTATACCCTTGCTTAATGAATAAAGTTGTGGCAGCATCAGATATGTCTTTAATACGTTGGTCCAAGTGTTTCACCTCCTTATGAATGAATTGTTCATTTATAAAAATAATAGCTTCTTCTATTTGAATTGTCAACTCTAAAAAATTAAAGAAATTAAGATTATAATTTATTTAGTGGTTAGTTTTTTATGTTTTTACTTTATTTATAGGAGATATGGATAGTTTACTATCATGTAATATATTTTTTATATTAATGATAATTTAATGGTTATATAATATTATACAACCATTAAAAATACAAAGGTTTAGATGATATAAAATCAATAAAAAATAATTATTTATTTTTGCTAAAACTAATAAAAAATAAGAAATTTAAATAAATTTATTGACAAATATTATTAATGAATATATCATATATAACATAGCAACAAATGATAATCAAATTAAATTTTAAATTAAATAACGTCTTATCAAGAGTGGTGGAGGGACTGGCCCTTTGAAACCCGGCAACCAGTATATTTTATATACATTGGTGCTAAATCCTGCAACTAATATAGTTGATAGATGAGTATAAATAGCTTTCTAAGCCTGAGTTTATACTCAGGCTTTTATTTAGTTATATATAAAATACATAAGCGAGGATAAACATAAAAACTGAGCATAATATAGGGAGGAAATTTTATGATTAGCATAAAAAATGTTAATAAGTATTATGGAAAGATTCAAGTGCTTAAAGATGTAAGTATTGAGATAGAATCTGGAGAAATTTTTGGAATAATAGGTCATAGTGGTGCAGGAAAATCAACACTACTTAGATGTATAAATGGCTTAGAAGAATATCAAGAAGGTAATGTACTTGTTTCTGATAAAGAAGTAAAGTCATTAAATGAAAAGCAAATGAGAGATTTAAGAAAAGAGTTAGGTATGATTTTTCAACACTTTTCATTACTTGAGAGAAGAACTGTATTTGATAATGTAGCATTACCATTGGAATGTTTTGGATATACAAAATCAGAGATAAAGAAAAGAGTTTTAGAGTTATTAGAAGTGGTTGGAATATCTGAGAAGAAAAATGATAAACCTAGAAATTTAAGTGGTGGCCAAAAACAAAGAGTTGCAATTGCCAGAGCCTTAGCACTAAATCCACAAGTACTTCTTTGTGATGAGGCAACTTCAGCATTAGACCCAAATACTACAAAATCAATTCTTTCATTACTTGAAGATATAAATAAAAAATTAGGAATAACAATAATTGTTGTAACTCATCAAATGGAAGTTATAAAACAGATTTGTGGAAGAGTAGCAATAATGGAAAATGGAGAAGTACTAGAGGTAGGAGATACAGAAGAGATTTTCTTAAGAAATACTAAGGGACTTAGAAAATTAATAGGTGAAGAAAGTATAATTTTACCAAAAGGAACAAATATAAAGATACTATTCCCTAAAGATATTTCTAATGACGCTATTATAACGACTATGGCAAGAGAACTGAATATAGATGTATCTATAATATTTGGTAAATTAGAACAATTTAAAGAAGATATTTTAGGTTCACTTATCATAAATGTTTCAGATAAAAGTGGAGAACAAGTAAAACAATATCTAACTAGTAAAGGCATAAGATGGGAGGAAATGATAAATGAATAGTTTAATCGACTTTTTAACAACACTATTTCCAAGTGCATTGTTACAAACTTTGTATATGGTTATAGTACCAACTATAGTAGCAACAATATTAGGATTTATATTAGCAATCATATTAGTAGTCACAAAACCAGATGGATTAAAACCAAATAGCACAATAAATAGTGTTTTAGGGTTTATAGTAAATATATTTAGAAGTTTCCCATTTATGATACTTATAGTTGCAATGATTCCAATAACTAGATTAATAGTTGGAACAAGTATAGGGGAAACTGCTGCAATAGTACCAATAACTATTGGTGCAGCGCCATTTATCGCTAGAATCATAGAAAGTTCACTAAATGAAGTTGACAAGGGATTGATAGAAGCTGCAAGGTCTTTTGGGGCTACAAAGAGACAAATAGTATTTAAAGTTATGATAAAGGAAGCTATGCCTTCAATAGTATCTGGGATTACATTATCAATAATATCTATACTTGGTTATACAGCTATGGCAGGTGCAGTCGGAGCTGGAGGATTAGGTAATGTAGCGCTTATCTATGGATATCAAAGATTCGATACAGCAGTAATGGTGTATACAGTAATAGCACTTGTAATATTAGTTCAGATAATACAAGGTATAGGAAATCTAGCTTACAAGAAACTAAAATAATTTAATCATAAATATTTTAAAGAGGGGGAGCAAAAAATGAAATTAAAAAAATTATTATCAGTAGCATTGGTGTCAGCAATAGCAATATCAGCAGTTGGTTGTTCAAACAAAGAGGATAAGAAAATACTAGTAGGGGCTTCATCAAATCCACATGCAAAGATATTGGAAGTAGCAAAACCTTTATTAAAAGAAAAAGGATATGATTTAGAAGTAAAAATATTTGATGACTATGTACTTCCAAACACAGCTTTAGATGAAGGTTCTTTGGATGCTAACTTCTTTCAACATATTCCGTTTTTAGAGGAAACTGTGAAAGAGAAAGGATATAAACTTACGTATACATCTAAAGTCCATATAGAGCCAATGGGATTCTATTCAGAAAAAGTTAAGTCATTAGATGAAATAAAAGATGGAGCAGTTATAGCAGTACCAAATGATGCAACTAATGGAGCTAGAGCACTTAAATTATTAGCAAAACATAAATTAATCGAAGTAAAAGATGGAGAACTTATAACTAAAAAAGATATAACTAAAAATCCTAAAAATATACAAATAAAAGAAATGAATGCAGAGCAATTACCAACAGTATTAAAAGATGTTGATGGAGCAGTTATAAATTCCAATTACGCTTTAACAGCTAACTTAAATCCTACTAAGGATGCTATAGTAATAGAGTCAAATGATTCTCCATATGTGAATATAATAGCTTGTAGAGAAGATAATAAAGACAGTGATAAGATGAAAGCTTTATCAGAAGCTATGAACAGTAAAGAAGTTAAAAAATTTATACAAGACGAATATAAAGGAAGTATAGTTCCAGCTTTTTAAATTGAATATACAAAATCTATAAAATGAGTAAAATTAAAAATATTTACTCATTTTTTTTTATAACTAGAAAGTGACAAATTTTTTGGAAGAATTGTGGTAACATATTTATAGGTAAAACTATATAAAAATGAAGAAGTGGTGGGGAATATGGAATCTAAGGGAACTTTAAGCAAGAATAAGGTCTATATACTAGCTAATGGGGTATTTTTGATTATTGCACTTTTAAATATAAATTTGTATACAGTTTCTATAAATATGTATAGGATAATTTTACTCTGGATATTTGGATATTCTATAGTTTATATAACTAGTTTTAAAAAAGACGAATTTATAAATATATTAAAGGCAGGGTGTCTCGTATTAGTTTTTGTAAGTATTTTAGGAGTAGCAGATTTAAAACTTCAAAAATTCCAAATTGTATTACTAAATTTAAGTATAATTAATATGTCTACTTTTATATATTTAACCATTTCTAAAGTGAAAAATTTGAGAATAAGTCCTGTATTAATTTTTTATAGCACTTTTGTCATAGTAGACTACTTTATAAGAAATATTTTTAGTGATTTTAACTGGAATATGATTATTATATTAGTTAATATTGTCGTGTCGTTGTTTAATTTGATATATTTGTTGAATAAACTTGATAGTACAGTTGAACACTATAAATTAATAAAAGATTTATCATATTTTGCTTTTTTTACAACTATTATAGGATTTATAGCAATTTGCTTTAGTATAGTAGATACAGATAGATTTATAGGAGTAGTATATTTATTATTATGTAACCACACTTATTATGTATATGTATACAGTCTCAATAACAGAATAGTATATCCATATTACGAGCTTGATTATATAAATAAAAAATTAAGTAGAAAGTCAGAGCAATTAAGTAAGATAAATTTAGCTATAGAAAAAGACATGACTATACAAAGAACATTGAAAAATTATATAGACCAAAGAAAAGAGTTATTGAGACAAGCTCTTGATACAATACCAAATGTATGGATAGTAACAGATTATGACTTTAATATAAGCTATACAAATAATAAATTTAAAAATGAGTTTTCAAAAGATATGAGTAACTTTTATAAAATATTAACATTTGTTAAAGAAGATAAAAATGTAGCTGAAAAATTAAAGAAGTTTGACAATGATATAAGTATAATCGACAAACCAGTCAAATTAAATGATAAAATATATCTGTTGAGTTTAAGTAATAATAAAGATGAAAGCAATTATTTAATAAGCTTAAATGATATTACAAATGAAATCAAAATGGATGAAGAAATAAGACATATAAATAAAGATTACGAAAATATTATATTAAATATTCCATCTCCTATACTTGTAAGAAGTGCTGAAGGTGGTATAAAGAAGAATAAGATAATAAGTATAAATAAGAAATATGAAAAGAGTTTTAAATGTAATTCAAGTGATTTAGTTGGCATGACATTGGAACAATATTTTGAAACTTTCAATATAGATTTCTTTGATAATAGAGCATTTAAAAGATTAAATCTTACACAAGAAAAGAAAGCTGAAATAGTAAGCTACAATGATACGGCAAACTGCATAGTTAATTTTGTAATGTCTGACATAGATGGAGAAGACCGTGTTGAAGAAGTTAGAGTTGGAGACTATTGGTCAGATAATAAACTATTTAAATTGCTTACATTTAGAGATATAACTAAAGAGATAAATATACTTAGAATAGTAAATGAACAAAAAATAATATACGAAAAATTACTAGATGCTATACCAGAGGCTATTTTTCTCGAAGATTTAAGTACATCAAGAGTTTTGTATACAAATAGAGCTTTTAGAGAATTATTTGGAATTTCTAGTGATGTATTAGGAGCTACAACACAAAAATATAGAAATATATTAGTAAAAAAATACATAAATAATTTAAATATAGGAGAGAGAGAAAAGAGTATTCACATAGTAAATGAAAATAATCATATTAGAGAAGTAAAAATGATATCAAGAACACTGTATTTTGGTCAAAAGAGAAGTAGAGTGAGAATTATTAAAGATTTGAGTGTGCAAAGAGAGTCCGAAAGACTTAAGAAAGCATTAATAAAACAAAGACAGTATGACCAAATGAAGATGGAGTTTTATGCTAATATATCCCATGAACTTAAGACTCCTTTAAATAATATATATAGTTCAGTTCAACTTGTCGAAAATCTTTATAAAAAAGGAAAAATAATAGATTTTCAGGATATACTAAAAGAACATATACAAATAACTAAACAAAATATGTTTAGATTATTGAGACTAATAGATAATATAATAAATATTTCTCAAGTTAAGTCAGATATATATAAGATTAAAGCAGTTAATTTTGATATTATTGATATAACAGAAAGAATAGTTACATCCATTAGCAGTTATGCTAGGTCTAAGGGAATAGACTTAGTTTTTGATACAAATGAGGAAACTATGAGAGTAGGGCTTGACCCAGAATCTATAGAAAGAATAATACTGAATATATTATCAAATTCTATAAAGTTTACTTTAGAAGGTGGAGAAATTCTTGTAGGTATATATAAAAAAGGAGAAACAGTAGAGATACTTATAAAAGATACTGGAATAGGTATAGAAAAAGATAAATTGATTGATATATTTAATCGCTTTAAACAAATTGAAAATAGTGGGATATCAAATGAGTTTGGAAGTGGAATAGGATTGTGTCTTACAAAATCATTGATTGAAATTCAAAATGGAGAAATTTACATAGACAGTAAAGTAGGAGAAGGGACTGAAGTGAAAATTATATTCCCAATTAAAGAAGTGGTTGAAGAAGTCTATGATAAGTCAAATTATAATGACAATATTGAAAAATTTGAAATAGAATTTTTTGATATATATAAATAATAAATACATCAATCTATTATTTGTATACAATTATGAAATGTATACAATCATAAAATAAGTTGATTTTATTTATGTTTTTAGCTGGACTTAATTTATTGCAAATAAATTTTATGAGGTGAAGTTTTGGAAAAGGATTTTTTTAGAAAAAATGGAATTGATTTAGCCAAATCAGTACTAGGTAAATATCTTATAAGAAAGTATGAAGATAAAACAATTGTTACTAAAATCATAGAGACAGAAGCTTATATGGGTATAAATGACAAAGGAGCACATGTATATGGTGATAAAAAAACTGACAGAACAAAGCCATTATATTTAGATGGAGGACACATATATGTTTATTTAATCTATGGTATGTATAACTGTTTAAATTTATCAGCAAATGTAGAAAATATACCAGAGTGTGTATTAATAAGAGGAGTAGAACCTATAACTTCTTTAGATGAGATATCTATAAATAGATATAATAAATCTTACAATGATTTGAGTAAATATCAAATAAAAAACATTACTAATGGGCCAGGAAAACTTTGTAAGGCTTTAAAAATAGACAGGAGTCTAAATAGTAAGAGTATAATGGGTGAAGAATTATATATAAGTGATTTTTATTATGATGATGAAGGTATAAAGGTATTTAGTAAGGACGAGATGGATATAAAGGCTAGTAAACGTATAAATATAGATTATGCAGAAGAGGCAAAAGATTTTTTATGGCGTTTTTATATAGAATAAGTTTTGATGTAAGTGAGATATATATTTATAGGAAAATTTTTCTATAGATATATATCTCATTTTTTTACAGAATTTTTAATTTAATAAAAATAAATTTATAAGTTACAAACATATTTTAATAAATTTATAATTATTTTACTAATATAAATAAAGATATATTTTGGCGAAATTAGCTATAAAAATTAATTTTTTTTTTGTATTTTATTAAAAATGATAAAATTTGTATAGGTAATTAACATATTTTATAAGTAATTAATTAATTATTAAAGAATGAAGAAATTTTGACAAAAAAAGAAATTCTATTTAGAATAGAGATATATTTAAAAGAATCTTATAGAGACTATATTATCTTTCTTATATTAAGCAATTCTTATTAAATAAAAAGCTAGAGGATATACTTTAAAAGGACATAAAACACTTCAATAACACTTGACAATCTAAAAATTGACAAGCTTGTATCTAAAAAATATGTATAATATTAAATTGTAAAATAGAAGATATTGCATAGTAAAAAAAGACATTGAATAGATGTCATTAAATTGTAATATTATGTTATAATTATAAAAAAGGATGTAAGAATGTGTAGAAATAATAATAGAATAATTTGAATTTTTAATAATTAAATTTAAATAAGACATGCAACATATAAAATATAATTTAGATATATTGATTAAATAAAATATATTAATAGTTTTAATATATTATTATGAATTATTTTGATAATATATTGAATCATATGAATAACTTAAGTTTTATTATACAAATATACAAAAAATAAATACTTGTAAAAAGTAGAGATTTAGTTAGCAAAGTTAGATAAAAATATGTGAAAAATAAGTCTTAAAGATATAGACAAAACAAGATTAATAAATTATAGTAATACTAATAAAAATTTTAAAAAATGAAATAAAATAGGTTTAATAGCCTATATTTATATTTTTGTATTTATATTATGAAAAAATTAAAATTATTTAGGGGTGATGGTTTTGAATAAGGACATAGGAGCAAAAATAAAACAACTTAGAACTCAAAAACAAATGACACTGAAAGATATGAGTGAAAAAACAAACTTATCAATTGGTTTTTTGTCACAGCTTGAAAGAGGATTGACAAGCGTAGCAACAGATTCCTTAGGAAAAATAGCAAGTGTATTAGATGTGGAATTAACATACTTTTTTATGAAGCCAAAAGAGCATAAAAGAGCTGTATTGAGAAGTTACGAGCAAGAAGTGTTTGATGTAGAAAATTCAACATTTATACACTATCATTTATCATCTAACTTAAAGGAAAAAACAATGTTGCCAAGACTAATTGAAATTCTTCCGAGTAAGAGTAGTGAAGACATTTGTTGTTACGTACATAAAGGTGAGGAGTTTGTGTATGTGCTAGAGGGTACTCTTACAGTGTTTTTGGGTGATGAGCAAATAGAAATGTATCCAGGAGACACAATACACTATAATAGTGAAAAAAACAATCATAATTGGGTTAATTACACTAATAAATTAGTAAAAATTTTGGTGGTAAGTGTCCCAAATCCATTTGAGAAATCTGATACAGTTAAAGAAGCTTAAATTTTAATTATTGATATTAGCTAGCAAGGAGGTACTATAGTGAAAAAAATTGGATTCATAGGTGCAGGAAACATGGCAAGTGCTATGATAGGGGGTATAGTAAATTCAAAATTAGTTGAACCTGATATGGTTATAGCATCAGCATATAGTCAAGGAACTCTTGATAGAATATATAAAAGTTTTGGAATAGAGACTACAAAAGACTCAAAGGAAGTAACTAGAAACTCTGATATAGTGATTGTGGCTGTTAAACCAGACATATATGATGATATTCTAGAGGAGATAAAAGATTTTATAGATGACAGTAAAATTGTAGTTACAATAGCAGCAGGAAAATCTATAAAAGATATAGAGTCAATCATAGGAGAAGATAAAAAAATAGTTAGAACTATGCCAAATACTCCAGCTCTTGTAAATGAAGCTATGTCTTCTCTTTCTATAAATAAAAATATAAACGATGAAGACCTAGAATCAGTTACAGAAGTATTTAATTCTTTTGGAAATACTGAAGTAGTACCAGAATATCTTATAGAAGCTGTAATTGGAGCGAGTGGTTCGGCACCAGCATATGTATTTTTATTTATAGAGGCTATGGCAGACGCAGCAGTAATTGCAGGTATGCCAAGACAACAAGCATATAAATTTGCATCACAGGCAGTTATGGGTTCTGCAAAAATGGTACTTGAAACAGGAAAACATCCTGGTGAGTTAAAAGATATGGTATGTTCACCTGGTGGGACTACTATAGAGGCAGTCAAGGTACTTGAAGAAGAAGGTTTTAGAGCATCTGTCATAAAAGCTATATGTGCATGTATAGATAAATCTAAAAAGATGAGTGAGTAATAAGAATTTATTGCAAAGAAAAAGAATTGCCTTTCATAGAAAATTTCTATTTTAGGCAATTCTTTTTTTATTTATTTAATTTTTAAAATAAGCCTGAAAGCCAATTTTTTATTTTTTCAAAGAAACCAACTGAATCATTGTTATTTGATTGATTTTCTGAATTATTTGCGTCCTCATTATTTGCTTGAGAGTTATCTTTATTTTCGTTATTAGTTGTATTATTATTATCTGAATTATTAGAATTACTATCATTATTAGAATCAGTATTATCTTGTGGTTTTATTTGAACACCTTCTGTAGAGTTTATTACAGCATTAGAACCAAGAGAGTCATCATTAGTGTTATTTAAGATTCCTAAATCTTTTTTATCTCCACCTGAGAATAAACCAGAGAACCAGTCTCCTATTCCACTAAACCATCCACCAATAGTATCTAATATACCAGAACCTTTAACACTTTCACCTAATTTTTTTAATTGATCATTTACATTATCTGATACATTATCTAATGTATTTTTCATGTTATTGTAATCATAATCTTGGTCAGCTATTTTTTTCATTACACCTTTAATTTGTTCTTTTTGTTCTGGTGTAATAGTAATATTGTAATTATTTACAACATTGTTTATTGTATTTGCTATTTGATTAGTATCTTTTGTTCCATTTTTTACAATTTCTGTTTTTATATCATTCATTACACCAGTTGCTTTTTCCTGACCTATATCATCTCCCAAATCACCTGTAACTACCAATTCTTCAGAAGCAATCTCTTTCTTTGTTTCATCAAGTTTTTTGCCTGAAGCATCTTCAAATGCTTTCATTATTCCTGTTAATGCACCAGTACCACTTACAGGATATGGAGCAGCGGCGATAACATTTGCATCTTCAAGACCTGCTGTTGTAAGTGTTGAAGCAATCATTGAACTAGTTACCCAAGTTAAATTTGCTGTTTTAACATTAATTCCATTTCCCTTTTTACTAGGTTCAACATATGAACAAGATATAGTAACTTTTCCAAGTTGACCTTCTGTTGCAACACCTTGTAAATATTGTCTTTCTTCTGCGTTTGTTACATCTAAAACTAAGACTTGGTCTTTTTTCACTCCAAAGTAATTAAGCATTTGTTGCTTTTGAGATTCTGATAAGTTAGCTCCAAGTGTAACTACATTTGTGCCATCTGCATAAGAAAGGTTCATACTTCCAAGTACAAGCATCGTAGATATAATAATAGAGCTAATTTGTTTTTTAAACTTCATAATATTCCTCCTAGATTTAACATACATTACATTTTCAAATATATTTTTTATTAATATATTGAATGAAAATATGTGCTACATTTCTATTATACTAAATATAAACTATTTTTTAAATCAATGCGATTACAAGATTGTAATAAAAAAGGGAATATAAGGAATATAATAAAAAAATAATTTTTGTAAGAGATTGAAAAAACAATTAATGTAGTATACTATAATATAGAAATGATTATGATAAGGTTACAGAATCGGAAGGAGAAAAATAAATGTCAAAAGAATTAGTAAAAGATAGAGTAATAAAATATTTAATAGAAGACTTATTAGTACCTCAGGATATGATTGATACAAATGTTGAATTAGCGGAGTTTGAAGAAGGTGCAGAAGGAGTTTTAGATATTATTGTAAATGTTAAAGATGAAGAAGACTATTATGCACCTGTAATGATAGTACAATGTTTGGATGAAGATATAGAACTAGAAGGTGAAGTTTTACAAAAACAAATAGAATTTTTAGAAGAAGTGGATAATATAACCATGTCAGGTAGATTGGTTTTAACTAATGGAGATGCTATGATGTATGCTGATTGGAGAGGCGAAGAATACAATACTGAGGCAGCTCTTCCAACTTATGACATAATGGTAAAAGAGTTTAATGAAATGGAACAACAGGTAAAAGATTTAGAAGAACATCACCATCATGATGAAAATTGTGGATGTGGATGCAATCATCATGAAAATTAAATATCAAACATATATATTAAAAAAGACTGTTTATTAAGCAGTCTTTTTTTTAGACATATATCATTCTAAAGACTAAGGATATAACAAAATAAATTATATATATAGGGAGGATATTGGTGTTAAAAGTAGAATAGTATAATAGGTATAGTTTTTATAACTTTGTATACATAATATACAAAACAACTTGATTGAGGAAGGGGATATTATGTAATTGTAGATTATGTAGATTTAAATTATTTATTTTTGTTTTAGCAAATTCTATGAATAGAAGGGGTTTGATTATGGATACTAAAAAAGAAAATAATTATGAAAATTATATTTGTGTGGGTTCATCAAATGTATCAAATGCGATGAAAATGTATTTAAAGGAAATTGAGGAATACAAAATGTTGTCAGCGGGAGAAGAGGTAGAGCTGGCTAAAGAAATAATCAACTCATCTTCAGTAGCAAAGGAAAAGTTTATAAATTCAAATTATAGGTTGGTAGTGAGTATAGCAAAAAGATATAAAAGAGACAGTATTGATATGTTAGACTTAATTCAAGCAGGAAATATAGGACTTATAAAAGCAGTAGAGAAGTACGATTATAAAAAAGGATATAAATTTAGCACTTATGCAACTTGGTGGATAAAACAAAGTATAACAAGATATATTGACGATTGCGAAAATACTATTAGGATACCTATACATCTTCATCAAAGAATAAATTTTGTAAAGAAAAAGAAACAAGAACTTTTAAATGTATTATTAAGAGAACCAACTGTAGAAGAGATTGCAGATGCGTGTGGTCTTGAAGTTGATAAAGTATTGGAATTATTAAGAAGAGATAAAAATGTTGTATCTTTAGATACTCCATTAAAAGAGGATGAAGATAGTAGTTTAGTTGAATTTATACCATCAGATGCTGATTTTAAGGATGTTGTAATACGAGAAGTTGAACAACATAATTTAAAAGAAAAAATAGAAGAATTACTTACAGGTCTTGGAGAACAAGAACAGCAAGTTTTAAGAATGAGATTTGGGATTGATGATGATGACCCTAAGACATTAGAACAGATTGGCAAGGTATTTGGAGTTACTAGAGAACGAATAAGACAAATAGAGGCTAAAGCAATAAGAAAGTTAAGACATCCAAGTAAGTTAAAACAATTAAAGCATTTTTATTAATATTTTTAAATATAATATAAAAGAAAGTAGGGGAAAGGCTCTCCTACTTTTATTTTTTCTATAGAAGATAGTAGCTACAAATAGTTTAAGTAAAGAATAAGAATACACCTTAAGCAAAAAGAAATCAGAAAAAGTATATAAAGTAAATCGTGGTATAAAAATATATAATTTTATTAAAAATGTATTTATATAGTTTTATTAGGTATTCTTCATTGAGGAGAATACCTTTTAAATTTTCCATAAATGAATAGTTATTTAGTGAAAGTGATTAAAGTTTTTCAAAATAGATAAAATATGTTAAAATATAACTTAAAAAAGATGATAAAAATGATTATATCTTTTCATTATGTGGAGATTATTAAGTTATAAGAAATTAATAAGATGAAATTTAGAGATATAACCAACATAGATGTTTTTTTTGTTTTACCAAGATTAGAAAATGATAACTCCATTTCTGTGGATTCAATTAAATTTATACTACTATCCTTAAATTGCAACTATGGAAAATATTGTAGAAATAAAAACATAAAGACAGTGTTATTTATGATATGTTAAAAAATAAATACTGCTATTATCTTTGTAAAATATGGGAATAATAGATTAAATCATATGTAATAAGCTAGCTTTTAATGAATTAAAAGAAGTGGGTTAGAAGTGGAGTGATAAAATGAGCAAGGTGGCTAAAGCAACTTTTTATTTGATGATAGTTACTATAATCTCTAAGATTCTTGGAATGGGTAGAGAATTAGTGCTATCATCAATTTATGGTACAGGCTTATACACAGAAAGTTATTTAACAGCTATGAATATACCAAATATTATATTTGCAGCAATTGGGACTGCTATAGTTACTACTTTTATTCCAATGTATCAAGACATAAGTAGTAAACAAGGTGAAAAACAAGCATTAAAGTTTTTAAATAATGTTTTAAATATAATAGTTGGTATATGCATAATTGTTGCTATATTAGGTATTATTTTTTCAAAGCAACTTGTAAGCATATTTGCAATAGGATTTGAGGGCGAAAGATTTTTACTTACTGTAAAATTTACTAAAATATTGATAACAGGAATAATATTTATAGGTATTACTAGTGTTATGTCAGCATTTTTGCAAATTAAAGAGAACTTTATTGTAGTTGGATTTGGGAGTATACCTTATAATATAGTAATAATTGTTTCAATAATGCTAAGTACAGTACTTGGACCATACATACTTCCGATTGGTGCCGTGATTGCTATGGTAGTTCAGCTACTTTTTTACATGTTTTTTGTTAAAAAAACGAACTATAAATACTTATACTACCTAAATTTTAAAGATGATAGCCTTATTAAATTACTGACATTACTCTCACCAGTATTTATAGGTGTTGCTGTTAATCAAGTAAATTCATTGGTAGATACAACTTTAGCCTCTACACTAGTTAAAGGTAGCATTCCTGCACTTACTTATGCAGATAGATTAAATGGTTTTGTTACAGGGACATTTACAGCTTCAATAGTATCTGTTATGTATCCAATGCTATCAAAGTTAAGTGCAGAAAATAATCAAAAGAAATTTACAAGCTCAGTTAAATCTAGTATAAATATGATAATAATCTCGATGATTCCTATTTCAGTTGCATCCATTTTTTTTGCGACTCCTGTTGTTAGAATCATTTTTGAAAGAGGAGCTTTTGATGCTAGAGCAACTCAAATGACAGCCACTGCTTTAATTTTTTATGCAGTTGGTATGACTGCGTTTGGTTTAAGAGATATTTTAGGAAAAGTTTTTTATTCATTACAGGATACAAAAACACCTATGGTAAATGGGATTATATCTGTATGTGTAAATATAGTGTTAGATTTGATTTTAATAAAACCAATGGCTCATGGTGGTCTTGCACTTGCAACTAGTTCGTCATCGATTGCATGTATACTATTACTTTTTTGGAATTTAAAAAGAAAAGTTGGATATTTTGGTCAAGATAAAATAATAAAAGCAACTTTGAAATCTTTAGTTGCATCTTTTATTATGGCTATTTTATCATACTTTACTTATAAATTTGTATTTGGAATTTTGGGATTAGGTACATTTAATGAATTTATATCATTAACTATTTCAGTTATAGTTGGAGGTGGAATTTACACATTATTAATGACTATTTTTAAAGTTGAAGAAGTTGACATGATACTAAATATCGCAAAAAGAAAACTGCATTTAAAAAGGTAGTTTAATTATATTAATCACACATTTAGGAGGATTTTATGAAACATATATTAAAAACAGTAGACCATACTATTTTAAAAGCTACCACTACATGGGAAGATATTAAACTTTTATGTGATGAAGCTATAAATATGAATGTAGCATCAGTTTGCATACCACCTTCATATGTAAAAAGGGCAACAGAATATCTAAATGGGAAAATAAAAGTATGTACAGTAATAGGATTTCCTTTAGGATATCAAACTACTGCTACAAAAGTATTTGAAGCAAAAGATGCTGTTGAAAATGGAGCAGATGAAGTTGATATGGTTATAAATATTTCAGATATAAAAAATAAAGATTATGACAATATAGAAAATGAGATAAAAGAAATAAAAAAAGCTATTGGAGAAAAAATATTAAAAGTTATTATAGAGACATGTTATTTAGATGAAGATGAAAAGATAAAGATGTGCGAGATAGTGACAATATCAGGTGCAGATTTCATAAAAACATCTACTGGAATGGGAACAGGTGGAGCTACTTTAGAAGATATAAAACTTATGAAAGAACATGTTGGAAAAAATGTAAAGATAAAAGCTGCTGGAGGGGTTAAATCAATTTCTGATGCAGAAAAATTTATAGAAGCAGGAGCTGAAAGATTAGGAACTAGCTCGATATGTAAGATATTAAAGAATGAGAATACGACAGACTATTAAAGTTTTGAATTTATTGATAACCAATAATTATTAAAATTTAATTATGAATTTATAGAATAAAAAACAGAGGAAATTTTTCCTCTGTTTTTTATTTGGTATTGACAGGTAATCTTTTTCAAGATATTATAAGTTATATAGTTAATTACTTGAGTAACTAACTAATAAAGGAAGGAGGAACCTATGAAATTAGTATTAAACAATGAAGAACCTATATTTATTCAGATAGCACAAGCAATTGAAGATGAGATATTATCAAATGGAATAAAAGAAGAAGAACAGGTTCCATCAACAACAGAGCTTTCAAAGCTTTATAAAATTAATCCAGCCACAGTACTAAAAGGAATAAATATACTGGTTGATAAGAATATTTTATATAAAAAGAGAGGTATAGGGATGTTTGTATCAGAGGGGGCAAAAACTATTATAAAAGAAGCTAGAAAAGAAAATTTCAAACATAATTTCATAAAAAATCTACTTCAAGAAGCCAACAAATTAGAAATAAATAGAGAAGAATTAGTTGATATTATAATCAATTTTAAGGAGGATATAAGATATGAGTAGTTCTATTAATATAAAAAATTTATCTCATAGTTTTAAGAAACAAAAAATTTTTAGTAATATGTCTCTAAATTTTGAAGCAAATAAGATATATGGTTTATTAGGTAAAAATGGAGCTGGAAAAACTACACTATTAAACATAATAGTAAATCAGTTAATTCAAAATGAAGGCGAGATAGAGATATTAGGAAATAACTTAAAAGAAGATGTAAAAGTATTGGAAGAAGTTTGTATTGTGAGAGAAAAAGAATTTTATAGTCCAGATTTTAAAGTGAGTCAGATCTTTGAGTATTCTTCTAGTTTCTATAAAAATTATGACAAAGGATTAGAAGAAGAATTATGTAAATATTTTGATTTAAATACTAAAAAAAAGTATAAACAATTGTCACGAGGAATGAAAACTATACTTTCAAATATAATAGGTGTTTGCTCTAACTCACCTATAACTATATTTGACGAGCCAACTATAGGTCTAGATGCAGTAAACAGACAAGAATTTTATAACATAATTTTGGATAATTATATAAAAAATCCAAGAACTATAATAATATCAACTCATTTGATTGATGAAATAGATAACTTATTGGAACATGTAATAATATTAAATGAGGGAAAGATTATTGTAGATGAAGAGCTTGATGTTATAAAACAAAAAGCTCACTATATTACTGGCGATAAAGAGGAGTTAGAAAAATTAGAATCTATAAGAAATATAAAACCTAAAAAGATATTTGGGAATAAAGTTGCTTATTTTTACTATGGTGATTTTAATGAAAATGATGAAAAGGTGATTAGAAATTCAAATATTGATGTAGGATACATAGGATTACAAGACATGTTTGTTAACATGACTAAAAAGGAGGGATTATAAGTGAATGAATTAAAACCATATATAAAATTTTTTAATAAAAATACTAAGATATATATAATTACATTTGTAATTATGGGAATTATTATGAGTATTTTGCCAGTAGCTGCTCTCAAGGTTTTTGGTGAAGTATCTAAAGATAATCTATATACAACTGTGAATCCTATTTCAACATATCTAACTATACTAATATTTGTGTATAGCGTAAATATGGTAAATAAAGATTTTTCTGGAGCTTTAAGTATAAGGGCAAATAGAAAAAGTTGTATAAAAGCTATTGTGATGAATGTAATTATTTTAAGCTTTATAATTTCTGTTGTAGGTATAGTTTTGATTTTTTTATCAAAATTATTTATAGAGATTATAACAGGTTATAGTGTAGACCTATCAGTTATACTAAGGAAAGATATGATTTGGACATCTATATCTGCATTAATAGAGCCAAGAACATCGAGTATACCACTAACTTATTTAAATTATTTTGTACAGATATGTATAAATGAAATATGTATAGGTTTTATAGGTGCATTATTAGGTGCTTTTACATATAGAGTTAGAAAAGCCAGCAGTGCTGCTATATTGATAGGATTACCTATACTGATGATAGTTTATATAGTTAACTTTGCAACTAAGAATATTCACAAGATACTTATGTTTTTAGAAAAAATTATTTATTCATTTCAGAATCCTTTTATTTTATTAGGAACAAAAATAGGAATTATAGTTATTTGTATAATATTTATAATTTTATTGCTTAGAAAGGCACCAATTAAAGATTATGCAAATGATTTATTATAAATAAAATAAACCTACCTAAAATCAAATTTATAAATTTGTATTTTAAGGTAGGTTCATTTATTTTAATAAGTATATATTTTTAATAGTTATATCTACTTTTATATTTTTTAATAAGTGGAATAGATATAAATATAGTTAGAATTTCAGCAAATGGGACTGTAAGCCATAATCCAGTTAAATTCAACATAGGAGGTAGTATTACTATTCCTATGATTATAAAAACAAAGGCACGACTAAAAGATATAATAGCTGAAATTTTTCCATTGTGAAATGCTGTAAAAAAACCTGATGCAAAGATATTTATACCAACAAATAAAAAAGCAAAAGCAAATATTTTTAATCCATGTAAAGCTAAGTCAAATACTTCGTTATCAGGGTTTACAAAGACCCTAACAATAAGTGGCGCAAAAACTAAAGCAATAATGAACACTAAAAGAGACGAAATAAATATAAATTTTAAAGAATGTTTAAATGTTTCCTTTAACTTCTCACTATTTTCAGCACCAAAATTATAACTTATTAATGGAGATACTCCAGCGGCAAATCCTAGATAGACTGATGTCATTAAAAAATGAGCATACAATACTATAGTAAGAGCAGCAAGTCCATTTTCTCCTGCTAACTTTAAAGCTACTACATTAAACAAGAAGGTTGTAATTCCTGTAGATAACTCTGTAACCATCTCAGAAGAACCATTTATCATAGTGTCTCTTATAAGTCTAAAATCAGTTTTTGGCTTTTTTAGTTTTAGTGTAGACTTACTTGATAAGAAATAAATAATACCTAAAACACAAGTTAAAATAATACCTATAGCAGTTGCAACAGCTGCACCTAAAAGTCCCATTCCAAAATATTTAATAAATATATAATCTAATATTATATTTGCCACACCGCCACTAACTGATAGAAATAAACTGAATTTTGAGTTTCCGTCAGTTCTTATAAAGTATTCAAATATGAACTTTAAAATATAAAATGGTGTACATAAAATCATAACTTTACCATAAATTATACAATAGGGTAGTAATTTATCTGTTGCTCCAAGTAAAATAGATATTTCTTTTACAAAAAAATAAGAGATTATTGTGAATAAAACTCCAACAATCAATGAAAATAAAACTATAAAAGAAAATGTAGAGTTAGCCTCGTCTTGTCTATTTTCGCCCATACGTATAGAAACTATAGCTCCTCCTCCAGTTGCCATCATTATTCCAAATCCACAAACAAGGTTAATTATAGGTAGTACAATATTTATACTAGCAAGAGCATCTGAACCAACTAATGTTGATACAAAGATACCATCTATTATTGTGTATAAAGATATAAATATCATGGATATAATTGCAGGAGAAACAAATTTTAGAAATTCAAAAGTAGTGAATTTTCTTGTAAATAAATTTTCCATAAATTTTACCTCCTTTTATTACTCTCTATATATAATAAGCTATATAGTAACTATATAGTCAAGAAAAACTTTGTATGTATGATAGATGGCTTCAAGTCAACAGAGGACTATATTGAAATGAATCTATAACTCTAATTAATGAACTCATATTAGAAAAAAAGCTATATTATATTAAAAAAATCCAACTATTTCTTAAGAAAATCTTTAGAAATATATGCATATAATCTTAAGATTTACAATCTATGATAGGGATATAAGATTTTGTCTGATAAGAAATATATTTTAGTAACTGTATATCTTTTATATAATTTGTTTTAAATTAGTTCTTATTTATTAAATATGATGACTCTATTATAGAAGATAAGTTACTTTTATTTCAATCAGCTATCTTATGTACTATATAGATGTTAGGGGTGTCAATTATGAAAAGGTTTTATGTACTAGTTTTAGGATGTATCTTTGTTTTAGGTGTACTTTCTGGTTGTAGTAAGAAGGAATCTAAGTCAGTAGAAACGAGTAAAGAGAATCATGAATGGTTTACTAATTTGGAAACAAAAGATATCGATGGAAATAAGGTAACAAAAGATGTATTTTCAGATAAAGAAATTACACTTATTAATGTATGGACTACTTGGTGTGGACCATGTGTAGGTGAAATGCCAGAACTTGAGACTTTGTCAAAAGAATATGAAGCTAGTAATTCTAAAGTAGCTGTAAAAGGATTAATTGTAGAAGTTAAAGGGACTGATATGAGAGCTGGTCTTTCAGATGAAGAAAAAAATTTAGTTAAAGATATTATGAAAAAATCAGGTGCTACTTATCAGCAATTAACAGTATCTGAAGAACTTAAAAAGACTAATTTTAAGAGAATTATAGAGTTTCCAACAACATATTTTGTAGACAAGAAAGGAAGGCTTGTAGGTGAGAAAATTACAGGGGCAAATAGTAAAGAAGAGTGGAAAGCAATTATAGATGAAAGATTGAAATTGGTAAAAAATAATGAGTAACTTTATTAAAGATAATAAAAAAGGCATTTCTATTATTGTAGTTAGTATTTTATTTATTCTATTTGGTGAATATCGTGGAGAAACAAATATAGTATTAACCAAAGCAATTATGATTTGTCTTGAGTGTATTGGTATTGGTTAGGAGAAAAGATATGAAATTATTATTTAAGGTAAATAATAATATAAGGCTTATTACTCAAGTTGCATTTATAGCATTAACAAATGGATATGTAAATGGTTTTCTGGAAGGAACTATATATGGAGGAGAAAGTAAAAAATTATGTGTACCTGGGTTGAATTGTTATTCATGTCCAGGTGCACTTGGGGCATGTCCAATAGGTTCACTACAAGCAGTTTTATCAAGCAGAGAATACAAATTCTCATTTTATGTTATTGGTTTTTTAATGGCATTTGGGGCTTTTTTTGGTAGATTTGTTTGTGGTTGGTTTTGTCCTTTTGGACTTATTCAAGACTTATTATATAAAATACCATTTCCAGCAAAGATAAAAAAAGTTTATGGTGATAAATATTTAAAATATCTAAAATACATAGTCTTATTAGTATTTGTAATTATTCTGCCAATTGTTATTGTAAATGTAGCAGGAGGTGGAAATCCTTGGTTTTGTAAATGGATTTGCCCTTCAGGGACGCTTTTAGGAGGAATACCACTTATTTTAGGAAATGAGAATTTAAAAGAATCAATAGGATTCTTATTTAGTTGGAAGCTGAGTATTTTAATGTTGATATTATTTGTGTCAATAATGGTATATAGACCATTTTGTAGATACATTTGTCCATTAGGTGCAATTTACAGTTTTTTTAATACTGTTTCAATATATAGATTTAAAATTGATAAAAATAAATGCACGAATTGTAAAGTATGCCAATTAAAATGTAAACTTGATGTGCCAGTATATAAAGATGTAAATAGTTTAGATTGTATAAGGTGTGGTGAATGTATAAAAGCTTGTCCACATAATGCAATTACTACTACTTTTTCAAAAAATATAAAAGAGAATAATATTTGTGTAAAATAATGTATAGGGAGATATAATTTAATGAAGAAATTTACTATATGTATTATGGGGTTTGCAATATTAGCATTGGTATTAACTGGATGTGCCAACAACAATGAGATAAGAAATGAAGTAGATAACATGTTTAATGCAATAAAAATACAAGATTCAGATAACATAGATAAGTATTTCCCAAAATCAGGATTAGGTAATTTAATATATGAAGATAAAGAAGGTTTTAATATGTATTCTAAAAATATGACTTGGGAGGTTTTAGATATTAAGAAGAATAAAGATAAAGTTGTTGTAGAGCTGAAATTTAATAATACTGATATGGTTTCTATACTAAAAAAGAATCCTCCTAAATTAGGAGAAATGATGCCAAATCCAACTATGAAAGATATTGATTCTGCAAATAAAAAAGAATTTAATCTTACATTAGAGCTTGTTAAATCTGAGGATAATTATATTTGTAAAATCACTCAAAAATCTCTAATGAAATTGATAAATGTAATTACTGGAGGTGGTACAGACTATTTGGCTGACTACAACAAAGATTATTATAAACAACTTGATGAAGAACAAAAAAATTATGAAAATTAAAATAATTAATTGTTTGAATATAAATAGAATATAAAATAGCACTTATAATCGATTATAAGTGCTATTTTATATTCTATTTATATCTAGTATATTTTATGTAAATGTTTTTATATATTGTAAATAAATTGTATAATTTTATAAACTTTGAACTGTAAAAATAATTATAAAGTCCTAAATTTTCAATGAATTTTAAAGTATAGGTTTTAAATTTTAAGTTTTAAACTGGGTATATGATATAAAGGATGGTACATATATTTTTCATAATTAGAACGAAGAATAAAATTATGTGTAGCTTTACAGATTTGTTCGCCAACATTATTATTTAATTCAATTCCTAATTCTTTGCTGGCTTCTTTAGGAAATCCAATATGACCCTCATTTTTGATTGTGTCAATAACTTTTTGAGTATTCATCATTTCCTTATCTTTAATAGATATATCAGGTCGTTTTTGATAATTATCATTTACTAATTCAGGATACAGTGCTAACATGTTTGATGTTTCAATCCATCCCGCATGAAAATCATTTGGGAATAGTCTGATTTTATCTTCAACAAAATGAGGAAAATTTCTAGCTATTTCTTTTTGCTCAGAACTAAAAATTGAACCCATAGGTGCAATTGAAACTACATCATGCTCTTTGTTGATTGATTCACAAGCTTGTTCTATAGTAATTGTATGTAGTGGGTCAGCATGGCCAGATATAACGATGATGTTTGTAACACCCCACTTAATGATGTTTTCTAATGTACTATAAGTTATTTTGTAAATCAATTCTCGGCTAGCATGAATATTACCTGGGAAAGTTCCCATATCTGCAAAACCAAGAGGTATTATGGGGAGTTTCCCATAATAATAATTAGGTAGAAGCAAATCTAGTTTTTCAATAGCAAGATTAATCCATGCTTCTGTTTCATAAATATCTACACCTATTGGCAGATGTTTACCATGTTCCTCTATTGGTGCTATTCCAATAAATACTACCAATTTTTCTTTGTCTAAATTTAAAATATCTTCCCATGAAAGATTAAGCAAGTTACAATTCATAGTCTTGAACCTCCCCAAAACTTATTTTAGTTGAAGTACTCTTTTTTTTTAGTATGTTTAATGATAAAATGATAATGTAAGAATATAGTACTCTATATATAGAGTACTATATATACATAATAGTGTCAAGGAGGAAATAGATTTGCTTTCAAAAACAATGACTATTCTTTTAGGAATTATCCAAGAAAAACCAGTAAATGCATATGAGTTAACTAAGCTACTTTCTAAATTAAATGTGAAGAGTTGGTATAATATTGCAGATTCAACTGTATATGCAACAATTAAAAGTGCTGAAAAAAAAGAATTTATAGCTGGATGTATTGAGAAAACTGGTAATATGCCAGATAAAACTGTTTATAGTATTACAGAAAAGGGAAAACAAGAATTATTAGATACTATAGAAAGCTTCATTTGTAATTTTGACTATGATATAACTCCATTTTCAATAGCAGTGTTTTTTATTGAGGTATTAGAAAAAGATAGAAGTATAATCTTATTAGAAAAGAGAAAGCTTTTACTGAAAAAATATAAAGATGGAATCGAGAAACAGATTGAGAATATGAAAGAGCAGTGTGTCAATGAGGTTTTTATAGGAAATACAGTTCAAAGCTTATATATTGTTGAAGCACAAATAAAGGGTGTAGATATTTTAATTCCTAAAATTAAGAGCATGTAAATAAGTTAAATTAAAAAATAGATGTAAAAGTTTTAATGGAGTATGAAGGTGGTAGAATGAAAGCTTTATGAAAGAATTTTCTTCTACCACTTTTATAAGTAAGTTATTTAATTCTTTATAGTGTTGATAAAATATATGTATATTTTATAGACCAAGATTTTCTCCTACTAAGATTACCTTTATCTTGTTTGCTGGACGACTGATTCTTGTAGTTACCATATATGCACAGCTACTTTCAGGACTTGTGCAATCTATACAACTTCCATTGATATAACAAGGAGTGTTTACATCCTGAAAACGTTGTACAACTGCTGGTGCGGCAATTGTTCTAGCTCTTTGTATTGCATCATCAATATTTTTAACAATTTTATTCATACCAGCTACAACTATAACACTTTTTGGGCCATATATCATTGCAGCTACACGATTTCCGTTTCCATCGATATTGAAGAGTTGTCCATCTTCACTAATTGCGTTACTACTCATTAAAAAAGTATCACATAGAAGCGCTTGACGCATAATTTCTGTTCTTTCTTCTGGAGTTTTTGCTAAATCTCTATCAATGACTTTTAATCCTTTATCTCTAATAGCAATTTGTACTCCTATTTCTTTAAGAGTTTCAGAACCTCCCCATGATACTACATGATTTTGAGGAATCAAATCTAAAATTTGTTGTAAAGCATCATTCTTAGTTTTACAGTAATAAGCATCAAAGTAACGTTTTTTAAGAGATTTAACGATATGTGGTCCTAACTTATCATATCGTTTTTCTAATGGTGTTTGTCTTGTCATACTAAAATCACTCCCATATTTAAGTTTTAAGATTATAACTACAAATTATCAATGTAGTTATAATATAGTTATAACATAAATATTTCTTTAGGATAAGATTTACTATTAAAATTTCGATAAATCACTAGATGGAGAGATATACTTACAAAAATATACTTATGGATATTTTTAGTCTTACATTTATTAAAAATAAAGTTATTAATCATGGATAATTAGTTCTTTTAAAAATAAGTGTTTTGAATTATATAGAATATAAAAAAATAAAGGTACGACTTATGTGTACCTTTATTTTGATTGAAATACATAGAGATTAAAAGAAATTTTAATTACATATTTTTATAACTTTCCAATATTCTAATATAGTGGTTGGCCTCCCTTAATACATGGTCTGCCAAAAGTGGTAATATTATAGATTTTATCTTACATTCTTCTATTCCTGATGTTCCTGCCTCTTTAAAATCCTTAAATTCAACAGTTTCATTTAGTGTTTCCTCTGTAATATTTGCTACATCAGTATCAGTCATTTCATTTGTTTTTTCAATTAATTCTTGGAATTTTATGGAAAATTCATTTGCAGTATTTATTAGTTCGCTTTCAGAGGGATCGAGTAATCCTCTCATAAATAGTGCATGCTCCATCATAATATGGTCCCAAAATAGTTCTATTTCTTTAAAATTTTTCAAATCAATATCTACTTTATTTTCAAGGTCAATTACATAGGAACGATACAAGTTTGCTTCATGTATTATATGTTCAATAAGTAGTGGATAGTTTGAAGTAAACAAGGTACATGATAGTACTCCATCTAAAACTCTTTCTTTTAAGTCAATAAGCCCATCAAGTAACCTTATTGCATCAGAGTTAAGCTGAGCTACATAGTCTACTAAATCTTGACCAATTTGTGGATTTACACCACTTTGTAGATTTAATTCTCTTGTAGTTAAGTTTTGATTTATTTCTATTCCTGTAAGTTCTTCCGTTTTTTGTTCTGCATTCAATGTGAGAGTGGTTACAATTTCTTCTGAATACAATATATCAGGTCTAATTATACCATTACTAGCACTAACAGTATATGATAATAAATCTTCAAATTGCTTTTTATAGTGGTCAGCTTCCATAGCAAGATTATAATCTTTATGTGTAAATCCTGCCTCTAGAAAAAGAGAATGTTCTTTCATAATTCTTGCAAAAAATAAATGTAATTCTAGTGATAAAATAGCATACTTTTGATTATCTATCATAATTTCCTCCCTTTAGAAAGTATCTTATTTATAATACTTTATTCGTAATATTTAAATTTATGTGTATTAGGGATAAATTAACTAAATTCCATTACTATTAATATCAATATTTTTTACTTAATGATAGTTAAAAAATTTACTTTATTAAAATTTTTATTAGATGTACGAATAATACTTTATTGAAAATTTCATTCTATATCCTATATAAAAAAACTCCTCTCTTGCTAAAAATGGTAGCTTGCTCTTTAAACTCATATATCTTGTTGTAGGTGTTGGAGAACTATAAGCTTCTATTTTATAATCATTTGCCATTAGCATGGCTCTTTTCATATGAAAGGGGTCACTTACAATAATAGCTGTATGATATGAATTTTCATCCATTATTAATTTGGCATTTTTAATATTTTCTTGTGTTATATTTGATTCTTCTTCAATTAATATGGATTCTTTTGGTATTCTATGATTTATTGCATATTGTTTTGCAATAGAGGCATCAGACTCTCTATTTCTATGTCCAATACCTCCTGTAAAAATTAATTTATCAGAATAGCCATTTTGATAAAGCCATATTCCATGATTTATGCGTTCTTGGAAAACTGGTGATACTTTTCCATCTGAAGTACCAGCACCAAGCACAATTACAACATCTGTTAGTTTTTTCTCATCTAATTTACTATAATTCAAGATGCTACTTGTTGTTATTACAATATATACAACTATTGTGATTCCTATGGTTACCAATAAGTACTTTATTAGATTTTTTTTTTTCATATTTATTCTACCTTCATTAAAAAAATTATGATTTATTTACCTATTTCTTGTAATAATTATAGCATGATTTTATAATATATTCATTTTCTATGTTTTTGTAAAGTCACTTGTTAGAGTAATACGAAACAAATGTTTTTTGCAAAACAAGAACTTTTATAAGAAAATTTGAATAAATATGAAGCAAGCATAATTAAATATAGGGGACAAATTGACGAATTAAAGGTATTATAAGCAAAAAATAAAGAAAAAATAAAAGCCTTATATGAGTGTAACTTAAATTCTCTTAGAATATGCTTAAGTGATTTGTTGAAAGAAGAATTATAAGTTTATTAGAAAAAAATATTTTAAGGAGGATAATATATGGATAGTTTAATAAGTTTTATACCACAACAATTGTTAATTTTAATAGTTGCACTTAATGTCTTAGGTATGGGATTTAAAAAATATAAAAAATTAAGTGATAAGCATATTCCTATTATATTACTTGTATTTGGAGTAGTGTTTTCTGTCTGGATGTTGGGATTTAATCCAACTTCTGTTTTACAAGGGATTCTATGTTGGGGAGTATCAATTGGATTAAATCAAGTATGCAAACAATTTAGAGACAATGATAAATAAAAGATTTTATGATGAAAATATCAATAAAAAATGTTATTAAAATAAGAATAATTTTATGTATACAAATAAGATGTGAAATAGGTAATAAGAATAAGTAAAGCATAATTTATAAATGGTTTAAATATGCTAAAATTAAAAGATATGGTAAAGTTACCTAGTATTAAAATATGAAGTATTGTGAACTGTATTAAGAACATGCACAATCTATTGAAAATGAGGAATCAAACAGAATAAATGAAATGGCGAAGTACGTAAATTGAACTGAAGCCTATGATAATTGGGTATTATTTATTCTAGTTAAGATAGCAACTTGTGTAAAGAATAAATTGTAAGATTGATATATTAAAGTGGGTAAGAATATAATCTTATGTAGGATTTTTCTTACCCACTTTAATATATTTAATTTTATGCCAAACCACATTCGCATAGTAGAATCATTATTCTATGGAGACATAACTCTACGATTTCTTCTCCATATCTTTTAATAAAATCACCAATTTGAGTTTCTATGAATGAATAGTATTCTTTTAAGCTAGCAATATATGCAGTCATTATATGAACACATTCATCGATTTTATCTTTAAACACAGTCAATCCCCCTAAAAAACAAAAAAATAAAAATATTCAGTAAATAGTAGATATTATTTCATTTATAAATCTATATAGTATGATATATTGCTTAGATGTATTTTACAAGTGGATATGTAAAACTGGATATTATAATCGTAAAACTGGATAAATTTTTATATTAAAAGAAGAAATACCCATTTTTTAAACTCAATCATATGTAATTAACTTGGCAAAGTTTTACAATATAAATTACATAAAAAAATAAGTGTGCTATTAGCACACTTATATAAGTACAATTAATCATAATCTTAATCAAATCTAATTTTCAAATCTTTTTTTATAAAATATTATTTTTAATTATCTATACTGATAAAATTATAGTTTATATATTTAATTGAAATGTAAAGTTATCAATTAATCTAGTTTTACCTATGAAAACAGCAATTGCTACAAGTACAGAACTTTCTATTTTCTCAACAGGTTGTAATGTCTCACTATCTACAATTTCAACATAATCTATTTTTGCTAAATCGTTAGAATTTATTTTAGATATTATTAAATCTTTTATTTTTTTTACATCTATATTTCCTTTTGACAATTCTTCTTTTGCTAAATTTAGGCTTTCATTTAAAACTAAGGCTGATTTTCTTTCTTCTTTTGAAAGATATGTATTTCTTGAGCTTTTTGCTAAACCATCATTTTCACGAACTATAGGACAGCCTATTATTTCTGTATATATATTCAAATCCTTGACCATCCTTTTAATTACTGCTAATTGTTGAGCATCTTTTTCTCCAAAATAGGCTTTATCAGGAGTTACTATATTTAAAAATTTTGAAACAACTAGACAGACACCTCCAAAATGAACTGGTCTCTTAGATCCACAAAGAAAATCTGTAAATCCAGACACATTTATAGTAGTACAATTGCCTTTTAAGTACATTTCTTCTGACGATGGATTAAAAACTATTGATGCACCACTGTTCATACAGTATTTAAAGTCTTTTTCTATATCTCTTGGATAGCTATTAAAATCTTCATTGGGTCCAAATTGAGTTGGGTTTACAAACACACTTACTACTACTTTATCATTTTCTTTTACAGCTTTTTTAATAAGGCTTTGATGCCCTTCATGTAAAAATCCCATGGTAGGAACAAGACCTATAGAATAGCCAGCTTTTTGCCAATCTTTAATTATATTTCTTAGTGGTTTTATTTCTTTTATAAGCATTTTGTACCATCCTTAATCTTAGTATAATTTTTCTAATTCAGATTCATTTATTGAAAAGCTATGTTTTTCTTGTGGAAATGCACCAGTTTCAACTTCTAGTATGTAATTTTTAATTGAATCTTTCATTATATCTCCTATATTTGCATATTGCTTTACAAATTTAGGTACAAAATCTCCAAACATCCCCAACATATCTTGATAAACTAAAATTTGACCATCACAATTAATTCCAGCTCCTATTCCTATTGTAGGAATTGAAATAGAATTAGTTACCATCTCAGCTATTTTAGCAGGAACTCCTTCAAGTACGATAGAAAATGCTCCTGCTTTTTCTATTAATTTAGCATCTTCAATAAGTTGTTTTGCTGTTTCACTAGTATTTCCTTGAACTTTAAAGCCACCAAATGAATTTACAGATTGAGGAGTTAGTCCTAAATGACCCATTACAGGTATTTGAGCATTTACAATGCTCTTTATTTGTTCTATAACGTTTGAGCCACCTTCTAACTTTATAGCATGTGCACCACCTTCTTTTACAAGTCTACCAGCGTTTTTAACAGCATCTTCGATAGAAACATGGTAAGATAGGAATGGCATATCACTTACTATTAAGGCATTTTTTGCACCATTTTTAACAGCTTTTGTATGATATATAATTTCATCTATAGTAACAGATAGAGTATTTTCTTCACCTTTTACAACCATTCCCAATGAATCTCCTATTAGAATACCATTTATATCACATTCATCTATTAGTTTTGCCATTGAGTAATCATAAGCAGTAAGCATAGATAGTTTTTTACCTTTATTTTTAGCATTCTTAAAAGTTAGTATAGTATTTTTCATCGTTTTTTCCTCCTAAAATTTTATAAATCTCTTTGTATTTTTCGGATTTACTTATTAGATTTTCGACTGCGTTTTCTGTAGAAATACTTTTTGTACATTTTAATGAATTTTCATTTTCTAAGGCTATTATTTTTAGTAAATTTAAGGATAGCATTTTGTAAATAGCTTCATCTTTTTTATCTAATGCTGATAAATGTTTTTTTACTGGTGTTATATCTCCACGAACAATAGGACCAGTAAGAGCTTTAGCAAATCCATTGTCAAGTATATTTTCTATGTTTATTTTGACTAAAGGATTTATAGCTTTTAAAGCTTCTTCTTCAGATAAACCTAATTTGATAAAGTAGCTTACTCCTACATCTAGTAGAGATAATACTAAATTTGAAACTAAAACATTAGCTAAATGATAAGTGGATGAAGTATTTTTATCTCTTATAAAAAATTGATTTCCTAAGCCATCTACAAAATTTGGAATAAATAAATCATCTTTCTCATTATCACCTTCTATGGAAAAACAAATGTTTTTCATTTTTTTTATATCAGTATTTTTATTGGAAAATGCAAATATAGGATGGATAGAATAAATTAATGCACCTGCTTTTTTTGAACAGAACAATATACTAGATTTTAAAGAGCCACTGGTGTGGCAAATGTATTTATGTTTTAAATTAAATTTGGAAAGTTTTTTGTCTATAATTTCAATAGAATCATCTGATGTTGTAATAAATAATATATCGTTTTCATAAATAATGTCTTTCAAGTTACTGTAAATCTTTGTTTTTGTTAAATTTGTTGATTCTAGTAAAGATAATTGATTTCTTCCATAAAAACCTGTTACACAATAATTCTTTGACAAAAAATAATTTGCTAAAGATGTACCAACTTTTCCGGAACCAATAAATCCTATTTTAATAGTATCACCTCCATTTTGTGATACAACATCTTAATTTCCAATCTCATTCATGAAGATATGAGTTACATAAGATAAAATAATTAAAAACATTTAAAGTATAGTTCTTATAACAAGATACCATCCATGGATATTTTACCATTTAAATAAAAAATTGACAAATAATTATATAGAAATTAAGTAAATATATTTTTATTTATGTTATATCATTTTGCTAGAAGAGTAGTTATTTTATAAAAATATTAAGATAATGTTTTTATAAAAGCAATAAAATAAATACGTTTATATAAAAGATGAATTGTTATAATATAATAAAATATAAGTAAAAAAATTATTGTATTTATTAAATATAATAATTTTGAGTTTACAATATATAATAAAAATAATTTCAGCTATTTCTAAAAAAATTTTTTTACTTTATATTATCAAGATAAAAACAGAAACAGAATTTAATGTAAGAATGACAGGTATTATATAACAATAATCTCCTTCAAATTGATAATATGATATTGATGTATTTTTTTTTATCAACTATAATTTAAGATATGAAACAAAAGTTTTTTAATTAAATTACCTATTTAATATATATATAAATGACAAATAAATCCTCTGTAATAAAAATAGTTTTAGAAATGTGATTATAAATAATAGCACTGATGAAGGAGGGAAGTATATGAACAAACATAATCTTGAGGTTATATTAAATCAACTACAGATTAATATATATATTACAGATATTCATACTAATAAAATTATTTTCATGAATAAAAATATGAAAAAAGAATATAATATTTCAACTCCAGAAGGAAAAGTTTGTTGGGAGGTATTATATACTGAAAAAAATATCCAATGTAGTTTTTGTAAAGTTTTAGAATTGTTAAAGAATAATAAAAAAGGAACAATAATAAAGTGGTATGAAAAATGTAATAAATTAAATCGAGTTTTTGAAAATTATGATAGTTTAATTACATGGCAAGATGGTACAGTTGTTCATATACACCAATCTATAGATATTACAAATTCCAAAGGCTTAAATGAAGAAGGTAAAATTGATGAATTTTATCAAATAACAAACAACAAAGAAGAAAAAGATTATCTTGAAGATTTTAATGCATTAAGAGGTAAATTTGATTATGATTCTACATTACTTTATGATGCTTTAATTAGAGGGACAGATGAATATATATATATTTGTAATATGAAAACAGGAGTATTTCGATACTCACCATCACAAGTTGAACTATTTGATTTACCAGGAGAAATTGTGGAAAACCCACTTGTTTATTGGACGCGTATTGTACATCCAGAAGACTGGAATCGTTTTTATAAGTCGAATATGGAAATAGGTAAAAATCATATGGATTATCATTCAGTGGAATTTCGAGCTAAAAATCGCAGTGGAGAATATATTTGGTTAAGATGTAGAGGGCAATTAATGCGTGATGAGTTTGGAGAACCAAGTATTTTTGCAGGAATAATGACACAGTTGGGGAAACAAAATAAGATTGACCCATTAACGCAGTTATTGAATTACTATGAATTTATGAGTGTGTTTGAAGATAAACTTTCAAATCCGATGATTGAAAAATTATGTATAGTATTATTGAATATTGATGATTTTAAAAATGTTAATGAGATGTATGATAGAGATTTTGGAGATAATATACTAAAAACTTTAGCACAATCTATACAATCTATTTTACCAGGTAATGCTGAACTCTATAAACTTGATGGTGATGAAATGGGAATTCTCGTTGATAATGTTGAAGAAAAAGAGATTCAACTTTTATATGAGCAAATACAAAATTTAATTATACATCTTCACTTGTGGAGAAAATATGGATTAAATATAACAATTTCTGCTGGATGCACTATATATCCAAAACATGGGGATACAGTAAAAGAACTTAGTAAATATGCCAGCTATTCTTTGCAGTATGCTAAAGAACATGGCAAGAATAGAATTGTTTTTTTCTCTGAAAAAATATTGAAAAATAAAATGTATTCCTTAGCAATGATGTGGGAGTTGAAAGCATCAATCAATGATAATTTTCGGGGATTTGGTCTGAGATTTCAGCCACAAGTAGATACACAAAGCCATAAGATAATAGGAGTAGAAGTACTTTTAAGATGGACTAATAGTGAAGGTAAAGCGATTTCTCCTTTAGAATTTATTCCAATTTTAGAAGAAAATGATATGATAAATACTGTGGGAGCATGGGTACTTCGGAGGGCATTATGTACTTGTAGAGAGTGGATTGTTGATTATCCATTTTTTACAGTAAGTGTAAATATTTCAGCTGTTCAAGTATTAGAGGATACATTTATTGAAGATATAATAAAAATTATAGATGAAGAAAATTTTCCTTATCAAAATCTTGTTTTAGAATTAACTGAAAGCCATACAGTACAAAATATGAATATTTTACAATATAAGTTTAAGGTTTTACAAGAATTAGGAATTCGTATTGCTATGGATGATTTTGGTACAGGGTATTCATCCTTAGAAGTTTTAAAATTTGCACCAATAGATATAGTGAAAATTGATAGGGTATTTGTTAAAGATATATTAAAAAGTAAGTTTGATGCTACATTTATACATTTTATTGTTGCAATTTGTCACGATGTGGGAATAAAAGTATGTTTAGAAGGAGTAGAAACAAAAGAAGAGTATGATTTAGTTAAACAGATGAAACCAGATTACATACAAGGATATTTTTTTGGAAAGCCACAAATAGCAAGTGAAATATTAGATATTTTAAAAGTAGAGAATTGATACTAATCAAATTTGTAATTTATGTTTATTTACTGTAGTCTTAAAGAAATTTTATGCATTTAATTATAATGATTGAAACTATTGATATAATCAAAACTAAGAACAATATTGAGTACATAAAGGTAGAACCTATAAATAGTTGCTACCTTTTTTAGTACGCAACAAAGTGTATAATTAAAAATTTAGTAAAGTGTTTGATAATTTAGCACTATAAGGTGATAAAAAATAAATAACAAACAGTTATTGTATCTAAATTTTTAGACCAAAGATTGGCTATTTTTCTCTAAAAAAGAAATTATATTTTGAATTGACTCATCATATTCTAAAAAATAATGTCCCTCTAAGTCTAAGACAATATGTTTAATATTATCTTTTTTTGTACTATTTTCAATTAGATTAGAACTCATTTTTTTACTTGGCCAATATCTATCATTTTCAGCAGAAAGTAATAATATTTTTCCATTATATTGTTCAATACGGATTAATGCATCTTTATTAAAATTATATTCTATAGATTTTTCATAACAAGTAGAATAAATATTGTTTTCTGCATCTTTTATAACATCTTCATCATAATAAAATTTAATATATGGAATTTCAATATTATTTAATGACCAGGATGATTTTGGATGCGTCATACTAAAAGAATTAATTGGTAGACCTTGAAATATATAACATCCAGGGACACATGCAATAGTAATTGCTGATTCAAAATAATTTGACAATAATAAAGCAGCTTCTCCTCCTTTGGAATTACCAATAATAACTACTTGATTATTATTCAATTTAAGTAGTTTTACAATGGAATTAATAGCTTTTGTAAAATACTCTATTGGAACTCTTTCTAAGGTTTTAGGAAGATTACCAGCACCAAAGTATGCAAGTAATAAAACATTATAATTAGATTTTAAATAATTTAGTAAATTATCACCAACTATTGGAAGTCCTGGTCTACTACCTCCTAGTATAATAACTAGCGGTTTTCCTTTATTTTCATAAAGGTCACCATAAATTTCATTTGTTCGATATTCTTTCATTATAAATACCCCCTTAGGTTTAATAAAACTATTGACTGCTATAGATAAAGGAATTAACAACACTATTTTGAATCTAAATTAAGTTGCACCTTGCACAACTTTCAGACAATTATTTTTTGTTTTACTTAAGAAGAGTTTCATAATCCGATGTAAGAACTTGATTGATATATTGATTTACTTCATCATCTGTGAAATCAATATTCAAAGCTCTGAGATGATAAGTGCACAAAGAAAATATAACATCTTCCAAATTATTTGTAAATTTTTCATCAAGCCAGTAAGTTATAACGCCAAATATACTATGAGTAAGTAGTACTGAAGTGACATCAATGTTATTTATATCAGCGAAATGAACTTCATTTAGATGTTTTAATACATTTTTTAAATAAATATTTGTTTTATCTAATATCTCCCAGCGTTTCTTCTCAAACATTTCATTAACGCCAGTAGATTTTACAAATAGTATTCTTGACAACTTCTTATTTCTTACATATGTCCAAATAGCACAGGTCATAGCTAAGGTGAATTTTTTAAAGGAACTATCATTTGTACCTATAGAAACATTAGAGGCGATTCTTAGACTCATATCCAAAATATCTTCATATATTTGCTCTAATATTTCTTCTTTATTATTGAAGTAAGAATAAAAAGAACCTACAGATACAGAGGCTTCATCAGTAATATTTTTTATAGAAGAATCAATATATCCTTTTTCAGAAAAGACTTTTACAGCTGCATCAAGTATAGCTTTTCTTTTTAAAACTTTTTTATTATCTATTTTACTAGAATCTGAGTTTTTCATAAAATCACTCCAGTCATAATGAATTTGAATTCAGATTCATTATATACGTATTATTATAAAATGTCAATATATCTTATAATAATACATATATGTGAATAGATAAGCAGTATCAAGCAGTTCTTGATTTATTTTTTTATATAATAAACATCTATCATTAAGCAATTTTGTAATAAATATTGAAACTTAATCTTTTTTTGTTCCATTAGTTTTTAACCTCATTTAGTATTCTCATAATATTTTCACCAAGTATTTTTGATTTTATTTTTTCAGAGGGGCACAAATATTCTAGTGTTTGTATATTTAAAAGAGGTTCTCCATAAGGAGCATCAGAACTGAATAGACATTTGTCTGGTAATTCAGATATTGCCATCTTTAAAGCTAAAGTAGAAAAAGATGCTGATAAATCTATATAAGCATTTGGAACAGATTTTGCAAAGTCAATGACTTTCATCCAGTGATATCCTCCCATATGACCAAAAATAACAGGCACTTTTGGATATTTCTTTGTTAAATCCATAAGTATATTTATTCCATTCATAGAAACTGGGTTGAATGTATGGACCCAAATAGGCAACTTAGGGAATTTTTCTAAGGATTGAAATATAACTTCTAACTCTTGGATTTGTTTATCTGTACCAGGTGTAAATTCACCAACACCTTTAAGACCATTGTAAATAATTTGTTCCTCAATCCATTTATCTGTATCCTCTAAAGATAACTCAAGAGGAACAGAACCAAAACCATAAAACTTATCTGGATATTTTTTTATCACATTTACAATTTCATCTATATTTTTTTTCATTCGTATTAAATTATCATATTTTGTAGTAGTACCAGCTAGAACTTTATATAAAGATTCCATCTCAGTTTTTAATTCTTGATAATTTTTTGCTTTTTCAGGATGTGGTGCTGTACAAAATAAAATAACTTTATCTATCCCTGCATTCTCCATCTTTTTTAGTTGTAAATTAATTGGTAACATTAAATGCTCATGACTATCTATAATCATAACAAATCATCCTTTCTCTCTATTTGTATTCTTGTTATAATAAAAGAGTAGCATATAAAAAAATTAGGAACAAGAACATACATTTTTGATATAAAGTATCTTTTTTGATACTTGCTTACAATAGAAAGGAAATAAAATTTAATGGCAAAAGCAGTTACACCAAAAGAGATGTGTCCAATGGCACTAGGTATTAATGTGTTGAGTGGGAAATGGAAATTACAAATTCTATGGAATCTTTATCTTGAAGACACTTTGCGTTTTAATGAGTTGCAACGTAAACTAGGTACTATTACAACAAAAACACTAACAGAACAATTGCGTGAGTTAGAAGAACAACAAATAATAAAAAGAAATGTATATCCAGAAATCCCACCAAAAGTTGAATATTCTTTAACTGAATTAGGGAAAACATTAGAGCCTGTTTTAACATCATTGTGTGAATGGGGTACTCAATATTTACATACATTAAAAGAAGATAGTAATAAATAGTTAAATGGAGATGCCTCAAAATAAAAATTTGAAGCATCTCTTTTTTATACAAAAAACAGAAAAGGAGCTATGTCAATAAATAGATAAACACGAATATCATACAAGCACTAATAAAAGAAGTATTTAAACATAAAATAAAAGAATTCTTGATGATTTAAATAATAATTTTTTTATAAGTTTGATTTCAAGATAAAATGTCAGAAGAAGAATCACTTGATTTAGCCAATAATAAAGAATATAGTAACTATATAGACAACAAAATGAAAAGGAGTGTATAGCCCTTGGAAAAACAGTATTTTACTACAGGTGAATTTGCAAAGTTGTGTGGAATATCTAAACAGACATTAATTTTTTACGATAAAATGGGGATTTTTTCTCCAGAATATAAAGACAAAAATAATTATAGATATTATTCAGTCTATCAATATGATACATTAGACATATTACAATCATTAAGAGAGATAGGAATGAGTTTAGAGGAAATAAAAGCGTATATACAAAATAGAAGTCCTCAACTTTGTGTGAAAATGCTTCAAGAGGAAGAAAAAAAGATAAGGGAAAAAATAAAAAAACTAAGAAAGATAAGTTCTAAGATGCAAAATAGGATAAATACAACAGTTGAAGGAATTTCTAAAATGAATAATGAAGAAATTTATATATCTGAAAGGTCTGAGGAATACTTAGTCCTATCAAGCGATTTGAGCAGTGTAAGCAATAGTGATTTTATGATGGAATTAATAGATTTTACTAATTATTGTAAATCAAAAAATTTGTATCAAGGATATGAGTTAGGAGCAATAGTAAGTAATGAGAATATAAGAAATGGAGACTATTTAAGCATAGCAAGTTTTTATTTGAAAATAGATAAAAAAATAAAAGATAAAAAATTATATATAAAGCCAAAGGGAATGTATGCATGTATAAAGCATATTGGAAAATATGAAGATTCATATAAATCTTATGAGAAATTGAAAAAGTATATATATGAGAATAAATACAAAATTGTTGGAAATTCATATGAGGAGAGTATACTTGATTTTTTTTGCGAAAGTAATGAAGATAATTACATGACTGAGATTTCAATTCAAATATCTAAATAAGAATTAAAAAGAGATATATTCAAATATTAAGTAATTATACTTAGCATTGAGCATATCTCTATATTTCATAATAAAGTATATAAAGTTTTAAATAGTATTTATAAAGTAAATTTAATGTCAGTAAATACTGATTATATGAATAAATTGTAAATGGTAGTTGTTAAAAAACAAACAACAAATGCAAGTACAGTAGGCATCAAAAATCCTAAGGCAGTCCATTTTAGACTTCCAGTTTCTCTTTTTATTGTTAAAAGTGTTGTTGCACAAGGCCAGTGTAGTAAACTGAACAACATAACATTTAAAGCTGTCAAATAAGTCCATCCATGCTCTCTAAGAACTTGACCTAAAGCACTAAAGCTATCTAGTTCTATCATAGAACCAGTTGCTAGGTAAGCCATCAGAAGTATAGGTATAACTATCTCATTTGCTGGGAATCCAAGAATAAAAGCCATCAATATAAAACCATCAAGACCAATTGCTTTAGCTAAAGGGTCTAAAAAGTTTGCAACATGTGATAATATGCTTAAATCTCCTATATAGATATTTGCAAATATCCAAGTTATTACACCAGCAGGTATGGCTACCATTACAGCTCTTCCTAAAACAAATATTGTCCTATCTATTATGGAAGTATATAAAGTTCTTCCTATTTGAGGAACTCTATAAGGGGGAAGTTCTAATGTAAATGTAGATGGAACTCCTTTTAATAATGTCTTAGAAAGAGTATAAGAGACTAACAATGTTATTATAACACCTAGAATTATCAATAAAGTTATACAAAATGCAGTTGCTATACTTGATACAAAAGAACTAGTTATAACTGAGCTAAAAAATATTGTAGATATAGCTATTAGAGTAGGAAAACGACCATTACAAGGTACAAAATTATTTGTAAGTATAGCGATAAGTCTTTCCCTTGGAGAGTCAATTATTCTACAACCAATGACTCCAGCTGCATTACATCCAAATCCCATACACATAGTCAAACATTGTTTACCATGTGCACAAGCTTTTTTAAATAGATGGTCTAAGTTAAATGCAACTCTTGGCAAATATCCAAAATCCTCAAGTAATGTAAATAATGGGAAAAATATTGCCATAGGAGGTAGCATTACAGAAATTACCCATGCTAAAGTTCTGTATAATCCTAAAACCAACATATCATTTAACCATGATGGACAGTTAATACTATTTAATATACTTGAAATACTTGGCTCAAATCCAAGGAGTAAATTAGACAGTAAAGAGGATGGATAGTTAGCGCCTTGTATAGTAATCCACAATATAGTACCTAATAATAAAAGCATTATTGGAAGTCCAAATATTTTAGATGTTAATATTTTATCTACTTTTTCTTCTCTATCAGTTGATTTTTTAGGAATGTTAGAAGAACATTCCTCGCTTAATTTTTTAGCATAATCATAGTTAATCTTAGTAAATTCATCTCTGATTTTCTGTTTATTTATATCAGTTGGGATTTTTTTCTTTACTTCATTAATAGCATCTATTGAATCTTTATCTATATAGTTGCTCATAGATTCAAAGATACTTTCATCACCATCAATAAGTCTAAGACCTAACCATCTAGAATTTATGTTTGGAATGATATTATCCAATTCTGGCTGAACTGATTTTACTATATCTTCTATATTTTCACTATATTTCACAGGTTTATTATTGAACTTGTATTTATCAAAAGATACATCATTTAAAGTATCTAACAGTTCATTCATACCAGAACCGCTTCTTGCAGCAGTTAAAATAACTGGAATACCAAGAGAGTCTTCTAAAAGTTTTGTATTTATAGTAATTCCTTTTTTCTTAGCTTCATCTATTAAATTTATACATAAAATAACTTTATCTGTAAGTTCCATAACTTGAAACACCAAATTTAAATTTCTTTCAAGACATGTAGCATCACATACTACTATTACTGCATCTGGATTACCAAAGCATATAAAATCGCGAGCCACAATTTCTTCCTGTGACAAAGCAAATAGAGAATATGTTCCTGGTAAATCTATCAATGCATACTCAGCATTTTTATGTTTAAAATTACCACGAGCTGTTGCTACAGTTTTCCCTGGCCAATTTCCAGTATGCTGTTTTAGCCCTGTAAGATGATTAAATACAGTACTTTTACCTGTATTTGGATTACCAGCCAATGCAATTACAAACTGGTCTTCTTTGTTGTCTATATCAAACATGTCTTTTAAAGAACTCATTTTGGATGAGTTGTGTGTCAAACCCATATTAATATCCTCCCGTTATAAAATTTTAAATGTCAGAAACTAATATTAAGCTACTTTCTTCTTGTCGTAGAGCTATCTTACTACCTCTGATATTGTAGACAGTTAAATTATTTTTTGGACCTTTTCTAACTACATCTATAACAGCTCCTCTAGTAAGACCAAGCGCCAACATTCTTTCTCTTAAATTACCACTAGATAATATATCTTCAACTTTAACAGTTTTTTTCACTTGGATGTCGTTAAGATTTTTCATAGTAGCACCTCCATGCATGAAATTTAGCCTGAGCTAATCTTCTTATTTTAAACTATGCATTATATTATTACCTTGTTACTTTAACAAAAAAAAGATAGGCAGGATGCCTATCACAAAGTTGGGTATAATTCTTACTTTTGGGGAAAGTAGAATATAGAATAAAAATTAACATTTTGAATCTATATAATTATTGAATTTTAATAATAAAAAAAGTCAGAAAGCAAAAGCCTTCTGACTCTATGTAAGGTATTTTCAAATACCTAAATATCAATTCAATATATTATCTATACTTAAATTATATATTAACGATATTAGCTTGTCAACACTGTAATCTCATTTTAATATGTTCAATACCAGCTTCATCATATACTTCTGATATTTCCTTAAAACCACAAGATAAATAAAGATTCTTTATATAAGCTTGTGCTGACAAAGTTATATTATTTTCATGTAAATTAATCTTTATAAAATCTATAGCACAATCCATCATTTGTTTTGCTAATCCTTTTTTTCTATGATTAGAAAGAACTAAAACTCTACCAATAGAAACATCGTCATAAGAACTATATTCTCTAGGTATTATTCTAGCATAAGCACAAATCAATCCATCCTCTTTTAAAAATATGTGATAAGAGTTTTTATCTATATCATCATAATCGTTTAATGAAAATATTTTTTGTTCACAAGCAAATACCTCGTATCTTGATTTTGCTATTTCATAGAATTCATCTAAACTTAAATCATTAAAGTGTTTAATTTTAAACATAGTAATTACCTCCTAATGTCTTAAAAAACTGAATATTAAGATATATTATATCATTTCTAATATAGATACTTTCATTAAAATTTATATTTGTTAAAAATATTTTGAAAAAATGATATACTATATTAAAAATAAAGTTTTAGTTAGAAAATTTATGATTTATGGAGGACTTGTTTTGAATACTACTAAAAAATTAACTGAAGCATCTTTATTATCATCTTTATTTATAGTAGTGACAATTGTAGCCGTGGGTACTGGATTTGGGTATGCTATTTATCTAGATTTTATAGTACCAATATTTTTTTGTATAATATGTTTAAAATGTGATTTAAAGTATACTGTTTTATCTGGTATTACATCACTTTTAATAATTTCTCTAGTACTTGGAAATCTAGGAACTGCTATTTGGGCAAGCCAAAGTGTATTACTTGGTATAATGTGTGGTTACTTTATAAATAAACCTACAATGGTGATGGATGATTTAGTATATGGTTCAATACTTGGAATAATTGTAATGGTTTTTATTGATATATATGCTTCAGCATTGATAGGTTATAGTTTTATGAAAGAATTTCAGGGATATAGTAAATTAATTTATTTTAATGGATATGCAAATATTATTTATTACTTGATGATAGCTTTATTTCCATTTGGTATGGTTTTTTGTATATATTTTTTAAGTTTGATTCTGGGACATAAATTGCATATATTAGGTTCGAATTCTTTAAAAAAGTATTTAATATTTAAAAATTTTAGAAGTCTAAATCAATTTTTATGTTGTTCTAAGAAAGTTTTTTACATATGTGTTTCCTATTTAGCTATTTTTGAAATTGTGAAGTTATTAAATATTAAAATTGATTTTGTTTATTTAAAAACAATCTTAATATCAATTGCATATCTATGTATTTATTTTATAATTAGAGATTCATGTATGTCTTTGCAAAACTTTATAATATCTAAATTTAGAAAATTATTATATGCTAGAATTTCTTTTTTAATAATAATTTTATTATTATGTTTAATGCTTGATGTGACTATTGTGGGATTAATAATAGTAAATGCATTTTTAAACAAGAAAATAAATGTAAGATTGAATCAGAGCAATATTGTCAATAAACAAATTAACATCTTAATTGAAAAATAAATTTTAGATATTGGTAAAAAATATAAAAAGATAGTATAATGTAAAAAAACATGTATATAATAATAAAAAAGGTTGACAAAATGCAAAAATAATAATATATTATGAGTAAGTTAAGAAAAATTTCTTGTAATTGATGAAATAATCTGAATATATAGATGCTATGAAGAGAAGAAGTAGAGCTAAGTTTTATTTAACAGAGAGTTCCAGTTTGGTGAAATGGAATAAATTGATTTAGTTTGAATACATCTCAGAGCACTATCTCTGAAAGATGACAACCATTAGGAGATATCGGAGTAGTACACGTTATAGTATATGGGTATATGTAATTATACTCTAAGAGATTAGTATCGTGAGATATTGATGAACTAAGGTGGTAACACGTAAGCAATGCTTTCGTCCTTTTAATAGGATGGAAGCTTTTTTTATTATAAAAATAAAAATTAAAGATTATATAAATATTTTAGGAGGAATGAAAAATGAAATCGATAGACGAGCAAATACGAATAATTATGAAAGGTGTAGACGATTTAATAGATGAAAAAGAGTTAAGAGAAAAGCTTATTAAATCAGAAAAAGAAGGAAAACCTATGATAGTAAAATTGGGTCTAGACCCAAGTGCTCCAGATATACATTTAGGGCATACAGTAGTTCTTAGAAAGATGAAGCAACTACAAGATTTAGGTCATCAAATAGTAATAATAATTGGAGATTTTACAGGAAAAATTGGAGACCCAACTGGAAAATCTAAAGCTAGAAAAGCTTTAACAACAGAACAAGTTCTTGAGAATGCAAAGACTTATCAAGAACAAATTTTCAAAGTTTTAGATAAAGAAAAAACTATTGTAAGATTTAATAGTGAGTGGTTAGCTAAATTAAATTTTGAAGATGTAATAAAATTAGCAGCAACTATTACTGTTGCAAGAATGTTAGAAAGAGAAGATTTCAAGAAGAGATACGAAGGACAAATGCCAATATCAGTACATGAATTCTTCTACCCATTAATGCAAGCATATGATTCTATAGCATTAGAAGCTGATATAGAGCTTGGTGGAACTGACCAAAGATTTAACCTATTAATGGGAAGATCATTACAAAGAGAATTTGGTATGGAGTCTCAAATAGTAATAATGATGCCTTTAATAGAAGGATTAGATGGAAAAGAAAAAATGAGTAAGAGTTTAGGTAACTATATTGGAATAGATGAAGAAGCAGGAATAATGTACCAAAAATCTATGGAAATTCCTGATGAACTTATAATTAAGTACTATAATTTAGTAACTGATGTTCATCCTGATGAAGTTAATAAAATAGAATCTCAGTTAAAAGATGGTTCAGTAAATCCAAGAGATATAAAGATGAACTTAGCAAGAGAAATCGTTACATTATACCATGGAAAAGAATCTGCTAAAGAAGCTGAAGAAAGATTTAAATCTGTATTCCAAAAAGGTCAAATACCTGAAGATATACAAACAATTCAAGTTAAGGAAGAAGGATTTGATTTAATTGAAGTATTAGTGGCTAATGAGATTGTTAAGAGTAAGAGTGAAGTTAGAAGATTAGCTTCTCAAGGTGGAGTAAAGGTAAATGGTGAAAAAGTAGAGGACTTAAGTGCTATTGTTAAAGAAAGTGAATTAGTTGTTCAAATAGGAAAGAAAAAATTTGTAAAAATTGAGCTAGTAAAATAGATTAAAATAAAAGCAAGTGCATTGATTATAAAAGTACAATCAATGAGCTTGCTTTTTTATTATATTAAAATTTTAAATTGATAACCATTATCTTTAAAATATGTTATAACTTGGTCTAGTGCATTTACTGTTTCTTGCTTTCCATAAGTATCATGCATTAAAAGAACAACCATTTCTTTACCTTCAGAAGATTTCTTTGCATGTTCAAATAACTCTTGAGCATTTTTCTTTTTACCTTCTGCATCAGCATTTAAAGCATTCCAATCAATTGATGCCATATTTTTCTCTTTTAAGTAGTTACCTAGAGGCTCCATATTCTTCCAAGACATATATCCGCCTGGGCATCTAACTACGTTTGATGAGAAATTCTTTCCTAAAACCTTTTTCATAGCTTCATCAGTTTTGTTAAGTTCATTTACGAATGTATCAAGATTTAGGCTTCTGCCAGGATATAGTTTTTTATAGTCGTGAGTGTAAGAGTGATGAGCTATTGCATTTCCTTCATCAAATGTTCTTTTTAAAATTTCATTAGCACCATTTCTTTCAAGTGAATCACCTTTAATAAAGAAAGTTCCTCTAACACTATGTTTTTTCAAGATATCTAGGACTTGTGGAGTATTAGTAGTAGATGGTCCATCATCAAATGTAAGAAAGACTATCTTTTCTCCGTTATTTGAATAGTCGTATTTGCTAAGTTTATCCCAAACTAATTTTGCATCATATCCATATTCTTTTGCGGCTTCTTTTTTTGCACCAATAATAGGTTCATTTTTTTCTTTTTCAATTCTTTCCTTTTCCAGCTTTTCAGCCTTGATTCTTTCTTGAGTTTCCTTAATTTCTTTTTTTCTAGACATATCCGCCCATGCCATAGAAAAAATACCAATCACTATTACAACCATTATAGTAAGTGTAATAGTTTTCTTTTTTCTTCTTTTTACCATGATTACAGCATTCCCCCTTTTGTCGAATTGTATCAAAAATATATTATAATTATATCGAAGAAAGTAGAAAAAGTAAACCGACAAAGTTGTAACTAAGATAAACAAAGTGTAACTTATTTGACATTATTTGCATAATATTAATGTATAATATATTAAAGCTATTTATAAAAAAATTTAGTATAAGTAAAAAAATAAAAAAATTTACTAAAAAGGTGTTTACAAAAAATGATTAATATATTACTGTTAAATAGTGGATATAAATTTGAGCTCATGATAGATATAAATCTTGATTTAAAATACTGAAAAAATTTACTATATTTTATAGTAATGCTTATAGAAAAACTCTCTTGCTGTTTAGGGGGTTTATAATTTTGCAAAAAAATAAAAAGGAGGGGGCTTTATTGAAAAAATACTTTGGAGAAATAGGACTAATATTTATAGCAATTATATGGGGAAGTGGCTTTGTAGCAACCCAATTTGCATTAGACGGTGGGCTTACACCTCTACAAATCATAACCTTAAGATTCTTCTTAGCAGCCGTGATTATGAATTTACTGTTTTTTAAACAGATTCGTGCTAGTATGGGAAAAAAGTTGTTAAAAGCAGGAACACTTTTAGGAATATTTTTATTCCTAGCTTTCACAGTACAAACCATTGGACTTATGTACACTACACCATCTAAGAATGCATTTATAACAGCAGCAAATGTTGTAATAGTTCCATTCATAGGATTTATACTTTATAAAAGAAAACTTGATAAGATAGGAATAATAAGCAGTTTGGTAGCTCTTATAGGGATTGGTATACTTTCTTTAGAAGCAGATTTCTCTATCAATTTTGGAGATTTACTAACACTTATATGTTCATTTGGATTTGCATTTCACATATTCTTTACAAGTGAGTTTGCGAAAGATAATAACCCAATGGCATTAACAGCTGTTCAATTTACTGTAGCATTTTTAATGTCTTTAGTAGTTCAAACATTTGCAGGGCAATTGAAGATGGAAGCTGAATTATCTGGATATATGGGAACTATATATCTAGCTATATTTAGTACTACAATAGGATTTTTATTTCAAACTATATGTCAAAAAAGAGTTGATGGAACTAGAACAGCTATAATATTATCTACAGAAGCTGTATTTGGTACTATATTTTCTATAATAATTCTAAAAGAGCTTATTACAGTAAAATTGGTTATTGGTAGCATATTAATATTTGTTGCAATCATAACAGCAGAAACAAAATTGTCTTTTTTAAAGAGCAAAAAAGTGAAACTTAAAGATTCAAAAGAGTCTTCATTGGAAAGTATTTAATAAGACAATTATTTCCTAATTAATCAAATAAACTATATATTATGTAGAAATTTGACATCAAAACTTGGTTGATACTGGTGTTTCAAAGTGATAAAATTAATTAGGAAATAAATTTTGTTTTTAGTGTTTAAACTAAAAAGCCAGGGGTATATATATTCTTGTAGCAAGTTATTAAACTTAAAAATAAAAATTTAATTATATAAAATTGGGAGGAAATTAATTATGAAAAAATTTGTTTGTACAGTATGTGGATATATACATGAAGGAGATGCTGCACCAGCACAATGTCCAGTATGTAAAGTTGGAGCTGATAAATTCGAAGAGATGAAAGGCGAAATGGTTTGGGCTGATGAACATAGAATAGGAGTAGCTCAAGGTGTAGATGCAGAAATAATCGAAGGATTAAGAGCTAACTTTACTGGTGAATGTACAGAAGTAGGAATGTACTTAGCAATGAGTAGACAAGCTGATAGAGAAGGTTATCCAGAAGTAGCAGAAGCTTACAAGAGAATAGCTTTTGAAGAAGCTGAGCATGCTGCTAAATTTGCAGAACTTCTTGGAGAAGTTGTAGTTGCAGATACAAAAGAAAACTTAAGAGTTAGAGTTGATGCTGAGTATGGTGCAACTGATGGAAAATTAAAATTAGCTAAGAGAGCTAAAGAATTAGGATTAGATGCTATACATGATACAGTACATGAAATGTGTAAAGATGAAGCTAGACATGGTAAAGCATTCTTAGGATTATTAAACAGACATTTTGGAAAATAATAATTAAAAACATAGATTAAAAGGAGAAACTTTGGTTTCTCCTTTTTTAAATTATAAAAATAAACTGTTGTGATAAAAAGGTGGAAATAATATGAAAGCAGTATCTGTTAGGAGTTGCAGAACTTATAATTATGAAGATGTAAGATATTCCATTGAAAAGAATTTAGAGGATATTGGAGGTATTGATAAATTTGTTAAAAAAGGAAGTAAAGTACTTGTAAAGCCAAATTTATTGATGAAGAAAAGACCTGAAGAAGCTACAACTACGCATCCTATGGTTGTAAGAGTTGTATGTGAAAAGCTTTTAGAGTTAAATTGTGATATTACAATAGCAGATAGCCCTGGTGGTCCATATAATCAAAGCTCTCTTAAAAGTATTTATAAGGCATCCGGAATTGAAGAGGTAGCAAATGATTTGTGTATTAAATTAAATTATGATGTTTCAGATGTTAAGATACATAGTGAAAGAGCACATGTTCTAAAATATATGGATATTATTAAACCAATAGTAGATGCGGATTATGTAATAAATATTTGCAAATTAAAGACACATGTGATGGCGACTTTTACTGGTGGCACAAAAAACTTGTATGGATGTATAGCTGGACTGAAAAAAGCAGAAATACATTATAGATTTCCTACAGAAGAATTATTTTGTGAAAATGTACTTTTGGATATTTGTGATTATGTAAAACCGACATTGACAATTATGGACGGAATAGTAGGGATGGAAGGCGATGGACCTTCAGCTGGGACTACTCGAGAAATAGGTGCATTGTTAGCATCACAAAATCTATATGCTATAGATGTAGTTGCATGTAAGATTATAAACTTACTTCCAAATAGAGTTGCTACAATTAGAGGAGCTATAAAAAGAGGATATATAGAAGCAGATTTTTCAGATGTTGAGATTGTAGGAGAAGATATAGATGATTTAATTATAAAAGACTATAAAGTTCCAAATGTGAGTAAAGATTTAAGATTATTTTCCGTAAAACTACCAAAATTTTTAAATGAGCCTATTTCAAAACTTATAACACCAAAACCTGTGGTCAGATTCAAAGATTGTATAAAATGTGGAAAATGTAAGGAAGCTTGCCCTGCAAGTACTATAGAGATGGGAAATAAGGGTGCTATTATAGACTTAAGTAAGTGTATAAGATGTTACTGTTGCCATGAACTTTGTCCTAAAAAGGCTATTGATGTCAAACGTAATTTTGTATTTAAGTATGTAAAATAATGTATAATATTATATGAGTCTATATAAATGAAAAGTATAAAGGAGAAATAACATGATTTTAATTAAAAATGGTAGAGTAATAGATCCTAAGAGTCAAAGAGATGAGAAAATTGATTTAATTATAAAAGAAAATAAAATTTATAAAATAGGTAAATTTGATGAAAATGACGAATATGAAAAGGTAATAGATGCTAGTGATAATATAATTGCACCAGGTTTAGTGGATGTACATGTTCACTTTAGAGACCCAGGATTTACATATAAAGAAGATATAGAAAGTGGAGCTAAAGCTGCTGCTAGAGGAGGATTTACAACTGTTATATGCATGGCAAATACTAATCCTATTGTGGATAATGAAGATACTTTTAATTATATTAAAGAAAAGTCAAAAAGTGCATGTATAAATGTTTTACAAGCAGCTGCTATAACTAAAGGTTTTGAAGGTAAAGAGTTGGTTGATATGGAAAATCTTAAAAAAGCTGGTGTACCAGGATTTACTGATGATGGACTACCTCTAATGGATAGCAGTCTAATTATGGAAGCTATGATTAAGGCAAAAGAGTTAGATGTACCACTTAGTTTTCATGAAGAAGACCCTTCTTTAGTTGGAAATCCAGGTGTGAATGCAGGAAATATAGCTTCAAAACTAGGATTAAAGGGTGCATCAAGTGTGGCAGAAGATGTTATGGTAGCTAGAGATTGTATGTTGGCATTAAAAACTGGTGCAAAGATTGATATACAACATATAAGTTCTGGGGTATCTGTTGATATGGTTAGATTTGCAAAATATCTTGGTGCAAATGTAGTTGCAGAAGCTTCTCCACATCACTTTACATTGACTGAGGAAGATGTGTTAGAGTTTGGAACAAATGCAAAAATGAATCCACCTTTAAGAAGTAAATGGGATAGAGATAAGATTATAGAAGGATTAAATGATGGTACTATTGAAATAATAGCAACAGACCATGCACCACATAGTAAAGAAGAAAAAGACAGAGAATTCATTAAAGCTCCAAGTGGAATTATTGGGTTGGAGACATCTTTATCTCTTGGAATAACAAACTTAGTTCATAAAAATCATCTTAGTATGATGCAGTTAATAGAAAAAATGTCTACAAACCCTGCAAAATTATACAATTTAAATATTGGCTTTATAGAAGAAGGAGCAATAGCAGATATTGTTATATTTAATCCTGAAGAAGAATGGACAGTTGAAAGCTTTGCTTCTAAAGCAGATAATTCACCATTTAAAGGAAAGACTTTATATGGTAAGGTTAATTATACAATATGTAATGGAGAAATTGTATATAACGCTTAATTTAGGATTATCTTTTGAAGGCGGTGAATACAATGATTGAAAGTAAAAGATTATATATTAGAAAAATGAGTCATAATGACTTTGAGGAAATAAGTAAAATCTTACAAGATATAGAGGTAATGTATGCTTGGGAACATTCTTTCTCTAATGAAGAAGTTTTGGAATGGATAGATAGAAATATACAAAGATATGATAATGATGGGCATGGATACTTTATTGCTATAGATAAGGAAAGAGAAGATGTAGTTGGACAGATAGGCCTTATAAAGCAAGACATAGGATTAGGAATAGGATATATACTAAAAAAAGAATATTGGAACCAAGGATATGCTACTGAAGGTGCAATTGCTTGTATAGATTATGCTATTAAAAATTTAAAAGCAGACACTTTGGTGGCAGATATAAGACCTGGAAATATAACATCTATAAATGTAGCAAAGAGACTAGGTATGAAAAAAATATCAGAGTATGATAAGATTTACAAAGGAAAAGTAATGAAACATGACATCTATCAACTAAAGGTAACTGGATTAACTACAAAGATTGTTGAAGTAGTAGAGTATAATCCAAGTTGGAAATATGAGTTTGAAAAGTTAAAATCTACACTAGAAAAGGTGTTAGGAGACTCAATTTTAAAAATAGAACATGTTGGTAGCACCTCTGTTGAAGGTCTTTCTGCAAAGCCAAGATTGGATGTTGATGTAGTAATTGAAAACTACAATTATTTAAAAGGTGTTATAAGTAAATTAGAAAAATTAGGGTATAGACATCTTGGTAATTTGGATATAGAAGGAAGAGAAGCCTTTTTATATGATACAACTGATTTTATGGAACATAATTTATATGTATGTCCCAAAAATGGAAAGGGATATTTAGAACATGTTAAATTTAGAGATTATTTAAGACTAAACCCAGATAAAGTTAAAGAGTATTCTAATTTAAAGAAAAAACTAGCAAAACTTTATAGATATGATGTTAATGCTTACTGTGATAATAAAACAGATTTTATAAGAAAAATAATAGACTAGAAACTAAAGAACGCACTATTATATTTGAAGAAGATTAAATTCTTAATCTATCATATATAATAGTGCGTTATATATTAAACTTAAGTTTTTACTTATAAATCGCCTTTATAGGGTCTAGTTTAGAGGCTTTAAAGGCTGGGATTAAACCAAACACAACTCCAGTTAATATAGTAGCTATAATAGCATAAAATAAGCTATTTAAACTAGGAATGGCTTCAAATCCGATGTATTTAGAAACGTAATTAGTAGCAATAAATCCAACTATAGTTCCTAAAATTCCACCACATACTGTTATAAATACAGCCTCAACTAAAAATTGAAATAATATAGACCTAGGTTTTGCACCAATGGCACGTCTTATACCAATTTCTCTTTGTCTTTCCATAACAGAAACATACATTATATTCATTACACCAATACCACCAACAAACATTGCAACTACAGTTATTATAGATACATATTTGTTTACATTAGAATTAATACTTTCAAGATAAGTTGTCTGTTCTGTTGGGTCTGGTGTAGTATAAGAACCATTGATACCAGGATGCATCTCATATAGTTTAGCTATGACATTGTTTGCAACTTCATTCACATTATACCCATTAGAAGAAACTAAGTCTAATTGATAGATTTCATTTGAATAAGAATTTTGACTCATTAAACTGTCAAAAGCTTTTTTAGGTATAAGAGAAGTAGTAAACTGCATATCTTGATAACCACCAAAGAATCCCATATCTTGGTTCTGTTGAGAATCATCTAACACTCCAATTATCTCAAATATAGTTCCATTTATGTTGATACCATGCCCTAAAGCATCTTCTGGATTTTCAAAAATTTCACTTGTACTTTGCAATGTAAGTAAAATTACTTTTCTTTTTTCATCATCCAAAGAAAAATCTCTACCACAAACTAAATTTATTTTAGAATCTTTTTTTACTGGGCCTATATCAACATAAGTGCTCTTTTTATCAAAAGATGCTTGTGAAGAGTAAGTTGAATCCAGATTAAACCCATCTCTTGATGGAGCGATTCTTTCTACACCTTCAATAAATGATAATTCTTCTAAGTCTTTTGCATTAAATGGTTTTAAAAATATACTCATATCATCAGTAAGACCTGTATTATCAGCTGATTCAAACGAAATAGTAGTTTTATTAGGGTTTACATTGTTTACAGACTTCTTAATTTCTTTCTGAAACCCATTACCTATAGAACTAACAAGTATTACTGAAGTTATTCCTATTATAATCCAAAGCAAAGCTACAAAGACACGAAGTTTGTGCCCTTTTAAATTAGACAACGAATTTTTCAATAAGCTCATGATTACACCTCCGAAGTAAACACACCATCTTTAAGTCGTATGACCTTAGTTGCATACTTAGTTAAATCTTGATCATGTGTAACCATTATTATAGTCTTACCTTGTTCATTAAGTTCTGTTAAAAGTTCCATAATTTCTTTGCTAGTTTCGCTATCTAACGCTCCTGTTGGCTCATCAGCAAAGATTATTTGAGGGTCATTTGCCAGACAGCGTGCAATGGCTACACGCTGTTGCTGACCACCAGATAATTGAAGAGGTTTTTGTTTAAGTTTATCCAAAAGTCCAACAGATTTTAATTTATCTTTAACAATTTCTTCTCTTTCAGATTTTTTTAGTGCCTTATTATAGATTAGAGGTAACTCTACATTTTGATATACATTTAAAGTTTCTATTAAATTAAATTGTTGAAAAACAAATCCAATATTAATGTTTCTAAAAACAGAACGTTCATTTTCACTCAAATTAGTTACATCTGTTCCATCAAATATATATCTTCCTTCATCAAATACATCAAGAAAACCTAAGATATTAAGTAAAGTAGTTTTACCACTACCAGATTTACCCATTATCATGACAAATTCTCCAGAATCAATTTCTAAATTTAAGGATTTTAAAACATGTAATTCATCTTTCCCTACTTTGTAATACTTTTGAATATTTTCTAATTTTATTAACATATGTAAATTAATTCACATCCATAGTAACTTCTTTTACTTTTTTATTTGGAGTAGCATCTCCATTATCAGAACCAGCAGTTACGCCATCGCCTTGAACTGGGTTTCCTTCTTTCATTTCTTTAGTAGGGTGTTTTATTACTATATCGCCTTGCTCAAGACCGCCTCTAACTACAGCAAAATCATCATTTTGACTTGCTACATCTACAATTTGTTTTTTCAATATACCATCTAAATCCTTAAATACGTATGAGTGTTTTTTGTCTTTAAGCACACAAGATGCTGGTATTTTAAAGCTTGAACTAGCTACTTCAAGTGATGCTTGAAGATGGAATCCATTTACTAGTCCTTCTTGATTATCAAATGCTATATTTATATCATAATAAGATAGAGTATTCTGTTGAGCTCCCATCTCAGTATTTGGGGTAGATGGCTTATCAGATATAAAACTTATTCTACCAGTAAGCTTTTGGTCAGTTGAGAAAACTAATATATTAACCATTTGGTCAATTTTCATTTTAGGTAAATCTTGTTCGCTTGCTTGTCCTTTCATATAAAACTCTAGACCTTGAATAGTCATAAATGAAGCTGGTTGGTCTGGATTTCCAGTTTGGTCATTTAAGTATACAGTACCATCAAAAGGAGCAGTAACGCTATCATATGCTTTCTTATCTAAAGAAGCTATCTGAGAATTTAAAGCAGTTATCTGAGCATTTATAGAAGCGATAGCATCTCTATTTTCAGTAATATCAGAAAGTGATATTTTTTGTTTTTTGTATTGGCTAAGTTGCGATTTTAAACTATCTATTTCTGCTATTATAGTTGGGTTTTTAGCAGTAAAAAGAAGGTCTCCTTGGTTTACTTTTTGACCATTTGTGACATTAACAGCACTTAGTTCATAATCTCCAGAGATATTAAAGTCTTTAGTCTGTTTGGGAACAACCATACCATTTATAAATATTTTCTCATTTTCAGGAACAGTATATGTTTCTATAAAGTTTTCATTAGCTTGTAATTTAGTGTTTTTCGCATCATTGTAAGCAAGTACCCCTAAAATTAGAAGTATGATTACTACTATTCCTGCATAAATTTTGAATCTTTTATTTTTAAAGGGATTGTTTTTAAAACCTTTATTTTTAGCTTTGAAGCCATTACTTCCAAAACTACTACTTCTAAAGTTGTTACTTTTGAAGCTGCTATTTCTAAATTTTTTCTTTTTAAATTTTTTTAGAAAAGACATGTCTTCCTCCTTTTTATAAAAACTATTTATTATATACTGGGATGTACATATAGAATCATTATTAAGAAGCCTGTTGAATATAAGTTAAATAGAAATAAACTATCAATACTAAGATACTATAAATCACATTTGAATGTAATAGTAAATTTTGTATATTGATTGTACTCTGAATCTACATCGATTTTATGGCCAAGTTTATCACAAAGTTCTTTTGCTAAATAAAGCCCAAGTCCTGTAGATTTAGCGTTATTTCTTCCATTATTACCTGTAAATCCCTTATTGAATATTCGATTTAAATCTTCCTTTTTTATACCACAACCAGTATCTTCCACTCTTAATTGTAAATAATTTTTGGTTGTTTTGCAATAGATAGATATATTATCTCCTAATGAGGAATATTTTAGGGAATTACTCAATAATTGCTCGAATATGAAGTAGAGCCATTTATCGTCTGATAAAACTTTAAAATTCAAATTATTTAAGTCTAAAATTATTTTTTTTGAAATAAAATATTTTGAATATTTTCTTATAATATCTCTAATAATCTTTTCAATGTTCACTTCTTGAATCAAAAAATCTTTATGAAAATCTTCAAGTTTGGATAAGTATAAAATTTTTTCAACAGAATTTTCAATTCTAAATATTTCATTGTCTATATCATTAGAAGTTTTTTCATCAATTAAATTTTCATTCTGCTCGAGCGTAAGTTTTATTATTGCTATAGGCATCTTTATATCATGTACCCACATACTCATAATCTCTTTATTTTCTTCAAATTTTTTAACATTATTGTTTATTATTTCATTACACTTATATTGATAATTTTTAATGATGTTCAAATATATTTTTTCTTCATTTTTACACTTAATTAATTCTATATCATTGGTATTAATCTTAAGTGTGTCATTTTTTATGTCATTTAAAAATTTATTTTTCTTTATGTAGCTAATTAGTAGATATAACAATAAAAATGCAACATTTATAATTAATATATATAAAATAGTGTCAATTAAAAAAATTTCTACAGGAGAAAATACAATAACTGCTATTGTAAAAATTAAGAAAGTAAAATTGTATATCAAAAATCCAAGCTTATCTTTGAGAAAATCTTTAAAGCTCATAAATTCACCTACTTAGAGTTGTTTTAATTGATTATATAACCTAATCCTCGTTTTGTATCTATAAAATCTTCCAACCCAATTTCATTTAATTTTACTCGTATTCGGTTTACATTTACAGTTAATGTATTATCATCTACAAACCAATCATTATCCCATAGTTTTTTCATAAGTTTATTCCTACTAACTATCTGCCCCTTATACTTCATAAGCTCATGTAGAATTTTAATTTCATTTTTGGTTAATTCAACAATATTGTCTTCATAACATATGGTTGCAGTTGATAAATCTAAGATAACACCATTATGAACAATTTGATTTGAATTATTCTCAACAAAATTATAAGTTCTTCTTAAAAGGGCATTAACTTTAGCTACTAAAACATCTATAGAAAATGGTTTTTGTATATAATCATCTGCTCCCAGATTTACCCCCATTATTACATCCATATTAGAGTTTCTTGAAGAAATAAAGATTATAGGGACTTTTGAAATTTTTCTTATTTCATTACACCAATGAAAACCATCATAAAATGGAAGATTTATATCCAATAAAACTAATTGTGGTTCATAGTTTCTAAATTCTTCTATGATATTTTCAAGATTTTCTATTTGATACACATCATGTCCCCATTTAGAAAGACATTCTGCTATGATATTCTTTAATGAAACATCATCTTCAATTACCATTATTTTAAACATTCTTACCTCCTAATTCAAAATAGTTATATTAACATAACCTTATTTTACTTGATAAATTAAAATTTTTCTACCTTATAATCTAAAATAATTATACTAATATAACTATATTTTGCTTGATAAATTATATTTTAAACATAATTACAATAAAAATGAAGAAATATAATAAATACTTACATAAATGTAACTTTAAATTAATGTAATTAAATGTTTAAAGGCTATTTTAATATATATAATATATTTGTGAGAATTAATAAATAACTAATTATGCTTAGAGGTGATTATTTAACTATGGAAGAAATATTATCTGTTGAAAATATAAAAAAAAAGTATGGAAGAAGAGGTTCAAAATTTGAAGCTTTAAGAGGAATACATTTTAAAGTCTATAAAGGAGAATTTGTTGGTATTATGGGTTCATCTGGTGCTGGCAAATCAACTCTTTTAAATATCATTTCTACGATAGATTTGCCTTCATCAGGAGAGGTTTATATAAATAGAAATAATATTGTTAAAATGAAGCAAAATGAATTAGCAGATTTTAGACGTGATAATCTTGGATTTGTGTTTCAAGATTCTAATCTTTTAGAGACTCTTACAATAAAAGAAAACATAATGTTGCCCCTTTCTTTAAAAAATGAAAGAGTATCAGTAATAGAAAATAGAATACAAGAAATATCAAGAGAATTAAATATAGAATCAATATTATATAAATACCCAAGTGAAGTTTCAGGAGGACAGAAACAAAGAGGAGCTGTTTGTAGAGCAATAGCAACAAAACCATCATTAATACTTGCAGATGAACCCACAGGAGCATTAGATTCCAAATCTGCTAGGGATTTATTGAACTGTCTATTGAAATTAAATAAAAATAACAATAGAACGATATTGATGGTAACTCATGATGCCACATGTGCAAGTTTTTGCGATAGGATACTCTTTATAAAGGATGGAATAATATTTACAGAGATTGTCAAGGGAGAAAGCACTAGGGAATTTTATAATAAAATAGTAAATACAGTTTCCTTAATTGGAGGAGTTAATAAAAATGAGTTTATTTAGAATTGCAATACAAAACGTAAAAAATAGTTTTTTTAACTATTTAATGTACTTTATTTCAATTGTATTTAGTGTGTTTATATTTTTTAGTTTTAAATCTATAGAGTATAATGAAGCTTTAAGCTCACTTGGCGAAAAAACTAAGATGAGTATTAATACAAGTTCAATTGTAATAATTATATTTATTTTCTTATTTATATATTATTCAAACTCATTTTTTTTTAATAGACGTAGACGAGAAGTTGGAACTTATAGTTTACTTGGAATGAGGAAAAATCAAATAGGAAGAATGTTTTTATATGAGACTTTTTTGATGGGAATACTTGCTATATTAATAGGAATATTTTTAGGATTGTTATTTTCAAAGCTTATGACTATGATACTTGTAAAGTTAATGAATGAAATGATAGTGGTAAAGATGAATTTAAGTATAAAGGCTTTAGTTCAAACAATAGTTGTATTTTTAATAATATTCATAGTTATTGGAATAAGAAATACTATGGTTATAAGAAATAAAAGGATTGTGGAATTATTTAATAAATTGCCAGAAAAGCATACAACTAAAAAATGTATAAGGCTAAAAGGAATACTTGGTATTTTATTGATAACAATTTCTTATCTTATGTCAATTAGTTATTTTATTGCTGAGAATATTATGCTTTCTGTTTTTATATTAATTACAATAATACCTGGAACTTTTTTATTCTTCTCATCAGTTATGTCTATAATCATTGATACTGTTAAGAAGAAAAAAAGCTTTTATTATAAAGGAAGAAATCTAATTGCTTTTTCTGAACTTGGATTTAAGTTGAAAAGTAATAGTAGGATACTGGCGATAATAGCAATACTAATAGCTACAAGTGTAACTATGCTAGGATTTACTATATCACTTTACTATGATATAGATAGAAATATAAGTGAAAATTACAAATACAGTTATACAATAAATGTAGGAAATGATTATGTAAATAATGAAATTGACAATTTGATATATAAATACAAAAATGATAATAAGATAATCTTTGATAAGACAATAGAGCTTATAGATAAAAATATAATCTTTGAAATGTACTATAAAAATGAAAATAATCAAAGAAAAGATATAATATCCGTGGACTTCATTAAAGAAAGTGATTTTAAAAAATTAAGACAGTATCAGAAGAAGGATTATAAAGATTTATCTTCAGATGAATATGTGTATTATGTTTCTGATTCATATAAGAAAATATTTTTTGAAAGTTTTAATACTGACGAAATAAATCTATACATTAAAGGTGAAAAAGAATATGATACAAATTTTTTTACAGTACAAGAAAATATCTTAGAACCAGAAATAAATTCACAATCTACATTTGATTTAGTAGTAGTAAAAGATAAAGTTTTTAATCAGTTAAAATCAGACAAAAGCTCTAGACTAATAAGATTAATTGATGTAGACAATGAAAAGAAAGGGCTTGATTTGACTTTAAAATTGAAGAATATAGTGAATAAAAATGTTAAACTTACTTATCCTTTTAATTTTACATCGAGGACTGAAAACTATAATAATTTGATAAAAGTAAGTGGTCTTATGCTATTTATAGGTATATTTTTATCTGTAGTGTTTCTTTTATGCACAGGTAGTATAATTCTGTTTAAGCAACTATCAAGTATATATGATGATAAAGAGAGATACGTTATGTTAATAAAACTTGGAGCAAATAACAAGGATATTGAGAAAATAATATCAATACAATTAAAAGTTGTATTTTTACTACCATTAGTCGTAGGCACAATTCATAATCTATTTGCAATGTCAATTGCACAAAAGTTTATACCTAGGTCAATAATTATTCCAATTATCATAACTTTAATCATTTATTATATAGGATACTTTATATATTATTTTTTAACATTAAAATACGCTCAAAATATGATAATAGAATAGTTTGATTTTTATTAAAAGTCTTAAAAAAATTTTCTTAATAAATTAAATTATTTAAGCTAATCTAGAAAATCTTAGGGTTTATATGAGCACATATTATGATGAATGAATTAAGCTTTGGAAAAAGTTTATATTTTGTATCAGTTGTATTACTTGATGTTATATAATAAATTTAGGAAAAATAACAAATAAAAAATGACAAGGAGTTGAAGTTTATGAAGTTTAACGCTTATCAACATAAATATTCATCAATAAGAAATGTCGTATATGCTAAAAATGGTGCAGTTGCAACATCAACACCACTAGCATCTCAAGCTGGGCTTGAAATATTAAAAAAAGGTGGTAATGCTGTGGATGCAGCAGTTGCAACAGCTGCCACATTATCAGTAGTAGAACCAACAAGCAATGGGATTGGGGGAGATGCATATGCCCTTGTTTGGATAGAGGAAGAAAAAAAATTGTATGGTCTAAACTCTAGTGGTTTTGCTCCAGAAAAGATGGAATTAAATAATTATGATAATATGGAGGAAATGCCAAAGTATGGATTTGGAGCAGTAACTGTACCTGGAATACCTGCAGCTTGGGCAGAATTAAATAAAAAGTATGGTAAACTTAGTTTAAAGGAATGTTTATCTCCAGCAATAAACTATGCAAGAGAGGGTTATGTAGTATCTCCTAATGTGGCTAAAGTTTGGAAAAAATCATATGAACTATATGAAAAAGAGCTTATTGGGGAAGAATTCAGACCATGGTTTGATACATTTTCTAAAGATGGGAAAGCTCCAGAAGCTGGAGACATATTTATATGTGAAGAACATGCAAATACATTAGAAGAAATAGCAAATACTCAAGCTGAAAGCTTTTATAGAGGAAGACTTGCTGATAAAATAGATGAATATTCTAGAAAGTTTGATGGAGCTATAAGAAAAAGCGATTTAGAGCGTTTTTATCCAACATGGGTAGAACCTATAAGTACAGAATATAAAGGGTATAAGATATTTGAAATTCCACCAAATGGACATGGAATAACGGTTTTAATGGCACTTAATATATTAAAAGAACTAGATATAGAAGGAAATATAGAAAATGTGGAAGACATACATAAAATTATAGAAAGTTTAAAATTAGCTTTTGCAGATTCTAAAACTTATGTAACTGATATAGAGCATATGAAGGTAAAGGTTCAAGATTTATTAAACCAAGAGTATGCTAAAAAAAGAAGTTCATTAATCAATAACAAGAAGGCTCTGTATCCAAGTGCAGGAGAACCATATTGTGGTGGCACAGTATATCTTTGTACTGCTGACATGGATGGAAATATGGTTTCATATATACAGAGTAACTATATAAACTTTGGTTCTGGAATTGTGATACCAAACACTGGTATTGCATTACATAGTAGAGGAAATAATTTCAACTTAGACCCTGAACATCATAACGTAGTAAAACCATTTAAAAAACCTTATCATACTATAATACCTGGATTTTTAGGCAAGGAAGATAAAGCAATAGGACCATTTGGTGTAATGGGTGCCTTTATGCAACCACAAGGGCATATTCAAGTACTAACAAACATGATAGATTTTGGTTTAAATCCTCAAGAAGCACTAGATGCTCCAAGATGGCAGTGGATAGAAGGCAAGAAAATAGAAGTTGAATCAGATATGCCAAAACACATCATAGATTCATTAGTTGAAAAAGGGCATGAAATAAAAGTAATTAATGATAGTGTCGATATGGGAAGAGGTCAAATAATATTCAAAACAGAACAAGAAAGTTATATCTGTGCAACAGAATCAAGATGTGATGGTCATGTTGCAGTTTATTAATATTATCAAAATATATATATTATAAATTCAAAAATGTATAAGAAGTAATAATTAAAGGCGAAAGTCTTCAATGACTAACGCCTTTATGATACTTTATAATATTTAAGATATTATAGATTGATTTTATATGTTATTAGTTTTATTCTTGACCAGTTTTAATTTCATTGTCATCGTAACTAATCCAGTCACTAAAGCTACCAACATAAATCTTATGAGGTATGTCAAGTTCTCTAAGAGCAAGACTATTGACACAAGCAGATATTCCTGAGCCACAAGATAAAATTACTTCATCATAAGTATTTAAATCCTTGAAGAAATCCTTTAAAAATTCTATGTCTTTAAGTGATCCATTTTCAAAATTACTTTTTATTAAATCCTTACAGAAATAATTCTTAGCACTAGGTATATGACCAGCTTTTGAGTAAGCAGGCTCAACTAAACCTTGGTATCTTTCGTTGGCACGACAATCTATGATTACAGTATCTTTTTTATATAATTTAGATTTAACATATTCCATTGGTACAACCAAATCATCATTTATATTTGGTTTAATTTCTTTACCTATACAATTTGGGATATTCACTTTTTCTTCTAGCTCTCCGCCTTCGTTTATGAAAGATGTTATTCCTCCATCTAGTACATAAACATTCTTAAGACCTAAATGTTTTAATTGGAAAAATAATCTACAAGCTCCATTTAAATCTCCATCATCATAAGTTATAATTGTAGTATCGTTATCAACACCCATTTTTTCTAACTTTTCTTTTAATATGAAAGGGTCTTGCAAAGGGTTTTTACCACCATGTTCTTTTGTAGGAGACGATAAATCATTGTCTATATCTAAGATAAAACTACCTTTTATGTGTCCTTTTTTATAAGAATCGATACCATAAGTTCTATTAATAAGGTCAAATCTACAATCTATAATGACTAGATTATCATTTTGTTCTAGCTTTGATATGAGTTCTTTTGCAGAAATAATGTTTTTCAAAGAATGTACCTCCTATGTTTATATTATTTTTATTTTACTTCATATTAATTATTAACTTTATAAATTAATATTATTATAATTTATTACATAAGTAAATAAATCTTTAGAAATTGTAAAAATTTTATATAAAAATTCAAATAATTAATGAATATTGAAAATTTTAGATATATAATAAAATAAGGGTATATTTTATACAATATGAAAGCTGGTATTGCAATAGATTAAAGCCTTATACACGTTTAGTTTTTAAAGAAATAAGTGTTATTATGAAAATCTAAGCTAATTTATTAAATAAATAATTGAATAAAAAAATTTTATTATGTATTTATAAAATTTTTGTTACAAATTTGGCATAATATAGTATACTTTAAGTGTGTATTAGGTTAAATCTATAACAAATTAGACATATGATATAGACTTAGTGTTTATTGGTAATTAAAACAAATTTGTTAATATCAACTATTTGTAGTTTGGGCAGTTATAATTATTTTATAGGGGGGATGTCCAATACAAAACAATTAATCAAGAACTAATATTATATTATAAGAAGTTATAGTTTTGTGTGTTTATGTTTTTAATTAAATTTAGAGTGGGAAAAATATATTTGTTAGAATGGAGAATAGCGAGATGAGTAATAGAATAGTTAGTAAGAGACAATTAACAGATAGTATTTATTTGATGGAAATAGAGGCGCCTAGAGTTGCAAAATCTTCTCAACCTGGTCAATTTATAATAATTAAAAATGACGAAAAGGGAGAAAGAATTCCTCTAACAATAGCTGACTATGATAGAGAAAAAGGAACAGTCACTATCGTATTCCAAACAGTTGGTGCTTCAACTAAAAAATTAGCGATGTTTGAAGAAAACGATTTTGTAATGGACTTTGTAGGGCCATTAGGACAAGCAAGTGAATTTATACATGAAGATATAGAAGAGTTAAAAAATAAAAAAATATTATTTGTAGCTGGTGGAGTTGGTTCTGCTCCAGTGTATCCACAAGTTAAATGGTTTAAAGAGAATGGATTAGATGTAGATGTAATAATTGGTGCAAGAACTAAAGAATTAATCATATTAGAAGATGATATGAGAGAAGTAGCTAAAAACGTATACGTATCAACAGATGATGGTACATATGGATTTAATGGAAGAGTTACAGACTTATTAAAAGATTTAGTTGATAATCAAGGTAAAAAATATGACCAAGCAATAGTAATTGGACCAATGATAATGATGAAATTTATGTGCCAATTAACTAAAGAGTTAAATATACCTACTATAGTAAGTTTAAATACAATAATGATTGATGGAACAGGTATGTGTGGTGGTTGTAGAGTTAGTGTTGGAGATGAAACTAAGTTTGCATGTGTAGACGGCCCAGAATTTGATGGACATTTAGTTGATTTTGACCAAGCGATGAGAAGACAATCTATGTACAAGACTCAAGAAGGAAGAGCTATGCTAAAACTTGAAGAAGGCGATAGTCATCATCATAGTAATTGTGGATGTGGAGGTAACAAATAATGGATGCTAAAAAAGTAAAAGTACCAGTTAGAGAACAAGAACCTGCTGTAAGAGCAACAAATTTTGATGAAGTGTGTTTAGGATACAATAAAGAAGAAGCTATCTCAGAAGCTAATAGATGTTTGGCTTGTAAAAAACCAAAATGTGTAGGTGGATGTCCAGTAGGAATAGATATTCCTGGATTTATAACAAAAGTTAAAGAAGATGATATAGAAGGTGCTGCTAAAGTAATAGCTAAGAGTAGTTCATTACCAGCTGTTTGTGGTAGAGTATGCCCACAAGAAAGTCAATGTGAGGGTGTATGTATACTTGGAATAAAATCAGATGCAGTATCAATTGGTAAACTAGAAAGATTTGTAGCAGATTGGTCAAAAGAAAATGATATAAATTTATCTGATACAGAGCCTAAGAAAAATCAAAAAGTAGCAGTAATAGGAAGTGGTCCAGCAGGTCTAGCTTGTGCTGGTGATTTAGCTAAAAAAGGTTATGATGTAACAATCTTTGAAGCAATGCATGAGCCAGGTGGAGTTTTAACTTATGGTATACCTGAATTTAGACTTCCAAAACAAGCTGTTGTTCAACCTGAAATAGATAATATAAGAAAATTAGGTGTAAAAATAGAAACTAATGTAATTGTTGGTAAAACAATAACAGTAGATGAGCTTATAGAAGATGAAGGATTTGAAGCTATATTTATAGGTTCAGGAGCTGGTCTTCCAATGTTTATGAATATACCAGGAGAAAATGCAAATGGAGTATTTTCAGCAAATGAGTTTTTAACTAGAGTAAACTTGATGAAAGCTTACAGAGATGATTATGATACACCTATTAGTTCTGGTAAAAAAGTTGCTGTAGTTGGTGGTGGAAATGTTGCTATGGACGCTGCTAGAACTGCATTAAGATTAGGTTCAGAATCATATATAGTTTATAGAAGAAGTGAAAAAGAGCTTCCAGCAAGAGCTGAAGAAGTACACCATGCAAAAGAAGAAGGTATTATATTTAATACATTAACAAATCCTAAAGAAATTTTAGTAGATGAAAATGGATACGTTAAAGGTATGGTTTGTATAAGAATGGAATTAGGAGAGCCAGATGACTCTGGAAGAAGAAGACCTATAGAAATAGAAGGTTCTGAATTTGTACTTGATGTAGATACAGTTATAATGTCACTTGGAACAAGTCCAAATCCATTAATATCTTCTACAACAAAGAGTCTTGATATAAATAAGAGAAGATGTTTAATAACAGATGAAAATGGTCAAACTTCTAAAGAAGGTGTATTTGCAGGAGGAGATGCTGTTACTGGAGCAGCAACAGTAATATCTGCAATGGGAGCTGGTAAAACAGCAGCAGCTTCAATAGATGAATACTTAAAAGCAAAAGTTAATGCTTAATTTGTAAACTAAAAATACCAAGCTAGAATATAATTTCTGGCTTGGTATTTTTTTATTTTGTAATTGTGCAACTGTTGTTGTCTTAATATTTGACACTATTCTACCATAATTAGACATAATTGTGATAAAATAGTATACAATAAAGGTTTTATAAGGAGGTAATAATGTGTGGTTGATAAAATTAAATTTGCTAAATCTAATATTAGATGATAAAACGACAAATTGTATAATTAATGGTGTTTTAATATGAGAAAAAAAGAAAAAGTATTTGACGGACTAATTTTTAAGCATATATTAATTTTATTAATGCTATTAGTCTTGATTGATTTCACAAGTACAATTATATGTGCAAGTAATTCTATGAAAACTACTTCTGAAAATATGCTTGAGGTATCAAAAAAAGAGCTTGAGGACTATTTAAAAATAAATATTTCCTTATTAAAAGCTCTTAGTCAAGATGGTAGATTTTCTAATAGTGAAACATCTCTAATTGAAAAAGGGAAATTATTAAGACCATATCAAAAAGAATATAATCTTTTTATGATTGGTATAACAGATACAGAAGGAAACACTTCAAGTACATATAGAGAAAAAGTTGGCTCAATAAAAAATAAGGTTAGTTTTAAGAAAGCAATTAAAACAAAGCAGGTAGTAGTTTCAGATATTGAGATTAGTAATGTTACAGGCGATAAAGTATTTATTATGTATGTGCCTATTGTAAAAAATAATGAGGTAATAGGAACCATTTTTGCTTCTTTTTATTTTCAAGATGTAAATAAAATAGTAAGTAGAAGTAACTTTGATGATTCTATTAATTTTATAATGATAGACAAAGATTATACTGTTATTTCTCATCCAAATAAAAATTATATTAATAATAAAAGTAATACTTTGTATTTAGAAGGAAATATCATAAAGAGTACTAAAAACGAAATTTCAAAAAATATAAATGAAAAACATCAAGGCAATTTTTTATATTGGAATAATTGGAGATTATATAGTGTAAGATATACAAATATTAAGGATACTAATTGGACTTTAATATCAAAATGTGATGTATTTGAAAACTTTAAAAGTCTCATAATTAATTTTATAATAAAGTTATATTTCTATATATTGATATTTATGATATTGTGGAAATTAAGTAATGCTAAGTTAATAGAACAGCTTAAAAAGTTGGCTTATTATGATTCTCTAAGCGGAATAAAAAATAAGGAAAAGTTTAGAAAAGATTCTATGTATATTTTAAAGAATTACTATCGAGATGATTTTTACTTGGTACAGTTAGATGTAAATAAATTTAAATATATAAATGAGATGTTTGGTTATGCCGAAGGAAATAAGATATTAACGCATATTGCACATGTTTTAAATAATAATATGAATAAATATGAGATTTGTGCTAGGATGGATAATGACCATTTTATCTTATTGGTTTTTTGTAGTACTGAAGATGAACTTTTAGATAGATTATCTGAAATAAATAACGAAATTTGTAACTTAAGTACTAATAATTCATCTAAATATAAAATTGTTATGTCAAGTGGAATATATAAAGTTACTGAAAAAGATGATGTTCAAAAGATTGATTTGCTAATTGATAGAGCAAATATTGCAGCAAAAACTAAAAAAGAAAAATACGAACACTCATATTCATTCTTTAATGAAGAAACGAGAAATCGATTGTATAAGGAAAAACGATTGGAAGACAATATGAATAAGGCTCTAGAAAAAAATGAATTTATAGTATATTATCAGCCTAAGTATAGTCTAAATGATGGAAATAAAATCGAAGGTGCAGAAGCTCTGATAAGATGGGATAGTCCAGAAATGGGATTTATTTCACCTATAGATTTTATACCTTTATTTGAAAAAAACGGCTTCATTGTAAATATTGATATGTTTGTGTTTGAAGAAGTTTGTAAGACACTTAGTAAATGGATAAATGAAGGATATACTCCTGTACCAATCTCAGTGAATATGTCTAGAGTTCATTTGTACAGAGATAATTTTATAGAAAATATTACTGATTTAATAAATAAGTATAATATATCTCCTGAGTTTATTGAACTTGAACTAACTGAGAGTGTTGTGTTTGATAATTTAGATATATTGATTAATATAATGAAAAAGATTAAGAAAATAGGATTTATTATATCAATGGATGACTTTGGCTCAGGATATTCATCTTTAAATTTATTAAAAGACCTTCCTTTTGATGTTCTAAAATTGGATAGAGGATTTTTAATTGAGACAACAGACACGAAACGTGGGAAAATTATTATTTCTAAAATAGTAGAAATGGCAAAGGCTATTGATATTAAAGTAATCTGTGAAGGTGTAGAGACTTATGAACAAGTAGAGTTTTTAAAAGAAATAGGTTGTGATAAAGTTCAGGGATACTTATTTGCTAAACCTATGGTTTTAGATGAATTTGAAAAACGTTTAAATTTTAAATTTAATAATAATTAATAATTAGTTAGATTGTTTAATACCCTAATTTAATTGGCTTACAAATATGTAAGTTAATTGTTAGGGTATTTTTATGGTTAAAGTAGTATGTTCACGATAATATAGTATTGTAGTAAAAATAAAAAAATTATGGAGAATATAAAATGAATATATTAAGTATTAAAAATATATCAAAAACATATTGTGGTAAGGTACCATTTAAAGCCTTAGATAAAGTTAATATAAATATAGAAAAGGGAGAATTTGTAACTGTTATGGGTCCATCTGGAAGTGGTAAATCTACTCTTTTAAATATAATATCTACAGTTGACAAACAGAGTGAAGGTAAAGTTATATTGGATGGATATGATATAAGTAAATTAGAAGGAGAAAAGCTTTCAGAATTTAGAAGAAAGCAACTTGGTTTTGTATTTCAGGATTTCAACTTAATTGATACTCTAACTGTTGGAGAAAATATCATGTTGCCACTTACATTAGATGGTGCAAATGTTAAAGATATGAATAGACAAACCATAAATATAGCTAAATTTTTAGGGATTGATAAACTTTTAGATAGAAGAATTTATGAGATTTCAGGAGGTCAAGCTCAAAGGTGTGCTATTGCTAGAGCAATTATAAATAGACCATCACTATTGCTTGCAGATGAACCAACTGGAAATCTTGACTCAAAATCTACTGATGATGTTCTAAGATTATTTACTAAGATAAACAAAGAGCAAAGTGTAACCACACTTATGGTAACTCATGAAGCATATAGTGCAAGTTACTCAGATAGAGTAATTTTTATAAAGGATGGATGTGTATATACAGAAATAAAAAAATCTGAAAGCAGTACTTCTTTTTATGAGGAAATATTATCTGTACTGTCTCAAATAGGAGGTGCAAGATAGTGGGGTTTAGAAATTTTGCTTATAATAATATAGTTAGAAACTTTAGGGCCTATTTAGCATATTTTTTAAGCTCAGTTTTTTCTATAATGATATTTTTTGTCTTTGCTGTATCTATGTTTCATCCAATTATAACAGGTTCAGGAATTCAAAGTGGTTCTACTGCATTTATGGCTCTTATGGTTTCAGAATTAATAATACTAGGATTTAGTTTACTTTTTATATTGTATTCTCTAGGAAATTTCTTGAAATATAGATTAAAAGATTTTGGAATATTGATGATAATTGGAATGAGTAATAGACAATTAAAAAGATTGATATTAATTGAAAACTTGATAATAGGTTCTTTAGCAATAATAGTAGGGATATTGCTTGGTTTATCGGTCTCTAAATTGTTTTTATTGTATTTAAGTAAATTATTTTATATAAATTTAACAGCAATTTATTTTCCAGTGAAAGCAATATTGATTACAGTCATATGTTTTACAATTTTATTTTTAATAACAGGACCACTGAGCTTAAAGTTATTGAATAAGAATAATGTTTTAGAGCTTTTAGTAGGAACAAGAAAGCCTAAAAAAGATATAAAGACTTCAAAGTTACTTGGAATAATTTGTATAGTATGTCTTATAATAGGATATGCCATGATATTATTTGGTAATAAGTTAAAAATAAATGGAGATATGTATACAATAACGTTGCTAATCACTTTAGGTACATTTTTATTTTTTTCTCAATTTATAATTTTAATGTTAAAGTATTTAAAAAATAAAGAAACTTTTTATAAAAATAAAGTGAATATGTTGCTTATAAGTAATCTGATGTACAAATTAAAAGATAATACACGATTATTATTTTTAATGACAATACTTTTGTCAGCTATTTTAGTAGCATTTACAACAACTTCAACACTTGTAAGTTCTCAAGGAGAATCTTCTAAAAATAATTTCCCAATGGTTTACTCATATTTCTCGGAAGATAATAATGAGAAAGAATATGAAGAATTGCAACAAATTAGAAAGACAATTAAAGGATATGATTATAAGGAACTGGGTTTTCCTATACTTAAACATAATAGAGAAGCAATATTAAGCGTAAGACATTATAATGAATTGTCAAGACAATTAAAATTAGATGAAGTGACTCTAAAAAAAGATGAAGGTATATTAATTCCTGGTAGCAATTCAAAAGAACATATAAATTTTCTAAAACAATTAAAAGACTATAATATAAAAAAAGTAAATCTAAAAATAAAAAAATCATCAAATAATATAATTTTTCCTACTGGAATGTTCAATAAAATTATAGTTATAAATGATAGTTTATATAATGATATAAAAAATGAATTTTCAAAAATGAATTTTTATGGATTTGATTATAATAACTGGCAAACTAGTGGGAATATAACTGAAAACTTAAAAGAAAAATACTTCAATTTGGATAGAGAATATAATAAATCATATTTTTTAACTTTACCAGATATGTATTTAGTGGAATTACAACAAAGCAAAATTCTACAATTTATGGGCATTTTTATAGGCGTAATACTTTTTATGGGAGTTTTAAGTTTTTTATATTTTAGATTATATACAGACGAGCCATATGATAAAGTTAAATACAAAAACCTATCAAAAATAGGTCTATCTTTTAAAAACATGAATAAAATTGTTAGTATAGAGATAGGTACATTATTTTTCATACCATATTTTATAGCAATTGCAAATACCATACTTTGTCTATTCTTTTTAAATAATATATTAAATAGTAGTTTTAACTTAGAAAATCTGGGTATATTACTAGTGCTCTCATCTATATATACACTTTATTTTTATCTGTTAAAAAAATTTTATATTAGAAAAGTTTGGTTTTTTGATTAAAGTGGTATATAATAGATATATAAAATTAATATTTAAAAAGTAGTTAATATTAAGGGAGGGCTTTTGCACCTCCCTTGTAATATGTGGAAAATTGAATATTAGAAGAAGGAGGAGACTTGATGGAAAATCAACAATTATTAGGAACAGAACGAATTAGCAAATTACTACTTAAATATTCTATACCAGCAATAATAGGTATGTTGGTAAATAGTTTATATAATGTAGTAGATAGAATTTTTATTGGAAATATACCAGGAGTTGGACCACTTGCAATAACAGGTCTTGGTGTCACGATGCCGATAATGACAATAATACTTGCATTTGGTATGTTGATAGGTATAGGAACAACTACTACCATATCAATAAAACTTGGGCAAGGTAAAGTAGAAGAGGCAAGAAAACTTATAGGAAATGCAATGACATTATCTGTAATAACAGGAATTATTATAATGATACTTGGAATCTTATTTGCAAATAAGATACTTACATTATTTGGAGCAAGTGAAAATACCCTTATATATGCAAAATCATATATAAATATCATATTATTAGGTACAGTAGTAAATCTTCTTTCCTTTTCTTTAAACCACTCGATAAGAGCTGATGGTAGCCCTAAAATTTCAGCAGGAATAATGATAGTAGGATGTTTAACTAATATAGTTTTAGATTGGATATTAATATTTGGATTCAATTTAGGGATACAAGGGGCTGCAATTGCTACAATAACTTCTCAAGCTCTTACAGCTGTTTTAACTATAGGATATTATATAAGTGGAAAATCAAACTTACGATTTAGTAAATCTAATCTAAAATTAGATAAAAAACTAATAAAAGCAGTATTTGCAATAGGTATGTCTCCATTTGCAATGCAACTTGCAGCAAGTTTGGTTCAAGTCATATCAAATATTGCACTTAAAACTCATGGTGGGGATTTAGCTATAGGGGCTATGGCTACAATTTCTTCTATCGCAATGGTATTTTTGATGCCTATCTTTGGAATAAATCAAGGAGCGCAACCTATTATAGGTTTCAATTATGGAGCTGAAAAATATGATAGGGTTAAAAAAGCATATTTAGGTTCATTAGTAGTAGCTACTATAATTTTATGTATGGGTATGGTAGTAATCATGGTTTTCCCTGAAGCAATTATAGGAATATTCAATAAAGACCCTGAGCTTATGAATATATCTGTTAGTGGTTTAAGAATATACTTACTTATGTTGCCAATTGTAGGCTTATCAGTTACAGGAACAAATTTTATACAATCTATAGGAAAAGCCAAAATGGCAATGTTATTGAGTCTTTTAAGACAAGTAATTTTATTGATACCAGCAGTACTAATTCTTCCTACATTCTTAGGTCTACAGGGTGTATGGACAGCTCAACCAGTATCTGACTTTATAGCTACTGTAATCACAGGTGTAGTTGTATTTAGAGAGTTAAAAAGATACACTCCTAAGAGTGAAAGATTAAATGAAAGTGAAAATTTAAATGAGATAACAACTGAATAAAAAATATAAATTCAGATAATTGAGCAACAAATTGCAAAAAGTACAATTATATGATAAAATAAAACCGCTGTCAAGGATAAGAGAAATTCTAATTATGGAGTGATTTTATGGAATTTACAAAGAAAAGCAAATTAAAAAATATGTATGTAAACATGAATGTAGCAAGAATGTTGTCTAAGATAAATGAATATAAGGGTAGACAACTGCTTTACAAAAAACAACCAAAAGAAATTTTAGAAAGATTAGAGAAAAAGTCTTTAGTAGATTGTTCAGAATCTACATACATTGGAAATCAAAGAGATAGTAGTAATTTTAATTTAGAAAAATTAATAAGTAATGAAGTTACACCTAGAAGTAGAGAAGAATTGAGTATTGTTGAATACAGAGACGTAGTAAAAACTATTAATAGTGCTTATGAGAGTATTCCAATAAGTTCACAAACAATTCTTGAGCTTCATGGATACTTATATAAATTTTCATCTACTAGAGGAGGAAGCTACAAATCAGACAATGATTTTATTGAACACAATTTAAAATGTGGTGAATTCGTAAGCATTGATTCAAGTGTAAATAAAGTTGAAAAAGCTGTAGAAGAAATATGTGAAGCTTATAATACATTGATGGAGGAAGATGAAATTGATATATTAATATTAATTTCGGCATTTGTGTTAGATTTCATATTGATACATCCATTCAAAGAAGGTAATATAAAAATGGCGAGAGTACTTATCCTATTGTTGCTAAATAAAAATGGATATGAAGTTGGAAGATATATAAGTTTAGGAAAAATATTTGATGATAGTTCATATGAGTATTACAGTAATTTAAATTATTTGAAATCGTCCATAGGTAGTGAAAAATCAGATATGAATGCGTGGATTGAGTACTTTTTAGAAACAATATTGACTGCATATGAGAAGTTGGATGATAGTTTAAATATATCTGATAAGAAGAGACAAACAAAGACTAGTAGAATAGAAAAAATAATAAATTCTACTCTTGGATATTTTACAAAAGAAGATATAAGAGATTTATGTCCTGATATTCCAGAGCCTACAATAAATAGAGTTTTTAACAATTTAAGAAAGCAAGATAAGATAGAGGTTGTTGCAAGAGGCAGAAGCGCAAAATGGAAGAAAAAATATTAAAATAATTGTGATGGTATAGTGTTTTAACACTATACCATTTTTATTAAAATTACACATATCATAGTATTGACAGTAATAGAGCATTACATAACCATTCAAAACTTGGTCATATGTCAGTAATACTAAAAGATGCAGAGAAACTTAAAAATGTAAGATTAAAGAATGGAGATGATTGACTTTGAAAACTATATTGATTATTGATGATGATTTACATATTGGAAATTTACTTGAAGAAATGCTTACTAATGATGGGTATAATGTCACACGTGCATACTCTGGTACTGAAGCAGTACTTGTATTTTCACAGATGAAACCAGACCTTGTGCTTCTTGATTTAATGTTGCCAGGATTAAGTGGTGAAGAAGTGTTACCACGTATAAAAGGTATTCCAGTGATTATTATGAGTGCAAAGGTTGATGTGGATAATAAGATTGACCTCTTGCTTGGTGGTGCAGTTGATTATGTAACAAAGCCTTTTAATACAAAGGAATTATTAGCTCGAATTACTGTGCATCTTCGCAATTTTGATATTCTTGGAAAAGCAGTGATTTTGACTTTTGAGGAAATTGAACTTGACACTGATACGCACAAGGTTATGGTAAAAGATACTGAAATTAAATTGACTAGGACGGAATATGCAATTTTGAAACTGTTAATTCAAAACTCGAAGCAGATTATCACAAAATCTACTCTGCTTGACCGCATCAGTGAAGATACTCCTGATTGTACAGAAAGCTCATTAAAAATGCACATGAGTAATCTTCGCAAGAAACTTCGTGATGTAGATGGAAAAGATTATATAGAAGCGGTTTGGGGAATAGGTTTTAAAATGAAATCAAAATAAAATCTTTACCATTTTTTTACTGTTTCCTTTACTGTTTTCTTTACTATTTGGGAATAAAATAACAGTATCAAATACAAGGAGGTAAAACTATGGAGTATGTTCTTAAAACAAATACTTTGAAAAAGTACTATGGAAACTATAAAGCGTTGAATGGAATAACTATGAGTGTTCCGAAAGGAGCAATCTATGGTTTTGTTGGTAAAAATGGTGCTGGCAAAACAACTTTAATTCGTCTGATTTGTGGGCTGCAAGAGCCGACAGAGGGCGAATATTCTATTTACAGTATTGGCAATAAGCAGAAAGAAATTGTTAAATCTCGTCGCAGAATGGGTGCAGTAGTGGAAACACCATCTATTTACCTCGAAATGACTGCTGAGGATAATCTGAAAGAACAGTACCGTGTTCTTGGGCTTCCATCATTTGATGGCATATCCGATACACTGAAACTTGTTGGTCTTGAGAATACAAGTAAGAAAAAAGCAAAGAATTTTTCTCTTGGTATGCGTCAAAGATTAGGTATTGCGATTGCTCTTGCTGGTGACCCTGATTTTCTTGTTTTAGATGAGCCTATAAATGGATTAGATCCACAGGGAATTGTTGAAATAAGGGAGCTTATCTTAAACCTCAATCGTGAACGTGGAATTACAGTGTTGATTTCAAGTCATATTCTTGATGAGTTATCCAAACTTGCAACATATTTTGGATTTATTGATAAAGGTCTGATAGTGAAGGAAATCAGTGCAACTGATTTAGAAATGACCTGTCGTAAATGTATTCATTTAACCGTAACTGATACTAAAGTGTTAAGCAGAGTATTAGATGACCTCAGAATGGAGTATAGCATTTTGTCAGACAGTGAAGCTGATATTTATGGTGAAATTAGTGTGACTGAATTGACATTAAAACTTTTAGCACAAAATTGTGAAGTTATATCAATGCAAGAACGTGATGAAAGTTTGGAAAACTACTATATCAATCTTGTAGGAGGTGCTAAGAATGAATAAATTGTTATCTGCAAATTTTTCTCGTCTTTGGAAAAGCAAATTGTTTTGGGGAAGTTTACTTTTTATGTTGATTATGGGTGTATTTATGCCTGTTATGCGATATAAGGAAATGATACAATATAATACAAGATACAAAATTGATGATACATTATTTTATTGTGCAATCCTCATATCTATTGTATCTGCTATATTATGTAGTTTATTTATTGGAACGGAATATAGTGATGGAACGATAAGGAATAAGATTATAGCAGGTCATTCCCGAGCTTCTATTTATCTATCTAATTTGTTTACAGTTGCAACTGCAAGCATTATACTATGTTCAACTTTCTTTATCATGCATATTTGTATTGGAGGACATCTTTTGGGTGATTTTGGCAATGACAAAGGAGTAATTCTAATTTTAATTGTCTGTGTGTACTTTTTGGCAGTTGCTCTTTGTTCTATTTTTTGTTTATTTTCTATGTTGATACAAAATAAAACAACTGCTTCCATAACTGCAATTGTTATTTCTTTGGTTTTGTTAATTATTGGAACAGGAATGTTTTCAAGTTTATATAATGAACCAAAAATGATTCCTGCAAATACTTCGACAAATGGCTCACCACTGTATGATGTAGATACACCAAATCCTAAATATTTAGAGGGAACTAAGCGTAAAGCATACGAATTCTTTTATAATTTTCTTCCTGGAGGACAAGTAGTTCAATTTACATGTATGCAGGTATCAAATCCTTATATGTTATCTTCATATTCGGGAATAATTATTCTTATAACAACTGGCGTTGGTGTGAATTCATTTAAGCGAAAAGATATAAAATAAATTGAAAAGAGGTGGTATTGTGATTTGGCTTGTATTCTTATGTTTCATTTTGTTCTTTATTGTAATTGTATTAAGTATCAAAATTATCTTAATGCGAAAATCTGCTATGGAAATCAGCGAAGAGCTTTGGGCACGGCTAAAGAGTGACACCAATACACTAATTACCATTTCATCAAGAGATAAGACAATAAGACATCTTGCAAATGACATAAATATTCAGCTTAGAGAACTGCGAAAACAACGACATCGTTATTTACAAGGAGATATGGAATTAAAAAGTGCAGTTACTAATATTTCGCACGATTTGCGTACACCACTTACAGCAATTAGTGGTTATTTGGATTTGCTTGATAATGTGGAAAAGAGCGAAATGGCAGAGCGTTATATTGAGATTATTAAAAACCGTACCAAAGTCTTAAAACAACTTACGGAAGAATTGTTCCATTATTCAGTCATTACATCTCCAGAATACGACAATCATGTAGAATCTGTTGAAGTAAACGGCATCTTGGAAGAAAGTATAGTAGGTTTTTATGCAGCCTTACAGGAGAGAAAAATAACACCGAGAATTTGTATAACCGAGAATAAAATTATCCGAAAAGTTAATCAGGCTGCATTATCTCGTATTTTCTCAAACCTCATCAATAATGCAATTAAATATAGTGATGGCGATTTGGAGATTATTTTGACTAATACAGGAAAAATTATTTTTTCTAATACTGCTTCTGGATTGAGTGAAGTGGAGGTTGAAAGACTTTTTGACCGTTTTTATACAGTCGAAAATGCAAGAAAGTCAACAGGTCTTGGATTGTCTATTTCGAAAATACTGATTGAGCAAATGAACGGAATAATATATGCTAAATATAAAAATGGGAAATTAAATGTCTTTATTCAGATAGATGATGATTCTGATAATTAAGGAAGGATTTGGAGCAAACAGAATGGATAAACTGCTCTGTTTGTGTCAATAAAACCTGTAATAAAATTAGAGTTGACATAGTTTTCATAAATTGTTCTTTTGTCTGAAATACAAGCAGGTGCATTTAGTCAATGTTTAAGCAATTTATATACTAAGCGATTGGAGAAATAGAACTGACAAAATTCAATGGCGGAAAGCTAACAATAACTGATGTTGACTACTTGTTTTTCTCAAAGAATTTTTTGCTATTTTTTAATATTTTTAATATTTTCTTGTAATTAATACACATAATATTTTCTTGTTTTTTACTTTTAAGATTATTTAAATTTGAATCGCTATTTATTTTATAAGTCAGTAACAGAATAGAATGGTTATATTTGTGAAATAATAATATAAAAATAATCTTAGGAGTGAGCTTATGAAGAAAAAATTATTATATATAAATGTAAATTCAAAACCTGAGGACTTGTCTTCAAGTAAAACTGTAGCAAGAAAATTTATAAATAAATTTATGGAAGAAAACAAGGATTTTGAGGTTGAAGAGATAGACCTTTATAAAGAACATATACCAAGACTTGAATATCAGTACTTTGAAAAGAGAAATTGCATAGTTAATGAAGAAGATGCTAAGAAGTTGGATGATAAAGATAGAAAAGAGCTTACGAAGATTAGAAGTCTTTGTGACCAATTTGTAAGTGCAAGTGTATACGTAATAGCAGCACCTATGTGGAGTTTGTCTTTTCCAGCACCACTTAAAGAATATATAGACTGCATAATTCAAGATGGAAAAACTATATCATTTGAAGGTAATGATAAGCCACAAGGGATTTTAAATGATATTGATAGAAGTATGGTGTATATACAATCTTCAGGTGGACACATACCATGGGTATTAAAACCAGTTATGAATAAAGGATTAAATTATGTAGAAAGTATCATGAAATTTATAGGAATTAAGAAATTTGATGAGTTATTAGTAGATGGAACTGGAACTAGTGAAGAGGAAAGACAAAGTGCAATAGAGAAAGCATCTGAAAAGATAGAAGGCATAATAGATTCTATGAAGTTTTAGTTATAATATTTTATTAAAAATATAAAGGAAAAACCTCTTTTAATGTAGAAACTTATATTGAAGGAGGCGAGAATCATGCGAGAAGAAAAAAGTAATGAAAAGTATGATTGTTATTGGTGTAATCAAGAAAATAATTTCTGTGTAGAGATAAAAGACAATGTAGTTATGATAGATGATGGCACTGGTATATTAAAACAAGCCGTTTTCATAGGGTATAAACAAATCCAAGTTAATTTAAACTGTTCACATTGTCAAAATTTAAATAGGATAAAATTAAATTTGTAGAACCTTAACATGGAAATTATTAGAAAGAATTAAAAATAGAAAGTATTAATATTTAGACTGAAAATTATATTGTATACAATGAAGAGTGATTTAAGTACTATTGTATTTTAATATTTATTTTCAGTCTTACTTTATTGAAATTATTTTTTAGAAATATCTGGGAAATAGGTATCTACTAATTTTTCGGAAATACTTTTTAATTGGTCAGCCATTGAAGTCAAACTCAATAAAGCTATCAACAAATCATCTTTATTTTCTAGATTTATTCTGATATCTTCAAAATTAGATTCTATAAAGTTTGGTATATTCTTTCTTTGATTTTCTTTTATAGACATGAATTTTTCATAACAACTAACTAAATTTTCTTCATTGAAGTCATCTTTTTCATACACACCATGTAAGATTCTTTTAATTTCTTGTATTGTAAGTGTATTTTTCATTGAATAAATTATTATCATTTGTAAAATTTGTTCTTTAGTATACTTTTTTCCCTTAATAGGTTTGATTAATCCCTCTTTACTGTAATTGTTTATCATAGTTTTAGTAAGAATTTTGTCGCTCTCAAATCTCTTATTGGCAGAAAGTTTGTTGTCAATTAAAGAAATAATTTGGTCCATGTATAAGTCGATAGAGGGAATATCATTTGAAGTTATATCAGCATTATCTAGTGTTTCTAGTATTATAGTATTAAGTTCATTATTCATCATATGCTACCTCCATAATGTATATAATACAATAAATTAGAAAATAAAACAATATTAAGTGTTGTAAAAAAAATATAAAGTGGTATAATTAAATCTATGATATAGTAATTAAAACTATATTGATAAATGTGATTTTTAAAATACATAATTGTAGGAGGACGAAATGTATCAATTTTTTTTGAAGGGTAGAGACCCAATAAGTAGTTTAACTCACTTTATAGGGGCTTGTTTATCTCTTTTAGCAACTATAATTTTAGTGTTTCAATCTGTAATATTGCAAGAAACTTCTCTTTTGATGATAGTATCTGTATCAATATTTGGGTTGTCCTTAATTGCTCTATATAGTGCAAGCTCATATTATCATTTTTTAAAAGGAACACCAGAACAAGAATTGTTTTTTAGAAAAGTAGACCATGCAATGATTTATGTATTAATTGCTGGTTCTTATACACCAATATGTCTTAGTTTTATGGAAAAAAAAGAAGGCATAATATTTGTTACAGCAATATGGATAGTAGCCTTTATTGGTATAATAATAAAAATCTTTTGGATGGATGCACCTAGATGGTTGTCTACAAGTATATATTTACTTATGGGTTGGGCAATTGTTTTTGATATAAATGCGTTTAATTCAATACCTAAAGATTGTCTTAAATTGTTGATTATGGAAGGTATATCCTATTCTATAGGTGCAATTATTTATATTATTAAGAAGCCTAATATAAATCCTGAATTTGGTTTTCATGAAATCTTTCATATTTTTATTATGATAGGTTCTTTATTTCACTTTTTAGCTGTTTTATTGTATGTTTTATAATTTTAAAAGGTTTAATTAATTGATTGATACTAAAATTCTACAATGAATAAAATGGAACTGTCTTATATAGATTGTATTTTCTACAATAAGACAGTTCCTTATTATAAATATTAAATTCTATTTATAATAACTTTTGATAAAAATAGTACATTCAAAATGTCTATTCCATAATTCCTTTAATGTACTTCTCATTTACGACATATAGTTTGAATTTATGTACTATAATTATGTCCTCTAAATTCTCTGAAACACTAACAATTCTAACACATTTATTTCTAATTTCTACAGGTAAATCTAAATCATTTGTTAAATTTACATAGTCATCATATTTATACATAAAATCATCCCTTTACATTAAGATATACTTATTATACTATATTTTAATAAGTTTTTTTAAATTATTACAATTTTTCCCGAAATTTCATTTTTTATACATAAAATTTCCAAATTAGGTAAAGATTAAATTTATAATTGTACAAACAAAAAATCTATATAAAATATTTTATTCAATTTTACAAATAACTATTGCCAATTTTTGAAAAGTATATTATTATTAATAGTAACAAAAAACTGTAAATTTAGAATATTAATAAAAATTACTTGGGAGGAAATTATCATGGTGAGATTAAATACATTAAAATTAAATATAAAGTTAAATCATCACCATCATCATAGATTAAAGGGATTGTAATATGAAATTAATTCATAGACACAAGCCCTGTTTTTAGTGTAATTGGTCTTGTATCTATGATGGGGAGTAATTTTAAGAGAAAATTATAGCCATATAGGTATAAAGCCTATATGGCTTTTTATTGTTTTAAATTTACAAAGGGAATAGCAATTTTTATGAAAAGGGTGATAATATGAAGTTTTTGAGGATTGAAGATGAAGTCATTTATTCTAAAAAAAGATATAAATTAAAGAGAGAAATAGATAAACTTTTTTTAGACGAAGAATATTTTCAAATAGAGCCACAATTATTTGAAGAATACGATGAGTTTACAAGTATTAATAATAAAATTCCAGAAGAATCAATGGTAAAGGTTGTAAATGGAAAAGTAATGGTACTTAGAGCTGATATAACTACAAGTATAATAAAAAGCCTTGTGCCAAGATGGGAAGATGGTTTAAAGCTTAAACTTTTTTATAATTCATCAATATATAAAAATAAAAATACAGTTGGAATAAAAGAGATAAGACAGATAGGTTGCGAATGTCTAGGAGAATCTTCTGTAGAAGCAGATAGAGAAGTAGTAAAACTAGCTCTTAAGATACTTGAAAAATATAACAATAAGTTTATATTAGAAGTTGGGAGTAGCAAGTATATTAATGGTTTATTAGATGAATTAAATTTAAATAAGGATTGTGAAAATCAAATTAAAAATTTATTGTATACGAAAAACACTCATGAATTAAAACTATATATTGAAGAGTTAAAGATTAAAAATGAAGTGAAGGAATTATTATCAAATATTTTAAGCTTACAAGGAAATTTATACGATGTTATTGAGAAATCAAAAAACTTCTATTGTAATGATAAGATGAGACAAGCACTTGAAGAATTAAAACAAATAAATAACTTAATTGAAGAGTGTAACTTTTTAGATAAAGCCAAATTTGATTTATCAATGATTACAATGCTCGATTATTATGAAGGTATTATGTTTAGAGGTTACTATCCAAACTCATATAAAGAGATTTTGAGTGGTGGAAGATATGATTCTTTAACTAAAGAATATGGAAAAGAAATTCCAGCTATTGGATTTACCTTAAGTGTTGATGAATTAATGAAATATGTATATAAATAAGATTTAAAAGGAGAGATTATTTTGGATTATTTGACTATAGCACTAGCAAAAGGAAGAATAGAAGGAGAATCATTTAAAAAATTTAAAAAAATGGGTCTGGGAGATAGTATAGACACAGATACAAGAAAGTTAATCTTTAAAGATGAAGAAAATAAGATAATATATATACATGTCAAGCCATCAGATGTAGTTACATATGTTGAAAAGGGAGTAGCAGACCTTGGAATAGCAGGAAAAGATACTATTTTAGAGAATGAAACAGATGTATATGAAATATATGACTTGGGTTTTGGTAAGTGTAAATTTGCTGTAGCAGGATTAAAGGGTGATAGTATATATAGAGAAGATGAATATCTAAAAGTAGCGACAAAGTATCCAAATATAGCTAAAAAATATTTTAAGGAAAAGGGCCAAAAAATTGAAGTAATAAAATTAAATGGTTCTGTAGAATTAGCCCCAATAGTGGGATTGTCAGATGTAATTGTAGACATAGTTGAAACAGGCAATACACTTAAAGCAAATGGTCTTGAAATATTGGAAGATATATGTGATATAAGTGCTAGAATTATATCAAATAGAGCTAGTTATAGATTTAAATATGAACAAATTCAAAATATAATTCGTTTATTTGAAGAACTAGATAACTAAAATATGATTAAGAAGGAGGAGTTTAAGTTGAGAGAAAAAGAAAGTATAAGAGAGTTAAAGGGATATGAACCAAACCATGTAAATTGCAAAGTAAAACTTGATGCAAATGAAGGCAGCAAGAAATTGTTTAAGTATCTTATTAAAGAGATTTCTAATAGTGATATAGATTTAAATTTATATCCTGAAGATTCTTATAGTGAATTGAAAAAGTCTATAATAGATTATATAAATATTCCTGGAGTGGGTAAGAAAAATCTTTTGGTAGGAAATGGTTCAAGTGAAATAATTGATTTGATAATACACACTTTTGTGGATAAAGATGAAGTGATATTAAGTTTCTCTCCAAGTTTTAGCATGTATTCTATATATAGTCAAATAAATGGCTCTAAGTTTATAGGTGTTGAAAGTGACGAAAATTTAGTTATAAATATAGATAATGTAATTGAAAAGGTAAAAGAAAACAATCCTAAAATAGTAATTGTATGTAATCCAAATAATCCAACTGGAACAATATTAAAGAGAAAAGATATAATAAAACTTTTAGATTCAACTAATAGTTTAGTAGTTTTGGACGAAGCATATATGGATTTTGGAGAAGAAAGTATGTTGAGTGATGTTTTTAAGTATGAAAATCTAATAGTTCTTAGAACTTTATCAAAGGCATTTGGACTGGCTGGAATAAGAACAGGATATATGCTATCTAATAGTAGTCTAATAGGTTCTGTTGAAAAGGTAAGACCTCCATATAATTTAAATTCATTATCAGATTTTATTGCTACAAGAGCTCTTAGAAATAAAGATGTAGTAAAAGCCTACATAAATGAAGTTAAAGAAGAGAGAAAAGTTTTATATAAAGAAATGATTGATATAGGAATAAAGGCATATGAATCACAAGCAAATTTTATATTGTTCTATTCTGAAATTGAAAATCTATCACAAAAACTTATTGATAGAGATGTGCTAATAAGAGAATTTAGTGGAAAGTTAAAAAATTATTATAGAGTTACAATTGGTGATAAAGAAGAAAATGCTATATTTATGGATGCTATAAGAGATATTTTGAAAAAGGAGAAATAGGTATGAGAATTTGGAGGATAGAAAGAAATACTCTTGAAACACAAATTTCAGTAGAACTAAATATCGATGGTTCTGGTAAAGCTGAAATAGATACTGGAATAGGATTTTTAGACCATATGCTTACATTGATGGCATTTCATGGCAAGTTTGATTTAAAGGTGCTTTGTAAAGGTGATATATATGTAGATGACCATCATAGTGTTGAAGATATAGGTATAGCCATAGGTGAAGCATTTAAAAGTGCTTTAGGTGATAAAAAAGGAATAAGAAGATATTCTAATATATATATACCTATGGATGAGTCTCTATCAATGGTAGCAGTAGATATAAGTAATAGACCATACCTTGTATTTAATGCTAAATTTGATACTCAAATGATTGGGAATATGAGTACTCAGTGTTTTAAAGAATTTTTTAGAGCTTTTGTAAATGAATCTAGAGTAACACTACATATTAATCTTTTATATGGAGAAAATGACCATCATAAGATAGAAAGTATATTTAAAGCTTTTGCAAGAGCTTTAAAAGAAGGAAGTGAAATAATTTCCAATGAGATAGCATCTTCAAAGGGGGTTTTGTAGAATGAATATAATAGTAGATTATGGTCTTGGAAATATAGATTCTGTGTCTAGAGGTTTTAAAAAAGCTGGAATAGAAACTAAAATTTCTAGTGATATAAATGAAATTAAGCAGGCGAATTCACTTATACTTCCAGGTGTTGGAGCTTTTAGAGATTCTATAAATGCTCTAGATAAACTAGGATTGATACCAATATTAAGAGAACATGCTTCAAAAGGAAAATTTCTGATAGGTATATGTTTAGGGATGCAATTACTTTATGAGAAAAGTTATGAGTATGGAGAATACGAAGGGTTGGGACTTATAAAAGGTAGTATTGATAAATTAGATATAAGTTTAAAAGTGCCACATATGGGATGGAATAATCTAAAATTTAATAAAGAAGATGATGATATACTTAAATATATTAAGGAAGATGACTATGTATACTTTGTTCACTCATATTATGCAAATTCGTCAAATGAAGAACTTATTGCATTTTCAGAGTATGAAAAGAAAATTCCTGCTATTGTTAGAAAAAATAATGTATATGGTATACAATTTCATCCAGAAAAAAGTGGAGAAGTAGGATTAAATATATTAAAAGCATATGGGGAGATGATAAAATGATAATATTTCCAGCAATAGATATAAAGGATAACAAGTGTGTGAGACTTACTCAAGGTGATTTTGATAAAGTAAATGTATATTATGATAATCCATTAGAGGTAGCTAACAAATGGAAAGATGAAGGAGCAGAATATATACATATAGTAGATTTAAATGGAGCTAGAAGTGAATTTGGTGTAAATACAGAAACAATTGAAAAGATAGCAAACAATATAGATATACCTATTCAAGTAGGTGGTGGAGTTAGAGATAAGGAAAAAGTTCAGAGTTTAGTAAAAGCTGGTGTTACTAGAGTAATATTGGGCAGTATAGCTATTGAAAATTTAAATTTAGTTGAAGAATTGGTACAAGAATATAAAGAAAAAATTGTGGTCTCTATAGATGCCAAAGATGGAAAGGTAGCAGTTAGAGGTTGGGAAGTTGTAAGTAATGTAGATTCCTTAACATTGTGTAAACAACTTGAAAATATGGGTGTACAAACCATTGTTTATACAGATATATCAAAAGATGGAATGTTACAAGGTCCAAATTTTGATATATATGAAAAAATATCAAATGAAACATCACTAAATGTTATTGCTTCAGGAGGAGTAACTTCTATAGACGATGTTAGAAGATTGAGAGATATGAACTTATATGGTGCAATAATAGGTAAGGCACTTTATGACAAAAAGATAGACTTTAAGGAGGCACAACAATTATGCTTACTAGAAGAATAATACCATGTTTAGATGTAAGAAATGGAAGAGTTGTAAAAGGTAAAAAATTCAAAGACATAGTAGATGTTGACAGTCCAGAAGTACTTGGGAAGTTTTATAGTGATTGTGGTGCAGATGAACTTGTATTTTATGATATAACTGCATCAAATGAGGACAGAAAGACATCGTTAGAATTTGTAACAAAAGTTGCAGAAAATATAAATATACCATTCTGTGTTGGTGGAGGAGTAAATAGGTTAGAAGATTTTACTGATATTTTAAGAAAAGGAGCTGATAAAGTTTCTATAAATTCATCAGCAGTCAAAAATCCTGAATTAATAAGGGAAGCGTCATTGAAATTTGGAGCACAGTGTGTTGTTTTATCAATAGATGCAAAGAAAAATGAAGAAGGTTCATGGAGTGTCTATGTAAAAGGTGGTAGAGAAAAGACTGGTCTTGATGCAATTGAGTGGGCTGTTAAGGGTGTAGAACTTGGAGCAGGGGAAATCGTTGTGAATAGTATGGATGAAGATGGAATGAAAAATGGATATGATATAGAATTGTTATCAGAAATAACTTCTTTGGTGAATGTACCTGTTATAGCATCAGGTGGTGCTGGTAAAATGGAAGATTTTTATGAGGCTGTAAAGGAATCTAATGTGGATGGAATTTTAGCAGCATCTGTATTCCATTTTGGAGAAATAAAAATAAATGATTTGAAGAAATATTTAAAAAACATGGGTGTAGAAGTAAGATTATAAGCAAGATATCTAAGAGGGGGTTGAAAAGATGGAAAATAAATGTAGCAATGTATACAGTGAGGAAATATATGAATTTATAAAAGGTGTAAAATTTGATGATAAGGGTTTAGTTCCTGTTGTTGTTCAAGATGTAGTGAGTAAAGATGTGCTAATGTTGGCATATATGAATGAGGATGCTATAAAGAAAACATTAAAAGATAAAGTAGCTTGTTATTTTAGCAGAAGTAGACAAGAACTTTGGATTAAAGGTGAGACATCTGGAAATACTCAGAAAGTTGTTAAGATATCTTATGATTGCGATGTGGATACTATATTACTTTTAGTGGAGCAAACTGGTGTAGCTTGCCACACAGGAAACTATTCTTGTTTTTATAGAGATTTGTTTGATGACACTGATAAAGTGGAATCTGAAGTAGAAAAAAGTATATTGAAAGAATTATATAATTTAATAAATGAAAGAAAAAATAATCCTATTGAAGGTTCTTATACTAATTATCTATTTGACAAAGGTATAGATAAAATCCTTAAAAAAGTTGGTGAAGAAAGTAGTGAAGTAATTATAGCGTCAAAGAATACTGATAAAAGTGAACTTATTTATGAAATTAGCGATTTAGTGTATCATACATTGGTCTTGATGATAGAAAAAGATGTTAAAATTGATGAAATAAAAAAAGAGTTACTTAACAGAAGAAAATAAAAAAAATGGATTGATAGGTAATAAGAAAATATATCGCTTTTTATAAAAAGTGGTATATTTTCTTATTGCCTATTTTTAATGTGTAGAGTAATATGTAAATATCTTAATGTAATTTATTATATATACAATTTATTAATAAAATAATTATATTTCATTATTTATTTTAGAAAAAATACAATTATCTAATTATATTTAAGTAAAATAATATGAAAATAATTTTTATATTAAAAAATAGTAATAAAAATAGAGGTTTTATAAAAAAATAGAGTTAAATATAAATACTTAAAAAACGTTTTCAAAACTAATATTTTATTTTTTTATTAAAAAATAAACTATTAGTTTTGATTTCTAGTTTAAGTTGGGTTATAATAAATTGTCAAATTATTTATTATTATAAAATAGACTATAAAATGAGTAAAAGTCATACTATTTATAAAAGACATTTAAATTTGGAAATTACAGAAAGAAAAATACAATGTTTAAAAAAAATAATGAAATTTTATTGCAAAAAATTTAAAACGATTTCAACTTAATAAGTACAATCTATTTTACTTGTTATAAATATACAATGTATATTATACAATATAAAAAATATAATTACTTTTAAGAAACATCATTAGATTTGAATTTATGATTTTTTAGAGTTTTAAGCTATCATAAAGGTAAAAGGTTACAAAAGTTGAGTAGAGATTATTTTATTTTAATAAATAATAAAAATTATTTGTCTATAATATTGGCATAATATATGCTTATATAACTATGAAATTAAAATTAAATAAGATTAAGTAGGAGGAAGAAAATGGGAAGTAATGAACTAAAAAAGACACTTGGCGTGTCAGCAGCATTATCTACTGTTGTTGGTTCCGTTATAGGAGCAGGTGTATTCTTTAAACCACAAGCAGTTTATACATTGACTGGAGGAGCTCCAGGTCTTGGTATATTAGCATGGTTAATAGCTGGAATCATAACTATAACAGCTGGTCTTACAGCTGCAGAGGTATCAGTAGCGATACCAAAAACTGGTGGAATGATGGTATATATAAAAGAAATTTATGGAGAGAAATTAGGATTTTTAACTGGATGGATGCAAATTGTACTATTCTATCCTGGTATGATGGCAGCATTAGGTGTTATATTTGGAGAACAAGCTTCAGCTTTAATTGGCAGTCCATCACTGTTACTTCCAATAGCTATTGGAATTATAGTAATAGTTGCAGGATTGAATATGCTTGGTTCAAAAACTGGAGGAGCTATACAAACAGTTTCTACAATATGTAAATTAATACCACTTATTTTGATAATGATTGTTGGATTTATTAAAGGTGGTGGAGACAATCCAATACTTACACCTATGGTTGGTGAGGGATTAAGTCTAGGTAGTGTATTAGGTCAGGTTTTAATTGCTATATTATTTGCATTTGATGGATGGATGAATGTGGGTACTTTAGCAGGAGAAATGAAGAATCCAGGAAAAGACCTTCCAAAAGCTATAATAGGTGGATTATCAGTTGTTATGGCTGTTTATTTTATAATAAACTTAGCATACCTTTGGGTATTACCAGCTAATGAATTAGCAAATTATGCTTCTCCTGCATCAGCAGTTGCAGAAGTTATATTTGGTTCAATGGGTGGAAAAATAATCTCTGTAGGTATATTAATTTCAGTATTTGGGGCATTAAATGGATTTTTATTAACTGGTTCAAGAGTTGCTTATACTCTAGCTGCAGATAAGACTTTACCAAAATACAGTACTTTTTCTAAATTAAATTCTGCTCAAGTTCCAGCAAATGCTATAGCATTAGTATCTGTTATTGCATCTATATATGCTTTATCAGGTCAATTTAACTTATTAACTGATTTAGCAGTATTTGCTACTTGGATATTCTATGTATTAACATTTATAGGAGTAATGAAACTTAGAAAGACTCATCCAGATATGCCAAGAGAGTATAAAGTACCATTATATCCAATCGTTCCAATAATAGCTATAGTAAGTGGTATATTTGTTGTAGTTAATCAATTATGTTTTGCAGGTATGAAAACTACTATGATATCTATAGGAGGTCTTATAATAACAGCCATAGGTTTACCAGTGTATGCCTACATGACTAAAGGGACAAAAAGGGAGTCTAAGTAGTTTATAAATACTTTATAATTATGTTAAAAATAAAATCCCAATCTATTTATAAATAGATTGGGATTTTATTTTTAATTTTTTGGAAAATAAATCTTTCTATTATAAATAATAGAATATTATATGAATCAGAAAAAATTACCTAATTAATATAATGATTTATGAATAAAGTTAGCAATTTTTACTTGATAACAAAGATTATTTAACATAAATACATAATGTAGACATTCAAAATGTGCTATGGCATTGTTTTAGTACTTATTTTTTGTTTAATATTTCTAATTTATAAAAAAAAAATTATAAATTTTAAAAATTATAAATGACATTTTAACTAGAATTAATTGTAAAAAACACTATATAATGCTCAATTTTCAACATTCTATACAATTATACATAAATTATACAGCATAATAATCATCAAAATAACAAATTTTAAAAATTAAGCAAAACTTTTTGTCGAAGTTCAACGTCTATATATATGTAGTGTAAATTTTGCGTCTAAAATACTACAAAAATATAAATGTAAAAATATAGTAATATTGGAGGTCGAGCGATGAGAAATAAAAAGAAAAAAATAAATAGAAAGAAATTATATGTACTTTTAAGTGCTATTGTAGTATGTCTAGCTTTTATAATAGTTGGTATACGAGTTAGCTCTTTAAATATGAAAGAAGACGAAATTAGTAGAAATACAAAATTGTCAAGTTCTACTATTACAGATATAGTATCTAACACAGCAACGGAAATTAGCAAAGGACCAAGCAAGAGTTCTGGAAAAGTAGCATACATAACTATAGATGATGGTCCATCTAAATTTACTGACCAGATGATAAAAACTCTAAATAAATATAATGTTAAAGCAACTTTTTTTATGATAGATGGCAATATGAAGGAATATCCACAACAAGTTAAAAATATAATTAAAAGTGGGAACACAGGAGGTTTCCATAGTGTATCACATGATATTCATAAGCTTTATGTTACTAGTACATCAGCAAAAGAGGAATTTGATACAAATGACCAAACTTTTTACAAAATAACTGGCAAACATTCAAAAGTAATAAGAATACCTTATGGAAGTAAACCATACACACCACAAGCTTCTTATCAAGCTTTAGTTGATGCTGGATACAAGATTTGGGACTGGGACTTAGATACAGAAGACTGGAAATCTAATTCTGCTCAAATTGTACAAAATGTGAAAGACCATATTAAGAATAGAAAAGGTGAAGATAAAGACCAACTTGTAGTTTTAATGCATGAGAAAAAACAAAGTGCAGAAGCTTTAGATTCAGTTTTAAAATTCCTATCAGATGAAGGTTATGAATTTGCAGCAGTAGAACAAAATCAAATACCAAAAAATTATTGGTTACGTAATTTAGAGTAGTTAAAATATAAGAATATTGACTGATGTTTTAAAAATTGAGAATAAAAATGAGTGAGGTGTAGATATATTGAATAAAAAACTTTATATAGGGATGGTCGGAATACTATCTTTAATGATGGTTGGTTGCAACAAAAGTTTGGCAAAAGTAAATGATGTGGAAATTACAAAAGAGCAATATCAAAAAACAAAAGCAGTTTTATCTGCCACTAATAGTTATGTAAATGGGCAATCTTTAGATGAATTGGAAAAAACTTTGGATAAAAAAGGTAGAAATAAATTAGAAAATGTTATAATATCGTTTATGGTGGATAATGAACTTTTATATCAAGAGGCTAAGGATAAAGGATTAACTCCAACTAAAAGTGAAGTAGACTCAAAATATCAAGAACTAGAAGCTAATATGAATTTGAATACAAGTTACAAAGAAAAAATGGACAAAGCAGGTGTTGATAAAGAATATTTAAAACAAGAAATATCTAAAGATTTAGCCATAGATAAAAATAAGAAGGCCTTTGAAGATAGAATAAATATAAGTGATGTAGATATGGAATCTTATTATACAAAACATAAAAAGGATTTTAATGTAGAAGAAGTAAGTGCTTCTCAGATACTTATATCAACTTTAGACAAAAACAAAAAAGAAGTAAGTAAAGATAAGAAAGAAGCTTTAAAGAAAGAGGCAGATAATATATTAACTAAAATCAAAAATGGAGAAAGTTTTGAAGAATTGGCTAAAAAATATTCAGATGACAAAGCAACTGGAAAAAACGGAGGACAGCTAGGATATTTTACAAAAGAAGACAAAAATGCTGAGTTTACAAAAGAAGTATTCAAATTAAAGAAAAATGAAGTTTCAAATGTATTTGAAACTAGTTATGGATATCATATAGTCAAAGTTACTGATAAAAGAGAAAGACAAAAAAGTTTTAACGAGTGTCAGAGTTTAATAAGAGAATCTATTTTAAATGAAAAGTATATTGAGCATGTAAAGAAACTGAATGAAGATGTGAAAATAGACAGATAGAATTTCTAAAAACTCAATCCTAGCCTGTAATCGGAGGGAGATTTTACAGGAATGTTTAAGAGTTTAAAGAGAACGAAGGTTGAGAAATATATTATCGATAATAAAGACTCTTTTTATAGAATTGCATATAGTTATACAAAGAATGAAGAAGATGCCTTAGATGTGGTTCAAGAAGCCATGTATAAGGCTCTATATTCAGTGGAAAATATTAAAGAAGTAAATTATATAAAGACATGGTTTTATAAAATTTTAGTTAGAACGAGCATAGATTTTATTAGGAAAAACCGTAAATATAATAATATGACAGATATTGACCATATAGATGAAACTGGAGAATGTGATAAATATACTGATTTAGATTTAAAGAGAGCTTTAGAAGAATTACCTATTGAGTATAAATCTATTATAATATTAAGATTTTTTGAAGATTTAAAGATTGAAGAAGTGGCAATAATATTGGATGAGAATGTGAATACTGTTAAAACTAGGCTATATACTGCTTTAAAAAAACTAAAATTAAAAATTGAAGAGTAGGGATAAAAAGAATGACAAGCAAAGAAAGGTTAGATAAGTTAAAAGAGGAGTATCATAAAATTCCAATACCAAAGAAACTAGATACTATAATAAATCATGAGAAAATAGAAAATATATATTACGAGAAAAATAAGAAAGTAAATAGATTGAGATTTAAAGTTGCAATAGCTTTTGCATGTATGTTTACAGTATTAGTAAATATAAGTCCTGTATTTGCAGATAATTTTTCTAAGATACCTATAATTGGAGGAATAGTAGAAGTAATAACTATAAAAAATTATAGTTTAAAGAGTGAAAATTATGAAGCTAAGATTGATATTCCGAAGATACAAGGTTTAAAAGACAAAAATTTAGAAAAGCGATTAAATAGTAGTTTTATGGAAGATGGAAAAAGACTTTATAATGAGTTTCAGCAAAGGATGGAAAAAATAGAATTATCGAAGAACAAAGAGCATAGGTCTTTAAGTTTGAGTTATAGTGTTAAAAATAATTCTAAAGATTTCCTCTCAATAGAAATGACAAAAAATGAGATAGAAGCATCATCCTGTGTTAGTAAGATACATTATAATGTTGATAAGAAAAGACAAATAGCTTTGACTTTACCTATGCTTTTTAAGAATGATAAATATGTAAAGGTTATTAGTGATAATATAAAAGAACAGATGAGAGAGCAGATTAAAAACGATAGTACAAAATCATATTTTATAGACCAAGAAAAAGATTTATCTGCTGAAGATTTTAAAACAATCAACAAATATCAAGATTTTTATATTAATAAAGATGGAAATCTGGTAATCAGTTTTGATGAATATGAAGTAGCACCTGGTTATATGGGAGCGGTAGAATTTGTAATACCATATGAAGTAATAAAAGATTTGTAAATTGAATAGTAGTTTATATATAAATATATTAAGGAGGTCAACATGAATACATGTAAAAAACCTAAAGAATCTATATTTAAAATTGCTATAATCTCAATCTGTTTAGTGGTATCATTAATAAATATAAAGCCTATATTTGCAGGGAACTTCTCTAATGAGACTCTAAACAGTAATACAATAAAGGTTTTAAATGATAAGAATCTCAGTTTTAAACAAGGTAATTATGAAGTTAAAATTAGCATTCCAAAAATAGAAGGTTTAAAAGATAAAGATTTAGAGAATAAATTAAATAATGAGTTTTTACAAAATGGAGAAAAACTTTACAGTGAATTTAAAAATGAAATGAAAAAAGAAAATAATAAAGGGCATAGATACTTAAATGTGAGTTATAACGTTAAAAATAACTCTAAGAATTTTCTATCTATAGAAGTTAAGAAAGAAGAGATAGAAGCATCTTCAACTGTAACTAAGAAGCATTATACTATTGATAAAAATAGAGAAATATTATTAAATTTACCAATATTTTTTAAAGATAGTAGATATATAAGAGCTATAAGTGATAATATAAAAGAGCAGATGAGAAATCAGATTAAAAAAGATGACACAAAATCCTATTTTATTGACCAAGGAAAAGATTCACCAATAAAGGATTTTGAATCTATAAGTAAGTATCAAGACTTTTATATTAATAAAAATGGAAACCTTGTAATTAGTTTTGATGAATATAAAGTAGCACCTGGTTATATGGGAGCAGTGGAATTTGTGATACCAAATAAGGTAATAAAAAACCTAAGATAGATATATAGACGATTTTTAGATAGACTGGTAAGGAGAATTATATGAATATATATGAACAAGCTATACAACTAATAGAAAATAAGGAGGATTTTGCATTTGCTACTATAACCTCTCACTCAGGTTCAACACCACGTGAAACTGGAGCCATGATGATTGTAAAAAATGATGGTAAAATATTTGGTTCAGTAGGTGGAGGAAGTGTAGAAGCTACATGTATAAAACATGCAATTAATGTCATAAAAAATAGGGAATCAATGTTGTATAAATTTACTCTAAATAAATCCGATGTAGCAAAACTGGGAATGATATGTGGTGGCACTGGAGAAATACAGATAGATTTTATTGATAGTAATTTAGAGAATAACATAGAAAGATTCAACAGAAATCTAAAAGAGAATATAAGTAAAGCATATATATTTGGAGCAGGTCATATCTCAAGAGATGTGGCTGTAATATTATCCCTTTTAGAATTTAGAACAGTGGTAATAGATGATAGAGAAGAATTTGCCAACTCTGAAAGATTTCCAGATTCAGAAGTAATAGTTTTAGACTCTTTTGAAGATATACCAGATTTTTCAATTGATGAAAATAGTTATATAATTATTTTAACAAGAGGACACCTATATGATTCAAGTGCTTTAGAATGGGCTCTTAAAAGAAATTCTGGATATATAGGCATGATTGGAAGTAGAACAAAGATTGGGTTAACATATGAAAAACTTATGAAAAAAGGTTTTAAAAAGGAAGAATTGGAAAAAGTTCATGCACCAATAGGTATAAAATTGGATGCTCAGACACCAGCTGAAATAGCTGTATGTATAGCTGCTGAACTAATAAATTGTAGAGCAAATAAGGAAAAAAGAAACTGATGAATGCAGTAAGAGAAGAAGCTGATATTTTAAATGTAACTTTAAAAGGAAATGAAATAAAAGTGATTTTGCTGTATAAAAATAGAAAAAATATTTCTATAAAAATAGACTCATTTGGTAAAATAATTGTAACAAGTCCCCCTAAAATCTCTAAAAAAGTAATAAGAGACATAATAATTGAAAAAGGAGATTGGATACTTGAAAAGTCTGAGAAATATAAGGACAGAGAAGAATCATACAGACAAAGAACGTTTATAGATGGTGAGAAATTTCTTTATTTAGGTAAAGAATATTGTTTAGTTATAAAAGAAAATTTGGAAAGTTCCATCATAAAAAGTAACTGTAAAATAAATCTTGATGAATCTCAAATAATTATTCAAACAAATGATACCAGTAAAGACTTCATTAGAGCATCTTTGAAGGATTGGTATAAAACAGAAAGCCAAAGAATAGTTTTAGAGAGAATAGATTTTCTTAAATCAACTTGTGAAATAATGAAGCAATTGATTCCAAAAAGTGTTAAGGTAAAAGAGCAAAAAAAGAGATGGGGAAGTTGCACATCTCAAAAAAATATTTATATAAATTCAAAAATATCTATGGCAAGATTAGATGTAATTGATTATATAATAATACATGAATTTAGCCATTTAATACATATGAACCATTCTAAAAAATTTTATGAATTGGTAAAATCTATTATGCCAAATTATAAAGAAAAAGAAAATTGGTTAAAAATAAATGGATATAAAATAATAATATGAAAACGGTTATTCCAAAACTTATATTTGCAATATAAAAAACAAATTATTGTGAAAAAAATAAATAATCTGAAAATTTTAAAAAAAGTCGTTGACATTATAAAGGATAGAGAATATAATCTATATTAACAACAAAACATATAGAAAATATAAACTTAAAAAATTAAAAGCGATGACAGAGACAATAATACTAATGGTGTTATCCACAGAGAACCAATGTTGCTGAGAATTGGTGTTAACAGTAGTATAATGATCACTCTGGAGCTTTTGTACTGAATATTTTTAGTAAGTACAAACGTCTGCCAACGTTACATGGCTAAGGTTAAGGTAATTGATTACCCGACCTGAAAAAAGAGTGGTAGATGTATTTTTATATCTACAAATAAGGTGGTACCGCGGAATATAACTTTCGTCCTTATAAGTAATATTTATATTGCTTATAAAGATGAAAGTTTTTTTATTTTAAGCGATATAAAAAGTTAAATCCATATAAAATTAATAAAAAATTATAAAAATAAGGAGGAATTTTTATGGAAAATACTGTATATGCTAAATTAAACCAAGGGATAGATTCTTTTTTAAGAGTGGCGATGACTCTTAGAAGGAGAGAAGTTGATATACAATCAATAAGTATGACTGTAGATAATATGAATAATTCAGGAATAAAATTAATAGTAAATGAAGAAAAAACGTCTTTAGATTGTGTTTTAAATCATATGAAGAAGCTACATGATATAAGAGAAATAACCGTTGAGAAAGTAAGACATTAATTAAATGTGTTTTATAAAAGAGAAACTAATGATAAATCTATTTATGTTAAAATAAAAAACTAAAGATAAATATTAAACTAGAAAAATCTTAGAATAAAAATACAAGTATCATTGAATTTGTTAGTTTTCTGCAAATTATAAAAACTGAAAATTCTAAAAATATAATTTAAAATCCTGTAGATTTAGAAATATAGTATATCAAGTAGCATAAAATCAATGATAATGAGTATAAATTTCTAATAAAAATAAATATCATAAAAATGAGAAAAAGTATTGGGAGGAAATAAAAATGGCAAAGATGTATTATGAAAATGATGTAAATTTAGAGGTCTTAAAAAATAAAAAGGTTGCAGTTTTAGGTTATGGGAGCCAAGGACATGCACATGCACAGAATCTTAGAGACAATGGTGTAGATGTAGTGGTAGGACTTTATGATGGAAGTAAATCAGCACAAAAAGCAAAAGAAGATGGGTTTGAAGTTAAAAGTGTAGCAGAAGCTACAAGAGAAAGTGATTTGACAATGATATTAATGCCAGATGAAAAACAAAAGAAAGTTTATGAAGAGAGTGTAAGGGATAACTTAAAAGAAGGTCAAACATTAGCATTTGCACATGGATTCAATATACATTATAACCAAATACAACCACCAGAATTTGTCGATGTTGTAATGGTAGCTCCTAAAGGACCTGGTCACCTAGTTAGAAATGTATTTACAAAAGGAAGTGGTGTTCCTGCACTATTTGCAGTATATCAAGATTACACTAGAAAAGCTACAGAGACAGTTTTAGCATATGCAAAAGGTATTGGAGCAACAAGAGCAGGTGTTTTAGAAACTACTTTTAAAGAAGAAACAGAAACAGATTTATTTGGAGAACAATCAGTACTTTGTGGTGGAATAAGTGAACTTATAAAATTAGGATATAAAACACTTGTAGATGCAGGATATCAAAAAGAAGTAGCATATTTTGAATGTCTACATGAAATGAAACTAATAGTTGACCTTATATATGAAGGTGGATTTGAAAGAATGAGATATAGCATAAGTGATACAGCAGAATATGGAGATTATGTATCTGGTAAAAGAGTAATAACTGATGTAGCAAAACAAGGTATGCAAGAAGTTTTAGAAGACATACAAAATGGAAAATTTGCGAAAGCATGGATTAAAGAAAATGAAGAAGGACGTGAAAATTTCCTTAAAACTAGAGAAGCAGAATATGCTACAGAAATAGCTGAAGTTGGAAGAAATCTAAGAAGTATGATGTCATTCTTAAAATAAATATATTAAATGGATTAGTTTGAGGGAAAGAGTGGTGCATGGTAGTGCGTATGAACGGAGCAAAAGTAATTTTAGAATGCTTGAAGAAAGAGGGAGTTGACACAGTATTTGGATATCCTGGTGGAGCAGTGATACCTCTTTATGATGCTCTATATGATTATCAAGATGATTTCAGACATATAAGGACATCTCATGAACAAGGTTTAGTTCATGCATCAGATGGGTATGCAAGAAGTACTAACACAGTGGGGGTTTGCTTTACAACATCTGGTCCAGGAGCAACAAATGCTATAACTGGAATAGCAACAGCTTTTATGGATTCTTCTCCTATGGTTGTGATTTCAGGGCAAGTTCCAACAAGTTTATTAGGTAAAGATTCTTTTCAAGAGATTGATATAACAGGAGCAAGCCTGTCTATGACAAAACATAATTATCTAGTTAGGAGTACTAAAGAATTGATTCCTACAATAAAGGAAGCCTTTAAGGTTGCAAATTCAGGAAGAAAAGGCCCAGTACTTGTAGATGTTCCAAAGGACTTATTTTTAGCAGAAATGGATTTTAGTGATGAGGATTATGATTCATGTCAAATAGATGATTATATGGACTATAAGAATGATTTTGATTTAGAGGATGAAATAAATGTTAAGCTTTTAAGCGATGCAATAGATATAATAAGAGATTCTAAAAGACCTATAATATATGCTGGTGGAGGTGTTAAGTCTTCAGATAGTGAGGAAATTCTTGAAAAATTTGCATACAAAATAGATACACCTGTATTAAACACACTTATGGGACTTGGTAATATAGATAGAAAAAATGAGTTATCTCTTGGTATGGTTGGAATGCATGGAAGTAGAGAAAGTAATTTAGCTCTTTCTAATTCAGATTTGGTTATAGCTATAGGGGCAAGATTTAGTGACAGAGTAATAAGTAAAAGTTCTGAATTTGCTAAAAATGCAAAAGTAATTCACATAGACATAGACCCATCTGAAATAAGTAAAAATATAAAATCAAATGTATCTCTAGTTGGAGATGTGAAATTTATCCTTAGTTTACTATTAGAAAAAGTGGATAGTAAGGATAATAGTAACTGGAAAGAAGAAATAAAGACTTTTAGAAAGAGTGAGGGTATACAAGAAAGAGAGTTTCATCCACAAAATATACTTAGAAAAATAAATGAGAAATATGAAAGATTAGATAATCCTACTATAGTGGTAACTGATGTTGGTCAGCATCAAATGTGGGCTGCTAAATACTGGAGTTTTAAAGGTAATAGAAGTTTTATAACATCGGCAGGGCTAGGCACTATGGGATTTGGTCTAGGTGCAGCTATTGGAACTAAAGTTGGCAATGTAGACAAAAATGTAGTTTTGGTTACTGGTGATGGAAGCTTTAGAATGAATTGTAATGAACTAGCTACAGTTTCAAACTATAATGTACCTATACTTATTTTATTGCTTAATAATAGGACATTAGGAATGGTAAGACAATGGCAGAAATTGTTTTCTAATCAAAGATACTCTCAAACTGATATTGATGAAAATGTAGACTATGTTAAACTTGTAAATGCTTATAATATTGATGGATATAAGGTATCTGATATGGAAGGATTAGAAAAAGTTCTAGCTGTAATGGATTTTGATAAACCTGTGTTTTTGCAATGTGATATAGACAAGGATTATGATGTTTATCCTATTGTAGCTCCGAATGATGCATTAGAAAATTTAATATGTAACTAAGGCTTATACTGAATGTTGATAAAGTTTTTTATTAAAATTTTATTGATGTTCAGTTTTTTATTTAGGTGTAGATTTTTTTATCTTTGTAAATAAATTACTAAATGTATAATTAAGTATTTATTAAATCTTAATTATGTAACTTAGAATAAGGTTGTACTTCAATCAAATAATAATTTATGGAGGTATTTATATGTTAATACTCCTTCTTTTTAAAAAATTTTTAAAAAATAATTTGATATTTTTCATTTTGTTTTGCCTTAGTAAATATATAAAAACTTAAATATATATAGTTAAGATGGGTATACACTTATTATAAGTGTATATCTATTTTTTTATTGCAAAACATATAATAAAATAATAAATGAGGTGGTACTGTGGAAAATAATAGAAAACCTAATAATCTAATAAATGAAAAATCTCCATATCTTTTACAACACGCGTATAATCCTATAAATTGGTATAGCTGGAATGATGAAGCCTTTAGAAAAGCAAAGGAAGAAGATAAACCAATATTTTTAAGTGTAGGGTATTCAACATGTCATTGGTGTCATGTTATGGAAAAAGAATCTTTTGAGGATAAAGAAGTTGCTGAAATAATGAACAAAAACTTTATAGCAATAAAAGTAGATAAAGAAGAAAGACCTGATATAGATAGTGTATATATGACAGTTTGCCAAGCTATGACAGGTAGTGGTGGATGGCCAATGACAATAATAATGACACCAGATAAAAAACCTTTTTTTGCAGGAACATATTTCCCAAAATATTCAAGATATAATAGACCTGGTGTTATAGATTTATTAGAAAGTGTGTCTGATAAATGGAATACAAACAAAGATATACTTATAAAATCTGGAGATGAAATAATAGAAGCTCTTAAAGATGATTTTGGCGTAAAAAATACGGAGGGTGAGTTATCAAAAGATATGTTAAATTCATCTATTAGGATATTTAAGGCTATCTATGATGAAAAGTATGGTGGTTTTGGAAACGCACCTAAATTTCCAAGCCCTCAGAACCTTATGTTTTTGATTAAATACTATACTATAGAAAAAGATGAAGATGTGTTAAGAATGGTAGAAAAAACTTTAGATGGGATGTATAAAGGTGGTTTGTTTGACCATATCGGATTTGGTTTTTCAAGATATTCAACTGATAAAAAATGGCTAGCACCTCATTTTGAGAAAATGTTATATGATAATGCCATGCTTACAATAGCTTATTTGGATGCATATAAAATAACAAAAAAAGAATTATATAAAGAAATTGCTATAAAGACTATAGATTATGTAATTAGAGAGATGCAAGATAAAGAAGGTGGCTTTTATTCAGCACAGGATGCTGATAGTGAAGGTGAAGAAGGAAAATTCTATATATTTAATCCTCTTGAAATAATTGAAGTACTGGGAGAAGAAGATGGAAAGTTTTTTAATGATTATTTTGATATAACTAATGGTGGAAATTTTGAAGGTAAAAGTATCCCAAATCTTATAAAAAACAAAGAATATGATAGACATAATGAAAAAATAGCTAATCTTAGTAAAAAGGTATTTGAATATAGAAAAGAGAGAACATCTTTGCATAAAGATGATAAGATACTTACTTCATGGAATGCATTGATGATAGTAGCTTTGGCAAAGGCTTATAATACTCTAAAAAATGATGTGTACTTAGAGTATTCAAATAGATGTCTTGATTTTATAAGTGATAAACTTGTAAATGAGTCGGGGAGATTGTTAGCTAGATATAGAGAAGGAAGTTCTGATTATTTAGCTTATTTAGATGATTATGCTTTTTTAATATGGGCATATATAGAGCTTTATGATTCAACGTTTGATATGAGATATTTAGAAAAGGCATTGAATTTAAATGAAAGCTGTATTGACCTTTTTTGGGATTATGGAAAAAGTGGATTCTATATATATGGTAAAGATAGTGAAAATTTAATAGCAAGACCAAAAGATTTGTATGATGGTGCTATTCCATCAGGAAATTCTGTTCAACTATACAACCTTATAAGACTTTCAAAAATTACTGGTGATAGTAAACTTGAAGAACTATCGTATAAACAATTAAAACTATATGCAGATAATGTAAAAAGCTCTCCAACAGGATATAGTTTCTATATGCTTTCATTGATGTATGAGCTTTATCCAACTAGAGAAATTGTATGTATTTTAAAAGAAGATTTTGATTTGAGTGGATTTAAGGACTTAATAAGTGGAAAATTTATACCAAATACGACCTTTTTAGTGAAGAAATACAATGAAGAAAATACTAAGATAGATTTTTTGAAGGATTATAAATTAAAGAATAATGAGACTACCTATTATGTATGTCAAAACAATAGCTGTAGCCAACCGTTTAATGATTTACAAAAACTAAGAGATATAATTTCTACAACAGAATAATTGTAACATTAAAAAACTCAGTATTGGTATTTGATACTGAGTCTTTTATTTATACTATTTCATTTTCTATGAGTCCATATATTTTTTCACCAAAGCTGAATATAAATACACCTAATATAATAATTGAACCACCAATTACTGTGGACCAGTCTGGAATTTCCCCCACAATCAAAAATCCAAGAATACTTGTCAAAAATGGAGTAAGAAACATATAGTTACTTACCTGTGCAGTTTGCTTTGCCTTTTCAAAGGCTTTTGACCAAGATACATAGGCAATGGCACTTGAAAAAATTCCTAAAATAGCAATATAGAGAAGTTGAATTCTTGGAGCATATAAGACTTCATTAATAGAAGCTGGAAGAAATATAGCAAGTAAAACTGTTCCTGAAAAAATGCTGAATGCAGAAGTTTGTAAAGCAGAATAAGTCTTTGTAAGTTTACGTTGTAAAATGTTATATACACTAAGTGCTAAAGCTGCTAATAAAAGCCATAAAAGACCTGTATTTATAGAGAATATACCATTCATTAAAGTTAAAACTAATATGCCTATGAATTCAATAGCAATTGCTATCCATTGGACTATTTTTATTTTTTCATGACATACAAAATGAGCTAACAAGGCAGTAATTACAGGAACTGTAGCAATTACAACACTACCTGTGGAAGCTGTAACGGTTTCTTGACCTTTGTTAAAGGCAATCATATAAAGGAAAAATCCGACAGCTCCAGATGCTAAGAACCAAAGCAAATCAGATTTTTTTGGAAGTTTCATCTTTATAAGAATAACAACAATAATTAAACTACCAGAAGCAACCAAATATCGAAGAAAGCCTAACGAAAACGCTGAAAAATATTGCAAAGTTAACCTTGTAAGTACATAAGCTATAGACCAAAATACAATTGTTATGATTGCATATGGATGAAAACTATCTTTTAATTTCATATTATCACCTTTCTTTAACTCTGTCAGTTTTATTTACTTTCTTTCTTTTTCTTGAAAATTCTTCGAGTACTTCAGATTTAATTTTATCTAACTCTTTATCTTCCATAAAATTAGCATCTTCTTCAAATCCATCTTGCTCTTCACCATTAAAACGGTACATTTTTTTTAGTAAACTCCATAAAGTTTCTAGTTCATCTTTACTAAATTCATGAAACACATCAGCCATAAAATTTATTCCAATTTTACTACATGTTATCATAACTTCTTTTCCTAAGTTTGTAATTTTAACATTAATTGCCCTTTTATCATGAGGACTTGGAACTACTTCAACATATCCACTTTTTTCAAGATTAGAAACTAGTCTGTTTATGTTTTGTTTACTTGTACCCATTTTTTTTGCAATATTATTTAATGTTGTTTCTTCTTCAGGTAAATGGAGAATAGACAAAATAGTCATATACTGTCTTGAAGTAAGTATACCAAAATATCTATCTCCTTCTATCTGTATTTTGTTTGTAAGGGTAAAAAGAGTAGCATAAGTTTGATTCATTAGAAAGAGTTCTTTTAATTCATTTGAATAATCCATGAAATATCTCCTTTATCTTTGAATAGTATTTTAACGAAAACAGAATATCATGAATTGATTCCAATGTCAATATGATGTCCAAGTATATCTAGGTATTATTTTTTTTATTTAAGTTACTAAATTATTACATAACTTTGTATTGTCATTTGTATCAATTATTAGTAAATCATAAAGCCTATAGAAAAATTTTGACTTGAAAATGCTTGTAATATAATATATAAGTTAATATACTGAATAAAATTAATCTGGAGGGATAATTATGAAGTGTACAAACTTTACTTTCAAAGGAGAGGAAGATTTAGATATATATACATATAAATGGGAAGATGAAAATATAAAAAATCCAAAAGCAGTTATCCAAATTTCACATGGAATGGCTGAAACTGCACAAAGATATGAGCATTTTGCTAAAGAGCTTACTAAAAATGGATATATAGTATATATTAACGACCATAGAGGTCATGGAAAGACTGCAAAGACAATAGAAAATGTTGGGCATTTAGCTGAAAAAGAAGGATTTAGATGTCTTGTAGAAGATATGCACACTTTAACAAATATTATAAAAAAGGAAAATGAGAATTTACCAATTTATCTATTTGGGCATAGTATGGGTTCATTTGCAAGTCAAAGATACATAATGAATTACAGTGAGAATTTATCTGGTCTTATACTATGTGGTTCAAATGGAAAACAAGGTATTATTTTAAATTTTGCTCATATCATAATTAATCGTGAAATTAAAAAACATGGAAGAAGCTCCAGAAGTAATAAAATAAATGATTTGATATTTGGTGGAGAAATCAGAAAAAGAAATAGAAATACTAAATTTAATTGGCTAAGTAGAGATAGAGAACAAGTTGAGAAATATATAAATGACCCATTTTGTGGAGTAGTGTGTAGTTGTGGATTTTTTTATGATTTGGTTCAAGGATTAAAAGAAATTGAGGACAAGCAAAATCTAAAAAAAATACCTCTTGATATTCCTATTTATATAATATCTGGTGATAAAGACCCTATAGGAAAAAATGGAAAGGGAGTATTAAGACTAAGGGACAGATATATAAATTTAGGGATAAAAGATGTATCTTGCAAACTTTACAAAGATGGAAGACATGAATTATTAAATGAGATAAATAAGGAAGAGGTATTTGAGGACATAATCTGCTGGTTAAATAATAAAATAGACACATTGTAATAAAGAAATAATATAATGCAATATTACCCTTATAGTATTAGGTCTATAAATGATTTATTTATATTAAATGTGTTCTTTATGATAATGTCACTTATAGTATAAATAAGTGTGATTACAAACATGTTATTAATAGCAGGTATTATCATTAGATGTGGAATCTACTTTAGGTCAATGAAAGAAAATTTGAGACTAAAATATAACCAATGGTTAAATTATGAACATTTTATTAACTTTGCCTCGATTTACTAGTAAATACTTTTTTTATATACTTAAATTACAACAGATGTACTAGGGAGGTATATATGCAAATTAAAATAGGTAAAGTCATACAAACTCTTAGAAAAGAAAGAAATCTAACTCAAGAGCAATTGGCAAAATTTATAGGGGTTTCAACACCTGCAGTATCAAAATGGGAAAGTGGAAATTCTTATCCTGACATAGAATTATTACCTTTATTATCGGATTTTTTTAATGTATCTATTGATAAGCTTATGAATTATAAGATTGATTTAAGTGAAGAAGAAGTAATGAAAATTTATCAAGAATTAGAAGCAATTTTTGCTGGGATTGAAATTGATTTATCAACAGAAGAACCAAAAGAAGAATGTAAAGGAGACTTAGAATCTGTGAAAAAACTTTCTAATATGTACATAGAGAAGTATCCTAGATGTTATTTATTAAAATTAAAGATATGCTCACTGTACCAGATGTATTCATATAAATTTGGTAAGAATGAGTTGAACAACAAAGTAAAAGAAACAACAAATATTCTTGAAGATATAGTAAGAAATACAGATGAGATTCAAATAAAAGAAACAGCACTCATTATATTATCAAATGCATATTATATGTTGGAGGATTATGAAAAGGCAGAGTTGTACCTAAATATGATACATGAACCAATAGGAGATACAAGTGTCAATTTAGCTATGATATATTTAAGTCAAAATAGATTAGAAGAAGCAGAAATATTGCTTCAAAATAAATTGTTTAGTAATGTGTTTAATGTAAGTATGGATTGTAAAGGAATAATCAATATATACAAATATCAATACAAGGAATTAAAGCAAAAATTGGAAGATGTAGATTCAAATAAAAAAGTAATAGAGAAAGAGATGGAATATATAAAAAATAAGTTACTTGGGTATGCAAACTTTTCTTTAGAAATAAAAAAAATACTTAGTGAAGATAAAGGAGCATTTTTTAATATATATATGGATTATATGGAATTATCTTTAACTTTTCTATTTTTTAATATGAAAGAAGAAGCTAAAAAAGCTTTATATAGTCTAAAAGAAACATTAGAAAGACATCCTATACATGAAAGTTTGGATGTTAGTCAAATGAGATTTTTTGACAAAGTAAAATCTAAAAATTCATATACTTTTAATATATATACGAACCTGTTAATTATGTTTAGTGATGATAGTTATAATGAACTTAGAGAAGAGCCAGTTTTTGAGTCTATAATTGAAAAAATTATGGAATTAGAGAAATTGCTAAAAGATAAATGATAAATAAAAATTTAGTATAGGGTTTTTAAGTTAAAAGGAGATGTTTTAATATAAAAATTTGAATCATCTCCTTTATTGTGCGAAAATAGAAAATAATTTCATAAGATAACCTGATTTATGGAATAATTCTTTTGTTCAAGGAGAAAGAACATTTTATTTTTATAACATTAATTAATATTAAATAGAAAAGAGAGTATGATTATGAAAGTAGATTATAAAGTACTAGGAAAAAGAATTAGAACTGCTAAGATTTAGAATAGTAGTATATTTAAATATTAAAAAAGCAGCTAACTATAATAAATTAACTGCTCTATATAATTGTTAGGATATTTTTAAAAGTTCAATAAATGGGATTGTATTTAGAAACTCATTACATGATTTATTAAGTATTGATTAAATTTATCATATTCTATTTTAGATAGAATTTCTGGATAAGACATTACAATTAGATGATGACCACTAAATTTATCTTGGTATGGTGGATGAATATGTTCATAATCATTTGACTTATATTTTACTCTCTCATAGAACTTCTTACGCTGGATTGAAATATCATCAATGGGAGGGTCAATTTCTAAAATAACAGTTTTCTCTCTTTTATTTAGGAGTTCCAATGTCTTTTGTCCATACCTATTATTGCGCATTTTTGGAAAAATACAGAAATGTTCTACATAAATAAAGTTTTCTGTTTCCCAACACAAAATTATGCCAACAAACTGGTCTTTATCATAAATTAAATTGAATTGATATTCTTCATTTTCCATAATTTCTGATTGTAAAGAAGATTTTCTCTGTTCATGAAATGGGAAACTAGTTTTATACAATTCCATAGCCTTATAGTATAATCTATCTTCAATGGTTCTCAAACGTTCAAATTTCATTTTGTTCCTCCTAATCGTAAGAATTTCCAATATACATGTAAATTAATTTTATCATAGTTAATATTGGTATACAATGTGTTTTCATTTGTGCATCATTTCTAAGTTTTGTTTTCTTTATCATGATAATGATTTTAGAAGTTACAAAAAAGTTACATAAATTTGAAAAGCTATAATATACATATATAATATAAGATTAAATCTGTAATGAATAATACTAATTTGAAGTTTGAATATGGAGGGAGATTATTATGGAGAAAAAAGAAAAGAGGATAATAATATCATCTTTATTAAGTGTATCAATTTTAATGAGTTTGGTAAGTATCTATTCTATATTAAATAAAGAAGATATATGTTTAACAGTTAAAGGTCAAGAACAAAAAGTCTCTTCATTAAAAAAAACAGTTGAAGAACTCTTGGATGAACAGGGCATTAAGTATAATTCTGAAGATAAAATTAATCCAAGTTTAGATACAGAATTAAAAGATGATATGAAAATAAAAGTTGTAAAAGTAACTAATAACCAAAAAGAAGAAATTGAAAAGATTCCATTTGAGACAAAGCATATAAATGATAGTAATTTATTAAAAGGAAAATCTAAGGTCTATCAAGAGGGAAAAGAAGGAGAAAAAAAACTAGTCTATAAATTAACTTACCATGATGGAGAGTTAGTCAAAAAAGTCCTATCAAAGGAATTAATATCTAAGGAGCCAACTACAAAAATTATAAAATATGGAACTAAAGAAAAAGTATTAATTGCATCAAGAGGAGCAAATATAAGAGGTGGAAAACATATGAAAGTGGTCGCTACTGCATATGCAGGAGATACAATAACATCAACTGGAACAACTCCGAGATGGGGTGTTATTGCGGTTGACCCAAGTATAATACCATATGGAACAAAAGTATATATACCTAAGTTGGGTATGACTTTTGTAGCAGAAGATTGTGGAGGTGCAATTAAAGGAAACAGAATAGATATTTTTATGAATAGTGAAGGAAGTGCATCTAATTGGGGAAGAAAGAGTATAGATATATATCTACATTAAATTAGTGGCTATAATAACTTTACTTGAAAGATAAAAAAGTATAAAATATGAATTAACTAAACTGTTAGATTATTCTTGAAACATAAAAATATATCTAAGGGGGGATAAGATGAAAATAGTCTGCTTAGGAGACAGTTTAACATATGGGTTTGGAGTATCACGAAGTAATTCATGGACAAACATTGTTAATAAAGAGACTCGATTAGAAATAATAAATAAGGGTATAAATGGTGATACAACAAGTGGTATGTTAGTTAGATTTAATGAAGATGTTGTAAAAAATTCTCCTGATATAGTTTTTATAATGGGTGGTACCAATGATTTGATTGTTGGAGCAGGAAATGAAGTTATTAATTCTAATATAATGGCTATAGTACATCAGGCATATTCAAAAAATATAATACCTATAATAGGTATACCATTGAGACCAGATATTCCAAATGTTAGAGAAGATTGGAGTCGCTTCACTGATTTTAATATAGTATCTGAAAAGTTAGAATTATATAATTGTTGGGTAAAAAAGTTTAGTGTAACATTTAATACTGAGTTTGTAGATTTTTATTCGAGATATAATAAGTGTATGGAACAAGAAGGTTATAAAAAATTGTATTTTGATGGATTACATCCAACTAAGGAAGGTCATAGAATAATGGCAGATATTTTTATTAATTCAGTTAATAAGTATACAGAAGAATTATAATTATATAAAAAATATTTATTTATACGATTATAATAAACACATAAGATATGGAGGGTTTTATTATGGATTATACAAAAACTTATGAAGAGTGGGTAAAAAGTTCATATTTTGATGAAGATACAAAGATAGAATTAGATAAGATAAAAGATAATAAAAAAGAAATAGAAGATAGATTTTATAAGGATTTAGAGTTTGGTACTGCTGGTCTTAGAGGTATAATCGAAGCAGGTACAAATAGAATAAACAAATACACAGTTAGAAGAGCTACTTTTGGATTGGCCAACTATATATTAGAAAATACGACAGCTGAAGAAAAAAATAGAGGAGTAGTGATAGCTCATGATAATAGACATAAGTCTAGAGAATTCTGTATAGAGTCTGCAAATACTTTGGCAGCATGTGGTATAAAAGCATATATATTTGATAGTTTAAGAACCACTCCAGAATTATCTTTTGCGGTTAGAAATCTAAATGCAATAGCTGGTATAGTTATAACAGCTAGTCATAATCCTCCTGAATATAATGGATATAAGGTATATTGGGAAGATGGAGCACAAGTTATGCCAGATATAGCAAATGCAATAACTGAGAAAGTAAATAGTATACATGATTACAGTATAATACCAACTTTAAGCGAAGCTAATAAAAATTTAGTTGTTTTGTTGGATGAATCACAGGATACTGAATTTATAGAAGCTGTAAAGAGTCAAATCATAAGAACAGACTTAGTTAAAAATATAGGTAAAACTTTTAAAATAGTTTATACACCTCTTTGTGGAACAGGTAATATTCCGATAAGAAGAGCATTAAAAGAAGTTGGATTTGAAAATATAATTGTAGTTCCAGAAGAAGAAAATCCAGACCCAAATTTTGCAGGTCTTGATTATCCAAATCCAGAAGAGAAAAAAGCTTTAAATAGAGGAATATTACTTGCAAAAGAAAAAGGAGCTGACCTTGTAATAGCAACTGACCCAGATTGTGATAGAGTAGGAGTAGCTGTAAAAACTACCACAGGAGAGTATGCTCTACTTACAGGTAATCAAATTGGTGGTATGTTGACACATTATATAATAGAAGGTCTAAGAGAAAATAATAAATTAAAAGAAAATTCTACAATGATAAAGACCATAGTTACATCAGAGTTTGGAGCAGATATAGCCAAAGCAAACAATGTTGATGTGTTAAATGTTCTTACAGGTTTTAAATTTATTGGCGAAAAAATAAAATTATTTGAACAAAATAAAGATAGAAATTATGTATTTGGATATGAAGAAAGTTATGGTTATTTAGTTGGTACTCATGCGAGAGATAAAGATGGAGTAGTTTCTTCATTATTAATATCTGAGATGGCAGCATTTTACTATTCAAAAGGCATGAGCTTATATGAAGGTTTATTAGAGCTTTATAAAAAATATGGATTTTTTAAAGAGCAGACTATATCTCTGACTTTGAAGGGTATAGAAGGTGTAGAAAAGATAAAAGAAATAATATCTCACTTTAGAGAAAATCAAATTGATTATATAAATGACATTAAAGTAGTAGACAAAAAAGATTATAAAAAAGGTATAGATAACCTTCCTAAGTCTGATGTTTTAAAATACTTCTTGGAAGATGAATCTTGGGTAGCAATACGACCATCTGGAACAGAGCCAAAACTTAAATTCTACATAGCTGTAAAAGGGGCTAATGAGGCCGAAGCAGATGAAAAGCTTAATGGTCTAAAAGAATATATAGATACTATGGTTGAAAAATTAAAATAAAAGATATTTAACTATTTTAATAGTTTTATGATAATATTTATTTAGCTGAAAATTATAATTTACTTTCATTGATTAAAATATGGAAATGTTAGTAGAATTGTTATTTTCAGCTTTTATTTATGTTATTTTTACTTAAATAATTATATTATGGAATGAATCTGAGTATAATTAATATTATATAATGAAATTAATTTGAGAGAAAAGGGGATATTTATGTTTGGGATAGATAAAAAATTGATTGAATATATAGTTGCAAAATCTAATTACAGTGAGCTAAGTTCAAAGTCAGCAGAAGTATCTTTTTTCTTAATGTTGTCCATATTTCCTTTTTTAATATTTACTATAAGTTCTATAGCATACATACCAGTTCTTCATTTAAATAAATATATAGCTCTTTTTAGAAATATGATGCCAGAAGGTGCTTTTGATGTATTATCTTCAATTATAGTTTCTGCAATAGATAATAGAAATTTAAATTTTTTAGCTGTCAGTTTTGGACTTACTATGTGGACATCTTCAAGAGCAGTGAAAGCTCTTATTAAAGGAATGAACAGAGCATATAAAGTTAAAGAAACTAGGTCTTTTTTAAAAATTTTATCTATATCATTTTTATTTACAATCATGCTTTTAGTATTAATTTTTTTATCTATGATATTTCTGGTTTATGGAGAGAAAATAGGTTATTTTATTTTTAATTTTATAGGATTAGATGAGATATTTATAACAATATGGGATACTTTAAGATACTCTGTAGGTATTTTAACAATAATAGTTATATTTACAGCTTTATATAAGTATACACCAAATAAAAAGTTAACTATGAAAGAGTCTGCGCCAGGTGCTATTTTTGCTACATTCTCTTGGTTCTTGGTGTCATTTTTATACTCTTACTATACAAATTATTATGCTAACTATGAAGTAATCTATGGAAGTATAGCTGAAATAATTGTACTTATGACATGGATGTATTTTAGTAGTTGGTCTATCGTTATAGGTTACGAAGTAAATTCAAGGTTGTATTTTAGAAAAATAAGAAATGAAAGTCTAAAGTAAAATATTAAAAAAGGAAATAGTGTTTAATATAACAAATGTAAATTTTGTAAAAACGTTTTCTGAAAATAATTTACATTTGTTATTACATATGATAATATTGAATTAAGATATTGATAAGGAGATGATTCAATGTTATCAACTACTACATGGAAAAAAATGTTGATAAGCGCAGCGGAAATATTAAAAGAAAATAAGATATATCTATGTGAATTAGATAGTATAGTTGGAGATGGTGATCATGGGATTACTATAGATAGAATAGCAGATTGTATGAAAAAAAGAGCATTAGAAGAAAATGAAAATGATAGCATAAAATCAATCAATGAAGATTTAAGTACTTTATGTATGAATGTAAATGGTGGTTCAGCAGGACCTTTATGGGGGACTATATTTGAAGGAATGGCTGAAGGAATAGATGATAAAGATGAACTTGAAATAGAAGAAATAAAAGGTATGTTTAATGAAGCAAGAGAAAATTTATCTCTTATTTCTACTGCTAAAATAGGCCAAAAAACTTTGGTGGATGCATTATATCCAGCTATAGATGCTATTTATAGTGTACAGAGTAATGACATAATAGATGTCTTTGGAGTAGCTTATGAAAGAGCAGTAGAAGGTGCTGAGAATACTAAAACTTACATAGCAAAATTTGGACGAGCAAAAAGTATAGGAGAAAGAAGTCTAGGACATATGGATCCAGGGGCTGTTTCTATATCATTGATGTTTAAAGGTTTATATAATGCATTATAAATTAGATTAACAAATTAAATAATTCATATAACAAATTTAATAGGGGGAATTTATCATGCCAATGAAAAAATTTATTAACCAGCCAGAAGATTTAACTAGAGAAGTTTTAGAAGGACTAGAACTTGCAAATTCAGACTTACTGAGAGTTACAGATTCAAATTTAGTAATAAATAAAAAATTAGAAGAAGCAGAAAGAGTAACAATAGTCACTCTAGGTGGAGCAGGTCATGAACCAGCATTGAGTGGATTTGTTGGAGATGGAATGGTCGATATAGCTGTAGTTGGAGATGTATTTGCAGCTCCAGGACCTAATTCTTGCTTAGAAGCTATAAAAATGGCTGACAAAGGAAAAGGTGTACTGTTTGTAGTACTTAATCACGCAGGGGATATGTTGACAGGAAATCTTGTTATGAAGCAAGTTAAAAAAGAAGGACTTAATGTTAAAAAAGTTGTTACTCAGGAAGATATAGCAAATGCACCAAGAGAGAATAGCGATGATAGAAGAGGTTTGGTTGGTTGCATACCTTTATATAAAATAGCTGCAGGAGCTGCTAAAGAAGGAAAATCTTTAGATGAGGTTGCAGAAATAGCACAAAAATTTGCCGATAATATGGCTACTATAGCTGTTGCATGTAAAGGAGCTACTCATCCATCTACAGGTATGGTGATTTCTGAGCTTGGAGAAAATGAGATGGAAATAGGAATGGGGCAACATGGAGAAGGTGGAGGTGGACGTATGGAAATGAAGTCTGCTGATGAAACTGCTGAAATAATGACGCAAGCTCTGATTAAAGATTTGGACATTAAAGATGGGGAAAAAGTAATGCTAATAGTCAATGGCTCAGGAGCTACTACTTTAATGGAAATGCTAATAGTGTATAGAAAATGTCATAAAATACTACAAGAAAAAAATATAGAAATACTTTCAAATCATGTTGGAGAGCTTTTAACTACTCAAGAAACAGCTGGATTCCAACTATTTATAGCTAGAATGAATGAGGACTTATTGAGATATTTCAACTCACCATGTAATACACCTTACTTTAAAAAAAATTAGATTGAATTAAAGGGAGATAAAAAATGGCAGATAAAGATGGAATAATATTACCAAAAGATTATGGAGTAGGTATAAAACCTCCAGAACAAAGTTTTTATTTAAAAGGAATGGATAATGTGGATTGGGGAATGAAAAATAGATTATCAAAAATATTCAATCCTAAAACAGGAAAATCACTTATGTTAGCTTTTGACCATGGGTATATCATGGGGCCTACTCAAGGATTAGAAAGATTAGACCTTTCAATACCTGACCTTATAGAAGATGCAGACTGTCTTATGGCTACAAGAGGAGCTTTGAGAACATGTATAAGCCCAATTCAAGATAAAGCTATAGCACTTAGATGCTCGGCAGGAAGTTCAGTACTTAGAGAAGATATGAGTAGAGAGGTCATTGGAGTTGACATAGAAGATGCTATAAGGATGAATGCATCTTGTCTAGCTATACAGACATTTATGGGTGCTGAAGGTGAATGTAAAGCCATAGAAAATTTAGTTAAAACAATAGATATGGGAAATAGATATTCTATACCTGTTTTGGGCGTTGTTGCAGTAGGTAAAGAAATGGAAAGAACTGCAAAATATTTCTTATTAGCTACTAGAATGCTAGCTGAATTTGGAGCAAGTATAGTAAAGAGTTATTACTGTGAAGATTTTGAGAAAATAACAGCTGCTTGTCCAGTACCTATAGTCATAGCAGGAGGGAAAAAAGTCCCAGAGAAAGAAGCATTAGAGATGGCTTATAGAGCCATAAATGAAGGTGCAGCAGGTGTTGATATGGGAAGAAATGTATTCCAATCAGAAAGTCCAAAGGCAATGATAAAAGCAATAAAAGCTGTTGTTCATGAGAATAATACACCAGAGCAAGCATATAAGTTGTTTGAAGAATTAAAGCGAGAATATAAGTAATATATACTAAATTAAGTATATAAATATCAATAAAATACATAAATTTCAATATATTGGAGGTAAATTTATGGAATTTGTACATATAGGTGTTATAACAGACAAACCACAAGAACATGAAGAATTTAATGAAGAATTGAAGGTCTACATAACAGACCCAAAATATACAGAGTTTAAATATGAATATTTGAGATTTGTCGAAGGAAGTCCACTTCCAGAAATAATGCAAAAGAATCCTCATGTTGCATATAAAGTAAAAAATATGGATAAATACTTGAGTGAGAATGAAGTAATTGTAGAACCTTTTAATGTAGGAGATAACTTAAAATGTGCATTTATAATTAATGGTGGTTTTATAATTGAATTAATGCAAGAATGTTGATATTTAAGCTAAAAAGTCTAGAATTTTTCTAGACTTTTTTTATTATTAATACAACTTGACAAATTTTATTTAATGATATAATTTTAATTTATAATCAGCTTTGAAAGGATGAAAATATGGCTATTGATAATGAAATGTTGAAATTGGTAGAAGTATCAAAAATGTATTATGAAGAAAATAAAACTCAAGCAGAAATTGCAAAAATATTAGGTGTATCAAGACCATTGGTAAGTAAAATGCTAAATAGAGCAAAAGAAATTGGAATAGTAAAGATAGAAATTAGAGAATTGTTTTCTAGCAATGATTTATTGATGAATCAAATAAAAGATATTTTTAATATTAAAGGAGGGTTGATAGTTCCCGAAGCTAAAACTGAATATATAACTCAACAAACTATACTAAGTCATGGAATAAAGTATATAAAGGAAGAATTAAATAAGGTCAGTAATGTAGGTATAGGGTGGGGTTACACTATAGGCAATATAATGGAAGAAATGCAAAAGAGCGATGATAATTGTATTTTTAAAGGAGAAGTATATCCATTAGTTGGGATGGCAAATATACCAAACAAAGGGTATCATCCTAATGAGTTAATATCTGTATTTTCAAATAGTACAGGATTTAGTCCTGTATTTTTATATGCGCCTGCATTCCCAACTAGTAGTGAAGAAAGAGATATATATTTGAAAACTGAGAATTATCAAAGTATGGAGAAAAAATGGGATAATATAGACACAATAATTTTATCTATAGACAACTACCCACAGGTACCAGACCAAGCCACTGCAATTAGGTTTGGGAAAAAACTTACAAAAGAGAAGGCAATAGGTTCTTTCTTATCTTATTATTTTAATAAGGGCGGAGAAATAATTAAAAGTGACAATGACTATGTTATACAAATACCTCTTGAAAAATTAAAAAAGGCAAAAAAAGTTATAGCTATATGCTCAGATTCTAGTGTAAGTGCAATAACAGGTGCATTAAAGACTGGATACATAACACACATAATAACTGATGAGAAAAAAGCGACACAAATAATTATAAACAAATAATAAATTACATAAAATTAAATTTATTTACAAGAATATCTTATAAAATATGTTATAATTAATAGAAAATTGTCATATAATTACTTAAAGAGTACTATTGTAAATAACATTGGGAGGTAGTGGTTAGGATATGGATACCCATAATAAATATGTAAATTTTATAAAAAATATACCTGTGCCTTTTTTATATTGTAGAATTATAAAGGGACAAGAAGATATAGAATATCGAGTGGAATATATAAGTAAAGGTATGGGTAAAATACTAAAATTAGAAGAAGGAATTTGCCAAGAAAATATATTAGATTTATTACCTGTATTTAAAGCCAAAAAATATTTTAATGAGTTATTTTCAGATAATGTAAACTGTGTAAAAAGATATATACCAACACTTAAAAATTGGATAAACATAAAAAAACAAATAATAGGAGAATCACACATAATTTTGTATTTTTGTAAAATTGTATTTGATTACAGACAAGTAATCGATTCTTTTAATAAAAAAGAAAAAATAGCCTATATAAAAGATGAAGAAGGCATATACATAGATTGTAGCGAAAATTTAGTTCCAATACTAAGTAATAATATTAAAACAACGAAGGACATATTTGGGAAAGATGATGTAGAAGTATGGGGAGAAAGCGCTGGAAAATTATTTAGGAATGATTATATAGAAGGGGTGTCGAGTAAGAAAAGATTTTTACAAAATCTATTTGAATATAAAGAAACCTTCTTCATGGTTGAAAAATATTTTTTGTATGATGAAGATGAACTTCTGGGAACTATAGGGATAATAGATAATATAATATATAGTGGAAATGGTAATAAAAATTATAATTCAAAAAACTTAATGCAAATGATTGAACATTCAATTCCAGAGAATATGTTTTATAAAGATGTGTATGGAAATTACATTGGATTTAATTCAGGTTTTTTAAATTTAGCTTGTATGAATAAAGAAGAATTATTAGGAAAGAATAGTTATAAAATATCAACAGAAGAATCTTTAATAGATAAGATATTTAAAAGTGATAAAGATGTAGTTGAAAATAAAAAAGTTGCTACATTTGAATCAAATATGAGTATTGATAATGAAAATAAGTGTATTGAGATTACAAAAAGACCATTTTTTGATAGTTATGGAAGTGTTATTGGAATAATTGGAACAGCAAGAGATATAAGCAGAAGAAAGGAACTAGAAGAAGAAATAGATAAAAATAAAATGGAGTTCTTTGCAAATTTATCTCATGAACTTAGAACCCCCATAAATTTAATCTCATCTTCATTACAATTAATAGAAAAAAAAGAAGCAGATTTAATAGAATCAAATGATACTTTAAAAAGAAACCTAGGTATGATAAAACAGAATGGAAATAGAATATTAAGATTGGTAAATAATTTTATAGATTTTACAAAAATGCAGTCAGGATATTTAGATTTCAAACCAGAAGAATCTGACATAATTTCATTTATAGAAGATATTTGTATGTCTGTAGCTGATTTTGCAAGTCAAAATAACATACAACTTACATTTGATACAGAAATAGAAGAATTTTCGATGTTATTTGATTCAGAAAAATTGGAAAGAATAATATTAAACTTACTTTCTAATGGAATTAAGTATAATAAAGAAAATGGAGAAATAAATATATTTCTATGTGTGAAAGATGATATGTTTAAAATGAAAATATCCGATAGTGGGATAGGTATACCAAAAGAAAAAATAGATAAGATATTCAATAGATTTGAACAGATAGATAATGAACTTTCTTACAGAGTTAAAGGAAGTGGAATTGGTCTTTCGCTAGTGAAGTCTTTAGTTGAATTACATGATGGTAGTATATGTTTAAATAGTCAACTTGGGGTTGGAAGCGAATTTATTGTCTCATTACCAGTTAGAAGAGAAAATAATACTGAAAAAAGCAATTATAAAAGAGAAGTTAGCGATGAGCTAAGTAAAAAATTAGAAATAGAATTTTCGGATTTATAATTTAAAGGTAAAAATAAAATTTTAAAAAACTATTGACAATTGATTTAGAAGGGTTTAAAATAAATTACAACATAATAAATAAAAAAGCGATGAATAGGAAGAGTAAATCTAATTCGATTGCCAGAGAGAAGAGTCCATCGGCTGAGAGACTTTTTAAATTAGAGGGATTGAAAACTACCTAGGAGCTACTTTCCGAAGTTATCTATATTAATAGATTTTAGTAAGAATAGTCGTTAACTGCGTTAAAGTATAAAGTGAGTTTTCATAAAATATGAAAATTAAGTTAGGTGGAACCGCGGGAATAATACTCTCGTCCTTATGTTATAAGGATGAGAGTTTTTTGTTATTTAAAAATATAAATAGTAATTATAATAATCATAAAAAATATAAAAGCGATGAATAGGAAGAGTAGATTTAGTTCGACTATCAGAGAGGAAAGTTCAAAGGCTGAAAGACTTTCTAAGTTTGAAAAATTGAAAACTACCTAGGAGCTGTGGTCTGAAGTTACCTTAAAAGGTTCTAGTAAGATTAACCGTTAACTGCGTTAAAGTGTAAAGTGGATTTTATCAATAAATGATAAAATCAAATTGGGTGGAACCGCGAGTATAGACTCGTCCCTTTATCTAGGGATGAGTCTATTTTTATTGCAATAAAAGATTGAAAATAAAAAAAAATCGGAAAATTATAAATTTTAGGAGGATAATAAAATGGAGAATAAAGTAAAAATTGGAGTACTAGGATATGGAACTGTAGGAAGTGGGCTTATAGATATAATAGATAATAATAAAGAAAAAAGAAATATAGAGATAGCTGGAATTTTAGTTAATAATTTGGAAAAACATAAAGATAAAAAATACTCTAATATAATAACTAATAATATAGATGATATATTTGAAAAAGATATAGATATACTTGTAGAAGTTATGGGTGGTTTAGAACCAACATTATCTTATATTAAAAAGGCTTTAAATAATAAAATTCATGTTGTTACAGCAAATAAAGATTTACTAGCTGAATGTGGAGATGAGCTTGCAAAATTAGCAAGTGAAAATAAGGTAAGTATAAAATTTGAAGCTTCAGTCGCTGGAGGGATACCAGTATTAAAACCAATAATAGAATCATTAGAAGGAAATAACATAGATAGTATAAATGCTATTTTAAATGGAACTACTAACTTTATATTGTCTAAAATGTATGACGAGAATTTATCTTATGATATGGCATTAAAACAGGCTCAAGAATTAGGTTTTGCTGAAGCAAATCCAGAGTCAGATGTATTAGGATATGACGCTGCTAGAAAACTATCAATATTATCAACTCTAGCTTATGACAATAGAGTGTATTGGAAAGATGTATATTTAGAGGGAATTACAGATATAGATGAAAAAGATATTGAATATGCAAAGAGATTAAATTGTAAGATAAAATTAATTGGTCAAAGTAAGTATGAAAATCATAAAGTAAGTGCTTTTGTTAGACCTGTCCTAGTAGAAAAAGATAATATACTTGCTAGAATAGATAATGAATTTAATGCTGTTATAGTAAATGGTGATTCAGTAGGAGAAGTTTCTTTTGTAGGTAAGGGAGCTGGAAGTCTAGCAACAGGGAGTGCAGTTTACTCAGATGTTATTGATATAATAGATAATAGAGTTTCAAGTATAGACTCTTTTACTAAGGATAAAATACAAGTTAATAAGATAGTTAGAGAAAAATGTGGAGCACTTCTTAGATTTAAAAAATGTAATAAAGATGAAATACTAAATATAGTTGAGAATTGCCTAGTAAATTATGATATTTTAAATGATGATGATGAACTTGCTATTATGGTTTATGCTGATTCTGAGTACGAAATAAATAACAGCTTATGTCTAATAAAGGATAAGGGATATTGCGAAAAAATAAATAAAATGTTGAAAATAAGTTAAAAAAGGAAAAAAATAAGTTTATATGTAACATATTTTGACGACTTTAATACTATATACTATGAGATAAAACAAAACATCTCATAAAAAATTAAAATTAAAAGGAGAGATATGTTATATGGAAAATAAAAAATATGCAAATGGTGGTTATCCAGAAGATTGGTATGAAAGAGGAGAAGCTACAGCTAAATGGTTCCAAAATGATGGAGAAGAATTTGAAAGAGCAGCATATGATGAAGATAGAGAAAGAAGAGGTTCAAACTGTGGATGTTCAAATCAAGAAGAAAATAGACCTAGAAATTGTGAAAGATTTAGAAGAGAAGCTGAAATAAGAGAAAGAGAAGCTAGAGAAGCATTCTGCGAATCTGCAGAAAGAAAAAAAGAAGCATTAGCATATGAATGTGAAGCTAGAAAATTATGGGAACAAGCAGAAAAATACTGGGATGAATATTCTGAGTTCAATTATAGAGGAATAGAATATTTAGCAGAAGCTGCTAGATTATTTGATAAAGGTATGGAATGTGAAGCTAGAAGAAATGGAAATAATGGCGGAAATAATAACAATGGTTGCCATAAATGCCATAAACCTAATTGTAACTGCTGTAGAAAATAAAAGAATTTTATTGACAAATCAATAGTTAAAATATATCATATTATGTATAATAAAGAGAAAATTCAGAAAAAAATTAATGATTAGAAGAAATATAAGTATAGTTATTAGACAAATAGTGCTCAGTTAGTGAGGTGAGTACAATATGATTAGACTCCTATCCTCTAGCTTTTAATAGAGGATGGGAGTCTTTATTTATTTATGTATCTTAAATAAGGATAATATTGTAAAATTGGGAGGTAAGAAATGAAAAACATTAAGACATCAAGTACAAAAGAAAAGGTAGATGAAAAAGTTTTAAGAGAGCAAGTAAGTTCTATAATAGAAGATATAAGAAGAGATAAGGCTGTTGCACTTAAAAAATACAATGAGAAGTTTGATAGAAATACAAGAGATGAATTTAGAATAACTAAAGAAGAGATAAAAGAAGCTTATAAACATGTAGATGAGGAATTTATAAATAATTTGAAGATAGCTGCTGAAAATATAAGAGAATTTGCTAAGGCTCAAAAATTAAGTTTTGAAAATTCATTTGAAAAAGAAATTTATCCAGGGGTAATCTTAGGTCAAACTAATATTCCAATAGAGTCATGTCTCGCATATGTTCCAGGTGGACAATATCCATTATTTTCAACAGCACTTATGCTTATAATACCTGCAAAAGTTGCAGGTGTAAAAAGAATAGTAGCATGTTCGCCAACTATGAAAAATACTGAAGATATAAATCCTAAAACATTGGTAGCTATGGACATAGCAGGAGCTGATGAAATATATGCAACTGGAGGTGTCCAAGCTATAGCAGCTTTTACATATGGTACAGAAAAGATTAATCCAGTTGACATAATTGTAGGACCAGGAAATAAATTTGTAACTGAAGCTAAAAGACAGTGTTATGGTCAAGTGGGAATTGATTTTGTAGCTGGTCCAAGTGAAGTTCTTATAATAGCTGATGAAACTTCAAATCCAGTTTATATTGCGGCTGATTTGTTAGCACAATGTGAGCATGATTTAAATGCAAGAGGAATATTATTAACAAATAGCTTAGAAATAGCAGAGGAAGTTGAAAAAAACATAAAAATTATGTTAGAAGATTTGCCAACAAAGGATATAGCATATAGTTCATGGGAAAATAATGGTGAGATAATTCTAGTTGATGATATGGAAGAAGCCATTAAAATAAGTAATTTTTATGCACCAGAACATTTAGAAGTTGCAGTAGAGAAGTATGATGAGATTTGTGATAAATTAACTAACTATGGTTCTCTATTCATTGGAAATCTTTCTGCTGAAGTATTTGGTGATTATGTTTCAGGTACTAATCATACATTGCCAACACTTAAAGCATCAAGATATACTGGTGGTGTTTGGGTTGGTACATTTATAAAAACTTGTACAAAGCAGATATTGAATGAAAAGGCCATAAAAATGTTAGCTCCTGTTGCAGAAAAGTTAGCAAAAGAAGAGGGATTATATGCACATGCAAAGGCAGCTGAAGTGAGGTTTAAAAAGTAGATTTTGCAAAAATTTATTTTTAAATTAGCTATTTTAATATAAAAGTCATTTCATAATAATTTTAGTTCAGCTTGAAATGGCTTTTTTTATTGAAAACTTATTGACAAATTTATATTACAGATATTATACTAAACTTAATAAATAAAGTTTATAAAGTAAGGTGTTGTTTATGAAAAATATAGTTGGAAAGCCACAAACGATAAAGAAAGTAAATGAAGATTTAATAAAAAATATTATAAAAAATGAAGGTCCCATAACGAAACCAGAAATTTCAAGTATTACTGAATTGAGTTTAGCTACAGTTAATAAAACTGTAGAACAATTGGCTTTAAAAAATGAAGTTAAAGTAAGTGGATTAAGTGAATCTACTGGAGGGAGAAGAGCACAGTTATTTGAAATAAATGCAAACTTAGAACATATAATAGCTTTATATTATTATAGAAATAGCTGTATAGGAGTAGTTGCAAATTTATTAGGTGATATAACGTATCAAGAAGAATTTAACATAAGAATGGATACGTATGAAAACGTTAACCAAGACACTTTTTTTGTTATAGATACTTTAATAGAAAGGGTAAGAGGAAACAGTATAAGAGCTATTGGAATTGGTGTTCCAGGAGTTGTAAAAAATGGCGTGGTTAAGAATATACCAACTATAAAAAGTTGGGAAGGTATAAATTTAGAGACTTTAATCAAGAGTAAATACAATACTGAAGTATTTATAGAAAATGATACAAACATTACTACTATTGGAATCTATCAAAAACAGTATAAAGATGAATATAAAAATATGGCTCTTATGTATTTAGAAGATGGGATTGGCTCAGGTATAGTTATAAATGGTGAGTTATATCTAGGCTCCACAAATTTCGCTGGAGAATTGAGTTATTTAAATATGGAGTTTAATAAGCATAACCATGAAAACTTAAATATTGAAGACTATATTCTAAGTTTAAGAAAAAGATATTTGGAGAGTAAAAATGATAACTTTAAAAAAGAAATCTTATCTATAATATCAACTTTTGTAAGAACTCTTGTATGTGTTTTAAATCCAGAAGCTATGATTATACAATGTAGTATATTAACGAAGTTTGACATGGAATTTATAGAAAAAGATGTAAGCAAGAGTGTGGGAGAAGAAAACTTTCCTAAATTAATAAAAGTAGAGTCATTGAGAGAAGGAAGTATAAATGGAGTAATTAGTATGTGTTTAAAAGAAACTGACTATCAATACTCCTTGTCTAATAAAAAAGGAGGCTATTAATGTGAAATATTTGATTTCAATAGATGGAGGAGGAACAAAAACAAAATTTTGTGCAAGTGATTTAGATGGAAACATACTTAAAGAACATACCACTGGTTCAACTAATTATAAGTCAGTTGGAATTCAAAAAACATATGAAAATATTAATGATGGACTTGAGAAAATATTAAAAGATTTACATATTAATTATGACGATATTGAGTATATGGTATTTGGTATATCAGGATGCGATTCTCCTAATGATTATGAGATTATAATGGATGAAATATTGAAAATTGGACTTAACAAAGAAAAAATATATCTAGTAAATGATGCGGTTTTAGCATTTTATGCACAAACTGATGCTCCTGGTCTAGTAATTGTAGCTGGTACAGGTTCGATTGTATTAGGAATTAGAGAAGATGGAGAAATATATAGAGCTGGTGGATGGGGATATAATTTTAGTGATTTGGGTTCTGGATATGATATAGGAAGAAAATTATTAAAGAAGGTTTTACTTTATTGTGATGAGTGTCATGAGTATAGTGATTTGTTTAATTATGTTTTATGTTTCTTTAATGCAGATAGCTTTGAGAAACTTACATATATGATTACTGAAATAAACAACAATGTTGAAATAGCAAATTTAGCTTCATTAGTTATTGATTGTGCTGAACAGGGTGATAAGTTAGCTATTGAAATATTAAGAGAGTCATCAATTGAATTGTCTAAACTAGCTCAAGTAATATTAAGTAAAATCTCTAATTCAATTAAAAAGGATAAAAGTGAAATAAATATAGTTTTGTCTGGTGGTACATTAAACAGAACTATATATGCTCAAATGTTAATGAATAATTTAAAAACAGAAAACATAGATAAAAAATTAAACTTTATACTTCAAGAAAATCAGCCTGTATATGGAGGTATAAGACTTGCTATGGCATTAGCTGATAGGAGGGTCAAACATGGATAGAAAAAAAGTAATAGTACAAATTTTTACAGGCGGATTTAAAAATAAAGAAATAAAATTTAATGATATAAAATGTAAACTATTAGAATTATTGGAATGTATTGATATAGAAAAGGTTATTATGGGTTGGAGTGTAGATAAAGAGCTATATATAAAAACTAAAAAGTTATTAAATAAATATAATGTTGAATTATACCTTTGGTTACCATGCTTTTCAGAAATAGGATTGCTTGAAAAAAGTAATTTACTAATTGATTATACTGGAAGGGATGTTACAGGATACGCTTTGCAAGAAGATGAGAACTTTGAATTTTATTGCCCAAACGATAAGGAAAATATAAAAAATGTAAAGAAAATATATAGTACTTATTTTAGTGAAATTGAATTTGATGGAATTTTTCTAGATAAGATAAGGTATGGTTCTTTTTCGAATAAGTTAAATGGTGTTTTTAATTGTTTTTGTAAAGATTGTTTAAATATATATGAAAAAAATAATATAGATAAAAAGTCATTAATGATAGAAATGAATAATGTATCTAATAAAGTTAGAAGTAATGAATATACTCCATTTGGCATAACAGAATACATTAATGGAAAATACAAATTTAAAAATAAAATATGGGAAAGTTTTTTCGAAATAAAAAATCAAAGTATATACAACGCATTAGTAGAGATAAGTAGTTATTTTAAAGATAAAGGATTGAAAATAGGTATAGATACTTTTTCTCCTTTTATTTCTTACTTTACGGGTCAAGATTTAGAAAAATTACAAGAAGTAGCCGATTTTATAAAACCAATGATGTATAGAATTACGAAAGCTCCAGCGGGTTTACCATTTGAATTTGAAAGACTTATTGATGAATCTGTACATGAAAATAAAGAGATTGTAAAACAAAAATTCTTAGATATTTTAGGGATTAGAGAGTATGAAGGGGATGTATATCCTATAAAATTTGTACTAGAAGAAATAAATTTTATGACAAAAAATCTTACTAAAGATATATATGTAGGCATTGAAATTAATAAAAAAGGAATTATAGCTCCTGTTACACCTAAATATATAAGTGAAAATATTTCAAATATAAATAAGACTACAGTAAAAGGATATGTTTTATCTTGGGACTTGTTATCAGCACCAAAAGAAAATATTGATGAAATTATAAAATGGTTTGGAAATTAGTGAGGTGATATAGTGAGTAAAATATTGGAAATGCAACAAATATGTAAAAGTTTTGGAAAAGTAGATGTTTTAAATGGTATAGATTTTGAATTAGAAAAGGGGGAAGTAAGAGCTCTTTTGGGAGCTAATGGTGCAGGAAAATCTACACTTATTAAAATTTTAGGAGGAGTTCATTCTCAAACTAAAGGTAAAGTAATTTTAGATGGTAAAGAAATTATGTTTAAAAATCCGCATCATTCTAAAGAAAATGGTATTAGTATAATTTATCAAGAATTAAGTTTGATACCAACACTTACAGTTATCGAAAACGTTTTTCTTGGTAGAGAGACCTTAAAAGGAATTGTGTTTTTAGATAAGAAAGATATGTTGGAAGAATATATGAAGATTTGTGAAGATTTTGATTTTAATATAGACGCACAGATAGTGGTGTCTAATTTGAGTGTAGCAAATCAACAAATGGTTGAGATAATGAAAGCAGTTTCATGTAATTCTGAAATTATCATAATGGATGAACCGACAACATCACTTACTAATAATGAAAAAGAGGGACTGTTTAAAATAATAAACAGATTAAAATCTAAAGGTAAAACTATAGTTTATATTTCTCATATATTAGAGGAAGTATTTAAGGTATGTGATAGTACAAGTATAATGAAAAATGGAGTTATGGTTGGAACTTATGATGTAAAAGATTTAACTAAATTAAAAATAACTCAACTTATGACAGGTGATGATAATCACAAACTTATTGAGAAAAAGGATTATACATTTGCAAAGTATGAAGAACCTCCAGTACTAGAAGTTAATAATATAAGTTGGTCTAATAAAATAAAAAATGTTTCATTTAAAGTTTATAGAGGTGAAGTTGTAGGTCTTGCAGGTCTTGTAGGTTCAAGAAGAACTGAAATTATAAATTTGATATTTGGGATAGAGAATAAAGATAGTGGAGACATATGTATTAATGGTAAAAAAGCGGAGATAACTTCTCCTAAAATTGCTATAAAGAATAAAATAGGTCTGATTCCTGAAGATAGAAAAAATCTGGGATTAATTTTAGAGCAAGCTATATATACCAATTCAGCATCAGTGCAAATTGATAAGTTTAAGAAATTATTGTTTATAGATAGAAATAGAGAAATTGAGTTCTCTAAAAAAGGTGTCAAAGAGCTGGGAATAAAAATTAGCGATGTAAAACAAGAAGTAAAGGAACTTAGTGGTGGAAATCAACAAAAAGTAGTAGTTTCTAAATGGTTAGACAAAGACTTGGATGTAATAATATATGATGAACCGACAAAAGGAATAGATATTGCTGCAAAAGAAGATATTTTTAATACAATAAAGGAATTTTCACGTAAAGGAATAGGAGTAATATTTATATCTTCTGATTTAGAAGAAGTAATAAGAGTAAGTGATAGAATTTTAGTAACTAGAGAAGGTTCTATTGTAGATGAGCTAAAAAATGAAAATATAAAGGTTCAAGACATAATGAACAGTATATTTAATGTATAAAAAATGAAAATGGAGGACTAACATGAAAAAAGCTTTTGAGAAATTGAATTTAAGAGATTATGGAGTATTACTAGGTTTTTTGGCTTTATGTATAGCTATAAGTATTGCAACTCCATCATTTTTAGGTAAGCAAAATATACTTAATCTTTTACGACAATCTTCTATAATTGGAATAATTTCAGCAGGTATGACTTTTGTTATAATATCTGGGAACTTTGATATATCAGTTGGAGCAGTAGCAGCTCTTGCAGGTGCCATAACAATGAAGTTTGCAACTGGTGGAACTAACTTGTTTGTATCTATGCTTATAGGTATAGCAATTTGTGCAGTAATAGGGTTAATCAATGGGATAGTAGTTGCCAAGATAAATGTACCATCGCTGATAGCTACTATGGCTATGGTTACCATTGTAAGAGGATTGCTATTGATGCTTACAGGAGGGTATCCAATTACTGAAAATATACCAATACTTGATTACATTGGAAATGGATATTTGTTTAATATACCAATACCAGTGGTAATTTTCTTTATAGTAGTACTAGTTTCATTTATTGTACTTAATAGAACTAAGTTTGGTAGATATGTTTATTCTGTAGGAGGGAATCAAGAAGCAAGTAAACTTAATGGCATAAATGTAGATTCTCATAAAATAAAAGTATTTACTATTAATGCTATACTTGCAGGAATAGCTGGTATTGTACTAACTGGAAGGCTTGGAACTGCAACTGCGATTGCAGGTGAAGGATATGATATGGATGCAATTGCGTCTGTAGTAATAGGAGGTACATCAGTAGCAGGGGGGTCTGGCTCTGTACTTAAAACTGTTATAGGTGTATTACTTATGAGTGTTATAAACAACAGTTTTAATCTTCTTGGAATAGATGTGTATTTCCAATACATATTTAAAGGATTAATAATTTTAGCAGCAGTTGGATTTGATTCTTATAGCAAGAAAAAGCTTGCTTCAAGATAAAAAATAAGGGGGATTTTTTTATGAAAAAGTTAATGAAACATTTAGCATTGTTGCTATCACTTGTTATGATATTTAGTTTGGTTGGTTGTTCAAATGGTGGTGGCAAAGAAAAAAATGGAGAAAAGAAAATAGCAGTATTACTACCAGGTTCAACAGGTTACTTTGTAGCAACTAAACAAGGTATAGATGCAAAATCTAAAGAGTTAGGTGTAAATGTAGAATATGCAGATGCTCAATGGGATGCTAGTAAACAATTGTCACAAGCTGAAGATTTTATGGCTAAAGGTGTAGATATGATTGCATTATGTGGAGTTGATTCTGCTGTAAGTGAGAGAATAGTTAAAGCAGCTAATGATTCAGATGTTCCTATAATAGCATTTACAAATTCTATAGGAAGTAATCCAACAGGAGAATTTAAAGGTTTAGTTACATATATAGGACAAAATGAGGAAGAGACAGGAGCATTAACAGGTAAGGTTGCTAAAAACTTATTAGGAGAAGCTGGTGGAAAAGCTGTATTAATAGAAGGTGTTCCAGGAACTACTCCACAAGTATTAAGAAAAAAAGGTCTTGAAAAAGAATTAAAAGATAGTAATATACAAATAATTTATAATCAAACTTCAAATTGGGAAAAAGAGCAAGCTTTAAAAGTAACAGAAGACTTAATTCAAAAGAAAACTGATTTTAATGTTATAATATGCCAAGACGACAACTCTGCTACAGGAGCAGGGCAAGCTTTAAAAGATGCTGGTCTTAAAGATAAAGTTAAAGTTATAGGCTTGGGTGGAAGTAAAGATGGATTAAAAGCTGTAACTGATGGATTAATAGATGGGACAACATATATGTCTGCTGTAGAAGAAGGAGCATTAGTTGTAGAAAAGGCATCTAAGATTTTAAAAGGTGAAAAAGTAGAGCCTGTTACACAGATTAAGCAAGTTGAAGTTAACAAGGATAACATTTCAGAATTTAAAGGTGAATGGTAATATATAACAAATAAAGTTTATGGAGTTACTTTATATAGTTTCTAAAGTAACTCTTTTTTTGTAAACTTATCTATAGATTATTGGATAGTATTTCTAAACAAATAAAAAATTAATATAAACAAAGACTTAATTATACTAAATTATAAGTCAAATTAATATAAACTTTTGTGAAAAAGGAAAACGTCTGAGGTGTTGTAATTACTAAGGTATAGATATTGAGCTAAAAAAACATAAAAAAACATAAAAAAAATGTTGAAAAAAATATAAAAATTTTGTATAATTAAAGATTTGAAAAGTGCGGTATACAAAGCCAATTCTTTTGTATATAATATATATAAATTAAGAAAAAGGAAGGGATATGTATGGCCAGGCGGTTATTTTTAGAAAGGATTGGACTTATATTTTTAGGTTCAGCAATATTAGCATTTGGAGTTTACAATTTTTATTATTTAAACAACATAACAGAAGGTGGAGTGTTAGGTATTTTACTACTGTTAAAAAATTTATTCAATATACAACCAGCAATAGCAAATGTTGTAATAGATGGTTTACTACTTTTAGTAGGATATAAATTTTTCGGTAAAAAATTCCTTATATATTCAATAGTAGCTTCTATAACTTTTTCAGTGTTATATGATTTATTTGAAGCTATAGGGCCTCTGGTACCACAATCACAAAATATGCTTTTATCAACTGTTTTGGCAGGTGTAACTGTCGGAATTGGTGTAGGTATAGTAGTAAAAGCGGGTTGTGCATCAGGAGGAGACGATGCTTTAGCATTAGTAATTTCTAAGACTACATCTTTGAACATAGGGCAAGTTTATTTAGCAACAGATGTTATTGTATTGTTGTTATCATTATTTTATCTATCAGCTTTTGATATATTTTATTCTTTGATTGCTGTTACAATTAGTGGTAAAGTAATTGATTTTATTTATTATCATGGTAAAAGTTTAGATATGGATATAAGTAATGACATAGTTCCAGAATGTTAATATAAATTAAATAACATTATCTTTTATTAAAGATGGCAAATTTGCCATCTTTTTTTGTGTACACATATTTATAAAGATATACTTTTTTATCTGGATTTTTATAAGGTTGATATAGGGGCTTGTATTGGAATTGCTAGGAATACGATTGCTAGATGTATATTTTAAAAACTCACTTTTTATATTTATGAAATACTAATCAGTAACAGATGTTTCTTAATCCTATCTTTATACTTAAAATGATAAGATAAATGAAGTAGCAATACAAAGCTAATATTTGTAAAAGAAATTAAATTAAATGGAGGAGTCAAAATGTTGGATATAGTTATGATAGCATTGTTACTCATAGGATTTATTTCCATGAAGTTGCTTGCTGAATGGTGTGGGAAACAAACGGAAAAAAAATAATGTAATGTATGGAGGGATTACCTATGTGGTTTCTGGCAGTTGTAATTATAATGTTAATAATATATTTGGTGTATGCGCTTATTAATCCTGAAAAATTTTAAACAGTATAAAGACTAATAAGTAAGTTGAATTGGGGGGAACAATTTTTATGGTGCAGATAGTAATAGTGTTAGCGATTTTTATGATTTTAGTAATACCTATGGGCAAGTATCTATATCATATAGCTACTAATCAAAAAACATTTGGAGATAGACTATTTGATAAAGTAGACAATTGTATATATAAGGTATGTAGTATAGATAAGAAAAAAGAAATGAACTGGAAACAGTATGCTCTAGCTTTAGTATTTACAAATGCAGCTATGGTATTTATAGGATACATCATACTTAGAACTCAAAGTATGCATATCTTTAATCCAAGTGGAATTAAAGGTATGGAGCAAGGTTTATCATTCAATACAATAATAAGTTTTATGACAAATACAAACCTTCAACATTATTCAGGAGAATCAGGGCTTTCATACTTTAGTCAGATGACAGTGATAATATACATGATGTTTACATCAGCAGCAACAGGATATTCAGCTGCTATGGCATTTGTAAGAGGTTTGGTTGGTAAAAAGAAAACATTGGGAAATTTTTATGTAGATTTAATTAGAATAACAACAAGAGTACTTTTACCAGTAGCTTTAATTGTTGGAATTATATTGGTTACACAAGGAGTACCACAAACTTTTGCTGGAACAGAAACAGTGACTACTATAGAAGGAAAGCTTCAAGATATAGCTAGAGGGCCTGTAGCAGCTCTTGAATCAATCAAACATCTAGGAACAAATGGTGGTGGATTCTTTGGTTCAAATTCATCACACCCATTTGAAAACCCTACTATTATATCAAATATAGTAGAAATGTTGTCTATGATGATATTACCAGGAGCTTGTGTTGTTGCATTTGGGCATATGATAAAGAATAAAAAACAAGGTTGGGTTGTGTTTGGTGCAATGTCAATCATATTTTTAATAGGTCTAGCGGTTTGTTTTAAAGCAGAGAGTGCAGGAAATCCTATTTTGTCACAATTAGGGCTTAGTCAAAGTATGGGAAGTATGGAAGGTAAGGAAGTTAGATTTGGTATAGCACAGTCTGCATTATTTACAACAGTAACTACTTCATTTACAACAGGTACAGTTAATAATATGCATGATACCTTAACTCCTTTAGGAGGTTTAGTACCACTTTTGAATATGATGTTAAATGTCGTGTTTGGTGGTAAAGGCGTAGGTCTTATGAATATGTTGATGTATGCTATAATAGCAGTATTTTTATGTGGATTGATGGTAGGAAGAACACCAGAGTTTTTGACTAAGAAAATAGAAGGAAAAGAAATGAAGCTTATTGCTTTACTTATTATATTACATCCACTTTTGATACTTATGTTTTCTGGTCTTTCAGTTGCAGTACCAGCAGGGCTTGAAGGAATTTCAAATCCTGGATTCCATGGATTATCACAAGTATTATATGAATTTGCATCTTCAGCAGCTAATAATGGTTCAGGATTTGAAGGTCTAGGAGATAATACTATGTTTTGGAATATAACAACAGGCATAGTTATGTTCTTTGGAAGATATGTATCTATTATAATACTACTTGCGATATCAAGTTTATTGGCATCTAAAAAAGCTGTAAGTGAAAGTATAGGAACACTTAGAACAGATAATTTCACATTTACAATAATTTTAGTACTGGTTGTTTTAATTGTTGGTGCTTTAACATTTTTCCCAGCCTTAGCGCTTGGACCTATTTCAGAGCATCTAGTGTTATGGCACTAAAAAATTGGGAGGGAGTAAAGTTTTATGGAAACTAAAAAAACAAAGTTTATTACAAAAGATATATTCAAAACTTCCATTATAGAAGCTTTTAAAAAGTTAAATCCTAAATATATGATGAAAAATCCAGTTATGTTTGTTGTAGAGATTGGATTTATAGTAACATTGATACTTACAATAATGCCTAGTTTATTTGGAGATGAAGGTAATAATTTAAGAGCATATAATGGGATTGTGACAATAATATTATTTATAACGGTTCTTTTTGCTAATTTTGCTGAAGCTGTAGCTGAAGGTAGAGGAAAAGCCCAAGCAGATACATTGAAGAAAACTAGAAAAGACACAGTAGCAAGGGTTTTAGACAAGCTAGGAAATGAAAAAATGATAAGTGCAAGTGAATTAAAACTTGGCGATATTGTTTTGGTAAATGCAGGAGAAGTTATTCCAAATGATGGAGAAGTTATAGAAGGAATAGCTTCTGTGGATGAATCAGCAATAACTGGAGAATCCGCACCTGTTATGAGGGAATCTGGTGGAGACTTTGCTTCTGTTACAGGGGGTACTACAGTTGTAAGTGACTGGTTAAAAATAAAAATAACAACAAAACCAGGAGAATCATTCTTAGATAAAATGATAGCTCTTGTGGAAGGTGCTTCAAGACAAAAAACACCAAATGAGATTGCCTTAAATACCTTGTTAGTAGGGTTAACACTTATATTTATGGTTGTTTTAATTTCTCTTTATCCAATGGCAAATTATGCAGGAGTAAAGATTCCAATTTCTACTATGATAGCACTTTTGGTTTGCTTAATACCAACTACTATAGGTGGATTATTGTCAGCCATTGGTATTGCAGGTATGGATAGAGTAACTAGATTCAATGTGATTGCAATGTCAGGAAAAGCAGTAGAAGCTTGTGGTGATGTTGATACTATGATTTTAGATAAGACAGGTACCATTACTTATGGAAATAGACTTGCATCAGAATTTATAGCAGTTGGAAATGCAGATTCAAAAGACTTAATAAATTATTCTGTTATGTGTTCATTAAAAGATGATACACCAGAAGGAAAGTCTATAGTTGATTTAGGTGTGAAATTGGGATCAACAGGTAAAACAAAAGAGGCAAATGAAGCTGAATTCATAGAATTTTCTGCACAGACTAGAATGAGTGGAATTAATTTAGCTGATGGTAGAGCTATAAGAAAAGGTGCTTATGATAGTATAATAAAAAGAATAAAAGAATCTGGTGGGGTAGTACCAGAAGATTTAGAAGAAAATGTAAACAGAGTAGCTAAATTAGGAGGAACTCCTTTAGTAGTATGTGTAGATAATGAGATATATGGAATTATCTACTTAAAGGATACTGTTAAATCAGGGCTTGTAGAAAGATTTGCTAGACTTCGTGAGATAGGAATAAAAACAATAATGTGTACAGGAGATAATCCCCTAACAGCAGCTACAATTGCAAGAGAAGCTGGAGTAGATGGATTTATTGCAGAATGTAAACCAGAAGATAAAATAGATGCTATAAAGAAAGAACAATTAGAAGGCAAAATAGTAGCTATGACGGGTGATGGAACAAATGATGCTCCTGCACTTGCTCAGGCAGATGTAGGTCTTGCTATGAATAGTGGTACAACATCCGCAAAAGAAGCAGCAAATATGGTGGATTTAGATTCAGACCCAACTAAGATATTAGAAGTTGTTGAAATAGGAAAACAACTTTTGATAACTCGTGGAGCTTTGACAACTTTTAGTATAGCAAACGATGTTGCAAAATATTTTGCAATTATACCAGCTATATTTACTCTTGCAATACCTCAAATGGAGATATTAAATATAATGAAACTTTCTACATCATTTAGTGCGATATTATCAGCTTTAATATTTAATGCTATAATTATCCCTTGTTTAATACCTCTTGCAATGAAAGGGGTAAAATATAGACCTATGAAGTCACAAGCTATGTTAATGAGAAATATGATTATATTTGGTCTTGGTGGAGTTATAGTGCCATTTTTAGGAATAAAATTAATTGATTTATTAATTACACCTTTAGTAATGGTTCTTAATTTAGGTTAACAAATGGAGGATATAAAAATGAAAACATTAAAACCAGCATTGCTTGTAAGTCTTGTATTGTTAGTTGTTTGTGGACTTGTATATCCACTTGCTTTGACAGGCATAAGTCAAGTTGCATTTAGAGATAAAGCTAATGGAAGTATGATAGAAGTAAATGGTGTAAAAGTAGGTACAGAACTTATTGGTCAAAACTTTACAGATGCTAGATTTTTTAAAGGAAGAGTATCATCAATAAACTATAATACTTATACAAAAGAAGATTTGAAACCAGATAAAGATGGAAATACATCCTATGTAGGTGTTTCATCAGGCTCTTTTAATTATGGAGCAACAAATCCAGAACTTCATGATAGAGTACAAAAAGATATAGAAAAGTTTTTGAAGGACAATCCAACTATTAAAAAAGAAGATATACCAACAGACTTACTTACAGCATCAGGTTCAGGACTTGACCCTAATGTAAGTCCAGCCTCTGCAAAGGTTCAGATACCTGCTGTAGCAAAAGCATCAGGGATATCAGAAAGTAAATTACAAAAAATTGTAGATGATAATACTTCTAAAAAACTATTTGGAGTATTAGGAGAAGACAGGGTAAATGTACTAAAGGTTAATGTAGAGGTTGCAAAAATATTAGGTATTATATAGTATTTTGTAGAGTTTTTATAGCAAAGTATTGTGTATGGCTTAGTTTAAAACATTGTATTTAAAAGGTGAAAATCGATAATGATTTTCACTTTTTTTGTTTGAATATTACTAAAATTTGGAATAAAACGATTGTAGGTATAAAATCCAAAAAAAGGTTGCATTATCAAAATGATAATACTATAATATATTTATCGTTATCAATTTGATAATAGATTTAGACATATAGGAGGAAGTAGTATGTTATATAATAGCGCATTAGAGTTGATAGGAAACACACCTGTAGTAAGGCTGAATAATTTAGGATGTACTAACGGGTGTTCTAACATATATGTAAAATTAGAAAAAGTAAATCCAGCAGGAAGTATAAAAGATAGAGCAGTTTATGAAATGTTAGAAGGATTAGAAAGAAGAGGAGAATTAAAAAAAGGAGATGTATTAGTCGAAGCAACTAGTGGAAATACTGGTATTGCATTATCTATGATAGGAAAATTAAAAGGATATGAAGTAGTAATAGTAATGCCTGAGACTATGAGTGTTGAGAGAAGAGATTTGATGAAGGCTTATGGAGCAAATTTAGTACTTACAGATGGAAAAGCTGGAATGGCAGGTTCCATAGAAAAAGCAAATGAGCTTTTAAGAGAAAATCCAAACTATAAAAGTTTAAAGCAATTTGAAAATAAAGATAATCCAAATGCACATTATAAAACAACAGCAGTTGAAATTATGAATGATGTTAAAGATTTAGATATATTCGTATGTGGAGTTGGAACAGGTGGTACTTTAATAGGTACTGCGAGATATTTAAAGGAACAAAATCCAAATATAAAAATAATCGCACTTGAACCAAAAAAATCTCCAGCTATATCAGAAAACAAAACTGGACCTCACAAAATACAAGGGATAGGTGCTAATTTTGTTCCTGAGAATTATGATTCTAGTGTAGTTGATGAAGTAATACTAGTAGATGACGAAGATGCATTTGACACAGTTAAATTACTTGCAGCAAAAGAAGGGATTTTAGTGGGGATATCTTCTGGAGCAAATATATTTGGTGCTATAGAAATGGCTAAAAAATATCCAGATAAAAATATAGTAACAGTAGCTCCAGATGGAGTAGATAAGTATATGTCCATGGGACTATTTTAAAAAAATTATTTGAGGGAGTGAATACTTTGTTTAAGAAAATAAATAAAGATATTGAATATATAATGAAAAATGACCCAGCAGCTAGGTCTAAAGTAGAAGTCTTTTTACTTTATCCATCAGTACATGCAATGATAATGCATAGGATGGCTCATGCTCTTTACAAGAAAAAGATGCTTTTTACAGCAAGATTAATATCTCAGATATCCAGATTTATGACTGGTATAGAAATACATCCTGGAGCTAAAATGGGAGAAGGTATATTAATAGACCATGGAATGGGTGTTGTAATTGGAGAAACAGCAGAAGTAGGTAATAGAGTAACAATATATCAAGGAGCTACTTTAGGAGGTACAGGAAAGGACACAGGAAAGAGACATCCAACTGTTGGTGATGATGTATTGATTGGAGCTGGAACAAAAATACTAGGACCTTTAAATGTGGGTTCCAATTCAAAAATTGGTGCAAATTCAGTTGTTGTTAAGGATGTACCTAATGGAGCGACAGTTGTTGGGGTGCCAGCGAAAATAGTAAAAATAAGAAATTTAGAACCTGTAAAAAAGAATAAGAAAGAAGTATCCTATGAGTATGATGAGTTAGATAATGTGTATTATATATAGATTTAGTATGATTATAAAATAAAATTTATGAAAATTATTTTGAAAGGTATTTTTTTAAAATCTGAGGACATAATAAAAAAGAACTAAATGTTAAAGTTTTGGTTCATCAATCTTTGACAAACAAGATTTTAAATTTGTAGCGTTTAGGAGGATTTTATTATGAAAGCAGATGTTAATCAAGATACTTGTATAGGTTGTGGATTATGTCCATCAATATGTCCAGAAGTATTTGATATGAATGATGATGGTAAATCACATGTTATAGTTGATGAAATACCAAGTGATGCTGAAGAATCAGCAAAAGAAGCTAGAGAAAGCTGTCCAGTTGATGCAATAGACGTGCATTAATAAAGTAAATGCCTATAAAAATTGAATCTTCAATTTTTATAGGCATTTGTCTTTTATTCAGTTAAGATTTCAAATCCTGTTTCTGTAACTAAAACCATACACTCCCATTGAGCAGATAATTTACCATCTTCTGTATAGATAGTCCAATCATTTTCTTCATCAACGAAAATCTCATGAGTACCTTCATTTACCATTGGTTCTATTGTAAATATCATTCCAGGAACTAATAACATTTCAGTTCCTTTTTTAGATACATAACTTACAAAGGGGTCTTCATGGAAGCTTAATCCAACTCCATGACCACCAATTTCTCTGACAACAGAGTATCCATTTTTTTGAGCATAGGAGTTGATAGCATCACCTATGTCACCTAAGAATCCCCAGGGTTTAGTAGCTTCAAGACCTTTTTTAATACATTCTTTAGTAACCTCGACTAATTTTCTTGCATTTTCATTAACATTTCCTATCATAAACATTCTTGAAGCATCTGAGTAGTATCCATTAAAAATAGTAGAAACATCTACATTGATAATATCTCCATCTTTTAAGATAATATCTTTACTAGGAATACCATGACAAACTTCATTGTTTATAGATGTACATACACTCTTAGGAAATCCATTATAGTCTAAAGGAGCAGGAATAGCTCCATTTTGTAGTGTAAAGTCATGGACTAATTTATTTATATCTTCTGTAGACATTCCAATTTCAATTTTATCTGAAATATAATCTAAAATCTTTGTATTTATTACTGCACTTTTTTTTATTTCTTCAATTTGCACTGGATTTTTTATAATATCATGAGTTGGCACAATGTGACCTAACCTTGCAAATGAATCTATTTTATTATCCATGTCCATATGGCATTTTTTATATTTTTTAGTACTTCCACACCAACAATTATCATTTCTATTTAACTTCATAGCTCTTCATCCTTTTTATATTATTTATTTAAATTATGGGTTACATAAACTATTTTAAAACATAGCCACCATAAATATTATAACATAAATAACAAGAATCTTTTAATGATAGCACTTTATTAAAAATATAAATTGTATCATTATGTTACTATTGATAAAGAGAACATAGTCAAATGTATTATTGGAAGTTAGAGTATTTAATACTCTAATTCAAGCTGTTCAAGAAAATTATATGTTAAAGGACAATTTTCTTTTAATATATTTCTTGAAACTTCATCGAGATAGTAGTGTACGAATGATTCTGCAAAAAATTCTTCTATAAACTTGCTAATGTAGGTATGTGCAACTTGTTTTGGGTTGTAAAGTTTATATCTTTCTTGAGCAAATATTTCCATGAATTCTTCTGAACTCGATTTTTTATTTAAAACATTTTTATCTATAGCATGTGCAGTCTCATGTAATTCTAAATTTTTAGCTGAATGTACATTTGCATAGCTAGGATTACTATAGCCTATTTTAACTACTATAGAATTGTTTCTATATATGCCAGGTACATCTTTCCAAGTTTTACCTGATCTTACCCAACATGGAGGTAATTGATGCTTTAAATCTTTAAACTCTGATTCATCAGTTAAGTTTGAATTTATCAATTTTATTTTTATATCCTTTTCTTTGAGTGTTTGTAAATACTTAATGTTTATATTTGCAAGCCTATTTTTCATATTTTCAACTTCATCTTTATCATAGTCTAAATCATCAGGAAGCAGAAGCATTTGTTCAATTATATCTATATTGTTTTCCTTCATATCTTCATTTTTTTTATCAAGCTCAGATTGAAAATTATCATTTTCATAGATAGTTATATTTGTATTGTTTTCTATAGGATAAGAGTGAATATTTTCTAAGTCTAAAATATTCATTTGTTGTAAAATATTTTTTGTTTCACCACTCCAAACTACTAAAGAAAGCGAATTAAAATTAATTAATGGATTTTCTTTTATTTTTGTTTCATTGCTTATATCAACATCAAATACATATTCAATAGAGTCTTCTATACTAATAGCATCTGTATTTTTTTTAATATATAAATATGCTTGTTTTAATTCTATATAAATATCATTTAAAGATACGTCATAAAATTCTGATAAATTTTTAATAAAGAGTTCTTCACTTAAAAGTTCATTTTTATCAGTTATACTTTTTATTAAATTGTTAATTTCTTTTATCATATCAGAGATGCTTATTTTTCTATCTGCTTTTTCATTAGATACATTGCATGGCGCAAGAGCAATGCAATAAAAATCTTTTTCTTTTTTGTAAAAGGCTTTAAGTGATTTTGATAAAAGTGTAAAATCTACACCTATCTGTAAATTAACTTTAAGTAATTCATTTTGAGATAATTTAGTATTATTGTTTTTAGCTATAATTAAATTGTTTTCCATAATCATTGCCCCCTTTTTATTAGGGTATCATAATTTTTTTATATGTGTCAATTTATTTTTTTGAAAATTATAATTTTTTTGAAAATTTTATTTTTTATAATTTGTGAATTTTTTATTATAAAAATAAATACGTTATTATTATGTCAAAATTTAGCGTTAGATTCATGTAGAATGGATTCTATACATATGTAAAATACATGTCATTTTATCGATTCTATAATATAATGTTTATATATTTAATAAGGATGTGATTTGAAATGTATTTTACATATATTATAAGATGTAAAGATGATTCTCTATATACTGGATATACCAGTAATATAGTTAGAAGGATGAAGGAACATAAGTTGGGAATTAATTCAAAATATACAAGGGCAAAGGGATTTAAAAAACTAGAAGTTTATTTTGTAACCAACACAAAAAGTAGTGCAATGAAATTGGAATGCTATATAAAGAAATTAACTAGAAACAAAAAATTATCTATAATAAAAAATCCAGAGACACTTATAGATTTAATTGATAATAAAGATGATTATATTGTTGGAAAAGAAATAGAATAATTAGTATAAATCTTTATCATAACATTATAATAAGTGTATATGATGTAAAAACTTGACAATAAATACTATTGTAATATAATGAAGTTATAAATATAATAAATTAAAGTAGCTAGGGGAGCCAAGAGCTGAGAGGAATACCGACCCTTACACCTGATCTGGATAATACCAGCGTAGGAAAGCTTAGTATAAAACTTAAGTGTATATTATTTGTGATATATGCGATTTCTAAGCTATACCTATTGTAGGTATGGCTTTTTTAATTAAGTTATTTAAATTAAACTTTAGGAGGGAATAAATGAGTAATTATGAAATACCAACACTTACAATAGCTGGGTCAGATTCATCTGGAGGAGCTGGAATTCAAGCTGATTTGAAGACTTTTAGTGCAATTGGCACTTATGGTATGAGTGTAATAACAGCTATAACAGCACAAAACACTCAAGGGGTTCTTGCAGTAGAAGATTTAAGTAAGGAAATAATAAAAAAACAGATAGAGGCAGTATTTGAAGATATACCTCCAAAAGCTGTAAAAATAGGAATGGTCTCAAGTCCTGAGATTATACTTGAAATAGTTGAAAATATAAAGAAATACAATCCAAAATATTTGGTAGTAGACCCTGTAATGATATCTAAAAGTGGATATTATTTATTAAAACCAGAAGCAAAAGAAAATCTAATTAAATACTTGATGCCACTTGCATACATAATTACACCAAATATCCCAGAGGCAGAAGAAATCACAGGAATAAAAATAAATAATATAGATGATATGAATAGAGTAGGAAAAGAAATACTACAGCTTGGTCCTAAGTTTGTCCTTATGAAAGGAGGGCATTTAGATGGAGAAGCAGTGGATATTTTAGTTGGTAAAAACATGTTTAAAGTTTATAAAAGTGAAAGAATTGATAAAAAAAATACACATGGAACAGGGTGTACATTATCTTCTGCAATAACCTCTTATTTGGCTTTGGGTTATGAAATAACAGAAGCAGTAAATTTAGGAAAAATCTATATAACAGAGGCAATAAAAAATAGTTTTGACATAGGTCATGGAGTAGGACCAGTTCATCATTTTTATAAATTTGAATAATAAAAAATTGTTGGAGGTAGACTATGTATAATTTAATTGAAGATGTAAAAAAATCAAATCCATTGGTAATTCATTACACTAATAATGTAACTATAAATGACTGTGCTAATGTAACCCTAGCCATAGGAGCAAGTCCTCTTATGAGCTTCTCATATGAAGAAGTAGAAGAAATGGTAAGTATAGCAAATTCTGTAGTAATAAATATAGGAACAATGAATTCAAATATGTTAGATTTATTTTTATTAGCAGGAAAAGCAGCAAATAAATACAATAAACCTGTTATATTAGACCCAGTTGGAGTATTTGCAAGTAAAGCTAGAGCAGAACTTACAAGTAAACTTCTAAATGAAATCAAATTTAATGTAGTTAAGGGTAATATGGCAGAAATAAAGTTTATAGGTGGTTTTGATGTCAGAGGAAAAGGTGTGGATTCATTTGACGAGGAAGAAGATTCTACTGATATAATAAGAAAAGTTTCTGAAAAGCTTGAATGTATAGTAGTAGCAACTGGAAAAGTAGATATAATAACAAATGGTAAAAATACATATAAAATAAATAATGGAACTGATAAATTAAAAGGAGTTACAGGAACTGGATGTATGACTGCTAGTTTAATTGCAAGTTTTATGGCTGTTACTGAGAACACATTAGAAGCAGCTACAATGGGTGTTCTTACAATGTCTTTAAGTGGAGAGTTGGCAAATCTAAACAATCCACCAATAGGAACATTTAAAGAAAATCTTATGAATACTATTTATAAAATGAATATAGAGACTTTAAGTAAAAATTCTAATATCGAATTTTTAAATGAATAAGGGTTTAAGAGGAGACTTAAAATGATAGATAAAGAAAATTTAAAAAAAGACTTAAAGCTGTATTTAGTAACTGACTCTGAAATGATTGAGGGTAGAGATTTTTACAAGTGTATTGAAGATGCAATAGCTTCTGGAATTACAACTGTGCAACTTAGAGAAAAAAATGCTACTGGAAGAGAATTTTTAAAAAAAGCTATGAAGCTTAGAGAAATGACTAAAAGATACGGAGTTAAGTTTATAGTAAATGATAGAGTTGATATAGCACTTATCTGTGATGCAGATGGAGTACACGTAGGTCAAAGTGATATTGATGCGAGAGAAGTTAGAAAGCTTATAGGAAATGATAAGATATTAGGAGTATCAGCAAGAACTTTAGAAGAAGCTATATGTGCCAAAAACGATGGAGCAGATTATTTAGGTATAGGGTCTATATTTACAACATCTACTAAATTAGATGCAAAATCTGCTTCATTTGAAACTATCAAAGAAATTAAAGAAAAAGTAGAGATACCATTTGTATTAATTGGAGGCATAAAACTAGACAATGTAGAGGAGCTTAAGAGCTTAAACAGTGATGGGTATGCTATAATATCTGCTATATTAAAGGCTAAAGATATATCTAAAGAGGTAGAAAAGTGGACATTAAAAATATAAAATTATCTCTAATAGTGAAAAAAATGGAAAAATTTGATATAATTTAAGAGTAAAATTTAAAAAGTTATAAATGATAAACTTTTCTACATATACTTTTTAATCAAGATATATGTAGATTTGATTAAAAAGGAGTTATGAATGATTAGGATATTGTTAGTGTGTGTTGGAGGTATGTCTTCTACTTTATTGGTAAATAAAATGGAGAAAGATGCAAAAAAAAGAAATATAGAGTGTAAAATATGGGCAGCTGGAGAAGGAAATATAGAATCAGAACTTGATAATTTTGATATTTTACTTCTTGGACCACAGCTTAGATTTATGTTTGATGATGTAAAATCTATAGTAGGAGATAGAGCTCCAGTATCTATAATAGATATGGTGAACTATGGAACTTGTAATGGTCACGCTGTATTAAATTCGGTTTTAGAAATATTAAAATAAATCATCTGAAAGTGAACTCTATATAATAGAGTTCACTTTTTATTATAAATTAACTTATCATTTCCTTTTTTAGTCTCCACATAGCAAGTGAAAAACTTGCACAGCATAATATTAAAAATAATAGGATAACAGGTAATATATCTCCAATAAGAATAGTTTCACCAAATATTAAACTACGTAAAGCATTAATAACATGGGTAAATGGATTTAGCATAACAGCTATTTTTAATCCTCCAGATAAAGTTTCTATAGGGAAAAGAGCTGAACTTAAAAAGAAAATAGGAAGCACAATTGCAGTCATAATTGTTTCATAAATTATTTCATTTGGCAACAACAGACTTATAGAATAAGCAAGACTTGATAAAAAAAATGCAGTCATAAATATTAGTACTATCATAAGTATAATTCCTCCAAGTCCAGATTCTATCCTTACTGAGAAGAATATACTTACTACACATAAAACTGTTACTTCTAAGAAAGAAACTAAGATAGCTTCTAGTAATTGACCAAATACAATTGAGTATCTACTAATAGGAGCAATCAAGACTCTATAGAAACTTCCACTGTTCTTCATTATGAAGTTGATAATACCCCCACTACTACATGATGAAAATATAACTAGTATAATAATACCTGGTAGAATGAAAGCAGTATAATTATCAATATTCATATTATTCATAGTTTGATTTGCAATAGAGCTATAAAGAACAAGCCAAAGAAAAGGTTGTAATATAGTAACTATAAACGATATTGGATTTTTAAAACGCCATTTCATACTACGCCATAAGATATTTAACATTCCCATTCCTCCTTTGAGCTTTTTTTAGAACTTGTTAGTGCTAAAAAAACATCTTCAAGGCTTGGCTCTACAATTTCTATTGCATCAAATTTTATGTCATGCTCTAAAAGCCATTTATTTATTGAAGTAAAAGCAATTCTACTATCATGTACACTTATAAAGATTGAATTCTCTCTTATACTCATAAACTTAACAAAACCAGTATTTTTAATTGCATCTTTATATTTTTTTATATCTTTTATATCATGAAAAACTATACGCAATATATTTTGCCTAATGTAACTACGTAAACTAGATGGCGTTCCCTGTGCTAAATCCTTTCCATTCTTCATAATGCAAATGTTATCACTCAATTGTTCAGCTTCTTCAAGATAATGAGTAGTTAGAAATATAGTTGTGCCATACTCATCTCTAATTTTTAATAACATATCCCACATAGATTTTCTTGAATCTACATCCATACCAACAGTTGGTTCATCCAAAAATAGAATTTTAGGAGCAGATACCATATTCATAGCTATGTCTAATCTACGCTTTACTCCACCAGAATATGATGAAGTAGGATATTTTAAGTAATTAGATAACTCGAATTTATCAATTAAAGATTCTATTCTTTGTTTTGTAATTTGAGGTTCTACTTTATACATCTTGCTTTGAAATATCATATTTTCCATAAGAGATAGGTGTTCATCAATAGAGGTTTGTTGTGCTACACAAGCAATTTGAGTACGTATCCAAGAGGGATTATCTACTAAATCTTTTTCAAAGATTGTTACATTTCCAGATGTAGGTTTGTAAAAAGTAGTCAAAATGTTGATAAGAGAAGATTTACCAGCACCGTTAGGACCAAGTAAAGAAAAAATCTCTCCAGCGTTTACATTAAAACTTAGACCATTTAAAGCTTTCACACCGTTTTTATACTCTTTTACTAAATTGTCTATTTCAATTGCTAACATGTATTATTCCTCCTCTTTAAGTGGAAATATGATTTCTGTAATATACTTATCTGGATTTCCTTTTATCAGCATACCTGGTCCTTTAATAAATACTTCTCTCCAAGGAGCTTGTATTTCTATATTGTTTTCATGAATATATTTAAATATCATTTCATACGTTTTTGGTAAATTACTATAAGCACCTATATGAGTAAAAAACAAAGCTTTTGTCTTAGGAAATTCTTTTATATTTATACCAATACGATTTGGAGTTTCTGAGGTTGGAACACATAACTCCATTTCTCCAACACCAGTTTCTTGGTCAACATTATAGTAACAAAAGAATGGAGCTCCATTAGATTTTCCTTTTATAGATTTAAATACATTTGGAAAATATTTTGTTGCTTCAGTCATAGGTCCATTATAACGCATAGTAGCTGCTATGACTGGTTCAATATTTTTGATTTCAATTTTATAACTCATTTGTTTACCTCCTAATATGTGTTAATATTCTTACTAGATTTTTGAATGTCAATACATATAAAATTTTTAAATGGTTGATAATAGATAATCTTATCTCATTTACTTGTTTTCAAGTCTAACATAACATAAAATATATATCCTCTCATTTGGTGCTCCATTTTGTAAAGTTATAATTTAAGCTTTACTTTCAATGTCTTAATAAATTAAAATAAAGTGTAAATTATAAAAAGGTATTTACAAACTAAGTGTATTAATCGTATAATACACTTAATAGAATATTAAATAAAATACGAATTAAAGGTGTATTTTTTTAAAGTAAGTGTACTAACGTATTAATACACTAGAATAGGAGGAAGCATGAATTTTGAACTAGATAATACAACACCCATTTATTTGCAGATAATAAAATATATAAAAAGACAAATAGTAACAGGAGAGTTGAAACCAGGAGATACGATACCGTCAAGAAGAGAAATGGCACTTAATCTAAAAGTAAATCTAAATACTGTTCAAAGAGCATATAAGGAGATGGGAGATATGGATATAATAAACACTTTTAAAAACTATCAAAGTAGTGTAACAGTTGATGAAGATATATTAAAAAACTTAAAGTTAGAATTGATAAATGAATCATTATTTGTTTTTATAGAAAATATGAAAGCAATAAATGTTACTAAAGATGAAGTTTTAAAGATAATAGAAGAAGAGTATTAATCTTTTAACAAGTATAAAACTTAATTTAGAAAATTTATTATACAAGCATATTAGATATGGAGGATATTAAATATGATAGAAATAAAAAATGTAAGTAAAACATATAAAAGGATGCAAGGTCTTAAAATAAGAAAGATAGATGCTTTAAAGAATGTAAGCTTTAATATAGAAAAAGGTAAAATAACTGCATTACTTGGGATAAATGGTGTCGGTAAGTCAACACTGTTAAAAGCAATAGCAGGACTCATAAATATTGATAGTGGAGAGATTTGTATAGATGGAGAAAAGATAAATGAAAAGATATATAATAAACTAGCATTTGTTCCAGATGTAGAATCTCATTTTAGTAATACAACAATAAAAGAAACTTTTGAATTTATGGAAATTTTTTATTCAAAATGGAATAAAGAAAAGTCAAAAGAAATGATGAATATATTTAAATTAGATGAAGATGAAATAATCGATAATTTATCAAAAGGAAACATTGCGAGAGTAAAATTAATCCTTGGATTTTGCCAAGACCCAGAATATATACTACTTGATGAACCATTTACAGGAATTGATTTATTTAAAAGGGAAGAGTTTATAGGAGTAATAGCACAATATATGGAGGAAAATCAAGCTATTATCATAACTACTCATGAAATAGTAGAGATAGAAAGTCTAGTTGATGAGGTTGTAATTCTTGATGAAGGTAAGATTATAACTTCGTTTAATGCGGAGGAATTAAGAGAAAGAGAAGGTAAATCTATATTGGATAAGATGAGGGAGGTATATAAGAATGAATAAACTTCTATATCTAATAAATGTAGATTTAAGAAGAAATAACAAGTTTTACATAACTTATATATCATTTTTTTCATTAATTACGCTTAGTTTAAATTTATATGAAATGAATAAATTTAAGAATTCCAAATTTATTCTAAACTTAGCAGTAGATAATTTTGGAGGTATATTTTATGGAATAGGGATACTTAGTAATCTTAGGTTTATCCAAAATATACTATTATTAGGAATATTAGGGTTATTTGTATACTATGTTTTTATGTGGAAAAGGGAGTTTTTTTCAAAAAATCAAAGTATCTATATTCTTATGATGCTACCTCAGAGTAAGTTTAAGATTTGCATATCTAAATCAATTACTTTGATAACAATGATATATGGTTTTTTGATAAGTCAGATAGCAACATTGTTTGTATGTAAATACATATTTAATTTTATCTTTAGAAATTTGCCAATAATCAATATGTCTTTTGCACAAGATTTATATTATTCAACTTTGAGGAGTATACCTGTTGATTTTATATCTTTTATGGAGATTTATGTATTTTTATTACTTGTAGCTATTTCTATTGCAAATTGTTTCATATTATTTGTATTTTCTTATATAAATAAGCTTTATGTGCTTTTAATCACTTTTGTGATTTTAATAGGTCTGTATTTTTCAACAGTATATATAAATATAATCAATTTGTTTAGAAAATATTATGTGTTCATTGGAACACAATTTAATACTTTAGTAGCTGGTGTGCTAAGCTTTTTAATTATAATGTTTATTCTAAATGGAATATCTTATTTACTAATTAAAAAGAAAGTATCTCTTTAGGAGGGGTGGTATGAAATTAAAATCTAAAACATCTATACTTATTATATTTTTGACTCTAGTAATATATTTTAGTATAGGTTTGTTAAATAATGAAGACAATTTGCAGATAAAAACTATAAAAGGTGACCCAGATGAATTAGACTATATAAACATAAAGTTTGGATATAATTTTAATGGATATATAAATTCATATTATACAATAAATGGAAACAATAAAGTTAAAAAGACTGAATTAGTGAAACAACAAAAAGAGAGTGAAAATATAAACAATTTAATTGATGTATCTAGTGGTTCCGATTTAATTGCTCATGTTGGTTTTGAAACAAATGATAATTCAAAAGATATAAATTTTGTTATAGATGAGAAAAAAGAAGATTTGGACAAAGGTGTATTTGCATCTGAAGGAAGTGATAAGGACATTGAATATGAAAAATTAGATATGAATAATTTTAAAAGAACGAAATATAAAGTAGATAAAAGTACTGATGATTATTATACAAAGGTACTATCATCAAAAAGATATAAAAAAGACTTATATGTGTCTGTATTTTATGGTGCTATAGGAGATTCATCAGAAACCAACAAAGAAGGCTTAAGTACCATAGATATAATAAAAATTAACCCCAAAAATAAAAAAATACAGACGATAAAAAGTATAAATTTAAGTAATTATTTTTTTGAAAAATATTCAAATGTAGATACTATTCGTGTAGGATATGCTAGTAAAGGTCAAGATAAAATGTATATTTTAGTAGAAGTATTAAAGGCAAATATAGATGGTAATAATAATTCTGAATTTACTCTATTTGAGCATTTACTTGAGTATAATGTTGAAGAAAATAAAGAAAAAATAATAGAATTAAAAACTGATGATAGAATGAATAATTTAGTAAAAGCAACTCTAAAAGATAATAAATTATATATGGTAATGTCAAATGATTATGATGACAGTCCAGGTACAAAGTTAAGTTTACTTACTTATAATATGTTGGATAAGAATATGAGTGAAGATAAGTATGTTTTAGATGACAAAGAAAAAAGAGGAGTTAAAAATGTTGAGATTGACTCAAATAAAATCATTATATATACATCAAAGCTAGACCCTGTATTACCTTGGGATGATAAATTTACGTTGTATATAATAAATAAAAACTCTAATGAAATAGTGTACGAAGGAAAATTACAGTTTAATACTTCAAATAGTAGTTTAGAATTTGAAATAAAGTAGGTGAATTAATGAAGGATTTAATAAAATTATTCGAATTTGAATTAAAAAGAAATATAAAAAATTATATATTTATAATTTGTTGTTGTTGTTCTTTTGTGGTTTTAAATATAGTAAGAAATTTAAATGATTATAATTATATAATAGAAAATGCAGTTAAAGATGAGCAGTTAACGAAAATAGGAGATACAATAGAAACAATAAATTTGACAGGTTTCTCAAGTTTTAGAAATATAATGAGTTCTACAGAATCATGGTTTATGTTTGGTATAATTGCATGTATTTGCTATGCTTTTTTTATCTGGTATAGGGATTTTGATGGGAGAAGCAAATCTATATATACACTTATAATGCTTCCTAGAAATAGAATCAATATTTATATATCAAAATTATTAAATATAGTATTTTTAGTGTATAGTTACACAATAATATTTACAATAATTTTATTTGTTGTAAGCAAAGTGTTGCCTAATTATATGCTTGGAAATATTGCAAACTATGGTTTTGTACAAGAAACAATATATAAGTTAAAAATGTTACTTCCATATAGTTTTGAAATATTATTTGTAGAGTATATATTTTTACTGATAGGATTTGTGTCTGTAGTGTTTACATCAATTCTTATAAATAAATCCATTTATAAACTAAGTACTTTAATAAGTTTCATGTTTTTAGTTTTGGAAATTATAGTATTTGTAATTTCTGTGGAATTTATTATACCCTATGAATACAGTAATATATTTGTTATCTTATATTCAAGTATAAACATATTTATGTGTAGCTTTATATCTAATAAACTTTTGAAGCAAAAAATTGATTTTTAGGAGGTGTATTATGAAAGAAAAAAATATAGGAAAATATACAATATATTTTATAATAGCGTGTTTATTGATGATTGTTATGACTTCGATGTTGAGTTATTTTAATAAAGACAAACTATCCATAAATACTTTAAAGGGTAATATAAAAGACATAGGAAAAGTAAGTTTAGTATATACGCCTAATATAAATAAATTTTCTTATGAAGAGGTAATTATAAGTAAGAATGGAATAAAAAATGATACAAATCCTAAATCAAAAATTGGAAATGATTATTTGAATATAGATAAAAAATACAGCGATTTTATTAATAATAGAGGATATGAATTTGTATATAAAGATAATTTAAATATAGGAGAGGCATATACTTCCATTAAGTCTACTTTGGAACAAGAAAATGATAAATTAAATGATTGTATAAAGATTTCAAATAAAGATTTAAAAAGTGACTTAGAAGAAAGTTTTAATATTAATTTAAAAGAAGCTGATTTTAAAGAAAATAGTTGTCAAACTGTGTTTAATAAAATATATAAAGGTAACTTATATATGGCAGTTAGCGAAACTAATCTTTCAGATTCTAAAGTCAATAACATTTGCATATTAAAGATAGATATAAAAGATAAGTCTTATAAATTATTAAACAGGTTTAATTTAGACTTACATAATGGATATAAACAAAATATACATGAAATCAAATTTTCTATAGGAAGCAAAATCTATTTAGAAATGTTAAATAATAAAAGTACAAATGGAAATATTGAGGGGTATGATAATTATTCTAACTTTATTGTATATGATATAGAAGATAATGCTTTTAATATTAGTAATAAATTTATGGATAATCTAAATCAAGAAAAAAATGCCAATCCAAAAGAAATGGGCTTATTAAGCAAAACAAAGCTAGATTATATTGTCAAAAACAATAAGTTGAATCTTATAGTTACAGACATGAGTAATTCTGTAATTAATCTTGTTTATAATATTGATTCAAATGATATTAAACTAGAGCATTATGAGATACTTGATTTTAAAGTAGATTATAATAATATGTCATCTGGAATTAGAAAAGTTAAGTTATTAGATGATAAGATATATTCTATTTCAAACATAAAAGAGACTCTATCAGGAGAGAAAAAAGGAAGTAAAGAGGTCTTTGATGTAATTGGAACTAAACCAGTAAAATTTCAGGTATTTGATATTAAACGTAAAAAGACATTATATGAAGCTGAGCTAATAAATGGAGATATAAGTTTACATGACAAGTTATTTTTTGTTGCAAATTAGATGATATTGTTAATTACATCAATTTATGTTGTTATATATTTAATATATATTAAATAGAAATAAGATGAGATAATCATAAATATGTTTTGATTATTTTATCTTATTTTTAAATTTAGTATAAAGAGTTTTTTGCTATTTTTTTGCTTTATACATAACCATTTAACTTGAATTTAATTCACTTAGATTTGAAATAGTATGAGTATAGTGGTAAAATTAATTATTAGAATATTAAAAATAATAACTAAATAATACAATATACTTAAAAAGGGGGAGCACTTTAAGATGAACAAAAAATATATTAAAGCAGGAAATTTAATTGATGGAACAGGAAATAGTATTATGAAAAATAAGGGTGTAATTATTGAGGGAGATACTATAGTTGAAATTGAAGATATAAGAGAAGATTTAAATGGATATGATGTATATGATTACTTAGATAAAACTGTTATGCCAGGAATTATGAATTGTCATGTTCACTTGACAATGGAGCCAGTTGGAAATCCAAAGGTTTATTATGACAATGTATCAGATGTAGAGCTTGTGGTAAATACAATAAAACAACTTGATGCTTATTTAGATTCAGGAGTAACATATATTAGAAGTCTAGGTTGCCCTAAATATGTGGATGTACAACTTAAAAGTCTTGTAGACAAGGGGTCTATAGATGGTCCTGGTATAGTTACTTCAGGTCCAGTTATATGCATGACAGGAGGTCATGGATACTACTTTGGCATTGAAAGTGATGGTGTAGATGAATGTAGAAAATCAGCCAGAACAGTTTTAAAGAATGGAGTAGACTGTGTAAAGATAATGGCAACTGGAGGTGTGACAACTGATGGAGTTGAGCCAGGTTCACCACAATTGACTTTAGAAGAAATGAAGGTTGCTGTAGAGGAGGCTGTAAAAGCAGGCAAAATAACAGCTACACATGCACAAGGTAGAACAGGTATAAAAAATGCAGTACTTGCAGGAATAACTTCTATAGAACATGGTGTTTATTTAGATGATGAGATAATCGATTTGATGTTAGAAAGAGGAACATACTTAGTTCCAACTGTAGCTGCTCCATATTTTATTTTAAATGCAGGAAGAGAAAGTGGGATAACTGAGGCTACTCTTAGAAAGTGTGAAATTGTTGCTATTCCACATAAAGAATCATTTTTAAAAGCCTATAAAAAAGGAATTAAAATTGCGGTTGGTTCTGATGCAGGAACTTCTTACAATGAGCATGGGAAGACATATTATGAAATGAAACTAATGTCAGATTATGGTATGGATAATATGGATGTAATAGTGGCTGCCACAAAAACTGCATCTGAGCTTTTAAGAATTGATAAAAATTATGGGACTTTAGAAAAAGGAAAGAAAGCAGATGTTATAGTTGTAAACGGAAATCCTATAGATAATATAGATGTACTATCTGAGGTATTAGCAGTATTTAAACTTGGTAAAAAAGTTAGATAAGAAAGCAATATAAAAATAAAAAAGAGCGTCTAAAGTTAATTTTACATAGACACTCTTTTTTATTAGTAACAATCAAATATTTTATATTTTAAAGAATATATGCTATTTTGTATTTAAATATAGTATTTTAAAATTGTTTTATGCAATATAGTCTATAGAATCTACACATACAAAGTATATTCTTGAGTCATTAGAGTTTCCAAGTACTAAAACATCGTTTTTCTTACCTAAAACTTCAACACCAGTTAAAACTAAACTACCAGCTACTACAGTAACTTGATTATTTATTTTAGAAGTATAAAGGTTGTCAAGTATACCTTTATTACAACAACAATCATCACAATCACAGTTGCAATTGCAGTCTTTATATTGTTTTTTATCAAGATAATATCCTAAAGCTGCCACAAAATCATTATAATCTCCAGGTGCAACATTAAAAGCAACTGCTTTAAGAGAACATAATGATGCTAAATCTACAGTTGTTAGTGGATTTATTGTAGCAACTATATAATCAATTATATCATCAAGTATTGAATTTAATATACCTCCTAGGTCTATATTAGCAGGTACTGCTGCCTCTATAAGAGCAACTAATTCAGCTATCCCTGGAATAGTACCAATTGAACTAACTAATCCGCCAAGTGTCAATGGAATTGGTTTAGGATAATATATTTGACCAGATATATCTATTAAATCGCAGTTACAAGCTGAAAATCTTTTAAAAGTAGCATTAAGTCCAGATAGATTGTCTTTTGGAGGTAAAGAGTAATCTATACCTACTAAATAAGCACCAACTATAAAGAAATCTGAAATAAAAGCAAATTGATTGAAATTAACAAAAGGTCTTATTGCATCATATCTTAAAAGTTCTAATGCATCTTTCATGCTTTTTTTGCAGCAGCAATGTTCAGCTACTTTAGGTTCTTTGCACTTACTTGGGTAATTATAGCATCTATCATCTGTTTGATAATTGTCATAATATCTATCTTCTATTTGATAGTTATCATAGTATCTATCATTTGTATTTATATAACCTTCTTCATATTCTTGAGAAAATCTAAAATTTTCTCTACATTTATTATTTTCCATTAAATGAACTCCTTTTATATTTTGATTTGAATATATAGATGATTAAGTTTATCTATATAGTAATATTATATTTGGTTTGTAAAAAAATGTTACAAAAGATATTATAAAAGAATAAAAAAAGATAATTTGTCAAATGATAGTATAAATTTCTATGAACAATCTATTTTAAAACAAAAAACTGTATATAAAAAAGGTTTATATGTTATATTTATATAAATATATCTATAAATAAGAAGGGAGTAATTTGATAAATGATTGAGGTTGATAAATTATGTAAGTCTTTTACAAGGGTTGTAAAAGATGATAAGAATAAAAATTCAATAGGAAAGTTAAAGAAAATAAAAACTAAAAAAGAAGAATTTCTTGCTGTGAACAATGTTTCTTTTAAAGTTACAGAAGGCGAGATTGTGGGAATATTAGGTCCAAATGGTGCGGGAAAAACGACATTACTTAGAATGTTAGGGGGGATATTAACACCAACATCAGGGTACATAAGTGTTTCTGGATACGATTATTCAGTAAATAGAAATTCAGCAAAAAAAGAAATAGGATATTTGTCTGGAAATACAAAACTATATGGAAGACTTTCTCCAAGAGAACTTCTAACAACTTTTGGAAGCTTATACGAAATGTCAAAGGAGGATATAGAAGAATCAATTGAAAATGTTATAAAGATAATGGATATGAGTGAATTTATAGATAATAGAATTGAAAATCTATCAACTGGTCAAACTCAAAGAACATCTATAGCTCGTTGTCTAATACATTCTCCAAAAGTGTACATTTTTGATGAGCCAACATTGGGTCTTGATGTTTTAAGTAGTGCATCTATAATAGATTTTATGAAGAATGAAAAACTAAGAGGAAAAACTGTTCTGTATTCAACTCATTATATGGAGGAAGCAGAAACCTTATGTGATAAGATTTTTATGATTCACAATGGAAAAATAATTGCATCAGGAACACCAGAGAGTTTAAAAGAGGAATCTGGAGTAAATAACTTGAGAGACGTATTTATAAAACTTGCTAGAAAGGAGGAAGTTTAGATGAGAAGTAAGATTGTAAAATACATATTTAAAAAAGAAATGTTGGATATATTGAGAGATAAAAAGACATTATTTATGATGATTGTTTTACCACTTCTTTTGTATCCTTTACTTATGTTATTGATGATGCAGGTAATGAATATGTCTGCAAATAGTATGAATAGCAAGGATATAAATATAGCTTTTGATAATAAACCAAATAATGTATTAGTATCAATGATTGAAGAAAATAATTTAGGCAAAGATACTGAAAGAAAAGAAAATGCAAATGATAAAGGAAAGATAAGGATACTTGATGTTGATAATTATAAAAAGTCATTAGAAGAAAATAAAATTGATGCCTATATAAAGATAGAAGAAAAACAAGCATCTACAAGCTATAAAATATATATGAATTCTTCTCAAGAAAATTCTTCTAATGCAGTAAAGAGAATTGAAACTGTTTTAGATAAATACAAAAGACTTACTATAGAAAAAAAATTATCTGAGAAAGGTTTAGATGTACAATCTACATTAGAGCCTTTAACATATAACACTGTAGATGTTGCAAAGACAGAAGAAGTGGCAGGCTATTTTTTAGGGCAGATATTACCATTCATATTGATAATAGGGGTTTTGCTTGGTTCAATATATCCAGCAATAGATGTTATGGCTGGAGAAAAGGAAAGAGGTACATTAGAAACTCTATTTACGCTTCCAATATCAAATTTAGAATTAGTTATGGGAAAATATATGGCTGTTTCTCTTAGTGCAATAGTAACAGCAATTTTAAATATTTTATCTATGGGATTGACCATGGCATTTATTTTAATTAGTGGAGGTCTTAGTAGTCAATTTGGGTTTGGAAATTTCAATTATGGAGGTTTAATTTTACCAATTATAACTACTTTAATTTGTATATGTCTGTTTTCGATGGTAGTGGCAGCAATTAGTATGTGTGTATGTTCACTAGCAAAAAGTTTTAAAGATGCTCAAAACTACATAACACCTCTTATGTTAATTATTATGATACCATCATATGTCTCTATGATACCAAATATAGTGTTAGATAGGGTAACATCTGTAATACCTGTGGTAAATATATCACTACTTATAAAAAGCGTATTGTCTTTTAAAAGTGATTTAAATTTAATAGCTTTGGTTCTAGCATCAAATATAGCTTTTGTTATATTAGCAATCATATTACTATCTAAGATGTTCAATTCAGAGGAAATACTTTTTGGTAATAGTAAAAGCTTTTCTTTTTTAGAGAAAAGATGTGATATAAAAAAAGGTTCTATACCAACTATAAGCGATGGTATTATTTTATACGCAGTTGGATTAGTACTTTTAATTTATGTTGGTTCTTTAGTACAAATAAAATTTGGAATGGGTGGTATCATAATGACACAATTTATGATAATTTCATTACCATTAATATTTGCATACTATATTAAAGCTGATTTTAGAGAAGTGTTTAGCTTGAAAGTTCCTAAGTTAAAACACATACTTGGTAGTATTGTTCTTTGGATTGGTGGATATATTCTTATCATGATTATAACACAACTAATTTTATTCTTGTTTCCTCAAAACATGGAAGTTGCTGAAAGTTTAAATGAAGCCCTTTTTATGAAAGACAAGTTTTTATTAAATTTACTAATAATAGCTTTATTACCAGCGATATGTGAAGAAATGTTTTTTAGAGGATTTATATTTTCTTCATTTAGTAAATCAAAAGATAAGAAGAGGTCTGTTAAGTTGGCTATAATATGTAGTGGAGTATTATTTGGTATTATGCATATGGATTTTATAAGAATAATTCCAACATCTATACTGGGTATTATATTTGCATATAGTGTATATAAATCTGGTTCTATATTTGTATCAATGTTATTACATTTTTTGAATAACAGTATAGCAATTGTAGTAAGTCATTATACAACTGGAAATGTAGCTAATCTATATAAATTTATTGAGGTCGATTTTGCCAATTTAAATATACTTAAATTTATTTTAATTATTTTAATAAGTTTTATATTAGTTGTATTTGGAGTAAGAATTTTGTATAGAAAATCTTCAAAAAGTTAAATATAGATTTACTATATATTAAAATATTGAATAGCACTAAAGTATCTTATATATAAAATACTTTAGTGCTATTTTATATATTTTCTTTATTTTTCAATTATATAAACTCTTTATTGTTTCATTTATATAATATTTTCATTATATAAATGAAACAATAAAGAGTTTTAATTTTAGAGATTTATAGTTAAAAAATCAATTATAAAGTGAGGTATTAAAAAATTTAAATTATATATTTTTTAATTTAGTTAGGTATAAAATCTAAGAATTAGTTTGTCGAAATAAATATAGAAAGAAAAAGTAGAAAAAATAAAGCATGAATATGTTGCAAATACTATGTTTTAGTAAAAAGTAGTCATTTCTTGTAAAATGGATAGTTTATATTTATTTTAAATTCCATGAAATTTTTAGCTACTATAATTATAGAATGTAGTATATTAGTTGTCTTAACTATTGATTTATACATTTCATATCGGTATAATATAAAATAAATTGGATTATTTTGGCATATAATTATTGATAAAAGATGCTTGTTTTTCTTTAAGTTATCTGAAAAGTTTTATTTTTATATTATAATTTTACTATTTTCTTTTTAAAACTATCCATTTTACAAGAAATGGAAACTTTTGGGATATGCTTATTTGCTAACAGTTTATAATAAAATAGAGGTGCTTTAATGGGAGGAAATTTTTATGAGGGATTTACAAAAAAAATTAATGTTTTTTTTATTTATATGTATAATTTTACAAATTACACATACAATACCAGTTTATTCTTTAAATGAATTTTATAAAAACAACTCCCTAAATAACTTTGAATCTATTATGTTTAATAATCAATTTATTAGTGAATATTCATTACAGGTAATATGTATTATGACTATAATATGTGTACTACTTATCCTCTATATAATATATGATAAATTAAATTTTAGAGTTAAATTGCAAAAGATAGCTTATACAGATAGTCTTACAGGGGCAAGTACTATGGATAAGTTTGTGATTGATGCTAACAAAATATTATACAAAAATAATCAAGAAAAATATGCTTTATTGTACATAGATATTGATAAATTTAAATATATAAATGACCTATTTGGATATGAAGTTGGAAATGAAATTTTACGTAATTTAACTAAGATTATTAAAAATAATATATTTGAAGATGAGATATTTGCAAGAATATCTGCTGATAATTTTACTATAATTATGAGATATACAGAAGAAAAAGATATAACAAATAGATTAAATAATATATTTGAAGAATTGGATTTATTTAATAATAATCAAGAGGAAAAGTATAAACTTGTTTTGAGCTGTGGAATCTACTTTATACTTTCAGAAGATAGAGACATTAACTCAATTATAGATAGGGCTAATATACCTCATAAAATGGCAAAAGGAGGACATAAAAGTTCTTATGCATTTTATGATAATAAGATTCATGACCAAGAAATAAAAGAAAAAGAGATGGAAAATACAATGTTTTCAAGTTTAGAAAATAAAGAATTTATTGTACATTTGCAACCTAAAATAGAACTTAATACAGGAGAAATACAAGGTTCAGAAGCACTTGTTCGATGGAAAAGTTCTGATAAAGGTTTAATACCTCCAAATGAGTTTATCCCATTTTTTGAAAAAAATGGTTTTGTGATAAATTTAGATTTATATGTACTTGAAGAGATATGTATACAGCTTAGAAAATGGATTGATACAGGTATAAATCCAGTTACCATTTCAGTTAATGTTTCAAGGATACATTTATATTGCAATAATTTTATAGAAACATATAAAAATATAATTGATAAATATGATATACCTGCAAAATATATAGAACTTGAACTTACAGAAAGTATTATATTTGATAATTTTGATATTTTAATTGATATAATGAATAATTTAAAAGAGATAGGATTTTTGATATCTATGGATGATTTTGGCTCAGGCTATTCATCTTTAAATATGTTAAAAGAAATTCCTATGGATATTTTGAAGCTTGACCAAAAATTTATTATGGAAACTTATAATAGCAATAGAAGTAAGATAATTGTTACCAAAGTTGTAGAAATGGCAAAAGAATTAGGTATGAAAGTGGTATCAGAAGGCGTTGAGACAGAAGAACAGTTTGAGCTTTTAAAGGAAGTAAAATGTGATATGGCACAAGGATATTTGTTTGGAAAACCAATGCCAATTGAAGAATTTGAAAAATTGATTATGTATAGCTCAATAAAATAGGACTTAATTTATCTTATAAATTTAATAAATTATATTAAAAATGAACTCTAGTATAGTGTTCATTTTTTTGTGAACTTTTTTATATACTTTCTAAGGTAGTAAAATATCTAACTAAGATTAAAAGGAGATTAATATAAAGATATTATACTAATTAAAAAGTAAATTGATAAATCTTTGAATAGAAAGAAGAATGTATTTTAAAGGAAGCGGACTATAGTTTTGATTATAGATATATTCTAGCTATTTTTATAAAAGTATAGTACGAACAAAGATATACAAAAATATTTTCATAATTTTATGTAAAAGTAATTGACATATAAGCTGTATTATTATATTATTGTATTAAGTTATTAATACAATAATATAAATAAGGAGGTATGAATATGGAATGGGAACTTGATAATAACAAACCTATATATATACAATTAGTAGAACATTTAAAATTGAAAATAGTTTCAGGTGAGATTGAAATTGGATCTAAATTAGAAACAGTAAGGGCACTTGCAGAAGATGCTGAAGTAAATCCAAATACGATGCAAAAAGCTCTATCAGAACTTGAAAGACAAGGATTAGTTTATAGCCAAAGAACTAAAGGAAGATTTGTAACAGATGATAAGGAAAAAATAAAAGCTATGAAAGCAGAGATAGCTAATGTTGAGATAAACACATTAAAAGAGACTTTAGAAAAACTTGGGTATGATAAAGATGAAATGCTAAAACTTATTACAGAAAATTTGAAAGGAGAATTATAAAATGGATAAAAATATAAATAATATTTCTCAAGATGGAATAGTTGAATTTAAAGGTGTAAATAAAAGTTATGGAACTAAGAAGGTTTTGAAAAATGTTGAATTGAATATACCAAAGGGGAAGATAGTGGGATTATTAGGTCCTAATGGAAGTGGTAAAAGTACAATGATTAAGTTGATAAATGGATTATTACAGCCTGATGATGGCGAAATTGTAATAAGTGGAATGAAACCATCAATAGATACTAAGAAAATAGTGTCATATTTACCAGAAAGAACTTATTTAAATGATTGGATGAAGGTATCGGATTTACTCAAATTTTTCTATGATTTTTATAGTGACTTTGATGTTAGAAGAGCAAATGAGATGATTAAGAGTTTGGATATTGATGTAAATGAAAAGTTAAAAACAATGTCTAAAGGAACTAAAGAAAAGGTTCAACTTATCTTAGTTATGTCAAGAAAAGCCAGTATATATATCTTGGATGAACCTATTGGTGGTGTTGACCCAGCTGCAAGGTCATATATACTTAAGACTATATTAAAAAATTATTCTGAAGATAGTACTTTACTAATTGCTACTCACTTAATAAGTGAAATAGAGAATATATGTGATGAAGTGATATTTATATCTAAGGGAGAAATAGTATTACAAGGAGATGTTGAAACAATAAGAGAAGAAAAAGGAAAATCTATAGATGCATTATTTAGGGAGGAATTCAAATGTTAGGTAAATTATTAAAGTATGAGTTAAAGGCAAGTGGAAGAACTTTTATACCATTATATATAGCTATATTGGCAGTAGCTGTATTCAATGGAATATTTATGAACACAGATATATTTCAAATACAGGGAATAGGAATACTGATATTGATGAGTCTTTTCATGGCATTAGGTGTTTTAACTATTGTAGTTACAATTCAAAGATTTAGAAAAAATCTTTTGGGTGATGAGGGGTATTTAATGTTTACTCTTCCTGTTAGTACTAGTTCGCTTATCTTATCCAAATGTATAACAGCACTTATATATGCTGTACTTAGTTTTATAGTTGCAATGTTAACATTTGGGATGCTTATGCTTTTTAGTGCTTCTGGAATACATTTACCTGAATTTTTAGATTTTTTTAATTCTGTTTTTACAAAAGGTTCTGAATACTTTTTAGATGTTGCGTTATTTTTAGTAACAATGCTTATTTCGTATTCATCATTTATTTTGTTATTATATACGTCAATTTCAATGGGTCAATTACCAAAATTTAACAAGCATAGAAATTTAGTAGCATTTGTTTCTTTTATAGCTATAAATATAGTAATATCAAGTGTTGGAAATGCTATAGAAAAAATTTTACCATATAAAGATACAAATATGATATACCATTTTTATCAAAGTCCTCATTTCGCACTTGCAATACTTGGCAGTATTGCAGTTGTAGTAATATTATTTTTAGCTACAAAATATATATTAGATAAAAAATTAAATTTAGAATAGAGATTTTTATAGAGAGCTATCTTTTGAGTAATATTCAAAGATGGCTTTTTTTATTTAAAGAGTCAATTTATATAAAACAAGAATGAAACTTTATTTCTAGTTAAATCTGTATATGTGTAGTATAATGAGACTACATGTTAAAATTTGTAATAAATAGCTGTATACTTGATATAATCACTTAGAAAGTATGAATTTCATGGAGTATATCAAGAAACTTTAAAGTTATGTAGATTTGAGGGAGAAAATATGAAAAGTTATACAAAGGCTAAATGGAGTGTTTGGGGCATAATTACATTTTCATTCATTTTAGTCTTATTTTTAAGGATGTCAACTGCTGTTGTTTCAGATAACTTATCAAATGAGTTAGGTTTTAATTCTATACAAATTTCAAATATAGCATCTTTTTGCCTCTATGCATATGCCTTTATGCAAATACCTGCAGGAATCTTAATTGATAAATATGGAGCAAGAAAAATTAGTAGTCTTGGAATAATAATGGCAAGTTTAGGTTCTGTTTTATTTGGATTGATTCAAAGTATAGAGTTAGCATATATTTCTCGTATAGTTGTAGGGGCAGGAACATCAGTAATATTGCTTTGTATTTTAAAAATTCAGGGCAGGTGGTTTAATAAATCAGAATTTGCTTCTGCAACAGCTAAATTTTCATTTGTAGGAAATTTAGGAGGAGTTCTTGCTACTTTTCCACTTGTGTTTCTATCTGAATTTGTTGGCTGGAGAAATTCATTTTTATTGATAGGAATAATTGGTGTTGTAATAGGATGTTTTATGTATATTATTGTTAGAGATACACCAAAAGAATATGGATTCAATATAGATATCGAATCTCATGAAGAATCAGAGAAGATTAGTATTGTTGATGGAATTAAGTCTGTTATAAAGAACAAATCAACATGGTATAATTCAATGATAATGTTCTCCTTTGTAGGTCTGACAAGTGCGTTTACAAGTCTATGGGGAGTAAAATATATAATGGATGTTTATGGAGTTAGTAAGAGTTTTTCTGCATTTATAGTATCATTTTTTACATATGGATTTATATTTGGTTCAATAATTATGGATTTTGTATTTGCTAAAATAAGTTCTAGTAAATTTAATATAATAAAATATGGAGCAATAATAGATTTGTTTATATGGATTGTAATTGTAGTGGTATACAAAGTAAAACCACCAATAATGATTTTACCAATAGCATTTTTTATTATGGGATGTATAGTTATGTCTCATCTACAAGTTTTTAATGATGCTAAGTATAAAAATAAAGAAATTTATTCTGGACTGGCAACTAGTGTCATTAATACTTTCGAATTTATAGGTAGTGGTATTATTAATTTAATTATAGCAGTATCTTTGCAAGTAAATTCATATAATGCAGTTGATGGATATAAAAGAGGATTTGTGGTATTTATAGTACTTAGTATTATAACTATAATAGCATCTCATATAGGTGTAAAAAATGATAATTCTAAAGCTGAATAGAATTATCATTGATTCAATTTAATACAATATTTTGTAGATAACAAAGGATTTATATTTATTGCAAAGATATGTACAAAGGCATAATTGGAATATAAATCTTGTTTACTATGTCGAAATGATATTGTATTATATTAAATAGAAAATAAGAACTTTAAACTATAATATTGGTTCTAAAAATATAAGGTAAGGAGTTTTTTATGGATAAGACAAAAATAGATGATATAAGCAAGTTGGATTTAAATAATTTAGATATTAATAAAATAGATATGGGAGGTATAATGGAAAGCTTTTTAGAATGGGCGACTACAAGTGGAGTAAAACTTATAATTGGGATGCTCATACTTTCCATCGGATTTAAAATAATAAAGAAATTTGTAAACCATGTAATGTTGTTACTTGGCAAAAGAGATATTGACTTAACTTTAAGAAGGTTTTTGAAATCTCTTCTTTTGAGTGTGCTCAAAGTTGCTGTAGTAATCATTGTTTTAGAATATTGGGGAATGAGTTTGTCTAGCTTTGCTGCTGTGATAGCATCAGCAGGGGTAGCAATAGGTTTAGCATTACAAGGTAGTTTATCGAATTTTGCTGGAGGATTTATCATACTTTTAATTAGACCTTTTAAAGTAGGAGATTACATAGAAGCAGCAGGTCATGGAGGAACAGTTGAGCAAATAGGACTTTTTTATACACAGTTGGTTACTCCAGATAATAAACAGATACTTATACCTAATGGCTCTGTATCAAATGACAGTCTAACAAACTATTCAGCAAAGAATACTAGACGAGTTGACTTGACTTTTAGTGTAGGATATGAAGATGATATATTACAGGTGAGAAGAGTATTGAAAGAGATTGTGAATAGCCATAAATTAATAATAAATGAACCAGAACCATTTATAGGAATAGTGGAACATGGAGATAATGCCATTAAATTTGCTGTTAGAGTTTGGTGTAATACAGAAGATTATTGGACAATTTATCTTGATTTATTGGAAGAGGTTAAAATTAGATTTGATGAAGAAGGAATTACAATTCCTTATCCTAAGATGGATTTAACATTAAGAGAACTAAAAAGAATTTAATATTATAAAGTCAAGGCACCCTTTAGATTTAATCTTTGGGTGCTTATTTAGAATTTTTTTCTTATGAAAAATGATTTAATATCCATAAGAATAGCATCTTTTGACTTAAAATAATTGCCTACCTATATTTGATACCAGTTATAAGCGTTTTTCATATTTTATCTTGTACAATTTAATGTCGATAGATGATTAGAAATAGTCTTTATTTTCGACAACATATAATGTATATTTGTTATACAATTTAACTTTAAACTAATTATATATTGTTGCAACCTTTTAATCTGTATATAAAGAATCCTATGAATTTACTATTTTCAAAAATCTTCCTTTTGTAAAAGATAATAAAGCAATAATTAAAAGTATCAATCGAATTAATGAATAATCTTATAGTTACAAATAAGCATTCTTATACTGGGGAATGTTTTTTTTATTTATACAAGCAACATATTTTGTTTTAGTAAATTTATTTTAGTAGATATAACTTTTATAGTTTTAAAACTAGCAAAGTATGAAGTAAATTTAATATAAAAGGGTAAATAAAGGGTTTAGAGGGCATAATATAGAATAAATTAAGTATTTAAGGAGGGTTTTTTATGTGTAAAAAAACATATTTATTAGTAGTAAGTATACTTGTTGCAGGTTTATTGACTGCATGTAGTGGAAATCCAACTACAGATTCAGGACAGGCACAAGATAATACGAAGAAAGAGACAAATGCGTCAAATAATGATTTAAAAGATGAAAAAAATAATACAAATTTAAGTGAACAAGATTTTAAAGTACCATACACAGATGCAGTAAGCATATTTAAAGATAAGTATAAAGATGCTGATATAGTAGATTTAAGTCTTGAAAGAGACTTAAATAAATTTGTTTATACTGTTGAAGGTGTAGATGATAATAATGAGTATAAGATGAAAATAGATGCTAATACAAAAGATGTATTACAGGATAAAACAGAAAAATTGGATTCAGAAGATTTAAATGGAGTAGCAAGAAAAGAAAAATTAGACTTAAATGACATAATAACACCTCAAAAAGCTATGGAGATTGCACTAAAAGAGCAAAATGGAATGGTAAAAGAATGGAGTTTGGATAAAGATTTAGATGTTACTTTTTATAAAATAAGAATAGATAAAGATAAAAATGAATATGACATAAAGGTAGATTCTAAAAAGGGAACTATATTGGAGGTAGAAAAAGAAGATTAGAAGCTTTAAATGGCTTTTGTAATAATTTCTTTTTTAAATAAAATTTGTTTAAAATATAACAAGCAGGGTATAAAAAGATTAAATAACTATTTTAGGAGGAGTACGGTATGTCATTGAAATCATTAAAAATAAAAGAAAATTTATATTGGGTAGGTTCGCTTGACCCTGACTTAAGAGTATTTGACATAATTATGTATACACCTTATGGAACTACTTACAATTCATATGTATTAAAAGGAACAGAAAAAACGGTTTTATTTGAGACAGTTAAAGATAAGCATTTTGACAATTATATTGAAAGATTAAATGATTTAAATATAGATTTTGAAAAAATAGACTATATTGTTGTAAGTCATACTGAACCAGACCATGCAGGAAGTGTTGAAAAACTTTTGGACTTAGCTAAGAATGCAAAAGTAGTAGCTTCAGAAACTGCAATTAAATATCTTAAGGAAATCGTAAACAAAGACTTTGAGTATATTGCAGTTGCAGATGGAGATACACTATCAATTGGAGACAAGACTTTAGAATTCTTCTCTGTTCCTATGCTTCATTGGCCAGATACTATATACACATATATAAAAGAAGATAAAACTCTTGTAACATGTGATTCATTTGGTAGTCATTATAGTAATGATAAGATAGTAAACACACTTGATGAAGATGAAGAAAAGGATTACTTAGATGCTTTAAGATACTATTATGATTGTATAATGGGACCATTTAAGCCATCTATGGTAACGGCTATAGAGAAGATAAGAGACTTAGATATAGATACTGTATGTCCAGGTCATGGACCAGTATTAACTGAAAATCCTAGAAAAATTATAGACATTTATTATAACTGGAGTGTAAATGAACAAATAAAATTAGAAAAAGAAGTTACAATTTGTTATGTTTCTGCACATGGATATACAAAGATTATGGCAGAAGCTATAAAAGCATATATTGAACAAAACAGCAATTATAAAGTAAACTTATTTGATGTAATAGAAAATAAACAAGAAGATATTTTAGCAAAAATAGCAGTATCACAAGGTGTATTATTTGGTACACCAACAATATTAGGAGATGCTTTAAAGCCTATATGGGATATTTTAGTATCCTTAAATCCAGTCATTCATGGTGGAAAAGTTGCTTCAGTATTTGGTTCATATGGATGGAGTGGAGAAGGTATAGAAAATGCTATGGAGAGAATAAATCAGCTTAGAATGACATCTGTAAAACCATTTGCTGTTAACTTTAAACCATCAAATGAAGAGTTAGAAAAATTACATTCTTATACAGGTAAATTCTTAGATAAATTAAATTCTACTTTTGGAGGTAAAAAGAAAACTAAAAAATTTAAATGTGTAATTTGTAATGAAGTATTTGAAGGGGATAGTGCTCCTAGTGTATGTCCTGTGTGTGGAGCTAAAGAAGACCAATTTATAGAAGTTGAAGAAGATGAAGTTACCTTTAGAAAAGATACTGATGAATACTTTGTTATAGTAGGAAATGGAGCAGCTGGTTTTTATGCAGCAGATGCTATAAGAAAAAGAAATAAAACTTGTAAGATAACTATGATTTCTAATGAAGATGAACTAACTTACTATAGACCTGCACTTTCTGATGGTATAAATGAAGAGCTCGGTTCAGATTTTTATATGGAAGACAAAGCTTGGTATGACGAAAATAATATAGTAGTAATATTAGGAACAAATGTAGATAAGTTAGATGAAGTAAATAAAACTATTATAGTAAATGATGGTGCTATTAAGTTTGATAAGCTTGTAATAGCTACAGGAAGTAGAAATTTCATACCACCAATTAAAGGGCATGATTTAGAAAATGTGTTTACTCTTAGAAATATAAAAGATTTGTACAGTGTAAAGGAAGCTTTAGAAAAATCCAAGAAAGTTGTAGTAATTGGTGGAGGTTTATTAGGTCTTGAAGCTGCATGGGAATTTAGATTAAAGGGATTAGAAGTAGTAGTAGTTGAAGCAATGGATGGTATACTATCAAAACAACTTGATAAAGAAGGTAGTAAAATATTAGAACAATGTGTAAGAGATACAGGAATAGATGTAAGATTAGGTGTAGCAGTTGATGGCATTGATGGAAATGGAAAAGCTCAAAAAGTTCTATTTAAAGATGGAGATAGTGTTGAATGTGATATGGTAGTATTTTCAATTGGTGTAAGAGCAAATACACAAATGGTTCAAGATACATCTGTAAAAACTGACAGGGGTATTGTTGTAGATAAGACACTACAGACAACTATTAAAGACATATATGCTTGTGGAGATGTTGCACAAGTAGAAAATACTAGTTTAGCAATATGGCCATCTTCAGTGGAAATGGGAAAAATAGCAGGTGCAAATGCAAGTGGAGATAACTTAACATTTGAAAGTGATGTATATCCAGTTTCGTTGGATGCAATGAATGTAAAAGTATTTAGTATTGGTAATATACAAAATTTTGATAAAGAAATTTCATCAAAAGATGAAGGAAAGAGAATATACAAAAAATTATTTATGAAAGAGGGTTCATTAGTAGGAGCTATACTTATAAATGATTTAAGTTGTACTGTTAAATTGATAAGATTAATATCTGAAAAAGGTGATTTTGAAGATATCATGAAGGCAGATATACTATAGTTTAAATATATCAGAATGAAAAAGTCTTAAAATATGACAATTCATATTTTAAGACTTTTTTGTTATAATATATAATAAAATAATCATACCTTAACTGTAAATTTATATAGATTGTTTACTTTTTAATATTAGATTCCTTTTTTGAAATTGGTATATAATAACAATATAGAGTATATAATAATAGTTAAAGTTAAAAAAGGGGAAAAGCAATATGCAGTATATACAAGAATTACTTGATTTGACTCAAAACTATTGGGTATTAGCTACAATAATTGGTTTGTTAAGTGCATTTATAGAAAGCTTTATACCAGCCCTACCACTTGTTGCTATAGTTACAGCAAATGCTGCAATACAAGGGTTATTTCTTGGATGTTTGTTATCATGGATTGGCTCAGGACTTGGGACAACCTCATTATTTTTATTAATAAGCAGATTTAATGACAGTAAGCTTTTTAATAAGTTGAGAAATAGTAAAACTGAAAGAGCGATAAGTTGGATGGATAAACAGGGATTTAAGTTATTGTTTATAGCATATGCCTGTCCATTTATGCCTGGTTGTTTAGTTACTATTGCATCAGCCTTTGGTAAAAAAGATATAAAAGATTTTGTTCCAGCAATGCTGGCAGGCAAATTTGTAATGTTTATAGTAATAAGCTATGTGGCAAGTGATATAGAAGGATTTATAACAAGTCCTTTAAAGATAGCATCATTTATACTATTGGTATTTTTATCATGGAAGATTGGAAATAGAGTCAATAAAAACCTTGAAAATCACAATTATGAATTCCATCATAAAAAACACAACAATGACAGAGATAATAGAAAGATTTAGTTTTCTAAAAAATAAAAAGTATTAAAAAAATGATTAACTTCTAAATCATTATTTTAAGATACTTTTTATTTTTTTGTTTATAGGGTACAATATCTTTTTAAGAGATATTAGAATAAATGTGAGTCATAGAATGTAACTATAGTAAAATATAAAATTGATATCCAATCAAAAAAATAACTATAAAATTTAAGAGTTTAGATATAAATTTTTCTGTTTTTGAGTTAGTTTTTATAGGGAGTAGAGAAATGTTTATAGTAATGGGATAAAACAGTTCAATACCTTCTTTAGTAATAAGGTCAAGGCATAGGTGAGATAGATATCCTATTATAAATCCACTAGACAAACATGAGAAAACTATATTATTGTGAGTAAAGATTGTTAGAGATTTAAAAAAACTATAAAGAAGCAATAAAGCAATTAGGCTATGGGTAAATCCTCTATGTCTAAACCTGCTTCCAAATAATTTGTATATCAATATAAATTTTTTACTTATGTGAGAGCCCCGCATATCTATATCTGGAAACAAAGAGCCTAAATATGCAAAATAAATATAAACTATAATTAATACTATTTTATATGTAATATCGTATTTTACTAGATATATATTGTTTATAAAGGGGAGTATCAAAAGTGCAAATATATATCCTCCCCTTTCATGTGTTTCTTTTATCATATAAAAATCCTCCTGAATCGTCACTATAAACATAATATTGGTAAATTTAGACTATCTTTTATTCTATTATATAGCAAACATAAGTTTTTTTCAAAAGGATTTTAATATTTAATTAATCTTGAGATTTTAAATTTTTATAGTTTTCTAAAGCCCCATTCCAATTTACTACATTAAACCAGTTGTCAATGTATTCATTTCTTCTATTTTGATATTTTAAATAGTAAGCATGTTCCCAAACATCAAGCCCTATTATAGGTGTCAAGTTTTTACTTATAGGGCTATCTTGGTTTGGAGTAGTTATAATAGATAATTTACCATCCTTAGTAGCTACAAGCCAAGCCCAACCAGAACCAAAAACATCTAAAGAAGCTTTTTTGAATTCTTCTTTAAATTTTTCAAAAGAACCAAAGTCTCTATCAATAGCTTCTTTTAAAGATTCAGAAGGTATAGTTTTTTCAGGAGTCATGATATCAAAAAAGAATTTATGATTGTAAGCACCTCCTGCATTGTTTCTTACTGTTGTAACAATATCTTTAGGCAAAGAGTCTAAATTTTGCAATAATTCACATAAAGAATAATTGTAAAGCTCAGGATATTTTTCAAGAGCAGCATTTAATTTATCAACATAAGCTTGATAGTGTTTATCATGATGCAATTTCATAGTTTCTTTATCTATATAAGGTTCAAGTGCATCATATGCATAAGGTAATGGTTTAACCTTAAACTTATTGTTTTCAGGTGTAAAAGCAAATGAAGTGATACACTGTGAAATTATAAATAAAGACATAATAACTGGTATTAACATTTTTTTCTTCATAAAAATCACCTCCTAATATAGTATTTCTAGAAATAAAAAAAATATGAAAGATTAGCAAATAATTTATAAAAATTTGATAGTAATTTTCTTTTAAATTGAATAAGTTTTAAATCGAAAGACAAAACTATGAGATATAGAACAAGACTAAAAGATAGGAAGGAATTTTGATAGTATGGATGGCAATATTTCAATTTATTATAAAGGAGATATATCTAAAAAAGAAGATATTAAACTTAAAAAAAAAGAGTCTATAAATAATATTAATAATGTGAATCTCGATAGTAGAGAAAAATTAAAAAATGATGAAAAAACTTTTGATTTTGAGAGATTCAATGTAATAGATGTTATTTGTGGGAATAAACCATTTGAAAAAGATGGAAAAGTTATTGTTTTTAATGGAAGTATATATAATTGTAACGAAATAAAAGCAGAATTAATTGAAAAAGGGCATACTTTTACTACAGATGATGATATTGAAATCTTATTGGCATCTTATATAGAGTTTGGTAAGAATTGTGTACATAAGATAAAAGGTATGTTTAGCTTTATAATATATGATAAAGCAAGTGAAAGTATATTTGGAGCAAGAGATTTATTTGGAATAAAGCCACTTTATTATATAAATAATGAAAAAGCAATACTTTTTGCTTCAGAGTATAAATTTATGCTTGAATATATGAAAAATTTAAATATAAATGAAAGAAGTTTACAAAGTTATTTTTCATTTCAATATGTACTTCCTGAAGATACTATGATACAAGGAATAAGGTTGATACCAGCAGGTCATTTTTTTAGAGTGGAAAATGGCATATTATCTTTAAAGAGATATAACAAACTTGAATTTAGAAGTAGTACAAAATTTTTTTACACTAAAAATCATTTAGGGAATAAAGATGTAAGTGAAGAAGATGTAAGAAATGTGCTAGTGGATTCAGTAAAAAGTCATATGACAGGTAATAGAGCAATTGGAACATTTTTATCTAGTGGTATAGATTCATCCATTATAACTACTTTAGCTTCACAAATTAATCCAAATATAAAATCTTTTTCTGTAGGATTTAATGTCAAGGGATATAGTGAGTTGGAAATAGCAAAGAAAACGGCTGATAAATTAGGTATAGAAAATATCCAGATTAATATAACACAAGATGAATATATAAAAGCATTGCCAAAAATAGTTTATTCTTTGGATGACCCTGTGGCAGACCCTTCAGAAGTAGGACTTTATTTTCTAATCAAAGAAGCAAGTAAACATGTTGAAGTAGCATTGTCTGGAGAAGGTGCAGATGAATTATTTGGAGGATATAATATATATAAAGAATATAATAATATGAAATCCATTGTAAATTCACCTACTTATGTTAAAAGTTTATTAGGAAGAGTTTCCGAACTTATGCCCAATATGAAAGGAAAAAATTACTTTTATAGAGCTACAACACCACTAGAGAAAAGATATATAGGAAATGCAAAAATTTTTGAAAATAGTGAAGTAAAAAATTTCTTTTCTAAATATAAAGAGAAGAATATATATGAGTATTTGTTGTCTAATTTGTATAGAGATGCACAGAAGAATAACTATGATTATATAAGTAAGATGCAGCATATAGATATGAATACATGGCTTCAGGGTGATATACTTCAAAAAATGAGTAAACTTTCTAAATGTGAACAACTTGAACTTAGAGCTCCATTTTTATATAAAGATGTATTTGATGTAGCAAAGAACTTGAGAATGGAGCAAAAGATAATGAAGAATAATACAAAAGTCTTACTTAGAGAATCATTTAGAGATATAGTGCCAGAACATGTTATCCAAAGACGAAAATTAGGATTTCCAACACCGATAAGAGTTTGGTTAAAAGATTCTTTAGGAGAAGTTGTAAAAGAAACTATTTCTAATTCAAATGTAGATGATTTTATAGATAAAAAATATGCAATAAATCTTTTAGATAACCATTTTAAAGGGCATAGAGATAACTCGAGAAAAATATGGACTATGTTCATATTTTGTCTTTGGTATCAATTATTTATAGAAGACAAAAATATTAAATACTAGTCGTGTATTATATTTTCCTTAATGTATTGCATTTTAGAATAGCCAGAACTAAGTTCTTGATAATAATATATATCAGGAATTTAGTTCTGGCTATTTTATTAAAAATTTATATGGATACATTTATTTTATTATTTCAATAAAATTATTGGCAAACATTTTGACAAGATTACTTTCTACTGCTAAATTTAAGTTTTGGCCATCATCATAACCAGCAGAAATCAAACCTAGTAAATTTCCAAACATATCTAAAAGTGCTCCACCTGAACTACCACTAGAGATTGGAGCTGTAAATTGTATCATTTGAACTGTTTCAAAATCACGAAAAGCTGATATAATTCCATCTGAAACTGTATTGAAAAGACCTAAAGGGCTTCCAATTGCAACTATTTTTTGACCTCTTAAAGGCTTTTTACTAATATTAATGGGTATTGGCTTACATTTTCTATCAACCTTTATTACAGCTAAATCATAATCTGTATGATACTTTATAATTTGGTAAGAGGTATAAACATTATCATCATTTTCAAATCTAACTAAAAATGAGTACCCATCATTAACTACATGAAGATTTGTGAGTATATAACCTTCATTATTTATTACTACCCCAGAACCACTCTTAAATGGCTTATTTTCATTATTACACACAACAATCATAACAACAGAAGATGATAATTTTGCAAGTTCTTCATAAGAAAGTTCCATTTCCTTATTTTGTATAGGTTTTTTAGGTGTATGTTTTATGTTAATAAAAGTATTTTCAGAGTTAGGTTTATCTGTAGAAGTGTAAGTTTTATTGGTATTTTCTTTATAGTTTATATTGGAAACAGATTTTTCAAAAGGTATTTCTAATATATCTGTGCTTTTTTTAGAAAGTTCAAATAGAGTAGAAAAATTTGAACATTCAGGATATAAATCAAGAATATCTTTATATGGATTTAAATATAAAATATCACATCCAAGTTGTGATAAAAAATATAAGAAAAAAAGTTCTTGTCTTTTGATATTTCCAAAGTATACTATTTTTGGTGAGATAGTAGTTTTTATTTTGTTATAAAATAAATTAGGTAGAAAGTATTCTATCCAACACAAAAGTTTAACAGCAAAATTTTTAACAATAGAAGGTGTTGAATTTGGCATACTCTTATCAAATAAATCTAATGTATTTTTAAATGCAATCTTTTTAGTCCAATCTAAAGTATCATTTTCTATCTTGCATGGAAAGTCAATATTATATAAATTCCAACTGTTAAATTTAGATTTATCATAAGTATCAAAAATTTTAAGCATATTATCTGTTTGTGATTTGTTAAAACTCATATTTAAGTTACTCAATCTAATATAAGGAATTGGTGGATTATTAAAAAAATAATTGTCTATCTTTTTAATTTTTTCTATGTACTTATCAATTGAATTATCAACACCTATATATCGTGTAAAGTAGACCTCCTTAATATATGAAGAGCTTTTGTTTGTATATGGCATGTTAGACATAAATTCAATTATAGGTTCATGTGATTTTTTTATTAATATCTTTAATGGTTTAATAGTACAAAGCATATTTTTTCTCCTATAAAATAATATGATATAATCTATTATAAAACAACTTAAAACAATATAGTACAAGAATTTTGTAGTTTCAAAATAAAATATGTACTTGTTCATACAAATGATATATAATTACATATTAAACATAGATTTTACATATTTAGTAGAGTATGTAAAATCTATGTAAAAAGTAAGAAATATAAACATTTTTTTAATTATATTTTAAAAATATCAAGTAAGTTTTCTTCACAAATGAATAAAAAATGATATAATATGATTAAAGAAAAAGATAAATAATTAGCAAGATTTGTTTAGCTAAAATTAACAAGGGAGCGATAAATTATGGGTATAACATTATCAAAAGGCCAAAAGGTTGATTTAACTAAAGGAAATCCAGGCCTTAAAAATATTTTAGTAGGTTTAGGATGGGATACTAACAAGTATGATGGTGGATTTGACTTTGATTTAGATACAGCAGCGTTTTTAACAGGAGCAAGTGGAAGTGTTACTAATGATGGAGATTTTGTATTTTACAATAATTTAAAACATACATCTGGAGCAGTTGAACATCTAGGAGATAACAGAACTGGTGAAGGTGATGGAGATGATGAACAAATAGTTGTTGATTTATCTAAGATTCCTGGAGAAATAAGCAAGATTTCTTTTACAGTTACAATTCATGATGCAACAGAAAGAAAACAGAATTTTGGACAAGTAATTAATTCTTATATAAGAATAGTAGATAAAGATACAAACGAAGAATTAATAAAGTATGAACTAGGAGAAGATTTTAGTATAGAAACAGCTATAGTAGTAGCTGAAATATATAAGCATAATGGAGAATGGAAGTTTAATGCACTAGGCTCTGGTTTTGAAGGTGGTCTTGCTGCACTATGTGGAAACTTTGGAATAAACTTATAATTTCAAATATAATAATAAACTAGAGGGGGTATTTTCCATGGCTATAGTATTAAAAAAAGGACAAAAAATTGATTTAACTAAAGGAAATCCAGGTCTTAAAAATATAAAACTTGGGCTAGGTTGGGATACAAATTCATTTGATAGTGGATATGATTATGACCTAGATGTAAGTGTTTTCATGGTAGGAGAATCACAAAGAGTTGAAAAAGATGAAGACTTTATATTCTATAATAACTTAAAACATACATCTGGAGCAATTGAACATTTAGGTGATAATAGAACTGGTGAAGGCGATGGAGATGACGAAGAAATACTAGTAAATTTAGATGTAATGCCAAAGCATATTCAAAAGATAGCTGTAACAGTTACAATATATGAAGCTGCTGAAAGAAGACAAAATTTTGGACAAGTAAGTAATTCATATATAAGAGTTTTAAATTCTGAAAATGATGAAGAAATATTAAGATATGACTTGGGTGAAGAATTTAGTATAGAAACTGCAATTACAGTATGTGAGATATATAAGTATAATGGAGAATGGAAGTTTAATGCAGTTGGAGCAGGTTTTGAAGGTGGTTTAGAAGCACTTTGTAGAAATTATGGATTAAATGTTTAATTTGAGTAACATAATATATTAAATATAAATAACCTATACAAATAATGTATAGGTTATATTATATAAAATTTTGTGGAGGTTTAGTATGTCGATTAATTTATCAAAAGGTGATAAAATAGATTTAAAAAAATCGAACCCTGGACTGAGTAATATACTTGTAGGTTTGGGATGGGACCCTGTGCAACAAACAGGTGGAGGATTTTTTAAATCTCTATTTGGTGGAGGACAAGCTGATATAGATTGTGATGCATCTGTATTTATGCTTAATCAAGAAGGAAAATTAAGTGGAATAAAAGATTTGATTTATTTTGGAAATCTAAAAAGTGCCTGTAAGTCAATATTGCATACAGGAGACAATTTAACTGGTGAAGGTACAGGCGATGATGAACAAATCCTAGTTAATTTGGATAAGGTTCCATCAAGTATTCACAAATTATTGTTTGTAGTAAATATATATAATTGTGTGGATAGAAAACAACACTTTGGTATGATAGAAAATGCCTATATAAGAGTTGAAGACCAAAGCAATAAGAAAGAAATAGCTAAATATAATCTATCTGATAACTATTCTGAGAAAACGACTCTTATAGTAGGAGCTATATATAGAAAAGATGGAAGTTGGCAATTTAAAGCAATAGGTGAAGGAACAAAGGATGCAGGTCTTAAGGAAGTAATGCAAAATTTAGACAGGATTGAGTGTGCATATGGAATTTAATAATGATATCAAATATTATAATGTAGATAAAGAAGAGGTAATAGAGGACTTATCTGTTAACCCTGAAAAAGGTTTATCAGAATCAGAAGTCAAAAAAAGAAGAGAAAAGTATGGTTTAAATGAGTTTACACCAAAAGAAGAAGGAAGCTTTTGGGATGATTTAAAAGACAGTTTAAGCGAACCAATGATAGTTATTTTGATTATTGCAGCAGTAGTAAGTGCAGTAATTGGAGAAACTCATGATGCAATAGGGATAGTAGGAGCTATAGCAATAGGTATAGCAATAGGTATGATTACAGAAGGTCGTTCTAAGAAAGCAGCAGATGCACTTTCTAAGTTGACTGAAAACATAGAAGTTAAAGTATTAAGAGATGGAGAAGTACATCAAGTCTCTAAAAGTGAATTGGTACCAGGAGATATAGTATATATCGAAACTGGTGACATGGTACCTGCTGATGGTAGACTTATAGAGACTATAAATCTTAAAGTTAGAGAAGATATGCTAACTGGGGAATCTGATGATGTATCTAAAAAGTGTGATGTAGTAGTTTCTATGGAAGAAATAGAATCTAAAGGAGCATTAGTAGTACAAGAACCAATACCTGCAAAACAAATAAATATGGTATTTGGTGGTACCCTTATCGCTTATGGTAGAGGAACTCTAGTTGTAACTTCAATTGGAGATAGCAGTGAGATGGGTAAAATAGCTCAAAACTTATCAGATACAGATGAGCAAACTCCACTTCAGATAAAACTTGGAAATTTAGGTGGATTAATAGCTAAAGTTTCTAGTGCAGTAGCAGGATTATTATTTATATTTATGGTTTTTCAAATGGTAAGTAAGAATGTATTAAATGTAGATATGTCTGGAATATTACCATTTTTAGAATCAATAGACCCTGTCAAAACGGCATTTACAGTATGTGTTGCGTTAATAGTTGCAGCAGTACCAGAAGGTCTTCCAACTATGATAAATATGACACTTGCAATAACAATGCAAAAAATGGCCAAAATAAATGCATTAGTTACTAAAAAAGAAGCTTGTGAAACTATAGGTTCTGTTTCTGTAATATGTTCAGATAAAACTGGTACATTAACTGAAAATAGAATGACTGTAGAAGTTGCATATATTGATGGAAGATATATTGAAAGTCCGGAAGAAGAAATAAATAGTTATTTTGAAGAAAACTGTATGATAAACTCTACAGCTGATATAGAGCATAACGATGGAGATATTAAATATTTGGGAAGTGCTACTGAATGTGCATTACTTTTATACTATAAAAATGTAGACTATAGACAATTTAGAAAAGATTGTAGTATAGTAGCTCAAAATCCTTTTACTTCTGATTCAAAAAGAATGACTTCTGTCATGGGTCAAGATAATAATCATGTATTATTATCAAAAGGAGCACCAGAAGTTTTACTTGAGTTATGTTCACATATTCAAAGAGGAAAAGACATAATTCCAATAACTGAAAATATAAAACATGAGATTTTAGAAGAAATAAAAAAATTACAAATAAAATCAATGAGAACTCTAGGTTTTGCATATAAAGAAATCTCACAAGCTGAAGAAGAAGCAGCAGTAACTGCTGAAAGTGATGCTATGAATGTTAGTGCAATGGAAAGTAATTTAGTATTCAGTGGTTTTGTTGGTATAAGAGACCCACTTAGAAAAGATGTTATAGAGTCTGTAAATACAGCAAACAAAGCTGGTGTTTCTGTAAAAATGCTTACAGGAGATAATATAAACACAGCAAGGGCTATAGGTGAAGAATTAGGTTTATTAAAAGGAAATATGAGAGCAGTTGAAGCTTCATATATAGACACTTTAGATGATGAAGAGCTAAAAGAAGAGATACAAACTATCTCAATAGTTGCAAGAAGTAAGCCAGATAGTAAAATGAGAATAGTTTCAGCTTTACAAAAGAGCGGGGATGTTGTTGCAGTAACAGGTGATGGTATAAATGATGCTCCAGCACTTTCAAAAGCAGATGTCGGTATAGCAATGGGTATCTCTGGTACAGAGGTATCTAAAAACGCAGCAGATATAATTTTAACTGATGATAGTTTTAGTACTATTGTAAAGGGTATTAAATGGGGTAGAGGAATTTATGATAACTTCCAAAGATTCGTTCAATTCCAATTAACAGTAAATGTAATTGCCTTTTTAGTGGCTATAATATCTCAGGTAATGGGACAAGAGATGCCATTTACTACAATACAATTATTATGGGTAAACATAATTATGGATGGTCCACCAGCACTAGCATTAGGTCTAGAGCCTGTTAGAAACCATGTATTAAATAGAAAACCTGTTGATAGAAAAGCTAATATAATTTCTAAATCAATGGTATATACAATAGTATTAAATGCAATCTATATAACAACAATACTAATGTTACAATCTACATTTAACTTCTTAGGAGTTGATGAAGCTCACAAAGGTACTGTAATGTTTGCATTGTTTGCATTTAGTGCATTGTTTAATGCGTTTAACTGTAGAGAATTTAATGCAGATAGTATTTTTCCAAACTTTACACATAACAAATTAGCACTACAAATAATAGTTTTAACAGGAATTGCACAAGTAATATTTACTCAACTATTCCAAGATTTCTTTAACTCTGTAGCTATGGATGTTATGACATGGGTAAAAGTTCTATGTGTAGCAGCAAGTGTGGTTGTAGTTAATGAAATTGTAAAATGTATAATAAGACTAGTAAAACCAAAAAAGGCTGCATAAAATAAATTTTTAAAAAAATAACAAACTGACTCAAAATATGTATTTTGAGTCAGTTCTAAATAAACATTTAAATTGGGAGGATAATTATGGGTGACTCAAAGGTATTTGAAAAAATATTCTCCAGCCAATCAGACAGAGGAAACTACACTCCTTCAAAAGGATATCTAAGTTATTTTATTTCATATATTGGTTTAGAAGATGAGATTTTGTACAATCTTGAGATATTTAAGACAAAACAAAATATTGATAGTAAAAAAGATATTGTTTTATTTACTGATGCTATAGCAAATCCTAGTGATTTTGATATTATAAATTATTTTAAAAATGGACTTAAAAAATATAGAAATAGCATGGAAGATGTGGATATAAATATTTTGGGGTTCGATGAGATTGATTATAAATTAAAGAAAGCTATAGATAAAGTGCTAAAAGAGGAAGAAAAAGAATTTACCAATGATAGAGTTAAACAAAATTTTATAGTGAAAATAATGGCATGGATAAAAATCTATATCGGTGCTTTAGATATAAATAAAAATGAGGCTCCAAAAGTAATATTTTATGGGGATATAAAAAAGCATGAAGTTTATCTACTCTTAATATTGTACTTGGCAGGCTTTGATGTTTTATATCTTAACCCAAATTCAAAGAGCAATATAAATATTTTAAACCTAGAAAAATACAAGATAGAGTTTGAAGAAGCCAATATAATAGAAGAAAAAATTGCTTTTGAAGAAAGGGTTATCTTAGGAGAAAAAATAGATAAAGGTTCTGTAAAAAAAGCTTTTACTGTTGGAGCTGAAGCATCAAAACGTATAAGTGAAGAATTATTAAATGATGCAGGATTTATAAAACCTTGGCAACTTCAAGATAGAAAAATAAAAAATTTGCTTTTAAGTTCAACTGTTGATGAAATATCAATATACTGGAATCAGCCATTAAAATTAAGACCAGGATTTAAGTTTAATGATGCTACTGTAGAAGTTCCAAATTTTCTTTCTAAGATTAATGGAATATATAATGATAAAAATGAATATATAAAATTTTTAGATTTATTAAGAGATTCGGAAAGTTCAACATTTATTGAATTTAATGGAGATATAGACAAATTTTCAAAAGAATTTACAAGAGATGCTTTTAGTTTGTCTTTTTTACTAAATTCAAAAGGTGTTATAGATAAAAATTCTATTTTAAATAATAAAGATTATTCTATTTCAACCTTGACATTAAATCAACAAATTATGATTTTAGAAAAAGTAGAAGAGTTATTAGAAGGAAACATGTTCTTGAATGGTCTAAGTGGAGAAGACAAGATAAAAGGTCTGTTTACAGTACTTCATATGGATAAGAAGTTTGTTCATATGATGAATAACTTTGATTATTCTCTTATAAATCCAAAATTGATTATATATATGTACAAGAGTATAGTATTTGATAAAGAAATAGTTTTTCTTATGCTTTTACTAAGTAAAATTGGGTTTGATATTATTATTTTATGTCCAGGAGGAGAAAATAATATAGAGAATGTTATAAATAACCAATTGATTGATGTGCACAGATTGGATAAAATGGTATATGACCTTAGATTAAATTCACTTGAAGATGAGATACCTTTACTTAAAAAAATTTTTGGAAAGAGGAGAAGATTTTAGATGGGGATAAATATAAATAGTTTTTCAAAAGATAAGAATTCTGTAGAGGTTACTGAAAAATTACCTACAGTTGTTGACGAAGAAAATTTTGATATAATGGAATATACAAATAATAAAAAAAATGAACTGAGAAAGTCTAAGGAAGTTGAAGCATTGACATCTCTTATAGAAGTAGAAAATCCTGATACAATTTTACAATTTGGTAGAAAAGCATCTGAAGGAGTAGCAAGGGTTTCTGATAGTCTTCTAAATACAATAAAACTAAATAGAAATGAAGAAAACTCTAAAATGTTGGTTCATTTGACTAAAATAATGGACAAGTTTGATTTAGATGATTTTCAAGAAACTAAGGAACCAAATTTTGTTCAAAAACTTTTCAAAAAAGCTAATAATGCTATTGAAATGATGTTTCAAAAATATGAGACATTGGGAGGAGAAGTTGAAAAAATCCAAATTGAACTTGAACAATATGAAAGAGATATAGCACTTTCTAATAAGCAAATAGGTTCTATGTTAAATGAAAATTTTGAGTTTTATAATGAACTTCAAAAATATATTGTTGCTGGAGAAATAGCAATAGAAGAAATGGATAACGAAATATTACCTTTCTTTAAACAAAAATCAGAAACTAGTGGAGACCAAATGGATGTTGTTAATTATCAAGAGCTACTAAAAGTTTATGATATGTTAAATCAAAGAATCTACGATTTAAGAATAGCAGAAAATATAGCCATACAGACAATACCTATGCTTAGAGGTATGCAACATAATAACTATGGTTTAATTAGAAAAATAAACAGTGCATTTGTTGTAACTTTACCAGTATTTAAGCAATGTTTATCTCAAGCTATATTGCTTAAAAAGCAAGAATTGCAAGCAAAATCTCTAAAAGCACTTGATGATAAGACTAATGAATTATTGCTTAGAAATGCTCAAAATGTAAGTACTCAAAGTGCACAAATAGCTAGAATGGCTGGAACAAGTTCTGTTCAAATAGAGACATTAGAAAAAATGTATACTACTATTAAGTCTGGTATAGATGAGACTATGAGAATAGAAGAAAACAATAGAGTTTTAATTAAGGATAATACAAAGAGGTTGGAAGAATTGAATACAGCTATAATTTATAATAAGTAGTATATTAGGGGCTAATTTGTATAAAGTTGGCCCTTTCTATGTATATGAGGAGGCCATACATTGAAATATTTCGATTATATCTGCAAAGATGATTTGGAGAGAATTTTTTTGAAAGAGCCAGGAGACTTTAATGCTAAGACTGAAAAAGATGTATTGAAATATGCACTAGGTGCTTTTTTATACGTTCCAGCTACTCAATATAATATGATTTATAAGAGCATTATAGGGGATGTTAAGGGAGTTAGACCATTAGCTATTTGCTTAGAAGATGCTGTTGGGGTAAATGGAGAGTTAGAGGCTATAGAAAATCTTAGATTAATTTTGAAAGATATTAGTGATGAAAGTATAATAAACAAAGATGGGATACCATTAATTTTTGTAAGGATAAAAAATGTAGAGCAATTATTAAAAATTAAAGATATTATAGTTAAAAATAGTCATACTATAACAGGCATATTAATTCCTAAAGCAAATTCAGAGTTAATAGAGAATTGTATAGAAGCTTTGAGTTCTATGAATCTTCAAGATATGTATGTTATTCCAATAATAGAGACAAGGGAATTTATATATAAGGAAAGTAAAGAACTGAGTTTTAAGAATTTATACAATTCTATTTTAAAACATAAGTCAAGAATACTCAGCATTAGAGTAGGTATAACTGATATATTAGGTATGTATGGTATAAGAAGAGACAAAAACTTCTCTATATATAATAATTTAATTTGTTCTTCATTTACATTAGATATAATCACATATCTTCAAAGACCAGAGTTAGATATACCTATAAGTGGAGGAGTATCAGAGTTTTTTGATATGACAAATAAGGATATAAGAAGTAAGTATGTAGAAGAAATATTGCTGGATAAATTTCATGGGCTAATTGGAAAAACAGTAATTCATCCAATGCAAATTCAGATTGTGCAAGCACTATCTGCAGTATCATATGAAGATTTTACTGATGCTTTGGATATATTGAATAGTACAAATAGCAAATATGGTGTGAGTAAAGGTGTGTTAGGAGAGAGAATGAATGAAACAAATCCACATTTTTTATGGGCTAAAAAAACATTGATTCTATCTAAAATATATGGTGTATTAAATAAAGGAGTAGACTATGAAGAATTGCTTAAATTTTAATTGTGAGATTGACATTATTGATAATCCATTAAATTTAGAATTAAATGATTTTTTAGATGTAGGAATAAGAAATAATAGTAAGAGACGTTTTTTATTTATATCAAAGAAACTTGGTAAGCATATAGCATGTAAACCAAGTGAGATGGATAATTTGGGAAAATTAATAGCCACAATTTATAATGAAAAAAATAAAGTAACATCAAATGGTACTGTTATAGCTTTCGCTGAAACTGGCACAGCTATTGGACATAGTTTTTTTAATTATTTATGTGGAGAATATGAATTTATTCATACTACTAGAGAACCATTTGATGAGTTAGAGAATCTAGAATTTTTAGAGGAACACTCCCATGCAACAGACCAAAACTTATACTTTGGTATGCTTAGCAATTTCAAAGTTGGAGATGAAGTAATATTAGTTGATGATGAGATTACTACAGCTAATACCTGTATGAATATAATTAGGAAGATTCAAAGTATTTATCCGAGAAAGAAGTATACTATATGTTCTATACTTAATTGGGTGAATGATGAGAACTTAAGAAAAGTTATTCTTTTAGAAAAAGAACTAAGTTGTAAGATAGAATTTGTATATTTATTTAAAGGAAACTTTAATTTTGATATAAATGAAGATATTATTTCAAATTACAATGATAATTATACTACTACTGATTCACATATTGTTTCAAATGATAAAGGAAACTTAGTAGTAAATCACATCAATGTTGACCTAGAAGATTATATTGGAAGTAAGAAATATGTAAAGTATACAGGTAGATTTGGAATTAACAGAGGAGAACAAACTAGATTAAAAGAAATTGTAAAGAGAGAAAGTAAAAAAATAATTATGGATAATAAAGAATCTTTAAAAAATAAAAATGAAAAGATTCTATTTTTAGGTACTGAAGAATTTATGTATATACCTATGTTGTTTGCAAAAGAAAAAGAGAATCAATATGATGTATACTATCATTCAACAACAAGAAGTCCAATTATTGATATTGAGAAAAATAATTATCCTATTAGAAGTAAGTTTAAGTTAAAGAGTTTTTATAATATAGATGTTCAAAATTATATTTACAATATAGATAAACATAATTTTTCTAAATGCTATTTATTTGTAGAGTTGAATAAAAGTAAAAATTCTTATCTGGAATTTATTGATATAATTAAAAATACGAGTATAAAAGAATTGACTATAGTATGTTGTAGCTAAAGAGGATTAAGATATATCACAGTTTTAAGATAGGAGTTGAGTTATATGGCAGATTTTAGCACATATTCTAAGGAGGATGTTATCTTTTTATTAAAAGATATATCAAACTTAATTGAAGAAGAAGGAAATAAAGAGAGAGAATTAAAAATACAAAATGGTAGTCATTATTCAGAAATGATACCAATAGAGTATGAAGTTAGTGAAGATTATCTGAATTTATATCATGACAAACTAGGGCAAAATAAAGATAAACTTGCATTTTCCATAGGAGTTATGTGTGAAAAGATAATTAAAAAAAATGGGAATGATGTGGTATTAGTTTCACTTGCTAGAGCAGGTACACCTATTGGTATTTTGGCAAAGAGATATCTAAAAAGCAAGTATAATCTAAATTTACCTCACTATACAATCTCTATAATAAGAGATAAAGGCATAGATATGAATGCAATTGAATATATAGTAAAGAATCATCCAAATGAAAAAATTCAATTTTTAGATGGCTGGACTGGAAAAGGAACTATATCAAAAGAACTTGAAAAGGCATGTGACGAGCTTAGTAACAAATTTAAAAAAACTTTTGATTCAACCCTTGCTGTATTGGCTGACCCTGCTGGATATTCAGGGCTTTATGGAATTAGAGAAGACTTCTTAATACCAAGTGCATGTTTAAATTCAACAGTTTCTGGGCTGATAAGTAGAACCGTATTAAGAGATGATTTAATTGGTAAAGATGATTTTCATGGAGCTAAGTTCTATAAACATTTAAAAGATAAAGACGAATCTATAAATTATATAGAGACAATAGAAAGTTGTTTTAAAAATCAATTTAAGAACATATCTGTTGAAGTTGATAACTGGGAAAGTGATATTATAACAAAAGATGGATATTTTGATGTTTTAAATATAAAGGAAAAGTATAACATAACGGACATTAACTTTATCAAACCAGGCGTTGGGGAAACAACAAGAGTTTTACTTAGAAGAGTTCCTTATAAGATTCTAGTTAAAGACTTAAATGATAAATCTTTAGAGCACATATTTATATTAGCTAAAGAGAAAAATGTTGAAGTTGAACAAATGGACTTAAAAGCATATAAATGCTGTGGAATAATAAAAAATATGAAAGACATTTAGAAAATATATTAGACAGGAGAATACTGAATGATTGTTTTTTCAGACTTAGACAGGAGTATTATTTACTCTGATAAATTTTTAGACACTGATAAGAAATATACTAATATAGAAATTTATAGAGAAAAAGAAATATCTTATATATCTTTAGATACTATAAATTTAATAAAGCAAATACAATATTATGGTATGTTTATACCGACAACTACTAGAACAGTAGAGCAATTTAAGCGTATAGAATTTAATAAATATGGGATTCACTTTCCTTTTAGCATAACTTCAAATGGAGCAATTATACTTAAAAATAATGAAATATTGAAATCATGGAGTGAAGAAATAGATAAATTAAAGTCTAGCTATGAACCCATTGAAAGTATGATTGAAAAATTTAAAGATTATCTGAATATAGAAGGAATAACTAATTTTAAAGTTGCAGAAGATACGTTTTTTTATATAGTTGTGGACTTTGCAAAATTTAATCTGGATTCAATCAAGGAGTATCTAAATATATTGGAATCAAAACATTGGAAGTTTTATGTGAGTGGCAGAAAAATCTATTTTATACCAAAAGAAATCTCAAAAGAAAATGCTATAAAATACTTGACAAAAGAATTAGAAATAGAGTCTTTCTATGCAATTGGAGATTCTGTCATGGATTATGGTATGCTCAATATTTCAAATAAAGCATATGTATTAAAGCATGGTGATATAAATAAAAATAAAACAGAAAATTCATTTATATCGAGTATTTTTAATGGAATGAGTGGAACAGAAGAGATACTATCTAATATTTTAGATGAAAGTTGTCTGCTTAATATATAATAAGAAATATATATAGTTAATAAAATAAAAAATCTGAAATAAATTAGAATAAAATTTGTCATACTAATTTATTTCAGATTTTTATTAATTTATATTCAAGTAAGAATTCAATATATTAAAATGAAGGAGGAGTCATTGCCCAAACTGAGATACATACATCATCATCATAATTTTCATATACATGTGGAATAGTACTGTTAAAATAAAAACTATCTCCTTCTTCCAATACATATTCCTTATTTCCAAGTATTATCTTCATTTTTCCTTTTATTATATAGCCACACTCTTCCCCTTCATGTGTTACAAATTCACTACTTTTTTTTGTATGACCATCTAGTGTAACAAGTAAAAATTCTATTTTTTTACCAGATAAATTGGGAACAAGAAGTTCATAAAATTTTGTAGAATCATTAGTTACTATTTTTTTTCTATTATTTTTCTTTACTATTATATCAGAGTCTTCTTTTTCAATCTCATCAAAGAAATAACCTATATTTACATCAAGAGCTTTTGATATTTTCCACATTGCTACAATTGACGGAACAACCATATTTCGCTCAATTTGACTTATTAAACCCGTACTTAAATCTGAGTTCTTTGCTAAAGTAGAGATACTGATATTTTTAGATTTTCTAAGAGCTCTAATTTTGCTTCCGACATCTATATTCATTAGATACAAACCCCCTCAGACATGATTATAACATATAATTTCTAAAGAACAATAAAATAAAAAAAGTTTTATTATACATGTATTTTTGCTGTTATATTGAATTTTCTGAAAAGATGAATTATAATTATATTAATATTCAATATATTGAATATTAATATAGATATTTTAATTTAATGAAATAGGGAGGTAGGTAAGATGAAGAGTTTTGTAAGTCCTGATAATATTTGGGTATTATGGGCAGTCATAACTGGATGGGCAGCATTTAGTATTTATTTGGAACAAAAGTACAATTGGGCATCGAAAATATCAGGAGCAATAATAGCTCTTGTAGGAGCTATGCTATTATCAAATCTAAATATCATACCAGTAGAGTCTGTCGTGTATGACCAAGTATGGGGATATGTTGTTCCTTTAGCCATAGCTTTACTTTTATATCAATGTAACATTAAAAAGATATGGAAAGAAAGTGGAAGATTACTTGTAATATTTCTTGTAGGTTCTGTAGGAACTGTGATTGGAGCCATGGTTGGATTTTTACTATTAAAAAATGCAGTACCAGATTTAAATATTGTTGCAGCTATGATGACAGGTTCTTATATAGGTGGAAATGTAAACTTTGCAGCCATGTCAGGCGCATTTAATGCACCTGGAGAATTAGTCTCAGCAACAGTTGTAGCAGATAATCTTTTAATGGCACTATATTTCTTTGTTTTAATTGCTATCCCATCAATTGGATTTTTTAGAAAACATTTTAAACATCCGCATGTAGATGAGATGGAAAGTACTAATGTAACTGAAGGAGAAACAATAGCAGCGAACTATTGGGGAAGAAAAGAAATATCTTTAAAAGATATAGCAATAGCTATTGGTAGTGCATTTATAATTGTTGCAGTATCTGTAGAGTTATCAACTTGGTTTAAAGCTATAATACCAACATCAAATCCTTTTTTAGCAATGTTAAATACTCTATTTGGTAATCAATATTTAATAATAACTACTTTGACTATGTTATTTGCTACATTTATGCCTAAATTCTTTAGTGATATAAAAGGAGCACAAGAGATAGGTACATTTTTAATTTATATCTTCTTTGTAGTAGTAGGTGTTCCTGCTTCTATAACATTAATAATTCAAAAATCACCATTATTACTTTTATACTGTGGAATAATGGTACTGATAAACATGTTAGTTACATTCATAGTTGCCAAAATATTTAAGTTTAGTTTAGAAGAAGCTATTCTTGCATCTAATGCAAATATTGGAGGACCTACAACAGCAGCAGCTATGGCAATATCAAAGGGTTGGTCTAAACTAGTAGGTCCAATACTTATAGTTGGAACATTTGGGTACATAGTTGGTAATTATTTTGGTCTTTTAGTAGGAAATATTTTAATATAATTTTACCTTGATATAATTTTTCGTGAATTAAAAAGTTTATTTTGATAAAGATTTTATTTAACTGGAGGTTGTTATGATTTTTGATGGACATTCAGATACTTGGGCAGATGTAACAATAAGAAGACTTAACGGGGAGAAAGATGTATTTAGAAGAATTCATCTTGATAATTTTAAAAGAGCAAATATAGAAGGAGCTATTTTTGTAATATGGATAGACCCTCCATATGATAAAGAACCTGAAAAAAGGGTTAAACAAATTGTAAGCTGTATAAAAGATGAAATTGAAGATATGAAAGATATTGTAAATATAGTAAAAAAATATTCTGATATAAACAAAGGCATAAGTGAAAATAAAATAAATATTTTAATTGGAATAGAAGGATTAAGTCATATTGGAAAAAATATAGATTTACTAGACTATTTTTACAAGGAAGTCGGAGCAAGACATGCATCATTAACTTGGAATGAGCAAAATGAACTTGCTACAGGATGTTTAGGAGATAAAGACAGAGGCTTAACTGAGATAGGGAAAAAAGCAGTAAATAAGATGGAAGAATTGGGCATGATAGTAGATGTATCACATTTGAATGAGAAGTCATTTTGGGATTTGATGTCTATTGTAAGTAAGCCAGTAATAGCTTCTCATTCTAACGCAAGAAGTCTATGTGATGCTAAAAGAAACCTTACAGATGCTCAATTAAAAGAAATTTCAAAGACAGGTGGATTAGTAGGAATAAATAGTTTTAGAGGATTTACTAATAGTAATCCACAAAAACAAGATTTGATACACTTAGTTAACCATATAGACTATATGGTAAATCTTATAGGTATAGAACATGTATCTTTTGGTTTTGACTTTAGTGATTACTTAGGTACGGAGACTATTGGTTCTTTTACTGAAAATGCTAGTATTCCAAGTGTAGATGGTTTGGAAAGTACATATACAGCACATAATATAATAGTAGAACTTGAAAATAGAGGTTATAAAAAAAGAGACATAGATTTAATTTCAAGTGGTAATTTTTATAGACTCTTTAAAGATATACTAAAATAATATAATAATACCTACATATTTAAGTTAGCATTTATAATTTATTTTATTAAGTTGGATTTTAATGTTACTAGAAGTTTCAATTCTAGTAACATTTTTTATGTAGAAAACAAATATATATATGTATTGACAATGATAATTATTATTGATAAACTATAAAAGTAAAAATGATAATAATTATCATTTTAATTAAAAAAAGTTTTTAAGGAGGGAGAATGAAAAAAAGGTATTTAGTCATAGGAATAATAATTTTGTCTTATTTTTCTTTATTTATAGGAGCTGAAGATATAAATATAATGCATATATTTGCAAAAAATCAGCATAAACTTATGATATTTATCATGAGCAGAATACCAAGATTGATAAGTATATTGATTGCAGGAGTGGGGATGAGTATAGCAGGTCTTATAATGCAACAGATAAGTAAAAATAAATTTGTATCACCTACAACAGGAGCTACAATAGATGCAGCTCAATTTGGCATAGTAATCTGTATGATTTTAATACCAACTGCGTCTATTTTTACAAAGACCATAATAGCATTTATATTTTCTCTTATAGGGACTTTTATGTTTATGAAAATAATAAGTAAATTACAATTTAAAAATATAATCTTCGTACCATTAGTAGGTATAATGTTTGGAAATATAATAGGTTCTATGACAGATTTTATTGCATATAAATATGATTTGAGTCAAAATGTGAGTTCTTGGATGCAAGGGGACTTTTCTATGATACTTAAAGGAAATTATGAGATATTATATATCACAATACCGCTTATAATATTAGCATATATTTATGCAAATAAATTTACTGTTGTTGGTATGGGTGTGGATTTTGCAACAAACTTAGGGTTGAGTTATAAGAAGGTTGTTAATATAGGTCTAGTAATAGTGGCTCTTGTCACAGTATGTGTAGTTGTTACAGCTGGTAATATACCTTTTATAGGTCTAATAGTTCCAAATATTGTGTCCTTATATATGGGTGATAATATAAGGTCAAATATATGGTATACTGGTTTGTTTGGAGCTATATTTGTGCTTATATGTGATATTTTTGGAAGGCTAGTTATTTATCCATACGAAATATCTATAGGGCTTACAGTTGGAGTTATAGGAAGTATACTATTCCTTTATTTGATACTAAGGAGGAATGTAAATGAAGCTTAGTCTTAATAAGAAAATTTATTTTATTAGTATATTACTATTACTATCAATAGTTATTTTTACAATTTATGGGATAGATATGAATAATATCGATTATGCATTATCACAGAGAATACCAAAAATACTCGCTATGATATTAGGTGGAGGGTGTATAGCATTTACTACTGTAGTGTTTCAGACAATTACAAATAATCAAATATTAACCCCAAGCGTATTAGGTTTGGATTCATTATATGTAATGATTCAAACTATAATAGTATTCATATTTGGTTCAACTAGCAGTTTGATTACTAATGAAAATTATAATTTTATTATTAATGTTACTGTGATGATTGGAGCATCAATGTTATTATATAAGACATTATTTGAAAAAAATAAAAACAATATTTTCTTTTTAGTCCTAGTAGGTATGGTATTTGGAACATTATTTAAAAGTGCAACAACATTTATTCAAGTAATGATAGACCCAAATGAATTTCTAGCTTTACAGACTAGTATAATGGTCAGTTTAAATAATATAAATACTAATGTACTTTTAATAGCATTTATAATAATTATTGCTATGATACCTTTTATATATGACGAAATAAAGTATTTAGATGTATTATCTTTAGGTAGAGAGCAAGCAGTTAATTTAGGTGTAGATTTTGATAAAGTAGTTAAAAAAATGATAATACTGATAGCAATTTTAGTTTCAATATCAACAGCACTTATTGGTCCAATGACATTTTTAGGGCTTTTACTTGCCAATATAGCTAGAGAAATTTTTAAAACGTATAAGCATACATATTTAATTTTGGGGTCAATGTTGATAGGAATGATTACTTTAATAATTGGGCAATTTTTTATACAACATGTATTTAAATTTGATACCACTTTGAGTGTAGTAATAAATTTCATAGGAGGAATTTACTTTATTCAGTTATTATTAAAGGGGGCAAATAGATGATAGAAATAAGGAATATATTTAAAAAATATAAGAATAAAAATGTCGTAGAAGATGTTTCTTTTAATATAGAAAAGGGAAAGATAACTTCTTTTATAGGACCAAATGGAGCTGGAAAAAGTACTGTATTATCAATAGTAACAAGGCTTATAGGAGGTGATAGTGGCGAGGTAATAATAGAAGGAAAAAATTTAGTTAGTTACACTAATAAGGAATTGGCTAAAAAAATAGCTATTCTTAAGCAATCTAATAATATAACTTTGAGGCTCACAATAAGAGAATTAGTTGGATTTGGAAGATTTCCATATAGTGAAGGCAATCTAACTAAAGAAGATGAGAAGTATATCGATGAAGCGATAGAATATATGAAATTAACTGATATACAACATAAATATCTAGATGAGTTGAGTGGAGGTCAAAGACAAAGGGCATATATAGCAATGGTAATAGCCCAAGATACAGAGTACATATTGCTTGATGAACCACTTAATAATTTAGATATGAATCATTCAGTTCAAATGATGAAAGTGCTTAGAGGCCTTTGTGATGACCTAGATAAGACTATAGTATTAGTAATGCATGATATAAATTTTGCATCATGCTATTCAGATAATATAGTTGCATTAAAAAATGGAAAAATTGAGAAGGTAGGTCGTACAGACGAGATAGTCAATGAAAAAGTTTTAGAAGATATTTATGAAATGAACTTCAATATTAAAAATATAAATGGAAATCGAATTTGTATTTATTTTTAAAGTATTATATAAATACAAACGAACTTTATAAAAATTTAAATTAAAATAGACATCAACAAGAAAGAGGGAGATTTGACATGAATAAAAAAGTAGCAATATTAGCCGCAGTGGCAATAGTAGGATTAGTGACAGTGTTTGCATTAGGTGTAGGTGAAAAAAATGAATCCAAGACATCAGATAATCCAAATGATACTATAAAGATAACTCATAGTTTGGGAGAAACAGATGTAAAGCTAAAGCCTAAGAAGGTAGTAGTATTTGATTATTCGGCTCTAGATACAATGGATGCATTAGGAGTGGGAGAGAGTTTAGTAGGACTTCCAAAGTCAAGTTTACCAACATCTTTAGAGAAGTATAAAGATGAAAAATATGCAGATTTAGGAGGGTTGAAAGAACCAGATTTAGAAGGTATAAAATCAACAAATCCAGATTTAATTATAATAAATGGAAGACAAGAAGATTTTTATGAGCAATTATCGAAAATAGCACCAACAATAAGTACAAGTAAAGATGATAAGAAGTATTTGGATTCTGTTAAAAATAATATAGATAAAATAGGAAAAATATTTGGAGTAGAAGAAAAGGCTAATCAAGAATTTAATAAAATTGAAAAGAAGATAGAGACTTTAAATAAAAAAGTAACAGAAAAAAATTTAAATGCTTTAACTCTAATGGTAAATGAAGGTAACCTAAGTGTCTTTGGTGAAGAATCAAGATTTAGTATATTATATAATAGTTTTGGATTTGAAAATAAAGATAAAAATATAAAAGAATCAAGTCACGGTCAAAATATAACTTTTGAGTATATAGCTAAACAAAATCCAGAAGTTATGTTTGTTATAGATAGAGGAATAGCTACAGGTAGTGATGTAAAAGCAGGTTCAACAGCAAAATCTGTTTTAAATAATGATATAATAAAATCTATGGATGCATATAAAAATGATAATATAATCTATCTGGATTCACCAACATGGTATGTGAATGATGGGGGTCTAACTTCTTTAAATAAAATGATAGATGATGCATCACAAGCAGTTAACAAATAAATCTGTTATTTACAATAAACATGTTTTATCTATTACTTATTTAATCAGCCACTTAAAGTGGCTGATTTTTTATGGCTTAAATAATAATCTTAATTATAAGATAAATCTATTCAAAACATAAGAAAATAGAAAGTTACACTAGACAAAAAGAATAATTTTTAAATATAATTGAACTATATAGATGTATGTTGTCGCAATTATATAGTTTTAAGTTGTGTGTTACACTAAAAATAATATAAACTATATTTGAAAATAAGCATTTTTATATAAAAAACGTTTTTGTAAATGGATATAATGCTAAAAATAAACTATGTAAAATAAAAATTTCTATACTTTAATTGCATAGAAATTTTTATTGGAATTTCATGCACCTTATTTGAAAAATGATTATACACATGAAAAACAACATAGAGGATAGGGGTATTTTATGAAGAGAGTTTTGAAGGTAACTATCTTAGTTTTATTTATTTTATTAATTTCTATAAGCTCCATTTCGATTAAATTGATTCATAATATTGGTGACTATGGAAAACTGATTAATTATGTTGGTATAGTTCGGGGAGCTAGTCAGCGTTTAAGTAAATTAGAGATGAACAATAAACCTAATGACGAGCTAATAAATTATATTGATGGGATTTTACATGAATTGATTACAGGGGATGGAAAGTACGGATTGGTAATTGCTGATTGCAAAAAATATAACGATTACTTATTTTTACTAGAAAAAAAGTGGAAAGATTTAAATACTGAAATAGAAAAAGTAAGGATGAATGAAGAAAATAATCACTTATTAGATATAAGTGAAGAATTTTTTAATCTTGCAAATAGTACAGTGTTTGAAATAGAAAATTTTTCTAAAGAAAAAAGTGATTATCTAATGACTTTAATAATCATTATATCTATTATAGGTATGTTAGCATGGATTATATTGATTATACAATATAATAAAAAATTAATTAGTTTGGAGAAGTTAAATGTAGATTTAAAAAACATCGCATATAAAGATGAGCTAACAGGGGCGAATACTATAGAAAAATTTAAGATAGATGCAAATCAAAATATTCGCAAATATAAAGATAAGAAATTTGCTATATTCTATATTGATTTTGAAAATTTTAAATACATTAATGACATATTTGGATACGATTATGGAGATATGATACTGAAACGATATGCTAATCTTATGATGAATGATATTGGAAAATATGAGATATTTGCAAGAGAAATCGCAGATAGATTTATTGCTTTAAGAAGTTATGTAGATAAATCAGATTTAGTAATAAGGCAACGAGTTGTAGATGATAAACTGATTAATATTACAAATGAAATTAAAAACAAATATAGTATTACTATTGTTAGTGGAATTTGTTGCATTGAAGATGTAATTGAAAAACTAAACATAGATGATTTAATAAATCGGGCAAACTTTGCACAAAAAACAGTTAAAAACAAACCAGGTACTAATTATGCTTTTTATAATGAAAATATTCGTAAAAAAATGATTGAAGAAAATACAATTAAAAGTAGAATACATGAAGCTATTGAAAATAAAGAATTCGTAGTTTATTTTCAACCCAAAGTTAATTTACATAATCAAAAAATATGTTGTGCAGAAGCTTTAGTACGTTGGATGACTCCAGATAAAGGTATTATATCCCCTGCAATATTTATTCCAATATTAGAAAAGGATTTTTTTATTGGTTTAGTAGATAAGTATGTTTTTGAAGAAGTTTGTAGATGGATTAGAAAGAGATTAGATGAAAATAAACCATTTGTTCAGATATCAGTTAATGTCTCTAGAATACAGTTCTATAATACCAAATTTGTGGAAACGTACTCAAATATACAAAAGAAATATAATATACCCCAAAATACTATAGAAATTGAATTTACTGAGAGTGTCGCTTTTGAGAATCAAGAACACTTTTTGGAAATTATACAGGATTTACATGAAAATGGATTTACTTGCTCTTTAGATGACTTTGGAAAAGGGTACTCATCTTTAGGCGTTTTAAAAGATTTACCATTTGATGTTTTGAAGCTTGATTCTATGTTTTTTAATGCTAGTTTAGATAAGGAAAAAGAAAGAACAGTAATAAAAAATATTATACATATGCTAAAAGAACTTAATATTACAACTGTTGCTGAAGGAATTGAATGTAATGAGCAAGTTGAATTTTTAAAGGAGATTGGGTGTGATTTAGTTCAGGGATATGTATTCTATAAACCAATGCCAATGTTAGAATTTGAAGAACTACTGGATAAAGAATGTGCTTATAATAGTTACCAAGTAAATACTCATTAAAAAAGAGACTGTAAGTAAATTTACTTACAGTCTCTTATATAAAACACTTATTTTCTTCCTGCAACCCATTTTAAGCCCCAATGGAACTCATTGTCCATTTCTTTATGGCCTTTAAAGTATTTAATTACTTTTTCAACACTGAATGTTTCATCATTTACATTTTCTATCAAGGCTATTGAACACATATTATATCCATTTTTATGTTCATCAAGCTTAACAACTAAATCTGAATCCTGTTTTTGTTTAATTGTTACAATTCCATCAGCCTCAGACCAATTAGCTACACCTTCATAGATAAAAGCATAAATAAGTATTCTTTTTATTTCTTTTATTTTATTACCATTTATTCTTATATTTTCTCCTTGTGTATTGCTACCTGTTCGGTCATCTCCATCTAGTTGAGCAAAAGGTGGATGTTCTAAACTACCAAAAGAATTACCTAATGCTTGGACAGCACCTTTTACGCCATTTTTCATTTCAAACAAGCAACCTAAATCTAAATCTATATTACTGCTTTTTAGAGAGCCAAAAAAACCTTTTTTTTGTATTTTTTGATTCCAATTTAAATTAACTAAGATTTCACCTAAATCACTATTTTCTTTTTTTGTAAGGTTTATTTTTTGTCCCTTTTTTAATTCTATAGCCATAGTAATTTTCCTCCATAAACATAGATTTACTTAAATGGTAGCACTTAACAAGTCAATATTCAACAAGATTAGAATAATAATATTAAAATTATACTAAAAAACAGGAATTACAATGCCTTTATATTTCTCTTCAATTATACTTCTTGCTTTGTCTGATGTAAGAACATCTTGTAGAACTTTAATTTTTTCACTATCTTTATCTTCAGTTCTAAATGCTAAAAGATTTGCATATTCATCATTTATAGGTGCTGTATAAAGTCCATTTTTCTTAGCATCAAGACCAGCAGGTACTGCATAAGTAGTATCTATAAATGCAGCAGTTACATCTGGAAGAGAAGATGGAATCTGAGCAATATCTAATTCTTTGAATTGTATGCCTTTTGGATTTTCTATTATATCTTTAGGACTAACTAATCCGTCACCTTTAGGTAAAGTTAAAAGTCCGATACTTTCAAGGTATCTAAGGTCTTTAGAACAAGAAGATGGGTTGTTACTTATTGCGATTGTATCTCCTTTTTTAAATTCATCAATAGATTTTATCTTGTAAGAGTAAAGGATAGCTGGGCATACATATAGTTTTTTTCCAGCCATTATTTTATATCCTTTAGCTTTAACAGCTTCTTTTAGATAAGGTTCGTGTTGGAATAGATTTGCATCAATTTCTCCATTATTTAAAGCTTCGTTTGGAAGTATGTAGTCATCAAAATTTTTAATTTCCAAAGTATAACCTTTTTCTTCTATAAGTGGTTTTAATTCTTCTAATAATTCTCCACCTGGTACTAAAGTAGCACCAACAACGATTTTTTTGTCATCATTAGCTTTAGAGCATCCAACTATAGATAAAGTAAAAACTAGACATAATAACAAACTTAATAATTTTTTGAATTTCATATAAATTCCCTCCTGAATATGATTGATTAGTTAAAAATAAAATACCCTCTTTTATCACACTGCAAAATAAAATAAGCCTGAGTTTAAACTCAGGCTTTAAAAGCTAATTTAGACTCATCTTTCAGTATAATACTGCAGGATTTAGCACCAATGTATATAAAAATATACTGGTTGCTGGGTTTCATAGGGCCAGTCCCTTCACCACTCTGGATAAGAAGTATCAATTTTTAATTATGTTATAAATATTATCATGATTTTTTATATATGTAAACATAATTTTATAAATATTTTAAAATCTTTAGTATTTCTATTTAACACCTAAGATTCCAGAAACTAGAATATCAGTATCAGCTCCTAAGAAATAATCATTTATTTCAATTGAATTTAAAATATTTCTTAAAGCATTTTCTTCATGTTTCGTGCCAACAAGCTCATTTTCCACAAATGAAACGTCACATTTTCCAAAAAAATCCCCAAAAAATTTTATACTAGTTATTATACCTTTATCAACATTTAGATTAAATTCAACATTTCCACCAGTATATTTTAATTCATTTGAAAGAGTATATTTTGGTGAATTACCAAAGTTCCAGTCCCATGTTTCATATTTTAACTTAGTAAGTCTCTCTATTTGCTCGATGTCATATTCACTTAAATAATAGTTAGTATTATCAGTATTAGTCTTAGAAAGATAATTCATTATTGCACTCTTAAATTCTAGAATATCCATTTTAGATTGTAGATGTTCACTTATATTAGTTACACGAGATTTTACAGATTTTATGCCCTTTCCTTCAAATTTTATAGGTTTTACTTTTAGAGCTTTTGAAAGGTCATTTATTTCAGATGAAAATAGCAGTGTACCATGATGCATTACCTTATTTTTGTAGTTGTATTGAGCATTTCCAGAAAACTTCTTGCCATCTATAAGAAGGTCATTTCTTCCAGAAAATTCAGCATTTACATCTAATGTTTTAAGTAAATCTATTATTGGTTGAGTGAATCTTCTGAAATCACTAAAGCTATTATTATTGCAGGCTATAAATGTAAAATTTATATTTCCTAAATCATGAAATACAGCTCCACCACCAGATTGTCTTCTAACAACAGGTATAGAATTTTCTTTTATATATTCTAAATTTATTTCAGAAAGTGTATTTTGGTTTTTTCCAACAATTATAGAAGGTTCATTCCTCCATAAAATAAATAAGTCTTCGTCAAAATTTTTTAGAAGATATTCTTCCATTGCTAAATTGAAGTAAGGGTTTGTCTTTTCATTGTAAATTAGTAACATTAAAGTAATTCCTCCATATAATTGATAAAATTTTTTTGTTATTCTTAGTACAATTAATTTTATAATTCGACAATAATATAAAAAGTCCTTTAAATTAGAAGATAATCATATATTAGTAGAAATGTATATTAAATATAATCAGAAAAATATGGTATTTTATATAAAAAATAAAAAGGAATTTTAAAAACTGCCTTGCAAAGTTTAAATAAATAATATATACTCAAAATATACTTAATAAAAGTGAATAGAAGGGTAGAGGCGCAATAATCTATCAGTACTAATAATGAGTTAAGCACAGAGATTTATTAGGAAAGGAGATATTGCCGAAGTTTTATAATCAATGCTTTAAGATTATATTGCTGGGGGTACATAGAAAATGTGTACAACTGTCACAGGTTTATTTGTGGTGAGCTATCATTTAAGGAATTATATTATATTTATTTTTAATATCATTGATGTATTGTAATTTTCAAGCCTTGAGTGTTTAGCACTTAAGGCTTTTTTTATTTTATCAAATACCCTGTATAATTCACAAAACAAAAAAAGAGAGGGAGATTTATATGAAAAACAAAAAAATTAATATTATTTTTCTGACGACAATTATGTTTATAATGTCAACAGTAATGGTTTTTGCGGAGGAAGATATAGACACTATTGCACTAGCGAATGCAGAAAAATTTGGAATCTTAACTTTAATACCACCATTAGTTGCTATAATACTTGCATTTATAACTAAAAACGTAATAATTTCTTTACTTATAGGGATTCTTTCTGGTAGCTTTATAATTAAAGCTAGTGGGATAAATGTGTTTGCTACATTTATACAAGCATTTTTAGATTTAGTTGATAGAGCTTTGGTATCGTTATCAGACCCGTGGAATGCAGGTATAATACTACAAGTTCTAGCAATTGGAGGAGTGATAAATCTTGTTGCAAAAATGGGAGGAGCTAAGGCTATAGCTGAAGCACTTGCCAAAAGAGCAAAATCAGCAAAAGGTACACAAATTATAACATGGTTTTTGGGTCTTTTAGTATTCTTTGATGATTATGCCAATTCGTTAATAGTAGGGCCTATGATGAGACCTGTTGCAGATAAAATGAAAATATCAAGAGAAAAATTGTCCTTTATAATAGATGCTACAGCAGCACCAGTTGCTGGATTAGCTATAATATCTACATGGATAGGTCTTGAAGTTGGTTTAATACATGATGCTTTTGAAAGTATAAGTGTGGATGTTGATGCGTTTGGTATATTTTTAAATACAATACCATTTAGATTTTATAATATATTAATATTAGCATTTATTGTAATATCAGCATTATTATTAAAAGAATTTGGACCAATGAGAAAAGCAGAGATAAAATCTAGAAGCAGAAAAGTTGGTACAGACCTTGATGAAGGTGTAGAAGAATTAGATGATTTAGCTCCAAAAAATGGAGTAAAATTGAGTGTGTGGAATGCTATAATTCCAATAGGGACATTAATAGTAGTTGCTCTAGCATCATTCTATTACAGTGGATATACATCTATAATGGGTGGTGAAGATAAAGCTTTAATACAATTATTTACAAATTCACCATATTCTTTTGAGGCAATAAAAGAAGCTTTTAGTGCATCTGATGCATCTAGAGCATTATTCCAATCTGCACTTGTTGCAAGTTTAGTTGCTATTATAATGGCTATAGTTAAAAAGATTTTTACAGTGTCAGAAGCAATTGATGTTTGGATAGATGGAATGAAAAGCTTAGTAATCACTGGTGTAATATTAATACTTGCATGGTCATTAAGTTCAGTAATAAAAGAATTAGGTACAGCTAAGTTTTTAATACACTTATTATCAGGTTCATTACCTCCATTCTTATTGCCAAGTTTAATATTTGGTTTAGGAGCAATAATATCTTTTGCTACTGGAACAGCTTATGGAACAATGGGTATACTTATGCCACTTGCAATACCACTAGCATACTCACTAAATCCTGATATGTCTTATGTAATAGTAAGTACAAGTGCAGTTTTAACAGGTGCAATATTTGGAGACCATTGTTCTCCAATTTCAGATACAACAATACTTTCTTCAATGGGAGCTGGCTGTAATCATATAGACCATGTTAATACTCAAATGCCATATGCTATATTTACAGCAGTAATCACTATTGTATTTGGATATATACCAGCTGGCTTTGGACTGCCAATATATATAGTGTTACCATTGGCTATAGTGGCTGTGTTTGTTGGTATTCAAATAATTGGTAAGAGAGTTGATGAAGCAGAGATAGAACTTGCAGAATAAGGATATAAATAAATTTCACCTTTTATTATCATTGTTTTGTTAGTTTTTAGATAATATTAAAAAGTTATTGAAAATAATAGCGAAATATAGTAAAATAAAAGAGTGATAAGCGGATGTGGCGGAATTGGCAGACGCACTAGACTTAGGATCTAGCGCCATTGGCGTGGGGGTTCGACTCCCTTCATCCGCATTATACAGTACTTAGTTGTGCTGAAAAAAACTGGGGTTGCTGGCTTTCGGAGTGGGCTATCCCGTTTTTATTTTTTGATAAATAAATCAAATATAAAAGCACATTGAGTGTTTTCAAATTAGAAGATACATGTAATATACAATTGTCTATACCCAAAATGCCCACCTTACACCAAATCTATCTTCAAATCTTACAGTGCATGGACTGTAATCTGTGGATTGTATTGGGTTAATTGTAATACTTTCAAACTCCATGTTTGAATAAGCTCTTTTTAGCTCATCTTCGTTATCAAATTGGAGGCATAACTGATATCCTCCAGACCTTGAAACTCCATCACTATTGCCAAAATCATTTAGTATGAGCAATTCATCATGAATTGTCAGTTCTGCATGAACAACAAGATTTGAATTGGAATCTTCAATGAGTGTTTTAACATCAGCATATAGAGTGTTCTTATATAACTCTATCGCCTCCTTACAATTTCCGTTAAAATATATATGCGTTGCCAGCATTAAAATTCCTCCTGTATTTTATATTACACTATCATTCACATTATCTGAATAAATGTTATTTGTATTATAACATAACTAGTTGAAAAAGGATATTGACAGTCCCATGTCGATAACCTGAAAGCATATTTAATGCTTTTTTGCTGTTTAAAAGTGTGTATAAATATAAATTTGTTAATGAGAAAAAATCTTATTTTTCACAAAGATAAAGTTGCAAACGATTCTATTGTATGTATAAATATATCTTTAACATAATATAGTAAATTACAATATAACTTTACTTTTAGTGTTTTATATGACATGCTAATAATAAATTAAATAAATATATTATTTTACATTAATATATAACATATACGTATAAAAGTTAATATTATAAAAGTAGTATAATTGATAATAAAAACTTAACAAAAAAATTAATACATAAAAAAAAATAAATATAATGTGTTGACATTTAATCGAAATATTCATACAATAAAAATGAAAATAAATATTTCCAAATGAGATTAGCGAGAGAGACCTTTATATAAAAAGGCGCCGAAGAAGAAATTTAAGAAAATGCCAATTCTTAGAGAAACTTTCAGGCAAAGATATCGCTAATTGATGGGACTCTGGAGAGACTTAGGTTAGTACACTATAAGTCACCGAAGAAGCAAAATAATATTAAATTATTAAATCTTTCAGGTATACAAACAGGGATATATAGGCTAGGATTATTTTCTATGCTGATATATCTTTTTTTTATGAAAAAGTATATGACATAATATCAAAATTACTTAAATATAGTGGGTCTAAATTTATGGGGAGGGTTATATATGAATGAATTGAAAAGAGTACCTTTGTATAATATACACAAAGAGCTTGGAGCAAAACTTGTTGAATTTGCTGGTTGGGAGATGCCTTTAGAATATGAAGGAATAAATAAAGAGCATGAAATGGTTAGAAAAAGTGCAGGTATCTTTGATGTATCTCATATGGGAGAGGTACAAATAAAAGGAGTAGATTCAGAAAAATTTATACAGAATTTAGTTACAAATGATATAAGCACATTAAAGATAAATGACATTATATATACACCTATGTGTTATGAAAATGGTGGAGTAGTCGACGATTTATTAATATATAAATTTGGTGAAGAAGATTATTTATTAGTAATAAATGCAGGTAATATAGATAAAGATGTAGCATGGATAATAAAGCAAAGTAAAAGATACAATGTAGACATACAAAATGTTTCTAATAAAGTTAGCCAATTAGCAGTTCAAGGGCCTAAGGCAGAAGAAATTCTTCAAAAAATTACAGACATAGATTTAAAATCAATAAAATTTTATAAATCAATTCCATCAGTAAAAATATGTGGTTTAATTTGTTTAGTTTCAAGAACAGGATATACTGGAGAAGATGGATTTGAGATATATTGTAAAAGTGAACATACAGAAATAATTTGGAATGAAGTTTTAAAGGTTGGAGGAGAGGACATATGTCCTGCTGGTCTAGGTTGTAGAGATACTTTGAGATTTGAAGCAGCTCTCCCTCTATATGGTCATGAAATAAATGAACATATATCTCCAATTGAAGGAGGATTATCCATTTTTGTAAAAACAAATAAAGAAGATTTTATTGGAAAAACAATCTTATCAGAAGAAAAAGAAAATGGAGCAAAAAGAAAATTAATAGGATTTGAAATGCAAGGTAAAGGGATGCCTAGAAATGGATATGATATAAAGATTGGTGACAAAACAGTAGGTTTTGTAACAACAGGATGTGCATCTCCAACAACAGGAAAGATTTTAGGTATGGGAATTATAGATTCTGAATATGCAAAATCAGGAAATGAAATAGGTATAGCAATCAGAAAAAAAGTTGTTCCTGCCATGGTAGTTAAGAAACCTTTTTATAAAAAGCAATATAAAAAAGATACTACTATATCGAATGAAGAAAATAAATTTTCATATATACCTGCTACAAATGAAGATAAATCAAAGATGTTAAAGGTAGTAGGGTTAAATTCAGTTGATGAATTATTTTCAGATATACCAGATGAAATAAAGTTAAAAAGAGATTTAAATTTGGAAAGTGGAAAATCTGAATTAGAAGTAAGTAAAATAGTAAAGAGGTTGTCGGAAGAAAATTTAAGTTTAGAAGACTTAACTTGTTTCCTTGGAGCTGGTGCATATGACCACTATATACCATCAATTATAAAACATATAACTTCAAGGTCTGAATTTTATACAGCATATACTCCATATCAGGCTGAAATAAGTCAAGGGACTTTACAAGTAGTATTTGAGTTTCAATCTATGATTGCAGAAATTACTGGCATGGAAATTGCAAATGCATCAATGTATGATGGAGCAACTGCTGCAATAGAAGCATGTATAATGGCTATGAACCAGACTAGAAAAAGTAAAATAGTAGTATCAAAAACTACACATCCTGAAACTTTATCAGTACTTAAAACTTATCTACAATATAAAGATTGTGAAATAGTAGAAATTGATTTTTGTAATGAATATGGAACTACAGATATAGAAAAATTAAGAGCTTCAGTAGATAAAGATACAGCATGTGTTCTTATACAGACTCCTAACTTTTTTGGAATTATTGAAGAGATGGGAGAAATAGAAAAAATAACTCATGAAAATAAGGCTATGTTAATTATGAGTGTTGACCCAATATCATTAGGTGTTCTAAAGACACCAGGTGAAATAGGAGCAGATATTGTTGTTGGAGAAGCTCAATCACTAGGAAATCCTATGAACTTTGGAGGACCTTATGTAGGATTTTTAGCTAGTAAATCTAAGTATATGAGAAAAATGCCAGGGAGAATAGTTGGGCAAAGTTTAGATACAGAAGGCAAAACTGCGTATGTATTAACTTTACAAACTAGAGAGCAACATGTAAGGAGAGAAAAAGCAACTTCTAATATATGTTCAAATCAAGCCTTAAATGCTCTTGTAGCTTCAATATATATGTCTACTATGGGAAAAGAAGGCTTTAAAGAAGTTGGCATGCAGTCTATGAAAAAAGCACATTATGCTTATAATAAACTTATAAAAACAGGAAAATATAAGCCAATATTCAAAGGGAAATTTTTCAAAGAATTTACTGTACAAGGGAATTTTAATATAGAAACAATAAATAATAAGCTTTTAGAAGAAAATATATTAGGTGGTTATAATTTGGAACACAATTATCCAGAATTAAAAAATTCAACTTTACTTTGTGTAACTGAGAAAAGAAGCAAAGAAGAAATAGATAAGTTAGTTGGAATAATGGAGGGATTATAATGAAAGAATATAATAGTTTGTTGATAGATATATCTAAAAAAGGCAGAAAAGCATATTCACTTCCAAAGTTAGATATAGATGATATAAAAGTAGAAGATATGATTGACCAAAGTATGGTTAGACAAAGTGAGTTGAATTTGCCAGAAGTTGGTGAATTAGAATTGGTTAGACATTATACCCTATTATCAAATAAAAATTTTGGAGTTGATACAGGTTTTTATCCTTTAGGTTCTTGTACTATGAAATATAACCCTAAAATAAATGAAGATATGGCAGCACTTCCAAACTTTACAGGAATGCATCCATACCAATCTTCAGACATAGCACAAGGTTCTCTTTCTTTAATGTATGACTTGTCAAATAGACTTGCAGAAATTACAGGTATGGATGAAGTTACACTACAACCTTCAGCGGGTTCACATGGCGAGTTTACAGGGCTTATGATTATAAAAGCATACCATGAAAATAGAGGGGACCATAAGAGAACCAAAGTAATAATTCCAGATTCTGCTCATGGAACAAATCCAGCAAGTGCAGCTATGGCAAACTTTGATGTGATTCAGATAGCATCTGATAAAAAAGGAGCTATAGATATAGAAGCGTTAAAAGAAGTTTTAAGTGATGAAGTAGCAGCTCTTATGCTTACTAACCCAAGTACTCTTGGACTATTTGAAAAAAATATAAAAGAAATAGCAAATCTTGTACATGAAGCAGGAGGACTTTTGTACTATGATGGTGCAAATATGAATGCTATTATGGGAATAACAAGACCTGGAGATATGGGATTTGATGTAGTGCATCTTAATCTTCATAAGACTTTTTCTACTCCTCATGGAGGAGGAGGTCCAGGAGCTGGTCCTGTTGGAGTTAAAAAAGAATTGATACCTTTTTTACCAATACCAGTAATTGAAAAACAAGAAGATAAGTATGTATTAAATTATAATAGAGAAAAATCTATCGGAAAAATTAAAAATTTCTATGGTAATTTTGGAGTGCTTGTAAGAGCTTACACATATATATTAACGATGGGAAGAGATGGTCTTAAAGAAGCTAGTGAGATGGCAGTTTTAAATGCTAATTATATTAAAGAGAGTATAAAAGATGATTATGTCTTACCAATAGATACTTTGTGTAAACATGAGTTTGTATTAGGTGGCTTACCAAGAGGAGAGGCAAATATAAAAACTATCGATATAGCAAAGAGACTATTAGATTATGGATACCATCCTCCAACAATGTATTTTCCTCTTATTATAAATGAAGCACTTATGATAGAACCTACAGAAAGTGAAAGTATAGAGACATTAGATAGTTTTATAGAAGCTATGAAAAATGTTGCTAAAGAGGCGAAAGAAGAACCAGAACTATTGAAAACTGCTCCACATAATACTTTAGTTAAGAGAGTGGATGATGCAAGGGCGGTAAAGAAACCTATACTTACATGGTCACAAAGATAAAAAATTAAAAATAGCAAATACAAATATAAATATAAAGAAATTTGTATTTATAACAAAAAGCTATCTGGCTTAATATAGTCTAGATAGCTTTTTTATGTATTGGTATTTACCACTGAAGTTTTAAATTACATTAGTATCCATATAGAATGTTAGGATAAGGATTATAATACCAATATTTATAGTAATTATAGAACTTTATTTTGATACAATTTTATCTACTTTTTTAGATTAAAAGAAACTTAACTAAAATATATCGAAATTTATAAAAATTTAGGAAATCTTAAGAATTATAATATTTAAATCTTTAGATTTATATTTTATTATATAGACTATAGAATAATAAAATAAAAAAATTGATAATTTTATAATATATTTGTAGATTTAAGTATAAAAAAATCATTAAGTTGAAAGGAGCAGAATATGGATAAACTTAATTTAAAAAGGTATAATTGTGATATAAGTATGGGATTAAGTAGTGAACAACTTCAAAGTAGAATAGATAATAATTTGGTTAATGTATTTGATAATGGAAAAACTAAAACATATAAACAAATTCTTAAAGATAATGTGTTTACACTTTTTAATCTAATAAATATTATTTTAGTATGTTTATTAGTATCAGTTGGTTCTTTCAAGAATACTTTGTTTATATTTATTGCTGTAATCAATACTATTATAGGTTTAATTCAAGAAATAAGAGCTAAGAGATTATTGGACAATCTATCTGTCATAGTTTCAAATAAGGTATCTGTTATAAGAGAGAAAGAGAAAAAAGAGATTGATGTACAAGAATTGGTATTAGATGATATTATGATTTTAAAAACAGGAAATCAAATTTGTGCAGATTCAAAGGTTTTAGATGGAAAATTAGAAGTAAATGAGTCTTTAATTACAGGAGAATCTGATATTATCGTAAAAAGCAAAGGTGATTTCTTATATTCTGGTAGTTTTATAGTTTCTGGAGATGCTTTTGTGAGAGTTGAAAATATAGGAAAAGATAATTATGCAAATAAGATAGCTAATGATGCTAAGGTTTCTAGAAAACATAATTCTCAGCTTAGAAATTCATTAAATACAATATTAAAAGTAGTAGGTATAATAATTATTCCTCTAGGAATTATATTATTTGCAAAGCAACATTTTGGAAATGGAGATTCTATAACGACATCTGTGGTGGGAACTGTGGCAGCAGTAAATGGAATGATACCAGAGGGATTGACATTGCTTACAAGTATTGCATTAGCTGTAGGAACTATAAAGCTTGCAAGTCATAAAACTTTAGTGCAAGAATTGTACTGTGTAGAGACACTTGCTAGGGTTGACACATTATGTCTTGATAAAACAGGTACAATTACAGAGGGTAAAATGCAAGTTGATGATGTAGTAGTGCTAGAGGAAGTAGATATTGACGATATAATGGGTAATATATGTAATGCTCTTAAGGATGATAATGCAACACTAAATGCAATAAAAGATAAATACCATATTTTAGATACACATAAAGTTAAAAATTTAATTCCATTTTCATCAGAAAGAAAATACAGTGGAGTTGCATTTGAAAATAAAGGTACATATTTGCTAGGGGCATTTGAGTTTATTTTTAAGGAGAAATATAAAGAACTTAAAATAGAGGTTGAAAGATATTCTAAAAAAGGCAATAGAGTAATAGTTTTAGCTCATAGTAATTCTTATATAGAAGGAAATAATATACCTGAAGATATAAAACCACTAGCTTTTATATTGATATTGGACAAAATTAGAGATGAAGCTAAAGAAACATTAGAATTTTTTTATAATGAAGGTGTAGATATAAAAATTATATCTGGAGACAATCCAATAACAGTAAGTGAAGTGGCTAGAAAAGCAGGTCTTAAAACGGCGGGTAATTTTATTGATGCAACAACACTTAAAAATGATGAAGATATATATAAAGCAGTTGATAAATATAGTGTTTTTGGAAGGGTAAGCCCTCAACAGAAAAAACAAATGATTTTAGCATTAAAAAAACAAAATCACACAGTAGCTATGACTGGAGATGGTGTAAATGATGTGCTAGCACTTAAAGAAGCCGATTGTAGTATCGCTATGGCTTCTGGAAGTGATGTTACTAAAAATGTTTCTAATCTAGTATTATTGGACTCTAATTTTGCATCAATGACAAAAGTTGTTATGGAAGGAAGAAAGGTAATTAATAATATTCAAAGAGCATCTTCTTTATTTTTAGTAAAGACGATTTTTTCATTCTTCTTGTCTATATTAACATTATTCTTCTTTAGTAGACAGTATCCATTTGTGCCTATACAATTATCACTAATTGGAGCTGTAACGGTAGGTATACCATCATTCTTCTTAGCTCTTGAAGTGAATAAAAGTAGAATTTCAGGAAACTTTTTACTCAATATATTAAAAAATGCTTTACCAGGAGCATTATGTGTGACAGTAAACGTAATTATTGTTTACAACATAGTTGAATACTTAGGTTATAGTTCAAGCGTATTTTCTACAATGTGTGCTATATTAACTGGAGTATGTGGACTTTTAATATTAAGACAACAATGTTTACCATTTAATAAAGAAAGATTATTTTTAATTGTAAGTATGACCATTGCATTTGTTATTGGAATTCTATTTTTAGGTGGATTATTCTCATTCGTAGCATTGAGTAGAGACTTAATTCTTATAACTATGGCGTTAGCAGTATTAATGCCAATTATGATAAAAGTAATGTTATTCGTATTAGATGAGATATTAGATACAATAGTTCCAGATTTAAATTAAATTTAAAACTATATAAAAAGGAGCAGCTCTTCATTGAACTGCTCTTTTTAGATGTGTTTAATTTTATGTAAGAATATGTATGTTTATTAATCAGCTATATATGAGCAACAGTAGTCAACAACTTCATTAACTTTTAAATCGAAACTTGAATCGCTTGGAACATTAAATTTCTGACCTTCTTTATAAGTTATAAACTCATTACTTCCAGGTAACTTTACATCCATGCTTCCAGCAAGCATTTCCATTATTTCTTCTTCTCTAGTAGAAAAAGTATATTCTCCAGGTAACATTAATCCTAAAGTTTTTCTTTCTCCATTAGGGAATATTATTACTCTACTACTTACTTTACCATCAAAATAAACGTTTGCCTTCTTTAGTGCAGTAACATTTTTAAATTCACTCATTAGATAAAACCTCCAAAATTATTTATACATATATATTATATAAAAATAATGTGAAAATTACTAGATATTTACAAATAAAATTTAGTATTTATTAAAAATTTTAATATAAATAAAAAATAAAGAAAAATATATAGATATTTATGGAAAAATTTACAGTAGACTATACTATTGACCCTACATTTTTCCAAATATATAATATGAGAAGTATTTAAGTTGTGGACTTTATGCTACACATTAAAAACATAAAGATAAGATATAATTTAAATATACAATCTAAAATTTATAGATACAGAAATGGGGGATAAATTTGTCAAAAAAAATATTAATTATAGAAGATGATATAGACATACAAAATATAATAAAAGCATTTTTAGAAAATGCAGGATACTTTATTATAACAGCAAAAGACGGTCTTGATGGTATTGAAAAGTTTAAAAAATCTCAATTTGATTTAATTCTAGTAGATATACTTATGCCAAAGATAGATGGGTTTGTAGTTTGTGAAATGATAAGAAATGAATCTAATATTCCAATTATTATACTTACAGCACTAGATGAAGAAACAGACCAAGTAAAAGGTTTTGAATTGAAAGTGGATGATTATATAACAAAGCCTTTTTCCACAATAGTGTTACTTAAAAGAGTTGAGGCAGTGTTAAGGAGAGCTAATGATAAAGAAGACAGTTATGAAAATAGAGAGTTTTTATCATATAAAGATATAAATATTGATGTTGAAGGATATAAAGTTTTTGTAAATGGGAAAAAGATTGAATTGACTGCCAGAGAATTTGAAGTTTTAAAAGAATTAATAGAACACAAGGGACGAGTGCTTACTAGGGAAATTTTAATAAATAATCTTTGGAAATACGATTTTTTAGGTGATGAAAGAGTTGTAGATACACATATAAAAAATCTTAGAAAAAAGCTCAATATAGATTACATAGAAACAATAAGAGGGGTAGGGTATAGAGTTGATGTATTGGATTAAGAAAAGTCTGAGTAGGAAAGTTTTTTTTGGTACAACATTGATACTCATTTTATCATGTACATTAATTTATATGTTTATCATGATGTCAATGCCAAAAACATATAAGTTATATTTAACAGATGATATAAAAAAAAATTTAGAGAAATTTGCTAAAGATATTGAAAAAACAAAATATGAAGATTCAGCATTTAAATTTTATGACTTTATAGTCAAAAACGATGTATATATTAGTTTAACTAAAAATGGAGAAGTAGTAAAGATACCATCTAATGTAAGATACAAAAAACAAGAGGATGTAAATACTGCATTAGATAAGAATCAAAAAAGTATATTTAATGAAAATAATTTTTTATATAAATACTTAAATAATAATCAAATTTCAGAACGTAGTTATTCAAGTACAATAACAACTAATATTAAATTTAAAGATAGTTCTGATGAATATGTTATCTTTATCACACCAAAGTTGAAGGCAATTGATGAAGTATCTGTAATTTTACTAAAACTTATACCAATAGTTGCAATAATGATTTTAATAGTATCACTTGTAACTGCTTTTATTTATTCTCGTATGATTACAAAACCTGTTGTTAAGATAAGTAAAACTGCAAAAAAAATTGCTCAAATGAGTCTAGATGATAGATGTGATGTAGATAGTAGTGATGAAATAGGGTCTCTTGCGTTAAGTTTAAATGAACTTGCATATAACCTATCAATTACACTTAATAATCTTGAAGATGCAAACTTAAAACTTCAAGAAGATATTGAAAAAGAGAGAAAGAATGAAATAAGTAGAAGAGCTTTCTTTGTGGCTGTATCTCATGAGTTAAAAACACCAATTACTATTATAAAAGGTCAACTTGAAGGAATGATATATAATATTTGTATGTACAAAGATAGAGATACTTATTTAAAGCACTCATTTAAAGTAGTAGAAACTATGGAAGAGATGGTACGTGAAATTCTTGATATTTCTAGGATGGAATCACCAGGATTTAAATTAAATGAAGTTGAAATCAATATAAGTTCATTAATTCAACAATCAATACAAAACTATTCAATGCTAGCAACGAATAAGAATATAGATATTATTAAGAATATAGAAAAAAATATATACTCTTCTGTAGATATAAAATTGATGAAAAAAGCTATTTCTAATATTATTAATAATTCAATTAAACACTCAGAAAAGGGTGCTTTAGTAAGTATAGATTTTTATAATAATAATGAGTGTGGGTTTCTTGAGGTTGAGAACTCAAACGCATTTATATGTGAAACTGATATGGAAAATATATTTAATCCATTTTATCGAGTAGATAAATCACGAAGTAGACAATCTGGAGGAAGTGGTTTGGGATTATATATTATTAAAATTATATTTGATATGCATAGAATCAAATATAAGATTGAAAATACATCAAAAGGTGTAAAGTTTACAGCTATATTTCCTGTTGTATTAGAAGATAAATTGTAGTAAATATTTTATCAATAAAATAACTCTATACTAAAATTTTTAAAGTTAATTTAAATTTTTGGTATAGGGTTATTTTTTGATGAGTATATAGATAAAGGATATTTAGTTACCATGTAAAAAACAAATTGAGAACATCTTAACTACATATTTCATTTATATAATAAAAATTGTAAATAAGAAATCAAAAAATGAAAGGTGAGTGAAGTATGAAAATTGATGTTAAAAATTTAAATATGACTTATAAGGCAGGAAAGAGAGCATTAAAAGATATAAATATTAGCCTTGAAAGTCCAAATTTGATAGGCTTACTTGGACCTAATGGAGCAGGAAAAAGTACTTTAATGAAGCTTTTGACTTCAAGAATATTACAAACATCAGGTCAGATTGTAGTAAATGGAAAACCACTTCAACAGTGTGAAATAGAATTAAAAAGCAAGTTAGGATATTTGCCACAAGAATTTGGATTATATGATGAACTGACTGTATATCAATTTCTTGAATACATGTCAGTTTTAAAAGGTATTAATAAGAATACAGAAAAGATAATAGAAGAGGTTATCACTCAAACTAACTTATTAGAGAAGAAAAATTCAAAGATTAGAACTTTATCAGGTGGTCAAAAACAGAGAGTTGGAATTGCTCAAGCAATAATGGGAAATCCAGAGCTACTAATACTGGATGAACCTACAGTTGGATTAGACCCAGAAGAACGAATAAATTTCCGCAACTTATTCTCAAAAAACTCAAGAGATAAAATTGTAATATTGTCCACACATATTATAGAAGATGTTCAATCTGTATGTAATAGACTGATAGTAATAAATAAAGGAAATGTACTGTTTGATGGAAGTTCTGAAGAGTTGATTAAAAAAGCAAAAGGACATGTTGGAGTTTATGAAGATAAAAAAGGAGAAATACATAGTAATAAAAAAAATAAGTTTAAAGTTACATCAAACATTCTTACTACTACAGGGACTTCATATCGTATTGTAAGTCATAAGCTTCCAGAGTTTGCAATACCTGTTGAACCATCATTAGAGGATGCATATATGTTTTTGATATCTGAGGAGGAGATAAAGTAATGCAATCAATTAAATTTATCAAAGATGAGATAAAGAGACTTTTTAGTTCAAAGATTACATGGGCTTTTATATTGGTAATAGCATTAGTTCCAGTAATATCAATAATAATATATGAAATGTCTAAAGTATTGCCACATGGTAGTTCGGAGCAAGTATTTAGTTTAAGCATATCTACTTTGATTAAGCCAGCAAAACTAGGAGCTTTAATAGGAACAGTTTTATTTTCGATGTTTACAATATATGAGATGGATAGTATCTATAGAAATAAAACCAATGGCATCATAGAAACTATTATGGATGCGAAAAGTATTAATTTAGCTAGAGTAATTTCAATTATTATATCTGCTATAGTGGCTGTAATAATTTCAATGATTATATGTTTTCCATATTCTATTATTAAGATGGGTGAAAATTTTAGTTTAAATATTTATATGATAAATTATTTGATTTTGATGTTACCAGCTATATTGTTTAGCATTTTATTTTCAGCAGGATTTTATTCTATAACAAGACGTATTGATTTAAGCCTTATTATGATACTTATTTTAGTATTCTTATCTATGAATATAAAAGATAGTTACATTATAGACTGGGTACAAACTAAGGTTACTATTTACTCTTCTAGTTTTGGAAATGCTTTATCACTGAGAACATTATATTGGAATAGATTACTTTGGAGCTTCGTCTCAATATCAATATATTTAGTGGGAGTAATGTGTACAAGAAAATATGAAAAAAATATTTTTTCATCTATATTGATTAATGTAAAGAAGATACCATTATTAGTTTTAACTATAGTAGTGATTGCTGGTTCTTATAGTATATATGCACTTGAGCCATATTATGATGATTCTCCTCCAATTAAAATGGAAAATGTAACAGATAAGAAGTCTGGTTCAAGTGTAGTTATGGCCACTAGAGCTGAGGAAAAGTTAAATAAAAATATAAAACTACTTGATTCAATTCTTAATTTAAAAATAAATCCTAAAAAAGCAAGTTTAGATGGAAAAGTAGAATACACTATGGAAAATATTAGTGGAAAGGAGCAAAAACTAGACTTTGACTTAAATCCTGGATATAACATTGAATATATCAAGATAAATGGAAAGAAAGCTGAATTTGATATTTCTAAGAAAAAGCAAGCAACAAATAGATTTAGTATAAACACAACTAAAGATAAAAAACTTAAAATTGAAATTAAATATGGTGGTAAATTGATAAATGACCAACTGTTTCAAGATGTACTTATGGGAGATGTAATAAGTAGAGAGAAGGTTATATTAAGTAACAGTTCAGTATTTCCAAAACCTAAAATTGATATTATGAATACAATGGAATCAATGGTTCATGGTAGTATAACTTTACCTACAGGTATAACACCAATAACAAGTGGCATCAGTACAGAAAAGATAAAAGTTGATAAGAACAATAATGAATGTACATGGAAATTTAATACACAGGGAACAAAATTAACTATAATAGCTGCAGATTATGTGAGAAAAGATATACAAGCAGGTGGTATTAAAACACAGTTTTATTATAATAAAAAAGATGAAAGTAAAATAAATAAACTAAATGCAGAGAAAATCATAAAAGATTCTATAAATTTTTATACAAAGCATTATGGAGAATTAGATAGTTATAAAGTTATACCACTTAAAATAGTGGAAGGAGGAGCTTCATCAGGAATGTTCTCTGGAGGAAAAGCATATGAGAATATAAGTTACATGGATGAGAATGTATTTAATTCAAATACATTTGATAATTTAGGAGAAGGCAGTAATGGAGCTGAAGTCTTGGCACATGAAATATGCCATCAATGGTGGGGAATTATAGTGCAACTTGACCAAATGGTACCTCCTTGGTCAGCAGAAGGTATAACAAATTATGTGACTAATAAATTTATGGAGTATGAATATGGAAAAGAATATAGTAAAAAAAGTATAGATAATTGGAAAAAAGAAAATGACATGCTTAACAGAAATTTCTATATGAATAATCCTCAATATTTAGAAAAATTGCCTGAAAACTATGTATTCAATATACTATCACCTAATTCTATGAGACTTCTATATAATAAGATGCCATTACAATTTTTGAAGGCAGAAGAAATTTTAGGAGAAGACAAGTTTGAAAATATTCTTAAAGATTTGTATAACAAGTACAAGTACAATATATTAAAATATGATGATTTCTTGAAAGCTTGTAATCTTACAGAGGAGGAATTGAATCTTGAATAATTTAAAAATAATAAGATATGAAATGAAGAGATTATTATTCTCTAAGGTTTATTTAGTTTTACTATTAATAACAGGATGGTTCTCCTACAATATACTTAAGACAAAGACAATCTATGGTTTAAATGATACAGCACCATTTTCAGAATGGAGTTATTCTAGTTTTTTACTTGATGTAAATCCATTTTTACTTGTTATAGTTCTTATGTTTTGTACATATATATTTTCAAAAAAAGAAGAAGCAGTAAGAACAATTACTATGACAACTAAGATAAAGCCTACAACATATTTTTGCTTAAAAAGTATTACAATAGCGGTTGCATATTTTCTAACAGTTACAGTTGTAATTGCAATAAGCTTTATTTTTTACACTAGATTATTTCAATTTAATAATTTTGAAACTCTTATAAAACCAATACTACTTATTTTAATACCATCAGTATTATTTGTATCAGGTGTAGGTATGTTTATTGGAAATATAAATGGAAACTTACTATATATTTTTATTCCAATAACATTTCTTTTAACAAATTCAAATGTATTATCTATTATATCTGGCAAGAGTCTTGTAAATTCTATAATAGAAAATAAAGTTGCAGATAGGATGGGGAATCTTGCATTTGATGTGCCAGTGGAGTTTTTGATAAGTAGAATGATTCTTGGAGTTATAGGTGCAATCTTAATACTTAGTGTATGTAAATCATACAATAAAAGTAAAGCTTAATATTAATTACAAAAAAGGAGCTAATTAATTCTATAAAACTATAAGTATCTTGGCTTAATATATAGATACATATATATAATCCTAAATGTAAAGAGTAGATTATATTATAGAAAATTATATTAGTGAAAATATGTTATATTCACTAAAATTATAAATAAGCTAAAAAGAGTATATTTTAAATCTATAGTTTTGAGATTAAAAATATACTCTTTTATTCATAGTAGTTATATAAATGAAACAGATTATATGGATAAATTTTACATGATTAAAATTTTTATTATAATTCTATACTAGGTTCTTCAACTAATTTTCCGCATACATATCTATGAATGATATTTCTATCATCACCAACATAGATAAATCTTTCAAGTCTTTCAAGTATAGAATAATTGGCATGATTCAAATCTGAATCATCAATAATTAATGCATCAAAATCATAATCTTCTTCAAAGCTACCAACTTTTCCAAAGAAACTCCCTCCACTTTTTGTTGCAATATAAAAAGCTTCAGATAAGGATAAGAAATTACACTTCTTGCCAGAATTTACCCAATATAATTTAGATAACTGTATTGCAGATACTATGGCTTTAAATATTGACAAAGTATGCCCACCACTTATATCTGAACCAAGAGCTAATTTAATATTATTATCAAGTAATTTTCTAATAGGCATAGCTCCACTACCAACATTAAAGTTAGAAGCTGGACAGTGAACTGCCATAACATTGTTTTCTCTCATTAAATCTATTTCTTCCTGAGAGCAATGAATACAGTGAGCCATTAGTGTAGGAGTCTGACCAAATAAATTATATCTATTATAGGCATCTCCATAAAATTTAGATTTAGGCTCTAAACTTTTAACCCATTCAATTTCATCATGATTTTCAGATAAGTGTGATTGCATAGGAATATTATATTTTAAACATAAATCACCGAGGCCTTTTAAAAGTTCACTTGTACAGCTTGGTATAAATCTAGGAGTTATGATTGGTTTTACAATAGAATCTGTATCATTGTATTTGTTTATAATTTCTTCTGTGTCAGAAATAGAATCATAGGTATTTTCTAATAAAGTGTCAGGACAATTCATATTCATATTTACTTTACCAACGTATGCTCCAAGTCCAACTTCTTTGAATATATCCATAAGTCTCATAGAAGCTTCCTTATGTACTGTAGCAAATACAGTTATTCTTGTAGTTCCAGATTTCCAAACTTCTTTCACAAATTTTCTATACATTTTTGTTGCATATTCTATATCTGCATAATTAGATTCTTCTGGAAATGTATAAGTTTCAAGCCATGGTAGAAGTTCTTTATCCATAGCCATTCCTAGATTTTTAAATTGAGATGCATGACAATGAAGGTCATTCATGCCAGGTATTATAAGTTTATCAGTGTAATCTATTATTTCTATATTTTTATATTCTTTAGGTATTTCTTTAAAGATTCCTATTACTTTGCCTTTGTCCAGTATAATGTAATTATTTTCAAATACTGTGAAAGCATCTGAAGTTTTTGTGAAAATTATATTTCCTTTTATTGCCTTTAACATATAAGTCTCCTTAGTTTTAAATTTGTTAATTTTAATATATGTAGGTCATCTTTTAGTCTTATAAATTAAAATTTTACCATATGTATTATATCAAATTTGAGATATAAATTCTATTATATAATAGTAAATAGTGGTGAAATACAGTTGTTTGCTATCATATCCTAAGATACATGCTACTGACATTCAACTGACATTTAGCTAATATTTAAGAAAAATATGATGTTAACTGACATTTAACTGACATAAAACTGAACATTATTTAAAGAGAACATTGCTTATATTCTCAGATGCTTCTTTATCCATTTCATCTAAAATGTGAGAATATCTATTCATAGTTATTTTTATATCTGTATGTCCTAATCTTTCAGAAATTATTTTTATGTTGGTTCCAGCTAGAAGAAGTAAGCTTGCATTTGTATGTCTTAATTCATGTATCTTTATATCTCGAAGATTATTATTTTTTAATAGTCTTTTGAAAGGTATACAAAAATTTGGTTGAGTCCAAGGTTTGAATTTTGAGTTTAGACATATTAGGTCTAATTCATTTTTTAATATTCCTTGTAATTTTAATTTGTTTTGTTTTAGCTTTTCTTCTTTTAATAAACTTATTAATTCATCAGGTGCTGATAATGTTCTCTTTGATTTTAATGTTTTAGGCTCTTTAAAACTTATAACACTATCAACATACACTAGAATTTGATTTACATGTACAATTTTCTTATCAAGTTCTATATCAGACCATCTAAGAGCTATAGCTTCTCCAAAACGTAATCCAAGTGTTAACATGAGATAAATAGGAATACATAAGATGGTATTGTTAGATTTTTCTAATAAGGATTTAGCTTCTTCTTTAGTGTAAAAATTGTGTGTAGTAGTATCTCTTTTACTTGGTGTTATTATAAATTCACATATATTTTCTTGTATTTCTTTCAATCTATATGCTTCTTTTAATACAGCTTTTAAAAAACCTACTATGTTTTTTGCAGAGTTTAGCGCAGTTTTATTGTAGATAGTATTTATATAAGTCTGTAATATAGAAGGTGTAATATCGGTTAATTTCATTTCATCAAAAAATGGTTGAATTTGATTTTTTATTATATCTCTTCGGTTTTTTAATGTATTAGGAGAGAAATTTATTTTTTTATCTTCTAAATATTTGATGCACCTATCAACTACAGTGATATTGCTTGGAGCAACAAACTTATTATTGTTTATAGTCGATTTTATTTCAATTAAATGTTTTTCAGCCTCTTTTTTCTTTTCATAACTTCCATAACTTTTTTGTTTCTTTTTCCCAGTTTCTTCTTCCACATACTCCACATATACATGAAATTTCTCATTTCTTTTTCTTATGAAAGCTGACTTAATATCCATAAGAGCACCACCCTTTGAGTTAATTTGAATTAATTACTTAATTATATTTTATAACAAGTGAAAAAAATTTTCAGAGTTTATTAAAAAATATTTATTTTTATTAAATTATAAATTGTTACAAATATTCAAAAATAATCTATTTATGATATAATAAAAATATAGAAGTTTTGCAGTGTGCGATTTTTCTGTTTAAGTATGCTTTAACAGTTGAAATATAAGACATCGAGAAGGTTTGATAAGTGTTATCAATTGCACTACTAGTCGCTCACTGCAAATTTAAGAGAGTTGTATATGTGTAAGTATTGAAAATGCTAAGTTTATTTTGGGGTTTTATATTAACTATGTGGTATGTAAAGAATTAAAAAAAGCCTTGTCCAACTATTTTGAACAAAGGTTTTATATTAACTATGTGGTATGTAAAGCAAAGTTTAACTTTTGATTCTGCTCAACTTGATTCTGTTTTATATTAACTATGTGGTATGTAAAGAATGCTTTTTTGATATACTCATTTTCAAGCAAAGCGTTTTATATTAACTATGTGGTATGTAAAGGGAACATACGGAAGGTCATAAGTAACACCAGCAAGGTTTTATATTAACTATGTGGTATGTAAAGGAAGAATCAGCGTAAGGAATATAAACTCCAATATTAGTTTTATATTAACTATGTGGTATGTAAAGTAATTAATGGTGTTATAACTTCATTTTTTTAATTTTACGTTTTATATTAACTATGTGGTATGTAAAGTTTTTAGCATCTTTTATATCTTGCTCAAGTTGAGGTGTTTTATATTAACTATGTGGTATGTAAAGGGAAGTATTTTATTCTGTGTTACGAATGTTCCTCCAGTTTTATATTAACTATGTGGTATGTAAAGTTATTTCATTAGCCCACAAATTATTAAATGTTATTTCGTTTTATATTAACTATGTGGTATGTAAAGTGTTCTCCATGAACATCTCTAACTGACTTTTATTATGTTTTATATTAACTATGTGGTATGTAAAGAAGTTTAAAGTAAATGGATATGTAGTTGAATTTAATGTTTTATATTAACTATGTGGTATGTAAAGCTTTCGTTTGGGCTTCCATCTTCATTAGAATCCCCTGTTTTATATTAACTATGTGGTATGTAAAGAAAGAATTAACAATTATAGTAAGCAAAGGTTACCCTGGTTTTATATTAACTATGTGGTATGTAAAGTAGATATTCCTGAAGACATTTTTCGATTGAAGTAATGTTTTATATTAACTATGTGGTATGTAAAGTAGATTTTTATATTAATTTATTAAAATCTAATAATTGGTTTTATATTAACTATGTGGTATGTAAAGGCACTCATTCCTACGATTTACAAAACAAACAAATTAGTTTTATATTAACTATGTGGTATGTAAAGAAATCATTACTAAATATGAACTCTTTAAAATCAATTTGTTTTATATTAACTATGATATTAAGTCAGTATGTAGTTAAGTTTTATATTAACTATGTGGTATGTAAAGCAATATTGGCATACGATAAGTTCTTTCATATTCTAAGTTTTATATTAACTATGTGGTATGTAAAGAAATGTTTTAATAAATCACTTAGATAAAAAGATGCAGTTTTATATTAACTATATGGGCTTAAAATTAAAAATACTAAAAACACTTACTTAAATAGTAGGTGTTTTTTATTGAAAGGATGTGATTATAATGAAAAAAGTAATATATGGGAAAAATATGTAAATATATATGTTATAATATTTTTAGCAAGAAGATGTAATCTACAATTTATAGAGTGGAGTTCATACAAAAGATTATCCTCCCAACGTATAGAAGGGAGGTGAGTATGTATGGATAATTTTTTATTTAATGTGTTAGCTAGTGTAACAGCTAGTTACATAGTTTACTTGATTAGCAAGTTAATCAAAAAAGTAAAAAGCCACTCTACCGCAAAGAGTGACTTAAAGATTGATATAAATTTTAAATATCATCGTAAAAAATAACTTTCAGTTATAGAACTTCACTCTACCGCAAATAGATTGTAGTTCTTCTTGCTTTTATTATACCACAATAAAAAAATTTTAACATTAATTATTATAAACAATGATAATGAATCTAAATTAATGAATAAATCTAATTGTAAAAACTGCAAATAAGAAAGCACTTACTTAAATGGTAGGTGCTTTTGTTTTACCAAATTATGTTATAATATTGAGTGAGATGAGTAATTTGTGGGGGATTTTATTATGTCAGCGATAATAGTAGCAATAATATTAATGTTATTAGGAATAGTTATTTTTATAGGGTTTATGCCAGGAAGTTTAGTGCTTTTGGCATCATTAATAATTATTTATTTTGTTAGAAAAAAACAAAGAGCTATGTGTATTATATCTTATTTGTTTCTTATTTTTACAATATATTTATATGCAGCTTGGGATGATATAAGCCCATATACAGAAGAGAAGATGGCTATTAGAGAAGAGCAAAGAGTGAAAGAGGAAAAAGCTAAAGAAGAAGAATGGCAAAGAGCAAATAGAGAAGAGGATGAAAGAAGGAAAAAAGAAAAAGAAGAAAAATATGGTATAGAAATAAGTGAAGAATATTTGAAAGCCAAGTTAGAACCATTAATACCTCAAGAATATAAAGGTTCTCGTTATGAGTTAAAAGTCAGTGAAGGTAGAGGGAGGATGCTTGTTGATTTAAGTTTGCAAAACGAAAAATTTAAAGATTTAGGTGAGTGTAAAAAATTTATAAAAGAAATAGTTAATGAGGTGAAAAAATTTAAAATAGATACAGTCTATTTTGATTTTTATTCAAAAGATGATGGTGGTATATTGAATCATTTTAAGATTCAAGATTTTAGCAAAATTCGAAACAATGTAGATGAAGTTGAAAATATATATTTTCGAGAAGAAGAGGTTGAAACTAAAGAAGAAGAAAAGCTACGACAAGAAAAAAACAATGATAATAATTATATTCGAAATAGTGGAATTGACCCACTAGATAGAATAAAGAAACTAAAAGAGTTGTTAGACTCAGGTGCAATTACACAGGAAGAATATAATAAAAAGAAAAAGGTATTATTAGAATAGATAATATAGTAAGCACTTACAAATATGTAGGTGCTCTTAAATTGATAAATTATTCCATTTTAATTTTATAGTTTGAATTTTATGATATAATAAAAATATAGAAATTTTGCAGTGAGCGATATTTGTGATAAAGTAGGCTTTAACAGTTGCAATGTAAGGAATTGAGGAGATGTGATAAGCGTTATCAATTGCACTACTCATGGTTCACTGCAAATTTGAGAGAGTTGTATAGGTGTAAGTATTGGAAATACCCAATTTATTTTGGGGTTTTATATTAACTATGTGGTATGTAAAGATGTGTAGACTAATATCTTATTTGGAGGATATATATTGTTTTATATTAACTATGTGGTATGTAAAGATTTTAAATCAAGATAAGTTATACAATTTGTGGAATGGTTTTATATTAACTATGTGGTATGTAAAGCTAAATTTATTAGTATCATCTATAACTTCTTTTTCAGGTTTTATATTAACTATGTGGTATGTAAAGTAACTCTACAAAAACTTAAGATACTTTTTCAATCTAGTTTTATATTAACTATGTGGTATGTAAAGTACAACGAGTTAATACCAACTACCGACATAGTTAAGGTTTTATATTAACTATGTGGTATGTAAAGATTGGAGCAACTTCCGATAAAGTAGCAAGAGAATCGTTTTATATTAACTATGTGGTATGTAAAGTTTCTTATTGGGATAAGTTTAAAAAGAAAATAGAGTAGTTTTATATTAACTATGTGGTATGTAAAGCAAAATTTAACCTTTGATTCCGTTCAACTTGATTCTCGTTTTATATTAACTATGTGGTATGTAAAGCCTTATTTCTATCTTTAAATATATTATATCATTTGTGTTTTATATTAACTATGTGGTATGTAAAGCATCAATAAAAAAAATTCGTCTGCATGTAAAAATAGCGTTTTATATTAACTATGTGGTATGTAAAGCAAGATGGAAGGGTTTTAGAAAGTAACTTAGTCAAGTTTTATATTAACTATGTGGTATGTAAAGTATCGAAAGGAGTAGTAACTAATACAGAAGCAACAGGTTTTATATTAACTATGTGGTATGTAAAGACGACTATAGATAAATTAAACCTAGAGAAAAATCAAGTTTTATATTAACTAAGTGGTATGTAAAGTCAAAATCACCTCTTTTAACTTAATTCTTATATATGTGTTTTATATTAACTATGTGGTATGTAAAGTTACAATATTTATTTGTTTTTGGTATAGTGCTATTTAGTTTTATATTAACTATATGGTATGTAAAGAGCGATAATATTTTCTTTGATTTCACAATATCTCCCGTTTTATATTAACTATGTGGTATGTAAAGTAGTAATACGTACAAGTGTTCTATAAATACAGAATGTTTTATATTAACTAAGTGGTATAAGAATTATTGTTGTTTTTAAAAAATTTTAAATCAAAAGAAGAAAAAGACTATGATAAGTATAAATTTGATTTTAACTATCACAGTTTTTTATTGTTAATATAAGATATTTTTAAAATATATTATAAAAATAAGCTTTAATAAAAAAATATAATAAAAAACTCGATTAATAATACCTTTAATTGGAAAAAAATTCCAACTATCTACAAAATTCGATTTTTTTATTACAATTACGCTTTTTTTATTGCATTAGCAAATCAAAAGTATTATTATGTAAGTAAGATAATTATCTAAGACAATTCTGAATAATCTAAAAATATTTCTAGAAATGAAAGGGTATAATTACATAATTTTTATTAAAAATTGTTGGGAGTTTTTAACTAAAAATAAGAACATAAGTTCTTGTGATAGGGGGAGAGTATGTGGAGAAGTCAAAGTATAATGATATTTCAAGATTAAATTCAATTATGAAAGAATTAAAAGATTTGAATGAGAATAAAATCAATGAATATAAAGTGAAAGTGGAAGAAATGTACAAAAGTAATAAAAAAGAGGATTGAATCCTCTTTTTTATTTAGAAGTGTTACTTTCTTTTTCAAAAAAAGCAGTAGCTGTTTTCAAAAGTATTTCTTGTGAATCAAAACTTAATTTATTGAATAAAAGTATAATTTTTTCTAAGCTTTCTTGATTAACTTTGTTATAAAAAAAAGCTTGTTTTTCATTTTCTCTACATAGTAAGAAATCTAGAGATATATCAAAATAATCTGATATTGATATTAATATATCCTGACTAGGAAATCTTCTACCACTTTCCCAATTACTTATTGCCACTTTTGTTACATTTAGTATTTTACCAAGTTCTTCGCCAGTTAAATTTTTTTGAACTCTCATTTCTTTTAGCCGTTGACCGAAATTCATAATTAAACTTCACCTTCTAGAAATTAAAATAGATTATTTTTTATTTTTTTCATCTAATAAAAATAATTCTGCCACTTTTAAAGCTTTTTCTCTTGCGTCTGGACTTAGTTCACTGAATACATTAAAAACTTTTCTCATACTTTCATCAAGATTCATATTTTCAATAAGTTCTTTTTCTGTTTTAAAGTTTTCAGCATCGTAATCTCTGCCACTTTTATTTATAAATAAATTGTTTCTTACATTTGTTTTTCCTAATAAATAATCTATAGATACATCAAATAAATCCGATATTTTTAACAAAGTTTCTTGGTCAGCACTTCTTCGACCTTGTTCATACATGCCTACTGTGCTAGGCGATATATCTAACTTTTGAGCTAATTCAGACTGTTTTAATTTGGCATCTATTCTAAGTTCTTTTAATCTTTTTGCAAACATTTCGAAAACTCCTTTTTGATTTATAATAACACAAAAAGTGTAGAAAAAAATGATACTACACGAAAAGTATAAAAAAACATTGACAACACGAAATGTGTGGTGTATTATATAAATATAAACACACGAAACGTGTAAAACGAGAGGGTGATTAAATGTATAATAGTTTAGTAGATTTTAGAAATTCTAAAAGAATGACTCAAAAAGAAATGGCGAACATGTTAGGTCTGACACTAACCCTATATTCAAAAGTAGAGTTGGGAATTAGAAATCCAAGTTTTAACTTTCTTATGAAATTTAAAAAAGCTTTCAAAGAAGTAAATATAGATGAAATTTTTTTTGAAAACAAATCACACGAAAAGTGTATGAGAGGATGATAAGTATGAATAACTTACAAACAATCAAAGAACAAGAGTTACTAGGCAAAGAATTTAGGATTTATGGAACTTTAGAAAAACCTTTATTTTTAGCTAAGGATGTAGCTGAATGGATAGAACATAGCAATGTATCGATGATGTTATCTAATATCGAAACAGAAGAAAAAGAATTAATACAGATAGGCACTCTAAACAATGCTTATAGTGCTTGGTTTTTAACAGAAGATGGCTTGTATGAGGTTTTGATGCAAAGTAGAAAACAAATTGCTAAACAATTTAAAAAAGAAGTTAAAAAGATATTAAAAGAAATACGTAAAACTGGTGGATATATACATACAACAGAAAATATGTCAGATGATGAAATCATGGCAAGGGCATTACAAGTAGCTCAAAAAACAATAGAAAAGAAAAGTAAAGAAATAGAGGAAAAGGATAAGGTAATTCAATTACAACAACCAAAGGTATTATTTGCTGATTCGGTAGCATCTTCTGACAATTCAATCCTAGTTGGGGAATTAGCAAAATTGCTTAGACAGAATGGAATTGATACAGGACAAAATAGATTATTTGACTGGTTAAGAAATAATGGTTACTTAATAAAACGCAAAGGTGAGGATTACAATACACCAACTCAAAAAAGTGTAGATTTAGGAGTTATAGAAACAAAAGAAGGTACAAGAGTACATCCAGATGGTCATACAAGTATTACTAAAACACCTAAGATTACTGGTAAGGGACAAATATACTTTATTAATAAGTTTAAAAAGAACAATCAAATGTCAATGTTAGGTTAGAACTTTGAAAATTAAATACAGAATATTTTGAAAAGGAGTGATTAAATTGAATAAAGAAAAAATGGCTGAATTTTATTCTTCAAAATGGAGAATAAACATTCTTATAGACACACAAAAAGATTTAGCATATTCACTATCTGATGTAAAAGGTAATTATCCAGCTTATCTAAGAAAAGAATATGAAAACTTAGAAGAAGCATTTAATAAAGTAGTTGCTGGAGAAGGCAGACTTTTATCAGAATTATAAAAAAGTAGTTAGACATATAGCTAACTACTAAAATAAATTTACTTAATTAAAAATTGATTAACAAGAGTTTGACCTATAAATACTGCTAAGTCAGAATGTTTACTCAAAATATCACTAAATCTAGACAAAAAACCTTTTTTTAAAGGAATATCATTTTCAGATGTTGATTCAATTAAATCAACTATGTTTTGGGCTTCATATTTTTCTGCTTGAGTAAGGTTTTTATTAGTATCTATAAATTCTCTCAAATCAGAGAAATCAATACCATTATTTATAGTCACAGAGCCAGTATTACCAACAGCAGAGTTTTGCATATTCTGAATATTAAAAGTTTGATTTATATTTTGTGATTGATTTTTAGGTTCAAATTCTTCAAAATTAAGTCCTTTATTAGTTATATCTCTTATAACTGGATAATCTTCTCCTAGAATATTTATCGTATCTAAGTATCCATTTTCAGATAAATATTTTATTGATTTTCCGATTTCATTTAAAGATAAAGAGGGAATATTTTCGTGTATTTGTTCTGCATTAGAAGTAACACGACGCTTGTTGCTTGCATCAAGTCTTAAAAAAGATAGTATTTTCTTTGAATTACTGTCTAGCATGTGTGCACCACCTAACTATATATTTATAGGATTTATCCTACAAATATATTATATCAAAGGAGGAAATTAATGGCAATTAATGACAACATAAATAAAATTTTAAGAGATAGAAACATAAAAGCATGGAAATTAGCAAAAGAAATAGGAGTAGATTCAGGGAATTTATATTCAATTTTAAGAGGAGAAAATAAAAATCCAACTATAGATACTTTAATAAAAATAGCTAATTATTTAGATGTTACATTAGATGAATTAGTTAGAAGATAGGAGTGGTAAAAATAAAGAATAAAGAAAAAGCATTATTACTTAGAGCAGTTCTAATTTTAATTTTCTATTTTTTAGGAATTGAATTTAGCAAAGTTTTCTTTAAATAATAAGTCTACATATACAGAAAGGGTGAGATAAAAATGAGTACGGCATTACAATTTATAGATACAAAAGACTTGGTGCAGGAATTAATGAACAGAGATGATACAACGGACATCATTAAGATGTTTTTAGATAGAGAAGGAATTAAACAAATGAAGTTAGTTACATTAAAAGAGTTTAGAGAGTACTTAAAAGTATCAGATGCAACAGCAAGAAATATGGTAAAGGAAGCAGAAGCACAAAATCTATATACAGTTATCAAAATCGCAGGATGTTATAGAATAGATTTGATTTCTTTTGAAGAATATGTAATGAAAAACGTAATGAAGGATAAAGATGTAATGAAAAAGAGAAAGGGGGTGATTTAATTGACTCTAAGATGGTTTCTAAGATTCTGTAAAAAATATAAAAGAGTGCCTACACCAAAATTTTATATAGAGTGTATAAGTTACATGGAAGAATGTAAGCAAAGAGGACTTGAACTTTAAGGAGGATTGAAGATGGAAGTAACTAAAAGATTTTTAGAATATAAGATATAGGCTCTAAATGAGAGGATAGAATTTAAAAAGTCAATTGGATATAAGTGTAGAGCAGATGAAAAAGAATTAGAAGCATATGAGGATATTTTGCTCATGTTAAATTCAGAAATTGAATCAATAGGGGGAGTGGAAAATGAAAAGTAGACAAGAATTAATCAAAGATATAGAAAAATACAGAAAAGCACAATACTTAATATATTTAGATATAGTACAAAGAGCATGGGCAGATAGAAGTCTTACAACAGATGAACAAGACAGAATTAAGCATGAAGCATATGCAGAGTACAAGAGAATAGAAAAAGATACAGAAGAAGCGGAAGAACTACTAATGAGAGAAGAATTTGAAACAGATAGACCATTAAGTGTTCAAATGTAGAAAAGAGCCACTGCAATGGCTCAATTCAAAGGTAAATCAAAAAAAATATAGCTATATTATAGCACAAGGGGGAAGAAATGAAAACTAGAAATGAGATAATTAAAGATTTAGGAGATAGATTATTTTTTTCACAGTTTACTATAGTTGATGAAATTGATTTGGATGAAAGGTTTGGAGAAATATCAGCTTTAAAATCTTGTATAGAAAAACATGAAAAAGGTTGGACTTTAGAACAGTTTAAAGAGCATTTAAAAGATAATGAAAAGAAAAATGAATATGGAGATTATGTAAATGGCTTTATGTCAGTTTTAAGAAGAAATATAAAAGATATGGAGCATGGTGGAATTGGAAGTAAATAATATTTATATTAAATTAATGGATGTAAGAGTCAAGTTTAGTAAGTTAAATCTAAAGAAAAGTGGAGAGAATAAGTTCGCTAACTTTAAGTATTTTGAGTTGGCAGACTTTCTACCACAAGCAACTGGTCTACTTGAAGAAGCTAAATTATACCCTATAGTGACCTTTACAAATGACTGCGAAACACTAACACTAATTAATGGAGAAAACCCAACAGAACAGATTGTATTTACTTCTCCAATGAGAGATTTACAGTTGAAGGGTTCTAATGAGTTACAAGCATTAGGAGGTATAGAAACCTATCAAACTAGATATTTGTATATTCAGTTACTCAACATAACTGAGAATGATAGTTTTGACGCCATAAGCGGAAAAGAAGCAGCTAAAAATAATTCTAACAATAGAATTTTAACTGATAAGCAGATAAGTAGACTTTATGGTATAGCAGGTCGTGCAAATGTTGATAAAGAAAGTCTAAAAGAAAAAGTATTCAAGAGGTTTGGAAAAGAGATAAAAGACTTAACAAAGCAAGAGTATGACATAATTTGTAATGCTTATGAAAAGCAAAATCAAGAGTAGGTGATATATTGGATTTTAATAATGAAACATACTTTCATATAAATTTTGATGACCCTTTTACAAGAGTACCTAACACAATACTTGATAATAAAAATCTTTCTTATTCAGCTATAGGGGTAGTTACTCAGATGCTAAGATTTCAAAGGTCAGGTAGTCATAAAGTTTATGCAAAATCATTAATAAGTTATAGAAAAGATAGTAAGACAAAAGTAAGCAATGCTTTAAAGGAGCTTATGCAAGAAGGTTTTGTCATTAGGACACAAATAAGGGATAAAAAAGGTCAAATGAAAGGTTATAGATATGATATTTTTGATACACCTCAAAGTGTAAATTCTGAAAATGTTGAAAATACTGAATCCCAACCGTGTGCCGATTTCCCGACTCCGGTAAAACCGGAAGCTGGTAAAACCGAGGTCGGTGAAACCGGAAGTCGGCAAAACCGGGGTCGGGAAATCGGCAACATAAAAGAAAATAGTATTAAAAAGAAAATAGGTTTAAAAGAAAATGATATTACTACTATTGTTATTAATGAACAACCTCAACAAGATAAAACTGTCTACATAAAAAAATACTTTGAAAAATATATAGGTGTGATTACTCCAAACAACTTTTTAGAGTTACTAGGCTTTCTAGATGATGGAATGGAGGTTGATGTAATTATAAGGGCTATTGATGAAGCGATAGGGAGTGGAGTTAAGAACTATAGATATGTAAAGACAATCTTAAATAACTGGATAGAAGCAAATGTAAAAACTAGTTTAGAACTTACAGAGTATCAGAATGAATTTGAGAGGAAGAAAAAGAGTAGGCAGGAGAAGAAACAGTCTAGTAACAAGGTTGTTAATGCTCCTAGTAAAATTAAAAAAACTAATTTTCATAACTTTAATGAAACATTTAATCAATATACGAGTGACGAATTAGATGACATAATCAAGAAAAGTCAAAAGGCTAAGTTCAAATAAATTTAAATTAAACTTCTAGGAAGTAAATATCATACTATTGCTTCCTAGAAAGGGGGTACAAAATGAGTAAAATATATGCACAAAAAAATGGGTCGTTAAATGATACAGATAGATTAGAAATAGCAAGGTTACTTATAAAGGCAGGTTATACAGTAAGACTCGATAAAGAGAAGGAAAACAATAAGAGTATTAGTTGTGTAGAGTATTTTATAAAAAAGAAGAATAAGGAGTAAATAAGATGCTTGTAAGAATTGCAATCTTAATAAATTTAGTTGCTTTAGGAATAAATTTATTAACAGGAAATACGAATGGAATAATAGCAAATGGATTTTGTGCAGTAATAATATTGTTGCTAAATAACTTAGATTAACACTGGAGGTACTAGGGATGATAATAATTAGAAGTCAAGATAGATTAGATTTAATGAAAGTTAATAGAATTGAAGTGAATAGAGAGCAAGTATATGCAGTATTTGAAGGAGAATCGAATTTTAGAGAGATAGGAAAATATAAATCAGAAAGAAGAGCCATTGAGGTGTTAAACAGAATACAAGAGGCTATCATTGCAGGAACTAAGTTTGACATTATAAATAAAGATGGAGTTAAGTACTACAAAGAAAAAGTGTTTGAAATGCCAGCTGAATAAAAAGGGGGAAATGGAATATGGCTAAAGTTTGGATAGATGCAGGAGAGCTGTTAGATAAAACTATGGATTTAGAGGATATGCATGAGTTTAATTTAAGAGCAATAAGAACTAGAAATGAGAAAATAAAAAATGAGGAACTGGAAATAAATATCGCAAAGCGTGGTGGACCAGGAAAGCCTATAAAAGTTTTCAATATAAATACTGGAGAAGTCAAGATTCTTAAGAGTGCTAGAGAAGCAAGTAAGTATATAAAAGTTAGTTGCAGTCATGCTAGTTATTTAGCTAGAGAAAATAAATCAACTCCAAATGGTTGGAAAGCTGAATATATTCAAGGAGCGACAGATGGTATTAGCAAATGTAGAGCAGATAATTAAATTAGTAGAAAAGATAATAAATAAGAAAAAGTGTTCAATTAATAAAGCTATTGATATAGCTATAAAAATACTTAGTAAGTATGAATATGAAGGGATGTTAGAAAAATGAATATCAGCGTCGAAGAAGGTTTAAACTTATTTTTTTAAACAATATTTGAATGGAATGACTTGCCAAATTGTGATACAACATATGAGAATTGGCTGCATAGGGAAGTAGAAAGATATTTATAAAAATAAAGTCAAGGTAAGTTTGTGAATGAAACTAGAATGTTATAAACTTACTTTGACTTATAAAGAGGTGATTGTATGATACATGAATTGCAGATAGCTTCTAGTACTTTTAAAGATGTAATTAAGAATAAAAAACAAATTGAAGTGGAGTATACAGCAGATTTTAGAGCAGGAGATACAGTGATATTACAGTCGTTTAAAGATAAAAAATTTACAGGAATTGAAATAAACAAAGAGATTGAGTATTTTGTTAAGCTTGGGAATGGTTATGTTGAATTAGGAATAAAATAAAAATTTAAGGAGAAGTAATGAAAGTTTTTCTTGTAATAGATGGAGAGCCAGTTGGCAAAGAGAGACCAAGATTTAATTCGGTTACTAAAAGAACTCATACTCCGCAGAAAACTAAAGATTATGAGAATCTTATAAAGTGGCTATATCAATCTAAAGTTAAGTATCATTTTACAGGTTATATAAAAATGACTTTAAGATGCTATTATTCTATAGCTAAAAGTAACGGTAAAAAGGTTAAAGAGCAGAAAAGAAATAATGTGTTAAGACCCAGCAAGAAACCCGATATTGACAATGTTGTTAAGATTGTTGCTGATGCACTTAATGAGATAGCTTATAAGGACGATACACAGATAGTTGAGGTTGTAGCTAGTAAATATTATAGTGATAGACCAAGGGTCGAAGTTGTACTGGAGGATATTATATGAAAAGAGTCTAAATAAAAGTCACAATAAAATTATTAATATACTCTATAAAAAACGATACCAATAAAATTAAACAAATCCATATAAAGATATGCTTTTTGAATGGATATGTCTTATTGAGTTTTTGTGCAGCAGATGCCAGTAAAAAATAAATACAAAGTCTTATTAAGAAAACTATTAAATCTCCCATAAAATCCTCCTAAGGTTAGATGATATAAGGTTAGGATACTATGAGATATTAATAATAACAATAGATTTTGCAGAACTGTAAATAAATTGAAATGAATTATTCAAAAGAGAAAAGGAGCGATAGACTATGAATGAAAATATAAATAAAGAAATAACAGTACTTGGAACTTTAGAAGTTGAGGGAATGAAGTTTCATGATATTGAGGGTGGGTTTGGAAAAGGCAAGAAAGCAATGCTAGTAAAGGATATAGCTGAGATACATAATAGAGAATTATTCAAAGTTAATGAGTTAATTAACAATAACATAAAAAGATTTAAAACAAATGTAGATATTATAGATTTAAAAGTGAGTCATTCTGAACGACTAGGTGATTTAAAGGCTAATCCTTCAAAAGGATTAGGTTATGAAGATGTTGGATATAGTAAACAATCTTTTAATCAATCAAGAAATATTTACTTGTTATCTGAGAGAGGTTATTCAAAACTACTTAAAATACTGGAAGACGACAAGGCTTGGGAACAATATGAGAAAATAGTTGATGGATATTTCTCTATGAGAAAAGAATTAAATAATCCTCTTTTAAGTGCATCAAAGGAGTTACAAGCTATATTTATGCTAGATAAGAAACAAGAAGTCTTAGAGACTAAAATAGAGAGTGTTAATGAGAAATTAGAGAATTTTATGGATGATGCTCCATTATTTAATATTGAGTGTGAGAGTATTGTTAAGGAAGTTAAGAGAGTAGCAACAAAATCACTTGGAGGACATGGTAGTAGGGCTTATAAAAATAAGTCTCTAAGAGGTAAAGTTTATAGTGATATATATCATCAAATTAAACGAGAATTTGGAGTAGAAAGTTATAAGGCTATAAAGCGTTGTCAGTTAGATAAGGTACTGGAAATAGTAGATAAATATAAGTTACCTACAGTTCTTGAAGAAGAAATAAGATTATTAAACAGTCAATTATCAATAGTAAGTTAAAGCAGGAGTAGACTTTTCCTCTTTAAAGGAGAAACCTTCAAATAGTTAATTAAAAAGAGAAAAGGAGTGCTTTCACACTCCACTTGTCAAAAATATAAAACTTTTATATACAAGATTATTATAACATAAATAATTGATAGGAGTGTGGAAGTATGAATAAAAAGACACTATTCCAAGAGATTGAGGGAAGATTATATAACTATAAAAAATTAGAGAGTCAAATAAGAATAAAAGATATATATATTAAAAAGTTAGAAAATGAGTTTTGTGGATGTAAGGCTCAAAGTTATGAAGAAAAAACTGGAGAAACTTATAATATAAGTTCAAGTGTGGAAAATGAAGTTATTAAAAGAGAAGAGGATTTAAATAGATTAAAAGAAGATAAGAAAACACTAGAGATTGAAAAAGAAACTATAGAATGTGCATTAACAAGTCTAAATAGCTTTGAAACAGAGTTCTTCAATGAAATGTACATGAACAATGAAAAAATAAATATGGATTATATGTCTAATGCTATGCACATAGATAGAAGCCATTGTTTTAGAATAAGAAAAAGGATAGTCTGCAAGATTATGGATATGTTATATCCAAAGATAAAGGAGTTTGAATTGCCCATTTTTTCATGGAAAGCTTAAAAATGAGACTATTGTGAGACTATTGTGAGACTTTTTATTGGCAAAAACGTGAGATAATAATATTGTGGAAATAAAGATTTCCCTCTCAAAACTAAATTGGCTAGGGTTAAGGGATTGCCCTAGTCACTATGAACAGACTAGGCATGGCGTGAGGACGCCGTTAGTTCAATTCTAACTATGTTCAAAATCTATTGATACACTTTAAGTATTTGAATTGAGATTAAAATCTCATACAATTTTATCTTAATTCAGAGGTCTAAAAATCGGGTGGGGCTTGGTAACCTCACTCACCATGTGAATACTGGTGTTTAATCTAGGTTCGATTCCTAGAACTTGCTCCCTTAAATAATATATACTCCCAACTCAAAAGACTAAGTTACCCCCACTTAGTCTTTTTTTATTTTAAATAAGGAATCATATTAATTTCTAGGTATGTTTTATATATTATGATAATATGGAATAAAAAGAGGATAGGGGGAAGGCATATTGTTAAGAGACACTAGTAATAAATTAAATGAATTAATTAAAGGGGAAAGATATTATAATGGACATAACAGATGTATTGAACTTGATATTGCATTTCAGAGATTTTATGATATTTATTATAATTTTACAAGTGCTAACTATTATCTCGAAAAATCTAAAGATATACATATAAATATTGATGAATGGATAACTAATGAAGAGGATATTTTGAGAATATTTTTAAGGGGAGAATATGCTAAAACAAGTCTTTTACTTTACAATTCAGTGCAAGATTATGTTGCGCAAATAATTGCTGCTGCATTTAATTTATATAAAGAGGATATCTCAAATAAATATAAATTTAGAAAGCAGTGTGAAGACATAAGCTATTATAAAGTAGTAAAAAGAATAGAAAAAATGAAGAGTGAGTATTATGACTTAGAAAAATATAATGAGATACTTGAGATAATAAAAGACTATCATTATAATGAACAAATAAAAGAAATAAGAAGAGTAGTTAATAATTTCAAACATAATTATAACATAAGATGGTCAGGAATGAATAAATATGAAAGATTCATTAATGATATTCCATATAAAATAGCTCCAGAGTATAAAAATATAAATGCTATTATATGTTTATGTTCAGAATCAATTCCAATTATCAAGGATTATGTAGAAGATGTTTATAATTATATAGCTGATAAATTTGGTTTACTAAGAATATATTAGAAAAGAATGAATATATTTTGTAGTTGTCGAACGATTGTTGAAGGATATTGACCTTTGAAGTTGAATTTTATACTTTGGAGGGGATAGAATGATAGGAAATAAAGAAAAAGATTTTGAAAAAGTAAAAATACATATGGGATATTGTATATTCATTTTGGTATTATTGGTAATAGTTTTGTTTACAATGATAGGTCATGATAATAAAGAATTAGCTTCCCAAATAGCATTTGGAGCAACTTTATCAGGAATAATATTATCAATTCTAGCGATTATACTAACTTTAATAGGAGAGACTAAATCAGATAATACTAAAGATAATCTTTTAAATATATCTAAAAATTTAGAAAATATAGTTGTAGATGTACAGGATGTTATAAAAAAATTTGAAGAAGTAAAAGAAAGTAATAAAAAATTTGTAGAAGCAGCTGAGAAGCACAAAAACTTTTTCAATAGTAATTTTAATAACGATAGTGTAAAAGAAGATAAAAAGGATATGAAGAGTTTAGGATGTTATTTAGATGTTTACAAACGTTTTGAACAAAAATTACCCAATAATTTTGACATGTTTATATTGATATTTTACTATTCTCAGATACTATGTCATCAAAAAGGTATAATTAGTAAATCCCTTGAAAAAGGGTTTGATTTATTAGAAGAATTTGAATGTAATATAGGTACACCACAATTTACTGTTGTTTATGGTTCTTATGCTGTTTTTAAACCAATAATTGAAAGTGGGGAAAATAAACTTAATGACTATATCATTAAGAAAATTTTAGAAAAATATCCAGAAGCAAAGAAAGTTGTAGACAGTAATATATAAAGTTAACTCAAGAACTCCAAAAGAGTTCTTTTTTATTTCCAAAACAAACAAAAATGAGGTGGTGATATGGCTAAATATGAATACTGGATAACAGAAGAAGGATTAATTAAGATTGAAGGATGGGCAAGAGATGGGCTTACAGATGAACAAATAGCACTCAATATTGGAATAAATGTCAAAACACTATATGACTGGAAAAAGAAGTATAGTAATATTTGTAATGCCTTAAAAAAGGGAAAAAAAATAATTGACAGGCAGGTTGAAAATGCTTTGTTAAAAAGAGCGTTAGGTTATGAATATGATGAAATAACATATGAAGAAGGTCAAGAAACTAAAAGAGTGACTAAACATGTGGTACCAGATACAACAGCACAGATATTCTGGTTGAAAAATAGAAAACCAGCTGAATGGAGGGATAAGAGAGATATTGAACATAGTGGCAATCTAGGCAATATTACAATAAAGGTAGGTGATGAAGAATATGGAGATTAACTTAGAGATTAGTCCTGACATATTCAATCCAATCTATTTAAAACATCAACTTAATAATAACAATAGGTATCAGATTTACTTTGGTGGTTCATCCTCAGGTAAATCTTTTTCTTTAGCTCAAAGAACAGTATTAGATGTATTTAAGGGAAACAGGAATTATTTAATCGTTAGAAATGTTCAAAGTACTTTGAAAAGGTCTTGTTTAAATGAGATAACAAAAGCTATCAGTAATTTTAAGTTAAATGAATATTTTCAAGTAAATAAAACAGATATGATAATAACCTGTAAGTTAAACAATAAGCAAATATTATTTTGTGGTTTAGATGATGTTGAGAAAGTAAAATCAATAACCCCAATAGATGGTGTAATAACTGATATATGGGTAGAAGAAGCAACAGAGACAGATTATAAAGCAGTCAAACAGCTTGATAAGAGACTTAGAGGTAAATCCAAAGTGGTAAAGAGGCTAACACTAAGCTTCAATCCAATACTTAAAGACCATTGGTTATACACAGAGTATTTTGACATATGGGAAGATGATAAACAGTATGTAGAAAAAGATAATGTAAGTATTCTAAAAACTACATATAAAGATAATAAATTCTTAGCAGAAGATGATATAAAAGCTTTAGAAAATGAAAGCGATAAATATTACTATGAAGTCTATACTCTTGGAAATTGGGGTGTACTTGGTGCTGTAATATTTAAGAATTGGAGAGTTGAAGATTTTTCAGATATTGAAAGTACATTTGATAATTTTAGACATGGAATTGACTGGGGATTTGCAGACGACCCATTTGCATATGTAAAATCACACTACGATAGGATGAGAAGAAAGTTATATATATATGATGAAATAGAAGCGGTTGGATTATTAAATAGAGAAGCTGCACCTTTAGTTAGTAAAAAAGCAAATAGAGACTTAGTTATTTGTGATAATGCAAGTCCAAAAGATGTAGCTGAATTTAATGATTTAAGAGTCAATGCAGTTTCAGCAAGAAAAGGAGCTGGTTCTATTGAGTATGGTATCAAGTTTTTACAAGGACTTGAAATTATAATACATCCAAGATGTCAAAATTTTAAAAATGAAATAAATAAGTATAAATATAAAGAGGATAAGAATGGAAATATCTTACCTATTGCAGTAGACAAAGATAACCATTTAATAGATGCACTAAGATATAGCTTAGAAAATGACATGGAGTATGGAGGAATAAGCTTCTTGAAGTAAGGAGGTGTTAAATATTTATATAAGTGAAACGGATTTAATAAAAGCTCAACTAAACAAAGAGAGTACTTTTAATCTTATTAATGTTATAGAGCATTATATTTTAAAACATAGACCAGAGAAGTACCAAGAAGGAGAAGAATACTATTATGGTAATGCTGATATAAAAAATAAAAGAAGATATTATATTTTAGATGGTGCTAAGGTTGTAGATTTTACTAAGGCTAATAATAAAGCAGTTAATAACTATCATAAGTTATTAGTTGACCAGAAAGTGGGCTATAGTGTCGGAAATCCAATAGTCTTTAATGCAGATGATGACAATTTCACTAAGCTTTTAAATGACCTGTTAGGGGAAGAATTTGATGATACAATAACAGAACTCTATCTCAATGCTAGTAACAAAGGTATTGAATGGCTACATCCATATATTGACAGAAAAGGTGAGTTTAAATATGTAATAATACCTTCTGAGGAAGCTATCCCTGTGTGGGACAACAAAAGACAAAAGGAATTAGTTGCATTTATTAGATTCTACTACATTGAAGATATAGATGGTAACAAGATAAAAAGAGTTGAATATTATACAGAAAATGATGTAACTTACTTTATTGAAAGAGGGAATAGCTTTGTTCAAGAGCTATTATATAATGAGTATGGAACATTAACAGATGTAAAAGAAGGACATTTCAAAGTAAATAATAAAGAGCAAGGATGGGGTAAAGTTCCATTTATACCATTTAAAAATAATGAGAAAAGCGTATCTGATTTAACTTTTTACAAGTCTTTAATTGATATATATGATAATAATATTTCTACTCTTGCGGATAACCTAGATGAAGTACAAGAAGCGATATACATACTAAAAGAGTATGGGGGTACTGATTTAGTAGAATTTGCAAATAATGTAAGATATTATAAAGCCATTAAAGTAGGAGCTAATGGTGGAGTTGATAAGTTAGAGATAAATATACCAGTTGAGGCTAAGAAGGAGCTTCTCGATAGATTAGAAAAGAATATAATTAACTTTGGTCAAGGCGTTAATCCCGAAAGCCAAAATACAGGTGATAAATCGGGTGTAGCACTTAAATTTTTATATTCACTACTGGACCTTAAATGTTCTAAAACTGAAAAGAAGTTTAAAAAAGCAATTAGAGAGCTTCTATGGTTTGTATGTGAGTATTTAAAGATAAGTAGCAGTAAGAGCTATGATTATAAGTCAGTTCAAATAACATTTAATCATTCTATGATAATAAATGAGTCTGAAAAAATAGATATGGCTTCTAAATCAATTGGAATTATATCAGATGAAACTATTGTTAGTAATCATCCTTGGGTTGAAGATGTTAATGACGAACTTGAAAGACTTAAAAAACAGGAAGAAACCCAAAAAGAATATGATGATTTAATTCCTACTAATAATCAAGAGGGTGTTATAGATGAAACATAAAGATTATTGGAGGAAAAGATTTGAACAATTAGAAGAAACTCAAAACAATAAAAGTGTAAAATATTATCTTGAATTGGAAAAGCAATACAAATTAGCTATGAATAGTATAGAAAAAGATATATTATCATGGTATAACAGATTTGCTGAAAATGAAGGAATATCTTTATTAGAAGCTAAGAAACTGTTAAATACAAGAGAACTAGAAGAGTTTAAATGGAGTGCAGAAGAATATATTAAGTATGGTAAAGAAAATGCTATAAATCAAAAGTGGATGAAAGAGTTAGAGAATGCTAGTGCAAGGGTTCATATAACGAGGCTTGAAGCTTTAAAGTTACAAATACAACAACAAGTAGAAGTGCTTTATGGAAATGAACTTGATAGCATTGATAGGTTAATGAGAGATATTTATACAAGTGGATATTATCACACAGTTTTTAATATTCAACAAGGTATTGGTGTTGGTTGGAGCTTAATGAGTCTTGATACTAACAGAATAAATAAAGTAATATCTAAGCCATGGACGAGTGATGGGTTGAATTTCTCAGAAAGAATTTGGGGTAAACATAGACCTGCTTTAGTAAATGAACTACACACTAAATTAACTCAATCGATTATTAGAGGTGAAAATCCAAAGAAGCTAGTAAATGACTTCGCTAAGAGATTTAATGTATCTAAATCTCAAGCTAAGAATTTAATAATGACTGAATCAGCTTTCTTTGCATCAGCTTCTAGGAAAGATTGTTTTAATGATTTAGATGTAGAGAAATATGAGATAGTTGCCACATTAGATTTAAAAACATCAAATATTTGTAGAGAACTAGATGGTAAAGTATTTGATATGAAAGATTATAAAGTTGGAATAATAGCTCCACCGTTTCATTGTCATTGTAGGACTACAACATCTCCTTGGTTCGAGGATGAAGAAGGTTATAGAGCAGCAAGAGATGAAAATGGTAAAACTTATTATGTACCATCTAGTATGAAATATAATGAGTGGTATAAGAAACATATTGAGGATAGACTTGGAAAAGAAAAAGCTGATACTCTTAGAAAAATGCAACTAAATGAGAGTAAAGATAGAAAACAATTTAAGGAATATAAAAAAGTATTAGGAAATGAAATACCTTCTAAATTTGATGAATATCAACATATGAAGTATAATGATACTATAAGGTATGAAGAAGTTAAAAAGCTTTATAAAGATGTAAATTGGCAAGTTAAAAATCAGAGGAATTTAACTAGTGTAAGTGTTCATTCAGTGCCATTTGAATCAAAACCAAATAGTGTATTTGATAATTACAAAGATGGTAAATTAATTCAAAGAAGATACTATGGTAATACAGGAAAACCTAGATTAGATTTAGATTTAACTGACCATAGAAACCCAAAGCAACACAAAATTGTACCTCATAAACATGATTGGTTAGCTGATGAAAATAACCATGATAGGGTAAAAAGAGAGAAGGATATGGAGCTTACAAAGGCACATAAAATAGCTAACAAAGATATTTTGAAAGGAGAATAAAATGGATAATAAATTTAAAAATTTGCAACATTTAATTAATTCTATTGATTTAGGATTAGATATAGAATTTGACTTATATAGCAAACCATATAATATATCTATCGGAGATGATGATACAAGATTTATTACTCTTTGTCCTGATGGAGATACAAAGTATTATAAAAATGGTAAGGATATGGTTGATAATTACAACATTGATGGCAAATTACTAAAGGATTTATGGAAAGATATACAGATAGTAAATATGTAAAAGCGCTTGCTAAATGATAAATTAGTAGGTGCTTTTATTATGTGAAAATTTATTGAGAGGGTGAATTGAAATGCTTAAATTATATATTTTATCAATAATTGTATTTTGTACTGGGTTTTATTTGTATATGTTAAGGCTTGGAAATATTAAAGAAGTAATCGAAGCTTTAAAAAAATATAGAGCTTGGAAAAACTATAAACTTATTTTTATAGCTTTGTTTCCATTGTTAAACTTTATTCTTGGTTTAATATTTATAGCAGTTTCTTTATTTGCAACAAATAAGGATATAATTAAAAGTTTGGAGGATGATAAATAAAATGGCTAAATTTAAAAGGAAGTCCGAGGAAGTAGAAGCCTTCAAATGGATATTAGGAAGTACAAACACTCCTAGATGGTTTTATCAAGCTTTTGAAAAAGGGACTATATGGCTTGATGAATCTTTAAACTCTATGAATCGCAAAGGTGAAGTAAAGAAAACTATTTGTATAAAGTATAAAAATGGAGTTATTAGAGCAACTAATGGAGATTTTATTATAAAAGATAGTGAAGGTAAAATCTATTCTTGTGCATGTGGGGAATTTGAAAAGTATTATGAGGATTTAGATGATGAAAAAACAAAGATTTCTGATAAAGTTTTTAAATATCCGAGTGAGATGGTATCAAAAGAGGTAAGGTTAATATGTCCAGAAATGAAACTTGAAATTTTAGGATTTAAGGGGGATAAATAAATGGCTAGATTTGTAAAGAAAGCAATTGAAGTGGAAGCTTTTAGATTTGATATAGATGTAGAACCAACAGTATGGATACGAAAAGAGATTGAACGTGGCAATGCTTGGGTTGAACACTCTATTGATAAGGCACATACTAAATTGTTCATAAGAACTCTTGAAGGGCTGATATATCAAGTTAACATAGGGGATTATGTGATACAAGGTGTAAAAGGAGAAATATATCCTTGCAAAGCAGATATATTTGAAATGACATATCAAAAAGTTGAATATACTGCAACTATTGAAAATTTAACAAATTATGCTGAAAATTTAGAACAAAAGCATAGATACATTGATAAAGAAAAGGTTAAGAAAAATAACTTAGAATTTTCAGCTAAGTTGGAACTAGATACAACAGATTTTGAGGAAAATATAAAAAGTGCTACAAAAGAAATTGACATATTTAACGAAGCAGTGAGAAATTTAGAAGAAAATTTAAATAGAATATTTGGAAAAGAAAAAATTAATGAAACAAAAATAAAAATAAAAAGTCCTGTAAAGCAACTTTCTGATGAGGATTTGAAGCATATAAGAGAGCTAGCATCTAAAGATATAAAAACACGTTTTGCTAAAGAAGGGAAAACTAAGATAAATTATTAGATAAAAAAGGTAGGTGATTTTAATGTGTATATTAACTCAAATTATAGTTGTAGTTTGTGTAGTACAAATCGTTATTAATTGTATTGCTAATCTTAATGTAGGTATTCTTTGTAATAAATTAAGAAAAGAGAATAAAACTAATATTGATAAAGTTTCTGATGAAATTTTAAAGAGAGTAAGAGAAGAATTAAATAAATCATTAGATAAAAGTCTTTAAGAGGCTTTTTTATTTTGTAAAAAAATGAAAGGAGATATTAGAAATGGATTGGATAAAAGAATTACTGGAAGGAATAAAAATCGAGGATAACAAAATTGATGTAGCTTCTCTTCAAAAATCTATAGAAAAGAAAATAAAAGAGACTACAGTTACTCAAGAAGATTATGTGAATCTTGAAACACAATTAAATACAGCTAATGAAACTATTAAAAAGTTTGAAGGAGGTATGACAAAAGAAGATGTAGATAACTTAAAAACAACTTATGAAACTGATAAGAAAGTTTTAGAAGAAACTTACAAAAAAGAAATTGAAGAAAAAGACTTTAATTACTGGTTAGGTGATGCTTTTAAGTCTGTTAAATGTAGAGATGAAATAGCATTAAAAGCTCATTTAGACATGGAAGTACTAAGAAATAGTAAAGATAGACAAAAGGCTTTTGAAGAACAGATAAATCCTTTGAAACAAGATAAAGATTATTTGTTTAATGCAACGTTAGAAGGTGAAGAACCTAAAACAGATACTATAACACCAGGAGATGTACAATTAAAATCAGCTGGATTTAAATTTAACTTCAATGGTGTAAAACCACATGAAAATAATAAACAATAACTAGGAGGAATAAGAATATGGCACAACCATTAGAATACGCAAAGGAATACTCACAAGCTCTAGCACAGGCTTATCCATATGTACTACATTTTGGAGAATTATATGCTACAGAAAATAATGGTAGATACAGATGGACTGGTTCTAAAACAATAGAAATACCAACTATAAGCACGACTGGGAGAGTTGATTCAAACAGAGATACAATAGCAGTAGCTCAAAGAAACTATGATAATGCTTGGGAATCTAAAACATTAACTAACCAAAGAAAATGGTCTACATTGGTTCATCCAGCAGATATTGACCAAACTAACTATGTAGCATCAATAGGAAATATAACTCAAGTATACAATGAGGAACAAAAATTCCCTGAGATGGATGCTTACTGTATATCTAAAATATATGCTGATTGGATAGCTCTAGGTAAAACAGCAGAGACAACTGCTCTTACAACAGCAAATATCTTAGAGGTTTTTGATAAATTAATGGAAAAAATGACAGAAGCTAGAGTACCTGCTGTTGGAAGAATATTATATGTTACACCAGGAGTTGACACTTTAATCAAGAACGCAAAAGAGATACAAAGAACTGTAAATATAAAAGATGGAGGGACTTCTCTTAATCGTCAAACAACTGATATTGATTCAGTTAAGATAGTTAAAGTGCCATCTAATCTTATGAAAACAGTATATGACTTTACTACTGGATGGAAAGCAGGTGCAGGAGCTAAGCAAATATTTATGTCTTTAATACATCCAAGTTCAATAATTACACCAGTTTCTTATCAATTTTCTACATTAGATGAGCCAAGGGCAGTGACAGAAGGAAAATACTTGTATTTTGAAGAGAGTTTTGAGGACGTATTTATATTAAATAAAAAAGCTGATGCAATACAATTTGTTGTTGAAGGAGCTGGAGCATAATGGCACAAGTAAGGAAATTAAATAGAATACTAACTATAGAAGAATGTAGAATAGATGATTTTTTGGAGATGGGATATGACTTAATAGATAAAGATGGAAAAGTAGAGAAATATGGTAAGTCTTTAAATGTAAAGGATTTAGTTGCTGAAAATAATATTTTAAGAAACAAAGTAGATGTTTTGGAAGAAGAAAATAAGCAGCTTAAAGAGAAAAATAAGCTTACTAAAAAGTAGGTGAAAGTTATGGGAAATAATATAATTGATGATATAGAAAAAAGACTTCAAGGGTTTGGATATGTTCTAAAGGATGGAGATAAATGGTTAATAGATTTTGTTAAGGAAAAGATAGAAAATACAATTAAACTTGATTGTAACATAAAGACTATACCAATTGAGTTAAAAAATATTGAAATAGATATGATAGTTGGAGAGTTCTTATTTACTAAAAAAAATATGGGTCAATTAGATATAGAAAGTCTTAATTTTGAAGTTGTAGAAAAGTCTATATCAGAAGGTGATACAAAGGTAGATTTTGCTATAGGAAGTGGCTCACAAACACCTGAACAACGCTTTGACACTTTTGTAAACTATCTTTTGACTTATGGTAAAGATAAAATATTAACCTTTAGGTGTTTGAGATGGTAAATAAATCAAGGAAAGCAATAGAACTTTTATATAGAGATAAATGCACTATAGTGGAATATAAACCAATTAAAGACCCTGTAAGTAAAAGAACAAATAACAAAGAAGTGATTGTATTAGAAAATCAACCTTGCAAGCTTTCATATAAGAACATTACTTCTACAGAAGAAGGAAAAGTGGCTAAACTCACACAGACGATTAAACTCTTTATATCTCCAAATATAAATATTAAGGCAGGTTCAAAACTTATTATAAATAATAAAGAATATGTAAGAAGTGGAGAACCTGCTATATATCCAAATCATCAAGAGGTAATACTTGAGTTATTTAAGGATAAAGCATAATGGGTAGAGGTGGAAGTGTTGATTTTAAAGAATTGAAAAAGTTGCAAAGAAATCTACAAAGGTTGGAAGAGAGTCAACTCGATAAGTTTTGCAGAGACTGTGCAAAAGAGTTAGCAGCAAGATTAATTGGTAAAGCTATAAAACGTACGCCAGTTGACACAGGAGTGTTACGACAAGGTTGGAATGGTGTAGATTATGCAAGGTCGCTTCCAGTCATTAAAGCTGGAGATACTTACATTATAGAAATTATTAACCCCATCAAATATGCCAGTTTTATTGAATATGGTCATAGAACTAGAAATCATAAAGGCTGGGTTAAAGGTAGATATATGATGACTATTTCAGTACAAGAATTAAGAGGTCAAGTAGATGTAATAATAGAAAAGAAATTAATAAATTTATTAAAGAAGGTATTTGATGCTTAATAATATAATTGATGGAATATCAGTAAAATTAGATAAATCGTTTGGAGAAAGTTATACAATTTATAGTGAAGATGTAGAACAAGGGATAAATGAACCTTGTTTTTTTATTTGCCCTTTAAATCCAAGTAAAGTAACATATCCAAGTGGCAGGACATTAAAAAAGAACTCATTTGATGTACATTATTTTCCAAAAAGTAATGATAAATCATTTGAGATAAACGAGATAGCTGAAATGTTGTTGGAGGAATTAGAGTATATAGAAATTGATGGAGATTTAGTTAGAGGTACGAATATGAACTTTGAAATTATAGATAATGTACTACATTTCTTTGTTGATTATAACTATTTCACTATAAAAAGTAATGATACAGAAAAAATGAATGGAGTTGAATTGTTTGGCGGTCTAAAGAGAGGTGATAATTTTGAGTAAAACATTAAGTAAAGAAGATAATTATAAGTTTACTAAGGAGCAAATAGTTAATTCTAAAAAGTATGTAAATAGAAAAGACTTATTGAATGCAATTTTAAAAGAAGATGAATTATATTCTTTCTTAGAAGTAGAGGATAGAATAAATAATTTTATGAAAGGAGTGAGTTAGATGGCTTTAGGTGGAGGAATATTTATAACACAGAATAAGGTACTACCTGGTGCCTATATAAACTTTGTAAGTGCTGCAAGGGCAACAAGTACATTATCTGATAGAGGTATTGTCGCAATGCCACTTGAATTTGATTGGGGTATTGATGAAGAAGTATTTCAAGTGACTAGTGATGATTTTGAAAAGTATTCAACAAAGTTCTTTGGATATGATTACACTCATGAGAAACTGAAAGGACTAAGAGACTTATTTAAAAATATACGATTAGGATACTTTTATAAACTAAACAAAGGAGTTAAAGCTAGTTGCACTATTGCTATAGCTAAATATAGCGGAATAAGAGGTAATGACTTAAAAGTAATAGTTACAACAAATATAGATGATAACACTAAATTTGATGTTGTAACTTTATTAGATAATAAGAAAGTAGATACACAAATAGCTAAAGTTATTACAGATTTAATTGACAATGACTATGTTAGTTGGAAAAAGGATGCAACACTAGAAGCAAGTGCAGGACTTGTATTTACTGGTGGTACTAATGGAGAAGCAGTTACAGGGACAGAATACCAAGCTTTCTTGGATAAAATAGAAAGCTACTCATTTAATGCACTAGGATGTTTGGCTACAACAGCAGAGATTAAAAGTTTGTTTGTAGAGTTTACAAAAAGAATGAGAGATAAGGTAGGAGCTAAGTTTCAAACTGTATTGTATAAGAAAAGTGATGCAGATTATGAAGGTGTAGTATCTGTAGAAAATAAAATTAAAGATACTGGATTACTAGAATCTAACTTAATTTATTGGGCTACTGGAGCTATAGCTGGATGTGACATAAATAAATCTAATACTAACAAAAAGTATGCTGGTGAGTTTGATGTTGATGTTAATTATACTCAAATACAGTTAGAGGAAGCTTTAAAAACTGGTAAGTTTATATTTCATAAAGTTGGAGATGAAGTCCATGTATTAGAGGATATAAACACTTTTGTTAGTTTTACAGATGATAAGAATGATGATTTTTCAAGTAATCAAAGCGTTAGAGTGCTTGACCAAATTGCTAATGATATTGCAACTTTATTTAACGATAAATATCTTGGTAAAGTGCCTAACGATAAGGCTGGTCGTATATCGTTTTGGAATGATGTTGTTAAGCATCATAAAGAATTAGAGAATATAAGGGCAATAGAAGATTTTAAAACTGATGATGTTAGTGTAGAACTTGGAAATGATAAGAAAACAGTTATAGTAAGTGATGCAGTTAAGGTTATTAATGCTATGAGTAAGCTTTATATGACTGTTTCAGTAAGCTAAAAAGGAGAGTGATTATAGATGTCTAAAAATGTTACTATGAATGTTAGAGACGCAATAAGTGCATCTGAAGCAGAGTGTTTTGTAACAATAGAAGGTAAAAGATATAATTTTATGAGTGCTATTAATTTAGAAGCTAAAATGGAAAAAACTAAAAGTGAAATCCCCATATTGGGTAGAACTACAAAAGGAAATAAAACAACAGGTAGTAAAATTACAGGGAGTGCAACATTTCATTTTAATACTTCTATTTTTAGAGAATTGCTTTATAGATACAAAGAGACTGGTGAGGATATTTATTTTGATATACAGGTAACCACTGAAGACCCAACAAGTTCAGTTGGGAGACAGACAGTAATACTCAAAGACTGTAATATGGATAGTGGAATAATTACTAAATTTGATGCTGATGGTGAGTATTTGGATGAAGATATGGACTTTACGTGTGAGGATTGGGAATTAGTTGAAAAGTTCAATTTAATATCAGGTACAATATAAAATACACATTTATAATTTATAGATGTGCATTTTTTATGTAGAAAATTAAAATAAAAGGAGATTAGAATAATATGAGTAATTTAAGTGCTTTTTTAAGTCAAAATGCAATAAAGGTTGATAATGTAAAATATATAGCAAGTGATAGATTTTTAGATGAAGAAGGAAAGCCAGTAGAGTGGGAACTTAAAGTTTTATCTTCTGAGGAAGACAAAGTATTAAGAAGAAATTGCACTAAAAGAGTGAAGGTAATTGGGAATAATGGGAAACACACAGGTCAATACACTAGTGAAATTGACTACAACAGTTATGTAGCTGAATTATGTGTGGCATCTACTGTATTTCCCGATTTGAAAGACGTTGAGTTACAAAATAGTTATGGAGTAATGGGAGAAGCTCAGTTATTAAAAACAATGCTTACAGCAGGAGAATATGTAAATTACACTGTAAAAGTGAATGAGGTTAATGGATTTGATACAACTTTTGAAGATAAAGTAGAAGAAGCAAAAAACTAATCAGAGGTGGCGATTTTGATGCTAGCATAACTCATTATTGTATTCAAAAATTAAAGTGGAAACCTAGCGAATACTTGAATTTAGAAGTTAATGAGAGAGCATTAGCAGCCGCCTCAATACTTGTTAAAATAGAGGATGAAGAAGAAGCAATGAAAGAAGCTGAAAGAGAGAAAAAGAGAGGTAGAAGAAGGTAGAACTTAAAGCTAAAAATTAAATTGGTATAGTCGCATTACTAATATATGAAAATGTTACAATTTTGGAAATAGATGGATATGTATGTTGTATAGTATAATGTAGATAATATATCACCAAGTAAAAAACAACAAATAAATCTAAATTATGAGGGGTGTATTTATGGAAAATAAAGATATTAAACTTACAATATGTATATTTGCTTTTGTAATTGGAATAATAGTGTTATTTTGTTGTATAGGTCTAGGTCAATTTAATATGGATTGTATTATAAAACAAAATGGTGGGTCAATGGCTACCGAACAATATAATATATATTTAGAACAATCTATTTCACAATATAGAAATTTTGGTTCTATATTGGCTTTACTAGGAGGAATAGGAATACTGTTTGATAAAAGTGTTAGAAAATACTAAAGAAGTACATTTTTATTAAGATAAAAATTAATCTTTATTTAGGATGTGATAAATGATATGGCAAGAGAAGTATTTACTGTAAAAATGACACCATTAGAAGCTCACAATATTATAAAAGAAAATTTTGATGCAGATTTAGTTTCTGTCGATATTTATAATTTGAAAAATGATAAGTCTATAATAGTTACAATCTTTGAAAAATACTATGCAAGAAGCAATAGTGACGCAGGTTTGGTAGTGATTTGTGAAAATATTACAGGAAAAACACTTGTTAAAATGACCTCAACTGGTAGTGCTATTGGGTTATTTCAGATTGATTGGGGAACAGGTGATAATTTGATTAAAAGAATACAAAAAATACTTATTGATTATATTATTTAACTGTTTTATGTAGATACTTTTAGGTTGGTATGGAATTCGTACTAACATATTAATTAATCATTAAAACTAAATAAACACAGAAAGCACTTATTTTTGAAGTAGGTGCTTTTTATTGAAAAAAATGTAAAAATTTTACTTATATAGTATAATAATCTTATAAAATTATACTGGGGGATATTGTACGATGAATGATACATTAGAATATATATATTGTAGTGAATGTGGCACTAAATGTCTGAAAGAAAGTAAATTTTGCAGTGAATGTGGAACAAAAATATTTGATATAAAAATTTTAGATGAAAACATTACTGAAAAAGAATATGATTTAAAAGGTATTGACTTACAACATATAATGCAAGAAACAAGTTTTATAAAAGCTTCTTCTATTAGAAGGCTGAAGGAACTAACTGGAATAGATTTAGAGGACTGTAGAAAAATATTAGAAGAGCCATATCAAGAATATTATGCTGAAAATGCTGAGATTCTTGAAGAAAAAAGAAAAAAAGAAGATGATATGTCTAAAATTAGAAGAGCTAAAGAAGAAAAAGTAGAAAAGGAAAAGGTAGCTTGTTGTCCTAAATGTGGCTCTACATCTCTATCAGCTGATAAAAAAGGGTTTGGAATAGGAAAAGCAGTAGTAGGAGCAAGCCTAGCTGGTGGTATAGGTTTAGTTGCAGGAAACATAGGGGCAAAGAAAGTTAGAGTTACTTGTTTAAATTGTGGCAAGCAATTTTGGGCAGGCAAAAAATAGATATATTAATTTTATAATAAAGAAGAGGAAGCACTTACTAATTTAGTTAGTGCTTTTATTATGTTTAAAATAATAATAAAGGAGAGTGAAGAAATGGCTACAATACAAACATCCATTAGAATTTTTGATGGAATGACGCCTGCATTTCGTAATATGACTAATGCTATTAATACTACGATTAACAGTTTTGATAGACTACAACAAAGGTTACACAATCCACTTAACACAGGTGGGATACAGACTTCTCAACAAAGTTTAAACAATATTGAAAATATCTTAACTAGGATAGAACAAAATATAGGAAAAGCTGGTGAGCAACAAAGAAAGTTTAATGAAGATGTTGACAAGGGAGTAGGTTCTACAGATAGGTTACTTGGAAATGTCAAAAGATTAGCTACAACTTATTTAGGGTTAAAAACTTTAGGAGGGTTAGGTAGTTTAAGCGACCAAATGACCAGTACAAATGCGAGGTTGGCGATGATAAATGATGGTCAACTCTCAGATGGAGGATTAAATAAAATGATATTCCAATCAGCTGAAAGGTCTCGTGCATCTTATTTAGATACGGCACAAATAGTAAGCAGAATCGGAATGAACGCAGGAAGTGCATTTTCTAGTACTAGAGAGATAGTAAGTTTTGCTGAGCAACTCAACAAAAAGTTCATAATTGCAGGGGCTAGTACTCAAGAAATGAGTTCAGCACTTTTACAATTGACTCAAGGTTTGGGCTCTGGTGTCTTGAGAGGAGAAGAATTAAATGCTGTTTTCGAGTCAGCACCTAATATTATAAAAAGTATCGCAGATTACTTGGATGTCGACATAGGAAAGATTCGAGGAATGGCAAGCGAGGGAATGTTGACAGCAGATATTGTAAAAAATTCTCTGCTTGCAGCATCAGCAGAAACAAATGCACAATTTGAAAAAATGCCACTTACAATAGGTCAGATATTTACTAGTATAAAAAACAACGCAATAATGATTTTCGGAGCTATACAGAAGAAAATTGAGGACACAGTTTCTAGTAGGGGATTCCGAACATTTATAACTAATGTTACGGATTCTTTATATATACTTGGGAATGTTGGCTATAAAGTGTTCAATGGAATAATTGATTTATTGAGTAGTCCAGTATTTCGAGGATTCTCAAATATGATGATTGTCGGAATCAGTTTAATTGCGCAAGGATTTGGATGGTTATTAACGATTGTAGGAAGTGTTATTAATTTTATTGCACAAGGTTGGAGTATAATACAACCTATTTTGATAACAAGCATCATTTTGTGGGGCTTATATAAAACATCTGTTTTGGCAGGTGTTGCAATTACTGCTATTCAAGTTGGTTGGACAGCTCTGCAAGCATTTTGGACTAATTTATTAAATGGTTCATTATTAACAAATATAATGATGAATATAGCAGCAAAAATATCTACAGATGCTTTAAGTGGTTCTATGTTACTTCTAATTACTACTATGGTTATGGTTGTATCAGCTGTAGCCTTAGTAATAGCAGCGATATTCGTGGGAGTAGCAATATTTAATCACTTCGCCAAAACTAGTATTTCTGCAACTGGAGTAATTGTGGGAGCTTTCTATTTTCTAGGAGCATGTATATATGATGTCTTTGCAGGTGCGTGGAACATAGTAATGGCATTTGCAGAGTTCTTTGTTAATTCATTTAATATTGTTATTTATAATGTACAGTTATTATTTTATAAATTCCAAAATTTTGTGATAAATGCAATGGGAGATGTAGGTGGAAGCTTTGACAACTGCGCTACAGCTTTAGCCAACGCTTTTGTAAGTGCAGCAAACATAGCAATAAAAGGGATTAATGGAGTTATAAAAGCGCTAAACCTAATCCCAGGTGTAAATATAAAGACAATAGGAAGTCTAGACAAAATAGATTCTTTTGTAAAACAATATAAAGATTATCAAAAGACATTGAAAGAGCCTGTTAAACCAGCAGATTGGAAAGCTCCATATGCAGAAATCAAAAATCCATTTGACTCTTACAAAAAAGGGTATGAAGTAGGTCAAAATTTAGAAAATAAATTGAAAGACGCTTTTGACATCAATAAAATAGCAGAAGATGCAAAGAAAAAATTAGGATTAGACGACCTTTGGGACAAAAAATATGGATTAGGAGACGGAATTGGTTCAGCAGGATTAAACTCACCTTTAAATGACGCAGCAAAAAACGTAAAAGATACTGCAGGAAATACTGCCAAAATGGCAAAGACAATGGATAAAAGTCAAGAGGACTTAAAATATCTTAGAGACATCGCAGAACAGGAGGTAATCAATAGATTCACAGGAGTAAACATTAAAATAGACATGAACAACACAAATAACATAAGTAAAGATACTGACTTAGATGGAATAGTAAATGTACTAACTGAAAAATTAAATGACGCTATGGTTGTATCTGCTGAGGGAATAGTTTAGGAAGGAGGTGTTTAAATGGCTTATGATTTTTATTTGGATGGATTACAATTACCAATTACACCTGGAAAATTAGAAGTAAAGATAATAAACAAAAATAAGACAGTTGATTTAATAAATGATGGAGAAGTAAACATATTAAAGACTCCTGGTCTATCTGAAATAAGTTTTGAAGCAGAATTTACACATAATAAACTACCGTTTTACAGAGGGACTTTTAGGGATGTACAATTCTTTTTAAGTAAACTAGAGCTACTAAAAACAGATTGTAAGCCATTTCAATTTATTGTGTCTCGACAACTTGGGAATAAAGTACTATTTAATACTAATATGAAAGTATCCCTTGAGGAATATACAATCTTAGAAGACGCCGACAATGGCTCAGATACGAAAGTTTCTATTAAATTAAAACAATATAGAGATTACTCAACTAAAAAATTAGTTCCTGCTGCACCTAAAAGTGATACTGGTAGACCTAATGTAAAGATAGAGCCTAAACGAGTTGATTCTGTTAATGCCCCAAGTGGTAAAACATACACAGTCAAATCGGGTGATTCTCTTTGGTCAATCTGTCAAAAGCAGTTAGGAAATGGGTCACTATATAAAAAAGTATATGAGTTAAATAAATCTATGATGGATAAAGCTAACAAGGGTAAAAAAGCACCTAAATATACCATCTATAAAGGGCAGGTGTTGAGGCTTGTCTAATGAATTAGTATTAGCAAATGATAGAGATATAAGGTTAGTTATTGCACACTGGGAAGACTTCTATGAACCTGTAGTTTTAGATGGAATAACATGGGAGATAGAAAGAAGAGGAACACCTTCAAAGTTAGAATTTACAATAGTTATGGATGATATACTACAGTTTTGCGAAGGTAACTCTGTAAGACTGTATTACAAGGGTATTGGAATCTTTTATGGATATATATTTCAGAAGAAAAGAGACAAAGAAAATCATATTAAAATTGTTGCATATGACCAGTTGAGATATTTTAAGAATAAAGATACTTATGTATATAGTAATAAAACAGCAAGTGAACTTGTAAAGATGTTAGCTAAAGATTTTAAATTAAAATACAATGTCATAGAAGATACAAAATATAAAATATCTAGAATAGAAGAAAACAAAACTTTATTTGATATGATATTGACTGCACTAGATGACACTTTAAGAGAAAAAAAAGAAATGTTTACCTTGTATGATGACTTTGGAAGAATAACATTAAAAAATATTGCATCAATGAAACTTGATACTGTTATGAATAATGATGTAATCGAGGATTTTGACTATAATTCATCAATAGATAGTGATACTTATACAAAAATTAAACTTGTGAGAGATAATGAAGATACAGGAAAAAGAGATGTTTATATTGCACAAGATTCTACGCATATGAGAAGTTGGGGAATACTTCAAATGTTTGATACAGTAGACAAGAACATGAGTGAAGCAGAGATAAAACAAAAATGTGATATACTTTTAAAACTATATAATAAGAAAACTAAGTCACTAAGTTTAAAAAATGTTTTAGGAGATATTAGAGTAAGAGCAGGTTGTTTAGTACCTGTTTTTTTAGATTTAGGAGATATAGAGTTACAAAATTATATGTTAGTTGAGAAAGTAAAACATACATTTGAAAATAATTCACATTTCATGGATTTGACTCTTGTTGATGGAGATGAATTTGCTTCTTATTCTTCAAGCTCATATAGTAGTGGAAATACTAATAATAAAGATGAAAAGAAAAATGGTCCTGCACAAAGTACTACAAGTAAAGAAGATTCTGAGATGGCTAATAAAATCAATAAACTACTTAAAGGTAAATTATCAAATACAGGAAATATATTTGTTAAATATTCAAATGCTTATAAAGTTAATGCTGCTTTAATGGCGGCTATATCAATGCACGAATCAGCTAGAGGAACTTCAAATATTGCAAATACTAAAAATAATTTCTTTGGAATGAGAATAGATGGAAAGTATTTAAGTTTTTCAAGTACTGATGAAGGAATAAAAAGAGGTATAAGTAATTTATCAAGAAACTATATCTATCAAGGTAGAAAAACATTAGAAAGTATCAGAAATAAGTATTCTTCAAGTTCAGATAAAGAATGGGTAAAATGTGTAGGTGCATTTTATAAGCAGATAACAGGGAGTAATTACGATAATTCAAGTGGTACAGGAATTGGAAGCAACGAAGAAGCAGAAAAGAATTTAAAAGATACAACTTATCAAGTTCAAAATAATAGCACTGCTAATACATCAACAAACAATAATAGTAAAGTAAGTAAAGTTATTCAAGAAGCAAAAAATCAGCTTGGTAAGCCATATGCTTGGGGTGGTAATGGTCCTAAAAGTTTTGATTGTAGCGGACTTATGATTTGGGCATTTAAGAGAGGTGCAGGAATAAATCTACCTAGAGTTTCAGCAGACCAATCAAAAGATAGTAGAGGAAAACTATTATGCAACATAAATGATGTAAAAGCTGGGGATTTAGTATTCTTTGCACACAATCAAGGAAAAGGAAAGGTACATCATGTTGGACTATGTATAGGAAATGAGCAGTTCATACATTCACCAAAGACTGGTGATGTAGTCAAAATAAGTAGTTTAAGTGGTAGACAAAATAAGAATCATGATTTTGCAAGAGCTAGAAGATTCTTTTAAGTGAGGTGATAATATGAGTCAAGAATTATTGCAAATAATTAAAAAGGCAGCAATGGATGCAGTAGAGACAAGTAATCCAATGACTCTTGCATTTGGAACTATAGAAAGTGTTAATCCTCTAAAAGTTAAGATAGAACAAAAAGTATCCTTTGAAGAATTTTTTTTAATACAGACAGATACATTTAAAAGATATACAGATAAAAAAGTAGGAGACAAATTAGTTTTAATTCGTATGCAAGGAGGGCAACAATACTTGATTTTAGATAGGATGTGATGAAGTGATACCAACAGATAGCGTAGATTATGATATAGAAGATGTATCAATTATAAACTTTGATGTAAGGCAAGAACCAAGTAAAACATTTAAACTGAATATGGAGAGAAATAAAGTAGATGGTATTTGTGATGATGTAGAAGCATTAAAACAGACCATCTTTTTAATTTTAAATACTGAAAGATATGAGCACCTTATTTATTCTTGGAATTATGGGGTCGAGTTGAACGACCTTATCGGAGAACCTGTCTCATATGTAATACCCGAACTTGAAAGACGAATCAAAGAATCACTAATTCAAGATGATAGGATTGAAAATGTAGATAATTTTCAGTTTGAAAATCAAAAAGGAAAAGTACATTGTAAGTTTATAGTTCATACAAAGTATGGGAATTTAAATGCAGAGAAGGTGGTGAGTATTTAGTGTTTGAATTAATGACATTTGAAAATATAATTAAAAGAATGTTAGATAGTGTACCTGACACGTTTGACAAACGAGAGGGTTCTATAATATATAATGCCTTGGCACCAGTCGCTATAGAACTTACAGAGACCTACATTGCCATGGATGAAATGTTAGACCAAACATTTGTTGATACTGCTAGTTACTATTATTTAGAGAAAAGATGTAAAGAAAGAGGAATTACACCACTTGAAGCCACTAATACAATTGCAAAAGGAGTCTTTAATATAGATATTCCTCTTGATTCAAGATTCAATCTAGGAGAATACAATTATATTGCAACTGAAAGGATTAGCGAAGGTATATATAAGATGAAATGCGAAACTGCTGGACCTGTATTTGAACTTGGTCAGTTGATTACAATTGAATATATAGATGGTCTTGAAACTGCTGAGTTAACAGAAATACTAATTAATGGAGAAGATGAAGAATCTGAGGACAGTTTAAGACAAAGATACTATGATAGTTTAAATTCTCAGTCATTTGGTGGAAATATACAAAATTATAAGGATGAAGTTAATAAATTGCCTGACGTTGGGGGAGTTAAAGTATATCCAGTTTGGGACGGTGGAGGAACTGTTAAGTTAGTAATAATTAATTCTAATTTTAAAGTACCATCTGCTGATTTAGTTAATTTAGTCCAAGAAGAAATTGACCCAATTGAGCACCAAGGAAAAGGATTAGGTTTAGCACCGATAGGTCATAGAGTTACTGTCTCAGCAGTTGTGAGCACAACTATAAATGTAAGTACTACAATAACATACAAGAGTGGATACGCTTGGGAGAATATAAAGACTGTAACAGAAGAAGCAATTGACGACTACTTAAATGAACTTAACATGAGCTGGGAAGATGAAGAAAACTTAATAGTTCGTATATCTCAAATTGAAACTAGATTGCTAAGTATTGATGGAGTATTAGACATTGCAAACACAATGATAAATGATGCAAAATCTAATCTAACAATAGATAGTAATAGCATAGTAACGAGAGGTGAGGTAGTTGGATAAAGAGATAAATCTAATAAGTTACTTGCCGCAGATTTTACAGGATAAAGAAGAATATATAAAAGCGTTTAATGCAGATAACAAAGAAATAAAGATACTACATGATAAATTAGATGATGTCTTAAATGACCAGTTTTTAGAGGATTTAACGCTTTTTGGCATAAAAAGATGGGAAAAAATAATGTCTATAATTCCCAAAAGTAATGAAACTTTAGAAGATAGAAGGTTTAGGATTTTTAGTAAATATATAAGTAAATTACCCTATTCAGAGAGATTTTTAAGAAACTGGTTAAATTCAATTGTTGGAGAAGGTAATTATGAATTAACTATAAATAATGCTACTTATAACATTCATTTAGAGAGTGACGCAAGGAATTAAGACTGGTTTGAGGAAGTTCATTCTTTTGTAAGCAGCATCAAACCTTGCAACATGAGTTTTGACTACACTAGAATACTTATAAGTAAAGATAATTATATGAATTTTGGAATAACCACCTTAATGGGTCAAGAAATAACTATATATCCTTGGAGTCCACCAAACATAGAAACGTATGGAGAAATTGATATATTAACAGGAAATGGAGTTGGATACCAAGAGATAACAATATTTTAGGAGGTGATAAGATGGCTATAGATAAAAGTTATTACACTATAATTACAAATGTAGGAAAGGCAAAGATAGCAAATGCAAGTGTTACAGGTAACAAAGTAGGGTTTGTAAAAATTCAACTTGGAGATGGTGGAGGAAGTGAGTATACTCCTACTGAAAGTCAGACAGAACTTAAAAATGTGGTATGGGAAGGCAACATCGGAAATACAACCACAGATGAAACTGCGCCAAACTGCATAATATTAGAGAGTTTAATACCATCAAGTGTAGGTGGGTTTATGATAAGAGAAATAGGATATTTAGATGATGAAAATAATCTAATTGCAATCTCTAAATATAAAGAATGTTATAAACCTTCTATAGAGCAAGGGGCAGTAGTTGACATGAAGGTTAAGACTGTGCTCATTGTATCTAATGTAAATAATATAGAACTTAAAATTGACCCTACAATAATTTTTGCTACGCTCAAAGATATACAAGAATTAGATACTAAAATAGACACTATTAATGCTAAAATAGATACAACTAAAACAGAGTTAACAAGCAACATAGAAACTGCTAAGACAGAGTTAAATGGAAAAATAGGAGATACAACACTACTTACTACAACAGATAAAACAAATATAGTTAGTGCATTAAATGAGGTAAAAACTAGTGTAGATAGCATAGAAACAACAGCAGAAAAAACAAGTTATAATAATGCAACAAGTAATCTTACTGCTACAAATGTTCAAGGGGCAATAGATGAAGTCGTTGCAAAGATAGAAAAATTTAACGATGAAAACATAAAGATACAAAATAGTATGTTGCCTATTTAGAAAGGAGAGTGAAAAATGGCTACAGAATGGATTTTTAATTATACTGGTACAGAGCAATCATTCACATTATCTCCTGGTAAATATGTAATGGAGTGTTGGGGGGCTTGTGGTGGTAATTTTCCAGATTTTAAATCTTGTGCAAAAGGTGGTTATTCTGCTGGTATTCTTACATTAAAAGAAAGTACTAAATTTTATATTTATGTTGGTCAAGGTGGTTATGCTAAAGGTGCTAATGGTATTGAAACTCGCAGAAGCGGTTTTAATGGTGCAGGTGGCATTAATTGTTATACTAGTAAATCTGATGGTTGTTACAGTCTTGCAGGTGGTGGTTCAACAGATATAAGACTTGTTGGTGGTGCTTGGGATAATCCACAAGGTTTATTATCACGTATAATGGTTGCAGGTGGTGCAGGTGGTGCTTATGGAACTGGTTATTCTTCACTTGGTCATGGTGGTGGCTTAGATGGTAAAAATGGTATTACTAATTCAAATAAATGTTTTTCAGGTGGTGGAAGTCAATTTCAAGGTGGTTCAACTTTTAATAGTCTCTATAATGGTTCTTTTGGTGTAAGTGGTGTTGGTGATGGAATTAATGGTGTTGGTGGTGGTGGTGGTTGGTATTGTGGTGCAGGTAGTCATTATGTTGAGTTCGGTGGTGGTAGTAGTTATATCCTTACTAAAGATAGTTATAAACCGCCTGGGTATATTCCAACATCTAAATATTATTTTAATACTGTTACTTGTATAGCTGGTAAAAATGAATCTACACAAGATGGTTTTGTTAAATTTACATTACTACAAGCATTGCCATTTTTGACCGTATCATCTTACAATTCTACGCAAGCAACATTTAAAGCAGAACACACGATTCCGTCAATATTAACTAAAATTGAATGGTTTTTAGATGATGTGTTAAAAGAAACTATCACAACAGATTTAACAATGGAGAAAACAATTAACTATACATTAAAAGATAATGCACTACACACAATTAAAATAGTTGTTACAGACAGTAATAATGTTACAGCAAAACAAATTTTTACAGTTAGTAAAGGAATTGCACCACTTCCAACTGGTTCATCTAGCGAAGAAGTTACGAATAAATGGAAAGAGATTGGTACTGCTTTTAAAAATGGTAAGACTAGTATTGTAAATACTTTAGCACTTAAAAACGTTTCTGCTAGTTTAGATAATACATTAGTTGATTTTTCTGAGAAGATAAAAACATTTTTTGATAGCTCAGATGCTAATGTTGAACAACTTCAAAATCAAATTACTAATTTGAATAATCAGTTAAGTCAACGCAAAAAGTGGGCTAAAGGCACTTATACTTTTACAAATACTAATGTTAATAGTTTTTATTCGTATTATTCTTCTAGTAATATTCCTAAAACTCTTAGTATTCCTATGAATTTAAATTTTGTACCCAACCTTATTATTATTGATAGGTTTAGTATGTATGAAACTAATGGTTCATATGAACAAATTTTTTATGCTATTAATAACTTGAATATTCTATCTAGCATTGGTTATGTTCAAACTGGAAATGATTTTTTTCTATCTGCTTTTATGTGTATTAAAGATATTAGTAGTAAAAGTTTTACTTTAAGTACTTATCGTAAAAATAGTTATGAAGGTGGTCAAAGAGAATATCGTTGTAAAGCTGGAGAAAGTTTTACTTGGTATGCTTATGAATAGAAAAAGAAAGGTGGTAATTTAAATGAAAAGATGCAATAGAATAATTTATAATCAAGATGGGAAAATAATATTTCAAACAGGTGAAGCAACAGGTAATGTACTAGAACATGATACAATAACAGAACTACATTACTTAGATATTGAATTTGGTAGTATAGACTATAGTAAACAGTATATAGAATCAATAAATCCAGTTACAAAAGAACCTATTGCCAAAGATATAGAAATTGTTTTGACAGATGAACAAAAGAGATTGAAAGCATTAGAAGAAGAACTAAGTATGTTAAAAGAAGAAAATAAAAATAGAGATAGTGAGATAGTAAACACAGCCTTTGAAGTAGTAAATATGAAATTAAATAACAATTTATAGGAGGAATTAACATGTACAACTTATTAAAATTAATGATAGAACAAAAGAACTATAGTACCAAAGAGGATTTACAACACAAGATGGATGTATTCTATGCAGTAAATAGGATTACAGAGGAACAATATTTAGAATTAACAGGTTTATTAAATAAAGAAGAAACACCAGTAGAACCAACAAAATAGGTTCTTTTTTTTATTTCAATTAATAAGGAGGTTTTCATGAATGAAGAACTTTTCAAAGACCATTTGAAACGACATGAAGTAACAATAAATAAACATAATGATGAAATAGACGAATTAAAAGTAGCAAATATAGAGTCTAAAGCAGAGTTAAAAGCACTATGTGAGAATTTAAATTCTCTTACAAGTATGCTAAAGTGGTTGATTGGGACAATGATTACAACACTTGTAGGATTCTTTATATTTGCCATACAGAGAGGAATATTTTAATTAGGAGGCTAAATAAATGGATAATTTAATAAGTTTTATACCAGAGCAGTTACTAATTTTAGTAGCTGCTCTTTATGTTATAGGAGCAGGTTGTAAGAAGTATAAACAGTTAGATAACAAGTATATTCCAGTAGTGCTATTGATACTTGGGATAGGTTTTTCAGTATGGATGCTAGGATTAAATGCTGATGCAGTCTTACAAGGTGTAATTTGTTGGGGTATATCAATAGGTATAAATCAAACTTACAAACAGTTAAAGGAGGAAAATAAGTAATGGTAGATATAATAAAGATGTTAACAAAGAAAAAGTGTTATCCAAACAAGAATAATGCAAAGTTTATAGTAATTCATGAAACTGACAACGAGGACAAGGGAGCAGATGCTAAAAGACATGCACAAGCACTCAATAATGGTAACTTAGAAGCAAGTGTACATTACTATGTAGATGATAAAGTAATATATCAAACACTATCTCATTCTGATGGAGCTTGGGCGGTTGGTAAAAGTTATGGAACTGCATTAGTTGCAGGAGTTACAAACTATAATAGTATAAACATAGAAATATGTGTAAATAAAGATGGTAATTATACAAAAGCAAGACAAAATGCAATAGACTTAACTAAAAAGTTAATGAGAGATTTAAATATTAGTGCAGATAAAGTAATTAGACATTATGATGCTAAGAAAAAATATTGTCCTCGTAAGATGCTTGATAATCCGAAATTGTGGGTAGATTTTAAAGATAAGATAAAAAATAGTGGGGGAGTGAGTAAGATGTATAAATATACAATAGTTTATGATGGAGAGGTTGACAAAATCCCTGCAACTGTAGTTGGTTGGGGTTATAATGATGGCAAAATATTAATATGTGATATAAAAGATTATGTACCAGGTCAGACAGAGAACTTATATGTTGTCGGTGGAGGAGCATGTAATAAGATAGGTTCTATAACTAAAGAGAGATGCACTATGATAAAGGGAAATGATAGATTTGATACACTTTATAAAGCATTATATTTTATTGATAGATTATATAAAACATTTTAGTATTTCTTGAGAATTATAAATATGGTAATATTTAGATAAAGATTATTTATTATTAATAGGTATGGGGGTAGATTATGACACTTAAGAAATATATAAAATCATTACTAATAGTTGCTAGTGTTACATTGATAATGAGCAAATCAATATTATTGGTAAATGCATTAGATTTAGAGAGTAACAGTGACCTACAGTCTTATAAAAGAAAGAATATAAAGGAAGTTGATATAACCAATAAATTTGTCGACGAATCTTTTAGAAGAGATATTGTTGAAAAGGTATTAGAGAATAGAGAGGATCCATTAACAAATGAAGTTGCATCAAAAGATAACTATAAAATATATGAAAGTGATTTAAACAAAATCGAGAGCTGTTTAGAGTTAAATTTACATAAAAATCCAGATGTTTCCAATCCAAAAAAAATAGATAATTTAGAGGGGATAGAAAATTTTAAAAATCTAGAAAAACTTGATTGTAGTTCAAACAATCTAGAAAATGTAGATTTAAGTAAAAATATAAAATTAAAATATCTAGATATTAGTGGAAATAAAATATTAAACATTGATTTAAAAAACAATAATTTTATTAATGAATTACATTGTGATTCAAATAAATTATCAAGTTTAGATCTTAAAAATAATAAAAATCTGGTAAATTTATTTTTTACTAGTGATGAATTAACAGAGATAGATTTAAGTAATAATGTAAACTTAGAAAATTTACAATTTCTTAATAATAATTTAAAAAGTATAGATTTAAGCCATAATAAAAAGTTGAAATCTCTAAATTGTACTAACAATAAACTTGAATCTCTTAATTTAAGTAACAATATTTTTTTGGAAAATTTAAGTTGTTCAGGTAATAACCTAAGTAAATTAAATATAAAAGGACTTACAAGTCTTGAGTATTTGGGATGTGCTAAGAATAAATTACAAGATTTGGATGTATCTACAAATATAAAATTAGATTCTTTGTTTTGTGGAAAAAATGGTTTAACAAAAATAGATATAAGTAAAAATAAAGAATTAAATTCACTAGAATGTAGTGGTCAATACATAGAAAAAAGTATTATAAAAAGTGGTGAAAATATAGTTGTAGATATAGGAAGTGAAAATTCAAAATTAAAGGAATTATATCCACAAAATTATAATATCTCAACAGGTTTTCTAACATGGAAAAATATTTCTGACTTTCCAAATGACATAAGTTATAGTTTGGAATATGAATATGGTCCAGTAAATGATGTAGAGACTATGGATGTAAATATATCAATAGATAAAATAGTGAAATGTAGAATCAGATACATAGATTATGATGGAAGTATAATTAATGGAAAAGAAATATCAGATAATTCCAGTATAAATGAAATTCAAATTAATCCACAAAGAGAAAACTATGAGTTTAGTGGTTGGAGAAACAATAAAAATGAAAAAATATATACATCAGAGCAAGTAAGTAAATTAGTTTTTGATGATAGTATTGATTTTATAGCTACTTATAAAAGAAAATCAACAGGATCAAGTGGTTCTTCTGGTGGAACTTCAAGTAAAGAAGATTTTAATATGGCACCATCTAAGGAAAAAATAACAGGTGTAGATAGAAATGAAACATCAGTAAAAATAAGTCAAAAAGGATGGAATAAAGCTGATAATATAGTGTTAATAAATGATTCTAGTATATCTGATGCCTTATCAGCAACACCATTTGCTAAGTCTAAAGATGCACCAATACTACTTACTAAAAATAATAACTTAAATAAATTAACAGAAAAAGAAATAAATAGGTTAGAAGCAAAAAATGTTTACATAGTAGGTGGATTAAAGTCTGTTGATGAAAAAGTAGTATCTGATTTAAAGGAAAAGGGATTAAATGTAATTAGGATATCTGGAAATGATAGATACGAAACATCAATAAAACTTGCAAAAGAATTAGATAAAAATTCTAAGTTGTCAAAAGTAGTAGTGGTAAATGGAGAAAAGGGACTAGCTGATGCAGTAAGTATGGGAGCTATATCAGCAAAAGAGGAAATGCCAATTCTTCTTACTAATCAAAATGATGATATGAAAGATATAAAAGACTTAATAGATGATAAAGACATATCAAAATCATATGTAATAGGTGGAGAATCTTTATTTAATAGTAAAGAAGTGAGTAATACATTACCATCTGTAACTAAAATAGCAGGTTCTGATAGAACAGAAACTAACTCAAAAGTAATAAATCATTTCTATAGTAAAGATACACTTAATGACTTGTATATAGCTAAGAATGGAATGAATAAACAAGATGACTTAGTAGATGCTTTATCGGTAGGAGTACTTGCAGGTAAAACGGAATCTCCAGTAGTATTAGTTGGAAATGGATTAGATAATAGACAAAAAGAGTTAATTAAGAATAAAAAGTTTAAAAATATAACTCAAATTGGTGGAAATGGAAATGAGAAAGCATTTAGTGAAGTAGAAAACTTAGTTAAATAGATTAGAAGGTAGCAACTAGCTAGTTGTTACCTTCTTTTTTTATGCTTTCTTTCTCTAAGTTTTTCATTTTTCATACTTTCTAGTACTTCTAAAGCTGTTGTATAAAATTGTATATTATTTCTATAAGGTATAGCTATTGGAACTATTCCTTTATTAACTAAAATAGTAAGAATCACAATAAGTGCAAAGGTCATCGCTGATTTAATAAAATAATTAGCTATATCCGATAAATCAAACGTTAAATTAATTATTGTAGAAAAAACAACAGCCATTATAGATATATACAAAGCGAATATAGGATTATTATTTTTTTGTAATTGCCCCTTAAGTCTAGCTTGTTCCATTTCTATATCTCGAATACTTTTTATAGAATCCATTTCACTATAATGCTTATAAACCTTTAAATAATATTTTTTATACTTATTTAAGTTTTCTTTGTTATCTTCAAGATATTTGTTACTTAAATCTTGTTTAACCTCTCCAAAATCCATACTATTCCTCCTAGATTGTTATATAATATACTTTAATTTATAGCATATTTAAGAACTTATATCAGCAATTTGTCGAACGATTTTTAGATGAAAATAGAGCAAGACTACATGAGAAAAATTCACAGAGATTTATTCTGATGATTTATGGTTAACAATGGATAGGGCTAGAGAGTTTGTAAAAGCCAAACTATAGATTTAATACTTATATTCTAGTAAACATCTTAATAAATAAGTTATAATATAGATATAAGTTGTATGTAGAAAAATTCTAATAAAGGGGATGATACTATGAAATATAAAATACGATATATTTTAGTAGGAATATGCTTAATGTTGTGTATATATCTTACAACATTTATAAAGCCTACAATAAATTTCTCAGCTAAAATAAATGGTATCACTACTGAGGATTATAAGAGAATAAAAAAAGAGGAGCAGGGTTTACCAATAAATGTAGATATTAAGCGTTTAAAACATGTTGATATTCAAGTTAAAGCTAAATCACCAAATATATTAATAAAAGATATAAAATTTAATTCAGATGGTTTTTATGATTTTCTGAGGGATAATGAAAAAGTTAGGATGTTGGGAGATAGTATTGTAACATATAATAAAAAACATACTGAAACCCTTGAAGTATACTTAGAAAACGCTAATGATAAAGAATTAAAAGATATAATTGGAAATTTCAAATATGTAATATCATGGAAAAATATATGGAATTATCAAAGCGAAGAAATATTCTATCTAAAAGACTATTTGAAATAGAATAGAAGGGAGCAATTAACTCTAGTTACTACCATACTTGTGTCTAAAAAATATTGGTATATGTTAACTTATATAATAAGCTGGAGATATATTATTAATGTGAGGAGATTAATTATGAAGAGGATAAAGTTAGTATTAACAACAGCATTATCTATTATTGCAATGTTTCTAATATTACATTCAACGCCTGCACTAGCACTAAAGACTCATGTATTTTTCAATGGATATTTCAAAGAAGCTATTACTACAGGAATAGTTGATGATGAGTTGCATAACAAAATAGATAAAGAAAAGTTGTCAAAAGAAAATGCAAAATGTTATACATTAACTAAACCTCCAATTGAGAAAGCTACAGAATCATACTTGAGAAATTATAAGGTCACTAAGAAAAATCCTTTATATTTTGCTGAATATTATGGAGATTGTTAAACGTTATAATAATTTTTTATAGTATTTTCTCATAACTATTTAGTTATATTGGTTGACAAAAACAGTATGAAATCAATACAATATTAGACAAATCAAAAGAAGATGATAGGGTAATCCTATTACCTTCTTTTGATTAGCAATTCTATTAGTATTTTATAAATAGTTTATATAGTTATATATTTCTTTCTAATTAAATAATATAAGATTGTTGTTATAATAACTATTAAGATAATTGCTATTATTGTAATATCTAATAAACCTATAGCTATATATTCAAAGCCTATTACATAGCGATAAAGCACTTCCAGTTTAACAGTTCTTTTCCTATCTATATTTCCATACATTGATTCTAATTTATTAAAATATTTTTCACTGCAAAACCTAGTTTTAGGTTTAATTAAAGATATTATTGTAGTTAATACTATAATTCCCAATCCAATAAGTATAAGATTGATATTCTCAAAATTCATAGTAGGATACCTCCTTCATAATTTAGCAAAATAGAGTTAATTTTCTTAATCAAAGTATATCAGCAATATAAGTATAAAGAGTATCTAAAATATTACAAATATTAACATGATACATAAAATTATAGTAGAAGTTGTAATAATAAAACGAATGAAAATTATCATACTAAACATAGGTCATGTTATAATTGTATTAGATATATACATTAACATACACCAAAGCACTCTTTTTATAGGAGTGCTTCTTTTTTGATAGACATCCATAACCTTACTCAACACACCTTAAAATCGATTTAAATAGGTCTTTTTCATAGGGTAAATATAAAAATAGAAGTGCACTGTAAATACACTTCTATAGTTGTAATTAAGCCTTTTCATATTGTGAGAATAATTTTTATCTTTTTCCAAACAATATTATTTGTTTAATCAATAATTATTAAATTAATATTGTTATGTTTAAGATTTGGGTTCATTGTTAAGTAAAGTTATAATTATATTTATTTTACCTTGAGGATATTCTATCTCTATTGAATTTCCATAATCATTTTTTAATTTTTCTACACCACTTTGGCTTATTTCTCCATCAGGAATTATAATTAGCTATAAGAACTCTTTTTCTCCACCGCTAGACATCAATGTATATGAGCCATTATAAGGCATACCTAAACCTTCTATGTTATGAGCTAGAGGGTCAACTTTAAGACCACCATTTACTACTATCTTTCCATCTTTTTTCGTCCATGAAATCACATTTCCATCAGTAAACTTAGATTCATCAGCATAATAACTAAGTGATGCACTTTTTATTGCAGTTACATCAGACTCTAATTTAGCTATTTTAGCCTTTTCTATATTTTTAAATAAAGCTGGGAGAGCTATTATTGCTAAGATACCTATTATAGCAACTACCACCAATAATTCCACCAGGGTAAATCCTCTTTTGCTTTTCCATCTTTTATTCTTCATTTATTCAGCCTCCTTATTATTAAAACAGATAATATATAAAATTATAACATTGATATATCGTCACGACCTATATTTTACCATTGTTGGATACAAAAGTCACTTTTGTAATAATAGTTAATTGGCAAATATATATTTTAAAAATCAATTCAAGTACCTTTTTTTATAATGTAATAAAAAATTATATTGGGTTCAAATTTTTTTTCGGCTTTATTAAAGGCGCAACAATGCTAGGAACACCAATGAATAGGTAATTTAACGTTTTTCTAACTTGTATTTTTGAGATGTTTGCAAAGTATGAATTACCTAGAATCCCGCCCAATTCCTGCCAGGATTTTATAAAGACTTGAAACACGATATAAGGATGCGCAGAATAACTTGACAGATCCAACGTTTGAATTTAGAGTAAAAGAAGGAAAAGTGTTCGCCTTTGGCATAGAAGGCGTACTCGCTAAATCCCAATTTTCCTATTAAAAGTTAAATGTTAATATGCGTTGCTTGTAGCAACGGGCACTTCCTCATACAATAGTGGTGACACTAAAAGAAAGGAGGTTATCACTAATGTTAAGTGAAAACATTAAAGCAATCAGAAAATCAAAAGGGCTTTCGCAAGAAGAACTTGCTATCAAGTTGAATATAGTGCGACAAACAATTTCTAAATGGGAGAAGGGACTGTCCGTTCCTGACTCTGATATGTTAATCTCTATATCGGAAGTGCTAGAAACACCTGTAAGCACTTTGCTTGGAGAAAATGTTATTGAGTCTAAGGTTGATGGCTTAAAAGCGATTTCCGAAAAACTGGAGGTTATAAACTTGCAATTTGCACAAAGGAAGATCATGAAACAAAAAATGGTTCATTGGCTACTTATCTCATTGTGTGTGGTCATAGTAATAATTTCTGCGGTTCTAATAGCAATAAATAGTCCTTACTTGGGTTGGAATTATAGTGATCCTGAAACAGCAGTTTTCGGAGCAGCTTTTCACATATTTGAATGGCTGTTTGTTAGGTTAGCACCTATTATTCTTATCGGGGCAATCTCTGGAGTTTTCTTGACACGAAAGGAAGTATAAAATTGTACACTTTTGGGTATAGTTTAGACTTCAAACTATTAGTTTGTTGGCTGGTTGAAATGCCCCCTATTGGTAAAAGGCGCATTTCTTATTTTGCTATTTTCAATATTGGCAAGCAGGGCACAATGATACACACTGTTGCGCGTCTGCTTATTTTCCGCTTTGTGAAAACTGTTTAAACTGCTTGTCAAGGAGCTCACCAGCCTCACCAGCAAGGGCTGCGGATACATGTCCTTGTGGGCGCTGCATACACTTGAGGAGCATACGCGGGCGTTATGACACTCAAAATGATAAAGTGAATGTACGATACAAAACATCTCAAAAATGAGCTTCTAACGTTCCATAGGTACATTATTTACCAGATGGAGAGTAAGACAGAAATCTCGCGCATTTCATGCGGTTTTACAGCGTCCCATACAAGCAGTTATGCAATCCTATAAGTCGGATTTACACGATTGTCTGAATAAAAAAATAGAAATGTATTCACAGTACACTTCTATATCTGTAACTAAGCATTCTCATGTCAGAGAGTGCTTTTTTCATTTCTCCAAACAATGTTGTTTACTTCATCAATAATTATCTTATATATACTAACAATAAAAAAAGACCCTAAAAAGAGTCTTTCCCGAAAAATCTATATATTATAATATAGTTATGTTTTCTGCTTGATGACCTCTAGCGCCTTTAACTATATCAAAGCTTACTTTTTGACCTTCTTCTAGTGATTTAAATCCTGAAGTTTGTATAGCTGAGAAATGAGCAAATACATCATCTCCACCTTCTACTGTTATAAAACCAAATCCTTTTTCATTATTAAACCATTTCACTATTCCATTATTCATTAAAAATACTCCTATTAACCTGTATCAAGATATACTTGATTTAATTGTGCATTAACACAAATACTATTGTATCATAGATTAATAGAAATGTCTACTTAATTATATTTTTTAGTTAACATTTATGCTTATTCTTAATATTGAAAATATATTTAAGACTTTTGTATTGCTATAGATTGATACGAATGTAGATAAAGCTAAAAAGGATTCTCTATAAAACAAAATCTATTTGATTATCCCTACTAATACTATCACTTGATGTGAATAAGATTCTAATTCATTATACTATAGTATAGAATAATCTAAGTGTGTATCTATAAAATTATAATAATAATAATATTAAAACCAGTATAAGCAGTCAATATATGTGTATATCCATACAATTTATTTTTAAATATATATATTATTGCCCACATAAAAAACTTTCACAAAAACAAAAGAGTATATGTTTTTAATAACTTACCAATATAACTTATGACTCATCTTACGAGTCTTATTTAATAAATATTTATTCCATTAAATTTCTCTAATTTTGCCAATTTACTTCTATTCTACAATTAAAACAATGCAATACGACTAGTTATTATTCAACGTATGTATTTGAAAATTGAATAAGTTTATAGATATGAATAACATTTTTTATATATAAAAACAAACTAAATAAGTAGAATATATGGTAAATTTTACCTGTAGTTTTTGTGTTAAAAAGCTCCTATTATTAGTTTAAGTTAAACACATTGAGGAAGTGACATAAATTGAAAGAAGAAATAATAATTAGCAAATTGCGTAGGGGCGAGTTAATGCTGATGGAATATTTATGGAGGAAAAAGTCTATTCTATATAAAAAAGAAATAATAGAAACAATGAAAAATAGATATAAGTGGAGGAAAAGTACAACAAAGATTCTTCTAAAAAGATTAGTAAAGATGAAAGTGTTAAAAAAGAAAATAGTGAGTTTTAAATCTGATTATGAGGTGCTAGTAACTAAAAAAGAATATTTAAATGCTATAAGAGAAGAAAGAAATATAAATATAGATGATGATTTTTTTGCTCGAATATTTACAACTATACATAAAGGAAATCAAATGATAGAAGAAAAATTTGAAAAATTCATAACAGATATAAAAGATATGATAAAAAGACAAGTTTGAGTTTTATAGAAAGAAGGGATATATTATGATAAATAAGAAATTACCAGATACAGAACTAAAAATCATGAAGTTTATTTGGAACTCAGGTTATAAAACTGTAACATCGAAGGATGTTGCAGATGAGATAGAAAAAATATATGGCTGGAAACATACAACTACAATTACACTTTTAACTAGACTAACTAAAAAAGGTTTTTTAATCTCTCAAAGAATTGGAAAACATGTGCACTATACAGTATTGGTGAAAGAAAAAGAATATCTAAAACTGGAAGGTAAAAGAATTTTTGGAGGTTTACATAACAATCCTCTATCAGAACTGATTTCAAAATTACACGATGGAGAAGAAATAACAGAAGATAAAATAACAGAAATAGGGGACTGGATAAAAAGTTGGAAGGATGAAGATTAATAAGTGAAAGGTAGCTACTAATATAAGTGCTACCTTTTTATTACTGTGGAAAAGTCATGTAAAAATTGTGGATAATATATTTTACTGACATCTAACTGACGAAACAAGAATAAATAAGTTTAAAACATTGAAAAATGAACATTTACAGAAATATATTTGGTACATGTATTATATCAAATTTGAGATATAAATTCTATTATATAATAGTAAATAGTGGTGAAATACAGTTATTTACTATTATTCCCTAATTTAAAATTAGAGGAGAAAAGAATCTTTAGAAATTTAAATAATAATCCTCTTTCAGGTTTAATTTCAAGTTCGCATGAAGAAAAAGAAATAACAGTAGATAAAATAGAAGAATTACAAGATTGTATAAAAGCTTGGGAAAATATAACAAATATACACAAAAGGTAGTGATTATTTAGTGATAGATGCTACCTTTTATTTTTGTGAATAATAGTCTAACATCAAACAATAAGGATATTAAAAACTTAATACTGATATATGACAACACAATATTAGATGTTGTAAATAAATTAAAGATACATAAACACTATGCAAAACATTCATATAGAATATCTAAAAGAATTAAAAAGCAAAATGTATTAGATTTATTGAGTATTTTTGATAGCTATGGCAGTAATATCAAAATTTTCTAAACTAATAATCTTGAACGAGTTATATATTTTGTCAGTTAAGCTCCACTTTAAAAGCTTAAAAGGGTAACGAAATATTTAATAAGTTATAATAAAAAATATTAAAAAAGAGTGCAAAAGCACTCCAATTGTGAGAAATATATACATAAAATCATTATTGAAACAATGAAAAATGTACATATAAAAGACATTTTTTGTTTATATTACATGATAATATATTAATGTTAACTAGATGTTTATCAGAGTAACATAAAAGAAAAAAGGAGTAACTCATACTCCATTTGTCAAAAATATAAAACTTTCATATAAGGTTATTATAACATAATTAATAAAAGTGTAAAGATATATAATAAATTTGTAAAGTTAAAGGTAAAAAGATAAATCCTAGTTTAAAGGATTTATCTTTTTGTATAAGAAATAATTATTCTATTCCTAAATAACATTTTTAAACTGGATAATAATTTATTATTACCGTTTTTAATGTTTTTTCTCCTTGATTATGGTATGTATGTGATGATTCAGCTGAAAAACAAATAGAGTCATTCTCTTTAAGTTGATAAATACAATCACTTACTTCTAATTTTAATTGTCCTTCTAGAATCATAATGTATTCTTGGGATTTTTCAGAATGGCCAACAGATGTATAACTATGACCTTCTTCTAATTCCATTTGAAATAACTCGAAGTTCCTAGTTGGTGTATTAGGGTAGTAACAATAAAGACGATAATCTTCGTTTTCTGAAACTTGTACATCTATATCAGCTTTTGAAACAATAAAAGTTTCATTTTTAGGTTGGTCAAGTATTGCAGTATATGGGACATTTAGTCCACTTGCAATTTTCCAAATTGTATTTACTGTTGGATTAGAGTCACCTTTTTCAATCTGTGATAGCATGACTTTGCTTACACCAGATAATTCTGCAAGTTGACCTAGACTTAGGTTACGTTCATTACGTAATCTATTTAAATTTTTAGCAATAATAGTATTAATACTCATATTAACTCCTTAAAATGTAAAATATTGACAAATATAATTTACGAATGTATAATTTATTTAACGATATTTATAATTTACAAAGGTATAATATAATTAACGTTAAATATACTGTACATCCGTAATATAAATTATACTTCATAAAGGATTGTTTTTCAATGGATGTTAGTTGAGAGATTAAGGGGGAATTGTAATGCGTGTACTTAATAATGTTACAGAAGCTATAGGCAATACTCATATGTTATGTTTATCTAAAATAGCAAAGGAATTTGGAGTTGAAGGTAATATTTATGCAAAGATGGAATATTTAAATCCCGGATTCAGTAAAAAGGACCGTGTAGCATTACAAATGATTACAGAAGCAGAAAATGCAGGGCTATTAGTTCCAGGTCAAGCAGTTGTGGAATTAACAAGTGGCAATACAGGAACAGGATTAGCAATAGCTTGTGCATGTAAAGGTTATAAATTTATTGCATGTATGTCAAAAGGAAATTCTATGGAAAGAGCAAGAATGATGAAAGCTTTAGGGGCAGAAGTGGTGCTTGTAGACCAAATGCCAAATTCAGTTCATGGACAAGTATCTGGTGAAGATTTAGCACTTGTAGAAGTTGAGGCTCAAAAAATAGCAGAAGAAAGAAATGCATTTAGAGCAGACCAATTCAATCTAGAAGCTTGTAATCATGCACATGAATGTTATACAGCAGAAGAAATGTGGGAGCAATTAGATGGGAACATTGATGTATTTGTAGATTTTCTTGGAAGTGGTAGTACTTTTGCTGGTTGTTCAAAAACACTTAAAAAACATAAACCTTCTATTAAATGCTATGTGGTTGAACCTGCAACAGCAGCAATTTATTCAGGAAAAGAAATAACTGACCAAGGGCATAAAATACAAGGTGGAGGTTATTCTATGGATTTGCCACTAGTAGACAAAAAACTTATTGATGGATACATTCAAGTTACAGATGATGAAGCAACTGACGTAGCAAGAAAATTAGCTAAATTAGAGGGTGTCTTTGCAGGTTTTTCTTCTGGTGCAAATGTATGTGCAGCAATCAAGTTATTACAAAGTACAGAAAAAGGGAAGAATATAGTCTTGACTCTTAATGACAGTGGTCTAAAATACTTAAGTACTGATTTATATGAAGAATTATAATAATATTAGAACTATGATATATTGTTTCTTAAATTAAATATATAGATTTAAATTATAAAAAGTATCTCAATGTAGTTTTTGAAAATTATAAAAGAGATGCTTTTTATTTTATAACCATAGAATGTTATAGGTGTAATAATAAAAATAGTGGAAAGTGAATCAATATGCAAGAGTGCATATACTGTAACTATTTTCTTAGATTGCATAAGGTTAGATATAAGTATAAATATAGAAAGCTATTCTTATTCAGTAAGTTTTATCTATTTATGCTTATGTTTAGATTTTTATGAAATAGCTAGAACTTGAGAAAAGGACAACAATGATAAACATTGGTGTAAAGATTAAGCTAAAAAACTTATCAAAAAGATTTTTATATAGCTAATTAAAAAAAGTAATCTTGTAGATGAAAATTAGTTTTTGAAAGAAATTGAATTCTGAAATTAAATTTATACTTTGAAAACATGAAGGTATATAAATTTGACTAGATAAAAGACTTATAAAATAATTAAGTTAATAAATTAATGTGAGTTTATATAGATATTAATGATTATTTACTTTTTTATGTGTGTTTCATTTAATAAAAAGAGATATTATTAGGACTATAATATCTCTTTTTATTAAATAATAGAATAAATTATTAGTATAAGTGTATTTTATATTACAATATATAATCATAAAAAATAATAGACTGACACTATAATGATGATGTAGTAGTTATAAATTATAGTTTTTATATAACAAGTTTATATTATATTTCAGATTCTTCATCTGTTCTCTCAACTTTAAAAATAACAGGACGAATACCATCATTACAAGAACATATAGCAATTCCTTCTTTATCTATCCAATCACCATAGTAAAACAATTCACTACCATGAGATAAGGCAAATACATACTGATACATTGCCTTCCATGCTTCATCACATAATTTCTCAGGTTTCGCAAAATCTCCGAAAAATACTTCCCCTACTTTATGCATAGGACATTTTCCAATACCTTCACATCCATATTCATCCGCTAAATCTTGATGGAATGTAGTTTTTATAACTTCTATCTTACATTTTTTCATAAAAGTCATCTCCTTATATATTTGTTTATATAAGTATATGTTCTATTTTATGTTTAAACAAGTACTTACTTTTAAGTAGAATACTAACATTTAGGATAGTGTTTCTATTTAGGAGGAGGGTTAAATAAGCATGAAAGACTATAATATATCAAATTTGACAAATATAATTTTTATTTTATTTATATATGTTTTTTTGTTATTAGTAGAAAATAGTTATGATTTTTTGATATGCTTACTAATCTTTTATATATTCAAATATTTCTTCTATACTTACATTGAATACATTAGCAATATCAAATGCTAATTTTAATGAAGGATTATATTTTCCATTTTCCAAGTTACCTATAGTTTCTCTTCTTACTCCTACTAGTGATGCAAGTTCCTCTTGATTCATATTATATCTTGCCCTGTATTCCTTAGTTTTTGAACGAATTATCATTATTCTAATCCTTTTCCTTCTCTATGTTGTAGGTATGCAAAAACTCCTATGAAACTAATCATTGCTATAGAAAAGCTAATTCCTAGTCCATTTTCTATATTAGAAGTTTTACCTGAAACAATTGATATAACCATAGATGCTGATAATGATGTAAGTGTTAAGAAAAACGCTGGAGTTGCTGCTTTTCTTAAATTTTCTTTAAATAACTCATCTGGCATGATATTAAAATATCTGAAGAAAATAAAAAACGAACAGAAGCTAATTGTATGTACTTTACCAGTATACAATATACCAATTAATCCTAGAAAACCTAAGAATCCTAAAAATCCAAGTTTATTTAATTCTTTAAAATCTTTCATTAATAATTCCTCCTATGTCACAAAATGTGATGTATTTTTAACTTCTTGTGAAGAATATATAACATTTTATGGCAACTATGCAATACTAAAATTAAATTTTATATAAAAATTAATTATCTATATTAATAATAAAATACATAAAACTATAGAAAAAATTGTAATGATAAAACTAACGAAAACTACCATACTAAAATGTAAGATATATTATAATTTATTAGAGACACATATAAATACATATTAAAATCACTCAAAAAATAGGAGTAATTATTTTTTTATTATAATTATCAAATTTATTTTTTATCAATAGAATAAACTCATTCTCCAAAGCTGTGCTTCTTTTAATAAAATATTAATCCGTTCTTGCTTGCCATCTGTGTAACTCTTACGATTGTTAGAAAATAATTCTGCTAGTTGTTGTTTTCTTTCATCATAATATTTACCTCCCAAAAGTTTGATTTGTCAGCTTACACCTTATACACTTAATGTGAACACTAGTATTTATTTTAACTTAAACTCAAACACTAGTTATGTCAAGTTATCCTACATATTCAAAAAATTAATTAATAAAGTCTTTAAGAGAAATTGTTTTAAACGAATTATAAATAGATGATTTCATAAAAACAATAAATAAACATAAAGAAAATATAAGAATTTTGTCTAGTTATACATTTTTATTGACCAGTTACGCAGTTGATATTGAATATTCTAAATATTGGTGTTATTTTATAGGTGGTTTAAACATACAAGGGGGATTTTATAGATGTTATTTGTATGATTTATAGAGAATGTATAAAATAGTAAAAATTTAGAGCTATATTTGATGAAATTACAGAATATATGTATAGAATAATGCTCATACATTAAGTTAGATATATGAAATGTATAATTTGTATTGGATAATTCATTTTTATGTGTATGCTTTTAACTGTTTTAATGAAAAAGTAAAGATGTACTCCCAATACATCTTTACTTTAGCAGAAGTTATAGTTACTTATAAAGTACAAAAAAATTATATATTTATTAAGGTAGGTAAATCCAAAAAGGCTTTCCTAGGAAAAACTTAATTTTAATTATATCGACTCACTAATAATAAAACTTGATGTAAGCATGTTTCAACTACAGTTTCTCCATATTCTGATATAAAATCATCTAATTGTGTATCTAAAAAATTACAATAATCATATGAACTACTTATATAAGCAGTTAATATATGTGTACATTTGTCTATTTCTCCAATAAACATATTATTCATCCCCCTAAAAAATTTAGTAAAAGTAAAAATTGTATTTTAGTAACAAAATAACAAAACTCATAAAATTTTTTAGTACTAGTTCCTATAACTCTATAAAACCAAATTTTCCTAGATTTACCAATTTAGTTTTATTCTACAAATATATAATACTAGAAGATGCTCTATTATTCAACATGCTTGTTTGAAAATGAAAAATATTATGAAATTATACTTGTTGTTTTGAAAAGAAAAATTAGTGATAAATAAGTTTATATGCAATTATTTAGATTAAAAATTGTGATTTTAAATTAACTAGTTTTATTTCAAATAGGTAAATGTAAAAATGAGTTAGATAAAATATTATAAATAAAATAATAAAATAGAAAGCTTATTTTAATATTAGTAAAAATTTTTAAGGTGTATGTAATAAAAAATTATATAAAGTATTTATAAACACCAAAAGATATAGAGAACTATGCATAACAGTTCTTTATATCTTTTTAACATATTTAAAAATTTTATAAATTAACAAGAAATATAAAAATATATATAGAATAAATTTTATTAATTAACATTAAATAAACTGAATAAAAGAATTACTATTTAATAATCTTTCCACAATAAGGACAGTAAGAACCATTCTTTAAAAGTTCCATCCTTGAATCTAAACAATGATTACAGTTTGGACAACGATAAAATTTCCATTCAATAAAAATACCCAAAAGAATAAAAATGATTGAAAATGCATAGTTTCTCATAAAAATAATAAATGCAGCTGCAATGACAAACATGCCTATGGATGCTAAAAAACTTATTCTCAATTTTGTATAAATATCTATATTTCTCATATAATCACCAACTTATTTTAAATTTAATCTTACTAATAAAAGTATAGCAAGTATCTTATAAAAAAGATAAACTAAAAGATTACAATAAATTATAAACATATTACAAACTATTTTCTAAAATAGTAAATTTAAAAGCATATTTTTAATGAGTTTCAATAAATCAAACAATTTAAGCTTTATTTAAGGTTAAGACTATATTGATATAAGATTTAAGTTTTAATATATAGGTGTAATCAAAATAATTTAGGAGGATTAGTACATTGGTAAATTGGGAAATGAAAAAATTGATTAAATCTAAAAGCATGTTTATATCTTTAGGGATATTAATGTTAATACTATCAATCAATATCTTTATTAAACCTGTTTTAGAGACAGAAAATTATTATATAGATAAGGAAAAAGGGCGTATAGAGGATACAAGAAGTAGTGAAGATATAGGTAATTATAAATTTCAAAATAAGATTAATGTTTTAAAACAACTTTCAAATCAAAAAGGGACAGACGTATTTTCTAAAAAAATTAAAGCAATATCAAATAATAAACTTTATAATTTAAGTGTTAATGAATATAAAGATGTTAATTTTTGGAGGGTATTTAATTATAGAGCTACAAATCCACTTATAAATGTAGGAATATTAATTACTATTGCTATAATTATATCAAATATTTATATAGATGAAGTGATTTCTTCAGTAAGAGATATAATACTATCATCAAAAGAGAAGAAGAAAGCATTAAAGTCAAAAATAGCTATTGCTTTCTTAGTTCCACTGATAATTTATTCTGTTTATTTAATTGGAATATTCATCATAACATGTATGCAACAAGGTATGCCAACTAATGGAGACTTAGAGGCTTTTAGAATAGTAGATAACATAGTTACTTTGAAATCCAATTTAAGCATAACAAATTACGTAATATCAAATATAGGTATCGAACTTTTAATGTTTGAAGGATGGGCTATGATAGCCATATTAGGTTCATTTATAAGTAAATCTTCAATAGCATCAATAAGTTTTTTTATAGTTATTATAGCTATAACTAAGATAATGTCAGTAATTCGTATATTACCTAAAAAATTACTTCTAGTTATTTCTACTGTAAATTATTATGATTTGATATTCGGATTTAATAAAATAATAGGAAATTATTTAGGAGAGATTATGATATTTAAAATGCATATAGATATTGCTAGTCTATCAATATGGGTTTTGGTAGCAATATTCATATGTGTTATGTCATTATGTTTTTTAGTAATAAAGTCAGATTATATAAGTAAATAAAGGAGAGTTAAGATGAATAAGTTAGAAATAAAAAACCTTTCAAAGATATATGGTAAGAAAGTAGTAAATGATAATATTACAATAACTCTAGAAAACGGAGTTTATGGTCTTTTAGGACCTAATGGAGCAGGAAAATCCACTTTAATGAAACAAATAACAACGTTGATAAAACCTGACAATGGTCAAATTCTATATAATGGTAAGGATATATTTAATATGGATGATGATTATAGAAATATTTTAGGATATCTACCACAAGAATTTGGAGTTTATAAAAACTTTACAGCAAAACAATTTTTACAGTATATTGGAGCATTAAAAGGCTTAAAGGAAAAAGATTTAAAGAGTAAGATAGATGAATTATTAGAATTAGTAGGACTATATGATGTAAGAAATAAGGCTATAGGAAAATTTTCTGGAGGTATGAAGAGAAGAGTTGGTATAGCGCAAGTTTTACTAAATAATCCAAAAATCATAGTCCTTGATGAACCAACAGCAGGTCTTGACCCACAAGAAAGAGCCAGATTTAGAAACTTAATAGCTAAAATATCTAGAGATAAGATAATAATTCTTTCTACTCATATAATTTCAGATATAGAATCAGTTGCAAAAGAAACAATAATGATTAAAAAAGGTAAGCTTCTAGTGAAAGGAACGCACAAAGAAATATTAAATCATATGGAAAACAAAGTATATAATATTCGAGTTGAAAATGAGTGTGAAATTGATAAAATTCAATCTAAGTATAAGGTTATAAGTATTCAAAGTGATGTTGATTCAATAGTGCTTAGAATAGTTTCAGATGATATGCCAACTGAAACTAATACACAACCAGTTCAGGCGAAATTTGAAGATGTATATATGTTTTACTTTGATTTAGAAGATGCAAAGGAGGTATAGTATAAATGATATATTTAGTTAAATCTGAGATGATAAAAATATTAAAATCAAAAAGTATTCTGTTGGTTTGGGTGTTTCTACTACTTTTTGGCTTTATTCTGATTAGAAAGTTTGATGTTTTAGATACGTATGCAGATATATTTTATAAGATAGAAGGTTCTATACCTTTAATAGGTTTGGTAATGTTTATGATAACTTCTGGAAATTATACAAAAGAATATGATTCTAATATGACTGGTTTAATAAATACAACTAAAAATGGTAAAAAATCAGTAGTATTATCAAAAATAATAGCTAATGGCCTAGTTTTATCTATGATTAATATTTCTTTTATACTATTAGTAGGAATTAGAGGATTTAGTTTTTTTGATTTTCAACATTTGAATGAGCCGATTAAAAATTTATGGTATTTTGGAAATAGTAATTTAAATATTACAGTAATCCAAATGTATCTTATTGTCATAGTAACTAATGTTTTTGCTTCTTTTATATTTGCACAAATAGGTTTAACACTTTCATCTATATCTAAATCCTCTATAATGCCATTTATATTAGGAGGATTAATAATGGCAATCCCATATTTCAGCGTAGGTTTTATTCCAGAGAAAGCTATAAAATTTATGTCAATAACTCCAAACTGGATTATGATGAGCCAACAAATTGTTAGATATAATGTACCAAATATATTGATAGGTTTATCCATACTAATCTCAATTACATTAATGATAATATTAACTAAAATAACATATAAAAATTTTACATCAAGTAAGAGATTTTAACCAAAAATAATAGTATCTTTCTTTATATATTAGTTTACTTTTAAATAATATAAATTAATTTTTAGGAAAATGTATGCTAATATATAGGTAAATTATCATAGGAGGTTATTTATGGAAAATAGTATTTTAATAATAGATGATGAGGTAGAAATATTAAAACTTTTAGAAACAGTATTAAAAAAAGAAGGTTTTAAGAACATATATACAGCAAAAACTAGAAGAGAAGGGTTAGAAATATTTAAAGACATTAACCCTGATTTGATTATACTAGATATTATGTTGCCTGATGGAGAAGGTTATGATATTTGTAAAGAAATAAGACAAACTTCTAATTCTCCAATAATGTTTTTATCAGCTAAAACTGAAGAACTAGATAAATTACTTGGGCTTGCAATTGGAGGAGATGATTATGTTACAAAACCATTTAGCCCTAAGGAAGTAGCTTTTAGGGTTAAAGCCCACTTAAGAAGATTAAGTTATTTTAACGAAGGTCAAAATGAAAGTATGGATTTAGACAACAATAAAGAAAAAATTGTATCATTTGGACCATATAAATTAAATGAAAGTAGAGCAGAGCTTATAAAAGATGGAAAGTCTATTGGATTATCTGCGAAGGAATTAAAAATATTATCTTTATTTGCACATAATCAAAATCAAATTATAAGTAAAGAGAGATTGTGGGATAAGGTGTGGGGAGAAGATTATGTTGGTTTTGATAATACTATAATGGTTCATATAAGGAAAATTAGAGAAAAATTAGAGGATAATCCTTCAAAACCAGAATATATTCTGACAATAAAAGGTCTTGGATATAAATTAGCAGTAAAGGAAGATTAGAATATGGGATGGAAGATTACTAGAAACTTTATGCTTACAATCGTATTTGTGGTTATATCAGTAGTTATTATAAATATTATTTCTATATTGTATGTTGTTTCAACAAATAGTTTTTTTAAAGTTATGGATTCTAAAAATAATCCTGAAGGATTTGTACGTTCTTTTGAAAAAGATTTATATGAAAATGATGGAGAGCTTAGGTTATCAAAGGGCGGACTTGATAAATTAGCAAAATCAAATTCTTGGTTACAAGTTTTAAATGATTCGGGGGAGGAAGTATATGGAATAAATGTACCAAAAGATACTCCTAAAAAATATACCCCCTTTCAAATGGTTAACAACTACAAGTATAGAGAAACAAATTACATTAATTTTGTTTTAGAAAAGTCTTTAAACAAAAAACATTTAAATATAATAATTGGTATACCTAGTAGAGATACATCAAGAACAATTTTAACTTATTCTAAAGATAGTATTAAAGAAATTTTAAATAAAATCATTATTATAACTCTTGTAATTGATGGTATGGTCGCTTTAGGAATAGGTTACTTATTTAGTAGAAAACTTACAAAACCAATATCAAGTGTACTATGGAGTATTGAGAATATGGCTAATGGAAATTATAGTTTATATCTTAAAGATAGAGGTATCTATGAAGAAGTTTTTGCAAATATCAATATGTTGGCTGATACTTTAAGGATAAATGAAGCAGAGAGAAAAGAAAATGAAAAATTGAGGGAGGAATGGTTAGCAAATATAACACATGACATAAAAACTCCTCTAGCATCTATACAAGGATATGCAGAAATAATCAATGATAAAGATTATGAGTTTGTAGAAGATGAGTTGCGAGAGTATGCAGAAATTATATATAATAAGTCTAAGTATATAAAAGATTTGGTGGATGACCTAAATTTATCTACTAGATTAAAAAATAATAATATAGTTTTGAATAAGAAAAAAATAAATTTAGTTGGTTTGGTTAGAAATATAATAGTAGACATTTTAAATGATAGTAGATATAAAAATAGGTATATTGAGTTTGAATACTATGAAGATTCAATAGAAGTATGTGCAGACTCAATTTTATTAAGAAGAGCTATAACCAATCTTATATTTAATTCAATAGTTCATAATAGTGAAGACACTTTAATAAAGATAGAAGTTGCAAAAAAGGATAATGTAGAAATTATAATAAAAGATAGTGGAGTTGGGATAAGTGAAAATGATTTAAAACATATTTTTGAAAAATATTATAGGGGTACCAATACAGGCGAATTGCATAAAGGTTCAGGGCTTGGAATGGCCATTTCTAAGGAGATAATAGAGATTCATAAGGGAAATATTTATGTAAATAGTAAAATTGGAGTAGGAACAGAAATTATTATAGAAATAAATCAAAATAAGGAGATATAATATGGATTTTTTTAAAAAAGGTATAAATGGGTTTACTATTAAGATATTGGCATTAATATTTATGACATTTGACCATATAGCAGCATTTATGCCAGAAACAATGCAAATACCTATTTGGTTTCATTGGATAGGTAGAATATCAGCACCTTTATTTACATTTATGGCAGTGGAAGGATTTTATCATACTAGTAACAGGAAAAAGTACATAACTAGATTGTATATTTGGTCTGTTATTATGGCAATAGGAAATCAAATAATTAATAATGTATTTCCACATCCAGAAGGGCTAATAATTATAAATAATATTTTTGCAACATTATTTTTGACAGCAATTTATTTACAAGCAATAGAATTTATAAAGAAATTTAAAAAAGAAAGAGAAGTAAAATATCTTATTATAGGATTATTGATGATAATAGCCCCTATAATATTAGGAATATTCGCAATAACTATACTTTTCAAATCAGCTAATAGGATTCTCGCTTTATTTATGACATTAGTACCAGTTCCGTTTTTAGTAGAAGGTGGACCAATTCTTATTACACTTGGAATTATTTTTTATTTGTGCAGGGAGAAGAAGCTTAATTTAAGTATTTGCTATATTTTAATGTGTATATTTATATTTATAACAATGGCAAATGGAGATTTTAGTTTAAAAAATTCTACTTTACAAAATTACCAATGGATGATGGTTGCTTCTCTACCTTTCATGCTGCTTTACAATAGAGAAAAAGGTAAGAGTATGAAATATTTATTTTATTTATACTATCCAGTCCATATATATGTGTTGTATATTTTAGGGATATATTTAATATAATTTTAAAATATAAAATGTGTGTAGTAAAACACTTGTGTTAAAAAATAGCATTGAATATAAGTACAATATCACTGGAACTTGAAACTTTTTAAGAAAAAATAATAAAACAGAGATTTGATATATATATACCTAATAACTCTGTTTTATTATTTTTTTGTAATACATATTTTTATTTATAGATTAGTACTTTCATTTTAACAGATTCCATTGTATTTTCATTATCTATTTTATAAAATTGGTCATAACTTTCTCTTCATATTGTGGTTTTTTAATTCCAGCTTTATTACCCGCTGAAATACATTTAAGAAGCCATGCCATGTTTTCGCCCAAAGTTCGCATGGTTTGTAAGCCTTCTTCGTCTTTCATAACATCCTCTGGCGTAAAACCATGTACTTGATTCCAATACTGTGATGATACAATAGGCATATTACTGATTGAAAAATATTTGTTTAGTTGGTCAAATGTTGCAGTTGCACCACCACGTCTACAGGATACAATTGAAGCACCTAATTTTGTAGACATGCGACTTCCAGCTACGAAAAATAGACGGTCAAGAAACGAAGTTAATTGGCCACTTGCACTAGCAAAATAAACAGGAGAACCAATAATAATACCATCAATATTATCAAGTTCTTCAATTAATTCATTAACCTTATCATTACAAATACATTTTCCAGTTTCAAAACAAGATGAACAGGCAATACATCCTGGGATTGCTTTTTTACCTAAATACAGTATTTCTGTTTCAATATCATGTTTATTTAATACTTTAGTAATCTCAGTTAATGCTGTATAAGTACATCCATATTGGTTTGGGCTACCATTAATCAATAAAACTTTCATCATAAATTTCCTCCAATAAACTTTATTTAATAGGTTTTTGCCTATATATTACACCTCCTATTATCAAATTGACTTTCAATTATTCTTACACTATAATTTTATTATAAATTATCTTAAAAACAAGTACGCACATTTTTGTTCAGTACTAACCAGAAGGAGAGTGTAACATATGGGTATAGATTATATATCAAATACAGATTTAAGTGAAACAGGATTTAGTTATACACTTTCATTAATTAATGGCAAATATAAAATGATAATTCTTTATTGTCTTGTAGAATTTAAGGTTGTCAGATATAATGCATTAAAGCGTTACATAAATACCATTTCTTATAAAACCTTGAGTTTATCATTGAAAGAATTAGAGGCAGATAACTTGATTATTCGCACTGAATATCCTCAAATACCTCCTAAGGTAGAATATAGCCTATCAGAAAGAGGAAAATCTTTGATTCCAATTTTAGATGCAATGTGTGAGTGGGGAGAGAATAATAGAATTTAATTTTATATTTGTATGTATTATAAAAAGACTGTGAGTAAAATTATCTAAACAAATTTACTCACAGTCTTTAGTTGGACGACTCCTATTTCCAATTTATAGAAATGCTAAAAGAGTCATTATGAAATTTCACCACCAATTTCTTCTATATCATTTTTATAGATAGTGCAAGCTTCTATAGCTAATTCTAAGCCTTTAACTATTTCCTCTAGAGACATAAATGGTGTGTTTTTTTTGTCTATTATCTGTGAAGTCATATATGGTATGTGTATAAATCCTCCTCTTATATTCGGATATTTTTTGTCTATCATGTAAAGGATTCCATACATTACATGGTTACAAACAAATGTACCTGCAGTGTTTGAAACACTTGCTGGGATTTTATTTTCATTCATATGTTTTACCATAGCTTTTACAGGTAATTTTGAAAAATATGCAGGTTGACCATCTTCTTTTATAACAGTGTCTATAACCTGATTACCTTCATTATCTTTTATTCTAAAATCATCTACATTTATAGCAACTCTCTCAGGTGTAATATCAAATCTACCTCCAGCTTGTCCAACTGATATTACTATATCTGGATTGTGTTGTTGGATAGCTTTATCTATAGCTTCAACAGATTTTGTCATAACTGTTGGTATGGTTATTTTTATAATTTCTGCACCATTTATATTATCATTAACCCTTTCAACTGCTTCTTGAGCTGGATTTATTGGTTCTCCACCAAATGGGTCAAATCCTGTTAATAAAACTTTCATTATATTACCTCCTAATTGTATTAAAACCCTAAAAAATACATTACTAATATGTGAGCTATAATTAATATCAAAGCAACTGGTGCTTGGTATTTTATAACAATGTAGTCATTTTTGCATTCAAGTAAAGCTGCTGGAACTATATTAAAATTAGCAGCCATTGGAGTAAGTAAAGTTCCACAATATCCTGCTGTTAATGCTAACGCTCCAATTATAGCAGGATTTCCACCTTGAGACAATACAAAAGGAATTCCAATTCCTGCCGTTATGACTGAAAATGCAGCAAATGCATTTCCCATTATCATAGTAAATATAACCATACCTAAGACATAAGCCATAACACCAAATAATCTATTATCAGCAGGGACTACACCAGATATCATATTTGAAATAACTTCACCAACCCCAGCTTGAGTAAATAGAGCTCCTAATGCGACTAAAAGTTGTGGTAGCATACTAGCAGGACCCATTTGTTGAAGTAATCTTGAGCCATCTTGAACTGAAGTAGTAGGCTTTGCTTTAGTTATTATAAGAGCTGATATTAATGCAATTATTGAACCCACACCTATTGCAAACTGTGAAGAATTGTCAAAATTAGTAAGGCTCATAGCTACAACTACTGCAGCAAATGCTAATATTAATGATGGTATAAATATTTTATTTTTAAGTTTATCTGCTTGTTCTTTTCCAAAATTCTCATTTGGTTCTTCATATTTTGCAAATACAACTTGTTTAGAAAGTGTCAATAAGCTAGATAATATTAGTATTATTCCTATTATATTGGCTGGAATCAGTCTACCAAATATGAAGGGTAGTGATATCAGTATCCAAAATAATGATGTACCATATTTCTTATTGTTATCTATTGTAGTAAAAGACCTATATGCTATTACCACCATCAGAAAACCCATCAGTGCATAAAAAATTTCTAATGATATATTTATAAAATTTTGCATTTTTATTCCTCCTAAATAAATCTATCTCTTGTGACTCTTATTTAATTTTTTATCATATAAAGTAAATTGAATTGTAGCAACTACAAGTGCTATTACTGCCATGATAATATTGGACTTTACAATGTTAAGCCCAGTTACATTGTATCCGAATTGAGTCAGCGTAGAGGCTATAAGTAATACTCCACTACTACCTGCAAATAGATTTTGACCATAAAAGTTTCCATAGTTTTCTGATGCAGCAGACAATGCTTTTATAGCTTCTTCATCAGATTCTTTTAGTTCATCACTATTGCTTAAACCAGCAGCTTGTGCCATAGGGTTAACAAGTGGTCTCACAAACTGAGGATGTCCACTCATTCTTATAGATAGAGCACCAGCTATTTGCCTAGCTATCATATATATAGTAAGTACTTTTCCTGTTGTAAGTCTCTTTAATTTTTCTATTAGAGAAACTGCTCTTTGCTTCAATCCATATCTTTCTAATACACCAATTACTGGCAATGTTAGTATGAATAATGATACACCTCTATTTGAAACGAAAGAGTCTCCTAAGATTGTAAAAATTTGATTAAAGTCTAATCCCGCAACAATTCCTGTTGCTATGCCTGCTAATAATACAGTAAATAGCGTATCCATTTTAAGTATAAAACCAATTACGACTATCAATATACCAATTAATTTTATCATATATTATTCTCCTTCCATTTTTTTATATTTTTAATTTAAATTTACTTAGCAAATAAAGATAAACTCTTTTTATAGTATTTGCTTTAATAAGACTATTATTATAAAATTTAAGAAAAAAATAGGAAAGATGTTTAAAATATCAAAATAAATATTTTAAACATCTTTCCTATTTTTTCTTTTGTTCATATTTTATAGATTGAATTATATTAAATTTAAAGTGATATTAAATTAATATTATCATTCAAAATAACGTCTATTTCTTCTGAATTAACCTGCTTAATTGTTTTTATAGAATTAGGATTTGTAGAGTGATTGCCTATATGTTTTTCAAATAACATAACATCATGCCAACAATCAAATTTATACCCTGTATTGTGATAAATTCCACATAGTTTGAAACCAAATTTCTGATGAAGTTTTTCACTTTTTATATTTGGTGATGTAATACTGGCATATAAATTTTGAATATTTTGTAATTTCAATATGTTTATGATTGAATTATAAAGAGCAATTCCTATCTTATGAGTAATAAATTTATTATCAACATAAATTGATAATTCAACATTCCATTGATAAGCAGTTCGTTCATTGTGTTCATGGGCATAAGCATATCCAACAATTTTTTTATCAATTAAACAGATTAGGTAAGGATATTTTGAACAAATTTCTTTTATTCTATTTTTAAAATCATCAATACTTGGAATGCTATATTCAAAGGTAATTGCTGTATTAGTAATATATGGAGTATATATTTCTAATATTTCTTCTGCATCCATTTCATTAGCCATTCTGATTTCAATATGTTTCATAAATACCATCTCCAATATAGTAAATGTAGTAGAATTTTCTTATATAATACATAGGTCTGAATAAATATAAGAAAATATTGTATAATATATAATATTGTATAGGTATATAACTATTTTATCAATATTTATAAATTTTAGAGTATATTTATAATACTACATTGTAGATAAATTTTTTATTTTATAAGGAGATTTGAAATAAATAATTTTAGTTATTAAAATTTCTTAAAAAATCATCTATATTATCCTGTAATATTTTAAAACTATCATAATTACATTTTGCAACAGACTTCATAATAAGCTTATCTAAAAAATTCATTCTTTCTAATCGAGCTTCACTGCCAAAAATTCCAATTGCATTTACATTTTCTAATAAAGATGCTGGAAAGTTTGATTTTAGATATTTATCTGCTTGTTCAGAAAAGCCACAACAAAGGAATACACCAACTCGTTTTTTGTTTAATAATTCTATATTATCATTACACAATACACGAATTTTTTTTGAAACTGAGCCAACATATATAGAACTTCCAATAATAATTGTATCAAATTTTGATAATTCAATTTTAGTATTACTATCATTGATGTCAATAATAGTGACATTGTCTGATAGTTTATTTTTTAATATATTTGCACAGTCTTTTGTACAACCATATTTACTTGAATATATAATAATAGTATTCATATTTATTCTCCCTTTCGTAAAGCATTTTCTATAGCTTTTCTTATAGTATCACTGCTATAAGTTGCAGAAGTTATAGCATCTACTTTTAAAGATTGTTGTTCAACTATACTTTTTATGATTTTTTCAGCAGGTTTACCTAAAAGAGTGTCATGCTCTAGTATCTTAATATTTTTGATTTTTCCATTATTAACTTCAACAGATACAGTAGCTTTTACTAACTTATTATCTGCACTTCCTGTATAAATACCATTTTTCACATTAGAAGGACTTATATTTTTTACTACTAATTTTTCTGGTTTTAAGTTAGTTACAATTAAAATAATAATACATATAAACACAAGAAATAGAATGATAGATAGTTTAAAAGTTATTAAAAGTCTTTTTTTCTTATTAGTTTCATTGTGGTTTCTCATTGTAAAGTCCTCCTACTAAAATATCTAAGAAACTCTCTATAATTTGAGTAAAATTGTCTAAAGAATATAATTGATTCTCAACAATACATAAAACAAATCCTAATAGTGCACTTATAAGCATCCATGAAGTTTTATCTACATTCTGTTTAAATATACCTTGTTCAATACCAAGAGAAAGAAGTTCGTCAAGTATTTTTATCCCATTATTAGTAGGTTCACTGTTTGTATTTTCAGATGTAAATATAATATTCATCCTACTATGCATAATAGCTTTTGACATTTCTGGTTCACTAGAAAGAGTTTCTATAAAGCTAGTCATAATTTCTATGATTTGCTTATCTATTGGGAGAGATGAGCAATTATGTATAATATCAATAGCATTGCTTTCTACAGTATCATAAAGTTTTTTTGTCATATCGCTAATAATCTCCGCTTTGTCTTTGTAGTAAAGGTAAATTGTAGTTGGAGAATAATCTATTTTTGAAGCAATTTTTCTTATTGATAAGTTTTCATATCCATGTTGATTGATAATTTCGATGCTAGCATCCATAATTTTTTTCTTCATTTCTGTTTTTTCGTTTTTGCGTCTTTCTTTAATACTCATATAATCACCTCATAACTTAACAGTGTTAATTTAATTTACAACGTAATTATATGCTTTATATTTAATGTTGTCAATAAGCTATTAATAATATAATTTAATAGATTTTTGTAGCTGAAATATTGAAGTTATTAATTGTAATATTTCAACTATTGTTGTATAATAATAATCGGTTTAAAGGTGCCACATTTTGTTAAAGTTGGATTATAATTTTAAATAAACTTTAACAAGACACATTAAAATATAATAAATTCTTTTATACTACAAAAGGTATTTTGTAGCTATTAAATCAGATGAAAATTTTTTGGAGGTCTACAATAAATAGACCAAATTCATAATCTTGACATCTGTACTTGTTCGAGAACTCCAAGTATAAAAAACTAAGGAATTATATAGTGGCAGTATATAATTAATACCCTTAGACACACCTTTTTGAAAGTGGAAAAAAGATGTGTAGTTCTCCTCGACCACAAATCAAGGAGGATAAAAGTATGGAAAAAAGAAAAGTAATAATTGATTGTGACCCAGGAATTGATGATTCTTTGGCCATTCTTCTGGCTTTAAATTCACCAGAGCTAGAAGTACTTGGAATTACCACATGTTGTGGAAATGTTCCAGCAAATATAGGTGCAGAAAATGCACTAAAAACACTTCAAATGTGCTCTTCACTAAATATACCAGTATATAAAGGAGAGGAAGCACCACTAAAAAGAAAACTTGTAACAGCTCAAGATACACATGGAGAAGATGGTATCGGAGAAAACTTTTATCAAAAAGTGGCAGAAGCTAAAGTAAAAGATGGGGCAGTAGATTTTATAATAAATACTTTACATAATCATGAAAAAGTATCAATAATAGCACTTGCACCACTTACAAATATAGCCAAGGCACTTATGAAAGATAAAAAAGTTTTTGAAAATCTTGATGAGTTTGTATCTATGGGAGGAGCATTTAGAATTCACGGAAACTGCTCTCCAGTAGCAGAGTTTAACTATTGGGTAGACCCACATGGAGCAGATTATGTTTACAAGAATTTATCTAAAAAAATTCACATGGTAGGTTTGGATGTAACTAGAAAAATTGTACTTACTCCCAATATTATTGAGTTTATAAATAGACTTGATGAAAAAATGGCAAAGTATATAATTGAAATAACTAGATTTTATATTGATTTCCATTGGGAGCAGGAAGGAATAATTGGGTGTGTGATAAATGACCCTCTAGCAGTAGCTTACTTTATAGATAGAAGTATCTGTAAAGGGTTTGAATCATATGTAGAAGTTGTAGAAGATGGTGTAGCTATGGGCCAATCTATAGTTGATTCTTTTGATTTCTATAAAAAATGTCCTAATGCAATTGTTCTAAATGAAGTTGATGAAAAGAAGTTTATGTATATGTTTTTGAAGAGGCTTTTCAAAGGTTATGAAGACATTATAGACTCTGTGGAAGGAGTGATATAGTGTGAAAAGAAAAATCTGTGTAAAAACTATTACACTTATAGCTTTTGGTATCTCTATAAATATAATAGGGGCATTTATAGCTATGGGATTAAGATTACCTATATACTTAGATTCGATAGGAACTATAATGATAGCATCACTTTTAGGTCCTAAATATGCTGTAATTACAGGTGTGTTTGGAAGTTTAATAAGTGGAATTACATTTGATGTGTATTCTCTTTACTTTGCGCCAGTTCAAATATCAACAGGTTTGCTTGCTGGAATAGCCTTTAAAAAGAACTTTTTAACAGGATTAAAAACTCCATTAGGGGTATTGTTATTTGCTATTCCAACATCCATAGTAAGTTCAATAATTTCAGCGTTTCTATTTGGTGGTATGACATCATCAGGTTCTTCCTATATAGTACAAATTTTAAAAGTGTTAGGGTTAGGAGATGTATTTAGTGTATTTGTAACTCAAGTATTCACCGATTATGCAGATAAATTGGTAGCAGTTGTTTTAGTGAATTTGGGATTAAATGCAGTTCCAAAAACTTTGAAACTATCATTGACTGGAGGAAGATAGGAGAAAAATGGATAGATATAGTGAAATAACAAATAAAAATCAAAGAGAAATTGTTTTGCTTAAAGGATTTCCTTGTGTGTGGGGAAAATGTTCTTTTTGCGATTATATAGATGATAATTCTAACTTGGAAGAAGAAATGAATAGATTAAATATAGCGGTTTTGAAAAATATAACTGGAAAATATGGAGTTCTTGAAGTTATAAACTCTGGTAGCTGTTTTGAGCTACCTAAAGATACTCTATCAGAAATAAAATGTATTATAAAAGAAAAGAAAATAAAAAAAATGTTTTTAGAAAGTCATTGGTCTTATAAAAATAGGATTAAAGAGATGAGAGACTATTTTGGAATTCCTATAGTATTTAAAATTGGAGTTGAGACCTTTGACAATGATTTTAGAAATACTGTTTTAAATAAAAATGCAAAATTTAAAACACCACAAGAGGTAAAAGACTATTTTGATTCACCTTGTATTATGGTAGGAATTGAAGGGCAAACAAAAGAGATGATAGATAGAGATATAGAGATTATATTAAATGAGTTTGAAAAAGCAACTGTGAATGTTTTTATAAATAATTCTTCTAGTGTTAAAAGAGATGAAGAGTTAGTTAAGTGGTTCACTAATAAGTATAAATATTTAGACGAAAATCCAAATATAGAGATTTTATACAACAATACAGATTTTGGTGTTGGAGATTAGTAAAGTTTTAAGAATGTGTTATATTGTAGTAAATATTAATTCAGTTTAAATTTTAGCTTAAAAAATTTAGTTTGTTTTTAAAAAGGCTTCTGATACTTGGAAGCTTTTTTTTATGGATTTTTATGTTACAATAAGAAAAAAGGAATTAAGGAGTAACTAAATGATATTTAGTAGGGAAAAATGGAGTAAATTAGATTATAAAAAACTCCTGGAATATATGAAATCTATACAAGATAGCGAATATAGAGACTTTAATAAAAAGCTCATACCAAATGCAGAAAATATAATAGGTATCAGGGTTCCTAATTTAAGAGAGATATCCAAAGAAATAAGTAAGGGAAATTGGAAGGAATTTTTAGATATAGCAGAGGATACATATTATGAAGAAACAGTATTACAAGGTATGGTAATAGGTAATATAAATAATACCTTTGAAGAAACTCTATATTATATAGAAAGGTTTATACCTAAAATTAATAATTGGTCAGTTTGTGATGGATTTTGTTGTGGTTTGAAACATACAAAAAAATATAAAGAAAACATGTATGATATACTTAAAAAATATGTTTATTCAGAAAATCCATGGGAAATTAGATTTGCATTAGTTATGTTTTTAATATATTATGTTGATGATAAACATATTAAAGAAATCTTTGAATACTGTAATAATATACAAAGTGAAGAATATTATGTTAAAATGGGTGTGGCGTGGTTGCTATCAAGTTGTTTTATTAAATATGAAAAAGAAACATTTTTCTATATAAAAAACAATAACTTAGACGATTTTACTTATAATAAAATGTTGCAAAAAATAATAGAGTCTACTAGAGTAGATTCAGAAAAGAAAAATATAATAAGAGGTATGAAGAGAAAGACAAGAAGATATTGACGGAGGAGTATTAATGAATAACAACGAGGAAAGAATTGATAAATTTTTAGAGCTTCAAAGCAAGGGAATTGAGTTTACAGAAATAGCTCAAAATCTAAAAATTAGTCAAAGTACTTTAAGAAATTTTTTAAATAAAAAAGGATATAAATCAGAAAAAGGTAAATACATATTAAAAGACGAATTAAATTATAATGAAAATTTGGATAAGATAGACTTGGAAGAAGAAAAAAATAAAAAAAGTATAAGTAATAGAAAAAAAGTAAGCACCAAAAAAAAGAATTCTAATGAAAAGGTTTTGAACAAAGACATTGAACAAATAAAGTTTAATGAAACTGATTTAAAGAACACAAAATCAAAAAAAAATGTTAAGCCTAAAAAAGATAGAAAAATAAATATAACTCAAGAAGACTTAGATAAGCTTTGTGAAGTATATGATTGGTATTTAGAGGTAAAAGATTATAATATAAAGCCAAAAAAAATATCTAATAAAAAAGATGTACATATAGATAATGAATCCATAGAGGAATTAAAAACAACAAGAATACGTATAGATAAAGAAATATGGAATGATTTTGAAAGGCTTTGTAGTAATTCAAATTTTGAAAAACATCAAATACTTACACAAGCGTTGAAAGAATTTATGAAAAAATATAAAAATCTACTATAAAATATTACTATATGAGGTGCTTAATATGAATAAGATAGTAAAAAAATCAATTTTTTTAATGATTATATTAACAATATTTATTTTTACACTTACAGCATGTGAAAAAGATGAACAATCTGACTCAGCCGATATTCAATCTGAAGATAAAGACGATTCAGCTGGTATCCAAGTTGAAGATAAAAATGAGGTAAGAATAGATGAGACAAATGCAAAAGTATTGAATATAGGGAAATCAGAGATTATAGATGTAGATGAGGGTGATAAAGTAGACACATCCACAAAGGTAGAAAATAATTCAACATTTAATATATCAAATGTTGAACTGATATATAATGAATATGATGAGAATAAAAAAATTATTTCCTCAGACAGTAAAGCCTTGTTAGATATGACTTTAATGCCTGGCAAAGTTGCTTATGTAGAGTGTGGGCATAAAACTTTTACAAAAAGTGTAGAAGTTTATGCATATGAGTATGAAGCAGAGGGTAAGATTGTATATGTTAATTTAAAAGAAAATACTATTGATATAAGAAATAACAATATTAAGCTAGAAAATAGTAGTCAGTATGAGGTATTATCTACATCAGAACTTAAAAAAGTAAATGAATCAAAAGAAGGAATCACATATCAAATAAAAGTAAAAAATTCATCATCAAAAGACTTAGGAAATATTATTCTTAAGACAGCAGAAGTTAATGAAAATGGAGAATATTTAGTGGTAAATCGTGTACCATCATATAAAATTTTAAAGGCTTCAGAAGAGACAGATATAGATATACTATGTTCAACAAAAGCAAAAAGTGTTGAGATAGTAGGATATACATATGATGATATAAAAGAAAAAGCCAATGTAGATATTGACTTAAAATCTCATAAAGTTAAGATAGACAAATAAAGGCAGGGGATATTTATGAAGGTTTTGGTAGTTGAAGATAATAAGGTACTTTTAGAAAGTGTAGTAGAAGAACTTAGTAAGCATTTTGAAACTGAAAAATGTGAAGATGGAGAAGAAGCCTTATACTTAGTTAATCAAAATATATACGATTTAGTTATTTTAGATTTAATGCTGCCTAGCATAAATGGAATTGATATTTTAAAGAAGATGAGAGTTAATAATATAGATACACCTGTACTTATATTGACAGCCAAAGAAGCATTAGATGATAAAGTAGAAGCATTTACTATAGGAGCTAACGATTATTTGACAAAACCTTTTTATATGGAAGAATTGGTAGCAAGAGTGTATGCTATATTAAGAACTAATGGAAAAATAAAAGAAAGAAATGGAATAGAATTTAAATCTTTATATTTGGATACATTAGAAAAAAGAGTGTATATTGAAAAAGAAGAAATAAAGTTACAAAATAAGCAGTTTAACTTGCTTGAATATTTTGTGTTAAACAAGGGTTCAATTTTATTAAAAGAACAGATTTATGATAGAATATGGGGAATTGATTCAGATGCAACCATTGAGATAGTTGAAGTATATGTAAGTAATCTAAGGAAAAAACTCAGTAAATATGGGTATGATAAATATATTAAAACTAAGCGTAAGGTAGGATATATATTCGATGATAAATAAGAATGTATTCACTAGTACTAAAAATCATCTAATAAAAATGTATATTGTAGTAGTAGGTAGCTTTTTAATAATATTTTCTATATTTATATACTCATATTTTAGAGGGTTGACATATAGTGGAATTGATAGTGAGATAAATGATGAACTTGAATATATAGTTTCTCAATTTAAAAGAACCTCGTTTTTGAATCCAATAAGACTTAAAGACCCAAAAGATATGGTATATGTATATGAAGATGGTAGAATAAGTTACTATACTCAAAATGAGTATTTTGATGAGTTACTTCCAAATAGAAGATTGGATAAGAAAAATTCATTTTTTAAATATACAGAAAATGGATATACCTTTAGGGAATTAAATGTCGATGTAGGACGATATCAAATACAGATAATTAGAAATATAGACTCTGAGATGAATTCTTTAAAGCAACTTACATCTGTTCTTATAATTGGAATACTGATTTCTGTAATAATTACTTACTTTGTTGCTGTATATCTTACTAGAAAAGCTTTAATTCCAATAGAAACTGCATGGAGAAACCAAGCTAAGTTTATACAAGATGCTTCTCATGAATTAAGAACACCAATAACAATAGTTTCGTCAAAGTTAGAAAGTATGTTAAAATCCCCAGAAAGCACAGTAAATGATGAAGTTGAAACAATAGCCACTGCAATGAAAGAGACTAGAAGGCTTAAAAAAATGATAACAGATTTGTTGTCTCTTACTAAAGAAGATTCTATTGTTAAAGTTAACTTAGAAGAAGTAGATTTAGAAAGATTGCTAGAGGAAATATCAGAAGATTATATTGATATTGCTGAATTTCAGGAAAAGAAATTTATATTTAACTCTGAACTTAAGAATAAAGTTATAATAACTGATAAAAATAAATTAAGACAACTTATATTAATTTTTATTGATAATGCTTTTAAATACACAAGACAAGGTGATGAAATAGTATTAGAATTAAAAGAAGATATAGAAGATGAGGTTATTTTACTTATAAGTGATACTGGTATAGGAATAAAAAAAGAAGAAATACCTCTTATATTTGATAGATTTTTCAGAAGTGAAAACGTAAGAAATAAAGACTTGGAAGGTTCTGGAATAGGTCTTTCGATAGCTCGTATGATTAGTTTAAATTTGTTTATTGAAATAAATGTAACTTCAGAGATAGGCATTGGAACTACATTTGAATTATCAATACCACAAAAGTTAAAATAATAAAAATATAAAAATCTGTTTTTAGAAATAAAGAATGGGTATACTAATTAGTATAAAATAAAATATAAAAAGACCCTATAAAAGTAAAATTATATTTATGAATTTCATAGTATAATTGTATAGGGATAATTAAAGTTTATAGGAGGATTAAAAAAATGGCAAAAGTTATAAATACATCTGAATTTAGAAGTAGTGTTGAAGGTAGTAAAGGAGTAGTTGTAGTGGATTTCTTTGCAACTTGGTGTGGACCTTGTAACATGTTAGGACCAGTATTTGCAGAATTAGGTGAAGAAATGAAAAATGAAGCTAGATTTGTAAAAGTTGATATAGATGAGAGTTTAGAAATAGCTCAACAATTTAGTGTATCTACAGTACCAACTATGATTATATTTAAAGATGGAGAACCAGTAGAAACACTAATTGGATTTATGCCAAAGAACAAAATTGAAATGAAAGTAAAATCATATTTATAAAAAATGGGTGAATATTATGAGATATGATATAGCTATAATAGGCAGTGGTCCTGCTGGATTATCTGCTGCTATAAATGCGAAAATAAGAAATAAGACAATTATCATGTTTGGTAGTGATAATTTAAGTAATAAGCTTGTTAAAGCTCCTTCAATAGATAATTATTTAGGTTTTTATGATATAAGTGGAGATGAATTAAAAGACAAGTTTAAATCACATATAGATAGTATGGATATTTCAATTGAAAATAAAAGAATAAATAATATTTATGCTATGGGAGAATACTTTGCAATAATGTCTGGAAATGATATGTATGAAGCTACTACTGTGATTCTTGCCACTGGTGTGGAATACACTAGACCAATTAAAGGCGAAGAAGAATTTCTAGGAAGAGGAGTAGGGTATTGTGCTACATGTGATGCACCACTTTATAGAAACAAGAAAGTGGCAGTTATAGGATATAATGAAGAATCTAAAGAAGAAGCAAATTTTTTAAGTGAACTAACTTCAAAAACTTATTTTATACCTATGTACAAAAAAGAGAATCTTATGAGAGGTTCAGATAATTTGGATGACTCTATTGAAGTTATACATGACAGACCAGTACAAATAGATGGAGATAAACTTGTAAACAAAATATCTTTTAAAGAAAACCACATTGAAGTTGATGGAGTATTTGTTATAAAAGATAGTACAGCTCCAAGTGCATTGATTCCTGGTATAGAAATTGAAGGTATCCATATTAAAGTTGACAATAATATGAAGACTAGTATAGATGGATGCTTTGCTGCTGGAGATTGTGTTGGAAAACCATATTCTTATATAAAAGCAGCTGGTCAAGGACAAATAGCAGCTTTAAATGCTGTTTATTATTTAGATAAATTAAAGAGAATTTAATATTTATATTGAGTAACTTTTTAAACATATTTATAAAAACTGTCTTAAAATAATTTTATTATTTTAAGACAGTTTTTTGTTTGTTAATTACTCCTATTTAAACTATTTTAATGTATTTTTAAGTATATTCATTTGAAAAATTTCTAAAGTTATAATAGTAAATATCTAGGTTATTTATAATAAATTCCAAAATTATAAAATAATGGTTGAAAAATCTAATTAAGAGTACTATAATTTAATTAAGTAATTACTTAATCAAAAAGAGGTATTTATGGAAAACTTGGTTAAAATATTTAAAGCATTGAGTGATGAAACTAGGCTTAACATACTTATATTAGTATCTAAGAGAAACATTTGCCAAAAAGGAATTTCTAAATATCTAGGAATTTCAGATTCTGCTGTTTCACAACATATAAAAATATTAAAGGATGTTGGAATAATAACAGGGCATAAAGAAGGATACTACGTTTTATATCACATTAATAAAGAATCATTTAATATATGTGTAGATTTTATAAACTCTATGTTAAGCAATTCTAGTGAAAGCTTTATAGATGTATTTGATATGAATACAATACATCTAGGATGCAGTAAAGAATGTAAATCTATTAAAAAATGTTGCAAGAGAAGGGAGAAATAATAATGAAAGTATGTATACCAGTAGAAGAAAATAAAGGATTGGATAGTAAACCATATGGTCATTTTGGCTCTGCTCCAATTTTTGTTGTGTGTGATTTAGAAAGTGGAGAAGTTAAATCTCTAGATAATGGAGATTTAGGTCATGAGCATGGAAAGTGTCAACCTCTAAAAGCATTATCAGGTACAGTTGTGGATGCAGTAGTAGTTGGAGGAATAGGACAAGGTGCTATAGTTAAATTGAATGGTATGGGAATCAAAGTTTATAGAGCTGAAGCAGATACTATAAGTGCTAATCTAGACTTACTTAAAAATGGAAAATTAGTAGAGTTTCCATCAAATCATACTTGTTCACATGATGGATGTGGACATCATTAAAAAGAAAATAGCTGATGAAGCATATGCTTCATCAGCCATTTTCTTTTTTTAATAAATAAAGTTTTGCATTTTCAATACTAAAATTTAAGCTCTCATGATTTTTGGTAGATTCTAAAATTTATAAGTACACTAAGTTAGATTTTTTTTGTATGTTGTTCTATATAGTTAATATCATTTAGTATGTCATTAAGTTCTTTGTTAAGAGTTTTTAAATCATCACCATCCACATTGTAGTTTAAAAATAGTTCCTCTACATTATCAATGATAGAATTAACTTTTCTAGTAACTTCAACAAATGTTTTAAAGTTACTACTATTCTTAGCGTTTAAAAATTTGTTTAAATCCTTTGATATAAATGATACTATTTCATATTCATCGTTAAACAGACCTCTACCAATAGGATATGGTTCAATTCTTTGTAAAAAATATTGATCTTTAGCATTAATATTATAAGTGTAAGATATTTCCCAATCGTCTCCTAAATCAAACTTGATAAAATACAATGTACTACTTACTTTTGATATTTTTGTGGCTCCAAGTTGCCTTAAAAGAACTTCAATTGAATCTCCTTGAACAGTATTAATATTCATATATACACATCCCCTTTAGTATTATTATACTATATTTTTTAAAATTTTATAATTAAATAAACAGTAGATATAATAATAGATATAATCATAAGTGGAAAACCTATCTTAAAATACTCTTTAAAAGATATAGGATGCCCATGTTTATTACCTATACCTGCTAATACAACATTAGCAGATGCTCCTATTAGTGTACCATTTCCTCCAAGACAAGCTCCAAGAGATGTTGCCCACCATAATGGCATGACATCAATTCCTTCAGCTTGCATAGTCAAAATAAGAGGAATCAATGTTGCAACAAATGGAATATTATCTAAGAAAGAAGAAACTATTGCTGATAACCATAATATTAATAACATTGTAAATACAATATGGCCTTCTGTAAGTCCAATCAATGCTTGAGCTAATTTGTTTATTATGCCAACTTCTACTAATCCACCAACTACTACAAACAATCCCATGAAGAATAAAATTGTAGACCATTCAATACCTGCCATAATTTCATCTACATCTTGTTTTCCTATAAGAAGCATTATAGATGCTCCTGCTAGCGCAACAACAGAAGAGTCTATGTGGATTGTGCTGTGAAACATGAAACCAAAAAGTATAAATGTTATTAATATAAGACTTTTTATAAGTAATGGTTTGTCTTTTACAGATTTTTTTTCATCAAGTTTTAATATTGCATTTTTAGCTTTCTCATCTACAATAAGTTGTTTGCCATAAATAAATTTGAAGCATATTATAGTTACAACAAGTATTACTATAACAGCAGGACCTAAATTTATTACAAAATCCATGAAACTAAGATTAGCAGCACTACCAATCATAATGTTTGGAGGGTCACCTATAAGAGTAGATGTTCCTCCTATATTGGAAGCTAAAATTTGTGTTATTAAAAAAGGAACTGGATTAAGTCCCAATATTTGTGTAATAACTATAGTCATTGGACCAATAAGTAAGACAGTGGTAACATTATCTAACACAGCAGATAAAATAGCTGTTATAATAGCAAAACAAATCATTATTTTCCACGGGTCTCCTTTGGCTTTTTTTGCAGTCCAGATAGCTATGTATTCAAATAGCCCTGAGTTTTTGACAACAGCGACAAATAGCATCATACCAACTAATACACCAATAGTATTGAAATCTATATGGCTCAATCCTTCATCAAGTGTAAGTATATTGAATATTATCATTAATAGTGCACCACCAACAGCTGCTACAGAGCGGTTTACCTTTTCTGTAATAATAGCTGCCATAACTATTAAAAATATACATATAGCTATTATTTGTTGAAATTCCATAATATAAGTACCTCCATTTGTATTATTTTGTGCCTAATGCTAGTACTATATATAGTATTACTTTTTTATTGTTTTTTCAATGGATGCATAAAAGTATATTATTTAACAAAGTTTCTGAAAAATTGACAGAATTTAAAGAAAATTTCTGCTATTTAAATAAATTTTAAAACAACTTCATTACTAATAATATTAAACGACAAACAAAAAAATATACTCTTAAAGATAGAATTTATTGTATTTAATAGTAATTATAAAATATTAAATATATCTATATTATAGAAATAATAAAAAAAATTTGATTTTGAATATAAAACTGCAATATATTAAAAAAATTATTCATTTCAAACCTTGTAATTTGATTTTATAAATATTATAATTAAATTAATGAATTTTTAACAAGGAATTATTCATTTTTTTGATTTTAAGATTTATTAAGAAAACAAAACTAAATAGGGGGTAATTAATATAATGGATTTTTTAAATGGTATTTTAACAGGTATTAATAATACGGTAGTATTTGTAAACAATTACTTATGGTCTTATATTTTAATTATAATGCTGGTTGTAATTGGTATTTACTTTACTATTAAAACAAATTTTGTACAATTCAGATATTTTATAGAAATGTTTAGGCTTCTGGGTGATGGTACAGCAAATAAAAATGCAAAAAAGGAAGGAAAAATATCTTCATTCCAAGCGTTTTGTATAAGTACATCTTCAAGAGTTGGTACTGGAAATATAGCTGGAATAGCAATTGCAGTAGTAGCAGGTGGTCCTGGTGCTGTATTTTGGATGTGGCTTATAGCATTAATTGGCTCTGCTTCAAGTTTTGTTGAGAGTACATTAGCTCAGATTTACAAAGTTAAAAATGGTCAGGCTTTTAGAGGTGGACCAGCATATTATATGGAGCAAGGTCTAAATAAGAAATGGATGGGTGTTTTATTTTCAATACTTATAACTATATGTTATGGTTTTGTATTCAATGCAGTTCAAGCTAATACTGTTTCGCTTGCATTTAATAATGCATTTGGAATAAGTAAAATGGCTATGGGAATAGGTCTTGGAATTTTAACTACAATAGTTATTTTTGGTGGAGTACATAGAGTTGCAAAAGTTTCTGAGATAATAGTTCCTGTGTTTGCAGGATTATATATATTAGTCGCTCTAGCTATAGTTGGAATGAATATAACAGAGATACCAAAAATTATAGCATTGATAGTTGAAAGTGCATTTGATTTTAAAGGAATGGCAATTGGTACTTTTATGGGAGTTGTAATGACTGGAGTGAAGAGAGGTCTATTCTCTAATGAAGCAGGTATGGGTAGTGCTCCTAATGCTGCTGCAACAGCACATGTAACTCATCCAGTAAAACAAGGTCTAATTCAATCTTTAGGTGTTTTTACTGATACTATAATCATATGTAGCTGTACAGCATTTATGGTATTATTATATTCAGATTATGCTAGTAGTGGAGCAACTGGAATTGAGTTGGCTCAAGAAGCTTTAACTCATCATATTGGACCAATGGGGAACATATTTATAGCAGTTTGTATATTCTTATTTGCATTTAGTTCTATAGTAGGTAATTACTATTATGGTGAATCAAATATGGAATTTATGAGTGGAAGTAAGACTAAACTTAATATATTTAGAGTTTTCGTTGTTGGTATGGTTTTATTTGGTTCTCTTACTCAAGTAGAAGTAGTTTGGAATCTAGCAGATTTATTTATGGCATTGATGGCTATAATAAACTTAATTGCAATCACGCTTTTAGGAAAGTATGCCTTCATTGCTTTAAAAGATTATACAAGTCAAAAAAAATCTGGAATAAAAGACCCTGTATTTATTGCAGATGAAATAGAAGGTCTAGAAAATGTATCAGAGTGGCACAATGAATTACCAGAGGAACATTTAGGATAAAAATCATGAAACTATTTTGATAGATTAGAATATATGTAAGTTATATGAATAAAATGTTTAATTAATTTATATTACTGGAATTTTTAATTCCAGTAATATTTTTTTGTTATATAGTTTATTTCTTATCAAAAGTTTTTATTTCTTAAAATAGTTTACTTACTATAAACTTTATCCTAAGATTTATTTTCTTTAAAATGTTATATAATTAAGTCTTGTAAATTGTCTTCAAAACTTTCTAAGTAATTACAAAATGATCTAAATTCTTCTATTGTTTTGATTTCTTGTAAATTTCTCAAATCTATCATTATATTACTATATTTATGCAACATAAAACTCATATCATATAGTTCACATTTAACAAATCCATATTGATAACTGTACTTGTAAGGTTCATATTTTGAAAAATTTGATTCAAAGTATTTTATTTTAGCGTAGCACAATTTGTGTATGTTGAACAAAAGAGCCAGGACAGATTCTTTAACTGCAAACTTGTGTGTGAAGTATTTTATAGTGTGATATTTATCATGTTTAAACTCCCAAATCAAATTCTCATTTAAAGTAAGAGAATATTTTCTTATAAGGTTGCGTTTATCTAGTGTTAAATCTTGTATTGAATATGTTTTCATAATTTATTCTCCTCATAAATATTTAATAAGCACATATTAAATCATAATATTTTATTGTCACTTACTCTTAATTATATTGTATTGTATATTAAAAAAATAATAAAATAGATAATTAGTATAGTATTAATATATGTTATAAATAAAAACAATAGCTTCAATAGTAATATATATATTTTTGTGGTATTTTATATTTAGAATCGTATTTATAATTATTTTAATATTTTTAAAGTAACCTTGATGATTAATTTATATTTTAGAGGTTTGGAGGGGGTATGTAAATTGTTCAATAAGAAGGAATATATTGTTGTAGTATGCCGTGATTGTTTTGTATTTTATAATAAAGATAATGACTTAAAAGAGTGTGTATCATTTTCAATACAACCTATTCCAAATGTGCCTTTTTATCACTATCTATTTGAAGGAGAGACTGAAAAATTTATTAGGGATATACAAACAAAAGTTTCTATTAAGAAATCAGCTTTGTATATATTAATTCCAGATGATGCATTAAGTATAGATATAAAAATATTGCAAGAATTTTTTATGCAATTAGGATGTCGAAAAATAATTTTTTCTAAACAAAATATTGTTTTGAGTAATTGTGAAGAAAATTATATTTCAATATCCTTTACAAGTAGAGCAGTTGCTATTTCGTATGTAAAAAATGGAGGAGCTGAAGCATTAGATTTTTTTGATTACAATGAATTTGACTTTAAGAATCTATCTTATATCATTAAAAACTTACATAATGATTGTGTGTATTCTGATTTAAAAATATATGTGAATAATATGGGAAGTTCTAATAATTATGAAAATATTGGTAAGATAGTTCAGGTAGATGATATTATAAATAATTTCAAAAAACTATATATTGAAAAAAATACATCAAGATAGAATTTGTTAGTATCTAAAAGTATACAGGTTTTATATACTCTAATAGGTAAGATTTTAGATATATATTATATTTGAAATTATTGAGTACCAAAAGAACAAATATATTTTGTCCTTTTGGTACTTAGTATTTTATGTTATTTAGACAGATTTTAATATTTAATAAATACTACTATTTAATCTAACGATTTAAATAAATTTACCATCTCTAATGCACTCATAGCACAATCATAACCTTTATTTCCAGCCTTTGTACCTGCTCTTTCAATAGCTTGTTCAATATTTTCTGTAGTTACGATTCCAAATATAACAGGTAATTCATTGTCTAAAGATACTTTTGCTATCCCTTTAGATACTTCGCTACATACATAATCATAATGAGATGTAGCTCCTCTTATAACACATCCTAAACAGATTATAGCATCATACTTACCACTTTTAGACATTTTTTGAGCGACAAGAGGAATCTCAAAAGCTCCAGGTACCCAAGCTATTTCGATGTTTTCTGGAGAAACATCGTGTCTTAAAAGGCAATCTTCAGCTCCTGATAAAAGTTTTGATGTTATAAATTCATTAAAACGAGAATTTATTATACCTATTTTTAAATCTTTTCCAATAAGTTTTCCTTCATATATCATTTTTTATTTCCTCCAATTTTATTTATGTTGTAGATTTATATTTATAGAAATCTTTAATATTAATTGCAAATAATTACTTAGTAGAAAAAAACTTTATATTAATAACTTATATAATATCCAACAGATGTCCCATTTTATCTTTTTTAGTTTTTAGATATAACTTGTTAAAGTCATTAATCTCTTCATTAATAGGAACTCTATTTTCTATTTTTATCCCATATTTCTCTAACTGATTTATTTTATCAGGGTTATTACTTAAAAGACTTATACTTTTTATATTTAGATTTTTTAATATTTGAGCAGCCATATAGAAATCTCTCATATCTTCTTCAAATCCAAGCATTAGATTTGCTTCTACAGTATCATAACCTTCTTCCTGAAGTTTATAAGCTTTAATTTTATTTAAGAGACCAATACCTCTACCTTCTTGCTTCATATAAATTAAAACACCATTTCCATTTTCTACGATTTTCTTCATAGATGATTCTAATTGCAATCCACAATCACATTTTAAAGAGTGGAACACATCGCCTGTTAAACATTCAGAATGAAGTCTAACTAGAGTATGTTCTTTATTTATATCTCCATAAGTAAGGGCAATATGTTCTTCATTTGAATAGGTATCTTTGTATCCTATGATTTCAAAATTACCATATTTTGTTGGAAGGAAAGCACTAGATACCTTTTCTATAGTAGTTTCATTTATTTTACGATACTCTATAAGGTCTTTTATAGTAATGATTTTTAAATTATGTTTTTCTTTAAAAATCATTAAATCATCAACTCTTGCCATTGTACCATCATCTTTCATTATTTCACAGATAAGGCCAACTTCTTTAAAACCCGCAAGTCTAGCTAAGTCTACAGAAGCCTCTGTATGTCCATCTCTAACAAGTACTCCACCAGTTTTTGCTATTAGAGGAAAAATATGTCCAGGAGTTTTAAAATCTTTACTTGTAGAATTCTCATCACAGAATAATTTTACAGTTTCAGCCCTTTCATAGGCAGATATACCAGTTAGCGTATCTGCACCATCTATAGTAACAGTAAATGCTGTTTGGAATGTATCTGTATTTTCCCTAACCATAAGAGGTATATTTAAACTTTTAAATTTTTTTTCAGTCGCAGGTAAACAAATTAGACCTCTACCATATGTAGCCATAAAATTTATTGATTCAGGGGTAGCCATCTCAGCTGCCATCAGTAAATCTCCTTCGTTTTCTCTACTTTCATCATCAACAACGATTATCATTTTCCCATTTTTTATATCTTTTATAGCTTCTTCAATAGTATTAAACATGTAATTCACTCCTTTATTATTTTTAAAAACCATTTTTAAATAAAAAATCTTTATCTATATTTGATTTATAATCATTACTATTAGAATTTAATTCCTTGTAGTTATTAATCATAAAATTATTAACATACTTTCCAATTACATCACTTTCTAAATTAATAAAGTCTCCAATATTTTTTGTTAAGAGAGTAGTGTTCAATTTAGTATGAGGTATAACAGAAACTTTGAATATTTCATCATCTAAATATGATATAGTTAAACTCACACCATCAATGGCAACAGAACCTTTAAGTATCATTGATGACAAAAGTTTTTTATCTGGTCGTATGCTTACTAGAACTGCATTTTCATCTTTCTCAAATTTACAAATAGCACCTTTACCATCAACATGACCTGTTACTATATGACCTCCAAATCTTGATGAGAGGCTCATTGCTCTTTCAAGGTTTACTTTGTCATTTGCATTTAAGGAGCCTAAATTTGTAGAACGAATTGTCTCCATCATAACATCTGCTGTAAACTCATTTTTTCCTAGCTTTGAAACGGTTAGACAAACTCCATTTACAGCAATACTATCTCCAAGGTTTGTACCATCTAATATTTTGTTTGATAGTATGGTTACTTGTCCGCTTTTGCCATTAGCAGTAATTCTTCTAAGTATTCCAACTTCTTCTATTATGCCAGTAAACATTATGACCTCCTTTATATGTGTATTCATAAAATTTATTTTAAAACATCAGACTCTATCAAGACATCTCCATCTATTAAAGTCACATTATTAATTACTAGTTGTGTTGAATCCACTAGATGAGTTATTCCTTCTCCAGAAACAAATGTAGGTGCGTCTTTACCACCTATAATTTTAGGTGATAAAAATAATTTGACCTTATCAACTAAGTTGTTTCTAAATAGACTGTCATTAAGTGTGGAACCTCCTTCAACTAGTACAGAATCAATGCTTAATTCTCCTAATTTATACATTACAAATTCTAAATCAACCAAGTTATTTTTCTTAGGAGAAATTATGACTTCAACATTATTTTCTTTTAATGTTGATGATTTTTTATTGTCTTCACAACATGTGAAAACTATAGTTTTGCTAGTTTTATCTTTAACTAAATTACTATTAATTGGTAATTTTAGATTTGTATCTATTACTATTCTTGTAGGATTAGATATCTCATCTTGATTAAGTCTACAAGTTAGTAAGGGATTATCATTTAAAACTGTGTTTATACCAACCATTATGCTATGATACTTATTTCTGTATTTATGAGTTAGGTATCTTGATGACTCATTAGATATCCATTTTGATTCTAGTGATTTTGTAGCAATTTTACCATCTAGACTTACTGCTGATTTTACAATACAAAGAGGTCTTTTATTTTTTATGTAATAAAAGAATATTTCATTTAATTCTCCTGCTTCTTCTTCTAATATTCCTACAGTAACATCAATATTGTTATCTTTTAATTTTTTTACTCCATTACCACAAACAAGTGGGTTTGGGTCTAGTGTGGATATGACAACTCTTTTAATTTTATTTTGAATAATCTTATCAACACAAGGTGGTGTTTTTCCATAATGAGAGCATGGTTCTAAATTGACATAAAGAGTAGCGTCTTTTAAACTTTGTTTAGTACTGTTTATAGCATTTACTTCAGCATGATTAGAGCCGAATTTTTTGTGATATCCTTTGCCTATTATCTCACTATCTTTAACAATTACACACCCAACCAGTGGATTTGGATTTGTAAAACCTTCTCCTTTTTTAGCTAATTCAAGAGCTTTTTTCATATAGTAAATGTCTTTCTCCTTTTGATTAACAAAATTCAAGATATATACACCTCCTGTTTAATTAGATAATTTTCAAACAAAAAACCCTGAGAATTAACTCAGGGTTTAGAATAATCTACAATAAATGTTTAATGAGAATACAATAAAATAGCTCTACAAAAAAACTCATTAAACATATCTTCTTCCATCCAGACTTTACTGTCGGCTTTGGAATTTAACCAAATCAACCAAGTTTTACCTTGGCTCGCGGGCTGTACCGCCGATTGGGAATTTCACCCTACCCCGAAGATTAAGTATTAAATTTATATTTAGAATGTATCATAAATTATTTTACTTTGCAAACAATTTTTTTCAAAATATATGTTAATATATAATATAGAACATCTATAAACTTTGGAATACTGCGATTGTGAATATAAAAATAAAAATTTGAACATAATCAGGAAAGAGGTCTAATTAATTTAAATTAGGAGAGAAATATATGAATGAAAAACTTTTAGAAATATTATCAAAATACTATGGATATACAAGTTTTAGAAAAGGTCAAGAATCTATAATAAATTCTATTTTGAGCGAGAAAGACGTATTAGCTATAATGCCAACTGGAGGTGGTAAATCAATATGTTATCAACTTCCAGCGTTGATATTGGATGGAATGACAATAGTAATTTCTCCACTTATATCTCTTATGAAAGACCAAGTAGATGCTTTAAAGGCTATGGGAATTAATGCTGCATTTATAAATAGTTCACTGAGTAGCAAAGAATTTAATGAGATATTAAGTAATATTAGAAAACATAATTATAAAATACTCTATATTGCTCCAGAGAGATTAGATGCGCATGAGTTTATTGAACTAATAAACAATAATAACATAAGCCAAATTGCAATAGATGAGGCACATTGCGTGTCTCAATGGGGACATGATTTTAGATTGAGTTATAGAAGGATTTCTGATTTTATAAAGAATTTACCTAAAAGACCTATAATTACAGCATTTACAGCAACCGCTTCAGAAGAGGTACGAGCTGATATAATAAATTTATTGTGTCTAGAAAATCCAGACTGTTATATAACTGGTTTTGATAGAGAAAACTTATCAATAAATATAGTAAAATCATCTAGTAAAAATAAATATATTTTAGATTATATTAAAAATCATAAAAATGAGTCTGGAATTATATATGTTGCAACTAGAAAGGAAGTCGAAAATATACATAATGGATTATCTAAAAGAAATATATCTGTGTCAAAATATCATGCAGGTTTATCTAAAAATGAAAGAAGTAAAAATCAAGAAGACTTTATAAATGATGATGTAGATATAATGGTAGCAACAAACGCATTTGGAATGGGTATTGATAAACCTAATATAAGATGGGTTATACACTACAACATGCCTCAAAGTATAGAAAATTACTATCAAGAAATAGGTAGGGCTGGTAGGGATGGAGAAAAAAGTGAATGTGTGCTTTTATTTTCTCCAGGAGATGTACATATACAAAAATATTTAATCGATATTGGAGTTGAGAATCCTGAAAGAAAGCTGTTTCAACATAAAAAACTTCAATATATGATTGATTTAGCTTACAGTAATTCATGTTATAGGAGGACAATACTTAATTACTTTGGAGAAAACTATATAGAAGATTGTAATAATTGTAGTAACTGTTTAGTAGAAGGTGAAATAGTAGATAAGACTATAGATGCTCAAAAAGTTATTTCATGTGTAGCTAGAATGAAAAGAAGTTATGGTGTTACTACTATTGTAGATGTACTTAGAGGGTCTAAGAATAAAAAAATTTTACAACTTGGATTGAATACCTTATCTACATATAATATTATGAGAGATTATTCTAGTGAAGATTTAAAGAACTTTATAAATACATTGGTCTCCCATGGTTTCTTAGATTTAGTTGAGACTTTAGGTAATGGAAATAGAGGAAGTTTTCCAACAATAAGATTGAATGATATGTCTATGAACGTTTTAAAAGGTCAAGTAAAAGTGGAATTTAAAGAAATCGTAATGACAAAATCATTAGAGATAGAAGATGAGTTATATAGTGCTTTAAGAGAACTTAGACACTCAATAGCAAGTGAAGAAAGAATAGCTCCATATATGGTATTTGGAGATGGAACACTTAGAGCTATGTCTAGTAGTTATCCAGTCAATAAAGAAGAAATGTTAGATATATCTGGAGTAGGGGAAATTAAATATCAAAAATACGGTAGAGATTTTGAAACAGTAATTAAAGAATATGTCGAAAAAAACAACATAAATAAAAAGGATGAAGAAAAAAATGTCGATTTAGAGAATGTTAATAGTGAGTTTCTTGAGGTTAATTCAGACAAAGTTTTATACGAAAAACTATTAAGCATTAGAAGCAAATATGCAACAAAAGAAAAATTACCTCCATATATGATTTTATCCAATAAGGCTTTGAAAGAAATAAGTGGAAGATATCCAATTGATGAAGAACAGTTGAAAGATATTTCAGGTATAGGTGGGGTAAAAATTGAAAAGTATGGAATTAGTGTCTTGGATGAAGTTAAACAATATGTAAAAGAAAATGATATTAATGCTATCTGGGAGAAAAAAGGTAAAAGGAAGCTAATACTAGATGGAGAAAGTAGAAAAAATAATGAAATAGCATTAGATTTATTAAATCAAGGCAAGGATATACAAAGCATCAGCCAAGAACTAGAAGTTTCCTTATCAACTATTATTGGATATGTCCATGATTATGTAAAGGATGGACATAGCATATCATTTGAGTTAGAATTAGAAAATTTTTATAATGAAGATGAAAAACAAATGATTTTAGACGCTTGTGAAAAAGTAGGCTATGATAATTTAAATAACATAAAAAGAAAGCTTCCAGATTCAATAAAGTACGAAAACATAAGAGCTGTGATGCTTGACTCTTATCTTAAAAAACTAAAAAATGATATTATATCAGAGTAATTTTTAACATATTCAAAAATAAAATTTGTATTATTGTGTTGAACTAATATTTTTGCTGTGTTATACTGAATTTGTAAAAATAATGAAAAATTTAGAGCTAGGGGCGCTAGAATTGGCTAGCTGAGAGATAAAGCCGTAACTTACAAACCCTAATAACCTGATCAAGATAATGCTTGCGAAGGGAAGCTTTTAATATAATTTTGTTACATAAATAGATAAATTATTTAATGTTAGGGGAAATTTGTCTAAGTGTATATATGATTATAAGAGTGCTTTCCAAACAAGGAAAAGCACTTTTTTTATTTTCAAAAACTATAACTTTAATCTTGGAGGATTGTAATATGAATTATACAACACAAATGGATGCTGCTAGAAAAGGCATAATAACTAAAGAAATGGAAATCGTTTCTCAAAAAGAGCAAGTAGATGTAAATGAACTAAGAGAATTAATAGCAAATGGACAAGTTGTTATACCTGCTAATAAAAATCATAACTCTTTAAGTGCAGAAGGTGTAGGTAAAAATTTAAGAACAAAAATAAATGTAAATCTAGGAATTTCAAGAGATTGTAAGAATATAGAAAAAGAACTTGAAAAAGTTAAAGTAGCGATAGACATGAAAGCTGAAGCTATAATGGATTTAAGCAACTATGGTAAAACTAGAGAATTTAGAGAAAAAGTAGTTGAAATGTCACCTGCAATGATAGGTTCAGTACCTATGTATGATGCAGTGGGATATTTAGAAAAAGAATTAAAAGATATAACAGAAGAAGAATTTTTAAATGTAATAAAACAGCATGCTATTGATGGAGTGGATTTTATTACTATACATGCAGGTCTTACAAGAAGTGTTTGTCAAAAAATAAAAAATCATGAAAGATTGACTCATATAGTATCTCGTGGAGGTTCTCTATTATTTGCATGGATGGAATTAAATAATAAGGAAAATCCTATTTATACTAATTTTGATAAAATATTGGATATATGTGAGGAATACGATGTTACATTGAGCTTAGGAGATGCTTGTAGACCTGGTTGTATAAAAGATTCTACTGATGGTGTTCAAATTCAGGAGCTTGTAGTACTAGGTGAGCTTACTAAAAGAGCATGGGAGAGAAATGTACAAGTAATGATAGAAGGACCTGGTCATATGGCTATTGATGAAATAGAAGCAAATGTAGTATTAGAAAAAAGATTATGTCATGGAGCACCTTTTTATGTTCTTGGACCATTAGTCACAGATATAGCACCAGGTTATGACCATATAACAAGTGCAATAGGAGGAGCTTTGGCATGTGCTAAAGGAGTAGACTTTTTATGTTATGTAACTCCAGCAGAGCACTTAAGATTACCTAATTTAGATGACATGAAAGAAGGTATAATAGCTGCGAAAATAGCTGCTCATGCAGGAGACATAGCTAAAAATGTTAAAGGTGCTCGTGAATGGGATAATAAGATGAGTAAAGCCAGAGCTGATTTAGATTGGTGTGAGATGTTTAGACTTGCAATAGACCCTGAAAAAGCTAAGAGATATAGAGATGAATCAACTCCTACTCATGAAGATAGCTGTACTATGTGCGGAAAAATGTGTTCAATGAGAACAGTTAAAAAAATATTAAACAATGAGGAACTTAATTTAATATAATTTGTGATTAGAATAAAGTAAATTTAACAAGAGGAGGTGATTTAGTGAAGGTTAATGGTAAAGACATTGAATTTAAAGAAGATTTGACTATAATAGATTTACTAAATAAATATAATTTAAAGAGCGATAGAGTTGTAGTTGAAGTAAATTTAGAAATAATTGAAGAATCTAACTACAGTACATATATATTGAAAGATGAAGACATTATAGAACTTATTAGCTTTATTGGAGGTGGTTAAAATAAAAATATTTGTAAATGAATTATTAACAGATGTTGAAGAGAATACAACTGCCTACAAAGTTAGAGATGGTTACAATCATAAATGTGATGTACTAGTGTTAAATGGATATCCCATTAAAACAGATATTCCCCTTTGTGAGAATGATAAATTAACACTTATACAAAAGGGAGTAAAGCCTTCATTTGATGAGTTGGAAAGCTTGTTGATTGCTAGGCATACTCCAAATATACACAATAAGTTAAAAAAAGGGAAGGTTGCTATATTGGGCTTAGGGGGGCTTGGGTCCAATATAGCTATCTCTTTAGCAAGAATTGGAGTAGGAGAACTTTTACTTATAGACTATGATGTTGTAGAACCATCCAATTTAAATAGACAGCAGTATTTTATAGATGATATTGGAAAATTAAAAACTGATGCTATGATAGAAAATATAAAAAAAATAAATCCTTTTATAAAACTAAAGAAACGAGATGTTTTTTTAAATAAACATAATATGGATGCTATTAAAAATTCAGATTTGATAATTGAAGCCTTTGATGATGCTTCATGTAAGGCACAGGTTTGTAATTATGTACTAATAAATTTAAAAGATAAATATCTAATAGCATCATCAGGTATGGCAGGCTACTATGATTCAAATATAATAACTACTAAGAAGATAAAAGACAAGTTTTATATATGTGGTGATTTTGTAAATGAAGCTAAAATTGGTGAAGGTCTAATGGCTCCAAGGGTAGCTATCTGTGCAAATCACATGGCAAATTTGGCAACACAAATACTTATAGATATGTAAAGACTAAAATTAAATGATAAAAAGATTGAATATTAAAAAAATTATATATGGAGGGAAATAATATGGATAAATTGGTACTTGGTGGACATGAATTTAATAGCAGATTGTTGGTGGGGACAGGCAAATATGGTTCAAATAATATATTGCCTGAAGTAATAAAAGAAAGTGGCAGCGAGATAATAACAATGGCACTTAGAAGAGTGGATTTAGATAATAAACAAGAAAATATATTAACATATATTCCAAAAGAAATGACAATACTTCCAAATACATCAGGAGCCACTAATGCAGAAGAAGCAGTAAGAATAGCTAGAATATCTAGAAAAATGGGTTGTGGAGATTTTATAAAAATAGAAGTAATATCAGATACTAGATATTTACTTCCTGATAATGAAGAAACTATAAAAGCGACAAAGATACTTGCAGATGAAGGATTTATAGTTCTTCCATATATGACACCAGACCTTTATGCTGGAAGAAGACTTATAGAAGCTAATGCAGCAGCAGTTATGCCTCTTGGAGCTCCAATTGGTTCAAATAGAGGTCTTCAAATGAAAGAAATGATAAGAATAATGATAGATGAATTAGATATACCAATAATAGTGGATGCAGGTATTGGTAAACCATCTCAAGCTATGGAAGCTATGGAAATGGGAGCCGATGCTGTACTTGTTAACACTGCAATAGCTTCAGCAGGAAATCCTGTAAAGATGGCTAGAGCATTCAAACTAGCTGTAGAGGGTGGAAGAGAAGCATATCTCGCAAAAACAGGAAGTGTATCAGAATTTGCAAATGCATCTTCTCCTTTAACAGGTTTTTTAGGCAATTTATAGAAAGTGGTGATTGGTGATGAGTTTTTATGATGTAATAGAAAAATATAGAGATTTTGATTTTGATGGATATTTAAATAATGTTACTGATAATGATGTTTTAAGAAGTCTATCAAAGGACAAGCTTGAAGATTTTGATATATTAAATTTGCTTTCTAAAACGGCTGTAAAACATTTAGAAGCGATGGCACAGAGAGCACACAAATTAAGCGTTCAATATTTTGGAAAAACAGTATGTTTATATACACCAATGTATATAGCAAATTACTGTGTTAATCAATGTGTTTACTGTAGTTATAATATAAAAAGTGGAATAAAAAGAAAAAAATTAACTATGGATGAAATTAGAGAAGAGGGAAATGTAATTTCAAGAGAAGGTTTTAAACATTTACTTGTTTTGACTGGAGAAAGTAGTTTTCATTCAAGTGTGGAATATATAGGCGAAGCTATAGAAATACTAAGAGAGAAATTTCCATCTATAGGTATAGAAGTCTATCCAATGGAAGTAGAAGAATATAAGTATATTGTAGATAAAGGTGTTGAAGGTTTAACAGTATATCAGGAAACTTATGACGAGGAAATATACAAAAAAGTGCATGTAAAAGGTCCAAAAGCAAATTATAAATTTAGGTTAGATGCTCCTGAAAGAGGGGCGAAAGCAGGGATGAGAACTTTATCAATAGGTGCACTTTTAGGGCTGAATGATTTTAGAAAAGAAACTTTTTTTACAATATTGCATGGGAAATATTTAAAAACAAAATATCCTCATATTGAGCTTTCATATTCAACACCAAGAATGAGACCTTTTAAAGGTTGTTTTGAAGAATTAGTAGATATAAGTGATACTGATTTGGTTCAAGCTATGATATGTATGAGATTGTTTGACCCACATGCGGCAATAAATATATCAACTAGGGAAAATTTGGAAATGAGAAGTCATATAATACCTTTAGGAGTAACTAAATTGAGTGCAGGTGTATCCACTGATGTAGGAGGACATTCTCAGGACGAGCATGATACTGCTCAATTTAAGATAAATGATGAGAGCACTGTTGCAGATGTAGAGAAGATGTTAAACTCAATTGGATATCAACATGTATTTAAAGATTGGGAAAGATTTTAGATGTATTTGATAACAAATAGAAAATTATTATGTAGTGAAGAAAAGTATTTAGATGTTATTAAAGAGTCTATATTGAGTGGTATAAAAAACATTATAATAAGAGAAAAAGATTTAGAATATGAAGAACTAAATAAATTATATATGAAAATAAAAACCAAAATCAATTGTATAGATTTTCAAGAACAAATATCGAATGAAAGATTTAAGATTAATACAAATCAGAAAGAAAGTAGTAATAAACTTAATGTTAACTTTATAATAAATAGTAATATTGAATTTTTTGAAAAAACAGATTGCCAAGGGATTCATCTTCCTTTTAGAGTATTCTTGGATTTACTTGAAAATAATTACAGTTTTAATAAAGAGAAGGTATTAGGATTATCTTTGCATCAGATAGAAGAAGTAGAATATTTAGAAAAATTGATAAGAAATAAAAATATAAAAATAGATTACATAACCTTATCACATATATATGAAACTAAGTGTAAAGAAGGTTTATATCCAAAAGGGATTGAACTTTTAAAAGAAGCCAAGAAGATTACTGATATTAAGATAGTTGCACTAGGAGGAATTTTACCATCTAATGTCAAAGAAACATTAAAATATTGTGATGATTTTGCTGTAATGTCAACTATAATGAAATCTAAAGATATTAAAAAAACAATCTCAAATTATAATGAAAAAGTTGAATTATTAAAATAGTATATGGAATCCTTAATTAAAAAAATAAAAAAGTTATCTTTTAAAATTTAAAAGATAACTTTTTTATTTTATATCTTTGCTAATAAAAAATTGTAAAAAGGGAAAACTTTAGTCAGAGAGATTAAACAATATCCTAAAAGATTTAAAATTTAGTAAAGTATGGAGGACATTATAATGACTGACAGTAAAAAGAAACGATTTATTATACCACACACTTTTACAATAATATTTTTACTAATAGTCTTAATGGCAATATTAACTTGGATAGTACCAAGTGGTGAATTTAGTAGAGAAGATGTAGAAGGCAGAATGGTAGTTGTACCAGGAACTTACCAAAGTGTAGAAAGTAATCCTCAAGGGTTTGCAGATGTTTTTAAAGCACCGATAGAAGGTTTTATTGATTCAGCAGAAGTTGTAGGATTTGTCTTAATAGTTGGAGGTGCTTTTGGTATTGTAAATAGAACTGGGGCTATAGAAGCAGGAATAGCATCAGTTATATCTAAGTTTAAAGGAAAAGAACTTCTTATAATTCCAATATCAATGATTTTATTTGGTCTTGGAGGTACTACATTTGGGATGGCAGAAGAGACATTACCATTTTATATGATATTTGTTCCGCTTATGACATCCTTGGGATATGATTCTCTAACCGCCATAGCAATTGTGTTTATAGGAGCAGCAGCAGGAGCTGCAGCTTCAACAATAAATCCATTCTCGGTTGGTATTGCACAGGCATTGGCTCAACTTGCTCCAGGTTCAGGAGTAGCATATAGAGTAGTTATTTTTATAGCTTATATATTAATAAGTATAGCATTTGTCATGTATTATGCTAAGAAAGTTAAAGAAAATCCTGAAAGTTCAATAGTATATGAAATAGATAAAAATAATAAGTCAATACTTAATCAAACTTCAACAGAAATAAAAGAATTTACTTTTAAAGAAGTATCTGTTCTTGCTATCTTTGGAATAGGTATGGCAATAATGATTTGGGGTGTCTTAAGTCAAGGATGGTATATTCCAGAAATATCAATGTGTTTTGCTGCTATAGGTGTACTTTCTGGCTTGGTTGGTAGATTATCTCAAATTGAAATTTCAGAAAGTTTTATAGATGGAGCTAAAGATTTAGCATCAGCCGCTCTTGCCATAGCATTAGCTCGTGGAATCGTAATAATTGCTCAAAATGGATTTATAATAGATACTATATTAAATTCCGCAGCAGCTTTTTTAGGCGGTCTTCCAAAAGTTATATTTGTATATTTATCTTTCTTCTTGGAAGCTGCATTGGCATTTTTAATTCCATCATCTTCAGGTCTTGCTTCACTTACAGTACCTGTACTTGCTCCTCTTGGTGATTTGGTTAATATATCTGCTCAGGTAATAGTAACTGCTTACCAATTTGGGGTTGGTCTTACAAACTTTATAACTCCAACTTCAGGAGTATTGATGGGAGCACTTGCAGTAGCTCATATTCCTTTTTCAAAATGGGTGAGATTTATAATGCCTATATTGTTGATTTTGACAGCTGTATCTCTAGTTTTTTTAACAATAGGTATATATATAGGATTTTAATTAAAAATAATTTAGTTTAATATATTTAGAGATTATGTAAAATACTCAAAAACAAAATATCCCAAAGTATGATTTTCAATAAATTGCCACTAAAAATAATTTAGTGGCAATTTATTTTTTATATAATAAATGACAAAATATCCTAGTAAGCTTATATTTTCTACTTCAATCTCTTAAATTGTATACATTTAATCTATTTACTCTTATTTTATATATCAAATAAGCTAAATAAAATTAAATTAAAAGTCAAAAAATTAAATAAGTTAATTCTAATTTGAAATATATATGAAGGTTTTTGGAGAATACTTACTTATAGTAGGAAAAAATGTTAAAATAAGAGTGTAATCAAATATAAAGAACTGAAATAGCTAACAGTTATTAAATATAGGAGTGTAAAAATTTATGGGATTAAAAGAATTTGATTTTATTGAAGAGTCTATTGATATGTTGAGGACAATGTCTCCAACATTAGAAACTATATCAGATGAAATAGAAGAGTATTTTGAAAATATCTTGGATGAAAAGAATCAAGAATATATAAATGTAACCTCTCGAATAAAATCAGAATCAAGTTTAAGGGAAAAGATAATTAGAAATAGATATTTGAAAAAATATGGGGAAGCAAGTAATCTTATTCACAATGTTTCTGACCTAATAGGTTTGAGAATTGAATGTAGATTTATTGAGGATGAAAACAAAATATATAGACTTCTAAGAAGATATTTTAATAAAACAGATGACAAAATAAACTATTATAATAAAGAGAATAAGAACATTAAATTAAAATTGTCTGAAAGGCAACCTAATAAACAAAAAAATGGATTTGAAATATATAAAATAGATGGAGTTTTTGCATATTTAGATAGAGAAGTAAAATTTGAGCTTCAAATTAAATCTCTTGTAAATGTGTTTTGGAGTGAAATTGAACATAAAATAATTTATAAAAATAACACATATTTACTTGCTGATAAATTTATAAAGGATATGATGGACTCTATAAAGAATAATCTTACTATGATTGATAATCAGCTTTTAAGCATTTACAAAAACTTTCATTCAGGAAAGTCTTTTAATATGAAAGTAAGTAAAAAAGAAATTGAAAAACTATTTGCGAAATTAGTATACGATGCTTTTTCTGAAAAAATGAACAAAAGTATAGGTTTCGTTGTGGATTTTAAAAAACCATGTGAGACTATATTGAGTTATTCTTTTAATAAACAGGATATAAGTGATGAGGTTTTAGGTAATTTTATGCTTGATGAATTTGCAAGATTAAATGAGATTGTAAATAAAGACATAGATTTTAACGAGCAAATAGAATTTGAAAGAGAACCGACATTTGATGATAAATTTTGTAAAGACCTAGGAAATCACTTTAGAAGTAGATTAAATACGGAATTTCCATGGAATCTATTTTTTAGAATATTATTTGAAATAGAGCCATGTAACAATACAGAAGACTTTGAAAACTTTGTGGAGTTTATAAAAGAAAATGTACTACTTGAAGAAAATAGAGAACAACTTTTATGTCAATTTGAAGAAAATAGTCAATTTATAATTGAAGATATGTATGAATGTATATTCAATAGCATAAGTGAAGTTGATAGTGTTGAAATTTTGTATAACTACAATCTTGAAAAAATAAACTTTACATCAAGTGAAATTATAAATTGTATATGTAGAGAATATGAATGCTATAGTGAATATTTAGAAGAAAAAGAAAAGCTTATGAATGCATTTAAAGAAAAAATTATTCAAATATTTGAGTAATCAATCAATGTTAAAATGGCGCTAATGCGCCATTTTTCAAATACGCATAAATATAAATTTAGAAAGTATTTTATGAGGAGGAGATTTGTATAGAGAAAACAGGTGTAATTTTAGCAGGTGGAAAAAATTCTAGAATGGGAAGAGATAAAGCTTTTCTAGAATTAGATGAGAAGCCTTTTATTGAAATTGCAATAGAAGTATTTAAAAATTTTGATGAAGTAATAATAATATCTAATAATGAAGAATTATATTCTAAATATGATATTAAAGTTTATAATGATATAATAAAAAATGTTGGTCCAATTGGAGGAATATATACTGCTCTTGAATATGCAAAGTATGACATAGTTATAGTTGCATGTGATATGCCATATCTAAATAGTGAAACAGTAGAAAGAATAGCTAATGAAATGGATGATAAAAGTGTGATTTCAGTGACAAATGGTAAGTTACAACCATTGTGTTCTGGGTATAAAAAGAGTATAATAAATAAGGTATCCTTATGTATAGAGGGAAAGGATTTAAAGCTCAGAAGCCTTATAGACAAAATAGATAAAAGCTATATATACTTTGATGATGAAAATTTATTTTTAAATGTAAATACTGTTAATGAGTACAAAAAATTAACTGGAGTTTAATTAGCTATGGTTATAAAATAGAGTAGGATTTATATGGAGGAGAGTTTATGAATTTACTTAAATGCGATTCTTGGGCAGTAATATTAAATAATAGCGATGAAGGAAGTAAAGCATATAAAATATTAGATGAACTTAAAAAGAATATGTACAAAGTTGTTGCTATAGATGAAGAAAAGAAACCTATTGAAGGTATAGATGTGTATGAGTGTTTAAAAGATGTACCACACAATATTGATGTTGTGGCCATTATTGATAAACAATCTAAGATGGATGTAATTTTAGAAGAAGTAGAACTTTTAGATATACAAAACATATGGTTTGAAAAAGGAAGCTTTAGTGAAATGATGATTAAAAAGATTAAAGATTTAAAATTGAATGTAGAATATAATTTAAACTTACATGATGAGTTAACTAAATAATAAGAGATATAAGTAGTTAACCAAACAAATTATTTTATAGTATAGATTAATTAATGAAACATTAAGTTACAATATTTGCTAAAAAAGTTATAAGTTACATGATATAATATATTAAATAAGATATAAAGGAGTTGATATATTATGTTAATAGTTACTACAGAAAAAGTCGAAGGCAAAAAAATATCAGAAGTTCTAGGACTAGTTAGAGGCAGTACAATAAGAGCAAAACATGTTGGGAAAGATATAGGAGCAAGCTTTAAAAATCTTGTTGGAGGAGAGCTTACAGGATATAATGAAATGCTTACTGAAGCAAGACAAATTGCTATAGGTAGAATGGTTGAAGATGCAGAAGCAAAAGGTGCAAATGCAATAATAGCATTTAGACTATCTTCAGCTTCAGTTATGCAAGGTGCAGCAGAAATGCTTGCTTATGGAACAGCAGTTATTTTAGAAGATGATAAGAATGAATTTGAAAAATAAGATATAAATAGTTAAAAAGAGGCATCTTTTAAAAATTTTATGGATGTCTTTTTTTATTTGAAAAAATTAATATAAGAAAGAATTTTAATCGTTAAGATAATAAAATGGGATGATGTTATATAAATAAATAAAATTATATTATATAATATATGGTGTAGACTTAAAAAAATTTATTAGTAGAAAAAATATGGACAATGTTATAATAGTTATAGAAATTTAAAATAGTTGTACATTTGTTAAATAGATTACATATATACTGGTTTTATATTTGGAATAGTTATAAGTTAATATTTTTTATTTTGTGAACGTTGGAATAATAAAAATGTATGTACTATTAAGTTATATGATAAGAAATGTAGATATAATATGTTATATTGTTGAGAAAAATGGAAATAACATAGAATGAGCTTTATTAAATGATGTTTTTATTTATAAGGGTTTAGTTAATGTATAAAGGGGTGAAATTATATGTTTAATGTCGCAATTATAACACTTAGCGATAAAGGATATGAAGGAAAAAGAGAAGATATAACAGGGAAAAAACTAACTGAATTTGTTGAAAATACAGGAGATTATAAAGTTATTGAATATGTATTGATTAAAGATGATAAGGAAATGTTAAAGGAAAATATTATAAAACTTTGTGATAGTAATAAAATAGATTTAATTCTTACTAATGGTGGAACTGGTTTTTCAAAAAGAGATATAACTCCAGAAGCAACTAAGGAGATATTAGAAAAAGAGATACCTGGTCTGAGTGAATATATGCGAATGAAATCTACAGAAATCACCAAAAAAGCTATATTAAGTAGAGGTGTAAGTGGAATAAGAAATAATTCTATAATAATAAATTTACCTGGAAGTCCCAAAGGTGCAGTTGAAAATTTAAGTTTTATAATTGATGTTTTAGACCATGGCATAGAAATTTTAAGAGGAGAAGCTACAGAATGTGCCACTAAAAAAAGTAAATAGTATATAATCTAGATAGATAAAAAATAGACAAAGAGGTAGATAGAGTATGATTGATAATTATGGAAGAAAAATAGACTACCTACGTATTTCACTTACAGATAAGTGTAATTTAAGGTGTGTCTATTGTATGCCACCAGATGTAAAATTTGATAAAAATTATATAAATGAAAATCTAAGTTTTGAAGATTATAAATTCATTATAAAGGCTATGTCAGAACAAGGAATAACCAAGGTTAGATTTACTGGGGGAGAGCCTCTTTTATATCCTAAATTGAATGAGCTTATAAAATTTACAAAAGAAGAATGTGGAATAAATAATATTGGAATGACAACTAATGCTATTGGACTTTCTGATAGAATATCTGAGCTTGAAAAATGTGGTTTAAATAAAGTTAATATAAGTTTAGACTCTTTGAAAGAATATAAGTATAAATCTGTAACAAGAGGCGGAAATCTAAAAGATGTCTTAAAATCGATTGAATCTTGTTTAAATTTAGGGATAAAAGTAAAATTAAACTGTGTTGCTATAAGTGGATTCAATGATGATGAGCTTAAAGATTTTATGTTTTTAACTGTTAAATCACCAATTGATGTAAGATTTATAGAGCTTATGCCATTAGGTGAAGCTAATAGAGTTTATAAAAAGGGTTATTTTAATATAAAAGAAATGGTTGAAAAAATATATGGACTATATAAAGTTAAAAATGAAGAAAAAAGTACAGCAGAATATTATATGTTTAAGGGAGCTAAAGGAAGAATAGGAATTATAACTCCATTAAGTTGTTCATTTTGCAATACATGTAATCGTATTAGACTTACTTCTAGCGGTGCGATAAAATTGTGTCTACATTCAAAGGAAGAAATAGATATAAAACCATTTTTACATAAACCATTGTTATTTAGGGAATCAATGAAAGATATAATAAAACAGAAGCCAGAAAAGCATCATTTAATAGAAAATAAATGTAGTGATACAAATAGACGTATGTATGAAATTGGAGGATAAGTAATGTTAACGCATATAAATGAAAAAGGGTATGCCAAGATGGTAGATATAAGTGAGAAAGATGATACTAAAAGAACTGCTATAGCAACAGCTACAATTACTCTTAGTAGAGAAGCTTTAGATAAAGTAAAAAATGGTCAGATAAAAAAAGGAGATGTACTATCTGTAGCTCAGGTTGCAGGTATAATGGGAGCTAAAAATACATCTTCAAATATACCAATGTGCCATCAGATAAAATTAGTAGGTTGTGACTTGGAGTTTGATATAGATGACTCTGCATCTGCTATTAGGATATATGCAACTTGCAAATCTCTAGGAAAGACTGGAGTGGAAATGGAAGCTTTAAGTGCATGTTCTTTAGCAGCTCTTACAATTTATGATATGTGTAAAGCAGTTGATAAAAAAATGGTTATAAATAATATACATCTTGTAGAGAAAAATGGTGGAAAATCGGGAGACTTTAAGTTTGAGTAATTAATAATATATGGGTGAAAATTTGGAGGAAATATGGCTAAGGTAGTATCAATAAATATAAGTGAAAAAAAGGGTGTAATTAAAGTTCCTGTACAATGTGCAGAATTAAAAATAAATCATGGAATAGTTGGAGATGCACATGCAGGAAATTGGCATCGTCAAATAAGCTTACTTGGAAAAGAAAGCATAGATAAAATGAAGATGAAAGGTTTTGACCAATTAAAATATGGAGATTTTGCTGAGAATATAACTACAGAAGGAATAGAAGTATTTTCTTTACCTGTTGGGACAAAACTAAGAATTGGTAAATGTGAAGTTGAGGTGACTCAAATTGGTAAAAAGTGTCATAACGGATGTGAAATTAAGAAATTAACTGGAGACTGTGTAATGCCACGAGAAGGAATTTTTGTGAAGGTTCTAAAAGAAGGAATTATACATGTAGATGATTCAATAGATATAATCTAGTAAAATTACTATTAAAATATAATGATATATATGATATATGATTTAATGAAAAGACTATTTAATATGTAAGTATATATTTTAAAATATAATGATTAATTTTATAAAAACATTAATTAAATATTTTATTGGTAAATTAAAATATTAATTGTATTAAGCTATGAATGTAAAATCATAGCTTTTTAATTTTTAATTTTTAAGATGCAATATTTTGTTTATATATTTAGAATTGTATTTTATATAAAAATTAATTGTTTTATACTGATTGATTATGTTGTAAATTTATAAATAATAAAGTATAAATAATATAAATTTTGATGAAATTTAAAAAAATACATTATATAAATATAGTAATAATATAAAAATTTACATATAAAACTAAAAAATACAAGTAATTTACTTTTTGAGTTGACAAAATATTGCATATATATTATTATATAAATCATAAATTAACTATAAATAAATATTATAGATTCGTAGAAGAAGAAAGTAGCATAAAGGAATTTTACAGAGAATTAGATTTGGCTGAGAACTAATATTGGAATTTGTGTGAAGAGGACTTTGGAGAATACTATTATAATCCTGTTATGATAGTGGTTTAATTCGCCTTAAGAAAATGAGTGAGTAAGATTAATTTTTACTAATAAGAGTGGTAACACGGATTTATATTCGTCTCTTGGATTTTTCCAAGAGGCGTTTTTTATTATAGAGTTATTTCAGAAAATTTAAAACTATATATTAAATGAAAAGTATAAATATATGATAGTTAATAAATTTATAAATTAGAAAATTGTAAAATATACTAGATTCAGTAACTTTACGATTTAAATGGAGGGATGGAAATGGAAGAAGAAAAAATTAACTATGCACTGGAGCAGGTTCCAGAGCACCAAAAACGTGGTTGGGTAGCCATGTTTTCAGTTTTAGTAGCAATAGGTGTGGATTTATCATCTGTTATCTTAGGGGCTGAATTGGCACAGAGTATGCCAATGAAACAAGCAATATTATCAGTAATTGTTGGTTCATTTTTTTCTGCAATTTTGTATACTACATGCTCTTTGGTTGGTTCATCTACAAGCCTATCTACATCTATGATAACAAAGTATGTGTTTGGAGAAGCTGGAGCAAAAATATTTTCTCTAGTTATAGGTGTTTCTCTATTAGGGTGGTTTGGAGTTCAAGTAGGCTTCTTTGCTCAAAATGCACAAATAATAATAAAAGATATATTTAATCTGGATGTGAGTATGCAAATTCTAAGCCTCATAGGTGGTCTCTTGATGATGAGTACTGCTATTTATGGATATAAGGCAATGGAAAAGTTAAGTGTATATTCAGTACCATTCTTGTTAATTCTTATGATGCTAACTATATTTTTAGCTTTTAGAGCAAATGGAATTCCAGTTGATGATAATATGAAATCTACTATGACATTTGCAGGTGGAGTCTCTTTATCAATGAGTATAATAATAGTTGGTGCAATAGTATCTCCTGATATAAGTCGTTGGGCTAAAAGTAGAAGAGATTGTGCGTTTTCAAGTTTTTTGGGGATACAGTTTGGAAATGCCTTTATGATAGTAGTTTCTATAATATTAGTAAAATGTATGGGAACTTCAGATATTATGAGAATTTTTATTACATTAGGAATTGCTATACCAGGGATAATAGTGCTTACCTTGGCTCAATGGACTACAAATACAAGTAATGTCTATTCAGCATCACTAAGTATAGCACTTGTGCTTAAAAAAGCTCCTGAGAAAGCATTAACTATAGTTCTTGGTATTGTAGCAACATTATTAGCTGTATTTGGAATATATGAAGGGTTTATAGGGTTTTTAAATCTACTTGGAATCGTAATTGCACCTGTTGGTGGTGTATATACAGCGGAGTATTACATAGTAAAACAAGAACTTAAAGGTTTTGATAAGGGTGTATTATACAAACCAATAGTTAAACGTTCAATAGCATCTTGGATAATTGGTATACTGATAACTTACCTTTCAACATATGGATTTATAACTCTTACTACTATAGCTCCTTTAGATGGGTTTATAGCAGGCTTTGTAGTACAATCTATTATTGGAAAAGTGCTTTGTTCAATAAAAAATAAGGAAAATATAGATAAAGCAGTGTAATGAAATTTGTTTATAAAGTATAAAATAAATTTGAAATATGAGGAGAAAGTAACATGAGATTTTTAACAGAAGAAAGTGTGGATAAAATAGCAGTTGGTGCAGCAGTACTTGGAACTGGAGGTGGAGGCGACCCATATGTAGGTAAATTGGTTGCAAAACAAGCAATTAAAAAATATGGTCCTGTAAAAGTAATAAGTTTGGATGAACTTGATGATGATGCTCTAGTAGTTCCAGTATCTGGTATGGGCTCTCCTGTAATTACAATAGAAAAATTACTTTCTGAGGTAGAATTAACTACACCATTAGAAATAATGGAGAAATTAATAAACAGAAAAGTAGATGTTATAATTCCTATAGAAATAGGTGGAATAAACTCGCTTATGCCAATAGCGGTTGCTGCAAAAAAAGGACTTCCTATTTTAGATGCTGATTCTATGGGTAGAGCTTTTCCTGAAGCTCAAATGGTAACTTTTTATCTTGAAGGGTATGAGGCATCACCTGCTGTAATGTCTGATGAAAAAGGAAATTCTGCTATCCTTTATCCTGTGGATGGAATTTGGTCAGAAAGGCTAGCTAGAACTTTAACTGTGGAAATGGGAGGAAGCTCTTCTATTAGTGACTACAATTTAAGTGGGGCTCAAGTTAAAAAAGCCGCTATAGGTAATACACTTACAATAGCTGAAACTATAGGAGGATTTTTGCTTGAAAATAAATCTGATTCAAAAGGTGCTGTTGAGAATATATTGAAAGAATTAAAAGGATATAAGTTATTTGAAGGAAAGGTAATTGATATTAAAAGAGAGTTGAAAGGTGGATTTACTAGAGGACATGCCTTTTTTACCGGAATTAATGAATATGATGGAGAGTATTCTATATTATTCCAAAATGAGAATTTAATTGCAAAAAAAGGTGATATACCACTTTGTATTACACCAGACTTAATAGCAGTGTTAGATTTAGAAACTGGATTTCCAATAACTACAGAAAGAATAAAATACGGTTCTCGTGTTATGGTAGTGGCTTTTCCTTGTAATGAAAAATGGAGAACAGAAAAAGGAATTGAGACAGTTGGACCTGGATACTTTGGATATGATGTGGAATATAAAACAGTAGAAGAATTACAAGGAAAATAAAGTTTAGGAGGAAATTTTGATGTATCGTGTAGGAATTGATGTTGGAGGAACAAATACAGATGCTTGTGTACTGGATGGGGAATTAAAAGTGATTCATTCAGTTAAAGTAGCAACTACAAAAGATGTTGAGACAGGTGTTTATAATGCCTTAAAAAAAGTGATAGATGAAAGTAAAATTGACCATTCTTTAATAAAGTATGCTATGCTTGGTACAACTCATTGCACAAATGCCATTATAGAAAGAAAAAGACTTAATAATGTAGCAATGATAAGAATAGGAAAGCCAGCAACCACTGCTATTCTTCCTTTTATAGATTGGCCAGAAGATTTAAGAGAAAAGATAGAGTTGGATTCAATACTAGTGTCTGGTGGATATGAGTTTGATGGTAGAAAAATAAATGAACTTTGTAAAGAAGAAGTTGTAGAATTTTGCAATAAAATAAAAGACAGAGTGGAAAGTGTTGCAATAAGCGGAGTATTTGCTCCAGTAAATAAACAACAAGAAGAAGAAGTTGCAAAGTGGGTTAGAGAAATTTTAGGAGATATTCCTATATCTTTATCAAATGAAATAGGTAATATAGGTATACTAGAAAGAGAAAATGGAGCTATTTTAAATTCTGCATTATCTCAAGTAGGTAAAGCTGTATCTTTAGGATTTGAAAAAGCACTTAAAGATTTAGGTATAGATGCACAAATTTATTTTAGTCAAAATGATGGCACATTAATGAATTTAGAGTATACAATGAAATATCCAATTTTTACAATTGGATGTGGAATAACAAATTCTATAAGAGGAGCATCTTTCTTATCAGAAGTAAAAAATGCAATAGTATTAGATGTTGGTGGGACTACAAGTGACTTAGGTGTGCTATATAATGGCTTCCCTAGAGAGTCATCAATTCCTGTTACAATTGGAGGAGTACATACAAACTTTAGAATGCCAGATGTTTTAACTATTGGACTTGCTGGTGGGACATGTGTAAAAGGTGAAAAAGATAATATAAAGATAGGGCCTGAAAGTGTTGGTTATAAAATAACTGAAGATGCAATAATATTTGGTGGAGATACTTTAACTTTATCAGATGTTGTTACAAAGTTAGATATGGCATTTAAAGATAGAAAAAGTAATGTTGAACATTTAGATAAAGAGTATTGTGAAGAGGTATATAAAAAGGTAATTTTAAAACTAGAGGATGTTGTAGACCAAATGAAAACTAGCCAAGATGATGTTGAGTTGGTTTTAACAGGTGGTGGAAGTATAATTGTCCCTGAAAAATTAAAAGGCATAAGTAATGTTATAAGACCTCCTCATTACACTGCTGCAAATGCTATTGGTGCAGCCTTAGGACAAATAAGTGGAGACGTAGAAAAAGTATATAGCTTAGATAAAATGTCTAGAGAAGATGCTATAGAAGATGCAAAACAAGAGGCAGTAAATAAAGCTTTAAAGGCTGGTGCTAAAAAAGATACTATAGAAGTATTAAACATAGAAGATGTTCCACTTGCATATCTTCCTGGAAATGCACTCCTTATAAAAGTAAAAGTTGTTGGTGATTTAATTTAAAGAAGGACTTAATTATTTTTAAACTTAATTTTAAATATAAAAAAATCGGTGCTTAATTTGTACCGATTTTTGTTTTTTAGTAAAGAACTCGTTTTTTTGCTTCAGCTATAGCTCTAGCAGCACTTTTTGCTTGTATTCTTTTTTCTTCTTCTTTTTTGAATGCATTTATTGTTTCATTTAAATTCTTATCATGTTCATTTTTTTCTTTATCTTCATTTTCTCTATATACTAATACATAATTTATTATTGATTCATTTATTATTTGGGATATACTCTTATTTTCATTAATTCCTATTCTTTTAACTTCTTTGAGTAATGTTTCATCAATATGAACTGTTGTTTGCTTTGTGTTTTTTGCCATGTTAATCACCTCTTAAAAAGAATTTTAACATTAAAATTTTTTTTAGTCAATAAATTTTAATATTAAAATTCTTTAAAGGTTTTATTTGATTTTCTAAAACTTTCTATTGCTTTTATCATATTATTTTTTATATTTTCACCTAAAACAGAAGATTTTAGTCTAGGATTTTCAATATGGTCATAAATTGGTTCTAAAAATTCAACTTCAACAGGAAGAGAATTAATCTTACCAATAGGCTGATATCCTTCATAAGTATCTTTTGAATTTTTTATTACTAGTGGAACAATAGGGCATTTTGCTTTATATGCTATTTTTAAGGCTCCACTTCTAAACTCTGATACTAGTGAATTTGGTTCTTTAATCCATGTTAAATCTCCTTCTGGAAATACAGCCATACTTTGACCTTTAAGTATATTTTGAGAAGCTTCAGAGATACTTTTTATTCCTTCTCGATTGTTTTTTCTGTTTACATATACACATCTTAATAGTTTCGCCCATTCTTTAAAAATAGGTATATTCCTCCAAACTGGTTCATCTGCAATTACACATCCAATTGGTCTTTCCACACTTGCTGCTAATATGAAGCTATCAAGCATACTAGAATGATTTACAACAAATAGAAGTGGTTCTTTTGGTAATGTTTCTTTTCCAATTATATTAAGGTCTATATTTACTATATCTAAAGATTTTCTAGCTTGCTTTTGCATGAATTCGAATTTTTCTTTTAAGCTAAATTTATCAGGATTCTTTTTGATTTTAATGAGCCTGGGTATAGAAGATGTAAAACCTATAAGTTGATATGTAGCAAATTTTAAGTAATTATTCATAAAATTATCTCCTTAAAATAAAATTATTTATTACTGTAAAGATTTTAACATAAAATAAAATTTAAGTCTATTTTAATTCATTTCTATAATCTATATTTAAAATAGATAGATATTAAAATTTTATACTTTTAATTTTATCAATAAATTACTATTCTATTAAATCAACTTAATAACCTTTAAATTCAATTATAAAAACTGTTGTAGATTATCAACAACAGTTTAAAAAGATTTACTTTATAATATAGAGATATATTAATTCGTAATGCTAGAACTAGCCCATTCTTTACACTGAGCAATTCTTTTTCCATCATCACCTTGTTCTTTATCATATGCAAATTGATTGAGCATTTCACATGGAAATGTATCACATAGACCACAATGTGTAAGATTTTTATTTTCACAACATGATTTTACAGGACATTCTTCGCCCCAAAAAGGTTTATCAATACATGTACATCCTTTACAGTTCACCTTTTCTTTGTACTCACATTCATAACACAAAATTCCACATCTTGATTCTATCATTCTTACTCACTCCTTAAATATAAATTTTATATCATTGTACATCAAAATTTATACTTTTCATTGTAAAAATCGGACAAATTTTTTATATAGGTTGTTGGATTAACACCACAAATAGATTTAAAATCATTTATAAAATGCGACTGGTCATAATAGCCAATATCTTGAGCTAAAGTTGTAAATGGTACCTTATTATTTTGTACTTCTTGTAATACAAGATTTATACGAAGTAATCTAAGATAGGATTTAACACTCATGCCAAGAGAATTATTAAAAATCCTATTTAAATGACGTTCACTATAACAACTGATTTGAGAAATATTTTTAACAGACACAACAGAGTTCTGTTTTCTAGCATCTTCAAGGATTGGTATAGTCATATCTATTATATTTGATTTGAATAAGGATGATAAAAACAACATATCTAGTTCTTCTATCAATTCTTTTAGATTACTTGTTTTTTCAAATATAGAATTAATTTTTGAGTTAAATAATGTATTAAAATCTTTAAGTGTAATTTTTAAATCTGTGGATTCCTTTTGAGAAAAACCCGTTAAGTAATATACTCCACCTGGGCGAAACTCAACAAATACTCGAAATAGTACATTTTCTATATCATTTTTTACAATTATAGTTTTCGTTGTAGCTCCCCAAAATGAACTCTCCATACCTTTTTTATCAAATTCAAATATCATACATCCACTAGCATCAGGTATTAATGTGAGATTTTCTTTAATGTTTATATCGGAAATAGATATTGTATAGTGTGCTATATATGGCCTTAACAATTTATGTGGCAAAATATATGTATACTGTTTGCAGGTATTTAAAATATTATTGATTATTTTATTCATAAGTACATCCTCCTAATATATTAAGAATAAATATGTTAATTTATTTTAATATATAATAAACAAATTTTGATTTAACTGAAATGTTTCAATAAGATATCTTTGTTAAATTCAGATACAATAATTGTAAGTTAAAATTTCAAAATATACAATTATTATAAATTATGGATGTTTGCTAAATAGATGTATTAGCCAGGAATAGATATAAATTAGGATTAGAAAATAATAGTGTTACTTTCATAATAAATACATATAAAGATATTTTTAAGAATAAAATTTATTATTAAATAAAAAATAAAGGAGAGTGGTTTAATAGTATGGCATCAAAACAAACACCAAGAAACAATTTAGAAAAGTTTTTGAGAATAAGAGTTTTATCACATACAGGCGACAAAATACATATAAAATTGCCTGTAAATTTTGCAAAGAGAATGATTGAAAATAATGCTTTGGATTTATTTAATGGGAAAGATGATGTAGTAGATGGCAAAAAAGTTACTGAGATATTAGTTAAAGCATTTGACTATGATTTAACTGGAGAAGTAGTTCACTTAGAAAGAAAAAACGGAGATATTATTAAGGTTTCAATTATACAATAGAACTAATTTATGTGAGTTTTATTTTGAAAAAATATAACGAATTGAAATTTAGTAAGAAAGCTTAGCCTATTATTAGTATATAATACACATTTATAATTTATAGATGTGTATTTTTTATATGTAAAATTTAAATGTCTATATTATGAAAGTATTACAATTTTGGAAATAGATGTAAATACATGTTATATAGTATAATATAAATAGTATATTATTTTGTAAAGTCAGCAAATAAATTCAAGTTAAAAAACAAGTTAAGGAATACAGTGTTATTAAGTATAATATTGAGAGTATTTTTTGATAGTCAAAGGTGTAGAATGATAAAGTGTGGAGGAGGAAAACATGTTTACAGATGGAAGAAGTAAGAAAGTAGTTTTTATAGCACATTGTTTATTAAATCAGAATGCCATTTCAGATGGGACCGCCATATATCCTGCAACATTTAAGGATATAATTGAATTATTTATTAATGAAGAAGTGGGCATCGTCCAATTACCATGTCCAGAGCTTAGTTGTTTGGGAATTGATAGAGGAAATGTAAATGGTGCTAATGAAGATGTAGTAAAAGAAAATACAAGGATTAGGAAAGAAATGCAAAAAGATGATAAATATAAAAAGTTACATCTATTAGTCGATTATGTGATGCAACAAATCTTAGAATATAATAAATATGGTTTTAAGATACTAGGTATTATAGGTGCAAATCGCTCTCCTAGTTGTGGAGTTGATACTACTTCAGACAATGATGAAGAAATTAATGGTAAGGGTTTGTTTATGTCAGAGCTTTATGAAAAACTTGCAAAAGAAAGTTTATCAATTCCAATGATAGGATTAAAGAGTACAGATGACTACATAATTAAGATAACAACATTACTTCAAAAAAATGATTTATTACATTGATTTGGTACTTATTTTTGGAATAAGACTTATTATTAGTATAGTAAAGGTAGAATAATAAAAAAACGGGACATGGTAGTTAAAAAGGCGTCCTGTTTTTTCATATATTCTAGGCATATGTACTTTTTTAAATTTATTATATTCTTTTTAATTGAATTTTTTCATCTGAACACAAAGTTTCAAATCTGTATGCATTTGTCATCTCATAAAAACCAAAAAATATAAAACCATCACGAGAAGTAAATTCATATTGTATATTTTCACTTTTCAATATATTTTCTACTTTACCTATTTTTTCACTATATATAATGTCCACCATATAATTTATCATTGTAGAACCCTCCTATTAATATGACAATATTCAAATATATAATAACATATTTAAATGACACAGTAGTATTAAAAAATAAAATAAACTTTTGATATTAAGATATTAAATTTTTAGTAAAATGTTTGTGAATAATCTAAATAATAGTTTGATACTAAATAATATAATACTTTGAATCTTGAATAAAAAATAAGAAGCTATAAATGATATAAGTATCATTTATAGCTTCTTATTTTTTATTCATTAGGATTACATATAAAAGTAATCACTATATTTTTTGTTTAAGTTTTAATACTTGTTTTACAATATTTGTTGAATGGTCAGAAATTCTTTCTAAATTAGTAAGTAAGTCAAGATAAAGCACACCAGCATCTATTGTACAACTTCCATTATTTAATCTAATCATGTGTGAATTTCTAAAAGTTTTTTCTAAGTAATTTACTTCATTTTCAACTTCTAAAACTTTGTTTGCTAACTCAAAATCTTTAACATCTAGCACTATTAAAGCATCCTTAAAGTTAGTCATAGTCTTATTGTATATTTGGTATATTTCTTTTATCGCACTATCAGAGAAGTTAACATTCATTTCTTTAACACTCATAGCCAATTCAGCTATATTTTCTGCATGGTCAGATACTCTTTCAATATCATTTACAGTGTTAAAAAGTAAATCTGTTCTAAAACGTTCATCATCTCTAAGAGGTTCTTTAGAAAGTTTTAATAAATAGTTCAGTATATCTTTTTGTAGCTTATTGACAACTTTTTCTGACTCAAAAGTTTTATTAATATCATCACTGCTCTTATTCAAAAATCCTGCAATTGAATGTTCTAAAGAATTTGTAGCTTTGTGTCCCATTCTTACAACTTCTTGTACAGTATTACCAAGTGCTATAGATGGAGTACTAAACATTCTTTCATCTAAGTACTTAGTATTATTTACTACTTCTGATTCAGTTTCTTTAATAGGTATAAGTTTATTTGCTAATTTAACTATGTATTTAGAAAATGGTAATAATATTATAACATTTGTAAGGTTAAATAAAGTATGTGCATTTGCTATTTGTCTAGCAGTATCAGTTGGGTCAAAATGAGTAACTATAGCTGATATAGGTTTATTTAAAACAACCATAAATATGATTGTACCAATTACGTTAAAGCTTAGATGCATTACAGCTGCACGTCTAGCATTTCTGTTTGCTCCAACACTTGATAAAAGTGAAGTAACACAAGTACCTATATTATCTCCATAAAGGATAGGTAAAGCGGCTGATAGAGGAAGTATTCCCTGAGAAGCTAAGGCTATTAACATACCCATAGATGCACTTGAACTTTGTATAATACCTGTTATAGCAAATCCGGCTAATATACCCAATAGAGGATTTTTACTAAAATATAAAAGTACATCAGTAAATGCTTTATATTCAGCAAGTGGAGCCACTGCATCTTTCATAAATTCCATACCTGTAAACAATATACCAAAGCCAATAAGTATTTCAGATAAATGTTTTGTTTTTTGATTTGATGTAAATAAATAGAATACAATACCTACACCTAGAGCAATTGGTGCTATTCCTTCAAGATTAAATGAAACCAATTGGGCAGTAACTGTAGTACCAATATTTGCCCCCATTATTACACCAATAGCTTGACTTAGATTCATTATTCCTGCATTTACAAATCCTACAACCATAACAGTAGTAGCACTTGAACTTTGTATAATACCTGTAACAACTGTACCTACCAGTACACCCATAACAACATTACTTGTTAAGAGTTCAATAATTTTTTTTAATTTGTCTCCTGCCGATTTTTGTAGACCTTCTCCCATTAAACTCATTCCATAAAGAAAAAGTCCAAGTCCACCGATAAGGCTAATTGCTATATTCACGATATTTCCTCCCTTAAGAAATTAATAAATTTTTTATCTGAATTATAAACTTTATTAACTAAAATTTATTGTTTCCTTAATATAGAATAACAAATTTTGTCAATAAAAATATTAATGTTTTGTTAAGTATACGTTAAGAGAATGTTAAATCTTTAAGTTGTTGTTAATTTGAGAAAATTCACTATATATAGCAATTTAAAGACTTGAACTAAGATTTGGGCTATTTTATGTACAATTGATTTAACAAAAAATTAACCATATTTGTAAAAATCATGTAAAAAATATCATCCTTTTTAGAATGATATTTTTTAATTATAAATATTCTTATATTCAATTGGTGTAAGATTATTAAACTTTTTAAAAACTATGCTATAGTAGTTTTGACTATTGAATCCAACAAGTACAGCAACATCTAAAATAGAAAAATCTTTTTTTAGCAGGTATTTTTTACTCTTTTCAACCCTAACTTTATTCAAAAAATTAGTAAAAGTATATCCACTTTCTTTTTTAAATAGAGAACAAAAATAACTTTTATTAAGTTGTAGGTCATTACATATATCAGTCACAGTTATATCTTCTGAGTAGTTTTTATGAATATAATCTATAGTTTTCTTTACATAAAAACTAAGAGCTGGTTTGTGTTTCATTTTATCATGACATATCTCTGATAAAAGATTGGATATGTAATCTAAACAGGATAAAGGTTTAAATGGGATGTCAATAAACTCAATGTCATTATTGATACAGGATTTAAAAGGACCTACAATAAAATAACCACTAGAGACATCAAACTTATGTATAGGCATAACTATAAAATGTATGTCATCACAAAAACTTAACATTATATAGGAAAGATTTTTATTAGATATAAAATCTGTGCTATTTATGCTATTAAATATATTTAAACTTGAAAAATATATTTCTAAAGTAGAGTTATATCCAATACTGCAAATCTCTTTTAAATCCTTACTAACTGCCTTTGTTGGAATGTTACAACAGTCAAAAAAATCGTTAATGATGAGTTCCATATCATCTTTAAAATCTTTCAAAAAATCACCTCTTTCAAATTTATACAAATATTTTTATAAAAAAACAAATATAGTTAAGAATTAAAATAATATATCAATTAAAATAGTTATTGCGAATGATAATTAATTTCGTTAAATAATATTATGATGTAAGAGAGGTAGAAAGTCAATGAAAAAGATAGCTATTTATGGGAAAGGAGGAATTGGAAAATCAACAACAACTTCCAATTTATCAGCATCACTTTCTCATTTAGGATATAAGGTAATGCAAATAGGATGTGACCCAAAATCTGATTCAACAAAAAATTTAATGAAAGGTAAATTCATACCAACAGTACTTGACGTAATGAAAGAAAAAAAGGAAGAACTAAAGCTTGAAAATATAGTGTTTGAAGGTTATGGAGGAGTATTATGTATTGAAGCTGGAGGGCCAACTCCAGGCGTAGGATGTGCAGGAAGAGGTATAATAGCAGCATTTGAAAAATTAGAAGAATTAAAAGCATTTGAAATATATAATCCAGATGTAGTAATTTATGATGTTCTAGGGGATGTTGTTTGTGGAGGTTTCTCAATGCCAATAAGAAATGGGTTTGCAAAGGAAGTGTATATAGTAACTTCTGGAGAAATGATGTCAATGTATGCTGCAAGTAATATATCTTTGGCTGTGGAACAATTTAAAAATAGAGGATATGCTTCTTTAAAAGGTCTTATATTAAATGCCAAGAATGTTGAGAATGAAAGAGAATTAGTTGAAAAATTGGCAGATGAAATAAAAAGTGAAGTTTTTCATTACATACCAAGAAATAAAATTGTACAGCAGTCCGAAAATAATGGACGAACTGTTATAGAAGAAGATAAAGATAACGAAATGTCAGAAGTATATATAAATCTTGCAAATAAAATTATGCAAAATAATTAAAAAATATATGTTTAAAATAAAGTTTATTATGGAGGAAATTTTATGAAATTAAAAAAATTATGCTCAGTATTTTTACTTAGTTCATTAATATTAACAGGGTGCTCAAAATCATCAGATAGTGAATTCAAGGAGACAAATAATAATGTAAATGTAGTTTCAGCTACAGTTGCAGCGACACAAGTACTAGATAAATTGGATGCTACATTAGTAGGAATACCAACAACTAAATCCGATTTGCCTGAAAAATATAAAGATTTACCAGAAGTAGGACAGGCTATGAATCCTGATTTAGAAATTGTAGCATCTCTAAAACCAGATGTATTTGTAGTTGATAGTATGTTTAAAGAAAATGTTGAAAAAAGTATGAAGGAATATAACTTAGATACTTTTTATTTTGAGACTGGCACATATACAAAATTTCTTAAAAGCATAGAAAGTTTAGGAGAAAAAATAAATAAACAGAGTGAAGCCAAAAAACTTATTGATGAGCTAGAAGGAGTAGAACAATCTGTAGTAGCAAAATCACAAAAACAATCAAAGAAACCAAAAGTAGCAATATTATTTGGTGGTGGAAATAATTTTATGTTAGCTACAAAAAGCTCATATCTTGGAGATTTGGTAAAAACAGTAGGTGCTGAAAATATAGCTGACAATTTAACAGATAATGTAGAGTCAGGTTATATACAATTTAGTTTAGAACAAATTTTAAAAGAAAATCCAGATTATATACTTAGATTTGCACATGGAAATATTGAAGAAACAAAGAAAGCATTTGATGACTCTTTTGAAAAAAATCCTGCATGGGCTACATTAGATGCAGTAAAAAATGGGAAAGTCATAGATTTAGATTCAAGTGTATTTAATGTATCTGCAAATATATATGTTAAAGATTCAATAAATAAATTAGGAGATATCTTCTATGGAGATAAATAAATTTTAGGTGGGTAATATGGATAATAAAAAAATTTTATTAATAATTACTGGTATGATAACTGTAATTACTTTGCTAATTATTTTTTCTACTATAGGAAGTGTTAATTTAAGTATTAGAGAAATATTCGATGCACTGATAAATGAAAATAATCCAATGGTTACTACAATTGTATATAAGATGAGATTGCCTAGGAACATCTTAGCAGCATTAGTTGGAGCAAACTTAGCTGTTTCAGGTCTGTTGTTACAAGCTGTTATGAAAAATCCATTAGCAGACCCTGGTATAACAGGTATATCAACAGGAGCAAGTGTGGCTGCTATTATAATATTGCTTCTATTTCCACAATATACAAGTATGTTACCAATAGTTGCATTTATAGGAGGTCTTATATCTTGTGCAGTGGTATATTTAATGGCATATAAAAATGGTCTAAGACCAGAAAGAATCATACTAGCTGGTGTAGCAGTAAACACTATATTAGGTGGCGTGATATCATATTTATCAACTATGTATAGTGAAAGAATTCAAAGTGCTATGTTATGGTTAAATGGTAGTTTGGCAACAAAGACATGGTTAGATGTAAATATGTTGATATGGTATTCTATTGCAGGGCTTATAGGGGCAGTTTTCCTTATTAGAAGTGCAAATGTACTACAATTAGGAGATGATGCAGCTACAAATCTAGGTTTCAATGTAAATAGAAGTAGATTTGTAATATCATTAGTAGCAATATTTCTGGCTGGAGTTTCTACTTCTGTAGTAGGAGTGATTAGTTTTGTAGGTTTAATAGTACCACATATAACACGTATGTTGCTTGGTAGTGACCATAAATATACAATTCCATTCAGTATAATCTTAGGAAGTATAGTTTTATTAATTGCAGACACATTGGCAAGAACAATAGGAGGCTCGATAGAGATTCCAGTGGGTGTTATTATGTCCATAATAGGAGGTCCATTCTTCTTATACTTATTAAGAAAGAGAGGCAGTTATTAATGTTTAATATAAAAGATATTACAATAGGATATGAAGATAAAATTATCATAGACAGCCTGAGTGTAAGCATAAAAAAAAGTGAAGTAGTTTCTATATTAGGACCAAATGGGTCAGGAAAGTCTACGCTTCTTAAAGCATTGTCTAGAATTCTGAAAATCAAACAGGGTGATATATATATTGATAAAAAAAATATGAAAGTCATGAGTAATAAAGAGATTTCAAGACAAGTGGCATTATTAGCTCAGCATAATGTTTCTTTAAAAGATATAAAAGTAAAAGACTTAATATACTATGGAAGAATACCACATAAAGGTTTTTTTGAAGGAAAAAATAAGAATGATGATGAAATAGTGACTTGGGCAATGAAAAATACAGGTCTTGAAACATATAAAGATAAATTGGTCAGTAATCTATCTGGAGGTGAAAGACAAAGGGTATGGTTAGCAATGGCTCTTTGTCAAAAGCCAGATATACTTTTATTAGATGAACCGACAACATATTTGGATATATCTCATCAATTAGAACTTATGGAACTTATAAAAGATATAAATAAAAAGTTTAAAATGACTATAATTATGGTTTTGCATGATATAAATCAAGCAAGTAAATACAGTGATAGACTTATTATTATGAATAAAGGTTCCATAGTAGCAGATGGCCATCCCAATAATGTAATAAGTGAAAAAATAATAAAAGATGTCTATAAAGTGAAATGTGATATAGATGTAGACCCAATTAGTAAAAAGCCTAGGATTCATCCAATAATGCTATGTAGAAGAACTAGCAGTATATGAAAAGATAAATAACTAATAATTAAAGAATAAAAGTTACTAACCATGTAGTTCTATAACCTTAAAATTACACGGTTAGTAAGACTAGAAAGGAAAAAATATGTATACTTTAGACGTATTAAATAGATTGAAAGATATAGATTGTGATAAAGATATAAAGTCTCTATCTTATGCTATATTCCCAGGGACACATTGTCCGTTATTTGGAGTTGTATTGACTGCATCATATATAAAGAATATGGCTCTTGTAATAGTGGGAACCAATGAATGTACTTACTATAGTAAAAATTTTGCATATCATAGACAATCTGGTAAAGATAGTGTTTATTCAGTAGTATTGAAAGATAAAGATATAGTTTTTGGAGCGGAAAAAAAAGTAGTAGAAGCTGTAAAGTATATTTCAGAAACCGAAAAATTTGACGCAATAATGGTAGTAACTACATGTGTACCAGAATTAATAGGAGAAGATTATAATGCCTTATCTAGTGAATTGGAAGATATGTTTGGGATACCTGTTTTGACAGTTAATACAGAGCATTATACTTGCAATTCACATATATTTGGTATGACTAGAGCTTTAAAAAGTTTATCATCAGTTATGGAGCATTATAAAGATAAAGAAGGAGTTAATATTTTAGGTCATAGACAAGAAAATGTAGAAGATACAGAACTTTTAAAATTGCTTGTAAAAGAAGATGTAAAAATAAATTGTGTAATTCCATCTAAGTGTACCATAAAAGACATTAAAAGTGCATCTAGTGCTAAATTAAACATAGTAACAGATATGATAGCATTGGATTTGGCAGAAGACATGAAAAATAAATTTGGAATAGAGTACATATATTTTGATAAAAACATGAAAGAATCAATTATAATAGAAAACTATAATAAGCTTTGCAAAATTTTAGATATAGATGTACAAGATGAATTATCAAAACAAAGACAGATATACCATTCATTGTTAGATAAATGTAAATTTTTACTAGAGGGTAAAAAATTAATTTATGGTAATACACCAATGATGGCCTTTGAAACGGTTGATTTTTTAACTGAATTAGGATTGATTCCAGAATTTATTCAGGTGAGAGAGCTTTATGAACAAGATAGTTTGTTTAAAGATAACATAATAAAAAAAGGATACAATCCTTATGTAAGTAGAATTGCAAATATAGCACCACTTAGAAATCTGTATGAGACTATAAATGCAGATATTTATATAGGACATGAAAACCCAATGCTATTAAGAGAAAAAGGGCTTATGCAAATAACACTAGATGAACATGCACAAAAAATAGGTTTTGAGCTTCCTATAGGAATAATGGAAACTCTAATTAAACTATTTGATGCAAAAAAATCTACAAGAAGGGAAGTGATTTAAGATGGAAATATATAGATACTTTCCAACACCTTCTGATAGAATGGGGATAATATTTACACTATCATCAATAAATGAAGCCTGTGTTATAGAATTTGGACCATCAGGTACAACTCATTATGCAATAGAAGCAATTGGAAGTTTGAATGGAGAAGATAATGCTAAAATTTATTCAACTCATATGAGTGAAAGTGATGTTACTTTTGGAAACTATGATAGATTAGAGAAAGCTATAATTGAAATAGACAATAATATAAGACCCAAGTATATTTTTGTAATGGCTTCATCTGTATCATCAATTATAGGGACAGACATAATAGGGATATGTAACGTTTTAAGTAAGTCTGTAAACAGTAAACTAATTCCAATTACAACAGGTGGATTGAGAGAAGATTATAATCAAGGAGTAGAAGAACTTCTCTATATATTAGCAAAAGAAGTTGTTAAAGATAGTAATGAAAAATTTGATAGTTTTAATATAGTTGGATGTAATATAGACCAATTTAATTTTTTATCAGATTGTGAAGAAATAAAAAGAATGATGAAGATGTTTTTTAAAAAAGATGTAAATGTAACCTTTACATCATATACATCAATTGATGAGATAGAAAATGCTTCTAAATCAAGTTTAAATATAGTGCTTAGAAAAGAAGGTGTAAAAGCAGCTATTTTTATGAAAGATAAGTACAATATACCATATGTATATAAGAAACCTTATGGAATGAAAAATACTGAAGAGTTCATAAATGAAGTACAAAAAGTAACTACATGGGATTTAGATAAAAATGCTTATGAAGCTGAAGTTTCTATTATAAAGAAGTATCTATTTAACATAAAAAGGAAGTTCTATTTTTATGAAGAAAGCAAAAAATGTGCTGTATTTGGAGATTATGATACTGCTTTAGGTGTCAAAGACTTGTTAGAGGAATTAGGTCTTGAAATTGATAGAGTTAATATATTGCATAATGTAGATTGTAATGATAAATCTGTGTATATTGGAAATGATGAACTAGATAGAAGTAAATATTTAAAAGAGAGTGACTTATTAATATTATTTGGAGATGGTGCTAGTATAGATATGCAACACAATTCTAAGTTAGACATACAAATAAGTAATCCTAATCTAAAAAGTGTAAACATATATCCATATACTCCATTTGTAGGTCTAAGAGGAATTCTTTATATAATCGAAAAAATACTAAATATATAACATTAAATACATAAATAATATGTAAAAATGTTTATTATAAACAAATTTATTAAAAATCAATACATATTTTATTAAAATAGTTATGAGTTGTGTTAGAAACCCTAGGATATTGGATATAATATAATAAACAGGTAAATTTTGTAGTTAAAAGAATACATAGTTTATCTTAATTATAGGGGAAGTGGGGATATGTTATGGAAAGATTGATGGAACTCATAGAAAGAAAATTTTTAAAAGATGTAGAACTTTTAGAATTGGAAGACATAGAAAATGTAATAGAATGTAAAATGACACAACCATATAATGCTCATTATAATGAATATTTAGTAAAAGTACAAAATGGAGATACTGTAGAAGAATATTTTGTATATTTAAAACATAGATAAACATAAAAGAGGTCTGTATTTATTTGTATTATTTCAAAATAAAGACAAGCCTCTTTTATGTTAAATATAAACTATAAAATTGTTATTTAATTTTTTCAACAACGCTAGTTAATATTGAGTCTAAATCACTGCTAATTTCTGTAACTCCATTATGAGTAATATCTATGATTTCTTTAGTCATAGGAAGTTCTCCTAAAAGCTCTAAATCTAAATCATTTAAAAATGTCTCAGTAGATTCTCCATCAAATAACTTGATTTTTTTAGAACAATCAGGACACTGGATATAACTCATATTTTCAATAACTCCTAGAACATTTATGTTCATTTTTTTAGCCATATTAACTGCTTTTGATACAATCATAGATACTAAATCTTGAGGGACAGAAACCATAACTATTCCACTTATAGGAATAGATTGCATAACTGTTAATGCAACATCTCCAGTACCAGGAGGCATATCTATTAATAAATAGTCTAATTCCTCCCACAGAACATCAGTATAAAATTGTTTTACAACTCCTCCAAGTAGAGGACCTCTCCAAACAACAGGCTCATTCTCATCATCTATCATAAGATTTATAGACATTACTTTTATGTTATTTGCATTTTCTACAGGATAAATATAAGAGCCATCAGAATAAGCTTTTACATTTTTTACACCCATAAGTCTAGGAATACTTGGACCAGTTATATCTGAATCTAATATACCAACCTTATATCCCATTTTATTTAGCTTATTAGCAAGTAAAGCAGTTACAGTTGATTTTCCAACTCCACCTTTACCACTCATAACACCAATTATTTTTCCGAATTTATTGTTAGGGTTATTTTCAATAGAACAATTTGATTGACTATTACAATTTCCATTTGATGGACATGAATTACAATCTGCCATATTTATTACCTCCAAACTTTAATATTTATTAGATTATTTGTAACCTACATATACTATTTTAGTACAATTGAATCATAAAGTCATTATTTAAAAGTAACTTAGAATATTTTCTGTTGGTTCGTTTGTAATTTATAATAAAAAAAGAAGGTAATAAAAAAATTATAACCTTCTAAAAAAGTGATTATTTCAACTGACCTATAGACATTAATCATATAAATATATAGAAAATATTTCAATATATTATACGTAACTGGTCATTTTATAAGTGTAACTGGGAATTAGATGTATATTTTATAAAAATTTGATGAAAAAAACAATTAAAAATTGCAAAGAAAAAAGATATAATTAGAAATGTAGTAATAAATGTTTTATTATAGATAATAGAGTTTAAGTATTTTAAATAATATTTGGAGGAAGGTAGATGGAATTAAGACCAAGAAGTGCAAAATTAGAAGAATTCGATAAAGTAATAGAATTAATAAACTATGTATTTAGGATATCAAGGAATCATAAACCAACTATGATGGAGGAATTTCCTCTATTGCTAAATAAAAATAATATAGAAAATATGATTATAATATCGGAAGATAATAAAATAGTTTCAGATGTAAACTATTTAATTCAAGATGTATCTATTCAAGGAAATAAGCTTAAGGTTGCAGCTATAGGTGGGGTATGTACTCATCCAGATTATGAGAAAAAGGGATATTCATCTAAGGTATTGGATAAAGTAGAAGAAAAAATGCTTTATGATGGTGTAGATATTGTAATCATTTCGGGAACGAGAACCTTATATAGTAGAAGAAACTGTAGTTTGGTAAAAAGTTTCTATAAATATACAATAAAACCTGAAAATATGAAAATACCATATGAAATAGTTGAATTTGATGAAACTAATTTTGAAAAAGATTGTGATTTAGATAAGATGATTGAACTATATAATCAAAATAGTACTAGATTCATAAGAACAAAAGATGAGTTCAAAAAATTATTACATGCAGCAACTATCGCTTGGGGTCCAATTGATTATAAGAAGATATTTATAAAAGAAAATAATAATGTTATAGGATATTTAATAATAAGAACAATAAAAAAAGAAGATTCTATTATAGGAGAAGTGGCTGAAATAGGGTTAAACTCTGTAAATGTTGAAAATGTGTTGAAATATGTTGCAAATAAATTCGGTTTAGAATCTTTAGATTATAAAGTACATGTGAGAAATCTTAAAGACCAATTAAAAGGTAATGAAATAAAAACTTTGGATTATCAACAAGGAACAATGAAAATAATAAACTTTGCAAAATTGTGTGATAATCTAAGAAGTTATTTTAATCAATATATAGATTCTGAATTATTAAAATACATGGAGTTTAAACAAGTTGAAAATAAATATATTATTAAATATAAAGAAGAAGAACTTGTAATAGAAAGTTTGGATAAACTTAATAAACTGTTTTTTGAGAAAAACGAAGAACAATATAATGAGTTTAAACATTTAAAAAATATACATGAATTTGCAACAAAGGTATTTCCTTTAGATTTTCCATGGACTGCAAATTTAAATTATCAATAATTGTTGTGTTTTTTGACTATATTCAATAAAAATGGATTATGTCTAAAGAGAGCTCTTATTAAATAACATAAATTAGTGTATGTTAAAAAAGAAATTTTGTAAGATATTAGAAGGGATGAAATATTATATGGACATACTTGATGATATAGCAGAATGCATATTAAATATGGGTGTAGACAATATAGAAAATTTAGTGAAAATTGCTATAGATAAAAATATTGATGTAGAAGACATTTATGAATATGGTTTAAATAAAGGGATGATAGGAGCTTTAGATAAATTTGAGAACAAAGAATACTACCTTTCAGAAGTTATAGTATGTACAGATGCATTAAATAAAGGAATTAATCTCTTGAAAGGAACTGGAAAAGTAAAGAAAAAATCAAAGGGAGTAATTCTGATGTCTGTAGTGGAAGGAGATACTCATGAGATAGGAAAAAACATTGTAAAAGTAATGGTAGAAGCTACTGGATATAAAGTTATTGATTTAGGTGTAAATAGAAAAAGTGAAGATATAATAGAGGAAGCTATAAAAAATAATGTGGATATAATCGGTCTGTCTTCAATGATGACAACAACTATGGAGGTGCGACACGTTGCTAGTTGAAAAGACTAGCCATTAACAATTTAAGGAGGATTTGGGGATGAAATAAGCCTCAGGAAAGGTGAGTTAATGAACTGATAATTTGATTAGTCAAATGATAGAGTAACGTCTTGAAGGGCTAATGCTGATACTCCGATTAGCGTCTGTAAGTCAAATTACAGGGGTTAAAAGCTCGGTGAAGTCGGCTGAGAATATACCCTAACTTTTGATACAAAATATATATTTAAAATAACCCCAAGAGGATAATCCAAAAGAGGATACCTAAAGAAATATAATATACCTAATATAAATTTATATATCAAAAGAGGAACAGTGAACCAGAGGTGGTCAAGTATATGATAGGTCGGGCATCTATAAAATAAATATGGTTAGAATAGTGGGTACGAACCACTGACGAATATCCGAATGTACAGTACTAAAGGTTGGATTCATAGAAATGTGAATGACCCCTAAGGGGTCGCCTTAGAGGTAAAGTAAGATTTTCCGTTATGAAATACCTTATATTGTTACAGGCAATATTGTTAAGGCAGTACTATAGGATAGACCTAAGTTTATATGTAAAGATAGAATTATCGGAACGTGGAAAGTTGGTAATGTGGAGGTTTTTGGCAACCTATGAAACATTTTTAGGGAAAAATTGTAATATAAATAGATTTGATATAGATTTTCATCTTAATATGGAAAATACAGGAAAAAAAATCATAGACCTTAACTTCGGTCTATGATATAATGTAAAAAGTAAATATTAGGATGATGATATATGCTGAACTATATGGCAACATATAGAATTATGGATAAAAAGCCATAAGATAACACTGATTGAATTTCCAAGAAGACCTAATGAGTAGTGGTAAAATTGCGAACGAAGGAAAAGGAGTTGGTAGAATGCTTAGTAGAGATATGGACACACATACTGTACAATCAAGACAATTCGGACCAACCCATCCTTTCACTGGAACGTTAACGAAAGTTTTTGGTCAGGATAAAATATTATTGTCCCATCATTAAGTAATTAATGAATGAAAATCGGGTTAACTCAAAGAAACTCCAATATACTGGACAACATTGAGCCAAGTTAAATATAGTTATCGCCGAAATATATTTAAAAGGTGCAACGCATAGGTAATGAGATAGATAACAATCAATAATTTACCCACGAAATCCCGACATCCTAATATTTATTACAAATCAAAATTCAGTCATATAATAAACCTATAAATAACCAAATCTAATTTATTATTATGTTTATATTATAATAAATAAATGTAGATAATATACTATAAATCAGTATAAATTTACTGAACATAAAACAATATAACCTAAATTCATACCAATGAGAGTAGAGCCACAGTACCTAAGAAACCATGATAATAAGTGGTGGAGGGATAGGCTCAAGTCAACTATTCAAAAATATCAAATTTATTTCAAATTTACTTTAGGGTTCGAGTAAGACTAAGAAAGATTATATTCCTTACAAATATATATAAAGGAGATAATCAACCTAATCAATGTATAATACAGATACGAAAGCTATAATTAATAAAGATTTAAAACCATTAAAGAAAGATACACTTAGATACAACGAGTACTACAACATGCAATGCACATTTGACAATTTGTATAAACAAAGTCAATCGGGCAGTAAATTCACACATCTATACAAAATAATAAGTAGTGATGAAAACATACTACTAGCATATAGAACAATTAAAGGTAATAAAGGCAGTAAGACACCAGGCACTAATAGACATACTATAAAATATTGGAATAATAAACCCACAGAAGATTATCTAAAATACATTAAGGCTAGACTAAATAACTACAGACCTCAGAAAGTCCGTAGGGTTGAAATACCTAAATCAAATGGTAAAATGAGACCTTTAGGAATACCATGTATAGAAGATAGACTAATTCAACAATGTATCAAACAGGTTTTAGAGCCTATATGTGAAGCAAAGTTTCATCCACATAGTTATGGTTTTAGACCAAACAGAAGCACAGAACATGCAATAGCCTACACTAACAAAAATATAAATTTAGACCATTTATATTATGTAATAGATATAGACATCAAAGGATTCTTTGACAATGTTAATCACAGTAAGTTATTAAAACAAATGTGGTCAATTGGAATAAGAGATAAAAAGGTTATAAGCATTATCAGTGCAATGTTAAAAGCAGAAGTTGAAGGAATTGGTATACCAACTAAAGGTGTACCTCAAGGTGGTATATTATCACCATTATTATCAAATATTGTTCTAAATGAATTAGATTGGTGGATTAGCAACCAATGGCAAACATATGAATCTAAACAACATAAATATTCGACACTAAGCAATCAATACAGAGCATTAAGAAATACAAATCTTAAAGAAATGTATATAGTACGTTATGCTGATGACTTCAAAATCTTATGTAAAAACTTCAATCATGCAAACAAGATTTTCATAGCAACTAAGCAATGGTTGAAAGAAAGATTAGGGTTAGAAATTAGCCTAGAAAAATCTAAAATAACAGATGTCAGACGTTCCAACTCTGAATTTCTAGGATTTAATATAAGAGCAAAACAGAAAAATAATAAATATGTTGTTTATACAAGTATGACAGAAAAAGCCAAAGCACAAGTAATTAGTAATATAAAGAATCAACTAATAATACTGAGACAATATCCAATTAACAAAAATGTATATTTGTTGAATAAAATAATTGCTGGTTCTCATAATGACTATAAAATAGCTAGTGATGTATATAGAAACTTTGATAGAATAAGATATAATCTTTCTTTTAGTTTTAAAAATCGCTTGAATCAAATTAAATCTAAAACAGGTATTAAGTCACATGAATATATAAAGAAATATGGAGATTACAAAGGTAAAGAGCTATTTGTATTAAAACAAGCAGTCTATCCCTTAACAGGAATCAAAACATTTCCACCTTACATGTTTAGGCAATCAATAACAAACTACACAGCCGAAGGACGGAAGCTTATACATGCAAAACTAGGATACATAGACAAAAACTTAATGGCTTATTTAACACAACATCCTGTAGCCAACAGGAGTGTTGAATACAATGATAATAGATTATCTAAATATTCATCACAATTAGGTTTATGTCAAATAAGTGGTTTTCCATTAGACGAAAATATGGAATTACACCACGTTATACCTATAAGCCTAGGTGGAAATGATAGTTATAAAAATTTGATACTAGTAACCCCATATGTACATAAATTAATACATGCGACCAAATCAAACACCATTGATTTTTACCTACACAAACTAGGTTTAATTAAGCAAGAGATTAATAAAGTGAATAAATATCGTAAAATAATTGGAAATGAAATAATTTGAGTGATAAATAGTTGATGGAACGCCGTATGAGATGAAAGTCTCACGTACGGTGTGGAGCAGGGGAAAAGACGGAGATAACATCAAACTCTTACCTATTGCTATAACATGAAATCAGTTATAAATGAGCTTAATAAGATTAATACAGATAAAAAGCCAAAAGTGATAATTGGCGGGGGTCCTGTAAGTATGGAATTTGCAGAAGAAATAGGAGCAGATGGATATAGCTCAAATGCTCCAAAAGCAGTTAAATTAATAAACAAACTTATAGGAGGTGAAGTTTAATATGTTTTCAGACATGACTTTACTTCAATATATAAATAGTGAAGATAGAGGATTTTTTCTGCCTGATATGGGTACAAATGGATTATTTTTAATAAATAAAAAGGCGTATGAAGTATATGATAGTGTAGATATACAACTTGAATTAGCAAAGACTATGGATAAGTATTTCGAATCAGATTTTATATATTCATTCTGTGATGGTATCACATTTTGTGAGACTTTAGGTCTAGAGACGCTAAGACCAGATTATGATTTTCCAAGTGTATTAACACATACTATAACTGATAGGGAAAAATTAAGAAAGCTAGAAGTTCCAGACCCTTATACAAGTGGACGTATGCCACTTAATATAGAAAGCTTGTCACTTATATCAAAAAGTATAAAAAAACCATTGTATGAAGCTATACAAGGTCCATTCACACTTGCAGGTCAGTTAGCTGGTGCTACACAACTTTTGAGATGTATAATAACTGATAAAAAATTTGTGGAAGAGTTATTGGAGTTTACAACTGAGTTGGTAAGAAGATATGCTGTAGCTGCAAATAAAGCAGGAGCTAAATATATTTCAATAGCAGAACCAACATCAGTGACATTAAGTAAAGATAGATTTGATGAGTATATAGTAAAAAATTTAAATAAAATATATGATGAGCTTGATTGTTGGAAAGGTATGCATATATGTGGAGATACTAGGGAATTATTGGACAATATGTTAAGTTGTAATATAGATGCAGTAAGTTTGGACCAAATTTTAGACTATGAAGAAGTTGCACCAATGATTCCTAGAGATATAGTATTGATTGGTAACTTGGACCCAATAAAACTTCTTGGACGTTCTAATCCAGATAAAATTAGAAGAGAGACACTAAAGTTACTAAAGAAGATGAGAGGATATGACAATTTCCTATGCAACTTTGGATGTAATTGTTTAAATACCACTCCAGTAGAAAACTTACAAGCAGCTATAAAGGCAGGAAGAATTAGTTATAAAGAATTAGATAGGATTGATATTAATGAATTATAATAGTAATGAAAATAAATCTTTTTTAGAATATCTAAATCTGGAAGATATTTTTATAGACAAGGATATTGTGTTAAAGTTTTTGGGGTATGGAAATAGAAAAGCTCCAGATACGATTAGTGAAATCGTTGAAAGAGAAATAAAAAATATAAATGATAGTTTAGATATTAAGATATATATGAGTGAAGTTGATATTGATAAAATGCCTAAAAAATGTAAGAAAGCATTTGCTATACTATACACAATAGGAGATAAGATTGATATCAAGATGAATGATTATATGAAAAATTGTAATATGATGGCAGGGTTAGCATTGGATAAAATAGGAGTAGTATGTTTAGATTGTATCAATGAGAAAATAAAAAAATATTTAAAAGAAGAATACTGTAATCTTAATATATCATATGAAGTATATCCAGGAGATAAAGATTTTGAGGTTGAGAAGCAAAGAGATATTTATAACTATATAAAAAATAAATATAACAATGTGGAAATAGAAATTAATGATTATCATCAACTATCACCCATAAAGAGTGTAGCAATGCTTATTTTAATGGGAGATGAAGAAAATCTCGAATCAAGATGCAGCAAATGTCCTCAAAAATGCTTTTAGATATTTTTCAAGATTAAAAACTTGTTTTCTGTATGAATTGCAATTTACTACTTATGAATATGCATTGATACACTGATAATTTTATATATGAAAAAATATAGTATAACATATCAGTATTGAAACATAAAAATTGAATAAAGTATATAGATTACAAAATGCCACAAAAAAGATGTTCATAGTCTATTTTTAGCCGTTCAGAAATGAACGGCTATTTTATATGGTACCAAATGTAAATAGCTCTTTCCTTTAGGTATTTGCTAAATAAATATGAGACTTAGTACTATTTTTCCAAAGTGATGTTAGCACCCAGTTCGAAATGATATTTAATGATTCCTAGGTCTATATTGCTATATTTACTTTCTTCGACTTCAAATTTAGGTTTTTCACTTTCTAATGTTATCATAAAATTCTGTTTATTCATTGCAGTAGGTGCAAGTAATACAGATTCCATACCTTTTTCAAACCAAGTAGGCATATCTTTACTAACATTACACACTTGAGACATAGGTTTAGATTTATGTGCTATGCCTTGTGTAACTCCATAACCAATTGCCAGTACACATACCAATGCCTGATTATCTTTAATGATAGCCTTACACTTTCTTTTTTTATATGTTGCTGCAACCCAACAGGTATTTAATCCCAGTTGTTGTGCCTTTAAAGCAATTCGTTCACCATAATAGCCAAGTTTTTCATCAAGCTTGTCTCCAGTTGGTCCAACTAGTGCAATGTAATTTGAAACATTTCGAAAGCCTCCATAATGTGCCATAAGACCTTTGAATGCATTTTTATCATTTGTAATGAGTTGTATAGCTAGAGAACTTTCCTTATTGCAGAGATTAATTTCTTCTGTTAATGTCTGAATCTTGTCGTTTTCAATTTTTTTATCCTGATAATTTCTAACAGAATGGCGGTTTATCATAGCCTCATAAATAGTCATTTTCTTTTTTCCTTTCCGATTTAGAGTATTTATTTTAAAATAAATCTATTTTTGTTTCTAGAAGTGTCTCAGTCAATGTCCCCCAATCACCTTCATAGTGAAACCCTTTCATATTAGCCATAGCAGCAAGTCCATGTACTGTTGCCCACATGACGATTAAATTATTATGAATATTTTCTTTTGGTACTTGGATATGCTCCATACATTGTGTTGCTATTTCTTTAAAGATAAGAAAAGGTTGAAAATCTCCTTCAAATGAATCTTCTGTCAATCGGATGTGATAATCATCGTTATCATAGATAAAGGTGAAATAGTGTGGATTTTTCGCAAAGAAGTTCACATATGATTTTCCTAAGCTTAGAGATAAGTAATCTTTAGAAGTATTCAGATTTTCAGTCAATGCTTCACAAAACTTTTTCGTAACATAATCCTTCATTTCTAAGAGTAATTGTTCTACTGTGGTAAAATGATTATAACAGGCAGTAGGAGATACACCTACTCTTTTCGCTAGTTTTCGCAATGAAAAATTTCCCCTACCTTCTTCATGGATGAGAGTTAATCCATCTTCAATTAATTTTGTATGTAGGTTGCCGTGGTGATATGGTTTCTTTTTCAATAGAACCCTCCTTCTTAAATGTTGACGTGTGTTAATATAAGTATAAGATATCACCTATATTAACATATGTCAACATTGAAATGAAGATTTATTAAATTACTTATAGATAGGGGATTTTAGGCATTTTAAAATATTATTTATAGTAAAAAAATCATCATATAATTTAATATAAAAAATGTCAGTAAAGCCCATAAATACAGGTTGCACTGACATTTTCTAATTTATGAAATATAATCAAAATTTATATAAGTTTTATAACAAAAAATTATTGCAAAATAATAATATTTTACTTAATATTTGGTGATTTATGAACTAAATAATTTCCTTTAATTCAAGCAGATTACCTATTTCATAAGTTGGTGTATAGTTAGTATTATTTATATTGTTATTGAGATTTAGCCAACAAGTATCTATTCCTGAATTTATTCCTCCTAAAATATCTGATGTCAAACTATCACCAATCATTAACACAGAAGATTTGTCATAACAATCAAATTTTTTAAGGGCATATTTAAATATTTTAGGATTTGGTTTTGATATTTTTAATTCTTCAGACACGACAATTCCATCAATATACCCTTTTATTTCTGAGTTTCTAAGTCTTTTATTTTGAACTTCAGATATTCCATTTGTTATTATAATTATTGTGTACTTTTCTTTGAGATATGATAATATATCGACTGCACCTGGAATTAAAAATGTACATTCACCTAAAAAATTTAAGTACATTTTACTAAGAGTCTTGGGGTCAACATCTAATTTTATTTCATTTGCAAAAAGTTTAAATCTAAGCAATTTAAGCTCATCTAAAGTTACAATGTTCTTTTCAAGGTCAAGCCAGAGTTTATCACTTATATTTCTATATATTTTTATACATTTCTCATAATCAAGTTTTAAACCAAACTCAGATAGAAGTCTTTTAAAAGCATGTAATTCACTCTTCTTAAAATCAAATAATGTATCATCTGCATCAAAAAATATAAATTTATATGTTTTCATAAATTCTATTCCTTTATAAGATAACTGCAAAAATTACTTTGCTTTCACTATCTGAATTGTTTTGCCATTTGTGTTTTGTTCCTAGAGGAACTTTGACACTATCGCCTTTGAATAGAGTAAATTCATCATCGTCCATAAAAAGTTTGACTTCACCCTCCAAAACATATGCAATCTCATCTCCATTGTGAGTAATTCTATCTACACAAGAAGAGGTATTTGGAGCTAAATCCATAATTGCAAATTCTAAATTACTACTAGAGTCTGGAATTAGAACTTCATATATAACATCATTGCTTCCAGGTAAAATAACTTTTTTTCTACTATTATGTCTTACTATTAAGCTTTTTTTATCTACCTCAGATACAAAAAATGTAAATAGAGGAACATTTAGAGAAGAAGCTATAGACTTTAATGAATTTACAGATGGATTAGCAAGACCTCTTTCTATTTGGCTTAATAATGATGGTGTAACATCAGCTAGTTTTGCTAAATCTCGAATACTTAAATTTTGTTTTTTTCGAACTTCAGCTATTTTTTCTCCTAAATTTAAATCATTCATATGAATATCCCTTCTTTTTCATTTTAAAAAATATTACCTTAAAATAATCAAATAAAAAGATTATACAGTATGAAATTATTATAACATATAGAATGGATTTTTGAAAAAATAATGTTCAATCTAATTGAATAAATTAAAATATAATTGACAAGTGAATACAGAATACTTAAAATATATTTAAATAAAATTAAATTAAGTAAAAAATAATTAACTTATGATAGGAGGGAGTATTATGCAAATAACAACATTTGGAGCTATATTAGGTTTATTAGTAGCAATTATTTTAATTATAAAAAAATTTCAAGCTGTTTATAGTTTAATGTTAGGTGCATTCATTGGTGGAATAGTTGGAGGAGCAAACATAACACAAACTGTAGATTTTATGGCAACTGGAGCTATGAACATCTCACCATCAATTCTTAGAGCTTTAGCATCAGGGGTATTAGCTGGAAGTTTAATAAAAACAGGGGCAGTAGATAAAATATCAGAGCAGATTGTAAAAATATTAGGTGAAAAAAGAGCTTTGCTTTCAATTGCTGCTTCAACTATGGTACTTGCTGGAGTAGGAGTAAATTTAGATGTGTCTATAATAACAGTAGCACCTATAGGATTATATATAGGTAGAAAATTAAATTATTCCAAATTATCAATACTTTTAGCAATGTTAGGAGGAGGAAAAGCAGGTAATATAATATCACCAAATCCAAATACTATAGCAGTTGCAGGGAACTTTTCTGTTAACTTATCTAGTGTTATGGTGGCTAATATAATTCCAGCAATTGTTGGAGTTGTGATTACAGTTGTTTTAGCAAGTATGCTAACAAATAAGGGAAATAAAGTAGAATCATATGAAATATTAGAACAAAGAGATAATTTACCAAGTTTGTTTAAATCATTATGTGGTCCAATTGTAGCGATATTCTTATTGTTTTTGGGGAACATATCTCCTATAGTTATAGACCCTATGATAGCTCTTCCAATAGGAGGAATAGTAACTTTAATTGTCACAGGAAATATGAACAATTCAAGAGAGTATTTAGCTTTTGGTTTATCTAAGATGCAAGGAGTTTGTATATTATTACTTGGAACAGGGACTATTGCAGGTATTATACAGGTTTCTGAATTGCAACAGAGTACAATAAGTATCCTACAAATTTTAAATATGCCACAATTTTTATTAGCACCAATTTCAGGTATACTTATGTCATTAGCAACAGCCTCATCAACAGCTGGTGCTACTATAGCCTCATCAACTTTTTCTGATGCTATAATAAATGGAGGCTTATCACCAATTTCAGGAGCATCAATTGTAAATGCAGGCTCTAGTGTATTTGAGCAATTACCACATGGCTCATTATTCCATACTAGTGCAGGTAGTATAAATATGGATATAGGAGAAAGGTTTAAATTAATTCCATATGAAGCATTAATAGGAGTAGTAATGACTATAGTTTCAACATCTATCCAATTAATCTTATAATAAATATAAATATTTAATGAAAAAGTAGGATTTTGTTATTAAATATTGAATTTAATAATAAAAAGAAGATTGGAGTTTTAAAGTGAATAAAAAAAAGATAGTTATTATGGGTATTATTTATTCTTTTTTAGTGGTATTTTCACTCACAAATATGTATGTAAATACGGAATATAATCTCAATGTATTTGAATATATTAAAAAATCACTACCATTTACAAAAGAAGAAAAAGAATGGTTAGAAGAATATAAGAATCTGGTGTATAGTTCTGACCAAAGTTCTCCTCCTTTAAGATATAAAGGTAAAGAAGATGGTCAGTATAAAGGAATCATTGTTGATTTAATGAATTCCCTGTCAATTCAAATTGGTAGGGATTTTTATTTTAAACCAAATACTTGGTGGAAAGAATCTTTTGAAAATTCAGTAGGTGATAGCATAAAATTCTTTGATTTAATTCCATCAGAGGAAAGGGCAAAGAAATTTATATTCACTGACCCAATATATACTTTAAGTGCAAATATCTTAAAAGATAAGAAATCTCAAGACATAAGTGATTATATGGATTTAAAGGGAAAGAAAATAGCAATACCAGAAGGAGATTATTCTATAAATTTTTTAAAACAAAAGGTTAAAAACATAAATATAGTACTAACTCCAGATATAAAGACTGGGGTCAATTATTTAATGTCAGGAAGAGTAGATGCAGTTGTAGGTGATGAGCCAGTATTACGATATTATATAAGTAATTATGGACTTTCAGATAAATATAATGTCTTAACTAATCCTATTTATACTAAAAAAGCTGTTCTTGCTGTGCCTAAACAATATAAAGAATTGGTCAGTATTCTAAATAAGGGAATTTTTAAGCTTCAAAAAAATGGAGTATATAAAGATTTAAAGAAAAAATGGTATTCTAGCTATAATGATGTTGATGATATATTGTATGAAAGAGGAATTGTACCAAGTATTTATCTTTTTATAGGTATAATTTTAATATCAGTTTATATTTTTTATAGCTATACATATTTGTTAAAGGTAGAAATAAAAAGAAAAACAGAAGAGGTACTTGAAAATAAAAAAACCTTAGAAGCTACATTTAATAGTATTACAGATATAATAATGCTTATAGACGAAAATTACAACATAGTAGAATCTAACAAGGTTCTGTATTATTTTATGGATGAAATAAATTACAAAATAGAAGATTTAATTAATATGATAAAGGATATTATTGAAAATACATTTTCTAAAAATTCACGTAAGACAAATGAAATTGAATTACATAATAAGATTTTAAAGATAAATACTTTCCCTGTAGAATATAAAAAAAATAATATTGAATATATAGTCGTTCTCATTAAAGATATAACGAATGATAAAATAGTAGAAGCAAAATTACTCAGAGAAAATAAGATGATAGCTATAGGGCAACTAGCTTCTGGTGTAGCACATGAGATAAGAAATCCTTTAGGTATAATAAGAAATAATTGTTATCTTTTAAAAGATGATGTTACAATGGAAGAAGTAAATGACTGTGTAAAATCTATAGAAAGTAATGTAGATAGAGCAAGTAACATAATAACAAACTTGTTAAACTTTGCGAGAATATCAAATGATAATCTAGAAAATATAAATATAAGAAACTTTATTGAAAATATAGTTAAGCTTCAATATAAGGTCTTACAATTAAAGACTGTTGAAGTAAAAATAGAGTGTAATGAGAATTTAGTGTGCTATATAAATGGAGAATCATTAAAACATGTATTTATAAATTTAATTTCTAATGCAGTAGATGCGATACATGAAGGTGGTAAAATTATTATATATTGTTATGTAGAAAGCAATTATTTGTTTATTGATTTTAAAGATAATGGTGAAGGAATAAAAGAAAATGCTTTGAAGGATATATTTAATCCTTTCTATACTACAAAATCAATAGGTGAAGGGACTGGTTTAGGTTTATACATTACTTATAATGAGATTAAAAAGAATAATGGAGATATAAGTGTAAAAAGTAAATTGGGTATTGGAACTTGTTTTCATATAAAGATTCCACTAAATAAAGAGGTGACTATATAATGAAAATACTAGTAGTTGATGATGAGCTAGAGTATGGAGCGGTAATGAAAAAAATTCTACAAAAGAATGGATATATTGTAGATATAGCACTAAGTGGAGAAGAAGCTATAAATATTATTAAAAAAGATAAGAATTATGACTTGGTTTTATCTGATGTTATGATGAAAAATATGGATGGGGTACAACTATTAGATAGAATTAAATCTATCAATGAGAGTATAGAAGTTATATTAGTTACAGGATATGGAAGTATTGAAAATGCAGTTGATGCTATGAAAAGAGGTGCGCTATCTTATTTTATAAAGAGCAATCCTATTGAAAATTTATTAGAAGAAATTGAAAAGGTAAAAGCAGTAAAAACATCGAGTTTTAAACAAAAGAATAATTTAGAGTTTACTTTAGAATCTAAAAATAAAAATTTTAATGATGTCATAAAAATAGCAGAAAAAGCTGCTTGTAAAGATGTTAATATATTAATTTTGGGTGAATCTGGTGTAGGGAAAGACATACTAGCTAGGTATATATATAGTATAAGTCCAAGAAGGAATGAGATATTTGTACCTGTAAATTGTTGTGCTTTTTCAGAAAATTTATTGGAGTCTGAGTTGTTTGGACATGAAAAAGGTTCTTTTACAGGAGCATTAGATAACAGAAAAGGTAGATTTGAAGTTTCAAATAAAGGAACTTTATTTTTGGATGAAATAGGAGATATACCTTTAAACGTTCAAGTAAAATTACTAAGAACACTTGAAGATAAATCTATAGAGAGAATAGGAAGTAATAAATCAATTAAAGTTGATTTTAGGCTGATTTGTGCGATGAATAAGGAACCAAAAGTAGAAATATCAAATGGAAGTATAAGAGAAGATTTTTTTTATAGAATAAGTACAATAACGATAACTATACCACCGCTGAGAAGTAGAAGAGAAGACTTAAATACTCTTATAGAATTTTTCTTAAACAAGTATCAAAATGAACATGAAAAAAAGGTATATTCAATTGATAAGGAAGTAATGGATTTTTTGTTAAATTACAATTATCCAGGAAATATAAGAGAATTAAAAAATATAATAAATAGGCTTGTAGTCTTAAGTGAAGAAGGTAATTTATCAAAAGATAATTTAAATTTAATATCAAATAACGTGCATATAGATGAAAAAATAAGCATCAGACCTCTAAGAGAAATAAGAAAAGAATTTGAATGTGAGTATATTGAAAAAGTTTTATCTTTATGTGGAAATAATGTGTCAAACACGGCTAAAAAATTAGAGATTAGTAGAAGACAATTAACTAACAAAATATCGGAATATAATATTAGGTGAGAAAAAAACTTCTCATTTGATGAGAAAAAAACTTCTCAAACTTTATTAAAAGATAAGCAGAAAAACCTGCTTATCTTTTTTTATTATAATTTTTAAATTAAAGATTTACAATAATTATTGTTAAATTCAATACTTATAAAGCTTAGAAATGAAAATCTCTATGACATTAATATATATCTTAAATAATTGGCATGAAAAATGCTTTATATAGGAATAAACGTAATAATAAATACTTTTAATTGCGATTAAATATATTAAGGGGGATTTTCATATGAAGCTAGAGCTAGGGAATATATTTATAAAAAATGTTGAATTTGGAGAAAAGACAGAAGTAAAAGATGGAGTACTATATGTGAATAGTAAAGAAATAGAAAAGATAGCTTTAGAAGATGAAAGGATTGTAGGTGTAAATGTTGAACTTGCAAGACCTGGTGAATCAATAAGAATAGCTCCAGTTAAAGATGTAATAGAACCTAGAGTTAAAATTGGAGATGACAGTAAAATATTTCCTGGAATTATAAATAAAGTAAAAACTGTAGGAAGTGGAAGAACTCATGTACTTTTAGGAGCTTGTGTTGTAACTTGTGGAAGTATAGTTGGTTTTCAAGAAGGTGTGATTGATATGAGTGGTCCTACTGCTAAATATACACCTTTTTCAAAAACAAATAATGTATGTATTATTATAAAAGTAAAAGATGGTATAGATACTCATGACTATGAGCAAGCAGCTAGAATTGCTGGATTGAAAATAGGTGCCTATATAGGTGAAGCAGGAAGAGAAGTTAATCCAGATGAAATAATTATATATGAGACAAAACCACTATTGAAACAAGTAAAAGAATACCCAGACCTACCAACAGTAGCATATGTTCATATGTTACAATCACAAGGACTTTTACATGATACTTATTATTATGGAGTTGATGCTAAACAAATAGTTCCTACTTTTATGTATCCAACTGAAATAATGGATGGAGCTATAATCTCTGGAAACTGTGTAGCACCATGTGATAAGGTTACTACATTCCATCATTTAAATAATCCAGTTATACATGACTTATATAAAAGACATGGAAAAGATTTAAACTTTGTAGGAGTTATTTTAACTAATGAAAATGTATTCTTAGTTGATAAAGAGAGAAGTTCTGATATGGTGTCAAAATTAATTGAATTTTTGGGTGTTGATGGAGTATTAGTTACAGAAGAAGGTTATGGAAATCCAGATACTGACCTAATGATGAATTGTAGAAAATGTAGTGAAGTTGGAGCAAGTGTGGTTTTGATAACAGATGAATTCCCTGGAAAAGATGGAAAGAGTCAATCTATAGCAGATGCTACTAAAGAAGCAGATGCAGTTGTTTCTTGTGGTCAAGGGAACTTAGTGGTTCATTTTCCAGCAATGGATAAGGTTATAGGTACTTTAGACTATGTTGAAATGATGATTGGTGGGTATAAAGGATGCTTAAATGATGATGGAAGTATGGATGCAGAATTACAAATAATAATAGCTTCAACTATAGCAAATGGTTATAATCATCTGACAGCAAGATATTATTAAATAAATATTTGAATATAGAGTTTTATTAGTGTAATCATTGGTCTAATTAATGCAATAACTATAAAGTGTTTTGGAGGGTTAAGATATGAGTAAAATCAAAGTGGTTCATTATATAAATAATTTCTTTGCTGGTATAGGAGGAGAAGAAAAAGCAGATATTCCACCAGAGAAAAGAGAGGGAGCAGTAGGACCTGGAATGGCATTTCAAAGTCAATTTAATGATGAAGCAGAAATAATTTCAACTGTAATTTGTGGAGATACGTATTTCGGAGAGAACATTGAAAGTGCAACCCAAGAACTTTTAAAAATGATAAAAGACGAAAATCCTGATTTATTTATTGCAGGGCCTGCGTTTAATGCAGGTAGATATGGAGTAGCTTGTGGAGCTATTTGTAAAGCAGTTGAAGATGAGCTAAGTATTCCTGTAATTACAGGAATGTACAAAGAAAACCCTGGTGTAGACATGTTTAAGCTAGATTTACACATAATATCTACTGGAAATTCAGCAGCTAGTCTTAGAAAAGTAGTTCCGATAATGACAAAGCTAGGTCTTAGACTGGTTAGAGGAGAAGAAATAGGACCTCCTGAAGAAGAAGGATATATAATGAGGGGAATAAGAAAAAATTTCTTCCATGAGTGTAGAGGGTCTGAAAGAGCAATTGATATGTTGGTTAAAAAGATGCAAGGAGAAAGCTTTGAAACAGAGTATCCAATGCCTATGTTTGACAGAGTTACACCTATGAAACCTATTAAGGATTTGTCTAAAATAAAACTTGCACTAGTAACTTCTGGAGGGATAGTTCCGATTGATAATCCAGATAAAATTGAGTCTTCAAGTGCTACTAAGTATGGAATTTATGATTTAACAGATATGGATTCCATGTCAAATAAAAATTTTACAACTATACATGGAGGTTATGATAGAGCATATGTACTTGAAAATCCAAATTTAGTTGTACCATTAGATGTAGTTAGAGAACTTGAAAAAGAAGGTATAATTGGAGAATTGGCAAATTATTTTGTCACTACTACAGGAACTGGAACAAGTGTTGGAAATTCTAAAAGATTTGGGGAAGAGTTTTCAAAGAAACTTTTAGAAGATAATGTGGATGCTGTAATTTTAACATCTACATGAGGTACTTGCACTCGTTGTGGAGCAACGATGGTAAAAGAGATAGAAAGAGCTGGCATAGTAGTTGTTCATATTTGTACTGTAGTACCAATATCGCTTACAATAGGAGCTAATAGAATTGTTCCTGCAGTAGGAATACCATACCCACTTGGAAATCCTAACTTAGGAGAAGAAGAAAGTAAAAAGATTAGAAAGAAGATAGTTTTAAAAGCTCTAAATGCCCTAAAAGAGGATATAGAAACTCAAACAGTATTTGAATAATAAAAATAACATAACACTGTAATAAAAACTGATATCATAAAATAGTTTTTGAAAATTATTTTATGATATTTTTTTTATTATGCAAATCTAAAATAGTAAGAAGTATTTGTATATACTTAAATTAAACTTATAAGATGATAAATTAATTTGACATAATCTTGATACATAAATTTAAATTAGATATACTATGAAAGGTGAGATTATTACCTTTTGGAACAGATATTCAACATATTAGAACAGTTTAATTGAATAGAAAAAACTAACTTTATATAATAATTAGGATAATAATAAGGAAGAAGGTGTATATATTGATTTCAATTGCAATTTGTGATGATGAATCATACATGCTAAATCATATAAAAGAAAATATACAATTATATATGAAACAGAATAATCTATCATATAATATAGAGATTTTTGATAAAGCAGAAGATTTATTATGTAACCATGAAAAGTTTAGCATTATATTTTTAGACATACAAATGGAAGAGATTAATGGAATGCAGACAGCTAGAAAATTAAGGGCTTATGGTAATGATTGCTTTATAGTTTTTGTTACAGTTTTAAATGAATTCGTATATGATGCTTTTGAAGTAGATGCTATAAATTATTTGATAAAACCACTATCTAATGAGAAACTATATAAAACTTTGGACAGAATAGTTGCAAAACTTGATAATAATGAAAATAATTATATAACAATACAAAAAGGTTATTCATATTGGCGATTAAAAATTGCAGATATTTTATATTGTGAAGTCATAAAAAGGAAGATTTATGTTCACTTAAAAAAAGAGACTATTGATTACTATGAAACTATTGATAATTTAGAGAAAAGTCTACCAACAAATTTTTTTAGATGTCACCGCAGCTATATAATTAATTTGCAATCTGTATATGGGTATGAAAATGGTAATGCAGTTATAGAAAATGGAGAGAGGATACCAGTTTCTAGACTACGTCAACAAATATTTTCAGAAGTTATGCTTGAGTTTATGAAGAATAGGAGGAAATAAGATGATTAGTTTATTTTCTTTTATAATATATAGATTTTTGATGATAATATTACAATACTATTTTCTAGTTAGTTTCACAAATGCTAATTTAAAATCTAGGAGTTTTATTTTGTATTTGCTAGTTTCATTTCTCTTAATCATCACAAGTACATATTTTAATTTAAATAATTTATTTTCTTCACAGCTTCCGTTTTTTTTCATGACTTTTTTATTTGTAAAGTATATCATAAAACAATCTACAGTATTATCTATAGTCTCATCTCTATTAGTATATTTAATTGAACAGTTAGTATATGGATTTGTAGCTCCATTTAATTACCTAATATTTGTAAGTAATACAAATAAAGGTATTTATAACTTTTATATAAATATAGGCATATCATGTTTAATTACTATTCTAATAGCTGGATTTATATATTGGTATGGTGCTAAAAAATTTAATATTAAGATTGTAAAATTTGATAGATATTTAGCAATTTTAATAACTCCATTTCTATTTATAATCTTATTTATGAAATCATTTGAGAGTAGTTCATATATAAATATAGATACAAAACTTCAAACTGCAAAATTGTTGTTAAATGTGTCTATTACTGAAGAAATTCAAGCTTTTCTTTTTTCAATAATCGGAACGATGTGTGTATCTTTTTCTATATTTACCTTCAAGAAACTTATGCAATCTCTAGAAGATGATAAGGAGAAGGCAATTATAAATCAACAAATTTATGCTCAAAAAAACTACATTGAAGAAGCAAAGTCACGATTATCACAAACCATATCATTTAGACATGATTTTAATAATCATTTAGCCATTGTCAATGGATTGTTGAAAAAAGGTCAAATTTCAAAGGCACAAGATTATTTAAATAAACTTGAAAAAGTAACAAGTGACCTATCTTTTTCTTGTAATACACGAAATGTTGTTATTGATGCACTTTTTAATAATAAATTGAGTATAGCTAAACAATTAGGAATACAGGTGGATTGTGAAGTAATCATACCAAAGGATACTAATATAAAGGATTTTGACCTATGTATAGTATTTTCCAATGCCATTGATAATGCAATTAAGGCCTGTAGATTTGTAGATAAACAAAGTAGGTATTTAAAACTTTCTACCAAGTTAGAAGGGGGATTTTTTATGATAGAAATAAAGAATAGTTATAACTCAATGAATAATTATACAGGTGGCTCAGGAATAGGAATTTCAAATATAAAAGAAATCGCTAAGAAATATCAAGGAGCTATAAGTATAGATAAGGCATCAGATTATTTTCAAATAAATATAATGCTAGTTATTTCGTTACAACGTATTGGTATTTGAGAACAATACAGTTGAAAATAACCTTTGTAAGCAATACTATGTATTTAAACAAAAAAGTTTAACATATAGAAAATAGGAGGTTGTTAAAATGAAAATTGGAAATATAAGTGGTCAAACACCTATTACAAATAGTTTAGATAATAGTCAGAGTGAGATACAAAGTCTAGAACAAAAGAAAAAATCATTACAAGATGAAATAGAGAAAGTAAAAAGTAATAAGAGTATTGATAGTGAAACAGCCAAATTAAAAATAGAAAGCTTAAAAAAAGAAATAGAAGAGATTGAAAATAAAATTCAAGAGCTAAAAGAAAATAAAGCACAAGAGTCAAATAGAGAAGAAAATAAGGTTTCAGAAGTAAATAATGACCTACTAGAGAAAGGAAAAGAACCTTCTAATAATGAAAATATAAAAACATTGTATGATGTTTTTGAGAGAAGTGATGAAGATGAGCAATGGGATAATACTTACAGTCTTGTTCAGGATGATAAAAATTCAAAAGTGAAATTTAATAGACCAATATAATTTATTTATAAAAATAGTTTCTATTTTGTACTATTAAGGTATCCATAGATATATTTATTTGCAATTAACATATCTATGGATATTTATTATGTTGTTTTACAAGAGTATTATTTATAAGTCTATATTAATAATTTTTATACTGATGTAGTATCAATTTAAGGTTATATATGTAAATAAAAAAAGAGATTTTAAAATCTCTTTTTTATTCTTATATATTAATTATTTTTTAAATTTATATTCTTTGCATCGGATTTTCTAATAGCCAAATCAAAACCTCTAAATCTAATCACTATAGGGTCATTAAGAGGAGCTATCTTTTTAACTTCAACCTCAGTGCCATCTATTAATCCTAAAGCTAGAAGTCTCTTCATAAGTTTTTCATTTCCAGCTATATTGTCTATAACTCCCTTTTGTCCAAGTTTCAAATTGTAAACAGTCATTATTAACACCTCCTAATGAAAATCATTATCAAATTCTATATTTATAATATATAACAAAAATAGCAAATTGTCAATATATAACAAAAAAATAAACATACTAAGTTAGTATGTTTATGAAAAGTAATATACAAGGGATACTGATAGCATCTAGTAAAAATCCACTTACAAGTGGAACTACTAAAAATGCTTTTGGAGAATCACCATATTTTTGTGTCAAAGAGCTCATATTTGCTAAAGCATTTGGAGTAGCTCCTATCCCATGTCCAATCAAACCACTTATTATAATAGCAGAATCAAAGTCTTTTCCAAGAATTCTAAAGCAAATAAATACTGAGAATAGAATTATAAAAATTACTTGGAAAGTTACTATTAGGAGAATAGGAGGTAATAATGTGGATAATTCAAATAAATCTATATTCATAAGTGATAAAGTCAAAAAAATTCCTAATGAAAGTTCTTTTAGAAAATTAATAAGTTTAAAATTTAATTCCAGTATATTTATCTTATCATTTAAATTTCTAAAAATAACGGCTGAGAACATACAAGTCACAACGGAAGGTAGAAGAATATTAAACATTATATAAAAGATTCTACTTATAATTTCTCCTGTATTTATGCAAATAAATATAATAAGCACCTGTTTTAAAAATATAGTAGGTGTTATTGTTTGAGAAAAGTCATTATTTTTTATTCTATTTTTACTTCTAAAAAGTTTATTTCCTAGTCCATTTAGCTTTCTATTGTACTTAGAATTTAACAAATCTATATCTGCTGAAGGTTTTAGTTTATATTTATTTATTAAAAATCTAGCTACAGGACATCCTAATATACCACCTATAATAAGTCCTATTGTTGCAGCAGACAGACCAACTCCAACTGCTCCATTCACACCAAGATTTTCTATTGTAAGTCCAAATGCGGCAGAATAACCATGCCCACCTTCCATAGATACATTTCCACACATAAGTCCCAAAAGTGGTTCAAGATTTATAATCTTTGATATTGTAATAGCTAGAATATTTTGACAGAAAGCTAAGACTCCACACAAAATCCAATATCTAAATAATATACTACCACCTTTTTTTATGAGACCTATACTTATTTCAAGACCTATTGTTGTAAAAAAGAAGGTTATAAAATTTGGCATTAAATTTCCACTTACAGATATATCTGCTATATTAAAATATTTAAGAAACAAATTTAAAAAACAAAATAACAGACCTCCTATTACTGGAGCAGGTATACAGAAATTATTTAAAAAGTTAATTTTGTTTTTTAATAAATTACCAATTAAAAAAAATAATATAGATAGTGTCAAGGTTTGTACCATATCAAAAGTTAAGGTAAGCAAAATAAATCCTCCTTTGTAATTTAAAATATTAATTGTATAACTGAAACTCTCATGTATTAGAATTTTATTATCAAATATATATTAATAAATGTATATTAAAAATAATCAGTAGATATAATTAGATAATCATAAATTAAATTAAAATATTTTAAAGAGATATAACTTTTTTAGCATGAAAAATATTAGTATATTGATATAATAGAAATAAGACTTAAAAATATGTTTAGAATACTATTAGTAGGAGGATAAAATGTTTGAAAATTTACCTAAGATAGATTTACATTGCCATTTAGATGGAAGTGTTAGAGTAGAAACTATGTTTGATATAGCTATTAAGGAGAAAATAGACTTACCTTCAAATAATATTGATGAAATAAAAAAATTAGCAAAAGTTTCTGTTAATTGTACTTCACTTGATGAATATCTAGAAAAGTTTGATTTGCCTTTAAAAGTAATGCAATCTAGGGAAAATTTAAAAAGAATTGCTTTTGAACTTTTAGAAGATGCAAATAAAGAAAATGTAAAATATATTGAAATTAGATTTGCTCCATTACTTCATACCCAAAAAGGTATGAGTATTAAAAGTATAATTGAAAGTATACTTGAAGGTATTAGAGAAGCCGAAAGTATTTATAATATAAAAGGAAATTTAATATTAGGTTGTATGAGAACTATGACTTCAAAAGAGGCTTTATTAGTAATTGAAGAAGGAAAATTATTTGTAAATAAAGGTGTTGTTGCAGTAGATTTATGTGGACCAGAGATAGAAGGTTTTTGCAAGGAATATGAGGATGCTTTTGAATTAGCAAGAGAATATGGATATAAAGTTACAGTACATGCAGGTGAAGCAGCAAGTGGAGAAAATGTTTTAGATGCTATAAATATTTTAAAGGCTGATAGAATTGGTCATGGTGTAAAAATTAATAAGCATAAAAAGGCATATAATTTAGTCAAAGAAAAAAAAATACTTCTTGAATTATGTCCAACTAGTAATTTACAAACTAAGACAGTAGATTCTTATGAGACACATCCATTTTATAATTTTTATAAAGATAGTTTGAATGTAAGTATAAATACTGATAATAGAACTGTATCCGATATAAGTTTAAATTCAGAACTAAATATTATATTTAATACATTTAAATTAGACTTAGAAGATTATAAAATAATGTACAGAAATACAGTAGAAGCTAGTTTTGCAGATGAAGAAACTAAAAAGTACCTAAATAGCTTAATTTAACAGATTAAGCTATTTGAAATTTAAATCTACTTAATTAATCAACAAAACTATATTAGAGTAGGAGAAAAAACATGAAAAGTTATGAAGATATCTCTTATATTAAACTAGCTAAAAAAGAACTTGAAGAATGGGAGAAAAATATATTAAAGAAACCTTCCATATTTGATAAGGCATCAAAAGGGATACAAAATAAAGTTAATGGAGTATTGCCAGATAAATACCATGAAGTAATAACTTCTTCAATAAAGGGAATGACAAAGACTGTATTATTTGGGTACAAATACGCTACAAAATCGCCAATAAGAAATATGTCATTAGAAGAAAGAGAAAAATTAGTTTTAGAAAAGGCTAAAAATTACAAAACAACAGCAATGATTGAAGGAGCTGGAACAGGAGCCGGAGGAATTCTCCTAGGTCTTTCTGATTTTCCATTACTTCTAGGAATTAAAATAAAGTTTTTGTATGATGTTGCCTCACTTTATGGATATGATGTTAAGGATTATAGAGAAAGAATTTATATATTAAGCATATTACAATTGGCTTTCTCTAGTCAACAGCATATAAATGAAACTTTTAAATTGATGAGTAATTGGGATGAGTATGTGAAGGGTTTACCAGAAGATATTAATGACTTTGATTGGAGGACATTTCAACAAGAATACAGAGATTATTTGGATTTAGCTAAATTTCTACAACTAATGCCTGGAATAGGAGCATTTGTAGGGTTTTATGTAAATGGAAAATTAATTGATAAACTGCATGAAACTGCTGTATATGCGTATAGATTGAGGATTAGAAAACTTAATTTATAAATACAACAAAAGATAAAAAAGATAAAAAATTGATTATACAATATATCTATATATACTTAGATTTGCATTGATAAAAACGATTATGGATAAAAGGTAAAGCATGATAAAATTTAATGTAGATGCTTGTATTTTAATGGAAAAATTTAGTTTTTACTGTTAAAAATATAAGCTAAACTATGAAGAAAAGTAATTGGGAGGAATATTTTCATGACAAATTTGCCAAAACAATTTGATAGCTTTAATGAAGCTAGACAAAAAGGATTTATAAATGCAAAAGAACTTAAAGAAAGTGGGAAAAAGATGGTTGGAGTTTTCTGTACATTCACTCCAGTTGAAATTCCAATGGCAGCTGGTGCAACTGTAGTAGGTGTATGTGGAGTTAGTGAAGAGCCAATACCAGATGCAGAAAGGGTACTTCCAAGAAATCTTTGTCCTTTGATAAAATCAAGCTATGGTCATGCAATAACAGATACCTGTCCATACTTCTATTTTTCTGATTTATTAATAGGAGAAACTACTTGTGATGGGAAGAAAAAGATGTATGAAGAGCTTGCAAAAGTCAAACCAACTTATGTAATGCACCTGCCTAATACCTCAAAAGGTGAATTTGCCTATAAGCTTTGGAAAGATGAAATGATAAGATTAAAAGATGAGGTTGAGAAATCTTTAGGTGTGACTATAACAGAAGATGATATAAGAGCTGCTATAAAAGATAAAAATGAAGAAAGAGAACTTTTAAAAGAATTTTATGCACTTGGTAAGCTACAACCATCTGCACTTACAGGACTTGAGCTACATAATGTTTTATATCAAGCAGGATTCAAATTTGACCGTACAGAACTTAAGCAGTCTTTAAGAAAAGTCATAGATGATATGAAAGAAAGATATGAAAAAGGAGAATGTCCAGTTAAAAAAGATAAGCCAAGAATATTAATAACAGGCTCTCCTATTGGAGGAATAAGCGAAAAAATAGTTAAGACTTTAGAAGATGCAGGAGCTTCAGTTGTGGCATATGAACTTTGTGGGGCTATTAGATCAAATGATTTGTTGGTTGATGAAGAAATAGAAGATGTTTATGATGCTTTAACACAAAAGTATATAAATATAGGATGTTCTTGTATGATGAATAATGATAATCGTATTGAATTATTAGATAGAATAATAGATGAATATAATGTGGATGCTGTAATAGATGTAGTTTTACAAGCCTGTCATACATTTAATATAGAAAGTTATAGAATAAGAGAGTTCGTTACAAAAGAAAAAAACAAGCCATTTATGTCTCTTGAGACTGATTATTCCAAATCAGATACTGAACAATTGAGAACTAGATTTGAGGCGTTTGTAGAGATGTTATAGGAATACATAAAAATAGGAGGAGCTATGTTTAGTATAGGAGTGGACTCAGGGTCAGTAGCAACAAAAGGTGTATTATTCGATGGTGAAAAAATTATTAAAAAAATAATTATACCAACTGGATGGAGCCCTAAAAGTACATCTAAACAGGTCTATGAGTTATTAAGTAGTGAAATTGATAAAAAAGATATAAAAAAAGTAGTAGGTACAGGTTATGGAAGAGGAGTAATGGATTTTGCTGATAAGAAGGTGACAGAAATAACTTGTCATACTAGAGGTGTTTATTTTTTAAATAGGAATATAAGGACTATTTTAGATGTAGGTGGTCAAGACAGTAAAGTTATAAACTTAGATAGAGATGGAAATGTATTTAATTTTATAATGAATGATAAGTGTGCTGCAGGAACTGGTAGATTCTTAGAAATTACTTCTAATCTTTTAGGCAGTGATATAGAAAGTATTGATACATTAGCTCAAGGACATAATCCAGTTAATATATCTAGTATGTGTACAGTTTTCGCTGAATCTGAAATTGTAAGTCTTTTAGCTCAAAATATTTCTACTGGAGAGGTAGCAGCAGGTATACTTAAATCTATTGCAAACAAATCTACTTCGATGCTAGCAAGAGGTGAGATAGTAGATGAAGTTGCATTTACTGGAGGGCTTGCAAAGAGCAAAGAATTAGTAAAAATGATAGAGGAAATACTAGACAAAAAAATTTTTATTGCAGAAGATACTCAGATAATGGGAGCATTAGGAGCTGCTGTAATAGGGTTTAGATAAAATATTATTAAAATAAAATAAAAAACTGGATTTATGCCAAATAAATCCAGTTTTTTTATTTTATTTTGTTTATTTACAAAGGGAAACTTTGGTATAATTGATTTAAATGATTATATATTTGTAAATAATTTATGTTTAGTCATATATAACATTAAAGTTTTTAAAATTAGCTCAAAGTGAGGGGGAGAACGCGTGAAGAAATTTGCTTCAAAAAAAGCAGCAAGATTTGTTGCACTATTTTTAATATCTATTTTAGTAATGTCAACAATTCCTGTATCAGCTGATAGTAGTACATTGAATCAGATAAAAAAAGCAGAATACAGTGAAACGTATAAACAATATCTAAAAGATGCTAAAAATGGACGTACAGAAAAATATAATGGGATTATACCAAATCCATATCAACTGGAAGGTACTAAAATCCAAAGTAAAGGAAGAACAGCTCCAGCATCTTATGACCCTAGGAAATTAGGTCTTATGACATCAGTAAAAAATCAAGAAAATCTAGGAATATGCTGGGATTTCGCTGCAATGGCAACTTTAGAGAGCTTCTTGAAGTTAAATAACTATGGAGACTATGATTTATCAGAAGAACACTTAAGATGGTGGGCTTCAGAAGGTGAATATGGATGGACTGTAAATGATATGGATGGTGCTTTAAATTATGAAGCCATGGGATATTTAACATCTTGGTCAGGGCCCAAATTGGAAAAAGACATTCCATACAATGGTAAAGTATCTAAAGCACAAGGAGCTACAAAACCAACTAACATGAATACAGCACCAACTGTTTTTAATGTAACAGATGCTGTGTGTGTAAGTAATGATATTAATTCTACAAAAAATGCTATATTACAGTATGGAGCAGTAACATCTGGTTATTATGAAGATATTAAATATCAAAGTGAAAATCAAAATGCATATTATTGTCCAACAAAAAGCTTTAACACTAATCATGCCATTTCAATTGTAGGTTGGGATGATAACTATTCTAAAGACAATTTTAATGCAAACATTAAACCATCAAAAAATGGTGCTTGGTTAATAAAAAACAGTTGGGGAGATTATAACTCTGAGGATGGATATTTTTGGATATCTTATGAAGATAAAACACTTATGTCTGATATAGATAACTTTTCAATCAAAGGTGGGCAAAAGCCAAATGATGATGAGAAAATGTATCAACATGACTATGCAAGTATCGTTCCTTTAGTTTCAAAAAAAATAACAGCTGCAAATGTATTTGATTTTAATAGAGGAGATGAGACTCTAAAATCTGTAATGTTCTTAACTGAGAGTATAGGGGCTAAATATGAAGTATATTATGCTCCAGTAGTAAATGGTATACCTCAAGAGAATAATATGAAAAAGTTAAAAGAAGGTACTGCACAATATTCAGGATACATAACAGTTCCAATTGATTCTTTTGATATCCAAACAGGAAAGGGAGCAATTGTAGTCAGTATAGAGGCAAAAAATGGAGAATCAACTATAGGTTCTGAATCAAATGTACCAGGATATGATACATTTAAAGCAAAAGCTAATTTAGGTGAAAGTTATGTTATAGATAGTACTGGAAAATTCTTTGATATAAATAGAGATAGCAACTTCTATCCATGCAACTTTACTATAAAAGCTGTTACAGAAAAATCTTCTGGTGAGAGTATTCCAAATGAGTCCTTAATTGGTGGAGATAGATATGAAACTGCCATCAAAGTTAGTCAAAATGGTTTTAATTCTTCAGAAAATGTGGTTTTAGTAAATGGAGGTTCAATAGTGGATGCATTAGCAGCAACTCCTTTTACATCTGCTATCAATTCGCCAATACTATTAACACAAAAAGACACTTTGAATTCAAAGACTAAGGCTGAGATACAAAGATTAGGTGCTAAGAAAGTATACTTAATAGGTGGAGAAAATTCTATAAGTAAAGAAATTGAACAACAATTAAAAAACTTAAACATATCAATAGAAAGAATATCAGGAAGTGATAGATACAAGACAAGTTTATTGTTAGCTCAAAAACTAAATAGTATAAAAAGTGTTTCTCAAATAGCAGTTGTAAATGGTGTAAAGGGATTAGCTGATGCCATTAGTGTAGGAGCAGCTGCAGCAGAAAATAATATACCAATTATACTTGCAAATGAAAAAAGCGAATTGCAAGGAGCAGATGAATTTTTAAATTCATTAAACATAGATAAATCTTATATTATTGGAGGAACAGTATCTTTATCAAGTAATTTAGAGAGTAAATTGAAAAATCCAATTAGATTATCTGGTAGTAGTAGAGATGAAACTAATTCCAAGATAATAGATAATTTTTATAAAAAAGATACTTTGAAAAATGCATTTGTAGTTAAAAATGGAATTAAGAGCCAAAATGATTTAATAGATGGTTTGGCAGTTGGTCCTCTAGGAGCTAAAACTGGTTCACCAGTAATTTTAGTTGGTGACAAATTGGCTGACAGCCAAAAATCAGTTCTTAAAAATAAGGTTTTAGAAAAAGTCACTCAAGTTGGTGGTGGAGCAAATCAAAATGCATTTAAAGAGTTGGTAAAATTAAAGAGCGCTAAATAAAATACTTAAATATTAATATGTATTAGTAATTTTTATTAATAATAGCTGAAAATAATTATTTTAAATTATTGATAAATAAAATAATCAATAATTATAAAATTTTATTTTCAGCTTTTAATTTGCACATTATGCGTTCAAAAACACAAATAAAAAGGGTTATTTTATACAGAAAATCTTGCATTTTATATATAAATAACCCATATATAATTAACTTTTTATAGTGTTCTAATAGATATTATTGAGCTTAATGGTAAATATAATGTGTAAGTTTCATTTAAAGTTGGATTAGATTCATCTATATATCTTGAGCAAAGTGTAATTGATAAGCTGTCTGCTTCTATAATTTCACCATATAGAGGACAACTGCTAAAATAAGAATGCACTTCAACATATTTATTTAAGTTTTCTTGTACATAATCTTGAAAACGGTTCTTTGTAGTAGTAGTCATGAAATCAACTCCTTTATTTTTTATTAAAAATGAAATTTTTAAAAAGATGAATATGATTACTTCTATTAGAAACTAAGTTAAAAAATAAGCAAATAGATATGAAAATTAGAATAATATATTATTTATACTTATATTATAACACTATATAATAAAAAAGGCTATAAAAAATTCAGAATTTTCGAAGATTTTTAAGTATATTAATAAAGCTATTGACAGTTAATAAAAAAAGCATTATATTGACTGTATAAAGTATTTTAGTCAAAAAGGAGGGGGAAAATGCCCAAATCATATTCTGATAAAGAAAGAGAATATATAATAAAAAGACTTAAAGAAGAAGCAAGTTTATGTATGGAACAATATGGTATTAGGAAGACTACTGTTGATGAACTAGTAAGACGAGTAAAAATTCCAAAAGGAACTTTTTATTTATTTTTTAAATCAAAAGAGTTGCTCTTTTTTGAGGTGTTTAGAGACATACATGATTCTATACAGAAACAAATTGTGTACGAGGTAGAGAGAATAGATGAAAGTATTACATGTGAGCAATTGACTGATATATTTATGAAATTTTATAAAATGGTTGATAGTACTTCAATTTTAAATATTATGGTAAATGGAGAACTTGAAATCTTAATGCGAAAGTTACCAGATTCTGTAATAGAAGAACATTTCAAACACGATAAGTTTGAGATAGGAGAGATTATATCTTATATACCAAATGCAAAAAATAAAGATATAGAAGGCTTCAGTGGAGCTTTTAGAGCAGTTTTTCTCACTATGTTATATAAACGAGAGGTTGGAAGTGATTGTTTTGAAGATGCTTTAAGGTTGATGATACGTGGGTTAGTTATGCAACTTATTGAATAGAGATTAATTTTTGTTTGCTAATTATTTTATAGGGAATAGTTGACAAACAAAAAATTATCTTTTTTTGACTATATAGTTAAAACAGTCAAAGAGTAGAAAGGATGGTATAAAATGATTAAAGTTGATAGTTTATCATTTAGCTATACAGATAGAGATTTTTTACAAAATATTAATTTCAAAGTAGGAAAAGGAGAAATACTAGGATTTTTGGGTCCATCAGGAGCAGGAAAATCAACATTACAAAAAATTCTAATTGGAATGATAACTAATTACAAAGGAAGTGTACTTATTAATGGGATAGAAAGTAAAAAATGTTCAAATAAATTCTATGAAAATATAGGTGTTGATTTTGAATTTCCAAGCTTGTATGAAAAGTTAACTGCAATAGAAAATCTAAAATATTTTGGCTCTTTATATTCAAAAAAATTATTATCTATTGATGAACTATTAAAATCAGTAGGTTTAGAGAATGAAGCAAATAAAAAGATATCTGAGTATTCAAAAGGTATGAAATCTAGACTAAATTTTATAAAAGCTTTATTACATAATCCAGATATTTTATTTTTAGATGAACCAACAAGTGGTCTTGACCCATCAAATAGTAAAGTTATGAAAGATATAATTCTATCGGAAAAATCTAAGGGAAAAACTATTATCTTAACAACTCATAATATGTTAGATGCAACGGAGCTTTGTGATAGGGTAGCTTTCATTGTAAATGGAAAAATATCTACATTAGATACACCACATAACCTTATTATGTCAAAGGGAGCCATAAAAATCAAATATACTTATTTTGATAATGGAGAAAAAACTTCTGAGTGTTTTCTGAATAGTACTAGTAATGACAAAAACTTGAATATGCTTATTGCAAAAAATAAACTTTTATCAATACATAGTAGTGAACCAACATTAAATGATATTTTTATTGAGATAACAGGGAGGGATTTACAATGAGACTAAAAAACCTTATCTTAGGAGATATAAAGTTTCAATTTAAATATGGTTTTTATTTTCTGTATATTATTTTAAGTATTATATATATTTGTGCTATCAATGTATTTCCAACTTTTATTAGAGAAAAAATAGCCATAATTATGATTTATTCTGACCCAGCAGCGATGGGATTATTTTTTATGGGAGCTATTGTACTTCTTGAGAAAAGTCAACGGGTTTTAAATTCTTTAGCTGTATCTCCAGTAAAAGTATCAGAATATATATTGTCAAAGGTAATTTCATTAGGAATAATATCTAGTATTGTGGCTATGTTCATTTCTCTTACAGTAAATTTAGATAATATTATAATAACAATTATAGGAACCTTTTTTTCTTCTGTTATATTTTCTTTAATTGGATTGATGGTTGCAAGTAAAGTATCTAGCTTAAATAAGTTTATTGTTTTAACTATTCCTATTGAGATTATATGCCTTATTCCACCAATACTCAATGTACTTGTTGATACAAAATCCTATATAGATTTTTATCCTTTTAATGTATGTATTTCTCTTATTAGTGGGGACAAAAGTTTTATAATAATTAATTTTTTAATTTTAATATTAATGACAATAATAACTTATTTTATAACCTATTATTTTGTTTGTAGTAGTTGGAAAAAAGTGGGTGGAGTAAAATTATGATAAAAATTATTAATGCTTTCAAACAAGAGTTTGAGCAAATTAAAAGAGATTCTATGCTTTTTGTAGTATGTATTTCACCAATAATATGTGGAGTATTTATAAAATTTGGAATACCATTAATACAGGATATATTGTTTGATAAATTTTATTATCAATTAAATTTAAAGTCATATTTCTTGATGTTTGATTTACTTATGGCTTTTATTACACCTTTTATGTTCTTTTTTGCTTCCACAATGGTTATATTGGGAGAGATTGATGACAATATCTCAAGGTATCTAATAGTAACTCCACTTGGTAAAACTGGTTATCTTATTTCACGACTTGGAATACCAGCTATTTTAGCATTTATTATTACAGTAGTTATGCTAACGATTTTTTCTTTAACTAAAATCTCTTTCTTATCAAATTTATCAATTTCTTTAATAGCTTTATTACAAGGAATTATAACATCGATGTTGGTGATTTCTTTATCATCAAACAAATTGGAAGGAATGGCTATTACTAAATTATCAGGTGTTTTTATAATGGGTATTTTAGCACCATTTTTTATCTTAAATAAAGTGCAATACATTCTATTTTTCTTACCAACGTTTTGGTTGTCAAAGGCGTTTAATGAAAATAATTATATATATGTGCTTATTTCATTTTTTATATCATTAGTATGGATTTTTCTACTATTTAAAAAATTTAGTGAAAAAATAATTAAATAAGACAAATTATTGAAAAAAATGTAAGGCTAACTTGACACTTGAGTAGAAAAATGTTAAATTTAAAATGTAAGGTTAACATTACATGAATGGAGTATGTATGAAAAATAAAATAAAGATATTAAGAGAAAAATTAGGTTTAACACAAGAACAACTAGGAATACTGGTTGGAACATCTAGACAGGCGATAAATGCCATAGAAACTGGAAAAAATGAACCTTCAATATGGTTAGCATATGATATTTCAAGCGTTTTTAATGAGCCAATTGAGAGTGTATTTTTATTTGAAGAAAGTGAAAGAAAGTCAAGAGCACAGATAAGTAGGGGGGAATATTATGGCTCTAAGAGAGATTAGAACTTTTGATGATGAAATTTTAAGAAAAAAGAGTAAGTATGTAGAAAATGTAGATAATAAGATAAGAGAGATATTAAATGACATGGCAGAGACTATGTATAATACACCAAATGGTGGAGGACTAGCTGGATGCCAAGTAGGAGTATTAAAACGATTAGTTGTTATAGATTTAGGAGAAGGTCTTATTAAGCTTGTTAATCCTGAAATTATTAAAGAAGAAGGAGAACAAATTGTTGTTGAAGGTTGTTTAAGTTTCCCTGAAACATGGGGAAAATTAAAAAGACCAAAAAAGGTAACAGTACAAGCTTTAAATGAGTATGGTGAAAAAATAGAAATTACGGGTTCAGGTTTTATGGCAAAATGTCTTTGTCATGAGATAGACCATTTAAATGGTATAGTTTTTACAGATAAAATTATTGAACATGTAAAGTTATAAGATAGATTTATGATTAAACTTAGAAAATATTTTATAGTAAGGAGTTAAATTATGAGATTATGGCATAAGGATTTAATTGATGTATTACCTAAAAATCAATTAGTAAGTCAATGGAGAGAACTACTTGCTATAAAAGGTTCTATAGATAAGAAAGGTACACCAAATCATCTATTAGTTAATAAGGTCTTGGATTATAGTATAGATGAATTTAAGTTTTACACAAGAACTATACATGATGAAATGATAAAGAGAAATTATAAGCCTAATGAGCTAAAATACATAAGTATATTAAAGTGGGAAAATAACAATTTCTCAAATGACATATCTAATGAGCATAGTTTAAATTTAGAAAATTTATATAATTATTGGCATAATGAAACATATTTAAAACAGTGTCTATATAATTTAGAAGAAAAAGCAACTTGTGGAGGAATACCCATGAATGAATGGAATATATTACTTTATAAATATGGTGAAAATTATAAATTATGGTCTGGAAATTACCTACTATGATTAATTATTATGATTTGATATTGTGATATTATTATGTACAAAGAGGTGATTATTTGTATAATAAGATGAAATATATTCCAATAAATTGTGAAATAGCCTGTAATAAATTAAAAAGAAGTATGCCTTATAAATGGGATTTAAATATTTATCGTGGATGTGAGCATGGATGTAAATATTGTTATGCTATTTATTCTCATAAGTATATTAATTCTGATAATTATTTTGAAGAGATTTATATAAAAACGAATATAGTAGAAAAACTTGAGAAACAACTTAGAAGTAATAAGTGGAAGAGAGAAGTAATTAATATAGGTGGTGTTACAGATAGTTATCAACCAATAGAAGAGGATTACAAAATTATGCCAGAAATATTAAATCTATTAATAAAGTATAAGACACCAGCTATTATTTCTACAAAATCGGATTTAATCTTGAGGGATTATGATTTGATTGATAAGTTGTCTAGGATTACATACATAAATATAGCATCTACAATTACAACAATAAATGAAGATATACAAAAACTTATTGAACCAAATGGTGTAGATTCAATGAGAAGATTTAAGATGTTAAAAGAGTTTAGAAAAACTAACGCATCTGTTGGATTGCATATTATGCCAATTATACCATATATTACAGATGATTTTGATAATATAAATTCCTTATTTACACATGCAAAAGAATGTAATGTACATTACGTTTTGCCTGGGACCTTGTATTTAAAGGGGTTAACTAGAGGTGTGTTTTTTGATTTTGTTAAAAAAGAGTTTCCTGAATTATTTAATAAATTATCAATACTATATAGTACAGGTTCAGCTAATAGGGAGTATAAAAATCAATTGTATAAAATAGTCAATGAACTTAGAAACAAGTACTCCTTATCAAGTAGTTACTCTAAGGTGATGAATGAAAAATTAAAAAACTCACGAGATGTACAGTTATCTTTTTTTGATTAATTTTGGATATAAAAAATATTTTTGATGAAATGCTTGTAAACTATCTAAATTAAATTTTATTGACAAATATAAATGCTAAATATATAATTAATTCATAAAATAAAAATATGAAAGGATGATGTTGTTCGGCGATACTTGATATCATAAAATCGTTGATATAAGTATTTCTGGAAAAGAGTGAATAAAATCAAATTTAATAAGCAAACAAAGTTAAACTACAGTTTTATTGTTGTGCTTAAAAATATTTGGTTCTATTTTACTCTTATTTAAACTCATCTTTTTGAAGTTAAACCACAGAGTAAACTCTGTGGTTTTTTTATTTTAAAAATAAAAATTTTAAGGAGTGGTATGTTTTGTTAAACAAATTATGTATGTATTTAGAAAGACCAGAGCTTTACAAAAGAAGTGAAATTAATTTTTGGAATGACGAGTATATTTCAAAGCAATTATTAAAAGCTCATTTAGATGTTGACTTTGAAGGAGCAAGTAGAAATTTTAACTTTATTGAGGATTCTGTAAATTGGATAGTTACAGTTGCAAATCCAGAAGAGTATACTAAATTAATTGATTTAGGATGTGGACCAGGACTATATGCAGAGAGATTTGCACAAAAAGGTTATAAGGTAACTGGAATTGATTTCTCAAAACGTTCTATTAATTATGCACAAAATAGAAATAAAGAAACTAATTTAAATATAAACTACTTATTTCAAAGCTATTTAAGTATGAATTACAATGAAGAATTTGATTTAGCTACTTTAATTTACTGTGATTATGGAGCTTTATCAACTGAAAATAGAAGATTGCTAATGGAGAGAATTTATAAAAGTTTAAAACCTGGAGGAAAATTGATATTAGATGTGTTTACAATAAATAAATACAATGATTTTAAAGAGATTAAAACCTGGGAAATAAATGGAGATGGAGGCTTTTGGAGTAGTGAAAGATATATGTGTATACAAGATAATTGTAAATATAGTGATTATAATACACTTGAACAAACTCTTGTGATAACAGAAAAACATGAAACTGTGTTTTATATTTGGAATCACTATTTTTCAAAAGAAAGTTTCTTATTAGAAATTCAAGATATTGGATTTAAATCTGTTGAATTTTTTAGTAATGTCAAAGGTGAAGCATATTCTGATGACAGTATGACTATGGGATTGGTTTTACAAAAATAATAGATATTTCTAAATGAATAAATAAAAACTTGAAACCGATAATAATAAAATACCATAAGGAAAGCTCACATATTGAAAAATAGGAGTTTTTGTGTTACTTTTAATACATTATAAATTTACTTATACAAAGTAAAAGTTAATATTTAGATTGTTATTTTTATATAAAATTTATTTAGGTATATTTTAAAATAATTAATGCTATTAAAAGTAACATATAGCTCAAAATAGCTAAAAAGGATGTGATATTGATGTTAGAGGTTCAAGGAAAGTGTAATAAAGCAAAAATATTTACAGATAATGTAGATAGTACAACTATAAGTCAGATAATAGAATTATGTAATCAGGAGTTTACAGCTAAGTCTAAGATAAGAATAATGCCAGATTGCCACGCAGGTGCTGGTTGTGTAATAGGTACTGTCATGACAATACAAGATAAAGTTGTTCCAAATCTTGTTGGAGTTGACATAGGTTGTGGTGTTTTATGTGCAAATCTAGGCAAAATTGATTTGGATTTGAAAAAAATAGATGATTTTATAAGAGAGAAAATCCCTCATGGATTTAATATAAATAAATATAATAAGGCAAATTACAAAAAAGAAATAGAATCATTATACTGTTTAAAAGATATAGGAAAAGGAACTGATGAATATAACAGAGCAATTGGAAGCCTTGGAGGAGGGAATCATTTCATTGAATTAGATGAAGATAATGAAAAAAATAAGTATTTAATAATACATTCAGGGAGCAGGAATCTTGGAAATAGAGTAGCAAAATGTTATCAAAAAAAAGCTTATGATTATTATATCAGAGCAAACAATGAATTTGAAAAAGATAGTAAAAGACTTATAGAGAAGTATAAAAAGGAAAATAGAGAAGATGAGATTCAAGATGCATTAATTATGCTTAAAAAAGAGCATAACTTTACTCCTAAAATACCAAAAGATTTATGTTATTTAGAAGGAAAATTAATGGAAGATTACCTTCATGATATGGATATCATACAAAAATATGCTGAATTAAATAGAGATACAATGGCTAAAAGAATAATTGAAGAATGCATAGGTCTTAAATTTAATAATTTAGAACATTTTCAAACTATACATAATTATATAGAAATTGAAAATAAGATATTAAGAAAAGGAGCTATAGCAGCATATGAAGGGAGAAGATTACTAATTCCTATAAACATGAGAGATGGTGTTATATTGGGAGTAGGCAAAGGAAATGTAGACTGGGTTAATTCTGCACCCCATGGTGCAGGACGAATACTTTCAAGAGGAGAGGCTAAAAGAAATATAAATATGAAAGATTATGAAGAATCTATGAAAAATATATTTACAACAAGTGTAAATATTAAAACTATTGACGAAGCACCTCAAGCATATAAACCAATTGATGAGATTGTAGAAAATATAAGAGATACAGTTGACATAATTAATATATTGAAACCTATTTATAATTTTAAATCAAATTAATAATGCTTAAGATTAAAATAGTATAGGACCTTTAGTATATCTGATGCGTTTACAACTATTATTATTTTTACCATATAGTTTACAGAAAAATCATTAGGGTTAATATAGAAAAACTATTGTTAAGTGATGTTTAGTTTGGATAGTAAAGTGTAAAATTGAAGGATGAAGCTTTTAAAAATAAAGCTATAAATCTTAATTATAGGAGTAAATCGATGCTAGGAATATATTTTAGTGGAACAGGTAACTCAAGATACTGTGTAGAAAAATTTTTACAAGAATACGATACAACAGTAAATTCTTATTCTATTGAAAATAGTGAACTTTTAAAACACATTAATAATCATGAGGATATTATTTTTGGTTATCCTGTACAATATAGTAATGTACCTAAAATATTAAAAGATTTTATAATCAATAATTCAGATTTGTGGAATGGTAAACGTATTTTTATTATTGCCACTATGGCTCTGTTCAGTGGAGATGGTTCTGGTGTATTATCTAGGATGCTTAAAAAATATGGAGCTACTACTATTGGCGGACTGCACATAAAGATGCCAGATAGTATAGGGGATGAGAAGGTACTAAAACATTCCTTGGATTACAATAGAAAATTGATAATAAAAGCAGAAAATAAAATAAAAAAAGCCAGTAAACAATTGAAATCTGGGATACCACCAAAAGATGGATTAGGATTTTTATGTCATATTGTAGGATTATTTGGACAAAGATTATACTTTATTAATAAAATGAATAAATATACAGACAAACTAAAAATAAATGCTAATAAATGTATCATATGTGGTAAGTGTATTAATTTATGTCCAATGAATAATTTAGTAATTAAAAATGAGATGGTTATTTCCAATAATCAGTGTACAATGTGTTATCGTTGTGTGAATAATTGTCCTAAGCAAGCAATCACATTGTTAGGTAAAATGGTTGTTGAACAGAGTAATCTTGAGAAATACATATAAGAAAATTTAAATCAGGAAGTGAGGATGGTGAATGGAGTACTACATAGTTGATGCATTTACAAGTAAATTATTTAAAGGAAATCCTGCTGGAGTTTGTGTTCTTGATAAGAGATTGCCTTTGGAATTAATGCAGAAAATAGCAGAAGAAAACAATCTGCCAGAAACAGCATTTATAGTTAAAAATAAAGGAAATTATGAATTACGATGGTTTACTCCTAAAGCAGAAATTGATTTATGTGGTCATGCGACTTTAGCAGCTGCTTATATAATATCAAATTTTATTGATAGTAATGTTCAAAACATAGAGTTCGTTACTCAAAGTGGAAATCTTAAGGTTATGCGAAATGGGAATCTATATGAGATGATATTTCCAAAACTAATGCCTACTGAAATAAAATTATCACAACAACAAATTGATTTGATAGGTTGCATACCAAGTGCTATTTATTCTTCAAGGGATTTAATTTTGTTACTAAATAGTGAAAAAGAAATTATAAATTATACACCTAATTATGCAAATTTGCGTAAATTGACAGATTGGTTAGGTATAATAATTACAGCAAAAGGGAGTAATACAGATTTTGTTTCGAGGTATTTTTGTCCAGAATTAGATTCAGAAGACCCTGTAACTGGCTCATCTCATTGTAATCTAATTCCATATTGGGCTAAAAAATTGGGGAAAAGTAAAATGGTAGCAACACAACTATCTAATCGAAGTGGTATAATTCAGTGTGAGTTATTAGAGGATGATACTGTAAAAATTTCTGGTGAAGCAGTTTTATTTATGCAAGGAACAATAAAAATTGATATTTAGAAATTAATTTATATCAACATTGACAAGTATTATTAAAAAAGATAAGATTTAATTTATAAAGATAAAAACACAGTCTGGTTGGTAGTCCAGACGCAGCAATTGCTGTCAGTAACCTGCCTCCTTGGTTGTCCATTCTTTAGAAAGTAATTAAATAGGAGGAACTAGCAATGGACAAAGTTAGTGGAAAATTGACAGTCTTATTTGAAGAACCATTTTGGATAGGTGTATTTGAAAGACAAGATGGTAAAAAATATGAAGCATGTAGAGTAGTTTTTGGAGCAGAACCTAAAGAGGTAGAAGTATATGAATTTATACTTGAAAGATTTTTCTCATTAGATTTTGGTAGTATTAAGTTAGAAAAGAATGTAACCAAAGATAAAATTGGATACAAAAAAATGCAGAGAAAAGTAAAAAAAGAACAGGAAAAAGAAACTATAGGAACCAAGGCTCAAAATGCCCTTAAGCTTCAATATGAAGAAAGAAAGCAGGATAAAAAAATTCTAGCTAAAGATAGGAAAGAAGAAGAAAAAGAAAGACTTTTCAATTTGAAACAAGAAAAGAGAAAAGCCAAACATAAAGGTCATTAATTTTAATTAGATGTATTTTTATGAATTGCTAGAAAAAGGTGTATGAAATCAAAAGTTTCATACACCTTAATTTATTGAAAAAATACAGTTTTATATTCCAATTACTTTAAAATGTAAAAATATATTAATAATAATTGTAGAAATATTATAAATGGTATACCAAGTGTAAATTTAATATGTTTAGTTTTATGTCTAAAAGAATACATCCCAGTTATAGAACCTATACTGCCTCCAACTACTGCCATAGAAATAAGAGTGGCTTCTTTTATTCTCCATTCATTTTTAATTGCCCTTTTTTTATCTATATACATTGAAAAAAAAGCAATAAAATTAATCACTATAAGATATATTAAAATAAAATTTTTCATAATCTTACCTCCATAAAAATATATTATACATTATAAAGTAAGAAACCTGTTTTTAAAAGCTAAATTTGTAATTAGTATATATAAAATATTTGGGAAGAGCAAATATAACATTAATTGGAAAATTTAAAAAACTTAAACAATTGCTAAATAGGGGGTATATTTATAAGACATAAAGTGATAAAATTTACTTAGAAAATAATGTAAATAACAGGAGGATAAGACAAAATGAAATTTATAGTAGAAAAAGAAGTCTTTGATAAATTAGAAAATGTATGTTTTGGGGTAGTGGTAGCAAAAGGAATAGACAATACTAAAGAAATCGAAAGAATAGGTAATCTTTTAGATATAAGTATAGATAGAGTAGAAGATTACTTTAAAGATAAAAAAGTGAAAGAATCAGAAGAAATTATACCATATAGAGAAGCCTTTAGAAGCCTAGGAATGAACCCAAATAAATTTATGAGTTCAATAGAAGCAATGACAACAAGAGTTGCTAAGAATAAGAAACTTCCTCATATAAATCCTATTGTGGATTTAGGAAATTCTATTTCTTTAAAATATTTACTTCCAATGGGTGCACATGATATGGATTTTAGAAATGATGATGTATATGTTAGATTTTCAAAAGAAGGGGATAAATTTGTTCCATTTGGAGAAACTGATGTTGAGTTGATGGAAGAGGGAGAATTAATTTATTCTGTTGGAGATATGGTAAAGACGAGAAGATGGATATGGAGACAAGGAGAAGAAGGAAAAATAACTAATAGTTCAAAAAATATATTTTTCCCTATAGATGGTTTTACTGATGCTAATTTGGATAAAGTAATGAGTGCAAGAGAAGAGTTAGCGAAGTTATTAAAAGAAATTTTTGATTGTGAGATTAAAGTAGGTTTTGTAGATAAAGATAATCCAGAAATGGAAATATAATAAGATAAATATTTACTAAGGTATCATATTTATATTAGTTTAATGGTATTAAAAAAGAAAGGTCGTAGTAAATTTGAAAAAAACTATAATAAAGAATGTAAATACATTGATTGAAAATAAGTTTATAGGACTTTTTGAAATTGAGTACAAAAATAAATTGAACGAAGATAAGATTTGGATGGTGGCATCAAGAAAAAGCAATGAAGAACTAGAACGTGTTTATTTGAAGAATGAAGAGGACAATGTAGATGCAGTTGTAATAGCAGGACTTCATAAAAGTAGTGGAAAACTAATTTTAATAAAACAATTTAGAGTACCTATTAATGATTATATATATGAATTACCAGCAGGACTTGTTGATGAAGGTGAATCTATAGAGACTTCTGTTGAAAGAGAACTTAGAGAAGAAACAGGACTTACTCTTTTAGAAATTAAAAAAAACAAGAGTAAAGATAAAGTATACTTATCTCCTGGAATGAGTGATGAATCTGTTGCATTTGTTTATTGTATATGTGATGGTGACATAACAGATGAATTTTTAGAACCAGATGAAGACATTGAAGCTTTTTTAATCTCACAAGAAGAAGCCAAAGAGATTCTAGAGAGTAATCATAAAATAGATACAAAAGCTTTTTTAATTTTACAGATGTTTGTAAGTTTAGGAACGAAATTATTTGAATAATATATAGAAAAGAGATTATAAAGATGATTAAAATTTATTTTAGTTATAGAAATTATAATCTCTTTTTTGTGCATTAAATTTTAAAAGTTTATATATTTTTTGGACTAAATAATAATTTATTTGATTTTTGTTATTTTAAATTAAAAAAGAGTATCTAATATAGTACATTTTAGGAATAAGTATAGTTTAAAAATTCAAAAAAAAGATGGCGAAATATGTCCCAAGGGACATTGAGCAAAATAAATGGCTTCAGCCTCTGTATACTAAAAAGTATATACTAAATATGGGTTAAAATAGATAAAAATGATACACTAATTCTCTTTTGATAATAAAAAAACATAGAATTTAATTATTTAATCAAGAAAAAGTATTGAACAAATGATTTGTTTAGTGTACAATAATCATGTAAAAACATAGTAATGGAGGGAGACATTTCATAATGAAAATTAAGGTAGGAATGAACGGATTTGGAAGAATAGGAAGAGCTGTATTAAGAATAGCTCAAGAAGAATTAGGAGATAATATAGAAATTGTAGCCATAAATGCAAGAGCAACAACAGAGTCTTTGGCACATTTATTTACATATGATTCATGCTATGGAACTTTTAGAGGTGAAGTAGAAGCAAAAGATGAAGATACTCTAGTAGTAAATTCTAAAGAAATAAAAATATTAAGATATAATGACCCAGAAGAATTACCATGGAAAGAACTAGGAGTTGATATAGTAATAGAATCAACAGGGCTATTTACACAAAGAGAAAAGGCAGAAAAACATATTAAAGCAGGAGCAAAAAAAGTAATTATAACAGCTCCAGGAAAAAATGAAGATATAACTATAGTTATCGGAGTTAATGAAGAACAATATGATAATGAAAAGCACAATATAATTTCAAATGCATCTTGTACTACAAATTGTCTAGCACCATTTGCTAAAGTATTGGACGAAAAATTTGGCATAGTAAAAGGTTTAATGACTACAGTACATTCATATACTAACGATCAAAGAATATTAGATAAGAGCCATAAAGACTTAAGAAGAGCAAGAGCTGCGGCTGAATCTATAATACCTACCACTACAGGAGCAGCAAAAGCTGTGTCAAGAGTATTACCACAATTAGAAGGAAAATTAAATGGTTTTTCACTTAGAGTGCCAACACCAACAGTTTCACTTGTTGATTTAGTGTGCGAACTTAAAGAAAACGTTACAGTTGAAGAAGTAAACTCTGCATTAAAAGATGCTGCTGAAGGAGAATTAAAAGGAGTTTTAGGATATTGTGACAAACCACTTGTTTCTATAGATTTTAGAGGCGATTCTAGATCGTCTATTATAGATGCTCTATCCACAATGGCTATAGAAGACAATATGGTTAAAGTAGTTTCATGGTATGATAATGAATGGGGATATTCATCAAGAACAGTTGATTTAGTAAAATATATAGCTGAAAAATTACAATAATACATAACTTAAAAAAAAAAAAATAAAAAAATTCTATAAAACTAATAAAAAAGATTACGAAAAATATTGAAGGAAAATTTTTTTCATAATCTTTTTTGTTTCCTATAAAAGATACAAGTTACAACTTGTATGTGAATATTAGGTCGTTAGAGTAACTTGTGCATAACTAGTAAGGAATCGTACTTTTTCTAAAGTGAAGGATAAGATGTCGAAAACTTGCATAAATCTGAAAAATTTTTATTATTAAAATACTGATTTTCATTTTAATTATGACAAAAAAATGACAAATAAAGTTGCAAACAGTAATATTTATAAGTATAATTAAAAAAGAGAAAAGGTTTTGTTAAACTTTATTTACAACAAAAGAAAAAGAAGGGATGATTCAAAATGGAGAAGTTAACAGACAGGAGACAGGTTAAGGCAGTAAGCATGGAAACTTTTGTTTTCTTAATATTACTAGTAGTTGGTTTTGGATATGTTGGTAGTATTATGGGAGCAGGAATGATGTTCAAAGTAATAATGAGTACAGCACATGCTTTACTATTAGAGACAGTTTTCTTAATTATGGCTATGGCAGTTCTTGCAGGCGCATTAAGTGCACTACTTTCAGAGTTTGGAGTAATAGCATTAATTAATAAAATTTTCGCTATATTTATGAAGCCTTTATATGGATTGCCTGGTGCTAGTATAGCAGGAGCTATAACAACTTATTTATCAGATAATCCAGCTATTATACCTTTTGCTAAAGATAAAACATTCACACAATACTTTAAAAAATATCAAGTTCCAGCACTATGTAATTTAGGAACAGCTTTTGGTATGGGACTTATCTTAACAACATTTATGATTTCTCAAGGTACAGAGTATGTACTTCCAGCATTAATTGGTAATTTAGGTGCTGTTATAGGTAGTATAGTAAGTGTTAGAATAATGTTGACATTTACTAAGAAATTTTATAAATACAATCCAGAGGAAGATAAAGCAACTGGTTCACTAGAAAAAAAAGCTGAGTTTAGAGAAGTTAGAGAAGGAAATGTGTTCCAAAGAGCTTTAGATGCAATTCTTGAAGGTGGTAAAATGGGAGTAGATATGGGAATGGCTATAATCCCAGGTGTCCTAGTAGTATGTACATTAGTCATGCTATTAACTTTTGGACCATCTACAGACCCTGTTACAGGTCAAGAAGTTTATACTGGAGCTGCATACGAAGGAATAAAATTACTTCCAGTTATTGGAGATAAACTTGGATTCATATTAGAACCATTATTTGGATTTACATCACCAGAAGCAATAGCTTTCCCTATAACTTCATTGGGAGCTGTTGGAGCAGCAATGTCTTTAGTTCCAGAATTTATAAAATCAGGAGCTATAACTCCTAATGATATAGCAGTGTTTACAGCTATGGGTATGTGTTGGAGTGGATATTTAAGTACACACATTGGTATGATGGATGCATTAAATGCTAGACAATTGGCAGGTAAAGCTATCCTTTCTCATACAATAGGTGGTTTATGTGCAGGAGCAGCAGCTCACTTCATATTTATGCTCGTAGGATAAGTATAATTAATAAATAAAAGATAGTATATAAGAAATGGTTGTTAGTGTACAATAAGAATTTGTACACTGACAACCATTTTTTGATGAATGAAGATAATTTATAATATATAAATATTAAGTAGATATTAGAGTTAAGTTATATTTATGTAAAAAGTAACAAAAATCTGTAGAAATTTATGACAAAATTTAGTACACTAACTATATGTTCTTATTTAAAATTTAAGGTTAGGATTGGGAATTACCTAGTAGAGTAAGCTTGATTAATAAAATAATCATAAAATAAAAATATTAGTCATAAAGATTATAGAATAACTTACTTAAAATAAAGCCATAGAACTTACAAAAATTAAAAAAAGCATATAAGTATGGAGGGATACAATGGATGAATTATTTCATATAGGAATTGATGTAGGTTCTACAACGGTGAAGGTTGTGGTACTTAATAATAGTAATAGTATAGTTCATAAAGAATATAGAAGGCATTATTCTGATGTGAAGAAATCAGTTAAAGAAGTACTAAAAGGTATATATGAAAAATTGGGAAACATAAATACTAAAATTGTAATAACTGGTTCAGGTGGGATTGGAATATCTAAAAAGCTAGGAGTAAAATTTGTTCAGGAAGTTATATCTAGTACAAAAGCAATAGAATATTTCCATCCTGAAACTGATGTTGTCATAGAACTTGGAGGGGAAGATGCAAAAATAACATATCTGAGTGGCGGAATAGACCAAAGAATGAATGGGATATGTGCAGGTGGCACAGGAGCATTTATAGACCAAATGGCATCACTTTTAAAAACAGATGCAAGTGGATTAAATGAACTAGCTAAAGAGTACAATGTTATATATCCAATAGCTTCAAGATGTGGTGTTTTTGCTAAAACAGATATTCAACCTCTTATAAATGATGGAGCTAAGCAGACAGATATAGCCATGAGTATCTTTAATGCAGTTGTTGTACAAACTGTAAGTGTTCTTTCTTGTGGAAGAAAAATAGAAGGCAATGTTGCATTTTTAGGTGGTCCATTGTATTTTTTATCTGAGCTTAGAGGAGCATTTAAAAGAGTATTAGATTTAAAAGATGAAAATATAATTTTTCCAGAAGATGCACAACTCTATATTGCTATTGGAGCAGGATTATTGTCAGTAGATGAAGATAGTATAAACTTAGAGTCTCTAATAGAAAAGCTGGATAGTATAGAGAATATTGAAGATGGAGAAGTAAATTTATTAGAACCATTATTTAGAGATAAAAACGAATATGAAGAGTTTTCAAGAAGACATGAAAAAGAAAAAATAAATTATGTAGATATAAATTCAATCAAAGGTAATTGTTATTTAGGAATTGATGCAGGTTCCACTACTACTAAAGCAGCCCTTATTGATGAAGAAGGAAGACTAGTATATTCTTATTATAATAGTAATGAAGGAAATCCATTAAAAACGACTATTAAGGTTATAAATGAAATATATGACATATTGCCAAAAAATATTAAAATACTGAGCTCAACTGTAACTGGATATGGAGAAGGCCTTATTAAAAAAGCATTAAAAATTGATAATGGAGAAATAGAAACTATAGCACATTATAAAGCCGCTAAATTTTTTAATAAAGACGTAGATTTTATACTTGATATTGGTGGTCAAGATATGAAGTGTCTAAAAATAAAAGATGGAGTAATTGACAATATAATATTAAATGAAGCTTGTTCTTCAGGTTGTGGATCATTTTTAGAGACATTTGCGACTTCTTTATCTATGACAATAGAAGAATTTGCACAGGAAGGGATTTATTCTCAAAGTCCTGTAGATTTAGGTTCAAGATGTACCGTGTTTATGAATTCTCGAGTAAAACAGTCTCAAAAAGAAGGTGCAAGCATTGGAGATATATCAGCAGGATTATCTTATTCTGTAATAAAAAATGCTTTATTCAAAGTAATAAAAATTAGAGATTTAAATGAAATTGGTAGCAATATTGTTGTACAAGGTGGAACATTTTATAATGATTTAGTGCTTAGAAGCTTTGAAAAATTAATTGAAAAAAATGTAATCAGACCTAATATTTCAGGAATTATGGGTGCTTTTGGTTCAGCACTTATAGCAAAAGAAAAATATGAAAGTGGCTATCAAACATCTTTATTATCTAAAGAAGAATTGAATAATATAAAACTAGAATCAAGTGTAACTAGATGTAAAGGATGCTCAAATCATTGTCTTCTTACTATAAATAAATTTTCTGACAATGAACTTTTTATTTCAGGAAATAGATGTGAGAAGGGTGAAGCTATCTATGGCGATAAAAAAATAGGACTAGAAAAGAAAAAACCAATAAATTTATTTAAGTACAAATATGATAGGATTTTTAGATATAAACCACTAGAAAAAGAAGAAGCAAAGAATGGAGAGATTGGTATACCAAGAGTATTAAATATGTATGAAGATTATCCATTTTGGTTTACTTTTTTCAATAATATAGGATTTAGGGTTGTGCTTTCAGATAGGTCATCAAAACGATTATATGAAACTGGTATAACTAGTATTGCTTCTGAAACAGTTTGCTATCCAGGAAAATTAGTTCATGGACATATAGAAAACTTAATTGCAAAGGGAATAAAAAATATATTTTATCCAAGCGTAACAAATGAAAACAAAGAAGATTCAAGCGCTGATAATTATTATAATTGTCCTGTGGTAATATCATATTCTGAAGTAATAAAAAACAATGTAGAAAATATAAGAAATAAGAACATAAACTACATAAATCCATTTATAAGTCTAAATGATAAGGAAAAATTGAAAAAGAGACTTTATGAAGAATTATCAAAAAGTTTTTCAGATATAAAAATAACTAAAGACGAAATTAATAATGCAGTTGATAAAGCTACTGATGAACAAAATTCATTTAAAATGGAGATGCAGGCTGCAGGTGAAAGAGCACTTAAAGAAATAAAAGAAAGAAATATTAAGGGGATTGTGTTATGTGGAAGACCATATCATATAGACCCAGAAATAAATCATGGTATGCCAGAACTTATAAACTCATTAGATATGGCAGTACTTACTGAAGATTCTATATGTCACTTAGCAAATATACAAAGACCTCTTAGAGTTGTAGACCAATGGGTATATCATTCAAGATTGTACAAAGCAGCAAGCTTTGTGAGAGATAAAAATTATTTGGAATTAGTACAACTTAACTCATTTGGATGTGGATTGGACGCAGTAACTACAGACCAAGTTCAAGAGATACTTAATGAAAAATCAAAGATATATACTATCATAAAGATTGATGAAGGCAACAATTTAGGTGCTGCTAAAATAAGAATGAGGTCTTTAAAAGCAGCCATGTTTGAGAGAGAAAGCAAAAATATAGATGTTAAAAATATAAAGGTAAATAGGATACAGTATGCTAAAAATAATCGAATAACGAACAAACATACTATATTAGCTCCACAAATGTCTCCAATACATTTTCAATTTCTTGAAAAAGCCGTAAACTTAAGTGGTTATAATATAGAAGTTCTAAAGGATACAGATAGTAATGTAATTGAAGAGGGATTAAGATATGTAAATAATGATGCATGTTATCCAGCTATAATAGTCGTGGGTCAACTAATAACAGCATTAAAATCTGGTAAATATGATTTAAATAACACCTCTGTCACTATAACTCAGACTGGTGGAGGTTGTAGAGCTACAAATTATATCGGATTCTTGAGAAAAGCTATGTATGATGCTGGATTTAAAGATGTACCTGTAATCGCCCTTAGTGTAAATGGAATAGAAGACAGTGGAATAATGGATAATATATCACTAAAATTAATCAATAGACTTTTTATGTCAGTTGTATATGGTGACTTATTGATGAAGGTACTTTATAGAGTAAGACCATATGAAAAGGTTACTGGAAGTGCAAATGCTCTATATGAAAAATGGGTTGATATATGTAAAACTTCGCTTGTCAAAGCAAAAATTTCTATATTTACTAAAAATATAAAAGATATAGTAAAGGAATTTGATAATTTAGAGATACTAGATGTAAAAAAACCAAAAGTAGGTTTAGTAGGAGAGATTTTAGTAAAGTTCCATCCAATTGCAAATAATAATCTAGTAGACATATTGGAGCGAGAAGGTGCTGAAGCTGTTGTTCCAGACCTTACAAACTTCTTCTTAAGTTGTGCTTTTAATACTATTTATAAACATACTCATTTAGAGGGAAGTAGAAAGAGTAGAATTATAGGAGAAGCATTTATATACATAACTGGAATATACCAAAAAGTATATAAGAAGGCACTTGATAAGAGTAAAAGATTTTATGCACCAGGTAACATAAAGACTGTTGCAAAAAACACAGAACCAGTAGTGTCATTAGGAAATCAAACTGGAGAAGGTTGGCTTTTAACAGGTGAGATGGTTGAGCTATTAAACGAAGGTGTAGAAAATATTATTTGTATGCAACCTTTTGGATGTTTACCTAATCATATAATTGGTAAAGGTTCTATAAAAGAATTAAAAAGATTATATAAAAATGCAAATATAATACCTATTGATTATGACCCTTCTGCAAGTGAGGTAAATCAGCTTAACAGGATAAAGCTTATGCTTTCTAAAGCTTTTAAAAATATATAAAATCGATATTTTTATATATTAAATAGCCAATAAGCTTAAAAAAAATATTATATATTAAATAATTATAAAAGAAGAGTTATCCTATTTTTTAGGGTAACTCTTTATTAGTTAAAAAATTATATGTATACTAGTGTAAAGGGGGGAAGTTATATGAATCTAGTATATGATGTTTATCAATCAAAAATAGGAAATTTGTACATATTAAGTGAAGATGGTTTTATAGTCAGTGTAGATATAGGAGACGAAAAATTTAATAAATTAAAAGATGAATATATCAAAAAAGGAATTGACATAAAAAGAAGCCAAGAAGATTTAAAAGAAGCTATAAACCAAATAGATGACTACTTTAAAGGAAAAAGAAAAGTATTTGATTTAGATATTCGAATTGAAGGAACTGAGTTTCAAAAATCAGTTTATAGGGAAATGCTAAAAATACCATATGGAGAAACATTATATTATTCAGATATAGCACAAAATATAAATAATCCGAAATCAGTAAGAGCAATAGGACAGGCAAGTAAGAGCAATAAAATTCCAATAATAATACCTTGTCATAGAGTAGTTGGCAAAAATAATATTGGCGGATATATGGGAAATCATTCTGATTTGAAAGAAATACTATTAAATTTAGAAAAAAGTGTATAATCCAGAAAAAAATGTTTTTATTGTTAAAATTTGATATAATAATGGTAAAAACAAATATTTTTTTACAAAGATAGCAAACAAATATTTTAACTTATAAAGATAAGGGGGAATTTTAATGTGTAATAAAGTTATAGCATCAAAATATCATGAAAAAGGATTTAATTGTGCTGAATCAGTTATAAAAGCATATAATGAGGAATTTAATACAGATATACCAGTTTGTTTAGGTAGTGGATTAGGTTCAGGTTGTGGAGTTGCTAGCTTATGTGGTGCAGTAAATGCCTCAAATATAATAATTGGATATGTAAAGGGTAGAAATCATGAAGATGAAAGTACTAAAGCTAAAGTGTATGCTAAAGATTTGACTACAACAGTAAGAAAAGAGTATGGTTCAGAACTGTGTATAGACTTAAAAAAGGACTTAGTTGCATGTAGAGAAATAATGGATTTTGCATATGATAATCTAAAGGAAACTTTAAAAAAAGAATTATAAGAAAGATAAGCTATCAAATATAAATTATTTGATAGCTTATTTTTATGACATATAATCAATAAGTGTATAACATTTATGATTATTGTTTGGAAATAAATATTAAGTGATTTTAGAATAATTTTAGATTTGTATTTAGTATAGAGGTTTATTTACATATATTTTGGGATATATTATACTTTGTTTAAGTACATGTTTGTCATGAGGGAGATGGAAAGATTGGAAGACATAAATTTACTTATTAATAAATTATATTCAAAAAATCATAATGAAGCATATAGAATTTTTTTGTTTTTAGAAAATGAAAGTATGAAATCAAATATTACATATTGTTTTTTTGATTCATTTTTAGATATGCTAAATAATGAAAGTTCATATATTAGGGGAGGAGGATTGTTATTAATAGCTGTAAATGCTCAATGGGATACTGAGAATAAAATTGAAATAAATATAGATTGTATTTTAAGTCATATTGTAGATAAAAAACCGTCTGTATCAAGAATGTTTATTAAATCATTACCTAATATTACAAAGTATAAAAAAAATCTCATCCATCGTATACAAATGGAATTAAGTAATGCAGACACAAGTATTTATAATAATAATATGAAACCATTAGTGGAAAAGGATATAAGTGAAGTCTTATCTAAACTTGAAGATTGATAGAAGCAAAAATCTCTTAATATAATGGTTAAGTTATATATATCAAAATAAAATATTTGCAGTTTGATGGCGGTTTTAAAATAATAAATTAAAGCTGCCATTTTTATTTAAAAAACTGTTTAGAAAAAGGTAAAGGTATTAGCTTTTTTAGTAAATATATAATATGAAATTATAAAACTATGCTATAATTACAAGGAAGGATGTAATAAGCTGTAGAAATTACAAGTAAGCAATGTAAGCTTTTAAATAATTAAATTTAAATGAGATACATAAAGTATTAAATAAACGATGATACTAGAATGATGATATTTTTGTAGAAAATTATTAAAGTACATAAGTAATAAAATAATATGCTAAATTATATAATAGATTGAGTTTTACTAAATAAAAAAGAACTACAATCCCTATGTTATTATACAAAAGCAAAGGTGGGAATAAAAATGAAAGAAATTGATGATGCTATAACATCAGAGTATTTAAGCTATGGTATCAATGAAGATATTAGTATCTATGAAGGTCGGTTTTGCATATATTTAGATAAAAAATATAGATGTAATGGAAAAATTTATTATAAAATGACACCTCCAATATCTATAAGCTTTAAGGCGGATATAGGTTGCATTGAAGAAATAGATAATGAAGATGATAATTTAGCTTTAGATTATGATAATGCTATTCTTGAAGTTCATGGTTATAAAATTATTTCTATAACAATAAACACTCTAAGTGAAGTTAATGTGGAAGGATATATCAATGATGACTGTATAAAATCTAAAAATTCTTATGTTGAGCATGTAGATTTTAATATAATAAACTTAGATAAAATACCTGGAAAACTCATTAAATATAATGATAAAGTATATGCAGGTAGAATTGAATTTGATATAAATGATTATATTGTGACTATAGATAAAAGATACGATTATAGAAAAGAACTTAAGTCAGACTTAAGGTCTAAGTCTGGAGCCATAATAACTCATATAGGTAGAGTTAGAAGAAAAGATGGTAGAATTTTTAGAACAAATAATACAATAAATCTTTTAGATAGAATATCAACAGCTTTGAGTTTTATGTGTGGAAGATATGTTGGATTTTGTTTGGCTAAAGGATATAGAAGTGGAAATGAAGTCTATAGAATATGGAATGAAAATCAGATATCTCCATTTAGATATGTACCAACATGGTCAGATACACTTTCAAATTATCATAATATGGAGAAATATATAAGTCTTATGTGTAAAAAATTAGAAGATTTTTATTATGGTTCTGCCATAAAAAGTGTTATTGACTGGTATATAGAATCTCTTGGAAGTGTTACTATGGAAAATAATATAATATCTGTACAAATTGCACTTGAAACTCTGTCATATGTAATTTTAGTAGAGCAAAACAAAATACTTACAGATGAAGCTTTTGATTGTAACTTAGCATCCAAAAATATAAGATTATTACTTGATATTTGTAAGATACCATATGGAAAACATGAATTAGATATATTTGATAATACAATAAAAAATAAGTTTGATGATGGTGTAGATTTAGTAATTTATTTAAGGAATAGTATAGTTCATCCAAGCAGAAGAACTCATAGAGCTGTGTTAGAAGTTGAAGATATTTGGAACATAATCTCAATAGGAACAAGATATATTGAGCTTGTTTTACTTTTCATTTTGGGATATAGAGGGGAATATTCCAATAGATTGGTAGAAAGATGTTATGGTGAAGTAGAAGTTGTTCCTTGGAATTAGATTTTTATATATATTTTAAAATATATATTGACAGATATTGCCTTATGCTATAAAATCAATATCATAATAACAATTCAAAACAACATTAAATGCTAAGAAAAGAAATAGTAGAAGTAGTTAATCTTAAACAGAGAGTTTCCGATTGGTGAGAGGAGCAATAGATTTTACTTTGAACACATCTTTGAGCAGAACTCTGAAAGAGTAAAGATACTTTATTAGGAGTTTTCCGGAATCCTTGCACCCGTTATAGTGCTAGAGTATAATTGTTTTATTGTACTTAAAGAGGTTAGTGTCGTGAGGCATTAATGAACAGAGGTGGAACCACGAGAGTCAACTCCCGTCCTCTAGCAGAAGCTAGAGACGGGAGTTTTTTTAATATAATTTTTTAAGCGCGCAGAGAATTATATTGCAACAGATATACTTTTTAAAAAATAATCAAAATATTTAAAAATTTAAAAGATGAGGGAGAATATTATGAAAAATATATTAAAAAAATTAGGAATATTTACAATTATGTTAGGTTTAGTAAGTGGGATGGCAGGTTGTTCAAAATCAAATGATGAAAAGGGAAAAGATGCTTCAAAAGAAGCAAAAAAAGAAGTAATCGTAGGGTTTGATAATACATTTGTTCCAATGGGATTTTTAGATGAAAAAGGAGATACTGTAGGATTTGATGTAGAGTTAGCTAAAGAAACATTTAAGAGACTTGGAATGGAAGTTAAGTTCCAACCAATAGATTGGTCAATGAAAGAAACTGAGTTAAATGATTCAAAAACTGTAGATGTATTATGGAATGGGTACTCTATAACAGATGAAAGAAAGAAAATAGTATCATATACAGACCCATATTTACAAAATAAACAGATAATAGTTACTTTAAGTGATTCAAAAGTAAATTCAAAAGCAGATTTAAAAGATAAAGAAGTTGGAACACAACAAGGTTCAACAGCACTTGATGCAGTGGAAAAGGATAAAGATTTTATGAATAGCTTAAAAGGTGGAGCACCAGTTCTTTATGATACTTATGATAAAGCACTTAGAGATTTAGAGATAGGTAGAACTAGTGCAGTTGTTGGTGATGAAGTTTTAATTAGATACTATATGGGTCAAAAAGGTGAAGATAAATATAAAGTGTTAAAAGAAGATTTTGGATTAGAAGATTATGTTGTAGCAACTTCTAAAGAAAATCCAGAACTTTGTAATAAAATAAATGAAACATTAAAAGAAATGAAAAAAGATGGAGCTTTTGACAAAATTTATGATAAGTGGTTTAAATAAAAGATAGATTAGCTGTTAAGAAGGGGGCACTAAAGGCATGTTACAAGGTTTAGAGATAGTTATAGCAATGTTTTGTATAACATTGATAGTATCAATTCCATTGGGGATTGCAGTTTCATTTTTAAGATTATCAAAAAATAAATTAATAAGTGGTATTACACAATGTTATATATTAATAATGAGAGGGACACCTTTACTTTTACAAATGATAGTCATATTTTATGGCTTACCTCTTTTAGGAATTGTATTTGACAGATTTACAGCTGGAATAGTAGCTTTCTTCTTAAATTATGCAGCATACTTTGCAGAAATATTTAGAGGTGGAATACAGTCAATCGATAGAGGACAATATGAAGCTTCTAAAGTACTAGGATTTGATAAGTTTACAATGTACAAGAGAATAATCTTTCCACAAGTTTTTAAAAGAATACTAGCACCTATTTCAAATGAAGTAATCACATTAGTAAAAGATACATCTTTAGTATATATATTAGGATTAAATGATATTTTAAGAATATCCCAAATAGCAATGAACAGAGAAGCAAGTTTATTACCACTATTTGAGGCAGGAGCAATATATCTTATATTTGTAGCTATACTTACTAAGGGATTTGAATTACTTGAAAAAAAATATTCTTATTATAGATAAAGTTACAATATTATAGGAGGAGGTTTTTATATGTTGAAAATTAGAAACTTAAATAAATCATTTAAAAAAAATAAAGTACTTAAAGATATTTCTTTTGAGCTAGAAGAAGGTCAAATTGGAGTCTTACTTGGAAAATCTGGTGCAGGAAAGACTACAATATTGAGATGTATAAATGGTCTTGAAGAATTTGATAGCGGAGAGATTATGATAGATAATGAGATAATAAAAAGTAAGAAAGATATGTCAAAAATACGAGGGAAAATAGGAATGGTTTTTCAAAATTTTAATTTATTCCCTCATATGACAGTTCTTGAAAATATAATTGAGTCTCCAGTTAATGTTTTTAAAGTTCCTAGAAAAGAGGCTGAAGAGAGGGCTAGAGAACTTTTAAGATTAGTTGATTTAGAAGATAAATTAAATTCCTATCCATTTGAATTGTCAGGAGGACAGCAACAGAGAGTTGCAATAGCTAGGTCATGTGCACTAATGCCAAAAGTTCTTTGTTTCGATGAACCTACTTCTGCACTTGATATTGATACTATTCAAAGAGTAGTCAATATAATGAACAGACTTAAAGATAAAGGGATGACTATACTAATAATTACGCATGATGTTGCTTTCTCAAATAATGTTGCAGATAAGATTATAAGTATAAAAGATGGTATAGTGGAAAATGTTCAAATCAAAGAAAAAATTGTTTAATACTTTATAAATGGAAATTAGAGGAACATTTATAATATAAATAAGGGCTAAGTAAAATAAATATACTATGCTCTTTTTTTATTTAAAAATTAAATCTAATGTTAAGTGATTAATTAGATTTAATATATTATAAAATAATAATTTAAATATCTAATATGAATTAATAGTCATTTTAAAATAGAATAATTTTTTATATTGAAAGCTTAGAATGATTGTGATATAAGTTGGTTATAATATACAAATTATGGGTATAAAAATAAAAAATTAGAAAGGACTTTTAATATGATGATTAAGTTATATGGATATACAAAATGTTCTACTGTTAGAAAAGCAAAAAACTGGCTAAAAGAAAATGATTTAGAATTTGAAGATATAGACATGGTTCAGAATCCTCCAAGTAAAGATGAATTAGAAGCAATTTACAAGACTAGTGGATATGATATAAAGAAATTTTTTAATACAAGTGGTATGAAATATAGAGAATTAGGTCTTAAGGATATTGTAAAGAGTGAATCTGATGATAAACTTTTAGAAATATTAGTGAGTGATGGAATGCTTATTAAAAGACCGTTGCTTTTTGATGGTGAAAATGTACTATTAGGTTTCAAAGAAGATGTTTGGAAAAGTACTTTATTAAAAGAAGATTAGAAGTATGTAGGTGTATTGATTAAAATTTTTGATTAATACACCTATAAATTTATACATCTACTTTGATTTTTATAGATGAAATATACCTATTTAGTTATTAGATTTTACTGAATAAAATAACTACGTGGGATTCTAAGTAACCATATTATTAAGTTTAAGTTTTGATTTTAATTTATTGATTCCTGCAATTTGATATAGGATTTTAAAAGATTATATGTAGAGTTTAAATACTACAACAAGATTTTTTCTTTTGAGTCTATCTATTAATATTAAAATATTATTCTTAACAAATTTAAACCAAAAAAATTTCACATCAATAAACATATTATTTCTTATACAAAGAATATCATTTATTTTACTTAAAATAGTATAATATACAACGAATTATTACAAAATCACTTATTATTAACCATGAACATGTGTTTTATGCTATTATATCTATATGAGGGAATTGTCATAAAAAATATCTTATTTATACAAAAAAAGAAAACTAACTTTTGTCTTATATAAGTATATTTTATAAATTGCATCTATACTTATAGTTTTACAAATAATAATAGTATTTAAAAACTTGACAACAAAAAAAGAAAACTTTCAAAAGAATTAAATCTAAAAAGAATAGGAGATAAATATGAGTATTGGAGATTTATATGGTTTTGAATGTGTTCCTGTGAACAATGATATTGATATTGATGATTTATTTGAAAAGATGAGAGAAGATGGAAAAGAAAATGGATATACACCAATTCTAGTTATTGATGAAAAAGTAGGATTATTAAGAGAAAATATAGACATGATTAATAAAGAGTATGGTTCTCTTGAAAACTATAGAAAATATTGTTTAAAAAAAAGTAATGAAATTGATGTAAATAAATTCTTCGATTCTAGAAAGTGTGAGATTCCAGAATTGCTAACAGAATTAATGGGTTCAGAAGATACTTTTTATGATTACAAAAACTTTAGCCCAATTACAAATATAGATATATTTCAAGAAAATAACAAAATTTACATAGCAAAAATTCCAACAATTAAACCATATGAAGTGTTTGCATATATACCAATTGGTGGATTTAATGATTGTCCTAGTGATGAAGAACATATAGCTGTTGCAAAATATTGGTACGAAAAATACGGAGCATTCCCAATTGCAATTGGATGTGACACAGTTCAATATTCTGCAAAAAAACCAATTGAAGATAATAAAAAATTTGATGATTTGTGTATTGAATTAGTCCTTTATTGTGAAGACATTATTATACAAGGATATGAAACATTAAAAGTTCTTAAAGAAGTACTACAACGTTCTACAATATGGCTTTTTTGGTGGGATTAATAGAAATATATGTAAGCTATAAGTATTAAATTAAAAGTTTTAGAAAATTCATATGATAGTATCTTTTTTGCGATTTACAAGTATGACTGGTGGGGGAATAATTATCTTAAAACAAATTCGTGAATTCAGCCATGAGGATGAGCTATTTCCACTTCATGGCTTTTAAATATATTACTATATTACACTACTTCATTTTTAATATACAGTGTATTACAGTAATATGTTTAAATTGTACATATTAAGAAATTCTTTTGTATTGTAATTAATGTATTTAAAGATAATTCTATTTTATAAAATAAATACTTTATATGTTATAATCATTAAGAATGTAAAAAATAATAGGGTATTCTATAGTTCATGTTTTTCAAGATATGGAGGTTGTTTTTTTGAAGGAAGAAGAAAAATTAGAGAAATTAAAAGAAATACTACTTGAATTAGGAAGTGTTGTAGTTGCTTATTCTGGTGGAGTAGATAGTAACTTTTTACTTAAGGTAGCAAAAGATACATTAGGAGAAAATGTTATAGCTGTAACTATACATGCAATGATGCATTCAAGTAGAGAGATTGAAGAAGCTAAACAATATACTAAAAATTTTGGTGTTAGACATATCATCTTAAATATAGAAGACTTTGACTTAAAAGAGTTTAAAGAAAATGGTGTTGATAGATGTTACCATTGTAAAAAATATATATTTTCTAAAATAAAAGAGATAGCAAAAGAACATAATATAAAGTACATAGCAGATGGAACAAATATAGATGACTTAGGAGATTATAGACCTGGTCTTAAAGCATTGACTGAGTTAGGAGTAATTAGTCCATTGAAAGAAAGTAGTTTGAAAAAAGATGAAATTAGGTTACTTTCAAAAAAATTAGGACTAGATACTTTTAATAAACCATCTTTTGCATGTCTTGCAAGTAGAATTCCTTATGGAGTTCAAATAACAGATGAAAAACTAAGAATAGTGGAAAAGAGTGAAGAATATTTATCTGATTTAGGTTTTTCTCAATTTAGAGTAAGAATGCATGGAGATATAGCTAGAATAGAGGTTGGACAGGAAGAATTAGGAAAATTTTTTGAAAATAACAATTTTAATAAAGTTGATACTAAATTAAAAATATTTGGCTTTAAATATGTTACACTAGATATGTCAGGATATAAAATGGGAAGTATGAATTTAAATGTGTAGATTATATGAAAAATAAATAAATTTTGTAATTAACATAGGAAACAGGAGGTTTTATGAAAAGTTATACACTAATATCGCCATGTTTTTTTGGAATGGAAAAAATGTTGGCTAGAGAAATTACTAATTTAGGATACGAAATAATAAAAACAGAAGATGGAAGAATAACATATAAAACTGATGAGTTTGGAATAGCAAAATCAAATATGTGGTTAAGGTGTGCTGAAAGAGTACATCTTAAAATAGCTGAATTTGAGGCGAAAAGTTTTGATGAATTATTTGAAAATACAAAAAGAATAAATTGGTCTCGATATATACCTTATGGAGCTCAATTTCCTATATCAAAAGCTTCTTCTATAAAATCAAAATTGTACAGTACACCAGATGTACAAGCTATAGTAAAAAAAGCTATAGTAGAAAGCTTAAAGAAAAGCTACTTGGAAGATGGTTTACTTAAAGAAGATAAAGAGAAATATCCTATCTTTGTATTTATACATAAAGATAAGGTAACTATTTCTATAGATACAACAGGAGATGCTTTACACAAGAGAGGATATAGAGAAAAAGCAAATAAAGCTCCTATAAGAGAGACTTTAGCTTCTGGGCTTATTTATTTGACACCATGGAAAGCAGGTAGAATTTTAGTGGACCCTATGTGTGGTTCTGGTACTATATTGATTGAAGCAGCTATGATAGGTATAAATATGGCACCTGGTTTGAATAGAGAATTTATATCAGAAAAATGGAGAACTCTTGATAAAAAAATATGGTGGGATGTAAGAAAAGATGCTTTTAATAAGATAGATAATGAATCTAAGTTTAAGATTTATGGATATGATATAGATGAAGAATGTATAGAGATAGCTAAGGAAAATGCTGAGATAGCAGGAGTAGATGAATATATAGAATTTAATATAGGAGATGCGACTCAATTTAAAAGTGAAGATGAGTTTGGATTTATAATTACTAATCCTCCTTATGGAGAAAGATTGGAAGATAAAGATAGTGTTAAACAATTATATAAAGAGCTTGGTTATGCATTTAGAAGATTAAAAAATTGGTCGTATTATTTAATAACATCTTATGAAGATTTTGAATACGAGTTTGGACAAAAGGCAGATAAAAAAAGAAAGTTGTATAATGGGATGTTAAAAACTAACTTTTTCCAGTATCCAGGTCCTAAGCCTCCTAGAAACAATAAATAGCTTTTACATTATTGGCAGATAAAAAGTATAAAGTTTTATTAAAATAAGTAAAACATTATGACGACTTGAAACGTCTAATTATTGTGAGGAGATTTTTGTGAGCAAATTTCAAGATTAATGGGATTAGGAGGAGTTAAATGAAAGTATTAAAACTTATTACTGTAGTAGCCCTAATGATGCTATTTGTTACTGGATGTAATATTAAAACTGAATCTCCAGAACAATTAGCAAAGATACCTGATTATGATAACACAAAAAAAGTATTGTATGATGGCATTGACCAGTTACTAAAGCCAGATTCATCTATGATATTACCTTCTAATGCAAAAGAAGTAGGAAAAATAAACAAAGTGGATTTAAATGGTGATGGAGTTGATGAATTAGTTGTATTTGAGCAAAAAGAGGATTTAAGCAATAATGTAACTCAGGTAGGATTTGTGACTTTAAGTTATAATGGAGAAAAATATGTACTTGGTGACCATTTTTTAGAAAATGGTGAGTCAATAGAATATGCTAACTTTTATGATTTGGATTCAGATGGATATAAAGAAGTCGTTTTATTGATTAAATCCAAAGACAAAACTAATATGCATATATATAAAGTAAAAGACAATGAAATAACAAAAGTATATGACTTAGATGCGTCATGGCTTCCAAACAAAGAAGATTTTAATGATATGAAAGTTAAAATTGGGTATATAGATGGAGATGACAAATTAGAAATATTAATGCTTCATTTGAATAATAAAACTAATGAAATGTTTGCAAGTGTTGCAAATTTTGATGGAAATATGAAACTCAAGGATTATGTTAAATTTGAAAATGTGAAAAATTTGAGTGAACTATATATAACCTTAGGTAACGTTGCTTCATCTATTGGTAATTCCTCTGCAGCCATAAAAGGTGTCGTACTTGATATTCCGATATTAAAGGATAATAATTATATTACACAGATACTTTATATGAAAGACAGAAAAATTAAAAAAGCTTTTAGTGATTATGATAAAACTATTACTAAATCTTATTACATACCTGTAGATGATATTGACAAAGATAAGATTATAGAAATACCTATAGTAGCAGGTAGCAATAGAAACACTTATAGCTCTAAAGCATCTGCAAATATAAGCTGGTATAGATGGAATGGAAAAGAAGATGCTAGTTCAAGCCTAATATTTACAAGTCAGATATATTATAATTATAAATATAATTTTAAATTATTTATTCCAAATAATTTATTTGATAAAATACTTGTCGAGCAAGAATTTGTTGGAGAGAAAGCAGTGTTTAAATTTTATTATTTTGACTATTCAGATCGTAAGAATTTGTTTAATATAGTAGTAGAGAGTAAAAATAAACTTGAAGATAGAAAAAATCCAAATACACAAAATTCTATTGTACTTCAAGAGAGTGATGAATATACTTTCTTGCTAGTCATAAATGATGCAAATGAAATGGATAAGCTAGATATTACTATAGACGCATTAAAAGAATATTTCTCATTAATATATGGTTAATATTATACTCAATTGGAGGTTTTATTTTATGAAGGAAAAAATACTTATACTAGAAGATGAAATTGGGATTAGAAGTTTTGTTAGTATAAATTTAAAAAGAGAAGGTTATGAGATAGTTGAGGCAGGTACTGGGAGAGAAGCTATAGAAAAAATGACAACAGAAAATGATATTACAATAGCTCTTTTGGATGTAATGCTTCCAGATATAAGTGGAATAGAGGTATGTAAATTTATAAGGGAAAATTTTGACCAAGTAGGTATAATAATGCTTACTGCTAAAGCTCAAGAAGATGATAAAATAGAAGGATTCATTTCAGGAGCAGATGATTACATTATAAAACCATTTAGTATAAAGGAACTTTTAGTTAGGGTTTCTGCTCTTCTTAGAAGAGTAACAAAAGACGATTCAAATGTTAAGTCAAGTGAGATAGTTTCTCCTCCATTTATACTTGATATAGACAAAAGAAAATTATTTAAGAATGGAAAAGAAATTGAGCTTACTCCAACTGAATTTTCAATAGTAAAATATTTGATATCAAATGCTAAGCAGTCATTAAGTAGAGACCAAATACTAGATGAAGTTTGGGGAACTAATTATTTGTATGATTTTAAAATAGTAGATGTAAATATAAGAAGGATAAGAAATAAAATAGAGGATGACCCATCAAAACCAAAATATATACAAACTATTTGGGGGTATGGATACTGTTTTAGAAAGGAAGAATAATAGTGTTACATTTTGAAGGTCTGAGAAAAAAAGTAATAAAAAACTACTTTATAATAATTATTATAATGGTTACTCTGTTTGAAGGATTGTTTATGTTTTATATACAAAACTATTACTATGATTCTGTCAAACAACTACTTGAATCTGAAATAAAATATGCTGATGAATATAATGCTATTACAATGGAAACTACAAGCTTTGAAAAAAAAGTAAAGAACATATTTGATAAGCAACCATTAACTAAAAATTCGGAATTTGGAATTTCAATAATAGATAAGGATAAAAATATTATATTAGACCAATATGGCTTTAAGAGTAAAGAAAAAGCAAATTATGAAGATGTCAATAATGCACTAAAAGATATAAAGACTAAAAACTTAACACCCTATACCTATAGAATAGCAGATACAGGAGAACATGTTATGAGTATCTCTTTGCCACTAAAGGTAAATAATATAATAGAAGGTGTTGTTAGATATACAGTTTCATTAGATGCTATTGACAATGCAATATTAAAGCAAGCTACATGGCTTATATTGGCAGGTATATTTATACTTATTATAGCTATACTAATAAGTCTTAAATTTGCAGAGACTCTTATAAAGCCACTACGAGAGTTAAAGAAATTTGCAAATGAATTAGCTGTAGGAAACTATAACATAAAATTAGAAAATATGAAAATTGTAGATGATGAAATTGGTGATTTGGCACAGACATTTGAACATATGGCACATGAGATTGATAAAAGTGAAAAATTAAAGGAAGAATTTATATCTTCTGTATCACATGAACTAAGGACTCCTCTTACATCGATAAAGGGATGGAGTGAAACTTTAGGTTATGAAAGTATAACAAGAGAAGAGCTAGACTTAGGTTTGGGTATTATACAAGATGAAACAGAAAGACTTATAAAACTTGTGGAAGAATTATTGGATTTTTCAAGACTTTCTTCAGATAGGATAAAACTTCATGTTGATATAGTTGATGTTGAAGGTTTGGTTGTAGGTGTTGTAAATCAGCTCAAAGTTAAAGCAGCTGAAAAAGATATAGCACTTTTATTTGAATTTGAAAATGAGTTTATAGAGAACATTCAAGGAGATAAGAATAGATTAAGACAAGTTCTTATAAATTTAATACAGAATTCATTTAAATTTACTGGTCAAGGTGGTTACATAAAAGTTGTAGCTTCTCAAAATGAAGATATAACAACTATATCAGTTGAAGACAACGGCTCAGGCATAGAAAAACAAAATCTAAATAAAGTATTAGATAAGTTCTTCCAAGAAGACTACAATAAAGCTGGTAGTGGGTTAGGTCTAGCAATCAGTAATGAAATTGTAAAACTACATGGTGGAAGAATGAAAATAGAAAGTGAAAAGAATGTTGGAACAAAGATAACTTTCAATATAAAAAATAAATTTGCTAAACAAGCATAAATTCTTAGAAAGAGGATTAAGATGAGAAACATAAAAATGATAGTAGCATATGATGGTTCAAGATATAAAGGGTATCAAAAACTAGGTGATAATAACATGACTATACAAGAAAAACTTGAAACTGTCTTAAGTAAGATGACTAATGAAACAGTTGAGATAATTGGTTCTGGGAGAACTGATATGGGAGCGCATGCTAGAGGACAAGTAATAAATTTTAGAACAAGTTGTACAGATTCATTAGAGAAAATCCAAAAATACTTATATGAATATTTGCCAGAAGATATAGTTGTAAAAACTGTTGAAGAAGTTGATGAAAGATTTCATTCAAGATATAATGTAAAATCAAAGACTTATATGTATAAAATTGACAATAACAAGTATCACAATCCTTTTATAAGAAAATATGCTACTCATGTAAGTAAAAAATTAGATTTAGATAGAATGATAAAAGCAAGTGAATACTTAATAGGAGAACATGATTTTACTAGTTTTGCTTCTTCTAAGTCTAAGAAAAAATCAAATATAAGAGAAATTTATTCAATAAATATAAAAGAAGATGATAATGTTGTAGAAATATACATAGAAGGAAATGGATTTTTGTATAACATGGTAAGAATCATAGTGGGTGCTTTGATAGAGGTAGGTCTTAAGAGAAAAGCTCCTCAAGATATTAAGTATATGCTTGAATCTAAGGATAGAAACCAAGCATCAGATACAGCACCAGCTAAAGGGCTATGTCTTTGGAAAGTGAGATATTAGTGAGTAGTGTAGAAAAATTTCTTAAAATAAAAATAAAATAAATTATATAGTTGACATAAATGGAAAAATAAACTATTATATATTTTATAAGAGAGATATGAAAAACTTTATATTTAAATCCTGTGAGAAAGAGAGTAACTTATATGCGTTTTATAGAGAGCTAAGGATGGTGGAAGCTTAGCAAATGAGTATTAGTGAAAAGAACTTTGGAGGATGCTAATTGAATTTAGTAGGTTAGTAGGTAATCTCGCCTTAAGAGAAAGAGTGGATAAGTTTATCTTATCAATTAGAGTGGTAACGCGGATATATTTCGTCTCTTGGTTTTTCCAAGAGGCGTTTTTTAATATATTTAATTACTAATGTTTATTTAATATGTTGAACATTTACTAATTGATTAGCTAATTTTATCAATAAGAGTGGTACCGCGGATATTTCGCCTCTTAGTATTTAAAAATACTGAGAGGCTTTTTTAGTATTAAAATGATTTTAAGTTAATTCAAATGCTCAAAATCATTCAATATTAAGAATTTCTATTAAATAAAAAATAAAAATCATAATTTAAAATTGGGAGGAACTAAAAATGAAGGAAAAAGTAGTATTAGCATATTCAGGAGGACTTGATACATCAATCATAATACCTTGGTTAAAGGAAAATTATGAAGATATAGATGTTATAGCTGTTTGTGGAAATGTAGGTCAAGAAGATAAGATGGAAGATGTTTATGAAAAAGCTTTACAAAGTGGAGCATCAAAGGCATATGTAGATGATATAAGTGAAGAATTTGTAACTGAAACTATATTTAAGGCTGTAAAAGCAGAAGCTAAATATGAAGGAAAGTATTTATTAGGAACTTCTTTAGCGAGACCTATAATAGCTAAAAAACTAGTTGAGGTTGCTCATAAAGAAGGTGCAAAATATATATGTCATGGATGTACAGGAAAAGGTAATGACCAAGTTAGATTTGAAGCTACAATTGCAGCTCTTGACCCAACTATAAAAGTTATTGCGCCTTGGAGAATATGGGATATAAAATCAAGAGAAGATGCTATAGACTATGCAGAAAAACATAATATAAAAGTAACAGCAACTAAAGCTAAAATATATTCAGTAGATGCTAACCTTTGGCATGTATCAACTGAAGGTGGGGATATAGAGCATTTACAAAATGAACATAAGAAAGATGTATATAAACAATGTGTAGACCCAGAAGATGCATGTGATGTAGCTGAATATGTAGAAGTTTACTTTGAAAAGGGTGTTCCTAAAAAGGTAAATGGTGAAGAATTATCTCCAGTTGCATTAATTCATAAATTGAATGAATTAGGTTGTAAGCATGGAATTGGTGTTATAGATATAGTTGAGAATAGACTTGTTGGTATGAAATCAAGAGGAGTATATGAGACTCCAGGAGGAACAATTCTTTATGAAGCACATAATATTTTAGAAAGTGCTACTTTAGATAAAGATACATTACATTTCAAACAAATGGTATCTTATAAATATGGAGAACTTATTTACAATGGATTATGGTATTGTAAGCTAAGAGAATCTATAGATGCCTTTATGGAGCAAACTCAAGACAATGTTACTGGAACAGTAAAAGTTAAACTTTATAAGGGGAATATAAAACCTGCTGGAATATTTACTGAAAATGCTCTTTATGATGAAGGAATATCTTCTTTTGGAGATAGTGAGCTTTATGACCACAAAGATGCAGAAGGATTCATTAATTTATTTACTTTACCATTAAAAATAAGAGCTATGAAGGCTGGAAAATAATATAATGAATTACTTAAGAGCATATAAAAGCTATTTTTAGTTTTTATATGCTCTTTTTTTATCTAGATTTATTATATTATACATAATAGAATAAGATATATTATAACTTCAAATAATTTAGTAATCTAAAAATGTAATGTCCTTAAATATAAATTTTATAGATATAAAACCTATTGACTCTCTCATTGTAAGAGGGTTTATACTGAATCTAATAAAAATTTATAGTGAGGAGATAGACTATATGAGAAAAATAATTAAAATTAAGCATCATTCACATGATTATGAGTGTATGTGGAATGGTATAGAAGATTTATATATAAATAAAACAGGAGAATGTCTTCCAAGTGATTTTTTCTTTTTACTATCAGGTTTTGGCTCTTTTTGTTATATGAAAACAAATAAAGCAGAACTAAAAAGAATGGTAGTTTTGGGAGATGGAAGAACAAAAAAGATGTATGAATTTTTAGCGCCAATTGTTGATTTTGAATACAAACATCATGAGTTTAGGAGATATGAGCAGGCATTAAAAAAAGCAAAATCTGAAATTGATAATGGGTATCCAGTTATTTTAGGAGCTTTAGATATGTATTATTTACCATATTATCAGAAGTTATATCATAAAGAACATATTCCTTTTCATTACATATTAATGGTAGGGTATGATGATGAGGAAGAAAGAATATACTTGTATGATTGTGGAAGAACTGAGTTATTATACCTTTCTTATGATGAATTACGCCAAAGTATGAATTGTAGTTATTTAGGGTTGAGTAAGGCAAATACTATTTGTACAGTTAGAATGAATGGTTCAAAGAGTAAATATGAGATTGCAAGAGAAGCACTTGCTATAAAGAGTAATATGTTTTTAAATCCACCTAAAAGTTTTTTGGGATACAAAGGTTTTGAAAAGTTTATCAAGGAATTGCCACAATGGAAAAATGAACTAGAAAAAGATGATTATGATAAGATATTATCTAATATGGTTATGTTTTTTGGGACAGTACCAACTATTCCAAATGCAATTAGAGGAATTGAAGAACCAGATAGTGTCAAATTTAGAGGTGGTTTTGATAAAATGAGTAGAATGCTTAACCAGATTGGAGGTGAATATAAAAATAAATCTTTCATACAAGGAGCTGAGGTTTTTGATAAATGTGCTACTATAATTGAGATAATATCTAATATTATAATAGATTATTTAACACAAAGGAATGATGATACAGAACAACTTCCTTTACTGTTTTCTGAGATTTTGAATAACATGAAAAAAGTGTATTCGATATTGGACGTGTAAAATATGTTGAATATAATTAATTTTAAAAAACTAATTCTCAGAATTTAGCCTATACTAGACACGATTTTGAGAATTTTATATACTATTCTTATAAATAAGTAAAAGAAACATATATTAAGGAGATGAAATTTATGGATAAAAAGTATATATGTCCTTGGTGTGGATGTGAAGAAGTTGTTTATGGTGTTCAATCAGGACATGCAAATGTCAGACCAGCAAAAGTTATTAGCTTTACAGAAGATAAACTAATTCATGTTATTTGTAAAAAATGTGGAACTGTGATTAGGTCTTATGTAAAAAATCCTCAGAAATTTGAGAATAGGTAGTACATAAATATATGTTTTAAATAAATATAGTTATTTAGAAGAAAAATATTTTTATTGACCCTGACATTACGTAATAGTGTAATATGAAAATATAGCATGGATGTATTAGTAAATATTGATAGCTATAAAATCAAGTTTTGAGGTGTTGATATGAGAACAGTAAAGCAAGTTTCAGATTTGACAGGAATAAGCATAAGAGCATTACACTACTATGATGAAATAGGTCTTTTAAAACCAAATAAAATTACAGATGCAGGGTATAGACTTTATGATGATGAAGCCATTAAAACTCTCCAACAAATTTTATTTTTTAAAGAGATTGACCTACCTTTGAGGGAAGTTAAAGAGATAATGTCAAGCCCATACTTTGATAAAGTAGAAGCTTTGAAAAATCAAAAGAAGTTACTCATCCTAAAACGAAACAGATTGGATGAATTAATAGAGCTTATAAATAAAACTATAAAAGGAGAGAGTACTATTAATTTTAAAGAATTTGATATGAGTGAGTATTTTAATGTGTTAGAAGAATTTAAAAGAGAGCATAAAAATAAGATAATTAAAATTTATGGTAGTGTGGAAAAATACAATGAATTTATAGAAAAAATTAAGTCTAATGAAGAAAAAATTGCTAAAATGGCTATAAAACAATATGGAACTATTGAGAAGTTTGCCAAGGCTATAAAAACAAATTTTAGCAGTGATATATTGAATTTAGGAGAAAAATTTGATATATATAAAAATGATTGTTTAAAAGAAAAACATCCTAAACTGAAAGAATTATATAGAAAACTTGTAGAAGACTTAAGTAAGAATCCTTCATCAAAAGAACTTCAAGAAATAGCCAAAGAGATAACTGATATATCTAAGAAAGACTATGAAGTTTTTTATATGGATACAGGAGATGATAATTGGTACAGTATGATACAAAACTATTTGGTAAATCCTATGTGGATAAAAGATGTAGATGAAAAATATGGAAGTGGAGCAGGGAAGTTTATTGGACAAACACTAGAGCTTTATTTAGGAGATAAAAAGCCCAAGATAAATATATTACATGAAAAACTTGTATCAGATTTAAGTAGAGATTACTCATCAAATGAGGTTCAAAGTATTGTTAAAGAAATAGATAATGAAATGAAAAAGAGTAATGAGTTTTATAAAATAGATAATGGAGAAAGATATTTTGATTACATGGCAGAACTTTATTTGACAAATTCTACATATATAAGAGTAACTGATAAGAAATATGGTGATGGTGCATCTAAGTTTATTGGAGAAGCTTTTAAATTTTATTTTGATTGTAACAATTTATAAGCAAAGTCAATAACTATTACAAACTTTGAAGTAAAAGTCTGTACATTTTGTTAAGATACTTAGTAAAAGCATTAAAACAAGGATATAAATTATCTTACTTTTATTTATATCCTTGCTTAAGTTGTTAAAATATATAATTTATATCAAATTTAACACTTTCAACAATATTTCCTAAATATGTTTTTATGCTTTCGACTTCCTCTAAAGATCTTAATTTATTTTCAGTATAAATAGTCTTATCAAGAATATTAAACTTTAGACCTATTTCATCAAAGTACTCATGGTTTAAAACTTTATACCAATGATTTCTTTCTTTATCCCATCTTGTAGATATAGAATCAGCTTCTTTTTGAGCTTTTTCCCAATCTTCATTTTCTATAGATTTTTCTAAAACAGACATATTATCTTTGTACTCCTCTGTAAAATCATATAGTTTATTATTAATGTAAAATCCAAATAATAAAAATAAAATAGCCCATATTATAACAAATGTTGTAGATTTCAATATTAATCACCCTTTTTATTTTGAATAAATATTTTGTCGTTTTCGTCTAAGACACAAATAAGAACATCTTTAAAAGCTTCTATGTGGTTAGATTTTAAGATACCCATTAACCAATTAGTGTCTTTTTTAGCCATGTCTAGATTTTCATTTATTATTCTACCATCCAATATAAGTGGAATTGGTAAATGATTAAAAGCTCTTGGAGGTGTACTATTATAACTTGATGCTGGTACAACACTTAAATTGCCATCAGTCTCTAAAATTGCATATTGCACATCTTTTAGATTGAAGTATCCCTGAATTCTCAGCTGTTCTAATAATTCATCTATACTAACTCTCTCTTTTTTTAGTTCTTTATATACAATTTTTCCCTTATCTATCAATATAGAAGGTTTACCTGATAAAAATGAACTCAATTTTCTACTTTTTAAGGATAGGAATGAAATTAGAGTCTGCATAATTACAAGTCCAGTTATTGCTGCAACACCATTTATAATTGGTATATTATTATTTTCCATTGGAACAGATGCAACTTCCGCAATTAAAAGTGTTATAACTAAATCAAAACAGTTCATTTCAGCTATCTCACCTTTTCCCATGACTCTAAGCGCAATTAGCACTGTTATGTATAATATAATACTTCTTATTAATACTACTGTCATATCTATCAATTACTCCTTTAAAAAATATTTGCATTTAGTTATTATGTCCTGTATAAGAATTTTAATTCAAGATATAAAAAACACCTTAAATAATTAAATTCAATTATTTAAGGTGTTCTTGATAACTTGAATATTAAGTTTTTTATAGATTTTCTATTGCTCTTATTTATTTTAATAATAGATTCAACGAAATTATTTTTGTCTCCTAATTTTAAGATAAAATCAGGATATTCTTCAAATTCATTGAGTTTTGTTAATTTAAAAGAAGAAGATAGATTTTTAAAATTAATAATTTTGGAGTTATTTACTAGTACACTTCTTTTTTTAAAATAGATTTCTTTTTTACTTATATTTAGCATATTTAATATTTGTTTGAGATATATTATTATATCTTCTGGAGTTTTATCAAATTTAAGCTCAAAATTTTCATCTTCGAAGTATGGAATATAATATAAGGGAGTTTTGATAGGAGGTAATTTATTATATAATTCTCCGAGAGTATCAACATCTTTAGGATAGTTAAGGTAAAAGCTTTTACATACATTCATTAAATCCATAGCATCTGAAAGTGAGTTGTGTTTAATGTCTCCTTCTACAGAAAAAATCTTTTTCATATTAAGTAAAGATAATTGTTTAGATAAGATTCTATTATTGTATGTGATATGCTGAGATATAAAAGGTTGAATGTCAATCATCATATTAAACAACTCTAAGCATTTACCAGTATATTTACATACTCTAAATGAATTTAGAAGACCAGCAATGTCAAAATCACCCCAATTGTATATAGTAACATCATTAAATTTACAAAACCATCTATAAAAATCATCCATAACATATAAAAGGTTAGGAGCATTATCAATATCTAATTGATTTAGTTTAGTAAGTTTTTTACATTTATTTGAAAGTATTTCGTTATATTTTGGTTTGACCAAAGAATAATAGTCATCTATTATATTAAATTCATTATCAACTAAAACTCCACCAATTGAAATTAATTCAGCCCCATTATATTCTAATTTATTTTTATTGTCATCTAGCATATTAAATTCAAAGTCTATAAATAACTTGTATTTCATAAATATAAAGCACATCCTCATGTATATTATTTATTGCAACTAAGCATCATAAGAATCAATTGATATAATGATTCTAAACATCAAAGGCTCATTACAACTTTTATTTATTTCATAATTTAATTCAAATAAATCTTTTAGTATGTAATTTATAAGTATCCTTTCCCAACCCATTTTTAAATTAACTTTAGAATCTAATAATGTGTTTTCTATTTTCTTAAATATTTCTATATTTGCTGGTATTATACTAAGTTCAATATTACTTTTAAATGGGTTAGACTGTAAATCGGTTATAAGTATGTTCTTTAATTCTTCTGTAAGTTCAGAGATTAAATTATCACCTATATATTTTTTAATTATTTCCTCTCTAATTTCCCTTAAGTTTAGCAATATTAGTACCTGCTACTTACATTATATTATGAAAAGTGTAGTAAAATTCAAGTAAATTTTTATCACACTTAAAAAAGTAGCTTTTCCTTTCATTTTAGATTTTAAGATTATTCTGTATAATTAATACATAAAAAAATTATCAATATTGGTATATAAAAATAATAGCTTGTTAAATGTTTAAAATAAATTATCTTTAGAATTCAGAGAAAAAGTATGTAAAATAATATCTTGTAGATTTAATTTATAAACATAAAATATCTTATTCTCTGAATTCCTTTAACATTAAGAGATTAGTTGTTATTTACCAATTCCTCTTTCTGATAATTTTTCTAACATGTCTTTAGTCATTTTGTCTAAATCATAATTGAATTTAAAGTTCCATTCTTTTTCTGCACTACTGCTATCTAGAGAATTAGGCCAAGAGTCAGCTATACTTTGTCTTACAGGGTCTACGTCATACTCTATTACAAATTCAGGGATATATTTTTTTATAGAAGCGGCGATTTCCTCAGGAGCAAAACTCATAGCAGTAATGTTAAACGCATTTCTATGAATAAGTTTATCATCTGGAGCTTCAATTAAATCCACTATTGATTGAAGTGCATCAGGCATATACATCATATCCATCTTAGTACCTTTTGCTATATAGGATTTATATTTTTTATTTTTTAATGCTTCATAGTATATATCAACTGCATAATCTGTAGTTCCTCCACCAGGAGGAGTAACATAAGAAATAAGACCTGGGAATCTAACGCCTCTAGTATCTACTCCAAATTTTGAGTGGTAATAATCACATAGTAACTCGCCAGAAACTTTAGTTACACCATACATAGTATTAGGTCTTTGTAATGTATCTTGAGGAGTCATATTTTTTGGAGAATTTTCACCAAATGCAGCAATTGAGCTAGGTGTGAAAAATTTACAATCGAGTTCTCTAGCTACTTCAAGACCATTTATTAATCCATTCATATTTAAATTCCATGCTTCTAAAGGCTTACTTTCAGCAACAGCAGAAAGTAGAGAAGCTAGATGAATTATAGTATCTACATTGTATTTTTTTGCAATTTCAAAGAAACAGTTTTTATCTGTAACATCTAATATTTCAAATATACCAGATTCACACACAGGGTTTCCTTCTTTTGTTCTTCTTGAACTAGCAATTACATTTTTTTCTCCATATTCATTTCTAAGTTTTATTGTTAATTCTGAACCTATTTGTCCTAATGCACCTGTTATAAGTATTTTTTTCAATTTGACAACCTCCTCGGGGTTTGATTTATGTAGTATTGCTTATTTTTATTTTAGCAAATCTTTTGTTTAAATACAAAGAATTAAAATCAATAATATATTGCTTAACTTAATAGAGTCAAGTTACTGTCTAAAAAATCAAAATTAGTACATAAATATATATTAGCTAATATTGGAAAATTAGATTAAGTTGTTGTAAATAAACATTGATTGTGTGACTAAGTCACAGAAACTAAAATAAATTTAAGATATAATAAAAGTATATCATTTGAAAGATTTAGTGAAGGTAATTTTATAAATAATAAAGTAGTTTAAATTTAGAAAGCTATAAGTTTATCTGTTATAAACATAAGTTAGAGTTTATAGGTACAAAAACATCATATAAAAATATTGTTACTATTATAATATTAATAAGTAATAAAATAAAATCTGAAAGGAAGTATAAAAATGACAAGACCATCAATATATCATAGCCAAGGATACACTTGTGCAGAGGCATTAATAAAGTTTTATAATGAAGAACATAACACAGATATACCAATTTCGATAGGAAGTGGTATGGGAGTTGGAATTACTGTTGGAAGTGTCTGTGGAGCTGTAAATGCAGCTATTGTTATAATAGGTTATCTAAATGGACGAAATAGTAATTTGGATGAAAATATGGCAAGAAAGTATTCAAGAGAATTAATGAATAGAGTAAGAGATAGATACAGTACAGAAATATGTGCATCCTTGAAGAAAAATAAAGTAAGTTGTGAAGAAATAATAAATTTCACATATGATGCTTTAAATGAAATGCTAGAAAGTCAAAAATAATCATAAAAAACAAGTATTTTATATTGGATAGAATACTTGTTTTTTTTGTTATTTTTAATAGATAATAATTTTAGTATAATCTTTAAATCAATTTTATTATATTTTAATTAATATAACTTACTTAAAAAAAGAATAAGTGACAATAAAAAATATAAATATAGCAATTAAGAAAATGTAAGTTATTTAATAGTAAGTGAGTTATTATATTTATCAATATAAAGCGGGATAAACTAAAGATTAAATTTATGAATTATAAAGAAATATATAACAAAATAAAAGAGATAATTAATATAATATAAAGTAAAAAAACGAAAAATCATATAATTCATTTATGAAATAAAGAAAAAATAGAAATTTACGATAAAATACAAAGATTATATCATAATATGGTATAATTAGTAAAAATATAGAGATTGGAGGAATTGATTTGTTTATAGAGGAAGAATTAGAAGGATATATATTAAAATGTAAAATATCTGAAGACTTTAAAGATAAGCCTGGATATAGTGATGAAGAGTTTTACGTTACAGTCTATAAAGATGAAAGTTCTGACTCTGGGTATTATGCTTTATTAGAAAATAAAGAAGAAAAAGTAGTATGGGATGGAGAAAACGTTGCCAATAATATTTTTAATAAACTTTGGGTTGTAGTAGACAAAGTTAAAGCTGGATAATAACGTAATTATATAGTATTTATAATATTTTAAATGGATTTTCATATATATGAGATGAGTAAATAACAAAGATTATTCGATACTGGAGGGGTAGTTCAATGGAATATAGTTATAGTAAGATGAATCTAAAAAAAGGGGATATTGTAGAGGTAAATTTAGAGAAACAAGCTAATGTAATATTGCTAGATCATATAAACTATGTAAAATTTAAAAATCAAAAAAATTATGACTACTATGGCGGATTTGCTAAGAAAAATCTATGCAGAATGAAAGTACCTAATACAGGAACATGGTATTTGGTTGTAAATCAAGATGGAAATAGAGGAATAGTTAATTTTTCAATTAATACAATTCAAAATTAATTTGATAATATCAGACATTATTACTTATTGTATATTTTATATAATTAAAATAAAATTAATAAATAGTTATTATAAAATAATAATTTGTAAAGATATATTTATATATACCTTTACAAATTATTTATGACACTTAATTTTTTAATTGTTCTTAACTAAATTATATATGTTAGTGACATTTATACAATTAAAATATTTATTGTTAGCATAAAGCTCCACCTTTAAGATGTAGAGGAGCATCAAGTATGTCTTCTTTTCTTTCTAAAACATCATCTGATAAAAGCATTTCTATAAATTTATCAACACCAATTCTGTCAATTGTTATTCCAAAACGTTCACCTGTTTTACCTTGTTCCCTAAACAAAAGAATTGCTTTTTCAATTAAAGTCATAAGTTCTTGTTTTGAAAATAATCTATCAATTTGTGTTCCAGGACGAACAGATTTACCCCATTTTCCTCCTATATATACTTTATAGCCAGATTCTTTTTCTTCAATACTGTCAAAATTACAACTGTCTATACATTTCCCACAATTATTACATAAATTACTATCTATTTCAAGTTTACCCTCATCTGTTAATTTAGCTGCTTTGACAGGACAGACCTCCATGACCGCACATTTTTTACAACCAACACAAAGTTCAGAGTCATAATCAGGTACACATTGACCAACAATTCCAAGGTCGTTTAAGTCTGGTTTAATACAATTGTTAGGGCATCCTCCAACACCAATTTTAAATTTATGAGGTAGCTTTACATCATACCAATCTTTGTAAAATTCCTGATGTATTTCAGCAGCTAGTGCCTGTGTATCAGTCAACCCATGAACACAAACAGTACCTTTACAAGCTACGACAGGACGAACTCTTGAGCCAGTTCCACCTGTGATTAGATTTTCACTAGCAATAAATTCACTCAAAGCTTCAATATCTTCAAATTTTACACCAGGTAACTCTACTGTTAATCTAGTAGTAAATGCTAACTGACCATTTCCAAATTTTTCAGCAGCTTCTGCAATTTTTTTTGCCTGTGATGTATTTATTACTCCATTTACAGTTATTATACGTGCTGCAAAATGTTCTCCATCTCTGCTTGGTAAAAAACCTCTACCTTTTAATTCTTTTTTTTGTTCTGCTGTAATATTACTCATAATTACTCCTCCATTACCTTAAGATTTGGATAAAATAGTATTCCACCTTCAAGAACTTTCGTATTTGTATAGCCAAAGCGTCTTAAACGATTTTGAGCCATATAGCTATTTTTACCTTTTGCACATATAAGAAGAATTTTTTCATCTTTAGAAAGGCCTTCAATTTCTCCATTAATCTCACCAACAGGAAGATAACGTAAACTAGGAATAGAAGGAGCTTTTGAAACATCTATTTTAGTCCAACTGTCAAAGTCTTCTATTTCATCAAGTAAAACACTATCAAGTTCTCCATTAAGTTTGTTTTGTAAAACATTTACTGCTACTACAAATGGATGAATAGCAGTTGAAAAAGGTGGTGCATATGCAAGGTCCATACTTTCTAATGAATAAAGGTCAGCTCCTAAAGTTATTGCAGTGGCAGAGATATCTACTATTTTATCAACAGCTCCAGGTCCCATAACTTGAACACCTAATAATTTTCTAGTATCTTTTTCAGCAACCATTCTTATAATAAAATTAGAAGCACCTGGATAATAGTGTGCTTTGTCATCAGTAGCTATAGTTACAGAACAAACACTATAACCTTCTTTTTCAGCAGTTTCTTTGCTTAGACCTGTTTTTCCTGCATTAAGCTCAGGTAATTTTACTATTGTTGTTCCAAGAGCACCCTTATAAGTTTTAGATTTACCAGATATATTTTGTGCACAAATCCTACCTTCATGATTTGCAGATGAGCCCATAGGTGACCATGTAGGTTTATTTGTTAAAGCATTTTTTACAAATGCACAATCCCCAACTACATATATATCTTTATCATTTGTAAGCATATATTCATCTGCAATAAGTGTTTTATTTAGAGCAAATTCCAATCCCGTATCTTTTAGAAAGTTTGTGTTAGGGCGAATTCCAACTGACATAACTACTAAATCTGTTTTAATGACTCTATTTTTAGTACGAAGTTTTTCAACTTTATTTTGACCTTCAATACCTACAACTTGGTCCCCTGTAAAAATCATGATACCTTTATCAGCCATATGATTTTCAACATATTCTGCAAAGTCAGTATCAAATCCTGGCATGACATGTTTGGCCATATCAATGACACTTACACGTATGCCCATTGCAGAAAGGTTTTCAGCGATTTCAAGACCAATAAAACCGCCTCCAATAACAACAGCTCTCTTAACATCATTTCCAATAGAATCTCTTAATGTTATAGCATCATTTGGAGTGCGCATAAAAAATACTCCAGATAAGTCAATGCCAGGTATTGGTGGTTTTATTGGGTCTGCTCCTGTAGCAATTACAAGTTTGTCATAGCTTAAATTTTCTTCTTCTCCTGTTGAAATCGTTTTCAAATTTACTTGTTTTGTATTTCTATCAATAGATGTAACTTCAACTCCACAACGAACTTCTGCTCCTGTTAGCTTCGAAAAACTTTCAGGTGTATTGACAATTAAAGATGATTTATCCTTAATTATATTGCCAACATAGTATGGTAGACCACAACCAGCGTAAGAAATATCTTCACCTTTATTTAGGATTGTAACAGAGCAGTTATCACCCATTTCACGTTTTATTTTTGCAGCAGTCTTTGTTCCAGCAGCAACTCCACCTATAATCAATACTTTCACAATATATCACACTCCAATCTCTTTTATAACTCTATGCTAAAATTATAATTCTTGACAATACATTTGTAAAATACTAAAATATTAATAAAATCATAAGTATTTACTAATGTTTGCTAAGGTTGTGATAATATGACTATTCGCAGTCTTGAGATATTTGTTAAGGTTGCCGAATGTGGTAAAATGAGTGAAGTAGCAAGAAACATGTATATTACACAGTCATCAGTTAGCCAAGCTATTTCAGAAATAGAAAAAGAGTATGGAGTTAAGTTATTTGATAGAATTTCAAAAAAATTATACTTAACAGAAGCAGGTAAAAAGCTTCTTGGATATGGAAGGCATCTTTTGGCTATAAATGAAGAAATGAATGATTGCATGAAACACTGTGCAAAAAACATACGTATAAGAGTTGGAGCTACAGTAACCGTTGGAACATGCGTAATAAGCCCAATAATATTAGAATTATATAAGGTAAACCCTTTGATAGAGCCAGAAGTATTTGTAGAGGATACAAGGTTGATTGCAAAGAAACTACTTAATAGTGAATTAGATATTGCAATTGTAGAAGGTAAAATAAAACATCCAGATATTATTACAAAAAGTATTATTAATGACAACCTTGTGCTTATATGTTCTAATAAGCATGAATTTTACAAAAGAGATTACATAAATGTTTCAGAGCTTTCAAATCAACCACTAATTATGCGTGAGTTGGGAAGTGGCACAAGAGCACAGCTAGAAAATCAATTAAAAGAATTGAAAATACCGATGAATATTAGATGGTCATGTTATAATTCTGAAGCTATATTAAGGGCAGTTGTAGATAATTTTGGTATTGCAGTTATATCTGAATTACTTGTTGAAGATTATTTAAAAAAACATCTTTTATGGTCTTGTGATATTGAGGGTATCAATTTACAGAGGACATTTGATATTGCATTTCATAAAAACAAATTTTTTACAGAAAATATTTCATCGTTTTTTGATATTTCAGTAGATTTTGGAAAAAAGCAAATGAGAAAAAAGAATAAAAAAATGAATGTTTTATAATATACTAAAAATACAATATCAAATAAAAAGAAGAGTATATTAATATACCCTTCTTTTTATTTGATATTGTACTAGTAAATATCTTTACTATTTTAAATTGATATTAGCCTAAATTAACGCCAAAGTTTCCACATAATCCTGCAAGACCATCTTCAAAACCAGAACCTAATGCATTGAATTTCCATTCTTCATTGTGTCTATACAATTCTGCAACTACTATTGCTGTTTCTATACTAAAATCTTCACCTAATTCATATTTAATAAGCTCTTCATTAGTTTCTTCATTGTAGATTCTTATATATGAATTTTCAACCTGTCCAAAATTTTGTCTTCTTGTTACAGCCTCATTTATAGTAACCGTAAATGATATTTTAGCAATGTTCTGTGGTATTTTAGATAAGTCTACATTTATTTGTTCATCATCACCATCACCAACACCTGTTCTATTATCACCCATATATTCAACTGCTCCAGAAGCATGTTTTAAATTATTGTAGAATATAAAATCTCCATCATTTGTAACTTTTCCGTCAGCACCAGTTAAAAATGCAGAAGCATCTAAATCGAAATCAAAACCACCATCATACTTATTAGTATCCCATCCTAATCCTACTACTACTTTTTTAAGACCAGGATTAGTTTTTGTTAAACTCACTTTTTGTCCTTTTGCCAAAGTTATACCCATTTAAAACAACTCCTTTTTATAAATTTTTTATTGTAATTATTATTAACTATATATATTACTTAATTCACGAAGTTCTTCATTTTGACCAATACCTAAAGCACTAAATTTCCATTCTCCGTTTCTACGATAAATTTCGCCCGCCAAAACAGTAACTTTACCAGAAAAATCTTCTTGAAGGTTATACTTAAATAGTTCTTGCTTAGAATTTGCATCAATTAGTCTTATAAAAGAATTATTCATTTGACCAAAATCTTGATTTCTTTTGTTAGCTTTGAATATAGAGACTCCAAAAACTATCTTATGTACATATTCTGGAATATCATCTAAATTAACCATTATCTGTTCATCATCACCTTCACCTCTTCCAGTTAAGTTATCTCCAGTGTGTATAATAGCTTTAGAAGGATGTTTAAGATTCCCAAAATAAACTAAATCACTCTTAGAATTCATTTTATCTTGATTAGTTAATGCTATTGCAAATGCATCTAGGTCATAATTTTTTCTACCTATTTTATTCATATCCCATCCTAACCCTACAATCACATTTTTTACAGGATTATTGTCTTTTACTAAACTTACTCTTTGTCCTTTTTGTAAACTAACACTCATTTTTAGTTCTCCTTTTTGTATTTTAAATTTTATTGGTAGCTATAAGTGTAAGAATTATATTAGATCTATTATATACATATTTAGACCGATTTGGCTATATATATAAACTATTTATTATATAATTATGTAAATATTTTATGATTTAAATAAATTGCTATCATATGATTTAAAATAAACTGTCATATTATACAATTAGATTCAAATTTAATTGTTAAAAAATAGAGTAGATGATATAATTAAGGACAATAATTATGAAATTTTAGAATGTTATATTTAAGTTCAAATATAGCTAGAAAAATCTATATAAAGTCTGGAGGTACTTATAATGGAAATATTTTGGATTATTGATATTATAATACCAATAACGATTATCTTAATAGGAATTTTATATAAATATAGAGCTCCAAAAGATATAAATAAATTTCATGGATATAGAACTAAAGCTTCAATGAAATCTGAAGAGGCTTGGGATTATGCACATAGTTATGGGGCAAATGTATGGATTATTACAGGCATTATTTTAGTAATTGTTATTTTTTTCAATAAGATATTTATAAAAATAAGTCCTGAATATTTAAGCTTGATAAATATTGTAATTAGTCTAATTGGAATGGTAATTCCAGTACCAATTATTGATAATAAGATAAAAAAGAAGTTTAAAAGCAGACATAATTAACACATAAAAAGCTATGTCTATATATGTTAATTATGCCTGCCATTTGTTTTGTACTTATTCTATTTTTTTAAATCCGTTACCCAAAGCTTCATGTATATCTGTAATTATAATAAATGCATTAGGGTCGACATTTTTTACTAATTTTTTTAATTCGACAACTTCTTTCTTTTCAACCACTACTAAGAGTACATTCTTATTTTCTCCAGTATAAGCACCTTCACCTTTTAGAATAGTTGCACCTCTATCTAAATCTTCCATTATTTTTTTACTTATGTCTTTTGAAAGGTCAGATATGATAGTAAATGATTTTGAATAATTAAATCCTTCAATAAGTAAGTCACTAACTTTTACTAAAATGTATAAAGCTACAGTTGAATAAAGTGCAATTTCAACCTGTCTATTTACTATACCTGATAGAACTACCACAACGCAGTCAACAATACCCATCAAAACAGGTATACTAAATGTAGGAAAATATTTATTTAGTAGGAGTGCCATTAAATCAGTTCCACCTGTAGAGCCATTTATTCTAAAAATAAGACCTTGACCAACTCCCATTAAAATAGAACCAGATATAATTGCAAGATACATATCATTTGTGATATCTAGTGTAGCCATATTTGCAGTAAGTTTAAGTGCTATAGTAAGAAAGATTATTCCTAAAACTGTTTTAAAGCAATCTTTCTTTGAAAGTATCCTGTAAGCGAATATGAACAATGGAATATTTAAAATTAAATTGACAATCCAAAGTTCTACACCAAATAATGAGTTTAAAACAACTCCAAGCCCTGTTATACCACCAGCAGCAATTGCATGTGGGTTAAAAAACATGTTAAGAGAAATTGCCATTAATATACAGCCTACAATTAATATTAAAATTTCTGAAAAAGTTATTCTATCTTTTTTCAATAACATCACTCCTTATATATAGATTATAATATATATTATATAGTTTTTCCAATTTTTAATAAAAAAAATAAAAATATATTATAAAAATAATTTGATTGGAATTTTCTGAAAATTAGTGCTATAATTAAAAATAAATTTAAAGGGAGGTTATAAAATGGCTAAATTAACTCTAGAACATATAAAAGGAAACACATATTATATTCCACTCCCTACAATAGTAGGTGTATATGTAGATGGTAATGATGCAATTTTAATTGATAGTGGAAATAACAAAGATACTGCTAGACAAATTCTAAGATTATTAGAGGAGCATACTTTAAATCCTAAATTAATAATAAACACTCATTCAAATGCAGACCATATAGGAGGAAATGCATATTTGAAGAATCAAACAAAATGTAAAATTGCTACAACTAAAATGGAAGGATATTTTACAGAAAATCCAATACTTGAGTCAGCATTCTTGTATGGAGGTTATCCAAGTAAAGCATTGAAGAATAAGTTTTTATTAGCAAAAGAAAGTGAAGTTGATTATATTATACCTTCAAATGGAAAAATTGTAGACACAGAACTTGAAGCTATTTCTCTTCCAGGTCATTATTTCGAAATGATTGGTATTAGAACTCCAGATAATGTTTTGTTTGTTGCAGATAGTCTTACACCAGAAAATATAATTACTAAATATCATTTTTTCTTCCTATTAGATATAGAGTCACAATTTAAGACATTAGAGAAAATGAGAACTTTAGAAGCAGATTTCTTTGTTCCAAGTCATTCTGTTAAAACTACAGATATAAAAAATTTAATAGATGTTAATAAAAATAAGATGGAAGAAATAATAGATAATATTAAAAAAGTTTGTTGTGAAGCAATTATGATTGATGAGGTTATTGAAAAAATGTGTGATTTGTATAGTGTAAAACTTGATGCAAATCAATATGTATTAGTTGGAAGTACAATACGTTCTTATATAACATACTTATATGAGAATAATCTAGTTGAATATGTGTTTGATGGTGGTAAGATGTTGATAAAAACCGTATAAATATTAGTTAGGAAGTAAGATGAAATTAATTTTACTACCAATTAATTACTAAAAATAAATAAAAGTACCTCTAAAGACTTATAAAATCTTAATTATAAATTTGAGTTTTGTATTATATCCAATAAATTTTATAATGAATAAGATAGAATAATTGATATAAAATGACTGATAATTTTAGAAAAATAGATGTGTTATTATAAAATTATGTTATAATTTGTAAATAAGAGGATAGATTTATAAGTAAATTAAAGAATTTAATTTATAGGGGGGAAATAGTAGAGATTATGAATAAAAAATTCAAAAAATTCAGTAAAAAAATAGGCATATCAACTTTGGCTTTGACCATGTTTCTTTTTAATAGTCTAACTGTAAATGCACAGTTTAAAGAAGATTCAATAATAGGAAATGATAGATATGAAACAGCAGGACTTATAGCAGACAAGCAGAAGTATGATACTGTAATATTAGTCAATGGAGATAAAAGCTTATCTGATGGTCTTTCATCAAGTGGATTAGCTGGAGCTATTAATGCACCCATACTTTTAACTAAAAAAAATGAAATACCAAAAGCTACTTCAAACAGACTAGACAATAAGAAATTGAATACTGTAAAAAAAGTATATATAATTGGTGGTCACAATACTATTGAAAATTCAGTAGTAAAAGATATAAAAAACAAAGGTATTGAAGTCGAAAGAATAGATGGAAATAATAGAATTGAAACTAGTTACAATGTTGCAAAAAAAATAAATGAAGTAAGTAAGGTAAAAGAAGTCATGCTAACAAATGGATTTGTAGGAGAGGCTGATGCTATGAGTGTAGCTCCTGTAACTGCAAAAAACAAAGGAGCCATAATACTTACAGATGGTAAATCAATTCCATTTAGCACTGAAGGATTAAATGTATACGCAATAGGAGGCAAGTCTGCAATAAGTGAAGAATTAGTAAAGAAAACTAGCGCAACTAGAATTGGTGGAAATGATAGGTTTGAAACTAATAAAAAAGTGATAGAGAAGTTTTATAATGGAGCAACTGATTTTTACATAACAAAGGGTTATCAATTAGTAGATGCGCTGACACTATCTCCTCTAGCTAAAGAAAAACCAATCGTTTTAGTTGCTGATGGAAGTAACAAAGGGATTTTAAAAGGAGCTAAAAGTATAACAAAAGTTGGAGGAATTGATGCTAATACATACAAACAATGTCTAGACATAGTGGAATATAATGATATGAACATAAATCCAAATATTGTAAAACATTTAACTTCAATTGAAGGGAATGAAGTGTCTGAAGTATCTATAGAAACAGATAATTTAGGTGTAGTTGTTGAAAAGGTAAACACTAATAAATTTGAATTTGACTATGTAAGTGTAACTAATGAAAAAAATTGTACTTTTTCTGTGAATAAAGAGAGCTCTTCTAAGAATGTAAAGGATGGCAAATTGCTTGTAAGTGCTAAGAAAAAAATAGATAAGCAAGATGGACCTTCACAAGATATGAATGGTGATAATATGATAAATTCAAATAAAGATAAAATGGTAAATGTTATAAGGATTGGAATTCCTGATAAAGAGTATTCTAATTTTAATGTAGACGTTGAAAGAGGAACAGTAGAAATTTATAATATTAAAGGTGGAGCTACGGTTAATGTTAATGATGGAATTGCAAAAATTGTCGATAGCAGTGTAACATACCCTTTTAATATAAATACTAATGATGGTATTTCAGGTGTAACAGCTGAAACTATATCATCTGAAATAAAGTTTAGAGTCAACGATGGGATTGTAGATGTAACAGCTACAAACATAAGTGGAGATATAAGTTTATTTGGAAAAGATGGAAAAGATAACTTTGATGGAATCTTTAAATTAAACTTGAAAAAAGAACCATCAAATTTACACTTGAAGTTGATTGGAGATGGATTAAATAAGTTACCAGATGGTTGGTCTAAAGACTATATTTTAGGAAATGGACATCCAGTTATTGAAGTTAAAAATAATGGTATAAATAATATAACACTTGGAGAATAAAATATGAAAATAAAGCTTATATAAATTTTAAATTATATAAGCTTTATTTGTACTATAAATATTTTACTTATAGCATTATGTACCTAACAGTTATCTGCTTTAGATGAATTATCTAAAACATTATAAATTTGTTTTGCGAATTGACGAGAATGTTCTTCTTTCTCTGTATCCATGAAATTAGGTTTACCTAAGTCACGCTCGACAAGCATTCCTATATATTTTAACTGAGAATGTTTACAATATCGCTTAATACCGTTTTCCCAAATATCAGCACCTTTTTCAGGTTTATATCCACATGTTGTAATAAGTGCTAATGATTTTCCTGCCCATAATGCAGGTCCTTTTTCATCACCATAGTATTTGTTCATTCCATACACCAATCTATCAAGTAATGATTTCATTGGCGAAGTGCAGTACCAAGAATAAATTGGAGTTGCAAAAATAATTAAATCACACATAAGAATTTTATTGAAAATTTTTTGAACATCATCTTCATGATAACATCCAAATTCAGAAAAATTTTTCTGACATGTCTTACAGGCAATACAAGGTTCTATTTTACAATCATATAACCATATTACTTCAATATTTGCATTATAATTTTCTAATTCCTCAACAAAAGGTTTTAGAATAGCAGCAGTATTACCTTTTTTCTTAGGACTTCCCATAAGAATACATACTTCCATATTGACACCTCCACAGTATTTTAAAATAGTTTTTAATTCTATAGTAATGTTTGTACAAAACACTTTTAAAGACAGGCTACAAGAATGAAGTTTATTTTATTATAATATCTTAAAATAATAGTATTAGATAAGTGATTTGAAAAAAACAGCTATATTTGTAACTATGTAGAATGATAATAAAATTAAAATCATCCATGTAAAAATATGATTTTTGTATGGGTATACTTTATTAAGTTTTTTCCCAATACGCACAAGTAAAATATACATCAAAAAATATACTAAAAAAACCATTAAGAATTTCATAGAGAACCTCACATTTTTAAAGTTTAATATAGTTTTAGGATACTATGAGAATACATTAACAACAATATGCTTTTTAAACTTGTAATAAATTTGAAATAAATTATTCAAAAACTAAAGAAAAATAATTATAGTTTTATAGATAATATTAAAACAATACTTTTAAATTATGTCTTTTTGCTAAAGAGAATTATTTATAGTATAAAGAACTGACAATATAAAGACTCCTAAGTAATTAAATATATGAGTATTTAATTCTTATAATCTATAGTAAAATATATTATAAGAATAGAGTTATCTAATTTATGAATACATTCATAGTTTTGGAGGTAAAAATATGTGCTTAAATAAAGAAATTCGATTTATAGAAGAACATGCACCTTGTTACGTATATGATGAGAGCAATGTAATTGAAAAGTGTAAAGAACTAAAAAATAATATCTTAGGTTTTGATTTTTTATATTCTATAAAAACAAATCCATACAATAAAATTGTGAGAAGTATTGTAGCACAAGATTTTGGAGCAGATGCTGCATCAATTAATGAGGTAATACTTTCATCAGAATGTGGTGCTGATAAAGAGGATATATATTATTCATCACCAGGTAAAACAGAATCTGACATAGAAACTGTTTTAGATAAATGTATAATTATTGCAGATAGTATTACAGAAATAGAACTTATAAATAAAATCTCAAAGAAAAATAATAAGAAAACTAAAATAGGAATCAGAATAAATCCTGATTTTAACATGGATAATGATAATGCTATATCAAGTAAATTTGGTATTGATATAGAAGATATTGACCACGTTTTTAAGATGTTAAGCATCTGTGATTATATATCTGTAGTTGGAATTCATATACATATTAAATCTCAAGTATTGGATTTTGAAAAGTTAGGATACTATTATGAAAAATGTTTTCTTATAGCTTTAAACCTAAATAAAAATAAATATATTAATATTGAATTCATAAATTTTGGCAGTGGGCTCGGGGTAGTGTACGATAACCTTAGAGATAATCCACTTAATCTTAAAGAACTTTCAAAATTAACTGAAAAGATTGCCCTAACTAATTCAAATACATTGAAGGCAAGGCTTCTTATAGAATCAGGACGTTTCATAGTTTGTAAATCAGGTAATTATTATGTTAAAATTGTAGACATTAAAGTTTCTAGAGGGAAAAAATATCTTATTGTAAAAAATGGACTTAATGGGTTTATGAGACCTATTATTTCTAATCTAGTTGAAAAAGTTAGTTGTGGAGTAGAATTAGAAGGTCAAGAACCATTATATACATCAAATCATGCATTTTCTCTTTCAGTATTAAATAATGTGAAAGAAGAAGAGTATGTAAATGTTGTTGGAAATCTTTGTACTTCATTAGATGTAATAGCAAATAATGTTAAATTGAAAAAAGCAAATATAGGAGATTTGATTTCGATTAGTAATGCTGGAAGTTACTCATATTCCTTATCTCCATTATTATTTTCTAGTTATGAGATTCCAAAACAATATTATAAGAGAAAAGATGGATACATTGAATAAATTATATTTTAAATATTTAATGTAGAATAGATATAATTTTTATATATAGTGCTGGAAATAAGTATAATTTCAATTTGAAGTAATAAAAGGTATAGAGAGTACAATAACTCTTTATACCTTTATTTATTTTAAGGGTTTACCACTTCAACAATTGTACCTTCTGGAAATAATGTTCTAAAAATAAATCTAACTAATGGCCCTGCAATTAATAGTTGTAGTGGTAATGCAACAATAAAATTGTTGGCTATATTTATAATCCATATACTTATAAGTGTATTAGGACTACCAATTGATTTAATAGCTCCAAATAAAGACATACATATAACCATTCCACAGACCATACAACTGGATATAACAATAGCTTTTATAATTTGTTTGGCATCTTGATTTATAATACGAAATGCTACTTTTTTTGCAATATTAGAGACAATAAACCAGTCAAAAATCATAGCTATAACATATGTGGTTGGGAAATCTAACCATGCACTTTTAAAGGTATCTAATGAGAATTTATCATGTATAGAAATATTATAAACACTCATAAAAAATACCATAAAAGCACACATAAGTACTGTAAATATTAAACTTTCTTTTTTATTTTGTGGCATATTCATTTACCTCCAAGTGTAATTTATTTATATTAGGATTATACATGAAGAAAAATTTTGTCGTAAGTAAATTTTTAAAAATTTGAAATTTATTTTTGGAATAGATACAAATGAATAAAAAAAATTGTTTTTTCTAATTATCCATAGAAATTGGCTTTTCTTAACTTTATAATTAATAGTATAAGGTAATCAAATTATAGTGTTGTCAAAAAAAAATAAAATATAGGGGGTGTAGTTCTATATGGAATTGTGGAAAAGAAATTTATATGTATGTTGGATAGGGATGTTCTTTAGTTCTATAGGTATGAGCCAAATAGCACCTATACTTCCACTATATATTAAACAGTTGGGTGTAACTGATGTAGGTTTAATACAACAGTATTCAGGTATAATTTTTGGATGTACTTTTGTAGTAGCAGCATTTTTTTCACCGATTTGAGGGAAAGCTGCTGATAAATATGGAAGAAAATCAATGCTTCTACGTGCAAGTATTGGTATGGGAATAGTGATATTTACCATGGCATTTGTACAAAATGTTTATCAGCTATTAGGATTAAGGATTCTTCAAGGTGTTTTTACAGGTTATGCTACTGCATGTACTACACTGATTGCAACTCAGACAGATAAAAATCACTCTGGTTGGGCCTTAGGTACACTTGCAACAGCATCAACTACAGGTTCTTTAATTGGACCAACAGTAGGAGGGTATATAGAATCAATTTTAGGGCTTAAAAGTGTATTTATTATAACAGGAGGATTATTATTTATATCATTTATCATATCTATTTTATTTGTAGTAGATAATTTTAGACCTAAAGAGACACCAAAGTCAATTCCTGTACCTGAAGAGCCATTAAAGCCATTGCCAAACAAGTTTTTAATTGCATCAATTTTTGTAACTACATTTATTACTCAATTAGCATTATATTCTATAGAGCCAATTATAACAATATATATATCACAACTTACAAATTTCGCATCAAATGTAGCATTAATAGCGGGTTTAACATTTTCTGCATCAGGATTAGCAAACTTACTAGCAGCTCAAAAGCTTGGAAAAATGTCAGACAAAATAGGACCTCAAAAGGTATTACTAATTTCACTTTTATGGGCAGGAGTTATATTTATACCGCAAGCTTTTGTAAGAACTGCATGGCAGTTGATGTTGTTAAGGTTTTTATTAGGATTATCAGTGGCAGGGCTTAATCCTTCTGTAAATAGTTTATTAAAAAAAATTGCACCAGAAGAATTTGTGGGAAAAATATTTGGGTATAATGCATCCGCTCAGTATATAGGTTGTTCATCAGGAGCTTTTTTAGGTGGACAAATTTCAGCTCATTTAGGCATTAGAACAGTATTTTTTTCAACAAGTCTATTGTTATTTGTGAATGCATTTTGGATGTATAAATTTACTGGATTATTTACAAAGAATAGTGCAAAATAAATTTTAAATTTTGATAATTAAAGAAGGGTAGATTTAATATTATATAAAAATACTAATTAAGATTATATGTAAAAGAATTCATTTTTATGAATTCTTTTGTTCTTATTAACATAGAAGTAGTGTTTTGATAACTTTCTTGTGACATTTGCTTGGCTGTTGTATAATGGTAGAAATTATAAAAATAGAGACTCCAATGTAATATACTTCAATATATTTGAAGTAAGTGTTTCATTATATTTTTAAAATACAATATGGAGGAATTTAATAATGCAAGTTAATAAAAGAAAAGCCATTGCAGAACAGTCAAGAATATCCCTAACTGAATCTTTATTATCTTTGATGTCAGAAAAAGACTATAGCAATATAACTATAACAGAAATTGCGGAGAATGCTTTACTATCACGAAGAACATTTTATAGAAATTTTAACAGTAAGGAAGATATACTTGAAACATATTGCAAAACTTTATGTCAGGAATATATTGAATGCTTTAAGAATGAGAGCGATTTATCATTAAGTAATGTAACAGAGATATATTTTTCATTTTGGCAAAAACATGTTGAATTTTTAACTATACTAAGTAAAAATCATCTAATGTTTTTTTTATTAGAAAAGTATAACGAGTTTCTTCCAATTATTTATAAAATCTATAAAGGAGATGATAATAAGTTTAATACTAAAGAAGAAGTTACATATGCTATACTTTTTAGTTCTGGAGGATTTTGGAATATACTATCTGAATGGCTAAAAGATGGAATTACTCAAACTCCCAAAGAAATGTCTGAGATAATTCTAAAATTTATGAATTTGTTTATAGATGGAAAATAAGTATAACAGTATATTTTTTATTTATGTATTAAAAAAGTTTAAATGTAAAATTTTTTCACAGTCTAGATATTATTTCTATATTTAATTTCATAATGTAGAATAAACAATTCTTATGTAATTTATTATAGAATTGTATCAGGAAATGGTTTATGGTAAAAATTGGAAAATATTATTATCGACAAAATCTTTGACTTAAAAACTATATTGCGATAGTATTAATTTAATAAAAGTATGAGAGGGGCGTTAGGCTATGACAATTTCAAAAATACCACAAGCAGAATTAAAAGTTATGAAGTTTATTTGGGAAAAAAATGATACAGTGACATCAAAAGAAACTATTGAAGCTATGGAACAAAAATATGGATGGAAACAAACAACTACATTGACTCTTTTATCAAGACTTGTTAAAAAGCATTTTTTAAGTGCAGAAAAAATAGATAGATATACTCATTATACAATAGTTGTTGGTCATAAAGAGTATTTAAGTATTGAGACAAAAGATTTTTTAAGTAATATACATGATAATTCTTTACAGAGCTTGATTTCAGCATTACATGATGATGAAGTTATTGATAAAGATGCATTAGATTTATTTGAAAGTCATTTTAAAAACTTAGAAGAAGAGTAATTATATAAGCTAAAGTTCTAAGTTTTTAATCAATTAATGGCCGAAAAAATCCATAAATGGTATTATTTAATCAGTTACTCACTATTCATAAAGTAATATTAAATAGGTTCACTTTAGTAAAGTACCTAAAATAATTGGAATAGGGAGTATCAAATTAAATGATACCACTTATCCTAGTAAATATCGATTTTTAACATTTAAAATATTTTTATAACATATCAATATTCCTAAGTCTAAATTATTATTTTTATTTAATCATATTAAAATCTACTTGATTGCTTTTACCTGTTTAAAACATAAATTTATTTTTCTATTATAAACAACGTAAATATAAAAAATAATTTTTATATATTTTAAATTTATTTTTATTAACTAGATTGTTAATACTTCATAATTTATTTAAAAAAATTATTAAAAATATTAAATAATTATATCAAATCTAATTATATGTTTATGCTATAATTAGTATGTATTTTTTATTAGATTATTTTATAAAAAAATATAATTTAATTATTACTGAGGATATTATTATGTTAGATACATTTATAACACTTGTCTCTTCTATTGTAGAAATATGGGCATGTAAAAAAGTTTTTGATTATACAAGTAAAGCAAAAGTTAATTTTAAAAAACTAAATATATATTTCTTAATTTCCGTTTTTCTTATTATTTCTTCTTTCTATATGAATATTGGAGCAGATAGTAGAATATGGATATGTATACTTATAATGGTTATTTTTTATAAGTTTAATTACAAAGTCAATATATATAAATGTTTAGTAATCTCGTTTTTTTATTGGTTGGTATTGATAGGTATAAATGCATTGAGTATGCTATTAGTAATATCCATAAATAATTTGGATAATATGAATATTTTACTTAGTGGAAATTTATATAGGTATGAAGCTATATTCTTAGGAAAGTTAATCTTAGTTATATTGCTTTATATTTATAAAATTTCTCGTAAAAATTTTAAAATTAGTAAAAAAGAGATATACATATGTGTTCCTATTATAGCGAACTTATTGTTATTTTTTGTACTCTATGATTATATTATCAATCTTGTGAAAATTTCTCCAGAGAAAAGAATTGCTTTTTTAGCAATAGTCTTCTTATTAATACTATCTAATATTTCAATATTTGTATTAATACGTATAATGCTTAAGATTAAAGAGAAAAAATAATATAAATTATTAGATATAAAAAGAAGATAGTAAATATGTCTAATTGCTATCTTCTAACAACACTCATTCTAGTTAAAAACTCACTTGTAAATAGATATATTAATAAATAAATTAAGTTACCAATTCAAATATAAATTCTAATAAATTTCATTTAGATAAAAAGTTAATAATTACTTTTTTATGTATAATTTTACATAGACTTATAGAAAAGTTATTTTATTAAAGACGGACATAAATATAAGTCGAAATATAATTTAAAAAAGTTGTTTTAACTTTAAAAAATAATGTTAAAAAGTAAACATAGGCCATAACCTTAAAAGAAATACTTTAAATATTTTAAATAAGCTAATCTTACATATATTTCCGATAGATTATATTGATAAAAAACACTAAAATTAAATTAATAAAGTACTTGGAGGGATGGCAATGAAAGATGAAAATTTTATTAATGTTGAATACGAAGATAAACGTTTTTCAATTAATATCAAAGAGATTTTGTACATAGAAAAACAAGAATATGAATCAAAGATTTATACCGAAAATGGTAATTACGAAGTTGGAGAAAATGCTCCTAGTATAAAAAAATTAATGAAAGAAGAAAATTTCTTCAAATGCAGTAATAGTTACATTGTAAATTTAGACAAGTGTGAATTTTATCTTAGCAATAATTGTATTTTTGTAAATAATAATTTTATAAGAATTTTAGGTTCAGAAAGAAAAAAGAAGTTAAAAAAGAAATTAGAAAAATTATATAATTATGAAGATTAATTTTTAGAGGTTGTATTTTATACAGCCTCTTTATTTATTGTATTATTAATAAAATTCAATTTATGATAAAATATAAAACAAGTAAGTCATTTAAATAAAAAATACTTTTTGAGAGAAAGGAAAGAGATATGGGAGATTATAATAAAATAGTTGAATTAAAAAATGGTTTAGATACTAATAAAAGAAAATTAAAATATCCTTGTATCTATAAGCATTTTAAAGGAAAATACTATGCTACAATGGGTCTTAGTAAGGCTACCAATAATGAGGATATAGAAAATATATGTAAACTATATAGCAAAGAAGATTTAAATAAAAATGGAAATAAATACAAGGTAGTTATTAAGCACACTGAAAGAGACGAAGATATGTGTGTATATATAGATTTAGATGGGAAATTTTATCATAAAGAAGAAAAAGATAAAAATGATTTAGTTCTATATAAGACCTTATATGATGATACAGGTATATTTGCAAGACCATTAGATATGTTCTTATCAAAAGTAGATACAGATAAATATTTTAATCCAATTCAGAAATACAGATTTGAAGAGTTTTATAAGTAATGTGTGAAAATTAGTTTTTATGGATACATAAAAACTCTGTTATAGAACAATAATTTATGTAAATATAAAAGAGATTTATTAGAAATAATATACTAGATTAAATTATAAAATAGAACAAAGTAAAGTATTGTATGATATAATTAAGTTTTGAGAAGTAATAACTTATATTTAATAAAAATAGGCATATATTAGGAGGGCATATGGGAAATACTTTTTATATAGTAAGACATGGACAAACAGATTGGAATCTTTTAGGAAAAACACAAGGTCATGGTAATTCAGACCTTACGCCTCAAGGTATAGAACAAGCAAAAGAACTTTCTGAGGATATTGGCAAATACTCAATTGATTATATTTTTAGTAGTGATTTAGGGAGAGCAATGCAGACAGCTCAAATCTTAGGTGATAAACTTAACCTTGAAGTTCAAAAAACAGAAGCTCTTAGAGAAATGGGTTTTGGAGTTTGGGAAGGTCTTTTAATAAAAGAGATTCAAAAAGACTATTCAGATATATATTCAACATGGAGAAATGAACCACACTTAGTAAATATACCAGAAGGAGAAACTCTTAAACTCATAAAAGACAGAGTAGATTCTTTTATAAAAGAATTAAATGAAAAATATGATAATAAAAATATAATTCTTGTTACTCATTCAATTACATTAAGAGTCATGTTATTGTCATTTTTAGAATCAGGTATGGAAAATATATACAGAATCAAGCAGGATAATACTGCTTTAAATATAGTAGAATTTAAAGATTATGGACCTGTTATAGTAAAAATGAATGACACAAGCCATATAAAAAATCATGTAAAGATAAATAATTCTGCATTAGAGTAGGAATTAATTATAAGGAGAAATTTATGAGTAAAGTTATAGTAGTTGGTGGAGGTGCTTCTGGAATGATGGCAGCTCTATCAGCTTCGAAAAATAATAATGAAGTGATATTAATTGAGAGAAATGGAGAATTAGGAAGAAAACTAAGAGCCACTGGTGGAGGGAGATGTAACTTTACCAACAATAGAGATATAGAAGATTTTTTTGATAAGGTTGTTAATAATAAGAAATTTCTCTACAGTAGTTTCTACTCATTTACAAATAAAGACCTTATTTCGTATTTTGAAAGTAGAAATTTAGAATATAAAATTGAAGAAGAAAATGACCATAAAGTATATACCAAAAATGACAAATCTATAGAAGTAATAGAAGTTTTAAATAAAGATTTAATCAATCACAATGTTAAGATAATGTACAACAAAAAAGTTATAGACATTATAACTGAAGACATCACTTTAACAAATGATTCTAATAAAGACAAGTCAAAGTATCTGATAAAAGGAGTCATTTTAGATAATGGAGATAAGATATTAGGAGATAAAGTCATTATATCGACTGGAGGAGTGAGTTATTCAAAAACTGGTTCAGATGGTTCAATGTATAAAATTCTTCAAAATCATGGACATACATTAAATAGACTATATCCAGCTTTAGTCCCACTTACAATAGAAGAAAAATGGATTAAAGATTTACAAGGAATATCTATGAAGAATGTGGAAATATCTTGTAAGATTAAGAAAAAGAAAATATCAAAAACAGGAGACATGTTATTTGCCCATTTTGGAATAACAGGACCCTGTGTGCTTATAATGTCCTCTTATATTAATAAGATTATTGATAAAGAAAATGTAGAATTAAATATAGATTTCTTACCAAATTTAAATGCTGATGAAATCTCTAATATAATCAGAGAATTTCCAAATAAAAATATCATAAATAATCTTAAACAAATACTGCCTCAAAATTTCTTAAAAGAAATTCTTACTTTATTATCTTTGAATGATAAGAAAGCAAGTGATTTATCTAAAGTGGATGAAATTAAAATTATTGAGTATATAAAACATATGAAGTTGACTTGTAATGGCAGCACAGGTATAAACACGGGGATGGTTACTTCTGGTGGAATCTCAGTTAAAGAAATTAACTCTTCCACTATGGAATCTAAATTAATTAAGAACTTGTTTTTTACAGGGGAAGTAATTGATATAGATGCTGAAACTGGAGGATACAATTTACAAATAGCTTTTTCAACTGGATATCTTTCGGGTATTAGTGTATAAGTGTAGTTACTGATAATTAAATATGAATAAATAGAGGTGTGTTATATGGGTAATTTAGTTATAGCTGTAGATGGTCCAGCAGGGGCTGGAAAAAGTACAATAGCTAAGATAGTAGCAAAAAAGTTAGATATAAATTATATAGATACAGGTGCTATGTATAGAGCAGTTACTTATAAGTGTTTAAAAAGTAATATTGATGTCAATAATGAGAAAGAAGTTATTAAGATAGCTAAAAATTCGGATATAGATTTTAAGAATAATAATATATACTTGGATAAAGAGATTATAAATGAAGAAATAAGAACAATAGAAGTAAGTAAGAATGTCTCTGTTGTAGCTAAAATAAAAGAAGTAAGACAGTTAATGGTTGAAGTTCAACGAAGAATAGGAACAAAGAGTTCAGTAATATTGGATGGTAGAGATATAGGTTCATATGTTTTCCCAAATGCAGATTATAAATTCTTTTTAGTAGCTACTCCAGAAGAAAGAGGAAGTAGACGTTATAAAGAACTTTGTAATAAGGGATATAATACTACTTTAAAAGAAGTAATTGAAGATATAATAAAACGAGATGAAATTGATTCAAATAGAGAATTTGCTCCATTGGTGAAAGCTAATGATGCACTAGAAATAGATACTACAGGGAAAACCATAGAAGAGGTTGTAGATGAAGTTATTTCTAAAATAAATCTTTAGTTTAATGTATCATAATAAAATATAATGTAGTATTGAAGGGAGATAAACGTGAATTTTTATAGATTTGCAATAACTATTTTTAAAGGTTTTTCTAAACTGTTTTTTAAGTACGAGGTTATAGGTGCTGAGAATATCCCAGATAGAGGAAATATAGTAGTAGCCTCAAATCATAAGTCTAATCTTGACCCTGTATTTTTAGCTGCTGCTATAGAAAATAGAGAAATAGCTGCAATTGCAAAAAAAGAATTATTTAAGATTAAGCCATTAGGATTTATATTAAAAAAATTGAATGTTATGCCTATAAATAGAGAAAAGCCAGATGTATCTACAATAAAAACTATTTTAAGGTCTATTAGAGATGGTTATATATTAGGTATATTTCCAGAAGGGACTAGAATTAAAGGAGATTCTTTTGGTAAAGCCAAGGCAGGTCTTTCTGTATTTACAATAAAGAGTAAGTCTAAAGTTGTTCCAGTATCAATAATATCTAAATATAAACTATTCAGTAAAGTAATTGTATATATTGGAGAACCGATATCGTTTGAAGAACATTTTAAAGAAAAATTGAGTAATGATGACCATGAAAGAATATCACAAGAGATTTTAGAAGTGATAAAACAAAATTACTTTAAATATTCAAAATAAGGGGGGAAAACTTGTGAATGTAAAAATAGCAAAACATGCTGGTTTTTGTTTTGGAGTTAAAAGAGCAATGAAAATGGCATGGGATGAAGTAGAAAAAAATAATTCTGGCATATATGCTCTAGGACCTCTTATTCATAATAAACAAGCAGTAGCAAAATATGAAGAAAAAGGTCTTAAGACTGTAGATGAAATTGATATAATACCAAATTATGAAAATATGATAATAAGGTCTCATGGAGTCCCTGAGAAGATATATAAAGAGGCTAAAGGTAAAAAGTTAAAAATAGTAGATACTACATGTCCATTTGTAAAGAAAATACATACAGTAGTAAGTGAGTACCATAATAAAGGTTATGAAATAATAGTTATTGGGGATATGAAACATCCAGAAGTCATAGGCATAAATGGATGGTGTGAAAATTCAGCAATAATAATAAAGACTGTAGAACAGATGGAAAATATGGAATTGGATAATTCAAAAAAATATTGTCTTGTGGCACAGACTACAATAAATCCAGATTTATATTCAAGTATAATTGCTAAATTATCAGATAAATTGGAAGAAATAGTGTTTAATGATACAATTTGTTCAGCTACAAAGACAAGACAAGAATCAGCTAAAGAATTAGCTAGAGAAGTTGATTGTATGGTAGTTATAGGGGGCAGACATAGCTCTAATACTCAAAAATTAGTAAAAGTTTGTGAAGACTTAGTTCCAACTTTTGCAATAGAAACTAAAGATGAATTGGATGTAGCTATGCTTAAAAAATATAAAACATTAGGTATTACAGCAGGAGCATCTACACCTAATTGGATAATAGAAGAAGTTGTGACATTCATTGAAAATTTATAAATTCAGTAGATAATACAGCATATGGACATTGTTATAACATAGAACTTATCTATTTATCATATGTGATTTCATACTACATGTGATAAATAGATAGCCTAATATCAAAAAGTGTGTATCTTAATGTATGAGAAATTAATAATATAAGATGCGCACTTTTTAATATTAGGAATATAAAAAATAAATTGATATTGATTATCAATAACAGATGAAATATAATATAATTATTGTGAAATTAGTAAGGAGGTAAATTAATGGAAATGTTAATATCTGCTTCTGAAGAAGCATTTTTACATGTGGGCTCTATGATTGGATTTTTTATTTTGTTATTTGGATATATTAATTATAAAACTAGTGGGAATTTTACTAATATAATATCAAAAAACAGAAAACTTCAACCTTTGATAGGTGCTTTAATTGGGGCTATACCAGGCTGTGGAGGAAGTTTAGCAATAATGCCATTATACATAAATGGAAAGTTGAGCTTTGGTGCAATAATCGCAAGTTTGATAGCGAGTATGGGAGATGCTGCATTTGTACTTATTTCAGCTAATATTAAGATGTATTTTTTTGTTACAATAGTTAGTACTATTACAGGAATAATAACTGGGCAGTTAGTAGATTATTTTAAACTTGAAGAAAAATTAGGGCTAAAAAAACGAAGAGAATTGGATAAACACAGTATAAATAAAACTAGTTCTAAAGAAGCACATAATCATGATGAAATAATTTTGGACAATCTTGCTAAATCTCATGGAAACACAAATAGACTTGCATTTATAATAACACATGGAAAAGGTTATAAAATTTATATAGGAATTATCTTAATAGGTTTTATATTTATGTCACTTGCTCACTCTGGGCTTAATCTGCCTATAATTGAGAAGCTACATTCTTTAGAAGAAGCAATCGCAGTTATTGGAATATTATTTTCAATAATTTATATGTGGTGTTTCAAAAAAGTATTTAAAAACTCCAACCAAAAAGAAGAAGAAAATAAAAAGATTTCTCTAAGAGAAATGCTTATACATTCTGTTGGGGAAATATCATTTGTAATTACATGGATTTTTATTGCATATCTTATTTATGATTTGATAATATTAATTTTAGGTGGAGATGAATACTTAGTCAAACTAGTATTATCAACTGGTGTAATAAGTGTATTTATAGGTGCAGGTCTTGGGCTTATTCCAGGGTGTGGTATACAAATTGTGCTTATGTCATTCTATTTGAAGGGAACTATACCACTTGGTGCAGTGATAGCCAACTCTATCTCTCAAGATGGAGATGCACTTTTCCCACTTTTAGCAATGGATAAAAAATCATCTTTATGGGCCATGATTATTACCACTATACCAGCAATACTTGTAGGTATGATAGTTTATGTATTTTTAGGATAAAGCTGATTCTATATAGATAAATATGAACGAATAATACAAGTTTGTAAATTTGTATTGTAAGGCTAATAATGAGAAGGCGTATAGGAAAATTTAATACGAGTAAGCTATTAATGAGAACATGAGAGATAATATTATTCCTCATGTTCTCTCTGTTTAATTAAATGAATAATGGAACAAATTTCAAGTGATACTTTTTATTAAAACTCATATATAATATATATTAATAAATCAAACTATAATATGTAATACGATAAGTATATTGATATAAAAAACATAAGAGGAGTTGTAAAAATGAGTACTTTAAAGAAAAAGTGTGATGTAGCAAGTGGAAGAAATAAAGCTGACATTGTACTTAAAAATGGAACAATCATAAATGTATTTACAGAAGAATTAATAGTAGGAGATGTAGCAATAGTGGAAGATACTATTGTTGGTATTGGAGATTACAATGGTGATGTAGAGATTGATTGTAGTGGTAAGTATATATCACCTGGCTTTATTGATGCACATATGCATATTGAATCTACAATGGTAATGCCAATTGAATTATCAAAAAAATTATTGAAATCAGGTACGACAACTATCATAGCTGACCCACATGAATTGGTTAATGTAAAGGGTGCAAATGCGATAGATTTTTTATTAGAATCGACAAAAGATATACCACTTAATGTATATATCATGATGCCTTCATCTGTACCTGCGACAAGATTTGAAACTAATGGAATTGGTAAATTTTGTGCAAAAGACATGGAGAAGTACATACATAATCCTAGAATTTTAGGATTAGGAGAGGTAATGTGCTTTAATGATGTTATAGATTCTGAAAAGGAAATATTAGATAAACTAGAACTTTTTAAAAACAAAATTGTAGATGGACATGCTCCAAATATAAGTGGAAAATCACTTCAGACATACGTGTGCGCTGGAATAGAAAATGACCATGAATGCATAACTTTTGATGAGGTATGTGAAAAATTGAGAGCAGGTTTGAAGATTTTAATAAGAGAAGGTAGTGCAGCGAAGAACTTGAAATCTATAGTAAATGGCTTGTTAAAGCATAACTTGCCAATTGAGGAATTTATGTTTTGCACAGATGATAAGCATTTAGATGATATAGAAAAACAAGGCCATATAAGATGGAATATAAAGTGTGCAATTGATTTAGGTATGGAACCTATCAAAGCTATAAAGATTGCAACATATAATTCAGCAAAAGTATATGGGCTAAAGAAGATTGGAGCAATAGGAGCTGGCTATAAGGCTGATATTGTTGTGTTGAATGATTTAAATAAAATGGAAGTGGAGAGTGTATATAAAGATGGCAAGTTAGTAACTAAAGAAATATTCTCTAATTACAATTATGAGATTAAAGACAAAGAGTTACTCAATACAGTTAAATTTAAAGAGGTTAGTAAAGAGAAAATACAGTTAAAATCTGGTGTAAAAGATTATGTAATGGAAATTGTACCTTATCAAATTTTAACAAATAAATTATATGAATCCATACCAAATGTAGATGGATATTTTGTTCCAAATAAAGAGTATTCAAAGCTCTGTGTTATTGAGAGACATAGGATGACAGGAAATATATCAATTGCACCACTAAAAGGATTTGGAATAAAAAGTGGAGCAATAGCCACCACAGTAGCTCATGATTCTCATAATATAATAGTTGCAGGGGATAATGATAATGACATAATAGTTGCAATAAATTATTTAAAAGAGATTCAAGGTGGTTATGTAATTGTATCAAATGGAAAAGTTATTAAACATCTAAGTCTCCAAGTTGCTGGATTAATTAGTACTCTTCAAGCTGAAGAAGTACAAAAAATAACTGACAATATGTTGGAGATAGCAAGAAATATGGGAGTTCCAAAGTATGTAGACCCTTTTATTACACTTTCTTTTATGGCACTTCCTGTTGTTCCGCAAATAAGGCTTACTGATTTAGGTTTGTTTGATGTTGAAGAATTTAAATTTATATAAATTATAATATTGTAAAAATAACAATAAATGGACAGTATTTAATATATATTAAATACTGTCCATTTTAATTAGTTTATTATTTAAACAGATTTTAAGTTTGGATATTATAATTAAACTATTTTTATTCATTTTTAGCATGTCAATATATAAAAATTATATATCGATGAATTTTTATACATAAAAAAATAAAATATTTTATTTACGAACAGATATATAGGGTAATAATATATACATAATATAAATTTATCAATAAAAACAAAAGGAGAGATATATATGTTGAGTATAGGAACAAAAGCACCAGAATTTACATTAGAAGATAAGGATGGAAATAAAGTAAGTCTATCGGATTTTAAAGGAAAAAAAGTAGTAGTATATTTTTATCCTAAAGATAATACACCAGGTTGTACACGTCAAGCTTGTGCTTTTAGAAACGCGTATGATGATTTAAAAAGGATGACATACAAGTTATTGGTATAAGTAAGGATAGCATAAAATCACATCAAAAATTTGCAGAAAAACATGAACTTCCATTTATTTTACTTTCTGACCCAGATTTAGTTGCTATTAAAGCCTTTGATGTATGGAAAGAGAAAAAAATGTATGGAAAAACTGCATTGGGAGTTGTGCGAGCAACATATGTCATAAATGAAAATGGAATTATTAAAAAGGTCTTTGAAAAAGCAAAGCCAGATACAAATGCACAAGAGATTCTTGAATATTTGGAAAAACAGGAGTAATAGAAATTTATGATTGTAATGTTATCACCAGCTAAAAATATGAAGCATATAGAAACATTTGATAGAGCGTTAAGTTTGCCTTGTTTTATAGATAATGCAAGTGAAATAGCGAAAAATATAAAAACATTTAGCATAGAAGATTTTAAAAATAAGATGAAAATCAATGAAAAATTAGCCATATTAAATAAAAATAGATTTGAGAATATTAAGTTTGATAGATTTGGAAGTCCTGCAATCTTAACTTATGATGGAATGCAATATAAAAACATAGAAGCAAATAGTTTTACAAAGCAAGATGAAGAGTTCGCAGACAGTTGTATTCGAATCATAAGTGGATTGTATGGGGTTATAAAACCATATGATAGCATATATGAGTATAGATTAGAAATGCAGACAAAATTACAGATACATGAATTTAAGAATTTATATGAATATTGGGGAAATAGCATATATAAAGAATTAATCAAAGAAAAAAGGGCTATTGTTAATCTGACATCAAACGAATATAGTAAATCCATAGAAAAATTTATTAAAGATAGTGATACATATATTACATGTACTTTTAAAGTAAGTAAAAATGGCAAATTAAAAGTTGAATCTACACAAGCAAAGAAAGCTAGAGGAATGATGGTAAAATATATTATAAAAAATAGAGTAAGAGATACTGAGGAACTCAAGAAATTTAATTTAGGAGGATATAAGTATCAAGAAAATCTATCTAATAATGGTGAATACGTATTTTTAAAAGAGTAAATGTATTTAAATATTGAGTGCTATTGTTAAATTTAGGTAAAATATACTTATTGTGTATTGAATTGAACTTGATTTTAAAATATAATTATTCTTAAATCAAAAAAAGAAAGGAGTGATCTTCCAAAATGGAAAATCACAAACAGATGCCTTGGCATTCAAGAGCAACACATGAGATTTTAGAAAGTCTAGATTCATCAGAAGAGGGGCTCACCGATACCGAGGCGGAAAAACGGATTAAAGAGAATGGTTTAAATGAACTGAGAAAAAAACCACCTAGAACAACTTTACAAATGCTTTGGAGTCAAATTACAGATGCTATGGTTTTAATACTAATAGGAGCCGCCATATTGTCTTTGATATTTGGAGAATTTACAGAAGCTTTTGTAATACTAATAATTGTAACAGTGAATGCAGTTATTGGAATTGTTCAAGAGAAAAAAGCAGAATCATCATTAGAAGCATTAAAAAATATGAATTCACCTATAGCTCGTGTTATGCGTGAGGGTGAAGAAAGTGTTATTCCAGCAAGTAATCTTGTAGTAGGAGACATTGTTTTTTTAGAAGATGGAGCGATGGTCCCAGCAGACCTTCGTTTGATAGAAACATCGAGTTTAAAAATTCAAGAAGCTTCATTAACAGGAGAATCTGTTCCATCAGAAAAAGATTCAGATACAATCTTATCTGAAGAATGTGTATTAGGAGACCGTAGCAATATGGCTTATACATCCTCAATCGTCACATATGGTAGAGGTGTAGGTGTTGTAGTTGCAACTGGTATGGATACAGAAGTGGGTAACATAGCACATCTTTTAGATTCACAAGATGATTTTGATACTCCTATAAAACGTAAACTTAATACTGTTGGGAAGACCTTAAGTGTCATAGGTATTATTGTATGCGTTATTATATTTGCAATAGGTGCATTTTATCAGAGACCTCTCTTACCAATGTTTATGATTGCAATTTCCCTTGCCATATCAATTATTCCAGAGGGATTACCTGCAACAGCTACTATTGTAATGGCTTTAGGCGTACAACGTATGGCTAAAAGAAATGCTTTAATTAGAAAATTACCTGCTGTTGAAACACTAGGAGGAGCCACAGTAATATGTTGTGATAAAACTGGTACATTAACCTTAAATAAAATGACGGTTACACATATTGCTGTAAATGGAGATTTTGAATCTGGTAAAGTTACATCAATAGATACTGCGTCTGAAAAACATCCACTAGTATATAAAGAGATTGTTTATGCTAGTGCACTTTGTAATGATGCATGTATTAATCCAGATAAAACAGATGAAATATTAGGTGACCCAACAGAGGGTGCATTAATTTTTATGGTCAACAAATTTGGAATAGATCAAGAAGCTCTTGAAGAAGAATATCCACGTGTATTTGAACAGCCTTTTGATTCTGATAGAAAATGTATGACAACTGTTCATAATATAGATGGAAATATTACTGCTTATACTAAAGGTGCAGTAGATGAAATTCTTGACTTATGTACTAAAATATTAACATCAAAAGGTGAAAGAAATATTACTGAATTGGATAAAAAGAATATACACGAATTATGTCTTACGATGTCTAAAGATGCATTGCGTGTACTTGGTTTTGCGAAGCGTGAGATTTCATCTATACCAAAAGAGGATAATGAAAACGTAGAATATGATTTGACATTTATAGGTATGGTTGGTATGATTGACCCTCCAAGAACTGAGGTAATTGATGCAGTAAATACTTGTAAAGAAGCAGGTATAAGAACTATAATGATAACAGGTGACCATAAAGTTACTGCCACAACAATAGCTCATGAATTAGGAATATGGAATGAAGGAAATACTGTTATATCTGGTGATGAACTTGATAATTTAAGTGATGATGAACTAGATAAAGCTGTTAAAAATGCTACAGTATTTGCTCGTGTATCCCCATTTGATAAACTTAGAATTATACAGTCTCTAAAAAGAATTGGAGAAGTACCAGCAATGACTGGAGATGGTGTAAATGATTCTCCTGCTTTAAAATCTGCTGATATTGGTATAGCTATGGGTATAAGTGGTACAGACGTTGCAAAAGATTCTTCTGATATGATTTTAATGGATGATAGCTTTACAACAATTGCTTATGCAATAAAAGAAGGTAGACGTGTATATAGAAATATACAGAAAGTTATACAATTCTTACTTGTTGGTAATATAGCAGAGATACTTACGTTGTTTGTTGCAATATTATTAAATTGGGATACTCCACTTCTTGCAGTTCATATTTTGTGGGTAAACCTTGCAACTGCTACACTTCCAGCTCTTGCACTTGGAGTTGACCCACCAAGTAGAAATATAATGAAGCATCAGCCAGTGAAATCAGCTACCTTATTTGAAAAAAATCTTATACAAAGAGTAGTTACTCAAGGTATATTTGTGGCAATAATGACTATTTTAGCATATAAAATTGGTCTTAATATAGAAAATCATGCTGTAGGTCAAACAATGGCATTTTGTGTATTAGCATTTTCACAAATGTTGAGAGCATTTAGCCAGCGTTCAAATACAGATTCCATGTTTAACAAAAATAATGGTAAGAACCCATTTCTTTTAATTTCATTTTTAACTTCTGCATTACTAATAGCAGTAATACTATTTGTACCTGTTTTTAGAAATGCGTTCAGTTTAACTATTTTAAATGGCTCAGAATGGCTTATAACAATCATTCTAGCCACAATGTCTGTAGTTCAAGTAGAGGTTGGAAAAGTTATTAAAAGAAAAATTTCGAAAAAATAGTTGACAAAATTAGGAAAAATATATAAGATATAAAACATAGAAAAATTAAATAAATCTTATCCAGAGAGGTGGAGGGACTGGCCCTATGAAACCCGGCAACCAGTATATTTATATACATTGGTGCTAAATCCTGCGGCGAAAGCTGAGAGATGAGTATAATTAAGCTTATACAGAGCCTGAGTTATATACTCAGGCTTTATTTATTTTAAATCTCATCTGGTAAATAGTTTAATTTTTACTAAAATCTAAGGGGGATACAAAAATGTATAATAAAGAAACAATATGTGTGCAAGGAAATTATAAACCAGGAAATGGAGAGCCAAGAGTATTACCTTTATATCAAAGTACAACTTTTAAATATAGTAGCATAGATGAACTTGCTGACTTATTTGATTTGAAGGTTGATGGACATATGTATTCAAGAATAAGCAATCCGACTGTTCAAGCTTTTGAAGAAAAAATAAGTTTGTTAGAAGGAGGAGTATCTTCTGTAGCTGTTTCATCAGGTCAATCTGCAAATATGTTAGCTGTTTTAAATGTATGTAAATCAGGAGATAGTATACTTTGTTCTTCAAAAGTATATGGAGGAACATTTAATTTATTAGGGTCTAGTCTTAAAAAATTTGGAATAGATTTAATATCCTTTGACTTAGATTCAAGTGAAGATGAAATAGTAAAACTTGCAAATGAAAGTACCAAAGTTGTGTTTGCAGAAACACTTGCAAACCCAACTCTTGAAGTTATAGATTTTGAAAAAATATCAAATGTAGCTAAGAGAGTGAATGTTCCATTTATAGTAGATAATTCACTAGCATCTCCAGTGCTTTGTAATCCTCTAAAATATGGTGCAAACATAGTTACTCATTCTACTACAAAATATCTAGATGGGCATGCTTCAAGTGTTGGGGGGATTATAGTAGATGGTGGAAACTTTAATTGGGATAATGGAAAATTTCCAGAGTTAGTGGAACCAGACCCAACATATCATGGAATAAGCTATACTCAAAAGTTTGGAAATGCTGCATATGCAACTAAGGCACGTGTTCAGCTACTTAGAGATTATGGGAACTGTTTAAGCCCATTTAATGCATATCTTACTAATTTAAATGTTGAAACACTTCACCTTAGAATGGAGAGACATAGTGAAAATGCTCTTAAAATAGCTAAGTTTTTAGAAAAACATGAAAATGTAGATTGGATTAACTATCCAGGACTTGAAGATAATAAGTATTATGAGAATGCCAAAAAGTATCTATCAAAAGGATGTAGTGGAGTTTTATCATTTGGAGTAAGAGGTGGATTAGAAAATGCCAAAAAATTTGTTGAAAAACTACAGATAGCATCTTTAGTTACACATGTTTCAGATGTAAGAACATGCGTTATACATCCAGCTTCAACTACTCATAGACAATTGACAGAAGAACAATTAATTGCGTCTGGAGTATTACCTTCACTAATAAGATTGTCCGTTGGAATAGAAAATGTAGAGGATTTGATAGCTGATTTAAATCAAGCTTTAAATTTCTAATAGTCTAAGAGAAAGAGAAGTGAGAAGAGATGGCTTTAATACTACCAAAGGGATTACCTGTTATTAATAAATTATTGGATGAAGGAATAGATGTAGTTTACAAAGAAGATTTTAATAAAGAATTAAAATATGAAGAGAATATAGATACAAAGATAGCTATATTGAATCTAATGCCTATAAAGATGGATACAGAATTAGATTTACTTAGAAGAATAGATAAAACAGGATTCAATGTATCTGTAGAATTTATTAAAATCTCAACAAGAGAAAGCAAAAGAGTATGCAATGAATATGTTAAGGATTTTTATAAAACATTTGATGAAGCCAAAGAAGAGCATTTTGATGGTTTTATAATAACAGGAGCTCCAGTTGAACAAATGGAGTTTGAAGAAGTTGATTATTGGAATGAACTAGAAGAAATAATGGATTATTCTAAAAGAAAAACTAAATCTACATTATATATATGTTGGGCGGCTCAAGCAAGTCTTTACAAATACTACAATGTAAAAAAACTTCCACTAAGTCAAAAATGTTTTGGAGTATTTAAGCATAAAGTAGATAAAAATAGTAAAATAGTAGATGGTTTTGAAAAAGAATTTTTTGCTCCACACTCAAGACATACTACTGTAAATACTGAAGCTTTAAAAAAAAATAAAGAATTGAATATTGTAAGTCATTCTAAAGAAGCTGGTCCTTATATAATTACAAATTCAAGAGATGTATTTGTAATGGGTCATAGTGAATATGACAAATACACACTTGATAAGGAGTATAAGAGAGATATAGATAAGGGCGATGAAATATCTATACCTCAAAACTATTATACGAATAATGACCCTTCACAAGAGCCAACAGTCAAATGGAAAAAACATTCTGAGTTATTGTTTAGAAATTGGATAAAAAACTATCTACTACAATAAATTTGAGATGTTATATAAAAACTAATTAAATAAGATATAGAAAACTATAGGTATAGAGATAATCTTAATGATTCTTTATACCTTATTATTTTAAAAAAAATTTGACATTATAAGAGTAGTTTTATATAATAAAACCAAACCGACTGACGGTCTGTTGAAAGGAGAAAACATATGAGAATCGTAAAAGACCCTGAAGAACGTAAAGCTGAAATATTAGATACAGCTGAAATGCTTTTTTGCACTAAAGGATATTCAAAAACTACTATAAATGATATTTTAAATGAAATTGGAATTGCAAAGGGGACTTTTTATTACTACTTTAAATCAAAAGAAGAAGTAATGGATGCAATTATAACTAGAATTATAGATAATGATATAAATATGGCAAAGAAAATTGCTTTAAATCCAGAAATTCCAGTACTTGAAAAATTTTTTCAGATATTGATGTCTCAAAGACCCAGTGTTGGAAATAGTAAAGAAAAAGTAATTGAACAATTTCATTTACCAAACAATGCAGAAATGCATCAAAAGACAATAGTTAAAACTATTCTAAACTTTACACCAATCTTAGCAGAGATAGTAGAACAAGGAGCAAGAGAAGGAGTATTCAATACAAAGTATCCAAAAGAAACAATAGAGTTTTTGATTGCTTCTTCTGAGTGTATATTTGATGAGTCGATGTTTAATTGGAATAAAGATGAAATGTTACAAAAAACAGAGGCTTTTGTTTATATTATGGAAACAACCTTAGGTGCTGATAAAGGTAGTTTTGATTTTGTACATGATATGATAATAAAGAATTAAATTTTTGCACTATTTATTAATTTATATTTTGATTTTTAGTCATACTATATTTGAGATAATTAGTTGTAATGAGATTAAAAAGTGAGAAATCGGTGTAAAATATATAAATCGATTTCTCATTAAATTTTATTGAAAATATATTGTATCAAATTAAATAACAATAAGAAAAGAGATTTATAACTGAAGTTACAATATTGTAATTGACAATAGATACTTAATACTATAATATTTAATACATTAAATATTATAGTATTAAGTATTTGCTTGTGAGATACACTTAAACCTAAGGTTAATAATCAGTAAAATAAAGCATTTTCGTAGGGAGAGTTTGTATGGATGAGATAAGTTTTAAGAAAGAGTTATTGGAATTGACTAGAGATATAAATATCAAATTTGCAACTTTATTGAGCCAGTTTTATCAACCACTTGGTATTACAGCAGTGCAAGCTTTGATTTTGTCAGAACTATGTGAACATGGAGAGAAAAAAATAAGTGATTTAGGAAAAAATTTAAATATGACAAACAGTAATGTATCAGTAATATGTCAGAGACTTGAAAAAAATGGTTTTTTAAATCGTATAAGAGATATGGAAGACCAGCGAATTGTAAAAGTAAAAGTTACAAATAAATCATTAGATATACAAGAGAGTATTTCAAGCAGTATCTTTGATGATTATTTTGAAAATATGACTAGTGAAAAATTGCAGGATATGGAAGATATAATAGAAGGTCTAGAGAAGTTAAATAAGCTTTTAACTTACATTGATTGCAAACAACATAAAAAATAATTTAAAGGAGAATAAAATTATGGATGAACATAAACCACAAAAAAGGTCTGGGCTCTATTATTATACAATTATAATAATAGTAGTAATGTTTTTAAATGCTTTAATATTTCCAAGTCTAATGGATAAAAAAATGGTTGAGATTGACTATGGAAAGTTTCTTACAATGTTAGACACAGGAAAGGTCAAATCTGTTGAGATAGAAAATAATAGAATAGCAATAAGTCCATCTAGTAGTAAGGATAAGAATATATACATAACTGGTAGAATGGATGACCCAGAATTGGTAGATAGGTTAAAAAATGCAAAAGTGGAGTTTAATAAGGTTATTCCTAAGGAAAACTCACCACTTTTAAGCATTTTAGTTACATGGATAATACCTATAGGTATTCTTATGCTATTTGGTAATTTAATGATGAAATCAATGCAAAAGCGAATGGGTGGCAACAGTATGCAATTTGGAAAGAGCAATGCCAAAATGTACGTATCTGCTCAAAGTGGAAAAAGATTTGATGATGTTGCTGGTCAAGATGAGGCAAAAGAAGCTTTAAGTGAAATAGTAGATTTCTTACACAATCCAGAAAAATACAAAAAGATAGGAGCACAGATGCCTAAAGGTGCACTTTTAGTAGGACCTCCAGGAACAGGAAAAACGCTCCTTGCAAAAGCTGTAGCAGGAGAAGCAAATGTTCCATTTTTCTCAATATCTGGTTCTGAGTTTGTTGAGATGTTTGTAGGAATGGGAGCATCTAGAATACGTGATTTATTTAAACAAGCAAAAGAAAAAGCTCCATGTATAGTCTTTATAGATGAGATTGATACTATTGGTAAAAAGCGTGATAATGGAAGTGGTTTAGGTGGAAATGATGAACGTGAGCAAACTTTAAATCAATTATTAAGTGAAATGGATGGTTTTGATGGTGGAATAGGTGTAGTAATACTTGCCGCTACAAATAGACCTGATAGCCTTGATAAAGCATTACTTCGTCCAGGAAGATTTGATAGACGTATACCAGTCGAACTTCCAGACCTTGGAGGACGTGAAGCTATATTAAAGGTACATGCTCAAAATGTAAATGTAAGCTCAGATATAGATTATAATGCAGTTGCTAGGTCTACATCAGGTGCATCAGGTGCAGAACTTGCAAATATTGTTAATGAAGCAGCGCTTTTAGCTGTTAAATCTGGTAGAGATATAGTTGAACAACAGGATTTTGATGAATCTGTCGAAACTGTAATCGCTGGATATCAGCGTAAAGGAGCTGTGATTTCAGACAAGGAAAAGAAAATTATAGCATACCATGAAATAGGTCATGCACTTGTTGCTGCTATGCAAAAACATTCTGCTCCTGTCCATAAGATTACTATAATACCTAGAACTTCAGGTGCATTGGGTTATACTATGCAAGTTGCAGAAGATGAGAGCGTGCTTATGTCTAAAGAAGAAGCAATCGATAAGATAACTACCTTTACAGGCGGCCGTGCTGCTGAAGAGATTATTTTTAATAGTTGTACATCAGGTGCTTCAAATGATATAGAGCAAGCTACCAAAATTGCAAGAGCTATGGTTACTCGTCTTGGTATGAGTGAAGAATTTGATATGGTTGCTCTTGAGACAGTGAGTAATCAATATCTAGGAGGAGATACTTCTCTTGCTTGTTCTTCAGACACTGCTGCTAAAATTGATGAAGAAGTATTTAGAATAATAAAAACTTGCCACAAAAATGCAACTGAAATTTTAGAAAATAATATTGAAAAACTTCATGAACTTGCTGAATATTTATTAGAAAAAGAAACTATTACAGGTGATGAGTTTATGGAAATACTTAATTTACAATAAAATAATTATTTAATGATTAGGATAAAATCCTTTTAGATTTACTAAAAAGTGGTATAGCACTTATAAATGTTATACCACTTTTTTATATGGAAAAATCTTATTTTATATAATTAGTTCTTATTATATATTTTACAAGGTTTGAATAAGTTATTTTAATTTAGCAATATCTGTATCTGATAATTCCATTGTAAAATTCCAGTTACAGATATTATGTGTACAATTACATTTGGATATATATTCGATTCTATTTTTAGCTTATGTAGCAATTCTCTTAAGACTGTATCTTTATTTTCTTCTGTACAGTTTGCACATAAGTAATTCCCTTCTGGTAATATAGTTAATTCTTCTATAGAGGGATACTTTAAACAAATAGCAAATAACCTAGATTTCTCTGGAGTTGTAATAATACCTGCCATATCCTCAAATAAGAATTGTGATTCTAATGATGTATCAAGTTGATTATAGAAATGTTCATGATAGTTCCATAAATTTTTTAATGATGCATGTTCCATGCTATTGGAAACAAGAATAACTCTTTTGGGAATATGCATTACAAAAAAATCATCTTTTTTAGTGTCAATATTATTTAGCTTGTTTTCATAATCTGTGTAAGCACGTTTAATTTTTTCTTTTGCATATTGGAGATAAGCTATTTTCTTATTTGCATTTTCTTCAGCTTGTTTTAGAGCTTCAATAACTTTATGTAGGTTATCAAGTTGTAATATATCTCCAATTTCTTTTAATGTAAAATCCATTGCTTTAAGTAATTCTATAGTTTGTAATTTTACAAGTTCTTGTTCAGAATAGTATCTATAACCAGATGATTCATCTCTGTAACAAGGTTTTACAATACCAATACGGTCATAGTGACGTAGTGTTTCACTAGTCATACCTACAATTTCTGCAGCTTGCTTAATCGAAAAGTAATTTTTCATTCATTCACCTCTTGACCTTTTTGCAACACAAAAGTTTATAATACATTATATCATCTGTTGACATAAGTCACAATGGTATAAGAAATAAAGATTAGAGAGGATAACAAGTTATGATAGAATTAAAAAAAGTAACGAAGAAATACAAAGAAACAGTTGTTTTAAGAGATTTTACATGTAAAATTCAAGCAAATGGAATATATTGCTTGCTGGGAAGAAATGGTGCTGGAAAAACCACACTTTTAAAATCTATTGCAGGTTATCAGAATATTTCTAGTGGAAGTATTTATGTAAATAGAGGTTTTATTAGTACTGCAACAATGGATACTAGTGTCAGTTATATTGACAACTTTGCAAAACATTTTAATCTTCCTGTAAAAAAACTTATCCAAATAGCAGGAGAATTAAATCCTTCTTTTGACAATCAATTTGCAATTGAAATGATGGAACGATTTGAATTGGATGGAAGTAAAAAGTTCAATAAGCTTTCATTGGGAATGAAAACTATGGTTTCTACTATTATTTGCCTTTCAAGTAATAAACCAGTAATTCTTTTAGATGAACCAGTACTTGGTTTTGATGCAATTATGCGTACAGAATTTTACTCTTTATTAACAGAAAGTTTTTCTCGGAAACCAAGAATTATCATTGTTTCTACTCATATAATAGATGAAATTGCAAAAGTTATGCAAAAGTTGATTATTATTGATAAGGGCTCATTATGTTTTTTTGATACATTACAAGCTATTAAGGATAAAGCATATAGCGTAAGTGGACCAAAACAAGAAGTAGAAGAAGTTACTAAAGATTTAAATATAATTGGATATGAACAAGTTGGAGGTTTTTTGACAAGACATATTTTTGATTTAGCTATTAATTCTAATAGTCTTAATATAGAAAAAATGTCTCTCCAAGATTTTTTTATTCATATGGTTGGAAGAAAGGAGGTAATTTAATATGAAGCCAGTTTTAACAATTGTAAAACGTAATTTTGCAAGTAGTTTTGTTGGATTTATTATTACAATTTTAGTAGTGCTATTATCCAGTACATCTAGTGATGCAAAAATAGCTATAAGTCGTGGAAATTATACTTATATTTATATATTAATAATTCCATTTTTTATTGTATATTTTAATTTCAGCAAGCTGATATATTTAAATGCAACTAAAAAATATTACTTTTGGGGAAGTTTTATAACATATATTATTACTGCTTTATTGGTATCTTTGATAAATACTTTCATCCACCTTGTAATAGACCCTATTAATCAAACTCAAACGGTAATAAATTTATTAGAATTATGTGGTTGGTGGCAAAATGGGACATTTATTGCTTTTTTTCAGCAATTTATCTTCCTATTGTTAGTGTCTATATTTTTACATTTATTATTGTCCATGCAAGCTTATTGGTATGGATGGCTAACAGATATTGTTCTTATAGCTATCATATGTACATTTATTCCTATACAACCTTTGCGTAGTATATTAGCAGACTTTTTTAAGCTTATTATGTTCAATAGCAATCCATTGTTACATATTGGAATCTGTTCAATAGGTAGTTTCCTATTAGCATATCTTTGCTTGAGTGTATTGAAGAAGAAAGCTATTTAACAAGGAGATTACAAATGATAAAAAACTTTAAAAAATTATTTAGTCTTTTAAGTATATTAATTGTATTATCAAATACTTTAGTGGGATGTTCTTCTACAGATATTACTTATGAGAAAAAGAGATACTCTATGTTAGATATAGATAATATAGAAGTTGACATAAAAGATAGAAAAATTGAGGTTTTTCCATCCTCAGATAAACAAATTCATATTTCTTATTATGAGAGTGAAAAAGAATATTATATGATTGATTTATCTGAAAAAAATAGATTGTCAATTAAATATATCACTAATAAGGACTGGAGTGATTATATAGGTGGAAAAACTTCAATAGAAAATAGCACAATAAAAATGTGGATACCCAATGAATCTTTAGAAAATCTAAACCTAAAAACATCTAATGGAGATATAGAAATATCACAATTATCATTTTTAAGTTCAGTAGATATAAAGGTTAACAATGGAAATATTGAATTAAAAGAGCTTGATGCAAGAAACTCTATAGAACTTGAAACGAAAAATGGTAATATAGGTGGAACGCTAACGGGTTCTTATGATGATTTTTTTATATCAAACTATATAAAAAAGGGAAAAAGTAATTTGCCTAATGATAAACATAATGGTTCAAAGAAACTTACAACTTATACAAATAATGGAGACATCCTTTTGAGCTTTATTAGCAATTAAAACTAAACATATTAAAATAAAACGCTAAATAAAGCAAAACACATACCATTCATTTGAAGTGTTTTGCTTTATTTTTTATGTATAAAATCCGAATCATGTATATGAAACCCCTAAAGTTATTTGCTAATTGTATTTATTAAGTATTTTAATTGTTTAGTTAATAGTACATATTTAAATCTTTACATAATCTTAATCATTAAAAATACATTTTAACTACAATTTTATACCAAAATTGATAATATAATAATAATGAAAGGTGTAAGGAGGTTGTTTAATGGACAGACCAAATCCTGATATACTGTTAGAAAAAATTAAAAATGAAGAAAATAAATTGAATAGAGGTCAATTAAAAATATTTTTTGGTTATGCAGCAGGAGTAGGAAAGACTTATTCTATGTTGGAATCTGCACAAAACTTGAAGAAAGTAGGTGTAGATGTAGTAGTTGGATATATTGAACCGCACACAAGACCAGAGACATTAGCTTTACTTGAGGGATTAGAAATTCTTCCTGTGAAGGAGATGGAATATAAATCTATAAAACTAAAAGAATTTGATTTAGATACTGCTTTGGTAAGAAAGCCAGAAGTTATATTGGTAGATGAGTTTGCTCATTCTAATGTTACTGGGTTGAGGCACACAAAAAGATGGCAGGATATAGAAGAATTATTGTTAGCAGGTATAAATGTATATACTACTGTAAATGTTCAACACTTAGAAAGTCTAAATGACATTGTTGAAATAATTACAAATGTATCAGTTAAAGAAACTATACCAGATAAGTTCTTAGATACAAATACACAATTGGAACTTATAGATGTTGAACCTGATGTACTTCTTGAAAGATTCAATGAGGGTAAGATATATAAGAAAGAACAAGCAATTAGAGCAAAAGATAATTTTTTTATAAAAGACAATTTAGTTGCACTTAGGGAGATTGCCCTTAGAAAGACAGCAGAAAGAGTAAATAAAGAAGTTCAGATGACTAGACTGTCAAAAGGTGATGTAAGTGTAATACCTACATCAGATACGTTACTTGCATGTATAAGCCCATCTCCATCTTCTGCAAAAGTTATTAGAACTGCATCTAGAATGTCAGATAGCACATTTGCAAAATGGATAGCTTTATATGTTGAAACTCCAAACACGGCAAGGTTATCTCTACAAGAGCAAAAACAATTACAAAACAATTTAAAACTTGCCAAGAAATTAGGTGGTGAAATAATTGTTTTACATGGTGAAGATGTAATTGAACAGATACTTAGGATTGCAAAGCTTAGAAATGTAACAAAAATTGTAATAGGTAGAAATCATTCAAATAATAAAAAGTTTAATAAAAAATTTAAAAAAGATATAGTTGACAAATTAATTGACGAAGTGGATTATATAGATATACATATAATCCCCTATAAATTTTCTTCAGAAGTTAAATATAAGCCTAGAAAAGATAAACTATCAATAAAATCAAAATTTAAAATTAGTAAGATTGATTTTATCAAACTTATGATTGTTACCCTAATGGTAAGTATCTTAGCATATGTAGTGCAAAGTCTGGGATTTATAAGAGAAAATATACTTTTAATATATATGTTAGGAGTAGTCTTAGTTTCAATGTGGACTAAGGGATATAGTACAGGTATAATAAGCTCTGTATTAAATATAATATTATTAAATTATTTTTTTACAGCACCAATATACACATTATCAATAGCTAATTCAAATTATATAGTTACATTAGTTGTATTTTCAATAGTTGGTATAATAACTAGTACACTTACATCTAAGGTACAACATGAAGCAGAAACAGCTGCTAAGAGAGAAGAAAATACAAAAATGATATACCAAATAATAAAGGGCTTTTTAAGGTTATCAAATAAAGATGATATAGTAAATAAGGGGATAGAACTTTTGTCTCTTAGCCTAAGTAGAGATGTAGTTTGTTATTTAAGTGTAGATAAGTATAAAAAATCAAAGTTATATAAAAAAAATACTTCTAATAAAGATAAAAATGATTTAGATAGTGATGATGAAAAAGCTGTTGCAAGTTGGGTTTTATCCAATTCAACCGTGGCAGGTAGTGATACAGATACGCTTCCAGGCTCAAAGGGGTATTATATACCAATTGTAGGTATGAATTTAACTTTGGGAGTTGTTGGAGTATCATGTGTTGATTCAAAGTTAGATGCAGAAGACATAAATTTAATTGAAACAATAATCGCTCAAATGGCAATAGCTCTTGATAGAGAAATCTTGTCAGAAGCAAAAGAAAATACCAATCTTGAAATAGAGAGAGAAAGGTTAAGAAGTAATCTTCTAAGAGCAGTTTCTCACGACCTTAGAACTCCATTAGCAGGAATATCTGGAGCAGTAAGTACGATTATAAAAAATAAGGGTACTATAGGTCAAGATATAGTAGATGAATTACTTAGTGGTGTGTATGAAGATACTCAATGGTTAATAAGGCTTGTTGAAAATTTACTTAGTATGACTAAAATAGATGAAGGAAAATTAGAAGTCAAAAAACACTCTGAACTTGTTGAAGAGGTTATTTCAGAAGCATTGCAAAAAATAAAAAAAAGAATTGAGAATGCTATTATAGATATTAATATACCAGAACAGATACTATTTGTTCCTATGGATGCAAAATTGATAGAGCAAGTTTTAATTAATTTAATAGATAATTCTTTAAAATATTCAAAAGAAGATTGTAAGATAAATATAAATGTGTATGAAGAAGAAGATTATGTTTGGTTTGAAGTATCTGACAATGGTCCTGGTATATCAAAAGAATTGAAAAAGCATGTTTTTGATAGATTTTTTACAGGAGAAGAAGGCTCTAAGGATTCTAGAAAAGGTGTTGGACTTGGGTTATCAATTTGTAAGTCAATAATTCAAGCTCATAAAGGTGAAATTATGGTAGAAAATAATAGAGATAAAGGTTCAACTTTTAAGTTTAGTTTGCCTAAGGAAAATGAATAGTATTAAATTTTGAAATTTATTTTTGGAGGAAGAAATGAGTAAAAAACTTATATTATTAGTAGAGGATGATAAGACAATAAGAAAATTTATATCTACAGCTCTTTTGACACAAGATTATGATGTCAAAGAAGCTATAACTGGTAAAGAAGGAATATCGATTGCTGTTTCATATTCTCCAGATGTTGTTCTCTTAGATTTAGGGTTAGAAGATATGGATGGAATAGAGGTGATAAAAGCTATTAGACAATTTTCAAAGATACCAATAATTGTAGTTTCTGCAAGAGAGCAGGATAGAGAAAAGGTAGAAGTATTTGATGCAGGAGCGGATGATTATTTAACAAAACCATTTTCGATAGTAGAACTATTGGCTAGAGTTAGAGTAGCATTTAGACATTCACAGATGGAATTGCACCAAAAAGAAGAAATTAAATCTACTTTTGAAGTAGATAAATTATTTATTGATTTTGATAAAAGAAGAGTTATAGTTGACGATAATGAAGTCCATTTGACACCAATTGAATATAATATTCTTTCTTTACTTGCAAAACATCATGGAAAAGTACTTACTCATAATTTTATAATAAAAGAAATATGGGGTAGTATTATTGGAAATGAAACTAAGTCTTTAAGGGTTTTTATGGCAACATTAAGAAGAAAAATAGAAAAGCAACCTGCTGACCCAAGGTATATAATTACAGAGGTTGGTGTAGGATATAGATTAAATGATGAATAGATGTTATGTATACTGATTATTAGATTGGATATTTAATGTATATTATAATTATATAATTTAGTTAAAATAAGAATGAAGTGTATGTGCGTCAGTTTAGCATATACATTTTATTTTTTAGTTTTTTAGTATCAATAATTTTTTAGTATTAATAATATGAAATATGATTTAAAATAAATACAAGGGACAATTCATATTAAATATTTTGATTAAATAATAAAAATATTTAACACTTGTCTTATAATAAATTTAATATAAATATTAAATAATAATTATTAAAATAGTGTAAAATAATTACAATAATGTTTATAGAAAATATTTGAAAAGCAAATAGAAGTTTAGGAGTAGATGTATGTATATACTGAATTTAAATACAAGAGAAATTATTGAAGACTTTAGTGAAAAATTTTATACAGCAGAAAATTCTTATCTTATACTAAGTTCTCCAAAAAATTTAAAATTGCTGAAAGAAATCTTAGATATAGATGAGATAACCTTTAATGATTGTCTTAAATTTGATGAAATAACAAAACTTGATTTATTTGATAATTACGATTTTTTGAGTTTAAATACATTTGAATTAAGGGATGGAGAGGCTGCTATAGAAGAAGTAAATATGTATTTATCAGATAATTTTATATTGGTTGTAGTAAATGAGCAACATTTTTTATTTGAATTTGTAAAAAGTATTATTTTTAAAAATTCTCAACTTGAAAAAAATCCAGTTATAAACTTATTTAAAATAAACTATTTGATTTTTAGAGAAGTTATAAAAAATGGCTTTGAATCTTTGGAAAAAGTTGAAGAGCTAATTCTTCAAATAGAAGATGAGATGATGGATAATATTCATAAAAATCATGTATCTAGAATAAGTGATGTAAGAGGACTAACAAGGACTATAGTTAAGAATACAAGACCTCTTTTATATATTGGTGACAGAATAGTAAAAGAAAATATAAGGTATTTGAAGTATTCCAATGTAAAAAAATATAATCTTGAAAATTTTCAAGGTATAGATTTTGGCATTGATAAATTATATAATTTTGCATTATCAACGCGAGAATTAGCAGATAAACTCTTAGATATCTACTCTTCTAGAGTAGGTGAGAGAACAAACCATTTAATTACAAAATTAACTTTACTAACGGCTATATCTGCACCACTTACAATTATAACTGGTATATATGGAATGAACTTTAGATATATGCCAGAATTAAATTGGGTCTATGGATATCCAGCAACTTTACTCTTTATGTTATGTATAATTTTTGTTGGAATTGTAATATTTAAAATAAAAAAACTATTGTAAAGAGCAGATGATTTTTAAATGATTTTGTAAAAATACAACAATTAAGAAGCTAATTTAAGAAAATAAAAAAATATTTTAAATTGAAAATATTTATAGAAAATATTGACAATTATATTTTCTTTGCTATAATTATTAAACAAGAAGAATAATAAATTATAAAAATGGAGGAGAATACTATGAAAGGGATATTAAAAGAACTAACAGCAAAACTTTATAGCTTTTATTACTTTATGTTCTGGGGCTTTTATTTTAGCGCTGGCTATTTCTTTTACAAAAATACATGTAGTTCCTTTCTGGTGAGGCCTTGTTTTAATGATTTTGAGCATAAGTAAATTTTATAAAAATGATTATTTTATATACTCATATAAAATTTAATGCTTAATAGATTATTTTAGAGAACTCATTAGTGAGTTCTCTTTTTTATTTTAAATATAAAATTATAATATTGGGAGGTAGTAAAAATGATAGTAGTATTAAAAATGGGAGCAGATAAAAGTGAAGTTAAGAAGTTAATAGAAGCCATTGGAAGAGAAGGAGTAGAAGTTAATCCCATAGATGGGACAGAACTAACTGTGTTAGGATTAGTTGGAGATACTAGTAAAATAGATGCAAAAAGAATCGAAGCAAATAAAATAGTTGAAAAAGTTATGCATGTAGTAGAGCCTTTTAAAAAGGCAAACAGAAAGTTTCATCCAGAACCTTCTATAATAAATGTTAATGGGATAGAAATTGGTTCAAAAAAAATTGCTATGATAGCTGGTCCTTGTTCTGTTGAAACAGAAGAACAAATAGTATCTATTGCTGAAGATGTAAAAAAATCAGGAGCAGGGTTCTTGAGAGGAGGAGCATTCAAACCAAGAACATCACCATACGCTTTCCAAGGATTAAGATACGATGGGCTAGACTTATTAAAGAAAGCAAAAGAAAAAACAGGTCTTCCTATAGTTACAGAAATAATGTCAACACAAGATATAGAGATATTCGAAGAAAATGTAGATGTAATTCAAGTTGGAGCTAGAAACATGCAAAACTTCGATTTATTAAAAGAATTAGGAAAAACACATAAAACAATACTTTTAAAAAGAGGATTATCTGCTACAATTGAAGAGTGGTTAATGTCAGCTGAGTATATAATGGCTGGAGGAAATGAAAATGTAGTACTTTGTGAAAGAGGTATAAGAACTTTTGAAACATATACGAGAAATACTTTAGATTTGAGTGCAATTTTGGCTGTAAAGAAGCTTAGTCATTTACCAGTAATAGTTGACCCAAGTCATGCAGCAGGGAAATCATGGATGGTAGATTCTCTATCTAAAGCAGCAATTGCAGTTGGAGCAGATGGTCTTATAATAGAAGTTCATAATGACCCAGCACATGCACTTTGCGATGGGAAACAATCAATTAAACCAAATGAATATGAAGAATTAATAAGTGAATTAAAAACTGTCGCATTAGCAGTTGGAAGAGAAATATAATCTATAAAAGGATGGTTAAATGTGGAAGAAAAATTATTAGTAGATTTAAAAGAGAATAGCTATAATATATTTATTAAAAAAAATATATTAAAAGATATAGGTAAAGAAATAAAAAAAATATATTCTGGAAATAAGATTTTTATTGTAACTGATGAAAATATATCAAAACTATATTTAAATGAAGTAAAAAATAATTTAAATGAATCTGGCTTTGAAACAAAAGCTATAATATTAAAAGCTGGAGAAGAAACAAAGTCATTTAATACTCTTCCTAAAATATATGATAGCCTACTTGACTTTAAGTTAACTAGAAAAGATTTGATTATTACTTTAGGAGGAGGGGTAATAGGAGATTTAGGTGGATTTGTAGCAGCAACTTTTTTAAGAGGTGTAAATTTTGTTCAAATTCCAACATCTCTATTAGCACAAGTTGATAGTTCTGTAGGTGGAAAAGTTGGAGTTGACCTTGAAAGAGGAAAAAACTTGGTAGGAAGTTTTTATCAGCCTAAAGCTGTATTTATTGACCCAAATGTATTGTTGTCACTTCCAGAAAAATTTTATAGAGATGGTATGGCAGAAGTTATAAAATATGGATGTATAAAAGACAAAACTTTTTTCGATAAGCTTTTAAGTCTAAAAAATAGAGAAGAAGTAATGCAACATATAGAATACATTATACATAAGTGTTGCCTTATTAAAAAAACAGTAGTTGAAGCGGATGAAAGAGATTTTGGAGATAGAATGCTTCTAAACTTTGGGCATACATTAGGTCATGCTATTGAGACATATTACAATTTTTCTGGGTATACTCATGGTGAAGCTGTTGGTATAGGTATGTATAAGATAACTTTAGAAAGTGAAAAAAGAGGAATTACAAAGATAGGTACATCAGAGCTTATAAAATCAATTTTAATAAATTATGATTTACCTTATGAAATTGATTTAAGAGATAACAAGTCTATAATAGATGCAATATCTCTTGATAAAAAGAATCTAGGTGATACATTAAAAATAATACTTTTAAAGAACATTGGAGAGAGTATTATATATAATACTACTTCTAAATTTTTTCAGGAGGTAAAATGATGGGAAGTTTAAAAATATATCCAAGTAGATTGTCTGGAGATGTAAAAATCCCACCATCAAAAAGCATGGCACATAGGGCTGTTATTTGTTCATCTTTAAGTGATGGAAAAAGTAGAATTTCTAATATAGATTTTTCTGATGATATTATAGCTACTATAAGGGCAATGACATCACTTGGAGCTATTATAGAAAAGAAGGAAGACATTTTAGAAGTTACAGGTATTTTTTCTAAAGAAGCAATTTTAAATAAAGAAAACCAGCTAAATCAATCTAAATTGACAATAGATTGCAATGAATCAGGTTCCACTTTAAGATTTCTAGTACCTATATCACTAGCATTTGATGGAATAAAAAGATTTGTAGGTAGGGGAAATCTTGGTAAAAGACCACTTGATACTTATTATGAGATTTTTGATAGACAAAATATAGAATATAGCTATAAAGAAAATCAACTGGATTTAGTCATATCAGGAAAACTTAAGCCAGATGAATTTAAAGTAAAAGGGAATATAAGCTCTCAGTTTATAACAGGTTTATTGTTTATTTTACCTACATTAGACAATGATTCAAAAATATTAATTACAACTGAGCTAGAATCTAAAGGATACTTAGATTTAACTCTTTCAACTATGAAAGATTTTGGAATAGAGATTGTAAATAATGATTATAAAGAGTTTATTATAAAAGGAAATCAAACATATAAAGCTAGAGATTATAAGGTTGAAGGTGACTATTCTCAAGGTGCATTTTATTTATCAGCAGATGCTATTGGAGGCGATATTAATATACTAGACCTTAAAGAAGATTCTCTTCAAGGTGATAGTGAAGTTATTGATATTCTATCTAGAATGGGTATGGATATTTTAAGAGAAGATGAAAAAATAAAAGGCATAGTTAATTGCTTAAATAGTACTTTAATAGATGCATCTCAGTGTCCAGATATAATACCAGTTTTATCTGTAGTAGCTGCTTTAAGTAGAGGAAGAACTACAATAATGAATGCTGGAAGGCTTAGAATCAAAGAATGTGATAGACTTCATGCAATAAGTGTCGAGTTAAGTAAACTTGGAGCAAATATAGAAGAAAAAGAGGATAGTTTAATAATTGATGGAGTAAGTAAGCTAAATGGTGGAGTAGAAGTATGGAGTCATAAAGACCATAGAATTGCAATGACACTTGCAATAGCTTCTTGTAGATGTGACAAACCAATAGTATTAAAAGATTTTGAGTGTGTATCTAAATCTTATCCACATTTTTTTAAAGATTTTGAGATGTTAGGAGGGCGAATTGATGAGTGGAATATGGGGAAATAATTTAAAAATATCCATTTTTGGAGAATCTCATGGAAATGCCATAGGTATAAATATAGATGGTCTTCCTTCTGGAATTGAACTTGACCTTGATAAGATTGACAAAGAAATGAAGAGAAGGGCACCTGGGAAAAATTCTATCTCTACTTCAAGAAATGAAAGTGATATACCAGAAATTTTAAGTGGTTACTTTGATGGGAGAACTACAGGAACTCCACTATGTGCAATAATAAGAAATAGTGATACTCGTTCAAAAGATTATGGAGAACTTAAAAATTTAATGAGACCAGGACATGCAGATTATACAGGGTATGTAAGATATTCTGGGTTTAATGACTACAGGGGAGGAGGTCATTTTTCAGGGAGGATAACAGCTCCATTAGTATTTTGTGGAGCTATATGTAAACAGATTCTATCGCAAAAAGGAATAGAGATAGGAGCACATATAAAAAGAATTAAAGATATAGAAGATATGAGTTTTGATTATGTAAATATCTCAAAACAACAATTAATAAATTTACAAACTTTAGAGTTGCCTTTAATTGATTTATCAAAGGAAAAAGTTATGAGGGATACTATTATAGATGCAAAGAATCAAGGAGATTCAGTTGGCGGGATAGTTGAATGTGCAGTAGTGGGAACTAATGTAGGCATTGGGAATCCATTTTTTGACTCTGTTGAATCTACTCTATCACATTTATTGTTTTCTGTTCCATCTATAAAAGGTGTAGAGTTTGGTTTAGGTTTTGGACTTACAGATATGTATGGTTCTCAAAGTAATGATGAAATGTACTATGAAGGTAATCAAGTTAAGAGTAAGACAAATAATAATGGAGGAATTATTGGAGGTATTACAACTGGAATGCCAATAATTTTCAAAGTGGCAGTAAAGCCAACACCATCAATTAGCATTCAACAGAACACAATTAATATAAAAGACAAAAAAGATGATATTTTATCTATTAAAGGTAGACATGACCCTTGTATAGTTCAAAGAGCAGTACCTGTGATAGAAGCAGTAACAGCTATTGGAATTTTTGATTTGATGAAAGGACGATAATAATGGAGGATTTAACAAGATATAGAAATGAAATTGACGACATAGACAAAGAGCTTATTCAATTATTTGAAAAGAGAATGAATACAGTTCTTGAGATTGCTAAACATAAAATGAAAAATAATGCTACTATATTTCAAAAAGATAGAGAAGAAAAGGTACTAAGTAAAGCTGTAGATAATTTGGATAATAAAGCATATTCTCAAGAAACAATACAATTTTTTAATTCTATAATGGAAATTAGTAGAGGATTACAAAAAAGACTAATGGATAATGATAGAAAAGAAAAATTTGAGTGTAGTTTAAATTCATCAAATGAGAAATTTGATTTGTCAAATATCGATAAATATAAAAGTTTAAAATATGAAATTAATAAAAAAAATATCCTAGTAGGGTTTCCTGGAATATCAGGTTCATTCACAGAAGAAGCACTAAACAAATTCTTTAACAAAAAAATATCTAAAAAACAATTTAAAGAATTCGAAGATGTTTTTATAGCACTTAAGAACAAAGAAATAAATTATGGAATAATACCTATAGAAAATTCATCTACAGGAGCTATTTCTGAAACTTACGACCTTTTAAGAAAATATGGTTTTTATATAGTTGGAGAAGAATGTATAAAAATAGACCAAAATTTAATTGGAATAGAAGGTACAAAAATTGAAGACATTAGAGAAATATACTCTCATCCACAAGGGATAGGACAAAGTAGTGAATTTTTAAAACAGAATAGCGATTGGAAATTGATACCATTTAATAACACAGCAACAAGTGCTGAGCTTGTAAAAAAACTTCAAGATAAAACAAAAGCAGCAATTGCGAGTAAAAAAGCAGCAAATATTTATGGATTAGAAATAATAAGCCCTTGTATAAATGACATTGCGAATAATTACACCAGATTTGTGGTAATTAGTAATCAGATACACATTGATGAAGGGTCAAATAAGATGAGCATAGTATTTTCTGTTGAACATGAAGCAGGAAAACTATATAAAGTACTTGGATACTTTGCTGAAAATAATATAAATATGACAAAAATAGAATCAAGACCTATGAAGAATGCTTCATGGAGATATTTCTTTTATATAGATTTTGAATGTTCTATATATAATCCAAAAGTGTATAATTTATTAGAATTGATAGAACATAATACAGCATATTTTAAATTTATAGGTGTATATAAAAATAAAATTGAATAGGAAATAGAATTCTTTATTTAATTGTAATTATTAGGAGGTGCAAAGATGAATTTTTTTGGTCTAGTAGGTGAAAAACTTTCTCATAGTGTTTCACCTCAAATCCATAAGCGAATATTTGAGATATTAAATATTGAAAGTGCGTATAAAAATTTTGAAATATCAAAAGAAGAAATATCAAAGTTAGATAGTGCTATAAAATTATTAGGAATACAAGGAGTAAATGTTACTGTTCCATATAAGGAACGTATTATGAAATATTTAGATTTCATATCACCAGAAGCAAAACGCATAGGGGCAGTTAATACAATTTTACTTAAAGAAAATATATTATATGGCTATAATACAGATTACTTTGGTCTCGATAGTATGTTTAAAATGGCTAATATTGGTGTACAGGGAAAAGTAGCTGTTATATTAGGAACTGGTGGTGCTTCTAAAGCTGCTCTTACATATCTTCTTGATTCTGGAGTAGATAAAGTTTATGTTTCAACTAGAAAAAAAGATAATAAAAAATTATTAAATGATAAAGCTATATTAATAGACTATGAAGAACTTAAGTATATAAAAGGAAATATAATGTTAAATGCTACACCAGTAGGTATGTATCCTAATGTAGGAATATCCCCAGTGCCAAAATCAATTATACAAAATTTTGAGACCTTAGTTGATTTAATTTATAATCCTGGAGAAACAGAATTTTTGAAAATTGGTAATAATATGGGTAAGAAAACTTGTGATGGTTTATATATGTTAGTAGGTCAAGCAATAAAATCTCAGGAAATTTGGCAAGATAGAAAAATAGATAATGATATTTTAGATGTTATATATAATGAATTAAAATTAGAGTTTTTGTAGGGGGAATTATTATGACAAATAGACTAAAAGAAAAATTAATATTAATAGGCATGCCAGGAAGTGGAAAAACTACAATTGGTAAACTTCTAGCTCAAGAGTATAATTGTAGTTTCTGTGATATGGATGATTATATAAGTGAAATTTCTAAAAGAAGTATAGCAGAATTATTTTCAGAAGGAGAAGATGTTTTTAGAGACTATGAAACTCAAGCATGTAAAGAACTTTCTATGAGTGATAAAACAGTAGTATCTACTGGTGGTGGTGTAATAAAAAAAGATGTCAATATGGAGATACTAAAAGAGACAGGTATAATTATTTTTATTGATAGACCTGTGCAAAGAATTTTGGAAGATATAAATATTAATTCAAGACCTTTATTAAAGAGTGGCAAAGATAGATTATACAATCTTTATGATGAGAGAATAAACCTTTATAAAAAGTTTTCTGATATTGAGATTTTAAACGATAAATCATTAAATAATGCTATATATAATATTACAAATGCAATAAGTGATAATTTTAAATTTGAATTTAAAGAAAAATAATTTAGGGGGAAATAGAGATAATGAATATTGTTATTGTAGGACTAGGAGTTATAGGAGGTTCTTTTGCTAAATCACTAAAAAAAGCTGGATATGAAAATGTATTTGGAATAGATGTAGACCTAGAAACTTTAAAAAAAGCAGAAGAATCAAAAATCATAAAAAAAGGAAGTACTACAGGTAAAGAGTTGTTTAAGGAAGCTGATTTAATTATATTGTCTATATATCCTAGATTAATTGTAGACTTTTTAAATAATAATAAAAGATTCTTTAAAAAAGGAGCTATAATTACTGATACTACAGGAATAAAAGAAACACTAATTAATGATGTATTAAAAATAATTCCAGATGATGTAGATTTTATATTTGGGCATCCTATGGCAGGTAGAGAAAAAAAGGGAATTGATTTCGCAAGTGAAAAAGTCTTTAAAGGAGCAAATTATATAATTACTCCAACGGGTAGAAATAATATAAAAAATTTAGAATTGGTTGAAAACTTAATTCTAGATATAGGATTTAAAAGAGTAAAAAAATTAACTTCACAGAAACATGATGAGATTATAGCTTTTACATCTCAACTTCCTCATGTCATGGCAGTTGCTCTTATAAATAGTGATGAAGAAGACAGAGACACAGGTAAATTTATTGGAGACAGTTATAGAGACTTAACTAGAATTGCAAATATGAATGAGGATTTATGGAGTGAACTTTTTTTAGGAAATAGAGATAATTTACTAAAATCTATAGAAAATTTTGAGTCAGAAGTAAATTTGATAAAAGATGCTATTTTTAATAATGATAAAAGCAAATTGATAGAATATTTCAAAAAATCATCAATAAGAAGAGAAAGTCTAGAAAAATAAAGATTGCTATTTAAGCTATATGTCGATGGGTATAAATATAAGCGGTAGCATATTTAATTGTATTAGTATCTATAGTGTTAATACAATTAAATATGTTATTGATGTATTTATACCCTTAAATATTGTCACTTTATAAATACTATTTTTAAAAATTGCCCTTTATTAACAATTTATGAAACTTAATTGTAAAAAGGAGTTATTAATAGTAAAATAAAGTGAATCAATTAAATTATGGTTGTTAAAGAGGGTGAGGTGTAGCTACTTGAAAAACAGTAGGCCAATAGTAAAAAATATGTTAATAGCAGTTATAGTGCTATCCTTTTTTAGTATATTTGCTTTTTTTTATGTGAGCAATATGGATAGTGTGTTAGAATCTGAAACAAAAAATTACCTATCTGAAATTAGTGCAGAAGGTAAAATTGCTATCAATAGTAAATTGACAAGTAATTTGGATAAATTAGAGAATATTTCTAAACTTTTAGAGACAGATGAGAGCTTTAATTTAGAAAAAACTTTAAAAATGCTAAAATCATATAACAAAAACAGTAATTATAATAATCTTGGTATGATTTTAGCAAATGGGAAAGGTTATGCTGAAGCAATTTTTGGAACAGATTTTTCAGATAGAGATTATTTTAAACTTGCCATTAAAGGTAAATCTAATATATCAAAACCATTAATAGATAAAGCTACTGGAAAACTTACTGAGACATACGCTGTACCCTTATATAATAAAGGTAAAATTGTTGCTGTGATTGCTGCTGATTATAATGTTGAGTTTATATCTGAATTCCTATCCATTTCCACATTTAATGGTGAGGGTTTTTCACTTATATGTGATAGTAATGGTAATATAATTATTCCATCTTATCATAAAAATTTAAACTCATATATTACAAATCTATCCCAAATTAATTTTGAAAAGAGATTTACTTTTAAAAATATGAAAAAGTCAGACCAAGGTGTAGTACAAGTTAAAGAATCTGGTGGAAAATTTTATATGGCATATACATCTCTAGGAATTAATGATTGGTTTATAGCATCTTTTGTTCCAAAGATAGTTGTATCCAAAAAACTGAATGATTTAATGATAGTTACAATTATTGGGTGGATTATACTTTCATTTTTATTTTTAGGTATTATAATGTACATATTATATTCAAAGACAAAGAGTCAAAAAACTATAGAAAAGATAGCATATACAGATTTTGTAACTGGTTATTCAAATTGGAGAAAGTTTGAATTAGATGTTAGAGATTTATTGAAAAAGGATTTACAAAATAATAAATATGCAATGGTTATATTTGATATCGATAAATTTAAAGCGATTAATGATATTTATGGTCATAAAAAAGGGAACTTAATTTTAAAAAATATAGCTAATACTTTAGATGAACTAACTAATAATAATGAAACCTTTGCTCGTGTGAGTGCGGATAATTTTAATATCTTATTAACATATAATACAAAAGAAGATATAATAAATACAATCAAAAAGATTATGGAGAATATTGAACTTGTAAACTTATCTTTTGGAATTTATGAAATTAAAGATAAAACTTTACCTGTAAGTGTGTATAGTGATAGAGCTTCACTTGCAAAATCTTCAGTAAAAAATAATAGTGATGTAAATTTTGCTTTTTTTAACGATAAACTAAGAGATAAGCTACTACTTGAAGATAAGATAGAAAAAGAAATGGAATATGCACTTGAAAATGGTCAATTCGTAATGTATTTACAACCAAAATATAATATTAAATTAGATAAATTTTGTGGAAGTGAAGCTCTAGTAAGATGGCAATATACAGAAAATGAAGTCATCTATCCAGGAGATTTTATTCCTATATTTGAAAAAAATGGATTTATTAGAAAGATTGATATGTATATATTAGAACAAGCTTGTAAGGAAATTAGATTTTTATTTGATAAGGGTATTTCACCATTACCTATATCTGTCAACTTCTCAAGGGTTGATTTTTTTAAAAAGGATTTTACTTCAAAGATAGTAGATGTATGCAATAAATATAAAGTACCATATAATTTAATAGAAATTGAAATTACTGAATCTAGTATGTTTGGAGATACTGATACTTTATTTGATGTAAGTAGAAATCTACAAGATATTGGTTTTATAATTTCAATGGATGACTTTGGGTCAGGATACTCTTCTGTAAATATGCTAAAAAATATTCCATTAAATGTAATAAAATTAGATAGAGGATTTTTTATAGATGAAAAAGATGTTGATAAAAGCCAAATTATTATAAAAAGTATAGTTTCTCTTATTAAGCAATTAGGAATAAGTGTCGTTGCAGAAGGAATAGAAACTAAAAAACAAATAAAAATGTTAAAAGAAGCAAATTGTGATATTGTTCAAGGATATTATTTTTCAAAACCATTGCCAGTTAAAGAATTTGAAAAATTAGTCTATAAAATATAGTCAATAAATCTTAAATGGGAGGTGGCAATTAAATGATAAGAGCAAAATCTTTAAAGGGCATACTGAGTATTATTTTAATATTTTTATTTACAATAATTTCTTTTTCTGACTTTGCATTTAAAACCAATGTTCAAGAAGAAAAAAATAATGAAGTTAATTTAAAGGAGATATCTCTTCAAAGCTCTAATGCTATAAAAATAAAATTGGATAGTTCATTATCATTCATTAAAAGTGTATCAAATATGGTTTCATATTTTGATACTATAGATAATCAAGAAATAATTCCATTATTGTCTAGAATATCAAAGGAATCTGACTTTCAAAGAATATCTATTGTATCTCCTAATGGGACAAGTCATACTAGTGATGGAAAAACTATCGATGTATCAAATTACGAATATTTCAAGAAAGCAATTAGAGGAGAGAGCAATATATCTGAGGTTGTAAAATCTCCAATTGATGGAAAAGATACTTTTGTTATAGCTACACCTGTATTAAAAAATAATAAGGTGATTGGAATTTTGTATGGTTCTTACTACAATGATAAACTAGCTGAATTTATAGATATAACAAGTTTTAATAGTGAGGGATATATAGATATATTTGAATCTAGTGGACAATTTGTTCTAAAATCTTCACATACAAATAATCTTATTAAATCTAGCAGTAATATATATGATATATTTAAAAAAGCTTCTTTTGGTGAAAAATATAGCTACAAAAAAATATATGAGGATATAAAGAATAACAAAAGTGGTTTTACATCATATGAATATAAAGGAGAAAAGCGATATGCAACTTATACACCAATTGGTGTAAATGATTGGTATGTGCTTTCTGTAATACCACAATATACTGTAAGAAAAAATATTGATAAAATAAATCAATTAGCATTTTCTCTGATTTTTAAAGTATTCTTGTTATTTATTATACTTATAATATATATTTTTTATAAAAATAATAAATCTCGAAGACACATATTAAAAACAAACAAGGAAATATCTTCTATTACAAATAGCATACCTGGAGGAGTGCAAAAATGTATGATTGGCGAAAGGTATGAATTTAATTTTTTAAGTGATGGATTTATAGATTTATTTGGCTATACAAGAGAAGAAATAAAAACACTATTTAATAACGATTTTTACAATCTAATACATAAAGATGATGTAAAAAGGATAAAAGAGGAGATTTCTGAGCAACTTCATAAAAATAAAACTATTGAATTAGAATACAGAGTTATAACAAAAAATTGTAATATAGTATGGGTTTTAAATAAAGGAGAAGTTATAACAGAACCTGATGGAAAAGAGTACCTTTGTTGTGTAACAGTAGACATCACAAAAACAAAACAATTAGAAAAAGAAATGGAACAAAAGAATTTAGAATTTGAGATGATATCAGAAAATGTTTTAGGTGGTATACTTATAACAGACTTTAATGAAGATTTCGCTATACAATACACTAATGCTGGTTATCTTTCTATGATTGGATATACCCGCAAACAACTAGAAAAAGAACTTAAATACAAAGCATGTAATCTTATTTTTCATGACGATAGAAAAAAGACTCTCGAAAATATAAAGTATCAATTGGACAAAAAAGGTATAGCTATATATGAACATAGAATAAGAAAACGAGATGACAATCTTATTTGGGTTTCTGTAAAAGGAAGGCTCATCATTGATAGTGATGGAAGTAAAAAATGTATTTGGATTTTGACTGATATAACTGATTTGAAAAATATAGAGCAAAAACTTAAAATAAATGAAGAAAGAGTTCAAATTGCATTAAAGCAAACATCAAACACTATATTTGAATATGATATAGAAACCAAATCACTTTTAAATACTAGTAAAGAGCTTGACAAGTACAATATTCCTAATATTACTAAAAATGTTCCATATTCTTTAGTGGAATCAGGAATAATTCATAAAGATTTTAGTGATGATTTTGTAAATATGTACGAAAAAATAATAAATGGATCAAAAATAGCAAGTTGCATAATTAAGATAAAACTTCCAGATGAAAGTTATATATGGAATAAACTTACTTTGACTACTGTTTTTGATGAAGATGGGAAACCTGTAAGAGCAATCGGTATACAGGAAGATATAAGTGAGCAAAAAGAAGCAGAAATAAGATATAATCAAGAAGGTAAATATCATTCAGCTATATTGTCAGAAGCAATGATAACTTATGAGATAAATGTATCAAAGGATACTTTTATAAGAGGAAATGAAAATTGGTATAAAGAATTTGGGATTAAGCCTGACAATAACTACTCTGAAATGGTTAGAAATATAGCAAAGAATATTATTCATAAAGATTATAAAGATTTATTTTTAAATACATTTTTGTGTAAGGCTTTATTAGCTGCATATAAGAATAATATAAGCGAAATAAAATTAGAATATCGAAGAATGAATCAGGAAAATAAAATGATTTGGGTTATTTGCACAATGCATTTGATAAAAGATTCTATCACAAATGATATAAAAGCTCTTGCCTATGTTAAAGATATTGACAAACAGAAAAATGAAGAAATTAGATTAAAAATAAAAGCAGAAAGAGATACCCTTACAGGATTATATAACAAAGGGACTACAGAAAAGCTAATCAATGATTTCTTAGATTCTGAAGAGGCAAGTTTAGGGATTCATGCATTTTTAATTGTTGATATAGATAATTTCAAATCTGTAAATGATAACTTAGGGCATGTATTTGGAGATAAAGTATTGTTTGAAGTTTCTAAACATCTAAAGCCTATATTTAGAAAAAATGATATAGTAGGTCGTATTGGTGGAGATGAATTTATAGTATTCTTAAAAAATATTCAATCTTTTGATAATGCTAAAAAGAAAGCAGAAAAAATATGTGATATATTTAGAAATTCTTATACTGAAAACAAAAAGACATATAAAATATCAGGTACAGTTGGAATTTCATTTGTTCCAGAACATGGAACTATATTTGAAGACCTTTATCAAAAAGCAGATATAGCACTTTATTCTGCAAAGAGTAAAGGTAAAGATAAATATGCACTTTATAATGATTGCGTCTATCAAGATGAAGTTAATAATAATGATGTTAATAATATAAATTATGATAATATAGAAAAAGTAAATAAATATGAAAAATCTAAACCTATACTCAAAGAAGTCCTTGATTCCATTGATAATTATATATATATAGTAAATCCAAATACTTATGAACTTATTTTTATCAATAATAAGGTATCAAGTCTAGATTTAGAAATAAAATTAGGAGAGACTTGTTATAAATCATTATTAAAATCTAATAAACCTTGTGATAATTGTCCTCTTAATGGATTGGAAGAAAATAAACATTCGAAATTCAAAATGGAGACAAATACAATTGGTACAAATATAAGTATAGCAAGTTGGATTAATTGGATAGATGGAGAATATAACTGTCTTATAGAATGTATAGATATTTCTTTGTACAAAAATAAATAAAGAGGATTATGAGAATATGTTAAATAGTGTGAGTTTAATATTAGGCATAATATTTGCAATTTACTATTTTTATCTTAAAATAGTTTTTGGAGGTATTTCATTTAGTGAAATTTTCTTGGTTGTAGGAATACTATTAATTGCTTATCAAATATTTAAGAAGAAAATTAGAGAAAAGAAGGTTTTCTATAAAGTGTTAAAGATAATAATTAGTGTCTTTCTAATAGTGTTCATAGTCACTGAAAGTTTAATTATTTTTTATCCAAAAAATAGCTTTGAATCAAAGAGTGATTATTTATTGATTTTAGGAGCATCTGTAAAGAAGAATACACCAAGCACAACCTTAAAAGGAAGATTAAATACAGCCTTAAAATATTTAAAAGTTAATGATGAATGTTATGTGGTTGTATCAGGTGGTAAAGGAAATGGAGAAAATATAACTGAGGCAAAAGCTATGAAAGATTATCTTATAAAAAATGGTATAAATAAGGATAGAATAATAGAGGAAGATAAGTCTACTAATACTTGCGAAAACTTTAAATATTCAAAATTAAAGATAGAAGAACATAGCAAAAGAAAACTAAAAGACTTAAATATAAAAATAGTAACAACGGATTTTCATGTTCTTAGGAGTAAAATATTGGCATATAGAAATGAATATAAAAATACTTCTTTTTATGCTAGTAAATCAAAACTTTCATTTGTACCTACTTATTATACAAGAGAATTTTTTGCACTATGGAAAACAATTGTTTTTGATAGATAATAAATTAAGAAGACTGGATATAAATTATAAACTTATACCCAGTCTTTTTCTATGTAAGAAATCAAACATTATAAAATTATCTTTTCAAAACTTCCTGTCATTAAATCAGAATAATTTCAATATTATATTAATTATCAAAAATATATGTATAGTTTACATAATAAAAATAAAGTTAACTAAAATTTTCGTTTTTTAGTTTGATTGCTCGATTAGGTATTTAAACGGATTTTGAGACTTATTTGCCTTTAAAGGTATAAAACATCAGATAAAAATATAAAAGCTATTTAAAAACCGAAATAAAAAGCCATTATTTTGAGGTAAAATTAAAATTATAGAATCAATCAGAAAAAAATAGCAAAATAATCAAAGTGAATAAGTGGTATAAAATTTAGCTGAGTTTTAATGTGTATTTTCGAAATTACTTTTAATTTAAAATTGTTATGAAGAAAAAAGATATCAATGATTTTATGATATTTTGTTTGATACTTTAGAATATAAAACCATACTTTTGATATATTTAAATCTAAAAAAATAATAAAAATAATAAAAAAATTACTGACATTTCACTGACAAAACTTAATTTTATACTTGTGTATATATTGAAAATACTCAATTCTTTAAAAATGGCATAAAATAGTATATTTTATGCCATTTACTATTTATGTGATAGTTTTTAAAAATTATTACATAAATAGTTTATCTCCTATAAAAAATAAACTATAAAATAAATTTAAGGTTATAATTGCCGAAACACCACCTATTACTTTTGTAACAAATCCCCCTACAGGTTCAACAAACCTAGATTGTACAACACCTAACACACTATTAATAACAGTAACAGGTTCTGATATAACAAATCAAAATATATTAAATGGAGCTGTAATTTATACACCTATACAAAATATATTGGACCCTTGTGTATCTGTATCTGATATAAATCTTATTACAGATGCGGATAATGGAACATTTGGTTTTTTCCAACCAGGTACACCAAGTAATACAGGTCCTGCAATAGAACCTTACCCAGATGTAACGCCAGATTTTACGTATGTGGTGCCAGACCCGACTAAGTTTACACCTATAGATGGAGAATACACAGTACAAAACATTATGACAAATACGATGAGTAACGTTATAGGAGCTTGGTGGCGTATTGCTGACCATACTACAGGAAATGAAACAGGTAGAATGATGATAGTAAATGGTTTTAATCCAGGTGCTGTCTTTTTTAGATCAACAGTATCCGTTATACCTAATACTAATTTCCTATTTAGTACATGGATTTTAAATCTTTTTAAGGTAACAGGATATCCACCACCACAATTAGGCGTAAGAATACTTGACCAAAATAATAATATATTGTATCAGGCAACATTAGGAACTCAAATTCCAGTTAATACAAACGCACCAGAATGGAAAGAAGTAGGTACTATCATTAATTCTCAAAATAATAATCAACTTACAGTAGAATTTTTTAGCGAAGGAGAAGGTGCTGTCGGAAATGATTATGCTATAGATGATGTTTCTTTAAGAGAAATTGAAATACCAACATTTACTCCGATAAAAACAAGCAATACAACGTCTGCAAATGTAGGAGATGTAGTCACATACACAGTTAGACTAGATAATACTTGTAGTAGTCCTTTAACTAATGTATTTTTTAGAGATATTGTTCCAAATGGTTTGTTATTTATACCTGGAAGTGTAACAGTTAATGGTGCATCTATATCAGGAGTAGACCCTAATATAGGTTTTACATTGCCAAATGTTGGAGGAGGAACAAGTGTTGAAGTAACCATTGATGTAAGAGTAGAAGGTATTCCTAATCCAAATCCAATTAATAATATAGCAACTATAGATTACTCTTATACACCTGTAGAAGGAGGAATACCAAATGATTTTTCAGTAGATTCTAATCCAGTTCCACTTTTGGTAATAACAGCAGATATTGAAGTTACAAAGATGTCTGAGCCTGATGTTGTGAATCCAGGGGAAGAACTGATGTATACTATAAAAGTTATAAATAATGGACCATATCCATCTGAAAATGTAATCTTAACAGATAATATACCTGCTTCCATCTTGAATCCAGAGTATTCATCAAATGGAGGAATAACTTTCCAACCATGGACTGGAAGTCTTAATATAGGAACTTTAGGAGTAGGAGAAGTAAGAGTTATTATAATTAGAGGTCTTGTAAATCCATCAGCAATGGGTACTATAAGAAATACAGCTACAGTATCTTCAACTACATCAGACCCAAACCCTAGAAATAATACGTCTACAATAGATACAGAAGTAAGTTTGTTGGCAGACCTTTTGATAGTTAAAACGTCAGAACCTAACTCAGCTATACCAGGAACTTTATTAAAATATACTATTGAAGTAGTAAATTTAGGACCATCAAATGCTGAAAATGTAATATTAAACGATGATATACCAGATTCTATTTTAAATCCAGAGTACTCAACAAATGGAGGAGTAACTTTTCAACCATGGACTGGAAGTTTTGGTATAGGAACTTTGGGTTCTGGAGCTTCAGCAACAATTTTAATACAGGGAATAGTCAGTTTAAATGCTACAGGAGAAATAGTAAACACAGCAACAGTCGTTTCATCTACACCTGACCCAGATTTAAGTAATAATATATCAACTACTATTACACCTGTTAATCCACAAGCAGGTATTTCTATTATAAAAGTGGCTGATGAAGATGTAGCTGTACCAGGAGAAGAATTTGTATATACAATTGGTATTTTTAATGAAGGGCCATCTAATGCTACAAGTGTGGTTTTGACAGATAATATACCTGCTCCTATTTTGAATCCAGAATACTCAATAGATAATGGAGTAACTTTCCAGCCATGGACTGGAAGTCTTAATATAGGTACAGTGCCACCAGGACAATTAATAAGAATTATTATAAAGGGATTAGTAAGTTCAACAGCCACAGGATATATTACAAATACAGCAGAAGTAAGTGCAAATGTACCAGAACCAGTTGTAGATTCATCAACAGTAACAACTCCTATTATTGCATCAGCAGATATAGGCGTAACAAAAACTACTAATATGGATACGCCAGTTCCAGGAGAAACTTTTAGTTATACTATAGTAATTACAAATGCAGGACCTTCTGCTGCACAGAATGTTATTTTAACAGATAATGTACCAAATTCTATTCTAAACCCAGAGTACTCAGTAAACGGAGGCGTAACTTTCCAACCATGGACTGGAAGCCTTAATATAGGTACTTTGAATTCTGGAGAGATAAGAAGTATTATAATAGAAGGTCTAGTAAGTCAAACAGCATCAGGTATGATTGTAAATACTGCAACTGTAAGCTCACCTACACCTGATCCAAATTTAGATAATAATACTTCAACAGCAGAAATAGAAGTAAGTTCATCAGCAGATATATCTGTAATAAAAGAAAATGAACAAATTGCTATACCAGGAGAAACATTTATTTATGTTATTGAGGTTTCAAATACAGGACCATCTGCTGCCCAAAATGTTATATTAACAGACAATATACCAACTCCTATTTTAAATCCAGAATACTCAATAGATAATGGAGCAACTTTTCATCCATGGACTGGAAGACTTAATATAGGTACTCTAAATGCTAGAGAAGTAAGAAATATTATAATAATGGGAACAGTAAGCCAAACAGCAGTAGGCATTATTGTAAATACTGCAACTGTAAGTTCAACTACGTATGACCCAAATCTAAATAACAATACTTCAACATCAGAAGCAGAAGTAAGCTCATCAGCAGATATTTCTGTAATAAAATTAGTAAATAAAAAAGAAGTGTGTGTAGGAGAACAAATAGACTTTTTAATAAAAGTATCAAATGAAGGACCAGAAGATGCTCAAAATGTTATTTTAATAGACAATGTCTCAAATAAGCTTAGTAAAGCAGAGTTTTCATTGGATAGAGGTATAAGTTTTAAACCATGGACTGAAAGTCTTGACATAGGTACATTACCAGCAGGAGCTTTAAGAGTTATTCTATTAAGAGGATTTGTAAAACCAACATGTAATGATAAACTAATAAATACTGCAAAAGTGACTTCAACAACACCAGATTCAAACCCTAACAATAATATATCAAGAGTAAAAGTGAAAATTGAGCAGTGTTGTTGTGATAAACCTTGTTGTAACTGTTGTAAAGATTGTTGTTGTGATGACCCTTGCTGTAATTGTTACAAAGACAGTTGTTGTGATAAATATAGTTGCAATTGCTGTAATGATTGTTATTGCAATGACCATAGTTGCAATTGTCATGATGATTGTTTTAAAAGGAAGTTTTAATATAAAAAAAATATTTTATATTAATTAAAAGAATACTAACACTTTTTCTCATATTTTATAAGGGCCAACTTCGCAGTACTATTCCTTAAAGCAAGTTGGTCCTTATATAGTTTTAATTTTTTTTATAAAAATATTCATATCTTTTACTTATCTCAAAATTATATATCTCAAAAGAATCTAAAACTTATCACTTCATGCTATTTTTATATCCATAAAGGTACGTTTTCTAAGTATATGAGTAAATTTTACTATATTTTAAGAAAAGAAGAATTTTATTCCTATTATTGAGTATGAGAATACTATTTTTTTATATTGGAATAATAAGAGTAAATCTATAATATAGAAAAGAGGTATTTCTAGTATGCATGAAAATAAAAAGAATCTATTAGATGGAAGCTTAGCTAAATATAATGATGCAGCAGTTCCAAAAATACCAGTGTTCGCTGGGAGTGATATAACTTCAGAAGTTTATTATTTTAAACCTAATCAAGTTCTTAATGCTCATAGACATCCTAATGGTGAACAAATATTTGTTTTCCTAAAAGGAGAAGGTAAAATGAAGCTTGGTGAACATGAATGTGATGTAAAAGATGGTGATACTATCTTTGTACCAACAGGAGAATGGCATGAGATTACGAATGGAAGCAAAGAAGAAATGGTAGCTGTTCAAATAACAAAAATCAATGCTGGAGCAGAATACAGAGGATAGATATATAAGTACACTTAGTACTTTGATTTCTATTTTTTTATATAAACTTTAATCTCAAAAAATAAAAAGAGGCTATCTCAAAATAGAGATAAGCCTCTTTTTCATTAATGATGAAAATATATTTTTATTTTATATTTTTTATAGCATTCTCAGCAAATTCAGTATTTACAATATCTTTATAAGGAGCTTCTTTGTCTAATTCTTTAGCTTCTTTCATAACAGTCATTAATTTATTCAATCCTTCTTCTTTTAATATAGGATTTTGAGACCATGCATCTATTGATTTGTATCTATCTACAACTGTTGTTAAATCTTCTAAAGATATATCTTCAAAGAAAGGTTGCATAGCTTTAGCTATATCTTTACTAGGTGCTTGTTGAACCCATAGTTGACCTTTATAAACAGCATTTGTAAATCTTTGAATTAAATCTTTATTATTTTTCATATATGATCTAGTAGTAGAGTAAGCTGTAAATGGTATTTCACCAGAATCTTTTCCTATAGATGTAACTATATACCCACTACCTTCTTTTTCCATAGCTGTTGCTGTAGGTTCAAAAGCTGTTGTGAAGTCTCCTTCTCCGCCTGCAAAAGCTCCTGCCATTACACCAAATTGGTAATCAGTCTAATTATAACATTAAAATATGTATTTAATTTTTAATTAATTTCTTGGGATATTAGGGTAGAGCGTTAAAGAAAAATCATCAGATTTTTGACTAGGTTCTTTTTTATATACAGCATAATTAATTATAGTTTTAAGTAGTATGTTTTTTAAATGTGGTTCTTTATCTTCTGTATATTCACTTAAGATTCTTTCAAGTTGAGGAACAATCTGTGTTTCAACTGCTTTTCTTTCTTTTTCAATTTTTATATCTATGTTTGTTTTATTTATAGATTTTCTTATATCTTCTATACGTGATGTAAGTATCTTTGAACGTTCCAAAAATGTATTATTGTCATAAATACCTTGTTCTAAAAAATCATGTAATCGCTCTTTTTGTTTTTCTAGATTATTAAATTCTTTATTTAAACTTACTAAAGTATTCTCTAAGTTATCTTTAATTTTAAAATTATCTTTTTCTTCTTTTAAAGATAGTTTGTAATCTATTAACCACTTATTTAAAACTGATAAAATTTTATTTTCTAATATGTATAATTTTGTAGCTTTATTTTTACAATTAGTACAGACCATATATTTCTCATATCCACTTGATGTAGTATTGGATTTAGCTACTAAAGTATGATTGCAGTATCCACATTTTACAATCCCAGCTAATGGATTAGTTATTTTATTGTTTGGTGTCGGAGAATTACTACGCTTTTTTCTTATATTCTGTGCTTTACTCCATACATCTTCACTTATTATTGGTTCATGTTTTCCTTTTACTTCAATCTGTTCTTCAATACCTCTAGTTCTGCTAGAATTTCTTTTTCTCTCAACTTTATTCCATACTATATATCCACAATACACTTTATTTTTTATAATATCTCTAACACCTTTTTCATACCAAGTCCTACCTGTTGTTGTTTTATAACCAAGTTCGTTTAAATAACTAGATATTTTACATGCACCATCTCCCTTTAAATACATATCAAAGATTATTTTAACAACAGTTGCTTTATCTTCATTGATTATAAGTATTCTTTCTTTATTGTTTAAATATTTAATGTCATACCCATAAGGAGGTGCTTGAGCTATAAATTTACCTTCTTCAATACTTTTAATTTTTCCTCTTTGCATACGCCTAGATATTAATTTTAATTCTTTACGAGCCATAAAAGCTTCAAACTCTGAATATTCTTCATCAAACTCATCATTTAAATCATAAATTTTTCTAGGAGTAATAATTTTTGTCTTAGATTTTTTAAATGTATCTAATATCAATCCCTGGTCTTGCATATTTCCACGTCCTAAACGGTCGATATCCATTACTAAAACTGCATCGTAGTTACTATTTTTAACTTCATCTAGTAGTTCTACCATTTTAGGTCTGTATTCTATACTTTCACCAGAAATAAGCTCTTCTTTAATATCAATGACATTCAAATCCTGCTCTTTTGCTAACTTTAAAAGAGTTGTCTTATGCCTACTTAGTGTTTCAAATTCGCCTCTATGTTCTGCTTCTTCATCAGCTCTGCTTTTACGTAAGTAAATTGCGACATTCATTAAATCACACTCCTTGAATATATTATATTCAACAACAAATTGATTATATTTAAAATACAAAAAATAAATCCTCAAAATATAAGATATATTTTTAAGGATTTATTTTTTATATGGTAATTTCTATAGTCTATTTAAAATATTATAATTTGAATAAATGTTTATATTTATAGTTTTAAACATTAATTATATTTTAAATTTCAAATTATTTTTTTACAACAGGTATCCATACTTCAAACTTAGCATTTTGTGGGTCTGGATTTAAGTAAAGCTCAATATCTGGACCATTATCATATTCATACCCAGAAGTAGGTAGCCATTCTGTTACAATACGCTTTTCTAATTCTTGAATTGCCTGTGGGCATTGTCCTTCTCCAGAGAATATAGCCCAAGTAAAAGCTGGAATAGTGTATTCGTCTAATGTATCATCTATAGATTTTGTACTTGAAACTGATATAAAATACTTCCATTCTTCTAAATCATTACAAATACTTATACCTAATACACCTTGAGGTTGACTATCCATCATAGGTATTAACTTTTGAAGAGTTCCATCTAAAGCAACTTTTTGCCACATTTGAGGAACAATTTCAAAATTCTTTTCTAATTCAGTGTGAAGTGGTTGAGATACACCAACTATACGAAATGCTTCTTTTTTTTCAATTCTATAATTCATTTCTTCGGCTCCTTTTATACTAATTTTGAAGCTGATTGGTGGAAAGGCCTTTAAAGTTGTTATTTCTCCTTTTTTTATAACTGATGGAGCAACACCATGAATGCTTTTAAATGCACGATTAAATGCTGTTGGAGAAGAATAGCCATATTTTAAAGCCACATCAATTATTTTTTTATCATCATTCTGCAATTCTACAGCCGCCAAAGACATCCGTCTACGACGAATATATTCAGAAAGTGGTACATCTGCCATATAAGCAAACATTCTTTGAAAATGATATGTAGAGCAACAAGCTATTTTTGCCACTTGTTCATATTCAATTTCTTTTGCTATGTTTTCTTCAATATAGTTAATTGCTTTGTTTAATCTTTCAATCCATTCCATAAAATCAGCTCCTTGTAATTTATATAATATCTATTTTAAAATAGTTAATCCTCTCTTTCTATGCACTAATTAACTAGCCTGATAGAGAATGAGCATGAGAAAGTTTGTAATTAACTACAAAAATGACTAAATAGTATTGTTTTTCACATTAAAGTATATCATAATTTAACAATTAATTTTATATAAGATAACAGTTTTAAAATATTATGAAATTTTTATAATATTTTAGATTAAACATTTAATCATATGTAATATTTTATTCATAGTTAACTATTTTGAAGTTTACCCTTAACCAAATAAAGCTTAGGCAGTCAATTATAAATATTGATTGAGAATAGGACAATTTTTAAGATACATAAAATATAAAAAGGAGGGGATTTAAATGCCAAAGATAGAAAAAGACTTGGATGGTACAACTGCTATAACATATCTAAATGATGATGTAGATGTTCCAACAGACGAGAATGGTTATAAAATATCCATGACAGTACTACACGGAAAGACAATATGCCATGTAGTATCTCCTGAAACAATATTAGGAAGAAAATTCACATTAGAGGAAAAGCAAGAAAAAGATACAATAATATATGAAGCAATAGAAAAAATAATGGTAGATAGACAATTACAAATAAAAAATTCAAACAAAGAAGCTGCTAGTCATTAGCACTTCTTTGATAAATTAAGTAGGACAAGTCTTTTTTATAATATATTCTATAATGCTATTGACTTATAGTCTAATTAAACTATAATATAAACATAAATAGTCTAATTAGACTATCGGAAAAAATAAGTATAATAAGAGTTTAAGAAAGGATAATAATAATGATTAAATCATTTTTAATGTTAGGTCAGTCCAATATGGCTGGAAGAGGATTCATAAGTGAAGTGCCTCCAATTTATAATGAGAGAATACTGATGTTACGTAATGGAAGATGGCAAATGATGACAGAGCCTATTAATTATGACCGTCCAGTTTCTGGGATAAGTCTTGCTGCATCATTTGCAGAGGCATGGTGTTGTGAAAACAAGGAGGATAGAATTGGTCTAATTCCTTGTGCTGAGGGGGGCAGTTCTTTAGATGAATGGAATGTAGATGGTATACTTTTCAAACATGCTATAAGTGAAGCTAAATTTGCTATGAAAAGCAGTGAATTGACAGGGATTTTGTGGCATCAAGGAGAAAATGACAGTAATAATAGTAACTATAAATTTTATTATAAAAAATTACTTTCTATTATTGATGCTCTTAGAAAAGAATTAAATATTCCAGATATACCTATTATCATTGGTGGCTTGGGAGATTTCTTAGGCAAAGTAGGCTTTGGAAAAAGTTGTACTGAGTATGCATTTATCAATCAAGAGTTACAAAAATTTGCCTTTGAACAAGATAATTGTTACTTTGTTACAGCCACAGGTCTTACATCTAATCCTGATGGTATTCATATTGATGCCATATCTCAAAGAAAATTTGGATTACGTTATTTTGAAGCTTTTTATAATAAAAAGCACGTTATGGAAGAATTAGCTAATGAAAATGAATTGATAATATCTAGTGATTCCAAAATATATACAAAACCAGAAAAAATATATATAAATAGTATGGATTTGGCACTAGGAAAGATATCATATGATGAATTTGAATCTCAACTTATCAAACTTAATGATAATTAGATAATATTCATTAATAGATTAGAAAATATAACTTGAAAGAGGCGATTTTTTGATACCATTATTAATTTTGGGGTTATTAAAACAAACCCCAAATTCTTATGGATATGAGTTATTAGCATCAATGGAAAAGAAGCATTATAAGTATATAGTAAATTTCACTAAAGGTTCTTTTTATTATAATTTACAGCAACTTGAAGAAAAAAAGTTTATTGAAAAAGTTGAAAATAAACAATCTAATAAGAATAGAGAAACTCACAACTACATAATTACTGAACTAGGATGCCAAGAATTTGAAAAACTAATGCATAAGTACGGTTCTAAAACAGAGTATATAAATCTATCATTTTATGCAGCGCTTTTATTTGCCAATGATTATAAAAATGAAAAGTTGATAGAATTATTGGAAATGCAAATTAAGCAAACTCAAGTAAGAATTTCTCTATTAAATGAATCTATAGAAAATGATAAAACAAATTCTCTTTATTTTAAAATGATGTTAGAGAATTCTCTTTCTCATCACTTAGTGAATATAGAGTGGTTTGAGAAATTATTAAATAATATTAAAGATTGATGTTAGTAATAAAAATCTACATATTGTACTTTATATAAATGTAGGATATACATTAAAATAAGGCAGATAAATTCTATTGGAATGTCTGTCTTTTTGTTATATAAAATCTTAAAAGTCATTTATACTATGTAAATAAAATTTGCAAATGTAAAACTATTCATTGTTGAATTATAAATATTTAGGGTTAAAAGTATGGTATTTGATATAATGGAATTGTTTGTGTGTATGGACTAATAAATAGAGATAATTATAAGATAATTGCATTTATGAATAACCATAAAAATAATAAATTATTTTTTATACTGACTTTTTTATAGTCTAAATCGTTATATATAATGACGGAGGTGGTAATAGTGAATGATGCTCGGATTATATCAAAAATAAAAGCAGGGGAAAAAGAATTATTTGATACTCTAATCAAAAAATACTATGATAGCATCTATTGTTATTGTTATCGCCATGTAGACAATCAAATGACTGCACAAGATTTAACTCAAGATGTATTTATAACAGTTATAAAAAACATAAGTGATTATAAACATTATGGTAAGTTTGAAAACTATTTATATGTTATTGCTAAAAACAAGTGTAAGGACTTATGGAAGAAAAAGCAACCAATATATTTAGAGTCATTAGATAAAGAGATTTCAAAGCAAGAATTAGTAGATGTTGAAAACAAAATATTTGTAAAAGAAGCTTTGATTAAACTACCAGAAACAGAATTTGAAGTGATAATTTTAAGGTATTATCATGATTTAAAGTTTAAGGATATTGCTAAGATTATGGATTCAAGCGTCTCTGTCACAAAGTATAGAATGAATAGAGCATTAAAAAAACTAAAATTATATCTGGAAGGAGGTAAATTATGAAAAATAAAAAACTTAAAGAAAGTTTATATGAGTATAAAGTTCCAAAATACAATGTTTCAGCACTTGAAAAAACAGTTAAAGCTATACATGAATTAACATTTAATCATGCAGATAAGAGAATGAATAGTATAGAATTTTTTATCTCTCAAATTGGCTTTATACGAAAAAGAACTTGGATTATACAATTTTTAGTACTGTGCATAATATGCTTATTTTTATTTAATACATCAAGAGATAGTAATTCACTTTACAATACTTTATCCTTGATTTCTGCTACATTTCCACTTTTTATCTTAACTAATATAGAAGAGTTAGCAAAAGTGTATAATAGTAGTGTTTTAGAAATAGAATTTTCAACAAAAAATACACTACACAAAATTATTGCTACTAGAATGCTAGTATTTGGGATAAGTGATTTGTTGTTTATGCTTATTATTTTGATATCTGCCAAACAAACTATTAATTTAAATGTACTGTACATAATAATTTATATACTAGTGCCATTTAACTTAATGTGTATAGGATGTATGGAAATTATAAATAAAAACAAAGGTAAAAATACGAATTATTATTGTATGATATATGGCGTATCTCTTGTATTATTGATATTTACACTAGGTACTTTTAGAAAAAGTATATATCAATTTGAATCAATAAACCAATGGCTAATTGTTTTTATGGTCACATCAGCAATATTAGTATATGAAATAAGAAAAACATGGAGACATATTCGTTCGTTTGAAAATATTATTGTCTAAATAAAAAATAAGAATATACAATATCAGGAGGGATAAGTATGGAGCTAAGTGTAGAAGGCTTAACAAAACAGTATAATAACAAAATTATAGTAGATAAAATAGAATTTAGATTAAATGAAGGTATATATGGATTTTTAGGAGAAAATGGAGCAGGAAAGACTACTCTTATGAGAATGATTTGTGGGATATTAAGCCCATCATCTGGAGAAGTAAAGATAGATGGTAAAAATAACTTGGATATGGGAGAAGATTTTAGAGATATGATTGGGTATCTTCCTCAAGACTTTGGATATTATCCAGATTTTACTGCAAAAGAATTTATGTTATATATAGCTTCATTAAAGGGATTGATACCTAGTCATGCAAAGAAAAAAACACAAGAATTATTGGAAATGGTCGGTTTATCAGATGTAATTAATAAAAAAATAAAAACATTCTCTGGGGGTATGAAACAAAGGCTAGGATTTGCTCAAACACTACTTAACGACCCTAAAATTTTAATATTAGATGAACCAACAGCAGGATTAGACCCTAAAGAACGAGTTAGATTTCGTAATTTAATTTCAGAATTCTCTAAAAAGAAAATAGTTATTTTATCTACTCATATTGTATCTGATGTAGAGTATATTGCAGATAAGATTTTAATAATGAAAAAAGGAAGTTTTATTTTAACTGGTTCAGTTGAAGATGTAACTTCAAAAATAAAAGATAAAGTGTGGAAATGTGTAATTAATGAAAATGAATTAGAGTATCTGTCTGATAGATATTGTTTAGCAAATATTCATCATTCTGGAGGAGTCGTAAATCTTAGAATTGTAAGTGACATAAAACCACATGATAATGCATGTAATTTAAAACCAACATTAGAAGATTTGTATTTATACTGTATTAACGAGGGACTATAAATATATAAGGAGATAAATATGTCTATATTAATTAAATTTGAATTAAAAAAAATAATAAAAAGAAAGTCTACAATAGCAGTTATTTTAGGCAGTTTAGCCCTAAGTATGATTCTTTTTTCTTTAATGCCCCTTAAAGAAAGAGCTTATGATGAGAATGGAAAGGAGTATAGAGTTCTACAGGCTATTGAACTAAAAAAGCAACAATCTAAATTAAATGAGGGGTACATAACAGATAAAAAAGTAGAAACTTCAGTTAAAGAATATCAAAAAATGTTTAATAATCCAAGAAATATTATAAAAGATGAGAATGGATTTTCAGATTTTAAACCAGATATTTACTGGAAATTCTTTTATCCTAATAAGAGTTTTTATAATTTTATAGCAGAATCATATAGTAAGCCCAATGATTTGGATTCCTCTATAATTAAAACAATGTCACTAAAAAATGGTATTGATTTTTATAAATCTAGAAATAAAAAAATAAATACAATCTTAAATATGGAATATAAAGATGGTAATTATACACAAAAAGAAAAGGAATTTTGGTTATCTAAGAATAAGGAAATAAGTGAACCCTATTTAAATGGATATTATAAAGGTTGGGATGATTTTATATTGGCGAGAGATTTGTTGATTTTTACTATATTAGCTATTTGTATAAGTATAGCTTCTGTATTTTCAGGAGAATACCAATCAGGTACTGACTCAGTGATATTGTCTTCTAAATATGGAAAAAGCAAAGTTATAACTGCTAAAATAATAAGTTCATTTTTATTTGGTACAATTATTTTTATAATAAATACAATTATATGTATTGGAATACTCATTTTGTCTTTTGGAATGGATGGCTGGAATTTGCCACTACAACTTACAGATAGCTCAGTTCCATATCCATATACACTTTTACAAGCAACTTTACTAAGCATATTAATTATTTATATGATATTACTAGCATTAATTAGTTTTACACTTTTATTATCCTCTTGCATGAAATCACCTTTTCCAGTTTTAATTACGAATATAATAATACTTCTTGTACCAATGTTTTTACAATATAGTGAAACCAATAAACTTTATAATCTGATTTTACGAATTTTGCCATCGAATGCTATTTCATTTTCATTTGCTAATTATATAGATTACAAAATTGGTAATTTAATAATAGATTTACCAACTATGATTATTTTTACATGTTTAGTATTTACAATTCTTTTCTTACCTTTTATTAAAAATAATTTTAAAAAACACCAAGTTAATTAAATTATGGAATGTAAAAAGCTCAAGGATACAGAAATTAACTGTAATTTATTTCTATACCCTCGAGCTTTGAAGTTTTGTATTTAAGATAAGCAATTATAAAATATGTAGTTTAGAGATTATAAATTTATGTTATAAACATACTGATATTTGTACATCAGTTCTTACATTAACATTACCTGCTTTTATATTTTCTCCTATAGTAAGCCCTTTGTCTTTTAGAACATATTCAAAAGTCATAAGTGGAACTCCACCTTTTCTACCACCTAATATTTCTTTTCCTTTTAAATCATCATAAGAGAAATTAGACATTTTTTTTCTAGCTACTAGAAAACTTCCATCTCTTTTAGTCAATTGAGCAAAGTTTACTGCATAATCATTTTTGTTTTGATTATATACATATATAGACGCTTCAGGACCCATTAGCCCTACATTTGCTTCACCTGAAATCAAAGCCGCCATAGTTTTATCTGCACCTTGAGCATTTATAAGGTCGATTTTTATACCTTCATCTTCAAAAAAACCTTTTGTAATAGCAGCATATTGAGGAGCATAAAAAACAGAATGAGTAACTTCGGCTATAGTTACTTTATCTAGATTTTTAGATGAAGAAGAGTCATCTTTTTTATCATTAGAATTAAAATCACATCCAGTTAGACATAGTGTGCCTATAACAATAGAACTTGCAATTGCAACTATTTTTTTAAACATAATAAATCCCTCCCATAAGACATCCGAATAATATATAGTATTAAATATTTATTGTAGTTGTTACAAAAATGTATATATACTTATTCAATTTCTACAAAAACTTAAAAATAAACTTGAGTTTTATGTTTTAAGCAATGTGTAATCTTAGATAAATTATATTGATTATTTATAATTTAAAGGGTAAAATTAAAATAATATTATTCTGGAGTGCTATATACAAATACTAATTTATTATATATATAAAATAGATTAATTTATATGAAAAGAATTTATATATATAAAGTCAGATTATTTTTGTATGAAATTATCTAATTTTATATATAAATTTAATTGAGTATTACTGGACAAACATAATTAAAATGGAGGAAATAATATGAAACAAAATAAATATGATAATGACGAATTTTTTGATAAATATAGTAAAATGGAACGTTCTATAAATGGGCTAGCAGGTGCTGGAGAATGGCATATTTTAAAAAAGATGTTACCCGACTTTAAAGGAAAACGAGTTTTAGATTTAGGTTGTGGATTTGGATGGCATTGTAAATATGCAGTTGAAAATGGCGCAGATTCTGCTGTGGGAATTGATATTTCAGAAAAAATGTTAAAAGAAGCTAGAAACAAAACAAAATTTGATAATATAAAGTACATATGTATGCCTATTGAAGATATCAATTATCCTAAAGATAGTTTTGATATAGTTATTAGTTCTTTGGCACTACATTATATTCAATCATTTGAAGATATATGTAAGAAAATAAGTGACTGCCTTTTAAGTGGAGGTGAGTTCGTATTTTCTGTTGAACATCCTATATTCACTGCATATGGAACTCAAGAATGGTATTGTGACAAAGATGGTAATCCTCTTCATTGGCCAGTTGATAGGTATTTTACAGAGGGAATACGTAAATCTAATTTTTTAGGAGAAGAAGTTATAAAATATCATAAAACACTAACAACTTATCTAAATACATTAAATAAAACTGATTTTGAAATATTAGAAATAATTGAACCTCAACCAGAAGAAAAACTATTAGATACAATTCCTGAAATGAAAGATGAATTGCGCAGACCTATGATGTTACTTGTAGCCGCGAGAAAAAGATAATAAAGAATAGTTGACTTAGCTTATAAAGAAAATTTTAACTGACAAGTTGAAAGGATAAGCGTATTTTTTAAAGAAGGCAAAAGTAATTATTTCTTTTGCCTTTTCTAGTACGTAATAATTATACTTCTACATAATATATTTCATTTCCATTTTGTTCTATAAGTTTTTTCATGTCTTCAAATTTTAAAAATACTGTAGCAGTATTGTCATTTGGATGTATACCTATCTTATCCATTTTTAATAAGTCCTTATCAAATACAACTTTAACAATAGCATCTGTATCATTTAATATACCAAAAGGAGTTACAGCTCCCTTAGTAAGTTTTAAGTATTTCTGAAGTCTTTCTTCTGATGCAAAGCTAAGAGGCTTACTATCAATCTGTTGACGAATATCTTTTAAATCTGCTTTTTTATCCTTACCTAATACAACTAAAAAATGTTCTTTCCCTTTAGCATCACGAAGAAACAAATTTTTTACAACAAATTCCATATGTAATGTTTTTAATTGTTCCATTTCTTCAATTGTATAAACTGGTGGATGATTTACAGCTTCGTAAGGTATATTTAATTCATCCAATTTTCTATATACTTCTTGTTGTTGAGTATCCATAATGTCCTCCTATTAGAAATTTATTTTATATATAAACAATATTATCATATAAATTCCCAAAAGAAAACGTTTTATAGTATGCAAATACTATATTATTTGCTTTTAGGCAAAGAATTTAATATACAAATAGGATTCTATAACACTAAAAAATTTTAAAAATACTTGTAAAAAGAACATTATTTGCTATTTATAAATTATATAAAAAGAGGTTATATAAAGTCACATATGAAAAAACTATATTATACTATCTTTTCTTTTTGGAATAAACTATACTTTAAATAGAGATATTTAATTTTAATAAATTTTACAGTATTAACAGTAAATTACCTTAGAAAGGAACGTGCTTTATATGTCTACAGACAAAGTTGTTGGAATCATAGATGAAGAAACGGCAGAACTTGCTGGAATTGAATATACTGGTAAAATTTATGCTTCTTCTGGTGTTATAAAACATATAAAGAAAAAACATAGGTGTCAATTAAGTAAGGATATTGTTAATGATATAATAGATACTATAAAAATGGTACTCAAATCACCTGAATATATAGGCAGTCATCCTAAAAAGCCTGGAAAAAGTGTAGAGTTTATAAAAAAAATTGATGATTATATTTTAGTGGCTACAGAACTCGATACAAACAAGGGCTATTTATATGTATCTTCACTATATGCTATAAAAGAAGCCAAATTAGAAAGTAGAATTAGTAGTGGAAGAGTAAAACAATATGATAGTTAACATAATATTATTATTTTTTCCAAACTATTGAAAAATATTGTTAAATAAGTTATAATATTAATATATACGTAGATATTTATTAGTTAGATTTGAGGTTGGAAAAGGCACCCAATACGCTACTATGGAGTAGTTAATAGAGATGCAGGATACGCCGCCCTGCCAAATCTAATTAAATTTAAAAGAGAGGATTAATTCCTCTCTTATTGTTTTTTGAACGATTAAGTAAACTTATATAAAAGTATATTTTTTTGTATTAGTTTCTAAAAATTTAGTTAGAAACTATATCATTATGGAAAAAAATGTATTATAATATTTAGAAATATTATAATAAGGGGCGATTAGATATGAGTTTATCAAAGAAAATAGAAGATAAGAGAAAAGCTAAACAAAGGGCTGAAAAACTTAAGCAAGCTAAAGTTGCTACAGCTGGAGTAGTATTAGGTGCTGTTACTGGTGCAGTGAGTGGGGTATTGTTGGCTCCTAAATCAGGTAAAGAAACAAGAGAAGACATAAAAGATGCTTCACAACAGATTGCTGAAAAAATAAACATGAAAACAGTAGATGTAAAAGATAAAATGTCTGTCAAGTTAGAAGATAGAAGAGGAAATTTTGTGGAGTCAAAGAAAAAAATAAGAAAATATATAGATACTAAAAAGAACACTGAACATTCTAATGAGGAAGATAAAATAATAGATATTGTTGAACCAGTTAGTGTTACTGAGGAATAGGAATGAACAATACAATAACAATCAATATAAGTATAATATATATATTATTAGCTATACTTGGATGTGTTGCTTTAGTTTATTTAATTATTGTACTTGCTAAATTACATAAGATTTTAAATAATGTTGGAACTGTGTTAAACGAAAATGCCCAAAATATAAATACAACTTTAAATAATCTTCCTAGTGTTGTAGAAAATTTTGGCGAAGTAGGAGAAAATATGAAAGATGTAACAGAAGCGGTTACTGAAGTTACAGCAGACTTTCTTGTTACTAAAGACAGTGTCAAATCAAATATGGATGTTATAGTTGATATATTGACTATAATCAAGAATATTTTCTTAGATAAAAAATAATACTAATTTTAATAAGAAGATTATTAAGACAGAAAATAATTTATTGATAAAATTAATATGAATAAGTAAAGATGTATCTATTTATTAACAAACTAATAATTAGATACATCTTTTTATTGGACTTTTTATAAAATAATCATTTTCTTACAACTTATCTATTTGTTTTAATGCCAATTTAACAGTTTCATATCTATCAGCACCATTTATTACGACATCGCCTTTTACAAGTCTATTAGCTTCTCCACCTATAACATAAACTTTTTTACCTAAACCTTGCTTATAGCTAGATGCTTCAACCATTAAAGCATCTTTTAATTGCCAGTATAAAATCTGAGCTGCTACTTTGTCAGCATCTCCTGTATAAACTATTACATTTTCATACACTTTATTTCCCCCCTGAGAACTTGATATAGATTTATTTAATATTCCTTCTGCTATCAATTTAGCAACTTTATCTTTATTGTTAATGTAGTAATCTGTATCTGCCTTACTATCTACAAAACATACTTCTATTAATATTGCTGGTGCATCAGTATGATTAAGCCAATAAAGACCTCTTACATCAGATTTTGCACCTCTGTTTTTGAACACTGTAGCTAATTTAGCATTTACTCTTTCTGCATGTATTTTCCCATTATTAGTTTTATATATTGTTTCAGTACCTTCTGGAGCTGAAGTTGTGACATTTGCATTAAAATGAATTTGAACAGCTAAATCAGTTTCTTGTTTGTTTGCTATTTTACACTGGTCTGACAAATGATTATTTGATTCATCAACTCTTCCTGTATAAACAGTAGCTCCTCCTATTTTAAGCCATTTGACAATCAAGTCATTCATTATTCTTGTTTCTTTACCTTCATTTATATATCCAACAGCTCCTGTACCTTTTCCAGTTAAAGTATGTCCTGGTATTACTACTATTTTCAAATTATGCATCTCCTTTTCAATTAAATCTAACCTCTATTTAATATATGCATAACTTAGAAATTTGTTTCTTTTTACATCTTATAGTTTTAATATAAGATATTTTGTAAATTTATAGATTATTTAGGTAAAGAGTATTAAAGTGATAGTTTTGTATATAAGACATTGCTTGATTTCAATAATTTTATAGCATATTCATCCATTCTATATCCATTTCTATAATATATATGTTTAATTCCAGATTGAATTATAGCTTTAGTACAATTTAAACAAGGGAAATGAGTTACATAAATGGAACAGTCTTTAACTGCAATACCTTCTTTTGCACAATAGTAGAGAGCATTTTGCTCAGCATGAATTGTCCTAATACAATGTCCATCTCTCATTTCATGACCAACTTCACTACAATGCTTATCTCCAGAGATACTACCATTATATCCAGTAGATACAATTCTATTTTCTGAATTTACAATTATAGCACCCACATAAGCTCTATCGCAAGTACCTCTTTCAGCTACTGTCTCACATAATCGCATAAAATATTCTTGCCATGAACATCTATTTTCAATTTTATTTTCCAAATTAATCCCTCCCAAATGTATGTCTAATATATAAGGTTTATACCTTAAAAATAGTATTAAAAACAGATTTATATTATAAATATATTGGAAACAAAGTAATTTAAAATAAGAAAACTGTCTCAATAAAATCGAGACAGTTTTATAATCAAGGTTTATAATACAAGTTCATATTTTTCTTTAAATTCTTTTACAGCTTCAGGCCATGCCTTTTGTTCTGTAATCCCTTTTTCTTTAGCTATTTTAATTGCAATTTTTCTTATCATTGCAGCTCCCTCTAATATTCCCATTTTTAATCTCCCTTCAAATATCTTTTTGTACAGAATATAAATAGTGCTAAGATTTATTACATGCTGCATATACAATATTTATACAACATGTAACTTCTAAATTCCTTTTATTTTCATACGTCTTTAACCGACATATAATTATATTCAGTAGTCTTTAAAATTATCACCTAAATAATTATTATTTAATCTTTTTTATTATTTACACACTAAAAACTGTAGGTAAATTTGTCTTATCTCTTCACAAATATTCCTACAGCTTTAATTATTAAAAATCAATCTTTTAAATTTAGAAAAATGATTATTTACAAGAAATCATTCCTTATTATAATCACCAAAATAATCAAATAGCTTGAATGAAAAAATATCTATCTAGAATTATATATTTTTTCTATAATATTAACTACAGCGTACATTGCCCATGCACAGATAGCCAATACAAATACACCCATCATTACTAAATCCAATTTGAATACTTGAGAGCCATATACTATTAAGTATCCTATTCCATATCTTGAAACTAAGAATTCTCCAACAATTACGCCTACCCATGCCATACCAATATTAATTTTAGTTAGATTTATTAAATTTCCTGTATTTGCAGGTAATATAAGTTTAAAAAGTATCTGGGATTTGCTAGCTCCAAAACTTTTTAACATTTTAATTTTCTCTTCATCCATATTCATAAAATAATTATAAGCTGAAAGTATAGTAACAACAACAGAAATAGTTACAGCTGTTACGACGATTCCTTCTATTCCAGCGCCTACCCAAACTATAATTATAGGAGCCAAAGCAGTCTTAGGAAGAGCATTTAAAACTACCAAAAACGGGTCCAATATTTTTGATAATTTCTCTGACCACCAAAGAGCAATAGCTACCAAGATACCTAAAACAGTCCCTATAACAAGACCAAGTACAGTTTCATATACAGATACTCCAATATGTTTAAATAATTGTCCACTAGATGCATATTGAATAAATAAATTGTAAATATCACTTGGTTTGCTAAATAGAAATGTATTTATAACATTTAAGTCAGCTAGAAGCTCCCAGACTACAATAAAACCAACTAGAATTAATAACTGGTAGAGCAATACATTTCTTTTTTCTCTTTTTACACCTTTAACATAGTTTATATATCCTTCTGATCTTTTATTAAGCCTCATGTGTATCTAGCTCCTTCCATAATATGTCGAAATACTTTTGAAAATCAGGAACTTTACGTGTTTTGAGAGGCGTCTTTGTTCCATCCATATTAAGTTCAATGTCGTAAATGTTTTTTATGGTAGCAGGTCTTTTAGATAATATTGCAACCTTATCTGATATGCTTATTGCTTCTACTATCGCTAAGAAAGTGCAACTAATTCTTTAAAGAAATAGAATCATCTATTTCAGCTCCCATATAAATAATATTAAGATTTCCCAAACTACTATCCCAAATAACATAATCAATAATAGTAGATAATAATAATCTCTTATCTTCCAAACTGGCATTATCAACTTCATCATTAAATTTTTTCAAATTACTAACAATAGTCTTTATATTAAGACAATCACTACTAATATTTATATCACTAGACTCAAGGTCATTAATCTTACTATTTAAGATACTAATCTCATTATTTAAACTTTCAACTTGAGAAATTATGTAATCAGAAGCTATACTGCCAGTATTTTTTGCAAGTTCTTTAATTAAATTGTTAATGAGTTTTTCCTTCTCTAAAACCTTATTTTTAAGTAGATTAGTCTCAGAATGTAAATTGTTAAAGGCATCATCAATCTTAATTTTATTACTATCAAATGCACTTATAATAGATGCTAAATTACAATTTTTAATTTTATCTACAACTAAACTCTCAACTAATGGTCCATTAAGATTTTTGCAGTTACAACCATCAATACCGAGTGTTTTTTTAGTACCACATACATAATAATACTTCAAATCTTTATCAGTTTTTTTACCTTTATAGGTAATTCTCATATTAGCACCACACTTACCACATTTTATAAGTCCAGATAAAAGAGCAGTTTTGCCAGTTGCTATTCTAGGTGATTTATCACGATTTTTATCTAGTTGATTTTGAGTTTCAAGCCATATCTCAGGTTCTATAACTCCATGATGTTTTGCAATTGCGGCTATAGAGTCAGACGTGTTTTTGGCATATGTTAAGATTCCACATTTTTTATTTGCAGTTCCTACAACCTCCATACCATTGTCTCTAAGATATTTTAAAATTTCATCATTAGCTTTTACATATGCTGGATTTCTAAGTATTCTAGATAAAGAACTAGGGTCAAATTTACCACCATGAGGACCTCTTATACCATTATGATAGACGTATTTATATAATTTTGATAATGACCTAAGTTCTAAGTACTTATTATATATTAGCTTTACAATCTCCATTTGTTCATCATTTACTTGGAGCTTATACATACTTCTTTCTTTTAGATTTTCATCTAAAAAAGTGATTTTTTCACTGTTAAATCCATGAGGAGTTTTTCCACCAAGCCATCTACCACTACGAGCTAATTCATACATGTTATCTTTTATACGTTCTGCAATTGTTTCTCTTTCTAATTGAGCAAATACACTTGATATAAACATCATAGCTCTTCCCATTGGAGTAGAAGTATCAAATTGCTCTTTAATAGATATAAATGATATATCTAGTTTGTTTAATTTTTCTATTAAAGTAGAAAAATCAGATACATTTCTCGAAATTCTATCTAATCTATAACAAACTAGATAATTGAATTTTTTATCTTTGGCATCTTGCATCATTTTTTTAAATTGTGGTCTATCTATATTACTACCACTAAAGCCTTCATCTTCATATATATAAAAATCTTCTATACCAATAGATTTGGCGTAATCCATACATAGTTGTATTTGATTTTCTATAGAATCACCTTTCCCAGTGAATCTTGATTTTCTTGAATAAATTGCAGCTTTCAAAATTAAAACCCCCTATAGATTAGGCTATATATTTGAAATTATTTATCATAGTATTTCAAATGAACATATTAATTAGTTAAATTTATATAATTCTTCCCTTTATAATATATGACTATTTGTTTCTTTTATTTCTTTGCTATTAAAATTTCAAATAAGTTGGAAATTTTGATATTTTTTGATATTTAGTTGTATCAGGACAAATCTATGATTTCATAGATTAATATAAGATGATCAGAATCTAAATATTTTAAAATATAAATTTTAAAACTATTAGCTATAATAAAAATGTGTAGGGGGCTTGCATATGGAAATCAAGGTTATAGAGACTTTTCCAAAAGACGAAGCTAAACTCAATGAGATAGAAGTGGCTAAGGCTAATTGGTTTGTAAATATAATGAGTAAAAAATATTCTAAAGAAATTTTAGGGGAAGCTTTTTCCATTTTAGAAAAAGAATTAAATTTAAGTAAAGCTGATACACAAGCTTAGATTATTGATTTTAACATACTATGACTTGACATTATATTAATCAAATAGTATATTTTTAAATATAACACAACGAAGTGTTAAAAGAGCAATGGAGCTCCATAGATAAAGTCTATGGAGCTTTTTTGCGTATTTAACTTAAGGAGGATGGTAATTTGAATAGTTTTGAGATTAAAACCAAAATAAAATTTGGAGAAGGTTCACTAAAAGCACTACAAGAATTAAAAAACAAAAATGTATTAATAATAACAGACCCATTTATGGTTAAATCAAAAACAATAGATAAAATAACATGTAATTTAATAAATTCAACATATCAAGTTTTTGAAGAAATAGTACCAGACCCACCAATAGAAATAGTAGTAGCAGGAATAGAAGCATTTAAATCTATAAACCCAGATGTAATAATAGCATTAGGTGGAGGGTCTGCAATAGATGCTGCAAAATCTATTATGGATTTTTCTAAAAAAATATTAAAAACTAATGAAATTGAATTTATAGCAATACCAACAACAAGTGGAACCGGTTCAGAAGTAACATCATTTGCAGTAATAGCAGATAATCAAAAGGGATGTAAATATCCATTAGTAAGTGATGATTTACTTCCAAATATGGCAATACTAGACCCAGAACTTGTAAAAACTGTACCAAATTTTATAACAGCAGATACAGGTATGGATGTATTGACACATGCTATAGAAGCTTATGTATCTACAAATTCTAATGACTTTTCAGATGCGCTAGCTGAAAAAGCTATAAAACTAGTATTTAAGTACTTAATAAATGCATATAAAGATGGAAATGATATAGAAGCTAGAGAAAAAATGCACAATGCATCTTGTTTAGCAGGTATGGCATTTAACCAAACATCACTTGGTATAAATCATTCTATAGCACATGTCTTAGGTGGCAAATTCCATATCCCACATGGAAGAGCAAATTCCATATTACTTCCACATGTAATAGAATATAATGCATCAATTGTAGGATACACTAATGTAACTTACTCAGATACAGCTATTAAGTATGCACAAATAGCAGGACTAGTAGGGTTTGGGAATGGTAATATAAGAATAGCAGTTAAAAACTTAATAAATGAAATAAAGAAATTGCAAAAAGAAATGAATATGCCGATTAAATTAACACAATGCAAATTAAATTTAGAAGATATAACCAATGAAGAAAGAGAAATAGCAAAACTTGCTATAAAAGATACTTGTACATTAACTAATCCTAAAGTGCCAACTGAAGATGATATAATAAGTATATTAAATAACATTAAATAACTACACTTTACTACATGTAAACATAATATTATACAAATAGGGAAAATGTTTTTAAAAATATAAATAATATATTGACAAATATAAAACATAAAACTATAATGAAAGTATCACAAAGACGTGATACTTTAGTAAAAAGCAATGGAGCTTCTTAGGAATATTAATACTATTCTTATGGAGCTTCTTTTATTTTAAGCAAATAACTTTTTAGTAAACTATATTTAAAGAAAGTAGGGAATAAATTTGGCTGAAGAATCTAAACAAAGAGTCATTCAAGAATATGTTCCTGGAAAACAGGTTACATTAGCACATATAATAGCTAACCCTAATGAAGATATATATAAGAAGTTAGGATTGGTACTCGATAAAAAAGATGCAATAGGAATACTTACAATAACACCAAGTGAAGCATCAATAATAGCAGCAGATGTTGCTACAAAATCTTCAAATGTATCTTTAGGTTTTATAGATAGATTTAGTGGTTCTGTAGTAATATCAGGTGATGTAAGTTCTGTAGAATCCGCATTAAATGATGTTTTAGAAGTTTTAGGAAATATGTTAAACTTCTCATCTACAAAAATAACAAGGACATAATAATATAATGAAGAATATAATATTTATGGGAAAGACAGGTAGTGGGAAAACTACTCTCTGTCAAAAACTAGACCAATTGGAATTAAAATATAAAAAAACTCAGTCAGTAGAACTTTATAATAATGCAATAGATACTCCAGGTGAATACATGGAAAATAGAAATCTATATAATGCATTAATAACAACATCAGCAGATGCAAAGATTATAGCAATAGTGTATGATGCTACACAGGAAGAAAATTATATAGCACCAGGATTTGCAAGTATGTTTTGTAAAGATGTAATAGGGATTATAACTAAAATAAATAAAGCTACTGAAGATGAAATCAACATAGCTTATGAGAGACTATTACTAGCAGGAGCAAGTCAAATATTTAAAATAGACACAGTGGATAATATAGGGCTTGAAACATTATTTAAATATCTAGAAAAATCTAAGAATATAGATGAAATTTAAGGGGAAATGTTTTTTTAACTAAAAAATATGATAAAATTATATGGATAGTTAAAGAAAATATAAATTAGTATTTTATAAAAAAATATATAAACTATTCTAAAAAGATTTAATCTTTAAGTGAGGTAGGAACATGGGGAAAAAAATACTATTGGTTGATGATGAACCACTGTTAAGGATGGATACAAAAGATATACTAGAAAGTCATGGTTATGAAATAATAGGAGAAGCAAGTGATGGATTTGAAGCTGTTGAAATGTGCAAAAAACACAAACCTGATTTAGTTATAATGGATATAGAAATGCCAATACTTGATGGGATAAAAGCAGGCAAAATAATATGTAAAGAAAATCTAGCAGGTGGAGTACTTTTATTAACTTCATTTGAAGATAAAGAATATATAGAAAAGGCTAAAAGTATAGGTGCTTATGGATACTTGGTAAAGACAGCAAGTGAAAAATCACTTATCCCAACTATAGAAATGTGTTTAAATAAGGTCAATGAATTTGAAAAAATGAAAAAAGATTTAGAAAAAGTAAATTCTAAATTAAATGAAAGAAAATTAGTAGAAAGAGCAAAAGGTATACTTATAAGAGAGTTTAAAATTTCTGAGGATGAAGCATACACTAGAATAAGAAAATTAAGTATGGATAAAAGAACTACAATGATGGAAATTGCAAAAATGATTATAATAGGATACGATGACTAATACTATAAAAAAAATAGCAACTACACAAACATACTTAAATAACAATGAAATTGAAAAAATTATAGAAGTATCAAAATCCTTAGATTTAATGGCTTCCTTTTATGAGGCTGATGTTTTTATAGATGTACTAAGTAAACTTGATGATGAAGCAATTGTTGTGGCACATAGTAGACCTAGAGAAAAATCAGTGTACAATGAAAGTGTTGTAGGTAAAAAAGCTCTAATTGAAAATGAACCAGGAGTTATAAAGTGTCTAAGAACTGGAGAAATAGCAAGAGATATAAAAGCTTTGACACAAGAATACAAGCTGGTTAAACAAAATATTCAGCCAATAACATTAGATGACGAAGTTCTAGCAGTATTAATAGTTGAAAAAGATATAAGTAGTGAAGTTAAAAGTGAATTTGAAACTAACGAGGATGAAGAAAATAAGAATTTACATCAGTTTATAAAATTGATAGGAAATAATGATTTTTTAGTTGATAATTTAAATTCTGCTATACTTATATTTGATAAAAATGGAAAACTTAAAATTAAAAATCGTATTGCAACTGAGATGTATAAAAATCTTGGATTTGAGTGTGATATACAGGATATGCATTACAATGACTTATATATAGAGACTAAAGTATTTGAAGATATATTAATAGATGAAAATTATGATGAAACAAATGAAGTTTCAATAGGTAATATGTTTTTCAAAATAAAAACTATATACATCAAAGATGATGAATTTAAGGTTTGTAAAATAGTACAAGATATAAGTGATTTAAAGCGAAAAGAAGAAGAACTAGTTTTAAAAACAGTAGCTATCAGAGAAGCTCATCATAGAGTAAAAAACAATCTTCATACAGTAATATCTATAATAAAAAAACAAAGTAGGTTATCTCAAAATGAGGAAGTTAAACAATGTTTAGATAATATAATAAACAGAGTATTTGCAATACTTTCAACGCATTATCTATTATCCAAGGAAGTAGATAATAATATATCTATACGAGAAGGTATCAACTTATTAGTATCAAATATTCAAGGTGGTTATCTGTTTAGTAAAGATATAGATATATGTATAACTGGTGAAGATTTTAAGTTTAGTGGAGAAAAAGCAACAGCCATACTTTTAGTCATAAATGAAATATTGCAAAATTGTTATGACCATGCTTTCATTGATAGAGAACGTGGTAATATACAAATACTAATAAATAAAGATAATGATTTTAGAAATATAGCTATTATAGATGATGGAGTTGGATTTGATAGTGATAATATAAATAAAAATAGTTTAGGAACATATATAATAGATAGTTATATAACTCAAATGTTAAAAGGAAGTATAAAAAGAAAGAGCAGTAAAAATGGGACAGAAGTATTGATTACTATACCTACACAAATTAATATTTAAATAATAACTCATCTACAAAGTAGTAGTTTTAATTGAGCAAAGAGGCTTAAGGTTATTAATAAATTAAGTTAGTTGAATATATTTATAAAACTTGTAAATATATATTCAATTTAACAGATATTTATTATAGCTTTAAGCCTCTTTGCTTGTTTAAGACATACTTAAACTTTAGGAGGTGAGAAAATGAGAGAAGAGTTATTAAGTGTTGGTATTGACATTGGAACAAGTACTACTCAGTTGATTTTTTCTAAGTTAATAGTAGAAAATACGGAATCAAATTTTTCGGTACCTAGGATAAGTATAGTAGACAAAGAAATTATTTATAAAAGTAAGGTTTATTTCACTCCCCTTATCTCAAACAATGAAATAAATGGACAGCAAATAAAAGAAATAGTTGAAAATGAATATAAAAAAGCAAACATATTTAAAGCAGATATACATACAGGAGCAGTAATAATAACTGGAGAAACAGCTAGAAAAGAAAATGCAAATGATGTACTTCATACTTTAAGTGGATTTGCAGGAGACTTTGTTGTTGCAACAGCAGGACCTGACCTAGAAAGTATAATATCAGGTAAAGGAGCTGGAGCTCATATTTACTCAAAAGAACATTCAACTACAATTGTAAATATAGACATAGGTGGGGGAACCAGTAACATAGCCTCATTTAAAAGAGGAGAGGTAACTGATACTGGATGCTTAGATATAGGTGGAAGACTTATAAAAGTCGATAAAATAAGTAAAGAAATAACTTATATATCTCCTAAAATAGATAAAATCATAAAAGATAATAATTTAAACCTTCAAGTAGGAACTGTAGCTACAATAGAAAATACAAAACCAATAGTTAATATAATGGTTGACTTATTAATGGAAAGTATAGGATTAAAAGCTCAGACACCTTTATTTGATTTTATAATAACTAATAAATCAATAAATATAGATGAAGATATTAAGAATGTCTCGTTTTCAGGTGGGGTAGCTGATTATATTTACTATAATGGAGAAATAAAGGATTATTTTGAATATGGTGATTTGGGAATTTTACTTGGCCAAGCAATAAAAAATTGTGAATACCTTAAAAATGTGAACATAGTCAAATCTATGGAGACAATAAGAGCTACAGTAGTTGGAGCAGGTTCTCATACTACTGAAGTAAGTGGAAGCACAATAACTTATACTAGTGAAAATTTTCCACTTAAAAACTTGCCAGTTTTAAAATTATCAATGGATGAAGAAATAGGTACTTCAAAGCAAATCAGTGAAGCTATAAAAAACAAACTTAACTGGTTTAAATTAGAAAATGATTTACAAAAAGTTGCAATAGCTATGATAGGCAAGAAAAATCCAGCCTTTTCAGATATACAAGAATATGCCAAAGGATTTGTGGATGGAATGCAACAAATCATAGAAAATGATTTACCTTTTGTAGTAATCGTTGAAAACGATATGGCAAAGGTACTAGGTCAAGCAATATATGCATTATTAAATTATGAAAAAGAAATTGTCTGTATAGACAGTGTCAAGGTTGAAAATGGAGACTATATTGACATTGGAAAACCTATAGTTGAAGGTAAAGTTTTACCTGTAGTAATAAAAACATTAGTTTTTAATTAATAGAAGGAGGTAAGTAAATGATTTTAAAGACAAAATTATTTGGACGTACTTATCAGTTTAAAAGCTTATACGATGTAATGGCTAAAGCTAATGAAGAAAAATCAGGAGATAAATTAGCAGGTCTTGCAGCAGAATCAGCTGAAGAAAGAATAGCAGCAAAGGTTGTTTTATCACACATAAAGTTAGAGGATATAAGAAATAATCCTGCAGTAGCATATGAGGAAGATGAAGTAACAAGAATAATACAAGATGCTGTAAATGAAAAAGTATATGAAGAAATAAAAGAATGGACAGTATCAGAACTTAGAGAATGGATATTGGATTCAAATACTACAAGTCTTGATATAAGAAGAATATCAAGAGGATTAACTTCTGAAATAATAGCAGCAGTTGCAAAGTTAATGTCAAATATGGACTTAGTTTATGCTGCTAGAAAAATAAAAGTTACTGCTCATTGTAACACAACTATAGGAGAAGAAGGTACATTATCAGCAAGACTTCAGCCTAATCATCCTACAGATGACCCAGATGGAATACTTGCATCACTTCTTGAAGGTTTAACTTTTGGTATAGGAGATGCAGTACTTGGTTTAAACCCAGTTGACGACTCGGTTGAAAGCGTCACTAAAGTGTTAAAAAGATTTGAAGAAGTAAAACAAAAATATCAAATACCAACTCAAACATGTGTATTAGCACATGTTACTACACAAATGGAAGCAATAAGAAATGGTGCTCCTGCAGATTTAATATTCCAATCTATAGCAGGCTCTGAAAAGGGAAATGAAGCATTTGGATTCAGTGGTGATACTATCGAGGAAGCAAGACAATTAGCTTTAAAACATGGTACAGCTACTGGACCTAATGTTATGTATTTTGAAACTGGACAAGGTTCAGAATTATCTTCAGAAGCACATCATGGAATAGACCAGGTTACTATGGAAGCTAGATGTTATGGATTTGCTAAAAAGTATGAACCATTCTTAGTAAATACAGTTGTTGGATTTATAGGACCTGAGTATTTATATGATGCTAGAGAAGTAGTAAGAGCAGGGCTTGAAGACCATTTTATGGGTAAACTACATGGCTTACCAATGGGTGTTGACGTTTGTTACACTAACCACATGAAGGCTGACCAAAATGATATGGAAAACTTAGCTATACTACTGACAACAGCAGGATGTACGTATTTTATGGGAATACCTCATGGAGATGATGTAATGCTTAACTACCAAACAACAGGATACCATGAAACAGCATCACTTAGAGAAATGTTTGGATTGACAGCAATAAAAGAATTTGATGCTTGGATGGAGAAGATGGGATTCTCTAAAAATGGTAAGCTAACAGAGTTAGCAGGAGACGCATCTATATTATTAGGATAGGAGGTATTTAGTATGAATGAGAAGGATTTAAAAGCATTAGTAGAACAGTTAGTTGGACAAATGGTTGGAGAATTAGATACTAATGTTGTATCTGAAACTGTTAAGAAAGCAACTGAAACTGTAATTGATAATGATGCCTGTATAGATGATATAACAGAAATTGATATAAGAAAGCAATTACTAGTAAAAAATCCTAAGGATGCAGAAGCTTACTTAGATATGAAATCCAAAACACCTGCAAGATTAGGTATAGGAAGAGCTGGTACAAGATATAAAACAGAAACAGTTTTAAGATTTAGAGCAGACCATGCTGCTGCTCAAGATGCTGTATTCTCTTATGTAGATGAAGAATTTATAAAAGAAAATAATATGTTTGCAGTAGAAACTTTATGTAAAGATAAAGATGAATACTTAACTAGACCAGACCTAGGAAGAAAATTCTCTCCAGAAACTATAAATAATATAAAATCTAAATTTGGAACAAATCAAAAGGTTTTAATATTAGTTGGAGATGGACTTAGTTCAGCAGCTATAGAAGCAAACTTAAAAGATTGTGTTCCAGCTATAAAACAAGGTCTAAAAATGTATGGTATAGACTCAAGTGAAATTTTATTTGTTAAACACTGTAGAGTTGGTGCTATGGACCACTTAGGAGAGGAACTAGGTTGTGAAGTTATATGTATGTTGGTTGGAGAAAGACCTGGTTTAGTTACTGCTGAATCAATGTCAGCATATATAGCATATAAGCCATATATAGGAATGGCAGAAGCAAAAAGAACAGTTATATCAAATATCCATAAAGGTGGAACAACTGCAGTTGAAGCAGGTGCTCATATAGCTGAACTTATAAAAACTATGTTAGATAAAAAAGCTTCAGGAATAGACCTTAAATAAAGTCGAGGGAGTGTAGAATATGAAAAACGATATGATTCGTCCTAATATACTAGGAGTTAAAATAATTTCGAATATAAGTCCAGAAATGGCACAAAAACTAGAATTAAAGTCACACCACAAAAGCTTAGGTTTAATAACTGCAGACTGTGATGATGTTACATATACTGCTCTTGATGAAGCAACTAAAGCTTCAGAAGTTGATGTTGTATATGCAAAGTCAATGTATGCAGGTGCAGGAAATGCTTCAACAAAACTTGCTGGTGAAGTTTTAGGAATAATAGCAGGACCAAGTCCAGCTGAAGTAAGAAGTGGATTAAATGCAATAATTGATTTTATGGAATATGGAGCAACTTTTATAAGCGCAAATGATGATGATTCAATAGCCTATTACGCTCATTGTGTATCAAGAACAGGCACATACCTTTCAGAAGTAGCAGGAATAAGAGAAGGTGAAGCATTAGCTTATTTAGTGGCTCCACCACTTGAAGCAATGTATGCTTTAGATGCAGCAATGAAGGCAGCAGATGTTAAAATGTGTGAATTATTTGCACCTCCAACTGAAACAAACTTTGGTGGAGCATTACTTACAGGTTCTCAATCAGCTTGTAAAGCAGCATGTGATGCATTTGCCGAAGCAGTAAAATCAGTTGCAGACAATCCAACAGGATTCTAGGATAGTTAGATGGATGCTATAGGCTTAATAGAAGTAATAGGATATATTGCTGCAATAGAAGCTTCTGATGCCTGTTTAAAATCTGCAAATGTTAATCTTGTAAGAATTGATAAGGTTGGAGCAGGTATTGTTACTTTAACGATATGTGGAGATGTTGGCGCTGTTAAATCTGCTCTAGAGGCAGGTGAAATGGCAGTTTCAAGAATTGGTACATTAAGAGCATCACATATTATACCAAGAATCCATAATGAAGTAACAGATGCTTTATTTAAAAAAGAAGAATCTAAAATCTGTGAAGTTTTAGAAAAGACAGATAAGAACTTTGAAAATATATTAGAAATAGATAATGTAATTTTAGATAATGCTGAAAATAATGATAATGAAAAACAAGATAGTAATATAAATAAAGTTAAAAATGAAATAAAAACAGTTGATGATAGTTTAACTGAGACTAATGAAGAAAAAATAGAAAATTCTAATACTAATAAAGAAGTATTAGAACAAGTTAACATAGAAAATACTGATTTTGATAAAGATGACTTATCAAAAAATAGTGTAAAAAAACTTAAGGCTATAGCTAAGAAATTAGACTCTTCAATAACTTATAAAGATTTAAATATTCTTAAAAAAGAAGAGTTAATAAACTTAGTTAAAAAGCTTAGCAGAGGGGATAGATAGTTATGACACTTTTAGATAAAGATTTAGTATCTATACAAGAAGTCAGAACTCTTGTAAAAAAGGCTAAAGTGGCTCAAGATAAACTTTCTAAAATGAGCCAAGAGCAAATAGATAAAATAGTAAAGTCTATTGCAGATGCAGCATTTAATAATGCTACTAGGTTAGCTAAAATGGCAAATGAAGAAACTGGATTTGGAAAATGGGAAGACAAAGTAATAAAAAATACTTTTGCATCTATGGGAGTTTATGAAACTTTAAAAGATACAAAAACTATTGGAATAATTAGTGAAGATAAAAAAGCAAACACTATAGATATAGCTACACCAGTTGGAGTTGTGGCAGGTCTTATACCTTCAACAAACCCAACATCAACAGTAATATATAAAACGATAATATCTGTAAAAGCAGGAAATACTATAGTTTTCTCTCCGCATCCAAATGCAAAAAAATGTATACTTGAAACAGTTAAAATAATAAATGAAGCAGCTATAAATGCTGGTGCACCAGATGATTCAATATTATGTATAACTAATCCAAGTATAGTTGGAACAAACGAATTAATGAAGCACAAGGATACAAACTTAATATTAGCAACAGGAGGAGAAGCAATGGTTAGAGCTGCTTACTCTTCAGGAACACCAGCTATAGGAGTTGGCCCTGGAAATGGACCAGCATTCATAGATAAATCAGCAAATGTTAAGTTAGCTATTAAAAGAATAATAGACTCTAAAACTTTTGATAATGGTGTTATATGTGCATCAGAACAATCAATAGTAGTAGAAAAGTCTATGGAAGAAACTGTTCTAAAAGAACTTAAACACCAAGGTGCATATCTTTTAAATGAAGAAGAGAGTGAAAGATTAGCTAAATTCATATTAAGAGCTAATGGTACTATGAATCCACAAATAGTTGGTAAGAGTGTTGAGGTAATAGCAAACTTAGCAGACCTTGCAAATGTACCTAAAAATACAAAAGTTCTAGTTGCAAGAGAAACTAAAGTTGGTCATAATGTAGCCTATTCAAGAGAAAAACTTACACCAATCCTTGCATTCTATGTTGAAGATAATGTAGATGCCATTATGAATAGATGTAGAGAAATATTGTTAAATGAAGGAGCTGGACATACTTTCTCAATACATGCAAATGATGAAGAATTGGTAAAAAGATTTGCTCTTAACATGCCAGTATCAAGAATACTTGTGAATACTCCTTCAGCACTTGGAGGAATAGGTGCATCAACAAATCTTGTACCAGCACTAACACTTGGTTGTGGAGCGATAGGTGGAAGCTCAACTTCAAACAATGTAGGTCCACTCGATTTAATAAATGTTAAAAGAGTAGCTTATGGAATCAAGGAAATAGAAGAACTTGGCAGAGATAAATCTCAAGTTGAAAAATCAATGTTTGACTCAATGGATAAAGAAGAATTAATAAATCTTCTAGTTCAAAGATTAGTCAAAGAACTAGCATAATTAAAATAAACAATGAAGCTTATAGTTTATAACTATGAGATTTCTAAAAATAAAAACTATAAAATAATATTAAATTTTTGGAGGATAAGATTATGGCAAGTGCAAATGCATTAGGAATGATAGAAACTAAAGGATTAGTAGGAGCAATAGAAGCAGCAGATGCAATGGTTAAAGCTGCAAATGTACAATTAGTAGGAAAAGAGCAAGTAGGTGGAGGATTAGTTACTGTAATGGTAAGAGGAGATGTTGGAGCTGTTAAAGCTGCTACAGATGCTGGAGCCGCTGCTGCTGAGAGAGTTGGAGAACTAATATCAGTTCATGTTATACCAAGACCACATTTTGAAGTAGATGCTATATTACCAAAAGTATCAGCTGAGTAATTTAAATGTAATTTAAAAATCTAAATTTTGATTAAAAAAAGAGGCTATCTCAAAAATGAGTCTTACTAATAAACTCAATGTATTTTGAGGTAGCTTTTTTTATACATCTAATAGGAGATGTGATAAGATGGGTGTTTTAACAGAAAATGAAGTAAAAAGAAAAATCGGAAAAAACAAAGATAATATAACTGAATTTTATATAGAAAAAGGACAAATAATAACTCCTTCTGCAAAATCTTATTTAGCTGAGAGAAGTATTGAACTTAAATATGTTGATAAATTTTCAGCAATAAATAATGAACCTAAGGAAGTTATAAAAGAAGTAGTTAAAGAGAAAACATATAGATATACTACTATATTTGGTGCTAAATTAGATGAAAAACCAGAGCATATGACTCAGTTAAATGGAAATCTTCTAGTTTTTAAAGACCACAAAAGAATAATTCTAAGAGGTAAAATAGATTCACTTGAATCAGAAATACTAAAAACACAAATTCTTTGTCAAAAGCTAGATATGCCAAAACTTGTTAAGGAATTACAAGAAGTATTGGATTTTGTAAGAAATATAATGAGATGTGAAGTTTTGGAAGAGAAGCTAGAAGACTTTAAACTTTTAGGATTAACTCCTGAAGAACTTAGAGAACAATCTCACTATCCTAAAAAATACTTTGGTATAGGACATGAATTTCCAAGTTACGAAATGGGTGAAGCTGTAATTGCTATAAATAGTATAAGAAGCAATACACGAGAAGTTGAACTTGCAGCTTATGAAGCATTTAAAGGTGAATATGGAAATGTTAATAGAGAAGATTTAATAAAGGCACTTAATAGATTATCATCTGCATTTTGGATAATGATATATAAAGTTAGAACTAATAAGTATAAGTAGTTGGAGGATGTAATGGAAAGTCTATTAAACGAAATAGTAGAAGAAGTAATAAATAGAGTTAAAAAAGAAGCGTTCATAGAGGTTGAAGCATCAGGAAGACATGTTCATTTAAATAGAGAAGATGTAGATAAATTATTTGGTAAGGGATATACTCTTACAAAATTAAAAGACTTATCTCAACCAGGTCAATATGCTTGTAAGGAAAGGGTTACAATAACAGGACCTAAGGGAAGTATAAAAAATGTAGTTGTACTTGGACCATGTAGAGAAGAAACTCAGGTAGAAATCTCTTTAACAGATGGTTCAACTCTTGGATTAAAAGCTCCTATAAAACAAAGCGGAGACTTAGAAGGAACTTTAATGATTAAAATATCAACACAACATGGCGAAGTTGAACTTGATAAGGGATTAATGGTTGCTAAAAGACACATACATATGACACCTGCTGATGCAGAAAAATTTAATGTATGTGACAAAGAAATAGTTGAAGCTAAGGTGATGGGTCAGAGACCTCTAACATTTGACGATGTAGTAATAAGAGTTAGTGATAGCTTTAAAACTTACATGCACATAGATTATGATGAGGCTAATGCATGTGGCTATTCAAAAGGAACTGTCGCTAAAATAATAAAGAAAGCATAAATTTAGTTTGCTATATAAGATTACCTCTAGGGAGGATTTAATATGAATTATGATAAGCTCATAGATTTAATAATAGAAGAAATCTACAAAAAAATAAATAATGATGAACTAAATGTATCTAATAAACCTAAAGCTGTAACTGTATTTGAACAGGATAGCAATAAATTTAATTTATTAAAAGAAGAATTTGAAATAGTAGAATTTAATAAAAACATAAAAGAATGCGAAATAGTGATAGTTTCAAAACTTTGTATGAGAGGATTATCAAACTTAGCATTTGGAAATTCAACAAGTGATGAAGAAAGATTTATACTAAAGATGCTTATGAAAGGTAAAAAAGTATATGTATTAGATGAAGGAATTGAATACAGAAGATATAAAGATACTGCACCAAAAGCATTGTATAAAAAATTTCTATCATTTGAAGATGAAATACGTAAATTTGGTGTGGAAATTATAAAAGATTTAAATGCTATATCTAAGGATAAATTAAGTATAAAAAGCGGAACATTAAGTGCTAAAGGTATTGAAAAAGAAGATAAAAAAACTTTAAATAAAGATGCTATAAGTTTAATTAATACAGAAAGTACAAATATAGATAATGAATTTAGTTTAGATTTAAGAAATAAAAAGCTTATATCAGAAGCTGATTTAAGAAAACCGACTATAAATGGAGTTAAAAATATATTAGTTAATAAAAAAAGTATAATAACACCATTAGCTATAGATTTTATGAGAATACATCATCTTGAACTAAAGAAAATGTAAGGAGGTAATTTTATGGATATAGGAAAAGTTGTAGGTAATGTTTGGGCTACAAGAAAAGATGAGAAATTATGTGGTCAAAAACTTTTAGTAGTAAAAATTTTAAAAACTAAAGACACATACAAAGAAGGCTTCATGGTTGCGGCCGATAATGCAGGGGCAGGAAATGGAGACTTAGTTCTTATATCCAAAGGTTCCTCAGCAAGAGAATCTATTGAAAAAAAACATGTTCCAGTAGATGCGACCATAGTTGGAGTGGTTGATTCATTTGAGGTATTTGATGAATAAAAGTATAGGTGCTATAGAGTTTAAAAGTATAGCTAAAGGTATAGAAGTATCTAATGAAATGGTTAAAAAAACTTCCGTTGATGTAATATACTTAAAAAGTATTTGTCCAGGTAAATTTTTAATAATAGTAGGTGGAGAAACTTCTTATGTAAATGAATGTATAAATTATGGAATGGAACTTGGAGGAAAGTACATTTTAGATAATTTTGTAATAAATTCAATTTCACAAGAAATCTTAAATGGATTTAAAAATAAGTACCAGACATTAGATAATATAGTCTCTATAGGCGTTGTTGAAACTAGTAAAGTATGTGCTGGAATAAAAATGCTTGATAAGGTTTTAAAATCAGGTGACTTAGTATTAGTAAAACTTCAATTGTCTTTTGCCATAGGCGGAAAGTTAGTATATATAGTAGCAGGAGATTTAAGTAGTTTAGAATATGCATTAAAAGAAAGTGAAAAAGTTGTAAAAGAAAAAGAAATAATCTATAAGACTGTAATATCATCAGTAGACAGTCAAATAACAAAAAGTCTAATAAAATAATGGGGGTCATTATGAGTATAAACGAAATTATAATCTATGTAATGGTAGTCTTCATGGTACTTGGAGCTATAGATAAATGTATAGGCAATAAATTTGGTCTTGGAGAACAGTTTGAAGAAGGTATAATGGCAATGGGTTCGCTTGCAGTTGCAATGGTTGGTGTTATATGTCTAGCACCAGTACTTGCTGATGTATTAAGACCAATTGTAGTACCAGTGTTTGATATGCTTGGAGCTGACCCAGCTATGTTTGCTGGAAGTTTATTAGCTAATGATATGGGTGGTGCACCACTTGCTCTTGAACTTGCAAAGGACCCAAATGCTGGATTATTTGGAGGATTAATAGTAGGAGCTATGATGGGACCTACAATAGTATTTATAATACCAGTTGCACTTGGGATAATAGAAAAAGAAGACCAAAAATTCTTAGCAACAGGAATACTTGCAGGGATAATAACAATACCTGTTGGGGCGTTTGTTGGTGGATTAGTTGCAGGATTTGAGGTAATGATGGTTCTTAGAAACTTAGTGCCAATAATAATATTTGCAGTAGTTATAGCACTTGGATTATTAAAGTTTGAAAATGCTATGATAAAAGGATTCACATACTTTGGAAAAGGTGTAGTAATAGTTATAACTTTAGGACTTGCTGCTGCAATAGTTGAGGCCTTAACAGGAATAGTTGTAATACCTGGAATGAAACCAATAGGTGAAGGTATAGAAATAGTAGGGGATATAGCAATAGTTTTAGCAGGGGCATTCCCGCTAGTATTTGTTATAACAAAAGTGTTCAATAAACCATTGATGGCTTTAGGAAAGGTTCTTGGAATGAATGATGTATCAGCAGCAGGGCTTGTTGCAAGTTTAGCTAACTGTATACCAATGTTTGGTATGATGAAAGATATGGATAATAGAGGAAAGATAATAAACGTGGCATTCTCTGTATCAGCAGCATTCGTATTTGGAGACCACTTAGGATTTACAGCAGGGTTTAATGCCAATATGATAACACCAATGATAGTTGCTAAATTGGTTGGTGGTATAACAGCAGTCCTATTAGCTATGGTTATCGCAAATAAAACACTAAAAAAGGAGAATGCATAAGATGGATATAACAAATATAGATAAAAACTTGATTGAAACATTAGTAAGACAAATAATAGAAGAAAAAGTAAATGGAACTAAAGATAGTGTAGATTTCGTTAGAAATAAAGATGTTAGTGGAATAACTTCTATAAAGTTACCAACAGTAAAGGTTAGTGAATCTGATAGATTGGATACAGGAAATCCTAATGATGTAGTTTATACAAAAGATTTATTTACATTAGAGGAAAGTCCAAGATTAGGTTGTGGTATGATGGAAATGAAGGAAACTACTTTTGACTGGACTTTAAACTATGATGAAATAGATTATGTGATAGATGGAACTTTAGATATAATAATAGATGGAAGAAAGGTTTCTGCTTCTTCAGGTGAGTTAATATTTATACCAAAAGGAAGTAAGATACAGTTCTCTGTACCTGACTATGCTAGATTTATATATGTAACGTATCCAGCCGATTGGGCATCTCAAAATTAACAATAAATTAAAATACAAACTATCAATTAAACATATATTTAATTAGGCTATGAATTCAAATTCATAGCTTTTTAATTATAAATTAAAAGATATCACAAATTATATTTTAATGTTGCACTTTTATACATATAGCTTCACCAATATCATGTGTAACCAAAATAGTAGACTTATTCTCATTTTTAATAATACTATAAACATCATCACAAACTAACAATCTCGTCTGATAATCAAGAGCTGAAAAAGGCTCATCTAAAAGTAAAATATCTGGATTTACAGAAAGTGTTCTAATAAGAGCAACCCTTTGTCTCATACCCCCAGATAATTCTTTCGGGTACATGCTTCTAAAATCCCATAATCCATAAGTCTTTAAAAGACTTTCAACTCTGTCTAAAGATTTTTTATCTTTTTTGCCTTGAATTTCTAAGCCAATAGTTATATTATCCATTATATTTCTCCATTCAAGCAAATTATCTTTTTGAAACATATATCCAATATTTCCAGTAATCTTTACATCGCCACTAGTTGGTTTTAAAAGATTAGTAAGAATATTTAAAATTGTAGATTTACCGCTTCCAGAAGGACCAAGCAAAGTTAATATTTCTCCTTCTTTCAAATTAAAATTAACATCTTTTAATACTTCAAGCTCGCCTTCCTTAGTGTAGAAGTTCATATTTATATTTTTAACTTCTACTATGTTGTCATTCATTATGCCACCCCCTATAACTTTTAGCTCGTATATATTATGTTATTAACAATATGACCTATTTGTACCATTTTTCATAAATATAATATAAATATTTTGTTTATTTACGTATTTTCTTAGTAACTTGTACGTATAAATTATAGATAAATAAATTATAAGGTAGGGGATAGAATTGAGTAACATAATAACTAATTTAATAGAGTCAATATTTACTAATCCGATAACTATATTGTTTTTACTTGCAATAACTTTATATTCTGTTTTTAAAATAATAGAAAATAACAGGGTATACTCGTTTGTAAGTTCAAAACTAGAAGAAATCAATAAAAATCATAAAACGAGTGAATTTTATGGGAAGGTAAGGAACGATTACTATACATATAGCAAAGAAAATCCTTATTCTGAAGTAAATATAACTTCTTTTATAGAAGAAGTTGTATCAGATTTAAAACACAATAATTTACCGCTTTTAGAAAAGATTAGAAGTATAAAAAATTCATCTTCAATAAGTATATTGCTTGGAGTTCTAGGTACATTTGTTGGTCTTTCTACAATGCTTTTATGTGTTGATACTAAAGATATTATAAATTCGCTTCCTTCAACTATTAGTAGTATGCAGACTGCATTTACAACAAGCATATTTGGAGTTGTATTTTCTCTAATTATAGGTTACTTTACGAAGATAAAAGATTGTGAACATGTTTTAATACAGATAATGTTAAAATGCGAAAATTTATTAACATCTGAGATAACTCATTTTAAATCAGAAAGAATGGATTTAAAGGTAGAAGAGGTAAAAAATACAATAAAACAAATAAGTAAGTCTATAGAAGCTATTGAAAAATTTGATAAAATATCTAAAGATTTAAATGACTTCAATGATGAATTTATAAGTGGAATAGAAGCTTTAAAAGGCCTTTTAGAAGGTTCTCAAAGCTCTATTAAAACATTTGACCAAAGCGTAAGGAAATTAGATAAACAGTTTAATATTTTAAATGTAAAGTTTGTAAAACTGTTTGATAAGTATGATAATCAAGATAACATAAATAAAGAAATTTTATTTGACATAAAAGAATCTTCAAAAAATATATATAATGCCACTGAAAGCCAGTTTAAAATTAGAGATTACATAAAAAATATAAATGCAGGATTTGCTCTATATGAAAGAAGTGCCCAAGATTTATTAACTAAATTAATAACTCATGAAAATAAAATATCTCAAAATCAAAAAATACTTTTAGATGAAAAATTTACTCTAGATGATTCAATAAAAAATCTTTCAAGTATTATTGAAAACTTTTCTAATGACCTACAAGTTAAACTAGATATAATGTTTGAGAACTCTTTAGACATTCAAGATAAATTAGATGTTATGTTTAATAACTCTTTTATGAATGATGAAGTTCCTCTTGATAGTGAAGAATTATTTAAAGGTGATATTGATAGTGTATTTAACCCTTTCAGCGAAGAAATTTATGAGATAGAAAACAAAGAAATAAAGGTCATAGGTGAGGATGAGTTAAATGAATAATAAATATAGAAGAACTGTTAACAGAGAATTTGAAAAGAGTAGCTTTTGGCCAACATTTACAGACTTATTATCAACTGTATTGATGGTTGTGATTCTTATCTTATTTAGCTCAGAAAGTATTTCAGGTTCTGTTGAGCAAGATTTAGCTAAGAATGTAAATGCTTCTGTTGAGGAGACCTTTAAAAAAAGTGGTATGCCTGTGAAAGTAGATAAAGTTAATGGTCAGGTAACTTTTGGTGAAAGAACTATGTTTGATGTAGATAGTGACGTTTTAAAACCAGAGGCTAAAGAAATGTTAAAAATGTTCGTTCCAAAGTACATAGAAACTATTTATAAAGATTATGGTGATTATATATCCAAAATAGTTATAGAAGGTCATACAGATGATGTGGGAAGCTATATATACAATTTAGACTTATCTCAAAGAAGAGCATATAGTGTTGCAAAGTATATAGTTGGGGATGAGATTGGTAACTATAAATACAAAGATAAGGTTACTAGACATATTATTGCAATAGGGAGATCAAAAGCTGAACTTATAAAAAATGGAGATAATAGTGTAAACAGAGATGCATCTAGAAGGGTAGAGCTAAAATATGAAATAAATATTAATCAAAATAAATAGTTAAATTTTCATAAAAAAAAAGAAGGCAGTTGGTGTGAGCTTTAAGCCTTCTTTAAGGAAAAAGTTTATTTATTTTTGTTGATATTTAACATATTATAGTTTTTAGAAAAAATTTGCAATATATTAAACGTAAATGGGCGTTTAAAATGCATAACTGGGTACTACTGATGTAAAACATTTCATTTTATATAATATAAAATTTATAAGTAGTCAATTGTTCGTATTATTATGCAATAAGATATCATTTAAAATATTATGTAAAAAAATATCATAAAAACTCATATAATGCTATAGTTATTAGTATATTATATAGAATTTAAAGTAAGTTGATTCTTTATTAATTTTTATATATCAAGCCTCTAGTAGACAATTTGAAAGGTAACAGCTAAAATTAGTTGTTGCCTTTTTAATTTTAATAAAAAAATTGACTTTAATTATTTTTTATCAACTGATAGCCAAAACAGATTCCTGCTCCTCCAGATTTCTTGATTTGATACATTGCTTGGTCTGCTTTATTGATTAATTCTTCTGCGTTATTTCCATCTTCTGGATAACAAGCTATGCCAACACTAGTATTGCAATATACAGGACCATTTTTTAAATTCCATGGTTCTTTAAATCTTTTATGTATGAAACTTACTAAATTACGGATATTATCTTTTGTAATATCCCCACCAATTACAGCAACAAATTCATCTCCACCATTTCTATAGACTGAATTCTTAAGAAGTGGAATAGAAGAAAAAAAGTCTCCAAGTTTTATAAGGAATTCATCACCAGCATCATGCCCATAATTATCATTTATTACTTTAAAGCCATCAATATCGAAAAAAATTACATATCCTTGTTCATTTTCTTTAGCATTGTCAATTCTATTTTTACATTCCTCAATAAGCATTCTTCGGTTTGGAAGACCTGTTAACACATCGTAATTTGCCATATATTCAATTAATTCTTCATTCTTTTTATTATCAGTTATATCTGCACTGCTAACAAGGTGAGCAAGACGACCATCAACCCATCTAAAAGCTGTACTAAATACTCTAAACCATGCTCCATCAAAAGGTCTTTGGTAATTCCATGTATATACTCCTGTACTATTACCATTTTCATCAATAAGATTTTCTTGTGGGCAAAACTCGCAAGGAGATGTCTGTCCAGGGAAAAGAATTTGCCAACATTTATGGTTTGAAAATTGAGATATACCACCATAAGGAGCAGCCATTGACTCGTTAACGTATAAAATATCATATGTATAAAAATCAATTATATAAATATCTATGCCTGTATGATTTATTATTCCTTCAAGTGCAGTTTGTGTAAAGAAAACTTTATTTCTATGTATTCTTATGCCTAAATATTTTTCAAGCATTGAAAGTAAGATTGATAATGTCTTAAGTTCAGAATCAGATAAATCTATTTTACTGGATGTGGTATTTAAAAATAAGATAAAACCATAATTATTAAAATATTCATCTACTACAGAAATTCCAATCAAAGATTCTGCAGAAAAAATATCCATAAAATCAATCTTACATGATTTACAATCTTTATTTTTAGATAAGTAAATTATTTCCTGATGAGCTAATTGATTCTGAAAATCTGACTCAATTTCATGTGTATTGAAGCTATTACATAATTTTGTATCATTTAGACTATAATTTTCAATTAAATTAAATTGATTATATTGGTCTGCTTCGTATACTAAACCACATTCAAATGAGAAGCTATTACAGATAAGTTCAAGAGATTTAGTAACCGTTTTTGTATCTATGTGTTTTCCAATGAGCATATTAGCAAGTGTTTGAATAAGTGTATAATGTGAGTTATTTTTCATTTTTACCTCCTAAGTAAAAATCCTTTCAATAACTCATCATTTAGCTAAGTTTGAAATGGGAATTTCCTTCCTCAAATATAGATTAAGATAGTTAAACTGACAGTTATCAAAGTTTAAAATTATATTTTTATATTACTATAATGACTTATTTAGCTATTTTCTCTTAGTTAATACATATATTATAGTATATTTTTTTTATGGATTAAAGCTAAAAATCTCTTATGATATAATTTATTATCATCACTATTATATTAAATATTATTACTTAAAAATACATAAAAAATTAATGATTTATATTGTAAAAATAAAAAAACAATTAAGATATTATTGTTTTAGTGTTAAGTCGATATAATTTGACTATATAATAGAAATATTGATACTAAATGGTTAATTATGATAAAATAAGTCGATAGGTACTATAAAGTATTATGAAAATGGAGGAGTAGTTTGTGATAGGAAGTAGTATAACAAATAGTAATATAAAAAATAAAAGAAATTCTAAATTTAAAGCTTTAGTATTTTTACTGATAATATCTATATCTATTTATTTGACTGGTTGTGATACATCAGATAATGGCAACAATCAATCAAATAACAAAGAATCATTATCTAGTAGTATATCAAGTAATAAAAATGTAAAAATTCATTTTATCAACACTGGAAATAGTGATGCAATATTGATTCAAGATGGTAAAACTTTTATATTGATAGATGGGGGAGATAATGATGATGAAAATTTAATGGTAGATTATCTTAATAAGCAAGGTGTAAAAGATATTAAGTATCTTATAGCTACCCATTCTCATGCAGATCACTTAGGTGGACTTGATTCTGTTGTCAAAAACTTTAATATAGAGAATGTATTTGTATCGAATGGTTCAGCAGAAACAAAAAGTTATAGAGACTTTATAAATGCTTTGGCAAATAAGGATTTATCTCCAAGTGTACCACTTGAAAATAAGAAGTTTTATTTGGAAGATTCTTACTTCGAAGTTCTAAATACAAATGGTGGAGATACGACTAACGAACAATCTCTAGTTCTTGTATATACTAATGGTAAAGATAAAGCTTTATTTACGGGTGATGTGGAAGAAGGTACAGAAAAAGAGATATTACCAAAACTTAGTAAAGTAGACCTTTTAAAAGTAGCTCATCATGGTTCTCGTAGTAGTTCATCTCAAGTATTTTTAGATAAAGTAGACCCTGAGTATGCAGTCCTTTTAGTAGGTAAAGGTAATTCGTATGGGCATCCACATAAAGAAACTATGAATAAATTAGAAAAAATGGGTGTAAAAGTACATAGAAGTGATGAATGTTCAGATATAATATTTGAATCAACAGGTGATGGAGTATTTACAAGCTGTAAAGATGGAAGCTATAAAAAGGGTGTTAGAGAAGATGGAAACTCTGAAAAATCAAATAATAATACAACAAATAACGAGTCTTTAAATAAAGAACAAAATGTATCAAATACATCAGAAATAGTTTATTTCACTCCAAAAGGGAAGAGTTATCACTCTACAAAAAATTGTAGTGGTCTTTCAAGAAGTAAAAAAATATTATCGGGTACTATTGTAGAAAGCAAGAAGAATGACCCATGTGATATATGTTATGGAAAATAATAAAAAGGGTAGATAACAAAAAAATAAATGCATAAAAAAATAAGCTATAATCAATAGATAACATATTTTATCTATACAAATAGCTTATTTTTTTAGTATTCTTTAATAGTTATTTTATAACTCTAAATACACCAGTTACAATACCTACAATTTCAACTTCTGAGTCATTAAGCATAATTGGTTCCATAAAATCATTTTCTGGCTGAAGTCTTATCAAATTTCCTTCTTTAAAAAATCTCTTAACTGTAGCAGATTCACCATTTATAAGTGCAACTACTATCTGAGAATTCAAGGCTGTATTTTTTTTGTCTACTACAACGTAATCTTCATCTAAAATTCCTGCATTAATCATACTTTCGCCTTTTACTCTTAATACAAAATTATTACTGCCCTTTACTAAACTGGCAGGGAATGGAATGTATTCCTCTATGTTTTGTTGAGCTAAAATGGGTTCTCCAGCTGTTATTTGACCTACTAATGGAAGTTCTATTATTTCTTGATTAGCTCCAGAAACATCATTTACTTTACTACGTTCTAAAACTTCAATAGCTCTTGGTTTAGTAGGGTCTTTTCTTATGTATCCCAGTTTTTCAAGTTTATTTAGATGAGAGTGTACAGTTGATGTAGATCTTAACCCTACAGCAGTACATATTTCTCTTACAGCAGGTGGATAACCTTTTAATATGATTTGAGACTTTATAAATTCCAATATCAAGACTTGCTTTTCAGTTAGATCTAAATACATAACATCACTCATTTCTAAACATATTTTGTTTTTATTTCCATACGCTTTATATTTTTAATTATAACATAATCCATTTATATCTGCAAACATTTGTTCCTGATTTTTAATCATCCTCAATCCATTCGAAATTCTTAACTATATCACGTTTTACATTCTTTTTATGAGCTGCATAAAGCTGAGTAGTTGTGACATTATCATGGTCAAGTAAGTTTTGAACATCGTATATAGAAAATCCAGTTTGGATTAGAGAAGTCGCAGCAGTTGCTCTTAATTTGTGAGGGCTATATCCATTATCTCTAGTTGTATCTAGTGGAATAGAGGTATATTTTTTTACCAATGTTCTTATAGCTTTTGCTGTAATTCTTTTATTTTGAAGGGATAAAAACAAAGCATCTTTTTCATCATCATTTAATAAATCATCTCTTGTTCTTTCATTTTGCAAATAGTCTTTTATTACATGTTCACAAGTGTGATTTATTGGCATTAAAACTTCTTTTCCACGTTTCCTGTATATTTTAAATTCTCCTCTTGAAAAGTTAAAAGAAGATATATTTAGTTCTCTAAGTTCATTTAATCTAAGTCCATATGTAACAAATAGCGCTAAAATAGCTTTATCACGTAATTTGGTCTTTCTCCAATATACCTTTTCTTTTTCTGTAAGTCCTTCACCTGTTTCTACTGATTCTAACATTTTAGCAACTTCATCTATTTCAAGACGTTTAATAGCATCTGGTTGAGGCTTAGGAAGTTTGATTGGATTGAATCCATCAGTTATATTATTATCTATTTGAGAGTTTCTATATAAGAATTTAAATAGAGTAGAGATGGATGATTTTTTTCTTGCCAAAGCTCTATTATTATTTTCAAAAATTAATGTGTTTTTTTCTGTATTTTTATAATATCTACTACAATAATCACCTAAGAATAAATTTATATCTCTTGATTTTATTGTATTAAAATCATTTTCTGTAATATCTTTTATACAATCTGCACTTGTTAATTCTTTAGTTTCAACCAAATATGAACAGAAAAAATTTATATCTTCTAAATAAGCAAGTCGTGTGGAAACTGCAACAGAACCTTTTAGATATATAAAATAATCCTTCATAAATATAGGCAGTTTATTTTCTAAAAGTAGACATTTTTCTATAAGTTCATTTTCCTTGATGACAATATTATCAGGTTTATCTGATTTATTATGTATTTTTATAATTTTCTTATCATTGTTCAAAATTAAACCTCCTAAAGTTAAAATATAAATCTTATATATTTTTTTCTAATTATATGTATTTAGTATAAATATTTAATTTAATCATTTTATGTATTTTTAAGAGATTAGTAGTGCTTTAATCAATATCAGCGCTAACTATTCCCTAAATCCACATTTAAAGACTAGTTAAATTTAAGTACTCTTTTTTTATTTCTCAATATATTTATAGAATTATTCTTAAAATATATTGAGAAATTTTATACTCTACTAAAATCTATTTTAGGTAATATATTTATATGTTTCTAATAAAACTAAATATATCGTAAAATATATATCTCTTTAATTAAAATTTTTAAATGGGCTGACCAAACTTAAAATATAAGATATTATTAGAGTTACTCCCGAGAAAATAAGCCCTATAGCCATAAAGAAACTCACAAATATATTGTATTGAACTATCAGACTAGATATATTCAAATTATCAGGCCCAAGTAAGTATGTAATTAGACTTATCACAAAAATAACTATGATTATAAAACTCAAACCATTTAAGCTATTTTTTAAATCAGCACTACTAAGTGACATATGTGTAGATATAGAATACATTAGAAACATAAATACAAAATACTTCAATGAATATATACTAGGTGTTAACAACATTACTTTTATAAAATTAGAAATATCATCTATAATAATGTGTATAAAACCATTTATATTGAAATTATTAATCATACTTACATATAATTTTAAATCTATATTTTGTGTCACTTTCGTATAACTATCTGGCAACAATATATTAAAAAGTAAAATAATCATTATTGTTCCACCTATAATAGGTGCAATTCCTATAAAGAAATTTCCTATACTTTGATAAAGACTATCTTTTTTATAACTATGGCTTACATATCCTAATATACCATCATTTTTACTTTCTATTGGTCTGAAAAATTTAACTGAATTGATTTTATGCATAAAAATCAAACACATTACCAAATGACTGAGTTCATGAATAAATGTTCCTATAGCTCCAGTTACAATAATTCCAGTTTTTCCAAAAGATGAAAATATAAATTTATTGTTTAGATTTTCTGTGATACTAAAAATCAGTCCAAAAACAATAAATATGCCTAAAAAACAAAAGATATTTACAATACTTATTTTTAAAATTTCAACTATATGAATCATAACTTAAAACCTTATGTAAGAGTATCTAACTACTCTACTTCATATCCATTACAAGTTAAAATTTTACAAGCATTTTCTATATCTTTTTCTTTTATTAAAATATAATCTGTATCATATGTAGAAATTGCAAATATGCTTATTTTATTTTCTGCTAATAAGCCACTTAGTTTAGATAAAATTCCTATAAGTGAAAAATCTAAAGGTCCTAGTATCTTAAGTATTCTCCACTCTTTTTCTGACTTAACCTCAAAAGGAATATTATTATTTGAACATACAACACTTAACTCGTCTTCAGTCTTAGTTATAGAGTAAAAGTTTTCTGTATCTATCCATGTTGGTATTTTACTATCATTATTTAATCTACATACTGCATACTCTTCTGCAAATAATTTTAATTTCATAATGTACATCTCCTCCAAACTTATTTGTCTACTTAAGATTATACATTAAAAATTATATAAAATAAAACATATAAAGTAAAAAAGGTTCACTATAGTATCCTATTTCTATAGCCAACCTTTAAAACTTAATTAAATTCTAATAAAAAGATATATTATCTAGGTTCAATTATAAGTTTAATGGCTGTTTTCTTATCACCTTCGATTTCTATATCAGTAAATGCGGGAATGCAAACTAAATCCATTCCACTAGGTGCAACAAATCCTCTTGCTATTGCAATTGATTTTATCGCTTGATTTAGAGCTCCAGCTCCTATAGCTTGTATTTCTGCAATACCTCGTTCTCTAAGTACTCCAGCCAAGGCTCCAGCTACAGAATTAGGATTTGATTTTGATGAAACTTTTAGTACTTCCATTTCAACATCTCCTTGTTAATTTGTTAAAGTATCCATTACCTAAAGTACTAAATCACAATTGCCATTTACTAATTACAATCATCATTTAAAGTATACTTTTATAAAAATATACTTCTATAATTGTTTTAAGAAAACCTTTATTTTTTAAAACCATTTTATAATGAAAAAACTACAAATTTCTTTATATTCTATAAGCATTTTCCAATATTTCTAAATTTATTATATCTTTGAGTCATAATTTCTTCTTTATCCATATCTTTATAATGATTCAATCTTTCTAAAATATAAGCTTTTATTTCCTTTGAAACAGCAACTACATCTTTTTGTGCTCCTCCAAGAGGTTCTTTTATAATCTTATCTATTATTTTCAAATCATACAAATCATCACTTGTAAGTTTCATAACATTACAAGCTTCTTTAGCTTTAGAAGAATCTTTAAATAGGATACTAGAAAGACCTTCAGGTGAAATTACAGAATAAACTGAATGCTCTAACATACAAACATCATTGCCTACTCCAATACCTAAAGCTCCTCCACTACCACCTTCGCCAATTACAAAAGTGATTACTGGTACAGAAAGTTTACTCATTTCAAGTAAGTTTCTTGCAATGGCTTCTCCTTGCCCTCTTTCTTCTGCTTCTAAACCACAAAAAGCTCCTGATGTATCAATAAACGTTATTATTGGTCTATTGAATTTCTCAGCTTGTTTCATAAGTCTTAATGCTTTTCTATATCCTTCTGGATGAGGCATTCCAAAATTTCTTTTTATATTTTCTTTTGTATCTCTTCCTTTTTGATGACCAACTATTGTAACATTAAATCTTCCTATCTGACCTATTCCTCCAACTATAGAAGGGTCATCTTTAAAAAGTCTATCTCCATGAAGCTCTAAAAAATTAGAACAAATGTGTTCTATGTATTCTAAAGTTGTAGGTCTTTTTATATCTCTACTTAACATTACCTTCTCATATGGTGATAGATGGGAAAAGGCATCTTCTTTAAGCTTTTCCAGTTTTTCATTAAGTGAATTTATTTTATCACTTAAATCTATATTATTTGCCTCAGAAATAGTTATTAATTGTTTAATATCATTTTCTAAAACCTTTATTTTTTCACTATTATTCTCAATCAAAACAGTTCCTCCTTTATGCCCTATTTCTTGTGCATAGCAAGAATTTGATATAATACTTCCTTCATTTTTCTTCTATCTACTATCATGTCAATAAAACCTTTTTCAAGTAAAAACTCAGAAGTTTGGAATCCTTCAGGAAGTTTCTGATTTATTGTTTGTTCTATTACTCTTGGTCCTGCAAAACCTATCAATGTATTTGGTTCAGAAATTATAATATCTCCAAGCATAGCAAAACTAGCAGTTACTCCTCCAGTAGTAGGGTCAGTTAGAATTGATATATATGGTAATGATTTTTCTTCAAGTTTAGAAAGTGCTTGAGAAGTTTTTGCCATCTGCATAAGAGATACCATGCCCTCTTGCATTCTAGCTCCACCTGAAGCAGAACAAATAATTATAGGTAAATTATTTTCAGCAGCATATTCTATTGAATAAGTTATTTTCTCTCCAACAATAGAACCCATACTTCCCATCATAAAATCAGAATTCATTACACAAATAACTGTTTTAATTCCATTTAATCTTCCATAACCTGTGACAACAGCTTCTGACTCATTCGTTTTTTCCTTATAAGAGTCTACTTTTTCTTTGTATTTAGGAAAATTTAGTGGGTTTTGAAATTCTACATCAGAATTAAACTCCATAAAAGTTCCCTTATCAATCAATAAATTTATTCTTTTTCTTGCTCTTAAGCCATAATGTCTTGAACATTTTGGACATACAAATGAATTTTCTTCTATGTCCTTTCTAAATACATGACTATTGCAACCTTTGCAATAAGTCCAAAATTTATCATCTACACTATTCTTTTTAAAGTTGTCATCCAAAGAAATCGTAACATACTTAGATTCTTTTGATGATAAAAATTTTTTTATCATAATCTATTTACTCCTTATAATGTAGCAAATTCTTTCTTCATAAAGACATCTTCTATAAATTTGGTATGATGAGTATCTTCTCTAAACTCTTCACTTGTTACAAGTGCCTTTTGGAATTCTACATTTGTATTAATACCTTCTACAATAATTTCGTCTAGAGCTCTATACATTCTATTTATACATTCTTCTCTAGTCTCAGCCCAACATATTAATTTACCTATCATAGAATCATATAAAGGTGGTATAGTATATCCTGCATATACAAAAGTATCAAATCTAACACCAAAACCTCCAGGTAAATTTAACGATTCTATCTTACCTGGTGATGGAGCAAAATTATTTGATGAATCTTCAGCATTTATTCTACACTCAATAGCATGACCTCTAAAAGTAATATCTTCTTGCTTAAAAGGAATTTCCTCCCCATTAGCTATAGATATTTGAAGTTTTATAAGGTCAAGACTTGTTACCATCTCTGTAACTGGATGTTCAACTTGTATTCTCGTATTCATCTCTATAAAATAAAAGTTTTTATCTTTGTCAACTATAAACTCAATAGTACCAGCACCGATATAACCTACACCTTTTACTATATCTACTGCGATTTTATGAAGTTTTTGTCTTTCTTCATCTGAAAGGTATGGACTTAAAGATTCTTCTATTACTTTTTGATTTCTTCTTTGCATAGAACAATCTCTGTCACCCAAATGTATTGCATTTGAATGTTTATCTCCAAATACTTGTACTTCTATATGTCTAGGATTTTCTACGAATTTTTCCATATATAAATCACTATTAGAAAATGCTGCTAGAGCTTCTGAGCTTGCCATATCAAAATTCGAAAAAAGTTCTTCTTCTTTTCTAACGATTCTCATCCCTTTTCCACCGCCTCCACTTGAGGCTTTTATCATAACAGGATAGCCAATTTCTCTTGCAACTTCTAAAGCTTCTTCCTTAGTTTTTAAAACAGATTCTGAACCAGGAACAACAGGGATATTTAATTCCATCATAGTTTCTCTTGCTCTAGATTTATCTCCCATCAAAATCATTTGTTCTCTTGTTGGACCTATAAAAATAATATTATTCTCTTCACATTGTTTTGCAAATTCAGGATTCTCTGATAAAAAGCCAAAGCCTGGATGAATAGCATCACATTTTAATTTAAGAGCAAGGTATATTATATTTTCTATATTATTGTAACTCTTGCTTATATTGTTTGGCCCTATACAAATAGATTCATCAGCTATATATCTATGAAAACAATCTTTATCTATTTCAGAATAGATAGCAACAGTCTTTATACCTAGTTCTTTACATGTTCTGATGATTCTAACTGCTATATCGCCTCTATTTGCAACTAGTATTTTTTTTATCAACTTAAATACCTCCTACTACAATGGTTTTATCTTAAATAAAGGTTGATTATATTCTACTAGTTCTTCATTATCAACTAATACTTCAATTATTTCACCTTTAATTTCACTTGTTATCTCATTCATAAGCTTCATTGCTTCTAATATACATAAAGTATCGCCCTCTTCAACTACATCGCCAACTTTGACAAAGCTATCTGCATCTGGACTTGGAGAACCATAGAATGTCCCCATTAAAGGAGCTACTACTACTGATAGATTCTCATTAGATACGACAGGTATATCGTTTACAACTGGCTTTTCTAAAGAAAGATCCACTACTGATTCTTGTTGTACACTTAAAACAGGTGAACTTGTAGCTTGAGCTTTTTTAGATACTTCTAATTTTAAATCGCTATTTTCAAGTTTTACATATTCTAAGTTAGTTGAGTCTATAACCTTTAATAATTCCTTAATTTCATTGATGTTCATGTTGTTACCCCCTTGTATTATTACCTGGTGCTAATATTATATCACAAAAAACAAATTTATAAAAGAAAAAGTGCTGACTAGAGAATCAACACATCAATATATATTTTAATTTTAGATTAACAACAAGTAACTTATATTTGTTTTAATTTTCCATTATTAATATAGATTATAAGTATAAAATGAATAAAATTCAATATTTTTTGCAAAATACAAGAAAATAGAAATTAATACCTCGGGGATTTTTAAGACAAATACCAATATTATGCAATTTAGACTTCGCTTTCTTTCAAATCAGTATCATTTTCTTTATCCTTACATAGAATATACTTTAACTTAGTTATTAAAATATCACTATATAGGTTAAAAGTTATTAAAATTGCAGGAATTATAAAATAAACTCTAGCACCTATAAATCCAAAAACTACTGTAATGAATATTAATCTTTTATTTAAAGTAAAAAAAGGTATATTAAAGATACTTTTATCGGATGCTTTTGGAGTATAAGAACATATAATTCCAAAAATAACAGTTAGCATACAAAGTGGAAGTAATGTATAACTTGAAATTATTCCTAAAAAACCTATACTTTCAAAGTATTTACTAGCACTATTTGTATAAACAAACATGTATCCATTTAAGTAAGCGCATATACACGATATAATGCCAAAAGTTCCTCCTAATGATTGAGTGTACCAATTAAAAAATTTAGATTCCATATACCTCGCCTCCTATAACTGTATATATAATGATATGCGCTTAAACAATGAAATATATCTTTATATGCTTATGAATAAATTTTTGTTAATTTCATTAATTTATGTTTAAGAAATTTGAAGTATAGTGTAGTATATATTAATGTAGATAAAGTTTTATGTTACTCAATTAATTTATCTTATTATGGTTTTAATACAGGTCTAAAAATTATTATAGGGTTTTATGTTTTTGTTGAGCTGAAAAATTTATTATAAATGAAGGGATGTTTTTGCTTTGGTAGATACATTAGAATTTGGTCTCAAAATTTTATTTTTTATATTGTCGATTATTTGGATGGGTAAAATAATGATTTTAAGAACTGATAAACAAATAGTAATCAATCCTTTGCTTATTGGTATATCTGCAGTCCTTGTGATGTTGCATACCTCACAAAGTAACATTGAATTTTTTGGACTAGATGTCCAGTATATAAGAATAGTTTTATATATCATATATTCATTAATAATTTTAATAGGAATATGGGCTACTAACAGAAGAAATGGTATTTTCTAGATAATCTATTTTAATAGATATCTAAAGGTTGCTAGTAACAAAGTGCTAATAATAGTACTCTGTTACCAGCAACCTTTATTTTAATTATACATTTAAATTGAAAATTAAATTATTGAGTAAGTTGACATATACTTATTTTACGTTGATAGTGATTAGAACTTCTTGAGATGTATTTAAATCATTTTTGTCACTTAGTACAACTTTTACTACTGCCTGACCCGTTTTATTACCTTTAACAATCATACCTTCATATGAAACTACATTTTTATCACTTACAGATATTACAAAATCTAAATCCTTTGGAAGACTATCAGTAACTTCCCAATACTTATAATAGCTATCAATTTTCTTTGTAATTACTTTTCTCAAATCAATACTTTCACCTTTCGCTATATCAACATTATGGTATTTAGAATCCAGTTTATATTGATTATCTTTTGTATCAATAAAATTCAAATCACAATTCACATCCACACCATTATCAGAAAGAGAATTTACTACACCATCATCAACCAAATAATTATTTGCTAGGTTGATTGAATCCATATCCTTTAGACTTAAAGCTTCTTTAGGAACTTCTTTTATATTATTGTTCCAAAAAATAAAATTATCTACGTTTTCAAGATATGATATTCCTTTTAAATTTGAAATATTTTCGCCAGTTGCATAAAATTCTCCATCTAAAGCTTTTATATTACTTATAGTCATCTCATCGGGGTTTATATATCGTTTTACAACTGCTCTCAGATTGGCATCAGGAAAAATATTTTTAAGTTGATTGTCGCTTAGAACATTATCATTTGAATTTATTGGACTTAAAGCCGCTGCAGAAATAAGAAATGGTATTAAATTAGCTAAATTCATAGAACCCTCCCACATAATTTTTTTTTATATAGTAATTTAATTTCTATGAGAGGGTTCTGTTTCCTTGTTATATATGCCTACTTTCGTACACTTTATTAATATAAATTAAAATAAATTTCTACTATTAAACTTATAAACATATTGCTAGTTACGTTTTTTAGCCTCACATCTAAATATTCGCATACCTTGTGACATAAATTTGTCTTCATACTCTGTTGTAACATTATTTTCATACTCACTATTTCCTAAATCAAGAGAAATATTCTTCAATAGCCAATTATTTGCAGCAATTTCATTTAAACTAAACTCGAATAATTTTTCATTATCTGTTTTAAAGTGAATTTCGCCATTATCTTCCAAAACCTTATTGTACATTTCTAAAAATCCAGAATGAGTGAGTCTTCTCTTACTCCATCTATTTTTAGGCCATGGGTCACAGAAATTTATATAAATTCTTGATAATTCTTTAGCTTCAAAGTAATCTAAAATATTGCTTACATCTCCCCATAAAAATAATATATTATTTAAATTAGAAGTATCAGCCTTTTCAACAGCTTTTAAAAGAACTTCTTCTTTAAGCTCTATAGCAATATAATTTATGTCAGGATTCTGTCTGGCTAAAGTTGTTATAAACTTGCCTCTACCAGTGCCAAATTCCACATGTATTGGGTTATCATTTCCAAACTTTAAATTCCATTTACCTTTTAATTCCTCTATATCGTCTCTTAAAACGTATTTTGTATAACTTAAAAGTTTTTCATCTGCACCTTTTTTTCGTCTTCTTCTCACAATAACTCTCCTTATATATAAAAAATTAATAAAATACATTTTTTATTATACATTATCTAAGCAAAAAATAAAAAGAACTCTCTTCAAATAGAAATTTATTTCTATAAAGAGAGCTCTTAATCTGCTAAAAAATTAATCTTAGTGGCACCCTGAACAACCAGAGCATCCTCCTCCACCTTGATCTTTCATATTTTCAGGAATAACTCTAAATCCAAATCCTGTATCTTCTATTATTATATCTCCATACTGACTATATTCATCAGAGTTCATTACAAATTGTAATTCTCCAATTTCATAAGTTAAGTCATCTTCTTTTTTCTCATCTAAAGCTAATCCAAAAGAAGGACCTCCACAACCAACACCTGCAAAGTATACTCTTATATTATTAGGTTTATCTTGATTGTCTTTTAAGATACTTTTTAAAGTATCAATAGCTGTTTCTGGTAAAGTAATTTTCATTAAATCATTCCCTTTCAAATATTTTATTAAAACAATATCTATTATATACCCATATAAGGTACATAATCAATTAGTTTTTGCATATTTTACTAAAACTTCTGCCAAATATTACTTAAAGCTTTAAAATATTTTATATGATATTTTATTTCCTTAAATAAATACCCTATTGTATGCTTAGTAAACAAATAAAACTTTTGCTAATAATACAATGCTTTTATTTGTTGTCTTAATATTATAACACATTTGATAATGACCAATTCATATATGCAAAATTTATATATTTGAAAGCTTATCTATTCAAAAACGTTGTGGCTATAACAATGCAAAATGGCTACTCTCGATAACTGATTTCATCTGACATAAGCAAAAAGGATGTCCAGCTGGGTCAAACATAACTCTCCAATCATCGGAAAATTGCTCACCTGCTATTGTTGCTCCACAATGAATTGCATACTGAACCGCTTTTTCCAAATCATTAACAGCGAAGTCCATATGCGCCATTTGCTGTTGAGCGTTTGGCTCTTCTGGCCATACAGGTGGTTTATACTCAGGATTTCGTTGAAACGTTATACCAGGATATGTACCTTGATTTGTTCCTGGAGCACCAACACATGCAAATTCTTCATTATAAAATGCTATTTCCCACTTAAGTAATGTAGCATAGAATTTTGCTAATTCATATGGGTCTTTACAATCCATTGTAAATGAATACATTTTTATTTTCAGTTCATCATACATAATATAATTACCTCCAAATATAGATTTCTTTGTCTTTTTCAATATCATTGATACTTATTTTTTTATTCTAAATTCAAATATTCTTATTTTTTGCAATATAGAGAAAAAAACTATATTTTAATATTTTATAATTATTGAAGTTGTTTAATAAATTTGACAGAATACTCCTTATATTATCAATAAACAAAATAAAAATAAATTAATAAAAAATATGGTACTTTTATCTGTCATTTTAATATTATAACACATTTAATAACGTTTAGAATATTGCTGATACTGTCTAAATAATGTATAATATAAATAGTTATATAAGCTCATAATATGGTTGAGCGTTTCTACAAACTACCGTAAATAGTTGATTATAATTCCAGTTAATTATAATCAACTATTTACGGTAGTTTGTATTTTATATAAGAATATTTTAGAGAAAGAGGGATTTTGATGAATTACAAATACCTGGATATGGAGACATATAAGAGAAAGGGGCATTTTGAGTATTTTAATAGCTTATCCTATCCATATGTTGGATTAACAGCAAATGTTGATATTACAAATTTAATAAAAAAAGTTAAAACAAAAAAGCTACCGCTTTTTCTTACTGTTTGTTACTGTGTATCGAAAGCAGCAAATGCTGTTCCCGAATTTAGGCAGAGAATCCTAGAACATAAAATAATAGAATTTGATAACTGCAAAACATCTCATACCGTAGCATTAGATAATGGAACCTATTGCTATTGTACCCTTGATAATAATATGTCTTTTTCAGATTTCATACCTTATGCGAAACGAGAACAAGAGGCTGCAAGGCAAAATCAAACTATATGTGAAGAAGAAGCTGATATATATGATAAAATATTTATATCCACGCTTCACTGGATTTCTTACACAGCTCTCGTTCAACCTGTACCAATCCCTGCAGACAGTAATCCAAGGATTACATGGGGAAAATACTTCGTTCAAGGAGATAAAACAATAATGCCCGTTTCTGTGTTGTGCCACCATGGCTTGGTTGATGGTATACATATTGCTAATTTTTATAAATTATTGGACAAACAGATTCTCGCAATCGTCCAGTCATAATTAGAATTGGATGTAATCTATGTCTTATTGGTATAATACATATTGTTTATTCTGTCCTTTTCATAAAGTGGCAAGCAGAGTAAGGTTATCAGCAAGCTGGATAAGTGCTTGCTGATTTTTTATTTTGTGGTGCCAAAATGGTTACAACTTTACAAAATCATGTCACGTAATAAAACATAATAGAAATTCATTATACAATTACACCATCTAAAATTGTAATAGTACGGCTACTACTTTTAGCTGCTCCTAATGAGTGGGTTACCATAATTATAGTCTGACCACTTTCTTTATTTATTTTACTAAGTAAGTTTATTATTTCTTTTCCTGTCTTGCTATCTAAATTTCCAGTAGGTTCATCAGCAAATAGAATTTCTGGCTTTCCTATTAAAGCCCGAGCTATAGCAACACGTTGCTGTTGACCACCAGATAATTCTCTTGGTGTATGCTTACGTCTATCATATAAACCAACCATATTCAAAATTTCATCTAATTGCTTTTTATAATCGTTTAAATTCTTGCCATCTAATAATAAGGGAAGCATTATATTTTCTTCAACATTTAGATTTGGTATTAGATTATAAAATTGAAATACAAATCCTATATTTCTACGACGTATTACACTCATCTTATCATCATCAAGATGTGATATATCAGTTCCATTCATATACACTTTTCCATTTGTTGGAGTATCTAAACCGCCTAAGATATATAAAAGAGTGCTTTTCCCAGAACCAGATTGACCCATAATAGAAATAAATTCACCTTTCATTACTTGCAAAGATATATCTTTTAACACCCTAGTTGTTTCATTTCCAATTTTGAATTCTTTAATAATATTTTTAGCTTCTATAGCCAAATTCTTAAATACAGTTTTCATATTAACCTCCATGATTATTCAAATTTAATTTCTTCTACTAGATTCATTTTCTTACCTTTTACAATTGGAACTACTGAACCTATTAAAGTTACTACAATTCCCAACAATCCTATAATAATGAATGTTTTAAAATCTAGCTTTGGTGACATTGAAATCTTTGGACCTGCAACTATGAATATAGTTTGAATTTCCATTACAGATATTACAATTCCAATAATAGAACCAAGTAATCCTGATGTAAAACCTTCAATTAATGTCATTTTTACATTTTGTTTATCACTCTGACCAACTGATTTATACATAGCTATAGAACGTCTTTTTTGAATATAATTAATTAGTAGGTTATTGATAATACCTACTGTAGCAAGAATAAAAATAAAATAGGTCATTTTATTCATAGGAGACAAAAAACTGCTTATAGTTTTTAAAGAATCATTATTAAACTCTTCAACGGTACGACTCCAGTTAGGTGTATCTCCAAATAAATCCCTTATCTGAATCATAACAGCATCTGGATTGACTGCTGTATATGCTAAAAAGCCATAATTAGCCTTATCAAAATCACTAATAGCATAATTTGATGGTATAATAGCTTCTACATCACTTGCACGAGATTTAAAACTACCTAGTATTTTATAAGAAAACTCATATCTATCATTAGATAAAGTTACTGTATCTCCTATAGATAAACCTAGTTTTTTTAAAGTATCTTCGTTCAAAATAACAGAACGCTTATCTTCAAAAGATTCAATTACTTGTTCTTTTGTATCAGAATTTGTATAATTGATTGCAAGCATAGAACTATACAGTTTTAAATTATCTGTGGCTTCTAGTCTTGAAAATGTTATATTGTTACTATAAATCTCATTATTCATAACATAGATAGGTAAAACATTTTTAATTCCACTTATATGTCTAACATCTTCAATAAACTCTTCATCCATCTTTCCATCTGCAAAACCTTGTAGCTCTGCATCTCGAAATACATCACCTATATAAGCTTTAACAAAACTGCCAACAACACTTATTACAATCACTGCAGAAATACTTATAAATAATAATGTAATATTCTGTGTAACATTTTTGTTATTTTTCATATTTCTAGCAGCTAATTTACCCTCATTACCTAGAATCTTTTCATAAACAAACTCAAAAATTGTAGACATGGTATCAGTAAAAAGAGGTATTAACACAATAGTAGATACGATTAATCCCAGTAATGAAAATCCACCAGCTAGATACAGTGTATTTTCAGGTGATATTCTTGGCAGTAGAATAGACAAAATAAGTATAATAGTGCCTATAAAAAGTATATAACGATTTGAAACATTCTTTTCTTCTACAGTTCCTAATATGACATTTTTAATAGGTAAATGACTAGCTTTTTTAACAGGTATATATGCACTAAATAAAGAAACAATTATCGCTACTATAACAGAGACCATCACCCCAAGAGGAGATATTACTGTTGGAATTGATATTCCTTGTTCAAGAGAATTTCCAAGTCCATGAAGCATAATATTTAAAACAACTATACCAATAGGAATAGCAATCAACCCTCCAATACTTCCATATAGCAAACTTTCAAACATTAAAATATAAGTTACAGTTTTTTCATTAGCGCCAACACTTCTAAAGGTACCAATAAATGGAAGACGTTCTAGTGTAATTACTTTATAACTACTATATATGATAAATATACTAAGAGTTAATGCGAAAAAGCTTATTAAAAAGAAAGGCATTGTTTTTTGTCTAGCATCTGCAACTATCTTACTTTCATTTATGGTACTTGATATTTTATATTTTTCAGTTGAAAGTTCTTCAGATAATTTATTTACTAGACTTTCTGTCTTTTCTTCTTTTGATTCGATAAGAACTCTTGTATATCCATTTCCTTTATCTAAAATTTTTGATAGGGTCTCTTTAGGTAGTAGTGCATTTACACCTCTTGTATGTCTCAAAAATACTGTATCATATGAAGCAATATCACTAACTTCAAAAGTATAAGGCTTACCATGAATTTGTAAAATAATAGAATCACCTTTTTTTATTTTATATTTTGATGTAAAACGATTAGGAAGAATAATTTTATTTCCAGAAAAGTCAGTAATACTATTTCCATTTTCTAATCGTGGTTTGTTGATTTTATTCAGTTGATTTAAGTCTGCTGATATAAGACTAAATGATTCATAATATCCATCCTTATGATAAACAGCAGAACTTTCCAATATCCCAACCTTTGATTTTATAGAGTTTAGATTAGGAATATCTTCTATACTAGTTGATATATCTGGATTTTTATTTTGGACAGATATATTTGCGCTGCCAAACATACCTCTTGCCATCTTTCTCTGTGCATTTTCGTAAGATAATCCAATTGAAAATGAAACAAAAAGTAAAACTGTTGATAGAACTATGGACAGTAACATAACTGCTGTCCTAATTTTTCTTTCTCTAACATTTGTGAAAATATACTTTAATATAATCTTCAAATTTACACCTACTTCCTTAATTTAATTTAGACTTAACCTTTAATGTAACTTTTTATGATGTTTTAACTGAATAACATCTTAAATAAAAAAGATTGATAAACTATTATATAAACATAATAATCTACCAATCTTAATATATTTTTTATTTAACCTTAATTAACCTTAATTAAGGTTAAAAATAGATATGAAATGAACTACCTAGTCCTAATTCACTTTCAACAGATATATTACCTCCATGAATCTCAATAATTTGCTTTGTTATTGCCAATCCTAAACCAGTGCCTTCTATTCTTCGCTTTGTATTGGTTCCTCTATAATAACGATTAAATAAACTTAATACTTCTTCTTTTGTCATCCCTTTTCCATTATCTGAAATGGTAATTTCAATTTTTTCATTTAATACTATATGTACAACAACTTTAGTATCCTTATCTCCATATGTAAAAGCATTAATGATAAGATTGCTAAAAGCTCTTTTTAGTAGTGTATAATCAAAACTAAAGCTAACAATGCCTATATCAGTCTTAAATTCAATTGTATTTGACTCATACTCTGGGTAGTTTAAAATATCAATGGATAATTCCTTCAAAAACCTTACTAAATCATCATTTTTCTTATTTAAAGGAATGATTCCATTTTGTAATTGATATGTTAACTTTAAATCACTTATAAGTTTATTTGTGTATTCTACGTTTTTTAGCATGATTGAAGCGTATTTATGTATTTTTTCAGATGAATGAGTAATACTGTTATCTGCAAGGAGTTCTGCGTATCCTTTTATTGGTGAAAGTGGAGTTTTTAAATCATGAGTTATATTTGAAATCCATTCTTCTCGCATAATATCAGTTTTCTTTTGTATCTCATCACTTTTATGAATTTCTTCACTTAGAAGATTTAAACTATCATATACATCTGAAAAAACGCCTTTAATCTTAATTGGAAGATACTTTCTTTTTGCAACATCACTAACAGCAGTTGTGATATTTGAAATACACTTTGTTACCCAGTAACTATAAATGACTCCAAAAATCAAAATGATTAAAAGTATAATTACCATAATTGAAAATATAATCGACTTTCCGCCTATAAATTTATTACCATCAAAAAACATATTTACTTTAGATATATTTAATGGAAAATGTATAATATAAATAAAATCGTTTTTGTTATTTGTAATAGTATTAATGTATATAGTTCCATCACTAGAATTATTTTGCTCGATTAATGCTAATAACTCAGAATTAGAATAGTAATTTTTATGGTCTTTGGGTTCTGAAAATCCATAAACTATATTTCCATTAAAATCTAAAATTTGCAACCACAATTTGTTTTCTTGAAGTTTTTCTAATCCAGATTTTTTTATCTGTGGTTTATTATCTATAAACATTATTTGTTCATTAAAATCTTCTGTAAATTTTTTAGCCCAATCACTATGTACATATCTTCCATTTGGCTGTTGAATTGTAATAAGGGATAAGAAAATACCTATTACAATAAAAATTAAACAAAGAAAAATTACGAAAAAAATAAGGTATGAATGTAGTATTGTCTTGTAACTAGGTTTCTGCATTTAATCAACTCTTTTCTTAAACTTGTATTTTAATTTAAAAATATAACTATCAATATAAATTATATTTATATTACTTTATGTTATCAAGATAGTTATTGCATTCAATAACTTCAAATAAAAGTATCTCAGCATATTAAATAATATAAAGAAATTCTTCATAGAACTGTTTTTATAGGGGATACTTTATAAAAGGACTAAAAAATTATAACATATAAAAAGTTTCACAGATAAATAACAATACTAGCAATGATATTAAAATAATATATAAAGATTCACAAATATTAAGAATAATGAAACACTTGAAATTACTTATATCAAGAAAAATTTATATAATATAAATTGGTCAAATATGTTATAATATTAAATTGTGACAAGTTCATGGAGGTGTTTATATGAAAAAACAAAAGTCGCCAATTTTACTTGAGATGTTTGGTCTATTTTTTGGTTGTATATCAATGAGTATTGGTATAAATATGTTTTTAAAACCACATACAATTGCTCCAGGAGGGCTTAGTGGTCTATCATTAGTATTAAACAAAGTTACAGGACTTCCAGTATCAGCTATCATGTTAATTATAGGAGTACCATTAGTAATACTTGCTTTTAGAATTATGGGTACAAAAAATTCACTAAAAACGTTATTTGGAACAATCGTATTTTCTGCTATAGTCCAATTAACAGACCCATTATCAAAGTTAAGATTTACTGATGACTTATTATTATCTGCTATTGCAGGAGGAATATTAGTTGGTATTGGTTTAGGAATAATGTTCAAATCAGATGCTTCTACTGGGGGAACAGATTTAATTGCACTCATACTTAGTAAAAAATTCCCAGGAATAAAAGCTACAAAATTCATGTCGTGTCTAGATGGAATGGTTGTTATATCTTCTGGTATAGTAAATCGTAGTTTAGAAACTGCTCTTTACTCTGGTATAGCACTTTGTATATTGATAAAAATAGCAGATATGATAATGGAAGGATTTGACCATTCAAAAGCATTTTTTATTATTTCTGATGAACCAGAAAATTTAAGAAAATCTATAACAGAAGAACTTGATAGAGGTCTCACTATTCTAGATGGTAAAGGTGGATACACTAGAGAAAATAAAGAAGTTTTATTAGTTGTAGTTTCTAAAAAACAAGAACTTTATCTAAAGAGATTGGTTAAAAGAACTGACCCTACTGCATTTGTTATAGTTACAGATGTACATGAGGTTCTTGGAGAAGGCTTTAAAAAATTAGAAAATTAATTAAAGAATTAATACTTTAAAATATTTTAGTTAATAAGAACTTTATACAAAAAGGACATCGGACTTTTAGTTTCTATGCCCTTTTTGTGTAAAATCCATTTAAAATGTTAAATATTTATATCTATTATTTTATCAATTCATATTGATAACAAGGAACATTTTTTACAATACTACCAGCATGAATCTTTTTAATGTATTTTCCTGTACATTTGAATCCTAGCAAATCTAATGATTTTGTAGAATTCTGATTTTCTTCATATGTTATAGCAATGATTTTATTTAAGTTTAATTCCTTGAATCCATACTGTATTACTCTTTTAGTTATTTCAGTAGCAAAATCATGCCCCCAATAGTTTGGATTGATACATATACCTATTTCTGCTTCTGATGCTTTGGGATTTATATTATTAAACCCCATATTTCCAATAACTTTATTGTCTTTCTTATATACTATAGCAAAATGGCCAATCTTTCCCTTTTTATAAGGATTTAGAAAAAAAGATTTTATAAATTTTCTTGTATCTTCTAAATATTTGTGTTCATTAAATGGTAAATGCTTTACTACTACTTTATTTTTATAACAGTCAAAAAAATCTTCAACATCATCTAATGATGCAGGTCTTAGTATACAGTTTCTAGTTTCTAAGGTTTTCATTTGAGGATATACAGAATCAGACATTTCTAATCCCCCTTTATACATTAATCTAAATATACTGTTCATATTTAAAATACGATATTAATTATATAAATGTTCTCAAGTTAACCTTTATTTCTATTTTTTATAAAAACTAGCTTATTATATAAATCTTTTAAATATACAAATTTACATCTATTTTTCATATTAATTTACTTGTGATATACATTCTAAATTACATATTATTTGAAATCATACTTAAAAATTCTTTTGTTGCTAAAGACAAGGATATATCATTTAAATGGCAGTACCCTATACTTCTCTTAGGTATTGGCTCTTTTATATCCAATTTAAATAGTTTTTTACTTTCCAAATAGTCTATGCTGAATTCTTCTATAACACAAGATATGCCAAGATTTATGTACGCAAATTCTAAAAGTAATTCATGAGAACCCAATTCTATATCTGGGTTTAGTTTTATACCTTTTGATAAAAAATATTCATTTACATACAACCTTGAGTTTGCTTTATTTTCCAACATTATCAAAGGCAATGTATTTAATTCTTCTAATGATATTTTTTTCCCTTTATACTCTATGTAATCATCTGAACACACAAATATATCATGTATTTCAATACATTCAACAATGTTTAGTGAATCATCTTCTATGGGCATATTTATAATTGCTATATCTATATTCCCATCTTTAAGTAAAGATATAAGTTCTCTACTCGTTCTATTTATTGTAGATACATGTATATGTGGGTACTTCTTATGAAAGATTTCCAAATATTTTAATAAGAAAAAACGTGCAGCTGTATCTCCTACTCCTATTTTTAAAGAACCATATTCTAATTTTTTGAATTTATTTATCCTATCTTCTCCAGATGCTATTAGCTTTAATGCAGTAGTTACATGTTCACTTAAAATCTTTCCTTCTGGTGTTAATTTTACACCTTTATTATTCCTATAAAACAGTATAGTATCCAATTGTTCTTCTAATTGTTTTATCGACTGACTTACAGCAGGCTGTGACATAAATAATTCTTTAGCAGCTAGAGAAAAACTCTTATTATTTGCAACTGCATTAAAAACCTTATATAGTTCAAGTTTTATATTCATATATAATTTCTCCTTATGTCAAATATTAGTATTATTTATTTTACTTATAATCATATTTGAATTATAATATACATGGTACTAATATGACAATATTAATTCTTTAGGAGGATTTTGAATAATGAATAGATTAGTTGGGACTGTTTCAAGAGGGGTTAGAGCTCCTATTATAAGACAAGGAGATGACTTAGTTAAAATAGTTGTGGATTCTGTTTTAAATGCGTCAAAAAGTGAAAACTTTGAAGTTAGAGACAAAGATGTAATTGCAGTTACAGAAGCTGTTGTAGCTAGAGCACAAGGAAATTATGCTCATGTTGATAATATTGCTAAAGATGTAAAAGATAAATTTGGAGATGATACTGTTGGTGTTATATTCCCAATTTTAAGTAGAAATCGTTTTGCAATATGTTTAAAAGGGATTGCAAAAGGATGTAGAAAAGTTGTATTAATGTTAAGTTATCCTTCTGATGAAGTTGGAAATCACTTAATAAGTATTGATGAACTTGATGAAAAGGAAATAAATCCTTGGTCAGATGTTTTAACAGAGGAAAAATATAGAGAGTTATTTGGATACAACAAACATACATTTACTGGTGTAGATTATGTTGATTATTATAAGAATTTAATTAAAGATTGTGGTGCAGAAGTAGAAATTATATTTGCCAATAATCCAAAAACTATTCTTGACTATACAACAAGTATTTTAACTTGTGATATACATACAAGACAAAGAACAAAGAGAATTTTAAGACAAAATGGTGCTAAAAAAGTGTATTCTCTTGATGATATAATGACAGCAAGTGTAGATGGTAGCGGGTATAATGACCAATACGGACTTTTAGGTTCAAACAAAGCTACAGAAGAAACAGTAAAATTATTCCCTATAAATTGTGATGAAGTTGTAAACAAAATCCAAGGTGATATAAAAGAAATCACAGGGAAAAATGTAGAAGTAATGGTTTATGGAGATGGAGCTTTCAAAGACCCTGTAGGTAAAATATGGGAGTTAGCTGACCCAGTAGTATCTCCTGCTTATACAAACGGTTTAGAAGGAACTCCAAATGAAGTAAAACTAAAATATTTAGCAGATAATGATTTTGCTGACTTATCTGGTGATGAATTAAAAGAAGCTATTTCAAAATACATAGTTGAAAAAGACAATAAATCTGATGATTTAACAGGAAATATGGTTTCTCAAGGTACTACTCCAAGAAGATTAACAGATCTTATAGGTTCTTTAGCAGATTTAACATCTGGAAGTGGAGATAAAGGTACTCCTATTATTTACATACAAGGATATTTTGATAATTATACAAAATAATCTTTTTTAATGAGATTTTATTTCTCTATATTAAATTTACAATTTATTAAAACCTCTTAATTGATACATAGTAAAATGTATCGATTAAGAGGTTTATTTAATAATTCTAACTCTTGCTTATTTCTGAGATAATATCATTTTTTAAAATTTGCCTTACTGGAATAATAACTGCAATGATACTAATTACAATATTTAAAATAATCATGTTTATATACAGAAGTATATTTACTTCAAAGATTGGATTTATATATAAATATATACGTTTTACCATAAAATAAATCAGAAATTGTCCAATAATACTTCCGATTATCATTATAATACTTGCATATAATCCATATAAGAAACCTTCCCTCATCATCATAAGTAAAAATTTATTATCTGTAATACCCATAGCTCTTAAAATCCCAAATTCATGTCTTCTTGAAAAAACTAAATAACTTACTGTATTGATAATATGAAACAAGCTTATTGCAAGAAGTACAAATACAATTCCATATATAAATAAAAGTTTTTGATTTAAATAGGTATTATTTTTTTCAATAGCTATAGTATAATCTGTTACTATACATCTCTTTATATTATTTACAATACTTTTTATATTCTCAGACAACTCTATACTACTACTTTCTTCTGTCTTTTTTATACTTACTGAATTGTAATTTCCAATATTAAAATTATTGTTCATTTGTTCATTTGTCATAACTATATCCATACCATAATCACCAATAAAATACATGTTATTAGCCATTACACGTTTTACAGTAGCAGCAACTATAAATTCTTTTGTTATATAATCATATTTATTTTCTTCTTTAAATTTAACAATTTCACTTGTGGGTTTCATTGTTTTTGGAACTTTAACCTTTATTGTATTTCCTGGTTTTATATCAACTGCATCATACATACCAGTCCCATCCATAGGTAACCTAACTATAACTTTATTATTTTTGACCATATCATCATGATTGATTTTTCCATCTATAGTATAAGAATTTAACCCTTCTAACATTCCATTGTTATATCCATAGATATTTGTTTTTAAAAGATACCCACCTTCACTTTGTTTTGTACAAATGCCATTAAAAAAATTCTTTATTCTGTAATCTTTTTCAAGAGGTTTAAAGAAGTTTTTCCAAAATAATTGCTCTTCTTTAATTTGTATAGCTCCAAATAAATATTTTACTGGATAAACTCGTGATACTCCTTCAACCTCATTAAGTATTGAAATTTTATCTTTAGGTATACCTACATCAAAATCTGTTGTTTGCATAGTTATTTGGTAATCAGAATTTAAGCCATCATCAGCTTTCATTGTAAGCTCATTATTATTTTTAGTAAGCTGTATAGAGTAACTAGAACATAGGAATATAATTCCTCCAAGTGACAATGAAAACAAAATACCCACAAACATTCCCTTTTTTTGGGTCATGTATTTATGAGATAATACCTTTGTCATATTAGAATGCTTTACACTTTCTAAAATTCTTTTTTGCTTATTAGTTACCTTAAAATTTTTCATAGATTCTAAACTAGAATATTTATTCAATTGATGCACAACACATACAGTAATTAAAATTAACAGTAATAAGATAAATAAGAATCCAAAATAAATAGATTTTTCACTTATAAAAAATGCTCCTGGAGTAATATCGCTACTCAAAAATATATGTGGAAATTGTTCGTATATTGTAGATGCTACTCCAAGTCCTAGTATACAACCTATAGGAAATCCAATAATAAAAAGTAAAAATAATTCTAAAAAGAGTAAGAATAAGAGTTGTTTATTATTGGCACCTAATACTTCTAAGACTCCATATTGTGATATTCTTTGAAGTATTGAAACGTGGAAAATACTATATACTGCTGCTGCACCAAATACTCCAATAAGTAAGATAATTGCATTTGTATTTAGCTCTAGATTTTTTAAGAACTCAAATATATTATATCTTTCTATACCTTTTGGAGGTTTTACCCCGAATTCAATTGATAAGTGCCAATTTACACGAGCATTTTCTTTTGATATATTAAATTCTTTTATAAATTTAGAGTTTTGCTTATTTATGTTTTTATTTTCATCATACTTTACATAAACTAAATAAGAATCATTTTCTTTCTGTTGTGAATAATCATTTACAAATCCTTGCATATCAGTTTTTGGATTTGTAAGGTTTGATAAAATACCACATAATTTATAATTTCTCCCATCTAATTTAATTGTAGTCCCAATCTCTTTTTTTACATTTAAATTATTTAGTGAATATGTGTCAAAGGCTATCTCTCCATCTTTATGAGGAAGACTCCCCTGCAATAATTTCCTACCTGTCATATCTAGATAGGAAGAATCTGCATTTAAAAACTCTATAATAAAAGGTTCATCTATCTGAGATTTAGTATTTGTAACCCCAAGTTTATCTATAGTGTATTTTTTTGACTTTTTACTCTCTTTAATTTTTTTAAGTTGTTCCTTATCTACTTTATAGTAAAAATGATAATCACCACTATCTTCTCTTATCTTTTCTATTGTACTTTTGTTTGCGCTATGAACTAGAGAACCAATTCCTGTCAATAGCGCAACTGATAGTACTATACTTAAGACTATAGACATAGATTGTTTTTTATAATGTTTGATATATTGAATTGCAAATTTTATTAAAGACATCATAGTGCTCCACCACCATTATTCACGACAATTCCATCTTCAATATGTATAATTGAATCGCATACTTGTGCTATATTTTCATTATGTGTCACCATAAGTATTGTTTGATGAAATCTTGCACTACTTTCTTTTAACAAACAGACTACTTCCATTGTGGTTTTACTATCGAGATTTCCTGTTGGCTCATCTGCTAATATAAGTGCAGGTTTATTTGCTAAAGCTCTAGCAATTGCTACTCTTTGTTGTTGTCCACCAGAAAGTTCACTTGGAAACTTTAGACGCTTATCCCAAATCCCCAATGTATTCATTAACATTTCAATATATTCATGGTCTACATTATTTCCTTTATCTAATGTAACTGGAAGAGTGATATTATCATAAGTGTTTAGTACTGGTATTAAACTGTAATTTTGAAATATAAAACCTATATTTCTTCTTCTAAATACTGTTAAGTCTTTTTTTCCTATTTTAGATATATTCTTTCCTTTAATTATTACATCACCTGAGGTTGGATTATCTAATCCACCTATAATGTTTAATAATGTACTTTTACCAGAACCAGAAGTTCCAACTATAGCAGTAAATGTGGCTCGTTCAATTTCTATGCTGACTCCATTTAAAGCTTTGACTTTAGTCTCATTTTTTCCATAATGTTTTACTAAATTATTTGTCATTAATATACTCATTTAATTTCTCCTTTCAGTGCAGGTATATGTTCTTATAAGATATTGTAAATGACGATAATTACACTCATCCTACAGAGTTAATTTAAACTCTTACAGTTTTGTAAGAAGATACTAAAACAACTTCCTTTTCCTAATTTAGATTCTACTATAATATTCCCTTTTTCTTTTTCCAAAATTAATCTTGCAAGATATAGACCTATCCCTGTTCCATTTTGATTTTCTACATTCTTACTCCTATAAAATCTTTTAAAAACATCATTTAACTCCTTACTATCAATGCCGATGCCTTCATCTTTAATAGTAATTTTAGTATACAATTCCATTTTTATTACAGAGACAGTAATTATACTAGTTGATGGTGAGTATTTTATTGCATTTTCTAATACATTTACAATTGCTTCTATAGTCCATTTTTTATTATGAACCAGCTTTATATCCGAAAATGATTCTAGACTTATTCTTATATCTTTAGCTTCTGCTTTATTAAAAACAGTACTAATACTTTGAAGGATAGTATCTTTAATTAATAGTTCTTCTACCTCAAACTTAATAACTCCATCTTCTAACTTAGTCATTTTAAATAAAGATTGTAGTAACCAATCAATCTTGAAGGTTTCATTTTTCATCTTTTGTAAAAACTCCATCTTCTGTGAAGTAGAAATATTTATATTCTCTAGAAGTTCGCAATAGATAGTTATATTTGAAAGTGGCGTTTTTAATTGATGTGACATATTTGAGATTAAACTTTTAATTGCTTCTTTTTCTAATTTTGACTGTTCTACTTCTATCTCTATCATATCTTTAACTTTTTTTACTTGGTGAGAAATTTTTGATAATCTTGTATCTTTAGTATCTGAATAAGTGACTTCTTTACCTTCTAATATTTGATTTAACATTAAACTCAATTCATCATATCTGTTTTGATTTTTTTTAGTGATTATAACATATATAACTACTGTACATATAATAAAGGTTAATACCAACATCTTACTCTACCTCGTTCCATAGATAACCCATTCCATAAGCTGTTTTTATATATTTTGGATTGGATGGGTCATCTTCTACTTTTATTCTAAGTCTTCTTATATTTACAGATACAATATTCTCATCAACATAATTTTCTTCACTGTCCCAAATATGATGCAAAATTTGTTCCTTTAATAGTATCTGACCTTTATTTTCAATTAGGTAGCTTAGAAGCTTATATTCTACAGAGCTAAGCTCCAAACATACTTCATTTTTATATACTCTAAGTAAATTTTGGTCCAATTTTATTCTATTAGAATATATTGTTTTATTATTTGATTTTTTTCTTATTGCTACTTTAACCCTTGCCTTTAATACAGATAAAGAAAATGGTTTTGTAATGTAATCATCAAGTCCTATTTCTAATCCCTTTACTTCGTCAATTTCTGAGTCTCTTGCAGTAAGCATTATAATTGGGATATCTGACTTTTTTCTTATTAGTTTACACACATCAAATCCATTTCCATCTGGTAGATTACAGTCTAAAATTATAAGGTCTATGTTTTTATTATTAAATACATGCAATCCTTCTTGTCCTGTATATGCTTTGAATACATTAAATCCGTCACTTTCAAACGCATAAAAAAGACCTTCATTTAAGTTTATATCATCCTCAATAATTAATAAGTTCAATTTTATACTCCTTTAAATTTTAATTATTTTTGTCTTGTTATAGTTTTAATATACATTTATTTCACTAAAAAGACTGTAATTAAATTTGCTTTTCAAATTTAGTTACAGTCTTATATCCTGTGCTTACTCTTCATTATTAGAATATTCCTTATAAAATATTTTGATTGATTCTAAATTATCCTCACTTATGATAGGTACACCACTCGCACTTAAAAACTCAGATAGAAATTCAATACGCCTAAAATATTTTTCTATACTATCTCTAAATAATATAGGGTCTAGCCAAATATTAATTAAAATTATGAATACTTCAGATACTTCATCTGGATAATCTGTTTTAAAAATACCCTCTTCTATACCTTGCTTTATTAGGCAAGATAATAAAGGTGTTAATTCAATAGTAGATGCTCGTATATTCTTTATAAAAAAAGTTGGCTTTCTTTGACTACACATATAATCAATCAATTTTTTTCTTATTTTTGAACTAGATATATGTAAGATAAATTCAGATACCTTTTCTCTAACAGTTAATTTGGAATTGTTTAATATTAACTTCAGATTTTCAACTTCCACTCTTAAACTATTTGATACAATCTCTTCAAACAACACTTCCTTGTCTTTAAAATGATAATACACAACCTCTTTAGATATATCAAGAGTATCAACTATTTGTTGCATAGTTACATCATCATAATCTTGTTCTTCAAATATCTTCCATGCTATTTCTAATATCTGAGTTCTTATTTTATCAGAGTATTTATTTCTTGACATATAAATTCACTTCTTTCTTTATTAGTTTATGCTAATCATTAGTATATTAATTATAATAAGATTCTTTACAATATGTCAATGCACTCCATTTAAAGACAGTAAAACTTATTTGTTTCTAAATTTTTTAATATTAATATAATTTTCTTATAAAAATATTATAATTAATGATGTAGTCACACATTTTTCAATTTAATTACACTTAAATTGAAAATACAACGTTGTTCTTATATAATTAAATTATACAACAATAATGATATATTTTTTAAGTATATTTTTACTAGGGGGAATAGAAATGAAAAGGGTTGATGAAAGAAATACTATGTTTGCAAGAGCAAATTATAAAAAGGATAGTACTGCTTATAATGACTACTATAAGAAAAATCCTGAGAAAAAAGAAATTGATGATAGTATAAGAAGTAGACCAAATTTATGCAGTGAAGGTACTATGACTTACAATAAGTTAAACTCTCCAATGGCAAGTAGTGCATTTGATTTTTTATCTGATATAAAAGCCTTATGTGAAGGAAAAGTTTCTGACACAAAAGTAGATGTAGATGCAAAATCAATGACAAAGAAAATAAAGGGTTTTGCAAAACAATATGGTGCTTCTGTAGTTGGTATAACTAAATTAAAAGACCATCATATTTACACAAATAGGGGGAGACACGAAGAAAATTATGGAGAAGAAGTTAATCTAACTCACAAATATGCCATTGTATTTGGATGTGAAATGGATAAAGAAATGATAAATAGAGCTCCAATGATATGTGAAGTTATAGAAACATCAAAATGTTATGTAGATGCTTCTATCGTTGGAATGATTTTAAGTTACTATATAAGAAACTTAGGATATGATGCTAGAAATCATATGGATGCCAATTATTTAGTAATGCCTGTTTTTATAGCTCGCGATGCTGGATTGGGTGATATTGGAAGAAATGCTATACTTACAAATAAAGATTATGGCTCTAGACTTAGATTAGGTGTTGTTACTACAGATATTCCACTTTTAGAAGACGAATATGTTGATTTTGGATTAGAAGATTTTTGCAAGGTATGTAAAAAATGTTCTTTTAATTGCCCTTCTCATTCACTTTCTAATGATATTAAGATTGGAGATGATGGAAAGTATAATTGGGTAATTGAACATGAAACATGTTATATTAAATGGAGATATTTAGGAACAGATTGTGGTATGTGTATATCTGCTTGTCCATTTAGTCAAAATCTTGAAACTATAAAAAATACTACTTCCTTTAAGGGTAATAATGAGCTTATAGAAAAAGCTTTAGATGAGTATAGTTCAAAATTTGGTAAAAGAATATTTGTGCCTGGAAATCCTTCTTGGTTAAAATAGTTCTATTTAGTCAAGAGTCTGTCCTATGATAAATTCTAGGCCAGACTTTTTATTTCTTTTTTACAACAATTCAGCAATATTTTAGATTTATAATTGACCTTATAAAATGTCAAACATAAAAGGAGTATATATATGGAAAAAATATTGGTAGTGGAAGACGATATTGTATTAAATAAGACTCTATCATATAACCTAACTGAAGATGGATATTTGATTACTTCAAAATTTACAGCTATATCTGCATTAAAATCTATTATTGAGTATAAATTCGACTTAATAATTTTAGATGTTAATTTACCAGATAAGAGCGGATTTGAATTATGTAAAGAAATAAAGTTGAACTGGGATATCCCAATAATTTTTTTAACTGCTAATGATATGGAATACGATATGATTAAAGGTTATGAGCTTGGAGCTTTAGATTATATAACAAAACCTTTTAATATAAATGTATTTAAACAGAAGGTAAAGGCTCTTTTAAATTATGTTACAACAAAAACAAAACAAGATTGCTATAATGATGGATATCTTGAAATTAATTTTTCTGAGTTATCTGCAACCATAAATGGAAATCAAATTATATTTACACCATTAGAATTTCGTACCTTGAAGCTATTTGCTGAAAATCCTAAAAATATATTAACAAGAAAAATACTTTTAGAAAAACTCTGGGATATAGATGCTAACTTTGTAGATGAACATACTTTAACATCTGTTATAAGTAGAATTAGAAGCAAAATTGAAAAGGATAATTTTCAATATATTAAAACAGTATATGGCATGGGATATATGTGGTTAGGTGAAAGAAATGAAGTTTAAAAAATTTTCTTTTAGCTCTATTTATTTAATAATTGCCGTTGGTCTAATTTTTACAGCCATTTTATTTAGTATAGCAATTTATGTAATAACTGATGATATAAAACTAGTTGCCTTATTATTAATATATACAGTAATACTTTGTGGATTTATAGCTCTAATAGTATTTTTACTTCATAAAAAAATAACTCTGTTTTGTTCTGAAATATGTCACACTTTAGATAGTATGATGAATAGTGAAGACAATGTTGAGATTGCATTAGAAGAAGAAACTATTTTATCACGTATCAATCATAGATTAGTTAGAATGTATGAAGTTATTCAAGAAAATCGTCATAATGTTGCAATGGAAAAAGCTAACTTGCAAGAATTAGTTTCTGATATATCTCACCAAATTAAAACTCCGATTGCAAATTTAAAGATGATTAATACTACTCTACTCAATCAAAAATTTAAAACAGAAATTCAAAATGAGTTTTTGATGGATATGGAAGGTCAATTAGATAAATTAGATTTTTTGATGCAATCTATGGTGAAAACATCTAGATTAGAAACAGGTATAATTACACTATCTAAAAAGAAAACTTTAATTTATGAAACAATTGCTATAGCGCTTAGTGTAATTTTATTTGATGCTGAAAAAAAGAACATTGAAGTTAGAGTCGATTGTGACCCTAATTTATATATAGTTCATGATAAAAAATGGACTTCTGAAGCTATTTTTAATATATTGGATAATGCAGTAAAATACACGAATGCTAATGGGAAAATATATATATCTACAGAACGTTGGGTTATGTACACCAAAATAGATATTACTGATACTGGAAAAGGAATATCAGAAAGTCATCAAGCAGAAATATTTAAAAGGTTTTATCGTGAGGAAGATGTACATAATATAGATGGTATTGGAATAGGTCTATATCTTTCAAGAAAAATTATATCTCTTCAAGGCGGATATATTAAAGTTACATCGGATATTGGAAAAGGGTCTACATTCTCTATATTCTTACCAAATAAATAATTCCTTAAATATTTTATTTGTGATAATTCTGCAACATTTTGATTTTATACTGTTCTTATAATCTATTAAGGAGGTTTTATGATGAGTATTTTACAAGTAATTGATTTGAAGAAATATTATGGTGAAAATTCAAATATTACAAAAGCTCTCGATGGTGTAAGTTTATCTATTGAGAAGGGTGAGTTTATTTCTATTGTAGGTACATCTGGAAGTGGTAAATCAACATTATTGAATATGATGGGAGGATTAGATACTCCTACATCTGGAAATGTTATTATAAGGGGTAAAGAGTTATCAAATATGACTGACGAACAACTTACAATTTTTAGACGTAGAAATATAGGTTTTATATTTCAAAATTATAATCTTGTTCCCTTGCTTAATGTATATGAGAATATTATTTTACCAATAGGACTAGATGGAGAGACTCTAGATAAAGATTTTATAAATGAAATTATAAGTATGCTTTCTCTAGAAGAAAAGCTATATGATATACCAAGCAATCTTTCTGGTGGGCAACAACAACGTGTTGCTATAGCTAGGGCTCTTGTAACAAAACCTGCTATTATACTAGCAGATGAGCCAACAGGAAATCTTGATAGTAAAACGAGTACAGACGTATTAGCTTTACTAAAAACGACAAGTGAAAAATTCAATCAAACAATTGTAATGATTACTCATAATAATGAAATTGCTCAACTAACTGATAGAATTATTCGCATTGAAGATGGAAAAATTGATAATTAGGAGGTGTAATACATGTTTAGAAATAATAATCATGCCTTTATAAGAAAAATAGCCTTAAATGATTTGAAAATTAATAAACTTAAAACATCTCTTTCGGGTATTATTATAATGATTGCTACATGTTTACTGTTAACAGTAACCTTAGTTTCATATAATAGTTCTGTAGATTTAGTTAATTCATCTCCATATCACGCTATATATAAATCTGTAAATGAAAAATCAAAAAATAAACTGTATCAAGATAAAAACTTTAGTAATGTAGGAACATACAAGTTACTTGGCAGTAATAAGAAAGCAGATTACATGATGTCAACTGTTTATGCAGATAATATGGCAATCAAACTTATGAATTTTCAACCAGTTAAAGGTATCATGCCTACAAAGAAAAATGAGATTGCTATTTCAGAAAAATATTTAAAACAACTTTCTTTAAATAAAAATATTGGAGACAGTATCAAATTAAGTTATCGTGACAATATTACAAATAAAGAAATAGAAAGAAATTTCATTATTGTTGGTCTTTTAGAAAATTATTATCAAGACAATGCTAAACAATATTATACAGTTGTTTCAAACGAATATTTTAAGAACACAATATCTACATCTCTGAAAAATAAAAGTAGTAATTTTGATAATACAAGACCTGATGATGTAGATATATTAGTAAAATTATCAGAAGAAAATACAAAGAAAGATTCAGCTTCAATTAAAACACAATTAAAAGATATTGGTTTTTCTTTGAGTATTGAAAAATATAATATATACTTGAATGATAAATATATTGAGTCAAATTTAATTGATAGTGAACAGGTTATTACAGTTTTAACAGTTGGAATGGTGATTCTTTTTTCTAGTATTTTTGTTATATATAGTATTTTTTATGTTTCAGTTGTTAATTTGGTTCATATGTATGCTAAGTTGAATTCTTTGGGTATGACTTCTTTTCAATTAAAAAAGATTATTTTTCTACAAGGAAATATTTTATCCATTATCTTTATTCCATTAGGTATTATTATCTCATGTATAATTGCTTACATAATTCAACCATTAGCATGGCAACTGATAGATGATTTATTTATAATCTTAATTTTATCACTAATAATGTTCTTAACTGTTAGAATTTCTTTACATAAACCAGCTAGAATTATTTCTAAAATATCTGCTATTGAAGCTATGCAATACACAGAAATTAGATTTAGAAAAAAAATCAAAAGCTTTAATTATATAAATACTAAAAATTTAGCATTAAAAAATATTGAGTCAAATAAAAAGAAAAATTTAATTGCATTAATCTCATTAAGTATTAGTGGAGTTTTATTTATTTCAATTGCTAATCTTGCTAACTCAATAGACTTTAAGAAACAATTATCACAACAGTTTGTATATAACGAAAATTATATTATTAGTATTAAGATTGATAACTTATATGAACGTATTGCACAAATTCAACAAAACAATCCATTAACAAATTCTCTTAAAAATGAGATTGAATCTATTCATGGAGTAAAAAAAGTAATCGAATCTAAATCAATTAAAGCTAATATTATAGAACCTTATATTAAAGATACAGATGGAAAACCATTTACTACTTTAATTAAAGGTATTACACCTGGACTTTCAAAATCATTTGAAAAATATATTGTCAGTGGTAGAACAGATTATAAAAAACTCAGCTCAGATGATTTAATCATAAATAAGTATAGAACGAAAACATATGGGTTAGATTTAAAGATTGGAGATACAGTTACATTTAATATTTTTAGTGGAAATAATATTATTAAAAAACAAATGAAAATTAAAGGAGTTATTGACAATTCTAATTCAGGAAGCATGTTTTTTGCACTGGATAAAACCTTAGAATCTATAACTCCATATAATACAAATTTAGATTTTTCTATTTTTTTAGATAAAAATTATTCTAAAGAAGTTGAGGATAAGTTGCTGAATATCATTCAGAAAAATTCAAGTTTAATGCTTTATTCATATGAGGATGATTACAAAATGATTACTAGAGCATTTAAGTATATAGTTGTAACTTCATACATTTTTGTTGGTTTAATTTCTTGTTTTGGTATACTAAATATGACCAATATTCTAATAAATAGTGTTTTAATCAGAAAAAGAGAATTTGCCTTACTTCAAGCTGTTGGAATGACAAAAAAGCAACTTCGAAATATGCTTTACACAGAAGGACTAAATATAAGTGTCAAAGCTGTATGTATTTCAAGTTTATTGGGTTATTTGGGTTCAAGCTTACTTTGCACTTTTATGAAAGATGTTGTTAGAATAGATTTTATTAATTTTAAATTTTCTATATTTACAATTTTAATTTTTTCATTTATATTAATCGGAATACAAGTTTTAACAACTGAATTACTTGTAAGAAATATAGAAAAGAAATCTCTTATAGAACGCTTACACTCTCAATAAAAATAAAAAAATATGAGTTGAAATCAATCTATCAATAGATAATGAATTTCAACTCATATTTTACTTTAAATACTTTTCTTTTTATCTGATATTTCATATACATAATCTTCTGTTGAGTTAATTTCTTTTTCTCTTCTTTTTTTAGAATCAATTAAAACAAAATACAGTATAAATCCTACAACAAGTCCCCATGTTCCACCTTTAGCAGCAATTACACCTCCCATAAGACCAATCAATCCCTTCTCTACACCAGTATCACACAGTTCCATTGACAACTTTGTACATAAGTAACCTTGAACTAAAAGCGTTACTGAAAGTGCCAATGGTATAAGAGGAGTAGCAATCTGTGCAATTGGATAAAAACATATGAAAATAGCTGAAACCCACACTAATGTCCCCATACCGCTAAAAATTGACTGCATTGCTTCCTTTCCAACCTTATATCTTTGAGCAACACTTCCAGTAAGTGTCGCAGCTAATGGACCACACATTGGTATATATGGAGAAATAACTGCCATGACAATATTTCTTATACCACTTATAACATTAGACCTATTTGAATTGAAATCTATATATTCATCTTTTCTATTTTCACTTTCAGAAAGTACTAAGTTTTCACCTGTTATAAAATCCCCAAATGCAATTATGTATATCATAAAAGCCATTGGCAACCCTTGTATAAATAGCATCATACTTGGAAAACCTATTCCAAAAGGAGACACTGTGTTTATTAAATTTTTTAAGTCTACTATGTAAATTATTTTATCAAAACTGAAACTAGGAATTCCTATTTCTTTACTAAATATACCTATAATTAAACTCACTAAAATGGCTGATACTACTCCATATTCTCCTAAATGAAATAAAAATTTATTCTTAACTTTTAGATTTTCAAATCTTTCAGAAAACATTACAAAACAAGCAACCAAGATTCCTACTGTTATAGCTATTGGATAAGAATCAAATCTACCTTTAGGACTAAATTCTGATATTACAGTAGAAATACCAACGCCCATTAATATGCCACCTTTAATAGAATTTGGTATTTTACTAACTAATTTCCCAGCTACTCCAGTTATTCCCATCAAAATAAATATAATTCCTAAATCTATTTGCAAAGCTGTTAGTGCTTGTATTCTTTCAATTCCCATGGTAAACTTTAACAAATATGCAGTTGTAAGAGTTATAGAAGCTGTAATCCAACCAGGTACAACTGGGTCTCCCATAAAAGCATGTAAGCAGTATAATATAGAGTTGATTATAGCCATACTCCATGCTACTTCATATGGTAATCCCAAAATTTGTGTACTAAGACCAATAGTTCCTAAACTTGTCATACTTGATATTATTCCTTGAATAGCCTCTGGTTTCTCAAATCTGTAATGTATAAATGGAATTCGTATCTTAAACAATCCAAATTTTATATGAGGTTGCTCTCTTCTAGTGAGTCTTTCCATAATTTCACTCCTCCTTTCAATAACTCTTATAAATTTACAACCTTATAATTGTTTATAAATTATCAATGTCGTTAAAACTAGTATATAACATGCAAATTACATAAACAATAAATTAAATTTATAAAATTGATAGATTTTGTGCATATATGGAAAGACCTCTTCATTTTTAGTTGTTCATATCGCTTGATAAAGGCTCTTTGTAAAATTCAAGGCTTCTTTTCCATGATTCAAATTGCCCTTGTGTATTTCCTTCTATAGTTCCTCCTGAAGAAAAGATTCCTCCACCCACATTCATACATAAAGTTTCTTTTAAAGGTACAGTATATGGAATCGGTAATGGATGCCCCATATTATTATATGTTAATAATTCTACTTTATATGGATACTTTGTTTCTTCAAGTATTTCTACTGCTTCTAAACAAGCATCATAACTATTCCATATATTATCTTTTTTTCCAGCAATCATAAGTATGTCTGCTTTGGAATTTTCTATTCTTATTCTAGCTTCATTTCTATTATTTGCTTTTTCAAGGCTTTTTTTATACGCACTAGCAAATCCAAATGGAATCCCTTTTGATATATCTTTCTTCTGTTCTTCAAAGAATATATCATCATCCAATTGGATATATGAAAACGGCTCCCCTTTATACGACCATGATGAAGTATCCTTTCCATTCACCAATCCATTAAGAGCTTGGAAACAATAAGTATGAGGTGCTGATACTACAACCTTTTTAATTTGTTCATATCTTGAAGCAAGTAAAAGTGCTAGTTCACCACCTTTTGATGTTCCATGCACAAATATTTCTTTAGTATTAGTAATTTCATTTTCACTAATCCATTTAAATACTTTTTCAAAATATTCTAATGGAACTTCTTCTAATTTATCTGGTAGACCTTCTAAAGCAAAGTAAGCAACTGTTAGTACATTAAACCCTCTAGATGCAAGTGGAGCTGCTAAAAGGTCTAGAGCATCTAAACTGCCATCAGAACCACCTAACATTAAAATTGTTTTATTATTAGAATTTTGTTTATAAAATAATTTTCCTATAAATTCATCAGATATATATTTTGTAGTAATATCGTCTGTTTTAAATAATCTTTTCAATTTAACTTCTTCTCTTTCAGTAGAAGATTCAAATATCATATTCATGATTATTGGCTTATCTATAGATATATTTTCTGCAAAGTTTTTGCCTTCAGTTTTAGATTTTTCCAGTGAATAGATTAATCCCATACAATCAGTGCTTTTATAAGTACCTTCTATAGGTTCAACTGAATTTAAATCTACTTCTCCATTTTCATTTGAGCAAAATACTCCATAAGAAGAAAATTCTTCTCCCTTACACCATGGAAATTCCATTTTCATACTTACTTTAAGTTTAGTATTTGGAGTTAAATCTGAAACTGTAATCTCAAGTCTTTCATCTACAAACGATTCTAAATTGTATACATTTACTTTCATAATCCATTTCTCCTTATAATATTAGTAATTTATATATTTAAAAAAACCTTATCCAATGTAATATGAATTATTCAAATTAAGACATCATATTGACTATTTCATTATATCAATCCATCTCTATTTTGTCAATATATTGTCTTTTGTGTTTAATTTAGATTATCTCCATATACTACCTCTATTTAATATCATCATAAATAAAAACCACTCTTTTTAAAGAATGGTTTTTGATAGATGTTGTTTTCTATTAATAAGTTTCTTTTTTAATTTAAATTTATATAATTAGATATTTAATATTTAATAAGATTATGCATTTGCAAAAGTATATATGGCATTAATTCTTGCTATATATAAATTTTCATCACTACATCCAATATATTTAGCATATTTCTCTATCTTTTCTTTTGCATTTTCAACATCACTTTCATCGCTATCCATTAACTCATTTATATAAAGGTCCATTAAGGAAGCTTTATAATCTTTTATATTATAACCTAAAAATTCAGTCAACCTCTCAATTTCCTTACTGAAATCTCCATCTTCTTTTACCAAGAATTCGTATACATCTTCTCTATATGGATTTAAAGTTATTATTTGTTTTACGACCTTACATTCATCAGCTTTTCCAATAAATCCATCTTTATAATTATTAAATAATGCGTTAGATTTTTTTATAGATTCTTCATCAATATAAGAATGTACCTCAGTTACTCTATTTTCTATAAGAGCATCAACAACAGCATAATGAATTTTAAAACAATCATTATATAAATAATTGCTCATTTTTTTTACTGTTGATTCTATTTCTAAAAAGCTAGCATGACCATTTTTTTTATTTTTATTCGGTATAATAAAAGTTTTATTCAAGTTATTAAAAAGTCTCTTAAAATCTAAGTATTTTTCACAATAAACACTTTTAAAGGTATCGATATCTATAGTTATAATTCCAAAACTTACTATAGTCTCAATGCCTTTCTTAAAAGATTCCTCTATATATTTTTCTCCTAAATTTAAACCTCTATCTGATATTTGTTTTAGATTTTGAAAATTATTTAAACAATCTCTCTCAAAGTTTTTAGAAATTTCTAAAGCATATAGTTTAAAGATTTTCCTTATCTTATTATAATTATTTTTCGTATCATCAAATCTGATAATAGCTCCATTTACATCAAAAGTAATCATTGAGTTTTAACCTCCCCATTAGTTTCATCAATAAAATAAATTTAATATAAACTTTATAATCATAATATTAAACTTATTTATACTATAATTATTAATTTGATGATAAAAGCTATTTTCCTTCTAAATAAAAAATTTGTCTAAAGTTTCTAAAAAAATTAGACAAATCTTAGATTATTATTCTTTAAATTATTCCAAATACTCCAAATAATATTGGTATAAATATGGCTGGCAATAAATTTGCTACTTTTATATTTGTTAATTTGAGTACATTTAAACCAAGACCTATAATCAGTAAACTTCCAGCTGCTGTCATCTCTGTAACTACAGGGTCACTTAAAAATCCATTTAAAAACGATGCACCCACACATATAACACCTTCATATAAAAATACAGAGATTGCAGAAAACATTACCCCTATACCTAAAGAGGCAGTAAATATAATAGAAGCTATTCCATCTATTACGGATTTTACAAATAAAGTATCATGGCTTCCTGTAAGTCCACTTTCTAGTGCCCCAACTACTGCCATAGCCCCTATACAAAATAATAAACTAGATGATATAAAACCCTCTGCAATAGAATCTTTTTTATTTCCTTTAGAGAATTTACTTTGTAAAAAAACTCCTAGCTTGTTTACCCATTTATCTATATCTATTAATTCTCCTATTAATGCACCTATAGCTATAGATGTTATTGTTACTAACGTATTTTTTCCTTCTAAAGCTCCTGATATACCAATATACAATACACATAAGGCAATTCCATTCATTATAGTATCACTTACTCTTTGAGGTAGCCCTCCTTTGATTATAAGACCTACTATACATCCACCTGCAATTGCTAAACTATTTGCTATTACTCCAAACATTTTTTCTCCCCTCGATTAGCTAATTAAAATTTGCTCCCTTTATTAAAACTTAAACATCAATGCTTTGTAGTGGATATTTTAAATATTCCAAAAACTCTTCAAAGCCTTTTCTAGATATATTTACAGTTTTAGTATTTATATTTGGATGAAAATTTAAGTAATCTTCTTTAATTACATCCTTATCTATGTAAAGTTCGACTTTTCTTTCTGTGTCATTTATCAATGAAAAAGGATTTACACTTCCTGGAAGAAGTTTAAGTACATTGTATAATCTTTCAGGTGAAGCAAATGATAATCTAGAACTTCCTATCTTATCTTTAAGTGAGTTTAAATCGACTTGTTTTTCTCCTTTAACTACAATAAGGTAATACTTATTTCCTTTAGCATTTCTCAAAAATAAATTTTTACATTGACATCCTTTTGTTATTTCATCTAAAATTACTAGTTGTTCTGCTGTATATACAGCTTCATGTTCTACTACATCATATTCAATATTTAATTTGTCCAAGACACCATATATTTTAGTTTCATTCATACTCACTTCATTTTCATCTTGCTCTTTAATAACTTTATCATTCAAATCACTCATATTTCTCTTTTCTCCTTAAACACTTTGTTATTTCTAGACCCTCTTTAAGATATTATTCTACAATAGCCATTGCTCTTACTGGAGCACCATCAGCGTCATTATATTTAAATGGAGCTGCTATAAATAGAAATCTTTCTGGAATATTTTCTAAATTTGTAAGATTTTCTATTATTATTTTACCTTTCTCAAATAAAATATGATGTACTTCAAAAACTGATGTATCATATCTATCAACTGATAGCATGTCTATTCCTATACCTTTTATATTAGTATCAGCTATATAATTTGCAGCTTCTTCTGTTAATGTAGGATAACCTACATAATACTGCTTTTTATCCCAAAATTTTGACCAACCTGATTTAAATATTATAAAATCACTACTTTTTATTTCATCTTCATATTTTTTTAGATATTCTAGTTCTATATTCTTATTACCTTTTTCAAGTTCCAGTACATAAGCTTTTCCAACAAAATTTTCTATGTCTAATTTATCTAGGGTTTCACCTTTAGTATACATATGTCTTGGTGAATCCATATGAGTTCCATTATGGGAAAATACACTAATTAGTGTTTCTTGATAACCATTTTCTTCAATAATTGCTACTTTTTTGATATCTGGTCTATTAGGCTCTGCATATACAGGCATGTCGTTATGTGTCACATGAGTTAAATCAAAAACCTTCATCTTTATATACCCCCTATGTTTTACTTTCTATTATATACCTAAATTCACTTTATTTCTATCAGTTTTTATTCCATTATATACCATACTAATATATAGTTTTTATAAATTTCAAGGGGTTTATAGAAAAATCTTGAAAAGAATTATCAGTAAATATAACATCTTCGCCCAAAAAACGTTTGTATCTTCCCTCTTCCTTTTTTAGTGTAATTCTTTGCTTCTGTGAATGATTGTTAAAAACCATTACTTTAAGTGGGGCTTTTTTTCTATTTGTCTGAACCCTTTTTAGCATGTATTTTATATGCATATCAGCTTCAGGAAATGAATATCCACAAAATATTAAAAGGTCAGTATCTCTCAAAGTTTTTTCTGTTTCATTCCATACATTACTTAAAAATATATTTGACATATTCTTAAAATATGTTGGTGGAACTATAATAGGTTCTGTCAATTCACCACATTCTAGGCATTTTGTTTCTGAACTATTTTCAATAAGTTTCATAACACCACCTTCATGTGGTGTAAGAGTTACGCTATTACAAATAGGGCAATAAAGCCAATTTAATGACCCATGCACCTTATATAATTTTATTAGAGGCTCTTTTGGTTTCCTCCAGTTTATTCCTTCTTTAAAATTAGTAAATTCTATACCATAATCAAGCATAATTGGAGAATTATTTTTGTCTCTTAAACCAGTGACTGTATTATCTATATGTATATCATAATTTGCACTAATAAAAGTGGTATCAAGAAGTAAATCATTTTCTAAAAGGTTTTCAACTAAAAGTTTATGATGTTTATTATCTGTTTTAGGTGTATTATGAATTGCTTCAGCCATTAACAATATTAAATATTGTCTCAAAAAACGTATACTATCACTTTTGTTATTTAAATTCTCTAGGCCAAAGTTTCTAAAAGCCTCTCTTCTTTGTTCTGCTAAATCTAAAAGACCTAGAACTTCCTCAAATGTAGGAAAATTTGCATTATCTAAATTATCTTTTACTATATCAATATTGAACATCTGTTTAAAAAAATTGTACAATTCTCTATTCATATTTGTATTATAATTTTTAGGATTTAGTTTTTTAAAATATTCACTAAAAAGTTCATTTTGAATAGGTAGATTTTCTGCTGCTGAAGCTCCTGCTCCTAAAAATATAGCTATTTTCATACGATTCCTCCTAATATAAATATTACTACTATTTTTATATCTATTAAATATTCATATCTTTGATAATACAACAATAAAGCTATCTTTTCCTAGAAAAAATCCTATTACAAGACAGCTTTATATTTATATTAAATCTTTAATAATTCATAAATAGAAAGAGCATATATTTGAGTAGCTTTTACAATATCCTCTACTATTAAATATTCATTAGCTTGATGTTCTGTTTCTGGTTTTCCTGGGAAAATAGCTCCAAATGCAACACAATTATCTAAAGCTCTTGCATAAGTTGCTCCTCCAGATGAAAGTGGTGTTCCATCAAGACCAGTTTCTTCTTCGTATACTTTTCTAAGTGTTCTTACAAGAAGTGTATCTTCTGGAACATAGATTGAATCTAAGAAATCATACTCCTTATAAGTTAAATTGTACTTATCTGTCATCTTTTTTAATTCTTTTACAAAGTCATCTTTTTTGTATGTTACTGGGATTCTTATGTCTATTCCGGCAAATTCTTTCTCACTATCAATAGTTACTTTACCTATATTTACTGTTAACTTGCCCGATACATCATCTTTACAATTAGGAATTATATTATTACCATTAGCATCCTCTCCAATGACTTCTGCTAAAAACTTAATTATATTAGAATCTATACCTATATTATTAAGAGCTATACAAAGTCTAGCTACTGCATTTATACCAGTATCACTTGCTGCTGAATGGACACTTTTTCCTATTATACATATTTTATTTCCTTCAACATTATATTCAAAATTTAACTTATCAAGTTCTTTTTTTAATTTATCAGAATATTTTCCGATATAAATTGCTTTTCCTGGAACTGCATTTAAAGCTTTTCCAACTGACAGTTCTATATCACTTTTACTATCACAAGTTAAATGAACTTGTAAAAGTCCTTTTTCTGCATTTGTTATTGGGAATCTAGAGTCTGGAGTAAATCCGTAATTTGGTATTTCTTCATTGTTCTCTTTATATTTATTTATACATCTCCAAAGATTTTCTTCATCGGCTCCAAAAATAAATCTTATTCTTTTATTAAAGTCTACATTTAAATCCATAAGAGCTTTTACTGCATAAATTGCTGATATTGTAGGACCTTTATCATCTTGTGTTCCTCTTCCATATAAATTACCATTTTCTAAGATAGCTTCAAATGGAGGATGATTCCAACTTTCTAAATCACCTTCTGGAACCACATCAACATGACCAAGTATGCCTATCATTTTTTCACCTTGTCCTATTTCTGCATATCCATAGTATCCATCCTTATATACGGTCTTAAACCCTAGAGATTTACATAAGTCTAATATACCTCTTAAAGCCTTATCTACATTTTCACCAAACGGACAGTTTTCAGTTGCTTCAGATATAACACTAGGTATTTTTACACTTTCTTGTATAGAAGAAATCATTTCATCTTGTAGAGAATTTACTTTTTCTTTAATTTGCGCTTTCATATTATCACCCTTCAATTTTCATCATAATATACTAATAAATATTTTGACCTTTTTAAAAAAAAATATGCCTATTTTTTCAGTTTTTTTATAAATTCAATTGCTTTTAATGTCCCCATTTTTGAATGGTCAAATGTAAGTCCACCTTGAAAATAAACGTTATAAGGAGGTCTTATTGGAGCATCTGCACTTAATTCTATAGAAGAACCTTGAATAAAAGCTCCTGCTGCCATTATGACTTCACTTTCATATCCAGGCATGTCCCAAGGAACAGGTTTTACATAAGAATCAACTGGCGCAGCTTCTTGTATTCCTTCACAAAAACTTATTACTTCATCAGCATCATTAAGTCTAATACATTGAATAATATCACTTCTTAAGTCATCGTATTTTGGCAATACATCATAACCTAACTTTTCAAAAGCTCTCGAACAAAATATGGCTCCCATTACAGCCTGAGACACTATATATGGTGCTAAGAAGAATCCTTGAAGTACATTTCTAGTAGTTCCAAAAGTAAGACCACATTCTTTTCCTATTCCAGGAGAAGTCATTCTATAAGATATAAGTTCAATTAAATCTTTTTTACCAGCGATATATCCACCTGTTAATGCAAGTCCACCACCAGGATTTTTTATTAAAGAGCCAGCCATAACATCTGCTCCAACATCAGTAGGTTCTTTAGTATCTAAAAACTCACCATAACAATTATCAACCATTACGATAGCTTCTGGTTTGACAGACTTTATTACATCAATAACTTCTTTTATATCACTAATTGAAAGTGATTTTCTCCAAGAATAACCTTTTGACCTTTGTATCATAACAAGTTTAGTTCTATCATTTATTTTATTTCTAATTCCTTCTAAATCTAAATTACCATCTTCTAAAAAATCTACATCATCATATGTAACACCATACTCTTTTAATGAACCTTTTTCTTCTCTTATCCCTATAACACCTTCTAAAGTATCGTATGGTCTACCAGTAACAGACAAAATTTCGTCTCCTGGTCTAACTATACCTTGTATGCATAAAGTAAGTGCATGTGTTCCATTTACAATTATTGGTCTTACAAGAGCATCTTCTGTATTAAAAACTTTAGAATAAATTTCTTCTATTTTTTCACGACCAATATCATTATATCCATATCCTGTAGTCCAGTTAAAGTGCATGTCACTTAGTTTAGATTCTTGCATAGCTTTTAAAACTTTATATTGATTATATTCTCTTATTTCCTTTATTTCTTCAAACTTATCCTTTATATCTTCCATTACTTCTTGTGATAGTTTGAAAGTATCATTATCTATCCCATAGTAATCTTTTAATAATTCCTTTGTCTCATTAAGCATTTTATCACCTGTCTCTTTATTGTTTTATTTAAACATGTCAAAGGAGACTATTTTACTAAAACAAATAAATCATAGTTTATAGGTTAGTATAAGTCTCCTCTCAATCATTTTAAATTAAATTAATTATCTATCTGTTGTTATTATTGTTGTTATTATTGTTGTTTTGATTTTGATTTGTTAGATTAATATACTTTCCAGGTTGTATAGTCGAAACAGCATGTTTATAAATCATGTTTTGTTGTCTATTGTCTCCTTCTATTAATATTATATAACTATCAAATCCTTTTACAAGCCCTTTAACTTGTACACCATTAACTAAATATATAGTAACAGGTATCCTTTCTTTCCTAGCATTATTTAAAAACAAATCTTGTAAATTTAAAACTGTATTTTTCATTAGATTTGTACCCTCCCAAGATTAAATTGAACTTCTAAAATATTCCTACCTTATATTCTATATAAGTTATGATAAATTTTCAATATTAAGTTGTATACTTAAAAAATTATATATTATTTTATAGAATCTTTAATATATAAGATTATTTCATTTTTTAATGTATCTATACTTTCATATTTGTCTAAATCAAACCATTTTGCTGTTTCATATCTTTTAAACCAAGTTATTTGACGCTTTGCATACCTTCTAGAATCTCTTTTGATTATTTCAATAGCTTCTTCGTATGTATATTCTCCATCTAAATACTTTAATATCTCTTTATAACCTATACCTTGCATAGATATCATATCTTTTTTAAATCCCATACTTAAAAGTTTTTTGACTTCTTCAACTAACCCATTTTTTAACATTATGTCAACTCTCATATTTATTCTTTCATATAAGTGTTCTCTATTTCTATTTAATACTATTATTATGGGTTCATACTCTTCATTAAGTTTTAAATCACTTGAAAAGTCATCCATTTTCTTACCGCTTAGACAAACTTCAAGTGCCCTTATAACTCTTTTAGTATTGTTCTTATGAATTCTATTAGCAGCTTCTTCATCGAGTGATTTCAATCTATTATGCATGTAATCTATGCCTTTTTCAGCAAGCTGACTTTGAAGTTCATCTCTTAGCTCATTATTTGCATCAGACTTTGCAAAATCCATATTATATATTAAAGAATTCAAATACAGCCCTGTGCCTCCAGTTACTAAAACAGATTTTCCTTTTTGAGTTATTTCATATATATATTTTTTTGCTCTCTGTTGAAATTCTGATACTGAAAATGGATAATCAGGCTTAACTTCATCTATAAGGTAGTGCTTTATTCCCTGCATCTCTTCCTCTGTAACTTTTGCACTTCCAATATCCATATATTTATATATTTGCATAGAATCTGCTGAAATTATCTCTGCATTCACATCTCTTGCTAATTTTATTGATAAATCTGTCTTTCCAACAGCAGTTGGACCTGTAAGTATTATAAGTGGTATTTTTTTCATAATATTCCTTTCCATATATTTTAACTATCCAGATATTTTACATGATTCTTTTAAACATTTTTTCTATTTCTGTCTTAGATATTTCAACCATTATAGGTCTTCCGTGAGGGCATGTAAATGGATTCTCACACTCTTCTAGCTGTTTTAATAGGCTTTTTATTTCAATATCATATATTTTATCATTCGCTTTTATAGCAGACCTACATGCCATAGATGCAAATCTTTCTCCTTTTAAATCATAATTGCTTGTAATCTCTTCTATATTGTCTATTATTTGAAGTATGAATTTTTCAGTTTCAGGAACACCAAATATAGTTGGTACACATCTTATCATTATATGATTATTACCAAATACTTCTAGTTCAAAACCAAATTTCATAAATAACTCTAAATTATTTTCAATTTGAAGCATATCTACATTTGATACTTCAATTACCACAGGGTCTAAAAGTATTTGCATATTAATATCTTGCCTATAAAACTTTTCCATATATCTCTCATATAATATTCTTTCATGTGCAGCATGTTGGTCCAACAAATACATAGAATCATCTTTGCTTAAAATTATATAAGTATTAAACACTACTCCAATAACAGAATATCCATATAAAGAAAACTTAGCTTTTGAACTATATAGATATTCTTCTTCACCATCTCTAACACCATCATGATAACAGTTTCTATTGTTTACAGAAGCATCAACTTGAAATTCTTCTTGCATATTGTCATTTACATTATCTTCACTTAGATACTTAGTATTTTTTAATTCATCTTCTACATTTGCACTTAAGACTTCACTTACTGATTGAAATTCATTTATTGGTCTTTCACTCGATAAAGTTATAAATTCAATAGCTTCATCTTTTTCTCTAGTAATATTATTATTTTGAGAATTAGATTCTAATAAATTATTATTTTTTGATTCAAAAACTGTACTTTTTTCTCTATTATTAATAGCAATTCTAGGTTGTGTTTTTTTATCAGTATAAGTAGCATACTTACCAATAAGATTTGAATGTATCAGTTTAACCTTTAGAAAATCTCTAAGTTCTATATACACTTCTTGTTCTTTTTCAAATTTAATTTCAAGTTTATTAGGATGTATATTTACATCTATACACGATGGGTCTACTTCTATATTTAAAAAACAAACTGCATGCTTACCTATTGGAATTATAGACTTATAACTTTCTGTTATTGCATCTATGATTATTTTGCTTTTTACAAATCTTTTATTTATATAGATATGTTGTAAATTTTTATTAGAACGATATATATTGTTATTACCTATATATCCATTCATTTTAAAATGATTACATTTAAACTCCACATCTATTATATTTTCTGTTATCTCTTTTCCATATATACTTCTAATGGTGTTTACAAGCTTCCCATCTCCTGGAGTATTTAGCATTTGTTTATTATTATTTGTATATTTAAATTGAACACTTGGATTACCTATTGCAAGTTTATTTATTAAATCACTTATATTTATAGTTTCTGCATGAGTAGATTTTAAAAACTTCTGTCTTGCTGGTGTATTAAAGAAAATATCTTTTATAATAATTGTAGTCCCATTAGTAGAACCTATTGGTTCTTTTGACATTATTTTGCCACCCTCAACATATATTTTAGTTCCTATAATCTCGTCCTTTGTTTTAGTAGTCATCTCTAATTTAGATACAGCTGATATAGATGCTAATGCCTCTCCTCTAAAACCAAGAGAATATAAATCGTATAAATCATCAATTTTTTTAATTTTACTAGTAGCATGTCTTAAAAATGATTTTTCAACTTCACTTGAATGTATTCCTATTCCATTATCTGTAATCTTAATTAAACTCTTGCCTCCATCAACTATATCTATAGAAATTTTGTTTGCACCTGCATCGATAGAGTTTTCAATAAGCTCTTTCACTACAGAAGAAGGTCTTTCTACAACCTCACCTGCTGCTATCTTGTTTATAGTCAAATCATCTAGGATGTTAATTATATTTTTCATTTGTACACCTCTAAGATTTTATTTCTTTTGCTTTTTTTTGAAGATTATAAAGAGAATTTATCGCATCTAATGGAGTCATATTTAAGATATCTAGATTTAAAATTTCTTCTGATAATATATCTCTCTTTACACTATCAAAAGATATTTGAGTTAATGCTACTTCTTTTACAGAATCTTCTTTATTAGTTTTATCTTTAGTATCATTTTCCCTTATTAAAGCAACTTCATCATTTAATAATTTAAATTTAGAATTTAATTTATCATAATCCTTTTTTATATGCTTATAGTCTTTTACTACAAGTTCATGTTCTATTTTTAGAGATTCATATTTATTCTTAAAATTACTTTGATTTACTTTAAGCAATTCTTCATCTAAATTAATATTAGGCACATTAGTTTTTTCTTTATCTCCATTTATTGCTACACTGTTATAAACATGATTTTTTTCCAAGTCTTTAAGTATATATTTTGCTCTTTCTATGACTTCATCTGGCAATTTAGCTAATTTGGCAACATATATTCCATAGCTCTTATCTGCCCCTTGAGGAATTATTTTTCTTAAAAAGATTATTCCTTCTCCATCTTCTTTGACTGCTATTGAATAATTTTTAACTTCTTTAAATTCCTCTTCTAAATCAGTAAGTTCATGATAATGAGTTGCAAATAATGTCTTGCACCTAATATTCTTCTGAATATATTCCACTATCGACCATGCTAAACTTATACCATCATAAGTGCTAGTTCCACGACCTATTTCATCTAATATAACTAGACTTCTCTCTGTTGCATTTTTCAGTATGAGAGAAACTTCATTCATTTCCACCATAAAAGTAGACTGACCTTGAGATAGGTCATCACTAGCTCCAACTCTAGTAAATATTCTATCTAAGATTGGAATATCAGCATATTCTGCTGGTACAAATGAACCTATATGTGCCATAAGTGCTATTATAGCAGTTTGTCTCATATATGTTGATTTACCAGACATATTAGGACCAGTTATTATGTTAATGATATTTTCCCCACGATTTAGATATGTGTCATTTGGAACGAAATTTTCCTCACCTACTATATTTTCAACAACTGGATGTCTACCATTTCTTATATCAAGTTTATTATTTTCATTTATTGCTGGTTTTACATAGTTATTTATGTGTGCAACTGTTGCAAGAGATACAAAAACATCTATATTAGCTATAGTCTTAGCTACTTTTTGTATTCTATCTATATTTTTATATATAGTATCTCTTATACCTACAAATATCTCGTATTCCAGAGACTTGATTTTCTCTTCAGCATGTAATATTTTTTCTTCTATTTCCTTTAATTCTGGAGTTATATATCTTTCTGCATTACTAAGTGTCTGTTTTCTTATATATGTCTCATCTAGTTTTGCCTGTTTAAAGTTAGCTTTTGTTATTTCTATATAGTAACCAAAAACTTTATTAAAACCTATTTTTAACGATTTAACTCCTGTTTTTTCTCTTTCCCTGTTTTCTATTTCTTTTACAAGAAAAGCTCCATTTTTAGAAATATCTCTCAATTCTTTAAGCTCATCACTAAAATCGGATTTAATTATATTTCCATCTTTTATAGTTATTGTAGGTTCTTCTAAAATAGATTCATCTATTAAATTGTATATATCATCCAATTTATCCATTTCTGAAACATACTCTTTTAGTATTGTCGCATTTGATAAATCTATTGTGTCTTTTAAATTTGGTAATTTCTCTATTGAATTTTTTAAGTGAATTAATTCTTTTGGTGTTACTCTTTCAAATGCTATCTTTCCACATATTCTTTCTATATCGTATATGTTTTTAAGTATATCATTTAAATCTTCTCTTAATATAAAGTCATCTTTTATCTCTTCTATTACGTCCAATCTATTTTCAATTTTAGATTTATTTATCAAAGGTTCTTCAACATATTTTCTTAAAAGTCTACCTCCCATTGCTGTAGAAGTTTTATCAAGAACATGCAATAATGAACCTTTCTTCTTGTTACCTCTTATAGTTTGAGTAAGTTCTAAATTAGTCCTAGTAAACATATCTAAAACCATATATTCTGATGAATTGTATATATTTATATTATTTATATTAGATGTTATTTGTTTTTGAGTGTTATATATATAATTCAGAAGAATTGATAAGCTTGACTTTATAAGACCTTTATCATCAAACTTTAATTTTTGTAGATAAACCTCTGGAAAATATTCTCTTAATATGTTTATATCCAAATAGTTATCACTAAAACTTTCATTTATGTATATGTTACTTACAGTAGCTATATCTCTAAGCTTTTCTATAAAGTCTAAATCATTTATAATTATTTCTGTTGGATGGATTTTTGCAATCTCTTCAATTACTTTATCTTCATTTAAACATGTTGCATTAGTTTCTCCTGTACTTATATCAACATAAGTTAATCCTATATTAGAACCATCCTTATATAGAGATAATAAATAATTATTCTTTTTGTTTTCAAGTAAGTTTCCATCTAAAACGGTTCCAGGAGTGATTACTCTTATAACCTCTCTTCTAACAATCCCTTTTGCAGTGGATGGGTCTTCCATTTGTTCACCTATTGCTACTTTATATCCATTTTCAACTAATTTCGATATATATGAATTGGCTGAGTGGAAAGGTACACCACACATAGGAGCACGTTCTTCTAAACCACAAGCTTTTCCTGTCAATGCTATTTCAAGAGCTTTTGAAGCTACTAATGCATCTTCAAAAAACATTTCATAAAAATCTCCCAATCTAAAAAACAGTATACAATCTTTATATCTATTTTTCACTTCAAGATATTGCTTCATCATAGGAGTTAATTTATTCATATCTATTTGCATTATCAAACCTCCTTCTTTTCTAATTAAATATTATATCATAGTAGATGATTATTATTAACATAATATATAAAATTTTGACGTATAACTAAAAAACAATCCAAAATGTATAATTACATTTTGGATTGTTAAGTTTAATATTTTTTAAATAAAACATATATAGAACTTTTACAGCAAAGATATTATTTCTTTCTTAAGTTTAATGACATTTTCAAGGTTATCTTCATTTAATTTTTTATTATCAATAATAAATTCTTTTTTTATTACTGATGGCTTTTTTGAAATAACATAAATTCTATTTGACAACATTATAGCTTCATCAATATCATGGGTTATAAGAAGTATTGTTGAATTCACCTTTTTCTTAACATCTAAAAGCCATTTTTGCATAGATGTCTTAGTCAATGAGTCAAGTGCTCCAAAAGGCTCATCTAAAAGCATTATGTCATTAGAATTTACAAAGGTTCTCAGGAAATTTGCTCTCTGTCTCATTCCTCCAGAAAGTTCAGACGGATATTTATTTTCATATCCATTTAAACCAAAAACCTCAAAATAATGTTTTACCATTTCCCTTGCTTTACTCTTTTTTTCTTTTTTTAAGACTAGTGGTAGTGACACATTATCTATTATAGTTTTATATGGTAAAAGTAAGTCTTTTTGATACATGTAACTGTATTTCCCATTTATATCTACATTACCACTATTATAATCTGTAAGTTTAGTTATAATATTAAATATAGTACTTTTTCCACATCCACTTGGACCTAATATAGAAACAAATTCACCTTCATATACATCAATGCTTATATCTTTTAAAACTTCAACTTCTTTATATGTTTTTGATACATTTTCTATAGATACTTTTATTTTTTTATTGTGGTAAGAATTCATTTGTGTAAGCATCACTTGCCTTCATATCCTTATCTATTAATTTATATTCTTTTAAGAATGATGTGTAGTTATTCCATACACTGTCTTTCATTTCTCCCCATCTAGGTGCATCATCTTTATATTTACTTGCTAGATATTCTTGACTCTTTAGTGCTAATTTTTCATCTACTTCAGGTGCATGCTTTACTAATATTTTTGCTGCATCTTCTGGATTTTTAATTGCATATTCATAACCTTTTGTTGTAGCTTTTAAGAATTTCTTAGCTAATTCTGGATTATCTTTAAGTACAGTTTCATTAGAAATTATAAGTGGTGTATAATAATCTAATCTCTCATCTAAATCTTTTACTGGTATAAAGTTTAAATCATAGTCAATTAAGCTTGCCTTAACTGCATCCCAGCCTTCAAATATCCATGCAAAATCTACAGTTTTCATAGCTGCAAAGAAATCATCTTGACCAGTATTAACTATTTTTAACTTATTAAAATCGGCTCCATTTTTCTTCATAACTGCTTTAAACACAGCTTCTTCTGATGGAGAACCCCAACCACCATAAGTTTTTCCTTCAAAATCTTTAGCTGTAGTTATATTTTTTTCTTTTGGTGATGCAAACCCAGAAGTATTATGTTGTATAACAGCTGCTACAGCTTTTATTGGAAGTGGGTCTTCACTAGTCTTTGCATAGGTAACTTGTTCTTGATAACTTATACCAAAGTCAGCTTTACCTGTTGCAACTAAAGTCTCAGCTCCACTTTCAGGAGGTTGTACTATTTCTACATCTAAACCTTCTTCTTTATAATAACCTTTATCAAGTGCTACAAATAATCCAGTATGATTTGTATTTGGTGTCCAATCAAGTACCATAGTCACTTTTTTAGAAGAATCATCTTTAGCATTATTTTTATCCTTATTATTATTTGAAGAACATCCAGTTATTGTTGCTAGTGTAAAGACACTTGCTAAACCTAATATTCCTAATTTTTTAAAATTCATAATATCCTCCCTCAAATACATTTAATCTGCTAATCTATGTCTTATAACAATTTTTTTTATTGCTTGTACAACGCCTACAAATATCAAACTAAATATAACTACCAATATAGTAGATGCAAATACTTTATCAAGAGCATATGCACTTTTTGACCTTAGCATATAAACACCAAGACCTTTAGTTCCACCTAACCACTCTGCAACAGTTGCTGCCATTACAGCATAAGTTGCAGATATTTTTAGACCAGAAAAAAATTTATCCATTGCCATAGGAAATTTAAGATGAATAAATGTATTAATTTTGTTTGAATTCATAGTCTTAAATAAATTTAAATAGTCTTTATCAATATTCTCAATTCCATCCACAAAACTTATTAATATAGGAAAAAAACAAGTAAGTGTTACCATCAATATTTTTGGCATTGTTCCAAAGCCAAACCATATCATAAAAAGTGGAGCTATAATTATTGTAGGTATCATTTGAGTGACCAACATAATAGGATAAAGACATTTTTTTATTATCAACACAAAATCCATCAATACACCAATTGTTAATGATATTATAATTGCAACTATAAAACCAAGTATTGCCTCTCCTATAGTAACTATAGCATGCATGGATAAATTTTGAGAGTCTTTAAAAAATACATTAAGTATATCTACTGGCGTGGGTAGTATATACTGCGGAACTTTTAAAACTTCTACCACAGATTGCCAAAGAATAAGTATAAACAAAAATGTTGCTATTGGATATATACTATCTTTAACTTTATCTATGATTTCTAAGTTTTTCATCTATAGTCAAGCCTCCAGCTTTTTCATCCACTCTAGCTACTGTTATAACTCTTTCACATCCAAGATTAAAAGGGATTTTATGTACTTTCTTCAATAATTCAAAAACTTCATCAAAATCACCTTCAACAGTCGTGCTCATCGCACCTATTTCACATTTAAGACCGCTTTTTTCAATTTCAGCAATACAAGCATCTACTACTTTGTACATTTCTTCTTCACCTTTATAAGGTCTTAGTGGCATTACTGCTATGTCTGCAATTACCATTTAAATCACTCCTTTAAAAATAATTAATACCTACTAGGTATATTTTGTTTTTTATTAAAAATTTTATTTCCAAAAAGATACTATATTTGAATAAAATAAAAGTCCTATCCACAATAGGATAAGACTTATTTTCATCTTTACTGGTCTCCCTACACTGGCATTATCCAAACAGGTTCAAAGGGTCGAGATAAAATCTCCTCTCAGCACATTAGCTCCCCGAAATATATTATATCTTTTCTACTTGATTATACTACACTTATCATATTTTAACAAATTTTTTATTCATATTATATATTTTGTACATTTTAAAATCTATAATACCAAAATAATATTTTTTTAGAAATTATATTTACACTATACATACTCATCATAAATTATTAGAATTTGATTAAGATTTAAAGTTTATCTACAAAAATATACTATTCTAAGAAACTTTTTTTATTTTATTAACTGTTTAACTTTGTTTAGTTTTACTTTCCTTCCTCAAATTAATTCAATTTAAATTAATAATAAAAAGCTATTACTATGATTTGCATATATAAGCTATATAATATAATTATTTTACCTAATTTATTTTTGAAAAACAAATTATTTTTTTTAATTTTTAAATTTTTTAATATCTACCTTGAAAAATCAAACGTTTTCCTATATGATTGTAATTGTAGAATAAAACTAAATAGGCAAAACTAGAGAAATTTAGTGACGCAAAGCTATAGGGACTAAGACTTATAAAACAAGTTATGTCAGCCAGTTGCCAAAAAGATATTTTCTTTTTGTTTTTATGAAAGTTTTTTAGGGGGATAAATGATATATGTTTATAGATAAGATGGATAGATGTACACATATACTAACTGCATATATATGTAGTTCATACGATTACTGCAATTTTATAGATACACAATTAAATGACTTTATACTAGAATATGGAGAGAACGTGGTAGAATCTTGTTTGCATCAAGTGATGGTATTGGTAAGCAGATATAATTAAAGAAATTTTATTTTCTAGAAAACCCTTTTTAGTTTTATCTACGTTTTATAATGCATTAAAAAAACTAATTAAAGTAGGCTTTATTGTCTACTTTTTATGAAGTAAACAGTTGAGTTTATCTCATATACTGTTTACCCCAATTACATAATTCTAATAATATAGATTCCAATGATTTCCCACGTTTAGTAGCCAAATATTCGACTTTTGGAGGAATAGTAGGATAAGAAACCCTCTTAATAAGCCCATCTCTTTCAAGATGCTTTAATTCTTGTGACAGTATCTTATGACTTATATGAACAACTTCTTTTTTTAATTGACTGTAACGTATTGCCTCTTGTTTTAAAATATGCCATAGAATAATTGCCCTCCATTTACTTCCTATCACAGTCATGGTAAAACCAATTGAACAATTAAAATCTTTTTGTCTTTCTTCAATATTTGGAAATTCTTCAAAATTATTATCTATATTCATCCCAATCCTCTCTTTCAAAATGGTAAGTAGCTAACTAAAAAGTACATTCTTGTTTAACATATTAATTCGTAATATAATTTTGATTGTAGCATAGAGCCTTACATAATACTACTTTTTTAGATGTATATGTTTAAATTCTAATATAGACATATACTATCTTATTAATTTTATTTAAACAGATGATAGTAGGTAATAATCCATCTCAAGTTTTCTATGTACACAAACTATTCTAATATTTAGAAAGGATTATATAATATGGATAAAATATTTCATCTTTATCAAGTTGACTCATTTACAAAAGAAAAATTTACAGGTAATCCAGCTGGTGTAATTACAAATGCTGATGGCTTATCTGAATCACAAATGCAAAAAATAGCAAGAGAATTAAATAATTCAGAAACTGCTTTTATTTTCAATAAATTTGTTAAAAGTCATCAAGAAAATTATGATGTACATATCAGATTTTTTACACCAACTAATGAGGTTCCTATATGTGGTCATGCTACTATTGCTGCTCACTATGCTAGAGCAGTAGAAAATCAAATCCATAACACAACAGTATTTCAAAAAACTGGTGCTGGAATATTACCAGTTGATATTATTAAAAAAGGTAATGATTATGAAATAATTATGACACAAGGAAAAATTGAAGTATCTCCACCATTACAACAAACCTATCAAGAAAGATTACTTCATGCATTTGGTATTTCAAAGGAAGATATTCGTACAGACTGTCCTATTGCCATAGCATCTACAGGACATTCAAAAGTTATGATTGGAATAAAAGAATTATCAGCATTAAATAACTTATCTCCAAATTTAAATGAGTTATCGAAAATAAGTCAAGAAATAAAATGTAATGGATATTATATTTTTACATTACATAATAAAGAAAATCTACAGGTTAATGGAAGGATGTTTGCTCCTGCAATTGGTATTTCAGAAGACCCTGTTACAGGAAATGCTAATGGTCCTTTAGGTGCATATCTTGTACATTATAAAGTAATACCTATACCTGACACAGAGTTTATATTTGAAGCAATACAAGGAGAAACAATAAAACGCAAAGGCAAGATGTTAGTAAAAGTAATTATTTCAGATAATAAGCCAGTTGAAGTAAAAATAATTGGGAAAGCTATAATTGCATTCTCAACAAATATAGAAATTGAATTATAGTTTTTTTCTAAATAAAATTCCAAACTTTTTAATTCTAATTAATAATAAATTGATAACAAACTAATTTATATACAATCAAATTAATTTTTTTATTATTTGTTAATATATATTTATCATTATATTATATAATAATATAGATAGTTACTATATCTTAAATTAGATAAATCATAATTATATATTATTGTTAAAACTCAATTATATAATTTTTAATAATATTATTTTAGGAGGAAAAAATGATAAACGATATTAAAAATAAGTTCAAAGATTACAAGCCATATATAAATGGATATAAAAATATGAAAAGAGCATCTGTTCTAATTCCAATAGTAGAAATAAATAACATACATCATATATTATTTGAAGTTCGCTCAAAGAATTTAAAACATCAACCTAATGAGATTTCTTTTCCAGGTGGCAAGATAGAATCCAACGAAACTCCATATGATGCTGCTATCAGAGAAACTTGTGAAGAATTAGGTACTTTTAATGACAATATAGAAATCATAGCAAGTCTGGACCTACTTATAACACCTGTAAAATTCATAATACATCCTTATTTAGGATATATAAAAAACATTAATAATTTAAATATAAATAAGGATGAAGTTGACCATACTTTTTTGGTCCCTATAAAATATCTTTTAGAAAATCCTCCACATACTTATAATAATACTGTAAAAGTTTTTCCTGATGAAAATCTACCTTATGGGTCAATTCCAAACCAAAAAGATTATAAGTTTGAAAGTGGAAGTTACCCTATTCTATTCTATAAATACAAAGATTATGTAATCTGGGGTATGACAGCAAAAATACTAGAAAACTTTTTAAACTTCTTATCAGAATAATAAATGTAAGTAAACACTTAAATTTTTAGATAATAAGTTTTTAAAATTTTCTAAATTTAAAATGTGATACTTCCAAGAAATATAAGAAACTATATTTTATAATATTTTTTCTACTTAATTATTGCTCAGTTATTATTTCATAATTACCAATACAATTTCAAGATAAATTCTAAGTATTATTATTAAACTATGGATAAATTATAGCATAATAATATATCTAATAAGGTTAAGGTATGAAATAAATGATTTTAATGTATGTTTATGGTAAAATATTAATAAATTAGTAAACTGTAAGTCAAAATATATGGAGGTACTTATAATGTTTGCAGTAGTATTCATAGTTATATCAGCAATTGCCTTTTTCATTTTAAGTATATTATTATTTAATGGAAAAGCCAGTATGCTATTGGCAGGTTATAATACTATGAGTGATAAAGAAAAAGCTCAATATGATAAGAAAAAATTATGTAGAAGTTCTAGTATTGTTACCTTCATTGTATCTATAATGTTATTTATTATGTCATTCTTTGGTTATAGAGTAGAGAATGGACAAATGGCTGAAAAAGAAATGCTTCCATTTGCTGTAATATTTATAATAGTTATACTTGCTAGTGTGCTTTTCAATATCTATTATTCTAATAAGAAATGTAAAAAATAATAATTTTAAGTTAAGCAGTTAATTTTGAAAGATTAACTGCTTTTTTATAGTTATTCTATAATATATTAGTATATAATAAGGATATACTAATATATAGTTAGGTAAAACTTTATAAAATAGAATAAAAATAGATGTACTATCAGTTTACATTTTATATAAAACTTATTTATAATAAAAATTAAAATTAACATATATGATGTATTTTTTTAAATAATATATTTTGTTTTATAGCACATCTATTCCAATAAGTTTACATAATTTTATTATATTGTACAATATTAATCATTTACTAGTATACCATTTAATGAAAAAGTCCTAGGTTCAGTAATTTTAACCATAACTAATTTTCCAATCAAACCATCATTTCCGCCTTCGAAATTTACAAGTTTATTCTGTCTAGTTCTACCAGCAAATTTATTCTCATTATTCTTACTTCTTCCTTCAACTAAAACTTCAACTATTCTATTTTTATATCCATTATTTATATCTGCTGAAATCCTATTTACAGCTTCTAACACTCTATTAAATCTATCATGTTTTATTTCTTCTGGTATTTGATTTTCCATTTTAGCAGCAGGTGTTCCCTGTCTTTTGGAATAAATAAACGTAAAAGCTGAATCATATTTTACTTTTTCAATTACATCTAAAGTATCTAATAAATCTTCTTCTGTTTCTCCTGGGAAACCTATCATTAAATCTGTTGAAAAAGCAATATCTGGTACTTCTTTTTTAGCCTTTTCTATTATTTCTAAATAATATTCTTTTGTATAATGTCTATTCATTTTTTTCAAAAGACTACTACTTCCACATTGTATTGGTAAGTGTAAAAATTCACATACCTTATCACAATCTCTAATTGCATATATTACTTCATCAGATATATCTTTTGGATGAGATGTCATAAATCTAACTCTTTCAATTCCTTCTATCTCATTTACTTTTCTTAGAAGTTCTGAAAATGTAACTGGATTTTCAAGTGTCTTGCCATAAGAGTCGACATTTTGTCCAAGTAAAGTAATTTCTTTTGTCCCATTTGCTACAAGCTCTTTTATCTCATTAATTATATCTTCAGGTGTTCTACTTCTTTCTCTACCTCTTGTATATGGAACTATACAGTATGTACAAAAATTATTGCATCCATACATTATATTTACAAATGCCTTTAATTCAAATTTTCTATTACTTCTAAGACCTTCTATTACCTCTCCATCTACATCCCAAACATCTACTAACATTTTTTCAGAATTCATTGATTCTGTAAGTAATTGTGGAAATTTATATAGATTATGTGTCCCAAATATAAGGTCCACATGTTTGTATTTTTTTCTTAATTCTTCTACAACATGTGGTTGTTGCATCATACATCCACACACAGCTATTTTCATATTTGGATTTTTTCCTTTTAGATGCTTTAATTGTCCTAAATTTCCATATACTTTTAACTCTGCATTTTCTCTAACTGCACATGTGTTATATATTATTAAATCACTTTCTTCAAGCATCATTGACATTTGGTATCCCATTTCTTCTAGCATTGAACATAATTTTTCTGAATCATGTTCATTCATCTGACATCCAAAGGTTTGAGTAAACACGAGTTTTCTCTTTCCAGTTCTGTTGAAGTATTCTTCATTTTGTCTGTGTATTTGTTCTATATATTTATCTTGTTCTTGTATTTTCTCTATAGGTATTGTTACTTGTTTTCTTTTGCTCACTTCTATTCCTCCTAGTTAATTTCTTATATTACACATAACCTTAATTATATCAAATAAGAAAAATCTTTTAAAGATATTATTATTTTTCTATGTGTATTTTGATAATAAATTTAATAATTTAAGCGTAGTTTATTTCTAAACAATAAAAAAAGATGTTTTAAATTTTAGTTTAAAACACCTTTCTTATATTAAAACATCATTTCCTACTGAATACAATAAAACCTATTTACTCTCAATCAAGTAACAATTATTTAGTATTAAATATTGTCCTTCCTCAACTGTTATATATCTGTTTCCTGAGAAAACATCATTAGTAACTATTCCATCTACAGCACCTAAGCTATCATCTCTAACTTCATAATATGCATCAGAAGAATTTGAAACTATAGTATATTCTCCAGCAGGAATTTCTAATCCAATTTTGTACATACCATTTCCAAACTTGCCATTCTTAGCCTTTTGAACTTTAGCATACTTGGCTAATATCATTGTTGAATCCTCAATTTTGATATACTGCCCATTCTCTAAAGTTATGTATCTAGTTCCACTAAAAATATCATTTGAAAGTATGCTATCAGCATTTCCTGTACTATCACTTGTAACTTCATAATAAGAAGCATAACTTCCTGAATTTGAAGTTATTAAGTATTCCCCTGCTGATATATCTTTGCCAACTTTATACATACCAGCTTTTATAGTCTTTGTAGTTGGCTTAGCATCATCTTTTATAATGCCAGTATTAATATCTCCAATTCCATTTGTTACATTTAGACATTGTTGAATTATAGTTGAATTTATATACCCTATAGAAGTTATCTTCTTAGCATTCTTTAGGACACTTTTATTGCTACCATTATCAACTAATACCATTGGACTATTTTTTGATAAAGATGAACCTACAAGAGCATTTGTTAATTCATATGCTCCAGCTATATAAAAATCTTTAGCATCTTTGTAAAATTTATTTATTATTGCTTTATTAGTTTCAAAGCGAGTACTTCCTCCCAGTCTAGTGGATTTAGTCTTGTTTACTAAAGCAGTACTCATTGAAGATGTTCCACCTATTGCATAAGATTTTAAGCCACTAGTTGAAAAAGGTATGCTTCGTCCATTAGTAAGAATTATTGGTGTACTATCTCTTGTAGCTACAGATGCAATACTTATAGCATCAGCTTCTCCTTTATATGCATTTGTTAACATTACAGTATCAACTTTTTTTATTGAGTTTATTTCTTTTGCAACGTTATAGCTTGTTTTTATTCTGTCACTTCCCTGAATTCTTACAACTTTTATATTTTTAGATTTTAATGAACTTTCCACAGTTGTACTAATAGAATATGTTCCTCCAATTATATAAACCTTTGATACATTTTTTAATCTTGCAGATGTCTCAGTTGGTATAGTATTTTTTTCAGTTAATAATATAGGTGCATTTAAAGCTCCTGCTAATCCACTTGCACTTAAACCATCTGCTATAGAATTATTAGTATTAATTAGTATAGCAGTCTTATATGCATTTTCATCTGCTACATTACCTGCAATTTCATACTTATTATTTCCTTGTATTTTCTCTACAGATGATATTGCATTTACTAGTTGAATATTTGCAAATGCAAAAGAAATACTCAAAGTCAATGTTAACATTCTTTTACAGAATTTCATAATAAAATTATCCCCCTCATAATAAATTTTTAATATATGAATACATTTTCTTAATTAGGTTATGGACTTAACAAACTTATGTCAAATCATAAACTATATTAGATTGTATTGCTAATAATTACAAATGCAATTATTCATTTAAATATAATTGTATTTACATTTATATTAAAAATCAACTAGATTTATATAAATGCTTATAATTATATTTTTATTCTTAATATTTTTTTTATTATGTTATTTTAATAGATTTATTTTTCTTTTTTAAGTATATAGATATATTTCTCAAAATATTCTATTTCTATTATAGTTACACTTACTTTCTTCAGTTAAAGCGCTATTTAAAATTAGAAATTTAAATTATGTATTAAAAATATATTTCACAGATACAATTTTATAAGTTTTAACTAAAATCGTTTTATACTGTAGACTATATACTTTTTTCAATCAAATTTAAGCAAGTTTTTCACAAAAAATTCACTTTTTCCATATTTTTTAGAAATCTATAAATGTAAGTATATACAGATTAAATTAGGTGAAATTTTAGCAGATTAAAAAATCTAATAAATCAAAGTAAATTAGTACATAAATTTATCCTGAAAAAGTAAATTTAAACAAATTATATATTTAATAACTACAAACGAGATACATATAAGAACATTAACATAGGTGTGAAAATTTATTTGTTGGGTTTAAGATATGTTACTATTATATAAATATTTTATTAAAAAGAAAAAAATATAATGCTAAATCTTTAAATGATATAAGAATAGAATAGTTAAAATCTACTCTATTCTTATATTGTTTGATTATTATAATAGTTTATAAAGTAAAGTATTATTTCATATTTAAGCTTGATAACTAACTCTTCTTATTGATAGGCTAACAATCTTGAATAAAAATAGTCCAGCAACTAAGTTTATTAAAACAGCTGGTAATACTACTGCTAAAAATAAAGCTGTAAATGAAGCACCTGGAAGACCAACTATAGCTTGAGCTGCTAATAAAAAGATTGTTCCACTTACAAGTGTTCCTATTGGCATTATGATTGTAACTACTATAGTATCTTGTGCCTTCTTAGCTAATTTTTTTATAAAAGGCATTTTATAACTAATGTTCATTAATAAAAATACTGCATTTGCTGTAAGAGTTTTATCTATTACATTAGGAATTTGACCTCCTGGAAAACTTGATGTAAGAGCTGTAAATATTCCCGTTACTATACCTGCTATTAAACAAGTTTTATAATCATCTCTATTTAGAACTAATATTACAAATAACATTGCTAGTGGTATATCTGGTTTCATTGGTAATCCTATAGCTGGTGTAATTTGATGTATTAATAATCCCATCGCTAAAAGTATTGCATTTAAAGTTAGTTTTTTTGTATTTGTTTTCATTTTTGTACTTCCTCCTGTTTTTTTAATTTTCAATTTATTTTTTTGCCAATTCACTATATCATCATCTTTAACGCTGGAAATTCATGACATCTTTTTCACCACCTTCTATATTTTAATTTTTCAGTAAAATAAAAAACTCCGTCCTAAACTAATAGGACGGAGATTATCCGCGTTGCCACCTAAATTATATAAAAATTAATACAAAATCCAATTTTTATATATCTCATTGTCAGGTACTTACATACCCTATTCGCTATAACGTGCGACTGACGATAAAGTCTACTCTCAAAACTCTGATTTCAATTTACTCCTCTAAGGGCCATTCATCAAATTTTTTCTTGCTAAGATTCCACCATCCTCAGCTCTCTATAATGAACCTAAATTTAACTACTTTTCCTTGTCATAGGATTTAATTTACTCTATTAAATTTTGTCGTTGAAATAATAATATTATTTTTTCTAAAAAATGTCAATATATTTTTATAAATTTAAAAATATATTTCGTAATCTATTTTTTCTAAAAAATAGTAAATAAGATTATGTATTTCTTTTTATATCCAAAATCCTGTGAATAATCCCTCTAATAATCTGTTTTTTTTGCTTTAATTCTTCCTCTGTTAATTCAGTTAGTGAGTCTTGATGTAATATTGCAAATGATGAATAAAGAACAGCATTTGCAAGCTCTAAATCTGTTTCAATTGCACAACTTCCAATCACACCTTTATCACGCATATAGTTTATATATTTTGCTATATGAGGAACTAAACTCTTTAAAGTTAATTGATTTAGTGCAATTTGCATACTCCAATGAAATTTACCTGATTTGAATGTTTTATACTTTAAAAGAGTTTTTTGTAATAACTCAAATACAACATCAATCTTCAGATTATTTGGTATACAATCATCATATAAAACATCAGAAAAACTTTTTTCATACTGAACTAGAAACAATTTTATCACTTCATTAAATATTTCATCTTTTGATTTAAAATAGTGATAAAACATACCAACTTCACCACCTACACTATCTAAAATCATTCTTATAGAAGTATTTTCATACCCATGTTCTAAAAATAAATTAAGTGCATTATCAATAAGTTCATCTCGTTTACCACCATTTAATATTCGTTTTCGTGCCATTTTTATATCTCCTTTTAAACAGAACATTATTCCGATTAAATTATATCATGCTATAAAATAAACATCAACAGTTGGCAAAGTGATATTCTTTTTAATAAAATTTCTTCTTTTTCCTTTTAATAAATATTAGTACAATTAAAACTATAACAATAAATATAACCATTATTGAAAATATCAATCTTGATAGAATATTATGTCTTCTTATGCCTTGATTTTTATGTTTATTTAAAGTTCCATGTCCATAATTTTTAGTTCTTATCATTCTTTTTTTCAATTTTACTCTGCTTTTACTAGACCTACTACGTTTATGTTTACTTTTAGATTTAATAGTTTTAAATCTAGTATAATTAGATTTATAATTCTCTTGTGTTGAAGAAATGTATACACCAGAATCAATAATAGCTTCTGCATTAACTTGTAATGGATTTATAATACTAATTATAAGTAAAAAAGATATGGCTAACCCAATCAATGTTTTCTTTTTTTTCATATTTTCCCCCTCATAAAAATCTTATATCTAATTTATTATAATATATATGAAACTAAAAATTACAATTTTTTTCAAATTTATTATATATTCTCTTATCTTTAACATAATTTTTATTCCATCAATTCTTTCTTTTATTAAACTTTTTTAAATCAATATTAATTTATGATACTTAACATACAAAATACACGCTAAGCTTATTTTTACTTAAATCTTCCATTTAAAATTAAAATTACTTAATTAATTTATTCTATTTAATATTATAATAATGTTTTTTACAAAAGAAAAAGAATCCCATGAATAGGATTCTTTTTCTGAAATTTCTTAGTATATTTAAAGCTTACTAGTATCCAATTATGATAAACTTAAACATTCTTCTATGTATTGATTATATACATATCCAGAATATCTGTTTCCATTTTTATCAATATTAACTCTTGCCCATTTGCCCACACTATAACATACTTCAACCTTAAAACCATCAGGAATTGTAGTTATAATTCTAGAGTCTAATGTTCTATCATTTCTAAGTTCTAAACTTAAACCATTAGTTCTTATATTTCCTACATAATTCTTTTTTCTGTTTTTTATCATGTCATTATTATTATTTTTTTTAGCATTGCTAAATTTTTCTAGATATTTATAAAGTAACCAACCTTTGTCATAATTACTTTCAACTTCTGCCCATATTCCATCAACACATTTTAATTTAACAATTTTACCTTCTGGTATACTTTTCAACTTCATACTATTTATGTCTGGTCTTTCCCTTAAATTTAATTTAATCTTAGTCTTAAAATTGATGCTTGATTCGCCAAATTTTTTTAACATTAACTCAGATATCATCTTAAGCCCTCCTCTTGCCAAATATTAAGTTATTAAAAATATATAACTTTAAAAAATACTTTTAACAAAAAGAATTATTATCTTTTTGGCAACTGGCTGACATGACCTTTATTATATAAAGATTTTAGTCCCTATAGCTTTGCGTCATTAGATTTATCTAATATTGCCTATATCTGAATAATAACATAATTTAAACAATTTAAAAATGATATTCTCTCAAATTTTATATTAATTAAATATAAATTAAATTTTTAATTAATAATAACCAAAAAATATCTTTATATTTATTAATTTAATTATTGTTCTTCATAATTCATCCAAAAAATAGTAATTTATATATGATACCTCTACTTTTAACAAATCTTTTTCAATAAATATCAATATATCAAAATAATCAATAACTTTTTACATATTCAATTAATCTAAAAAATTATTAATTAATAGAGCCTAAAAATAATTTATATTAATTATTCCCTTTTTAAAATTTTTACTAATCTCTTTTATAGTACCTTCTCTTTAAAGGCTTTATCATAAGACATGTATATTTTATTTTTTAAATGACTTGACAAAATAAATATATTATAATATTATCATTATAGACTGACGGTCAGTTTATATCTTATATATCTATAACTGCTATGAACTAAATCTAAAATATTCAATATAAAATTTTTAAGAAATGAGGATTATTTATGCTAAAAAGAATATTATTAAAAGATTTAACACGAAATAAAGTAATAACAATTACTCTATTTATTTTTATTTTACTTGCATCAATGTTAGCATCTAGTGCAACAAATATCGCTATAAAACTCACTGATTCAGTGACTGCCTTGTTTCAAAAATCTCAGACACCACATTATGTCCAAATGTATTCTGGTAAATTAGACCAAGAAAAAATTGATAAATTTTCAACTAAAACTCCATATGTAAAAAAACAGCAAACTACTGAACTTTTAAATATAAATGGAGCTAATATCTTTCTAGGAGGTAAAGGAGAAAGTCAAGCTAATAGTGTACTAGAAAATAGTTTTACGAAGCAAAACAATAAATTTGATTTTTTATTAGATATGAACAATCAAATAATGCAAATAAAAGATGGAGAAATAGGAGTTCCTGTATATTACATGAAGCAATGCAATTTGAAAAAAGGAGACACAATAAAAATTATTAATGGTAATTTCTTTATAGAATTTACAATAAAAGACTTTATACGTGACTCACAAATGAACCCTTCTCTTGTTACTTCAAAGCGTTTTTTAATCAGTGATAATGATTGGAACATGTTAAAGTCTAATCTAGGAGAAAGTGAATATTTAATCGAATTTCTATTAAATGATATAAATAAAATTAGTGAGTTTGAGGCACTATATCAATCAACTGAGCTCCCTCAAACAGGTACATCAATAACTTATTCTATTTACCAACTACTAAATTCTGTGTCTGATGGAATTGTAATTGCTATTGTTATCTTAATTAGTATTCTTCTTATTATAATTTCTATTTTATGTTTACGATTTACTTTAATTACAACAATTGAAGAAGATTATCGAGAAATTGGTGTTATGAAGGCTATTGGTATTCAAAATAATAACATCCAAAAACTATATTTGATAAAATACCTTTTAATTGCATCTTTTGCAAGTTTTCTTGGTTACATACTCTCATTACTTATAGAACCTTTTTTTACAAAAAATATTTATATTTATATGGGAACAGTAGATAAAACCATTTTTAGCATTCTTATTCCATTTATAGGTTCAGTTCTTGTATTTTTAAGTGTTATATTCTTTTGTAAAATTATTCTTAAAAGATTCAAAAAAATATCTGTAGTTGATGCATTAAGAGGTAGCCATTCTACTAACTTGGTAAAATATGGTTATATCTTTCAACTACACAAAAATAAAATAACAGATACTAACATATTTTTGGGATTAAATGAAGTGGTAAAAAAATTTACTGTCTATGGGTTGCTTTGTTTTGTATACATGATTTGTATTTTCCTTATGATTGTACCAATTAATTTTTTAAATACTATTCAATCACCTGAATTTATCACTTATATGGGCGCTGGCAAGAGCGATATTCGCATTGACTTACCTCAAACAAAACAAACTCAGCATCTTTTTAATTCCATATTACAAAAAATCAGCGATGACAATGATATAAAAAAATATGAATCCTTTACAACAAGTTCATATAAAATAAAAAATAAAGATGGTAAAGTAGAAAATATTAAAATAGAAAATGGAAACTTTGAAACTTTCCCACTGACATATGTAAAAGGTTCTGCTCCAATTAAAGAAAATGAAATTGCATTATCCGTTATAAATGCAAATGAACTAAAAAAAAGCATTGGAGATACATTATCAATTTTCTCAAAAGATAAAAAGGTAATTCTAACTGTTAGTGGTATATATCAAGACATTACACATGGTGGTAAGACTGCAAAAGCTATGCTACCATCTAGTGAAGATAATGTTCTATGGCATATTATAAATTTAAATCTAAAATCTGGAGTCAATGTAGCCGATAAATTAGAGCAATATAGCATAAGTTATTACCCTGCTAAAATTACTGATATGAATAATTATATAAATCAGACATTGGGCTCTGTTATCAACCAGTTAAGACTTGTTATAAAATTAGCTATTGTTATATCTATTGTAATTTCTTCACTAATTACATCAATGTTTTTTAAAATGCTCATAGCTAAAGATACACCACAAACAGCAATTATGCTTAGCTTAGGATTTTCTACTAAAGATATACGCATTCAATATATTACTAGAGCTTTACTAGTACTTATAATTGGAACTATTTTAGGTGTTGTTATGGCAAATACACTTGGACAAAAAATATCAGGATTACTACTTTCTGGTATCTCCAATCTCCAATTTGTAGTAAATCCATTAATTGTATATGTACTTTGTCCATCAGTTTTAACTCTCACAGTATTTACTACAATTATATTAATTAGTAGAGAAATTAATAAAATAAAAATTATGTCTATTATAGAATAAGGAGTATGTTATGAATAATATTATAGAAACTAAAAAAATTATTAAAGAGTATACTATTGGTAAAGGAAATGTACAACAAGTTTTGAAAGGAATAGATTTGTCAATTAAACATGGTGAATTTATATCTGTTATGGGTGCTTCTGGCTCTGGTAAATCAACACTACTACATAACATAAGCGGAATGGATAGATTAACTTCTGGTACAGTCAGATTTTCAGGTGAAATGATTTCTAATATGTCAGAAGAAGTATTATCAAAATTTCGGTTAAAAAATATGGGTTTTATCTTTCAGCAAAGTAATTTACTTAAAAATTTAAATATATTTGATAACATAATTATTTCTGCTTACTTAAATAAAGAAAAAAGTCGTCAAATAATCAACGAACAAGCAACAAGACTTATGGAAAAAATGAATATTCTAGAAATAAAAGATAAAGATATTACTCAGGTCTCTGGAGGTCAACTTCAAAGAGCTTCTATATGCCGTGCTTTAATTAATAACCCAAAAATTTTATTTGGAGATGAACCCACAGGTGCACTTAACTCCAAGTTAACAAATGAAATAATTGATATTCTTACAGATATTAATCAATTAGGTACAACTATTATGATTGTAACTCATGATGCTAAAGTAGCAATAAAGACAGAACGAGTACTATTTATGTCTGATGGTATGATTGTTGGAGAAATTAAATTAGGCAAGTTTAATAATAATAATTTAAAAGAACGAGAAAATAAACTAATAAGTTGGTTATCAGAGTTAGATTTTTAAGTTTATTAAACTGTTCACTTTATGTACTTTAAAGCTAATGACTTATTCAATATTTGATGCTAAAATATAATTAATAAAATTTAATTATAGGTGATTGCATTATGAATATTACTAAAGGCATAACTTTACTCTTAACATTATCAATTGTAATATCATTAGCAGGATGTTCCCCAAAAAAAAGTGCTAGTGAAGTAGCAAAACAATATATTGATAGAATGAACTCTGGCGACTATGAAACAGCATATAGTTTATTAAGTAAAGACAGCAAGAAAAAAATTATTTTAGAGAATCTTGAAGAATTTCAAAATATTTTAGTTGAAACAAAAAGAATAATTAACTATAAAATAGGTAAAGAGAAAACTATAGAAACGTACAACTATGATGGTAAAGAGTATAAAAATGTGGTTAAATTAGAAGAAACTTTTGAGATAAAAAATCTTCTTTATAAAAAAGATGAATCTTTAAAGGTAAATAGATACTTTATAGTAGAAAATAATAAATACAAGCTCTTGTTATACGAAGATTTTAAAAAAGAATTTGGCATTAATAGTATGGATTTTGCTCAACTTAAACTTGATGATCATGGACTGGAAATCTTTAAAGAGGTCGACATCATACTAAAAAAAGCTATTACTATTAATCCTACTGATTCAGACCTTTATTATGCACAAGCATGTAATTACATGCGTTTTGATGGGTATCCTGATTATCCAAATGCAATATACAATGCTTTGAATTCAATTAACAAATCTTTAAAATATATAGATAAAAAGGACTCTGACTACAAAAAAAATGCAAGTAATATATATAACTTAAAAGGAGTTATACTTATGTTTCATAGAAGATTTGATGAAGCTCAACAATATTTAAATAAAGCGTTATACTTTAATAAAGATAATGAAGATTCAAAACTTAATCTTAATACATTAAAAAATAATTTAATGTAAGCATTTAATTTTTAGCTATATAAATCATTCTTATATATGGTTAACTGCTAAATCATAATTTATGTGAAACTAATTACAATTTTAAACGATAAAGACTTATTGCTATATAAATATTACTCTATAACAATAAGTTTTTTTATTTAAAAAGAAAACACAATTTTTAAAATTTAGAAAAACTTGATTATGAAAATTCAGATTAAAAATCTTGATGATTTTTCAATTATATTATTAACAGGATATTAACTAATTCGCTCATCTAAAGTTAGATGCTATTTATTAAGAGCCCTATACTATGTATACAAAGACATATACATAATCTAAAACATTAAAATACAATCAAATAATAAAAAAGAAGGTATAAAGAGCTACCCTCAAGCTCAATATACCTTATAAATGTCTAAACTTCATTTTTTACTAATTTTTCTATATCTTTGATAATATGTTCTTTAGATTTTTTTCCAGCTATAGCATCAAAAATTGCAACAGCCTTTTTCTCCCCAAACTTTTCTGCTACATCATTAAAGTCTAGAAATCTAACACTTTCTTTTGGTTTACCAAACATATAACACCTCTCATACACTTTTATATATTTATTATAACTTCTATATATTTATTTTTCACCAATAAACGTTAGACAAATTAGTTCCTTTATTTTTTTAGTCTGATTTTACTTTCAAAATTCTTAACAAAAACAGTTTATTCTACTCTATAAATAAAAATAGACAATTTAATTTGTAGTAAACTTGATAATAAAATACAATAAATAAAACTTTATTTAATCTATTTGCCAAAACTTTTTATTAAAATTTATATGAATTATAAAATATATATTACATGGAAATATAAATATATAAATACAATTATTCCAATATTCAATTTATTTTAAATAATAAAAAATATAACATATTTAATCAACACTATATAATTCTTAATATAGCCTGTAATAAAAATACTCTAAATCTTAAAAGTATTTTCGAATTTTTGGATACAACTAGGAAAATTTAATAAAAATATAAAATCATAAGAATAAAATTTAGTATAATTTTAAATAACTCAATGCTACAAATATAAATAAATTATTGCTATTAAAGTTATATGTCAAACTCTTCTAAAATCTTTACCGCAAATCTTGCATTTGGATATGTAATAGAGCCTCCACCAATTACACCTATTTTTATTGCTTCTATAATTTCATACTTACTTGCCCCAGAATTAACACAACCCTCAATATGGCAACAAATACATTCATCACATCTACTTAAAATAGAAATAGCTAATCCTATTAGTTCTTTATTTTTTTTACTTATAGCTCCTTCTGAATAAGTCTTATCATCAAGGCTTCCAAATACTCTAAAAAATTCATCTGTGTCACTTAATTTTTTATTGTAAAATTCTCTATATTCCTTCATTTCTTTAGTATTCATGTTATACCTCCTATATTTATAAATAATTTCTTATAAGAGTAGCACACTATACTTATACTTTCAACATTAAATACAAATTTTCAACTTATATTCAACAAACTAATTAATATAAGTTATTAAAATTTTGAATAAACCATATTAATTTCATTAAATAATATTTTTTCAGAGCTAAAACAAATATCTTAGTAAATTTTTAATTATATATTTCAGCTCTGAAATGTATTATATTTATCTAAATATTATGGTAATAATTGATTGTATTAGTTATTTCTAATTGAAGCTCTATATAGCAAATAAGAATATATAAATGGAAATATTACAATTACAAAAATTACAAAGATATTATAAAAAGGGATACTCGTAAAAGCATTAATAATTAATAATATCCCACCAATAATCCAAATCCAGCCAGCTAAATGATGTGTCTTATTCCAATTGTCTTCATCATTAAGAGCCCATGGTGAAACTATTCCCATAGAATAATTTTGCTTACATTTAGGAAGATAATTTCCAAATAAAATAACTAATATTCCTAAAATCAATCCTGTATAAAAATTAAAATCCAAACTAATTCCTGTTGAATACAAAACCATCATTATTTGTAAAATGACTGCAAGTATAGCAACCCCCCATTTTGATAAATTTTGCATAACATTTGAAAAACTAGCCTTTTTAGGTTCATTTTTAATTCTAAACCATGTATATAAGTGAACACATAGCATTAATAATGGTACCCCGAAAGCTGCTATAAACTTTGGAGCATAGTTATCTGGATTCCCATAAGTATCAAAATGAATTGCAACTTCATTTGGTAGTCTATTGTAAAAATATATTGATACAATAAATGGTATAAAACATATTAATGTAGATAAAATAAATTGTTTATTTATCGCTTTTTTCATCATCTTTTTCTCCCTTCTCCATAAATTGTGAAAACCAAAGCATAACCTCTTCAAAAACTGAAATGTTTATTTCATAGAAAATAAAATTTTTATACTTTGTTTCAAATATGAGTCCTGCCTTTTTTAATTGAGATAGATGATAAGAAATTGTGGCATTTGTCATATTAAATTTTTCACTAATTTCTCCTGCTGACATTTTATTCCCCCTTAACATAAGTAATATTTCTCTTCTTACAGGGTCTGAAAGAGCTTTAAACGTTTCTGGAAAACCCAACACCATCACCTCTCTATTTAGAATTTCATCTAATTAGAATATAGCACAACTATTATTATATTTCAATAGCTATTTAGATTTTTTTCTAAATAGCTATTTTAAATTTTCAAATAAAGTTTTTATTATCTGTAAATGAGTTGATTTTACTCACATTTTATTTCCGTTTAACATCTTCATTTCAAAAAATAAAAGAGCTTAGAAATTAACTCTAAGCCCTTTTATTTTATATCTTTCCTATATTTAAAATATAATGCATACAATTATGCAACATATTCATATTTTGCTCTGTATTCTCTCATTGCATCATTCCAAGCTTCTTGTACTGTTACACCTTTTTTGCTAGCAATTTTTTGTGCCAATTCGATTATTTTCATAGCTCTTCTTGATATATTCATAAATAACTCCTCCTACAAATTATTATATATTTCATATCCATAAAATCAAAATTATATTTTTTTGATATATAACCTTTCTATATATATAATATTACAATTTATATGTGTATTACATATGAACTACATTAGAAGATAATTAGAACTTTCATAAAATTCTTTGATATATTTTCTAATAAAAACTCACAATTAATTATAAATTTTAAAAGTTAATCAATTAAAATAACGTCTGATATACTAATTTTGTGACCATAAACAATGCCATTACTAAAAATATTGGTTTTATCATCTTTGAACCTTTTTTTATGGCAACTTTAGCACCTACATAAGCACCTATTATCATCACTAATGCAAACACTATAGCAATCTTATAATATACTTGACCATTTATCATAAACAGTAACAATGATGTTATATTACTTGTTAAATTTAATATTTTTGTATTTGCAGAAGCATGTAAAAAATCATATCCATATATTTTTATAAATCCAAAAGTTAAAAAAGTCCCTGTGCCAGGTCCAAAAAAACCATCATAAAAACCCATTACAAGGGCCATAAGCATCCCTAATCTTAGATTTTTCTTATTAATACCTTCAAAATTATCTTCTTGACCTAAGTTTTTGGAAATAAAAGTATAAATAGCTACTATTAAAATCATTATTACAACTAAAAAATTTAGTATATCTTCACTTATTGATAGTACACATCTTACTCCTAAAATACTACCAATAATAGTAAATGGGATTAATTTCTTTAAAAGTTCGTTATTAGTTTTACCAGATTTCGAGTATCTATAGGCACTACTTATACAACCTGCTGATGCAGCAAATTTATTTGTACCAATAGCAAGATGAACTGGCACTCCAATCGCCATAAGAACAGGCATACTTATGAGTCCACCCCCTCCTGCTATAGAGTCTACAAAAGCAGCTAAAAAACCTCCCATACATAAAAAAATAATTACAAGCATAAAATTCCTCCACATATTCTATCTCAATTTTATTAACAACATATATCTTACATAATCTTATCTAACCTCTATTATCTAGTATATTTTTTCTATATTCATTTGGAGTTATATTATTAAACTTCTTAAATATTTGTGAAAAATAACTACTATTATTAAAACCTACTTTCCTACAAATCTCACTAATACTCATATTTATATTTGATAGATATTTTTTAGATTCTTCTATCCTAAGAAAGTTTATATACTCAGTTATTGAGACTTGATTTTTTTCATTAAAAATAGAGCTCAAATAATTTGGACTTATAAAGAATACTTCTGCTATACTATTTAAGTTTATATTTTCCTTATAATACTTTTGTATATATTCATTCACATTTTCAATTAAATTTCTCTTATCTTTTCTCCAAAATTCTCTATTCTTATCAATACACTCTTCTGAAAATTGTAATAATAGTTCCCATAAATCTTCATCACTATTTGTAAGTGATATCTTTTTATTGTATTTATTTCTTAGATAAGATATAAGTTTTAAATCTTCTAAATCTCTAAGCACGGTTCTGGACAATACAAATATCATTTCTTGAATAATACCTCTAACATCATTATACATTAATTTACTACTATTTATTAGATTATAAATACCTTCTAAATTCATAGCTTTGATTTCTTTCTCTATAGAAAGTTCTAATTCAAAAGGATATTCTCTTAAAACATTATTGAATATATCAATTGGATTGATAATGTACTTTTCTTCTAATAATTTACTATTTGCTCTTTTAAGTGCTTCTTCAAGCTTTATATTTTCCTTTCTATTCTTCAATATCTCCTCATCTTTTATACTAAGTTGATTTTCAAAGAAATTTCTCTTGGCTATTTCTTGAATAAATTCAGACATCATTAATAGATTTTCTTTTAACACATACAGTCTACTCTTTGGAATTAATGAAAGTTCATTGTAAATTTTATTTATGTATTTTATGTCAATATCTGAAGTACTTGACAATTTAGATAAGTTTTTGTCTATATCGCTGGATTTGTATATTATAAAATTTCCACATTCTATATATCCAACTGTATTTTCTTCTAACACTATAGGTATTTCCAGACCAGAAATACCATACTCACATTGATACATTTTTTCAAAATTATTATCATTTATACTCTTATCAAGTCTTCTATTACACACTTTTGCACTTTTACAAATATCGCAAAATCTAGTTTCTTTTTTAGTATCAAATATTTCTTTATGTTTTGAATCATATACAGATATTCTAAGTTTCAATATATTAGATATTTGATTTGCAAGATTTTCAATTATATTTACATTAATTAACTCTTGTATAGTATTTTCAGAAAATACGATAGGTAACTGTCTCAAATTTGAAAATTTATGAGGAACATAAGTGATTAATATTACTAAATCAAATTTACCAGTATTTATAATTTCATGTTCTGAATATGGTGGGCAATAAACTATTGATTTTTCCTTTATATTGACCTTTTTCCCATCAATAACTTGTATTCCTTCTCCCTGAATTACATATAAAAGCTGTTCTTCACTTAAATGAAAATGCTTTTCTTGGGAGTTTTTTGGAAAAAACCTTACAATTCCAGCACTAAGCCTATTAAATTGTGTTTTTGATGGCTCATGTATCCATGCAATCTCTCCCCAATCAAATTTTTGCACCTCATTATTCGACTCACTAAAATACACCATAAGCTCACCTCTTAGTTTTTGTCTAAATATTTTTTTATTCCTTCAAACGCATCTTTACTTATAATATGCTCTATTCTACATGCATCTTTTTCAGCTATATCTAATGGAATCCCCAATGTATTTACTAAAAATTTAGTGATTAAAATATGTTTTTCATAAATTTCCTCTGCTTTTTTTCTTCCTTCTTTAGTTAAAATGATGTCACCATCTACTTCCATTATAATAAGACCATATTCTTTTAATATTCCCACAGCCCTACTTACACTTGCCTTACTATAATTTAGCTTTTTAGCTATATCAATAGATTTTACAATTCCCTTTTTCTTTTCTAGAATAAGTATTGTCTCCAAATAATTTTCTCTTGATTCATACATTCTAACATCCTCCAACTATAACAACTCTATTATAATATTTTAATTATAATAATCAGAAAAATATAACTATATATGTAAAGATTTATAGTATTCATATTTATAGCATTTAAAAATACTAATTCTATAAATGAAACTATTTTTACCACTTACATTAATATATCTTATCATAATTTCCTTTTTTATTACATAGAGAAATAGCTATATAGAACACTGTTTAATTATCTATAAAAAGTCTTCTCGAAAACAATACACTTAAGTGGCTCTAATTTCTGTCATTCTTTATATTAAATAAATTAAAAGTTTAATTATTTTATAAGAGTTATTTTTTACACATCTTTTTTTCATTTAAATAACATATCTTCTCATCTATTTTATCCATACAATCTTCTAATTCATATATTTTATTTTTAATGTTTTGCTTGTGTTGCTGAAATAATTGGATTCTTTTGTCTATAGTATCATCTCCCATATCACAAAAATGAAAACATTCATGGATGTCTTTAATAGATAAACCCGCATTTTTTAATTCTTTTATAAATATCAAACGCTCTATATCTTCTTCAGAGAAATAACGAACACCACTTGGTTTTCTACTAATAGGAAGCAGTAAATCTTTTTCTTCATAAAATCGAATAGCAGATGAAGAAATATTTGTTATTTTTGATACATCAGTCATGGAATATTTCATATTTTTCCCTCCCCAAAATTTTATATGAATAAGAACATTATAAAAATCCATTATACAATAGTCAATAAAAAAGTATTGACTTCAAGTTAGGTTGAAGTTGTATTCTTTGAAGTGTAAAAATAAATTGCCTAAAGAAAGGATTGATACAAATGGAAAAATACACAACTATGATTAAAGAAAATTTAAATGAAGGAAAGATATTGTGTGGAGTAGCAGTTTCACTATCTGATTCATCTGTAAGTGAATTAGTTGGGCTATCAGGATATGATTTTGTCTGGATTGAGGGCGAACATGGTGCTTTAGACCGTAAAGATATACAACAACATATGATAGCTGCACATGCTGGTGGTGCTGCTTCTTTAATTCGATTAGCAAACAGTGACCCTGGTCTTGTCAAACCTATAATGGATATGGGAACAGATATTATAGGTTTCCCATTTATTAATACAGCACAGGATGCAGAAAAAGCAGTATCAGCTTGTACTTATCCTCCAAATGGTATAAGAGGGTACAATCCTCAAAGAGCTTCTTATTATGGAAATATGAGTTATTTAGACTATGTCGAAAATGCAAATAACGAGACATTAAAAATGATGTTAATTGAACAGAAAGCAGGTTATGATAACATTGAAGAAATAGTACAAGTCAAAGGTGTTGATATTATAGCATTAGGTCCTGGTGATTTATCTTTAGATATGGGGTTTTCTGGAGATATGAATAGAGTTGAAATAAAAGACATGATTTCTCAAGCTGCTGAAACATGTAAAAAATACAATATGCCCTTTATTACCTTTCCTTCAGCAGAAAAGAAAAGTATTGAAACCTGGGTTAATATTGGAGCAAATATGCTTTGTTTTGCACAAGATACAACATTTATTACTTGTGTTATCAAACAATTATTATCTTTCTATAATGATATTGTACCAACTAAAAAACAACATTAAATTATAAATTTGATTTATGCTAAAAGAGACTAATATTTTATCTATTTTTATTAAGTATATTTTCTTATGTATTGTATTATTAGTCTCTCTTAGCATTTTATAATGTTGTTATCATTAGTTATTATATAATCAATATAGTATACAAACTTATTCAGCTAACATTTTACCTAATTGTACACACTCATCTTTTGCTTCTTCATCTGGGTCTTCCATTGCAGTAATCCCTTCACCACCTATAATTGTAGCACCAGCATTTTGCATACGCTCTTCCCATTCTCTCATCCATTCACAATTTCCCCAGCCATATGAACCAAATAATCCAATCTGTTTACCTGATACCATAGCTTCTAATTCTGATACAAATGGCTCCATATAACCCTCTTCTAATTGTTCTGCTCCCATAGATGGGCAACCTAATGCAAATTTATTTTCTTCTTTTAAATCACTTGGTTTTAATAAGCTTACATCCAAGACTTCTGGCGTTTTACCTTTTAACTTCACACCTTCAGCTACAAAATTTGCCATTTTCTCAGTATTTCCTGTTCCACTCCAATAAACGATATATATTTTACTCATTCTTACCTCCTGTAATATTTTTAATTAATAGTTAGCTATAGCTAACTAGAATCTAAAAAATAAAAGATTTCTTTATCTGAAATCTCTTCGTTTTTCTAAATATATAATATCATGATTGATTATGAAAATCAATAATTATTGATAATATTTATCATTTAATTTTTATACTCTTTTACTATGCACAAAATCACTTCCTATATCTAAATCTTTCATAATAATATTTTTCATAGTGTTCTTATTTATATTACAAATCACCTTATATCTTCATATAAATTATCCTTAATTTAGCTTGCATTTAATCATATACAAACTTTTATCTATACAGATATATAGAAGAACACACCTTTTCTCAGATGTGCTATCTATAATACTGTATATTTTTATAATCCTAATTATCTAATACATCTATAAACTTTATTACTCAATATTTTCGTCTATATCTACAAAACTCTACAATTAGATACTTATCAATATTTATATTGAATATATATAGTATCTATATTTTATCGTCATATTAGAAATTATCTTTTACTGGTATTCTTGTATTTATAAAGATTTAAATATAAGTACCCATTCCCTTGTTCTGTTCTAGGTATTCCAAGTGCTCTTGTACATTTTATTAATTGAGCATATAACTCAGCTTCATCTAAATCTCTTTCAAATTCTTCTCTAGCCCATTCTTTAATTAATGCTAGTGACCCTGATACATATGGTGCACTCATACTAGTACCACTCATAATAGCAAGTTTATTATCCATATAAGTTGATATAATATTTCTTCCTGGCGCAACCAAATCTATTGTAGTATTTGAATTGCTAAACTTTTCAACTAAATAATTTTCATTTATTGCACCTACTTCTATTACCTCAGCATAGCTGGCAGGATAACTATACTCACTTGTACTAGAGTCTCCATCTCCATTATTTCCTGCTGCACACACTACAGAAATATTGTTCTTTACCGCTTGTAAAACTGCATTTCTTAAATTTTTATCATCTTTATTTCCTCCAAGAGACATAGATATAATATCAACTTTGTTATTTACAGAAAAATTAACAGCATTAATTATACTTTGATATGTCCCAACACCATCTTTGTTTAACGCCTTTGCTATTAATAGTTTACAATTTGGAGCTACCCCCATAACCTCATTATTATAATTAGATGCAGCTATAATCCCTGCTACGTGAGTTCCATGTCCATTAAAATCTTCATATATATTTTTATTTCCATTACTATCATCACTAAAGTTCGCACCACCAATTATTTTACCTTTTAAAAGAGGGTGAGAAACGTCGCAGCCTGTATCTATTATACTAATTACGATATTTTTGCCAGTATATCCTTCATCCCACATTCCTCTAGCATTCATTTGTTTTATTCCATATGGAAACTTATTCTTTGCTCCTCTTAAATTCTCATTTATTTCATAGGGAATTAGTTTCATTCTTTTATTCATTGTATATATATCCTCCTAAAAATTTTATTACTTATAAATATTATAAATTTGCTTTCATGATAAGTTTATAAATCAAATTAATAACTTATATCCACTTATTTATATTTATGATGTATTTTTTATTTTTAGGAGTCATATTTTACTGTATATAAAATAATATTTAGATAATTATATTAAAAGAAAAAATTTACATATATTTACATTTCAACATGTAAGAAGTTCAATATCCTTATATGAGTTAAATCTCTTAGACATAATCTACTATTTCAACACTGCTCCTGTATTTGCTGATGTTACCAGTTTAGCATATCTACTTAAGTATCCATGTTTTATCTTTGGCTCTAAAGGTCTAAATTTTAATCTTCTATTTTCTATTTCAATTTCATTTACTTTTAACTCTAATTTTTTATCAGATATATTGATAGAAATTATATCACCCTCTTCAACTATTCCAATTAAACCTCCTTCCATAGCTTCTGGAGAAATGTGACCTATAGATGCTCCTCTAGTTGCTCCTGAAAAACGCCCATCAGTAAGAAGCGCAACGTGTTTATCAAGTCCCATTCCTGCAACTGCTGAAGTAGGAGATAACATTTCTTTCATTCCTGGACCTCCTTTTGGTCCTTCATATCTTATAACTATAACATCACCTTTATTTATTTTTTTACCAAATATAGCGCTTACAGCTTCTTCTTCTGAATTAAAAACTCTTGCTGGTCCTTCATGAACTAACATTTCTTCTGCAACTGCTGATTTTTTTACAACTGCCCCATGTGTAGCAAGATTTCCTCTCAAGATTGCAAGACCACCTTGGTCGCTATATGGATTTTTTAATGTATGTATTACTTCCTCATTTTCTATTCTACAGTTTCTTATATTTTCTCCTATAGTCTTACCTGTCACAGTTTTACAGTCTAAGTTTATTCCTTCTATCTTAGAGAGCTCATTCATTATAGCTGGAATTCCTCCTGCCATATGTAAATCTTCAATATGATGCTTACCACTTGGACTTAATTTTGTTAAACAAGGAGTCTTCTCACTTATTTCATCGAAAAAATCTAAGTTAAGTTCTATTCCTGCTTCATAAGCTATTGCAGGCAAATGAAGTACTGTATTTGTAGAACCAGCCATTGCCATATCTACAGTTATTGCATTTTTAAACGCATCTACTGTTAAAATATCTCTAGGTTTTATATCATTTTTAAGTAGTTCCATAACATACATACCTGCATATTTTGCTATTCTTTTTCTTTCTCCAGAATGTGATGCAGCAGTACCATTATATGGAATTCCCATACCTAATGCTTCTGTCAAACAATTCATGCTATTTGCTGTAAAAAGTCCAGAACATGAACCACATCCAGGACAAGAGTTCATAGCTAATTCTTCTAATTCGACTTCACTCATTGTTCCATCTTTACATGCTCCGACACCTTCCATCGCAGAGTTAAAGTCATATACTTTTCCATTTTTTTTGCCTGAAAGCATAGGTCCTCCACTCACAACAATACTTGGTATATTAAGTCTTGCAGCTGCCATTAACATTCCTGGTACTATCTTATCACAATTAGGTATAAGTACTAAGGCATCAAAACCATGTGCCATAGCCATAGCTTCTATTGAATCTGCTATTAATTCTCTTGAAGCAAGTGAATAATTCATTCCAACATGTCCCATAGCTATACCATCACACACTCCTATAGCTGGAAATTCTAATGGTAAACCACCACTCATTCTAACTCCATTTTTTGCTGCTTCTGCTATTTCATCAAGATGTAGATGACCAGGAATTACTTCATTCTGTGCATTTACTATACCTATTAAAGGTCTTTCAACTTCCTCTTTAGTAAGACCCATTCCATACATTAATGCTCTCTTTGGAGCTCCTTCTATTCCTTTTTTTATATCACTTCTCATAATATTACCTCTTTCTTACTTTTTTAAATTTTCATAATATTATTATAATACATTTTTCTATCAATTAATTACGAAAAATCTAAAAAATATTAGTATATATTAATGTAAAATTATTACGATTTACTACAAATATATTATACAATTGGATTATATAATTATATTTTTAATATACTTTCACTTTCATATGTTTTGATGGTAATTTTTATTTTTCTGGTGTAAGGAATTGACAACCATATTGTCTACTTAAATTTATACTCCTGTTGTGGTACAAAAAAGTAGTTAATCATTTTGATTAACTACTCAATAAGCTGAAATTTATTTCCTAAAAATAATAACTCCAATCATACTAAATATATGCACTCTAAAGAAGTTTTTTGTTTTATATATTTAACTTTTTAGCATTTGTATTTTTTGAATACTTTTACTTTAATCAAATCTAATATTTGAAACTTTATTCCAGTCAATTTCTCTTGAACCTTCTTCTGGATGCGAAAATTTAACTATATGAGTTGAATTATTGTAGCTGTAATAAATTGTAGTAGTTCCATTTATTGGGTTCTTCTTGTAACCTTGATATACTGCACTTTTTGGAATTTTCTTTTCAATAAAACTATATGCAGATGAAGTATCAATCGACTTTACTTTACTAGGAAATATTAGTATATAAAAAGCTACAAGTATAAAAATACATATACATGTAATACTATACCATTTAATCCATTTCATAGAATCCCTCCTATTTTACCAAAATATACTATTATTATTTCCATATATTTATAATATTTATGCATATGATAAAATTTTTTAAGCATCTACATATAAGTATAGGAGGTTTGATTTTCTGTATTTTATTAAGATTAATAATATATTTTTATAAATTAATAAATTTTTAAGATTTTATTAAAAGATTTTTAAAATTTAAAGCTTAATATAAAGATAGCAGTTATATAGCTAAAAACATAAATTTTGAAAGGAGATAAAATACAATTATGTGGACACTTTATTCATTTCTTTGCGCTATACTTCCTTGCTTAATATATCAAATAATTGTCATAAAAAGAAAAAACTTGAAGTGCAAAAAGAATGCAGTAATACATTTAATATGGGTATACATTTTTTTATTATATATTTACTTAGCACTTAGTAAAGCTGGTATTGGTAGCATATGGGATATAGGAAAGTACAGCGAAATTATTAGACTTAATGAAATAAATATAATACCATTTAGTTCAGTTGGCGCTTTAACATATGTTTTAAATATAATTATGTTTATGCCCTTAGGATTCTTACTTCCTTTAATTTGGAAAGAATTTAGAAATATTAATAATGTATCAATAACTGGATTAGGTTTCTCTTTAGCAATTGAATTTTTTCAATTATTTAACCTTAGAACTACAGATATTGACGATTTAATGATGAATACATTAGGGGCTATTTTAGGATATTTTATATGGGTATGTGTAAGTAAGTTATTTAATCTATTGAAAAAAAATACTATTTTAGCACCTATCTGTAAAAATATCATTCAAGATGAAATTGCTATTACAATGGATGATGATATAAATAAAAAAAATACCTCTCTTTATAAAAATGAAGCTATCATATATTTAATATTGGCCGTTTTAGGAGAATTCTTGTTATTTAATTGGTCGCTAATATACTATTAAATAATAAGAATTTAAAAACAAAAATACTTCAATATTCATAAATATCTAAAGCCTTCTTTCCTATTTCTATAAAGAAAAGAAGGCTTTAATTCTTAAGCATAAAACACACACTCACTATTTAATTGGCATCTGAAATATTTTATTAATATTATATCTAACTTTGTTAGCTGTTATGTAATCATATTTTGTTCCATTCTCAATAAAACTTTGTATATTATCCAACACTTGTATGGCTCTTGCATTACTTTCATAAGTTCCTATTTTTATAGTATTAAATCTTTCAAATACTACATAAACTTCACTATCATTTATTTTAATTTGATTAGCCTGCATTAAATCAGTTTTATCTTGACTTCTAATTATTATCACATTAATTCCTCCATCTACTCAACTTATTTTAATTTATAAGAATCAATTTCATATAATTAATTTCTAACTTATTTAAACATTTAAATTTATTGAAACATCAAATTGTTAATACTATAGTATCGTCTTATACATTTGGTAATTTTATTATTGAAATATTTATTTATATTCAAATTAAATGTATCTAAGTAGTATATATCTATTAATTATTTATATTTTTATTTTCAGAATATCACCTCTTTATCAATTACCATTTGTATAATTCATATTATACATATACAAATGGTAATTTTCAATATATTTTATTATTTTAATCTTTTTTTTTTATATTTTTGGTAATTTTATTTTACTTTTTATAAAAATAACTTATAATTTCGGTAAGGAGTGATGTACATATGGAAAGTTTAGGAGATAGAATATCAAATTTACGAAAAAAATTGGATATAAATCAAAAAGAACTTGCTACTAAAGTCGGTATAACTGAGGCTAGTTTATCACGTTATGAAAATAATTTACGAGAACCTAAAAGTGAAATTATAGTAAGATTGGCAAAAGAATTGAAGACATCCACTGATTATTTACTGGGTGTAAATGAAAGTACAAAGATAAGTAAAGAAGATAAATTAATCATAGAGAACTTAGCAGTCAGTGAAAAAACAAAAAAACTATTAGAAAAAATATATTCTCTTGAAAAAGAAGATAGAGAAGCTATAGAAAAAATGATTGATAATGCTTATCTAAAAAGATTTCTTAAAGAAGAGAATTAATTCTCTTCTTTTTCTTTATTCAAAACCTCAAGTAATAATTCATAAAAAGTAATATCTTCACTCAATAAATAATCTAATTTCATTCCTATATCTTCAATTTTTTCTTTTCTTGTAACAGTAGTATTTGATTTTTCCACATACACCATCCCCCAACAAACTTACGTTCTTAATGTTAGTCAGAAATTTCCAACAATTTCTTAATAAAGTTTATGTAATTATATTTTTATTTTATAAAACATATCATTATTATCCAAAATATCCCTAGATAATTATCTTAACTATATAATAATACTTTTATTCTACAGATGCAATAAAAAACTCGTAATGATAACAAAAAAATCTATTATTGTAGAATCTTGTATATTTTTTATATTTTTATATATTTTTCAAGATAATTTTTATTATAAAATTTTTTATAAATATATAAATCTTTTATGTTCATTTGGCTTATTTGTAATTTTTCAAATAAAATTTAGTTTTTCTATAATAAGCATTGTTTTAAACTTTTATTTTTATATATATTATTTATTCTCTTTTTCAAGTTTCAATAAATATTCCTTTACCTTTATTCCTCCTAGATAACCTCTCAAGCTACCATTAGAACCTACAAGTCTGTGACAAGGTATAAAAATAGAAATAGGATTTTTGCTATTTGCCATTCCTACAGCCCTGTATGCTTTAGGATTATTAATTATACTTGCTAACTCTGTATAAGTCCTTGTTTCTCCATACGGAATTTTACAAAGCTCATTCCAAACTTTTTTACTAAACTCACTTCCTAACAACTCTAAAGGCAAATCAAACTCTTTTCTATTCCCATCTAAATATTCCTTTAGTTGTTTGCTTGCTTCTTTTATAATTTCGGTTTCTTTGACCAAGTATTCTTTAGAATTTAAAATAGATGTGTCAAAAAACAAATTTGTAATACAATTATTTTTTTCTGCTATTCCTATTTTCCCAATCTTGGTTTCATAATAAAAAATATTTTTCATTAGGTATAATATCCTTTCATATTCATTTACTGCTAAATCTCATTAATAATCTTGCTCTTTTATATCATAGATTTTATCAATATTTATAAAAAACTCAAAATCCTATATTTTCTATAAAGTACATTTATAGCTTATTTATTATTACTTCTTTAAAATAATACTACAAGTATCCCTATGCTCATGTCTATATTTGGTTGGAGATATATCATAATTCTTTTTAAATAAACGACTAAAATAATTTATACTATCAAAACCACATCTCATAGCAATTTCTGTCATGTTTAAATCTGTTTGTTTTAAATAATATATAGCCTTATCAAGTCTGACTCCATTTATATAATCAGTTGTCGTCTTACCTGTTATTTGTTTGAATGTTCTACAAAAATGATGTACACTCAAATTCATATTGCTAGCAAGTTCTTTTAGTGTAATTTTATCCATATATTTTTCTTCTATCAAATCAAATATACATTCAAATTTTTCTAAAGAATATTTTCTTTCTATAAATTCTTCTTCAGAAAACATTTTATCAACATAATTTCTTAACAAGAATACTATCAATTGATAGATATTAGCTTTTATAGATAACTCATATCCAATTTCTTTATTGTGATATTCATCAAGTGTAGCTTTAATGTATTTTAAAATAAAAGAATCGTTTTGAATTAAATTCTTAAATACAATACGATTTAGAGTTAATGGTGCTAAGTACTTAGTTTGTAACAAATCAACTTGATTACTAAAAAGAAAACTAGGTTCAATACGAATAGTGTAGAATTTTAGATTATCTGATAGGCTTTCTAAATAATGCAATTCATTACTATTTGCTATTACAATATTTCCAGGCACTACTTTAAAATTACTCAAACCACATTCTAAGTACGCTATACCATCAACAAAATAATATATTTGTATATGCTCATGCCAATGTCTTTTAAAATTTTCTCCATTTTTAATATCCTCTTTTAAAAAAATATCTATGAAGCTTTCTTGACCTTTTCTATCAAAATACGTGTTTTTATCATTCATTATTTACCTCTTATCAAAATAGTGCTAATTATAAGCAATATCGTTGTTGTATTCATTATTTCATATCGATATTATATAAAATGTAATTATTATTGTAAACATCAAAATAATGCTAGTCATTATAATAAGGAGGTAATAAAAATGACAAAATCTTTTAAAGAAAACAAAAAAAATACAACAGTTTTATTTGTAGTTATAGCAATGACTTTTATGGCAACATTGGATTCTAGTATTATAAATGTAGCACTTCCAGTTCTTGCAAGTAAATTAAATGTCTCTCTATCATCTATTGAATGGGTAATAGCAAGTTATTCAATTATTATTTGTTCGACACTACTATTTTTTGGAAGACTTGGAGATATTCTTGGTAAATCTAGAATATTTCAAGTAGGCACTATTCTTTTTACAATAGCTTCATTATTATGTGGATTAAGTAATTCTTTAACTTTACTTATAATTTGTCGTTTTATTCAAGGAATAGGCGCTTCTGCCTACATGGCAAATAATCATGGAATTATTACAGAATTATTTCCAAAAGAAAGTAGAGGTAAAGCTTTAGGAATTTTAGTTACTGCTGTTGCTCTTGGCAATATGGTTGGACCATCCATAGGAGGATTTATTTTATCAATGTTTAATTGGAATTTTATATTCTTTATAAATATTCCAATAGGTATTATTGTAATATTTTTAAATACAAAATTTCTTCCAAATAATAAAAAAACTTCGGAAAAGATGGATAAGAATGGTGCTATACTTCAATTTTTAGGAACAACACTATTTTTTAGTGCTCTAATTAGTGCTCAACAAATAGGATTGCTAAATCCATATATATTAATTTCACTATTATTATCAATTATTTTTATTATATTATTTTTGATATTAGAAAAAAGACATCCTCAACCACTTCTTGACCTTGGAATTTTTAGAAATTTAAATTTTTCGTTGAATTTAGTCTGTGCTCTTACATCATTCATTTGTATTGCATCATCTAGTATTCTAATTCCATTTTATTTACAAAATACTATGAAACTTTCACCCATTCATGCAGGTTTATTTATGATATTATCACCTTTAATTTTAGCCATTTTTTCACCAGTATTTGGGAATATATCAGATAAAATTAAGTCAGAAAAAATTATTTTAGTTGGTCTTATTGTTATGAGTTTTGGATTTTTCTTAATGTCAAGATTAGAGGAGAGCTCTATTCTTATTTTATTTGTGATTTCTGTATCAATAATATCAATAGGACAATCTATATTTCAACCTGCCAACAATTCTTTGATAATGTCAAATTGTCCTAAAAGCAAATTAGGAGTTGTTGGAAGTATAAATTCCCTTGTAAGAAATTTAGGTCAAGTTATAGGTATTACTATTTCTACAACACTTTTATATAATTTTATGAGTATTAAAGCTGGGTATAGGGTTAATGATTATATAATTGGTAATGATAAGATATTTATATTTGGAATGAGAAATGTTTATATCATTATTACACTTCTTTGCTTAATAGGTGCAATATTAATTGGTTTTTATTTATTTAAACAGGATAAAAATGAACAATAATTTTTTACAATTATACTAAAGTTATGAGTATCTTAAAACTATAAATATATTATAGAAAACTTGTTAAAATGCTGACTTTGAATAAAATTTAATTTGAATATACTTATTTAAAAATATTTTTATTAGTTTGATAAAGCATATATCTTATTATAGTTTATAAATCAAAATAAGCAGGATAAAATATCTGATATATTGTATCCTGCTTCTTTTTTTCATTATTTAACTAGAACTTCTATATTTTCATCTTTTCCATCTATAACTATAGTACATCCATTATACACTTCTCCAGCAATAAGTTTCTTTGCAATCACAGTTTCTAATGTATTTCCTATATACCTCTTAAGAGGTCTTGCTCCATATACAGGGTCATATCCCTCTCTCACCATAACATCTTTAGCTGAATCTGTAACTTCAACATTAATATCTTTTTCTTTTAATCTATTTTTTAAATCTGCCATAAATATATCTATAATTTTCTTGATATTTTCTTGGTCTAGAGGTTTGAACATTATAATGTCATCTACTCTATTTAAAAACTCAGGTTTAAATCTGTGCTTCATTTCATTCATTACCAAATTGTTAGTAGTCTCTGTTATATTTCCTCCTGCTTCTAATAAATAATTACTTCCTATATTAGAAGTCATTATTATAAGAGTATTTTTAAAGTCTACAGTCTTACCTTTATTATCAGTAAGTCTACCATCATCTAATATTTGTAAGAACATATTAAATACATCCTCATGTGCTTTTTCTATCTCATCAAATAATATTACAGAATAAGGAGCACGTCTAACTGCTTCTGTAAGTTGTCCTCCTTCTTCATATCCAACATATCCTGGAGGAGGTCCAACTAATCTTGATACAGCATGTTTTTCCATGTACTCAGACATATCAATTCTAATTATATTATCTTCACTATCAAATAAATTTCTGGCAAGAGTTTTTGCGAGTTCAGTTTTACCAACACCTGTAGGTCCTAAGAAAATAAATGAACCAATTGGTTTTCTTTCATCTTTTAGACCAGCTCTTGCACGTATTACCGCATTTGAAACTGCTGTAACTGCTTCATCCTGCCCTATAACTCTTTTGTGAAGTTCTTCTTCTAGCTTAAGTAATTTTTCTCTTTCACCTTCAACTAGTTTAGTTACTGGTATACCTGTCCATTTTGATACAATACTAGATATTTCCTCTTCAGTTACTTCTTCCTTTAAAAGTGAATTTTCAGAACCATCTTTCATGTTTTCTTCATAATTCTTTATTTGTTCTTCTAATTTAGGTATTTCGCCATACTTAACCTCAGCTGCTTTATTGAAATCATATTCTCTCTCATATTTTTCAGCTTTACCTTTAGCTTCATCCAATTGAGCTTTCAAGTTTTTAATATCTAAAATTTGACTCTTTTCTTTTTCATATTTAGCAGTCATTTCATCATTTTTAGATTTTAATTCTGCTATTTCTTTTTGAATATCATCCAATCTTGACTTACTTTTATCATCATTTTCTTTAAGTAATGCTTCTCTTTCAGTTTCTAGCATAAATAGCTTTCTTCTTACAACATCCAATTCTGTTGGTAATGAATCTATTTCACTACGAATCATAGCTCCTGCTTCATCAATTAAATCAATTGCTTTATCTGGTAAAAATCTATCTTGTATATATCTATGAGAAAGTTTTGCCGCTGCCACAATAGCATTATCATGTATTCTTACTCCATGGTGTATCTCAAATCTTTCTTTTAAACCTCTAAGTATAGATATTGTATCTTCAACAGTAGGCTCTTCTGCAATTACAGGCTGAAAACGTCTTTCAAGTGCCTTATCTTTTTCTATATATTTTCTATATTCATCAAAAGTAGTTGCACCAATACAATTTAATTCACCTCTTGCAAGCATAGGTTTAATAAGATTTCCTGCATCCATTGAACCTTCTGTTTTACCAGCTCCAACTATAGTGTGAATCTCATCTATAAATAATATAATCTTTCCATCAGAACTTTGAACTTCTTTTAAAACTGCCTTTAATCTTTCTTCAAATTCTCCTCTATATTTTGCACCAGCAATTAAAGCTCCCATATCAAGAGAGAATACAATTTTGTCTTTTAATCCTTCTGGCACATCTCCTCTTACAATTCTCTCTGCTAATCCTTCAACAATTGCAGTCTTACCTACACCTGGTTCACCAATTAACACAGGATTATTTTTAGTTCTTCTTGATAGAATTCTTATAATTCTTCTTATTTCTTCATCTCTTCCAATTACAGGGTCTAACTTATTTTTCTTAGCTAAGTCTACTAAGTTTGTTCCATATCTAGCAAGTGCATCATATGTTCCTTCTGGGTCTTGTGTTTCAACTCTTTGACTACCTCTAACTTGTGATAATACATTTAAAAAGTCATTTTTATTTATATTATATTGTTTTAATATTTTACCAACAACTGATTTTGATTCTGTTTCCATCATTGCAAGCATGACATGCTCTACACTTATATATGAATCTTTATATTCTTTAGAAATACTTTCAGCCTTTATAAGTACTTCATTTATTTTTCTAGTAGCTGATACGCCTTGTGAGTCAGCACCTTCTCCATATACTTTTGGAAGCTTATCAAGTTCAATGTTTACAGTATTTCTCAAAGAATCAATTGATATATTCATTTTTTCGATTATATTTGGTATTAATCCATCTTCTTGATTAATAAGTGCTGAAAAAAGATGAATTACATCTACTTGTTGATTATGATTTTTTACTGCTTCATTATAAGCCTCATTTAAACTTTTTTGAACTCTTAAAGTCATTTTTTCTACGTCCATATAAATCCCTCCATTTTAATATTATATCCAAATAAATTAAATTCTCTCATTTATGATTATTGATTTCCTAAGCTCCAAAAGACTATCGAGTAAATTCTCATTCTTTTGTATGTCAAAGCTTAATGTTAGATTAAAGGTTTCATCTGAATTAAAAAAGTCAAATACATCTTTTGATTTTGCTCTCAAATATAAATCTTCATCTATAAGTCTTTTTTCACCAATTAATAAATACTGACATTTATCGATAAAACTCTTTCTAAAATCAATAGTATATAAATTTTCCAAAATATTATATTGATAAATAGCAATATTGTTAAACACTTTTAATATGTTTGAATTTACAAAATTGTAAATTTGATTATCATTATACAGTGATATTTGTTCATATATATACTCTCTAAATAAAGGATGTATGTTTTGTTTAAGTTTTAAAGTGACTTCAGCTGGTATTTCAAAATAAAGCTTCCAGTATCTAGAATTATTTTTTTCTAATATAAAAGCTACTCTATTTAAACTAGCACGGCTAATCTCTTTTAATGTACAATCAAAATTGTAGTGTCTTAAACTAGTTTTTTCATTTTCAAATACATAATCAAACCACTGTAGAACATTTCTATCAAGTTTTAAACTCATATAAAAACCTTCTTCCTTATTTACTAACCTTACTAGGTCTTTTTATCTGATTATATTCTGCTAATAAACTTTCTTTATCAGCTCTACTACCTTTATAAGCTATATGTGGATTTATCATATACTCACCATTTTTTACTCTCTGTAAAAAATCCATTTTTTTTAGCTCTGTGAACAATGAAGATAAAGAAGTTTTTGGATATTCAAGTTCACAAGATAATTCATTTAGTGTTTTTCTAATCTTATTATTTTTATCCATAGAGTTTATTAATTTTAATGGAATTAAATCTCTTTTAGTATACATTTCTTCTACTACCTTAATATAATTCTTAAAGCAAATATTCATATATTTACTTTTATTCATAATTAAACTTTTACTCTCTGTATACTCTTGATTTAGGTCTTTTTTTAATGTCTTATCTAAATTAAATATCTCTTATCACTCTCCTTACCTCTAATTGATAATATAAATATATTACAAAAAAATATGTATGTCAAAAGCAAAAATGTAGAAAGTTCATCTTTAAACTAAACTTTTATTTACCTATAAGCTAAACTTTCTTAGGTTTTAAAATTAGTATTTCCAATTTATTGATAAGATTTTAGAATAATATTTATAAATTTTTTTTAAAAATTTTAATATATTAAAAAAACTAGTATCTTATAAAATGCTTTTATCAAATATACAATAATTCAAATTACTTTTTTCTAAAAATAGTTGACATATTATATATATATTTATATAATGTATATATACTATATATACAATTTAAGGAGGTGTCTTGTTGAATATAGTTATTAGTAATTCAAGTGGAAAGCCAATATATGAACAAATTACTACACAAATTAAAAGCATGATTATAAGTGGAGAATTGCCAGAAGGCTCAGCTCTTCCAAGTATGAGACTATTGGCAAAAGAACTTAGAATAAGTGTGATTACTACAAAACGAGCATATAGTGATTTAGAACATGATGGATTTATTGAAACAGTTACTGGCAAAGGTAGCTTTGTATCTAGTAAAAACATGGATTTTGTGAAAGAAGAGCAATTTCGTTTAATCGAGGAGTACCTACAAAAAGCAGTTGATACAGCTAAAAGTAGTGGTATTACATATGAAGAGTTAAAAGATATTTTACTTTTATTATATAAGGGAGAATGATAATTATGGATGCAATAAGTATAAAAAATTTAAATAAAACTTATAAAGATTTTAGTCTACAAAATGTATCTTTTTCAGTACCAAAAGGAAGTATAATGGGATTTGTAGGTGAAAATGGCGCGGGAAAAACAACTACATTAAAAGCAATTTTAAATTTAATTTCTTATGATAGTGGAAATATAGAAATATTTGGCCTTGATAACAAAAAAAATGAAAAAGAAATTAAAGAACAAATTGGAGTAGTATTTGAGGGAAGCAATTTTCATGAAAATTTAAATCTAGATAATGTATCAAAAATTATGAGTAAAATCTATAAAAATTGGAATCACACATTATTCAAAGATTATTTAAAAAAATTAAGAGTTCCAGAGAATAAGCTAATTAAGGAGTTTTCAAAGGGTAATAAAATGAAACTTAGTATTGCTGTCGCTTTATCACATAATCCAAAATTATTAATACTAGATGAAGCAACTAGTTCACTTGACCCTATTGTTCGTGAAGAAATATTGGATATATTTTTAGATTTCATACAAGATGAAGAACACTCTATTATTTTATCTTCACATATTACAAGTGATTTAGATAAAATAGCAGACTATATTACATTTATACATAAAGGTAATATAGTATTTAGTGAAAATAAGGATGAATTAATTAATAATATGGGAATTTTAAAATGCAAACCTAGTGATTTTGATAATATTCCAAAGGAAGATTATTCATATTATCGTAAAAGCCAATTTGGATATGAAGTACTTCTTAATGATAAATATAGGTTTATAGCAAAACATCCAAACTTTGTAGTCGACAATACATCTATAGAAGAAATTATGTTATTTTATGTGAGAGGTGATAAATAATGAAAGGTTTAATTTTAAAAGATTTAATTAATTTAAAAGGCAATATAAAATTTCTACTTTTATTTGTAATTATGTTTGGACTTATATCTTCTTTTGGAGGAGGAGATGCTAATAATCTTGTAGGTATTATTGTAGTCCTATGCACAACAATGATTGTTTCAACATTCTCATATGATGACTTAAATAAATGGGATAGTTATGTACTTACAATGCCTATTAAGCGTAATGATATTGTACTAAGTAAATATCTGACTATGTTAATATTTAGCTTCGTTGGTGTATTGGTTTCACTTATACTTAGTATCATTATTGGTTATTTTAAACATAATTTTATATTAAGTGAAACTCTGCTTATTAATGCATTAGTCTTATCTATTTCAATATGTTTTGGTAGTCTTATCTTACCACTTGTTTATAAATTTGGTACAGAAAAAGCTCGTGTATTAATGATTTTATGTTTTTTAGTTCCAACATTACTTTTATTAGTTTCTAAAAGTATTCTAGAAACCATTAGTTCACCTCTTTCACTAGAAATTATATTTAATACACTACTATATTCGCTTCCATTCATTGCTATATTACTATTTGTGATTTCATATTTTATATCATCAAAGATTTATAGCAAAAAAGAAATATAAATTATTTTATTTAGGATTTTATTTAAATTGTTTAAGTAATGTTTTATTAAAAATACTATCAATTTCGTTTTGATAGTATTTTATTTTCATCTTTTATATCTACTAGGAGTTTTTAGTTAAATATTTATCTTCAATAATACCTCACTATTTTATCAATATGTTTATGCAACATAATTTTCATATAAACTTAATCATTGGTTACATTATTAAATCTAAAAGCAAGACTCTGTTTAAAAATAATTCTTGTACACAGTAAATTAAATTATTTTAATACTTAATGTCTAAGATTACTAAATTTATTAGTCATTTTTAATAGAATTAAAGCTCTATTTTGTTTTTAAAAATTTCAATCTCAACAATATAAAGTTAAAAATAAATTTTCTTAATTTGACATCCACATAAATGACTATTAGAATAATGTTAAACTAGAGTATTTCAATTGATTTTGATAAAAAATACAAATAGATAAAAAATTTTATGAGAATACAATTTAAACATATAATTAGAAATTACAGAAAAATATAAAAGCAAGATGAAAATTTTATTTTCAAAGGATTATTAAAATATAACCTTGCTAATCTTGAAAATGAAAGTTCAGTAGATTTAGGAATATATACTCAAGATAAAACAGGTCAAATTCTTACAGGTTTAATAGGTATTACTCATGGCAATTGGCTTTCTATAAAATACTTATTGGTTAGTGAAAGGCTTAGATATAAAAGTATTAGAAGTAAACTTTTATATTATTGTTAACATTGAAAAATAGCGTTTCATTGTATATATTGAACTATTTGAAAATTCATAAATTATAGTATAAAAGCTAATATTAGCTAAAATAAAAAAATACATATTTAGGAGGTACACATGCTAGGTCAAAAATGTATGAATTATCTACAAACATTAGGAAAAATAAGTTCAACAACAAATGGTCTTACAAGACTTATATTAACTGATGAACATAAAAAATCTATTGATTTAATAAGTTCATGGATGAAAGATTTGAATCTTGATATTGAAATTGATGATATTGGAAATGTTATAGGTACATATAAATCTAATACTCCCAATGCCCCTACATTAGTAGTTGCATCTCATCAAGATAGTGTAAAATGTGGAGGAATATTTGATGGTATGCTAGGAATAATAGTTCCTCTAATTGGACTTGAAGAGGCAAAAAATAATAATAAGTCTTATCCTTTCAACATTAAGTTAGTTGCCTTCGCTGAAGAGGAAGGAACTAGATTTGAAACATCTTTAATGGGAAGTAAAGTTTTTGCTGGTACTTTTAAAGAGGAGCTTCTTAAATCTGTTGATGAAAATGGAATTACACTTAAAGAAGCTGTAACAAAGTTTGGGTTTAATAATAAAAACTTAATAAATTTACATCCTAGAAAAGATATAGACGCATATTTAGAATTTCATATCGAACAAGGACCTGTCTTAGAAAAGGAATCTCTTCCTGCTGGAATTGTATCAAGTATTACAGGATTTAAAAGTTTTAAAATATCAGTAAATGGCAAATCTGGACATGCTGGTACATTACCAATGGATATGAGATTTGATGCTGGATGTTGTGCCTGTGAATGTGTGTTAGCCATTGAAAACATAGCTAAGATGACTACTAATTTAGTTGCTACTGTTGGAAAAATGAATTTCTATCCATCTTCATCAAATGTAGTACCTGAAAGAGTTGATTTTACACTTGATGTACGTTCTTGTTCTCAAGAAATTCTTGATACTTCAGTAGAAAAGATATTCAATGAAATATCTCATATCTGTGAAGATAGAAAGCTTAATTATACAAGTGAACTTTCCTTTGAAAATGTTCCTGTACCATGTTCAAATAAAATAACTAAAACTATAGAAAAAAGTTTTACAGATTTAAATCTTAACCCTTTTTATATCTACAGTGGAGCTGGTCATGATGCTCAAGAAATGGACCATATAACTGATATTGGAATGGTGTTTATAAGATGTGCTGGAGGGATAAGTCATAATCCTGATGAAAATGTTTCTGTGGATGACTTAGATACTGCTATAAAAATATTTTTAAAAATATTAGATAATCTCGATTTAAAATAATTTTAAATCCAATATACAATTAAAAACCTATTGTCGCTATTGCCTTATGTTATGCAATTGTATAATATTATCTATTATAAAAACAGACTCTTCTGCTCTTATAGAATCAATTTTGATATTTTATACCTAACATAAATCTGTACATTAAGGAGATACTTTTTATGAATGAAAAATTAATTGGAATTTTAGCTGGAATGGGTCCAAGGTCAACTGCACCATTTGTGGATTTAGTTATTGATGAATGCCAATCGCAGTATGGAGCAAAATATGATGATGAGTTTCCAAAGATGATGATATATTCCTTACCTACTCCATTTTATATTGACCATCCAATAAATCATGGACTTATGAAAAAAACTATTATTGATGGATTACAAAAACTTGAATCAATTGGAGTAAATTTTATTGCTATGCCATGTAATTCAGCACATATATACTTTAAAGAATTAAAAGATTCAATTAAGATACCTCTGTTAAATATTGTAGAAGAAACAGTTAAAAAGCTTCCTACTGCTTCACAAAAAGTAACTCTTTTTTCAACTAGTTCAACATTTGAATCTACAATTTATCAAGATAGCATACTACATAATGGACATGATTTTATATTTAAAGATGAGTGGCAGACAAAATTAAATACTCTTATTCAAAATATAAAAACAGATAAAGGAAATCCTTATAATATTCATATTTGGAATGAACTTATTGAAGATGTGAAAAAAGAATCTATTGAAAATATAATAATTGCTTGTACCGACTTAAATGTAGTTTTCGAAAAATCTCATTCTTCAATTAATATTATTGATTCATCAAAATGTTTAGCTGAGGCAACTATCAACAAATATCTAAAGCTAGCTAAATAAATTTTTAGATACTATATTTTAGAAAAGGTACATGTTGTTTGTTTAGTTAAAAAAATATAAACCTATAGTTTTATATTTTAGTTCTTTGATGATATAAAATTCAACTACATATTATAATATTTTAATAGAAAAGGATACCAAGACTGGTATCCTTTTTAAATATTTTTCTATTTATTATACTTCAGGTTCTACTATTGAATATTACCCATAGAATTAGAGAACTCTTGTCCTGCTGTAACAAGATTAGACAATAATACATCAGCTACTGCATCATTAGCTGAACTTATTATCCATTTGTTATCTTTTTTAGAACATTCAAACTCTACAGTTTTTGTTACATACGTCTCTTTAACACTTTTTTGTTTTTCTTTCATAATTGATACGAGCATTTCAGTCGTTTTTTCATCAGTTAAGTCTTGTCCTGAAAAACTCATACCAAGCATCTTTGTAAATGCTTCAGCTACTATCTCTTTAAGTAATGGTGTTGAATCTACAAATTTACATTCTACTTTTATTGTTGCCTTATCATCTTTAATCTCACTATCTTTTATTGTATAGGTGATTTTAGATGCATTCTGTTTTAGATAATCTAAAGCATACTGTGCATTTGGGTCTTTTGTATCTAATTCTTTTAATACATCTTTATATTTTTCGTCATTATTCTCCATTACCTTATTCATGCCTTCAAAGTCAAACTTCTTGGCACTGTTAAAAAAACTATCAATTGTATCCTCTGGCTTTGCACTTGAACATGCTGTTACAGATATTGCTAATAAAAAAGTTGTTAAAACTAATATGATTTTTTTCATATCTCAAATCCTCCCTCTTAATTTGTTGATACATAAGTTATTTTAACATATAATAAGAGTTTTTGAATAATATATTTAGAATATTTTATGTATTTTCCTTAAAATAAGACCTAGGATAAATGGTATCTATATTAAACTGTTGTTCATGTCTACATCAGTCATTGTAGAAACCATAACTGCTTTTATAGTATGCATTCTATTTTCAGCTTCTTCAAATACCTTTGAATGTTTTGAATTAAATACCTCATCTGTAACCTCTAACTCTGATAATCCAAATTTTTCATAAATTTCTTGAGCGACTTTAGTTTCTAAATCGTGGAATGCTGGAAGACAGTGTAAAAATATAACATTTTCATTCTCAGTTTTCTTTATCATCTCCATATTTACCTGATAATCTTTCAGTTGATTTATTCTTGTTTGATATTGTTCTTCTTCTCCCATAGAAACCCATACATCTGTATATATAACATCTGCACCTTTTACATCATCAATATTCTCAGTCAATCTTATATCTCCTTTAGATTTCTTAGCTATTTCCTTCATATCTTTCACTAATTCTTCATTTGGCCAAAGTTCTTTAGGTGCAAGTGCCACAAAATTAATTCCCATTTTAGCACATCCTATCATTAATGAGTTTCCCATATTATTTCTGCCATCACCAACATACACAAATTTAACTTTATTCAAATCCTTATCTACATTCTCAATTACTGTTAAAAAATCTGCTAGTATTTGTGTTGGATGATATTCATCTGTAAGTCCATTCCAAACAGGTACACCTGAATATTTAGCTAGACTTTCAACTGTTTCCTGTTTAAACCCTCTAAACTCTATTCCATCATAAAATCTTCCTAAGACTTTTGCTGTGTCAGACACAGACTCTTTTTTTCCCATATGACAATCATTAGGACCTAGATAAGTTACATGTGCTCCTTCATCATGAGCAGCTACTTCAAATGAACATCTAGTTCTTGTCGATGTTTTCTCAAATAATAAAGCTATATTTTTCCCTTGTAGTAAATCTCCTTTTATGCCAACCTTTTTCTTAGTTTTTAAATAACTAGATAAAGTTAATAAATATCTGATTTCCTCTTTTGAGAAATCCTTTAATGTTAAAAAACTCTTTCCCTTTAAACTTATATTATTCATACTAATTCTCCCCTTTTTATAAACTTTTTAAATTCAGTTAAATTTGCAAGTTATTTATTTTATATATCTTAATTCCTTATTTTAATTATTTATTTTTTGAATATTTAGTTAACTTCTAGTAGTATATCTTTTAAAATCTCAAGCGCCTCATTTATTTCTTTATAAGTGACTGTTAATGGAGGTAAAAATCTTAATACATTTTTACCAGCAGTCAAAATAAGCAATCCTTTTTTTCTGGCTTTCTCTTCTATAATACTAGATTCAATACTGGTTTCAATTCCTATCATCAAACCAAGACCTTTTGTGTTTAGTACAATTTCACTATTAAAATCCTCAATAGATTTTCTTATATAATCACCTTTTTCTATTATATCCTTATAAAAATCTTCTTTAGATATTTCATCTAATACAACTGTAGCTGCCACCATAGCTAATAAATTGCCTCCAAAGGTTGTACCTTGCTCCCCTTTTCCTAGTACTTTTGAAAGATTTTCATTTACCAGTACTCCCCCTATTGGTATTCCCGCTCCCAATCCTTTCGCTACTGTAACTATGTCTGGTTTTACATCAAAGTATTCATATCCAAAAAACTTACCAGTTCTTGCTATACCACATTGGACTTCATCAAAAATCAGTACTATATCTTTTTCTTTACATATTTTTACCAGTTGTAAAACATAATCTTTCTCAAGCACATTAACTCCACCTTCGCCTTGAATTGCTTCAAGGATTATTGCACAAACACTTGAATCTATATTATTTTTTAAATCTTCAATATTATTTCTTTCTATATACTTAAACCCTTCGGGAAGTGGATAAAAATATTTATGATATTTATCCATACCAGTTGCCATTAAAGACATCATGGTTCTACCATGAAAAGAGTCTTTTAAACTTATAATGGTTCCTCTACCTTTACCATATTTATCACTACTATACTTTCTTGCTATTTTAAATGCTGTTTCATTTGCTTCTGTTCCAGAATTACAAAAATATACTTTATCCATTCCACTTATTTTAATTATTTGCTCTCCAGCATATAACACAGGTTCATTAAAATATAAATTTGAAGTATGAAGCAACTTATCTACTTGCTCCTTTAAAGCATTTTTTAGACTATTATTGCTATATCCAAGAGAGGATACTCCATATCCACTTGTAAAATCTATATACTTATTACCATCAGTATCAAAAAAGCAACTTCCTTTACCATAATCTATAACAAAATTAGGTTGATTATATGTATCTATAAAATATTCATTCCATTTTGAAATTGTACTATTATTATTCATTCTTATCATCCCTTCTTAAATTTATAATTTTCTTATATATTACTTTTATTTCTATTCATCTTCTTTTCTTATTAATGTTCCTATACCACTATCAGTAAATAACTCTGTTATTATAGAATGAGGAACTCTTCCATCCAAAATATGCACTCTATTTACTCCATTATTTAAAGCATCTACGCAACCACGTATTTTAGGTATCATACCTCCAGTAATTATCCCTTCTGCAAATAATGTGTCAACATCCTCTAATATAACTTCTGTTATTAATGATTTTTCTTCATCTGGATCCCTTAATAGACCAGGTACATCTGTAAGAAGTATTAGTTTATCTGCGTTTAACTCCTTAGCTATAGCAGAAGCTGCTGTATCTCCATTTATATTATAAGTTTCTCCATCCTCTCCAACGCCTATAGTAGCAATTACTGAAATATAACCTGACTCTAAACAAGATTCTATAAGCTCAACATTTACTTTTTTTATTTCACCTACAAATCCAAGTTCATAATTTTTATATGGGTCACATAAAAGCATATTATTGTCTATTCCACAAAGTCCCACTGCCTTTCCACCTTTTGTATGTATTTTATTCACCAAATCTTTATTTACCTTACCAGCAAGTACCATTTTTACAATTTCCATAGTCTCTTCATCTGTATATCTAAGTCCATTTACAAATTTGCTTTCTATATCTACTTTTGCGAGCATTTTATTAATTTCTGCCCCTCCACCATGTACTAAAACGATATTGATTCCAACATAACTCATTAGTACAAGGTCTTCCATGACAGACTCTTTTAAACCATCTTTTTTCATTGCACTTCCGCCATACTTAACTACAATAGTCTTACCTTGATGTTTTTCTATATATGGTAAAGCTTCTATAAGTGTATTTGCTTTTTCTATATTAATCATGAAAATATTTCCTCCTAATTTCTATAACTTCCATTTATTCTTACATAATCATAGCTTAAATCACATCCCCATGCATTTCCTCGAGCATTTCCCATATTTAAATTTACTAATATGCTTATTTCATCATCTTCAAGAATTTTTTTTGCTTTTTCTTCATTAAAATCTAGCCCATTTCCATTTTTGCATACTTCAATATATCCCTTCATGCTCTCAAAAATAATATCCACTTTTTCCATATCTATTTCTTCACCTGCATATCCTAAAGCACACAGTATTCTTCCCCAGTTTGCATCAGCCCCAAATACAGCTGTCTTTACTAGTGAAGAAGATATAACTGTTTTTGCTAACTTTACTGCATGTTCTTCACTTAATGCTCCATTTATATAACATTCAATTAATTTTGTACATCCTTCTCCATCTTTGGCAACCAATTTTGCAAGTTCTATACAAACATATGTAAGCGCACTTAAGAATACTTGATAATGTTCATCTTTTTTATTCATCTTTTCATTCTTTGCTTTTCCATTTGCTAGAATCATTACCATATCATTAGTACTTGTATCTCCATCTACACTAACTCTATTGAAGCTTTTATCAACAGCGACCTTTAAAGCTTCTTTTAACAGAGCTCCTTCAATATTTGCATCAGTAGTTATAAATCCCAAAGTTGTAGCCATATTAGGGTGTATCATCCCTGAACCTTTTGCCATTCCTCCAATAGTTATCTTTTTATCTCCATACATTATTGCTACTGCTATTTCTTTTTTTATAATGTCAGTTGTCATAATTGCTTCTCTTGCTCCGATATGACCTTGTTTACTTAGATTATTCACTAATTCATCCATATTTTCTTCTATTAAGTCTATATTTAATGGCTTTCCTATGACACCTGTGGATGCAACTAAAACATCATTTTCCTTAATATTTAATTTATCACTAGTGAATTTGGCCATTTTATAAGCATTTATAAGTCCTTCTTTTCCATTAAATGTATTAGCATTAGCACTATTTACTATAATGGCCTGCGCTTTTCCATTTTTTATATGCTCCTGTGTCACATAAACAGGATTTCCTTTTACCTTATTTTGAGTAACTACTGCTGCTGCATCACATAAAACATCTGAATAAACCAAGGCTAAATCTCTTTTTTCTTTATTTTTTCTCAAGCCACAGTGAATTCCAGAAGCAAAGAATCCTTCTGAAACTGTAACTCCACCCTTTATAATTTCCATTTTTCTCCTCCTACCTATATGAGTTTAGTATTTTTTATTCCTAAAATGATGGTGCTATATTTTTTAAACCTGTAGTTTCATCAATACCGAACATTATATTCATATTTTGTATAGCTTGCCCTGCTGCTCCCTTAATCATATTGTCTATAGCTGAGCAAATTATCAATGTATTTCCATTTTCATGTAATGATATTGCACATTTATTTGATAACTTAACATTCTTTAAAGAAGCTACCTTGCCTAATGGAAGAACTTCTATAAATTCTTTATTTTCATAATAATCAGTTAATTTTTTATGTATATGATTTATAGAAATATTATCTTCTTTTGCACAATATATAGTTGATAATATTCCTCTATTTACTGGAATTAGGTTTGGTGTAAAAACTACATTCACTTTTCCTTTATACGCTTCACTTAAATTTTGTTCTATCTCTGGAGTATGTCTATGCTTACCTATTTTATATGCAGTTATATTTTCATTAACTTCAGTAAAGTGACTACTAAATGATAATGCTCTACCAGCTCCTGTAAGACCTGATTTAGAGTCAATTATTATATTATTGCATTTTATTAACTTCGAACTTAATAATGGTATCAGTGGCAAAGAAATACTAGTAGGATAACATCCTGGATTTGCAATTATATCTGCATCTTTTATATCATCTATATATATTTCACTTAATCCATAAACAGCTTTTTTATGTAAAGTCTCATCTATAAATGACACTCCATACCATTTACTATATATTTCTTCATCTTTTATTCTAAAGTCAGCACCTAAATCTATAACTTTCTTTTTAGATTCAATTGCTTTTATTGCAAACTTTTCGCTAACTCCATGTGGTAGAGCAGTGAATACAACATCACACATATCAATAACCTTTTCGTTTTCTATACATATCATGCTATTTTTGTATCCTATACTTGGGTATAGTTCAACTATATCTTTTCCTACATAAGAATTTGAACCTATTGCTGTCACTTCGACTTTATCATGATTTATTAATAATCTCAGCAATTCTGCTCCAACATATCCAGTTGCACCAATAATTCCAGCTTTTATTTTACTCATTTTATTCCCTCCATTTTATATTAAAATAATATTAGAATTCCATTTCCCTATTTATCATATAATAATCATTTGATAATACATAGATTAAAACCTTCTAACTAAAACAAAAGCCCCTTAGTATTATAAATACTAAGAGGCGAATTTCCGCGGTACCACTCTTATTGGCAAAATTATACTAAACCTTACAAATCAAATTAAAAAGTATCTGCAAATGAATTCTTAAAATTAAAAAAGCCTCTTGGTCAAAGACCAAGAGACGAATATACACCCGCGTTACCACTCTAATTGATAAGATAATCTTACCCACTCTAATCTCTTAAGGCGAGACTCACCAATTGCCATACTATCAATTCTGACAATCTCCTCCAAAGCTCTATTCACAATAAAATTCACTACCAGGCTTCCACCATTCCCAGCTCTCTATCAATTCCTTTTATGCTACTCTCTTTTTCATAGAATTTAAATTTATTTTCTTTTTCTTATTGTTTTATATAATAGTTTATTTTTTTAACTTTGTCAATATAATTTATAAAATTTTGGAAATATTTTCTATATGATTAATTTCCACCATTTTGTATTTGAATTTAGATACAATTTAAACCCACATCGCAATAAAACATTTTGTGAATCAAGATTTTCTATATCAGTTTCAGCTATTACAGAAGATACATTTGGTTGACTCAATCCCCAATCACACATTTTTTCAACAGCTTCTGTCATATATCCTTGTCTTCTGTAATTATCACCTAATCCATAACCAATTTCAATTTCGCCATGAAAATTAGGTACATTTTTAAAATCAACTATTCCTACAATTTTACGATTTTCGTTTAACATAATAAACCAAAATGTATGAAACAATATATTTTTTTTATCTTTACTAGCAATATTTAATTGTCCTTTTACAATATCATAAAAAAATCCAGTTACTGGTTCCGCACAATAAGTACAATTTAATTCTTTTTCTAACTCTGTATTATTGAAAATCCAAAGTTCAAGTTGACGCAGTGATAGTGGAATTAAAGTTAATCTTTTTGTTTTTAATATCATTTTTTTCTCCTTTTTGAGAGAAAGATTGTAATTGGTATAAAAAAACTCCTAATCAGATACAATAACAATCCTTCTATTATTGTTTGTATATATTTTAATCTGTTTAAAGAGTCTTTTCATATTCATCACCTCCTAATACTATGTTATTTTATATTATCATATATCAATTTAAGAAACTTCTAAAGTATATTAAATTATAAAATATTATAATTTGAGATTATAATATTTATATTAATTTTTAGTTAAATTTTTTGAAATTTACTATCTAAAAATTTTTCAATCTTTTTCTCAGAAAGTATCTCATTAGTCACAAATTCACCATTAAAAAAAAGACTATATGTAGTAAATGGTGCAGGAGCATTTTGAGCTTCTTTTGTCGTTTCAAATTTCATGAGATTTACGTCTATACCTCTAGAATCTGCAATTTTCTTTAAAATAGGGGCATATTTTTCTGTGTGTGGGCACTGGTTGCTATAATATAAAACTATGCTATTTTCGTTTAATTTTCTTTGCTTCACACAATCCTTAAAACATGGAACAGGAGCATTATCAGTAAATGGAAAATACAATAATTCATAATTTGGTTCTGATGTATCAGCTAAACAAAATCCCTTATATTTTAGATATTTAGAATCAGATAAAAATGGCATTTTTTTACTTGATGAAAGCACAACTAATCCATATTTCCCTTTTGATTTTGCATCATCAATACATTCCTGTAGTAATAAATTAGAATATCCCTGACCTTTAAATTTTCCAGATAACCAAAAGCAGTTAATGAACATGTAATTATCTGCGACAATAGGACTCCATGCATTTTCTGCTGGAATATATTCTATAAAAGCTTTACCTCTTACATCAAGTCGTTTAAAAACAAGACCTTTATCAAAATTATTTTTCATCCAAAGTTTCTTAGAAAAAACACAATTTTCTCCTTTTTTTTCAGAAATTGAACAACATATATGCTCATTGTCTATGTTATTTATATTTATATCAATAATTTTCATATTTATCTCCCTTTCTAATTATATAATAATTTATAAATATCACTTATATATTTTTATTTTAACATTTTAAATATGACAATGTTATGTCATATTTTTTTAAATAATATCATTTTAAACTTATTTAAATTACTAATTCGTATATGTTTAAATACATTTTATAGTGTATCTACATTGTATACAAATTATATATTATCATAATATTTTTAATATATATACAAGTTGTATTGACTTAAATATATTCAAGATATATACTTATGATAAAATTTTTTAATAATAGAGGTGTTGCTTGTGATAAGTAAAGAATATTTAATAAGAGAATTAAAAGAACAGGATATTAGAAATGCATTAAATTTAATATGGAATGTATTTGAAGAATTTGAGTCTCCAGATTATTGTGATGAGGGAATCAATTCATTTCATGAATTTATAGAATATAACTCTATTATTGAAAAAGTCAAAGAAAAAACACTCTTCTTTTGGGGTTGTTTTGATTATGAAACATTAATAGGAGTTTTATCTATTAGAGAATTAAACCACATATGTATGCTATTTGTAGATAAAAATTATCATAAATGTGGTGCTGCAAGAAAATTAATGTCTACAGGCATAGAATATTGTACTAATAATAAAACCACTTTAACTGAAATCACTGTAAATTCATCCCCTTATGCAGTTGAAGTTTATCACAAATTAGGATTTAAAGATATTGATGTTGAGCAAACTGTTGATGGCATACGTTTTACACCTATGAAATTTGTAATATAATATAATAAATAAAATAAAAAGCAAAGTCTCTTAAATATTTTATAATAGCTTTGCTTTTTATTAATACTTAAAAATAATTCTATCTCTTTTGTTTTTTAAAACACACATTAATAATATGGAACTCTGATTTATTTTTTTATATCCTTTTTGATAATATATCAATCAAATTAATTATTAAACTAATAGCTTTATATATAAACAATAGATATTTTTCATTATTATATTTTTATAATTTATGAATAGATATATAATACCAAACATTTATTATATTATCATATAGTTCTAAGAATTTCCTACTAATCATATTTTTTATGAATACCTAATAGAGCAGTATCAATGGAATCAGCTAGACCTTTTATAGCTTCTTCTTGGTTCACAAGTGCTTTTTTAAGTTGCAACGTCGAATAACCATGCAATACACTCATTATCAAATTTAGCACTGCGTCTGTGTTCTTTATTTTTAGATTACAAGAAATAATAAGTTTTTCTAATAAGGATTTATATTCACCAAACACTTCTAATGTTTCATTATTTCCATGCCAAGTAGCCCATTGTATTGTTTCATAGACACCTGGATGAGCAATTACAAAATTAAAATATTCTATACTTATAGATTTTATAGCTATATCTCCAGAATTACCAATAGCCACCTTTTCCATCTGATTATTCATTTTTCTCATTCCATTATGAGCCACTTCAAGCAGTAAGTCATCTAAACTTTCTATGTGATTGTATAAAGATGGTGTACGTATACCTAGCTTTTCTGCAACAACTTTTAAAGAAATCTTATTAAGTCCATCTTTATCAGCTATATCTGAAGCAGTTTGTATAACTATTTCTCTACTAACACGCATAATTTTCCTTCTTTCATTTAAAATTAATTACTTTATTAGTTTAACTAATCTGATTAGTTCAGTCAATGATTTAAACTTATAAAATACTTTATACTATTGTAAAGCATTGACAATTTGATTTCAATTTAATACAATACTAACCATATTAGTTTTATTGCTAATATAATTAGTATTATATTAAGCTATTTTATTACAATATTATTTCTATAATTTCCTTAACTATAGAAATAACTAATATAACAAACTGAAAGGAGATTTTTATGGAAAAAAAACATTTTAAAATTCATGGAATTCCTTCAATTCTTTGGGGAATTCCTTCAAATCAATTGTATATTTACATACATGGACAATCAGGTTATAAAGAAGAGGCTGAAGCTTTTGCCAATATTGCTATTTATCATGGATATCAGGTTTTAAGTATAGATTTACCAGAACATGGAGAGCGTAAAAAAGAAAAGAATTTATTTGACCCATGGCATGTTGTTCCAGAGCTATCAACTATTATGGAATATGCAAAGTGTAATTGGAGTCAAATTTCTTTATATGCAAATAGTATTGGAGCATGGTATAGTATGTTAAGCTTTGAAAAGGAAAATTTAAAAGAATGTATTTTTGTATCTCCAATTCTTGATATGCAACAACTCATTTCAAATATGATGATTTGGGCAAATGTATCAGAAGAACAACTTAAACATGAATTAATTATTCCAACTTCATTTGGACATACTCTTTCTTGGGAATACCTGTTATATGCAAAAAAACATCCTATTACTAAATGGAATGTCCCAACAAAAATATTATATGGTAAGTATGATGAACTTACTGAAATCAATGTTGTAGAGAAATTTGTACAAAAATTTAATTGCAGTCTAACTATTCTTGAAAATAGCAAACATTGGTTTAATACCCCAGAAGAACTAAATGCATTATATGAATGGATAAATACTTCACTTAAATAGAAAATAACAATATTATTATGATTACATTGTTTATAAGCCTTTATTTAATTAATTTTAATTTTGATGTTATTTAATATAATTATATAGAAAATACATTAATTATTATTTAAAAACTTTGAAAGTGTACAGAACTGTAAGCAATAATGAACAACTAATTGACATAGAAGAGAGAGGTACAAATATTATTTTTTCCTCTCTCTTCTATACTCTAGATAATTTTGACTTGTTACTATCAATAAATTACAGTTATATATAAAACCCAATCTTTTATTTCTTATTAAGATATTCATCTTTATTGTAACACTAAGCTTATGATATTAAATAAATCTAATAAAATTAACTATAAAATAATCATAGTAAAAATTTTATTACTCAAATTTTAAGTATACTATATAGTTTTATCATTTTCCTCTTTTATTTCAATAATTTTCTCAAGTAAAATTGATAAAACTAAAGTCAAAAATCCTATTGATAATGAAATAAAGGATACTATAACTGAAGGTATTATAGTAATTGCATATAAATAGATATCATAGTAATAATATAATATTATTACTACAAAGTTAAATATAAAAATCTCACTAAATGCACATACAGATATTTTTCTTAAATCTTTAGGTATTTCTTTTGAAAATGGTTTATTGATTGCTAGTAATTTGCATAATTTTTTTAATATAAACAATGACACAACATATGGGATAGCACATATATATATAGCTACTGATATAACAGTTGGTATATTTGTATCTTTAATACCTACACCACTTTTAAAATATGCAGTCAATACTAATGGCACTAAAGTAAGTGATAATAAAGTCAAAATTATTCCAACCAATACAATATTATTTAATATTTTAGAACTTATATTCCTTTTCATATAAACTTACCACCTTATACATTCTTATTTTTAATATATATTATAATAAATTCATATGTTATGTCAATAATTTATTATTGAAAAACAATAAATTATATATTATAATCAATAATATAATCTATGTTAAGGAGAAAATATTTTTTATGATTACAAAATTTTTTAGTAACATTTTATCAGTCTTTCTATATTTTATATTATCAATTTTAGGTGTTGCTGGTATAACATTCTTGTGTATGATACCTATGTTTTTATATGATTTTAGTTCTGACAAATTAATTACTTTAATTGCGAGAATACTATATTTTTCTGACTACTTTATAGTCATTTTGTTCTTGATATTTATAATTAATAGTACTAAATACTCACCTTTTATATTTGAAAATGTAAAGAGATTTAAAATAATGGGATATTGTTTATTAGTAAATACCATAATTGAATGTATCAATGGCTATGGTTTGAATACCAACAATATAATAATCTTTGGAAGTGATAATGGTGGTATTTCACCACTTATGGTTATTTCTTTTATATTTGCACTAATGTGTTTTGTAATTGCTGAAACATTTGATAAAGCTATAAAAATAAAAGAAGATAATGACTTGACAATATAGAGGTGATGTTATGGCAATTATAGTTAATCTGGATGTAATGATGGCAAAAAGAAAAATATCACTTAAAGATTTAGCCGAAAAAATAGATATTACAAATGCTAATTTATCAATATTAAAAACTGGAAAAGCAAAAGCCATTAGATTTACTACTCTAAATGAAATTTGTAAAGCTTTAGACTGTCAACCAGGAGATATACTTGAATATGTAGAAGATGAAAACGATTAAAAAAGAGTGTTTAAATACACTCTTTTTTGATTATAATCTACAATTATTGTTATTTTGCTGGAACATTTAAACATGTTGCTAAGTCCTTTTCAGGAGTACTAATAGGTATCAAATTAAATGTGTCAACTAAATACTGTAGTACGTTTGGACTTATAAATGCTGGTAAACTTGGTCCTAAATATATATTTTTTATATCTAGTGATAATAATGCCAACAAATCTGCTACTGCCTTTTGTTCATACCATGACAATATTATTGAAAGAGGTAGACTATTTACATCTGTGTCAAATGCATCCGCTAAAGCTAAAGCTATTCTCACTGCTGAGTAAGCATCATTACATTGGCCAACATCTAGCAATCTAGGTAATCCAGCCACTTCCCCAAAATTCAACTTATTGAATCTATATTTTCCACATGCAAGAGTTAAAATTATACAATCCTTTGGTACTTGTTTAGCGAATTCTGTATAATAATTTCTACCAGGTCTTGCTCCATCACATCCTCCAATCAGGAAGAAATGTCTTATCTTTCCAGATTTAACTGCATCTATTATTGCAGGTGCATTACTTAATGTAGCATTATGTCCAAAACCAACTAATATTTCATGTGGCTCTTCACTTTCCTTAAATCCGCCTAATTCTAATGCTTTATTTATTATTTCACTAAAATCTTTTTCTCCATTTTCATTTTTACCAATATACTTTACGCCATCCCATCCAACAACACTAGTTGTAAAAATTCTATCTTTATAAGAATCTCTAGGTTTCATTAAACAATTTGTTGTCATTAATATACATCCAGGTATAGAATCAAACTCTTTTTGCTGGTCTTGCCATGCTCCACCAAAATTACCCACTAAATGAGAGTATTTATTTAATTCTGGATATCCATGACAAGGAATCATTTCTCCATGAGTATATATGTTTATCCCTTTTCCTTCAGTTCGTTTAAGTAATGTTTCTAAATCTTTTAAATCATGACCTGATACTATTATAAAAGGTCCTTTTTTTATGTTGACATTTACTTTATGAGGTTCTGGATTTTTATAAATGGTAGTATTAGCTTCATCTAGTTTTTGCATTACAGCAACACTCATATCTCCAGTCTTAAGAGTCAATGTTATTAAGTTTTCTAAAGAAAAGTCATCATCTGTAATTGATGATAGTGCTCTAAAATAAAATTCATCTACTTGATTATTATAATATCCAAGTTCTCTAGCTTGATGTCCATAAGCGCTTATACCTTTTAATCCATAAAGTATTGTCATTCTAAGTGAACGTATATCAGGATTTAGACTTTCATCAAACATTATTCCTGCTCTCTTAGCATCTTCTAATATTTGACTTCTTGTATCACTCAAATTATATTCAGTATATTCATTACTTTTTATAGGCTCTTTAATTTTTTCTCTTAATCTCTGCTTTATTTCTTGTGATTTTCTAAGCATCTCTTCATGAACATCACCATCAAAATTAACATTCGTTAAAGTTGTAAACAGACTATTTTCTACAAAAGAAACTATTTCTTTATCTATTTCTTCTCCATTATCTATAAGAACTTTAGCATAACAACTTATACCTTTTAATTGATAAATTAATAAATCTTGAAGTGCTGCTATTTCTGGTGTCTTACCACAAACTCCTATCTTTGTACATCCTTTTCCACCTACTGTTTGTTCGCATTGATAGCAAAACATAGAATTTTCCATTTGCTTATACCTCCTTTTATTTCATTACATAGTTTATCCAAATATGTTATAGATTATAAAATTATATTAAAGTTTCCAACAACATAGGTATTCTTTTACAAATCATGCAGCCCCAAAGAAGTATATAATAATTTTTATATAAAACTTTTTAATTTTATTTTTTATTTACAAATATAAATTAACTTACCATATTTTATAATGATGATTTTTATTCAAAAGTACATAAATTATATTTTTATCACCTTTACTAACATTAGTTATTTTATATCTAGAATATCTATCAGGTAAATTACGTTTATTGTATGTCATCTTTACAATTAATTTTTTGATATATACTACATCATTATTATTTTTTATTGTATATATTTGTAATATTTTAGACGCTTTTTATCTATATACTACTGCTATACTTTAATTAAGGAAAATAAATCTTATACGAGTTGGTGATTGTATGAAAAGAAAGCTTTCAATTTTTTTCCTATACTACATATTAGGTATACTTATCTCTTATTTGATACTTATTTTTATATTTAAAAAGAAAATAGAAATTGACACCATATTTGGAATGCTAATAGGAGCTTGTATATTTTATTTTTTAGCACATTTATTTACTAAAAAAAATAAAATTTAACTCAGCTCTATTTTATTAAATTTTAAAGGAGGTACCTACTATGAGTTTTGGTAATATCAATATTATACTTATTGGAATAGGGATTATAATAGGAACTACAATAAGATATTTTATTAAACATAAAACTAATTTCTGTAGTGAAAAATATTTTAATAAATTAGAATCAAAATATGGGAATATAGATAGAAAGAGAACTGTTAAACTAGAGATATTTTATAGCTATTTAATAGGCTTTGAATATATAGCAATAGGTTTATTCATAAGAAGATTAGAAATTACAATAATAGTAGTAGTAGCAATTATAACAGGAGTATTGTATTATTCAATTAGAAGAAGATATATTGTTCTATAAACTTTAAATTTATTAAAAAAGAAAGAAGGTAACAACTAACTCTAGTTGATACCTTCTAATTATATATATTAAATAAATACTCCTAATTTAGTTTTTGAAAATTCTCTCATATAACTATTTCATACAAGTAATTCCTAAACAATCTAAATATCTTTTGCTATATTCTGGTTTAAATTTATGTACTGAGTAAGAACCCTGAAATTCAAATATTTGTTTACCTGACTCTGGCTCTAAAGTAAATTTTCCATATTTTTTAAATACTAATTCTTTTCCTGTTATTATAGTGTTTCCTTTTTTAGTTAAAAATGTAATTTTACCTATTGTTCTTGCTGGTATTGTCAAACTAGTAAGCCACCCTATAGACCCACTTATTTTAACTATATAGTCATCATTATCTAAATCTATAGATATCTTACTACCTCCAAAAGGTTCACCATGTAATGGAGCTTCACAATTTCCATCATATATAACTCCATGAAGTAAAATCTGCATACTATTTTTCAAATTCTAAAGTTGTTTGTACTGTAGAAAGTGTAAAGTTTACATCTTCAAGAATTATACTGTTAGTTGATTCATCCACATATTGAACAACATAAGCAATTATATTTGCATCAGAGGCATTATAACCAGCTACTTTGCTGCAAGGTATGTACCATAGTAGTTAAAATCTAGATTCATAAAATCACCTATTTATTTATTTTTAAAATAAAAAAATATATTTTTATTTGCAATAATAAACAAAATTTTCTAAATATTCAATATTTATCATCTGACTGGTAATCAAAAATGTATAAATAGTCAAAAAAATTTTCTATAAATATCTATTTTTATAAAGTTTTTACAGCTGTTCCATATGCAAATATTTCAACAACTTGTTTTTTGCTTGCAAAACCATCTGCCACAGCAATACGATATTCAAATTGACAATTAATTACAGCATTTCCTCCTAATTGTTCACATTTTTTCTTTAATTGTTCTTTTACTCCTTTAAATGCTGAGTTTGGGTCTGCACTTCTAAAAATTCCTTCCTTATGAGAATCTATTGCAAATATGGCATCTATAACCCCATATTCTTCTTTAATATCTCCAGTACTTATAATCATGTCTATATCCTCCAATACCTTTTCTTTAATAGTAGTCTAAGTTATGTAATATTTCAACAAAAACAATTATACTTTTATAATATTTTCAAAACTGTATTCATTGGTATAAATTCATAAAGAATAACCATCAATTTATAAGGTGCATCTAAATTAAAATCTATATACTTATTTTCTGAATATATCAATCGCATGACTTGTAACACCCAATAAATCTTCACGTTCACAAGTAGCAAAATGGTATTTCAAATATAATGCAAATGTTTCATTGTCCATTTCATCTACTGCTTCACGCATAAATAATGCACAACCATCTGATGCAACATAATGCAATCGAGTTACAGGAAATATGGACATTAAATTGTCAATGTTTTCTTTACGGACAAGTTCAAATAAATCCTTAGACTCGGATTTGGTGTCAAATGTTAGAGAATCAATTAATCCTTTTTCAATATATTCAGTAACATTGATATTACCTCGTTTAAACCCTTCATCAATAAGACATCCATCAGATATTACATATGCAGAGAAAATCACTCCTCCTTGTTTTGTTACACGAATTGCTTCGCTAAGAGCTTGTTGTTTATCTTCTATGCTATAAAGATGGTATAGTGGCCCTAATAGCAATGTCATATCATATTCGTTATCAGGAAAAGCAGATAAATCCAGGGCATTACCTTGAGTAACAGTTATATTTTCATCATATTGTGTATTTTGATTGAAAATCTCTATATTATGCTCTACTAACTCTACTGCATCAACTACATATCCTTGACGTGCTAGTGCATGAGAATATCGTCCAGTTCCAGCCCCAACTTCAAGAATATGGTCATTAGGTTTTATATACTTCTCAATATAATGCATAGTTGTAAGAAACTCAACTGATCCATGCTTTAACTCTAGTCTACTATCCTCATCATAATTATTATAAAAATCATTTAAATATTTGTTTGTTTTCATATTGTACTCCTTCTATATTAGTTATTAAACATCAAATAGATAAATTTCAATCTGTTTTTTCTTGTCTTATAAAAGCTGACAATATATTTCTCACCATTTTTTCAGCACTATTTCTATCTAATGTTAATTTTTTCGTTGCTACTAAGACTGCTATGCCATGTGTATAAAGGAATAAATCCAAAAATATTACTTTTGCACGTTCTAATTCTATCCCAATGGTTTCTGAAAAAATTCTTGCCCTTTTCTCATTGTCAATTTCATTATAAAAGTCTTTTGCCTCTGTCATATTCAAATCCATATCATTTATAAATAATAACTTAAATAAATGTATTTCTTCTTGAGCAAATTCAATATATGAAAGAGGAAGAATTAAATAGGGACTAACATCTACAGAATTATGATAATTTGTAACATACTGATTGTAGTATTCATATGCAAAAGAAAGAAATTCGTTTTTTAATTCATCCATATTTTCATAGCAAGTAAAGATTGGTCTAGTAGAACATTGTAATTTGTTGGCTATACTCCTCGCATTTACAGTTTCAAAACCTGTTTCTCTTGTAATTTCCAATACAATATTCAAAATCATTTCTTTTGTTATTTTTGGTTTAGGTGGCATTAAATTTCACTTCCTTATAGGTAATTTTTAATCACATACGTTATACAACTATTGTTGCATATCAGGTTAACTATGTCAAGAAACAACTTTCATCTTTCGTTCTCTACCTATTCTGTAACTTGAAAAGGCATACTTATTAGGTCATACTTAACCCTTATAAGGCTTCTAACAACTTGATTTTAAGTTTTATTGTATAGAAAAAGATAGCTAAAAGATTTATTATTTTTTTAAAATAAAAACATACTAAAAATCTGATTATCCCCTAGAACACAGTACCTATCCGCATATATACAGGACTAACAAAGCCATTTTACTACTAATTTACTACTACCGAATGAGCCTTGATACGTTGATAAGTCCTAGAAATGCAAAGATATGGTATTAACACATCAGTATTGTATCAAAAAAAAACTAAATATTTTATAGAACATGGAACACGAAAAAAGGTGTTCCTTTTCTATTTGCAGGCGTTCTTAATTGAGCGTCTTTTTTCATGCAAAATTACTATGAAAGGAAATACTATGAAAACAAAATCGAAAAGTATATTAAGAAAATTAACAACCTATATCATGGTTTTAGTAACTGTCTGCAGTACGTTTTTAACAAACCCTACCTCTGTTTCAGCTAGTGAATTGGTTCTAAACGAACCGACTGAATATAGTTATACAGGAGTAAGCCCACACTTAGGTTATGCAATCACGCACAATCCAATTTATGTTATGAAGATGGACGGAAAGAAAGTATTCTGTGTAGAATCTGGAATCTTCACTACGACAGGTGGTGGTTATATTCCAGAATCATATATCGCTCCTAAGAAAGATATTCTTTCAAAAATAGTTTATTACAGTTACACGAATACAAGCCAATCTCATTATGATTATGTCGTTACACAAGTAATGATATGGGAAGAATTAGGCGACCAATATATCTCTAGTACAATCCCAAACTATCATCAGAGAAAAGCTGAAATCATGGCAATGGTAAACAGTCATGATACGCTGCCATCATGGAACAATCAAGAAGTACAAGTAACAGTTGGCGATAGTATTACGTTGACAGATTCTAACGGTGTTCTAAGTGGTATGACTTTAGAATCTAACAACACAAACGCTACTTTACAACAAAATGGAAATACCATCACAATTACACCTAGTGCAAGTTCAAATGACGGTTCTATCACTTATCGTAAAGTACCTCAAAGTGAGCTTGGTACTTCTATTGTTTATACAAAACCGCAACATCAAACCCTTGTTGAGTTTCACTTAGAAAGTTCAAAGCAAGCTACTGTTAAGGTTGATGTTATCAAGCTAGGCAATGTGCAAACTACAAAGATTGATGAAGATACAGGAAAACCTTTATCTAATGCAAAACTGAAATTTGAATACAACGGAACATCTAAAGAAGTTGTCACAGATTCAAACGGTCTAACAACTATCAATGATATTCCAGAGGGTACAACTGTAACCGTTACAGAGGTAACCGCTCCTAACGGCTATTTCATCAAGAAAGTTGTTATTAAGCCTAATGAAACAGTCAAAGTTACGTTAAATAACAAAGAACAATTAGGACAGGTTCTTCCTGCTAAAACAGGAAAAGAATTTGGCACGACTATGTTCAATCAAAACTACTCCTTAAAAGGTGCAGTCTATGGAATCTATAAAGAAGATGGTACTTAAATATGATTCCTAGCTTTGATGGTATGGGAAGAAAAGCAATCATGAAGCTATTCAACGTTATCATGACAAGGGCTGGGTTGACTTTGATTATTACAGTGGCTTTTAGTATTTCAACTATGTTGTATTCCCTTGCTGGTTCTTCTCCATTTTTCATGATTATGTTCTTGCAGATAGTGACCTTTGCAGGAATCTACTTCAAGCTGGGAGATATCATGAATATGTTCGCTCTACAAAGTAATGACTCTCAAGGTATGGGGCGTCAAATGTTCCGTAAACATAGAATGTTCTTAAATCGTCAATCAAGACGATTACAGAGAAATGTTAGTCGAGCGATTGGTAAAGGTAGTCGCTCTGGTAAAGAGAAAGAAGCTCCTGCTCCTACTAAGACAACGAAAGTTAACCATGAACGACAAAATGAGAATGGGAATGAATCAACATCCAACCGTTCCACTTCTACAAAACAGAATCCAGAAAATCGTTCTGCTGGAACAAGAGCAGGCGAAAAAATGGGCGACTTGATGGAATTGTAAAGAGTTTGGCATTGAAGAATACGTCAATTACATTCTGGCAATTATGCAGGTGGAATCTGGCAGAACTGCCGAAGATGTTATGCAATTCTCAGAATCTTTAGGACTTCCACCGAACAGTCTTAGTACAGAAGAATCTATTAAACAGGGGTGTAAATACTTTAGTGAGCTACTACCCAGTGCTGAAAGCAACGGCTGTGATATTAATACCGTCATTCAGTCTTATAACTATGGCGGTGGCTTCATCAATTATGTAGCTAGCAATGGAAAGAAATACAACTATGAACTGGCAGAATCTTTTTCAAAGGATAAAGCTGGTGGTGTAAAGGTTGATTACAAAAATCCTATCGCAATCCCTATAAATGGTGGTTGGAGATACAACTACGGAAATCAGTTCTATGTATTACTTGTTTCACAATACCTTACACCAGTCCAGTTTGATGATGAAACCGTGCAAGCGATTATGAATGAAGCACTGAAATATGAGGGTTACCCTTATGTCTTTGGTGGTTCTTCTCCCTCTACTTCATTTGATTATAGCGGATTGACACAATGGAGTTATGCCGTAGCTGGGATTCAACTTCCTAGAGTTGCACAAGCTCAATATGACGCAACACAGCATATCCCCTTATCCGAAGCCAAAGCTAGCGATTTAGTCTTTTTCCACTCGACCTATGACGCTGGTAGTTATGTGACGCACGTTGGAATCTATGTTGGTAATAACCAAATGTACCATGCAGGGAATCCGATTGGATATACCAACCTTACCGACAGTTATTGGCAAGCTCATTTAATTGGAGCTGGACGCATTATCAAATAGAAAGGAATTAATAAAATGAAAATCAAAATTGAACGAAAAGAAAAACCAGACAAACCAAAGAAGCAAAAACAGATTCCCACTATCAAAGTGGGAACACATAAAAAGCTCACGATTGCCTTATGGGTATTATTGATAGGAAGTATGAGCTTTGGAATTTATAAGAACTTTACAGCCATTGATATGCACACCGTTCATGAAAAAGAAATCATTGAGAAACAGGTTGTTGATACGAATAGCATTGAGAGTTTTGTAGAATCCTTTAGCAAGGAATATTTTTCATGGCAACAGTCGCAAGATTCACAGGACAAACGAATTGAACATTTGAAGAATTATCTGACTGAAAACCTACAACAGTTGAATACTGAAATGGTTCGCTCGGATATTCCTACTAGTTCTATTGTTAACAGCTTTCAAGTATGGAGTGTGACACAGAACAATGAAAATGCCTATGATGTACTCTTTTCAGTAGGACAACAGATTTCAGAGGGCGAGAACAAAAAGAATATCGCTTCCACCTATACTGTTACTGTCTATGTAGATGAAGTAGGCAATATGGTAATTATTAAGAACCCTACCATTGACAGCAAGCCACAAAAGGCAAGCTATGAGCCTGTACTTTCTGATAGTGAAGGAACGGTGGACGCAAATACAACAGAGGAAATTAATAGTTTCCTAGACACATTCTTCAAGCTCTATCCTACTGCAACAGAAAAAGAGCTATCTTACTATGTAAGTAATCAAGCACTTGATGTAATTAATAAAGATTATGTATTTGTGGAACTTGTGAATCCTGTTTATACACAAGTTAACAATCAAGTGACCGCTATTGTAACAGTGAAATACCTTGATAAGGAAACCAAAGTTACACAGCTTTCCCAGTTTGAGCTTACTTTGCAGAAAAATGACAACTGGAAAATAATAATCGAATAGTTTCTATGTAAATATATTTTTACTATCTTACCTAACTAATTGAAAGATGATATAATTTAATCAAAGATTTGGTAAGGAGGGATGAATATGCATTTAATTGATTTTATGAATGAAGATATTAAAAAGAAGCTTGTTAAAAAAACGTATAAAAAGAAAGAGACTATTCTTTTTGCTGAGCAAGAAAATGAATATGTAATTCTTATGATTGACGGTATTGCAGAAGCATTCATCTTAAATGTGAAAGGAAACATCTCAACTATTCATCTTTATAGAAGTGGTAGTTTTTTTGGAGAAATGGAACAATTTAATGATGGGAAAAAACCCGTTGAAATTGTCGCTTTCACAGATTGTAATGTATATAAACTTCATAGAGATGATTTTTTAAACTGGTTAAGGGGAGATTTTGAAGCTACAAAATTTCTGATTCGAGAAATATCTAGTAAATTAGTTGTAAATGCTGAATTAATTGAAGAATTATCATCTTTAAGTGTTAAAGAACGACTTCTGAGGTGTATATCCTTACACTATTATAGAAATGAATTAAATCTGCTTACCAAAAAACAACTTGCTAGCGAAGTAAACGCTCCAATTAGAAGCATTAATCGTGCTATAAATGAATGTGTACAAGAACATCTAATTGCTTATGAAAACAAAAGATTTAGTGTAATTAATCAGCGAGAGGTATTAAAGAATCTTCCTACAACATAAGTATAATTTCAAAAAAGTATTGGATAATAATTATTCAATACTTTTTTATTTCGGGTCAAGTGACCTATTTTTTTTTATTTCTTCATTATATAATACTCCTATGCATAATTATGTTGGATTGATAGCTAATAAAAGAAAGTGAGAGGTGTTATATTATGACTAAAACACAACAGGAAATGATACAAAACGTATTAGAATTTTCAAAAAGAGATAGTAGGATAATAGGACTTGCAATTAGCGGTTCTTATATCACAAAATCGTTAGATGAATATTCTGATTTGGATTTTCTGATTGTAGCAGATGATAAATCCTATGAAGAAGTTATCGAAGAGAGATTACTTATTGTGGAACAGTTTGGAACATTAGTTTCTGCTTTTACTGGCGAACACGCTGGAGAACCTCGATTGATAATTTCCCTCTATGATTCCCCTGTTCTTCATGTTGATTTTAAGTTTACAACCTTAGATGGTTTACTAGATAGGGTTGAAGATTCAGTTATTCTCTATGAAGAAAACAACTGCATAACAGAAATTTATTCTAAAAAAGAAGCATACTTCCCAACTCCAGACTTACAGTGGATTGAAGATAGATTTTGGATTTGGGTTCATTACGCTTGCACTAAGATTGGACGTAGAGAACTATTTGAAACAATTGATTTTTTATCTTTTTTAAGACAATCAGTACTTGCTCCATTAATACAGCTTCTCTTAGGTAAATTACCTCGTGGAGTTAGAAAAATTGAATTGGACGCACCCCAATATATTGAAGCATTAGAAAAGACGGTTGCTACCCATGAATATGAAAGCTGTGTTAATGCATTGCAGGCTACTATCAACCTGTATCTTGAGTTAAGAGAGGAATTATCACAAAGTCCTATTGTCCGAAAGGTTGAAGCTGAAAGGGTTGCATTACAGTATTTTCAAGATTTAATCAAATAAACCCAAAGTAAAAAAACATTTAATAGTAAATATTCAGTGTTTTTTCATTTTTGGTCAAATGACCTAGATTAGTTGTTGTAACCATTCTATAATTATTTTGAAAGTAACAGTATAGGAGGATAACTATGAGTGATATTTTAAGTAGAATTACAAATAAAATTGGGGATAAGAATATAGTTGATAAGTTATCAGCTCTATCAAAATCAGATTTGAACTCACTTCTATTAGAAGTGTTTGATAGACAAGCAAATACTTTAACTGCAACTGATATTCTAAAGTCATACCAACTAAATAGATTTACTATCCCTAGCGGTATAGAACCAGAAGAAATTCATGCTTTGGAATCAAAATTATTGAGAAAAGCATTCAATATGGATATCAAGACGATTATGCTTTCTCCCTCTGCTCCATTAGGTAGCTGTAGCGTTTTTGGCTCCGTAGATCAATATAACGTAGTAAGTGCTCTACGAGGGACAGAAACACTTGCAGACCCCTCAAATATGTTGGCAATAATTATTGCTGATAAATTAAAAAGAAAAGAAGAAAATAATACCATACCTATCCACATGGCTACTACTGCTAGGGCAATAAGAGCACAAAATTTTGTAGGTAAAGGTTTATATTCACATTTTGGCTTATATTGTATGGTTTCATCTGGTATAGATACAGGGTCTTACACTTGTGAAAAAATGTTGTTAGAAAAGCACTTAAACTATTATAAAGATATATTAAGTGAAATAGAAAATGTTCGTTTCTCTATTATTCTACGCAAAAGAAACGGATATAAAGATAATGACGGATTTTTCGACAGAATGGTTGAAACTATCAAACTTATTTTTCCTAATATAGAGTTATCAATTCATAATGATGATGTTGATAATAATTATTATAAAGGTATCAATTTCAAATTATCGGTCATACAAGGAAATGAAACCGTTGAAATGGTTGACGGTGGATTTGTTGACTGGACTTATCAAATGCTTGGAAATAAAAAAGAACGCTGTTTGATAAGTGGTATTGGCTTAGAAAGATTTCTTGTAGCTGTTTCATAAAAGGAGAAGAAAAATGGAACTTATAGAGTGGAATTATGCTTATATTACCGATTTAGTTGAGTTTGCGAATGATAAAGAAATTGCAAAGAATCTTTGTGACAACTTCCCCCACCCTTATACGGAGCAAAACGCTAGAGATTTTATTAGTTTTTGTTTGGCAACTCCAAATGTTAAACAACTTAGCCATGCTATTTTTTATCAAGACAGGGCTATTGGGGCAAAGGGATAACAACAAATGCAGTAAAAGAAATATGCAAAATTGCCTTTGAAAAATACAACCTTAACAAAATTCATGCTAATGTATATCCCTACAATAGAGGGTCAAGTAAAGTATTGGAAAAATGTGGTTTTAAGATTGAAGAATACTGTCACAATTCCATAATAAAGAATAGAAACATGATTGATTTTCATGTATATAGTTTAATTCGACCGCAATAGAATTTATTAGAATTAACCTACTTTTTAATAACAGAATAAGTTTTTCCCCTCTATTAATTTCTTATGCATCTTTGTATTTTTATGAAAAGCTAGCCAATGCATATTTCCATACATCAATATAGTGGTAGCTTACAACCAATATAAATTAAATACGTTTTAAAGAATACACATTTTTGCCCTATAGGCAGAGTGTGTATTTTTTATCTTTTTTTGAAATTTATCGAAGATTTAACGCCCTCCCACCGTGATAGGAGTAAGCAAGGTTATTTAACTCCTTGTGATGGAAAGGGTGTGAAATCTTATGGTTGATGAAAAGACAATTGAACATCAATTCGACAGTTTCTGTAAAACAGTTTTGCGTAACTATGCTAGAGATATTTATGACGAAAATAAACGCAGAAATGATTATTTGGTATCTCTCGAATCTTTGTCACTTGCAGAATTAAGTAAATTGAGTATTTTAGATGATTATGATTCTAACTACATCTGTATGGTTTCTTACGACTACAACATACGAATTGAAGATGTATTAATGGCACAAGCAATCGGAAAACTTACAAAAAGAAAACAAGATATAAATCTACTTTCATTCTTTCTCAGCATGACAAATTCTGACATAGCAACATTGATGGATCTAGCAGAAAGTACCGTACATTATCACAAAACTAATGCATTAAAAGAGTTAAAAGAACTCCTGGAGGAACATTGAAATGAAAAATACCAATGAGGTATTACCTTTTACAGTAATTTTACTTGCAATTCATGGTGATGTAGATGCTATCAATGTCATACTAAAACACTTTGAACGCTATATCATTCGCCTTTCAAAAAAAACTCTATTTGACGAACATGGAAATGCTTATATTCACGTAGAGGAAGAAGTGAAACAAATGTTAGAAACAAAACTAATTACTGCTATTTTGAGATTTGATTTGTCTTAATCTCGCCCTCTCTCCATGTATCAAGCTATTTGGTACATTGAGAATCATTAATTATTTGTCTATAAAAGCCCACAAGCTATTGTGATCTTTTATAGGCAAATCAATACCGACTGTTCTTTGACAACTGAATAAAGTAGATAGATACGTTTGTGATACAGATAGCCAACAAATACTATACGCCATGACCTTAATCAAGAGAGCGACTATATAGTGATTTGTGAATAACCTTTGGAACGGTTGTTTTGCCGTAACCTGTACCACAGTATAATGATACACCTGTATGACACGGTTCTGCCCATAAGAATGGGATTGGTTGAAATACCAGTGGAGCTTACCAAAGCCTTTAATATAAGTTTTTCTCTTTAAAAAGCTATAATATTAGTACTCATATATGGAATAAGATTTATCTTGTATTTTCATCTATAAACATTGATTTTTCAACATTCTATATTTTAGATTGTATATAAATGTCAGTTAAATATTTTATCCACAACAAAAAGGATAGTAACTATAATTAAATAGTTACTACCTTTTTATCTAATATTTAAATTTAATTTATCTATTACTAAAATAAATCTAAATGCAATTTAAGAAGTTAAATAGTTAAATATTATATTAAAGCATAATGGTAATGACAAAAATATAAAATTCTTTATAGTCATAAGTTTTATCTCATCATTTTTATCTTTTTCATTAAAATAATTATCTTGATAAAAGGTAGCTCTATTTTGGTAACCTGTTTTTAATACTCCATTTTGAATTAATAGTAGTATAAAAAAGATTGACAGTAAAATAAAGTTATAATTTTTTTCTTTTAATGTAAAATTAATTGTAATAACTATAAAACTATATAAAACCCATATAATTTTTTTCATAAAAACACCTAAATTCTATATTTGTATTTTATGCTAAACCAAATCTAGTTCCTATAAGAACATCTACATAATCAGCCCAAGTGGCACTTGATACACTTCTCTTTATCTTTGTAAATAAACTAAAAGAATCATCAATACTGATATTTCAAATAATACAAATTTTTTAATTTTATAAGAACACCTACTTGTTTATATAAATTATAGTATAAATTTTCAGAAATTTGAATCTATCTTAGCAAAATAATTAATTTTTTTGCTATTCATTATCTCATTATTAATTTTTATTATATATATTTGTAATATTTTAGACACTCTTTGTACTTATCTTACTGATATACTTTGATTAAGAAAGATAACTCTTATATGAGTTGATGATTATAAAAAAGAAAATAATATCTTAAAGGAGGTTTTTCTATTGAGCTTACAAGAAAAATGGATTGATTTATTAAACCCAAAATATATTGAAAGCGATAAAAAAAGAAAGAAAATACAGATTATAATATTTTTTTCTATAACTTTTGGTTTAACTTATTTATTAGGTTTTCTATTATATTTCAATAAGTTTATTGACCTTGAAAGCTTTGCATCATTCATGATGATATTGCCCCTATCTTCTGTAGCTATTGCAAAATTTTACTCAGAAGGAAAAACTAATGATGAATATAAGTTTTATTCACTAGTAATATTGCTTTTTCTTAGTTATTTTTTATTATTTATTGCTAAATCATTTAACTTAATAAACCTCAATCAATCTCAATTAATAAATTATATATTAATTTTAATAAGCAGTTTATATCTTATTATTCATTCTTTTAAATCAAAAGAACTCTATATTCTAAAGAATATAAGAATAGGTGCTTTATTAATTGTCTACTTTATACTTTCTCAAATTATCCTTGCATTAATAATAAGTAGAAATAATCTTAATTATAATGGTATTTTATTTTATCTGAATCTTACTATAATATCACTAATACATATTTATCCTTTTTTATCTGAAGAATATGGCTGGAGATGTTTTTTGCAAAGTATTTTCTTTGATAAATTTGGCAAAAAAACAGGTGTTATAATTGTAGGCATTTGTTGGAGTTTATGGCATTTACCTCTACAGTTTACATTCTATAGTCCTGATGCTCCAATAATGGGAAGTGTAATTCATTTAATTTATGGAATTGGACTTTCTATATTTTTAGGTTATGTTTATTTGAAAACTAAAAATATATGGTTTTGTTCTATAATTCATGCTTTAATTAATAGTTTAGATGTTATTTGTAATAGTTCTGAAATGCCATTTAGCCATTATGTTATTTTAGAGAGACTTATATTTGTATCACTATTTTATCTTCCTTTCCTCTTTACAAAAGAATATAAACAACATACATAAAAAAATTATTATGCTAAAGGAGGTATCTACTATGAATCCTGGAAATATCAATCTTATACTTCTCGGAGTAGGAATTATAATATTAACTACAATAATATCCTTAATTAAACATAAAATTGGTTTTTGTAGTGATGAATATTTAGATAAATTAGAATTAAAGTATGGAAATATAGATAGAAAAAGAACTGTTAAACTGGAAGTGCTTTATCGCTATGTAATAGGTCTTGAATACATAGCTATAGGTTTATTTACAAGAAGATTAGATATTACAATAATAGCAATGATATTAGTAGCTATTACAACAACAATCTTATATTATTTAATTAGAAAGAGATATATAACTGTATAAACTTTAAATTTATTAAAAAAGAAGGTAACAACTAACTCCAGTCGCTACCTTCTTTTTTAATAAATTTTCAAGTTCTTTATCTTCTTTATCAATATTTTTTTGTTCTAGTTCTTCTGACTCTTTTTCATTATCGACACCTTTTTATTCTAATTCCTCTAACTTTTCATCATTTAATATTTCTTCTTCGTTTTTATCACTAAGTTCATCCGTATTTAATAATTCCTCTTTTTCTTCTGTATTTAGAGAAATTGGATATTCTTCCAAAATAGTATTTTCATTTTCTTCTTCTACATTACTATTTTTATTTTCTATTTCTGATTTAAATAAATTTCTAATTGCTTCATTTATTTTTTTAGCATAAAGTTCTTGTTTGTCTTTTAAATCTTTAATTCTATTATTAAGTTCTTGTTTTTGTTTCATGACATTAAATAGATAATTGTTTTTTTCTGTAGTTTCTCCATTTGACAACATAACAAAGAATGGATGATATCCATATGTATAACTTACAGTAAAAGAAAATGAATAGTACCCATTTGAATCTGTTTTAGTAATATCGAATATATCTTTTACCAATGTATATTCCTTTGGATAGTCATTTTCAAGTAAGTATACAGTTCTATTAGCTATCGGTGCCTCTGACTTATCTGTTGCATATCCACTCTAAATATAACACGCTCACCTTTTGGTATACTTGGCTTATCAACAGAAATACTTATAATACTAATTGTTGCTAATGATATGGATGTTATTTTCTTAGAATTCATTCAATCATACCCCTTCAATTAGTTTATATTTAATCATATTCTAGCACTATAAAGATAGATTTACAATCAATCTACATAACTAGTCAATAAACAAGCAAAACTGGCTAATATTTTAAAAAAATTATTTTTTATCATAAAATAGTAATAATTTATACAAATATCTTATCTATTTTAAGCCATTATCTATAAAATCTAATACTTTATAAAGTGTATCAAATCTATCATTACCTTTTATCATAGTATATTTTTCTTTAGTTATAGAAGCTATCTTATTACATGCTCCTCCCCCTACAATATATAAATTTTCTGTTTGATATGGCTTATAATCTTCTATATCACAAACTAAACATTCACTCTCTTTATAATTCCAACTGACTATTTGTGCTAATACCTTGTCAACTTCTCCCTCGAAAACTACTGTATGTTTATACATTTGTTTCACCTCAATATTATCTATTTTTTTATTTAATATACCCTCAGCTATTAGCTTTGCAACTGTATTTTTATTTTTAATATAGTAATCTGTATCTGCTTTACTGTCTACAAAACATACTTCAATTAGAATTGCTGGTGCTTTTGTATGACTAAACCAGTAAAGACCTCTTACATCTGATTTCGCACCTCTATTTCTAAATACTGTTGCTAATTTATCATTTACTCTATTTGCATACACTTTGCCATCATTAGTTTTGTATATTGTTTCTGTACCCATAGGATTTTGTGTTTTATTATTTGCATTGAAGTGAATTTGTACTGCTAAGTCTACATCTTGTTTATTTGCTATTTGACATTGTTCTGCTAAGTAATTATTAGATTTATCTATCTTACCAGTATATACAGTTGCTCCACCTTGTTTTAACCATTTGACAATTAAATCAGTTAGTATTCTGTTTTCTTTTCCTTCATCTATATAACCAACTGCGCCTGTTCCTTTACCTGTTAGCGTATGCCCTGGTACTATTGCTATTTTCATTATTTATTTTCCTCCTTTGATTGTTTGTAAGTTTGATTTATACCTATTGATATACCTTAGCAAATTGTAATTTGTAAGATTGAGGTTGGATTTAATCCTAACACCCATACTGAAAAACCTATTCCAAGTGCTAATAATAGTACTGTATATATATTTATTATTTAGTTATTTATATTTTTTGCACCCTTTCCCTATAATAAAGAGAGCAACTACTAAAATTAGCAACTACTCTGATATAAAACTTATTAAATTATCCATTTATTTTCCTCCTAATTTAAAATATGTCTCTTTGGATTGCAAATATAAAGAATCCTACTGAAACTCCTACGCCTAAGGGCGTGGGGTTCTTAGGTACTACATGAATTTCTACAATACTCTCAGTTATAATAAATCATAACCTACAACATATTATCACTAATCATATTTCTCTAAGACTTTTATTAACAAAGTATCGGTTGACACCATTAACATTTATATTGGGCTCGTTTCTCAATCTATATAGTTTTTATATCCCCGTACTAGATATCAATTTATAACCATTTAATTTTAATTATTTTAATCTAATTATTTCTTTATCATGTAATATTTTAAAGTTATTATATTTGTTAATACATAATTCTCTGTTGATTGATTTTAAATCTTCATTAACATCAATTATTAAAAATGTAGAATAGCAATCTCTTTGAATATCCATGCCATTATTCCTTCTATCTTTTAATTCCTTCTTATTTGTACTCATCTGAAAAGTGATTCTATTGACTAGCTTTACATTTAGTAATATCTATCTTATATAATTTTTCACCACTCCATTTTAATTTATTTATCTAGCATAGATTAATATATAATGGTCTTGTTTTCTTATTTCAGCTTGTTTTCTATTTTTATTTTTTTACATAAAAAATACACATCTATAATTTATAAATGTGTATTTTATATTGTACCTGATATTAAATTGAACTTTTCAACTAATTCCCAATCCTCACATGTAAAGTCCATATCTTCATCCAAATACTCACCATTCTGTTATCCAGTATTCATATCTAGCTATATATCCACCTCATTTTTGTTTGTTTTGGGAATAAAAAAAGAGCCCTTTTTAGGGCTCATACCTTTCATATATAGATGTTGTTTAATTATAAAGCTATTTTCCATTTTTTCGTAACAAATACATCATAAGAAGAAAAATTATTATTGTTATAAGTATAGAAAATGAAATTTTTTCTAAAACTTGTATAGCTAAACTATCTATTGTAATAAACAAAGCCAATGCAGGATAAAACCATATCGACATATTATTTTTAACATTTAAATCTACTACAGTTCTATTGTTTTCTATATTTATTTTTTCTTCTTTACTCTTCTTACCTTTTAATTTCTTATAATAAAATAAATATTCTTTTAAATACTCTTCATCCATATTAATCTCTTCCAAAGTATAAAATTCAACTTCAAAGGTCAATATCCTTCAAAAACTATTCGACAATTACAAAATACTCAAATTTTCGCTTTTAAGAATTACTTTTTAGAGAGTTTATTCCATCCAATAATACTTTAGAATCTATTTTTAAATATCTAGAATACATCCAAACAACTGGACTACGAATTCTACCTTTAGAACAAGCAATTATTATCTTTTTACTATTATTATCACTAATAGATAGGAGTTTATCTTTTATCTTTTTGCGATTTTTTATTAAACCATATAAAACAATAATTCCTGCGATAGGTTTATTCCTGTGCAGAAAGTCATATTCTTTTTCATTAATAACAGAGATATTATGTTCTAATTTAGTTATACTACCATATTCTGTTGGCGTACGTACATCAACAGTTACTTCATCAACGATTTCACTATGTTTGATTAGATATTGTGGACATAATTTTTTCATGTATACATCTAAGGTCTGCATAAGTATCTCTCCTCAATTTCCTGCATAATATATTAATTTATTATACTATAAAACAAGTGTACTCTTACAGTCGTTTATTAATATAAATTTATAATTATTCTAAAAATATTTTAAATATATAATAATATTTATACAAAGATTTTACTTGAGTTTGATTGAATCTTTAAAGTATTATTTTCATAAGGTTTTATATCTTCTAAATTTAAAGAAACAACTTCTTTTTTGTTCATTTACTGCCTCCAATCCATTAAATAAAAAAAGAACACTTACTAGTGTTCTTTAATATACTTTTATTGGTATTCTAAATTCTTTTGTCTCCATATTATCAGCTGATAATACCACCTCTATATAAACGTCTTTTTTAAGGATAACACAGTTTTTAAAATTAAATTGCTCTATTCTAAAATTTATTCCTTTATGGATTGTGGTATTATCTTTTGGATGCCATCTAAGCTCACTATTTATTTGTTCAAAGTTATTATTTTCTTCAATCTCTACTTCCATATTAATAAATTTCAAACTTAATATAGGGCTTTTTGCAACAATTGTACTTTTATTTTCTATTACAAAATCAACTAAGTTATTACTACGAATCTTAGTATAGATACCAGGTTTATCATCTATCTTATTCGAATCAAGTCTAATATATCCATTACCATTTTCATAATAATCACCAGCCATATTATTCTCATTATTTCTTCTATATTTTAATATCAATTTGGCTTGTTTATTAGATTCCATAAAAGCTATAATTGATATAATCAAGGCTGCTATTGATGCAAATGATGCAATTACAGAAATTATATTTATATAGTTACCAAGAAATTCATTAAACTGATTAAGCATATCTTTTTCTCCTTAAAAACATTACTTTATCTTATTATAGTTGTATAATATTTTTTACATTTATTTTTAATTTATTACACAAACTTCTTACATAAAAAAAGACCATCTATAAAGATGATTCTCTAGACTAAGTATCTATGTTTTTGTTTATACTCTGTAACAGCATCATTTCATGCTTCTTGCTCTCTTATTCCTTTTTCCCTAGCAATTCTTTGTGCTATCTTTCTAACTAATTCAGCACTTTTTAATATTCCTATACTAACCACTTCCTTATCTCTATTTTACATTATATCATATAATAAATAATAAAGCTAATTATTAGGCAATAGATACTAAGATTAGTTTAAATAATTTCTATTAATTCCTTAATCTTTTTATATACTTCTTCAAATTTCATAATTTCATTCTCTTTTTAATTTATTGTATAGAAAAAGACCATCTATAAAGATAGTCTAAATCTTATATATTTTTATTTCTAATCTTTACACCAATTCCTGTCAGTCTCACCCTTTATATAAGTTCTAATTATTTCACCACAATCTAAGCATAAGTCAGAATATGTTTTAGATACCTTAGTAGAAAATCTTGTATTGTATTCTAAACCAGTTCTATATGTAACGAATCCTGATTCGCTAACTGTAGAAATACCTTGCTCTATATTTTCACTACCACAATTAGGACATTTCATAGTTATACTCCTTATTTTTTATTTTATTATTCACTAATTTATTCTTTAATTTCTCTTTTAAATACAGCAATACCTTCAATCCAATTTATCTGAAATAAATCCCAGCCATCTTTTCCTAGATTATTAAATTCCTCTTCTAAAATAGGTATCCGTACATCATTTATAGTCTTACCTTTATTAAAAAGTGGTGTAGCTGGTAACTGAAAAAATTTATACTCATACATACCCATACCTCCTAGTAATTATTTTCTTTTATATTACCATAATATAAAAAAGATCATCTATCAAGATGACCTTTTAACTTAATCTATTTTTTATCTTTACACCACTTCTTATTGGTATCATCTTTTATGTAAGTTCTCACTATTTCACCACAGTCTAAGCATAGATCTGAATAGATAGTTGATTGTACAGGTAGAGTTTTATTTATAACTTTATCTAACTTTCCATCTCCTACATACTTCAACCCAATAGTTTCAGCATATATACCTCCAGTTGTTAAAATACCTATTTCTATATTTTCACTTCCACAGTTAGAACATTTCATACTTATACCCCTTTAATTAATTATTTTCTTTCATATTATTATCACACATTAAAAAGCCTAGTCTACTAGCTAAATCCTTTTAAATTAAAGTTTTTTATATTTTTGCTGATTTTTTAGTGTCTTATCTAAAACTTCTATATGGACACTACCATCATTATTTACATAGTAACAACTTATTATCTTACAGTCAAATATAGTATCATAGTTATCCTAAAAACTATGATCTAAAGAGTAAAAAATACTAAGTATGGATGAATTTAGTATTTTTAGAGAGATACATATTATGTTGCAAGTTCTAGGGATTGAATTTAGATTAAACCACTACTTGCATGGTAAGTAAAGTTACCAAACCTCACTCAATTTTTAGACATCTGAATTAAGATAAAAATGAATTATCCATTAAGTTTACATCTGAAAGTATCAAAACTAGATATAGATTTGTAAGGTCTGCATTAAGAGAATCTTATAGATTAAGAGAAATAACAGAAAATCCTTGTAACTTTTTAAAACTTCCTCATAAAGGAAATTTTGACAGTTCCAAAAAAATTGATAGAAAAACTTAAACAAAATAAAATAAAAATAACTTAGTTTGTCTAAATAGAAATTTCAATACCTGACTACCAAATGTATTATCAAAAAATTTTCATATATTTATCAAGGAGAACAATTTGAGACAAATAAGAATACATGATTTAAAACATACAAGTGCTAGTTTACTACTTTTGGGAGTAACTAATATGAAAGTGGTTTCTGAAAGGTTGGATTATACAGATATAAAAATAACTACGAATAGATATTCTCATGTTTTAGAGGAAATGTGCAAAAAAGCCTATAATAATTTAAGTAAAATGTTATTCAGATAAGCAAAAAACTGACTGTCAGCTAAATGTCAGTTAAACCTAAAAAGGAATTTGTCAGTTAAGTGTCAGTCAGTTATTTTATAATATCTTTGTTTAAATAGGGCTAGATTTGAATGTTTTAACCCTTCAAACTGTTTATTAATATACAAACTTTACTCATATACAGAATATCTTTTCCAAATTTGTTCTAAATCATCAAAGTGTTGTTTAATATCTTCCTTTTCTTTCATTCCAACAGATATAGCAAGAGCATTTGAAATACTAAGTGCTGGAACTAAAGAATCTACAAATGAAGCCATATTACTTTTAACTAAAAGAGTATTATCTGCAAGTGATGCTACTGGTGCAAACAAGCTATCTGTTAATGATATTACATGTGCTCCCTTTTCCTTAGCATAATCGACAATTTGATAAGATTTTTTTGAATAACGAGGGAAACTAATGGCAACTATAACATCTTCTTCATTTATTCTTACAATCTGCTCAAAAGCATCTCCCATATCCATTCTAATTATATGAACATTGTCAAGTATTATATCTAAGTAAAAACCTAAATATTGAGCTACTACAAAGGAACTTCTCATACCAAGTATATATATTTTTCTAGCTCTTAAAAGTTTATTAGAAGCTTCTTTAAATGCTCTTTCATCAATTTCTTCTAATGTAGACCTTATATTGTCTATATCACTCTTTAAAACTTTGTTCAATATTGCAAAATCATCGGAATAATCATGTGCCATTTCAACTCTTTGTACTGTAGTTAGCTTATTTTTTATGAGTTCTTGAAGCGCTGCTTGTAGTTTAGGGTATCCACTATAACCTAAAGCATTTGCAAATCTTACAACAGTAGACTCACTTACACCTACAGTTTCACCTAATTTACATGCAGTCATAAATGCAACTTTATCATAATTATTTAAAATATATTGTGCTATAAGTTTTTGACCTTTACTCAATCTCGTATACTGAGATTGTATATTCGATATCAAATGTTTACTGTCCTTCATTTCATTTGTTTCTTCCATTTTTTTCTCCTTTTAGTTATATAAACTATTTTGTTTTTGTTAATACTGTCTTTTTCTCTAAAAATTCTATTATTTTGTTTTTATCTCAACTTCATCTTAGTTTTTATCATAACTTCTTAAACTCATAAAATTCTAACTTTTCTGTACCTTATACATCACATAGTACTTTCGATTAAATTTATTATACCATCTTTCCTTGCATTTTTTAATATTTATTCAATATTTCTTTTAAATTTTTCAATTTTTACTCATTTAAAAGTTTCCCATCTTATTTTGCATATTTAAGTATATATTTTATTTTAAAAGCAAACTATCGTATGCTTATTATTTAAAGTATTTTTAAGAGGTCACAATATATATATTAACTCTTAATAGAATCTTGTCAAGTTTTTTTTAGTATTTATTGTGATTTTTTCTTTTCAATTAAAATCAATTGTGGTGGGTTATTGACTTGATTTAAAAATTTAGATTCTAAAACATTAAATTCATCCTGACTTAAATTATTGATAAGATTATATATACAATCTCTTTCCTCTTGACCGCCATCATGCCCTGTATATATAGCGATACTTATTACTCCGTTTTCTTTTAACATTTCTAAACTCAATTTTATAGCTTTTAAAGTTGTATCTGGTTTTGTTATAATTGAATGTTTTGCTCTTGGAAGATACCCTAAATTAAATAAAACACATGAAACTTCTTCTTTTATATATTTATTCATATTTTCATGACCATCTAATATTAGTTTTACTCTGTCTATATAGCCTTCTTTTTCTATTTTTTTACTTGTAGACTTTATTGCTTCCTCTTGTACATCAAATGCATATACAAACCCTTCTTCTCCAACCTTCTCAGCTAGGTATATTGTATCATATCCATTTCCCATAGTCGCATCGATTACTATATCGCCTTCACTTATAATCTTTTCTAAATAAAATTTATTTATATCTGTAATCTTAGTTAAATATTTCGCGTATGCCATAATACCATTTCTCCCTACTATTAGCTTTATTTCACTGTTATCTTATTTTATTGACTTTAAATATTTTATTTCATCTTCTGTTAAGTATCTATATTCTCCAACTTTTATATCTTTTAATACTATTTTACCTACAGAAATTCTTCTTAAATTTAAAACTGGATGATTTATAGCCTTACACATTTTTCTCACTTGCCTATTTCTTCCCTCATGTATAGTTATTTCACACACAGAATAATTCTTTTCTTTATTTTCTTTGGTTACTCTTATTTTAGCAGGTGCTGTTGTGTAATCTTCTATATTTAATCCTCTTTCAAACTGTCTTATTTCATCATTACTTATAAGCCCTTTAACACTTGCTACATATGTTTTGCCAATCTCATGTTTTGGATGAGTAAGTTTATATGTTAAGTCTCCATCATTAGTAAGTATTAATAATCCACTTGTTTCATAATCTAATCTTCCTATTGGATACACTCTTTCTTTTACATCTTTAAGTATATCTATTACACTTGGCCTATTAAACTGGTCTTTTACTGTAGTTATATATCCTTCTGGCTTATTTAATACTATATATATATGCTTTTCACTTGGCTTTACTTTTTTATTATCAAATTCCACTATATCTTTTTCTTCTTCAATATTAAATGATAACTCTTTTACTATATTTCCATTTACCTTTATTCTTCCTTCAAGAATAATTTCTTCTGCTTTTCTTCTAGATGCAATCCCACAAGAAGCTATATACTTATTAATTCTCATACATAATCCTTCCTTATCTTAAATTATATGTTATTTTATATTTTTATCAATGTTAATTTTGCTACATTATTATACTATACTAGACCTCAATTAAAAACAAGCTAAAAAATTATTTAATTTTCCTAAATAATTGTAATTTCTTTTCACATACTATTAATATGTAATAGCTGATTAAACACTATTTTAAGGAAGTGATTATTATTTCAAAAGAAAATGTAAAATACTATTTAATAGTTGTGTTTATTGGAATTTTATTTTTTAAATTTGTTAATACTCCATCAGATTTTATATCTAGCATTGAAGGATTCTTAAAGTTTTTTGGCCCATTTTTTCTAGCTATTTTACTTGCTTTGCTTTTAAATCCCTTAGTAATGCTTTTTGAAATAAGATTTAAAACACATAGGCTTTTAGCCATTTTTTTAGCCTATATATTTATAGGTCTTATTTTAGCTTTTGGCATTAGATTATTAATTCCATCAATTGCTAATACATTAAACAGGTTAATAAATGAAATGCCTATGTACACTGATTATATAAACAATTTTATAGAAAAAAATATGTCAAACATAGATTTTTTAAAAACTTTAATTCCTCACATACAACATAGCTTAGATAATCTACTAAAAGAGGCAAATGATTTTATTAGTAAAATTCCTAAAAACTTATTAGTCTATACACTTAGTATATCTTCTATGTTATTTAATATGACAATGGGATTTATACTGTCTATATATATTATATATGACAAAGAAAAAATTGCATTAGGGTTTAAAAAATTGCTATACTCTTCTACTAATAGAAATAAAGCAGATGATATTATAGAATTCTTTAGAACCACTCATGACATTTTCTACGATTATTTGATTGGTAGAATATTAGACTCTCTTATTATTGGTATAATTGCATTCTTAGGATTTCAATTTGTTATTCGAATAGAAAATGCTTTATTTTTAGCTTCAATAATATTCTTAGGTAATATAATACCGTATTTTGGTCCTTTTATTGGTGCAATACCTCCAATAGCCATGACAATCTTATATAATCCACAAAAAACTATATGGGTTGTTATATTCATATTTATATTACAACAATTAGATGGAAACTTTATAGAACCAAAAGTTATGGGCAATCAAGTTGGTATAGGAGCTATATGGGTAATTTCTGCAATTTTAATAGGACAATCTCTATTTGGTTTTATAGGTGTTTTTCTTTCAGTTCCAATAGCAGCTGTTATAAAAACTTATGTTGATAAATATATAGATAAACGACTACAATAGCTTATATTTATTATAGTTTTAATTTCTAGGTTCAAAATTAGCTACTTTCTATTAAATTCTTTTATAAAAAATTAACCCTTAGCAAAAACAATTTGCTAAGGGTTAATTTTTTACAATGCCTATTTTATTTATTAAAATATATACACATTTTACATTTATTCATTATTTGAACTTTGAGAATTTCCACCACTCTCTGCTCCTCCACTACTCTCTGGCGAAGGTGGTGTTGGTGTTGGATTATTATTTGGTTTTTCTTGATTCTGAGAAGAACTGTTATTATCAGATTTATCATCATCTGATTTTTTACTGTTATTTTTAGAACTAGATTTATTAGTTTTATTATTTCTACTATAAGAAGTTTTCCTTGCATCTGATTCTACTCTATACCTATCTTCTCCTGCTGTATCTTTTGCCTTTTTCTTTCTTTGTTCTTCTGCTTCATTTTGTTCTTTTTCTAATTTAGTCAATTCTTCTTTCTTTTTAGTTGCTTCTTCTTTAATAACAGATGAACCATTTTTTATTTTCTCTATAAGCTTAAGTTCCTTAATTGCATCCTCATAATTTTTTGCTTCTTCAAACTCAGTCATATTTGACATCCTCATAGCTTGCATGTACATAGCTCTTGCATTCTCATTAGTATTATCTTCTTCTAATGCAGAGGACAATGATTCCATAGCTTTTTTATAGTCATGTTTTTCTAAGTACGTTTTTCCTTGCTCAGTTAAATTTATTTCATCTTTATTATTAAATGAACATCCTACAAGAAATATAGATAATATCGATATTAATAAAATTACTCTTCCTCTCATTAAACCCCTCCTTGTTATATACTTTAAATTTTATCATAATTAGGAAGTTTTTAAAATATTTTATATTTATTACGAGAAATTTGTTAGTAAAAGAAAAAATAAGTAGATATGCTATGGATAACTATAACAAACTAAAAATTAATTTAGAGCCATATACATCTTAGCAAACCTACTTATAATAAACTTTAATATTTAATTTTTATTCTATATCTCTAAAGCTAATAAATCTTCATAACTTTGTCTCTTGCATATTATCTTATCAGTTCCATCAAATACTGATACTACTGCTGCTCTTGGTATTTTATTATAATTCGAAGACATTGAATACCCATATGCACCTGTTGATGTCGTTATAAGTATGTCTCCACTTTTAATGTCCATTATATCTATATCTCCAATTAATATATCTCCACTTTCACAACATTTTCCAGCTATTGTTACATGATTCATAGTCTCATGGTTAATTTTATTTACAATACTACACTCATAACTAGCTTGATACAGAGAAGGTCTTACATTATCTGTCATACCTCCATCTACACTTACATAAACTCTAACATCTTTTATATCTTTTATTGAGCCTACTGTATACAATGTGCTTCCTGCATTTGCAACTATTGATCTACCTGGCTCTATTACCAATATAGGCACTTCTATCCCAAGCTCTTTACATGAACTTTCTGCTTTAGCGATTATAGTCTCACAGAATTCTTTTATAGTTTTAGGCTTATCTTCTTTACTATAATAAACTCCTACGCCTCCGCCTAAGTCAATTTCTGTTAACTGTATATTAAATTTTTCTTTTATTTCTTTTACTAAATTCATCATTATGTCCACTGTATCTATGTATGGCTCTACATCAAATATTTGTGACCCTATATGAGCATGAAGACCAACAAGCCTGATATTCTTATATTCACTCAATTTTTCTATTGCTCTAAATAAATCTCCATTTACTAAGGCAAATCCAAATTTAGAATCTATCTGTCCAGTTTTTATATAATCATGTGTATGAGCTTCTATACCAGGTGTTATTCTAAAATATATTTCTTGAGTTTTACCTTTCTCTTCACATAACTTTTCAATCAAATCCAATTCATAAAAATTATCTACTACAAATTTACCTACACCTAAATCTAATCCCATATTTATTTCTTCTTTAGTCTTATTATTTCCATGGAAGAAAACTTTTTCCATAGGAAAATTCGATTTATAAGCTGTATATAATTCACCTCCTGAAACTACATCTAGGCACATTTGTTCTTCATTTATAAGATTACACATGTAAAGAGGTAAAAAAGCTTTACCTGCATAAGCAACCTTGTTTTTCCCATCTTTGGCTTTAAAATATTCTACATATTCTCTACAATTTTGTCTTACCAAAGCTTCATCAAATACATAAAGTGGAGTTTGATATTTTTTACTAAGCTCTAAACAACTCACTCCTCCAATATATAATTCATTATCATTTACAGTCATAGTTCCATGAAGTTTCATAGTATCCTCCCCAAATTTTATATATTAAATACTTCTGCGATTTTTTCTATAGCTACTTGCTTATCATCAGAGTTTATAGCACATGTTATACGAATTTCTGATGTAGTTATAAGTTTTATCATTATACCATTTTCATTGAATATTTTAAATACTTTAGCAGCAACTCCAGAAGTATTTTTCATGCCAAGACCTACTAAAGAGAATTTAGTGATATTATTATCAATCACTACATGTTCTTCATCTGTGTACTTAGATACTATCTTCTTACATTCTCCTAACTCTTCTTTTGGAACTGTAAATGATACACTTATTTTATCTAAAATAGGTGCAGTTTGACTTATCATATCTACACTTATACCTATAGTTGCTATATCTTCAAATAAACTAGATATATTTTCTGCTTTAAAATCTTTGATTGTTATAGAGCTATCATCATCACTAGTAGCTAATCCTGTTATTACTTTATCCTCTAATTTCATATCTTTTCCCCCTCTTATATATGTTCCTTTTACTGTACCACATGTACGTCCAACATAAATTTCAACACCATATTTTTGTGCAAGTTCTATACTTCTCGAATGCATTACTTGTGCTCCCAAGCTTGCTAACTCAAGCATTTCTTCATATTCAATCTCATCAAGTTTACTAGCTTTTGAATATTTTCTTGGGTCTGTAAAATAGATTCCATCAACATCTGTATATATCTCACATTTTCCATTTAATTTAACTGCAAGGGCCACAGCAGACGTATCTGAACCTCCTCTTCCAAGAGTAGTTACATCACCATCTTCATTGATTCCTTGAAATCCAGTTACTATTACAACATTTCCTTTATCTAAACTATTTTTAATTCTATTTACATTTATATCATCAATTTGAGACTTTCCATGAAGACCACTTGTTTTTATATTTAATTGATAGGCATTATAACTTACAGCTTTACATCCAAGTGCATTTAATGCTATTGATAATAAAGAAGCTGAAATCATTTCTCCAGTAGACATCAAGGCATCCAATTCTCTTTTACTAGGTTCATTACTCAATTCTTTAGCCAATTTTATATATTCATCAGTAGATTTACCCATGGCAGATACAACTATTACCATTTGTGGATTTTCTTTTCTTCGTTCTATTATATTTTCTGCAATCGATTTTATTTTATCAGTATCTGCTACTGAACTTCCACCATATTTTTGAACAATTATACTCATGCTTTTTCCCCCTCAAGTTAAATTTTTATAAATAAAAACGCCCAAAGGTATACTTTGGACGTGTAAATCTTATAGACCAAGTAACCTTGTAGCTCACCACTTTAAAAGTGACAGCCTTATACATATTCTGCATAAGTCCAGAAAATTTGCCTGTCAACAAATTTTCTTCGGCTATAGACCCTTTCATCAATCATCAACACTTACCAGCTTCTATTGAATACTATTGAATATAGCTACCTCTACCCTAGGCTCATTATTTTTAATTAATTTATTAATATAGTTTTATCACATTCTATATAATATTGCAACAATTATTTTACAAAATGTGGCAAATCTATAATTCTCTTTTTAAAATTAGCTTATATACAATTAAATAGTTTATTTAATCCTAAATCTATAAAATTTATGCTATATTCATTATCATATCTATCTAAGTCATTTAATTCAGATAGATTATCTGGTGTAACTACCAAAACGTTTGGCACTTTAAAAAATGGAATTGTAGATTTATCTATCTTTCTAGAAAGATTTTCATATTTAGAAATATCTATTTCATTATCTAAATCAACATCCACTAAAATCTGTTTTATATTACCAAATTGGTCTGTATATTCAATAAATAAATCGTATTTCACATCATCCACACTAACATTTCGGTAGAATCTTTTTACATCACAACCTGCAGTATTGATTCTAACAACTAATTCTGACCCTACTAGAGCCTTTATTAAATCATCTCCCTTAAAAAGTTTACTACCATTCAAATAGTATACATATGAGAGGTCTTTATAATTATAATAATCCACATCACAAGGATATTTTTTTAATGTATACTCACTACACATTTTTCTCAAAGTTTTTTTAAAGTTTTTTTTATTATATCTCTTTTGGTCTCCATAAATCTTTCTAAATTGAGCTTCTGTAACACATCTAACCCTGCTAATTAAAAGCAATATCTCTTTTTCCATATTCGTCATAGTACAATTCTCCTTGAAGTATTATTTGCAAAGTTGTACTAATATTATATTAATTTTATGACATTAAATTTACAAAGAATTAAAATAAAATAGCTAGTTTTTATAAAAATAAATTTCATAAAAACTAGCTATTAATATATTAAATACTATTTTCGATTTTTTTAGATTAAACTATAAATTCTCTTGACTTTCAGAACCTTGAGAGTTTGTATTTTCATCAGTTCCTGTTTCATCTTTTGCCTTTTTATCTTCAAAGTTTGCAATATTTAGATTATCAAATTCTGACATTTCAATTACTCCAGATAATTCTTTTGAATATGATATTTTAACTTTGTCTCCAACTTGAGTCAATGGCAATTCACTAGATACTTTTGAAGTAGCTTTAAATATTATCTCTTTATTTGAATCTAAAGTTACATAATAATTAGTATTTCCACCTCGTACATCTGGACTTATTCTTGTAACTATACCTTCTACAACTTCGTCTTTTAAATCATTATCAAATTTTAAATCATTACCTTTAGATTCTAATGAATCCTTATAGTTTCTTAATGCCTCGTTTTTATCTTCACCTATACCAAGCACGTTATAATCTTCAACAGATACAAATGCAACTCTCTTTACAAGACCCGCCTTATCTTTTAATGATGATACATATGTTGGCTGACCTAATATATTATACATTACAGGGAATGTTGCTTCATAATTTTTCTCTTGAACATTACCTTCAGCTGATTTCATTGCAGCTGTCTCAGTTGCTCCTGGTTGTTTATATAATCTAGCTTCTTTTGTTCTAGAGTCAACTAACATAAATCCAATTGTAGATTCATCTCCTCCTGAAGATGTTATACCTGTATACCAATAAGATCTATTATCATTTCCATAAACTAGTGATGTTCCTTCTGTTGGTACTAATACTCCTTTTTCTGATATAACAGAATTTAAAAATCCATTAACATAAACTCCCCAGTCTTTAATTTGGTCTGTTATAAATTCTTGTGGCTGAATTCTATCCACCCATTTAGGTGTATTTTTAACATTATAAACATTTATTTTTCCAGTTTCTGCATCAACAGTGGCTATTCCTGTAGCATTTGCGCCTCCATAACCAATTTTATGCTCATATAAACTTACAACCCAATAAGGCTTCCCTTCATCATTTATTTCAAGAGTAAAATCTGTCATACCAACATTTACAATACCATGTATGTATAAATGTCTCTGTAAATCTTGATGCAAATAAGCTTCTGGCTGATATACTATTTTTATTGGTTTTCCATCTATTTCTTGAACCAATTGAACATCTTGAGGGTTACTTGCGGATACTTTTACATAACCACTTGTACCACTTAAAGACGTTACCCACTTAATTATGTCTCTATGAACAAGAGGTGCCACCCAGTACAACTCTCCATCCACATTTTGTATATGGAATTTTCCTAATTTTGACACACTACCTATAGCTGGAACTTCTCCAAGCTTTTTGTCACCCAATTTCATCGCCATATCTTCATCTACAAGACGAATGTCATTTACACTGACAGGACTAATGTCATCAGTAAATTTACTCTCAGTTACTTTTCCTAATAACTCTTTATATGCCTTTGCATGAAACACAGGTGTAGAAGCTATAAAAGGTACAACTACAATGTACACAAGCAAAGCTATTGCTATTGAAAAATTATATTTAGCAAGCTTAGATGTTCTTTCATTTCTATCTAACATCATATCTAATATTCCTGCCACAACAAAGAAAATTATTCCTACTGAAAATAAAGATGTGAAATCTAATCTAAGTACAGGTAATTTAATAAATGCATAAATTGCTACAATTATTATTGCAATTCCATATGTTTTAAGATATCGTTTCATTTAATACTCCTCTCTACAAAATGTTATTATTACTATTATATCCATATATTTACAAAAAATAAATATTTATCATATTTATTTATGTGTTAAGATATCTTTATACATTTATATAGCTATTTTATTTAATTATATAATCTATATATACCCAAAATACTGTAAAAATACAAATAATCGCAGAAATTTAAAAGCTGAAGAAAGTGTTCTAACTAAGATTTACGAATTCTTAATCCTCTCGAAGTTAAACTACTATCTTCAGCCTAATTATCTAGCAATAGTTTTTATATGATAAACTCTAAAATAAAATTTTAGATGTTTGCGATTTTTGATACATAAGAATGTTGTCTAGAATTATATTCTGATAATAAACCTTCATATTCCAAAGTTAAACCAGATAAATTATAAAAATCATTTGGTGTTACTTCAAATGCTTGTTTATTTAAAATGTCTATTTCACTTTTTTCTAACATATCAGCAACAAAGTTTGAACATACATATTTATATTCAGATTGTCTATGAATATTCATTGGCAAATATATTAATGCCATTATATCATAATAGTAATCTTCTCTATAATCACTAATTAATTTTATATTTTTAAATAGATTTTCATATTGTAAATTATCTACTTCTAATGAATATACTCTACACACAGTATTTTTTCTTATAGCATATAATCCTTGATTTATATTTTCTTCAACAAATCCTCCAATAAATGGATTTCTTGGATTTAATCTCCCAAAAGAATACATTGGCTTTAAACTTTCATTTAGTGATATTGACACATGTGTATACAGTTTTTTACTTATATTCCTTATTAAGTAAGATAATAAAGTTCCTGTATATGTTGTTACAATATAGACTTTATTCATCATTTCCCCCCAATCTAGTAACTAAATAATATTACGTACTTATAACTTAATATCATAAAACATTCTAACATAATAAATGTTATTTTACAAATTTTGATTTTAAAGTACTTCAATATTATATAAAATATAATAAAAATATAAATATAAGTTTTCTATATTTTTAACCAACAGCTGTTTTCTTTAAATTAATCAAATGATTTAGTATATCTTGAGCCTTTCCAGAATCCTTCAAATATCCTAATGCCCCATTTATTTGTGATTTTAAATCTATTTCTACTTCCATATCCAAGTCAATATTTCCTTTTTTTATAGATATATTTTTAAGAGTTACTGGATAAAGATAACTCTTCTCTAAGGTAATCTTATTTCCATTAACCTCAAATGGAACTTTCTTATTATAGTTGCTAAGTATTTTTTCTAACATCTTATCACTTATCTTGAATTTACCAATTTTCACATTCTCAAGGCTCACAACTAGATTTTCACCTTTTAAAGTAGGTCTCAATTCAAGTTCATATTGGCTATTTATTAATCCAAATACCTTATATGGCCCTGCTACTTTTATTTTTCCATCTTTCATTTCAACAAAATTATTTTCAAGCTCTTTAATCCCATGCTTATGCATTAGCGTATATATTAAATTTCTAAACTCATCCTCTGAAACAGACACTTTCCCAACCATTCTAAGTGGATTTTTTACTACTTCCATGGAATTTATATATGAACCTTTTGATAAGTATTCTTCATCTATAATTTCATTATTTTGTGCACTAACATCATATCTTTCTTTTGGTGTCAAAATGTATACAACAATTCCTGTAAACACTAGAACAATAACAATCAAACTCAATAAAATTTTTGTGACCTTTCCCATAATCGTCTCCTTTACAAATCTGTCAACAGATTTAAAATAAATTTAGATAACTAACTTCACATAATATTCTTAACAATATACATATTATAATACAGCCTTTTAAGGATTAATTCAACAAATCTCATTTTTTGTAAATAAACTGTAAAAAACATGTTTTTAGTATAAAAGTTAATATTTTGCATAATACTCTTAATTACACCTTTATTTTTTTCTAATCTTGGATTAAAATTAATATTATGCAATACAGTGTAGTGTCCTGTATTATAAGCAAATTAAATAGGAGGTATAAAATATGTCAAATGAAACGAACTCATCTAACTTTATAAAAAATATTATTATAAATGACCTAGAAACAGGAAAACATGACAGTATAATAACTCGTTTTCCACCTGAGCCAAACGGATATTTACATATTGGTCATGCAAAAAGTATATGTCTTAACTTTGGACTAGCTAAGGAATTTAATGGAAAAGCTAATTTAAGATTTGATGATACAAATCCATTAAAAGAAGATGTTGAATATGTAGAATCTATAAAAGAAGATGTTAAGTGGTTAGGGTTTGATTGGAACGAGTTAAATTTTGCATCTAACTACTTTGATGAAATGTACAAGAGAGCTTTAATATTAATAAAAAAAGGTAAGGCTTATGTATGTGACTTGACACAAGAAGAAATGAGAGAATATCGTGGTACTTTAACTGAGCCTGGAAAAGAAAGTCCTTATAGAAATAGAACTATTGAAGAAAACCTTGATTTATTTGAAAAAATGAAAAACGGTGAATTTAAAGATGGTGAAAAAACATTAAGAGCTAAAATAGATATGTCCTCTCCAAATATAAACCTTAGAGACCCAATTATATATAGGATATCTCATTCAACGCATCACAATACAGGAGACAAATGGTGCATATATCCTATGTATGCTTTTGCTCATCCAATTGAAGATGCAATTGAAGGAATAACTCACTCTATATGTACTCTAGAATTTGAAGACCAAAGGCCTCTTTATGATTGGATTGTCAAAGAGTGTGAAATGGAAAATGTACCTAGACAGATAGAATTTGCTAGGCTTAATATAAACAATACTGTTATGAGTAAAAGAAAATTAAAACAACTTGTAGATGAAGGTGTTGTTGATGGTTGGGATGACCCTCGTGTTCCTACAATATCTGGTATCAGACGTAAAGGATATACAGCAGAAGCATTACGCAATTTCTGTAGTGAAATAGGGGTATCAAAGGTTAACTCTACAGTAGATAGCCAAATGCTTGATTATTTCCTAAGAGAAAATCTACAACCAAAAGCACCTCTTGCTATGGGAATTTTAAAACCTTTAAAACTAGTTATAACTAATTACCCAGAAGATAAAATTGAAATGCTTGAAATAGAAAATAATGCTAAAGATGAATCTCAAGGAAAGAGATTGGTTCCTTTTTCTAGAGAATTATATATAGAGCAGGATGATTTTATGGAAGAACCTATTAAGAAATATTTCAGATTTTTCCCAGGAAATGAAGTCCGTTTAAAAGGAGCTTATTTCGTAAAATGTACTGATGTAGTTAAGGATGAAAATGGAAATGTCATTGAAATACATGGAACTTATGACCCTGAAACTAAGAGTGGCTCTGGATTTACAGGTCGTAAGGTAAAATCTACAATACATTGGGTTGATGCGAAATCAGCTATACCATGTGAATTTAGATTATTTGAGCCATTAATTCTTGATGATGTACCTGAAAATGAAGGTAAGCATTTCCTAGAACAAATAAATCCTAATTCATTAGAAATATTACAAGGTTTTGTTGAATCTACACAAGTAAAAAATGCTAAACCTTTTGATAAATTCCAATTTGTTAGAAATGGATTTTTTAGTATAGATAACAAGTATACAACTGATGAAAAACTTGTATTTAATAGAATAGTCCCTCTAAAAAGTTCTTTTAAACCAACTAAATAATCCTACAATAAAAAAATGAAGACTTAAAATATAAATTACTTCTACTATAGATAACTTTAGTTAGAAGTAATTTTTTATTTGAGTCTTCATCATTTACTTTAAATCATTAACTTTTTTCACTACTAATTCCCATCACCTCTATTCCATCTTTTATACATTCTATGCTAAGAGGAAAATCTGGCCCCTTTTCTCCATCAATATCTGTTATAAGGGAATCTTCGCATTCTATATGTACTTTTTTTGTTTTAAAGTACAGTATTTCATTTCCATTATATTGATCTAAGTAATCACCTCTAAGCACACTTATCAAAACTGGTATTGATTTTGGAATTGGCATTCCTTTAAAAATAATTACATCCAAATAACCATCATCTATTTCAGCTTTGTATGCTAGATTTATATTTCCTGCTGTTTTGCCATTAAAAATCAACATAAGATACATATCTCCATCATAATACATTTCTTCAGAAGATACTTTTATCTTAAACTTCCTCATATACAATGCTTCTTCTATTCCCTTTATATAATAAGAAATTCTTCCAAATGAATTTTTTAAATCTGTATTTATCCTTTGTGATACATCTGTAAACATACCAGCACTTGCAACATTTATAAAATACTTATTATTAACTTTCCCTATGTCTATTTTTTTCGGTTTTGAATTTATGATTTTCTTTATAGCTTCTTTTATATCAAATGAAATTTGAAGGGCATTTGAAAAATCATTTGCAGTACCTGTAGGCAAAATTCCAACTGGAATTTTTATGTCTAATTCTTTCATCGCATTTACCACTAAATCTATAGTACCATCACCACCCGCTATCAGTATGTGGTCATAAGAGCTATCCACTTCTTTAAATGCATTCTTTACAGGTTCTTTAATATTCAATCTATAGGGTATCAATAAATAATTTCTTTCCTGATATAATTCTATAATCGTGTCCAAATTTGATAATATCTTTTTTTCACCTGAATTAGGATTGTATATAAGTTTTACTTTTTTCATTATTTCTCCTTACTTATTTTATTCTTTTAGTATCCAAAATCTTCATTTAAGAAAATCACATGTATTCTTTCTGGTGTTAATTGTCTTTTTATAAGTGCGTAACTACAACATATTCTTCCTGGGCTTGAACAATCTATACATATACCAGTAGTCTTACATCCAGTATTTGTATTTAATCTTTTGCAATTAGCTGGAGCAGCTATTGTTTTTGTTCTCTTTATAGCTTCGTCTACATCCTTAACTATTTTATTTACTCCTGCTATAACTATTACTTTATCAGGCCCATATGTCATGGCAGCTACTCTGTTTCCATTTCCATCTACATTGTAGAGCTCTCCATTCTCTGTTATTGCATTAGTACTTGTAAAATAAGCATCTGCTGAAAAAGATTTTCTATATATTTCCTTCATTTTTTCTGGTTTAATGTCTTTTGCATATCTATCAAGAAAATCATACTTTTCTCTTATAAAATCAATTACCCCTGTTTCAAATAAAGTCATAGAGCCTCCACATCCTACTAGAGAACCTGCTTTAACTATTTCTTCGATTTTTTTAAGAAGCTCTTCTTTATTATTTACTAGATGCCCTTTCATATTATTGTTTTCTAAAGATTTTATCGTTTTTTCTATTCTTTTTTCATTAAGCCAATTTAGATTTTGATCCATTTTAACTTCCCCCTTGTTTTTAATAGTATCAATTAGTTATAAACTTTATTTTCTTTATAAGTTTATTTTAGTACATCTAAAAAAAAATACAATATAAACTTGAATAAGTTTTATATAAATTTATTCACAACACTATTTTTAATCAAAAAAGGAAAGCAGATGTATTTCTTCTACTTTCCTTATATTGTATGTAGTATTATATATTTATTAAAATCTATATATTAATTATATGTTTCATATTATCAAATATCACAATTAGCTTAAAAGTAATATTATATTATTTTTTAAACATATAAATTGTATTATTAAATTTACTATATCCAACTTCAACAAGATTTTATTAATTTGATGAAGAAGATGCTATAGCTGCACTTGTCGCTGCCATTACACATGCAATTTGTATAGCAACAACAATATTTAAAAATATATTATTAGTTATAGAGTCTATGTTGTTCTCAGTTTGTATAGAATCTGCATAAATAGAAGCTACAATAGCAGAACTAATCATCACTCTATTACTTTTTCCTAAAGACCAATTTCCAAAACCTTTTTCTTCTTTAAGTTTATTTGATATATTTTTTATATTTTCTATTATTTCATCTTCTCTATAATCTAATAATGAAATTGCTCCTATTATTGGATATCCATAATAATTCATTTTACAGTCATTTTCTTTAAATGCTTTTTTAAGTTCAATAGTTTTTTTACATTTAACCATACTTCTATCATCACTAAATAAAAGAATTTGAGATAATGCTTGTAAATCATTTCCTTTATAAAAACCGTTTTTATTTAGAAATTCGTAACATTGTTCTATATACTTTAAATCTTCTTCTAAATTTTTTGAATGAATTGCAATAAGTGCTATATTACAATAGTCATCACTAGAAGTTAAAAATGGATGTTTTTTTCTCATATATTCATATATTGTTTTCATTTTTGATATACATGTAACATAATCCATTTTTTCTCTATTCTCATAGACTATTGATGCTGTAAGTGGTAAATATGTATCGCCCCAAAATTTTTCACTTTTAAGTTCTTTATATATTTCCAAAATCATCTTGAAACTACTTTCTGGATTTGATTCAAATGAAAGTAGAGTTGCCATATAAAATATATTATATCCTCTAAAATTAGAGAATAATCCAGTATTTTTTTTAATAAGCTCTATTCTCTCTTCTACTAATCTAGGGCTTATTCTCTTATTCTTAAGGGTAAATGCAAGTGCACAGCTATGTTGGATTAATCCCATTTGCCAAGAACCTTTAACCTCATTTAACGCCTTATAATTTTCTACTAATAAGTTTGCTTTTCCATTTATAAAAGATTCTTCCATATTGCCCTCCTAGTAATATATATCATTGTATTAATAGTTTTATATTCATTATATATATATTAAATGCTACAATCAACACATATTACGTTAAGAAGCATTATTCTTCAACAATAATGTAGCCTTTTTTGTAATGTCTTCCCATATTATTAACTCTATCATAGTACTCTGATTCACTTTCATTACTCCATTTGGGCACAAATACATCTATCGCATTAGAATTACTAAAATACTTACTAGACCCCCTATCCATAACAGTTTTTAATTTCCCATCTACAATAATCTTAGTTCCAAAACTCAAGTGATTATTTGCCACAAAACCATCTTCTAAATCGTCTCCTGTAGCCGTTATAGCTCCATATCCATTTTCTTGGTTAAGACTCGTATAATAACTTACTTCAAAAGTTATAGGTACTAACTTTTTTATTTTAACTCCTAACTGATTTTGTAGCTTCTCCTTTTGTACTTTTAACTTATACTCATCACTATTTTTATAGTCTTTCATACCTTGATTATATTTGGAATTAAAGCTTTTACCAGACTTTACTATAGTATCTATATTTACTATAGATTCTTTACAATGATCTGCATCTATTTTTGTTTCTCCATTTACCAATAATGGACTTAAACATACACTACATACAACACATGTAATCAATGCTTCTTTAAGCTTCATAAATTCCCCCCTTATTATTTTGATATATTAGCATATTTAATATTATATGTCTACATTTAGATTTAAATACCACACCCATTTGCTTTAAGAAGTTGTCTTATATTTAATTCACCTTAACTCCTTATAAATCCTCTATCTTAGAGGCATATGGAATAGAGCTTTTATGTCTAAATATATTTTATTAATCTTTTAATGCCCAAAGTTAGTTTTATTTAATGATTCTATTTTTTAGAATTTAAGAATTAAAATTCTATAATTTTAAAACATATTGATTTTATTTTTTTGAGATGATATAATTTTTTCAAGAGGTGAATAATATGATAAAAAACACAAAACAAATTACAGTAGAAGTTAATGAAATTCTATTACAAGAAATATCGAAGATAACTAATGATGAAAATAAGATTTTGACAGATTTGATAAATGAATCAATTGTAAATTATATTCTTGAAAATAAGAAAGATGACATTGAAAATAAAGATTTGGAAGAAGTAGTTAAATTTTACAAAAAAGAAAATACTGAAAAACATAAAAGTGCAGCAAGAGCTATTGCTGAAGCAAAAACTCACACTTTATATTAAACAAATAAAAAAGTTCCTAAAACTAGGAACTTTTTATTTTAACAATTTTTAATATACATCTAAATATTTATCTAAAATTTATAAATACAAATATATCTAATACAACCCACTATATACTTTAAGTTCTACAAGTAATCAAAATAAAAATAAAATTATACCTTTTACATCTCTAATTATATCTCTAAAATAATTAATTTACATGATTAATAGACAAAATTTATGACTTATAAATTAATAATTCATATCAAGTTATGCTAATATTAACTATAAGTCTCATACAAAATTAAATTCTAATAGGTTTGATTTTACACCAAATTTATTCCATTAACATTATAATAACAAAATAAAGATACTTCTAAAAAATTATACATTTCACATAATACTTTATATTATATTCATTTAACTAATTATTATAAAAACTATTTATTTTATGACAATTGATTTCATATTAGAATCAAACAAAATATATCAATTCTGTCATTACAGTATCTACTTATTTATTTTTATATATTCAAATATATAAAATATGTAATTTACTCAAAATTATGTAATCTTACTTTTAATAAGAATATGTATCTAAAATTATTATAATTAACTACATTAAATTATTCATCTTTCTTAATATTTTTAACCCATTCTTCAACAGAATTTAATTCGTCTTCATTTACCCCCTTTTTGAACAATGATTTCATAAAACTCTCAATGGAACTACCATGCATATTATCTAGAAAAGTTTTTGTTTCAAAATGCAAATACTCCTCTTCCCCAATAAGAACTGTATAATGTGTATGTCTATCAATTTTTCTTGCACTTAAGAATTTCTTATTTACTAATCTTGATAAAAGTGTTAATGTTGTAGTTTGTTTCCAATCATATAGTTTTTCCATGGCTTCAATGACATCTTTTGATGTTACTGTAAAATCTGAACTCCAAATAAATTTCATGACTTTTAATTCTGCTGGTGGTATCTTAGTAATAGTCATATGATTTTACACTCCTCTCAAACTTATATATAATTAAATACTATATTAATAGACTTTTAGAGTCAAAGGTTTTATTTAAAATATTCAATCCAATTTTATTAATATAAAAAATTTATATTTTCAGTATAAATCAAACATATAATCTATTAATATAAAAATTAAATATCTTTTCTCTATAAGTATAACAGATTATTAAATTAAAATTCTAATATTTGACATAATACATACATTTTATAATAAATATACGTAATATTTTATAATAAATGTAACTTTATTTCAAAAACTATTTTTGAGTTTATATATATGTTATAATAAATGTATAAAATTTTGATTGGTGGGTTATATATGAATGCATTTATTAGAAAAAGAAATAAGAACTATGTTGTTTACCTTGAATTTACAGATGAAAACACTGGCAAAAGGAAACAAAAAAATATGGGTACCTTTGATAAAAAAAGAGAAGCAAGTAAAAGACTAAATGAGGTAAAAGAAAGCTTATATAAAGATGGTTTCTTAGTTCCAAATGAGATTACAGTTTCAGAATTTCTGTTAGATTTTCTAAATAAATACAACGAAAATATTTCATTAGCTACATATAATAATTACGTTAGTATTTGTAAAAATTACATTAATCCATCTATTGGTAAATATAAAATACAAGACTTACATCCTATTCACATACAAAATTACATAGATAATCTATCTTATAAATTAAATCCTCAATCAATTAAGATTCATATAAATATATTGAAACTTGCAATAAGAAGAGCTTATAGACTCAAATTGATAAAAGAAAATATTATGGATAATATAGAGACTCCAAGATATAAAAAATTTAAAAGTGAAATTTATGATAGAGAACAAATGATAAAATTATTAGATTTGGCAAAAGATACAGATATGGAATTACCTATTAATTTGGCAATTGGATTGGGTCTAAGAATTTCAGAAGTTTTGGGTCTGACTTGGGACAATATTGATTTTGAAGAAAATACAATAACAGTAAACAAGATAACATCTCGAATTAATGGTTCTGTAATTCTTAAAGAACCAAAGACAGAAAACTCTGTTAGAAAAATATCAGCTCCAAAAGAATTAATTTTTTTGTTAAAAGAGCATAAAATAAAACAAAATAAAAATTTATTAAAATCTTCTACTAGAAATAGAAGTAATTTGCTATTTTTTAATAAAAAGTGTGAACCTATTTCTGAAGATGTTATGAGTAAAAGATTTAAAAGATTTTTGGAAAAGAATGGATTACCTCATATTAGATTCCATGATTTAAGACATTCACATGTTACTTTACTTATAAATTCTAAGGTACCTATAAAAGTTATATCTGAAAGAGTTGGACATTCAAACATAAATACTACTTTAAGTGTTTATTCTCATGTTCTTAAAGAAATGGATAAAGAAGCTTCTGACAAAATTTCTGAAAGTTTATTTAATGCTAATTAAGATTAATTTTTAAATTAGCTTAGTCTGTTGAGATAGATTCATTAAAATATCAATTGATAAACTAATACAAGTTTTATTATCTTCATTTTTACAATGTTAAGTGTATCTATCTCCAATTGACAATCATCTAACTAATTTTTTTGTTTCACTTTATTAAAATTATCCATAATGCTTTTTCTATAAAAATTTATATTTTTATAATAAAAAATATACTTTATTATAAAAGGTATCTTTTAAAATACTCTTTTATTATATACATTTGTTAACATTGGAATATCTAACATCTTCTTCATCACATCATATACTTTTCTTGCTCCTTATTTATGTATATTTTAATAACATAAAAAACCTCCTAATACTTGATTAAAAGCTTGTACACTTGTACATAGCATATTCTCAAATATTAAAAGGTTTTATACTAACAATTAAATTTATAAAATAACAATATTTAAATTAATTATTTATTTACTTTTTCCATACATTTTAGCTAATTGTTCTTGTATCTCTTTGCTTTCTAGATACTCATCAAAGTCCATTTTTCTATCCATTATTCCATTTGGAGTTATCTCTATAATTCTATTTGCTATAGTAGATATAAACTCATGGTCATGAGAAGTAAATAAAAGTACTCCAGGGAACTTCTCAAGTCCTTTATTAACAGAAGTTATACTTTCTAGGTCTAAGTGGTTAGTAGGGTCATCTAGCACAAGTACATTTGCATTTGAAAGCATTAGCTTACTAAGCATACATCTAACTTTTTCTCCTCCAGATATAACTTGAGCTTCTTTTAAAGCTTCTTCCCCAGAGAATAACATTCTACCTAAAAATCCTCTTATAAAGCTTTCACTTTTTTCTTCAGAGAATTGTCTAAGCCAGTCAACCAAAGAATATTCTACTCCATCAAAAAACTTATTATGATTCTTTGGAAGATAATCTTGAGAAGTAGTTACTCCCCACTTATACTCTCCACTATCTGGTTCAAGTTCTCCCATAACTATATTTAAAAGAGCAGTCGTAGCTATTTCATCACCCATAAATACTACTTTGTCATCTCTATCCAATCTAAATGATACATCATCAAGAACTTTAACTCCATCTATAGTTTTAGTTAAATTGTGTACTTCTAAAACTTCATTACCAATTTCTCTAGCAGGTGTAAATCCTACATATGGATATCTTCTTCTTGATGGTTGTATATCTTCAACTTCTAATTTATCCAATTGCTTCTTTCTTGATGTAGCTTGCTTAGCCTTTGAAGCATTAGAGCTAAATCTAGCTATAAATTCTTTTAATTGAGCTATCTTTTCTTCAGTCTTTTTATTTTGATCCTTAGCAAGTTGTAAAGCTAATTGACTTGATTCATACCAGAAGTCATAATTTCCAACATACATTTGTATCTTTCCAAAATCTACATCAACTATATTAGTACATATTTGATTTAAGAAATGTCTATCATGTGATACTATTATAACTATAGACTCTTCTAAATCCATAATAAAATTATTTAACCAGTTTATTGATTTAAAATCTAAGTGGTTGGTAGGCTCATCCATTAATAGTATTTCAGGCTTACCAAAAAGTGATTGTGCTAACAATACCTTAACCTTTTCCCCACCAACTAATTCTTTCATTTGTTTGTAATGCATATCTTTAGTTATACCAAGACCCATAAGTATTTTCTCAGCATTAGTTTCTGCATCCCATCCATCAAGTTCCGCAAACTCTCCTTCAAGTTCGGCAGCTTTGATTCCATCTTCTTCATTAAAATCTTCCTTCATATATAAGGCATCTTTTTCTTTAGTTATGTTCCAAAGTCTCTCATGCCCTCTTATAACAACATTTAAAACAGTTTCTTCTTCATATTCGAAATGGTCCTGTTTTAAAACTGACATTCTTTCTTTATCAGTTATAGATATATTACCTGTATTTGGCTCTATCTCTCCTGATAATATTTTTAAAAAAGTAGATTTTCCCGCACCATTAGCTCCTATTATTCCGTAACAATTCCCTTTAGTGAATTTTAAGTTAACATCTTTAAATAATTCCTTATCACCAAATCTAAGTCCAACACCTGTAACTTGTAACATTAATATATTTTCCTTTCTTTTTGCTCATAATTTATTTTATCATAAAATATTGATAACACATTTATTATCTATTATCACTTAAACAGTATATTTTTTATACTACATTAGTGAAATATTTATTTAAGGTATCCTAAAAGTTGCAAATTCATAAAAATTAACAATCTATTATATTATACTTATAAAGAAATCAAATTGCAACTTTATTCCTTCTTTTATATACTGTAATTACTTTATTATAACTTATAAACTAAAAATACTTTTTCTAAAGTATATTAGTTTATTTTGTTTCATATTTAAAAAGAGTACTTAATTTGTAAATACTCTTTTCTAATATCTTTATATTTTAGCAAAATTACATGCAGGATAAGTACATACATCACAATTCATACAAAGACCTCCATGACCATATCTAGCTATATCATATTTATCAAGCTTTTCATCAATCAAGACTCTAGATAGAACTATGTCAAATACTGTAGTTTTATGATACATTGCACACCCTGGTATACCCATAATTGGGATTTCCCCATAGTAAGCAAGTAAAAACATTGCTCCTGGTAATATTGGCGAACCATATGTTACTAAATCAGCTCCAGTTTCTTTTATTGCCGTTGGTGTAACATCATCTGGGTCTACACTCATTCCACCAGTACAGCAGATAAGTTCTGCTCCCTGACTTATAAATTCTTTTATTGCATTTTTTATAATTTCTTTATCATCTGGACATATAGTTTGTCCTATAACCTCACAGCCAAATCCCTTTACTTTTTCTTCTATTACTGGTCCAAATTTATCAACAATTCGGCTATAGAATACTTCATTTCCAGTAGTAACAATCCCTACTTTCTTAGGCTTAAATGGCACTACATTTACTATTTTTCTATTTCCAACCACTTTTCTTGCCTCTTCTAATTTTTTCTCATCTATAACTAGAGGTATAACTCTTGTTCCAGCTACTTTTAGACCTTTATTTACTATAAAATTATTATGAAGAGTAGCCATCATTATTTCGCCAACACAATTCAAATCAAAAAGTGCATCAACATCTATTTTTAAAAGCCCATCACAGGCTGCTATAAAATCTATCTTTCCTTCTTTTATTTCACTAAAATTTAAATTTTCTCCAGCAGTTAATTCTTTTAAAAACAATGCACCTTCATTTTCATGAATCATACCTTCTGAGTTTTCCCATACATACAAATTATCTTTACCAAGAGATAATAAAACTTGAATATCTTCTTCCTTTACTACATGGCCTTTCTTAAATTTTCTTCCTTTAAATTCTCCAGGTATTATTTGAGTTATGTCATGACATAAAACTTGTCCAACAGCATCTATAGTTTTTATTAACTTCATAATTTACCCCCAATTCTTTCATAGTCCGTTTTTGTATCAACATCTAATAATATTTCTTCAGGAACTTCCACATACTTTATTTTTGATGAATTTTTTAAAACAGTTTTACCTTTTTCATCTTCTTTAAGTGCCAATAATTCTTCTTTTTTACTATGTGGGAATATAACTGGATTTCCACACACATCTTTATATCTTGGAATTACTATAAAATCTCTATCTAATATAAAAGTATTTATAATCTTCTCTATATATAAGCTATCAATAAATGGTTGATCTCCTACAAAAAACATGTAACCATCACATGTTGAACTATTTAAAATGCCTAATTTTATAGATTCGCTCTGACCTATATTAGCATTTTCATTGTACACATATTCAAAACCATATTTATTGCACAACAATAAAATTTCTTTATATTGACTTACAACTACAACTTGATGAAAATTAATTTTACTAACTTCTTTAAATACATGTTCTATTATAGAACATCCTTTATAATCTAATAAAAGTTTATTTGTTCCCATTCTTCTAGCAAAGCCTGATGCCATTATCACTGCATTTATCATATATATCATCCTTGGTATTTATAATATATTGATAGTTCTATGATTTCATAATATCGCTATTGATATTATCTATATATATAATATCATATAAACTATTTTAATACTTCAATATCTTGTACAAAACTTTTGTTTTATACTTCCATAAAATATCTCCATTTTACTTTCATCTTCTTTAATACCTTTTATTAATTTTATAGCTAAGTTTTTATATTTTTCATTTTCAACTTTATTGATGAATAATACTTTTTCTCCACAATAGTTTTTAAATAAACCATTTGGATTTAATACTATATTTTTTAAATTTTCGAGATTTACTGTAGGATTACTATCATTATTATATGTATCTAAATTTGCTATTTTCTTAAACATATCTAATCTGTGTATGTTTTCTTCATTAATATCCATTCCAAATGAGGTTATATCTAATATACCTACAGTCTTTGTAGTTTTGTGATATACTACTGGCTCTCCATTATTCCAACCCTTAAGTTTCTTTTTCTTTGAACCATCTCCCTCTATTAAGACTAAATCAAATTTGTCTATGATTTTATCTAAAATAGATGAATCAATACCTACTATTTTATTTTCACTATTTATATAGCTTCCACAGACTGTTACTCCATGACAAATAGATGGAATAACAGTTCCATCTATTGTCATAATTATATTTTCATAATTATCTGGTACATATATTTTAGTTGTTGTTGTAAGAAGAACTTTTAATTCATATCTATAAAAATCTGCAAAATAGTTTATAAATGAAGTTTTACCTCCTGCTCCAACTACAGTTATTATTTCATTCTTTCCTATTATATTTGATAATTCCACACTTTCACCTCTTAATAACTAATTTTTTAATCTCTTAATTTTTATAATTAAACTTTTTAGTAAAAGTGATTTTTGAAATTCTATAAACCCGAGAGTAAATAGATTCTGTTGTAAACAACAAGGCGGATCCAATTCGCCGCTAAGCTGTAAGCTTACGCTATCAGTTTATCTTTTAAATATAATTAAGATATTCTTATTCTTTGTGGTTGTTTTAATATTTGAGGATTACCCTTCAAATTGGATAAGTCAACTGTTTGTGATTTTTTTAATATGTTAAGGCTCGCATTTACATCTGCATTTATAATCATACCAACACTAGATTTATACTGACCTCGAGTTATTCTTTCTCCTTTAAAGTCATATTTTTGTACACTATCCAAATTGATATCAGGTAGAAAATCATCCGCAAAAAAGTCAGATTTGCTAGTATAACTTTCTTCTTGTCTAACAAAATTAATATTTTTTATTTTGCATAGATATTCTAGCTTCCCTTTTATCTCGCCAAAAGGAATTCTTATAAAATTTCTATATATTTTCCTCTCCACATTATCACTTTTTTCTAATTTAGCATTATATCCTACAATCAAGTTACCAATATTATTTTTTACACAGTAATCAATTATATAAAAACAGGTTTTATTTACATAGTCTTTAACTTGATTATTTCTTTTATTCCAAACTTTAAATTGCTTTCTTGTAATTCCCATTATATTCTTTTTTAATTTTAAAACTTCTATTTTATCATTCTGTTTATTTGCCCATTGATTCACAGATTTAAGCCTTTTTCCATCTATAATAAAACTATCACCTAGATTAGTAACACATGTACATAAGTTTTCTAAACCTAAATCTATAGCTAGTGCATTTTTTTGATTTGAAACTTCCTCTGATTTCGGTATCTCATAACAATACTGAATTTCAAAGAACCTAGCCTTATGTTTAGGTATTATTCTTATTTCCTTAATCTTTTTTTCTAATATATTTTGAGGAACTTTTATACTTACTTTCCCATATAATTTTTTAAATGCTGGAGACATAGGTACATTTAGAATCCCATCTTCTTTAATTCTTATTTGACCTATTATTATGCTAAAAAATCCTTCCTTGTCCAGGTATTTAGGTGATTTTATTCCTCTAAAATCATACTTACCTTCTTTAGCTAATTTAATCAATCCAAAAAATGACCTAAACGAACTATCAACTTCTTTTAATATCTGTTGTGCTATATTACTATTGAGAAGCTTATAATTTTCATTTTCTTTACATACATGATAATTAGCTTCGTAATTAAGATGTTCTCCTTGATTAAAATAGTGCTGTCTTACATTATATGTACCAACATTATATAAGTTTTTGGCTAAGGAGCACATCTCTCGTAGAGCTTGATATTCTTTTTTAGTTAAGTTTTTTAATTGTTGTCTTTGAGTTCCATAGTGTATGTTTTTTATTCTACTTGGCATAAACTCACCTCCTTTAGAATATACTCTACTAGACATTATATATGGTATTTTTACAAAACACCATATATAATGTCTATTTAATTACTTTATTTTACAAAATAATCTAAATTTACATATTTTTATATATTATATTGACTATTATAATCCTTTGTTATTATTTTTCATTCCCATATAAACTTTTTCAAATGTCATAGGAAGTTCTCTCATACGAACTCCAGTAGCATTAAATATTGCATTTGCTATTGCAGGAGCTGGTGTGTGTATTACTATCTCTCCTAATGATTTAGCACCATAAGGACCTCCTGGGTCGAAATTATCAGCAAAATCTACCAATATATTTCCTACTTCTTTTTTTGTAGGTACTTTGTATTGTAAAAAACTATCTGTTAATAATCTTCCATCTTTATCAAATTTAGGGTCTTCATACATTGCAAATCCTATTCCCATCATTACTCCACCTTCTACTTGTATTCTAGCTAAAGTTGGATTTATAACAGTTCCACAATCAGGTACACATGCAAAATTTATTACCTTATATTCACCCGTATTTTTATCTAATTCTATTTCTGCAAATCCTGCTATAAATGGTTTTATCCTTTTTAACATACCAAAAGACTCTGTCGCTTCTAAAACTACTGGAACATCATCACTAGCAAATCCTATGCCTCCTACTGATTCCATACCTAATTCTTCCAATAATACAAATTTACTGTTATCGCTTTTAACAAAAATTCTATCTTTTCTTAACTCTAAATCTTCTTTTTTAAATCCCAACTTTGACTCTGCCACTGAAAGTAATATTTCTTTTAATTTATTTGCTGTCTTTATCGTTGCATTTCCTGTAACTGTTGTAGTGCAAGAAGCAAATGCTCCTGTATCATATGGACATAAATCTGAATCCCCTGTATAAACAGAGATTCTGTCTACAGTAGTGTTCAAAGTTTCGGCAGCAATTTGTGCTTGAATTGTATCAGCTCCTTGACCTAAATCAGCAAGACCAGATAGCAGCTTGTATGTTCCATCTTCATCCATTCGTATAGTCACTGTTGCCATATCAACACGTGGTATACCTGAACCATGATTTGCAACTGCCATACCTACTGCTCTTACCTTGTTATTTCCTATATCTTTACATGGATATTTATCATCCCAATTTATTAATTTCTTACCTTTTTCTATACATTGTTTCAACTCACAACTTAATATTTCTTCTTCAGCTGCTTTTCCAGTAGTGTATCTATCTATTATATTTTTAACTCTAAATTCAAGTGGGTCCATTCCAATCTTATTGGCTAATTCGTCAATAGCACTATCTATTGCAAATATTCCTTGTGTAGCACCATACCCTCTAAGGGCTCCTGCTGGTAACCTATTAGTATAAACTGTTCTAGCATCAAATCTAACAGCATCAATATCATTGTATATTGGCAATGTATTATGTCCAGATTCTGAAGAAACAGAAACACCATTTCCTCCATAAGCACCTGTATTGTTTAATGACTTTAATTCTATTGCCTTTAAATTTCCTTCTTTATCTGCACCCACTCTAACATCAAAAAGCATTTCATGTCTACTATTAGAACCTACAAAAGTTTCACTTCTTGTAAAAATGAATTTTGCTGGTCTACCAGTCTTCATAGTAACAAATGCAGTGAATATGTCTGTAGCTGCTATATTCTTTCCTCCAAAACCTCCACCTATTCTAGGTTTTATCACCCTTATTTTTGAAGATGGTATACCCAACACCTTTCTAAGTATTCTCTTTACATTATGTGGTGATTGTAATGATGAAACTACAACAATCCTATCATTTATATCTTTATATGAGTAAGACCTATGAGTCTCCATCATACAATGTGATTGACTTTGAGTTTTATATGAAGATTCAACTACAAAGTCACTTTCTTCAAGTTTTGCTTCAACATCTCCAAATTCAAAAAACTCTTTAGATACTATATTGTTTTTTGCATCTAATCCAAAAGGATATGGCTCTACTATATCTTCTTCTGGATGTATAATAACATCATTTCCTTCTGCTTCCCTTGCATTAAATACAGGTTTTAAAATTTCATAATCTACCTTTATCATCTTCAAAGCTTTAAGTGCTGTTTTTTCATCTTCTGCTGCAACTAAAGCAACTTCATCACCAACAAATCTAACTGTATCTTCAAGCAAAACTCTATCATAAGGAGATGCTTCTGGCTCTGTTTGACCTGGAACACAATATCTAACCTGTGGTACATCTTTATAAGTATAAATACCAACAACACCTTGAATTTTTTCAGCTTTTGATGTATCTATATTCTTTATTTTTGCATGTGCATGTGGACTTCTAAGTAATTTTAATGTCAAAACATCTTTATGCATGATAAGGTCTTCAGTATATAGAGGCTTTCCTGTAACAATTGCTGTACTATCTATCTTTCTTATCCCCTTAGTAATCATTTATAGGCTTCCTCCCTCAATAGCATTATACATCCTTTTAACTAGTGCACTTGCCATATCTATTCTATAATCTTTACTAGCTCTCATATTACTTCCATAAGTTAATTCCTCACTTGCAGTAATAGATGCCTTATCTATATCATTTGTTTCACTTAATATAGTACTTGCTTCAAACGCTATTTTTGCCCTTTGAGGTCTTGCTCCAATTGCTATTTTGTAAGTATTATTTTCTTTTAACATGGATGAATTTAATACAGAAAAATCTCCTGTACATTTTCTTATTGAATCAAAAACAGCTATTGCATCTCTTTTGGGAAGTATTACCTCAACTATTATGTCTCTACTTAACTTCTTATCTAAAAACTCATTTAATTCTAATAATCCTTCTTTGTATAATCTTACCTTCGCTCCAACAACCAAAAGTGCTGGGATTAAATCAGAAAAACCATACTTTGAAAATACACTAGCACCAATTCTAGCACCTTGTCTAAATTGAACTCCTACTATATTTGAAACAGCACTTGAAACTATTCCACTACAGTAATTTTTAATAGTTTTATCGATTTCTAAACTTCTAAGAGATGTATCTGCACCTATAAAGATATTTTTCTCATCTTCTTTTATATAATTTAGATTTATAGCCTTTAAATCTATGGCTGTTCCTATATTCTTATTGCTTAATTTTATAAATCCGCATCCACCTAGAATAACATTATTCTTTTTAGAAGTTAAAATTTTATATGCTTCTTCTAAGCTTTCTGGAACTGTATATTCTTTTATAGTAACCATCTTGTCCCCCTGTCATTATACTTATTAAAAATTGAACCTTTTAAATATACCTTTTAATTTATATCAATAAATGCGATATGTTTATTCACATATATTAATTGTTTACATTATAAATTTTCCTTTTTATCTTCAACTTTGTTATTCCTACTTTTAGGAAATTTTACCATATACAAAGCCTGAACTATTATGGCTACCATTGCCCCTGAAACTACACTTGAATCTGCAAATAATGTTTCTATAAACTTTGGAAACTTTTCAAGAACTTGAGGAGCCACCATGAATCCTATGCCAGAAGCCATAGAAAGACCTAATATCATGCTATTTTCTTGATTAAATCCATCCATACTAACAAGTCTTAAACCAGATGTTGTAAGAGTTGAAAATATAACAAGTGTTGCTCCACCAACCACACAAGGAGGGATGGTTCTTATTAAATTAGCTAGCAAAGGTGATATTCCTGCCAAAAATAGTCCAATTCCTCCAATAGCCAATACAAATTTACTTACAATCTTCGTATTGGAAACGATTGCAGAATTTTGACCAAACATCCCCATTGGAGTTGCAGAAAATAATGCGCCTATCGTAGACAATACTCCATTTCCTAAAACGGCAGAAGAAAGTTCTTCATCTGTCACTTGTCTATTAAGTCCTCCTACTGCAGAAAGTGTACATGCACCCATAATATCTGCTATCTCAACCAAATATATTATTGAAAACATCACTACAACTTCAATTCTTATATCTAGACCGAAAATAAGTGGTTTTGGAAGCGCAATTAAAGTAAACTCTTGAATTGAAGAAAAATTTACAATACCCAAAATTAGTGATAGAATGTATCCAAAAATTATACTAACTAATATTGATGCATCTTTAAACAATCCTCTTCCATACTTGTTTAATCCTAATATCATAAGAGATACAGATATTCCAACTATAAAATTAATTGGCTGTCCAAAAGTTTCATTTCCCATACCTCCAGCTAAGTTTTTTATAGCTATTGGAAAAAGTCCAAGACCCATACATGCAACTATTGTTCCAGATACAACTGGAGTAAATATAAATCGTATTTTTTTAAGACCAAAACTAATTATAATTATTACTATTCCAGCTATTATTTGAGAACCAAATAAGACTGGCAATCCATACTTTCCTGCAACAGAGACTCCAGCTCCTATAAACATAGCTGTAGCTCCCATTATAACAGGTATCCCTCCTCCTAATTTAAATCCTTTAAATAGAGGTATTGGATATAATTGTAATAAAGTTGATATCCCTGCAAAAACTAGTGCTGCTTGAATCAAGAGTGTTGACATTTTATGATTAAGCCCAGCTGCATTTGCAACCAATATAGCTGGTAAACAACTTCCTATTACCATCGCCATTAAGTGTTGTAACCCTAAAGGTATCGCTTCCTTTAGTGGTGGTCTTCCGTCTAATTCAAATTTTGATGTACTTTTTGCTTTCATAATAAAAACTCCCGTTACATAAAACTTATTGAATTATATAAATACTTAAAAATCTAATATATTAAATTAAATGATGTTTATAAATTTTGATTACACTTCCTTATACATTTAAGTCTTTACTCTTAAAGAATATGTACAATAAATTTAATTATTAACAAATAAACTTACTCTATCATTTTGTATATGTTATTATACAGTAGCTTACAAACATAAGAATATTATAGCTATGAATTTTTAATTTTTTACAATAAATTTAATCCAAGTTAAATCTTTCAATCTTAATCATTATAAGTTATAAGTTTTCATAAGTATTTATATTTTGTAAGTTTTAAACATTTACCTATAAACGCTACTTTATAGATGCCACTTTAAATCCAGTGACCTCATACTTTCATATGAGCGTAGACTATTTCTTCATCTTCAGCATTACCTGTTAAGAGCAACCCGTTTCCACTATCAATAGCTTATAGTGTACTCTCTCTCGAGATAGTCGTTTGACCTTCCTATTTCTAGGCTTGGCGACCAAATGTCCATTATTAAGTACTTAGGCTCTCACCATATACCATCCTCACTATTGTTTCTGGTTTTCACCACATTCATAAAAGTTTCTTTCTATCTTTTATTGTAGTTGCAAGGCTTTAGGATTTACTGGTTTTAAAGTTGTGTCCTACATAGATTTCTCCATGTACGGGGCCAAAAGTACAACTCAATTTAATATACTTTGCTTTACCCCCTGTAAATAATATTATTTACTCTTTCACTGTTTTTGTTATTAAATTAATTAAATAATAATTAATTTAAGCATAAAATAATTTTTTAATTTAAACTCAAAATATTTATGAATATTTTATAATATAATTCTCATAAGACAGAAAAACTTAATAAGCTATGTATCTCAGTTGTATCAATGTACTCTCCTTTACGATATTTGTATCTGCAACATAAAACATACAAGTTTCTATCTATTTATAGATATATGATTAATATCTATAATTAAAATAGTAATATTATTTGTACAATAAAAACTTTATTACATTACTATTTACAATTTTTATAGAGCAATTTTGATGCCAATATTTACATACATTTATTTAATATAAGACTTTTTTACTTTTATTGATAATTTTTTACTTATTTCAAGCGTTCTATCACATTTTCCGTATTTAAATCTTAAGTTTTATTTTTATAATCTCATTATATCTACATAAAAAAAGACCTTAAAATAATCTTTTAATGGTCTTTTCTCAAATTTTTATTTTCATTTCTAAAATTTATAATAAATAATAGTAACATTACATATGTTTTTTATATAAGATTTTTTATTTTATGGATGATAAATTAGTGAATGAATATGTTATCTTACTGATTTTAGTTTGACGATATCACTCCAATTTTTACTAGTAGCTAACTCTACTAAATTTAAATCTCTTCTTATTTCAGCAACATCTTCTTTTATAGCATTTGTATTACCTTTTATATATGCTATATTATGTTCCATACTATCATGAGTAGCTTTATTTATTTCAGAATTATGTAATAAACTTCCTAAAATATTGCTCTGCTCTTCTTGTATCTCTTTTATTGATTTTTCTTCACTTTCTAGAACATCAATCTTTACTTCAATTCCATATAATTTTTCATTTGCTATAGCTATTTCGTCCTTAACTCCACTCATATCTTCTTTTACCACACTTATCTCTTGTTTTAATCCAGTTATTTCTTTTTTCATTGAATTTACTTCTTGTTTTACTTCGGACATATCTTCTTTTAATACACTTATTTCTTGCTTTACTTCAGACATATCTTCTTTTAATATATTTATCTCTTGCTTTACTTCAGACATATCTTCTTTTACCACACTTATTTCTTGCTTTACTTCAGACATATCTTCTTTTAGCACAGCTATCTCTTGTTTCATTTCAAACATGTTATCCTTTAACGCAGTTATCTCTTGCTTTACTTCGGACATATCTTCTTTTAGCACAGTTATTTCTTGTTTTACTTCAAACATATCGTTCTTTAACACAGTTATTTCTTGTTTTACTTCGGACATATCGTTCTTTAACACAGTTATTTCTTGTTTTACTTCAGACATATCTTCTTTTATACTAACTACATCTTTATTTATAATATGTAATAATTCTAAAATCTTATCTTGCACTTACATCACCATCCCTATTAATTATTATAACATTTTATACAAATGCTATACAATGTTATAATATATATAAAAGAGTTATTAATAATTAATCAAAATATAAAATAATTACAAATAAATCTATCTTTCATTGTTGAAATGATGGAAATATATTTAACTTCATACAAAAAAGAGTGCCTCATGAACTAAAAAGTTCATTTCGAGACACCCCATTTTATTTCTATCTAAAGTTTTATTTTTAATCAGTCTTTATAAAATGACCTATGCATTCAATTCTGAACATGAAATTTTTCTTCCAAGTGCTTTTGGTTTACAAACTGATATACAAAGACCACAATATCTACACTCTTCTTCATTTAATTCCATCTTATCATTTAATTTTCTTGCTTGATATGCACAGACTCTCTCACACATCTTGCACTTAGTACATTTTTCTTCATCATAAGTAAATTCAAAGCTAAGTCTTTCATTTACATCACCCATATGCTTATGTACTATACCACAAGCATTTTCTATAGTATTATATCCTAGTCTATTAAGGTTAGATTTTAAATCGTCATGTATTTTAGCTATTACTTGTGCACCTTTCAAAATTACTACTGAACAGATACCAACAAAATCAGCACCTGCCATAATCATTTCTAAGGCATCATCTCCACTCACACATCCACCTAATCCAATTATTGGTATATTAACTTCTTTTTTTATTTCATATATTCTTTGTAAAGTTATTGGCTTAATAGTTTCTCCACTTAGATATCCTATTCCATTCCCACCTAATAAAGGTTGCCCAGTTTCTATGTCTATTCTAAATGCTGGTCCTACAGAATCACAAGCAGTTATTGCATCTGCCCCTGCTTCTTCTAATTTTTTAGCAAAAGCTCCTATTTCATCTATCATAGGAGGAAGTTTAACTATTACTGGTATATTTACTTTTTCTTTAGCATCTTTAAGCATTGGTATCAAATCTCTATAGTCATAAGATACTAATTCAATAAAGTCAGCTCCTGCATTTGCAACTTTCTCTACTAGTTCACTACTTTCTTCAATTGTATGACCTATTGAAGCTATACAGACAGTCCCATCTTTTTTCATTTGTGGTATTTCAAAATCTATCCATTGCTCTGGCTCAAAATCTGTCCATTTCTCATTATTTAAAAGAGCATTAGCTGTATTTCTAACCATATGTGGTGCTGGGTTTATAGCTCTTTCTTTTCTTATAGTCTTAGTAACAACTGCCCCTGCTCCTGCATCACTTAATATTTTACATCCAGCTGCACTATATGTTAATGGTCCTGAACCTATTATAAGTGGTGATTTTAATTCTTTACCTAAAAAATTGTACATTATCTGCTTCCCCTTTTCATTTATATTTACATTCATTAAAATTTCCAAAATTCACAAGCAACTTCTTTCATCTCTTTAACAATAGCTTTTTTATCTAAATCAACTAACTGTTTTTCTTTTAAAATATGTTTACCATCTATGTATACATTTGATATAAATTCTTTTTTACCTTGTACTACTATCTGGTCAAATATGTTATCAAGAGTTAAAGGTGTTTTGAATTCATCTTCCATAACGATTATATCAGCCTTATTTCCAGCTATTATTTTACCAGATTTTTGAAGACCTAGTGCATGAGCACCATACTCTGTTGCCATTTTAAATATTAAATTTGCTGGCATTACAGATGCATCTTCTTCGACTGATTTATGCATTAAGAATGCACCTCTCATAACTTCAAAAAAATCATTTATATATCCATCTGTACCAAGTGCTACTTTTATACCTTTTTTAATCATTTTTGGTACTGGAGAAAATCCTCCACCTACTTCACAGTTGCTAAGAGGCATATGAACCACTTTTACACCCTTTTCTTTTAATATATCTATTTCTTCATCATTTACTTTTACACACTGAGAAGCTAGTACAGTTTCATCTAATATACCTAAATCATTATAGTATTCAACTGCTTTTTTACCAAAATGTTTTTCAGCATAGTTTGGCTCATAGATACTCTCACATAAATGGAATTGCATTGGTGCATCTAATTTTTTCGCATCTTCTTTAGCTTGCTTAATAAATTTATCTGAACATGTGAAACTTGTGTGAGTACACATTATTCCATTTATTAATTTACTATTTTCTCTACTCCACTTTATCAAATTAGAATTCTCATCTAAACATCTCAGCCCATTTTCATAACTTATTCTCTCACAGCTTTCTAGGGATAAAACAGCTTTCATCCCTATGGCCTCTAATATTTTACCTTGCTCAATTAAAGTTCCTACTTCTGTATTTGGAGCTTCTAGAGTATCACAAAAAGCTACTACACCCGATTCTATAAGTTCTATCGCTGATGCTTTAGTTGTTGCCTTTACTTCTTTTAATCCTATTCTATTTTCTATAAATGGCCACCAATAATCATTTAAAAAGCCTTCAAAATCAGTAAAATGTACGTTTGCAGGTATTCCTCTAGAAAGCACTCCATATTGGTGCATATGACCATTAATGAATCCTGGCATTACTATAGCATCTGATTTATCTATTATTTGTTCAATATTTTTGTACTTTATTTCAACTTCTTCATTTGGTAATATATCTTTTATAATGTCATTTTCTACTATGACAGCATAATTTGTATATATTTCATCAGCAGAAGATATTAAGTATTTACTTTTTATAGCAATCATTTATTTACCTCCCTGATTTAATTTTTTCATAGCCATATAAACTTTCTCAGAAGTTATCGGAAGTTCTCTTACACGGACTCCAGTAGCATTGTATATTGCATTTGCTATTGCTGGTGCAGGTGTATGAATAACTATTTCTCCTAAAGATTTAGCTCCATATGGACCTGTTGGGTCATAACTATCTACAAAATCTACAAATATATTTCCTATATCTTTTTTTGTTGGAACTTTATATTGTAATAAATTAGAAGTTTGAAGCTTTCCATCAGAACCATGTCTAGGGTCTTCATACATTGCAAGCCCTATACCTTGAGTTACCCCACCCTCAACTTGTATTCTAGCAAGTGCAGGATTCATAACTGTACCACAATCAGTAGAACATGCATAATTTATTACTTTAAACTCGCCTGTTGTTTTGTCTAACTCAATTTCGGCAAATCCTGCTAAAAATGGTTTCGCACTCTCTTGTATTCCATATGATTCAGATGAATATAAAACCTCTTGATTTCCACCACCAACAGATTCTCTTCCTAATTCACTCAACAAAACAAATTTATCTATATCCTCACTATAGCAAACTCTATCTTCATATAGTATTAAATCATCTATTGGTAAATCTAGTTTCTTCTGTGCTACTTTTAGTATCTTTTGTTTTAAACTTTCAGCAGATTTTATTGTGGCATTTCCAGTTACATAAGTAGTACAAGAAGCAAATGCTCCAGTATCATATGGACACATATCTGTATCTCCTGTATAAACAGAAATTCTGTCAATTGATGTATTCAGTGCTTTTGCAGCTATTTGAGCAAGTATTGTGTCAGAACCAGTGCCTAAGTCTGAAGACCCAGAAAATAACTTATAAGTTCCATCTTCGTCCATTCTCATATTTACTATTGCCATATCTATATTAGCTATACCAGAGCCATGAGTTCCCACAGACATTCCAACGGCTCTTACCTTATTGTTTCCAACTTCTTTGACAGGATATTTTTCATCCCATCCAATAAGTTTTTTACCTCTAATTATACATTCATCAAGTGCACAACTTCTGATTGGAAAATTCATTATTCCGCCTTCAGTTCGCTTTTTTATAATATTTTTCAATTTTATTTCTGTTGGATCCATATTAAGTTCATGTGCTAACTCATCGATTGCACAATCAAGTGCAAATGTACCTTGTGTTGCTCCGTATCCTCTTAATGCTCCCCCTGGAACTAAATTAGTGTATACAGTTCTTCCATCAAATTTTATTGCAGGTACATTATTATATGTTGGAAGTACATTATGCCCTGATTCAGAACAAACTGAAGGTCCATTGTCACCATAAGCACCTGTATTGTTCAATGCCTTCATATCTATAGCTTTTATATTTCCTTCTTTATCTGAACCAATCTTTATATCAAAAAACATCTGATGTCTAGTATTAGTCATTGCAAAAGTTTCTTCTCTAGTATAAATAAGTTTTGCTGGTCTTTTCGTCATCCAAGTTACAAATGATGTATATATCTCTGTTACAGCTATATTTTTTCCACCAAAACCTCCACCTATTCTTGGTTTTATTACTCTCACTTTTGAAAGAGGTATTCCTAATGCTCTAGAAACCTGTCTTCTCATATGATAAGCTGATTGGTTTGCAGAGGTTACTACTAATCTGCCATTAGTATCTATATACGTATAAGCTCTATGAGTTTCCATCATACAATGGGCTTGTGATTGAGTCATATAAGAATGCTCTACTATTACATCACTCTCTTTAAGCTCTTTTTCTACATCTCCTTTGCCCATTTTTTCTCTTGATACGATATTCTTTGTAGCATCCAAGCCAAAATCAAATGGACAAAATAAATCATCTTCCTCATGGATTAAAATTTTATTTCCTTCTGATTCTCTTGCATCCAATATAGGAGTCATTACTTCATATTCAACTTTTATAAGTTTCATAGCTTTAATAGCAGACCTTTCATCTTCAGCAGCTATTATAGCAACTTCATCTCCTACATATCTAACTATATCCTCAAGTATTAATTGGTCATGAGGTGAGGCTTCTGGATATGATTCACCAACCATTGAATATCTATAATTTGGTACATCTTTGTAAGTGAATATATTTACTACACCTTTTACTTTTAATGCATTTTTTATATCGATGTTTTTTATCTTTGCAAAAGCATGTGGACTTCTAAGAAGCTTAATAGTCAAAACATCTTTATGAAAGATTAAATCTTCTGTATATATTGGTTTTCCAGTAATAATGGCTTCACTATCTATTTTTCTTACTTCTTTATTTACCATCACACTCACCTCCAATACTATTGTACATTCTTACTACTAAAGCTTTTGCCATATCTTTTCTATACTCTTTACTACCTCTTATATTACTTCCAAATGAAAGTTCTTCACTTGATACTTCTCCAGCTTTTTCTATATCATTTTCTAAGCTTAGTATTTCACTTGCTTTATAGGCAATTTTTGCTCTTCTTGGTCTAGCTCCTATTGCAATTTTATAAATACTTCCTTCTTTTAACATTGCTCCATTTAATACTGCAAAATCACCTGTACATTTTCTTATAGAATCAAATACACCTATAGCATCCTTTTTAGGTAATATAATTTCTATTAATATATCTTTTTCAAGCTCATTTTCTAAGAAATCAGCTAAATTCATAACCCCTTTTTTATATAACTTAACCTTTGCGTCTACTACTAGTAATGAAGGTATTAAATCTGAAAATCCATACTTAGCAAATACACTAGCTCCTACTCTAGCTCCACTTCTAAATTGAACTCCTACTATATTAGAAACAGCATTTGAAATTACTCCTTTACAGTAATTTTTAATGACCTTATTTAATTCTAAAGTTCTTAAGCTTGTATCTGCTCCAATTAATATGCTATCATCAGTTTCATTTATATAATCTAAAGCCAAGTCTTTTAAATCTATTGCTGAACCAATATTTTTACTACCTAGCTTTAAAAATCCGCAGCCTCCAAGTATTATGTTATTTTTTCTTGATATTAGCAGTTCATAAGCTTCATCTAAACTTTTTGGAACTACATATTCCTTTATAGTTATCATATTCTCTCCCCATATCAATTTAATTTTCACTTAAAAACTTAAGTGTTCAAATATTTATGTATTGCTCTTAATTGACCTTTATATCCTGTACATCTACAAAGGTTGCCATTTACATAATCTATAACTTCTTCTTCTGTTGGATTTTGAAGCTCTCTTTTCATAGCCAAAACCATCATTATAAATCCAGGAGCACAAAATCCACATTGGTCAGCTCCTTCATCTGCAAGAAAATCCCCAAATTTCTTTGCTTCATCCAAAACGCCTTCAAGCGTTGTTATATGTTGACCATCTACTCTTGCAGTAAGATAATTACAAGAAAGTACTGCCTTGTCATTTACCATTACTGTACATAAACCACATGAGCCTGTATCGCATCCTTTTTTAACACTCACATACCCATTTTCTCTTAATGTATCTGCTAAAAAATCATCTGGTCTTATACTTAATTCTTTTTCTTTATTATTTATGGTACATTTGATAATCAAATAAATCACCTCAAAACTCATATTTTTAAGCTAAAGTTTTTATTATACTTCTTTATAAATAAAATCAAATTTATTAATAAAGGCTATTCCATTTATGGCCTTCCATTCTATTCTTTATAGTTCCTCTTACACAAAGTCTCTCAGCTGTATCTTGAGCATCTTTTAGTGCTTTCTCTTCATTAGCAGTTAATATTTTTGAATCTTCCATTATTATATTTCCATCTACTATAACACCCTCTATATTTTTCATACTAGAAGAATATACTAATGTAGATACTGGATTATGCATAGGTATTGCTTTTGGTGAAAGCATTGGATTAAATATTAGTAAATCTGCTTTCTTACCTATCTCTAATGAACCTATCTCATCTTCCATTCCAATAGCTCTTGCCCCATCTATAGTTGCTAATTCAAGAACTTTTTCTGCTGACATTGCTAATGGGTCACACTTGTTAACTTTATGTTGAAGTGCTGTTAATTTCATAAGTTCAAGCATATCTTGAGAGTTATTACTAGCAGCTCCATCTACTCCTAAACTAACTGTTATTCCTTTTCTAAGCATTTCTGGTACTGGTGCAACACCTGAAGATAAGTACATATTACTTGCTGTATTATGAGATACTTTCATGTCATATTTTTTAGTAAGTTCCATATCTTTTTCAGTTAAATACACACAATGTACCATAAGTACATTTGGTCCAAGTATTCCTAATTTTTTTAAAACATCTATGTCATATTGCCCATGCAATTCTTTTGCCGCTTCTCTATCAAAAGGAGTTTCTGATATATGCACTGTAAATAAAGCATCATCATATTCTTTTACTACTCTCCATAGCATCTCAAGCATTTCTTGAGAATTTGACCATATTGCTGCTGGAGCCACTCCTATTTTGATTCTTCCATTTTCTGTATTATGGTGTTTTTCAAATAATCTTCTTACATCTTTTTCAACCGTTTCTACATCTTGCATTATTCCAGGATGAACTCCAAATTGAGCACCTGTATTCATACATCCTCTTCCAAGTATTCCTCTTATTCCTAATTCTTTATAAGCATCTATTATTCCATCGCAAAGACCTGCTTTACTGTGAGGATACATATAGTCAACCATAGTTGTTATACCACTTCTAAGACCTTCAATACATCCAAGCATTGCAGCATCATAAGTATCTTTTGGTTCTAAATAGTTAGCTGCTGGAAATGTCATAGTTTCTAACCAGTCTTTAAGTACCATATCATCTCCCAATCCTTTTAATAAGGTCTGGAATAAGTGATTATGTGTATTTATAAATCCTGGGAATAAAACTTTCCCCTTAGCATCTATTACCTTTTTAACATCTGTATATTTATTTTCTATTTCTTTAGAATTCCCAATATCAGCAATCTTGTTATCTTTTACTACTAATGCCCCATCAAAAATAACTTCTCTATCTTTATTTACAGTTACTATTATGGCATTCTTAATAAGTATATCCATCATTCTTATTTCCCCCTGCATTATTTAGTAATTTTTCTTTTAATGTATTGACCTATTGCCTGTTCTTTAATATTACAACTTTGTACTATGTGGTTTCCTCTCAAAAACACATCTTCTACTTTACATCTTATATTAAACCCCTCATATGGAGTATAATCTACATTTTGTTTTTGAGTTTGATAACTAATTGTTTCTTCTTTATTAGTATTTAAAATAACTATATCTGCATCACTTCCTACAGCTATTTCACCTTTTCTAGGATACATACCAAATATTTTTGCAGCATTTGTAGATGTGACTTCTACAAACTTATTTGCACTTATTTTATTTTCTAAGACTCCATATGTATATAAAAGGGATAACCTATGCTCAACACCAGGTGCTCCATTTGGTATCTTACTAAAATCATCAATTCCCAAATCTTTTTGCCCCCTAAAATTAAATGAACAATGGTCTGTTCCAACTGTTTGAATATCTCCATTAGATAATCCTTCCCAAAGGTAACTTATATCTTCTTTTTTTCTTAAAGGAGGAGACATTACATATTTAGCACCCTCAAATCCATCCTTGTCATATAAATCATCTTCCAATAGTAGATACTGTGGACATGTTTCTACTATCATGTTTATATTTTTTTCTCTAGCAATTTTCACAGTTTCAAGTGACTCTTTACAACTTAAATGAACTACATAGGATTTTGAGTTTGATAATTGAGTTATATCAGCAAGTCTTGAAACAGATTCTTTTTCAACTATATTAGGTCTTGTAAGTGGATGATATTTGGGCTCTAAATTACCATTTTGTATATTTTCTTCTATCAATACATCTAATAAATCGCCATTCTCACAATGAAATTCAACTATACAACCTAAATCTTTAGCTTTCTTTAAAACCTTGTATATGGTTCCATCATCTACTTTCATGCCATCATATGCCATATACATCTTAAAAGATACTATCCCATCTGAAATAAGCTTTTCCATATGAGCAAAAGTATCTTCATCTAGACATGTAATTGTCATATGAAATCCATAATCACAATAACAATTTCCAGTTGCTTTTTTATGATATGTTTCTACACCTTGTAGTAGATTTTCACCTTCACTAGCTTCTGCAAAATCTAGTATAGTAGTAGTTCCCCCAGCTATAGCAGCTCTTGTTCCTGTTTCAAAATTGTCGGCAGTGATAATAGAACCTGCATTCATATCAAAATGAGTGTGTGTATCTATTCCTCCAGGAATTACAATTCTCCCTATAGCATCAATAACCTTATCATCATTTATTTCTAGATTATTTCCTATTTCAACTATCTTTTCATCTTCTATCCTTAAATCACTTATATAAGTTTTATCAGAGGTAATTATAGTTCCACCTCTTAGTATTGTTCCCATATATACCTCCTAACTTTTAAGCTCTAAAGTTTTTCTAAAGGTGCTATATTCAGCACCTCTAGAATATATTTAAATAATTTATTGTGAACTAAATATTATTTTCCATATACAGATTTTAATATTCCATAGTAACCTTCTGTCCCTATAAATAATTGTTCTTGCTCGATATATTCATCTATTGTATGAGCAAGATTTTCCTTAGAAGGACCAAATCCTATTGTTTTTATTCCAGCTTCACCTGCATAGTGGCTTCCATTTGTACAGAATGAGTATTGAGTTATTTCTGAATCTATTCCAGCTTCTTTTAATCCTTTATATGCTGCTTGAACAAATTCATCCTCTTCATCATATAACCAACCTGGGAAGAATCTCTCACTTTCTATAGTATTTCCTGTGTAACAATCAGCTTTTTCAACTGCATAAGAAACTTTTGCATTTAATTCTGCATCTTCTTTCATCATTTCATCTAATAATGCTTGTATTGGAGCTAATACTCCTTCTCTTGTTTCTCCAACTAATAATCTTCTATCAAAAGTTGCTTTACAGTAATCTGGTACTACTGAAGCTCCTGGATATGGAGAAGATTTTATATCTGTTAAAACTAGTATCCCATCACCTAAAACTGGATGAGTTGGAGGTACTAATTGTTGTATCTTTTGGATTACATTAGCCATTTTATAAACTGCATTTACACCTTTTTCTGGATTAGCAGAGTGAGCTGGTTTACCAAAAGTCTCTACTACTATTTCTCCTCTACCTCTTTGACCAATCTTTAAGTTTAGCTCTGAAGATTCACCTATCACAACATAATCAGGCTCAACAGCCTTACTTATTTCTCTAGCTGAAACTCCTTCAAATATTTCTTCGTGAACAACTCCTGCTACGTATAATTCACCTTCAAAATCTTTGTTAGTATCTTTTGCAAAGTATGCAACTGCTGACATCATTGCTGTATATTGACCCTTCATGTCAGAAGTTCCTCTACCATATATTTTTCCATCTACTATTTTTCCTTCAAAAGGAGGAACACTCCATTTACTTGCATCTGGAACTGGAACTGTATCTATATGTCCATCAAATAATATTTTTTTACCTGGTTTGTTTCCTTTTATACACCCTACTATATTTCCATATCTATCTCTTGACCAACTATCAAAACCTAATTTTGCAAAAGATTCTTCTATTGCTTTTACAACGCCTTCTTCGTTCCCAGAAGAGCTAGGATTTTGAATTAATTTTTGGCATATTTCAGTTACTTCTTGTTTTCTTTGTTCGTTTAACATTTCATTATCCCCCTAGATTTTTTATAATGTATGTATTATATGTTATATATTTTCTAAATTTTAGAATTTATATATTTTCTAAATATGTAAATTGCTATTTAATAATGACATTTTAATCATTATTTATATACTTGGATACTCTCCATCCCAAACTATACTTCTATATTTATCAGGGTCAGTATCTCCTTCTGTACTTATTAAAAGTATTCTTGAATTTTCATCTAATTTTAAATCTTTTCTTAGGTCTGCTAAATCTTCTCTTTCCATAGCTGCTATTAAAAGACCAGTTGTAACTGCTCCAGATTCTCCAGATATTACCTTTTCATCACCATTTAAAGGATTACCTAATGTTCTCATACCTTTAGCAGAAACCCAGTCTGGTGCTGAAACAAATGCTGCAGCATGATTTTTTAATACTTCAAACCCTATAGTGTTTGGCTCTCCACAAGCAAGACCAGCCATTATAGTTGGCATATCTCCTCCAACAAATCTTGGTTTTCCATCTCCTGCTTCTGCTGATTTATAGTAACAATCAGCTTCATCAGCTTCTACTACTACTGTTATTGGGCATTCATCATAGATTGAGGCAACATATCCTTGAACTGCTCCAGCAAGTGAACCAACTCCTGCTTGCACAAATACGTGTGTTGGTCTATCTACTCCATATTCTTTTAATTGCTCTATAGCTTCTTGAGCCATAGTTCCATATCCTTGCATTATCCATGCTGGAATTTCTTCATATCCGTCCCATGCTGTATCTTGAACCATTACTCCGTGGTCATCAGCTTCTGCATAATCATTAGCTAATCTTACTGCGTCATCATAGTTTAAATCTGTTATACTAGCATCTGCTCCTTCTCCTTTGATTTTATTTAATCTAAATTCAGAAGAACCTTTTGGCATTAATACAACAGATTTTTGACCTAATTTATTAGCAGTCCAAGCAACTCCTCTACCATGATTTCCATCTGTAGCTGTAAAGAAAGTTATTTCTCCTAATTTTTCTTTTATTTCATCTGAAGTTAACTTATCATATCCTAATTCAGATATATCTGTATCTAATCTTTGAGCTAAATATTTACCCATAGAGTAAGAACCACCTAAAACTTTAAATGCATTTAATCCAAATCTATAAGATTCATCTTTAACATATACTCCTGCAACTCCCAATTTTTTTGCTAAACCTTCTAGGTTTGCTAATGGAGTTTCTTTATATTGAGGAAAGCTTTTATGAAAATTTCTAACCTTAGTTATTTCTTCTTCATTTAAAAATTTAATACAATTTTCCTTGTCACCTTTTGGCAAATTATTTACTTTCCATTTAATCTCTTTTAACATCTAAAATACCTCCAAATTATTGTTAAATTTTTATACTTTATTATATAAGCAATTAACATGCCAACACTAAATATATATTGGATATTTTTCTATGACTGCTTAATATAGAAATTGCAATGCTTTTATTGTTTTTTCTTATCTACCTTTAATTCATACAATGTATGTAAAATTTAATAACTAAAAAACCTTTTCTATCTTCTCACTTTTTAATTCTCATTTTTAAAATTTAAAAATAAGTTTTAAAATAACTGGCTTGTATATTTTTTAATATCTAACTTATAAAATCTAAGTTAAAACATAAATAGTGATGTAATAATCCATTACACCACTATTTATACATTCAATAATATAATACGTTTTAATGGTCTCTAAGAGGCGATTTTTCATCCTTTTTAACATCCAATTCCTCTTTTACAACATTCCATTTTTCAAGACCAAACTTAGAAACCATAACAGCTTCTGCTGCTCCTTTTCCAAGTCTTTTTATAGTGTCCATACCTGTCTCGTCTTCTTGTGCACCTTTTGCTTTTCCATCTTTACTCCATATAGTACCACCTATATAACATCCACCTAAACCTCCAGATACTAACATTTCATGCATTAGGAAGAAATTTATTATAGGAAGTTTTGTAAGCTCTTGACCACCATATCTAGTTCCACCAGTAGTTATAGCTGCTCCAACTTTATTTTGAAGCTTTCCTGGATGAACTAAATACATAGGACGAAGTCTATTAAAAACTGCTGTAAGTTGAGCAGTGATATTCATATCGTATACTGGAGAACCCACTATAATTCCATCTGCTTCTAATATTTTTTGCTCTAATTCTTGTATATCATCTTTTATAATACACATAGTCTCTTTTCTTATACATGCATCACAATGTACACAAGGACTTATTTTTTTCCCTCTAACTGACCAATACTCAGTTTCTATACCAGGTATAGTTTCAGCTTCTTTCAAAGCTTCTAATACTGCATATTCTGTTGCTCCTTTACGTGGACTTCCACAGATACCTAATATTTTTGCCATAACAATATCTCCTCATCAAATAAATCTATTTTTATTATCCATTTACAAATATAATAAATTTTTATTTCTATCTTAACTTCTATTACTTTAATTTTATTGGTAATGAATGTATTTCTACATTAGTTGCATTGTATACTGCATTTGCAACAGCTGGTGCAACTGGTACAACAGCACATTCTCCAATACTCTTACCACCAAAAGGTCCAGCTTTTTCATAACCATTCACAAATGCAACTTGACACTTTGGCATATCTACAGTTCTAAATAATTTATATGTTTTAAAATCAGTAGCTTTAGGTCTACCTTGCTCATCAAATGCTAACTCTTCACTTAATGCGTAACCTAGACCCATGTGAATTCCACCTTCTAATTGACCTTCTAAGTTTAGAGGATTTATAACTCTACCAACATCATGCACAGCTACAAAATCAACCACTTTGATATCTTTAGTTTCTTTGTCTACTAAAACTTCAGCAAAGTGTACACCATATGAAGTAAGTCCAGCAGGAGAAGAGTAATCTTCAACAACAGTCAATTCTCTCAAAGACTTACTTTGACTATATACTGCAACATCAGATAATGATGCTTTGATATTTTCATCAAGTTTACTAATTACATATCCACCATCTAGATATAATTCTTCTTTTGATGTTTCAAGTAATTTTTCTGCTTCTTCTAATATAAGTGTTTTTAATTTTTCTGCTGTCTTTTTAGCTCCTCCACCTTCTACAAACACACCTCTACTTGCATAATCTCCAAGATTGAATGTACATGCATCAGTATCAGTTTCAAATGTGTCAACTTTATCAGGTGTTATTCCTAGAACTTCAGCCACCATCATTGTTTGCATAGTTACAACACCATTACCCATATCATGTGCTCCTGTAAGTAGTGTCAATGTACCATCTTCATTTAATTTAAGAGTTAATGTAACGACATCTCTATGTGCACCAAAAACTCCATTACCATGTGCACCTATTGCCATACCTATACCTCTTAAATATTTTCCTTCCTCTTTTGGAAGATTCTTCTTTTCGTTCCACTTAAACATTTTTTTGCCCTGTTCTATACAATCCAATACTCTAGGATTTCCAAGAGAACCATGGAAAATTATATCAACATCATCTGGTTCTACTGCGTTTTTACTTTGGAAATCAACTAAATCCATTCCTATTTCCTTAGCTATCTTAGCAAATTGAGCCTGTTGAGCCATAAATATCTGTGGTGAACCATAACCTCTCATAGCTCCAGCTATTGGAGTATTTGTATATACAGGCATTCCAGTAAATTTTATATTTGGTATTTTATAAACTTTAAATACTTTATGGCTAAGTGCACCTATAACATTTAAAGCACTTGATGCATATGCTCCTGTATTTGTATATATTTTTATATCTTGTGCTATTACTTCTCCATCTTTGTTTACACCAGTTTTTAATTTTACAAAAGACCCATGACGAGTTCTTGTTGATATCATAGATTCTTTTCTTGTAAGAACCATTTTAACTGGTCTTCTAGTCATTTTTGATAATGCTGCTGCTACTGGTTCAATTGTAAGTTCTAATTTTCCACCAAATGAACCTCCAATAGCAGGTCTTATAACTCTTATTTTATTTAATGAAATCCCAAAAATTTGAGATAGTATTATTCTAAATCCAAATGTATTTTGGCAAGGTGTATGTACAGTTAACTTATCATTATAATCATAGTGTGCAATTACACTGTGAGTCTCTATTGCACTATGATGTATCGCTGGAGTAGAGTATTCATCTTCAAATATATAATCACATTCTTTGAATCCTTTTTCCACATCTCCTCCATTTATGTTGTTTTGAGAAACTATATTTGAATCCCCATGTATACATATAGCAGTTTCTTTTATTGCATCCTGTATAGTAAATACAGCTGGTAATTCTTCATATTCTACTTTTATAAGTTTTACTGCTTTCTCTGCTATTTCTGGTGTCTCTGCTGCTACTGCTGCAACACGGTCGCCAACAAATCTAACAGTATCTGAAAATATAACTTCGTTTTCAGGTATATTATGCTCATAGAATCTTAAAGAACCATTGTATTTTCTTTGTGATGTATTAAGATGAGTAGCTATAGCTCTAACACCCACTACTTTCTCTGCTTCACTTATATCTATACTTTTTATCTTTGCATGTGCTACAGGACTTAAAAGCATTTTAGCATGAAGCACATTCTGTGGTTTCATATCAGCCACATATTTCATTTGACCAGTAACTTTTAAAGCTGCATCTTTTAGAGGGTATGATTTTCCTATTATCTTTTCCATAACTATCTACCCCCTAATCTAGCTGCAGATAATTTTACAGCTTCTATAATTTTCACATATCCTGTACATCTACAGAGATTTTCTTTAAAAGCCTCTCTAATCTCATCTTCATTAGGAGATGTATTTCTATTTAAAAGAGCTTGTGTAGTTATAATCATACCAGGAGTACAATACCCACATTGTACAGCTCCAACCTCTATAAAAGCTTCTTGTATTGGATGAAGATTTTCCCCATTAGCAAAACTTTCTATAGTGTATATAACTTTACCTTCGCAGTTTCTTGCAAGAAGTTTACAAGATTTTACGTCAACTCCATCTATCAAAACTTTACATGCTCCACAACTGCCACTATTACAACCTTGTTTCGCTCCAGTTAGATTTAATTTTTCACGAAGTACATGCAAAAGAGTTTCATTATTTTCAATTTCTACTTCATACATGTAATCATTAATATTTAATTTTATTTTTTCCATTTTCTCCTCCTACAGATAAACTAATGTTGTAATAGAATATTATTACAATCTTATTTTAATATTAGTATAAGCTATTCCACTTATGCCCTTCCATTCTATTAGTTACATTAGCTCTCTTACATAATTCTTCTGCTGCATGTTGTGCATTCAATAATACTTGTTCTTCACTTTCGATTGTAGTTACTTTTCCATTTTCAAGTATTACATTTCCATCAACTAGAACACTTTCTACATTATGCATGCTAGCTGAGTATACCAAAGTTGATACAGGATTGTGAAGAGGTATTGATTTTGGAGAAAGCATTGAGTTAAATATTACTAAGTCAGCTTTTTTTCCAATCTCCAAAGAACCTATTTCATCTTCCATTCTAAGAGTTCTTGCTCCCTCTATTGTAGCCATTTCAAGAACTTTTTCTGCAGAAATTGCAAGAGGGTCACAATTATTTACTTTATGTTGTAAAGCTGTTAGTTTCATAAGCTCTACCATGTCTTGTGCATTATTACTTGCTGCACCATCAAGACCTAAACTTACATTTATTCCTTGTTTTAACATTTCTGGAACAGGCGCAACTCCAGAGGCAAGATACATATTACTTGCAACATTATGAGAAACTTTTATATCATACTTTTTAAGCATTTCCATGTCCTCATCAGTTATACATACACAATGTACTGCTACAACTTCTGGACCTACTATACCCCATTTTTCAAGTAATTTTATATCTATTTCTCCATGTATATCTTTTGTTGCTGTTCTTGCAAATTCTGTTTCAGATATATGAACTGTAAAATATGAATCATATTCCTTAACTATATTCCAAAGCATTTTACCCATTTCTTCAGATATAGCCCACATTGAAGAAGGTGCTACACAGATTTTTATTCTTCCATTTTCTGAGTTATGATATTTTTCAAATACCCTTCTCAAATCTTTTTCAACCGTTTCCACATCCTCTATAAGCTCTTTGTGAATACCTAAGTCTATACAGCCTCTACCTACAACTCCTCTTATACCTAAATCTTTATACGCTTTTACTATTCCATCTGTAAGTCCTGGTCTATTGTGTGTATGCATGTAATCAACCATTGTAGTTATACCACTCTTTAGACCTTCCATACATCCAAGCATTGCAGCATCATAAGTATCTTGCTCTGTTAAGAATTTTGCTGATGGAAACATCATTGTATTTAACCACTCATGAAGTGCCATATCATCACCTAGACCTTTTAATAATACTTGGAATAAATGATTATGAGTATTTATAAAGCCAGGGAATATCACTTTTCCATTAGCATCGATAACTTTTTTAGCATCAAGATACTTAGGCTCAATATCAGCTGTATTTCCTATATCTAAAATTCTATCACCTTTAATAGCTATTGCTCCATCAAATATGACTTCTCTATCTTTATTAACTGTAACAACTATTGCATTTTTTATTAGTATATCAATCATCTTAAATCCCCCTTATTAATACTTTCATTACAACATTTTATCATATGGCTTTCTCATATTACATCCAATACATTTATCCAATATTTTCCTCAAGGTCTGAAGTAACGTTTTCATCCTTTTTAGCCTTTAATTTAAATAATGTCTGAAGTAATATAGCTATTATTGCCCCAGAAACTATACTTGACCCTCCAAGAACAGTCCCAATTGTTGCTGGAAATTGGTCTAAAACTTGTGGTGCAGTTGTAAGACCTATACTTGTTGCTATAGATACTCCTGCTATAAGATTGTTTTCTTCAGTAAATCCATCCATACTCATAATAGAGAAACCAGACATTGCTATTGATGAGAATACTACTAAAGTTGCTCCACCAACAACACAAGATGGTATAGTTGTCATTATTGCACCTAATGCTGGAGATATTCCTGCTAGTAATAATACAAGTGCACCAAGTGCTATTACAAATCTACTTGTAACTTTATTCATAGATACGATTACTGTATTTTGGCTGAATACTCCAGTTGGAAGAGCTGCAAATAATGATGAAATTATAGAAGTTATAGAGTTTCCTAAAACAACTGATGATAACTCTTCATCAGTTACCTCTCTATCCATCGCTCCTATTGTAGCTATTGTACAAGCTCCCATCATATCAGCTATACCTATTATGTAAATAATAGTAAACATTACTATTAACTCTGGTCTAAACTCTAACCCGAAAGCTGCTGGTGTTGGTAAAGATACTATAGCAGCTCCTTGAACTGCTGAGAAATCAACTAATCCTAAAACTAAAGATATAGCATAACCTGCTAATATTCCTATTAATATTGAAGAATTTTTTACTAGACCCTTACCATATTTATTTATCATTATTATTACAAAAGCAACTATAACTCCCACTATAAAGTTTATTGGGCTCCCAAACGTTTCTGCTCCTTCTCCACCAGCTAAGTTCTTTATAGCTGTTGCAAATAATCCAAGTCCCATACATGCTATTATTGTTCCAGAAACTATTGGAGTGAATATATGTCTAATTTTCTTAACTCCAAATCCTACAAAGAATACGATTACCCCAGCAGCAATCTGTGCTCCAAATAGAGCTGCTAAACCATCTTTAGCTGCTACTGAAAGACAGGCTCCTAAAAATACATAACTCATTCCCATCATTACAGGTAATCTTGAACCTAACTTAAATCCTTTAAATAAAGGTATTGGATATAATTGTAAAAATGTTGCTAAACCTGCCGCTAACATAGAGCCTTGAATCAGCATTGTCGCTTGCCCCTGGTTAAGTCCTACCACGTTTGCTATTAATATCGCAGGTACCATATTCCCTACTATCATTGCTAACAGATGTTGTAAAGCTAAAGGTATTGATTCCTTTAGTGGTGGTATCCCATCAACATCATATTTTGAAGTATTACGTGTTTTCATAAAATAAATCCTCCCATACATAAATATCTTGACTAAATATTTTTATAATTATTTTCTATAAATATTTTTATGACCATGAATTTATTGCTCAACCGATAAACACAGCTAAACTGAGCTATTTTTATAAAAAATTAACAAATTCTCCAATATACCCTCCCCGATTTTCTTTTTGAATAAATATTAATTGCTTGGTATATATTTCTTTGATAAATTTTTTATTAAAATGAATAGCTATCAAAAATAATCTAACAATCTCATAATAAATAATTTAAACAATCCTTCAAATTATTATATTTTAATTTGCTTCTTCCATAACAGCTCTTTCTTTAGCCTCATCCTCTAGGCTTTTATTTGGTATTATTAGATTTAAAATGAATGCAACCAATGTTGCGATTACTATTGGAGATTCTCCAAATACTAATTTTACAAATGAAGGAAATGCCTCTTGGGCTGCTGGGACTGATGTTATTCCCATGCCTAAAGCAATTGCCAAACCAACAATGGTAATATTTCTTGATGACAACTCTTCTGTAATAATTAACTTTATACCTGTCATTGTTATCATACTAAATATAGATATTGTAGCTCCTCCCAAAACTGAATACGGTATAGTAGTCATTAATGCACCAAATTTAGGTACAAACCCCGACAATAACATAAATATACCAGCTATTCCAAGCACAAATCTACTTATTACTTTGTTCATAGCTACCATTCCCACGTTTTGGCTGTATGATGATGGTGGCAAACCTCCAAACAAAGCTCCTATCATAGTACAAATCCCACTTCCTACTACTCCACTTGACAATTCTTTATCTGTAATATCCCTGTCCATGCCTCCCATTGTAGTAGCTGATAAATCTCCAATTGCTTGAACAGCATTGATTATGCTTACAATTACTACTGATATTACTACAGGTATATCAAATTCCAATCCAAATTCAAGTGGTTTAGGTACTGCAAACCAAGCTGCTTCTCTAATAGGGTCAAAATTTATTATACCCAAAACTAAAGATACACAATATCCAACTATAATTCCCAAAAATATTGCTGCCAATTTTGCATACCCTTTTGCAAATTGACTAAGACCTATAACTACCACTAGTGTTATAGCTGCTACTGCCCAATTTTGCATAGAGCCATAAGTAGGGCTATTTACACCACCTGCCATATAATTTATTGCTATAGGATATAAAGATAATCCAATTGTAAAGACTACTGTTCCTGCAACTATATTAGGAAAAAATTTTCTTATCTTTTTTATAAATAATCCTATTAATACTGTAGCAACTCCCCCTATTAGTTGTGCACCCAATATGCTTGCTAATCCGTAATTTCCTCCAACTGCTACAAGCGTTGGTACATAAGTAAATCCAACTCCAAAAATTATAGGCAATCTTGAACCAATATTTCCTATTGGATATAGTTGTATAAGTGTCGATATGCCAGCTATTATTAATGCATATTGGACTAAAAGCGTAATTTGCGTAGGGCTAACACCAACAGCTCCTCCTACGACTATAGGTACTGTAACAGTTCCAACTATCATTGCTAGTATATGTTGCATTGATAGTGGCAAACACTTTAAAATTGGTGGCCTTCCATCAATATCAAACATAGAAACATTTTTTTGATATTTACTCAAGGTTATCACTCCCAACTATTTTTTAATGACAGTTATTATTATCTCATACAACATCCTTTCTTTTTTATTTTGTCATCTCACTTTACTATGAAGCAATTATAATGCCAATTTTTTAACATAATTGTTTTTCACATATAAATTTTATTATATTTGTTAGTATTTGATAATTTGATAAAGCATTTATTTTTTTTAATTCTTTTAAATTTTTTTTATTTTTGGATAATAAAATACTATTACACAAAAAAACACTTGGAAAATAGTTTTCCAAGTGTTTTTTATCAATTTTATAATTTCAAATTTTAGAATTGAGAATTAAAAAGTTAATTATTATACATCTATTTTTCTGTACAATGTGGCTAGTGATATTCCAAGTTTTTTAGCAGCTAACTTTTTAGACTTAGTATCATTACCATAAAACTTCAACACTTTCTTTATATATGCTCTTTCAAATTCTTCAAGTGTAAGTATCTCTTGTTCCATACTTATCTCATAGTCATTTTCCTCAAGTAGTTTTATATTTATGTTATTTAGCTTAAAATATTCAATTATCTTTCTGTTTATTATACCTTTATGTATTATGCCATCTTCTTCAAGTAGATTTAAGGCTAATTCTATAGTGTTTTCCAACTCTCTAATATTCCCTGGCCAAGGATATTTAAGCAACATTTGTTCTACATCTGGCTCTATATGGTATACATTTTTCTTCATCTTCCTAGAATATTTATCTATAAAATTATTTATTAATATTTGTATATCGTCTCCTCTTTCTCTAAGTGGTGGTACCTCCAAAGGTATTACGTTTAATCTATAGTATAAATCTTCTCTAAATTTATTTTCTTTAACCAACTCAAATAAGTCTCTATTAGTAGCTGATATGATTCTAACATCTATATCAATTAGTTCATTTGAGCCTATTCTTGTAAACTTCTTTTCCTGTAATACTCTCAATAACTTTGATTGTAGTTGAATTGGCATATCTCCTATCTCATCTAAAAATACAACTCCTCCATTAGCCAATTCAAATTTACCAATCTTCCCTTTTGAATCTGCTCCACTAAAAGCCCCTTTTGTATATCCAAAAAGTTCACTTTCCAGTAGAGGTTCTGGTATAGCAGCACAGTTTATAGCAACGAATGTTTTATTCCCTCTGTTTCCTGCGAGATGAATGGCCCTTGCTATTAACTCTTTTCCAGTACCACTTTCTCCCGTTATAGCTACAGTAGAATCGCTATTTCCAATTTTGCGAATTCTATTTTTTAGAGCACGCATCACATCAGAATCTCCAATTATAGAGTCTACTGTTGTTGTCCCCCAAATATTGTATACTTCCATTCCACCATACATTACTGAATCACTGTGTTTGTCCATAAAATATCAACTCCAAATAAGTATTCTATATAATAATCCTTCAAATCATCTATTTAATTATATCATAACAGAAAAGTTTAGTTATAATTTAATAATATTATTTTATTTTTCAAGTTAAGACTAATAAAAAGTATATCTACCAAATCTTAAATTAGTAGATATACTCTCTTAATCTTACACACATCTTATATTAAACAAGCAATTATGATGCCATATTTTACATATAAATGCTTTTTAAATTTTAAAATTTAATATTTTTATAAATTTTTTCTATACATCAGAAACTTTTCTATACATATAGAGTTATATTTACCCTTTTTAAAGTATTTTTATTATTTTTATAATTCTTATTTTTAAAATTTATAATTAAAAATTATTTTTTTTAAATCATCTTTTGTATTTTTCACATCATCTAATCTCACAGTTTTTGCTTCTATAAATTTGCCTTTAAATGATTCTGATAGTTTCCAAGAACTATAATTCTTATCTTTTTGAATACAAGGATATAATAATATGCATCTCTTTGCATTTTCATAGGCTGTTATGTATGCATACATCTGATATATATCACTTGACTTATAAAAAACATTTGAATCTACTTCAATAGCTTTCCATTTTGTATCAATTATAATCTCATATTCATTTTTTAAGTCACATAATACTATATCTGGTCTTAAATTAAAATTTTTCTTTCCTGTTTGTTCATTTTTTAAAAGAAATTTACTTTTATCTTGTATATAAGTTTCTCTAAATGAATTATTCCATATATTTTTTATTAAAACACCTATATATTCTTCATATAAAGTATTTATTTCAAATAGTATAGAAAATGCTTCTCGATTGTTTTGACTATTATCCATAGACAAATTTAAAAGTATAAGTCTGGCTAGTAAATAACAATCTTTAAATCTATCATTGTTTTTATAAAATTTGTAATCTAATAGTTTTTCTTTGTCTATATAAATTAAGTCTACATTTTGAAAATATCTTAAAATATTTTTAATCTTATTTTGAATTAAATTATCATTTATTCTACATAAAATAGATATACATGCTTTTTTAAGAATCTGATTTAAGAAATTATTTTCACTATATTCATCATACTCACATTTTATTTTCATTGGAGAAATGACTTTCTCTCTTGCGTATGTACTTAATAATATTTTACCTCTTATAACATTTGAATGTTCTATTTTATTTATATATTCAAAGTGAATCCCTCTCTTAATTTGTGTTTGCATATTTTCAATAAAATACATAACAAAAAAATTTAAAAGATTATAATTTTTTAAACTTAATCTTACTCTTTCATTCATTATAATTGGAATTTTATTACATGTAGAAAGCATATGTAACAACATTTCTCTGTCTTTTACAAGATTATTACTTAATGACAATTTTGGAAGTACTTCAATTATTATATTTTCAAAGCATATAACACCTACATAGTTTATAAATCTAAGTTTTTTGTACTTTATATCTATTATATTGCTCTTTAATACATCTTTATTATTATCTATATATTTAAGTAACTTTTCATATTCAATTTCTGTAAGCTCATTTTCACTATTACCGACTTTTATCCATTCATAAGTCTCTTTAACATATATATTTTTACTCATACATATTCTTTAACTCCCTACTAGATATGTTTCGCTTTACACAATAGTTAACTTTATTTTCAATCACTGATGTATTATTCTTTTTAAACAACTCAGAAGCTATAAGTTCTTCTTTATAAACAATATATTTATCGTTTTCATTTTTTCCTATACCTCCTAAAATAAGACCTACTTTTTCTGAATCATAATAAAAATACTCTTGAAGGAGTGGTATTATTTTACTTCTAAATATTAACACTATATCCTCAATATTATCTGCATTAAGCAAGTAAGCTTGTCCAATAACATGGTCTCTATCATATAAAAACTCTATTCTTTTATTAATTGTATATAGCATCTTTCTAACATCTATACCATCTACAACAGACAATGAATCGTAATCTGGCATAATTTCTTCAAAATTAAATCTTCTTCTCAAAGCTATATCTAAGAGTGCTATTGATTTATCTGATGTATTCATAGTTCCAACTATATACAAATTTGGAGGTAAAGAAAATTTTTCTTTTGAGTATGGTAACTTGACAATAGTTTGATTTGATTTAGTGAGTCTTTTATCTTCTTCAAGTAATGTTATTAACTCACCAAATATTTTAGATATATTTCCTCTATTAATTTCATCTATTATTAAAACATAGTTTTCTGATTCTTCAAAATTAAAACTATCACTAGACTCTATATTTTCTAATATCAACTTCTTTTTTCTGGATTTTATCTCTTCTAAAGTTAATTTATCTTTTTTCAACTCAAGATTCAACTTTTTTTCAAACTTTAATGCATCATAACATGCTTCTATAGATATGTCCTTTAATATTCCATCCTCTGGCTTAAAATTCCCTTCACCATCAGACTTTAGACCTTCTATAAATTCCTCATATCCATATGATTGATGGAATGTACAAAACTCTACATTGTTTTTATAATTTACATTACTTATATAATCTCTATTTTTTAAACTAGTTTCATTTACCAGATTATAAACTGTTTGCTTTGCACTATATGTTTTACCAGTTCCTGGTGGTCCATAAAGTATAGTATTTAAGGTCATATTATTAGTAAACCTTTTTATATACCTTTCAACTATACTATTATTTTCAAATACAACCCAAGCATTTCCATCTATATTCTCTTTTTCATATTCTATCCACTTAACAGGTAAAAAATATCCGCCCTCCAAGATGCTTAGTTTCTCTTTATCGAATCCCTCCATAACTTGACATACACCAAATATGCTCTTCATTGTATGGTCGTTTTCGCAGATTACTTTCTCACTATTATATAATAAAACATAATCATCTATATTTATGTTTTTAAGATATTCTAATTGCTCTAAGTCAGTAGGTTGAATAAGTAATTCTTCATTGTCTACACACTTATCTACATTTTTATAATAATAGTTTTTTAGATACCATTTATTATTATCACTTTCTTCTATCATTTTTCTCAATGATTTTTTATCTTGTAATTTAATAATTTCTAAGTATGAGCTAATGTCATTGTTACTTAGTTTATAAAACTCACTTGTATATACTTTGCAACTTGAAAGTGTATCAAAGTTATACATCCATTTCACTGGCAATGTATGACCTAAAATATGACTTAATTCATAACCATTTTCAAAACTTTCTTCAACTATACCAATAGATACACTACATTTAATTTTTTCTTCTATATTTTGATATGCCTTATATAAAAAATAATCTCCTTTTTTAATTGACATAAACCTTTTTATAAAGTCTTTGTCATTACAGTTCTCATTGATATATTTTTCTGATTTTTTTCCCATATTGAATACTTTTTTCAAATTTATTTTTATATCAAATCCAAGTGCAATTATATTTTCTTCCCTAAAAATCTGTGGTGTATCTGTTTCCTGATAAAAAAATTCTTCCATTAACCAATATTCTGCAACTCTTATATTTTCAGACATATCTTTCTCCTTAATATCTAAAACATACTAATTATACAATAAACCAACTTTAATCTTTCCACCTAAATTTTCTTTTAAGTATAAAGAAAATATTACTTCATATTTTTCTTCTATTTTACTTTGAATATTGTTTATTAAATCATTCAATTCTACTATAGAAAAGTCCTTATTTCCTTCAACAAATACAATTCCTTTTTTATTTATAAATTCTTCACCAAGATATTCCATGCTTTCAAATAAAATATTAGCCATTTTACTATATTCTTTTGTATATTCAAATTCTTCAAAAGAATATTTAATTCCTTTATCTCCTATAATAGCTTCTTTTAAATCAGTTATATCTATATTTATCATACAATAATCAGAAATAGACTCTATCATAATATTCATTAAATCAATAAATTTAAAGATACTATCATTATTGATTTTAAATTCTCTTCCAAGTTCTAAGTCTTCTTTATTTTCCTTATCTGAACAATTCATTCCTATAGATAAAATTCTTCTTTCATTCGACATATATGAAATAGCTTTTATAATTTCTCTACTTTGTTTGTCTTCAGTCGAATAGGCTAAAAATAATATTTCTACTCCATCTAAAAGGCTTCTTACGTATTCTTTCTCAACTTCTTGATTTATATTGATTCTTTCTATGTCCATATTTGTTTTTATCTTTTCTTCTATTTCATTTATTATATTGATACCTTCAGTTCCAATACCAATTATCTTAGCATTCTTATTAAAATCTTCCATTATAATGTATTTCTCCTTAATAATTATTTAGTTTTAACATTTTTAAATATTATAACATATTTTCCTCAAAAAAATATTTTAACTCCTTAGCCTTGTCATAAAGTAACTTATTTATAAATTTCGGCTCTACCACCCTTGCTTCTTGTCCTATTGAAAATAAAGTAGATACATACCAATCTATTTCATCATGCTTTATGAATGTATCAATTATACCACTACCATCTTCATTTATCTTTACATCTAAATCATAATGATTATTCTTTATTTTAGATACACCTTCTTTAGTTAACAGTACACATAATTTAATACTATCATCAAATCCTCTAGTAAATAGCATATTTTCATATGTTTTCATATATACTGTGTCTATCCACACTTTTAAACTTATATTTTTCTTTGTACTCTTTCCTATCCTTTTAAATTCAATCACATTTTCCATACAGATTAATATAATCTTATCACTTTCATAATCATACACAGGTGTAAACCACACACACTTCTTTAAAAATATACCTATAGGGCATACTTTTTTCTCCAACAATTGATTTCCAGATTTATATTTAATATTTAAAATGCAGGACTCTGAAGAAGCTCTAAAAATTTCAACAATATCACTACTTTTATACCTTCCTTCATTCGGTATAAATTCAATATAATTTTTTATATTATCTATTCCTACTTTTATACTACTCTTGCGCTCATAACTTATTTTTCTTATTATAGATTCAATTTCTTTATCTATTAACATTGACCTATAAATTTGAAGTGACTTAAGCGCAAAGAAGATAGACATTACTTCTATTTCTGTAAACACAACAGGAGTTATATAACTATTATTTAAAACTCTATATCCTCCATTTCTACCCTTTTCTGTCTGAATAGGAAGTCCCATTTCATTTAATTCTGTCAAGTATCGTTGGATAGTCTTAGGCGAAAGATTAAACTCTTCTGACAACTCTTTAATTGTAAACTTCTGTTTATCATTAATATATGTCCAAACATCAGTTAATCTTTTTATCTTTGACAAATAAAATCCCCCTTATATTAATACCAATCTTAATCTATGAAATGATAGTATATTTTTTAAAATTTAATATCAATAACATTCTTATATTTTTTCATTAAGAAACTAAAAAATGGTACTCCAACCACTGTCACAACCACAAATTCTCCAAAACCTACCTGTATCATAGATAAAATCAAAGGAAGTCCAAAAAATATGTTTAACATCAATCCGACCACAACTGCATTTACAATAGTTGGCCATATAGAAGCTATAATCAGTGTTCCTTTATTTTTTCCACCTATCTTTTTAGTAATATAAATCAAACTCCCACTTATAAATGTAGCCAATGTCCCAAATACTATATCAGGTACACCATATGGTCCTATAACATTTGCTAAAAAACATCCTAATGTAAGACCTACTATGTAACCTTTATCTAAAAATGCTAAAAGCATCATAATCTCTGCCACTCTAAATTGTATTGGCCCATAACTTATAAATCCCAATGACAGGGTTAAAACCGCATAAATTGCTGTAACAACTGCTGTTAATGCTATATTAATACTCTTTCTTCTCATATCTGTCTCCTAGTAAAAATTTTATTGCTAAAAATTAATAATATAACTTTATTTTATACAAATTCTATAAACTTAAACAGTTATTTCATATAAACAAATTATTTTAACGAACTATTTTATTAATTCAATTTATATTATACAATATGATACATATAAACTCAAATAGCTATATTTTAAATATATGCTATAATTATTGTATACAAATTCAAATTTAATTTTCTACAATTCTATAAAAACATTAAAAAAGAGCCTTAAAATTAGGCTCTAATAATTTATGTCAAAATCAATGAACTCTGCTATCTTTTAATTTAGATAATATCATCCAAGTACCTATACAATCAATTTCTAGTTGTTTTTCTATCTCATCATACAACATCTCTTGATATGATGTATTTAAGACTACATTTTCAACAAGTTTAGAAATTTCCTCTTCTGCAAAGTCAATTTCTATTTGATTCTGCTTTTCTTTAAAAAATACTCTTACTTTTCTCTGACTTATCGAACGACCCTCAAAGCTGACTAAACATTCTAAAATGTTTTTATCTCCTCTAAAATTATTTACTGCTCTCATATTATTTAGATTTCCAGCCAAAACATCATCCCCTTAGTTAATTTTATATTTTATAAGTAAAATTCATAATATTATAATAACTACTTATTAAATATCTTTCAACAGGTATGACATAACTGGTTGTTTAACATGTAAAACTAGTCTAAAACCTTCATAAATAATTATTTATTCATTTCCATAAATACTTTTTCAGGTGTAATAGGGAGTGTATTTACTCTCACACCAACACCATTAAATACAGCTTCTTGTATTGCTGGTAAAGGTGTATTTATGACAACTTCTCCAACCGACTTAGCACCAAATGGTCCTGTTGGTTCATAAGTTTCAACAAAATCTACTTCTACATTTCCAATATCACATCTAGCTGGAATTTTATATTGCATAAATGTATTTGTATCCATACTACCTTTTTCTGTATATCTAACCTCTTCAAATAATGCCATTCCAATTCCTTGAACAATTCCACCTTCAACTTGTATCTTAGCTAGATTTTTATTTATAACTGTTCCACAGTCTACTATAGCTACATAATTTACTAAATCAACCTTACCAGTTTCTTTATCGATTTCAGTTTCTGCAAAACCAGCTATAAATGGTGGTGGTGACACAGGGCTACCATGAGAAGCAAGACCTATCAATTGATTAGTGTCTGGTCCAATTGTAGCATCTACTGCTATATCGAATAATAATGTACTACCTTTTTTACTAGTTAAGTTTACACCATCAAATTCTACTTCATCTTTATCCACACCTAGTTTAGTTGCTCCAGCAGAAATTATTTTTGCTCTTAAATCCTGAGCAGCTTTAACTACTGCCATACCTGTTACATAGGTAGTACTTGAAGCATATGAACCTGGGTCATATGGAACCAAGTCAGTATCAGCTGATATAACTGTTATATTTTCGATGCTTGTTTCAAGTACTTCAGCAGCCATTTGAGCTAGGATTGTGTCACTTCCTGTACCCATATCAGTAGAACCTATCATAAGTGTATAATCTCCACAGTCATTTAATTTAATTTCAGCTGAAGACTTATCAAGACCTTGTATACCAGAACCTTGCATAGTAATTCCCATACCAACACTTCTAATTTTTCCATTATCAAGATGTTTACAAGGATATTTTTCATCCCATCCAATAAGCTCTTTACCCTTATTTATACATTTTACTAAATCCACACTATTTAAAGTTTTTCCATATGCAAATGTAGTTTCGCCTTGTATTACTACATTTTTTAATCTTAAGTCTGTTGGGTCAATTTTTAATTTATCAGCAAGCATATTTATAGTTGATTCAACAGCAAAACATCCTTGAGAAGCTCCGTACCCTCTAAGTGCTCCTGCTGGCATTTTATTAGTATACACTACATCTGCAATAAATCTTGTTGCTTCAACTTTATTATACATTGGTAAAGTTTTTTCTCCAACCAAACCAATAGTTGTAGAGGCATGCTCCCCATATGCACCTGTATCAGAAAGTGCATTTATATCTATAGCTTTTATTATTCCATCATTAGTAGCTCCTAGTCTAACCTTCAATCTCATAGCATGTCTACTTGTTGAACAATTAAAAGTTTCTTTTCTATCATAAATTATTTTAGCTGGTTTGCCTGTTTTTAAAGTTACAATTGCCGAAAAAATCTCCACACATGCAGTTTGTTTTCCGCCAAATCCACCACCAATTCTAGGTTTTATAACTCTAATTTTACTAGCTGGTAGTTCTAGGGCACGAGATAAATGTCTTTTAACATGAAATGGGATTTGAGTTGAACTTACTACAACCAATCTGCCAGTGTGGTCTAAATAATTGTACGCTCTGTATGTTTCCATCATTGCATGTGCTTGTGCTTGAGTATAATAAGTTTCTTCAATCACTATATCACAATTACTTAGTACTTTGTCCATATCACCTTTAGTGTAATCATGATGTGATACTATATTATTTTCTCTCTGCATACCTATATCAAAGTTACAATGTCTATCTTCATTATGAACTACAACTTTATTTCCTATTGCTTCTTCAAAATCCAAAACAGGAGTAAGTACCTCATACTTCACCTTGATAAGATTCATTGCCTTAATTGCTGTTTTCTCATCTACAGCAGCAACTATAGCTACTTCATCACCTACATATCTAACAACATCTTCAAGAATTAATCTATCATATGGAGATGGTTCTGGATATGTTTGACCAGCAAGTGTAAATCTAGATTTTGGTACATCTTTATATGTTAAAACACATTCAACACCATCGACCATTTCCGCCTTTGATGTATCTATATCTTTTATCTTTGCATAAGCATGAGGACTTCTCAGTATCTTTACCACCAAAGCATCTTTTGCTGATAAATCATCTGTATACACAGGTTTACCCGTTGTAATACTCATTCCATCTATTTTTTTGATTCCTTTTCCAACTATATTCATGTTCTACTTTACCTCCAGATAAGTTTTGATAGCTCTTAACTGTCCCATATACCCTGTACATCTGCATAGATTTCCAGTCAGATAATGCTTTATTTCTTCATCTGTAGGATTTTCAAGCTCATCTTTCATTGCAAGTACAGTAAGTATAAAACCAGGAGAACAGAATCCACACTGCTCAGCCCCTTCTTTTACCAAAACTTCACTAAACTCTCTAACTTCATTTTCTAAACCTTCAATTGTAGTTATTTCTTTATTTAAAACTCTCAACGTCAATGTCGCACAAGATAATGTGGGTTTTTTATCAATTAATACTGTACAGAGACCACAACATCCTGTGTCACAACCTCTTTTTACACTTAAATTACCCACTTTTCTTAAAGTGTCAACTAGATACTCTTCTGGTTCTATATCTACACTTTTTTTCTTTCCATTTATATTAAGCTTCACTAACATTAAATAACCTCCATTATAGCTCTTTTTAAAAGTACTTTACTCATAGCTTTTCTATAATCCCTAGATGCTCTCATATTAGAACCAAAAGTTAATTCTTCTGATGCCATTTCTATTGCTTTATCTATATTAATTTCATTAATTTCATTATTAGATAGGAATTCACTAGCTTGTTTTGCAATCGTAGCTTTTTGAGGTCTTGCACCTACACACAATTTAAATTTTCCCATGTGTTTTGATACAGATACATTTAGGAGAGGATAATCACTCTTTGCATTTCTTAGTGATTTATAAGAAGCATTTTTATTTGTCTTCTTTATATATACCTTAATTAGTAAATCTTTCTCATAATCTCTATTAAGAAACTCTTCAAGACTAATCCTTCCAGCCTTATATAATTCTACTTCTGTGTCTAATGAAAGTAATGCTACTATCAAATCAGAAAAACCATATTTAGAGAATACTGTAGCACCAACTGTTACTACATTTCTAAATTGAATCCCTATTATATCCTTAACTGAATCTTCTATTATACTTCCAAAATTTTTTTTGACTATTTGGCTTGTTTCTAATGTTCTAAAAGTAGTCATAGAACCAATTTCGATATAATCTTCATCTTCTTTTATATAATCTAAATTTAAATTAGATAATTCTATTCCTGTCCCTATTCTTTTTTTCCCCATTCTTAAAAAAGCACTTCCACCAATCACTTGATTAGTTTTTCTTTTATTTAAAATTGAGTACGCTTCTTCTACTGTATTTGGCTGTACAATATCCATAACCGTAAACATAAATTTCCTCCCTTATTTGCTATTCTTATTTTAAATACAACTAATTATATCATAGCTTCAACAAATTTTGATAACAAATATATTCAATATGTAAATTCTGTAAATTACTTCTACATAAAAAATGACTATTTCAACAATTATCATTAGATAATTTTAAAATAGCCATTATTATGTATTATTTAAAGTGAAATTTTAAAAAGTTGATACTTTTTCACTTATATTTATCACTTCTTCTTCTAATAATCCCAGTTTTTTAGCTACCAATTTTGTAGTACTTCCTTGTATTACTAATGTGATTAGTATAGTCATAAATACTACTGATGAAATTACTTCGTATCCAGGAACTTTCATTGCTGAAATGATACCACAAAGTGCGGCTGGTATTACTCCAGTTTCTCTTACCCACATCATAAATAACATTTCATTTTTATTCCACTTTGCTTCTCTATCTACAAGTGTACAAACCAAAACACAAAGTGGTCTTGCTATAAACATTAATACTAGTACTGCAATTATAGATGGTACAAAATATTTACCTAATTGGGCTAAATTAACTTGGCTACCTAATATTATAAATATTGCCATACGACAAATAGTACCTAAAGTTTCAGCAACATAGAAATCTGCATCATAAGATTTTTGACTTAACCAAATTTTAAAATTTTTCTTATTACCAGTTATTATACCTACAATAAAGCAAGACATATATCCACTTCCACCTAATTTTGTAGATAATTCATATGCAACTACAACTGAAATAACAGATATTATTGGTGCAAAATCTTTAAATATTCCATATGGCTTATCATTAACCAATTTCAAAAGCAGTATTCCTGTAATTAAACCAATTACAACTCCAACAATAACCATTGTACCTAATTCATAAATATTTTCACTTAATGAAAATTTATTTGATAAAATTACAGCTAACACTGCTGATGTTAGTATCGCTCCTGTCGCATCATTAAAAGCTGATTCGCTTATTACAGTTTGTTTTACTCTGTCCTTTATTTTTACTTGATTAAATATAGGTACAAGAGTGGCTGGGTCTGTTGATGCGATTATAGTTCCTGCTAATAAAGCAGTCATTGCACTTATTCCAAAAGTAAAACTTATTACTTGTTGCATTATAAAAGCAGATATCACAACTCCTAAAGTCGCTAGTAAGAATACAGATATCTTTACATTTCTCAACACTTTTAAACTTATTTCTTTTCCACCTAAGTATAAGATAAATGCAGAACCAAATGTAAGTATTAGTTGATTTTCTATTTGAAATCCGCGAATATCTATAAATTTTAAAAATGATGGTCCTATTAGAATTCCTACAAGTAAAAATAGTACAACATCAGGAACTTTCAATATTTCGCTAAGCTTGCTACAAATTATTCCAGTTATACTTACAACAGCAAAAATCACCAATAAATTATTACTGGCAATTGTGTGTATAGATGATTCCATGTCAGTCTCTCCTCCCAATATGCATACATTATATGACATACTCATTTATTCGTTTTACTATATAATTATAGCACACAAATAAATGTTATCAATCATATTTTTTTATGTATGCAACTTAACCTTCATTTTTGACAATTAAATAACGCTCATATAATTTTAATATTTTTTATCAGTCGTTAAAAGGTTGATTTTGTCAAGCTTATAAGATATATATATTAATACTATTTATATGTATATCTTTTTTAGATATTTTTCGACTTTTTTTCTTATTAAAATAACTTTAAATTTAACAATAAAACATTTCATTATATATTTTTTTTAAAACGTACTATTTTAAACATTTTCCTTAACTTGGTTTGTTAATTTTTTTCTTATCTATTCTATATCCAAGCATACTTCCTATATTTTTACTTGGATGTAATTCTTCAGCAATTTCAAGTTTATTATCAAGATTTTTTTTCATATTAAAAATATTACTCTTATTTTCATTTTTTTTATCTTTTTTCATTTTTTATCCTTTCAAAACAATATAAATTTTTCTATTTATTACTTATTATTTCAAATTTCTATTGTTTTAATCAAAAAAGGGAAATTTCTCAATATAATATAGCTAACACTATATTTATATCTAGAATTTCCCTAATTATTTTACTAATTAAATTTTTCAATAACTTCTTCTAAATTAGAACTTAGTTTTTCTTCTTTTTTCCAATTATTTAATGTATAGTGTGTTCTAAATGTAAATATCCCAGAAATTATTAAGATAAAATAATACACAAACCCACTATATAAGAGCACTGAATACCCTAATAACTCTTTTGGAATTATTTTTGAAAACATAGTAAAGAATGTAACTTCATTTGCTCCAACATTTCCTGGTGTTGGTACTGGTGATATTGCCATATATAAAAACACTTGTAGTGTCATTATATGTATGTATGATACTCCTTTTAAATTTGAAGCTTTATACACACAATAGACTATACTAAAATACGCAATTAGTTGTAATACAGTAAGTAATATACTTAAAACTAAAACTCTCACATTTTTAATAAATATTTTTATAGAATAGTTATAATCATCAATATAATGATTTACTCTATCACGTTTTGAATCTAAGAATTTAAATGTCTTAAATTTAGATAAAAAATTAATCAAAATTGCTGCTACCATTTTTACTTGTTTGGGGCTAAATACTATTAGTAGTCCACCTAACAACATACTTACATTCATAATCATACCAACTGTTATCAAAACTCTAACAGAATGAATTTGTTGCATTAATAATGGCTTATTTAATAAAATTAAAATTCCACAAAACATGGTAACTGTACTTTGAAATACCACTGTCTTATTAGTAACTATAGCTACTGATTTACTGAGACTCACATCGTATTTTGTAAGTGCATATATTTGCATTGGTTGACTTCCAGAGGCAAATGGAGTAACTAAGTTATAGTAAAATCCCATTGTAGCCATTTTAATACCAATAAATTTTACTTTTGTTTTCTGAACTGCATTTATTATTAAATGAGTTACAATAGCTTCAATTAGCATATATACTAGTATTATTAATATTCCAAAGAATATATAAGCCTTATTTACTAGCCTTATAATTTTAGGTATTAGTTTTATATCTAAAGTAGTTAACACTAAATAAGTAGTAATACATATCAAAAATAGCAAAAATCCATATTGAATAAAATCTTTTTCTTTTTTAGATAGTTTTCTCATTTATTTTCTCCTAAATTTTTTCATATCACTATATCATAGTATACTACTTAACATATTCTTTGCAATACTTAAAAAAATAAGTCTCTATTTGACATAAATACATCTATAAATTTTTAAATATTTTTACTCCTTTAGTAGAAATAATTCTCCATATCATAAAGTCTAATATTAATGTAAGCACACTTGCTAAAACAATATACATATTTAAAAATGAAATTCCCATTAATATATATATACCTCCAAGTATAACTGTATATATTAATGATACTAACATTGTAACTATCATACTTGCACTTCTTTTTACAACCGCAACTTCATTTTTCCAATCAAGATTTGGATATAATAAATTTGTTAATAACCCCATCAAAGCTACAAACATTGAGAAGGTTGTAAGTAAACAAATTGATACAATAATAAATTGGACTTCAAAATCTAATTTCATAGACACTAATATCAAACATAAAATAGATAATGGTGCATTCAATAAAAAATTCATCAATATCTTTGACCAGAATATTTCTTTCTCATCTATTGGAGAAGATTTTAATATCCATAAATTTTTTCCTTCAAAAGATATCGAACAATATGTTGTACAATTAATTACAATTATAAAGAAGAATACACCTAATAACTGTATTTTTATAAGGCTAAAATCAATATTCATTTTTAGCAATTCAGCCATTTTATCTGCCCCAAATAGTAATATTAAAATTGTACCTACTATTAGAAATAACAGACCAACAGATGAATTTAAAAAGTAAATAAATGAAGAAAAATATCTTTTAAACTCCTTTTTTAATAGAGCTTTTGATGGTCTTGAAATTTTTTGACTCTTAAACTCATAACTTTTTGACTTATAACTTTCACGCATTTTAGAATTTATATCTTTAAATCTTTTAGCAAATAGAGTTATAAACATAAAAAATGGTATTATCGATATTGATATAAATGCTAAAAAAGAAATTATACTTCCTGTTTTAAGAGCATCAACAAAATAATATGTAGGTGGATATATTTTTCTAATAGTTTCTGAAATAGATACACTATTCTTTAACATTTCAGCTGATATAGAATTAAGTCTTGACATAAATAGAGTATAAAGTAAAAGTAATATTACACTGCCTATTATTAACACTAAATTTTTATATTTTATTTTTGATGATATTTGACCTATAAATAAAAAAATTATTGATGATACAACTATTGGTAATAGAGGTAAAGCTAAAAATAATAATATTAAATAAGGAAAATAAGTTATACTTACATCAGAATTTAAAAAATAAACTACTGCTGGTATAATCATACATACTGAAGAAAATAAATAGTTTGTTCCAATCAACATCAATATTTTACTTGCTAGTATAGTAGATTCTTTTATAGGTAAACTAGTCAAGAGATCTAAATCTTTTGCTTGAAATAAATATGATGAAGTTTTGTATAATGATGTAACGATGGTTGTTAATGTTGACAGTACAAATCCAAATATCAGTAACATTTCCATTTGATTTATCTGTTTCAAAATATCTACTAAAGAAAGACTTAAACTAGTTACATAAAAAATTAGCAACCCTGCTATAACAACAATCGGAAATACCATTCCCACTATTTTTTGTTTTTCTCTTCTATCTGCTTTTTTTAAAGCATTCAATTTAAATTCATTTACTATATTAGTTTTTATTAATATACTTAGATTGTTCATGTTTTATCATTCCTCACTTTAGACACTATATTGTATAAAAAACAATTTATTTTTCTATTAATTCCAAAAAAATACTTTCAAGCGAATTACTTCCTTTAACTTCTTCTGTACTTCCATAAGCAATTATATTTCCATCCTTTATTATGGCAATCTTATCACAAATTTTTTCGGCAACTTCTAAAACATGTGTTGAGAAAAATATACAGCCACCTTTTTCACAGAATTCTTTCATAATCTCTTTCAATATAAACGATGCTTTGGGGTCAAGACCTACAAAAGGTTCATCAAGAATTAAAATTTTTGGATTATGTATTAAAGCTGAAATTATGGCTAATTTTTGTTTCATACCATGTGAATATGAAGATATTAAATCTCCTAATGCTTTATTAAGTTCAAATTTATTTGAATAATATTTTATTAACTCTTCTCTTTTATTTTTATCAACTTCAAATATATCCGCTATAAAATTAAGATATTGTACACCAGTTAATGATTCATATAAATCTGGATTATCAGGTATATATGCCATTTCTTTTTTACATTCAACAGGTTGTTTTTTTATCGATTTAGAATTTACAAGCACCTCTCCCTCTTCAAAATTGTGTATCCCAACAATTGCCTTAATAGTAGTAGTTTTACCTGCACCATTATGACCTATAAACCCAAAAAGCTCTCCATCATTTACATCAAATGAAATATTATTTACTACTTTCTTATTTTTATATGATTTAGATACATTAATTACCTTTAACATAATTTCCCTCCATATTATAGTTTTGATAGTTGTTATATATAATATATAACAACTATCAAATAATTACAACTTTTATTTGTTTATTTTTAAAGTTTACAAAATACAAAATTATCAAAAATATAGAAATACAAATTATATTTACTTATAAATTACACATAATTATAAAAGAATATATAGTTCGATTTGCTTAAACAATGTATAATAAAAAATAGTTGACTATAATAATATTAATGATTAAACAGAAGGAGCAAAACATGAATACATTTGAACAATTAAAAATAAGTTCTACTTTAATAGATGGGCTTAAAAAACAAGACATAACTTCTCCAACAGAAGTTCAGTCACTTGCTATAGAAAATATAATACAAAATAAAGATTTATTGATTAATTCTCAGACTGGGACAGGGAAAACACTGGCATACCTTCTACCTATATGCGAAAAAATTGATACATCAAAAAGAGAAACACAAGCTCTTATACTTGCACCTACACATGAACTAGTAATGCAGATTACAAATCAAGTTGAATTGTTAGCTAAAAACTCAGAAATTCCTTTGACATCTTTAGCTTTAATTGGAGAAGTAAATATACAAAAACAAATAAAAAATATAAAAACAATAAAACCACATATAGTAATTGGTTCTTGTGGAAGAGTTTTAGATTTAATAAAGCAAAAAAAATTAAAATCACATAATATAAAAACTATTGTCTTAGACGAGGTTGACAATCTATTAAATGGAAAAAATATAACTTGTATAGAAGATATAATAAAAACTACATTAAGAGATAGACAAGTTATAGGATGCTCTGCAAGCCTTACTGATAGTACTATAAAAATTTGTGATAAAATTATGAAAGAATTTGAAATAATAAAGACTGAAGAAAAGTCACAAATAAATCCTAATATAAGTCACTCATATTTATTAGGTGAAATAAGGGATAAATTCACTTTCCTTAGAAAGACATTAGCTGCCACAAATCCAAAAAGAGCAATTGTATTTGTAAACAACGAAAAAAATATAGAAGTTCTAGTATCAAAACTAAATTATCATAACTATAAAGCAATTGGAATTTTTGGAAACATGGCAAAAGAAGATAGAAAAAATGCAATAAACAAATTTAAACTTGGAAAAGCAAAAATTTTAATTACAACAGACTTGTCTGCTCGTGGACTGGACATAGTCGATGTAAGTCATGTTTTTAATTTAGATTTCCCAAAAAGTAAAAATGAATACTTGCATAGATGTGGTCGAACTGCTAGAGGAAACCGAAATGGTAATACAGTCTCAATAATAACAAAACAAGAACTAGACATTATAAAGGATTTACAAAAAGAGTTCAATATAACAATTGCACCTAAAGCTTTACAAAATGGAAAGCTAATAGATACAGTTAAATAATCTAACAAATACGAAAGAGCTGTAATTTCTCATTAAAACTAATTAGAAATTACAGCTCTTTATTTTATTAAATTAATTTTTTAAATAATATTTGTTATAACAGCCAAAGTTTTATTATAAATAATATAGCCAAGACAATCATTACTATAGAAACATGCTTCTTATCTTCTGCCTTTTTAGCCCCAAATATATTATAAAATACATTTACGAAAACATAAGTTAATATACCTAAAGTTAAACCGTCACCTATACTATAAGTTAATGCCATACAAGCAATAGTAACAAATGCTGGAACACCTTCAGTTATATTATCAAACTCTATATCCTTAACTGTGCCAAGCATTAAATATCCAACATATATTAAAGCTGGTGCTGTAGCACATGATGGAATTGCTATAAATACAGGAGAGAAAAACATTGCAGCCAAGAATAAAACTCCAACTGTAACTGCTGTCCATCCAGTTCTTCCACCTGCAATAACTCCTGTTGAACTTTCAACATAAGTTGTAACTGTAGATACTCCAAGTCCTGCACCTACTGTAGTTGCAACTGCATCTGTAAGTAAAGCTCTTCCTACATTAGGAACATTTCCTTTTTCATCTAGCATGTTTGCTTTAGAACAAACACCTACTAGTGTACCAACTGTATCAAAGAAATCAACAAATAAAAATGTACAAACTACTACTAAAAATCCACCTATATTTGTTGGATGTAATACATATCCTAAATCTATTTTACCTGCTATTGGTGCTAGACTTTCAAATTTAAATACTCCACCAGGTAAATATATACCTAGTTTTTGTGCATACTCTGGATTCATAAAAGCAAATCCCCAAGCAAGTAATGAACTTACTACTATTCCAAAAAGTATAGAACCTTTAACTCTTTTTTTATCTAGTACAGTAATAATTATTAATCCTATACAAGTTATTATTACTGCTGGTGTAAATCTACCCATTTTGATAAGAGTAGCTTGGTCTCCAATAACAATTCCGCTATTTACTAAACCTATAAGTGCAATAAATATACCAATACCACCTGTAACAGCTAATTTCATATTTTTTGGTATTGCATTTACAACAGCCTCACGAACTCCACTTACTGATAAAACTATAAAAATAATACCTTCTACAAATACTGCTGTAAGAGCCACTTCCCAAGGAACACCCATTTGTAAAACTACTGTATATGCAAAAAATGCATTAAGACCCATACCTGATGCTAAAGCAAAAGGAAGATTTGCAACTACACCCATTAAAATACATCCAAACGCTGCTGCTAAACATGTCCCTGTAACAAGTGCACCTGCTGGCATACCTGTCTCAGATAAAATATTTGGATTTACAGCTATTATATAAGCCATAGTTAAAAAAGTAGTTACTCCTGCAATAACTTCTTTCTTCATATCAACATTTTTATTAGTCAAAATTGGAAAAAGTTTCTGCATGGTACTACTGTTTGTTGTTTGCATAACAACACCTCCTATTAAATTTTACAAAAAAACGACACAGTAATTGATAAGCTGAGCCGTATCCTTCATAATTCAGTTAATTAAATATTTAATTAACTAAATAATAGTATACATAGTCAGAATATTTACGGTATTCCGGTAGAAACTTATGACCCATATTGTCAAAATTATATGTTATACAATACAAAACATTATTTTTCTTTACGAATATTATTTTAATTTATATAGTTAATTTTGTCAATATATACGTATATATTATGCTAATTTTGTATTAATATTCGATTATATTAAGTATTAATTTCTCTTATCCAGATTATAATTATATTCTTTACATTTTTGAAAAATATATGATATTTTAATACAATTTATTTATAGTTGAAATACAAAGCTTAGTCTAAGATTATATTATAACAAATTGATAAATTTTTTATTAAAAAATAAAGTGAAGGATTTAGCTATATGTTATAAAAGTTATGGAAAATTAAAATTATTGTAAGTCATATAATCAATGAATAGCCTTTTGATAAAATGTGTTTACCTTCATTATGATATAATAAATTATGGAGGTGAATATAAAAATGGGTATTATTATTAAGCCAAAACAATTTTATATGACTATCATAGCTACAATAATTCTCTACTTTACTCTTAACTATAGCTTTAATATAAAATTTTCTATATGCTTATCTTTTTTAACCATCTTAATATGGGCTGTAGACTCTGTTGAAAAAACTGTAGTTGCATTATTTTTCGTAATTTTATCATTTATTTTTAACATCGCACCATTAAATGTAATTTTACAATTTTTATTTACAGAAAATTTTTATATAATAGTACTTGCCTACATAATTACTAATGCAGTTACAAAAACAGGAGTTGCTAGGATTATTTCTGAAAAATTAATTTTAAATATTGTTAATACACCTAAAAAAATGATTCTTTTATCATATATTTTGGGTATATTGTTAATATTTTTTATTCCACAACCATTCCCAAGGGTCATTCTAGTATCAGCTTTTTACAAAGAATTTTTAAAAGAACAAAAAATAACTGAAGATTCAAAATCTATACTTTTATTTAGTATATTTACAGCATCTACCTTTACATCAATGTTTTTTATAAATGGAGATACTCTTTTGAACTATGTTGTACTAGAACTTGGAAACTGCAATATAAATTGGGGGCAATGGGCTCTTTATATGTCTGTTCCAACTATAATTACTTGTTTTGTAACTTATTTTTTATTTATTTTTATCTTTAAAAAAGAATTATCTTCAATAGAATTTGTCTCTAATAAAAATCTTGATTCTAATAAATTTCAACTTTCATATTCTAATTTTAAAAAGGAGTTTAATTCATTAAATAAAGAACAAAAATACACTTTTTTATGCCTAGGAATAATGTTTTTTATGTTTTTAACCCAGTTTATACATAACATAAACACTCTAATCATAATGTCAATTTGTGTACTTCTTTTATTATTAAGAAGAATAATTGGATTCAATACTTTAAAAGAAATAAATTGGAAAGTCCTTATTTTTTTCGTAGCAGCATTTTCGATTGGAGGAGTATTAAAATACTCTGGAGTTGTAGATATAATGGGAAATTATTTGATAAAGTTTATACCAAATTCTTCAGAAATTATTTCAATATTGTTTTTAATAACTCTAACAATAATATTAAATATATGTCTTGGTAGTGCAGTTACCACATCATCTGTGGTAATACCATTACTTGGCAGTTTACATATACTAAAAGAAAATAGTATTACTTTATGCCTATTTGTCTACATAATAGTAAGTATACAATATATACTACCATTCCATCATGCAACAATAATGGTTGGACATGGTGAAAATTTGTATAATAGCAAAGTTATTTTTAAGTATGGTTTAACTTTAATTCCTTTAACTTATTTTATAATACTATGTGTAACATTCCCTTGGTGGAGATTCATAGGTTTAGAAATCTAAAAAAGATGAAAATATGAATTATCTTAAAATAATAGCTTAAATTATTAAAAAAAATTCATATTTTCATCTTTATGATATAAGTCTACTTATATAATTAGACCTAAAACCACTTTTTAAGTATAATACTAAATATTATTTGTTTTACTACCTTTTCCAAAAGTATTCTCCCAGTCTTCTATAAACTTCTCTACACTCCATTCTGTCAATGGATGACTCATCATAGCCTTACAAATATCATATGGTACTGTAACACTATGTACTCCATGTTTCATTAATTCTATAACTTGTTGTGCATTTTTAAAACTGGCAGCAAGTACTTTTGTGTCCATTTTATATGTATCTATTATTTTTATAAGCTCTGAAACCATAGATACTCCATCACCAGATATGTTATCAAGTCTATTTACATAAGGTGCAATATAATTTGCTCCAGCTTTTGCAGCTAAAAAGCCTTGATGTGCTGTAAATATTGCAGTAGCAGTTATTTTTATTCCTTTTTTATGAAGGTCTTTTATAGCTCTTAAACCATCTTGTGTTACAGGTATTTTCACATATATATTTCTTCTCAAACTACTTATATATAATGCCTCTTCTAATATTTCTTCATACTTTTTGCTTAACACTTGAGCATGTATAGGCATATCCTCACCTATAATTTCACCAATCTCATTTATAAGTTGCTTAAAATTCTTTTTCTCTTTTGAGACAATACTTGGATTTGTAGTTACACCATCTATTGGTAAGCAAGTACATAATTCCTTAATCTCCTCTACATTCCCTGTATCTAAGATTAATTGCATTAAAATATCCCCCTTTAATTTTTATTTATTCTTAATTTATTCTTATTATATATTGATTTGGTATTATTTTCAATGGTTTTATTATTGTTTTTTCTTTTTTATTATTGTTTGTTTTTTCTTTTTAATTTTATAAATTCTTTATTTATTAAATTCTAAATATATACTTAACAAAAATATACTTTTTATATTAAATTAATTTTGTATTCCATGTTAAAATAGTTGATATATGGTATTTTATCTTATAATATTTACTATAATACTACATTAGGAAAAGAGGTAAAAAATGTTTGCAGAAGAAAGGATTCAAGCTATATTAAATATCCTAAAAAAAGAAGGTAGAGTTACTGTAAAAGAGCTCAGTTCTAAATTTAATGTTACAGAAGATTGTATAAGAAAAGACTTAAAAAATATAGAAAAAATCTCTTCGATACGAAGAATTTATGGCGGAGCTGTATTAGCTAGAGAAACCCTAGAAAACCAAGATACAAAAGATAGAAAAGAAATCAACATTCCAACAAAGAAAATAATAGCAGAAAAAGCATTTAATCTAATTACAGACAGAGAAACTATATTTTTAGATATCTCTACAATTAATATTTTACTGGCAAAACTTCTAGCTGAAAGCAATAAAAAGGTGACACTTGTAACAAATATGTTGGATATACTAAATGTAGTTACTTCAAGGCCAAATAATTTAAATATAATTTCTACTGGAGGTTTATTAAATCTTAGTCTAGATGGCTTTGTTGGTACTCCAACTATAGATTTTATATCAAAATATAAATTTGACAAGACTTTTATGGGTAGTTGTGGCGTAGATGTATTTAACTCTTCACTTACAACTTTCGAAATTGAAGATGGGCTTACAAAAAAAGCTATAATAAATTCAAGTAAGAAAGTATTTATAGTTATGGAAGATAAAAAATTTAAATTTGATGGAAACTTCAAATTTGCTCATTTAGAAGATATTAGCTCTATAATTACAGAAAGGCCTCCTACTCCTGACATAGTGAATACTTTATCCGAATTTAATGTAAATGTTTTATAAACTCAATTATACATTTTATAAATTCACTTATAAATATAAATTATCATTTTGTAAAGAGTCTTAAAAAACTTAATTCTCTAATAATCATTTTACAATTGAATTTAATGCTTAAAATAAACTTGAAACAGACTTTCTAAATCTAATACAGTTATTTTTAGAAAGTCTATTTCTTTAACCAAACAATTTAATTTTACTATCCACTATATATAAATCTTATTTCATTTCATCTTTCATTTGCTTTTCTATTTCTTTAGCAAATTTTTTTTGCTCGTATCTTTCCATCATTTCGTCTTTTTTCATCTCTAAATTTACCATAGCACCTTGTGCATCATCTTTTAAATCTTCAGCAGTATTCTTCATTACATAAGCTGTCTTTTTAACACCTTCTTTTATATCTTCTTTCATATTTTTCATATCCCTTTTTAATCTATCCATCAAAACTACCTCCTCTGTAAATATAATATTTCCTATATTTATTTTTCCCAAAGTGCATATATTTATTTGTAATATCACTTATAAATTTTAAGTAATTAAATGTAATTTAATAGTACCTAAATACATAAATTTCAATAGATTAAATATTTTTTGTTTCAAAGTAAAAATAACATCAAGCATAAACTATATGCTAGATGTTATTTTTTAAATTCACAATAACTTAATTGTTGGGATTACTATAATGATGAATTATATGGAGGATGTAATGGAATTTCATCATTATAGCTTGGTGTATTTTATGGTTTAAAACTCTTTTATTTATATTTATATAATACATTTTTAGTATGAATTTTTTGTGATTTTAAAATGAACTATTATTGAAACTTATATATTATTTATATAAACAAATCAATTTTTAAATTCAACTGTAAATACTACAGAATTCTCTTTATTTTTTATACTGTAATCAAATCCATGACTTTTAAAAATTTGACTGACTATATAAAGTCCAAGTCCACTTCCTCCAGTTTTTCGTGAACGAGATTTTTCTATTCTATAAAATGGATTAAATATTTCTTCTAAATAACGTTTCTCTATAGTTACACCAGTATTTTCAATTTCTAAAACTACCCTTTGATTAGAGGTCTTTTTATTTACACGTTTATTTTTATCATAAAGTCTAATTATAAGCTCTGAACCTTCAGGAGAATATTTTATGGCATTATTTATTATATTATTAATTGCCTTAGTTATCCTCTCTTGGTCAGCTTTGACTTCTAGATTTTCCTCTATTTTTAAAATAGTTTTCATATGTTTTTCTTCTATTAAAAATACTTGTCTTTTTACCAGTCTATTTAAAAGTTCACTTATATTTATTGATACCAGTTTCAAATCTTTTTCAAGTATCTCTGATTTTGAAACCTCTATCATTTCATTTACTAAATCCTTTAGTTCCTGTGTACATTCATATGACTTTTTCAGATAAGTATCTCTATCTTTATACTTACCTACACTGTAAATCATACCTTCAATTTGACCACTTATTATGGTTATTGGAGTTTTTAGTTCATGTGATATTGTGGCCACAAAGTCCTTCCTTCTATATTCTTGTTCTCTCTCACTCTCTATTATATTTATAAGGGGCTTTGTTATTACAATCGAATATATATAGGCTCCAATAATTGCTATTAATATCGCTATTGATATGATGTATGGCATTAACTTTCTTATAACTTCATTTGCTTCATCAATTGGTTGTAATGGCATAACGAGTTCCAAAGTATATGGCCCATCTTTTGCATCTTTAGTATATATAGGTATAGATGTTCTATATTCATCCTCAATACTATTAATCATGTACTTACTGTATCTTAAAATAACTACTTCATTTTTACCATATACAATTTTTCCTTGACTATCTTTTAATAAAATAGCAAGATTTTGGTCTTTAGCCATATAATAAAGTCTTTCTTCTAGAGTATATGTATCAAAATGAATTGAACTATCTACTAAAGATTTTAAACTTTCTTGAAGAGACTCAATTTTATACTCATGATAATATGATGGCAATAAAAAATATAAAATTAGATATATTATTAAAGCTAATGCTATTAATAATGATGTTGTTATCGAAAATAACTTATACTTTATACTTAACTTTTCCCACTTATCAAATATCCTTCTCAAGTGTATATCCTATCCCTTTTACAGTTTTAATATATGGTAATGATATTTTTTTTCTTATATTTTTTATATGTGCATCTACAATCCTAGTATCTCCATAATAGTCATAACCCCATATACTATCTAAAAGACCTTCTCTAGTTATAACCTGTGGATACTTTTCTATTAGAGCTTTCAGTATATTAAACTCTTTTAGTGTAAGTTCTATAGGTTCTCCATCTATCTCAGCTATATATGTGTTCAAATCAAGCTTTAATTTTTCAAAAACTATAAATTTATCATTTATAGTTTTGTTACTTCTTCTCAAAATAGCTTCTACTCTTTTTATAAGAAGATTAAATGAAAATGGCTTTGTTATATAGTCATCACATTCTAAATCAAATCCTTTAAGTTGGTCCCCTTCATCATTCAAAGCAGTCAAAAATATAATTGGAACACTTGATGATTTTCTTATCATTTTACAAACTCCATAACCATCCAGATTTGGCATCATTATATCTAATATAACTAAATCATAACTTCCTTGTTTAAATTTTTGTATACCTTCCAACCCATCATTGGCTGTATCAACTTGATAACCTTCTGCACTTAAAAATTCTGATATTAATTCTTGTATATTTGAATCATCTTCAATTACAAGTATTGACGAGTTCATTCTATCAATCCTTTCTATTTTATTTAAAATTTCCTATGTTACTTATATTTTATATCATTGTTGTGAATTTTACATGAAAAAAGAACTATCTTAATTTGTAAATTAATTCTTTTAATTTAAAGATAGCCCTTTTTTATACATTTTATTTAACTTATTAATCTAATTTTTTTTATATGCTTTGAAATTTTTAAGTCTAAGTGCATTTGAAACAACTGAAACTGAACTTAAACTCATGGCTGCTGCTGCAATCATAGGATTTAATAGAGGTCCTCCAAATATATACAATAATCCTGCTGCTACAGGTATACCAATTGTATTGTACCCAAATGCCCAAAATAGATTTTGTTTTATATTTTTTATAGTCTCATGGCTAAGTTTAATTGCTGTTGGAACATCCATCAAGTCACTTTTCATAAGTACTATATCTGCAGATTCGATTGCTACATCAGTTCCACTTCCTATTGCTATACCTATATCTGCCTTTGCAAGAGCTGGAGCATCATTTATTCCATCTCCTACCATTGCAACGAATTTGCCTTGATTTTGCAGTTTTTCAACTTCTTTAGACTTATCTTCTGGTAATACTTCTGCTAAGACCATATCTATACCTACTTGTGTTGCTATAGCATTTGCAGTTTTTACATTGTCTCCAGTTACCATTGCAACTTTTATTCCCATATCATGAAGAATTTCTATTGCTTTTTTACTACTTTCTTTAACTACATCTGCTACTGCAATTATTCCTGCCAATTTTCCATCTACAGCTATATACATAGGTGTTTTACCTTGACTTGCCAATGTATTAGATTTTTCTTCTAAATCTTCAAGGGTAATATTATTGTCATTCATAAGTTTTTTATTTCCAAGTAATATATTTTCATCATTTATAATAACTTGTATACCAGCACCTGGTATAGCTTTAAAGTTATCAACTTTTTCTAATTTTATATTCTCTTCTTCTCCATATCTTACTATGGCTTCCCCAAGAGGATGTTCTGAACCCTTTTCTGCACTTGAAGCAATCTTAATAAGATATTCTTCTTCTACATTATTTAATACAATATCTGTTACCTTTGGTTTTCCTTCTGTTATTGTTCCTGTTTTATCAAATATTACTGTATTTACTTTATGTGCAGATTCTAATGCTTCTCCACCTTTTATCAATATACCATTTTCTGCACCTTTTCCTGTTCCAACCATTATAGCAGTTGGTGTTGCTAATCCTAGTGCACAAGGACAAGCAATTACAAGTACTGATATAAAGATAGTAAGTACAAATACTATATCTTTTCCACCTACTAAAAACCACAGTAATGATGCTACTACTGCTATTGCAATTACTATTGGTACAAAATATCCAGACACCGTATCTGCAAGTTTAGCAATAGGTGCCTTTGTACCTTGAGCATCTTCAACTAATTTTATTATTTGAGCAAGAGCTGTGTCTCCACCGATTTTTTCAGCCTTAAACCTAATAACTCCATTTTTATTTATACTAGCTCCTGTAACTTTACTTCCAACATTCTTTTCTACTGGTATACTTTCTCCAGTAAGCATAGATTCATCAACTGATGTATATCCCTCTATTACAACACCATCTACTGGTATCTTAGTCCCTGGCTTTACTAATATTATATCTCCAATCCCTACTTCTTCTATAGGAGTCTCTACTTCTTTACCATCAACTAATACTATTGCAGTTTTTGGTTGTAATCCCATAAGTTTTTTAATTGCTTCTGATGTTTTTCCTTTTGATTTTGATTCTAAATACTTACCAAGTAAAATAAGTGCTATTATTATTCCTGCACTTTCATAATATAACTGATGGTGGTGCATACCTTGAATTTGTCCATTTGCTATTTGTATTGTTGTGTATAAGCTATACAAAAATGCTGCTAATGTACCAATTGCAACTAAAGAATCCATATTAGGACTTAAAGAAAAAAGTGCTTTAAATCCATTTATATAAAATTTATAGCCAGCTATCATTACTGGTATTACTAAAATCAGCTGAATTAATGCATAATTTAAAGTATTCGTCATAGGATTTATAATCTCTGGCAAAGGCCATGGTCCTATAGGTTTTATTATCATAGGTCCCATTGCTATATAAAACAATGGCACTGCAAATACTATTGCAACTATAAATTTAAAAAATAAAGACTTCATTTCTTTTTCTTTTCTTAATTTGTCTTCATCTACATCGACCTTATCTCTTACCTCTTCTATTGGTTTATATCCAGCTTTTTCAATAGCTGCTTTTATTTGAGACAATTTTACCTTTGATGGATTATAGTCTATATTAGCTTTATCTGTTGCTATATTTACACTAATGCTATCTACTCCATCTAATTTTTTTACTACTCTCTCTACTGCTTTTGCACAAGCTGCGCATGTCATTCCATCAATTTTCATATCAATTTTTTTATTACTTTCTTCCTTTATAATTCCATATCCAGCTTTTTCTACAACCTGTTTTATATCATCAAAACTAACTTTAGAACTATCATATTCTATTTTAAGTTTTTCAGTAGCTATATTTACGCTTTGGTCATATACTCCATCCATTTTTTTGGTTACTCTTTCCACTGCCTTTGCACAAGCTGCACATGTCATACCTGTAATTTTATAACTTTCTACTACTTTATTTGAACTCATAATAAATCCGTCCTTTCTTTTAACGTATTTTCAAGCAATTTATAATTTTGTACTTTGATATGTAATCTTGATAAATTATTTATTTAGAAATCTATATTTTTATTATACCCCCTATAGGTATATTTAATCAATATTTTTTTAAAATTTTTTATAAATAAATTTATTAGTTATATTTATTTGTATTTACTAGAAAAGTATACTCATAATTAAATATATAAATAAAAATAGAGTATATAAATTGTTTAATCTTTGTACAATTTATATACTCTATTTATTATAATTTATATTCTATTTATAATTTATTCCTTACATGCTTCGAAGAATTCTGCTTCTGTTTCTTTTATTTCAAGCTCATTATCTATTATCCCAACAGCTTCTTTTTTAAATGCTCTACATTGACCTATACAACCAGTCTTCACATTTTCTTCTCCCACTAAAGTTTTTAACTTATTTACATCCACATTTGAACAGTTTGGACATACTCTTATCATATTTAAGTTCCTCCTAATTAATGTCTAATTAATAAGTGTATACCCAAATATAAAATTTATAAAAATATTTTTTGTTATAAATTTTTTCCATATATACCATTTTTTTCATATTATCAACATTATATAGATATTTTGTATATTATTATTACATGTATGGTGGTATCTGTTGTTTTCCAACTATTTCTAATTCTTTAATTTCCAAAGATTTAATCACATTTACTTTATAGTTTTCTTTTGATTTTATATATAGAACATCTTCTGTCTTCTTGCCTTCAATAAATTTATGAGACCATTCTAGTAACTCATCAAAATTACAAATCTCTTCTTTTAAGAAAGTGTCACTTTCGCTAGCAAAATATTTAATTATTATTTTTGTTACTTCCAACATATATCACCCTTTGCTTTTTATTAATATTTTCATTTATAAAGTTATTATTTGTCTAAAAAAAATTTTTAAACAGGATAAATTTTTATATATAAAACTAGCATTTTTGTTCAATTTGAGCTATATTAATACATTTTAATCTATTTCTCCTTGTACCTAATAATATATTGTGATATAATTAGTAAGTTATTTTAATCGAAGGGAGCAACAAATATGTCACAAAAACATAAAATTATAAATATCGCAGTTATAGCCCACGTTGATGCTGGAAAGTCAACATTGGTTGATGCGTTCCTTTCTCAAAGTGGTGTTTTTAGAAAGAATGAAGTAGTGAAAGACTGCGTTATGGACAGTAACGACCTTGAAAAAGAAAGAGGCATAACTATATATTCAAAAAACTGTGCAATAAACTATGAAGATTACAAAATAAATATAGTTGATACTCCAGGACACAGCGACTTCTCTTCTGAAGTTGAACGTGTTATGAAAACTGTTGACACAGTTATTTTATTAGTTGATGCTAGTGAAGGCCCAATGCCTCAAACTAGATTCGTTTTACAAAAATCTTTAGAGTTCGGTTTAAAACCAATATTATTTATAAACAAGATTGATAAAAAAGACCAAAGAGCGGAAGAAGTAGTTAATGAAGTTTTCGATTTATTTGTAGACTTAAATGCAACAGATGAACAATGTGAATTCCCTATAATATATGGTATAGCTAAGCAAGGTATAGCTAAACTTGAAATGGATGATGATAGTGAAGACCTTTCTCCTCTATTTAAAACTATTGTAAATCATGTTGAAGCTTATCCTGATTACGACAATGAACCTCTACAGTTCCAAATATCAGCCCTTGCATATGATGATTATGTAGGTAGACTTGGTATAGGTAGAATTTACAAAGGTACTCTTAAAAGCAATACACAAGTTGCTATATGTAGAGAAGATTCTATTGTATCTAAAGGAAAAGTATCAAAACTTTCTGTATATGAAGGTTTAAAACAAGTTGAAGTTGATGAAGCTACTAGTGGAGAAATAGTAGTTATATCTGGTATCCCAGATATATCTATAGGAGAAACACTATGTGATTTAGATAATCCACTACCTATGGAGATGATAAGAATAGAAGAACCTACTCTTTCAATGAACTTCTTAGTAAATGACTCTCCATTTGTTGGAAAAAGTGGAAAATTTGTTACAACTAGACATTTAAAAGATAGACTTGAAAAAGAACTTGAAGTAAATGTTGGGCTTAAAGTTGAACCACTTGAAACTACTGATGGATATAAAGTTTCTGGACGTGGAGAACTTCACTTATCTATACTACTTGAAAACATGAGACGTGAAGGTTATGAAATTGGTGTTTCTAAGCCTGAAGTTTTAATGCATAAAGAAGATGGAAAACTAATGGAACCAGTAGAAAGAGTTGTTGTAAACTGTCCTGAAGTTTATTCTGGTACTATTATAAACGAATTGAATTTAAGAAAAGGTATGATGGAATCTATGTCAATAGAAGGAGACTATGTAAAAATAGAATTCTTGGCACCTACTCGTGGTCTTTTAGGATATAGAAGTGAATTTATAAATGCTACTCGTGGAGAAGGTACTTTAGTTCGTTCATTTGAAAAATTTGAAGAATTCAAAGGAGAAATACCTTCAAGAGGAAATGGTGTCTTAATAGCACAAGGACCAGGTGTTACTATGGGTTACTCTCTTAATGCTTTAAGTGATAGAGCTGTAATGTTTGTAGACCCTGGTGTAGAAGTTTATGAAGGTATGATAATCGGTATGAATTCTAGAAAGGATGACATGGTAGTCAATCCTTGTAAAAATAAGAAAATGAGTAACGTACGTGCTTCTGGTTCAGATGATGCTATAAAATTATCTCCTCCTAGAATATTTACTCTTGAAGAAGCTCTAGAATTTATAGAAGATGATGAATTAGTTGAAATCACACCTGATTCTATAAGACTTAGAAAAAGATTCTTAAATGAACATGATAGATTAAGATATAATAAATCTAGACAAGGTAAATAAAGCATATATTTATCTCTAGTCGATAAAATAGCCATAAATACTAAAAGACATCTTTCAGTATTTATGGCTATTTTTATTTTAAATTTATATTATTCAATATTTATATAATTAGCAGCTTGAACAGCTGCAATTGCTCCATCTGATGCTGCCGTTATTATTTGGCGTAAAAATTTAGTTCTACTATCTCCTGCTACATACACACCTTCCACTGATGTTGTGCAAGATTCGTCTGAGACTATATATCCACCTTCATCCAAGTCAAGAACATTTTCAAATATTTTATTATTAGGTTTAAGACCTATTGCAATGAAAATACCACTAACATTTATGCTTCTTTTCTCTTCAGTTTTTAAATTCTTTACTTCTATTTTTGATACAGTATTTTCTCCTTCTATCTTTTCTACACCATGACTATAAAGTATCTCAATATTTTTTCTTGCCTTTACAGATTTTTCTAATACTTCTTCACCTCTAAAACTATCTCTTCTATGAATTAAATACACCTTTGTACAGTTGTTAGCTAAAAATAAAGCATCTTCTAAAGCAGTATTTCCTCCACCTACTATGGCTACTTCCTTATCTTTAAAAAATGCTCCATCGCATGTAGCACAATAAGATACTCCTCTACCTGTAAATTTTTCTTCTCCCTCACAGCCCAGTTTACGTCTTTCAACTCCATTTGCAAGAATGACAGCCTTTGCTTTATGCTCACCCGAAGATGTCTTTATAACCTTTATTTTTCCTTCTAGATTTATTTCTTCAACCTCATCAAACTGAATATCAACACCTTGAGCAATAGCTTGATTATATATATTATTAGAAAATTCTACCCCAGAAATCTTTTGAACTGCTGGATAATTTTCTACTTCAGATGTACTTGCAACTTGACCTCCATAAATACTTTTTTCAAATACTGTTACACTTAATCCTGCTCTCATAGCATAAATTGCTGAAGTTAAACCTGCTGGTCCAGCACCAATTACAATAATATCTACCATAACGTTTTACCTCTCTTTATATTATTATTTCTTTTATATTATTCTCATTATTCTTATACTTTACTATTATTATCCATATATACTATAAACAAAACATTATTTTTTATTAGTGGATAAAAAATATTGGTTTAAAAGTTGATTACTATACTAACATATCATTATAAAAATTTTAATAAAGCTTTATTTCGATATAAGGATTATTTTCTATTAGTTAACTTTATTTTACATATATATAAAAAAACTGCAAATAAAATTAACTTTTATTTACAGTTCTTACTTATTTATATAATTTAAAACCTTATTGGTTATCATTTACAGTGTCTTCTAATATATTGTTTTCTGATATATATGATAGAATTGAAAGTCCATACATAACCAAAACTAATGCTGCTGTTATAAGTACTATTCCCATATTTAATACCTCCTTTTGTTTACAGTATACTATTATTATGTGAAATACTTGTGAATTTAATTTGAATATAGCTGTAATTTTATATTAACAATTTCTTCAAATTAAATATCTCTAATTATATACTTTTATTAAGTCAATTACGATTAACAGTTTAAATATTAACATTTTTCACTTATATTTATATCATATACCATATAATTACATTTTTCAAATTAAAGTTTTGTAAACTTTTTTTGTAATATAGTGTAGTATAAAACTGTAATATTACAGAGATGTAACTCTTCTCTTCTGATTAATCATATTAAAAATAGCTTCATTACTATGAAAATACAAATTCCTAAGAATTTTAAAAAGTTAAAAAAATATTTTTATATTACTCAATTTGATTACAATTTTTTTACAATTTAAAAAATATTTTTTCCAAATTTTTATATTAATACTTGACTTTGTCTGTTTTATAATCTAGAATAATTAATAATATTAAGAATATTGAAAGGCTTTGATTAGGAAGAGTAAATCTGAATCGGTTACCAGAGAAGGAAACTATTAGCTGAAATGTTTCCCTAATTAGAAAGATTGAAAACTACCTATGAGCTTCTATCTGAAGTTATCTTAATGATTTTAGTAGGAATAGACGTTTTTATTACTTACGTTAAAGTATCAAGTGGATTTTTTAAAATCAATTTGGGTGGAACCGCGGGAAACAGATTCTCGTCCCTTTTTTAGGGATGAGGGTCTTTTTTTATTACCTTAATTCAGTTTTTAAAATATTCTGTACTCAACTTAATTAGCTAATTAAAAATTTTAAATATATGGAGGGTTATAGAAATGTATTATTCAAGTACAAGAGGCACCAAAGAAAAAGTAACTGCATCACAAGCAATAATAAAGGGGATCTCAAATGATGGTGGTCTTTATGTCCCAAGTAAATTTCCAAATGTTAAAAATGAACTTATAGATTTAATGAATTTAACATATTCTCAGATAGCATTTTTTGTGCTTAGTAAATTTTTATGTGATTTTACTGAAGATGAGATTAAAGATTGTATAGAAAATGCATATGATGAAAAGTTCGATTGTGCTAGTATAGCTCCATTAAACAAAATAAATGATGCTTATTTCTTGGAATTATATCATGGACCAACTTTAGCATTTAAAGACATGGCACTTACTATAATGCCTCATCTTCTTAAAACATCTATTAAAAAAGATAATTTAGAAAAAGATGTTGTGATTCTTACTGCTACATCTGGAGATACAGGAAAGGCAGCACTTGAGGGATTTAAAGATATTGATAAGATAAAGATAATTGTATTCTTCCCAGAAGATGGTGTAAGTGCAGTACAAAAGCTTCAAATGAAGACTCAGACTGGAAAAAATACATATGTAGTTGGTATAAAAGGAAATTTTGACGATGCACAATCTGGTGTAAAGAAAATTTTTTCTGATAAAGAGTTTAATCAAAAACTATTAGATAGTAACTATATACTATCTTCTGCTAATTCAATTAATATAGGAAGACTTCTTCCTCAAGTTGCATATTATTTTTATTCATATATGAAATTAGTTGATAAAAGTGAGATAAAGTTAAATGATAAAATAAATTTTGTTGTACCAACTGGTAATTTTGGTAATATTTTAGCTGGATATTATGCAAAACAAATGGGACTTCCAATAAATAAATTGATATGTGCATCAAATGATAATAATGTTCTTTATGATTTCTTTAAAACTGGTACTTATGATAAAAATAGAACATTAAAATTAACTTCTTCTCCTTCTATGGATATATTAATATCTAGTAATTTAGAAAGATTATTGTTTGAGATATCAAATAGAAATACTGATATTGTAAATAAACTATTATCTGACCTTAATGATAATGGAGTCTACAAAATAAATGAAGAAATGGAAAAAAATCTATCTTCATTTTATGGAGAATATTCAAATGAAGAAGAAGTTAAAGAAACAATAAATAATGTATTTAAAAATTATAACTATTTGATGGATACTCACACTGCTGTTGCATACAATTGTTATGAAAAATACAAAAAAGAAACTTCTGACAATACAAAAACTGTTATTATAAGTACTGCAAGTCCATTCAAGTTTTCTGAAGATGTTCTAAAATCTATAGATTGTGATTTTGAAAACCTTGATGACTTTGCTATAATTGATAGATTGTCAAGTATTTCTAAAACGGATATACCAAAACCTATTAGAAATCTTAAAAATGCAGAAATACTACATAAAGATATTTGTGAAAAAGATGAATTAAAACTAGCTATAAAAAAATTCTTGAAAGTATAGGTGATTGTTATGTTAGAGATTATAGTTCCTGCAACAAGTGCTAATATCGGTCCAGGATTTGATTGTCTTGGAATTGCATTAAATATATATAATAAATTTTATATTGAAGAAATTGAAAATGGTCTTGAAATAGAAGGTTGTGAAGATGCTTATAAAAACGAAAATAACTTAGTTTATACGTCTATGAAGTATTTTTTTGATAGAGTTAAACCAGATAAAATTCCTACTGGTGTAAAAATTAAAATCCAAAGTGAAATACCTATCTGTAGAGGCCTTGGTAGTAGTGCATCTTGTATAGTAGCTGGTGTTATAGCTGCAAATGCTCTATCAAATGCTAACTTGGACAAATGTCAATTGCTAAATATAGCATCAGAAATAGAAGGTCATCCAGATAATGTTGCTCCTGCGATTTTAGGAAATATGATTGTCTCTGTGACTGATAATGAAAATATACATTATGATATTATAGAAATTCCTAATGAACTTAAATTTTGTGCAATGATACCTAATTTTAAGTTATCAACTGAAAAAGCTAGAGGTGTTTTACCAAAGGAAATACCATACTCTGATGGTGTATTCAATGTTAGTAGAGTTGCCTTACTTGTATCAGCTCTACTAAACAAAAACTTTGACCTTCTTAAAGTGGCTTGTCAAGATAAATTACATCAAGATTATAGAGGAACTCTAATTGAAAACTACAGTGATATTGTTGAAAAATCTGAGCAATTAAATAGTATTGGAGTCTTTTTAAGTGGAGCCGGCCCTACTATAATGTCTTTGATAAAAGAAAATGATGATAATTTTGTGGATAATATGAAAATCTATCTATCAAAATTAAAATCTGACTGGGAAATAAAAGAGTTATGTTGTGATTCTAATGGAGCCGTTTTAAATATTATATAATTATCGTCTCATCTATAAAATATAACTACTCTTTTATTATAATTTGTAGTATAATAATTAGGACTAGGTAATAATATTAAGTATTATAATCTAGTTCTTTAAACATGTTTACATTGAGGAGGGATTATCATAAAAGAGTTAATAATTAGAGATTTAGTTGCAAAAGTTCCTATAATTCAAGGTGGAATGGGCGTTGGTATATCTAGATCATCATTAGCTGGTGCGGTTGCTAAGCTTGGTGGTGTTGGTGTAATTTCTGGGGTTCAAATTGGATATGATGAGGAAGACTTTGAAACTAACACTATAAATGCAAATTTAAGAGCTATAAAAAAACATATTTCTAGAGCTAAAGAAATCTCAAATGGTGGCATTATTGGTATTAATTTCATGGTAGCTATGAAAGAATATGAAACATATGTAAAGGAAGCTGTTAAAGCTGGTGTAGACCTTATAATATCTGGAGCTGGATTACCTAATAAGTTACCATCATTAGTAAAAGGAAGTAATGTTAAAATAGCGCCTATTGTTTCAACTGCAAAAGCTGCTAATGTAATTTTAAAGATGTGGGATAGAAAAGAGAAAACTACTGCTGACTTAATAGTTGTTGAAGGTCCAAAAGCTGGTGGTCACCTTGGATACTCTAATGAGGAACTTGATAACATAGATTCTATAGACTATGATAAGGAATTTGTTGAAATCTTAAAGGTTGCAAATACTTATGGAGAAAAATTTGGCAGAAACATCCCAGTTGTTGCTGCTGGTGGTATATCATCAAGTAGTGATGTTAAAAAATATATAGACATGGGAGCAAGTGGTGTACAGGTTGGTACAAGATTTGTCGCTACTTATGAATGTGATGCACATGAGAACTTTAAAATGGCATACATAAATGCTAGTGAAGATGATGTCCATATAGTTAAAAGCCCTGTAGGTCTTCCTGGACGTGCTATAAGAAATAAATTTATAGAAGAAGTTAAGATAACTCGCCCAGAAATAAAAAAATGTTATAATTGCTTGATTCCTTGTAATCCAAAAGAAACTCCTTACTGTATTTCTCAAGCTTTAATCAATGCAGTTAAAGGAGATGTTGAAAATTCACTTTTATTTTGTGGAAATGATGCGTATAAAATTGATAAACTAAGTACTGTTGAAGATGTTATCAATGAATTGATTTCTGAGTTGTAATTTAAAGAATTATAAATTAAAATTTTATCAAGCTAAGGAGTTTAAATATGTTATTAATTAACTTTTATTAACATATTTACTTCCTTAGCTTTTTTATATGCTTCTATATGTCAATCTATTTTTTCGATTCTCCTATTCAACTCAATGTAATAGTAGTCTTATATTTAATCCTATTTTACAAGCACATTAGTTATTTCAGCTATATATAAAGTGTGATAATCCTTTTGTGGATACCATCGTCCATCTATACCTTCAGCAATAAAGCATTGAGGTTCAAGTTTCTGACTATACATTTTTTTGCATATAATAGCCATCTTTGCTTCTCTAAAATAAGGTGTATCATTTAAGTGTTCTATATTAAATCCAATTTGTGATATCTTATCCTCTTCTCTACCAGATACTTTTCCACAGTATGAAAGCTCTTTACGGAAATCTTCATCAAAAAAAGTAAGAGAAAATTTATCTGTATTATCTATAAATTCCTTAGTATAACGCTGTGGTCTTATTACTACAAAGGCAACATCTTTTCCCCACATAACTCCAAGACCTCCCCAACTAGCAGTCATGGTGTTTACTTTTCCTTCTTTTTCTGCTGTTATAAGCGTCCAGTCTTTACCTATCAATCCAAATGGATTATTTTTAATCTCTTCTGCCACGATTTCTTTAAATTCACTCATATCTCAATAACCTCTCATTCTCTTATATTTATGGTATTCTTATTTTCATTACAAATTATAAACAAAAATTACTTTTGAAAATAAAATACCTTATTTTAAATATATTATTGTAAATAAGTAAATATATAAATACACACTTATTTTTTTAATATATTTAATATTTTCACTCAGAATATATATATTATTTATTTAAGTTAAATATAACTACTGTATTTTACATGTAAATTGTGGTAAAAATATTATTTAATCAAATCAAAACTTGATTTATATACCTGGAAAAGGTATTATATTAAAGAGTGCTTAAAATACGAATTTCGTATATAGGTATATATAAAATAATAAATAAGGAGAGTGATGGGCAATGGATACTAGTCCGTTGCGGAGAGAATTTTTTGCAATCTCATCACTTAATAATATCTAAAATTAAAACTAATACATATATTCAGTTATATAAATTAGCTAATTAATAGATACTATTAAATGATGAGATTTATATAAAACTGAATAAAGGATGTGTTGCCATGATAAGATATTACAAAACTATAGATTCAAAATTAGAGAAACTTAGTTTTTTTGAAGATGGCTGTTGGATAAATCTTGTTGAACCTAATCATAGCGAAATCAACGAAATTTCTAATTTATTGAATATAGATGTAGAAAACATAGAATCTGCACTAGATGAAGAAGAACGCTCAAGAATAGATGTTGAAGACAATCATACTCTTATACTTATAGATATACCAGTAGACGAAAGTGACTCTAATTCTTCTCATTATACTACAATACCCCTAGGTATTATAATAACTAAAGAAGCTATTATAACAGTTTGTAATGCACAGACTAAGATTTTAAACGACTTTATAGTTGGTCATATTAAAGATTTTTTTACATTTAAAAAAACTCGCTTTTTGCTTCAAATTCTTCATAAAAATGCAGCTTATTACTTGCATTACTTAAGAAAAATAAATAAAATGACAATCATAATAGAGCGAGAAATTTACAAATCAATGAAAAATAGAGAATTAGTTCAGCTATTGGAATTAGAAAAGTCTTTGGTATACTTCTCTACTTCATTAAAAGCTAATGAACTGGTTTTAAACAAAATGGTTAGAACTGCTGGTATAAAGAAATATCCAGATGATGAAGACCTATTAGAAGATGTTATAGTCGAAAATAGACAGGCTCTTGATATGGCTAAAATATATGGAGATATATTGAGTAGAATTATGGATGCTTTCAGCGCAATTATAAGTAATAATCAAAATAATGTTATGCAAATTTTAACAGTAGTTACACTAATTTTCTCAATACCTACAATAATATCAGGATTTTTTGGTATGAATGTTATCAATATGCCATTTTCTAATAATCCAAATGGATTTTGGATAATTCTTCTTATTACCTCTATAATATGTATAGTGATTACATTTTTCATGTCAAGAAATAAGCTATTATAAAATATTTATAAAAAAAGCCATTAGAATTAATTGATTTCATTTATTCTAATGGCTTTTATATGTTTAAATCTATAGACTCTTATAAAATTTTTTTAGTTATCGTGTTCTTCATCTATAATCATTTCAGTTTCAAGACCTTCTAACATTGAGTCTAAACTCTCTTTTATATTTAATATATAAATTGGTACATACTCTTCTTCGTCAATTACTTCCTCTTGTAGTTTAAATGAAGGAATTAATACTTCATCAAAGTTTATATTTAAATTAGGAAAATCTTCTACTATCTCTTCACAATTGTCATATTCTTCATTAGCTAAAGAAATATACATATCTAGACTTTTTTTGTAATAAAGACCTGCAAGCATATACTCACACTTCTTACTTCCATATTTAATTCCTTCTTTATAATATTTCTCAGCTTCTAAATCATCATTTAATTTTAAATAAATTTGTCCTAAATTATATATTGACTCAACACAGCCTTGTGCCCTAGACTTCTCATACCAAAACTTAGAATTTACATAATCTTTATAGAACATATCATAAATTAATCCTACCATATGTTGAGCGTACACATTATTTTCATTAGCAGGTGTATCAAACATCATCTTAGCTTCTTCTAACTTTCCTTCTCTAAAGTAAATTCTACCTAAGTGTATACGAGCATTCATATGACTTTTACTACTTGCCATCTCAAAATATTTTCTAGCATTTTTTGTATTTCCTAGATTTTCATATATACATCCCAATCTATAGCTAGACCTAGTATCTCCATTTTCAGATGCTTTCTTATACCAAATTAGAGCTTCTTCGATATTATTTAAATCTTCATAGATATTTCCTAATTTGATTTGACAAGATGCATTATTAGGAATCCTTGAATAATACGAAATTGCTTTTTCTATATCTTGATTTTGATAATATAAATCTCCAAGATTTTCAAGTGAACTTTTACATCCAACAGCTATAGCATCTTCATAATATTTAATGGCATTTTCATAATCTTTTTCTTCAAAATATATACCTGCTAGATTATTTTTTGCCTCTGTTATGTCATCTTCTGCGGCCATTTTGTAATAAGTCTTCGCTTTTTCTATATCATTTTCCCTATTGTATAAGTTAGCAAGTCTATATTTAGAAAGCGTATGATTTTTTTCTATTGCTTTCTCATAATAGTAAATCGCATCTCCTAATTCTTCTTTTCTATCGTATACATATGCTAATCTGTATTCAGATTTCACATCTTCTCTATCTGCACTCTTTTTATAATACCTTTCTGCTTCTTCTAAATTATCATTTATTTCCATAATCATACCCAAGTTAAAGCAACCTTTCATATGACCTGATTTATACAATTGTTTATATAGACTAACTGTTGATTTATTATCTTTCTTTTTTCCATTTAATATTGCTAAATTATATTTTGCATTATCATCCAAAAGTACAGAACCTTTTTTATAATACTCATATGCCTCATCATCTTTCTCCAAAAAAGTATATAATACTCCTAAATTAAAACAAGCCTTACCTAAGTTATTGTCTGCTGCTGCTTTTAACCATTTTTCACTTCTTATAAAATCCTTCATTTTAAAATGGCATACTCCTAAATTATTTTGTGCTGGTAAATACCCTAGAGTTGCTATTTTTTCATACCAATATATAGCATACTCATAACCATCTAGTCTATAATACATATTACCCAAATCAAAAGCAGCATCCTCACTTCCACTTTTATATGCCATTGAGTACCATTTTTCGGCTTCCTTAAATTGTTTTTTACTTTCATATATATTTCCCAAAGTATATTGAGATTTTACATAATTATCTAATGCTGCACTCTTATATAATTCTATAGCACTTTCTGTCTTACCCATCTTTTCAAGAAGAGCCCCTTTAGTATGTACCACTTTCGGGTCACTAGATATATTTTTTATTTTTTTTATAGAAAATTTTGTATTTTTCATTATTAGCTACCTACCCATTTTATAAAATATAATCTCTCAAACATTATTATACATTATAATCCATAATTAATGCTATAATATTGAATTTTTACCTTTTGTCACTATATTGTAACATTAGATTTTAAATTTTATAATCATTAGATTTTATTACATAATTGGTATATAATGTATATATAGGGAGGGGACATTTTATGAACTTCAGCAATATTTTTATTCAAGTTGCAGTTTTATTTATAATTATTTTAGTCGGATATTTTGTCAGAAAATTCAACTTATTAGATGACCACTGCACATCTAAACTTTCAAACTTAACAATGACGGTTTTTTTACCATCAATGATAATTAGCTCCATGCAAATCAACTTTGATAATAAAATGATACAAAAAATATTATTGTTATTATTTACATCTCTAATTATGTATATAGTTTCAATTATAATTGCATTTTTATTAAAATACATTTTGAAATGCGACAATAAAAAAGATTTAGGGATATATCAGTATATAGTTGTTTTTTCAAATGTTGCTTTTATGGGATATCCTGTAATTGAAGCAGTTCTAGGTCACGAAGCAATATTCTATACTGCGATATTCAATTTACCATTTAACTTATTTTCTTTTACTTTAGGAATTTACCTTCTATCTAAAGGTAGTACAAACAAAAGTTTTTCAATGAAATCGCTTATAAGCCCTGCTACAATAGCTGTGGTTATTGGACTTTTTTTATTTGTTACAGGACTTAGATTACCTCAATTTATAAATGACCCACTTAAAATGTTAGGAAATATTACTACACCAATATCAATGATTATCATTGGAAGTTTACTTGCCAATTCTTCAGCTCTAGATTGTTTTGTCAATAAAAAATTATATCTAGTCACTTTTATAAGATTATTGGTACTTCCTGTGATTGTATATTTTATTCTAAATGGATGGATAAGTGATAAGATGATTTTAGCTATACCAGTAGTGATTTCTTCTATGCCTGCTGCTGCAAATACTGCTATAATGGCTAATCAGTATGATTCCAATATAACATTAGCTTCACAATGTGTTTTTTTTACAACACTATTTTCAGTTATATCTATACCTTTTATAAGTATTTTATTGTTGTCTTGATTTATTCTTTTATGTATTATATAATAATATATTCAATAAATTACAAATATAAACATTTTATTGTAACATATTGATGGAATTTTTTCCTAGATATTTGTCAATAATATCTATATGTATTATAGAATAGGAGGCTTAAATATGGATTTAGATTTACTCTTTAAAATAGTATTTGCTATAGTTGCTATAGGTGTTTCTGTAAAAATTATCAAGACTGTTGCTAGTCTAGCTTTTAAAATAGCTTTGATATTACTAATAATTTTATTCGTATATAGAATGTTTTTATAAGCATTTAAAAATAAGTTTTTTAATACAATAGAGAAGTAGAATAAACTATATTTAATAAAACCTTCTATTAAAGACAATTTATTCTACTTCTCTATTCCTATTGTACTCGTTAAATCAAATTTTTATTATATCTTCCCATAATATAGGTATCTTCAAATTTTCCATCTCTAATTACAGCATATCTTTTAATACCTTCTACTTCAAAACCTAACTTTTTATATAAGTTTAATCCCTTTTCATTATCCACAATTACTTCTAATCCTACTCTAACTAACATAATCCAATTATCTGCTATATCTAAAAGTTGCTCTATTAGTTTTTTTCCTACTCCTCTTCTATGATAGTTCTCATCGACAGTTATTGCTAGTTCTGCACTATGTCTTAATCTTGGAGAAGAATTTACATGTAAACCAGCAAAACCTATTACAGTTTTTTCTCCATTGTTATCAGTCTCAGCAACAAACATGTAATCATTTTCTCCCAAAGAACTTAACATAGCTGTCGTTTTATCCACTCTGTCACTCATTAAAGCTAAAGTATTTCTCATAACACCATATGCTCTTCTCGTTTTATTAACAGATTGTGCATCTTCACTCCTTATAGGTCTTATTGTTATGTCTATAGGATTACTCATATTGAATTCCCCCTTTTTAAGAAAATTTTATTTAAAACTTTATAAACTCTATTTTATACTATTTAAATCTATGTATGCTTCTATTTGAGGCACATATATCATATTATCTTTTATATGTGTACTTCCAAATTCTTTTAACTCTACCCCATCTTTATCTTTAGTTATTTTATATCTAATTGCCTCTTTTCCTTCAGTTACTTCAGCATGAAAAAACATGCCTTCATATTGCTTAAATCTAAAATTAAATCTCTCTTTAGTAAGTTTGATTACCATATTTTTATCTACTCCTTATGTAATTTATATTTTTTATTATTATTAGTTGTATACATATTGTTTATTCATATTAATATATTATAACTTATCATTTATTTAGTATAAAGTTATAAATACATATAGTATATACTTATTTTGCAATGTATCTTCAATTGATATATAATGTGTTTATATAAACTAGAGTCTGTGAGGTGAAATATGAACAGAAAAGCAAAATATTTTTCTTTAATTCTTTTTCCTATTGCTTTGATTTTAAATTTAATAGCAAGTAAAATCCCACACATTGTTGAAAAATATTACTCTCAAGTAATAGATAAAACAATTTTACAAATACTAAGTAGGATTTCAGGGATTTTTCCATTTTCTCTCTATGAAATTACAATGTACATAATCGTTATATCTATCTTTTTATTTTTATGTTTTACTGTATTTACGATTTTCAATAAGAAAAAAAGTTTAAAAGTATTCTTGAAAAATGCTATTTTAAATATATTGTCCATTGTGTCAATAGTATACTTTCTTTTTATAGTACTTTGGGGTATAAACTATAATAGGGTTCCACTTGAAACTACCCTTATAAATCAATATAATTTAGAAAACAATAGTTCTATCCAATCAAAACAACATAGTGTCAAAGAACTTACTAAATTATATAAATTCCTCGTAACTAAATCAAATGAAACTAGAAAACTTACATTACAAGATAAGAATGGAGTTGTAAAATCTAATACAGATTATAAAGGCGTGATAAATAGAGCTCAACTAGGGTATGATAATATTGTAGATATATTACCTAGTGTCAGTGGAAGTTATTCTAAAGCTAAGTATGTTATTTCATCAAATCTTATGTGCTATACAGGAATAACAGGTATATACTTTCCATTTACAGGCGAGGCAAATGTAAATGTAGCAATACCTGACTTGTATATTCCTTGTACAGTTGAACATGAAATGGCACATCAAAGAGGATTTGCTAGTGAAGATGAAGCTAATTTTATAGCATATCTTACATCTATAAAGCATCCTAATATTGATTTTAACTATTCTGGCTATATTTTAGCTTTAAATTATACTGCCTCTGCATTAAGTAAGATTGATTATAATGCCTATGTTAACATCTCTAAAGGCATTTCAGACTCAGTCCGTAGAGATTTAAAAAATGAAAGTGAGTTTTGGCAAAAATATGAAGGTAAAATTGATAAAATTTCTAATGAGTTTAACAATTCTTATTTAAAAGCTAATGGTGTTGCTGAAGGTACTCAGAGCTATGGTAAAATGGTCGATTTATTGCTAATTTATTACGAATTATATTCATATAATTAAATAATACAATTAAAAACTTTCTTAACAAAACAACAGCTATCAAATTAGCTGTTTTTCATTTAAATCAGAATATATATTTCTTTATATCTATTAAAGTTTATCAAAGTAAAAATGGCTAGATGATTAAAATACTATAGATAAAATCTAGTCTAAAAGTATTTAAAAATCTAGCCAATTAAAATCTCTTTATTTTATACTATAGCTTATCAATCTCTTCTAGTAACTCATCAACTAATTTGTCACCATCAATCATTCTTACTATTTCTCCCTTTTTAAATAAAAGACCTTCACCTTTTCCACCAGCGATACCTATATCTGCTTCTCTAGCTTCACCAGGTCCATTTACAGCACATCCCATAATTGCAACAGTAACATCTTTTTCCATATTTCCAATCTTTTCTTCAACTTCATTTACAACACTAATTAAATCTATATTACATCTACCACAGGTAGGACATGATATAACCTTAATCTTATCATTCAAAAGCCCCAAACTTCTTAAGATTTGTTTACCAACAACAACCTCTTCAACTGGGTCTCCTGTCAAAGATATTCTAACAGTATCTCCAATTCCTTTAAGAAGGAGTGCTCCTACACCTATAGAAGATTTTATTGTTCCTTTATGGATACTTCCAGATTCTGTAATTCCAACATGAAGAGGATAATCAACTTTTTTTGATATTAATTCATATGCATTGACAGTTTTATAAATATCAGATGATTTTAGAGATATAACTATATTATGAAAATCTAAGTCTTCAAGAATCTTAATATGTCCCATTGCACTTTCAACTAATGCTTCTGCTGTTGCAGAACCATATTTTTTTAAAAGTTCTTTTTCTAAAGAACCTCCATTAACTCCAATTCTAATTTTTAAATTTTTTTCCTTACATTTCTCAACTACAGCTTTAACTCTTTCTATATTACCAATATTGCCAGGATTTATTCTAATTCCATCCACACCTTGTTCTATAGCTTCAAGAGCTAACTTATAATCAAAATGTATATCAGCGATAATAGGTATATTTACACTAGATTTTATCTTACCTATATTTCTAGCTGCTTTAATATCAGGAATAGCCACCCTAACTATATCACAACCAGCTTCTTCTAGTCTTTTTATTTGAGCTATTGTTGCATCTGCATCTCTTGTATCAGTATTTGTCATAGATTGTATACTTATAGGATTTTCTCCTCCTATTTTTAAATTTCCTACACTTACTTCTCTAGTCTTTCTTCTCTCGTAACTCATATTCCACCTCTATATATTATATTAATTTTATTTAACTATTAAAAATACTCTATTCTACATATATTATAAATTAAAAAGCTATATAGTTAAACAAATAAGAATAAATATCATATATTGAAATTTACTCATTCTCATTTAAAACTACATAGCCCTTTTCTTAATCTCTATAAAAAACTAAATTATTGAAATAACCTTAATATATCTTTATATGTGATAAAAAGCATAAATAACATCAAAGCTCCAAAACCAACCACATTTATCATACCTTCTTTATTTGGGTCAAGTTTTTTACCACCTCTAACTGCTTCTAGTAATAACATAAGTATTCTCCATCCATCAAGGGCTGGTATTGGCAATAGATTTACTATACCTAGATTTAAACTTATTATAGCAGCTAAATACACTACATTTATAATGCCTGTACGAGCTGCATCTGATACCATACCAATAACACCTACTGGACCTGCAACAGCATTACCAATCCCTCCTGGGACACGTCCTGTAACCATTTGACCTAAGAATGTCAACATTTGCTTCGTCATATCCACAGTAGTTTTACATGCGTTTACAATTGAACCAAAAAAATCCTTCTCTCTTTGTGGTTGAATCCCTATTTCATACTTTCCATTATTGTTTTTAGGCGTTACATTTATAACTTTGTCACTTCCATCTCTAGTTATACTAAGTTTCAATTTTCCACCAGAAGAAGTATTTATTATATTTGCAACTTCATCCCAAGACTTAACAGAATTTCCATTAATTTTATTTATCTTATCTCCTACTTGAAGTCCTACAGCTTGTGCAGGAGTATCTGGCATTATCTTTCCTAATTTAGTTGTTGGAGAACCTATATATAGAAATACTGGTACCAAAAGAATTGCTGCTAATATTATATTAAATATTGGCCCTGCTACGATAGTACTAAATCTTTGTAATATAGATTTATTTCCAAAAGAGTTTGGACTTATTTGTTCTTCGTCTTCACCTTCCATACTCACATATCCGCCAATTGGAAGTGCTCTTATAGAATACTCAGTATCTTTTTTCACACTATATATCTTAGGTCCCATCCCTATAGAAAATTCATTTACTTTGATACCACTTCTTTTTGCAAATATAAAATGTCCTAACTCATGTATTAATACAATTATACTAAATAGTATTAATGCAGCTATTATAGTCATAAATTCACCTTCCTATTTTTTTATCAGATTTGCAACATAAGCTCTACTCCATCTATCTGTTTCTAATATTTCTTCCAATGTTGGCTTACTTATGCTACTATGAACTTCTAAAGTCTTCTCTATGTAATATGGTATGTCATAGAAACCAATTTTATCCTCTAAAAATTCACTTACCAAAACTTCATTTGCTGAATTTAGAACAGAAGAATAAGTTCCCCCCATTTTTAAACACTCATAAGCCAATTTTAAACATGGAAAAGTTTCTAAATCTGGCTCTTCAAAAGTTAAGGTACTAAATTTTGAAAAATTCATTCTTTCAAAGCTACTTTCCATTCTATCTGGATATGTAAGAGCATATTGTATTGGTAGTCTCATATCTGGACATCCTAATTGTGCTATTATTGAGCTATCTGTATACTGTACCATTGAATGAATTATACTTTGTGGATGAACTACTACATCTATATTTCCTTGTTCTACTCCAAACAACCATTTAGCTTCTATAACTTCAAGTCCTTTATTCATAAGTGTTGAAGAATCAATACTTATCTTTCTTCCCATACTCCAGTTTGGATGCTTCAAAGCTTCATTTTTAGTTATATTTATAAGTTCATCTTTTTTCTTTCCTCTAAATGGACCTCCAGATGCTGTAAGTATTATCTTTTCTATGTTTTTTTTATTTTCTCCATTTAGACATTGAAATATAGCACTATGTTCACTATCAACAGGAAGAATATTTACATTATATTTTTCTGCTTCTCTCATTACAAGTTCGCCAGCAGTTACTAACGTTTCTTTATTCGCTAATGCTATGTCTATTCCCTTCTTTATGGCACAAAGAGTTGGAACTAATCCTATCATTCCCACAACAGCAGTTAAAAGTACATCAACTTCATCAAGCGACGATATTATTTTTAATCCTTCCATCCCTGTTAAAACTTCTATTTCTATATCTTTTGACAATATTTCTTTTAATTTTAATGCTTTATCTTCCTCAAAAACTGTTACGTATTTAGGTTTAAATTCTACTATTTGTTCTAGTAATAATTCAATATTACTATTAGCTGATATTGCAACTATCTCAAACTTATCTCTATTTTCTCTAACTACATCCAAAGTCTGTTTACCTATAGAGCCTGTAGAACCTAAAATTGATATCTTTTTCATATAATAATCCTTTCTAATAATAAATATACCCTATCAGAACATTATAACACTACTAAAACAATTATTTTTACTATTCATAGAAATTTCATATAGTATTCTACAAACCAAAATCAATCTATTGTTTCTGTATTACGAAGTATTATAAAATGTTTTAGTGTACTTAAATGTCTCTTTTTATTTCAACAACATCCTCTATTTTACAGTCTAGTGATAGACATATCTTTTCCATTGTATCCATAGAAACAGATTTATCATTTCCTAGTCTACCTAAAACAGAAATACTTATACCTGATATATTTACAAATTCCATTTTCTTTATTTTTCTATCAATTAATAATTTCCATAATGGAGCGTATGAAATCATGTTATCACCTCGCAAAATATATTCTATCATATTTTATCTATTTTGGAAAATTTTCATCTATTTAGATAAATAATTCTTTATATAAATAGAAGTCAATTATAGTCTAGTAAACATAAATATGTTAAAATAAATCAAAGTAATAGATTCTAAAACTATACTACTAATAGGAGATGATTAAATGAATCAGACTCAAAAAATAAAATACGAATTTATAAAAAATCACTGGGATTTTACTGTCATAGAAAAAGAAAGAAAGATTACTCGCATTATTCGTTACTTTCTAACAACACTTGCTATTACTGCTCTTTTTCTTCCCACTAAGATTAAGTTTTCTATATACATATTTATCTCATTATTTTGTTGGATAATGTATTTATTGCTATATCCTAAAATGCCCATGGAAATGCCTAAAAAAAGAAACTTAAGAAAATATTATATACCATTTCCTTTCACCGCATGTGTATTGTCAATAATGATTCTTCTTCTATCAACAAATTTATTATATACATCTACAAAAGAGAGATTCAGCTTTGTTTTCATTTATATGATACTATTATTTATACCTTATGTTTTAATGTTAATTTTCAAGAAAATAAGAGAGGCAAAATTTATCATCCTATTAGTTCTCTTTTCTACGTTCATTCTTAGTTTTTCTACAACACCAGCTTTAAACTATGTTGCCACATTAGACAAACCAGAAATTGAATTTGTAAAAGTTGTTGATAAAGTAAGTATTTCTTCTCGTTCTGGAAAGGAACACTATTTTAAAATAGAGGTAGATAATGAAATAAAAAGAATGAAAGTTTCCAATAAAATGTACAAGTCAACAAATAAAAATAACTTAGTTAAACTTTGCAAAAGGAAAAGTATATTTGGTTATGAATACTGGACATTACAGAACTAAAAAAATATCTGTACAAAAATACATACTATACTATTGATTTAAAACTCATTATTATAATATGATATAAAACATATACAAATATTTAATTAAAAAATTTTAAAATTATATTTCAGAAAAAGGAGAAGATATGTCATATTTATTAAAAATTAATCAATTTGAAAGAAGCTATGATATAGGAATTTTTAAAAATGAACAATCAATATATAAATTTATTGATAAAATCCCATTTGTAAAAAAAGAGAGTAATGATTTTAATTATATAAATTATTATATTGAATTCAAAGATATTCCTGAATATTATGAAGTAAATTTCAACAATTATTTATATATTATTACTAGATTTTCATTCACACCAGATGATGGCGAGATATTTTTTAGCTGGAATGAAATTCACTGTTGGGATGAAAAAATTGCTACTGACAAAACTTTTATAAATGGTGAAACATTGGTAGATTCATATAATTTCCCAAATAATGAAGTAAAAGACTACATACAAAAACGAGAATCACTATATAGAGAAACAAAAATATATTATGAGGAAAAAGGATTAAAAATTGAAAGACATGCACTTGGTTCAGAAGATGGTGAGTATGTTGAACTTGCAAATGATTCTATACTTTATTTACTAGATGTAGAAGCAGTTGAAATATGGGAACAATCAAAAAATATAGAAGAATTTTTATATAAATATAAAAAACGTTTTGAATAGTTTATATTTTTTGACCTCCATAACTATGCATTGGGCCATTTAGTAAGATACAAAATAGCTCAATGCATAAATCAATAAAAAAACTTTATACTATTTTTCTAGTTACATATTTATTAAAAAATTCTTTTTCTTCTATTGGTTTAGAGAAATAGAATCCCTGTCCTACATCACATTTAATTGTCTTTAAAAAATCTAGGTCCTTTTTAGTTTCAATACCTTCACATACAACAGACATATCTATACGATGTGACATTTCGATAATACACTGAATAATACTATATACTTTTTCTCGATTAAAAGTTTCTTTAAGCAAGCTTTTGTCTAACTTTAAACCATTAATCGATAAAGAACACAAAAGGCTTAGTGAAGAATATCCTGAACCAAAATCGTCCATAGAAATCAAAAATCCTAGCTTCTTAAGTTTATCTAAAATTGAAATAACTGGCTCAGATATTTCATTAAAAGCACTTTCAGTTACCTCTATTTCTATATATTTAAAAGGAATTTCATATTCTCTAACAATATCCAAAAACCTTTGGTAGAAATCATTTTGATAAATAGTAACTCTTGAAAAATTAACTGCTATAGGATAAGTATATTGATTCTTTTCCATAAATGTTTTTTTTATAAATAAACACGCTTTTTTTAACATATAAAAATCTAATTCAATAATAAATCCACTTTTTTCAAACAATGGAATAAATTGATCTGGTGACAAAAATCCAAGCTCTGGAGAAAACCATCTTACAAGAGCTTCTGCACTCACAACATTTAAAGAAGATATTTGAAATTTTGGTTGTAAATACATATGAAATTCCTGATTATCTAGTGCTTTATGCATATAATTGTAAATACTATTTTCCATTTGTAATTGCTTTAGAAGATTTTCATTATACCATACTGTAGATGAAATACCTCTCTTTTTACTTGCTTTATGTGCAATATTTGCCTTATCCATTATAGAATTAATATATTTATAATCTAATTTTTCAACTTCAACTAAATATGCACCTATACAATAAGATACAGTTTGAGTTACATTCACATCTAATTCAGATATTATTGCATCAGTCAAAATTTTACTAATCTCATCTAAGAGAGTTTCTCTATATTTTGCAAGTATTACAAAATTGTCTGAACCAACCCTTGCACAAGTTTCTTTAGTATTAAATGTTTTTGAAAGTGCAGTTGCAACTATTATTAAAACTTTATCTCCATATTCATATCCATGTGTATCATTAATATATTTAAAATTGTCGATATCAATATTTAATAGCACATACTCTCCATTGTATGCATGGTGTAAAATCTCAATAGCTCGGTTTTCAAATGCAACTTGGTTTTTTATTTTTGTCAGATTGTCTGTATAAAATATTTTATCAAATTTTCTTTTATTATAACATTCCCAAATCAGTAGACTTATTGTAGAGATTATAAGATAGATAAGTAATGCAGTAGCAAAAGTATGCAATTTTATGTCAGAATGTTTTTCAGATATAAAAATAACATCTCTAGATAGTGAAGAATATGTTTCGCTCAATTTATATAATTTATCACCTGAACCACCATTTCTAACTTTTATAATTTCTTTTTTCATAGATTTCCACATAGAATCCATTTGAATTAATTTTTCTTGAAATTCTTTATTATCACACCTTTGTAATCCATTTTCACCTTTACCTGTTCTTAACTCTATTAAAATGCTATCTAGTTGTTTTATCAAGTTATCATTTCTTTTATTATTCAATTCTTGTTTAACAACTTTTTGAGTTTCACTACCAATGGTACTAGTATAATTTATAATTTTAATATGTTCTATACTATTGTATAGAGAAAATATAAAAATTATAATAGCAACTAGCCAAATAGTAGCATAAATTAAAAAATCATATTTTTTCTTCATTATTGTTACCTCAATTATAATATATATATATACTTTGCAAATAACCAATCACTTATAAAAAGTGATTAGCTATATTTTGCAGTAATATGTATTTATCTTAAATGTGCTATCATTTACCTAAGATAGAACAATCCTTCATAATATAAATTCTATTTTTAAATAGAAAACATACAATATGTGTTTTTTCCTTCTTCTTTTGCTCTATATAGAGCACTATCTGCATGATGATATAGCTCATAAAACTGTTCTCCATCTTCTGGATATACAGAAATTCCTATACTTACACTTATTTCAAAATATAAATCATCATACGTAAATGCACTATCTAGCCTTTCTAATATATCAAGACTTTTATTTTGTATACTTTCTTTTTTACCATTATACTCCATAAAAGCTATAAACTCATCACCTCCTACACGACCAACTATATCTGTTTTTCTAAAATTTCTTTTTAAACATTCAGCTAAATCAACTAATATTTTATCTCCAAATACATGTCCCATAGTATCATTTACATATTTAAAATTATCTACATCAATCATAAACAGGGCATAACGTCTACTTTTATCACTTGATATCAATATATCCCTAACCTTTTCCTCAGTAGTGCTTTTATTTAACAATCCTGTCATTAAATCATTTTGAGATTGTTCAATTAATTTATTATACTCTTTCTTTTCTTCGTCTATATTTCTTATTTTCCCTAATATTGATATGGCTGTATCACCAATTTTATCTGGTTCATTAAACACTATAGAACACCACAAATGCACATCATTTTGAGATAGTATGCGTATTTCTATTGCTTCTGGCTTGCTGCCTCTCTGTGCCTCTTCTAAAGCATCAAGTAATGTCTTCCAATCATCTTTATAAATATTTAATAACTGCTTAGTAATTGTTGATTTTGGTTCTACTTGAAAAATATTATAGTAATTATCAGAAAATATTATTGTATCATCCTTAAAATTATACTCAAATAAAATGTCACCCCATTGCTTTAATGCTTTTTGATATCGATTAGTTAAGTTATTAGATTTTCTATCTTTTTCTTCACAAATTTCATCTGTTACATCTACTATACTTGAATAAAAATACTGCTTTCCATCTTTATCATTTTTACATAACCTAGAAATTGTTTCTAAAGAAATCAAACGATTATCTTTGCATCTGACGCGATAGTGGAGTGTAACTATATCTTTAGAATTAACTTGACTTATCATATCACTAATTACATTTTTTCTATCTTCTTCAAATATTAAATCAATATATTTTCCATCAAACTTGTTTTTTATTTCTTTTTCTGTATAACCTATTAATGATATAAAACTAGGAGAAATATAATCTAAAGTGAAATCTTCATCAAAACGAATACATTTTACACAAGCAGGAATATTATCCAAAACTCTTCTATATTTCCAATATGATTCTTCTAACTCTAAAGACCTTTTCTTAAGCCTATCATTTTCTATAATAACTACAATTAAACTCTTAAAGCCTTCTTTACCTCTTACAACATTACCTGTTCCAAGTATCCAAACAGGCGTTCCATCAGATTTCATTACTCTAAATTCAATGGTCACTATATCACTAATTCCAAGTTGTCTCCTAATTTCATAATTCACATATTCTATATCATCTGGATGTACAAATCCTAATGCTTGATTCTTAAATTTTTCTTCCATCTCCCTAATTGTATAACCAAGCATTCTACGATACCCTTCATTACATGTAAGAAAAGTAAATTCAGGGTCCATTCCAACTTGAAATATACCTGCATAAGCATTATCTATCAGTTCTTTTATATTCATTGAATGAGTTGGAGTAAGTGCAGAGTATACCATGCTTTTTTCTTTTTCTAAAGAGGTGTCTTTTGATATAATATTTTCCTGATAGTCAAATGAATCAACATATTTTTCAAAGTAATATTCATAAAACTTATCTGCATTTATAGGCTCTTTATAATAAAATCCTTGAAGGATTTCTGGTCTCATTTGTTCAATAATTTTTAAAGTTTCTTTATCTTCAATTCCTTCAACATAGACTGTCATATTCATACTGTGACACAGGTTAATAATTTGCGAAACAATTTTTTGGTCTATTACATCATATGTAATACGATTTAAAAGAGTATGATTAATTTTTAAAGAATCTGCGCTTAATTCACGAAAAATTTCTAAGGATGAATGTTTTGCTCCAAAACTATCAAATGTAATCTTAATTCCTTGACTTCGAAGAAAGTCGAAAGAATGTCTTATTTCTTCTATTTTTTTTATATTATTATCTTCTGTCAATTCCAATGTGATTAGAGATGGTGGCAGACTTTCTTTTTTTATAGTATCTAAAATAAAAAACTTGAAATTAGGATCTTCAAGCTGTTGATATGATACGTTTATGTTCATCTTGAAAGTTGGCATATATTTTATCCATGTATTTAACTGTTTTAAAGCAGTTCTAATTACCCATTGGCTAACTTTATCCATAAGTCCAGAAGATTCTAAAAAAGGTATAAACTCAGTTGGTCCAAGTTTCATTTCAAAATTAGGATTCTTCCAACGAAGTAATACTTCACATCCATATAGTTTCTTATTATTAGCAAAAACGAGTGGTTGGTAATTTAAATAAAATCCTTTAAAATCATTTAACACACTTTCTCTTAGATACTCAATTAATTTTATAGAATACTGAGACAAAGTTAACTTATCTTTTGAGTAGACAAGTAGAGTCTTTTTCCCTTGTTTCTTTGCCTTCTCAAAGGTAACACGTGCATTTTGGTACAATGTATCACAATCTATACCATCTTTCGGATAAAAGCAAACACTTCCTGATATAGTAAATGAAATAGCATGTCCATTAATCTGTTTTATACATTTGGCTACATCCTGAAACCTGTTAAATAGTTTTATTAATTCATAACAATCTCCATTTGGATACAAAATTCCAAATCCATTTCCATCCAATCTATATAAACTTACATCTTCAGGTAAAAAAGGTAAAATAGCTCTAGAAAATTTCTTTAAAACTCTATCTCCAAATGAATAAGAATATAGATTATTAATTTGCTCAAAATCATCTATACCAATAAACATAATCCCATATTGATTTTTTTGATTTTCTAGGCTTGAAAGCATCATTCTAAAATTATAATTCCCATTTAAATTCGTTAATTTATCTATAATATTATTAGTTAACGTTTCCATTAATCCATCCCCCTCAAATTTCAAACTTTTTGAAATAAACATTTATCTATTATTTTTTTATTTTACTAACATTTTATATCTCTGAAAGTTTTTATGTGTATAATAAATCATTACCTAATTCAAAAACTATTTTTAAATATTAGTCTACTTTAAATTTAATCATCAACTAAATGACATTGAAGATGGAAGATCTAATCTATTTTAATAAATAATTAAAGTACCATTTGCCTAGAATTTAACTCTTTGAATTTATTTTATCACATTATGGAAATATATTCCTTTTTTTTGAGATATTACTTAAATTATACATATATTTGCACAATAAAATCAACATTCTACTTATCTATTATTAATTATATCTAAAAATAAAACTTATAAATGTATAATAAACTGGTTATATTTAGATATATATATTATAAAAAGATAATAAAATTAAGAATATCGATATTATTAAACAAAAAAATACTTTTTTAATGACAATTCTTGTATACAAAACATATATACTACAAATATAGTATATATGTTTAAAGCAATACATATTTTATATAATCCCCTCAATATCTTTTACCTCATTAAACAATGAAAATAGCCATGTAACTAAATAATTGCAGAATTTTTCTGCTTTTAAAAGTTACATAGCTATTTTCATTACTAGCAATTATAGACTGCTTTTTTAAAGCTAACCAATCTTTATCTAATAAAAAATTTAATAGCACTATATACAAAAGGTGCAACTAATATAACGCTATCGAATCTATCTAATATACCCCCATGACCAGGTATTATCTTTCCATAATCCTTTATCCCTACATATCTCTTTATAGAAGATGCAAATAAATCTCCTAATTGAGCTATTATACTTCCTATGCTTCCTATTATTGCTAATTGAAGCAAATCAATACCAAATAAATATCCAAATAAAATACAACAAAGTGTACTTCCTATTATTCCTCCAATAGCTCCTTCTACAGTCTTTTTAGGACTCACTTTAGGAATTAACTTATGTTTTCCAAGTAAATAGCCACTAAAATATGCAAATATATCTGTCATAAAAGATATAACAAATATAAGCCATACATAGATATTACCTTTTTCAAAACCATTTATAGTTATAACTATAAAATCTAAAAACACTCCTATATAAAAAATCCCTAAAAACGTAATCGAAACGTCTATAACATTGTTTTTGCCCATCAACATATAAATTATACTTGCTAAAAATAAAATGAAAATCATTGCATAAGTATACTCTAATGGTAAATTAAAAATATTTTTTATAGCTAAATAAATAGAAAATATATATCCAATAATAAAGATTGGATTTATATCTTTTATTTTAAATGCCTTATAAAACTCATGTAATGCAATATAAACTATTGCCATCTCAGCTATATATAAAGGAATCCCTCCATATACAACAAATAGAAATAATGGAACCAGAGCTAGTGAAGCAATAATTCTTGTAAGCATAAAATAATCTCCTTACTTAAGTCCTCCAAATCTTCTATCTCTTTTTTGATATATATAAATAGCCTTCTGTAATTCTTCTTTATTAAAATCAGGCCAATGTATATCAGTGAAGTAAAACTCAGAATAAGCAACTTCCCAAAGTAAAAAATTACTCAATCTTTGTTCACCGCTTGTTCTTATTACCAAGTCTGGATCTGGTATAGACTTTGTGCTTAAATAGTTTTTTATAATATCTTCATCAATATTGTTTATATCTATTTTACCACTTTCACAATTTTTTACTATATCTATAAGAGCATTTTTTATATCTGCCCTACTTCCATAGTTTAATGCTAAATTTAAGTTAACTCCTGTATTGTCTTTTGTCATTTCCTTAGCTGAGTTTAATTCTCTTATACAAGTTTTTGGTAAAGCACTTATATCTCCTATAGCTGTTACTTTCACATTATTTTGATGAAGTTCAGCTATTTCATTTCTTAAGTATGTAGATAATAAGTTCATAAGTGTATCAACTTCAATTTTGGGTCTCTTCCAATTTTCTGTTGAAAATGCATATAATGTCAAGTGCTTAACTCCTAAATTTGAGCATTCTTTTACTATATCTCTTATAGTTTCTACTCCAGCCTTATGTCCTGCAGTTCTTGGAAGAAATCTAGACTTTGCCCATCTTCCATTTCCATCCATTATAATAGCAATATGAGTAGGTATGTTATTTAAGTCTATGTCATACATAATGTTGTTATTCATATTTTGCCTCCAATATTGTTCTGACTCCTTAAATTAAGGAGTCAGAAAAGTATGTGATTATTAGTTCTACATTAGCACCTATCTCAGATATTTTTATAACTCTAGGAACTACAAGTTTATCTTTATCCTTTTTACCTTCAATAGACTTTACAGTATAATTTACATTTTGTTCATCAAAATATTTTTTTACCTCATCTACATGAAGACCTAAAAGGTTATAATATTTTTTCAATATTATACCTCCATTATATCCTTTTCTTTTTTAGATAATAATGCATCTATTTCTTTTATAAATTTATCAGTCATTTTTTGAACTTCATCTTGTGCTTTTTTTGACTCATCTTCAGTTAATTCTCCGCCTTTTTCCATTTTTTTAATCTTTTCATTGGCGTCTCTTCTTTCATTTCTTATTCTAACTTTAAATTCTTCTGAAGCTTTACTAGCTTTTTTAGCTAATTCTTTTCTTCTTTCTTCTGTTAAAGCAGGTACAGAAAGTCTTATAACTTCACCATCATTTGATGGATTTAATCCTAAATCTGAATTAGATATAGCTTTTTCTATTTCATGCATAGCAGATTTATCCCAAGGAGATATCATTAATACTCTTGGTTCTGGTACAGATATAGCACCAATTTGATTTATCGGAGTTGGAGTTCCATAATAATCAACTCTTATCTTGTCTAACATTTGTGCATTCGCTCTTCCTGCTCTTATAGTCCCAAATTCGAACTTCAAAGCGTCAATTGTCCCATTCATTTTCTCTTCTAACTGCTTATGTATTTCTAGTTTCATAATTTTACTCCTCCTTCATTCTTCATTATTTTACAGTAGTTCCTATATTTTCACCTTTTACTGCTCTTATTATATTCTCTGTTGTAAGCTCAAATACCTTTATTGGAATCTTATTATCCATACATAAAGATGTCGCTGTAGAGTCCATTACTTTTAATTCTTTTTGTATAACTTCCATATAACTTAATTCTGTAAATTTCTTAGCATCTGCATGTACTTTTGGATCCTTGTCATATACTGCATCAACATTTTTAGCTAATAAAATAACTTCTGCCTCCATTTCAGCAGCACGTAAAGCAGCAGTTGTATCTGTTGTAAAGTAAGGGTTTCCTGTTCCTGCACCAAATATAACAACTCTTTCCTTTTCTAAATGTCTAACTGCTCTTCTTCTTATATATGGTTCTGCAATTTGTCTCATATCTATAGCAGTTTGAACTCTTGTAGCAACCTCTATATTTTCTAGTGCATCTTGTAATGCCATCGCATTCATAACTGTAGCTAACATTCCTATATAATCAGCAGTAGTTCTGTCCATTCCTTCGCTAGTTCTACCTCTCCAGAAGTTTCCTCCACCTACTACTACAGCTACTTCAACACCTATTTCTTGTATTTTTTTAATAGCAATAGCAATATCATTAACTACATCATTATTTATACCAAAACCTCTTTCTCCAGCTAATGCTTCTCCACTTAATTTTAACAATACCCTTTTGTACATTGGTTTATCCATCAGAAACCTCCTATTTCAATCCTTCATATCCATTTTTTCTATTTTTTAAAAAAGAGAACACCTGCGTGTTCTCTCTTTGGTTATTACTTAAGTTGCTTCGCAACTTCTTCTGCAAAGTTTTCTTCTCTCTTTTGTATACCTTCACCAACTTCGAATCTCACAACTTTAACAACTTTTATATCAGAACCTACTGCTTTAGCAACATCAGCAACTAATTGTTTAACAGTTATATCTGGATTTTTAACGAAAGTTTGCTCTAATAAACAAACTTCTTTTAATTCTTTTTCTAATCTTCCTTTAACCATTTTTTCAACTATATTAGCTGGTTTTCCTTCATTTAAAGCTTGTTGAGTTAATACTTCTGTTTCATGTGCTATGTATTCAGCATCTACTTCGTCTCTTGAAACATACTTAGGATTCATAGCAGCAACTTGCATAGCTACATCTTTACCTAATTCTAAAACTTTAGCATCTCTAGCTTCTGTTTCCATTTCAACAAGAACACCTATTTTTCCACCACCATGGATATATCCAGCAACTTGTCCATTAGTTACAACTTTAGCAAATCTTCTAAAGTCTAATTTTTCACCGATTTTTGCAACTCTATTATTTAAAACTTCTTGTAAAGTTATTCCTTCTCTATGAGTCTCACCTAATAAAGAAGCTACATCTTCTTTATCAGTAGCTAATGCCATACAAGCAGCATCTTTAACGAATACTTTGAAGTCTTCATTTTTAGCAACGAAATCTGTTTCTGAGTTAACTTCTACCATAGAAGCAACTGTATTATTATCATTCATTTCTATTGCAACTAGACCTTCAGCAGCAACTCTACCAGCTTTTTTAGCAGCTTTTGATAATCCTTTTTCTCTTAATAAATCTACTGCTTTTTCCATATTTCCTTCAGCTTCTTGTAAAGCTTTCTTACAGTCCATCATTCCTGCGCCTGTACTTTCTCTTAACTCTTTTACCATTTGAGCAGTTATATTAGCCATTTTTTAAGTTTCCTCCTACTTATTCTATTCCATATTATAAATGGTAAGGGCGACCCTTACCATTTAATTGTCAAATTATTATTCTTGGTCTTCAGCTACTTCTTCTTCAGCACCTTGTCTACCTTCGATTACAGCTGTTGCCATAGCACCAGTTATTAATTTTACGGCTCTTATAGCGTCATCATTTCCTGGTATAGCAAAGTCTAATTGCTCTGGGTCACAGTTAGTATCAACTATTCCAACTACTGGTATACCTAATCTATGAGCTTCTTGAATAGCTATGTTTTCTTTTCTTGGGTCAACTACGAACATTGCACCTGGTAATTCAGGCATATCTTTTATTCCACCTAAGTATTTTTCTAGCTTTTCTTTTTCAGCTCTTAATTTTATAACTTCTTTTTTAGGAAGAACATTAAATACACCTTCTTCTTCCATTTTTTCTAATTCTCTTAATTTATTTATTCTAGTTTTTATAGTTTTGTGGTTTGTTAACATTCCACCTAACCATCTCTCATTAACAAAGTACATTCCGCATCTTTCAGCTTCATCTTTTATAGCATCTTGAGCTTGTTTCTTAGTTCCTACGAATAAGATTGGCTTTCCTGTTTCAGCTACTTCTTTAGTGAACTTGTAAGCTTCTTCAACTTTTTTAACTGTTTTTTGTAAGTCGATTATATATATTCCATTTCTTTCTGTGAATATATACTTAGCCATTTTAGGGTTCCATCTTCTTGTTTGATGACCGAAGTGAACACCTGCTTCTAATAATTGTTTCATTGATATTACTGACATATTCTACCTCCTGGTTTTATACCTCCAGCTTGATCTTCTCCCTAAAAAACCATGTAATAGGCACCTTTTAAGGATCCCAATGCTGTGTGTGATTTATTTTATTTTTTCACCTCTAGTAGTATATCATAGAGGCGAAAAAATAACAATATTTTTTCCATATTTTCTATTTTTATATTTTTTTGTGTATTTTATACCATTTTTTTGAATTTAATTTGCAAATTTCATTTTTAATTTTGTTTTTAATGATATATTATCTACATTATTATTACTTACTATATCTACACTTCCAAGTAAGTCACCTGAATTAGTATAGTATTTTATAGTACCCATAGTATCGCCTTTTTTAACAGGATACTCTATATTTTTAATCTTTACTTCTGATTTTATACTTTCATCCTCTTTTAATACTGTATAAAGTTCATCTTTAGCTTTTAAAGTAACTTCTAATTCTTTCATTCCTTTAATATATCTCTTACCAATAAAGCTATCTTTATCAATCAATTTTTTCATATTAAAATTTTCTTTTCCATATTTAAGTAGTGCTAAGGAAGCAGATGTTCTTTTATTTTTATGATTAGTACCCAATACTACACCTATTACTCTACGTTTTTTCTCGTTTTTATCACTTTTATTTACAATCATAGAAAATGATAAACAATATCCAGCATTACCAGTATATCCAGTTTTTATACCATCTACTTCTGGTATTATTCTTAATAATGCATTTGTATTGCTTTTTTCAAAACTTCTATCTGAGTTTGTATATGTCTCCATATCAGTTATAGCTGTTACTTGTTTTTCATAATGGTCAAACATGTATTTCCCAAGAATAGCTATATCTCTTGCAGTAGATTTATTTTCTTTTGCTGGCTGTTTCGGATTACTCAAATCGTATATTGGAAGACCATTTGGGTTTAGGAAATGCGTATTTGTCATTCCTATTTCTTTTGCTTTTTTATTCATTCTATCCACAAAAGCTTCCTTAGTTTTACAAATATGTTTTGCTATAGCAATCGCCGCATCATTCCCTGATACAATCATAAGACCCCTCATAAGCTCTATAAGTGGAACTTCTTCACCATTTTTAAGTTTATAACTTGAACCTTTTACAGATGCAATAGACTTGTCTATTTTTACTACATCAGTTTCTTTTACTTCTTTATTTTCAATAGCTTCTATTGCAAGTAAAAAAGTCATCATCTTACTTAAACTAGCTAATGGCACCTTCATATCAGGTTCTTTACTATATAAAACTCTACCTGTTTCTTGGTCTATAAGTATAGATGTTTTTGAATATTTGTCTACAGACTTTTCATCTGCATATGAATAGGTTGGTATTATAAAAACTAGTATCATGGCTAATGCTATAATTTTTCTTATTGCATTTTTCAATTTTTTCACCTTCTTGGATTATTAAGTATATTTATATTTAAATTTTCCCTATTTAGTCCAATTTATATCTAGTAATTAATACCTATCCATATTTACACAGATATTATCTTATCATCCTTTTAATAATCATAGATGCCCAAATTGCTCCTATTGTAACTCCAAAAAATACTTCTATTCCTGCTAAAGCCTTACCAATCAAACTTGTAGCAACCATATCTCCATATCCTACTGTACTAAATGTAGCCATACTAAAATACCATAAATCTATATACATTCTGAAAATCTCACTTAATGAATAATCGCCTATGTTATTTATATTTAAGGCTACAAGCGTACTATTTGAACTTTCTATACCTACAAATAAGTATAATAAGGCAAAAACACTTATTATCACTATAATCACTAACAATATATTCCATGGCTTTTCTCCATAACCTGTAGTATAACGTGCTACTTGGTCAAAAAATTTTTCAACTAAATAATCACTGAAAGTAGGATAATCAGAGCGTTTCATTATTTTACTACTATAAATCCTTTCCTTATAATAATAAAACCCTATCATTTCGTATTCTCCAATTTTTGTCGCTTGATTTCTAGCTATTCTATAATTTATCTTTCCATGTTTATACTCACTTTTACCATACTCAACATTTTTTAGCACAAATTTTGTGCACATGCTAAAAATAATGCCATCCATTCGTGGAAAATTTTCTACTTTATTAACCACTAAATCTGGCCCTTTAAATTTTACTTTTTCAAATATACGGTCATTTACATAAGCTTTACTAAATCTTGTTTTATTAAAATCACAGTTTTCTAGAAATACACCACCATTAAAAAATATACTTTTTCTAAATTCTGTATAATTAAAGATAATATTCTTTTTAAAAATGTATTTTTTGAAATTTACTTTCTCTTTAAATATCACTTCAGAAAAATTTAATCTTTTATAACCATAAGTTAATATTTCTTCTGCATTAAATTCATTTTCAAATATAAACCCATCAAATTCACTTATTTCTTCTTTATAAATAGTGTCCATCATTAATTGCATATCTTTATCAGACTTATGTTCTTTATGAAAGATACAATATCCAGAAGAATCTGCTTCCCTATGGCATTTTTTTTGCCCATCTATTTTAGATATCCATTTACAGTTCATAAATATCCTCCAGTACAAAACAATTATTACTATTTTGTATTAGTTTGGATATTATTTTATTTTATATACTTAAATACTTACAAAATATATATTAAATTGCTTATTTTAAAATTTTTAATATCTTACTTACAAACAAGAAAATAAAGTTTATCTATACTTTTATTTCTTTAAACAATAAATATAACTTTAAAATTACTTATCATCCTTGAGTAATTTTGTAACTATATTTAGTGCTACTAAATCATCCATAAATCCTATTGGAAATACAAAATCTGGAATAACATCTGTTGATATTACAAAATAAAGTAACATACTTCCAATCAATAAATATTTTTTTATTGTAAGCCCTCCTGTACAAAAGTCAGCATACATTTTTCTCAATCTATCTGTAAATTGACCTTGCTTTTCAATAGAATCTACCTTTTTATTAAAATTATCAAAAAGCAGTTTTTTGCCTTCATCTGTCTGTACATATAATTTGCACTTACTCAATTCTTTTTCAATATTTCCATTAAAATTCTTATCATTGATTAAATTTGCAAATCCAAGAATATCATCAAAATTACTAAAATCACTATCTATATTAAATATTTGATTATTATTGTTTTTAAATTCGTATCCTGAAGCTTTTAATAATTCTTCTAAATTAATATTTAAATGGATTGCTATCTTTTCCAAGTGATTTATGTTGGGTTTTTGCTTATTATTAGCTATACGAGATATAGTAGCTTTGTCAATTCCACTTTTTTTACTCAATTCTCCCATTGATATATCTTTTTCTTCTAGTAAAATCTTAAATAAATCACCAAAATTCCCAACCGCACTATTTTGCTCCATTATTTTCACCTGCTTTATTATGATTGGTTTTATATTATTAATATGATTTTTTTGTTACTTAGGTGTTGTACGATGTTGAAATTTTATCAACAATTTATTGGTTTATCTGTAACAATTTATCCATTTTTACAATACTATAACTAATATAAGTATAAAATTTAAGAGAAAGGATGTTAATCTGCTGTGATTGAATCAATTTTATTAGTGACTTCTCTTTGTATAGATGCCTTTGTAACAAGTTTTGGATATGGCTTAAATAAAGTTAAAGTTCCTTTATATTCAAATATAATTATTAGTATAGTCTGTTCAGCTATTTTGGCAATATCACTTTTTGCAGGTACAATCGTTAGAGATTTTTTACCTCAAAATATAACAATGTTAATATGTTTCTTTATCTTATTTTTATTAGGAAGTGCTCGATTAATTGAAAGCTTTTTTAAATCTTATTTTAAGAAAAAATCCATACATTCAAAAGATTATAATCTTAATATGTTAGACCTTAAATTAAATTTTAATGTAAGCATTGAACCGAATACTTTAGATACAAGTAAGACTAAAATACTCAAGTCTGCTGAAGCATTTACACTTGCTATTGCTCTAAGTCTAGATGGATTAGCGATTGGGTTTGGTAGTGGGCTTGTCGGTGTAAATTATATACAAGTTATTCTATTTTCTTTACTATCAAATGTAATTGCAGTTCTACTTGGTTGTTTACTAGGAAATGTATTTGTTAAAAAGATAAATTTAAACTTATCTTGGTTAAGTGGTTTAATACTGTTAGTCATTGGATTTATGAAGATATGTTAATAAAAAAGCTATCTAAAAATAAAATTTTATCTTTAGATAGCTTCTTTTATGTTTTTATATTTGTTTTCTATTATCTCTAATTTCTTTCTGAATCTTTTTAAGAGCTTTCTTTGAACCTCGTTGAATATCTTTTTCTAATTTTCTATCCTCAAAACTAGTAAACAATGTATTCAAATCATATCCTTCTGGATATAATTCTGACGCTTTTATGCTAAGTTGCAATCTTTTTATATTTACTGAAATAAAATTATCTTTAAATAATACTTCTACATTATTAAATTTGTCTATTGGTTTATATACAACTCCAAAATCATTTTCATCTAATAATTTTACCTTATCTCCTATATTATAATCCGTATAGTTTGGAGTAATTTCAGAATTATTATTATCTTCAATATTCGATTGTAGTTTGCTTCTTTTAACTAAATCTAAATTGTAGTTTCTATCAATTATATATTCTTTAGCTCTCTCTAATACTCTATTTTTTATTCCCATTTTCTTTGAAATAAAAAGAGCATTACTATCTTCAGATTTTCCTATAGTTAATTTATACATTGGTTCTAGAGTTTCTTTATCAAACATCATACCAGCATTTTCGAACTCTGGATGTAAATTTGCAAACTTCTTTATCTCTCCATAATGAGTGGATGCTATTGTTATACATCCCATTCTGTAAAACTCTTCTAATAATGATATTGCTAATCCTGAGCCTTCATTAGGTTCAGTTCCACTTCCTATTTCATCAAATAGAACAAGGGTAGAATTATTGGACAAACTCATAATCTCTGCGATATTTTTTATGTGTGATGAAAAAGTACTTAATGCATTTTCAATACTTTGATTATCTCCTATATCCACAAAAACTTTTTCAAATACACTAAGTTCACTACCTTCTTTTGCAGAAATATCAAATCCACATTGAACCATTAAAGTTAATAGCCCAACAGTTTTAAGAGTTACAGTTTTTCCTCCTGCATTAGGACCTGTTATTACAAGACTTCTATATTCTTTACCTATTTCAAAATCTAAAGGTACTACATCTCCTGTTAGAAGAGGATGTTTACCTTTAATTATTTTTATATATCCATTATTGTTTATTTTTGGAGTAATACCTTTTATTTTTTGACTGTACTTAGCCTTTGCAAATACCATATCATATTCAGAAAGTATTTCTATATTCAATTTTATCTGATTTATCTTATCAAATATAAGTTCTGTTAAATAAGATAATATTTTATATTCTTCAATAGTCTCATCAGCTTTTAACATAGTCAACTCTGTACTTAGATTTGAAACACTTATAGGTTCAATAAATACAGTATTCCCTTTTGATGATGTGTCTAATATAGTACCCTCTACTTCATTTTTGTATGAAGATTTAATTGGTACTACATATCTATCATTTCTTTTACTTATTATAAACTCTTGTATATATTTTTTGTTTATAGTTGATGTTATAAATTTATTTAGTCTATCTTTTATCTTTCCTTCTGTAATTTCTATATTTCTTCTTACTTTTTTTAATTCTTTACTAGCATTAGAATCAACTTTATTAGATTTTATACAGTAATTTATCTCATCTTCTATGTTTTTACATTCGGTTATGTTTAAAGCATAAGAACTTAATGTAGGTGAATAAAATTCTTTTTCTAGCATAAAAGTTTTAATTTTCCTACATCCTCTTAAAAAATCTTCAATATTTACAAGTTCAATTGGTTCTATTATCATTCCTTTTTCAATTTTGTCTATTGTAGAACCTGCATTAAACAATCCTTCAAGTGGTATATGATTGCTATTTTCAATTATCTTTCTAGCTTCTTTATTCTCTGCTAATTTTCTTCTTACTACTCCAATATTACCACTAGGAGTTAGTTTATCTATTAAATTTTTCCCAAGTGAACTTACACAATATGCTTTTATTAACTCTTTAACTTCATTTAGTTGTAATCTTTCAAATGTATTACTATTCATTATTTTTTCTCCTTTATTTATAAGTCATAGGCTTTTAAATCACCATATCATTTCTTTGATAATAGTTATTTTGTGAACGACTTAATAAATAAGGAGTTATTATGCATCAAACTCCTTATTTATTAAGAAGTTTAACCCCGGACTCATTACTATTAGTATTTTTCTTCATAAAAAACTGCTCCTTTTCTATTTTTACTTAATCATTTCTCTTGGTGCTTCTAATATTATTTCACAAATTCCATCTTCATGTCAATAAAAATAATTTCATTGATGTTTTTGCATAATGAAAATTGTAATTCATCAAGAATCTATAAATACTTATACTCATTATATCCTTATTTTTCAACACATTTTTTAAACTTTCTATTTATTGTATTAATACAATCCTTTCATTTGCATTTTTTCTTCTTTTATGAGAACAAAAAAATAGCTGATAATAGTAAAACAATTTTACATATTCTAACAAAATCAGCTATTTATAATCTAATATAATTTTAGTCTTTTTTAACTTTAAAAATTAACCTTTATAAGTAATCAGTGGTTTCATAGTTGCCACTACTTGAATAAGTTTATATTCTATCAAACTTTCAATAATTTGTTCTATATTTTTATAAGCTTCTGGAGCCTCTTGAAATAATAAATTTATATCATTACATAGAATATGACTTTTAAATTTAGTTTGTTTTATAGTATCTTTATTATACTTGTTTGTAAGACGAGATTTACAAATTGAACGAGACCATTTTCTACCTGCACCATGTGACAAAGAATATAAAGATATCTCTGTATTTTCACTAGGCATAACTATATATGATAAGCTACCTCTTGAGCCTGGTATAATTACAACTCCATTTTCACTTGAAATAGCACCTTTCCTATGTATAAAGTTATCTTCTCTTTTCTCTATAAAATTATGATTTATAGATAATATCTTTTCTATGTCTCCAGATGTACCTATTGATTGCATAATTTTTTTACTGACAATTTCACGATTACGTTCTGCCCAAATTAAAGCCTTATCATGGCTTTCCATATAAGCTCTTGCTTTCTCACTTTCAACCTCAAGACCATTTTTATTATAAAATTTGTTCAAAATAGTTTCTCCATAATTTCTTGAGCCACAGTGAACTAACATCATTATATCATCAGCTGAAAATTTTAATTGTTCAAATATTTCTTTATTATAAACCTCATTTACACATTGAAATTCTACAAAATGATTTCCACTTCCAATAGTTCCTAAATTTAAAATTGGACATTCTTCTTCATATATATTTGTTATTTCTATATCTGATAAGTCTTTAATCTTACTAAGAGACTTAATCCATCTTTCTTTTTTAAATTTCTTTTTTAAAATCCCAATTTTAAACAAAGTCATTCCACATCCTATATCATTTCCAATTATATGTGGATAAATAAAATTGCTAGTTTCAACAGCTAGACCAACAGGTACTTTACCTGCATGTAAATCAGGTAATCCTACTATTCTTAAAACTCCATTTAAGTTTAAAATATCTTCAAGTTGTCTCTTTGCTATATCTTCAATCCAACACTTATTACTTGTTATTATTTTTATTTTACTCATATTTTGCTCCTTTTTAATATGCTCCTACCTTTAAAAAGTAGCAAAAAGTTGTGACCTTTAGCCACAACTTTTCATTCTAAACTACAAAAGCAGGTGGCTATTTGTTAAATATTCTTAAATGTTTGATACCTCATTATTTTTTTCTAACATAATAACCACTTCCTTTCATAATTTATAACTACACTAGATTTTCTATCTGTATATGGTTTATAATATTAATTTTAAATATATAATATATAAGTTTTATAATATAGAACTTATAATAATCATTGAAATCATAACTATTGCTAAACCAGCAACAACAAGTTTTTTATGTAATTTTTTTCTCACTTTAATTTTTTCTTCTTTTTTAACCTGTACGACTTTATCTTGCTTCTCTTCTTTTTTATCATCTTCAACTTCTATATATGCTTTTTCATACATTACTTTACTTAAATCAACAATAATATCATTGGCTCTAGTATATTTATTATTTCTACCAAGAAGCCTCTTGATAACGTTTATAAGTTCTATATTTCCATTGATTGCTTTTATACTATTCCAATCTAATCCTTTATCAATAGATTGTAATATTTTTTCTTCTGAATTCAATTCCCCAAAAGGTAATTTTTTAAATATTGCCTCAAATAAAATAAGCCCTGTCGCAAAAAAATCACTTTCTTTATCGGTATAATTTATACATAGTTGATGTGGGCATAAATATCTTCTATTTCCATAGCTTCTCGTATTAACCCCATTATTTGCTTTTGTAATTCCAAAATCACAAATCTTAATATTATATTCTGTATCTACTATTATACTACTTGATTTTAAACTACCATGATATGAATGATTTCTGTGTATCATTTCTAAAGCTTTTAAAACTTGTATCATTATATTTACAATTGCTTCTAAATGAAGATAATTACCTAGAATTAACTCATCTAATCCGATACCATTAAAGTCTTCACTTACAACATAATACAATGTTGTTTCTTCTGTACAATGAATTCCAACATCTATTATTTTTAGTATATAAGGAGAGTTTATTTCATCTAAAGCAGTACTTTCATCAATTAAATTTGAAACAAAATCCTCACAGATATAATTATTGTGCTTTATGACTTTTATTAGCACATTTTTTCTGTAAAAAACATCTCTAGCTTTATAGATTTTGTTAATTTCTAAAACGTCATCAGAATTTACTACCTCATATCTATTGCCTATAAAATTCAACCATGTCACCTCCTCATACATTTTATATAACTAAATCTATTTACAATTATACCAATATATAGGAATATTTTCTATATATTAATGACTCTAATATCAAAACAAGAATCGATAATGTTACTTTTACACAAAAAAAACAAGAAAGTCATAGGCTTTCTTGTTTTTTTGTATAAATATCACTTTTAAAAAATGATTTATTTTTTTAATTCTTTATAAGAACTATTTGATATATGTTCTTTTTTTATGACCTTTCCATTTGAATCTTTAAATATTCTATATGTAGAATACTTATTTTGACCAGTCTGTTTTACTTCTATTGATATATTAGGTTTGTCACCAGAGTTACCATATATTACTGATGATACACTTCCTCCACCTGCATAGTTTCTAATATATACAGGATGGTTATATGGATTTTTAAACTTTAAGTTTAATCCTCCATCACTTACAGTAGCATCTCTTCCTTTTGGTACATAAGTTGATGCAGATGAGTGATTTGTAACTTGAGTTATTTCCATTCCTGAAATAAGAGCAGCATTATAAATTGTTGAAGATGTCTGGCAAACACCCCCACCTGCTGATTGCTCTAATTTCCCATAAACTATAACTGGTGCATCCTTATAACCATTAGCTTTATTACTAGGTCCTGTAAGTTTATTATATGAAAACTCTTCGCCTGGCATCAATAATACATCACTAGTTTTTCTTGCTGATAGACCTACATTATATGACCTACCCTCTACAGCCTGAGAATAAGTAGTTGAATATTGACCTATAACAGAATTCACAGTTTTTACTTGTTCAGTTGTTATGTCTGGTTTTTGAAGATTTACTTTAAGCTCTAAAGACTTATGCTCTTTATTCTTTATCATATTATATATGGATTCTTTATTTGCTGCTAAATCAAACTCTCTTCCTACAACAGAATCTGTATAATTCAACCCTCCACTTCCAACACTAATAGAAGCATTTTTCATTTTGACATTGATACTATCTGCTATAGATGATACTTTAGAACTAAGCTTTGCCTCATCATAACTAGATTCTATTTTTAGAGCTAGCTTATTTATTCTTATATCAATATATTTTTTTAAGTTTTGAAAGTAAGAGCCTTTTTTCGTAGTCTCATATGCATTTTTTACAACTTCTTCTGTATTATATCTTAAATCAATATCTTTTGGAGATATCGTATATTTTTTCCCATCATAACTAAGATTTAAATCTTCTGGAGTATACTTACCTGTTATAGCTTTTAATGCTTGTTCTTTAGTCATATCAGATACATTTACTCCTTCTATATACACATTTTTAGCTATTTTTCCATTATACAGAAATTTGTTATTAAAAAAATAAGTAAATCCTCCTATAGCTACAACTAAAATTGCTAATACTATTGCAAAATTTCTCTTTCTTTCTTTTCCTAATCTTGAAACCCTTGTTGCACTTCTGCCCATAACTTCACCTCATTTTAACACTAACTTGATTTTGCCTAATAGAGTTTCCATTTCAAAACTACTTTAGATTATATTTGAATAGCTTTTTTTAAACAAGGAATTTAATCAAATGTAACTTTATTGTAAATTTATGTCTTATAATTAGTTTTATTTTTGATATTTTTGTATTATATTTTTTTATTATTTCTTAATAAAAAAATGAAGTATTTTATCATAATTAATTTGATTTATATTAAAGTTTGAATATAACCTATAACTGGATAATGGTCTGATAAGCAAACTTTTTCTACTTCATATCCTTTTAATTCAACATTTTTATTAACAAAAATGTAATCTATTCTAGATTTTGATTTTTCAAATGTAGGTAGATAAGACTTATTTAGTGAAATAGCCATATCGTTGAACATACTTAAAAAAATATTTTTCTCATTAAAGTCACCACATAAAACAACTATCCCTACTAATCTATTTCTATAGTCCATTATTTCATCCAATTGTTTTGCTCTTTCTTGTCTATCAAGACCCAAATGAGTATTTATTATATTTATGATTCTTCCATATGCATTTATAGTTATACAAAGTGCCCCTCGTTGTTCTTTTTTACTAGTTAGGAAAAAATGATTGCTATTTAACATTTTAAATTTTGTAAATGTACAAATCCCATATATCATGTTTACCTTTTTTACGTTTGTAGCAAATACACCATCCATATTTAAGATAGTTTTTAAAGCTAAAAATTGAGGATATAATACTTCTTGTAAACAAATTACATCACAATCCAATTGCTTTAAATATGTTCCCATTTTAGTTAGAGTTAATCTATTATTTGAATCCATACCTTTATGAATATTGTAGGTTACTATTTTCATAATAATATCACCTCTTATGTAATATAATACTTATTAAAGTTTAAACTTATTTACTTTTCGCTTAAAATCATTATTCATTTTATAAAATCAAGTAATTATAAACTTTATCACAAAAAAACCTAACTTAAGTATTTATATACTACATAAGTTAGGTTTTATAAACTATTATTTTATTCATTTCTAATGATGATTCTCCTTTTTTATCTTTTTCAATTTACCTTCACTAACAACAAATAAAAATCCCATCTTCTTATATATTTCATCCAATTCAATTAACGTTACTTCACCATTTTTTAAATTTGTTAATGTTATATCTTGTATTCTTCTTGATGGAATTATCATAAGTTATCAACACTCCTTTAAATTCTTTTTAATCTTTATATTTAAATATATTTATGCATTCTGATATATATTCATAAATTATTAAAATAAATTCAAAAAACATCCGTTCTGCAAACGTTCGTTCTATATATTTATTATACATCATACAGACGTTCGATTCAATACAAAAATTAAATATATCTCGATTCTAGTAAATTTTACAATGTTATGCACTAAATATGTCAAAATATCTTTTTTATATGAATTATATTGTCAAATAAAAAGCCATCTCAACAAGAGCTTACGCTTAAATTGAGATGGCTTTTCTTATATAAAAGTATTAGTCTGAGATTATTTTTGTTAAGCTAACATGTGTAATATTTGAGTTACCATAAGAGCACAATAAGTACCTATGACATTTCCTAAAAGCCCCATAAGCACTCCCACTGGTATCAATACTGGGTTATGAACTCCAGCAATCATAGGAGCTGTAGTTACTCCACCTATATTAGCTATACTTCCTACTTCACAAGTAAATAAGTCTAACTTAAACAGTTTTGCAAGCCCTATAAATGAAATAGCATGTACAAGGACTACTACCAAACCAAACATTATGTAAACAGGTGCTTCTGACAATCCAAAGAAATTTGCTTTACTACCTGTAGCTGCAAGAAGTAAATACATAAACACATTTCCTACTAATGTACTTCCCTTAAGCTTTGATATTTTAGTCATACCTAATAATATTGATACTGTAGATGCAACAAGTACTACCCACATAGTTTCATTAAGTATACCTGAAGTTGGAAGTATCTTAGATACAATTTGTGCAAAAGCAGCTACTCCAAATCCAACAGAAAGTAAAGTCATAAGTTCCACAAATGTAGGTGCTGTATTATCTTTATTTTCTTTCTCAAGTTTTGATGTAACCTCATCTATAAAACTTGTATCACATTTTGTCCATTTATTAAATTTAGGTCCAAATTTTACAGACATTAGACAAACAGACATCCATACTGTATATCCTATAGAACCCATAAGTATTGCATAGCTAAGACCTTCTTCTGCAACTCCTAGAGCATTTGCTGCTGCAATCATATTGGATGAACCACCTATCCATGAACCAGATGCTGCCCCAAGAATTTTCCATGAATCTGCACCCATTGAACCTTTAAATATTATAAATGCTATGACAAATCCAAGCATAAATGTAAATGTAGCACAGAAAAATGATAATAACATTTTAGGTCCCATTTTTAATATTTTTCTTAAATCACATTGAATTAATAAGAATACTAACATTAATGGCAAAAAATTTACTGTTATTATATTTTGATATATTCCAACATCTTCATTTTGTGCAAATAAACCAAATGATGCTAATATAGCTGCTCCTAAGTAGATTAAAAGCATCGGATTAATAACATCAAATATTTTCCATTTCAATTTATCCACCATAAAAAAAATTACACCTACAAACACAACCAAGAAACTACAATATACAAATCCATTCTCAATCACATTATACACATCCTCTCTTTTCTTAATTAATTTTATTTTTTATGATTCCTAATAAAGACCTTTTCTCCAGAAAATAAACAATTAAAATAAATATTTTCATCTATATTATGCTAATTAAATACATATATACCTAACTATTTACATATATTAATAAAGGTTTGCAGATTAATTACTTTAAGAAATGAATAATCTGAATTTAAAATCTTTTTCAACAATTATTTTATTACTAAAATTTTTATTTGTAAAGATAATTAAACTAAATATTTTATTTATTTGTTCATTTTGTTTTGTATTTATTTTTATTAATTATGTAATAAAACTATTTTTACTTTAAATCTATATAATATAAATTAAATTTATTTTATATACTTTTTTTTTAAATACGTTTACGATTTTTCTTTTAATTTTAGTTTTCAGAACATTCGTATTTATGTTATAATTTGTATGAATATATATTTTTTAGGAGGAAACAATATGAATTTAAATTTAACTAATACTATAAATTTAATGAAAAAATATTTAGATATCCCAAGTCCAACTGGATATACTGAAAATGCAGTCTTAGAAAGTAAAAAAGATTTTGAGGCATTAGGCCTTAATACTATTCTCACAAAAAAAGGTGCTCTTATAGCTACCCTTCCTGGTGAAGATGATTCAAATCAAATAACAATATCTGCACATATGGATACACTTGGAGCTATGGTAAAAGAAATATCATCTGATGGTACTCTTAAATACCATAAAGTTGGTGGTGGTTGCTGGGCAGCTATAGAAGGAGAAAACTGTACTGTTATAACTAGAAAAGGGAAAAAAATCAGAGGAAGTGTTGTATTTAAATATGCTTCTACTCATATATATGGTCAGACAAAAGCTGCTGCTGAAAGAAATGAAGAAACAATGATTATAAGACTTGACGAAAAAGTCTTTAAAAAACAAGATGTATTAGATTTAGGAATAAGTGTTGGAGATTTTGTGTGTCTAGACCATCGTTTCGAGGCTACAGAATCTGGCTTTATAAAATCTAGATACATAGATAATAAAGCCGCTGTAGCAATGGTTCTTGAAATATGTAGATATTTTAAGGAAAATAACTTAACACCTAAACATACGACTAACTTCTATATAAGTAATTATGAAGAAATTGGACATGGTGTTTCTAAAGCTTTGCCTGAAAAAACAAAAGAATTTATAGCAATAGATATAGCACCAACTGGACCAAGCCAAACATCTAGTGAACATGGTGTGACTATAGTTGCAAAAGATAATTTATCATTATATGATTTTAATCTAAGAAACAAACTTGTCGATGTTGCAGAAGACAATAATTTAGATTATGCTGTCGATGTATTTACTTTCTATGGTTCAGATGCTTCAGAAGCTATTCGTTGGGGAGAGGATGTTCAAATAGCATGTGTTGGTCCTGGAACAAACAATAGTCACCACTATGAAAGAACACATATAGAAGCTATCGAAAGTACTCTAAAACTACTTATAAACTATATACTTAAAGAATAATTAAATACACATTTTACTAAAGTCATTTCCTAACAAATAACCAACTTTAATTTTTATTTTTATACAAAAATTGGTTTTTCTATAGACTTAATTTCAATTTACTACTATTATATAAGTAGCTTCAATTTTCTTCAGTTAATTTTTATATATTTTATATAAATTATGTAAGAATTTTCTTTAGTTAATTGTTGTTAAATTAAATTTTTACAAGCTAACCCTACCAGAAAAGAGTTATCTAATCTGTAAGGAAATAGTTTAATATAGCACATTATACTTGTGTAATTAATAACTTTTCTTTTGTAGAAACTTTTCTTTAAAAGAAAAGTTTTTTGATTTTGGATTTGTTTAAGACATATTTTCTGAGTTAGGAGGATATTTATGAAAAAGGTTGCAGTCATAAGTGCTATTTTAGAAGAGCCAAAAGAATGTCAGCTTAAATTTAATGAGGTTGTGTCAGGTTTTAAAGGTATTATTAAAGGCAGAATGGGAATTCCTTGTGAAGAAGAAGATGTATCGATTGTATGTATAGCAGTTGTTGGCGAAATGGATACTATCAATAGTTTGACTGGTAAATTGGGAAACATACCTCATGTATCTGTAAAAACTAGTATATCAAAAAAAGAAATTTAAGGTGGTGAGTACAAATGAGTCTAAATTCTACTCCACAATCGATAAGAGTACATATAGGTCTCTTTGGTAAAAGAAATGCAGGTAAATCTAGCATAATAAATGCTATAACGAATCAAAGTGCTGCGATAGTGTCAGATATTGCTGGAACTACTACAGACCCAGTATTTAGACCAATGGAAATCCTTCCTATAGGACCTTGTGTTCTTATAGATACTGCTGGTCTTGACGATGTTGGTGAACTTGGAGAACTTAGAATAAGTAAATCATTAGATGTTTTGGAAAAAACAGATATAGCTTTACTAGTAGTTGATTGCCAAATTGGCGTATCAAGAGAAGATTTAACACTAATTGAAAAGTTTAATGATAAGAATATACCTCATATTTTAGTTCTTAACAAAATTGATACAATCAAGAATCACTCTGAAATTTTAGACTTAACTAAAAATAAAATTAAATGTCCAGTTGTCTCTGTCTCATCAACAGATAAAATTGGAATTGAAGATTTAAAGAACGAAATAATAAGAGTCTTGCCTAAAGACAGCACTGAGTTTAAGTTGGTATCAGACTTAATTAATCCAAATGACTTAGTTGTTTTGGTAGTTCCAATAGATAAAGCAGCTCCAAAAGGAAGACTTATTCTTCCTCAACAACAAGTTATAAGAGATATTTTGGATACTGGTGCAATCTCTATAGTTACAAAGGAAGATAGGTTAAAAGAAACTCTATCTAGCTTAGGCAAAAGACCAAAGCTTGTTATTACCGACTCTCAAGTATTTCCACAAGTAGATAAAGATACTCCAAAAGATATTCCTCTTACATCTTTTTCTATATTATTTGCTAGACAAAAGGGAGACCTTAAAGAATTAATTAATGGAGCTTATGCTTTAGAAAATTTAAAAGATGGTGATAAAGTCTTGATGGCTGAAGGATGTACTCATCACAGACAGACTGATGATATTGGAACAGTAAAGATTCCTAATATGATTAGAAAGAAAACTGGTAAAAATATTACTTTTGAATTTAGTTCTGGAGTATCCTTCACTGAAGATATAAATAAATATGCACTTGTAGTTCATTGTGGAGCTTGTATGATGAATAGAGCTGGAATGTTATCTAGAATAGAAAAGGCAAAATCTTTCAATATACCTATAGTAAACTATGGTATTTTAATAGCATATGTAAAAGGTATTTTAGAAAGATCACTTGAACTTTTCAATTACTAAAAATTTAACTATATTTAATAATTACATATTTAGATATGACTAAAAATAAGATTAAATACTTTATAGATAAACTTTACAGCATTAATTCATTAAGTTTTGATGAACTACTATATTTAATAGAAAATATCGACAATGAAGAATATAACTTTGAACAAAATTTAAGAAACTATCTTTATAAGCAAGCTAGCGACATGAGAAATAAATATTATGGAAACAGAATATATTTGAGAGGACTTATAGAGCTTACAAACTATTGTAAAAATAATTGCTACTATTGTGGAATACAATCTTCTAATAAAAATATCATAAGATACAGACTTTCACTTGATGAAATACTTGAATGTTGTGATATAGGATATAAAATAGGATACAGAACATTCGTTTTGCAGGGTGGTGAAGATACATATTTTAGTGATGATAAAATATGTGAAATTGTTTCAAGTATAAAAAATAAATATGAGGATTGTGCCATAACACTATCATTAGGAGAAAAGAGTTATGACTCATACAAAAAATACTTTTTAAGTGGTGCAGACAGATATCTTTTAAGACATGAAACTGCTACAGATAGTCATTATAAAAAATTACATCCATCAAACATTGAACTTAAAACTAGAAAGGAATGCCTAAAAAACCTTAAGGAAATTGGTTATCAAGTAGGTGCTGGATTTATGGTTGAGTCACCATTTCAAACTAATGAGGACCTTGTTCGTGATTTATTATATCTAAAAGAATTAAATCCTCATATGGTTGGAATAGGACCTTTTATTCCACATCATGACACAATATTTAAAGATTATAAACATGGAGATTTAGAAAAGACACTACTTATGCTTTCAATTACAAGACTTCTACTTCCAAAAGTTTTATTACCTGCTACAACAGCCCTTGCATCTATAAACCCTAGTGGAAGAAATGCAGGTCTTTTAGCTGGCTGTAATGTAATTATGCCAAACCTTTCTCCTCAAGAATTTAGAAAACAATATTCTCTTTACGATAACAAAGCCTTTACTGGTCAAGAAGCTTGTGAGTATCACCAAAGTTTAGAAGAAAACATCAAGTCTCTAGGACTTAAAGTCGACTATTCTCGTGGTGATAATATTGAATGGAGGCGTTTGTAAATGTTCATAAAACATGAACTAATTAATTCTTTATTAGAGGATGCAAAAAATTCAACTTATAATGATATTGAAAAAGTACTTGATAAGGCTGATAGAAGAGAAAAACTTAGTTATAAAGATATAGCTACTCTTCTTGAAGTAGAAGATAAAAAACAACTGGATAGATTATTTAGTATAGCTGGGCAAATAAAAAACGAAATATATGGTAATAGAGTGGTTTTATTTGCCCCTCTTTATGTGTCAAATTACTGTGTAAATGAATGTGTTTACTGTGGTTTCAGCACATGCAACAAATTTAAAAGAAAAAAACTTACTATGGATGAAATAAAAGAAGAGGTTAAAATACTAGAAAAAATGGGTCATAAAAGACTTGCTCTCGAAGCTGGTGAAGACCCTAAGAACTGTGATATAAATTATATTTTGGATTGCTTAGATGCAATTTACTCAACATATAACGAAAATGGAAATATAAGAAGGGTAAACGTTAACATAGCTGCTACAAGTGTAGATGAATATAAGTTACTAAAAGAAAAAGGAATAGGAACTTATATATTATTCCAAGAAACTTATCATAAACCAACATTTATAAAAATGCATGGTCAATCTATAAAAAATGACTATTATTACCATTTAACAGCTTTTGATAGAGCTATGGAAGCTGGTGTTGATGATGTCGGTGCTGGAGTATTATTTGGTTTATCTGACCCAAAATTTGAAGTTCTAGGACTTATGATGCACAACGAGCACTTAGAAGAAAAATTTGGAGTAGGATTCCATACTATATCTTTCCCTAGATTAAAAAAAGCTGAGGGAATGAGTTTAGAAGATTTTCCTCACTTAGTTTCTGATGATATGTTCAAAAAAATAGTAGCCATAACTAGATTAGCTGTTCCTTTTACAGGAATCATAATGTCCACTAGAGAAACTGCTGATATGAGAAATGAATTACTAAAATATGGTGTATCACAAGTCAGTGCAGGTTCTTTGACAGGTGTTGGAGGATATAAAGCATATGAAGATGGTGACAATACAGAACAATTTGAAGTTGGGGACCATAGAAGCCCTGTAGAGGTGCTTAAAGAACTAATAACGGATGGATATATCCCTAGTTATTGTACAGCTTGTTATCGCAAAGGTAGAACTGGGGATAGATTTATGAGCTTGGCTAAAAGTCGACAAATCCACAATGTCTGTACACCAAATGCTCTTACTACATTAAATGAATTTCTAATTGATTATGGTGATGAGGAACTTAAAGCTATGGGTAAAAAACTTATCACAGAAGAAATAGCTAAAATAGAAAGAGAAGATATAAGAAACATAGTATCTAATAATATGAATGCATTAGAACGTGGAGAAAGAGACTTATACCTATAAAATTTTGTTACTTATATATTATTTATTGTATATTCTATGGGTTAGTAGTAATATTATCTAAAGGGAAAGTTTAAGGGAGGGAGATTAACATTGAAAGATAACAACAATACCAATAAAACTATTCAATTTGGAGAGAAAAAAGCTAGCCTAGAAAACAATATTCAAAAAAATAAAAATATCAAACTTGATAATACACACAAAGTCATTCCTTACCCTAAAAATAGAAAAAAGGATGATAAAAAGAAAAGTAACAAGAAAAAGAATATAAATACCAATAAATCTAAAGTCAATAAAAATAATTATGGCAATTCTTTTTTTAACCACAAATACAAATATAAAAGAAAACCTTATGTTATTGCTTTATATACAGTAATTTTTATTCTTTTAGCAATTTTAATTATAACTAAATTGACAGATAATACGAGCAAAGGTAACTATTCTCGTAATACCGTTTCTGATGCTCACAAGAACGACATCCAAAACATGACCCTTAATGAATCAACTAATCTTCTTACTTGTGGGTAATTTAAAAGAGTTATCTCATTTCAGAAATTACTTTCTAAAACTGAGATAACTCTTATTTTTATTTAATATTTATTTTACCAACCTTGAGTTACTTCATATACTTCATCACCAATTCTACCATTTAAATAATCATCTATTGCAGAATCTATGATGCTCATTGCTTTATCTACTTGTTCCTTAGTTATTACTAGAGGAGGTTGTACTCTTAAAGTAGATTGGCCTAAGAATATCATTATTAAACCAGTTTGTATACATCTATAGCATATTTTAGCTGTAGCATCTGGATTTTTTTCATTAGAACCGTTTCCTTTAACTATATCAACTCCTATAGATAATCCCAAAGCTCTTATTTCTCCAATTATATCGTATTTCTCTCTTAATTTCTCAAAACCTGCTTTAATATAATCTCCCATTTCTATACTCTTTTGAAGTAAGTTTTCTCTTTCAATTATCTCTATAGCTTTTAAAGCAGCTACACATACTGTTGTATTCCCAGCTAGAGTAAATAGATGTGCTGGTGCATCAAGACTTTGCATTATCTCAGTGCTTCCAACAACTGCTCCTAAAGGTAATCCACCTCCAACAGATTTTCCAAGAACTATAAGATCTGCTTCAACTCCAAAATTTTCTATACCAAACCACTTACCTGTTCTTCCCATACCTTGTTGTATTTCATCACTTATAAGTAGTATTCCATTTTCTTTACATATTTTACTTAAACCTTGTACCCACTCTACTGGAGGTACTATTATTCCTGCATCTCCTGCAACTGGTTCTATAAATATTGCAGCAACTTCTTCTGCTGGTAGATAGTGTGCAAAAGCATATTCTATCTCATCTAAACATTCTTTAGCTGTTCTATTTTTATCAGGATAATGGAAGTGATAAACTTCTGGTAACAATGGACCCATTTTTCTTCTCATATTTGTACTTAATGCAGATATAGATATAGCTCCATAAGTACTTCCATGATAAGATTCATACATAGATATTATTTTTGTTCTTCCAGTATACCCTCTTGCTAGTTTTATAGCAGCATCTATACAAGCAGAACCTGTTGCACTGTATAATACTTTTTTATCATTATCTCCAGGGGCTATTTCCACAAGCTTCTCAGCTAATTTTACAGGAGGATCACTATGGAAATACGCAAGTGTATATTGTGTGATATCATCCATTTGTTCTTTAACTGCTTGTGAGATTTCCTTATTTCCATGACCTACATTCGCAGAGCCTGCACTTGCTAAAAAATCAACATATTCATTACCTTCATAATCATATAACATTGCACCATTACCTGATTTAAATGCTACTGGATAGTAAGGTATTTTCTGAGTTTTAGCAACATATTTTTTTTCTTCTGTACTTATCATTTGACTAGTTATCTCGCTCATTGGCAAATCATCCCCTCTTTAAATAGATTTATGTTTTAAAATTATTGCGATTTATAAAGATATTCCTATATAAAATTCTTTATATACTTAATGTTATTATCTTTGGCACAAATTGTCAATATATGTTTTTACAATTTTCAAAATATTTGTTATTCAGGAACAATATATTTTATTCTTATCAAATAAACATTATTCCACAAAAAATAAGGGACTCTATTCTATTTTTATAGAGTCCCTTGAAAATTAACTTATAAATGCTATTATTCTGTTTATTTTTTATTAAATTATATAATTATCTTTTATTTTCTCTAATAATACCTTTAAAATATTCTAATTGCTCTTGTTGCTTTTTATGTTTTATATATGGAAAAGCTTTGATAACTCTTTTTTGTAAAATAATATTAGACTCTATACGGTCTAATTTACTGTTTATTTTATTTATTTTTTCTCTAGTTTCCAATTCATCATTATTTACTGTTTTAAATAAAGCTTGTATCTCGCCTCTATCAAATTTGTCAAGTTTCACATTTATATCGCTAAGGTCTGCAATTATCTCATCTAGCAAGTTTAACTTTATATCCAATTTTTTAAGTGTTATAATAGTAACAATTAAATCAAGTATCGTCCAAAGCGTTGTAATTATAGCCATTGATATTAATATTCTATATGGAATTGTTCCTACAAAATACTTTATAAATGGATGTATCAACTTTACTATTAAAACAGACATTACTCCAAAGTATATTGCATTTTTTAAACATACTCTACCCTTTATATTGAATTTTCTGTCAGAATAATCCCACCATTTTGCATGAAATAATGTTTCTAAAATAAATCCGGTAAAATACTCTAATATTGTTGTTAAAATCATGCCTAATAGAAATATTATGATTATATTATCAAACCTTTCCAATAATGATATTACAATCACTGCTCCAAAACCATAAACAGGGCATATAGGACCATTTAAAAAACCCCTATTAATTATTCTTTTGCTTGTTATAGAGCATCCTATACTTTCTACTGTCCACCCTAAAAAAGAATATATAAAAAAGTACAAAATATACCTTATCATTTCCATAATTTATCTCTACTCCTTCACTAAGTTGTCTTATTTTATTCATAATGTAAAAATAATTATAGAAATAGTTTTTTCGTTTTTTATGTTTGTTATTCTTTTATATTAAATTAATATTCTATTCATTTAATCCAATTAACAATTTACTAGCTACAATCCCATGTTTATCTTTTGATTGATTTTCTTTATCAACCCAAACATAAAAAGCATCATATTTTCTTAATAATGGTAAATTTTTAACATCAAATTCTTGATATTTAATTATATCACTTTTTGATTTTTCAGTAATTACATACGATACTAGTCTTGTGTTTTCACTTAAATAAATTCTTATATTACCATTATCATCAATTATGTTTTCTGGTCTTTTAACTTTATTATTAGAGCCAGCTTTAATTGTTATTGTACCTTTTTCAAAGCTCTCAAATGTACCAATTATGTCAACTTCATCTTTATTTATATCTTTAATTATTTCTCTATTTTCTTCAATTAATATTTTTGATACTTTTTTATCTGGTTTAAATTTAAAAGTTAATAAACTTTGATAATTTATAGAGATAATTCCTAACCCTATAACTCCTAAAACCAAGCTAGTGCCTATAATAGCCTTGAATTTTATTATATTATTAGGAAGTAATTTAGCCATATTTATGTAAATAGTAATACCAATTATACCTCCAAATGAATTTAAAATAATATCATCTATATCACTACTTCCAAGAGCAAGAATATATTGTATTATTTCAAGCCCTAAACTAATAAATATAATTGCTATAATCATAGTTTTTTTATTTAACTCTTTAAATACTATAGGAAAGAAAATCCCCATCGGAATAAATATGCCTAGATTTCCTATGATATTTACAGTCGCTCTCATAAAACTAATATTATTATCTATGATAAATTGCCATATTGTATAAAATGGAATTAGATTTACAGACCTAAACATTCCTTTAGAAATAGCATAAATTGGTACATCTTTAAATAAAATTATTCTTATAGTCACTAGAATATATATAAAAAATATTATGTACACAATTGATAGTAAAAATTTTTCTAATTTTTTATTTTCTTCCACTGATAAGCACCTTCTCTCTTAGTATCTCAATGGTAGCAATAAATATTTAAGACGATTTTAAAATTTTCTTAAAATTTCCTTAAATATTTGTTAAAAACATAAAAAAGTCTACACTTAAAAGTGTAGACCTTAACAAATTCTTATACAAATATATTTTAATGAATAACGAACAATATAAGTGTAGAAAAAACAATAACAAAAGTTAATAAAAGTCTGGCATATAAAAAGTTTTTCTCTTTTAACATAACTCCTACAATGCCAAATACAAAAAATATAGATGCAATAAATTTACCAAGAATATTACTATTTGGATAATAACTAAAAAGCATAAAGCAAAGCACAAATGTAAGTACTCCTATTGCATTAAATACGAATTTATTAGATGCTATTTTTCCTTTATTAAAAAAGAAGCAAAATATTGATACTAAATCTAAAAATAAAAATACATAAAACATTCCTTTAAAAACATCCATTTTTATACCCCCTAAAAATTCTAATTTATAATATCCAGTTTATTTCACACAATTTTTAATATACACCATAACCTATAATATTATAGGTTTATATTACTAGTGTATTACCTCATATTCATACATATTATAATCACACTCATACATATTTAAAGACTCATACGTTGCTTTTGCATTTACATTTTCTTTTTCTACATATAATCTCATTCCAACGATACTTTCATCTCTATCACACATATTTTTTATATAATTAAATAAGTAATTAAAAATACCTTTTCTTCTATATTTTTTCTCTACATATACACTTTGAATCCAAAGGAAGTTTCCATTTCTCCAATCGCTCCACTCATATGTATACATAATCTGTGCAACAACTTTATCAAACACTGTATAGACATGATATTTGCCTTTTCTTTCATCCAATAATAATGCTTTTACACCTTTAGTCATAACATCCATATCGAGCTCTTTTCCTTCAGTTTCTTTAGCTAAATTATAATTAAATTTTGCTATTACATCCAAATCATCTATGCGAGCTTCTCTTATCTCTATTAATTCTTCATTTTCATATAACTCTATGTAATCCTTTTGTTGCTCCATATTTATTCCCCCATATCTCTTTTATTACATTGATGTTTTTGCTTAAATATATTCTATAGAGTTTTTTCTAGCTTCATAAATGCATAATCAAGTGTAGCCTCTAAATTGCCATTATTTTTTCCTCCACCTTGAGCTAACACCTGACTTCCTCCACCTTTACCATCTATAAGACTTATTGCATCTTTTAATAAACTTCCCATGTTAATATTTTTTAAATTTTTAGAACACGCAAAAACTAGATTTATTTTATCTTCAAATTTAACAGCCAACAATGCGACATTATTTTCTTCTTCTGTAATTTTATTTGCTATTTTATTTACATATTTTAAATCTTCATTATCATAAACCTTTTTAATAACTGAAATAGTATCAATTTTATTTGCATTTTCGACCATTTCTTTAACTTGATAGTTAGCTACTATTTCTTCAATTTTTCTTTTTTTACTTAGTGCTTCTTCCACTTTATTATTTAAATTTACAATACCATTTATGGCATCTTCTTCACTACAACTCAAATATCTACATATTTTAGTCAAATATATATCCCTCTTTAATACTTCATCCACTGCCCTCTTCCCTGCTAAAAATTCTATTCTTGTACTTGACTTATGTTTTTCCCATTTTTTTATTTTTATTATTCTCAATTCACTAGTCGACTTTGGATGCACTCCACAACACGCATTCGTATCTAAATCACCTATTTTTATTACTCTTATCTCTTCATCAGTATTTGGCAAGTCACGTCTTAACCAAATCTTTTTTAGTTCTTTTTTTGTTGGAAGTAATGTCTCTACTTGTATATTTTGATGAATAATCTCATTAGCAAGCAATTCTATCTCTCTAATTTTATCCTCTTCTAAATTACCTTCTATATCCACTGTACTATACTCATTTCCAAGGTGAAAACCTGTCGTATTTGCGTTAAAAGTTTTAAAAAAACATCCAGATAATACATGTTGTCCAAAATGTTGATGCATTCCATCTTCTCTTCTATCCCAATCAACACTACACTTTACCTTATGTATCTTTATAGGTTTTTTATCTAATACATGGTATATTTTTTTCCCATCTTCATACACACTTATTACATCATAAGTATCTATTTTCCCCATGTCTCCAAACTGACCTCCTCCCCCAGGGAAAAACGCCGTCTTATCTAATAAAACATGATACTTATTTTCCACTTCTTTTATTTCAATTATTTCTGCTGTAAAATCTCTTATATACTGGTTTGTATAATATAACTTTTCCATTATGATTCTATCTCCATTTTCTTAATTCTAGACTACTTTAATTTTTAAATACAAAATTCAAGCTAAACTTAATTTAATTGTATTAAAATAGAACTTGTCCTACTCTTTACTAACTATCTTCTACTATATTTTAACATATAGATATTAATGTTAACAAATTTATAATTGTATATTATTCCAATATTTCATAACATATATGCTTACTTATTTTTTTATATAATGAAAAGTATATTAAAACATGTTAAATTGCAAAATAAGCTTTAATCTCTTTTACTAATTTCATCCATTATTAATGATTTTGAAATATACATTGCTTTTATAATATTCTTAAAACGTGTATGATGAGATGTACCCTCAGAAAATTTTATCTGCCCTTTTTCACATTTGCTAATAATTGAAGTTATAGGAGGTAAAGCTTCTATTAATTCTTTTTTAGTATCTTTAGCTATACTATCTTCAGATTCTATCAATGACTTAGAAATATACAAGGCTTTTATCCTATTTCTAAGAAGGGAGTGCTGAGAAGTGCCTTCTGCAAATTTTGGTTGTATTTTTTCACAATTAGTAATACTTGAAGATACTACTCTCAGTGCTTCCATCAATTCTTCTTTTGTATAATCATTCATAACACATTTTCTCCTTTATTTTTTAATTTGAAGAAACAGTATACATCAATTTAATCTAATTATCAACCAACATCATTATTATTTATGCACATCTTTTAACTCTTAAATGTTCTAAATATCAGTGACATTACATATTTTAATAATTATTAATAATTTTTAATATACATATAATACTTTAACATTCATTAATATAGAGTATATTAACATTGATTTTTTAAAAATTTTAGTATAAAATCATATTAAATAAATTTTCTGAAATAATAGAATATTAAAATATACAAAAACAGCTTTTAATAGCATCTATACTTTTCTTATAGATGTGTCGTTGTTTTAGGGGGAGTGATTTAAAATGGCAATAAAACCAAGAAAAATATCTATTGTGGGGTCAGGGCATGTTGGTTCTCATTGTGGATTTAGTTTGATAACTCAAGGAGTTTGTGATGAGCTCTTTATGATTGATATAGATGAGTCTAAAGCAAAAGCTCAAGCTTTAGATTTAGCTGATGCAGTTTCTTATTTACCACATAAAGTATCTATAGAAAAAGGAACTTTTGCTGACTGCCAAGATTCAGATATAGTGGTAATAAGTGTTGCTGATTCTTCAGAAGGACCTTTACGTAGACAAAACACAACTAGATTAGACCTACTAAGACCAACTATTGGAATGATTAAATCTATAGTAACACCTATAGTTAATTCTGGTTTTGATGGCATATTTGTAGTCATATCTAACCCTGTTGATGTAGTTACAAATTATATTTGGGAAAAATCTGGTTTTCCTAAAAATAAAGTTATTGGAACTGGCACAGCTTTAGATTCGACAAGACTTAGAAGACTTCTATCTGAAGAGACTGGAATAGCCCAACAATCAATACAAGCTTATTCTATGGGTGAACATGGAGATTCTCAAATGGTCCCTTGGTCTCATGTTTCAATTGGTGGTAAACCAATCTTAGACATGATAAAGGATAATCCAACTAGTTATGGAAAGCTAGATTTACCATCAATAGTTGAAAGAAATAAGAAAACAGGCATAAGTATAATAAATGGTAAAGATTGTACAGAATTTGGAATAGGTACTGCTTTAGTAGAAATTGTAAAAGCTATATTACATAATGAGAAAAAAATTCTACCAGTTTCTACTCTATTAGAAGGTCAATATAATGAGACAAATGTATTTGCAGGTGTTCCTTGTGTTATAGGAAAAGATGGTATAGAAGAAATTATAGAAATCAATCTGACTGAAGATGAGCAAAATGAATTTAGTAAATCTTGCTCTGTTTTGAGAGAGCATATTGCACTTTCAAAAACACTTTAAATTCAATATTATTTTAAAGGAGTTTCATTTAGCTCATTTATATAACTCTATGATTATCGTAGAGTATCATAGTATGTATACATAAAACAAAATGTAAGGAGATGTTAAATTTGGCAATAAAACCTAGAAAAGTATCAATAATTGGAACTGGTCATGTTGGTTCACATTGTGGATTTAGCTTGGTAACTCAAGGGGTTTGTGATGAGTTACTAATGGTCGATATAGATGAAAGTAAATCAAAGGCTCAAGCTTTAGATTTAGCTGATGCAGTTTCTTATCTAAAACATGCTACAAAAATAAAGAGCGGGACACTTGATGATTGTAAGGATTCTGATATTGTAGTGATAAGTGCTGGTCCACTACCTGAAGAAAATCAAACTAGATTAGATACACTTGAATCTACAATTAATGTTATAAAAACAATAATAAAACCTGTTGTAAAGTCTGGATTTGATGGTATATTCATTGTAATTTCAAATCCAGTAGATGTAATTACTGACTATATATGGAAGATTTCTGGATTCCCTAAAAATAAAGTTTTAGGTACAGGTACTGCACTTGATTCTTCAAGACTTAAAAGACTTTTATCAGAGACAACGAATCTCCCTCAACAATCAATACAAGCTTATTCTATGGGTGAACATGGAGACTCTCAAATGGTTCCTTGGTCTCATGTCTCAATTGGTGGTAAACCATTATTTGATATTATTAAAGAAAATCCTAATGCTTATGGTAAATTAAATTTAGATGAATTAACTGAAAAAACAGCAAGAGCTGGTTGGGATGTTCTTTATGGTAAAGGCTCTACTGAATTTGGTATTGGAACTGCCCTAACAGAGATAGTGAAGACTATATTTCATGATGAAAGAAAAATTATACCTGTCTCAACTTTGCTTAGTGGTGAATATGGACAAGAAAATGTGTTTGCAGGTGTACCTACTATAATTGGTTCAAATGGAGTTGAATCTATAGTAGAGATAAACTTAACTGAAAATGAACAAGAGAAATTCAATAAGTCATGTGATATTTTGAAAAAATATATTGAAATTGCTAAAAATATTTAAATTAATGATAAAAATAATACATATTTAGAGAAGTAACAAATTTAAAACATTTAAAAAAATTCAAATATTTATACCAAAAGCAGGTAAATTACTCATAACAAAAAATTTTTAACTAAGTTAATGTTTAAATAATTTATACCTGCTTTTAATTTTAATACTAAAATATCAATCTACTTTTTCTCATCAAATTTTATAACTTTGCTTTTTTTATTCATATTTTGGGATAATACCCCTTTTTTTAGTCCCATTAACAATTCTAAATCTTCTGGATAAAGATTTATTCCAAAGTCTTCTAAACTTGATACTATACTATTTGTACTCATTATTTTATTTTCTATCAATAATTCAACTGCTCTTTTTAAATACATTGGACTTGAACCTTTCATTTTATCTAAAGGTTCTTCTCTTAACCATCCTTTTTTATCCATCTCATTCATAAGATAATTATATTTCTTGTAACTTATCTTTCCTAGATTATATGCTCTAAAAATCATAGCAGACATAGGTACAATCCACTTCTTCTTTAATTCTACATAATAGTCTATGTCTTCTGGATGAATCAAATCCTCTAAAAAGCTATCTTTTGGTAATAAAAATGCACAAGCATACTCATCTGCTGAAAATTGCTTATTTGGTATTCTTAGTTCACTTGAGACTATATAACCAAGTTCATATGCTAAATTATAATTTCTAATTGATGCAGATTTTTTATCATTTCCAAGAGATATTAAGTATTTAACTTCTTTACCAATTCTCTGTTTTTGAGTAAAGATTGTTGCCCCTTTTTTATCTACATTCATACCTGATATTATAATCCCATTAGATTCTAGTAAATTTACCATATTTACTATTGGATTGTTATTTAAATCCCAAAACGCTCTAGTTTTATATGCAAGACGTTCTATATCATTTATGTCAATGTCTGCCATTATTTTTTTATCTGGTAAATTTTCTTTTGGAAACTTAATATAATCCTCCATAAATGAATATATTTTGTGAATAATAATTATTTTTTCTCTATAAGAAATCTCTTCTACTCTAGGCAGTTTAGATTGAGGATTAAAATGGCTATCCTCTACAATAACAGTCATATTTTCATTTCTATAAAAATACTCTTTTGGAAAATTTAATATATTTGACAATTTTAATGTATTTTCCATGTTTGGAATATATTTATTTTCTTCAAAAGCCTTCAAATCTTTCTTATTTATTTTCGTTTCTTTGGATAATTGTTCTATAGTCTTTGCTCTAAAAACTCTAGCTGATTTTAATCTCTTTCCATTAAAGTCTTTTAAATTCATTTGTTTTCTCTCTTTCAAAATTAAATTCTTAATCTATCAATATAAATTATAAGATTACAATTAATAATTTATCACATTATTGACAAAAAAACAAAAGATGAAAATATATATTTTATTTTCACCTTTTATCTAAGTCTATAGTAATTAATTTTAATTATTTAAAAAGCTTTAGATATTCTCCATATCCTAAACCTTCCATCTCTTCTTTAGGTATAAATTTAAGAGAGGCTGAATTTATGCAGTATCTTAAGCCTCCAAGTTCTTTTGGCCCATCATCAAATACATGACCTAAATGAGAATTTCCTTTAGCACTTCTTACTTCAATTCTATACATACCTTGTGAAAAATCACTTCTCTCAACTATAGATTTATCTATTACTGGCTTTGAAAAACTTGGCCATCCACACCCTGCATTAAATTTATCTTTTGATGAAAATAATACTTCTCCACTTACAATATCAACATAAATCCCTTCTTTGTCATTATCATAGTATTCATTTTCAAAAGGCACTTCTGTCATATCATTTTGAGTAACTTCAAATTGTATAGGAGTTAAAGTCTTTTTTAACTCTTCTCTATTTATATTATTTCCATCCCAGTGGCTTTTTACAAAGTTATATCTACCTGAACCTTTATAATACATATTATAGTTTAAGGGTCTTTTTTTATAATAATCTTGATGATTCTCTTCTGCATCATAAAATTTAGTTGCTGGAATTATAGCAGTTACTATTTCATTATCAAATATCTTACTATTTTTCAAATTTTCTTTTGACTTTAAAGCTATATTTTTCTGTTCTTCATCATGATAAAATATAGCAGTCTTATATTGAGTTCCTCTATCACCAAATTGCCCACCATCATCTGTAGGATTAATCTGTTTCCAAAATATATTTAGTAGTTCATCATAGCTTATTATACCATCATCATAAGTTATTTGAATAGCTTCTACATGACCAGTTGTTCCTGAACATACTTCCTGATATGTAGGATTTTCAACATGACCACCTATATACCCAGAAACTACCTTTATAACTCCATCATATTTATCAAAAGGCTTCACCATACACCAAAAACATCCACCTGCGAAAGTAGCAAGTTTTATCATTTTCATCACTCCTTAAAAAAAATTATATTTTATTTATTCCCTAAGAAGTTGCTTAATAATCTTGTATTTTATTGTTTTTATCTGTTTAGAAAAATAATGTTTGTAAACATAATTATAAATTGAATCTATTTTCTATAAAAACTCTTTTTATTTATCCATCCAAAAGCATCTTTTATATCACAATTTTCACCTAAAGATATCAGATATTCTAATGCATCATAATCATCCATAGCTACATCCTTTTCCATTTTTGGATTTAGTCTATAGTAATTATCTCCAAGAAGTTTTTTAGAAAACAACTGGCTCATTTGAGAGTTTCCTTCTAATGTTATAGATATAATTGGTAAATCGGGTTCTTTATTAATTATCCAATCAATGGCTCCCCATTCAGTAGTATCTGCCTTTATACTATTATATACATATCCTGTTCCTATTGAAAAAAGTCTCGTATTTTTAAGTTTAAGCCCACTATCAATAGCATGAATTATACATGCTAGGCTTGGGTCAGTTGCTATTATTCCTCCATCAATATGTCGGTTATATGTTGGAAAAAACACAGGAGCAGCACTACTTGCCATTGCTACATCTATAACTTTACTAGTCTTTGTAAGAGAACTTTGCATATTATTATAAAATACTGGTTTCCATGAGTTTTCTTCATTTCCTATATAAAAGCTAGGTATCATTACTAATTTTTTTAAATCTTTTAACTCTAGCTCTTCTGGAAATATACTTAGTAAAACTTCTTTTAAATTTTTATTTTCATACTTAGGTCTTAACATTTCTGCATAACTTTTATTGAAAATATGCTTTGAATTTTCTATTGAATAGAGTTCTTTTATATCTTTTGGACTTACACCATATGCAAGACCTAATGCGATTAAACTTCCTGTAGATGTACCTCCAAACATATTTATATTATCTAGTAAATTTGGATACTCATTTACCATCCTTTCAAGTATGGCTATACTCAATGCTCCTCTTAATCCACCACCATCAAATGTCAATATATTAAAATTAGAATTTTTCATATACATATACCCCCACACAAAATACCTTGTCAATTTTAAATTTTGTTCAAAATAATTTCATTATAGTATATATATTTTATGCAAGTTCTATATAACGATGTTACTATTTGGTCATTTAAATTACTATGTACTATTGTATATAGTATCTAAAGTAGGTATTATAGAAAATAAGTAAGAGTCATCTTTTAAATAAAGATAGCTCTTACTTATTTTAATTGCTTATATTTAAAAATATTCTAATTACAAATACTTATTTTCTTTATCCTAGTATTTTTTTCATATCTTCTTCTGGAGTAGATATAGGAGTTAATGCAAATTTATCAACCAATATATCCAATACATTTTGAGATAAGAATGCTGGTAAAGAAGGCCCTATATAAATATTTTTAATACCTAAATGAAGTAGTGTAAGAAGTATACAAACAGCTTTTTGCTCATACCATGATAATACCATACTAAGAGGCAATTCATTTACTCCACATTCAAAAGCCTTTGCCAATGAAACTGCAACTTGTATTGCACTATACGCATCATTACATTGTCCCATATCCATTAAACGAGGTAAACCTCCAATTTCTCCAAGGTCTAAATCATTAAATCTATATTTTCCACATGCAAGTGTCAATATAACAGTATCTTTAGGAGCTTGTTTTACAAATTCAGTATAGTAGTTTCTTCCTGGTTTTGCACCATCACAACCTCCAACTAATAAAAAGTGTCTTATATCTCCACTTTTCACAGCGTCTACTACTTTATCTTGTACAGATGAAACTGTACCTCTTGCAAAACCAGTAGTTAATGTATCTCCTCCATTGATACCAGTCATATGAACATCTTCTTTATATCCTCCAAGTTCAAGAGCTTTTTCTATTACGCTAGAAAAATCTTTGTCTTCATCGATATGAATCATACCTGGATAAGCAACTACTTCTGTAGTAAATACTCTATCTCTATAACTGTCTTTAACAGGCATTAAGCAGTTTGTTGTAAACAGTATTGGAGCAGGAATATTATCAAACTCTTTTTGTTGATTTTGCCATGCTGTACCAAAATTTCCTTTTAGGTGTTTGTATTCTTTTAATTTTGGATATGCATGTGCTGGTAATAACTCTCCATGAGTATATATATTTATTCCCTTATCTTTTGTTTGTTCTAATAATTTGTGTAAATCATAAAGGTCATGTCCTGTAACTACTATAAATGGTCCTTTCTCAATTTTCATAGGTACTTGAGTTGGTTCTGGTGTCCCATAAGTTTCAGTATTTGCTCTATCAAGTAATTCCATACATTTTAGATTTATTTCGCCAGTTTTCATAACCAATCCTAAAAGTTCATCAATAGCTAAATCCCCTCCAACAGCTATTAATCCTTCATAGAAAAATTCATTTACTTCTTTGTCTGTATAACCAAGTACCATTGCATGATATGCATAAGCAGCCATACCTCTTAGTCCAAATAGAATTAATGATTTCAATGAACGTACATCTTCATTATCGTTCCACAAGTTTTTCATATCATAGTTGTCATTTCTACTACAAGTGGTTGCACAATCTGAACATTTAGGTACAAGTTTATTTTTTTCTATCTCAGTTTTTTCAATTTGTCTTTCTATAGCTTCATCATCAAAACTCACATTTGTTATAGTAGTGAATAATCCCTCTATCATAACTTTATCTGTTTCATTTGTTGGTCTATTTTTATTTCCAATAGTTGCTCTTGAAAGACCAATTAATACTCCTGTAAGCTCATCTTGTAAGTTCGCTGTACCCCCCTTTTTACCACAAACTCCATTTATAGTACATCCTTTACCACCTGCTGTTTGCTCACATTGAAAACAAAACATATTCTCCATTTTTATTCCTCCCTTTTGATTTATTAAAATTTATTATATTTTTTATAATTAACTTATTTAAATTTCTCCATCCACAATTTTTCCATCTACAGAGATAGTGACTATTTGCCATGGTACCATCTTTCCACTATTTTGTAGAGCTGTCTTAACAGCATTTACTATACCACCACAACAAGGAACTTCCATACGTGTCACTACTATATTTTTAATATCATTCACCTTTAAAATCTCTGTAAGTTTTTCAGCATAATCTACTTCATCAAGTTTAGGACAACCAATTAATGTAACCTTGTTTTTCATAAATTTATTATGAAAATTTCCATATGCATATGCTGTACAGTCAGCTGCTATTAAAAGACTTGCATTTTTTAAATATGATGCATTAGCTGGTACAAGTTTTATTTGTACTGGCCACTGATTAAGCTGAGACCCTTGTACTTCAGCTACTACATTATTATTTGTCTTTTCAATATCTGAAACTGTTCTCTTTATAGATTTAGACTGAGAACCTGGACATCCACATGCTAAATTTGTCTTTTGTGCTTTCTTTGCTTCCATGTTTGCTTTTACTGCTGCTTCATCATACTCTGCTGCTTCTCTATATTCAAATGAAATAGCATTTGTTGGACAAGTTGGTAGACAATCTCCTAGACCATCACAATAATCATCTCTTAAAAGCTTTGCTTTTCCATTTACCATTCCTATAGCTTCTTCATGGCAAGCTTCAACACATAATCCACAACCATTACATTTTTTCTCATCGATTTTAATTATTTTTCTCATCATTTATATCACCTCATAAAATTTTTTTAATTTAAAATATTGATTTCTTAGATATTTATTTTTAAGACCTACATCTTTTTCTTTTAATTTTTTTGTAGTAGGATTTTTATATCTCCTTGCTTTTATAAATTTAGTATAGTACAATAAAAACAAATTATCGGTTGCATATGCAACAAGGAAGTGATTATTTGAAAAAAATTTTAGAAAAACATATAAATCTGCTAAAAAAAATCCCTCTCTTTGAAGGAATTAAAAATGATGAACTTGAAGCAATGTTGGACTGTCTAGGTGTTGTTGATAAGATTTATTCAAAGGATAGCATAATATTTTCAGTTGGAAGTGAGGTTACTTCTATTGGTATTATGCTTAAAGGAAGTGCACATATAATAAAAGAAGATATTGAGGGTAATAGAAATATTGTAGCTGAACTCTTACCAGGAGATTTATTTGGAGAAGTATTTGCATGTACTAGGCTACATAAAAGTAATGTCACAGTGACTACAACATCTTCTTGTGAAGTTTTATTTATAAAATTTAAAAGTGTAACTGGTATTTGTTCATCTACATGTGTATTTCATAATAGATTAATTGAGAACATGTTACAATTAATAGCTGAAAAAAATATTTTACTTCACAATAAAATAGAATTACTTTCTCGTAAAACGACTCGTGAAAAATTACTTATGTATTTTTCAAAACAAATAGAACAAACAGGTAGTCACAAATTTACAGTTCCTTTTTCAAGAAATGAAATGGCCGATTTTTTGTGTGTTGATAGGAGTTCTATGTCAAGAGAACTTGGTAAGATGAGAGATGAGGGTTTGTTATCTTTTAATAAAAATAATTTTGAAATCTTCTGTTTTCAAAATTAGGTAAAACATTTAAAATTACCTATTTCAAAATATATTATATTAATTAATTCAAGGTATAAATATTATATTTGAATCTTAAATTTATATTTTTTTTAAAAAGTTAATAGATATCTAATTTATCTAAAATTAAGATATCTATTAACTATATATATTAATTGACTTTATAATTAGCTTATTTTTTTTGTAGTAATTGATGTTTTATCTACAAGCCAATCTTTTCCTTCCACTAACCTTGCAACTAACATTGATGTTACTGTATTTCCAGTTGTATTTAATATAGTATTAGGAATATCAGTTATAGTAGTTATAACTGTCAACAATGGAATTGCTTCCATTGGAAAACCGAAGATGCTAACCACGAGCATCTCACCAATAAGTCAGCCACCTGCTACAGGAGCCATAAATACTCCAACAACAAATACAGTTACAAATAATTGACCTATTGTTGCTGGATTTGCCATACCACTACCTAAAATACCTGATAAAAATGCAACTTTTATTATTACTGCTAAGACTGAGCCATCTTTATGTATATTTATTCCCAAAGGTATAACTGTTTCTGATATATCATCAGGAACTCCTATATTTTTACTAGCTTCTAAATTTGATGGTATACATGCTGAACTTGAAGAAGTAGCTAATGCTGTTGCTATTGGTTTTATAGCATTCTTCCAAAATTGTCTAAACCCTTGTTTTCCAGCAGATAAAAAAGCATATAAACTGTAAAATAATAAGAAATACAGTGCTGCCGTTAGAGAATAAATTACAAACACCCTTACATATCCTTGAATTATTTTACTTCCAAGCTCTCCAATTATTGTAGCTGTATAACAACCTAGACCTATAGGAGCATAAAGCATGACTATACTTACCACTTTTAATATTGCTTCTGTTCCTTCTGATAAGAGCTTTCTTATAGTGTTTCCTCTATCCCCCATCATAGCTATTGCTGTTCCAACTAAAACTGCAAATATAACTAATTGTAATAAATTACTACTAGAAAATAAATCTCCAAAGTTTTTAACTGTAATACTTGACACTACTTGGTCTAATAATGTTCCTTTTGATTCTAAAGTTTCTGCATCTTGAGCCACCATTAAACTTTTTACACTCGATACATCTAATCCTTTAGATGGATTAAATAATAATGCAGATGTAATACCTAAAACTGCAATTACAAGTGTTGTTCCCATAAATACTATAGCTGTATTCTTCATTATCTTTCCAAAACGTTCCATGTTTTTTACACTAGCGACACCTGAAGAAACACTAAGAAATACTAATGGTACTACTATCATTAATAGAGCATTTATAAATAAATCCCCAAATGGTTTTAGTATTGAAGCTTTTGGACCAAGTACTAATCCTACTATCGCCCCTATTATGGTACATGATAAAAGTATAATTGATGACTTATAATTTTTTAAAAAGTCTCTCATTTATATTTTCCTTTCTAATATTTTATATTGTAAATCACCCAAAATTCTAAAAAAATTAAAGTAAATTATCTAATGCGCATTAATAATCTTTGTAATTTTCCCCAAAAGCTACTTTAGCAAATACTGGAATATATGTCAATTTCTATAGTTTTTTTGTATCTTTAATATTTTTTTAATAGTTTATATCTATATATAAATCTTAATAAAATTCTACTTTTAAAACTTTTTTTCTATGTTAATTTTAGCAAACTAAATAAGATAAAAAAATATATATAATATAGTTTGATTATTTTAAAGTTTAATACTTTATACTTTAAGACAATGTTTTAGTATAGTGACTTTAATTACCACATTACATCATTTCATTAATATGCTATTGTAAATACAGATAATATTTTATCAAACATTGTTTTTTTATGTATTTAAATATTCTCTGATATTTTTAAAATAAAAATAGAAATAAGCTATATTTCCAATTTAAAATTATATAATAAATCTAATAATAAAAAATACTCCTATTAAATTTATTATCTAACTTATAAATTTAATAGGAGTATTTTATGTATCTTAAGATAATTAACTTATACTTTTTTTAATTAGATACTTCTTCTTTCCTAATTATATTTAAAAATTTTGCAGTTCTTTCATTTTTAGGATTATTAAATATTTCATTAGGAGTTCCTTCTTCAGCTATTACACCATTATCCATAAATATAATTTTATCAGCAACTTCTTTTGCAAAATTTATTTCATGAGTTACAATAAGCATTGTTATTCCTTCTTTTGCAAGCGATTTTATAACACTTAATACTTCTCCAACAAGTTCTGGGTCAAGTGCAGATGTTGGCTCATCAAATAATATTACATTTGGATTTACTGCCATCGCTCTAGCTATACCTATCCTTTGTTGTTGACCTCCTGATAATTTTGATGGATAAAAATCTTTTCTATCTAACATACCTACTTTATCTATTAATTTTAAAGATATTTCTCTAGCTTCTTGTTTACTTTTTTTATGTACTACTATTAATGCCTCCATTACATTTTCTAGTGCTGTTTTATTTTTAAATAAGTTATAATTCTGAAATACCATAGATGTATGTTTTCTTAAATTTGCTATATCTTTTTTTGTTGCTTTTTCTACATCTACCCTTACATCTCCAATCATTATCTTTCCTTTTGTAGGCTCGACCAAATAATTTAAACATCTAAGTAGTGTTGATTTACCTGTCCCAGATGGACCAAGTATAGCTACTACTTCACTTTGATTTATCTCTAAATTTATACCTTTAAGAACTTCTGTACCTTTAAAACTTTTATGTAAATTTTCTACTTTTATCATTGTTATCCACCTTTTTTAATAAATATAATAAATAATATACTTGATATAAAAATTAATATGTCAGTATTAATTTTAAAAACAGACTAAATATTTTGATTCTGAGCTAAATATATTTTATAAATATACTCTAAAATTGACATAAATAATCTACTGCAAGCTGAGATAATAAGGAAGATGCTGTGCTCAAACATTTTTCATCTATATCAAACTTGTTGTTGTGCAATCTATAATTTATATTTTTTTCTTTATTACCTACACCTATATACATAAATAAACCTGGTTTCTCTTTCATATAAATAGCAAAATCCTCACCTGTCATTGCAGGAAAATCAATCATTTCAACATTTTCATCTCCAAGTATTTTGCAAGCACTTTTTCTTCCAAGCTCTATCATATTTTTATCATTTATGACAGCATCTCCTCCTGCACTCTTTTCAAACTTGCAATCTGCTCCATGTGCTTTGCATACGCTCCTTACTATGTTTTCTAGGATTTTACTTACTTCAATCACTTTTTCCTGACTTATTGCTCTAATAGTCCCTTGAAGTATACATATATCTGGTATTATATTTTTGGAAACACCAGAATTAAAAGAACAAACAGATACTACTACTGGTATAACTGGGTCAATCTTTCTTGAGACTATCTGTTGAATAGATGAATATACTGCATTTCCAACCGCAATTGGGTCTATACAATTATGAGGCTCTGCTCCATGTCCACCCTTACCAATTATTGTTATTTCAAAAGTATTAGTTGCTGCCATAGCACAATTTCTAGCTATTCCAATTTTTCCTGATTCAATAGTTGGCCAACAATGACCAGTAGCTAATGCATCCACACCTTCAAGTACATTTTCTTTAATTACAATATCAGAGCCTCCTTTTTCTTCACCAGGTTGAAATAGTAACTTTACATTTCCATTAAGTTCCTCTTTTATATGATTTAAAATCATTGCTGTTCCTAACAACCATGAAACATGTGCATCATGCCCACAAGCATGCATATTATCGTTTATTGATTTAAATTCTAACTCATTTTCCTCTTTTATTGGAAGGGCATCCATATCCGCTCTAAGTAGTATAGTTTTACCACTATTATTTTTTCCTTTTATAGTAGCTAATACTCCTGTACCAGCAACATCTATATACTCTATATTAAGTTTATCTAGTTCTTCTTTTATAAGTTTGGATGTTTTAAATTCTTTAAATGCCAACTCTGGATTACTATGTATCTGTCGTCTTATTTTTATGATTTTTTCTCTATTTTTTAATGCGATAGATTTTATTTTAGTTTCAATCATTTGTAATACCTCCATAACTTATTTTTATTTATAAATACTAATATAAATACATTATAATACACAGATAACTATAGATAAATTCACTAAATTTATCTATAGTTATCACGACTTTATATTCTAGTTTTGAAGTGCTTATTTTTGTATGTCAGCACTTACATCCATTCCAAACCATTTTTCAGATATTTTTTTCACAGTTCCATCTGCAAGCATTTCTTCTATTGCTTTGTTTACATCTGCTTTTATAGTCTTAGATTTTTCATCATTTTTCTTAAAGAAATATGCTATATTAGTAACTGATAGTTTGTCATCTAATACTCTCACCTTTATATTAGCTTTTTTTGCATCGCCTACAACAGTAAGTTCTGCATCAATCCATGCACTAACTCTTCCTAAATCTAAATCTTGGATACCATTAGTACCATCACCATAAACCTTTTCTTCAAATAAATTATCTTTATTAACACTAGCAGCAACTTGTTGACCTTGAGAACCTTCTGATATTGCTACAACTTTTCCTTTTAAATCTTCAAGTTTATTAATTTCATTGTTTCCCTCTTTTACAGCTATACAAACAGAATCAGAACCATAAGGTATAGAAGCATCATATTTTTCTAATCTTTCTTTAGACATTCCAAAGAAGTTGGCTGCTACATCAACTTTACCAGAATCTAGCATACCAAAGATAGAGCTAAAACCTGTTGGTTCCATTTTTATTTCATATCCACTTCTTTTACCAATTTCTTTCCACATATCAACTTCAAAACCTTTATGTTCACCATTATCAACGTAAGAATATGGGTCAGCTGAATTAGATGAAGCTACAGTTATAACTTTTTCATTCTTTGCTTCCTCTTTTTTTGAGCAACCAGTAGCCACAACTGTTAATGCTAAAACTGCTACTAAACATTTTATAATATTTCTTTTTATCATATCTCTTCTCCTCACACCATTTTTTATATAAAAATACTTTATATGTATTTTTTTAATTTTCTAATAATCGCTTATCTTCTTTTCTAACTTTTTTTGTCCCCATCCTAAAGGAGTTATTATACACCAGTAAATTACCATAACTGCTCCATACACTTCAAAAAACTTAAAGCTCAGTGCTCCTTGTGATTTAGCAGCACCCATTATATCATTTACTCCAACAACAAAAGCTACAGAAGACCCTTTAATTAAATCTATAAAATTATTGAATAATGATGGCAATGCAACTCTTATAGCCTGTGGTATCACTATTCTTTTCATTGTTTGTAAATTTGTTAGTCCCATTGCATATGATGCTTCTATCTGACCTTTATCAATTGAAAGTATGGATGCTCTTATAGTTTCAGACATATAAGCTCCCATATTCAAACTAAGTACTATAGAGGTTGCAAATACTGGGTCCATGTTTTTAACAAAATCACTCATATATGCCAGTCCAAAATATAGAAAGAATAATTGTGGCATAAGAGGTGTTCCTCTAAAGATAGATACATATACTTTACATATTTGATTCAATACTTTCACTTTGTAATAAGATGATAACGCTACTATTGTACCTATAATTAATGAAAATACTAATGAACTTATTGCTAAAATCACAGTTACATTGAATGATTTCATTATTATTGGAAATAATTCTAAAAAATATTTCATATTAAAAATCATAAAATAAGTCCCCCTCACTTAATGTTGTTTTTTGCAAACTTTTGTCACATGTTAAATTATAATAGAATTTTCCTTGTTTTACCAATAGAAAAAAACTATTTTATCAATGGATTATATAGACCCTTTTGATACTCTACTTTTTTGATACTTAGACTACTAAATGTGTTTTTTCTAAAATTTAAAATTTATTTACAAGAGGGAACATATTTATATAACCTGTTTTTAGACATTAAAATCTAATATGCTTTTCCTACCCTTTTTTCAACCTTACTTTGTATATTACTCAATACTATAGATACTGCCCAATAGATTAGTATCGTTACCATATATATCTCAAAGAACTTAAAACTTGAGGCTGCCTCTACTTGAGCTACTCCCATTAAATCCTGTATTCCTATAGTTAAACCTAAGGAAGAACCCTTAATTATATCTAATGTACAACTTACAATAGGAGGTACTGCAGACGTAGCTGCTTGAGGTAAGATTATTCTAACCATTGACTGATATTTACTTAATCCAAAAGCATAACAGGCTTCCTGTTGCCCTTTATCAACACTCTCAATGGATGCTCGTATAATTTCTGCCATATATGCAGATGAATTTACACCTAAACAAATTACTATTGCTAAATAAGGAGAACAATCTTTCATAAAAGAAAATATCATGGGAAATCCAAAGTAAAAGAAAAATATTTGAATTAAAAGTGGAGTTCCTCTAAAGAATGAAATGTATACTCTAGTTATGTATTTCAAAATTTTTGATTTTGTCTGTGTAAAAAATGCAAGTATCACACCCAATAATATTGATATAAAAAATGCAGCAATAGATATTAGTATTGTTATTCCCAAGGCCTTAATTAAAAATGGGAATATACTTAGACAAAATTCAAAATTAAAATTACTCATTAGTAGGCTCCTTAGTAATATCCTTTCCTAACCAAGTTTCAGATATTTTAGTCAAGGTTCCATCTTTATGCATATCTTCAATTACTTTGTTTACTTCTTTTGTCCACTCTTCACCTTTTTCATTTTTTTGAAGTGCAAAAGAACAAGCGCCAAATTGAATTGGAGGTTCTATCATTTTAAGATTTAATTTTTGTTCTTTTATAGCTATTAAAGCCTCAACATCCTGTGCAACTACTGCATCTAATCTTCCCATTTCTAGGTCTTGATAGTTTCCTTTAAGAGTTGCACTTGAATAATTTACTATTTTTATTTCACTATTTGGATACTTTTCTTTTAGTATTTCATTTGCTACTGCTCCAGTACCTACGCCTACCTTTTTGCCAACTAAATCATCTATTGATTTTATACTATTATCATCTTTTCTAACAATAATATTTGTTCCACTATAATTATAAGCATCTGAAAAACCATATTTTTCCTTTCTTTCTGGTGTTGCAGTGAGTTGAGCAGATATTACATCCGCTTTATCAGCTTCTAATAATCCAAATAATCCACTAAAATCAGTTAATACCCATTCAACTTTACAATTAGTTCGTTTAGAAAATTCATTCCAGAAATCTACTTCAAATCCTTTAAGTTTATCTTTCTCTTTAAAAGCAAAAGGAAAATACGTTCCTGATGTAGCAACTCTTATAGTTTTTTGCTCCTCTTTATTTTTATTATTTCCTGATGAACATCCAGTAATTAAAAGTGATGATGCTAAAACAAGCATAATAATTAACTTAAGCTTTTTCATATTTTGTTCTCTCCTTTTAAATCTAATTTTATTTCAATTTTTTATATAATACATTTCCAACAGTTTGAATCACTTGTACCATTATAATTATTATAATTACAGTTCCATACATTATAGTATCGTTAAATGTTTGATAGCCATATATTAGAGCAACTGACCCCAAACCTCCTGCTCCTAGTGCTCCTGCCATAGCAGAACTACCAAGTATTGATACAGTTGCAAGAGTTATACTTGAACATATAGATGGTATAGCTTCTCTAAACATAATACTAAACATTATTTGTAAATTTGAAGCACCAAAAGATTTAGCTGCTTCAACCATACCTTTGTCTACTTCTCTAAGATTACTTTCAATCAATCTGGCTATAAATGGAGATGCAACTATTATAAGAGGTAACATAGCTGCTTGTTTTCCAATAGAAGTACCTACTACGAATCTTGTAATTGGAGTTATAGACACTGCCAATATGATAAATGGAAATGACCTAATTATATTTATCATCAAGTCTAAAATCTTATATATATATTTATTAGGTCTAAGTCCTCCATTTGAAGTTTCTACTAATACAATAGCTAATATAAAACCGATTATAGAAGATATAATAGTAGCCCATGTAACCATATAAATGGTATCAAATACTGCCGGAATTATTATTTCTTTTATTACAAGACTTGGATTATCCATTATCTAAGACCTCCCAAATTATGCATCTACTATTTAAATACTCAATAACTGTTTTTATATCTCTAGCATCCATGTTTATAACAGTAGTACCTATAATATCATCTCTAAATTTTTCTAGCTTAGAAGACACAATTGAAAAATTAACAGGAATTTGTTTTGCCATTTCTGGAATTAATGTATTTTTAGCTTTATCATGTTTAAATAAAATTCTTATATTTACACCTTCTTCTGGCATAACTTCTGATTGCTCTCCTAAAAGCCTCTTTAAACAGTCTGGTTGGTTTAAGAATAACGTTTGGACATCTCCTATTGCAGCTATCTTGCCATATTCTAATATAGCTACTCTGTTACATATTTCTCGAATAACATCCATTTGATGAGTAACTAACACTATAGTTATGTTTAGTCTTTCATTTATTTCTCTCAAAAGTGATAGTATAGATTTTGTGGTTTCTGGGTCAAGTGCAGATGTAGCTTCATCACTAAGTAAAATTTTAGGTTCCAGTGATAAAGCTCTAGCTATGGCAACTCTCTGACGTTGTCCCCCACTCAACTCTTTAGGTTTTTGATATATCTTATCCGAGATACCTACTATTTTTACAAGTTCCATTACTTTTTTTTCTATTTCATCTTTTTTATATCCCCAACACTTCATTGGAATAGCTATATTATTATATACATTTTGTCTTTCTAATAGAGAAAAATGTTGAAATATCATTCCTATATTCTTTCTGTATTCTCTGATTTTGCGATGTGAATTGTTTTTTATTTCACATCCATCCACCAAAATTTCACCCTTTTCATAATCTTCCAATAGATTTATACATCTTAAAAGTGTAGATTTCCCAGCACCACTTTTCCCTATCAAACCAAATATTTCGCCTTGCTCTATAGAAAGAGATATATCTTTTAACACATCTAAACTTCCAAAAGATTTATACAATTTAGACACATTTATCAAATAATCACCTCAAATTTTTCACATAGAATTAAGCTGTTTTTTATACACACATAAAACAGCTTAATTCTTTTAAATAGTTAAATCTAAAAATTATGTTATTTATCTTCTATAAGAACTGATGTAGTTCCATAATTTTTTTCTATTACAGCTTTTACTTTTTCTCCTTTTAACTCTTTAGCTAAAGCTTTAGCCCACTCTTGGTCTTTATTTTCACTTTTAGTAGCTAAAACTATACCATATTCTTGTCCATGTTTATCAAAAGCCAAAGCATTTTCTGGGTCTTTATCAGATTTCATTATTTGTATTGCTCTAACCACTCCCAAATCTACATCTGGAAGTGCACTTGGAATTTTTACAGTATCCATTTCTACAAATTCTAAATTATGTTTATTTTCAACTACCTCTAAAGGACTATAAGTTTTGACACCATCCTTTAATTTAATTAAACCTTCATCTGCTAATAAAACTAATGCTCTTGATTTATTAGTTGCATCTGATGGTATAGCAACTTTCATATTATCTTTAACATCATTTAGGCTTTTTAATTTATCTGAGTATACACCCATTTTTGAATAATAAATAGGCTCTCCTACTGCTGATAAATCTGTACCTTTATCTTTATTAAATTGCGCTAAAAATGCACTATGTTGATAGAAATTAGCATCAAGAGTTCCTTCAGCAACTCCACTATTTGGACTTATTATATCTCCATCAAAAAGAGTAACTTCCATTTTATAACCATCATTTAAATAATCTTTTTGTACTGCATCTAACATTTCTTTTATAATAGGGTCAGATGTCCCTACTTTAACAGTTTTTACTTCTTTTTTTGCAGACTCACTTTCTTTTTTTTCATTATTATTTCCAGAACATGCTACTAATGATAATGATAATATAGCTATTAGTGATAAACTGATTAATTTTTTAATTTTCATGACTTCCTCCAATGATATTTTTATTAATATTTAAAATGTACATAATTTACCTTTTACAGCATTTTTACTGTACATTCTAGCAGCATTCATAAATGCATGTATGTTTTCAATAGGAGTTCCTACTGGAATTTGGCATCCAGGAGATAATGTAAATCCACATGGATTATCACTTCCCTTTAAGATACACTCCTTTACTGATTCCATTACATCATTAATACTTCCATTTCTCATAACTTCTACTGGTGGCACATTCCCAGAGATGCCCATACTGTTTCCAATTGCTTTTTTAACTTCTTCTAAATCTTCACAATTGTCAACACTAAACGCAGAAAGACCTACATCAACTAAGTCTTGCCATCTATCTTTAGTCTTTCCACATATATGTATAGATGGTGCTGAACCTGTAATTTCTTTAACTCCTAATACAAATTCTTCTAAATATGGTTTTACAAATTCCTTAAACTGCATTAAGCTTATCAGATTAGATGAAGCTACTGGTTCAGCTAAACTGACATTTGACCCACATTCTTTATAAATTACTTCTGTGTATCTTAGCATACATTTTACTGTATATTTTAAAAGTTTATGTAAATTTTCTTTATTTTTAACAGTATCCTTTAATATATTCTCAGCTCCTCTTATAGCTACAACATTACTTATTGGACCTGCTAAACTTGAACCTACAAATCTTTCATTTGAAAATTCCTCTGTTAAGACTTTTAATGCTTCTATAATGGCTGGCATTCTCCCATCTTTATAGGGGTCTATTATATCTAAAGAATCAAGCATTGAATAATCTTTGAGTACAGGTTCAACTATAAAAGAGACTGAATCCTTAGGATATTTTAACTTAGAACCAAGGGCTTCTCCTATACCTCTAAGACCTAAACCTACACCCATAGAATCTACATTAAAATCTCTTGCTAAATTTCGTTCCATTTCAATCATCATTTCTGAAGAATAATAATAATCACTTATATTTAATCCATACATAACAGGTGCTGTTTCAGATAAAGAAAATGAACATGGTAATCTATCAACTTCTTTTCCTGATTTATATAAAATTGCCCTTTCTTTAGGTGTTAATTCATCTTTTAATATTTTCATCTCAACACGCCCCAATAATCAAAATTTATATTACTTCAAAGTTAAAGTGCTTATAATATGCTGACTGTATATGTTTTTTCATTGAATACACTTTTATTAGTATTTTTAATACAATTTTGTCCAAACATTCTTCCTTTACATATATCTTCTTTCAATAGAACATCTGCATAAGTCATATTATTGTTAAAGTTAAGTTCTTCAATCTCCATAAGTCCTAAATTCAAAAGTGAAGTTGTTGTTCTTCCACAGATATGTATACTTGCTTTACCATTTATTTTCTGTTGTAGTTCTTTAAATATCTCTATTGTTATATCACTACTTAAGTTACAAAAAGTTCTTTTACCTAAAATATCCATATTTCCAGTTGGGTCAGCATAAGATATAATTTTAGCTCCAGATTCTACTCCTTTAACAGCATACTCTACAATAAAATCTTTTACATATTCAAGAATTTTGTATAAATCATTTTTTCTATTTTTCAAAGCTTTTACTATAGTTGTTAAGTCTATTAAGCTACTCAAAATAGTAATTGGACCTTCGATGCTTAAAATAACATCTTCGTTTTCAGATGATAATTTTTTTATTGCCTTTAATACTTCATTAGCTTCTACTTCATCTAAATTAACTTTTTGAAGATTTAATAATTCTTCAATATTATTGTATTTATAGTTTTTTACTCTTGGTGTACTCAATTCATCAATTAAAATGTTTGCCCCTAAACTTTGTGCACACATAGTGTCACATAATGGAAGATAACAAACTCTATTTTTTGTACTTTCTTTTAAAAGTTTTGTAGCCTTTACCATTTCACCACACTTTAGATAGACATCTGGTATTTTTAGATTATTTTCCTTTAGAAATTTTAACTCTTCCATTCCTGTAGTATCATATGTACATTTAAAATTGTATTTTTCTTTAATTTTAACTCACCTCCACTTACTTATTTACTCAAATTATTTATATCAAAACTTAAACAACTTGCAAATAAACGTTCATAATCTTCTAATAGTGATAATTCTAAGTAATCACATGTTTTTAAAACATCATTTACTTCAGACCTTTTCGATATATCTAAAAGGCATAAAATTGCACCACTTTTAGAGGAATTTCCAATATAACTAATTTTATCTTTAAATTCTATAGGAACCATTCGTACACCAACAATACTTTCAACTTTTAAATGTGCTCCAAATTGACCTGCTATTATTACTTTATCAATATCTTTAGGGTTTAATTTTAAATTATGTAACATAGATAAAATACCAGATAAAATAGCCCCTTTTGCTAACTGAACTTGTCTAATATCATTTTGAGTAATATATATATTATGTTTTTTAGATAATACTATACTTCTCTTTTTACCATCCTCTACCAAAAGATTTTTAAGAAAATTATTTTCATCAAAATCGTCTTTTTTCTTTAGCCTTCCGCTCTTATTAATCAAACCTGCTTTATATATTTCAGATATAGAATCTAAAATACCACTTCCACAAATACCATTTGGATTTCCATCTCCTATAATATCTATTTGTATCTCCTCATCTTTAATACTTATTCCCTCAATAGCTCCCTCACCTGCTCGTACCCCACAAGTTATATTCATTCCTTCTAATGCAGGTCCAGCAGCACATGAACATGCTATTAATTTTCCACAATCAGATAAAATCATTTCTCCATTAGTTCCTATATCTATGAAAAGTATTTTTTGATTTACCTTTTTTAAATTTGCAACAATAGCACCTGCAGTAATATCAGCTCCTATAAATGCAGACACACTTGGTAAACAATAAAGCCTTGTATAATTTGATATTTCTAAACCTATATCTGAAGCTAAAAAAGTCTTACTATCTTTAAATATTGGTCTATATGGATTTACTCCTAAACTTTTAGGATTTATCCCTAATAGTAAATGTAACATTGTAGTATTTGCAGCAATTGATATATCATAAATATTTTCCTTTGCTATTTTATTATCCTCACACAAATAATTAAATAGATTATTTAAACATTCAACAACTACTTTACTTAGAATTTCTGCTCCACTTTTCTCTTTTGATGCAAAATTAATTCTTGATAATACATCTAATCCATAGCTTTTTTGAGGATTTATAGAAGAAGCACTTTTAATTTCTTTACCAGTATTTAAATCTATTAATGATACCACCATAGTAGTGGTCCCAATATCAACTGCAAATCCATACATCAAACTTCTTGTATCTCCATTTTCTATGGATATAATCTTTCCATCATATCTAGTTATTGTAAAAGTTTCTCCTTCTTTTAAGTTAGAAAAACTCTTTATTACATTTAAAGGTAAACCTTCTTTATCTTCTAATAACAAACTTTCTACTGCGTCACTTTGTAAAAGAAATTTTTCTGAAAATATCTTGCATTCTTTTCTTACAGCAGGGCTTAAATCAAACTTAGGCATATACCCTTCATCTAATACTTCTACCTTTTTTTCATCATGTAACAATTCTATATCAATATCTCCATCTACTTGATATAAACATGCTAACCTAATATTATTTAAAACTTCTTCCTCACTTAAAAACCTTCTTTGTTCCTCTAAATTCTTATCTTTAATATTACTTAAGATTTTAACTTTGCATTTTCCACAATACCCTTTACCTGCACAAGGATTTTCAATCATTATTCCATTTTCTTTTAAAACTTCTAACAAATTTTTTCCAGAATCAAAGTTTAATCTTTTTTGTTCTCCATATCCATCATTTACAGTTAATATGTACATTTTGACACCTACCATATGCTTAACATTCACTTTCTCGTGCACTCAGAACCATTGATTGTATATTTTTAATCGGAGTCCTAGCTCCTATTCCACATGCTGGAGATAAAATATTTATACCATTTTTTATACATCTTCTTCCTATTTCGCCAACCTTATCCTCAGTTCCATATTCAAGAGCATATGTACTTACATTACCAATAATCGCTTTGTTAGGAACATTTAATACAACCTGTTTTTCATCAGTTATTGAATCAAAACTTATCCCTAAACTATGAATACTATTCAATTGAGGATATATAGTTTTTAATCTCCCACAAATATGTACTATACTTGGAATATTATTTTTACCTTCACTTAATGAATCTAATATTCTATTTATATATGGAACCACAAATTCTTCAAATTTTTTAGGTCCAAGTATTTCTCCTGTAGCACTTGGGTCAGCAATAGCTATTAAATCTGCACCTGCTTCAATTTGTGCCCTTGCAAATTTAATTATATTTTCTGTAACAAACTCTAAAAACTTATGAACATTTTCTCTATCTTTTCTTAATTCTCTATAAAATATAGTAGGTTCAATTAAAGATGTAGCAACACTTATTGGACCAACTACATTGGCAATGATAGGTACATCACTATCTTTATTTTTTAAATACTTAATTGCATCTATAACAACTTTTGCTCGTCCAATATTTACATCAAGTTCTTTTAATTTTACATAATCAGATATTGTGTCCATAGGATAAAAGTTTACTCTAGGCTCTGTAATTTTAGTTCCAAAGTCAACTTTTGCTCCCATTGACTCAGCTTCTATAGTCATACAAAATGGTACTCCACAATTTTCAAAACCATCATTTTCATAGATACCATAAGTGAGTTCTGCCATTTTAATAGCATCAAAATGTGCATCAGGCCAACTTATTCCTTTCATGTCCATCACATCTTCTACAACCATGTTCATCATACCACCAGGACAAATACAAGGAGGTCTATCAACAGACTCTCTATTTAAAACCTTTAATAATCTCTCTTTGCAAGTATACAAATTAATTTACCATCCTTTTTATGTAATATAAATAACTCTTAGGATACTAATTTTTTTGCTAATTCAACAGCCTTTGCTGCTGATGTCGAATATCCATCTGCTCCTATTTTTTTAGCATAGCTTTCAGATATAGGACCTCCACCTATCATTATTTTAAATTTTTCTCTTATTCCTTGACCTTTTAAATCTTCTATTAAAACTTCCATATTATCCATAGTTGTAGTCATAAGAGTAGACATCGCTATAATATCGGCATTTACTTCCTTAGCTTTTTCAACAAATTCAATCATAGGTATATCTCTTCCTAAATCATAGACTTCAAATCCAGCTGTTTCTAACATTATTTTCACTATATTTTTTCCAATATCATGAGTATCCCCCTGTACAACGCCCATTACTATTTTTCCAGTTTTCTTTGAATCTTCTTTTTTAATATGAGGTTTTAAAACATCAATACCTGCATTCATCGCATCTGAACATAAAAGTAGTTCTGGAACATAATATTCCTCTTCTTCATATAACTCGCCAGCTCTTTGCATTCCAACAGAAAGCCCTTTATCTATTCCTTCAAATGCGTCAAAGTCTTGTTTTAAATACTCTTCAGCTATCTCTATTACTTGTTCTTCTTCCATCTCAACTACATTATGAGCTAATTTTTTTAACAATTCCTCTTTTTCTTTACTCATAGATATTTCCCCCTTAACCAATTTAATTTTCATTTTTCAATGTTTAAAACTAAACAATAATAGTAACTATAAAGTCATTTTTTAAATACTTTTATGTTAAAATAATTTATCTTATCTTAAATTTAATATTTTTATTATTTTTTGTCTAATATGAAAAATCTATTTACTAACTAACATATATTCAAAGAGTCTATTTCATAATGTTAATATAAATCTCTTAATCATATCTTCCAAAATCTTCTACTGCTCTCACCATAGCTTGTACATTACATGCTGGAGCAAGAGGAGTTAATGCACAATCTGGCATCAATATAAATCCTCCTGGAGAATATTTCATTTGTTCAATTGCTTTTCTACTCTCTTCATATACATCTTCAGGTTTTCCTGAATGTATAATAGAGTTTCTTACATTTCCACCAATAATGTATTCATCACCCAAAATTTCTGCTGTCTCCCTCATATCCATCTCATAACCTAATGTAAATACAGTTCTGCTTGGTAATTTTAATTCATTCGTCCAGTATTTTAAATTTTCCTTATGGTCTCCACAAAGATGTACTATCCATTTCTTAATACCCCATTCTTGATACATATCTTGAATCTCTTTTATATATGGAATAGAGAATCTTTCAAAATCTTTTGAAGAAATTATTCCATGAGATTCCATAGGATATGCTGAAAATGTTGATATTTTTTCTACACCAAATGTATCTATACTTCTCTTTGTTATTGCCATCATGTAATCAGTCACCATTCTAAGAAGATGATGTATTACTTCAGGGTCTTTTCTTAAGGATTTTAATAGTAGTTCTGTTCCTAAAATACTTTGCACTCCTCCAAATGGAGAACCTGATGGAACCGAAAATCCAAACCCATTTTCCACACATATTTTAGAAAATTCCAAAGACCTAATTGCTGATGGTGCAGTGTTCACATCAGGTATTTTTAGGTTTTTAACATCTTTTATATCCTCTATAGGTCTTCTTATTACTTTTGGTAGTCTTATTCTTGGAGCTTCTGAAAACATCAATTCACCACCAAAATCCCAAGTTTGCCATTCTGGAATTGCATAACCTGGAGTAGCATCGTAATTATGCAAATTTATTGAACACATTTGAGCTTTAAAAGCTTTTTCAGGTTCCATATAATATTCTTTTGAAGAATAATTTGAAATATTAGCAGCATATAAAGTAACATTTGGATTAACTGGTATACGGTCTAATTTTTCTTTATTCATTAATGCTTTCATTCTTTCAGCAGAAGTTAATTTCATCATCATCATCTCCTAAGTTAATATATTGTTTGATAAATTATTATAGTAACATAGAAAAAATCACCTTAAAAATTTCAGCTTTTAAGGCAATTTCTTTCTCTGCATCTATTTATCTAACTTAACATTTTTTTGAGCATTTTTTAAGAAAGTATCATCTATAGCCTTTTCACGAGGTACTTCTTTTTTAATAACTCCTGAAGCCATAGACATTCTATTTATAGCTGCATATCCATCATCAGTGAAGCTTCCATCTTTAGAATATATATTATTATCTTTTATTTCTTTTACAGAATCTTCAAGCATTTCATTTCCTGGGAATAATGGTTTCAATGTTTCTATTATTTTTTCTGCAGAGTTTTCATTTGTCCATAATATAGCTTTATATATAGCATTCACATATTTTTGTACTGTTTCTGGATTCTCTTTTATATATTTGTCTGTAGTAAATGTTATATACATTTCATAATTTTCAGAACCAATTAATTTTTTATGAACTTCTGGATTATATATATCTTCAACTAGCTTATTACCTGCATCAAGTACAATTTTACGAGCAGATGGAGATACATAACTACCTGCAACATCTTCTTTTTCCAAAGCTGCAACTAGTGCTGAGTTTGGAAGATTTACATATGTAGCATCAGTATCTGGATTAAGACCATTTTCTTTTAACACAGAACGTACAAATGCTCTAGGAGATGAACCACTATCAGCACCATTTATAGTTTTCCCTTTCATATCTTTTACACTGCTATATTTTGGTGCTACCACAAATGAATATGGATATTTTTGTGTAGTTGAAAGTAATAATTTAGTACCTTGATTTTTTTCATTAAAACCTAAAATCATCTCTGGCCCATATAGACCAAATTGAGCATCTCCAGATAGCACTGGTGCTGTTGGCATATCACTTTGAACTGTAACAAATTCTACATCCAAACCTTCTTCTTCAAAGAACCCTAGTGCCTTTGCTAAGTATGCTGGTCCCCAAAGCTCACCTCTAACTGGTTCAGATACTTTAACTTTTTCTAATTGTTTTGTTTCTTTTTTAGCATTGTTTGAACTTTTGTCTTCTTCTTTTCCAGAGTTACATGCAACCATACCTAATAACATAACACCACATAACAAAATTGAAATAAACTTTTTCATACTTTCTCTCCTCACATTATTTTTTAGTCAATACTCTCTCTCCATCTTAAAATTCTTTTTTCCACATGTTTTAATATATAGTCAAGCATTGACATTATAAACATCATTAAAAAGATACAAGATAATACTCTTGTAATATTGTAAACTCCTCCAGCTGCTTGTACCATCCATCCTAACCCCTGATTAGAGCCTAGATATTCTCCAACTATAGCACCTAAAACTGAAGCTCCTGCTCCTGAACGTAAGCTAGCCATAATCCAAGGAATACAGGAAGGTAATATTACTTTTTGTATAATCTGCAACTTTGATGCCCCCATAATTTTTAATGTATTGATTAAATTTATATCTACATTTTTAAATCCTGCATATGCATTAAAAAACACCAAAAAGAACACCATTATTGCAGCCATAAAAATTTTAGCTTGTAACCCTATTCCAAACCAAATTATAAATAAAGGCCCAAGTGATAGTTTTGGTAATCCATATAATCCTACTAATATTGGGTCAAATATATCTGCTAAAATTGGTATATTCCCAAATAAAAATGCTATTATTACTCCAAATACTACACCATAAAATAAACCAAATAATGAAGCTTTTAATGTTATATAAATATGAGGCCATATTTCACCTGTACTAAACATAGCTATTAAATCTTTTATAATGCTTAATGGTGAACTAAAGAAAAAGGTATTAATGAGATTATTGTCAGATAGATATTCCCAGATCATTAAAAAAACTGCTATAAAAATTAAACAATAACATTTTTTTAGTATTTTTTTAAGCTCCATACTCACCCATCTCCTCTTTTCTTCCTTTTATTACTTCTGACTTTATATCATCCCAAATTTGCTTTTCTAACTCTATAAATTGAGGGCTTGATTTGCTTTCAATATTATTGCGTGGTCTAGGTAAATCTACAATATATTCTGATTTAATAGATGAAGGTCTATAACTCATAAGTATAATTCTATCTGCTAATGTTATTGCTTCTGATATATCATGAGTAATATACACAATAGTATTTTTTCTTTTTTCCCAAATATTTAAAATTTCATCCTGTAGCAATTCTCTCGTAAATACATCCAATGGACCAAAAGGTTCATCCATAAAAATAACATCTGGGTCCTGTGCTAAAGCACGCATTATGATAGCCCTTTTTCTCATCCCTCCAGAAAGCTCATATGGATATTTTTCCTCAAAACCAGCTAAACCACTAGTTTGCATAAGCTCTTTTGCCAATTCTATCCTATGTTTCTTATCTTCTCCCCTTATCTCAAGACCAAGAGCAATATTATCAACTATCTTTCTCCAAGGAAGTAAAGTATCCATCTGTGATATGTATCCTATTTTATGTCTTCCAAAATGCAATGGTTTTCCATCAATTAAGACTTCTCCTTTTGTAGGTTTTAACATGCCACACATTATGTTTAAAAGTGTACTTTTTCCACATCCACTAGAACCAACAATAGCTAAAAATTCTCCTTTTTTTACAGAAAGGTCTATATCATTAATAGCATGTATACGTTCTCCATTTTTGGATTGATAATAATGAATAATATTTTTTAAAATTAATGTATTTGTATTTTCCATTTCAATACCCCTTATTTATATACTACAAATATAATACAATTTTCTATTTATTATATTATACTTCGACTTTGAACAACATAAGTTTAATATGTTTTCCATTCTTTGTCCAATAGCAAAAAACTATCTCCAATAAGCATATTATAGTATCCAACTATATCCATAAAAAAACTACATTAAGTTTGTTATAATACAAACTCAATGTAGCTTTTCATAAAAAACATCTTATATTTAAGTATAATTTTTAATTTATTTATTAAATTTTAATGCTCCTGTAGGACATACCATTACACAAGGTGAATCCATACCACATTCGTGTCTTTCAACACACCCATTACATTTATTTGCCTTGCCATCCTTGCCATAATTCAAAGCTCCATATTCACAAGCTTTTTCACAAAGTTTACATCCTATACAACTTTGGTTATCTAATACAACGAACCCATCTTCTTTTTTAAAGCAGTCTTTAGGGCATATATCCAAACATTTTGGCTCATCACAATGAATACATGCTAATGAAAAATATTCTATGTTTACACCATCTTCCATTGTAAATACACGTCTAAAAAGTTCGCCATTATCTATATTATTATCATTTTGGTCTACACAAGCAAGCAAACAGGCTCCACATGCTGTACATAATTCTTTATTAAATTTAAATAAACTTTTCATTATATCCCTCCATCTATCTATTCACCTTTTCAATCTTACACTTACAACTTCTATATGCAGGGAATCCACTATAAGGGTCAAAATTATCACAAATAATGCTATTTACATCAGCTTCTCTGTATCCATGATACATATGTATATTTCTGTATAAGACTCTATCTGTAACATTAACTTTTACATTTAAACTTCCTATCTTAGTAGTTATTTTTATATAATCTCCATTAATAACATCCAATTCTTTTGCATCTAGACTAGAAATATCACAGCTAGCTTTATTTTTTAATAGTCTTGAAAGTTTTATGTCATGAAGTCTTGAATGTAGTGCATTTGGAATTCTTGCTCCTGATGTCAATAGATGAGTATAATCATTATCTATATCATCATTAAATCCTCTATATGTTGGTAGTGCATCTAACCCAGAATCTTTATATTTTTCAATAATTACAGATTTTAATTCAAACTTAGATGTACTAGTATCATATCCATCTCTTGTATATGAACCTACTATATATGGTTTAAAGTCTTTACATTTTAATGGTAAATCACTTTCTTTAAGCTTATCTACATCTACACACGTATCTTTGAACATGTGTCTTATACTTGCTTCATAACCTGCCTTTAATAAGTCATCCTCTATATCCATAACATTTGCTAAATCTGAAAGTATTTCTACATCTGATTTCGAATCATATAGTGTGTCAATAACCTTTTTAGTATATGTAATATATCCACCTGGATAACTCTTACATTCTTCTCTTTCAAAAGATGTACATGCAGGTAAAAGTATATCTGCATATTTTGATGCATCTGTCATAAATAAATCTATATTCACAAAAAAATCTACAGTATCTAATGCTTTGAACAGTCTACCAGAATTAGGAAACATTCTAGCATTTATTCCATGACAAAACAAAGCTCTTATTTCGTAAGGTGTTTTTTCTTCTATTTGTCTAGTTAAATCCATAGCCTGAAATTGAGTCACCATTTCATTCCATAGAGGAAACCTTTCTCCACCAATTCTTTCATTTATATTTTTGGGTAAAACTTCTTTTACAAACTCTTTTTCTAGTGCTTGAAATCCACCTAACTTACCAGCAAAGTAGTCTTGTTTTGGTATATTGCCACCTGTCCTGTCATAATTACCTGTTATAGCAGATAAAGACATCATTGCTCTGTAATTTTGAAATCCATTTTGATGATGAACGATTGGAGCTGCACTTTCATTTATGCAAAATGGACCTTGAGACAACATATCTACAGCTTTTATTATGTTATTCTTAGAAACACCTGTAATCTTACTTACAGTATCCAAATCAAATGATTTTACATATTCTTTATATTCATTAAATCCATATACATGTTTTTCTATGTATTCTTTATCTATTAAATCTCTTTGTATAAATAGATTTGCCATACCAAGAGCTAAAGCTCCATCAGTTCCAGGTTTAACTCTTAAATGTAGGTCTGCTACTTTTTGAGTTGTTGGTGTTATTCTAGGGTCTACAATTATAAATTTTAGACCTTTTTCTTTTAATTTTGTAAGATTTACACTATTTAAAAATTTAGAATAGTATGGATTAAATCCCCACCCTAAGTAAGTTTTTGCATTTTCCATATCTTGCATTGTAAAGTTTCTCCCAGTCGCAACATTTCCCGCCATCTGTGCTGATGTTGAGCATGAGCTAGATTCTGTACCATAATTAGGAGAACCAAATGAAGATGAAAACCTTTGTAAAAACGGTCTATACCACTTCCCATAACCTGTAAAAAAGGCTACATGTTTTGCCCCATATTCACTTTTTATTTTATTTAATCTCTCTCCTATTTCACTATAAGCCTCTTCCCATGATATTGGCTTAAACTTACCTTCACCTCTTTTACCAATTCTCTTTAGTGGTGTCTTTATTCTATCTTCTCTATAGATATACTCTCTATTACAAAGACCTTTTGTACATAGCAATCCTTTGTTCATTGGATGTCCTTTTGTACCTTCTATTTTTATTATTTTACCATCTTTAACATATGCATCAATTCCACAATGTATCCCTGGAGAACAAATATCGCACAAAGTTCTCTTTATTTCTATGCCAGTTTCTTCACATGGTATCTTAGCTTTAAGCAAATTACAATTATTCATATCTACTCTCTCCTTTCCTAATAAATATAATTATTAAACTTATTATACATCCTTTTTATTCAAATATCATATTTTAAATCTTATATATTATAATATCAAGAATACTTTAATAATAAAGCCTTATATTTTTAATATTTATTTAAATAATTATTTTTCATTCATAGTGTATAAGATAATAAGATAAAAATCTAATAGTAAATTGTTATTTACATATATCTTGTGATAGATAAAAGCTATTTATATATACTTTGATTTAAGCTGCAGATTTAGAGTGTAAATTAAATGCATTTAGATTATAATATATACAGTGAGGTAAGGTGAATAAAATGAAAATAGATATGATATATAAATTAATAAAAAGAAATACAGAGCCATCAAGGTGGTCAAGAGGTGTAAAATATTACACTAATCATTTGGTTGATTATATAGATATAGATATTGATGACCTACAAAATAATCTACTGACATTTCGTGGTGGAGTCAATTCTGAAGATAATTATAGCTTTTATTTTAGTTCAATAACTATAGATATAAGACACTTTAAAATAATTGAAAATGATTGTAGCTGTGCTGATTGTCAATCAAAGGGTGTAAATCAGAGAATTTTCATATGTAAACATATAGTTGCTATTGTTATAAAAAGCTTAAAACAAATAAAAAATAAAAAAGATGTTCCTCCTATTTTAATAGATATACTGGGTGATAATAATGATAAAACGTCTAACACTAATTCTAAAATTGACTTAGACTTAAGTAAACAACTGCTTTCTTTTTTAGATAACACTAAAAGAGAAAGAGTTAACTTAGATGTATTAATAAATGTTGATTCAAATAAAGCAATTGCCGAATTTAAAATTGGAATTGATAAAATGTATATTCTAAAAAATATTACTGAATTTGCATATTCAAAACTTAATGGATATGAATTAGATTTTGGAAAAAAATTTATTTATAATCCCAGCATTCATTATTTTGCTGATGAAGATGAAAAATTGGTAGATATTATAGAAGAATATGGTACAAATCTTTCATACAATTTTTCTTCATCATATTCAAAGAAGTTTATGGAGATAAATGCAAGTTCTTTAAAACAGTTTTTAAATGCTATTAAATACAAAGATTTTACACTTATTTTTTCTAAAAAAGAATACCATCCAAAGATATTAAATGATACCTTGCCAGTAACATTTAATTTTAAAAATATAGAAGATAAAATAATCTTATCTTCTCAAGATTCATTACCTGTTCCACTTACCAAAAAAAATGATGTACTTTTATATGATGATAATATCTACTTGCTATCACATAAAAAAGCTCATGATTATTCAAAAATCTATCAAGTATTATCAAAATCTAAAGAATTAAAGTTTGACAAAGAGGATTCTAAAGATGTTTTAGGTCTATTAGTACCTAGATTAAAATCTATATCTCAAGAAGTTTATTTAGATGATAATATAACAAATAACATAACAAATGATTTTAAAGCTGAATTCTACTTTGATATGATTGATGGAAACATATGTTGTGACATAAAGTATATATATGACAATGAAGAAAAAAAATTTATACTTCCCAATACACAAAAAGAAGTTAAAATTGAAAATAAAATAACTTCTTCGCAATTTGTAAAAGAAAATAACAGTTATGTATTCAAAGGAAGTGATTATGACCTATTTACATTTTTAGATTCACAATTAGAATCTTTAAAAGAATTTGGAGATATATACTATTCTGAGAAGTTTAAATTGAAAAAGATATATAATTCTTCATCAATTCAGGCTTCAATTAATCAAACTAATCAAAATTACTTAGAATTTAATTTTAATATATCTGATATAAATCCAAAAGAGTACAAATCTATTCTGAAAGCTTTTCAAGAAAAACGTACTTTTTATAAGCTTAAAGATGGGAACTTTATAGATTTATCAGAAAGAGAAACACAAGACTTTTTTGAATTAGTTGAAAATCTAGATATAATAGATAAATCAAAAAATAATAAAATTCATAATAATAAAGCTCTATATATAAATGATATGATAAAAGGTAAAAATTTAAAATTTATAGATGGCAAAAAGGAATTAGATAATATTTGTGAAAAATTCAGAAATTTTGATAGTATAAATTTAGATATTCCAAACAATTTAAAAGCAGAGCTTCGTGACTATCAAGTAAATGGTTTTAACTGGTTTAAAGTTTTAGATTATTATAAATTTGGTGGTATATTAGCTGATGAAATGGGTCTTGGTAAAACAATACAGACTATTACATTTTTATTATCATTATCCAATAAAAAGAGTCTTATTGTTACACCCACATCTCTTATTTATAATTGGAAAAATGAATTTGAAAAATTTTCTCCAGACATAAAAGTTTTATTGATACATGGAAGTAAAAGAGATAGAGAAAAGTGCTTTATGGAGTTAGAAAATTTTGATGTAATACTTACAACATATGGAACTCTTAGAAATGATTTAGAAAAATATAGTGAAATAAAGTTTGATTATTGTATCATAGATGAAGCTCAAAATATTAAAAATCCAGTAGCTCTAGTAACAGAATCTGTAAAAAGTATAAATGCAGAAAATAAATTTGCACTTACTGGAACTCCTATGGAAAATAATTTGCTAGAATTATGGTCTATATTTGATTTTATAATGCCTGGTTATTTATATAGTAAAACAAAATTTCAAGAGTTATTTATAAATAAAGAAGATAATGTTAAAAATTTAAAAAAACTTATAAAACCTTTTATTCTAAGAAGAAGTAAAAAACAAGTCATGAAAGAGCTTCCAGATAAAATCGAGAAAAACTTTTTTGTCGAGTTGAATAAAGAACAGAAAAAGATATATAGTGTATATGCAAAAGATATACAAGATAAAATAAAAGATAAAAATCTAAAAAAAGATAAAATAGTTATCTTTTCTTACTTAACAAAGCTAAGACAACTTTGTTTAGACCCAAGTATAGTGGTAAAAGATTACAACAAAAAAAGTTCAAAAATTGAAACATGTTTAGAAATACTTAGAGACAGTATAAATGAAAATCATAAAATATTACTATTTTCACAATTTACCTCTGTACTTAAAAACATAAGTAAAGAACTTGATAAGTACAAAATTGAATATCATTATATAGATGGTAAGACTAATGCTAAAGAAAGACTTGAACTTGTAGATACATTTAATACAAGTATGGATAAAAAAGTTTTTTTAATATCTCTAAAAGCAGGCGGAACTGGTTTAAACCTTACATCTGCTGATATGGTAATTCACTTTGACCCATGGTGGAATCCATCAGTAGAAAATCAAGCTAGTGATAGAGCCCATAGATTTGGTCAGAAAAACTCAGTACAAGTTATAAAGTTAATTGCTAAAGGGACAATAGAAGAAAAAATAATAAAATTACAGGAAAGTAAAAAAGAACTTATAAACCAATTTATAAATGGAGAATTAGCCAATGAAGGTGTATTGAAAAGTTTGTCTGATGATGAAATAATAGATTTATTTAATTAAAGTATTTAACCTTATAGCTTATCTATATAAATTTTAGAATAAATTTATATAGATAAGCTACATTTTATGTAAATCCTAAAACTTTAAATAATCGTATTACTAAATTATTCTTTTAAAAATTTTTTTGCTACATCTGCAAAGTTTAATCCATTTGATAATATAGCAGGATGCCCACCTTTATCAAACAAGTACATTTTACCATTTTTAATTTTTTCAAGAATTGATGAAAAAGTATTTTCAAAAAAATCAGGAGATACTAAAGATACAAACTCATCTTCTCTGCTACCTGTTAAAAGTACATCTGGTTGCATAGTTTCTAGAGGTTTATGAAAAAATTTACCTATAGTTTTATAGTGTTCAAAAATAGCTTCTGTATCGTTATCTACAACTTTCTCCCAGTTTTCACCTTGATTATAAATATAAAAAGCTTTTGCACCAGCATCTTGTTTTGATTCTTCACGCTCTATCTTCACATTTTTTACAAATGATTCCAAAGGGACTTCTCCTTCAAAGCTATCTGATATTACTTTATTAACTAAGTCAGGTCTTTCAAGGGCAACATTTAACGCTACGAGAGCGCCTCCACTACTACCAATTATATTTACCTTTTTATAATTCATTTTTTCTAAAAAACATATAACCTGCATAGCCTCATCAAACCATAAATCTACAGATAATTTATCTACCATTTGAGATTGACCATGACCTACAAAATCTATTAATATTACCTTATATTCATCTTTGTAAAAATCAACTACTTCATTAAACATCTTAGAAGATGCAGTATTACCATGTAAAAAAAGCAATGGTATACCATCTCCTATTTCATTATAGTAGCATTTCTTGTCATTATAAGTAAAGTATGCCATACATTTCCTCCTCCTGTACATTTATAACTTATATTCACAGTGACTATTGTTATAAACACTTAAAATTATTATAGCTTACATTCTAAAGTTTTGTAACTTAATAGTTTTTTAAAAATATAAAATTATTTTATTTTATTAAATTTAATTCACAATTTTAACCTTATTTATCTCATATCTCTCTTTACCTTAACCATCTTTTTCTTTATAGATATTTCCTTATATTTTTTTGATATTAAATCGCCTTTATAATTTAATATATCTACATATGAACACAAATCTTGAACTTCTATTACACCTATATCATCATTAGCGATTTCTTTTAGGTTACTAAATGCCCCAACTATGTCTAAAACTCTTATTTTTTTCTTTTTCCCAGCATTTAAATATAATCTTACTACTTCATCTTCTAAATTTATCTTTGTCTCTTTGCATTTTTGATAACTTTTACTAACTTTCTTTCTTTTTAATGCTTCTTTTAAAAGGTCTTTTGAATATTCATCAAACAATCTTTTACCTAATATAATTTTACTTTTTTCTATTGTAGGCATTTCATATATTTTATACCCTATATATTCTTCTATACCCTCTATATACCTTTCATCCCTTGTATCTACTATAGTAATAGCCTTTCCACTACTTCCTTTTCTTCCAGTTCTACCAATTCTATGTATGTAGTTTTCCTTATCATAAGGTACATCATAGTTTACAACTAAAGAAATATCATCGATATGTATTCCTCTAGATGCTACATCACTGCTAACTAACACATTGAACTTTAAATCTTTAAAATCTTTAATTACAAAGATTCTTTTTTCTTGTGATAAATCAGCATGTAACTGCCTTACCAAAAAACCATCTTTACTCATTTTATTATATAATCTAGATACTTTTTCTCTAGTATTACAAAAAATTATTACACTCTTTGGATTTTCACTGTATATTAACTCTTTTAAAATTATATATTTATCCGTTTCATTTACTTTTATTATTATATCCTCTATTTGTTTTACTTTCTCATTGTTTGTATATTCATTTTCATCTATATTTATAATGTCATAGTTTGACATATATTTTTCACATATATACTTTATCTCTTCGTTCATTGTAGCTGAAAAGAGTCCTATTGTTTTCTCTTTGGGCAAACTTGATAATATTTTTTCCATTTGCTCAACAAAACCTTTATTAAACATTTTATCAGCTTCATCTATTACTAAATACTTTATATTTTCCAACTTAATAGTACCTTTATTTATATGGTCAATTATTCTACCTGGAGTAGCTACAACAATATGAACCCTTTGCTTTAATTCTGATATTTGTTCTTTTATAGGTTGTTTACCAAATATAGCACTACATCTTACTTTCTTTAATCTCCCTATTCCTGATATCTCTTCTTTCACCTGTAAAGCTAATTCTCTTGTTGGAACCACTATAAGTGCTTGAATATTATTATACTCTACATCTATATTCTCACATACAGGTATTGCAAAACTTGCTGTTTTTCCACTTCCTGTTTTTGATTGCACTGCTATGTTTTGACCATTTAATAATTTTGGAATAACCTCTATTTGTACTCTAGAAGGTATATGATATTCTAAATTTTTCAATGACTTAAATATCTTTTCATTTAACTTAAATTTTTCAAATGTATATTTCATATATTACCACCTTGTTATATTTATCTTATCTCTTATATTTTTCTACATTATATTATTATAATACAAGGTTGTAACATTTTTATATTATTTATTATAATTAAATAAAATAGATGTTATATAAAGTTATAATTTAGTTCTAAATAAATTATAACTTTATATTTAAATACCCCTTGAATATATTGATAAATCAATACTTTCAAGGGGTATCTCTTGTCGATAACTGAACTAATGTATCTTTTGCAAGTTTAAATTATACTAATATATTATGTTTGAGTTTGCATCTAAAATTAAAAGGTATTAATCAACACCTAAATCTCCATAATCTCACATACTTATATCTTTATTTAATATACCTTCTGTAATTAATCGTGCTATATAATCATAACCTGCTTCATTGGCTTTATTACAATCATTCGCATTATCACAGAAAAAACTTTCAATCTGTATTGCAACTGGATTCGTGTTTCTTAATATATATAAATTTTCTCTTTTTTTAGCTCCTCTATTTTCAAATAATTCTCCAAGTTTATTAGATACTCTTTTAGCGTATTCTAATCCTTCATTACCATAATAAAGCACTTCTGTACCAAATTTTGTTCCATCGCTTTTATTTAAATGTAGTTCTACTAACAAATCGTATTTGCCACTATTTACCTTTGGTACTCTATAGAAAAATTCTTCTCTTTCTGACATGAAATGCCTTTCTGGACAAACTATTACATCTACTGTATTACCTTGACTTATAAGCATCTCAGCTAACATAGGAGCTAATTTTTTGTTATAATTGTATTCATCAACTATGCCACTTACACCTGTACTTTTACTACCCTTTAGTATACTATGACCTACTGTTATGCATATTTTCATTTACTTTTTTCACCTTCTTTTAAGCCAATTTTTATATAATAGTAATATAATTTTAAAGTTATTACTAATAATAATATATTAATTGAAGAAGGCAAAAGTTCTCCACGATTATCATTTTTTTAACATATTTGTCTTATTTTATCATAAATCTACACTTTTAAAATATTATAAGTATATTTATTATTTAGAATCACTTAAAATTAGGAATTTATATTAATTATTTGTATACACAATATATATATCAATATCTATGTTTTTTTAATAAAATGCCAGTTTAATAAATTTAAATTTTAGCTTTGAAGAGTTAATAGTACAATAAAAGTGATGTATTCATAAATAATTCATCTGTGTTTAACTCGTTTATAGATGTATGTTCAATTTTTATATTTATATTTTTCATATCCTCATAAACAATTCCAACTGGTGAACAAATAAAACAAGAAAACCCAAAAGTTTTTATTATCTTTTTTACTTTATTCTCATTAAAATTCGTTTGTTTCTTACAATCACTTATATTTTCATTATTATTTTGTAAATCATTATCAAAACATTTTTCTTTCTGAATATTATCAAACTTGTTTACTATTTTAAACTTACGCCTATTTCTACAACTATAATCCATTTCAAATTCTATACTACCAAAAACTATTAAATTGCATAGTTTTAAATCTTTTCCTTTGTTTGTGGGATTTTTCATAGGTTTAACATCAAGTATCTTACTATTTATGTTTACTTCTAATATATCTTTTAGGTTTTTAGGCATCTTTAGAGTATTACTTATATTCAACTGCTTAAATACAGTTTTATCTATATTGGTATAAACACTATTACTTTCTACTGATATTCTTGTTGGAAATTTATCTAAATTACACTTATAATAATAGTATATATTAGCGTTATTCTTTATAACTCTATATGCTGAATTTGGTAAAACTACACTTTTAAAAGATATTATTTTTTTACAATTGCCATCTATTTTTCCTATGTAAAAACCTTGTTGTGGGTCTAATCCAAATTTTATAATACCATTAACTTTTACAGTGTTCTTTATAAATTCTATATATTTAGAAATATAATCTTTAAAAAATATATTTCCTGTTTTATATCTACTCCTATTTGTAACAATAACTGTATAGGTCAAAATATCAAATACAGATGCACATTTTTTATCAACATATTTTTCTACTTTTAAAATACTTCCACTTATATCATTTGAAAAAACATCATTAAAAGTAGTTTTAGTTACTCTCATTGCATCCACCTTTCTATAATTTAAAGATTACTCTATTTTAGAACTATTTTCATAACTTATAATTGCAGTCACACTAATGAATAAATTATTATCATCTAAAATAGATGATGTCATATCTTGTATAAGATACTTTAAATTAATTTGCTCTTTATTTTCTATTCTTCTAGGAATTTGTATAAATGTGCTAAAGGGTAATTTCAATTTAAGTATATTTCTCTTATTAGAGCTTCTATTTCTCTTGTTACCTACATAATCTAGTATCACATCAGTATCCATATCACCAACTAAAATTAATTTTTTGCCTGTCATTTGCTCATTTTCTAATGATACACACTCCATCGTATCAACAAGACTGATATTATGAATATTCATATTACAAACAGATGTCTTCAATGAATCTACTATGGATTTTTTAGAAGCTAGCTTAAAATTTTTATATGTATTAAATTGAGATAAATAAAAAGCATTTTCTAGTCTTTCACATCTTTCAAAATTATATATTACCTTATTATTTTCATACATAATCACATCAATCTCCCTATATCTATATATTAATACTATTCATAAAAACTCTTCCAAATTACCCATTTTTGATTTTCACCATCTAGCTCTTATCCTTTTTAAGACATAATAATCTTTCACATATCTTATTTCTATATTAGCAACAAGAATCTGTCTTAAAACTTTTCATTGGATATATACTATTGACTTTTTAAATATAGTCTATTATAATTATAAATAGACCGACGGTCAGTCATAAAAAAGAGAGGTGTTCTATAAATGCAAAATTTAGATAAAATAAATAATTCTTTTAACAAAAACTTTAACCTTATGGTACTTGGTCAAATTATATCTATACTGGGTTCATCATTATTAAGATTTGGTCTTTCCACTTACATTTTAGATATAACAGGTCGTGCAGATATATTTGCAACTTTATATGCAATATCAAATATTCCACTTCTATTATCCCCAATTGGTGGTGCAATAGCTGATAGATTTAATCGTAGAAATCTAATGGTTATATTTGATTTTATGAGTTCTATAATTATCTTCATTTTTATCTTCATTTTTTCTACTTTAAATGATTCTATTGTATTAATTGGAATTGTTATGATACTCCTATCCATTATTAGCTGTATGTATCAACCTACTGTACAGGCGAGCATACCTTTAATAGTAAATGAAAAAGATTTAGAACAAGCAAATGGAATTGTAAATGGAATAGGTGCACTTTCAGGTATGTTTGCCCCTGTACTTGGAGGACTTTTATATGGTCTTATTGGAATCAAGATGCTTCTTATTATAAGTTGCATTGCATTTTTCCTATCAGCAGTAATGGAGATGTTTATTTATATCCCTTTTAATAAAAGAGAATTTAATGGAGATATAATAATGACCATAGTTAGTGACATGAAAAAAGGATTCTCTTATGTTATAAAGAAATCTTATATTAGTAAAGCTATGATTCTGGCAGCTTCTTTAAATTTATTTTTAACTCCATTTTTACTTGTAGGAATACAATATATTTTACGTGTAACAATGCACAGTAGTAATAATATGTATGGCATAGGAATAGGAATTATCGAATTTAGTAGTGTTTTAGGTGCACTTTCAATAGGTTTATTTGCAAAAAAAATGAAGATGAATACATTATATCGCTGGTTAATGTTAATTAGCATTCTAATGATTCCAATGGCTATTTCAATTTCACCTTCAATGCTCAAGCTAGGATATTATCCTTCTTTTATATTATTATTTATTTGCATCATACCTATAGCTATGTCCATGACAATTATTACTGTATTTGTCCTAACTATTGTTCAAAAACAAACACCTAATGAATTATTGGGAAAGGTAATGGCCACTATTACAGCTGTATCACAATGTGTTGCTCCAGTAGGTCAAATTATGCATGGTAAATTATTTGAAGTTTTTAGCCTTAAAGTTTATATACCTATAATATGTATGTTTATTATTATGCTATTAATTTCAATTTTGGCTAAGTATCTATATAGGAATGAACTATCATAATACAGGCAAAAATATCTATTTTTATATTCTCTCAAATATATTTTTTAAGGTCAAATGGCCAGACTGATTCTTATTTCAGTCTAGCCATTTGACATAATGCTTATTTATTTTCATTAAATCTATTGTTCTGGTTTATATACAACTTTATTATCATCATCATATATTACCAAAGAATTTGCTTTTATAACTTCATCATCATACTTAACATCCTTTTGAGAAAAATTAGCTATTACTTTTAAATTTTCTCCATACTCAGTCATTTGAACTAATCTATCCTCAGAAATAAATTTAAAATCTGTCATTTCTCTTTTTATAGCCTTCTTATTAAATTCTGACCATACTTTATTATGTGAGATTATTTCATCTTTATGTTTTTCCCATTCAGTTCTATCTATATAATACATAGGTGGCGTATTATACAAGACTTCTCTCATCATTCTACTTCCAACTTCATCTTTGATTTTGAAGGTTCCCCATAACCACTGATGAGAAGATATAACAGAATCATTATAAACTAATCTAAATAATGGTAGAGAGTAAGTTGGGTCTATAAATATTTTTTTATATTTTTCTTTTACAGGTATCTGCTTTGAAAATACTTCTGGGACTCCTCCTGTTGGAGAATAGTATCTACCAACATAATACTCACTGTCTTTATTCTTACTCATGTCTTTATCGACCCAAGCAAATGCTGGTGTTTCAAGACCATGTGCCAATGCTATAGTAGTGCTTGAAAAATCATTTCCACCTTCTGAACCTATGACCATATTTGCATTATCTCTTATATATGACATCCTTTCAAGTCTAGCCTTTAAGTCTTGTGCTTGAGTTGTTATGTGATTTGGAGAATAATCATCATAAATTTCACCTGTAGCATCACAATCTATAAACCAAGAATTAAATTTATATCCTTCATCTAATATACTTTGTACTCTCTCTTTCACACTTGGTAAAGACAATGTAGGATTTAATTTTCTTCCTTCTCCTTGAAATCCAGTTTCTTTTTCGCCTTTTTTATTTTCTATAGTAGCATTTTCATATAGAGATTTATCCTTAAATGATGCCGTACTCCATTTTTCTTCACCTGGCTTGTGTATAGAATGATATGAATCATATGGCCCCACTAGATACCCTAAATCGTTAGCTCTCTTAACCATTTTTGGAGATACATAACCTTCTTTCATATCATCAAAACCTATCCAAGCATTTTTAATACCAGATTTATTGATGTCATTAATCACATCAACGGTATTATACTTTGCCCATGTAGCAACATTATTCACACTATCGCCTAGTTTTGATTTTAGTAATCTCTTGTTAAATTCTACAAGTTCTACTCTATTTAATTTAGATATACCTTTGTCCAATACTTTTCTTATATCTTCATCATTACTATTAAAGACTTTGTCATTATAAAAAGTATTCATCTGCATAACCTCATTAAATGCTTGAACTATTTGATTCTTTTGATATTTATCTATATAATCTTGAGTTTTTATTTGATTAGTCACTTCTATAAATTCACTATCATAAGACTTCATACTTAAAAGTTCTTTCATCCAATTAATCAAGTCATCTGATAAATTTTCTTTTAACTTATTCCATTTAATATCATTTATTGTGATTATAGATTTATCTCCAAAATAAATCTGTGGTGCTCCATAGAGTTTTTCAATATTTTTATTTTTCTTAGATTTTTCTTCTAGTGTTTTAAACTCACCTTTATCAACTATATAATTTTTATAAGTTTTTGCTACATCTGTAATATTTTTATTAGTCAAATACACTTTAAAACCATACTCTTTGTTTGTATTGATACTTGGATATTCATGTTTAAATGTAAAATTAATCTTATCTTTAGAACTAAATTCAATTTCATTGTTGAATTCATTTTCAATAACATAAAGCACAGAATATTTTGCTTTATTTACTGCAAAGAATTGCATTGAAAAAGATTCTATAACATCATAAGTCGACTCGTTTAAATGTTCTTTCCAGTACTTATCATTGCTTGGTATAAACTTACCTTCATAAAGTGGTAGTACATAACTTTCGCCTTCAACTTTAGGCCAATTAAAACTAGCTTCTTTTTCTGAGTTAGATTTAATGTTTACATCTAAATAATTGTCCTCTTTTTTTATATTTATGTCTATGTTTTCATCAGGATATGTCCATGATGATTCTGTTCTTGTCTTTTTGAAATTTGATACCTTTCTTTCTTTTAATGGTTCAGATATATTTTCTTTTGAACCATCAGATTCAACTGATACCTCAAAGGTTTCAGGTTTCACTTCAAAACTAAAATCCAAATTTTTAACACTGTACATGGATGATTTGCTATTAGCTACCTCACCACTACTACATCCAGTAATAGTAGTTACAACAACCATGCAACTTATAAATATCGAGACTATTTTTTTCATAAAAGCCACCTCCTCGATAAATATAACATCCTTATGTTACGTCAAAGTTACATTTTACTTTGAATTTCACTATCTATTAATTGAAGATTGTATTGTTTAATTAGTTCTATTAAACGGTCTGCATAGATACTCTTTCCATTTTCATCTTTTGCAGTACTATAACCTGCTTTTTCTAATGCTTTAGCTTGATATATATACGTTTTTGCATCAAATACACCATTAGCTTTGTATCTTTTATTTGTAGCCAAAAATTTCGCATGGTCTTTTATAGACTCATTTTTATCATCATATATTCTAAATTTATCATCTATAATTGTGTCTAAATGTTCTTTTGTTTCTAAAGTCACTGATTTCCCTTTCCAAGAAGCATCTGCCTTTATACCAAATAGATTATTATGTTGTTTTGCTAAAGTTGATTTGCCCCAGCTAGATTCGATTATAGCTTGCGCAATAGTTATAGATGGAAGTATTTTATAATCTTCGTAATTTTGTATAGCTTCTGCTTTAATTTCGTTTATGAACTTCATATACTGTGTATCAGACTTCAATCTTTCTGGCTTTATGCCATAATCCTTAAGTTCGTCAATATAATTATCAACCAATCTTTTTTGTTTATTACTAAATTCTAATTCATCCAAAACATTACTTAATTTATTTATTTTATTATTTTCAGAAAAATTTTTAACAAACAAATCTGATACTTCTTTTATTTGTGAGTCTTTAACTTCTTTTAAGTTATTTTTATTCAATACAGCAACAATTGAAGCTACATACTTCCAGTTAACTTGTACATTATTTTCACTTGCCAAATCAGCATATTTTATATACTTACTGACCTCTATATCCTCTTTGTTTATCTCTCTAGTGAAATACTCTTTTACTCCTACACCTATTAAAACTGATATTATCAGTATTATAACAATGAATTTTTTATTCTTCATAATTATTGTCCTCCCTTATATTATCTGCTGAATACAATATATCTTATTTTTGTTACATCTTCTTTACGAAATTATGAAGATTTTATGAAGATTTATGAAATATATTTAACTAAAAGCACGATTATTGTTATAATATATAGTTCTCTATTAAACAAAAATAGTTAAAATAAATTCATAATTAGATAAACTTATTTTAACTATTTATATAATAAAAATATTATTTAAATTTATTTCTATCAATTTTTATATATTTTTCTAATATATATTTTTTACCATATACAATAATTTTTATTGGTTTACCTCTTAAATTTTCTATTTTAATTAAATCACTACATACGTCTACATTAATAATATTATCTCTATAGTTTATATTGAAAGAATAACTTATCCATTCTTTAGGTAATTTAGGTTCAAAAGATAATGCTTCATCCCATGTCCTCATACCTGCAAATCCATGTACAATTGAAAGCCATGAACCAGACATCGAAGTTATATGAAGTCCATCATTAGTATCATTATTATAATTGTCTAAGTCAAGCCTAGCAGTTCTTGAGTATAATTCATAGGCTTTATCCAAGTCATCTATTTCAGAAGCAACAATGGAATAAATACTAGAAGATAAAGAAGATTCATGTACAGTATATTTTTCATAGAAATCAAAGTTTCTCTTCTTCTCTTCTTTAGTAAATCTATTTCCAAAATAGTAAATTCCCTGCAATACATCAGCTTGTTTTATAAAACAAGACCTAAGAATCCTATCCCAAGACCAATTTTGATTAAGAGGAAGATTTTCTTTTGGTAAGTTCTTCACCTCTATAAATTCTTTATCTAAAAAATTATCATTTTGAACTATTATTTTTAACTCATTATCATATGGCAGATAGATTTTTTTTGATATTATTTGCCATAGCTCAACTTCTTCTTTAGTTACATTATTTCTTTCAATACATTCACTATATTCTCTTTCTAATTTTAATACATTTTCTACAGCATACTCTAAGCACCATTTAGCTATATAATTAGTATACCAATTATTATTGATATTGTTCTCATATTCATTTGGACCTGTTACCCCATGTATCATATACAAATCTTTTTTTATAGATAAATGGACCCTACTAGCCCAAAATCTAGCTATTTCTATTATTACATCAATTCCTTTTTCTTTTATGTATTCAAAATCACCTGTATAATTTGTATAATTATATATTGCATATACTATACTTCCATTTCGGTGGATTTCTTCAAACGTTATCTCCCACTCATTATGGCATTCCACTCCATCAAACGTAACCATTGGATATAAAGCACCTTTAAGTCCTAGTTTTTTTGCATTATCCTTTGCCTGTTCTAGTTGATTATATCTATATTCCAAAAGGTTTCTAGTTACCTTATTGTCTGCCACACCTAGATATACTGGAACACAAAATGCTTCTGTATCCCAATAAGTAGCACCTCCATACTTTTCTCCAGTAAATCCTTTTGGACCTATATTCAATCTTGAATCTTCTCCATAATATGTTGAAAATAGTTGAAATAAATTATATCGTATGCCTTGTTGACTGCTTTTATCTCCATTTATTTTTACATCTGCACTTTTCCATCTTTTATTCCATAATTCTGTGTGTTCATTTAATATATCATCATAATCTTTAGTTATTTCTCTATTTAAAATATCCTCACACTTTCTTAATAGCTCATCTTCCTTATAATCTCTGGTTGAAGTTATAGATACATATTTTTCTATACTAGCAACATCATTTTTTAGAATATCCATTGTTATTGAATTCTCACAGTAATTATAGTCATTTGTATGAGATATAGCTTCTACCTTACCATTTGCTTTAATATGCATCATTGCACCCACAGTAAATACTGGTGTATTAAATGCATTTTCCTTTGTTCGAGAAAGTATGCTTCCTTGATATTCTAAAGAACTTGAAGAAACTCCATTCCAAAACTCTTCCTCATAATTTGAATCTTCATTTTTTATATTTGAATCTAAATATGGTATGAATTTTATTTTAGCATCAGAATTTAATGCTTTTATACTGTATTTAATTACTGCTAACTCCTTAATTGATATACTTAAAAATCTAGTAATGTTAGCTTCAAATTTTTTATCATTTATGTGTACAGTAAACCTACGATTTAAAATACCATTTTCCATATCCAATTCTCTATAAAAATCTTCAACTTTACATTTTGCTAGGTCTAATTCTATATCATCTATAAAAATTCTTATTCCTATATAGTTAACTGAATTAGGAATTTTACCAAAGTATTCAGGATATCCATTTTTCCACCATCCTACACGAGTTTTATCTGGAAACCATACTCCAGCTATATAAGCTCCCTTATGAGTATCTCCACTATAGTTTTCCTCATAGTTTCCTCTTATACCCATATATCCATTACCTATACTCATTATAGATTCTGCCAATCTATTTTCTTCGATTTCAATCTTATCTTGTATAATCTTCCATTCATCTATATTATTAAATAAACATTTCATATAATTCTCCTAACCATATACTCATTATACTTTTCTTGTATATATTCAAAATTTAATTGACTGGTTGAATCTACAACTAAATTTGCTTTTTTTAAATTCTCATAGTTTCCAACTCCAACAGAAAACATATTAGAAGAATTTATAGCATCTATACCTGCACTTGCATCTTCTATTCCTATACAGTTTTTAGGATTCACATTAAGTCCTTTTGCTGACATAAGAAATATGTCTGGATGAGGTTTACTATTTTTACATTTCCCTGCATCAGCTATAAAATCAAATTTATCACTTATGCCCAAATGATTTAATACAGCTGTTGCATTCTTACTTGCAGAGGATAGACCTATTTTTATGTTATTAGATTTTATATTACTTAATAAATCTTCTATTCCAGGCAAAATATCATTTGAAGTTATCTCATCTATCAATGATACATAATAATTATTTTTTTCTTCAGCCATTCTCACTTTTTCTTCTTCTGAAAATAAATATTTCTTATTTCCAAATTCTAATATCCTATCCAACGACTTCATTCTACTTATGCCTTTTAAAGATTCATTAAATTTTGTATCTATATCTATGCCAAACTTATGAGCTAGTTTTTTCCAAGCCATATAGTGATAATATGCAGTATCTGTAATTACACCATCCAAATCAAATATAAATGCTTCAATCATTTTTACTTCCTCTTTCTACAAGAAATTTTTAGACTAATAATCAATTTATTTTATATCTTATATTTAAGACATTATTTATAGAATTCTCTATTCTAATTCAGTCTTTAACTCAAAATCTACTTCCATTTCACTTTCTTGTACACCTTGTTTTTTTATTGTTCTACAAAAATTTGACCACATTCTTCCAGAAAAAGCATTTAAATAGTTTATGTTGCAAATAAATTTCCCTTCTTCAATTTCTTTATTATATAATTGTGGCCCAACTATATATACTGGAAATATAGCCCATGCTTCTTTCCCTCTGTATTTTTTTACGAATTTTGTATAGTTTTCATTCTTCATAACACACACTAAAAATACACATACAAATGGACTTTCTTCAACATCTATACCAAAAGAAAAAGTTATATCTGTTCCCAATTCATTTTCTATTTTATGCAGATTTTCTTTAATCTGATTTTCAAGTTTTATTGATGCTTCGTTACAGAATCCTTTAATTTCATTATATTGAATTGGAACCCATAATGGAGTATCTGATAAATAGTCTATGCACTTATTATCAAAAGGTAACTCTCTTCGCTTCATTTCAGCTATAGCAGACATGTAATTTTTATCAGATATAAAAAAAGTTACAATCTTACTTTTATCCACATATATTTTAACTGGACATCCTTGTTTCTTGTTATTTATTGAAACCCTGGTAATATCATGATACGGATACTCTTTTTCACTACCTATACATTTACGAACTTTAATATTATGTAAGTCAAAAATAATATACTTTCTTGTATAATTGAAAATTGAAACTAATCCATACATTGTAAGCATAAAAGTGATTATTGCCATACAATACTGTTTAATATATAACAGAAATACATTTATAACAATTCCAATTAATAAAAATATAACACCCAAAATTAGATTTACAGTTCCTGATTTTACTACAACTATATTCTCTTTATAGTCATTCATATCGTCTCTTCCCCCTACTAATTCAGTAATTACTTGTTTTACTGAATTACAGAATGATTAGAAGTATTAATATTTGTTTTCATTCAAATAAAAACCATCTTGAATTTATTTTACTGAAAATAATTTTGTATTATTTTAAAATGATAAACTTATATTTTTCTAATATCATTTTTTCTTTTAAATCTACTATTTTTTCTTCATACAAATCTTTCACTTTTCTATTTGCCAAATAATCTGGTAATTTTAAAGTTATATCTTTAGATGAATTATTTATTATTATATAAATAGACTCTTTTTTTAATATAATTGTTCCTTTTTTATCATCTGCTAATATCCATTCATTTGATATAGACCTAAGTTCTTCATTTTCTTTACGAAGTCTAATAATCTTCTTCATAAAATTAAATATATCCTTATTCCATCTTTCTTCATTCCATTCCATACATTTTCTTTGTCCTTCAGATATTGAACTTAGTTCTCCTTCCATTCCAATTTCGTCACCATAGTATATACAAGGACTGCCTGATTGTATAAACATAAATAAATATGCAAGTTTAACTCTATCAACATTTCCACTAGCATAATTCAGTATCCTTGTAGTATCATGACTTCCAAGTAAATTAAAAGCAACTTCACTAACTTGCATTGGATAGCTTACCATTATATCATTTATCATATATTTAAACTCTTCAGCATTTATCTCATCTGTACAAAAGAATTTTTTCATAGCTTCTGACATCAAATAGTTCATAACTGAGTCAAATTGGTCGCCCATCAACCATGGTAAACTACCATGCCAAATTTCTCCCAGTATATATATCTCTGGTTTTATCTTTTTAATCTCTTCTCTAAACTTTCTCCAAAAAACGTGGTCTACTTCATTTGAGACATCCAATCTCCATGCATCTATATCGAATTCCTGTATCCAATACTTTCCTACAGTCAATAAATATTCTATTACTTCTGAATTTTCTGTGTTGAGTTTAGGCATATACTTTTCACATCCAAAAGTTTCATAAGGTATATTCTTTTCATCTATTTGTTCTATTGGAGTATCTACTTTGCTCATATCCTTTATATAGAACCACTCTTTGTATCTAGAATTTTCCTTATTTTTAATTACATCTTGCCACTGTTTAGAATAATATCCTATATGATTAAAAACAGCATCCAACATTATTTTTATATTTCTTTTATGGGCTTCTTTTATTAGCTTCTTTAAAGTCTCTTTATCTCCTAATGTAGGGTCTATCTTCATATAATCTATTGTATCGTATCTATGATTTGTATTTCCAACTGTAATAGGACAAAAATAAATTCCATTTATCCCTAAATCACTCAAATAATCTAAGTGTTCTATCACACCTTGCAAATCTCCACCTGTAAAATTATCTCTTGTTGGAATAGCTCCCCATTCATCCACTCTTTCTGGATTTATAGACGGGTCGCCATTTGCAAACCTATCTGGAAATATCTGATACCAAATAGTTTCTTTCACCCAACTTGGCACCTTAGGTATATCTACATAATTTAAATATGGGTATCCAAAAAAATTACTTATTTCGCACAATTCTTTCTCATCATTTTCATTTCCTAACTCTATTATCCTTTTTTCTGTATATAGAATTTTTTCCTCTTTACCTTCTATTATAAACCCATATCTTGAGCGTTTATTTAATGGTTTGCACTTAGCTATCCAATAATCAAATAATTCAGTTTCTACTTCTTTATCCATTATTATATTTGACCCACCAGACCAACCAATTCCAGATGCATTTAAATTTCCGCCTCCTGCACCACCTTTATCCCATACATATTGGTCTCCTATTCTCAAAATCACTTTTTTTGCTTCATTTTTTTTAGTCCTAAGTCTTATATGTAATGTTTCTCTATCATAACCATAGGCATAGTTACTCATTGGTATATGTAATATGGCTTCTTTTGTTAAACTTTTTTGAGTAGTTTTTTTGATTTGATTGCTTAAATTTATATTCTCTTTATTTTTATTAGACAATTTAAATTTCTCCCTCCTTTATAATAATTTACATAATTTAAAGATAGGTTAATATATTTTACTATTATATCACAATAAAAATATATAATAGTAAAATATATTAACAATATACTAGTCAAGTTAAAATAAATTATCTTATTAAATTTAATTTTATCTAGTTATTTTTGCAAAATAAAAACCTCTAGTATTTTTCTAGAGGATACAATATTATACTATTAACTTTTTTACTATCTGTTAATTATTTCAAAACATACTCTAAGCTATATTATTGGATTTAACTTTTTCTATATTTATAAAATAAGTTTCTCTTTCTTTAAATAAAGATACATATTTAAAATCAAGATACTTAAGCATATCATAAGCCACATCAAAATCTCTACATATGTCTTCCACTCTGTGAGAATCAGAACCTACAGTAACTATAAATCCTCCAAGCTCTTTATATCTTTTTAATATATCTTCATTGGGATGTATAGCATTTAATCCATATCTATAACCAGAAGTATTTAGCTCTATACCGCTTCCATTATTGATTATTGACTTCAAAACTTCATCAATAACATCTTTAAAATCATTGTATATAACCCTATTATCTGAATATATTCCATATCTAGATATATAGTCTAAATGCCCATATATATTATAGTCTCTAAATTCACGATTAGTTTCAAGTATACTATTAAAATATTTATAATATGCATCTTCTTTGCTAAGTCCTTTAAAATACTCCTTTGATGGAACAGGTATATTATCAATTGTATGAGTTGAACACAATATAAAATCAAAAGGATTAGAGTTTATTATTTCTTCTATTTCACTTTTTAGATGTTTTCTATAACCAACTTCAACTCCTAATAATAACTCTATGTCCTTTTTATATTTTTCTTTGAACTTATTGAACACTGGAACATAGTCGTTATAATTTATGCAAAAACCTCTATCTTCATCATGTTCTAAATGGTCTGTAAAAGTCAAATATCTAACACCAATACTTATAGCTTTTCTTATTGTATCTTCCATTGAATCCTTTCCATCACCTGAAAAATTAGTATGAATATGATTATCTATTAAATTCATATTATCCCTCCCTTTATTTTATCTATCTCTATTATACTACGAGTTCATTGTATACAAGTGTTAAAAGAATATTATAAGAGTTAAATTTTATTTACATACTTTTACATAAAAAAGAAGCGTCTATCTTTGATTTTACAAAATCATTAAAGACACTTCTCTTTCATATACTTTTTTATTTAACTTTTAAAAGTCTTAATTTTGTAATAGAGTTTAGCAGTTATATGCCCAATCATATAGAAAGCTGCATAAAGTAAAACATATACATATGCTGAATCATTTAAAAATATATACATTAATATTATATATGTTACTAAAGACACTACTAGTGATAAAATCCAATTAGTTTCATTTAATACACAAATCATCCCCTGTATTAAAAAGGCAACTGGAAAAATCAAGACCATTCCTATTACGAAAATTCCTTTAGCTTGAACATTTGGGATATTAAATATATCTGTAGCAAAGGTTAAAAACATTAATATCATTATAATTGTAGGAAATATGATACTAAAAATATTACTCTTTTTCACAATAATCATTCCTTATTTGTCAGCTATTTGATAAGCTTTAATAAGCATATCTTAAATTAATGCTTTAATTACTTTGTAGCCTCAATTTCTCCCATCATTCTAACTAAATCTTGTCCATATTGACCTCCAGCCCAATTGTTAGAAAGACTTTCAACTGTTTTAGCTTTCCCAAATAGAGATTTTTCATGTCTAGGGTCTACTGGATTTGAAAGTGGGTAACCTTCTTGTCCTGCATATAGGCATAAATGTTGAACTTGAGCTAATATTCCTTCTTCCCATGTGTCAAATCTTGAATGGGCATTTTTATCAGTATCAGAACCTCCTGAAGAAGTCTTAAGCCCACAAGGATTTTTGAATGATGCATCTAGTACTCCACCGAAATTGCAAAAACCAGTTTCTTTTGCAGATTGAGCTACTGCTAATACAGGATTTACACCTTCTTGAACAGCAGTATCATATAATATTGGTATTAATTCTATAAATAAATCATTAGCTTTTTTAGATTTAGCCCATTTTAAACAAGCCTCCAAACTAGCTGTTGGTTCACCTAATATGCTTGTCTCATCTTTCATAGGAGAATCACCCTTTGTAGATGAGTCACCATTATTCTGTGCAGCAGAAACACATTTATTATATACACTATCACTTATTGCACCTAATCTAGTAATTTTATCTGCTCCTGCTAATATAGATTTATCACTACTTTCTGACACCAATACAATTGGATTTTCCTTAGCAATTGTAGAACCTGTAAGTGCATTTACTAAATCATATCCATCACTTAAATAAAATTCTGATGCATCTGGATAAAATTCTTTTATAACTTTCTTATTTGTGTCATATCTATCTGACCCACCAAGTCTTTTAGAGTTTGTCTTATTAACTAAGCTAGTACTCATAGAGATACTTCCACCTACTGCATATGATTTTACATCACTCGTTGAAAAAGGAACACTCTTTCCATCTGTAAGTACTATAGGCGCTACATCTCTTACTGACACAGGCGCTGCACTTATAGTATCAGCTTCTCCTTTATATGCATTAGTTAATATCACTTCATCAACTTTTTTAATGCTACTTACCTCTTTAGCAACACTGTAACTAGTTTTTATTCTATCATCTCCACCTAGTCTAGTTACTTGTGCTCCAGTATTTTTCAGTTCAGTTTCTACTGACTTGCTTATTGATAATTCTTTACCTATTATGTATATTTTTTTAACATTTTTTAATCTTTGTTTTGTTTCAGTTGGTATGTTATTTTTTTGTGCAAGCAAAATTGGAGCATCAACAGCACCAGCAAGACCACTTGCTGAAAGACCATCTGCTATCGAACTATCCATATTTACCATAATTGCTGTATCATAACTCTTTTTGTCTGCTATTAATCCAGCTGTCTCATATATATTGTTACCTTTAATCGTATCTGATGTTAATGCATTTACATTAGGTACATTTATTAAAAATATAGCTAATGTTAGTCCTAATGCTAAAACTCTCTTAATTGTTCTCATATTCTTCCCCCTTGACATATCAAGTTTAATTCAAAAATGACTATAGCATAGTAATACATCTACGCTATAGTCATTTATTGTAATTTAATAATTATATAGTTGTTATTATAACATAAATTACAAAAAGTTTCCATAATATTAGATGGATTAGAGGAAAAATTTACATTTTAGTTACAATTTCTAATATTTCAGTTCATATATACGTATATTTGGTAACAATTTGTAATAAAAATCGACATTTATATCTCATACTTATCATATTTTTTTACAAAATGAAAATTTATTGTATACAACAATATAGATTGTATTTTTACATAATCTATTTATTATTAAGTAAATCCTTTATCAGTATTGTTAAAAATACACCTTCTAGTATATTTTTATGTGTCTTATTATATATAATGTGATATATTCTAATTAATGGTATTTTTAAGTATAAAGTTACTTTATAATAAAGTAACTTTATACTTGAAAATAAATAAAACACTTAACTTTATTTAAGGAGATTTACGATGAGCAACAAACAAGGTTCTAACATAAAAGATGTAAAAATTAAAAATAAGTTAATAATATTGAAACTACTTTCTACAAATACCCCTATGTCTAGGGTTGATTTAGCAAAGTCTACAGGACTTACCAAAATGACTTTATCAAATCTAGTTACAGAACTTATTAATGAAAATATGATTAGAGAAATAGAGTCATCAACTTTAAATGCACATTCATCAGGTCGTAAACCTATTTTATTAGATATTTCTAATATATCGCCTTGTATTTGTGGAATTCTGATAAGAAGAAATATATGTAAAGTAATTATTGCAGACTTGAAAGGTAATATTGTAAAACAACTTTCTGAAACTTATCCTAAGTATTTATCAAACGAGGTCTTAAAAGATATAATAAAAAGAATGTTTACTAAAATAATGAAGAATAATAAGAGAGATATAATTGGAATTGGTATTTCTTCAATAGGTCCAGTAGATAATATAAATGGTATTATATTAAACCCTCCAGACTTTGGAAATGTATCAAATCTAAATATCGTGAATTTTATAGAAGAAATGTCTGATTTGCCAATATTTTTAATAAACGATGCTAATTCAGGTGCTTTAGCTGAAAAAATGTATGGTTTGGGTAAAGATATATCAAATTACATATACTTGCATATAATGAATGGTATTGGGGCTGGTCTAGTACTAGAAAATAGGCTTCATACTGGTAATCTGGGTCAGAGTGGAGAAATAGGTCATACATCTATTAATTTTAGTGGACCATTATGCAGTTGTGGTAATAATGGATGCTTAGATTATTATACAAGTGTTAGTAATTTAATTAAAAGAATTGAATCATTGAGCCATATTTATCCCAACTCTCCATTAATTAACTGTAAAGATTTTTCTTTAGTAAAGTTGATAGATGAGGCAAATAATAAAGATACTCTTGCTATGTTTTTACTTGATGAATTTTGTACATATGTATCATATGCAATGGTAAATACACTTACATTAATTGACTGTAGCTCTATAATAATAGGCTACGACTTTAATATACCTGGTACATTCATAGAAAATACATTATTAAAAAAATTAACTGCTTCGGCAAGTTTTTCTAAGTATAAAAAAATAAATGTAAAACATTCAAATTTTGGAGCAAATGCACCATTAATTGGCTCTATAGCTATCGTCAGTTACAAATTTTTCAATGGTAGTATAAATTTTTATTAAATATGTAAAATATTTCAACACTTTTATTGAATATTTTTCCATTTAATATTATTATATTTTATAAGAGCGTTTAAAATTTGGAGGTATGAAAATGATTTCAGCTAAAATGGAAAAATTACTTAATGAGCAGATTAACCATGAATTATATTCTGCATATCTTTATCTTTCTATGTCTTCTTACCTTGAAGCAGAAGGACTTAAAGGATTTTCTAATTGGTTTTATGTTCAATATAAAGAAGAGACAGACCATGCTATGTTTTTCTACAAATATTTACATAATGTAGGAGGAAAAGTTCAGCTTGATGCTATCCCAATGCCAGATTCAGACTTTACTTCTGCAATGGATATTCTTGAGCGCACATTAGCTCACGAAAAAAAGGTTACATCTTTAATAAACAATTTAGCAGCTGTAGCAAACTCTGAGGCAGACTTTAGAACTTCTCAGTTCTTACTTTGGTTTATATCTGAACAGGCAGAGGAAGAAACAAATTGTGAAGACAACATAAAGCGTGTTAAACTTGCAGGAGAGGGTGGTCTATTCTTTGTTGACCAGGAATTTGCTAATCGTACATATGCAGCCCCAACAAATCCACCTGTGACAATATAGTATTTAAAACTTTTTGATATAATAAAGTAGGTGTTTTAATGAAAATCAATATTGATTGTTTACATTAAAACACCTTTTATTATTCGTTTTATATATAGTATTTTATTGTTTATACAGTTCTATTTTATAATTTTTAAGAATTTATTTTCACTTTAAGATACTTAAATTTAAAATTTGGGGTGACTGAAAATCACACTATTTAATTTATAAATGTGATTTCCAGCCAGTACTTTGATTATGGTTGAATACAAAAACTTATTAACTATTTATATTTAACTATTAAAGCATCTACTGCACATACACCTTTTCCTTTAGGATATACAAACACTGGATTTAAGTCTATTTCCTTAACCTCATCTTTATTTTCATAAGCATATTTTCCTAACTTGACCATCATATCTGCAAGGGCTTCAACATCACAAGGCTCGCTTCCTCTATAACCATTTAAAAGCTTAAATGATTTCAATTTTCTAAGCATCATAATAGCTTCATCATGATTTATAGGCAATGGATATAAAGTAGTATCTTTAAATACTTCTACAAATACTCCTCCTAAGCCTACTAACAACATTGGACCAAATTGGTCATCATTAGTTATACCAATAATAATTTCTATACCACTTTCTACCATTTCTTGAACTAATATACCATCAATTTTAGCATTTGGTTTTTCTTTTTTTACATTAGCTAAAATCTCATTATATGCATTTATTGCCTCATCTCTATTTTTAATTCCTATTTTAACTCCTCCAACATCAGATTTATGCAATATTTCGGAAGAGTTTATTTTTAAAACAACAGGATAGTTAATGTGTTTCAAAATTTCATCTAATTCATCAATACTTTTTGCATTACCTTGACCTGGTACTGGTACTCCATATTTCTTCATCTCAATCTTACTATCTAACTCTGATAAAGCTACTACATTATTCGATTCTCTTTTCTTAACAGCCTCAAACTCCAGAGTTCTTTTTGAATAATCATAATCTACAAATTTAGCCATTTTGTTAAAACAAGTAAATGTAGTCCCAACTGATGACATTATAGGTACTTGATTATCCTCTAATCTAGTTCTATAATTCAGACATCTATTTCCTTCAAGTGTAGGAACTGCAAACACAGGCTTCCTTAAGCCTTGCTCTCTAGCTTCACTTACAGCTTGACAAAGTGTCTCATGCATTTCATTTTCTTCATCTCTTATATTTGCTCCTACCATAGTAAATCCAACACTATCATCTTTTTCAAATGTATGCAATAGACCCACTATCATATCCTTTTCATGGAATAATGCAGTTGTAGCATCTAGTGGATTTTTAGGTGTAGCAAATCCTGGAAGATAATTTTTCATTTCTTCTTTAGTTTCAGAAGATATTTCTGCAAGGTCTACACCATTTTCTTCTGCTAAATCTGCACAAATAGTATTTTCTCCCCCTGAGAAGTTTATTGCTGCAAAATTAGAATTTGTAGGCAAGTTACCATCTAGAACACTAAAAGCCTGTGCTAAACACATAAATTGTTCCAAATTCTCCACAGAAATCACTCCATATTTCTCAAAAATACTTTCAAAAGCTTTACTCGAACCAGCTAAGTTTCCTGTATGAGAAGCAGCAGAAATAGCTCCTTTTTCTGACCTTCCTGATTTCAATATTATTACTGGCTTCCTTTTTTGTGCAGCTCTTTTTAGAGCATCTATAAATTTTTGAGGATTTTTTAAACCTTCAAGGTAGATGGCTATTACTGATGCGTAATTATCATCTACAAGGAAATCAATAGCATCTTCTAGTGTAACTATATTTCCATTTCCTGTTGAAAAACCATAAGATATATTAAAATAATCACTTGAAACAATCTCCGCAGTTATAAATCCACTTTGACCTACAATTCCTATACCAGGTTTTTTGGTATCTAAATCCCATTTAGAGCCACCTGCCCATAAATTAACTTTATCTATACAATTTAATAATCCCATACAATTTGGACCCAATATTTTCATATCATATGTATTTGATATTTCTATAAGTTGATTTTCTAAATCTATTCCTTCTTCTGTTCCTTCTTCTGCAAATCCACTAGCATATACTACAGCTGCTTTTATTCCCAATACTCCAGAATCTTTTAATACAGATGGCACTATATTTCTAGGAGTACATACTACTACACAATCTACTACTTCTGGAACTTCTTGTATCGTTTCATAGCATTTTCTTCCAAACAATTCATCTCTTTTTGGATTCACATAATATACTCTATGTGTATCTTTACTTTTTACTATACTGAGTGCTGCACTTCTACCAAAACCAAGCTTATCAGTAACTCCTACTATAGCAATGCTCTTTGGTCTAATAAGTTTTTCCAAGCTCATAAATTCACTCTCCTATATTTTCATAGTTGTGATTTTAAATGAATTTTATCTCAAGATGAAACTTCTCTTGGCACTAAAGATTATTAAATCTTGAGATAAATCATTTAAGATAAGGGTAATTTATTAAATGGCGTTATTATAGCCTTCCATGAATGCTGCTTCATTTTGAATATTGAATTTGCCTTTTCCTTTCTCTTCAAAGAAATCACACATAGTTTTTAAAGCTAATTCTTTTTCAAATAATCCAGTTTTTGCAATTAATGCTCCAAGTACTACTACATTTGCTGCCTTGGGATTGTTTACTTTTTGAGCTAATTCTTGACAATTTATTTTAACTACATTTATATCTTCTCTTAATGTTATATCATCATCTATTACAGATGTATTAATAACTACTGTTCCACCTTCCTTTACTAAGTTTATATAATCCAAAGATGGCTTATTCATTGCTACTAAAACATCTATTTCTTCCATATCAGGTCCACCTATACTCTCATCAGAAAACTTTACTACACTATATGCTTTTCCACCTCTCATAGTTGGACCATATGCAGGCATCCAAGTTACTTGTTTTCCTAATTCAAGTGCTGACTCAGCTACAATTAAACCAAGAGTTAAAACCCCTTGACCACCAAATCCTGCAAATACTAACTCTTTTTCCATAATTATTCACCATCCCTTTGCTTAAATTCGCCAAGAGTATAATATGGCACTATTTCTTCTTCCATCCACTTGATAGATTTCTCTAATGATACCCCCCAGTTAGTTGGGCAAGGTGCTAATATTTCAACTAATGAATACCCTTCTCCATTCAATTGAGCTTCTATTGCGTTTTTTATATATTTTTTTAGATTAATTATTTCCTTTGGACTATGAACTGAACCTCTTGCTACATATGCCACATCAAAGAAATCTGCCATCATTTCAGGAACTTTTAATGGACTCCCAGTAGTATTTATATCTCTTCCATTTACACTTGTCGTTGTAACTTGACCTGGCATAGTAGTCCATGACATTTGCCCACCAGTCATCGCAAAGTTATTGTTATTTATTACAAATACAGTCACATTATGATTTCTATATGCAGTATTTAAAGTTTCAGAAAGACCTATAACGTAAGCATCTCCATCACCTTGATAAGTCATTACTAATGTTTCTGGAAGTGCTACTTTAATTCCTATAGCTGTTGATGAAGCTCTACCATGTGCAGTTTGCATCTTATCACCGTTCCAGCTAAAATTCATATTACAAACACAACCAACTCCTAAAGTTAATACATGATTTTTTTCATATCCATGTTCTTCTATTACTTCTGCTATTATACGGTTTACTATTCCATGACCACAACCTGGGCAAAATTTGTTTGGTATTGAAACAACGCTAGGTGTTAATTTTTCTGTAGCCATATTAGAACACCTCCTTAATTTCGCCAGATTTTATTTTGCTGTAAGTGTCCATTACTTGTAGTGTTTTTGGTATATGATTTCCACTGAATAATCCATAAACAGGTACATTTTCTTTACATACTTTCTTTGAAGCTAAAGCAACGTCTTCTACTAACTGACCTGTATCTGTTGACTCTACGGATATAAATCCTTTTACATCCTTATTTACCTTTTTAAATGCCTTATATGGGAAAGGCCACACTGTTATTGGTCTTATTATTCCAACTTTTTCACCTTGTTCTCTAAGTCTTCTAACAGCATTCATAGTTGTTCTTGATGGTATCCCGAACGCTACAAACACATATTCTGCGTCTTCGACTTGATAATCTTCCCATTGCTGTTCATTTGCAGTTATTCTCATACGCTTTTCCATACAAAAAGCTGGTTTTTGGTTGTCTGCGACTTTTGCATGGTCTCTATTGCTTCCATCATAAGTCCAACCTAAATCTTCTTCTCTCTTCTTAAACTCTGGAAATTCTACTGGTTCCATCATTTGACCTAAAGCCGCTTCTGTCAAAATTTCAACAGGTACTCTGTATTTCTCTGCTACATCAAATGAATTATACATCAAATCCACAGTTTCTTGGATACTGTTTGGTGCATAAACGATTAAATGATAGTCTCCATTTCCTCCCCCTCTAGTATCTCTTAAGTAATCTGTCTGTGCTGAGTCCAGTGAACCAAGTCCAGGTCCCCATCTTTGTACATTTACGATTACACAAGGATAGTGATTTGCACACAAATATGAAATTCCTTCTTGTTTTAAAGATATTCCTGGTCCTGAAGAGCTTGTCATAGACCTCATTCCACTTGCATATGCTCCATACACCATATATATAGCAGCCATTTCATTTTCAGATTGTATAAAAGTTCTTCCAAGTTCAGACATTCTATGTGATAAAAATTCCATTACCTCTGTTTGTGGTGTAATTGGATATCCTGCATAAAACTCACAACCACCTCTTAGAGCTGCTTCTGCAATGGCGTGATTCCCCTTCCACATCTTCTTCATATTATCCCAACTCCTTCTAAGCCTCTTGACATGCTTCTTCTTTAATTATTTCAAAAACATTATCTGGACACACTTGATAGCAAATTCCACAAAGTATGCATTTACCTTCATCGACTTCTACATGAGCATAACCTTCTTTATTTATGTTATTTGATATTTTTAATGCTCCTTTTTTACAAGATATAACGCAGTATTCACAACTTTTACATCTCTCTGCGTTTATTTTTAAGCTCATATCTACACCCCATTTCGTAATATTTCTATCTATTATCCAATGCTTGGTTCTTCTTTAAGATTTAATACTTCCTTTAAAACTGCTACAAATTTTTGGTTTTCTTCCATAGTTCCAATACTTACACGTGCATGTGTAGCACTTGGTCTTATTACAAATCCTCTTTTTTTCAAATCTTCAAATAGCTTTGGTACATCAGTTTTCATGTCTACATAAAGGAAGTTTGATTGTGAATCCACAACATCAAATCCCATTTTTGTAAACTCCTCTTTAAAATAAGCCATTCCTGCTCTATTCAAGTCATATGTTTCTTTTATAAATTCATCATCATCAAGTGCTGCTGTTGCTCCACTTATGGCAACACGATTTGCAGAGAAAGGCTCTTTTACTGTAAATAAAGTTCTTATTATCTCATCTTTAGCAATACCATATCCTACTCTAAGACCTGCAAGACCATATATTTTAGAGAAAGTTCTTGTTACTATAACATTGTAATTTTCTCTTACATACTTAAGTCCATCTACATAATTAGGTACTGTTAAAAATTCTATATATGCTTCATCTAATATAGTTATAATGTTTTCAGGAACTTTCTTTAAAAATGCTTCCAACTCTTTATCATCCACAATTGTTCCTGTTGGATTATTAGGATTACATACACATATTAATTTTGTTTTATCTGTAATCTTATCTAATATACCTTGTAAATCATACTTATAATCTTTTGTTAAAGGTACTTCTACTGGTATTCCTTCATTTTTTACAGTTGCAGTTCTGTATGATGGGAATGTTGGGTCACAGTATATAACCTCATCCCCTCTATTTATAAAAGCTTCACCTATTAATGTGATAACGTTATCTGCACCATTAGCAACAATAAAGTTTTCTGGTTTTAAATCTAACTTTTCAGCTAATTTTCTTCTAAGTTCATTAGCTTCTGGTTCTGGATAAAGTTGACCTTGTTTTAACATTTCAACCATAGCTTCCATTGCTTTTGGTGATGGACCTAGAGGATTTTCATTTGAAGCTAGTTTTATTATTTCTTTTACACCATATTTTTCTTTAACTTTTTCTATTGGTTCCCCTGGAACGTATTGATGTAATTCTTTTACTGTATTTCTCAATAATTTTTCTATCATTTTTAAAAGCCCCCTTTGTATATGTATTTTCATTTATATAAACGCTATTGCGTCTACTTACTTGAATATCTTGAGATTAATCATCTATTTAAATCTTTTTTAACTAGGCATTTCTTTGATTTAATTCTTCTCTTATTTGATTTAATTTCTTATCACTTACTGGATATAAGATTGCTATAACAACCGCTATTATTAAAGGTATTGCCATAGAATAAGAAATCATATTTATAAACCCACTTTTAACTGCTTCTGTAACTACCATATCAGCTTGATATCCCATTGAATTCATTAAAACTGTTCTTATAGTAGTTGCAAGTAATACACCTACTTGTATTGCAACTGGATATAATGACATACTCAGACCAGGTAAATCTTTTCCTGATTTCCAGTATCCATAGTCACAAGAACCAGCAAAGAAGTTAAGGTTTATTATTGATACTACATTTGCAAAACCACCACCAATTGCCAGTAACATAGTTACACCTAAAGTAGTTTTTCCCCAAGGAGTCCATGCAACTAATAAGTGACATATTGCACATATAGAAAAAGAAATTATTGAAGCTAGTTTTTGCTCTCTACATATTTTTATAAATATTGGTGCGAAGAACATGAATGCTACACTTACTAAAGGCATTATTGATAAAAATACTGCTAATCCACGTTCGTCTTCTATTACATATTTAAAATAATATGGAGCCAAAGGTCCTAGACCTATAGATCTTATACATATAAGAAATTCTAGACAAAATGCCATCATAAGTGGAACATTAGTAAATAGAGCTTTTGCCATTTCACTTGCTTTGATTTTTGGTTTTTCTTCTTTTTGAAGAACCTCGTCTTCTGCACCAGATTTTATTATCTCTGTTGAAGAAAACCAAAATACTAAAAGACATCCTGCTGCAAAGAATAAATAGGTACCTAGATAACCCATTCCTTCCCCACCTAATACATCTGCAAATAAAACTAATAATAACGGATATGAAAAACCTACTAAAAATTTACCAACTTCTTTGAATATGTTTGTAGTAGTCGAACCTATGACTCTGTCTTTAGGTGTTTTAGCGACTACAGGGTAAATAGCATAAATTATTGTAAAAACTACTTGTTGAGCACAAGATGCTATTAATAATAAAGCGGTCATTAAAGGTAAAAGTAATGCTGGACTTATTTTCATCAATGGAACTATGAAAAATATCCCATATGTCAATGCTAATGCTGCAGGTGTGTATCTAAGCCATGGATAATATTTTCCTTTTTTGAATGGTTGTTTGTCAAATACTGTACCTGTTATAGGAGCTACAGCAATTTTTATGAAAGATTGTACAATTTGCATACCACCTGCCATAATTACACCAAGTTTTGCTACATCAGTTAAAAAGATATTTGTTACTGTTGATACAAAATAACCTATAAAATTGTATGCTAGGTTTATAGAGCTTGAATATGTGTATATTGCTCTTTTCTTAGGGTCTCTCATATCATCTCTAAAATTTGATATAAGGTTTCCTTTTGGTTTGCTTTCTTGACTACTCACATCTACCCCTCCTTTATAAAATTTAATTACTTTTTTATTATTCACGTATAATTTTTTATATTCTGAATTTAACTTTTTCTTTTTTTAATTCAGCATAATTTTTTATATGTGTATAATTTTAATTTAATTATATTCTCAAAATTCATAATTGTCAAACATTTTTTTGCTTTTATTTTTTGCCTTTGAAATTAACCAAAAAGCTATTTTAACTTAATTTAGATTTGTTTTTTATTGTTTTACTGCTTTAAAATGTCATCACAACATATATTTCAAATTATTTTATCAAATTTTTAATAATTTTGAATTTCAATAAATTTATTCAAGAATAATTTATTCAAGATATTTTTATACTACACCTAGATATTTAAAATGTTTTTTTCTTCTTTAAATTTCTTTTATTTTTATACATGTACTATTGATTTTAAAATAAAAGCATGTTACAATTACAAAAAGAATCTATCAGATGAACATCATCATAAATATTAATTTCAGAATTTTCAATTTTTTCTTTTTATGTAATTCTACATAGTACTATAAGTTATTATAGCTACACTAATCCAACACTAATAAAAATAAATATTGTGCTACTTTTATATAAAATATATTTAAAATATATTTTATAAATTTTATTAAAAATATTTTATAAAGGAGAAGAAACTATGTTACTTTTAATTGCTACATGTGCAGTGTACATATGGATTGGTTTTTATTTTTCTAAAAAAGTTAAAACTGCATCTGATTTCCTAATTGCAGGTAGAAATCTTCCTTTACCCATACTTGCCGCAACTATCGCTGCTACATCTTTTGGAGGAGGATGCTTAGTAGGTGGAGTTCAGTGGGGAGCTGAAAGAGGGTTATGGGTTGGTATGTACTCTACTATAGGTGCGGCTTTGGCTTGTTTTATAAACGCATTTTTTGCAGGTAAATTAAGGAGTTTATCTTGTGATATAACACCTGCAGATTATATTGAAACTAGATATGGTCATAGTGTATTTTTAAGAGCTTATCAAAGTCTTGTAACACCAATATCAATATTAGCCATTATGGGCAGTCAATTAATATCTTTTGGTTCTGTATCTACTGCATTTGGTATTCCTTATGATGTAGCAGTAATTATAGGAGTCATAGTAATCATTATATATACTTATACATCAGGAATGTGGGGAGTTGCAGTATCAGCGTTTATTCAACTTACTATTTGTGTAGTATTTTTACCAATAGTGGCTTATATAAGCTTAAAATTAGTTGGCGACAACCCTTTACTTATGTTACAATCAATGGTAAAAGAACCATTCTTTCCAGGAAATAAATCGATTAGTGATTTTATGTATACAGTTTTACCATTAGTTTTAGGCTCAATATTTTCTTATGAAAGCTTTTTAAGATATCAATGTGCTGATAATGCTAAAAATGCAGTTAAAAGTAGTATAATTGCAGGATTTATACTATTATTTCTTGCTTTTCCTATAGGAATAATTGGAGCTATTGGTGGTAGTTTATTTCCAAACATATCATCTGTCCAGGTTTTACCTCAAATGATATCAACAACTTTACCACCTTTAATTTCTGTATTATTCTTAGCTGCTATATTAGCTGCCATAATGTCTACTGCAGATTCATTAATGACCTCAATGAGTGCTATCATATCAAGGGATATTTATAACAAATTATTACATCCTGATATAGAATTTAATGATTTAAAAAATACCCTGAAATATTCTCAAATCGCCTCAGCTTTAACAGCTGTAGCAGGTGCAATTATAGCACTTAAGTTTGATAGTTTATTAGAATTATTATTTTGGCCAGCACCATTATGTACAGGCGTAATATTTGCACCATTTGTAATTGGCCTTTCCTGGAAAGGTGCTACAAAAAAAGGTGCTATCTATGCTGTTATAGTAAGTATGATATTGGCATTCTTAAATATGGTTGGCATTCTTACTGTCTTTGACAGAATTTTAATTCCTATAATAGGTGGTTCTATTACGATATTTATAGTTAGCAAATTTTCAAAAAAAGATTGAAAAGAGAGGTATATACAGTAAATATGTCAAAATCAGAAAAAGGAAAAGAAACAAAAGCTAGTATTGTAAGTGCTGCTAGAGAATTATTTTTTGAACAAGGTTATCATAAAACGACAACTAGGCAAATTGCAGAAAGAGCTAATATAAATTTAGGTCTAATAAGTTATTACTTCTCAAGTAAAAGCGAAATAGGTGCTATAATATATGAAGATATAAGAGACGAAATGCAGTCTTTAATCTATAACTATCATGAAGAAGGTACTATGATGATGTTCTTTCTTGCTATGAATGCTGACCTTTGTTTTCTTCTAAAAAATGAAGCGTATAGGAATTTTTATTTAGATATAGCTTATGAAGAAGCTATTTTAAGCTATCAACGAAATGTAACTGAAATGGTAATGAAAAGATATGTTAATGATAAGGAATCTATAGAACACGATGAGTTAATACTTTCTTGTATTGGTATACTTGCAATGAAACCTGAGATAATTAGGGTTTATATTTCAAACAAGTACGATATATCTTCTCAAGCTGTAATAAGATATTTTACAAAACAATTTCTTATTAATCTTGGCCATAGCACTGATTTGTGTGAAGATATTTTAGAAGAATTGAGTAAATACTATATAGATATAGTTGATAACTTCACACCAATAATAACTCGCATAAGAACTTAATAAAATTTTATTTAACTATTAGAGACTGAAATTTTAAAATCGTAATTAGATTTTAGCATTTCAGTCTTTATTATATTCAAATATATTTTATAATACTTTTTGTTAACATCATAAATATCCTACACAATCATATCTATAAATTTCTTTATCCATAAATTCCAAAGACGCCACTCATGACCTCCAACACACTCTTCATATGTAACATCTATATTTAAAGACTCTGCATATTTCTTGAATGTCTGATTATTTTCATATAAAAAATCTCTATCACCACAGAATTGATAAATTTTAGGAATATCTTCATTTCTTTCTTTAAGATTTTTAAGTATGTAAAGTAAATCGTTATCACTATTTCTAGCATCTTCTGGTCTTCCAAAATCATGAAATAGAATATCTGCATTAGTTTCTATTTGTTGATTTTCTAACTCATGAATCATGTCAGGTGAACCAGAAAAACTTGCAACTGCTGAAAATTCTTTTGGTTTTAAAAGTGCTAATTTTAAAGCACCATATCCACCCATAGACATTCCAGCTACAAAATTATCTTCTCTTTTATCTGATAAAGGAAATATAGCTCTAACAAACTTAGGTAATTCCTCACTTACAAAAGTAAAATATTTATGACCATACACCATATCTGTATAAAAACTAGTTTCTACTCTTGGTATTACAAGAGCTATATTTTTATTTTTGGCATAATGTTCTACATTAGTATATCTAATCCATGAACTTTGGTCATCTTCTAGACCATGAAATAAGTATAAGGTTTTAAATTTACCTTCAAAATCATATATCTCTTTACCACTAAAAAGTTCTTTTCCATTTGCTACAGGTAGAACTACAATTACATCAGTTTCTCCTCCCGTATATTTAGATTTAAATTTACATTCTATAAATGCCACAAAAAACACCTCTTCTACAATGATTTTATATCTAAAAAGCACTAAGAGTTTAATTTTCTCAGTGCTTTAAATATTTCTTAATTTATATATTTTTAATTACAGATAATATCTACTTTAGCTACATATAATCAGAAGTATCTGTTGGTAATCCCTTTTTATCCAATTTACCTTCAACAACATCTTTAATTATAGAATAAATTACAGCAAACATTGGAACTCCTATAACCATTCCAACAAAACCTAATAGTTTTCCTGCAACCAACAATGAGAATAAAATCCAAAATGCAGATATCCCAATTGAATCTCCAAGTATTTTAGGTCCTATAATATTTCCATCTATTTGTTGTATTATTAATATAATTAACAATAACCATAAAGCTTTTATAGGAGATACAAACAATACTATTAGTGTTGATGGTATTGCTCCAAATAAAGGTCCAAAGAAAGGTATGATATTTGTAATACCAATTATAACTGATATTAATAATGTATATGGCATTTTAACTACTGTAAGTATTACAAATGTTAGAATACCTATAATAAATGAATCTAATATCTTACCACCTAAAAATCTTCCAAATGTATAATTACTTCTATGAGTCAATTCTAAAATTCTAGCAGCTTGTGTTTCTGTAAATACTGCATAAGTTATTTTTTTACTTAGCCCATAGAATTTCTCTTTATCAATTAGTAAATACACTGAAACAATTAATCCTAGCACTATATTCCATATACTAGAAGCTACATTCTTTAACATATTTCCTAATATTGGTATTAAATCAGTTGCAAATTTTATAATATAGGCAACAAATTCATTCCATTTATCTACTGCCAAATTAAAATATTGTTCATCAAGATTTAAATCAGTCATTAATTTATCAATAAGCTTAGTTGCATTATTTACATACATAGGTATATCATTTGCTAGTCCAACAATACTCTCAATTACTTGAGGTAATACGAAATACATAAATAAGTAAAGTATCAATGCGGCTGTTGCATATGTTAATAAAAGACCCAATCCTCTTTTTGATTTTTGTTTTAGGTTTTTTAATTTCTCACTTTTTATAAAAACTCTATCTTCATAAAATTTCAAAATAAAATTAAGAAGATATGCAATAGCAAACCCTATTATAAAAGGCTGTAAAGTAGTAAATATAGCATCTAAATTATTAGAAAATACATCGATTTGTGATGATACTAGATAAAATATGATACTACAAGCAGCTATTATAAATGTATAAATTGCTATTGTTGTGTACTTTGTATTCCAATTAATTTTCATTTTTTCCTCCTTATTTCTATATAACTAAATTTTATCACAAAATCACTACTTTTATAACAAATATACTAAATTAAAATTTAAAATTTTATAAAGTATAATTAGAATACAAGTTCTCAATTTTATTTATATTCATTTTTCTACAATATAATCTACATTATTTTTTTTAGAATCTTAATTAATTTATCATCATATGGTGCATATCTCATAGGAATATCTAATTTTAATTTCTTTAATACACTCTTATAGTGAGTAAATGTATCAAACCCAGCTTTTCCATGATATGAACCCATACCACTCTCTCCGACCCCACCAAATGGCAAGTAATTTGTAGCTATATGTGTAATTGTATCATTAATACAACACCCACCTGCTGGAACCGTTTCTAAAATTTTATTTTCTATATCCTTACTTTTTGTAAAAATATAAAGTGCCAATGGATTTGGTCTTTGTATAATTTTTTGCACAACTTCATCTAAATTTTTATAAGTTAAAATAGGAAATATAGGTCCAAATATTTCTTCCTTCATTATATTGTCATCCCAATTAACATTATCTACTATAGTTGGTTCTATTTTTAATGTTTCATTATTATAATCCCCACCATATACTACTTTATCTATATCAATAAGAGATACTATACGATTAAAATGTTTTTTATTTATAATTTTAGGAAATTGTTCATTGTTACATGGATTATCTCCAAAATACTTAATAATATAATATTTTATTTTTTCTATTAACTCATCTTTTCTATCATCATGTACTAATACGTAATCTGGTGCTACACAAGTTTGCCCTGCATTTATTAGTTTTCCCCATGTAAGCCTTTTTGCAGTAAGGTCTATATCTGCATCTTTTAAAATAATACATGGACTTTTTCCTCCAAGCTCTAAGGTTGTAGGAGTCAAATACTCTGATGCCGATTTCATTACTATTTTACCAACATTAGTACTTCCTGTAAAAAATATATAATCAAACCTTTCTGATAATAACTTTTCACTTTCTTCTTGACTCCCTTGAACAACTGCAACATATTCTTTTGAAAAAGTATTTTCAATTATATCTTTAACTATATGAGATGTTGACACAGAGTATTCAGAAGTCTTCAATATAACACAATTGCCTGCTGCTACTGACCATACTAATGGTATAAGTGCCAATTGGAAGGGATAATTCCAAGGTGACATTATGAGTGTAACACCATAAGGTTGTGGAATAATCTTAGATACAGATGGAAAGTTAACCATACTTGATTTAACTCTTTTTGTCTTACTCCATTTTTTTATGTTTTTTATAGCAAAATCTAATTCACTATAAAACATACCCACCTCTGTCATAAAACCTTCAAAATCTGACTTATTTAAATCTTTCTTTAGTGCTAAAAGTATTTTTTCTTCATTTTCTAATACAACTGACTTCAATATTTTTAATTTTTCTATACGAAATGATATATCTCTTGTTTTACCTTCATTATAATATTGTCTTTGCATCATAACTAACTCATTTACATCCATTATTTAAAATCCCCCCTTGAAGAATTTTTTTATTTTATATTATTGATAAAATTTCTATATACTTTTATTTTACCAATTTATATTTTAAGAAATTCACATAAATATAACATAACTTTATCAATAAAAAAAGCCCCTTTCATTAAATAAGTAGGCTAGTAATCGTATTTTAAGTTTAAATGATTTGTAAATTATAACACTATATGAAATGGTCAAATTATAGGTTACTATTCATAAAATTGTTTTGCAAATATACTCTAATGTATTTTTGTAACATATCAAATTTAAGGATACTTATAAATTTATACTTTTTATGTTATTTACATATTCAAGTATTGGCTTTAAGTATTCTTTATCACACCATTCAAAATTTTCTCCTGACAATAATGGTGCTTCTGCTGGTTTAAGTCCTTTACGCTCTTGTTTAGCTATAGCTTTTTTTAAAAAACCACAAAGTACACTATCTAACCATGACATTTTTGTTTCATCCCATTCTCCACGACAGTAAAAACAAGGAACTCCTTCTAATTCTTCCTTAAAATTAACTTCTCTTAATTTTTTTAGTACTTCATCACTATATGGAGATGCTCCTACACCAAAAACTATTAGATTTTTTCCTTTTAATTCTTTATAATGCTTTTTTAGAAAAGAAATTCCAGCTATATTACAAGCATAAAGACCTCCTCCTAAAATAATAGTATCATATTTTATAACTTTTTCTAGATTTATATCTTTAATCTCAAAACTGTCACAAATCAATAATTCTGAAAGCCATTTAGCATATTTTTTTGTTGCTCCATATTTACTTTTGTAAATCACCACTATATTTTTCATAAATTATCTCCTTTTGATGTCATACAAAGTTGATTTTTCACTTCTCTATTTTATAAATTATTATCTTCTACATATTCTCTTACATGCTCAATTCCTCTACTTAATTTCATAATTCCAAAAAACAATTGTTCTACTTCTTTTTCTGTAAAATCTTTAAATAAAAGCTCTAATACTTTAATTTGCATATCTCTTACTCTTTCTGAATACTCTTCTACTTTATCCTTTGTTAAAAGGCAAGTCGCTCTTGAATCTTTTTCATTTTTCTCAATTTGCACAAACCCTTTTTTTTCTAAAGCAATAGCTAATTTTTTTACATTTTGTCGTGAGCATCCCATAAGCTCTCCAAGCTTAGTCAATGTCACAGTCTCATCTATAGATTCTGCAATTGCTAAAAGTAACCATTGTTTCATTGTGAGTTCTTGGTCTAACTTGTCACATGCAGTTTGAAGTTTATTTTGCATTACAAATAGATTTGTAAATATAGCTTGTCTCCTACTCTCATCATCCACCACAATTTTTTCCATTAAAGTTTCTATATCCATTTTTATCCCTCTCTATATGCTAACCCTTAAACTTTCCATATTATTTGTAAATAGTAACTAGTTACCTTTATTATAGTAATTAGTTACTATTATGTCAATAATTTTATTTTTGTTATATCATCAACTGATATGTTATTGCATCCTTTTCTTTCATGTTTTTCACAGTACATCAAAACTATAATTTCTAAAAAATGTATTGAATATATATATTATAATATGCATAATGTTTTTTGAGAGGACTGTATAAAGTGTATACATTATTTATTTTAACTATATTATTAAAATTCCCCTTACCTTCACAATTGACAATGATTGTATAATTGCCACTCAGCATACAGTTCAATAGTTTCAGATATATTAATAACTATCACTTTTTCATGTTGATGACAAACATACTAATTTGATAGTTATATTGTATACGAATTATATGGTAAAATCCGAACAGATTTTCCATAAAAACTAAACATCCATGACTGTATAAATGGGTATCTCTTTATGTTGACAATCTACCTTTTAAATCTTAAATGTGTTTAATTAATGGTAGGCAACAGTAAGTAAAAATATCTTATAAATGAAGATACTAATATGAATAAATTTAAGAAATTAGCCACCAAACTATTGATTACAACAATGGTTTTAACATCAGGTATGAGTGCAACAGTTTATGCTATGACGACCAAAGAAGTAACAGAAAAGACACCAAAAAGCTATATCGCTGGAACTAATAGCATCTATGTTCCAAAACTGTCACAAAACCAACTAAATGCAGTAGCACAAGCAACATCTGACTTTGTGAGCAGAGAAATCATAAGATACATTCCCACAGATACCAAGATTAAAATTGCCTATGATTATGTTAAAAATAACACAACATATGTTTACTGGAATGCAGTAGAAGGAGCCAATACTGCCTATTCATTGGTTACAAAAAAGGGTGCATGTTCTGGAATGAGTAGAAGCTTTAAAGCCTTGTGTGATGCTATGGGTATTTGTATCATGTAGATATTGATGCTAATAAATCAGCGGGAAAGGATGTCATATATAAGAGCCTTACTCATCCATTAAAATTTGATATGTCAATATACCCAGCGGTTGGAGGAATCTTGATAAACCAGTACCAAATGGAACACATATCCTTCCAGTAGAACATCCAGGAGCTAAACTCAATGCACAGTTTGGAAATAATATCAATACAAAAACTAAAATGCGTTCTGGTGTTTCATGTAATGTAATTAACTCATCAACAAATACATTTAAATACAAAGGCAAAACTTCAAATTTAAACTCAGCAAATCTCGAGATTTCTGTAATAGGATTTATTGAAACAAAATATGGTATTTTTACATTAGCTCCAGATTATAATCCTGTTACCTATACCTTTAAATATGATAAGCCATTTTCTCCAGATTTTAATGGAAAGAAACTTTCTGAAGCAGCATTATCGAAATACTGCAAAAAAATAATGTTATTATTAAAGTAGATGTCACTGATAAAACATCTGATATTGGGTTATATCAACAGATGTATGTTATATATGAATAGTAGAATACAACTGTATTTTCTATAATTATAATGTGAGTTTTAATTTTTCACAGAACAATTATCATATATAAAAAGGGTTCTTAAGAACCCTTTTTATATATTTATATTTTATGAGTATAATTTAACTCAATTTCAAACTATTTGCATTAAATACATTTTAATTTATATCCTTTTTTTAAAATCTACTCTAAAACATATTTTCTGTACTTATTATACTCTATATCACTACATTCAACATCTAAAACAGTTCCTTCTTCGGTGTATTCTGTACTTATTATGCTTGCATTATCATTAAAATAAGATGCTATATAACCCTCACTGTATGGGATTAAAATCTTACATCTTATATAATCCTTAAATATACTATTACAAATACATTTTATCATTTTGTCCATATTTATATCTTTTTTTACTGAAACAAATATTCCATCTATATCGTCCACAATATTATTTAAAACTGCTTCGCCTATTAAATCAACTTTATTATAAACATTTATCATAGGTATACAGTCTGCACCTATTTGTTTCAAAGTATCTTCAGTCACTTTAATATGATTTTTGTAGCTTGGATTTGAAATATCAACAACATGTAATAATATATCTGCTTCACATGCTTCTTCTAAAGTTGACCTAAATGCCTTTACTAAGTCATGTGGAAGATTACTTACAAACCCAACCGTATCAGATAATAAAAACTCTTTGTTATTTGAAAGGACTATATTCCTAACAGAAGTCTCTAACGTAGCAAATAGCATATCTTTCTCAAAGACTTTTTTTTCTTCAGAATTTTTAAATGTGTCCACTAATTTATTCATAATTGAAGATTTACCAGCATTTGTATACCCAACTAAAGCAACATTTGGAAGATTTGATTTTCTCCTCATACTTCTTTGGGTTTCTCTTTGAAATTTTAAATCATCAAGTTCTTTATTTAGAGAAGTTATCTTTTCTTCTATTCTTCTACGGTCAAGTTCTAATTTTTTCTCACCAGAACCTCTATTTTTAGTACCAACTCCACCACTTTGACGTCCTAAATTTTCATTTGAACCTGTAAGCCTTGGTAACATATATTTTAAACTAGCAACTTCTACTTGAAGTTTAGCTTCCCTAGTTTTTGCTCTCTGTGCAAATATATCAAGTATTAATGCTGTCCTATCTATAATTTCACAATTAAGCTTTTCTTCAAGGTTTTTGAGTTGTGATGTAGAAAGTTCATTATAAAATACAACTATATCTGCATTTTCTTTCTTTATTAGGTTTAATAATTCATCGACTTTGCCTGTCCCAATGTAATATGCTCTATTGACTTGCTTTGCATTTTGAATTATACTTCCCACAACATCAATATCACATGCTGAACATAAGTTTTCAAGTTCAATCATCAGTTCATTAAAATCCTCAGATTTATTATTTATATTTAGTCCTACTATTATTCCCTTTTTTGCCATATCCATATTCTCCTTATCTGCTATTTTTATTTGATATATAGCACGAGATTATGGCTCTATAATTAAATTCATTAAGAATTATACCTTTATTTTATCCTTAAATGACACTTCTAATTTAACATTATAATAACCATAATCGTGCATTATTTTCTCAATCTTATAGAAAAAATCACTTTCATACACCCCCTCTCAATTATATTATGTAGTTTTTTCAATAAAAAAACTCCTTACAAATCTAAGTAATAAAAACAAGCTACTTATATCATAAGAAGGATTAAAATTCTAAATATATATTAAAAATATGCCAATTTAATTGACTAACATGTAATTATCATATTATATTTAACCCAATTCTTAAATTTAAGTAGTTTTTTACATGATTAATAAAAGTAATAGAAATATACACCTTTATACAATCAACAACTATTAAAATTAAATTTTACTTATAATAAAATTTAAAGAATACGATTAAATATACATTTTGATAACCACCTCCAACATTTTCCTTATTACATAGTATAATAAAATACATACTTTGTAAAGACATAAAATAATAGATAAGACTATACTTATAAAATATAATCTTATCTATTTAGTTTATCTTAATAAATTACACATCTATTCTAAAGAAATTTTTTGTTACATTGCTTCATCTTCTTCAAATTGAGAATTATAAAGATTGGCATAGAACCCGCCTTTCTTTAGAAGCTCCTCATGATTTCCTTGCTCAACTATATCTCCTTCATTCATAACAAGAATCATATCAGCATCACGTATAGTTGATAACCTATGAGCTATAACAAAACTTGTTCTGCCTTCCATAAGATTATCCATAGCCTTTTGAATCAATACTTCTGTTCTAGTATCAACAGAACTTGTAGCTTCATCTAATATTAGTATTTTAGGGTCTGCTAAAATAGCACGAGCTATAGTCAATAATTGTTTTTGACCTTGAGAAACGTTACTTGCTTCTTCATTTAGTTTCATCTTATATCCATCTGGTAATGTCTTAATAAATCTATGAACATGTGCAGATTTAGCAGCCTCTATAACTTCTTCATCTGTAGCATTTAGCTTACCATATCTTATATTTTCCATAATAGAACCACTAAATAACCATGTATCTTGAAGAACCATACCAAACATTTCTCTAAGTTCACTACGATTGAAATCTCTAATATTATGCCCATCAATCAATATTGCACCACTATTAACATCATAGAATCTCATTAAAAGTTTAACTATTGTAGTTTTACCTGCTCCTGTAGGTCCAACAATGGCAACTTTTTGACCTGGTTTAACATTTACTGAAAAGTTATTTATTATAGTCTTATTTGAATTATATCCAAAGTTGACATTTTCAAAATCAATTTTTCCTTCTAAACCATCTATTGAAACTGCATTTTCAACAATTTGATCTTCTTCTTCTTCTTCTAAAAACTCAAATACTCTTTCAGAAGCTGCTGCTGTTGATTGTAGTAAGTTAGCAACCTGTGCAATCTGAGTCATAGGTTGTGTAAAGTTTCTTACATATTGTATAAATGATTGTATGTCTCCAACCTCAATTGTTTTCTTAATTGCAAGCCAACCTCCTAAGATTGATACCATTACATATCCTAGGTTTCCAATAAACATCATAAGTGGTTGCATTATCCCTGATAAAAATTGAGATTTCCATGCTGAATTATACAAGTTATTATTTAATTTATCAAACTCTTCAATTACTTCTTCTTCACGGTTAAATGCTTTTACTATTGTCTGACCACTGTAAGTTTCCTCAACTTGACCATTTACATTTCCTAAATATTCTTGTTGAGACCTAAAGTATTTTTGTGATTTTTTTACTATTCTCGAAATTACAAACATTGATATTGGTAATATTAAAATTGCTACCAATGTCATAATACCACTTATAGATAACATCATTATCAAAACACCTATCATAGTTGTCACTGATGTTATAAGTTGTGTCATACTTTGATTTAAACTTTGGTTTAAAGTATCTATATCATTTGTAATTCTTGATAATATCTCACCATGTGTCTTAGTATCAAAATATTTCATTGGCAATCTATCCAATTTTACTGAAATCTCTTTTCTTAAGTTATAGGATACTTTTTGAGAAATCCCACTCATTATGAACCCTTGTATAAAAGAGAATAATGCACTTATCAAGTAAAGACAAAGTAAAAATATTAAGATTTTTCCAATTGCATTAAAATCTATACCTACATTACCTCCAGAAACTTTGCTCACTAATCCTTCAAATATCTTTGTAGTTGCCTTACCTAAGATTTTTGGACCTACTATAGAAAATGATGCACTTCCAATAGCAAATACAATTACCAAAATTATTGATACTTTAAATTTAGATAAATATGCAATTAGTTTTCGCATAGTTCCTTTAAAATCATTTGCTTTTTGCCCTGCTCCCATAGATTTTCCCATAGGACCTTTTCCCATTCTACTCATTACCTAGCTCCTCCTTTGAAAGTTGTGATAAAGCTATTTGCTCATAAACTTCGCAATTTTTTAGAAGCTCTTTATGCGTTCCTATTCCAACTATTTTTCCTTCATTTAAAACGATTATTTGTTCTGCATGCAAGATTGTGCTAATTCTTTGTGCAACTATTAGTACTGTACTTTCAGCAGTTTGTGATTTTAAAGCCTTACGAAGAGCTGCATCAGTTTTTAAGTCAAGAGCTGAGAAACTATCATCAAATATATACACTTCTGGATTTTTTGCTATTGCTCTTGCAATAGAAAGTCTTTGTTTTTGACCTCCAGATACATTTGTTCCACCTTGAGAAATTTCAGTTTTAAAAGCTTCTGGCTTAGAATCAATAAATTCTGTAGCTTGAGCTATTTCAGCTGCAGTTCTCATTTCTTCATCTGTTGCGTCTTTTCTACCATATTTTAAGTTGGATTCTATAGTACCAGAGAATAATACTCCTTTTTGAGGTACATATCCAATTTTTTCTCTTAAATCATGTTGAGAAACATTTTTTATATTAACTCCATCAAGTAATATTTCTCCCTCTGTAACATCAAAGAAACGAGGAATTAAATTTATAAGAGTTGATTTACCACTACCAGTGCTTCCTATAAATGCAGTTGTTTCTCCTGGTTTTGCTGTAAAAGATATATCTGTCAATATAGGTTCCTCTGCATCTGGATACATAAATGAAACATTTTTAAATTCAACAAGACCTTTTTTATCTTCTTCAAATCCTTGCACTTCTGTTTTTTGAGGGTCTTTAATACTTATATCTGATACTAATACTTCATCTATACGTGTAGCTGAAACAGATGCTCTTGGAAGCATAATAGATACCATTGATATCATTAAAAATGACATTATTATCTGCATTGTATATTGTATAAATGCCATCATATCTCCAACTTGCATTGCCCCAGAATCAACACTATATGCACCTCTCCAAACTATAAGAACTGTGATAAGGTTCATTATAAGCATCATAGCAGGCATCATACATGTCATAACTCTATTTACAAAAAGATTTGTTTTAGTTAAATTCTTATTTGCTTCATCAAATCTTTCTTCTTCATGTTTCTCAGTACTAAAAGCTCTAATAACTGGGATACCAGTTATTATTTCGCGACTTACTAAGTTTAACTTATCAACAAGTTTTTGAACTAGTTTGAACTTAGGCATAACCACTGAGAATAACACTACTATTAATGATAAAATAGCAACTACTGCTACTGCTATAATCCAAGCCATCGAAGTATTTGTATTTAAAACTTTTATTACTCCACCTATAGCCATTATAGGTGCATAGAATACTATTCTAAGTAACATAACCATTAACATTTGTATTTGTTGAATATCATTTGTACTACGAGTAATTAATGAGGCTGTAGAAAACTCATTCATCTCAGTATTTGAAAATGACATAACCTTTTTAAAAACTCCACTTCTTAGATTTCTACCTACACTTGCTGCTACTCTTGCTGCTAAGAATCCTACTGTTATTGTAGCTACCATACTAATCATAGCTATACCAAGCATTTTAGCTCCAGTAAGTAATATATAATTATTTTGAGTTTTTTCTGTATCAATACCTATTTTCTCATACTCTGCCTTCACATATGATACTGAACTTTGTGTTATCATACTTTCTGGCATACCTTCAAAACCTTTACTCATCTCTTTAGTTAATGTGTCTAATTGCTCTTTTGGCATCGCTGATAACAACTTAAATATATCAATATCTCCACCTTGAGTAGCTTGTGGTGGAAGTTGGCTCATTAGTTGAGATTTCATTGCTTTTACTTCTTTACTATCACCTTCAAGTCCTGATACTATTAAAATAGCTTTACCAAAGATAGAATTTAAATCATCTATAGTATCTTTATCTTTAGTGTTTAACTTATAAAGAGATTCATCTTTTAGACCTGGATAATTATCTTTATATTTACTATAATCTTCTTTATTTAATAACGTATAATTATCTAATACTTTATCCTTACTACTTTTATCCATGAATAAAGTAATTTTATCTAATTCTCCCTTTCTAATCACAGATGGAACAGAGTTTTCTACTCCACCTTGTTGTATACCTATATTTACTATATTGGATGTGTATTCTGGTAAAGAAAGGTCACACACTGCTTGAACTACCAATAGACATACTATTACCACTATTGATAATGCTGACTTCTTTAAATATTTAATTAATTTAAACATACATTTCTTCCCTTCTGTAATATTAATTAGTCTAATGACATTAAATTGAAAAATATCATTTTAAAATTTAAAAATATTTTTCATCCTCAGGTTTATGACATCCTGCTTTTAAATTATCTCTTACTTGCATTAGGAGTCTTCTAAGTACTATTTTTTCTTCTTCACTAAATCCTAAAAAGAATTCTCTTTCTAATTCCTGATTAAATTCTTCAACTTTATTACATGTTTCTAGACCTTTATCTGTCAAAAAAATCCTAGATACTCTTTGATCTTTTTCATCTTGTTTTCTTTCTACGAGTCCAGCTTTTTCCATTCTCTTTATCATAACTGTAGTAGTTGATGCTTTTACTTTTCTTTTATCTGCTAATTCTTTTTGACTTTGCCCATTCTTCATCTTTAGTGAAAAAAGTATTTGTGGCTGACCATGATATAAGCCTAATTTATCAAAATAAAAATGCGTTCTTATAAAATATATTCGCATTAATTGCAAGAAAACATCATTCAATTTTTCTTCAGAATTACTATTCATACTTCCCCTCCTTATTTTTATATTACTTAGTCGGCTAACTGTTATTCTACTATATCATATACTTTTTTTCAATATATTTATAAAAAATTCATATAAATTTCATTTATTAAATATTTTTCCACTGTTTAGTTATAATTTTAATAAATAATAGTAAGTTTTTTAATTAGTCGACTACTTATATTTTTTATTGAAAAGCTTAAAATAAACCTTTTCATATATTTTCAAATAAAAAAGTTGTTCCAAGGTAAATTTGAAACAACTTTTATCCAGCACTATATTATTGCTTATATAATATTCTATTTATCTTCATATCCATTCACAACGATGTCTAATTTTCCAGTTTCTGGTGATATTATTAGACCGTGTACAATAATTCCTTCAGGAATCAAAGGATGCCCTTTTATTAAATTAATACTATCTTTTACAGATTCTTCTGCAGAATCAAATCCATGTAACCATTGCTTTGTATCAATTCCAGCACTACGAAGTGTAAGTATTACATCATTAGATATTCCTCTATCTAAAATTTTACTAAGTAATTTATCTGTATCAACATTACACATCCCACATCCATGATGCCCTACAACTATAACCTCATCTACATCAAACTCATAAATTGCAACAAGAATACTTCTCATAATACTGCCAAAAGGATGCATTATAGTAGCTCCTGCATTTTTTATTAGCTTAACATCTCCATTTTTTAAATTCATAGCTTTAGGCAAAAGTTCAGTTAATCTTGTGTCCATACAAGATAAAACTACTATTTTTTTATTTGGATGTTTTGATGTTGCATACTTTTCGTATTCTTTGTTCTCTACAAATGATTTATTATACTCTAATATCTCTTCAAGTTTTCTCATAGGTACTCTCACTCTCTTTAAAAATTTTTTTATTATTATATCACTATTGAACTACAATATATATATATATAACGTAATTTATAGTTATTAAATATTTTTATGAAATTATCACTCTGCCATAATATTAAATATAACTTATGTTTATAAAGATTTGCATATTTATTTTTTTATTATCGAAACTAATATCATACAATTTTATTATTTATTTAATTATATATTTTTATGAAATGTTATTGTATAAACTATCTTCTATTATAATTGCTTTTCTATTTTACATCTATTTATTATATTTAAAAATATCAACTCTACTAATACACTAGCCATGTTTTAAATACTTATCAAAAAATTTTCTACATATTCTAATCATCTGATATTGTCAAATCCAAAATTATTTAAATTTTCAAAATATATTCTACATATATAATATGTAATTACAATAAAAAATGCTATAATTAACATATTATTAATTCGTTTTATTATTGTAGTACGGGTATGAAATTATAAAAAATATTTGTCTAATTAAGAATATGATTTATCCATATTTATTTATTGTAGATACAGACTATGCAAAATAAATAGCATATATTTCAGTTTAAAAACATATATAGTCTATATTCAGACTAAAAAAGTATAAATAGTCTATATAAAACAACTTAAACTATGAATATAATCTAAGGTGGAGGGATAATAATTGGCAAATATAGGAAAAATAATAGGAGATAGAATAAAAGTCTATAGAACAAAACTGGGATATAGTCAAGAATTTCTAGCAGAAAAAGCAGGTTTACATACAACATATATTGGTCAGATTGAAAGAGCTGAAACAAATACATCCATCAATATTATAATGAAAATCGCTACTGCTTTGAATATACCACTTGAATTGTTATTTGCAAATATTATTACAGCAGAAGGCATTGATAACTCTATACCTTTGGAATGTTATGAAATGATTAATAAACTAACTGAAAAAGAACAAGCCACAATGTTAGAGTTAATAAAATGCATTATTAAATACAAAGAAATATAAGTGAGGAAAGTAATGACAGTAATGAATTGTATAGGTAAAAGACTTAAAGAAGAACGTAAAAAAGCTAATTTAACTTCAAAAGAGTTTGCAAATATGGTTGGAGTATCACCTTGGTATATAAATCAAATAGAAAGTGGTAAGAAGAATCCAAGTCTTAAAACATTCATAAAGTTTGTAAGTGTATTAAATATCTCTGCAGATACTCTTATAAAAGATATTACTCCCATTGGAAAGACATATTTAGAAAATGATATAAATGAAGTGTTAAAAGACTTAAATTCGAGAGAGCTAAATCTGATATTGCAGATTATAGATATAATAAAAAAGAATAGAATATGATTCTTTATATTTTATATAAACAAAAAGGTTATTTGAAATAAATAACCTTTTTTTGTCTTTTTGTGTTAACATTGTCTTATAGTGCTAATTAGTACTATTAGACCATGTTCTATGGCCTTATTTTAATATAAAACGATTGGGGATAGGCTATGATTGTGATTGAAGGTAGCGATAAATTTAAGCTTGCAAAAGAATATATTGATGTAGAATATACTCTTTTTAGCAAGATAACTCTTAGGTATGAAAAGTTGAAATTTAGAGATAACACTGAATTAGAAAAAATCAAGATGTTTAAATATAAAAATGACTACATACTTAATAAATTAAACCTTATTTTGGGAAACGAGCTCTGCTCTTATAAGAAACAGATAATTAGAGAAACTGTAGATACTCTAAGACTGACAGAACTTTTTTCAAGTGACAATATAGAAGATATTAAATTTATAAAAAACGATATAGAAAAGTTAGAAATTAGTATAGAAAAAATTGTAAAATTTAAACGTCGAAAAAACAGGAGTTATGTTTGTTGTTATTGTCCTGATATGTATAGGGATGTAAAACTAGATAAAGAATCTATCAATAAGATATATAATAGAAAAATAAAAATTGAAAAAGAAGTTAATATTTTTGAAGATGAAGATATTACAATAAACAAAAAAGTATTTAAATTCCCAAAATCTTGGACTAAAAATATGCAAAAATATTGGTTAAATGAAAATAAGTATCCTGTACATTCTAGTGTAATGGATGATGATAGATACAAATGCTGTAATGTACAATACTCAAAAAACAGAGTAATACTCTTATATTATATATATAATTTATAGTGTTTTAATGGCATATTTCAAATATGCCATAGTTGATTTATAAGATATTACTTTTCATGTTTTTTAAATCATTTAATACTCTTATGTAATAAACTAAGTACTGAATTTAATTCTTTAAATGATATTTGTCCTGGTGCTGAACTATTCTTAGAAGCTCCAAAAGTCAATGCAGAGCCAAATATTTCCCCACACAATCGACTTATAACTCCCATTCCTGACATGGACATTGTTATTATTGGTCTATCTGCATAAACTCTAGCCATTTCATTCGTAGCTTCAAGTAACACTAATACATCATTTTCACTTTGTGGCATAACAGCTATTTTAGGTAAATCTGCTCCTAACTCCTGCATTCTACATAAACGAGATATAATTTCTTCTTTTTTTGGTGTTTTATAAAAATCATGATTAGAAATGATTACTTTCACTTCTTTTTTGTGAGCAAAACCAACTATTTCATCTATAATTTCATCACCTATAAATAACTCCACATCTATCAAATCTACTAGACCTGTATTAGAAATCTCTTTATTCAATGTAATATAATAATCTTTCGATATTGATTTTTCTCCTCCCTCTACTACATTTCTAAATGTAAATAGCAAAGGTATATCAGATATGTAACTTCTTAATTCATGAAGAGTCTCCTTAACTTCTTGAATGTCTTCCACACTCTCAAAAAAATCAACACGCCACTCTATAATATCCAAACAAGTTTCTTTTAATGATTTAACCTCCTTTATAATATCTTCTTTATTTTTGCCTATAATTGGTACACAAATCTTAGGAATGCCCTCTCCTATATTAACATTTTTTACTTGAATTTTCTTTTTCATACTCTCCTCCATACATAAAAATCCTATAAAATTTTAAATTCTCTTTTCTCCACAATTTTATTATACAGTAAAATGATATACATTATATATAATAAATCTTATATATTAAATGTATTTATAGTTGAATTTACTATGATACCTTATAGTTTCCATAATACTCTTTAAATTGCATTTAATAGAATATATATTATTCTCGATGTTGATAGAATTAATCTACAAATTATGGTATAATCATGTAGAAATAACTCGAATTTCACTACTTATGAAGGGATTGAATATCAATGAACCTAAATCATTTGCATTACTTCAGAGTTTTAGCTAAAGTTGAGCACTATACAAAAGCAGCTACTCAATTATCTATAACTCAACCAAGCTTAAGTCATGCTATATCGGCTCTTGAAAAAGAATTGGGTACTTTTTTATTTGAAAAGCAAGGCAGAAATGTTCGCCTTACTAAATATGGCAAATTTTTTCTAACCTATGTTGATAAAGCATTAGGTGAATTAGAAAGAGGAGAAAAAAAACTTAGAGAATATACTAGTATATCAAAAGGTGTTGTAGACCTAGGATTTATTTACACATTAGGAGCTCACTTCATTCCAAATATAATTGGTAGTTTTTTAGAAAAAGAGTCAAATAAAAGTATCTCATTTTCATTTGGTCAAGGTACTACAAAGAAGATTATACAAGGTCTAAAGGATGAGAAGTTTGATTTAGCATTTTGTTCTTTCGTTCCAAATGAACCCAATATAGATTTTACAGCTATACTTCAAGAAGAATTGGTTGTAATAGTACCATACAGTCATCCTTTAGCATCAAATGATAGTATAGATTTAAAGGATACAAAAGATTATCCTTTTATATTCTTCAGTGAAGATAGTGGTATTAGACCAATCATTGATAATCTTTTTGAAAAAGTCAATGTAAAACCTCAAATTATCTGTGAGACAGAAGAAGATACTGCTGTTGCAGGACTAGTCTCCATTAACTATGGAATAGCTGTTGTTCCAAATATCTTTGCACTTAAATACTTTAATGTAAAAATTTTATCCATAACAAATCCAATACACGAAAGATATATATATTTAGCTACAATGAAAAATAAATATTTAACTCCTGCTGTTAGTGGATTTAAGAATTTTGTTATTAATTATAGCAAAACCAATAATTTAGTAGATATAAACTAAAAAACGAATTAGAAAAGGGATTGTATCATATACTATGACACAATCCCAGGTAAATTTTAAAATTTATTAAAAATAATCTGAGAAGTACGGATTTTCACGTTCAATAAGATTTTCTAATAAAACTACTGTATCTTTATCACAAATAATTCGCTTTATTTTATGAAGATATGTTGGTCTTTTATAGCTAAGTAACATAGTTGTAAGTGTTTGTATATCAACCTCTAAATCAGCCTTATCACCACCAACAGTCAAGGTACCTTTCCCATCTTTAGAAACATTTAATGTAAATACTCCTGTATTCCAATCTAGTAAAGGGTCTTTCAACTGAAAAACTAATTTTACATCACTTTCTTGTCTTTTAAATGGGTACTGACTTATAAATTGCTCTATATCAACAATTCTTCCCATAAAATAAGGTTTTACATTTTCTTCAATATCCCCATCTTCAAGTAAAAATGCCAATGGCTCATCTGTATATGTATTGCCAACTACTTTATTTATCATTGAAAAATGAGCACTTATAAAATTCCATAATCCTGTACGTGCTTCTTCTTCTACAAATACCATCTCTTTAATATAGAATATTTCTTCAGAAATCCAATACAATACATAACCTTGTGCGTTATGATTTTTATCATAATAAATAGCGCAAGTCAGTTCTTCTAAATCCCAACGCCAATATTCTTCCCAAGCTAATTCACTTCTAATCATGCAAGCATGATTCATTTTAGAAAAACGTTCATAGACACTTCGTATATCTTTATGCTCTATGTTTGCACGTTTAACTTCTCCTGAAACAACTTTTGTTTTTGGTAACTGAGTATCTTTAATTTCAAAAGATATTTTATCAGATATTATTTCCCATCCCTTACGACGGTAGTATGGAATTGAATATGGGAATAAGTAAGATATAGATTGTTTTCTTTCTCTCATATCTGCTAATGCTTGTCTCATTAGTTTATCCATAAGACCTAGATTAGAATATTCTGGATATGTTCCAACACCAGTAAGACCACCCATATCATATTCTTTACCAAATATATTGATTTTAAATGGATAAACAGCTATTTGAGATACTAGTTTATCCTCATCAAACCAACCAAGTACATCAGCTTGTCTTAATACAGGTAGTTTAGCAAGAGTTATTTCTCTTTCTTCCCAACCTACTTGTTGTAAATCATGGTTTGTCACTTGAAATACATAACGTAACAATTGATTGAATTCTTGTAAATGCTTAGTTTCTACATTCTTCATTTCGAGTCTCTCTAGTCGACTCATAATAAAACCTCCTAAAAATAAGTACATATAAATACTATCTATTTACTTAACATAGATAATAAGATTATACAAATACTAAGTTAATATTTATATAATCTTAATTCTACCATACACAAGATATTATAGTCAAATCACTATTAAAAATTAAGTATGTATCAGATACTCATGTAAATACTCATACCTTTAAAATCAAAAATTATTTTTTATTTAATCTATACTAAGTGGTTGCAAGTTTTATTGTCTTGATATATAATCAACTAAATATACAATTGTTATAAAATGTTACATAGTCAAAAGTCTGTTTTTAAATATAAAATATATGGATTTAAATCTAAATATAAGTGCTATTTAAGGAGTGATTCTGTGAAGAGATGTATTGTAGTAATGGAATAGTCAAAACATAACATATTATAAAGGAGAGATTTAGACATGACTATTCCAAATTCAAATAAAATATACCCAAGAAGTAATGATTATCAAACTGTGTACCTTAAAAATGTAATCACAAAAGAAAATATAGAAGTTGGAGATTATACAATATATAATGACTTTTATAATGACCCAAGAGATTTTGAGAAAAACAATGTATTATATCATTACCCTATAAATAACGATAAATTAATAATTGGTAAGTTTTGCTCAATAGCATGTAATTCAAGATTTTTAATGACTAGTGGAAATCATACAATGAAATCACAGTCCACTTATACATTTCCTATCTTTTATGAAGAATGGGGATTAGATATCAGCCATATAACAGATGCATGGGATAATAAAGGCGATATTGTAATTGGAAATGATGTATGGATAGGATATGATTCCATAATTATGTCAGGAGTACATATTGGTGATGGTGCTATTATTGGAACAAGAGCTGTAGTTACTAATGATGTTCCACCATATTCTATTGTTGGAGGCATACCTGCAAAAGTCATAAAAAAAAGATTTAGTGATAATACAATTTCAAAGTTATTAGAAATTAAATGGTGGAATTGGCCATACAAAAAAATTCAATCAAACATTCAATATATTCAATCAGGAGATATTGATAAATTAGTTTAATATTTGTTTACTATTTATATTAAACTTAATTTTAATGATTCTCTTCATAAAGAATTATTTAGAACTATTATATTGTCTTTAATATATGTGAAATTAAAATAGTATTAAAGTCATAATTAAAAAGTAAAGTAACTTTATACAAAGTTACTTTACTTTTTATTACCTATAAAAGATTTAATTTTTCCAAGATTGTTATTATATTTCTTCCTTCTCTAACTCCATCTATTATTCTTCTAGCAATTTTACTATCTCCTATGTTTAGAATTTCCACATTTCTTGGTTCAAAATATTCCTTTAAATCATTTAAAATTGGTTTATTAGGACTCATCCCCAAGCATATAAATCCATAATCAAAATCTAGTAAAAATTCTTCTTCATCTTTCTTTACTTTGAAAGTATCTTTCCCAACTTCTAATAATCGTGTATTTGTATATACATCAACATTATAATCTTTTAACATTTTATTCATTGTCACCTTCGTTATAGGGTCCAAATCTCTACCTACTACTGGCAACATCTCAACTATACAAGTTTTGGCCTTATTTTCTGAAAAGAATTCTACAACATCTAACCCAACAGCACCTCCTCCAACAACAACTACTTTCTTATCTTTCAAATCTTTCATTTTAAAAGATTCTATATCATCAAATAGTTTGAATATTGAACTTACATTTTCTCCTTCTCTGTCTATTTTATCTAATAAGCCAGTTATTGGAGGAATCAATGCTCTTGAGCCCGTAGCATTTACTATTATGTCTGGTTTTAAATTTTCCAAAAATCTAATATCAGCTTTTGTATTTCTAAATATAATTAAATTTTTTAATTTATTAACTCTTTGTATCAAGTACTTTGGAAAGTCATATATTCTCTTTTTATCTGGAAAAGTGGATATTTCTTTAGCAAGCCCACCTATCTCTTCTTTTTCTTCTAATAGAAATACATTACATCCTACTTCGGCCGCTGTGGCTGCCGCTTCAAGACCAGCAGTTCCGCCTCCTATAACAACTACATTTGTTTTTTTGTTTACCTTCCTTTGCTTATATTCTTCTCCATTTATTAAATCTGGATTTACTGTACATCTAATAGGTCTATTTGAGCCAATCCTATTTCCTGCACATCCTATATTACATGAAATACATTTTCTTATTGAATCCTCTTTACCATTTTGTACTTTTTCAACCCAATTAGAATCAGCTATGAGACCTCTACCAATACCTATAAAATCTGCTTCAGCATTTTCAAGTATTTTTGATGCTATTTCTGGATTTCTTATATTTCCTGTTACTATGGTTGGTCTACCAAACTTTTCTTTAACTGCTTTAGATATGTACGAACGCCATCCATCTTCTAGCGTCATCTTATCTATTTGAAACTGTATAGAGTCATTTAATGCTACTGATACATTGTACATATCCACTTCTTCATCTAAATATTCTAGAAGTTTTAGAGTATCATCCAAAGTATTTCCTTCTTCTATAAATTCATCAGCACTTATCCTTAGAGATATTGGAAATAATGGACCTACCTCTTCTCTGACTCTATCAATTACTAGTTTTGCAAATCTACTCCTATTTTCAATATTTCCACCAAATTCATCAGTTCGCTTATTATAAATTGGAGATAAAAATTGACTTATTAAGTATGAATGACCTGCATGTATCTCAACTGCATCAAATCCTGCTATTTGAGCTCTCTTAGCTGCCTCTCCATATTTTTTTGCAATATTTAAGATTTCTTCTACATCTAGTTCTCTAGGAATTGTTCCCCCTTTTTTTGAAGGTACATTTGAAGAAGATACTGGAACTAAACCATCTATCCTATCTGGAATAGCAGAAGCTCCTGAATGATTAATTTGTATTGCTACACATGTATCATACTTATGTAAGGTCTCTGTTAACTTGTATAAAGCAGGTATATATCTATCATGGTCTATTCTTATCTGTGTTGTTCCATTAGAACCTAAAGGAAAATCTACACAAGCATTTTCTACTATTATAAGCCCTGTTCCTCCTTTTGCTCGTTGTTCATAATATTTTATATGTTCATCTTTAAATTCTCCACTTTCACCACCAAAGTTTGTTCCCATTGGTGGCATAACTATTCTATTTTTTACATTCATCCTTTTTATAGTTAATGACTCAAATATATTTTGATATTTTTTCATTCCTATTCCTCCATACATTTTATATTTGTAATTTTTATAAATTAAATTTATGTATTTATTATAATGCGAGGCAATCTATTAAACTAGTGCATATTTTAGTCATTATTAATAGATTTTTTCTATGAATTGTAATTCTATCTTTTCACAAAAAAATCATGCTACATTAATAGCAAATGACTATTAATGTAGCATGATTTTTTTATTCTAAATAAATTTAGCATTTTACTTATCAATCAATATGTATTGCTAAGTAAAAACTACAATCTTCTATATTCTTCTCTTTTTAGGTTTTGGTTACTTAGAGAGTAGTCAATCTCATCAATTAAACGTTGCTTATCATCAGGTAATATACCCTTTAAGTTAACATAATTTGATGCGTGATTACTTCTAAATACAATTTTTTCACTGGCATCTATATTTTTTATCATCTCTTTAATTTCTTGTAATACAGCTTTATCTTCTAAGATTGTAAACTCCCCTGCCTGAAGTGAATCATAAAGTTCAGTATTAGGTTCTACCATTAAACTAAGTACACCAACGTAGTCTGGAGAAATTGCTCCTAACATTTTTCCAGTATCCACTGCATGCTGATGTGTTTTTTTAGTTCCTCCAATACCTGCTATTACTGTAGATGATAATTTGATACCACTTTTTTTAACTTTTCTACCAACTTTTATCAATTGTTCACTATTGAATCCTTTTTTAATATCTTCTAATACATCATCATTTCCACTTTCAAGCCCTAAATAAATCATCTTAACACCAAGACCTCTTAACTCTTTAAGTTCATCATCAGATTTTTTCTCTATAGACTTAGGAGAACCATATAAAGTAATTCTTTCACATTCTGGAAAAACTTCTTTTATATATAATATAATATCTCTTAATTTTTCCATTGGTATTATCAATGCATCTCCATCTGCTAAAAATATTCTTTCTACATGTCTATAATGTCTTCTAAATATATCAACTTCATTTTTTATTACTTCTAATGGCTTTATTTTAAATTTTTTTGATTTGTACATACTACAAAATGTACATTTGTTGTGAGAACATCCTAGTGTGACTTGTATTATAAGACTATAAGCCTCACTTGGTGGTCTATATAGCGGCATATCATATTCCATATTAAAATCCCCCTTGTAATCGAATCTTCATTCTATTATATTATTAATATTTAATTAAAATAATACTTTATATAATTATAGACTTTAAATTTTAATTTAAGATATATTCTTTAAAAATTTAATAATACTATTAGCAGTAATATTAAGTTGCTTTTCTTGACTTATAATAGCATCGTTATCTCCTTTTTGTTTTCCATAATCTCCAAATTGTGCATGATTTCCACCTTCAATTTCAACATAAGTTGTATCATCAGGAAGTTTTTGTTTTGATTCTACAAGACTTTTAAAATTGACTACACCATCTTTACTTCCCCATATAGATATAACTTTTTTGCCTAGCTGTTTCAGCTCATCACCCATTGGATAAGAAGATAGAAATACAACTCCATCGATTAATTTATTATCACGTGCAAAATTTGCTGCTGCAACTCCTCCTAACGAATGGCCTCCTATTACCCAATGCTCTATATTGTTGTAAGAATCCATAACTTTCTGAGCTTTGTTGGTTCCAAGTAATGCTATGTTAAGTGGCATCTTTACAATTACTACCTCATATCCACTTTCTGCTATTTTTCTAGCAAGTGGCGCATAGGATTCTATTTCTACCTTAGCTCCTGGATATAAAATAAAACCCTTAGAAACTTTTCTTCCTTTTGGTGTAAATGAAATGTTTCCATTTACAGTTACCTCTACTTTGCTATTACTAACCAAAGCTTCTTTTGCTAGTTTTTGAGGTTCATATGTTTTATTTATCCATATGAAAAAACCAAGTAAAATCAATACAAATAGTATACCTATTCCCTTAAATATTTTATTCTTTATATTAAATTTTTTATTCTTCTTATTATTTTTATCATCTTTGTTTTCAACCTCATCATAAAGTAAAGGTCTCTCAAGTTCCATAGTTATACTAAATGTATCATATTTCTTATCACGCTTTACCTTTACATCTTTACTCATAAATCTAACCCCCATAATATTTGAATACTATTATAGTTTATCCTAAGTAAATTGTTTTTTCAACCAATGAAAAAAATCAATATTTTAACTATTTTCATACAAAATTCATAAATATATGTTTTTCGTTTTCTATAGACCCTTTTTTTAATCCTCTATAAAAGAAATAGTCATATAATTTATTACAAATATATGACTATTCTTTGGTCTAATTAAATCAAATATCTATGCTACCTCTTCTATTGAAACTCTAGTGATATCACTTATTCTATACATTTCTTTGACACCATTTAAAGTCTGTAACAAATTTAGACAAATTATCTTGTCACCTATATTCTTGGAATTTTTGATACTTTCTAAAATTATCATTCTACCTTCATCGTATTTGTCTGCATTGTAATTTGAAATATAATTAGTATCTCTCAATATTTTTTCTATATCTTCATCTTTAATTTTATTTTTGTTAATATTTATATATAAATTATACATATTACTTATTAGTAATTTCTGATTTTCCAAAAAATCTTCTTGATGTTTATCTTTATATATAGCATTTATCAACATAAGTCTATCTTCAATAAGTGATGGTACCAATAATAAATTCTTTATATAGTAAGCATCAGTCACATTTTCTATAGAATTATTGACTTCATCAATTATATTTTTAACTATGCCTTTATACATATCTATAACATGTTGATAACCTGTTTTAGCATCATATGGTAATATAAACTTATTTACTATTAATGCAATAATGGCTCCTAACGCCACATATGAAATTCTGCTTATAGTTAAAACATTTGGGTCTCCCATAACTACTGCTGAACCAAGAGCTGAGACAGTTACACACATCATTAATTTTCTGTAATCAACTACATAAGAGTTTATATATCCTGCTAAGAGAACTATTAATGACCTTAAAGTACTATCTTTTATTATTGAAAATGACACAATAAATATTATAGCTCCCACAAGTGTACCTTCTATTCTTTTTCTAGACCTTTGAATACAATTTTCTGCATATGGTTGTGTTAATGAGAATACAGTTAACATTATCCATCTTCCATCTCTCAAGTGGAAATAATCCATAATAAATCCAGCTATAGCTGTAGCTAAAGCAATCTTTACTGCATAAGAAAATCTTATAGAATTTAAATTAAAGTTTTTCTTATATATCGATAGTCGTTTAAATTCTTTAGGTATCTTTGATTTTCTTTCAGCCTTTTTTTCATCTCTTGTTTTCACCTTTTTATAATCCACTAAAAATTCATATAAATTTTCTAACACACTATAAATTTCTTTTAAATTTATATTTTTAGTATCTTGAGCAATAACATAATCTCTAAATCCTAATATCTCTTTATCAGTTATCTTATCTTTATTTTCTAAGCACATCTTGATATAGTTTACTTCTTTAAACCCTACAGCTAATACATCAGCTTTACTATTAATGCTACTTTCCTCTACAATATTTTTTATATCTTCATCCTCAAACTCTTTACTGTCTTTTTTATATCTGTCCAGTATTAAATTTATTCTTTCTAATGAAAATAAAATATTTATTATGTCTATTCCTTTAATACTGATATAAAAGTCATCTTTTCTATTATCAAAAATAACCATTTTAAGGCTTTTGGATATAGAGTTTATTCTATAATTACAACTATCTATTTTTCTAATATTAGGTTTATTTATAGAATTATCATCATTAATAATATTTTTTAAAAGACCAATTTTTTCTAACAATTCATCACATATAGATATTAGTTCTTTATCACCCACATTTTTCATCCTATTTCTGTTCATAACAAACTGGGCAATCATTATTGTAACTGCACCAATAGCTAAAGCCGATAATCTCATAGGAAATTCATTTATTCCTACAGGTATACTTACCATAAATATGTACATTAGACCAAAAGGTACATATACTGCTCTTTTTAGGTCATAACTAAATATATATCCTATTATAAATAATGCTATAAAATTTAATAAAATTCCTAAATACATATTTTGTACTGCGAAAAATGATAATACTCCTAAAATTATATTTATTGCTAAATATTTCAGTAAATTTTTAATTGGAGAAATAGTTAAATCTCTTTCTAATAGTGTCAACATAGCAGTTACTATACCTACACCTATTAGTGTATTCTTACTTCCAAATAAATATATAAATATAGAAATAAATGCTATTATAAAAATAAACATTTTTGTTTTTGATATTACCAGTTTTTTTGTCATTATATCCCCCCTAAAAATTTCAACAAGACCTATTTTATCACATTTGTTGCCTTATTCAAAATCGTCTTTTTTACGGGAGGATTCTAACTTTTACAATTCAAACAATATATATAATTCATATTATTACATACTTTATTATGTATATGTGCTATACAAGTTCATATGCTCCCATATATTTTTTCTTTCAAATATTTTTTTAAAAAATAAAAATAACTCCCTTAATAATACTAAAATTATATTTATTAAGAGAGTTATTTTGTTTATACAATAAATTTATTTAAGTTTTTCTTTCCCTAATATATAAGTACCCAGCCCCATAAAGAAAGCTCCTCCAACAATATTTCCAAGTGTCACAGCAACTAAATTATAAATAGCTCCTCCAATACTAACTGTGTTTATTGCTGATGAAAATAATGAAACACTATAAACTGTCATATTTGCTACACTATGCTCAAAACCTGATGTTATAAAAGCAAATAAACATAAGAATATCATAATTATTTTCGCACTATCACTATTAGTTCTAAATGAACATAACACTGATACACATACTAGGATATTACATAAAATCCCTCTAAAGAAAAGAGCCATAAATGGCATCGAAGCTTTACTTGCTGCTGTATTTGCAAAAAATTCAGCCACAGGCCCTTTGTCTACTAAACCAGTTCCTACAAATATAAGACCTAAAATCAAAGCTCCAATTAAATTTCCCACCCAACTGTATATCCATATCTTCAAAGTATCTTTTATACTTACACCTTTATTTAACATGCCAGCAGACATAACCATATTATTACCAGTAAATAGTTCTGTTCCTGTCATTACGACCAAGCTAAGTGCTATTGCAAATGATAATCCCATTACTATCTTAGTCATAGGTGAACCTGCATCAGTTAAAAGTCCCCCAATAGTAAATATCAAAAGTATACCTATCCCTACATAAAGGCCTGCAAACGCAGAAGATACCAAATATTTTACTTTACTCTTATTTAATAAATTTATTTTATTTATAGCTGCATTAGTTAATTTATCTAAAGTCTCCTTATGCATATTTCCCTCTTCCTTCTATCGAATTTTTTAATTTATTCAAATATATACTTTACTTATAAATATTTAACTCCACTCCAGTATATATTTTCATATATTTTAGTTATTTCTGGAAGTTGAACACCTTCAAGTGCCCATTTTTTAAACTCCATAAATCCGGTTCTATCAATTATATATCCTATATGCTCTTTTCCTCCTGGTGCATCTTTGTCTATATACTTTTCTACATATTTATAAGTATTAAGTATTATCTTTATTATGCTATCTTCATCTGCCCACAAAAGAAAATCTTCTGCTAGTCTAGGATTTCTCTTTCCTGTTCTACCCATTATGGCTAATCGATAGTATTTTTTTTCATCTCTAGTCCATGCATTTGTTGGACAATTAAGCACACATTCTCCACATCCTATACATTTATCTCCATCTCTTACAACTTTATTATTCTCTGTTTTTAATGCTCCAACAGATATTTTAGAACATTTTTTTACACAAGCTCCACAATTTACACATCTATCTTTTTCATATACTGGTAAAGCCATGCCAATAATTCCAAAATCATTCATTCTAGCTTTTATACAATCATTTGGACATCCAGTTAAAGCTACTTTAAAATGTAAATCATTTGGAAATATTGCTTTTTCTATTCTTTTAGCAAATTCAGTTGTATTATACTGTGCTTTTGGACAGACCTTATTTCCTATACATGCTGCTATATTTCTTGTGCCTGCTGCTGGATACCCTGCATTTTTCTCATTTTGATTTATATTCATTTTTTCAATTACAGGTTGTATAATTTTATTTATCGCTTCCATATCTTCCATATCTATACCTAATATTTCAAATCCCTGTCTTGTAGTTATGTGTATCTGACCATTACCATATTCACTTGCAATTTTAGAAACTATAGTTAAACTCTCAGGGTCAATAAGACCACCTGGTACTCTAACTCTTAAAGAAGTTTTATATTTTGTTTTTGTAATTCTATAAGCATTTTTCATTACCTTTTTAGTATTTAAATCTCTTATCACAAATTCCGCCCCCCTAATCAATAAGATTTTTAGCATATGAATAATCAAATACTGGTCCATCTAAGCATATATAAGTATCATCCATCTTACAGTGTCCACATTTACCTATTCCACAACACATTTTTCTTTCATAAGAAACCCAAATATTTTTTTCATCTAAATCTCTTTTCAGGAATTCTCCTACTGTAAATTTCATCATCATTGGAGGTCCAACTACAATTGCAGAAGTATTATTTATATCTTTTATATCCAATTCTGGTATGTATTTTGTTACTAATCCTACGTTTCCACTATACTCTTCATCTGCTCCATCTACAGTAACTAAGATATCAAGTTTTTCACTCCATCTTTTTAAATCTTCTGCAAATAAAACATCTTTTGGTGATTTAAATCCTACTATTAACTTAAATTTTTCACATTTTTCTTTATTGTTATAAAAATGTTCAACTATTCCTCTTACAGGAGCTAAGGCACTTCCTCCTGCTACTACTACAATTTCCCTTCCTTCATAAAGAGATACATCAAATCCATTTCCATAAGGCCCTCTTATAAAAAAAGAATCCCCTTCTTTATAATTAAATAACTCACTAGTAACTTTCCCTACATTTCTTATTGTGAAATCAATATAATCTTCTCCATACCCTGATACTGATATTGGACTTTCACCATATTTAGGTATAGATATCTCATAGAATTTTCCAGGCAAGACACCTTTTGTATCACAATTTACTCTAAAAGTCCATTCTTTATCAGTGTGTTTAATTATATCTAGTATTTTTGCACTTACTGGTATATATGAATTCATTTATATCTCCTCCTTACTAGTTACTAAATCATTTATTTTTTCTATACATTTTGAAAATGATATGTATTGTGGACAGGCATCATCACATCTTCCACACCCAACACACATATGATATCCAAATCTTTTTTTGAAATCATTAACTTTATGCATAGCTTTAAATCTCATTCTTTCACCTTGTTTTTTTCTAAAAGAATTTCCACCTGCTATATCTGTATATCCATCCACTTGGCATGAAGCCCAAACTCGTCTTCTTTCACCTACATTCTCATTTTCCTTATAAAAAATATCCTGCATTGTGAAACATGAACATGTTGGACATACAAAATTACATCTACCACATCCAATACATCTTGTATCATATTCATCCCATATTGAATTTCCTATCATTTCACTTGAATCAATATTCTCTGGTACATCTACAGAAATTAGATTTTCAGTTACATAATTAACATTAAATTCAACAGGTTCTCCATTAAATACTTCAAATTCACTATCTTTTACATCTAAATATAGAGTGTCTCCTTCTATATTTAGTCCAATTGAATAATTATCAGTTTTATTAGAATCCATACTTACACAAAAACAATTTCTAAAGCTTTCTTTACATCCTACAAGTGCAAACTTTACTTTTTCTCTAATGTTTTTATAAAAATAATCTTTCTCTTCTCCATTATTTAAATATATTTCATCAAGTCTCTTTATCCCATTTATGTCACAAGCTCTTAAGAAAATTAAAATTTTCTTATCGTCTAAATCGCTTTCCTTAAACTCTTTTTCAGTAAAATAAAATAAAACTTGATTTATAGGGAGCACTACTTCTTTTGGTGAAAAATTTGCCTTTTGAGCAAACTCCATTTCTTCGAAATCGTTTACCTCTTTGTATCTTATTGTATCAGTATCTGAAAAAGTACCTTTAAATGGTATTAAAACTGGTGCAAATATCTTGTAATCTTTTTTTAGATGCTTAAGACCTTCATTGAATTTAGATGAATCTAATTTTAATTTCATTTTTATCACCTTTCTTATATTTTAAATTTACTTACTTGTTATCTTGTTTAAATCTTAACACTTTATTTTCTATACTTCTGTGATAATTATCACAGTTTTAAAAATAATAAAAAAAATATTAATAGAGTTTATTAAACTCTATTAATATTTTTATAATATCTATATTATTCAATTAAAAATCTCATCACTTAAATACAAGTTTTTCAAAAGATTCTATATCCATAGGCTTTGCAAAGTAATATCCTTGTCCAATATCACAATCTGCATCTTTTAATAAGTTTAGTTGACTTTCAGTTTCTATTCCTTCAGCTACAATTATCATATCTAAATCTTTCCCTAACTTAATTGTATTCTTTATAATTTTTTCTCCACGTGTAGATGTAATAGTCTCATTTAAAAATTCTCTATCAATCTTTAATACGTCAATTGATAATTTTTTTAAAAGACTAAGAGAAGAGTATCCACTTCCAAAATCATCCATAGATACAATAAATCCAATATCATGCAAATCATTTAGTATATCTAAGAGAACACTTATATTTGATAAAAATAAACTTTCAGTCAACTCAAGTTCAATAAGATATGTTGGTACATTATACTTCTTTATTAAAGAAGTTAAACTAGCTACTATATTTCTATTACTTAGATGTATTCTTGATACATTTATAGAAATTGGTAGTACTTCTAATCCATTTTCTAACCATCTTGATATTACATTAAATACCTTGTCCCAAACATATAAGTCAAGTTTTTCTATAAAACCATTTTTTTCAAATAAAGGAATAAAATCACTAGGAGGAATAATTCCTTTAGTAGGATGCATCCAACGAACAAGAGCTTCTGCACCTATAATTTTACCTGTTGCTAGATTAAATTTAGGTTGTAAGTAAATTACAAACTCCTCATTCAAAAGTGCATTATCCATATTATTTTCAATTTCTTTCTCATGCAATATAGAAAGCCTTATTTTATCATCATAAAATGCTACCTTACTTTTATAATTAGTTTCTATTGTTTGACAAGCTATCTTAGCTCGGTCAATCATTACGTCAATATTTACATCATCTTTATCAATTATATATGCACCGCACTTAAGTATTATATCTATTTTGAATGTATTTTCTTTATCATTATTGAACGTTTCAAAAAAATCCATTGCTCTTTTTCTTAGATTTTCTATAGTATTTGTTTTTGTCATTACAATAAATCTATCGTCTGATAGCCTTGCATATATCTCATCTTTAGAAAGACTCTTTCCTATTTGTCTTGCTATGTAATTTAAAATATTATCCCCAAATTCAAAACCAAACATGTCATTTATATACTTAAATTTGTCTATATTAATATAATATATAACAAATTTATCTACTCCATATTTTTCAAAAAGCTTATTAGCATCGATTTTAAACTTCAATAAACTTCTTATGCCTGTCACTTCATCGATATAAGCTACATTTTCTAATCTTTCTACCTGTCTCTTATAATTAAAAATAAATATTGCGGAAATTATGAATACAATAAATGCTATCATTAAAATAAATACTATCATATTATGTTGTATAAAATCTAACATTGTAACTTCATGTTCTAGATATTTTGTACTACCTGTAACTGCAATTGCGACTTCCTCTTCTGTGACTCTACTAATCGACTTATTAAGTATTGACAATAATGTGGAGTTTGTTTTTCCAGAAACACCTATACCAATATCAACAACTTGATTTTCAATAGGCATAAACATGAGACCATCAAATTCTTCAGTATTAATTATATTATTTAATATATAATTACTTCCAATAAATATATCACATTCTCCTTTTTTTATTGCTTCTATACATTTGTTAGCATTTGGATAAAAAATAACCTCTTGATTTGGATAGTATTCTTTTACAAATGACTCTATCCCTGTCCATTTTATCATTGCTACCTTAGTTTTTTCATCCATTCTAATAGTTCTTTTTGCTATACCTAACATAGTAGTTTCAAGATATCCATCAGTAAACATAATATTGTGTTCTAACTCAGTGCTCCGTGACATAAACATATTTGCACATATATCTATCTCACCATTTTCAACCATTTTTAGACCTTCTGAAAAATTTTCTACTTCTATATATTCAAATTTTAAACCTGAGTTCTTAGAAATTGATTTTAATATATCTATTGATATTCCTTTATAAGAATTCGTATTTTTATCATAAAAAGATAATGGTGATGTATCTGTACCAGACACAACTTTTACTGTATGATGTTTCTTTATATACTCTTTCTCTTCTAAAGAAAATCCTTCTGATGCTATTGATGTATCTTTATAATGTTTATTAAACAAATTACCATCATAATATATATCTTCTCGCTTTATCTCTTTTAATGCTTGATTTAGACCATTTAGTATTTTCTTATTCCCTTTAGTCGTTGCATAGTATATAGGTTCTGATGAAAATCGTAGAGCTACCTTTGTATTTGGCATATCTCTAATACTACCTGTAAGTAACATATCAATAGTTCCTTTTTCAAGTTCTTTTTGAAGCTCTTTTGAGCTTTCAATGTATTTATATTTTACAGATATTTTATTTTTTTTACAGTATTCATCAAATACACTCTTAAAATGATTATCTGATACAGTTCCTACCACTTTTCCATCAATTTCTTTTAAATTATTATATGATATGCTATCGTTTTTCTCATTTACATATAATGCTCCATATTCATATCCAAAGTTTAAATCCGTATAATCATAATATTCTTCACGCTCTTCACTTTTTTGCAATGCTCCAAAGATATCAATTTTTCCCTCTTTGAGCATTTTTAGCCCTTGGCTCCATCCACAAGATATATATTCTAAATCCCAGTTATTTATTTTAGCTATTGCATTAAGATAATCATAGGTATAACCATACAAATCACCATCCTTTGTAACAGAAATCCCATAACTAGGCCAATATCCAACTCTCACTTTTTCTTTATTAGAATCAGCCAAAATCAATGATGTATTTAAAAAAAGTAAAAAAATAACTAAAATAATAACAAATCTATATTTTTTCTTCATAGTACCACTCCTTTTATGACTAAATCATATGAAGACAATTAATTTATTTTTATTTAATTTTATACAATGTTTAATTAAAGTTTACAAACAATCATTTTATATTTGAGAATTTAAATAGAATCATTAAATATAATAAATCTGTCCTTTCCTTGATTTTTTGAATAATAAAGAGCTTTATCTGCTTTTTTATATAACTCAATAAAGGTTATTCCATGATTTGGCATAACAGATATTCCTATACTACAAGAAACTTTATAAGACTTATTTTCTCCAGTATAATAATTTCTAAATGCATTACATAGCTCAATTGCTTTATTTTCAATATGCTTTATATCTTTTATATTTTTCATAAAAACTACAAACTCGTCTCCACCAATACGCCCAATTATATCATCTTCCCTAAAAATAGAATTTAATTTTGTTGAAACTTCAACCAAAACTTTATCACCAAAAACATGCCCTAGACTGTCATTAATGGATTTAAAATCATCTAAATCAATAATAAAAAATGCATAGCTACTTCCTTTTGTACTTTCTAAGTTAATAAATCTCTTTATTAAAATTTCTGTCGTACCTTTATTATAAATGCCTGTTAATATATCACGTTCAGCTTTAAATTTAAGCTCTATCTCATCTTTTTTCTGTTTGTCTATATCTTTAATATATGCAAACCCCTTAAGTTGATTAGATTGAGGTTCTTCAAATAAATGCATTGTACAAAGCTCCCACAAAACCTTCCCATTATCGTCATGCCTGCGATATTCCAATTTTAATTCATTTACTCCTTTACCATATGAATCCAGAACATTTTCAGAGTAAAATATATTTTTAAAATTTTCCTTATCTGCAATAAATATCATATCATCAGCAATGCTCTTCATTACATCAGAATAATTACCATCAATCTTTAAATTTAGATTATTATTAGAATTTATATTACTTGATATAATTTTATTTTGAGAAAAATTAACTTCATATATTGCAATTGCTTCAGATAACATAGCTTTTCGGTACTGCTCTTCTTGATTATACTGCATTTCAACTCTTTTCTGCTCATTTATATCTTCCAATAATCCTATTGCTTTAATTGACATATTTGTTTCACTAAATATATTAGTTAAAGTCATTCTATTCCATATGTATTCGCCACTAACTTGTTTTATTTTTATCACAGATACTACACTTTCTTCACCTTTTTCGATTTTATTAAAAGATTCTATAAATATATCAATAAAGTCATTATGTATTATCTCTGAATTCACAAAATATTCTATTGAATTTTTAACATTATTCGTTAATCCATATATTGAAGAAACATCACTAAAATTATGTATAGACTTTGTTTTAACATCATAATCAAACACTATATTAGAAGTCTTAAATAAAGCAATCCTCAGCCTTTCTTCATTAATTTTTAATTCTTCTTCTGTTCTTTTTAAATCAGTTATATCAACTAATACACAATAAAAATACTCTTTTCCATCAGAATCCTTTATAAGTTCACACTTATTTACAACCCACACAAAATTTCCATTCTTAGTAATCATTCTATATTCTACTTCAACTACTTTTGACTTCAGCAGTTGAAACTCAAACTCTTTCTTTACTCTATCTATATCACCTTTATAAATTACATCATAAAAATTATTGTCAAATATGGATTTTATCTCTTCTCTATTATACTCAAAAAGGTCTATAAAACCATCACTTAAAAATACAAATTCATATTTTGCCCCTATTGTACATTTAAAGACTCCTCCAGGTATATTATTAGTAAGTGAAGATATTTCTAAATTAGCCTTCACAATTCTATCTTTTGATTTTTTTTCCTTATAAAATGCAATCAAAATCAAAACTAAAAGTGCTATAAAATTTTTAAGTGTTAATATAATTGCAAGTTTGTTTATTTCTGAAATATCTTTAACTACTAAAGATTTTGGAATAAAAGATAACATATACCAATTATTTGTACCAACTTGAGCGTATGTAGCATATTTATCTTTTCCATTAAACTTATATTCGATGAATCCACTTTTCTTCTCTGATATATCTTCACTAAATTTCTTATAATTATAATCTTCTCCAAGAGAAATTGAATTGAAAAAATCACTAATATTATCTATGTCATCATTAGCTTTTCTTTGAGCAGATTTTAAGATAAGTTTTCCTGACTTTTCAAAAACATATGTATGTCCTTCTCCATTAAAACTATTTCCATCTATAAATTCACTTAATCTACTTGTATAATAAGAACCATACAATACTCCTATTATTTCATCATTCTTATATATTGGAGATGCTACCATAAAACTATTTTCGTTATTTACAGGGGAGTTTATAATTTCAGAAATATTACTCTCACCTTTCATTGCTTTCTTAAAATAACTCTGTTGTGATATATTGTCTATTTTTTTATTATCTTTATAAACTGTGCCATCTGGATATGCAATATAAATTTTTTCAAAATTAGATTCTTTTGATACATCATTTAATACTTTTATTAAATCTTCTCTCCTCATACTATCTGAGTCTGAAATAGTTTTAGAAATGCTATTTATAAATCGAATTAATGAATTAAGTTTGATATTTATAGCATTTGAACTTTGCAATGATAACTCTTCTAAATGCATTTTTTTATTTTTTTCCACCAATGAATTAACATTACAGGTGAAATCCCAAAGCGAAATCATCACAAACGTACATATAAAAATAAAGCCAAAAGCATAGCCTATGAATTTTTTATTTTTCATTTTAATACATCCTTTTCTACATATAGAAACTGCGTTAACATCTGTATACTCACTTTTTATTGTTAAACTAATTATACTATCAGAGTTCAGCTGTTTCAATAAACTTAATACAAATATTGGCAAATTACACAATAAAAAAGAATCTATAAATAGATTCTCTTAATAATATCTTTATTTAGTTACAATTAATTGTTTTTAAAATATTTTGATAGTTCAATTTCTTTAACATAAAAACCTTTATTATCAATCTTTATAAGTTCTTCTTTTTGCAATACTTTTATCATTCTGGAAACAGTCTCTCTTTTACATCCAAGCATATCAGCTAAATATGTAACTGTAATATTTACATTTAGTAAAGTCCATTCACCACAACAGATTCCAAATTCTTTACTTAATCTATACAGTTTTGCTGCAAGCTTTTTATCTATTTTTATAGATATAGAATTTTTTAACTGTCTGTATAGACGTCTGATTCTTCTTTCCATATAAGAAATAATATCTTTTGTAAGTTGAAAATCTCTTTGCATAATTTCTAAGAATTCTTCTATACTGTAATAAGCTACAATCGAGTTCTCAAATGCCTCGCATCCAACAGTAGAATTTTTACTAGAGTCAAATGTAATATCATTTATGATTTCACCACTATTCAATATAAAAATTACCTTTCTCTCACCATTTTCACTTATCTTAAAAATAGATACCTTTCCATCTAAAAGTACATAAACACTGTCCAAGCTATCTTTTTCATAAAATAAAATTTCTTTTTTTTGTAATCTTTTTAGTTTAGCTTTTTCCTTAAGTTGATTCTTTGTTTCAGTACATAAATTATTAAAAATTACTACTTTATCAATATTATAATCTTTTAATTTAGACATGTAATCTCTCTCCATTCCTAAATTTATAAGAAAGCTCTATAAAACATTACAAATTTCTTATTTTATTCATTTTTAAACAATTTTATAGCATTTGTAGTTTTAATTTTTCTTTCAATAGCTTCATTAGAAAGTTCTTTTACTACCTGTGTATATACTAAATCAATAATGAAAAATTGCGCTAATTTAGAAGATATTGAACCAGTTTCCAATACAGTTTCTCCTGATACATAAGATAAGTGCACATCTGAAATATCTTTTAATTCAGAGTTTTTATTTTCAGTAATTGATATAATTTTAGCATTATTATCCCTTGCAAGCTTTACAGTTTTTATAATTTCCTCAGTCTCACCAGAATGTGAAATTGCTACTATTAAATCTCCTTCTTCCATTATGGAAGACATCATTATCATTGTGTGGCTACTATCAAAGCTCACACAATTAAGTCCTATTCTCATAAATTTATAGTTTGAATCCTGAGCTATTATACCAGAATATCCAATACCTATAAAATAAACTTTCTTTGCATTTATTATAAGCCTTGCACAATTGTGTACATCAGTACTATTAATTATCTCTACAGTGTTCTCTAAAGTAGTTATATTTGAACTTAAAAGTTTCTTTGCTGTGTCCAAAGCTGGTTCATCATTTTGTATATTTTTATTTATAATGTTTTTTTTGTTCATAGTTGATATCTCTTGTGCTAAAGTTACCTTGAAATCCTGTAACCCATTAAAATTCATCTTTTTTACAAATCTAGTTATAGTTGCCTCACCAATATTACTCTCTTTTGCTATTTGTGATATTGGCTTATAAAATACGTCCTCTATATTCTCTTTTATATAAGCTATCAATAATTTATCTGATTTTGTGACTTTAAAAGCTGGTGATTCCAATTGTTCTAAAATACTCATTAAAAAACCTTCTATTCTTTATATTTTATTTAAAAAATTATATAATGCCCCAAGCATTCCTGCATCATTTTGTCTCTTTGCAAATTCTACATTAGTGTTTTTGTAAACTCTCTCTATAAGAACCTCCTTTAATGCTTTGTCTATTTTAGGCTTTAGAAATTCTTCTTGTGCCATAATTCCACCACCTAAAATTACTACTTCTGGATTTATTACATAACATATATTTGCGATTCCAACTGCTAATGATTTTATCATATTATTGAGTTCTTTTAAACAATCTTCGTCATTATTCTTTGCTAAATCAAAAATTATTTTTCCATTTAAGTCATTTTCATTTAAATGCTTTACTTTTGCTACTTTTTTAATTAGACTGCTTGTAGATGCTAATTCTTGAAAAGAACTTCCATTTATATTCATATATCCTACTTCACCAGCACTATTACTAAATCCATTTATTAGTTTATTGTTTATTATAACGCAACCACCAATTCCAGTACCTATTGTCAAGCATATAGAAGATGTTGCATCCTTTCCCGCTCCAATCCACATCTCACCTAGTCCAGCACAATTAACATCATTTTCAACTTCACATTTTATATTAAATTCTTTTTCTATCTCTTTTTTTAATTCCATACCTTTATAGTTTGGAATTAGCTCTTCCAATGCAAATAATATCTTCCCCTCAATTGGGTCAACCATACCTGCAGTTGATATACATATACCACTTATGTCATTTTCTTCTATATATTTTTTTACTATTTGTTTTATTTTAGATAATATTCCTTCTCCTCCTTTTTCCTTTGCTTCAGTATCCATACTGGATTTATCAATTATAAATCCATCTTCCCTAATAAACCCATATTTTATTGAAGTACCTCCAACATCTATACAAACGTAATTTTTCATAACATATCTCCATACAAATTATTTTTATAAATTAACAACCCTATTTAAACTCTTATATTATGCAAATTTTTTATTTATCTTTTCCAACTCGCAAATATATTTTCTTGCTTCTGATAAATCTATTGTATCACTTAATACAATTTCTTCCTTAGTTGTATGATACTTATAAATATTTTTACATAAGTCTTCTCCTAACATATTGAGACCTTCTTGAGTATAATGAACATCGTCAATAGTTAAACCCTTATCATGAAATTGCATAGCAATTTTACTTCCTACACTCAGTATATCACATTCATTACAAGCAGATTCTTGAGCTGCTGCAATTCGTCTAGTTCTAATAAAATATTCAGCTTCTCCAAGCCAATAACCAGTTAAGCTTACAAACATTTTATCAATCATACATTCTCCTTTAAGCCTATATGCAATCTTTTTTAAACTTTCTTTATAGTATAAGGTATCACTACCATATTTTGCATCACTTTCACCTTGAATCCAAATAACATACTTACTTTTTATATTATAATGTTTACTTAAAGTGCTACATCCTGTATTAAATTTTTCTATAGTCTCATTTAGAAACCAGTTATTATCATGATTCCAATTTTTTATTCTTGACCCATCTTTTGCATTATGAATAAAACAAACTTTATTCCCAGTAAACTTATTCCATTCATTTGAAAATGCAGGTGCTATAGTGCCATCACCTTCTGAAGTCTCTAGCTCACATCTCATATTTATAATTTCATCAGTACTTAAATATTCAAAACAATTTTCATTTGGAATGACACTCTCTTTTTTATTTCCTAATCCTCGTGCATTACTTTGTCCTATTAATAAAAATACATCTATATTTTCCATTATTTATCTCCTTCGTAAATTTTTACCTTTTCATTCTATCCAATTTTCAATATAAAAAACTAAGGCTGAAAATAGTAATCTAACTAAAATTTACGAAATATCACTAATCGCTGAAAGTTAAATCACTATTTTCAGCCTTAGCGGTTGTATAAATTATCATTATCTAACCAAAACCTTAAAAATAGCTTTTTTGATATTTTCTTTTTCTAAAACTTTTATTGCTGTCATATGAGCATCTTCTGGATAACACACTAAGAAATCATTTTTTCTAAGCTCTACATATCCATTCTTCTTACCATCAAGAGGTAAAAAATCGCCTTCTTCTTCATATGGTTTTTGTTCTAAATTCTCTATAAAATTTAAATCTATTCTTTCACATCCATCAAGCATTAAATGTACATCTATATACTTCTTATGAGCTTCCCAGAATCTTTCTTCTTTTTCACAAGTTTTATACTCTACAATATTCACAAAAATATTATCACTATCTATTGTATAAGTACCTTTTTCATAATCTATTAATGAATTCTCTTTAGCATATTCGAAACATCTAAGTAAATCTTCATGTAATGTTGAATATGTCTTACTATGATTTATATTTCCAAATATCATAAGCATTGTCTCCCTATATAATTTTAAATACATTTTTTTATACTTTTACATATAAATTGTATTCTACAGTCCTATAGAGTAACTAAATTATTTATCTAATCACTCTATAAGACAATTTATCATTTAAACATCATATTATTTTTCATAGTAAACAGTAGTTTCAGCTCTTGGTAAAGATACTTTTGCTTTAACCTTAGCTTCTATTGCACTAACTATTGTACCTACTACAACAGAAGTAGTTATTGTTATTAAAGAATATGCCCAAGAAGTTACTTCTGGCATACGATATTTTAGATAAACAACCAAAATTGCTGATACTATGAATCCAACATAAGCACCCATTTTAGTTGCCTTTTTACAAAATGCTCCAAGTACAAATACTCCTGCTAGAACTCCTAAAACCAGCCCCATAAAGCTATTGAACCATTCATATGCTGACTTTATTTCTCCATTTGCTAAGATTATTGCAACGACTATAGAAAGTATACCTACACCTAATGATATATATTGTGCTATCTTAGTTTGTCTTTCCATACTTATATCTTTTGTTATTATAGTTTGTATATCTAAAGTCCAACTTGTAGCAACTGAATTAAGTCCTGTTGATAAAGTTGATTGAGATGCTGCATATATTGCTGCAAGTAGTATTCCTGTTATACCTACTGGTAATTCATAAGCTATATACGATGCAAATACTTGGTCTTGCTGAACTGTTTGAGCTAAATCTGGATTTTGAGTATAGTATATAAATAAACAAGTTCCAATTAGATAAAACACAGTTGCAAGTCCCATTGATAAAACACCATTTCCATATGTCATTTTGTTAAGCTGTTTTATATCAGTTGTTGTAGTAAACCTTTGAACTATATCTTGACTTGATACATATGATGAAAAAGTATTAAGACCAGCTCCAACAAATATTATAAAAGCACTTGTAGATAGTATATTTTTATCAAACATAACTTCATTAGTTGCTAAGAATTTATGTCCATTTGTAAGTGTATCCATAACTGTTCCAAAACCACCATTTATACTTGCTATTAAATAGAACAATGTACCTGTAACACCTACTATTAGTACCATTCCTTGTATAAAATCGGTCCATAAAACAGCTTTTAATCCACCTGTGTATGAATAAATTATTGCTATTACACCCATAACTACTATCAATACATTTACAGGTATTCCTGTAAGACCAGCTAGAACCACTGATGGAAGATACATTATGATAGACATACGTCCTATTTGATATATTATAAACATTAAAGCACCAATTACTCTAAGACCTTTACTTTCGTATCTCATTTCTAAGTACTCATATGCTGTATCTATTTCTAACCTACTGTACAAGGGTAAGAAAAATTTTATTGTTAAAGGTATTGCTATAAACATACCTAATTGTGCAAACCATAAAATCCAAGTTCCACCATAAGAATTTCCGGCTAATGATAAAAACGATATTGGACTTAATAACGTGGCAAATATTGATACTGATGTAACCCACCATGGAATAGTTCCATCACCTTTAAAGAACTCTTTTCCCTTCATTTCCTTCTTTGAAAATAACAATCCTGCAAATAAAACTGCTAATAAGTAAACTACCAATATTGCAAAATCTATCCAAGTAAATCCTACCATTTTACTAATCCTCCCATACTAAAAGTATTTTATTAAAAATACTTTCTGTATATTTCTTTTGCTCTTGATTTCATTTCATCAGTTGCTTCTTTCATAGGTTGTCTACAATACCCAGCTTCGACACCTTGCTCTTCAAGTAGTAATTTAATTGTTTGATATAGACCATTTCCTAATATATCTGTTATTAAATCATTAGTCACATGTTGTACTTCAAGTGCTTCTGATATTTTTTCGTTTTTAGTTAATTCAAATATTTGTCTAGCTCTGATACCGTTTACATTAAATGTAGAACCAATTGCTCCATCTACTCCTAAAACTGTAGCTGGCAACATCATTTCATCGAACCCTGCAAATATTAATTTATTTGGGAAAGTTTTTCTCATTCTTTCTAATAAGTAGAAATCTGCTGCTGTAAATTTAACACCTATTATTTTTTCGTTTTCAAATAATTCTCCAAATTGGTCTAAACTCATATCAACACCAGTTAAAAATGGTATAGAATATATTATTAGTCTATTATCTACAGAATTTATTATTGTATTGTAATAGTGTTTTATTTCTTCAAAATCAAACTTATAATAAAAAGGGGTAACAGCACTTATAGCATCATATCCTAAATCAGTTGTAAATTTAGCAAGTTCTACAGCTTCTTTTAAATTAACTGAACCAACTTGAGCTATTAATTTTATTTCTTCTTTCACTTCATCTTTAGCTATTTCAAATATCTTTTTCTTCTCATCAGTTGAAAGCATGAAATTTTCTCCTGTACTTCCCCCTACATAAAGTCCATCTATTTTACAAACATCTATGTTATGTCTAATTATTTGTCTTAACCCTTTTTCATTTATGTTACCTTCCTTATCAAATGAAACTAATAATGCTGAATAAATTCCCTTCATATCTGTTGTTCTCATATCTTTACCTCCAATTTTAATTTTTAAATATAGTTAAATATAATAATTTTTTAATTTATAAATTAATTTTTAATTAATTTCTATTGCTTTAACAAACTTTTCTGTTATTAATTGTGGTCTTGTTATTGCTGAACCTACTACTGATGAATGAACTCCTAGCTCAAAAACCTTTTTTAAATCTTGAGGTGTATTTACTTTTCCTTCTGCTATAACAGGAATTTCTAAATCTTTAACTAGTCTTTCCATTAATACAAAGTCTGGCCCTTCTAAAACTTTTGTATATGGAGTATACCCAGATAATGTAGTTGAAACACAATCCACACCATACTCTTGAGCTGTGATAGCTTCATCATAGTTTGAAATATCTGCCATTACTAAAACTCCATTTTCTTTTATATACTTTATAATTTCTTTTAAATCTTCATTATTTGGCCTAACTCTATTAGTAGCATCTAAAGCTATCATCTCACATCCTGTTGTTAGAAGCTCATCAACTTCCTTTTTAGTTGGTGTTATATATATATCTGAATCTTCATAATTTCTCTTTATAATACCTATAACAGGAAGTCCAGTAACTTTTTTTATTTCAATAATATCATCAACCCCTTGAGCCCTAATTCCAACAGCTCCACCTTCCATAGCAGCCTTAGCCATTCTACCCATTATAAAAGGGCTATGAAGAGGTTCATTTTCTAAAGCTTGGCATGATACTATTAATTTACCCTTTACCTTATCTAGCATTTTTTCAATTACCTCATTTCTGAAATTTATTTTCTTGATTTATGTATTAATAATAACATGAAAACTTTTTCTTTGCAATATTTTTTCATATTTTTTTCTTGTTTCTATATTTTTACTACTTTTTTCTATATATTAGCTTATTTATTATAGTTAAATGAAACTTTATTCCATATTTTTGGTATTTATTTTCATTTTTTTATGAATACTCTCATAGATATTCCTTTTAAATTATTTCAATAAAAAAACCCATGTACACTATACATAGGTTTCCCAATATTATTCCAAATCCATTATAATTTTTCTACCACAGCATGGACAAAATTCAGACTCTGAATCTATTTCACTTTCACAGTAACCACAAACTATAAAATCATCAGCTTCATTTTCTAACTCAAATTTTTTACCACATTCCGCACAATATTTATCATTTACACTTCCAACATAACCACATTCACAAGTTATATTACTTTCTGCAATTTCCATTTCGTTAATTTCCATATTTTTTTCATAGATTATCTTATCGAGTTCTAGTAACTCATCACAAAACTTATCAAAACTCTCATCATCAATAGAATCTTCTCTAATTTTTTGATATGTTAATATTCCCATTTCCAAAAATATTTTTGCTTTCTTTTCTTGAATATCCTCAATCTCTCTATTTAGTTTTGATTTCTCTTTATATAATTCAACTTTAAATTTTCCATTACCAAACTTTTTCTTAACTTTAGAAAATTTATCATCTACTGTATTCTTAGTATTTTCTTCCATAGAAAATTCCTCCAATCATATTTAATCAGCTGAGTTTAGCTTATACCCTACTAAAGATACCACAAAACTATATATAAATGAAATTATAATAGTTTGGAATACTTTAAATTGCATTATTAAGGTTGCTCCATAACTAGTTGTATTAAAGAAATTAATATTACTATCAAGTATAAATGTGCTAAATAAAGCCAACATGCCCATTAAAAATGCATAATACACACTAAACACTATTACAGGCTTGATATTATCTGTGTTATACTTAAATCTCAATTTGTAGCCATTTAATAATAGTATTAATGCAGACAAAGCCCCCATTGCATAAAACATCAATTTAGTATCTCCAAATAGAGATGATGAACCCAAACTAAATATTGATACTGTTGAATTTATTATAGTCACTGAAATTCCATTTGCAAAGGCCCACATATAACTAGCTATTTGTGGCAGTATCGCAAATAAATTTGTTCCATTTGAGTAACTGCTCATATCTAATTCATTTAAGTAGCTACTATCAGATATAGTTAGTACAAATAGTATTGCTAATACTAAAACATATCCTAATATAAATATCTTTATAGAATTTGAAAAAAGAGACATATACATATTTTCTTTTTCATAACTCTTTTTGTAATTAGTTATATATGTACATATAAATCCTAATACAAATCCATTTAAAAGAACACTAAAAAACTGATAACTATACTCTAGCGCATAGCCATATTCTAACATACTATGTGAACCAGTCTTTACATTAGTAAAAACAGATAAAATAGCTAAAATTAATCCATAAACAATTCCAACCCCTAAGGAATTTGCTAATGTAGTTTTCGAATCTTTACATCTTTTTCTCATAAAAATTAAATTTGATATTATTAATCCTAAAATAGGGATTATAAGTAATATTAATAAACCTATATTAGCATTTATAAATCCAGAGCCCATCATAGTAGACATAGCTACACTAATCTGACCTAAGTTAAGAGCTAGAATTATATGTGCTGGATTTATCAAATAACTAATGTCATTAAATTGAATAGTTATTACAGCTTTAAATATCAATGCAATAATAAATAATATAAATACAGTTGTAAAGGTTGTTAAAAATATTCCCCTTGTATTTGCATGATATGAAAGCTCTTTTATTTTAGATTTTAAGTCTAGTTTTGTTTCAAATGGTTTTAATGATGCTATTTCATAAAGCTCATTTCCACAAAATTTACAGTAATTATCTTTAGAATTATTTTCTTTGCTACAACTAGGACAAACTTTTTCTTCTTTATTTTTGAGTGTGAAGTTGTTATTTTTTATTTTTCTAGTTGGTTCGCCTGTCGTTTTGGAATAGTTATTATGTGAATAATTCATATTATTTATTTTTTTTTCATCCATTTTTTCCCTCCAAGTTTTACTGTTGTAAATTATCAAATATAACTATATCATATAAAACTTAATTATACCTTAAGTTTTATTTAATCTATTAACTGTATATTAGTGTTTCATTATAACTCTTCAACACCACACCAATTTCTAACATCACAAAATAAACTTCCTATAAAACTTAATTATAATAAAATACTAATCGAAAAATTCATTTAATATTAATTAACAAATACAATCTAACACAATTTTAGATTGTTACACATAATATATTTTGATATAATTAAGTTATTAATAAAGTATTCCAAGTATCTAAGAAAAGAAAAGGAATACTTATTTTTATGTTTTATTTTTAATGGAGGCTTATATGAACTTAGAAAAATTAAAAAAATTTTTTGGATTTCCTCTAGACAAAGAACATAAAGAAAACGTTGAAAAAGAACTTTGCAATTATCTTTATAATACGGGAAAAATCATTTGTATAATAATAATAGTATCTCAAATAATTATGATGATATCAATATCAGCTAGAGAAGGTGGCCCTTTTGCCACTCCAAGACGTCAATGGTATTTTTATATGTACATAACGCTGTTTTCTGTATCTTCAATCTTTATGTTTGTGTTTTCTTATCTTTGGAATAAAAAAAAGGATTGTTGCACTTTTTATATAAACTTATGGGTAATTTATGTGACTTTTTTCTGCCTATGGGGATGTGTAATTACTCTGCTTGACCAATTAGGTGGAAATGATTTAAGTGTGTTTAGTTACATTATGTTAGCAGCTGCAGCTTTTTCAGTATTAAAATTTGGAGAATCAATAATAGTTTTTGGTGGATGCTTTTTATTCCTTAACTTTTTCTTACCTGGAATCCAAACTATACCAGGTAATGAATTTAGTAATATTGTTAATACATTTTTTATAACATCACTTGCTATTTTTGTCTCTACAATGCTATATAGAAGTCGTGTATTTACTTATTATGACAAACTTCTAATTCGTCAACAATATGAAGAAATATATCATATAAATAATTTGCTTAATCATAAAGTTATGATAGATGAGCTAACTAAAATGAATAATCATAGATATCTTGAAGATATTCTACAAAAAAAATTAATCAGCTATGCAAATCAAGTACCCATAACTGGAATGATGCTAGACATTGATTACTTCAAACAATTTAATGATACCTATGGACATCAAAAAGGGGATTATTGCTTACAAAATATTGCTAAAGTAATTTTAGATTTTACAAGTTCGGAAAATGCACATGCCATACGATATGGTGGGGAGGAATTTTTTATATGTATTTTTAACTGTGATGGAGAAGATGCTAAGCTTAAATCAGAATGTTTACGAAAAATGATAGAAAACTGCAATTTCGAACGTGATGATGTTCCTTCAAAATGTGTAACTGTTAGTATTGGAGTTTATACAAAAAAAATTGAAGAAAAAATGACATTGAAAGAATTTATAAGTTACTGTGATAAGGCTCTATATACTGCAAAAGAAGAAGGACGTAATTGTGTAGCATTTTATTAAAAAAATATATATAAATATTAATCATTCACATTTAAATTTTTCAGGAAAAATATTTTTTATATTTACAACAATTAAATACTATTAAATAAACCTATAAATTAGACTTTTAAACTTAAGTCTTATTTATAGGTTTATTATTTCTTGAATTTTAAATTTTTATAAGTTATCCCATTAAATCTAAATTATATTTTTAAATCTATTATTAGCTAATTCTCCATTTCTTTAATCAATGAAACATTTTGCTTTTCTATAGAGTTTAACACATCTGTATCAGCTCCTATATCATAATCTGGTTGATACCATGATTTATTATTAAAATAACTCTTATATGGCTCTTCTTTAAACACATACCCATATCTTGCAAATATTTCATTTCTTATATAAGCTAACTCTCCTTTACTATAACCCTCTAGTTCTTCTCTAGTCAAAACTCTTGAGTCACTATCATATATAATATAATCGTCATCATAACTTACTTCTTTACTTTTTGAGTTAGAACCTGAATTTGAATTACTTTTACTATTCTTTGTATTATTTTTCTCTTTATCACTCTCATCACTTGCTTTATTATTTATGCTTTTGATAAATTTGTCTGCTTCTTCTTTTGAAATTTTGTTAAGTGTTCCACTTACTTCGTCTGCTTCTAATGAAATTTCATTATTATTATATCTAGTTATAGACAGTTTTTTATTTGATGAGCTATCCTTACTTTTTAACACCATACTATTACTATCTGAACTCTCTACTTCATATTTAATTGTATAATTACCTTCTTCTTGGTTTTTACTATAAAGTTTTATTTTGTTAGGCTCTTCAAACTCAAATATATTATACTCATCAGCTTTCCAAAAACCACTTAAATCTTTTGGCTCTAGATTTTTAGAATAAATCAATTCGTTTTCTAAATAAATCTCTGAGTATTTTTGTATATTACTCATTTCAACTTTGTCTTTCTTAGTCTTCATGTTATAAAAATGTACTTCCTTGTTTTTGGTAGAATACACTATGTTCTCTGAATTAAATGAATAATCAATCACATCACTTGCTATCTTCTCTTTATCTAAAAATAACTCACCACTTGATTTAATATAAAGTAATTTATCGTCATTAATAATAGATAAATTAGAATTTTCTTTCATATCATTTCCTATTTTTTCTTCTTCTTTATTATTTTTCTTGATATATATGTCGCCATCAGAATTTATAAATACAATGCCATCATTAATTAGACTTATATAATCAATATCTGATTTTATTTTCTTGGATTCATCTTTTCCTACTTCTTTTTCATATAATTCATCATCACTATTTATAAAGTAAAATTTATTATTTCTATATCTATAAGACCTAACATCCGATGCTATTTTTTCACTTGTTCCATTTTTATATAAATATAGCTCTCCTTTTAAGTCTTTATAATTATACTCACTTATATACATAATCTCTTCATCATCAGATTTTACTCCCCATAAATTTGATACATCTGAACTAATCTTAACTTTATCATTTTTATCTAAGCTTTTTAAATATAAATTATCATCATTATTTATGAATATTACATCACCTTTATTATTTATAATATCAAAACTTTTTATATCAGTTGATATCTTTTCTTTATCTTCATTTTCTTTATCTTCATTTTCTTTATATAGATACAATTCTTCATCTGTATTAACATAATATATATACTTTCCATCTTGAGATATCTTATATAATACAACATCATTGGCTATTTTTTCTTTGTCTTTCCCATCATACTTTACATACAAAGAATTTTCTGATGATATATATGCCATAGTCTTTGAAGAAGGAATAAATTCATACGAATTAAGTTCACCAGAAAGTAAGTCTGATGCTAATTTTTCCTTTTCTTTTTTTAAATTATATTTATACAAGTTGTTCTCTTTATCCTGAATTAATATTGATTGCTCTCCACTTATATAATCCCTCTTTGTATCTATAGGTATATCTGATGCTATTTTTTCTTCATCCTTACTTTGTGTCTTTATATATACATCTGTCATACCATCAGAATTATCCTCATCTCTTTTTAATAGTATAAGAGAATTATCTCCTTTATCCTGACTATTTTTAGAATTATTTTTTGTACAACCTGTGCATATAAGTACCAAACTTAAAGCCATAAATAACCATTTATTAGACATTCTTACTCCCCCTCATGATAATAATAAAGCTTATTGTATAATAGATAACGAAATAAATATTTTTTAAATTTAACATTTTACATATTTTCATACTATACCCTTATATATTTGTAATGTAAAGCTAGTCTATAAATTTCATTTATATTTTTTCTATAATTATCCAAAATCACTTTATCATTTATAGTATATCACAACAAACGTTATCCTAGCATATTAACTATAACTACTCCAAAAGCTTTTAATGCTTCTTGAATCACTTCATTTCCTCCATAAGGATATCCCATGGGATTAAAATAAAGTCTTGAAGTTTTTTCTCCAATCATTTTGCAACCTTCTATTGTATAATCACCTATCCCAATTTCAGAAAATACAGTTTCAAAATCCCATGGAACAGACTTCAGATATTCTTTTCGTTTTTCTTCATCCAATAGTTTATATTTCTCCCAAAATTGTTTATTTTCTTCTTCTGTTGGCCACCAAAAATAATCCAACTCTTCTCTATAATAAAAATCTTCTACTCTTTCTAAAATATAGTATTCCAAATCATTAACTTGTATACAATCATTTTTTATACTTGCTATATATGAAAATAAATTCTTAATCCTATTAAATACTTCAATCTTATCCACATTAAATTCAATAAAACAAAATTCACACATTATATTCCCTCCCAACTTTGATATTTTATAGTTATATTGTATTACAAAATAAAATTAATTAAATCATATATTTACAAATACAATAAAAATAACTTGTATATATCCAAGCTAGATAATATACAAGTTATTTAATATTTTTATTCCTAAAATTATATGATTGTATTAGAATTTATAATTATTAGAATTCAGCATTTTTAGGAGTTCTTGGGAAAGGTATAACGTCTCTTATATTAGACATGCCTGTCATATACATAATTATTCTCTCAAATCCAAGACCAAATCCAGAGTGAGTAGCAGTACCAAATTTTCTAAGCTCTAAATACCACCAGTAATCTTCTTCTCTTAATCCCATTTCATGAATTCTATCTAATAACACATCTTCTCTTTCTTCTCTCTGAGAGCCTCCCACTATTTCTCCAACACCAGGAACTAATAAATCCATTGCTCTAACAGTTTTACCATCTTCATTCATTCTCATGTAGAAAGCTTTTATATCTTTTGGATAATCAGTTACAAATACTGGACAATTGTATATTTGCTCTGTTATATATCTTTCATGCTCAGTTTGAAGGTCACATCCCCATTCAACTGGATACTCAAATTCATGACCTGACTCAATCAATAACTCTACTGCTTTAGTATATGTTATTCTAACAAATTCAGAGTTTACTATCTTATTTAATCTTTCTAATAATCCTTTATCTATAAAGCTATTGAAGAATTCCATTTCTTCAGGAGCATTCTCTAAAACATAACTTATAACATATTTTATCATATCTTCTGCAAGTTCCATGTTATCTTCAAGGTCTGCAAAAACTATTTCAGGCTCTATCATCCAAAATTCTGAAGCATGTCTTCCTGTGTAAGAGTTTTCCGCTCTAAATGTAGGTCCAAAAGTATAAACATTTCTAAAAGAAAGTGCCATTATTTCAGCATTTAATTGTCCACTAACTGTTAAATTTGATTCTTTTCCAAAGAAATCTTGAGTATAGTCTATTTTTCCATCTTCTGTTTTTGGAATATCATTTAAATCCATAGTTGTTATTCTAAACATTTCTCCTGCACCCTCACAGTCACTACCTGTTATGATTGGAGAATGTGCATATACAAAGTTTCTTTCTTGGAAAAACTTGTGTATTGCATATGCAGCTATTGATCTTACTCTAAATACAGCTGAAAAAGTATTACTTCTTGGTCTTAAATGTGCTATTGTTCTTAAATATTCAAGAGTATGTCTTTTCTTTTGTAGTGGATATGAACTATCTGATTCACCTTCTACAACTATACTTTTTGCATGTATTTCTACAGGTTGTTTAGCCCCTTCTGTCGACACCAATTCACCTTCTACAAGTATAGATGAACTTATTGCTAATTTCCCTATTTCTTTAAAATTTTCTACTTTCTCATCAAATACTATTTGCATGTTCTTGAAGAAGCTTCCATCATTTAACTCTATAAATCCAAAGTTTTTAGATACTCTAGATGTTCTTATCCATCCAGCTACTTTTACAGTTTTCCCTATGTACTGCTCTTTGTCTCTGTACAATTCTTTTACTGTTATAAATTCTTTTTGCATTTTAAATCCTCCTAATATAATTGTTATTAATGTTTCTTATAAATATAATTTCAATAAAAAAAGCCCTTCATCCCTATATAAAGGGACGAAAGACTATTACTTTCGCGGTACCACCCTAATTGTCATAAATGACCTCTTAGTTAAGCAATGCTTAAAGCCTGTAACGGTGCCTTCCGTCTAAATCTACTTGCTAAATAAGCTTTCGATTAGAAACTCCAAGATGTTCTTCAATATAAACCTCGTATTGAGCTCTCACCATCCTCAACTCGCTAAAACTACATTTTATATTTACTCTTCTCTTCACAGTATTTATCTTTTATTATTTCCGCTAATTAACAAAATTATACCAATTTATAAATTTTTAGTCAATAAATTTATATAATTGATACTGATTGTTATTTATAAAAAAAGTAGAGTAATACCTTGTTCATCAAACTAGATACAGGTTCTCAAACCAAGACTACTCTACAAAATTACAATAAATACTCATTTTCATTATTGAATCTTACAATTTTTATAACTTACTTCCATTGTCAACCCAATCTTTTGCTTCTTCAACACTATTAAGTGAAGGTATTGAAACTTTACTATGAGGTTTTAATTTTTCAACATCAGCCCATGCTGCTGTTGACTCATTTCCAACTAAAAGTGGACTTCTAAGTCTTTTATTATCTTTGCCTTTTAATGCTCTTGCTTTTTTATTTTCCAAAACTATCACCTCTATTATTTATTTAGTAATAGTTTTAGCAATTTTTCAAATTAAATTCATAAGTCGAAATTATAATGACTTTTAAATCAATAATTTTTTTAATAGTTTTTCATTTACAAAGTATTTGCTATCTGTTGAATTGTATTTTTCAAATCTAAAATTCCATACCCTTGTGATACATTGGGATATGTATATATATCAAGTTTTGTAGCTCCCAATATTAAATACGTTTTTAAAACTTGTGTAAATAATGCTAACCTTGGTATATTATCTTGTTTTTCTAGATATTCCATTAATAAAGCTAATACACCAGTAACTATAGAACTACTAATGCCTGTTCCAGTTCCAGTATTATATGTTCCGTTTTTGTATGTAGATATTATATCTACACCTGGAGCTACTATATCTGGTTTAATTCCTCTTCCTCTAATTGGACCTTTTGAAGAACCAATCCACATACTATCAGTTTTATTATTGAATGTACCAACTGTTATTACATCATCACTAGCAGCATACATGGTTATTGTAGCAATTGAATCAGGGTCTAAAAATCTTGTATCTGGGGCTATCAAGTTTTTATTTGGTAAATATATATCATATTCCCCTCCTATTATAAGTTCTGAAGTCAATCTTAAAGTCCATACTCCAGGTTTTATATCTGTCAATTTTATCTCCAGATTTTCTTTTCCAGAAGTTATATATGGATAAATAAATCTCATTGCATAAGTAGTATTTTCTAAGTTAAATTTTCCTCTATATACATAAAAATCTGGAGAATACCTTATATCATGACTAACTTCACCTGAAGGAGATATTATCTGTGCTCCTATTTTATCTGGTCCATTTGTATTTAGTGTTATATCAAGTGCATAGTCATCCCCATCTTGTATTATTACATCTTGTACTTCACCTACACTGCTAAATCTACCAGAATAATGAATATCTGTATTCCCTTGATTACCTGCACCACTAACTACTACCACACCAGCACTACTCAATAGATTAAAAGTATCTAATATCGAAGTAGTCGCTACAGCACCTGATTTAACTCCAATAGTTAAATTTATTATTATAGGTCTATTTTCTGTCCTTGCTATATTAGTAACATATGTTATAGCTGCTAGAAAGTCTGAAACACTGTAATTTATCCTTCCAGCGTAATAAGTATCAGTATATGATTTTAATTTAACTACTATTAAGTCTGATTCTGTAGTAATACCTCTATACTGTGAATTTACTCTTCCATTTCCAACCAATATACCAGAAGCCAAAGTTCCAGTACCTATATTATCTTGACTTAAACTCCCATCATTTCTACTTATGGCTATATTTAACTCACTTCTTGTAAATTCACTTCCAAAAATAAAACCTTCTGGAGGTGGATTTGTATTTGCTTCTTGGTCCCATAATTTTAAAACTTTACTACTTCCATCAGCATTTATAAAATCAGGATGCAAGTAATCTATGCCTGAATCTATAACTGCCAATAAAATTCCTCTTCCTGTTATATCATTGTATGGATTTTCATATATATATTCAGTTTCAGCAGCTGTAGTAACAGTTTCTCCATTGTTTACATTGTTAGTTATATCAATCAAACTACTCATAGGAGCAGACTCTTCCCACCACGCTACTTGCAAAATATTATTTAAAATAGTTTCATTAAAATCCATAGGGACATATATTACTGCAAGCTGGCTATTTAAAACCATATACCTGTTTATACCATTTTCTTGGAGTGCAGTCTCTATATCACCTTGATAAATTATACAATAAGATTTTTCCATAACTCCCTCCTACCTTAACACATCAAACATACCTCTAACATCTAAAGAACCATATCCAGCACTTGTGTTTGGATATACTGTATTTAAATTTTTTCTAGCTCCAGCTTGCATAAATGTTTTTACTTTTTGAACATATGCTTGGTTTGGATATCTACCATCAGCAAAAGTATATTGAAAATACATTGAAGCAGCCCCTGCAACATGTGCGCTTGCTGCTGCTGTGCCAGTTATAGTTGCATATGTATTGCCAGGATAAGCTGCTATTATACTAACTCCTGGTGCCACTAAATCTGGCTTCAATCTATTTTCAATAGTTGGTCCTCTCGATGAACTTTGCCATAAACTATTATTGATAGTGTTATATGCTCCTACAGTTATTAAATCATCTTGAATAGCAGGATAATTTATAGTATAAAAAGGGTCAACTTGTCTAAATCTAGTTCCACTTTTTAAAAGAACTCTATTTGGCAAATACAAGTTGTATATACCATTTAGAATATAAACTCCAACTAATCTGATTTTCCATACTCCTCTTTTAGCATTTTTCAAAGTAATATTAGTAAACTGTTGCCCTGAAAAAGTAGTCGGATATACATATGTTATAGAATAATCAGTTCCTTCTAAATCAAATAGACCAGTAACTCTATTGTAACTAGATACCCCAACACTTTTACTTTCTTCACCTGAAGGTGATACTATTATTACATCTGCCTTATCTGGTTTATTTAACCAAAGTTCTAGTGACAATTCTTCTTCCTCTTCACTTAGCTCCAGCTCAATCTCAACAGAGCCACCTGCATGTAGTATCCTTCCAGAGGTATGTGTTTGTGTATTGCCCTCATTTCCTGCCCCCGCTGTTATGCATAGACCTCTAGTAAAGAAAGCTTTTTCACTATTACTTCTATTAGTTAAACCAGCTAAACTACTACTACCCAAAGATACATTTATAACTAATGGTCTTCCGAGTTCAAAAGCCTTTTTATACGCATACTGAGATGCAGCAAATAACATTGCACTATTATAAAAACCATCTATCTTTCCAAGTTTTATTATTATCAATTCAGCATCTTCTGCTATCCCTGCATATTCATTATTCACATTTCCCAACCCTGCACATATGCCACTGAGCATAGTTCCTTGACCGACCTCATCCTGAGATAAACTAGGGTCATTATCTGCAATAGCTCGATTTATATCTTCTCGTGTATATTCTGTTCCAATATAAAAACCTTCAGGTGGACTTCCTTCTTTTGTTTGGTCCCATAGATATACTATCTTTGAAGTTCCATCTGGATAAATGAAATCTTTGTGTAGATAGTCTATTCCTGTATCTGCAATTGCTATTAGTGTGCCTCTTCCTGTTATTGTAATATTAGGATTGTTTTTAAAGAAATTTACACCTATCTCTTCTGTTGCAACTATACCACCAAAAGTCCCTTGATTGATAGTCCCAAGTAGTGACATCTTTATAGTTGATTCTGACCTTATAATTGATGGAAGCTCCAATACCCTTTGTATACTATTATAATCAGAAGTATCTATGGGTAATATACCTAATGAGTCACTTAATTTAATAAACTCAGAATCCATACCTAAAGCATTTAATTCACTTTCAAATTCAGGAGTATGAATTATATTTATTCCTGCCAAAACTCCAGTTTGTCTATTCATATCCTCATTACAAAAACTCTCTAAGCTAATATCCTTTTTTATATTATTATAACCCTCTATAAGTTTATAATTGTTCTCTTCATCTTTAAACGATTTGTTAACACTTCTATATACAATACCATCAGTCTCCAAATCTTGATTTATATTCGATAAAGTATATAAATCTATATCTGCTAAATTTAAGAATCCAAATCCTGATGAATTGTTTGGATAAGATTGATTAGTTAGCCTTCTTGCTCCTCTTAAAAGTAATGCTCTTAGTTTTTGAGAATATAAAAATAAATCATTTCCATTTACAATTCCCCATTCCATAAATAATGAACAGACACCTGTAACATGAGGAGTAGCCATACTAGTTCCACTTAATGCCCCACTTGTACCTCCAGGTAAAAAAGATATTATATCTTCTCCTGGAGCCAATAAATCTGGCTTAAATACTCCCGATTGTGTATCTCCTTCTCCAGAAAATATGGATACTATATCTGTTCTTGAATTGAAACTACCTACTGTTATAACTCTACTTGCTGTCCCAGGAACTGTTACAGTAAGCTCTTGAGTAGGAATTAGAAATCTCGTATTTCTATTTAATCCTTCAGAAGTAGGTAAATATATATTTACATTCCCAGTTACAATGTCTATCGGCTCAAATACAATTCTCCATAGACCTGGATTTATTTGTGTATTTGAACTTAATTGTAGAGTAACTCTCCTTGTAAGAGAATATGGAGCTATAGGATAAAAATAACCAGTTACCCTAGTTTCTCCCAAAGTATTTCTTATTTCACCTGAAGTTAAAGAAATTGATTGTGTTTGGGTATTTGATGGGCTCACCAAATGTACACTAAAATCATCAACAAAATCTGGCCATATATTTATATTTAATATACGTTCCCCTTCTCCAACTATAAACTCAACTTCTTCTGTAGTATTATTTTGGAGTCTAATCCTTTTGTGACCACCTTTATCTGCATTATTTCCAGCTGCTACAACTATATTATTTTTCCAAAATAAACACATATCATCTATATATTGTTCGAATAAGGAAGTTCCTCTATGTGACCCTTCATTACTTCCATAACTTATATTTAATGTAACTGGCATTCTTAATTCTAATGCTCTATCTAAAATAAATTTAATCGCCCTCATGAACTCTGTACTTCTTGAAAAAACATCTGTTTGTATATTTCCTACTCTCACTACTATTATCCTAGCATCGCTTGCAATAGTTGCACATATCCCTCCAACATGTGTCCCATGTAAGCTAGTTGTTGAAATAGGTATATACATATTTCCAGCTATTGCATTATTTATATCTTCATTAGTATATAATGTCCCCTCTCTAAAACCTTCTGGGGGATTACCTTGAATAGACTGGTCCCAATAATATAATATTTTAGACCTTCCATCACTATCTCTAAATACAGGTAGAGTATAATCTATTCCCGAATCGATTATACCAATTATAGTTCCTTTACCAGTTAAACCAGTTCTATTCTTAAATCCTGTTATTCCTGTACTTGAAAAACTTTGAACGTCTTGAGTTTGTAATATGAAAGGTTTTTCTATAAACTCAATTTCTGGATAAGTTAAAAGTGTATTTACATCTTCTTCATTACTTGATGTTATTATTGCATATGATGAATTAAGTATTTCTACTGAGACCCCTAATTCTTGTTCTAATCTCAATATATCTCCATTGTATTTTACAATTAATTCATAATTTATTATAATCACCTCGATTTCTAAAATTATTATTAATGTATATGTTTTCTGTAGGTCTAAAATGTATTAGAGTATATAATTTTTGAGTCTCAATTATACAAACAACTCTTCTCAATGTCATATACTCTTTATAAAACCTTAACTTTTTTAGTAATTAATTGAAAATAAATAATGATGGTACAATTTTTAGTAAATTGTACCATCATTATTTGTTTTACCTTGACACCATTAAATTTTTTAATGCTTTCTCCAAACCCTTTACAGTTAATGGAAACATGTTAAATTCACTTTGTATTAATCTTTGAGTCTGATACCAATAACTAATTGAATCCCATCCATCTCTCAATTCTGGATTTAACCATACAATTTTACTATACTTTCTTTTAAATATTTTTAGCCACTCTATTCCAGGAGTGTAATTGTATGGTCCACGGTAATTACCACCAATATTAAGTAACTCAGTAGGTGACATGGAAGCATCTCCTACAATTATAACTTTATAGTTTTTATCTATATTTTTTAATATCCATTCAGTCTCAATAGACTTGCTTAACCAACATTCAGGTGTTGTAAATAATCTATCATAAAGACAGTTATGAAAATAATATACTTTTACATCTTTAAAATGATTTGATTTACTTACAGACTGAAACAGTGTATTACATAAAGTACTATATCCTCTCATCGATCCACCTGAATCCATAAGTAATAAAAGCTTCACTGTATTTTTTCTTGGCTTCTCAAAAAACAACTTTAAATATCCTGCGTTATTACAAGTCTCTTCAATAGTCTTATCCAAGTCAAGTTCTGTTTTTGGAGCATCTATTCTAGTAGAAAATTGACGAAGCCTTTTTAATGCAACTTGAAACTGACGCATATTTAAAACTTCATCATCTCTAAAGTCTCTATACTTTCTTTCTCCTGCAACTTCCAAAACAGCTCTACCATAGGTTGAATTCCCCCCTATACGTATACCAGTTTGTCCCTTTCCTGAATGACCTAATTCAGAAGTACCTCCTGTTCCTATCCAATAATTACCTCCATTATGTGGAGAATCTTGTTCTTTTATACGTTCTTCTAACTTAGCTCTTAGTTCGTCAAGATTTATATTTGGATTTTGTTCTAGTCTTTCAAATTCTTCTAAATTTATATCTGTTTTATTAAGCCAATTCATAATTTCTTCTGGAATTTCTTCTTGGTGCTCTATTCCTTTAAAATACTCTAAAAACACTGCATCAAACTTATCAAAATCACTTTCACTTTTTATTAAAATCATCCTACAAAGATAGTAGAAATTTGAAAAGTTTGAATAACAAAGACCTTTATCTAATGCTTCGATTAAAGTCATCCACTCATTTAAAGATATATCTAATCCTCTTGCCCTCAATAAATAAAAAAATTTAATAAACATAATTATCCAGCTCCTATTAACTATAAACGTCTTTGCATAGATTCAATATCCTCATTATTTTTAAGTAGTATTCCTGCAAAAGGAACTTCTTTCTCTATTTTTTCAATAGGAATTCCACTCAAAGTTAATGCTTGTATCCAGTCTATTAATTCTGATGTACTAGGCTTCTTTTGTATCTCTTTTAGACTTCTAATCCAATAAAAAGTGGTCATTACTTGTTCTAATAGATGTTCTTCTACCTTATCGAAATGTACTTTTACTATTTCTTCCATCATCTCTTTATCAGGAAATTCTATATAGTGGAATATACATCTTCTCAAAAATGCATCTGGAAGTTCTTTTTCTGCATTTGAAGTTATAATAACTATAGGTCTTTGTTTAGCTTTTACGGTTTCTTTTGTTTCATTTATGTAAAACTCCATTTTATCTAATTCCCAAAGTAGGTCATTTGGAAATTCTAAGTCTGCTTTATCTATTTCGTCTATTAAAAGAATTACTTGTTGATTTGAACTAAATACCTCTCCTAATTTTCCATATTTTATGTACTTACTAATATCATCTACTCCTTCTCCCCCAAACTGACTGTCATAGAGTCTTTGAACAGTATCATATACATAAAGACCATCTTGAGCTTTTGTAGTTGACTTTATATTCCAAATTACTAAATCTTTTTTTAGTTCATTTGAAATCGCTTGTGCAAGCATGGTCTTACCTGTTCCAGGCTCTCCTTTAATCAAAAGTGGTTTTTCAAGAGCAATAGCAACATTAACTGATGCCATTAATTCTGGTGATACCACATAATCACTAGTACCTTTAAAATTGCCTATTTCTTTTTTTATCATAAGTTCTACTCCTTTTAAACAATAATTTTCTAAATGTACATAGACTATATTACTATTTTTTGTTAAAAAATAATAACACAGTACATTTGTATAGTATTATTCTAAAATTCTATATCCAAGTAAAATTACCTCTAAAATATTTAAATTTTATCTTTATTTGTCATAATTAAATGAAATATATATTTAAAAAAACATGAAAAGATAACGTCTTACACAAAATTCTAATTTAATAAACTTACTTTAATCAAAATATCATTTTTTTTAGAATTAAGTTATATTTAAATATAACTTAATTAATTTTAGTCATTTTTAATCATAAATATAGAATTTTAATGTATTTATAATTTCATATTAATCATACTATATTAATACTGCTTTTTATTGTATAATAAGCTATAAATATTAACTTGAGCTTAAATTTAGATATATTTAAATTTAACAAATATAAGAAAGGTTGTGTTGTTTTGCAAGATAAAAAAATTTATTTAAACATTGTACTTACAGTAGTTGTTTCATATATCTTAATTAAAGTTATTGATAACTATAAATACTTCTTTGGAATGGTAAGTCTATTAATGTCACTACTAACACCATTTATAATAGCATTTGTGTTAGCATATATATTCAATCCATTAGTAAAGTTTTTGGAAAGTAAACTAAATTTTAAGAGAATATATTCATTATTTCTTACTTATGGTGTACTCATAGTTATACTAATTGCCTTTATATTATTTACAGTTCCATCCATAGTAAATAGTTTAGCAGATTTGGTATCTCAGGTTCCTACATATATAAATAAAACAGAACAGTTCCTATTTGATTTAGGCAAAAGTTTACAATCAGTAGACCCTAATACATTAAAAGAATATGGCGACAAAATTATGAGCGTAATGCCTAAGTTTAGTAACTTACTTATTGGCTCACTTGGAGGAATATTTAGTACTACATTCTCTGTCGGAAAATTTATAGTACAATTTCTTTTAGGTTTTATAATTTGTTTCTATATATTATTAGAAAAAGAAAAATTCTTATTATTTACAAAGAAGATAGTTTATATTTCTTTGGGTAAAAAGTATGGAGATTTTATAATAGAACTATGCCAGAGCTTGAACTTGAATATTGGTAAATACTTTACAGGCAAGATTCTAGATTCTTTCATAGTTGGAGTACTTTCTGGAATTGGTCTTTACTTTTTAAAATCTGAATATGCACTGTTATTTGGTACACTTATGGGTGTTATGAATATGGTTCCATATTTCGGTCCAGTAATAGGTATGGCACCAGTTGTAATAATTAATTTATTTTCTAATCCAACAACTGCATTAACTTCCTTAATTTATTTAATAATAATTCAACAAGTTGAAGTTACATTTATAGAACCAAAAATCGTGGGTGGACAACTAGGTCTTAGTCCATTTTTCACAATACTAGCAGTTACTGTTGGAGGAGGATTCTTTGGTATACCTGGTATGATTCTATCAGCCCCTGTAATGGGTGTTATAAAGATATATTTCTGTGAATTTGTAAATCGTAGACATGATAAAATACAAATGGAATAAAAATACAATTTAATTACGATTTTGTAATCAAAGGTTACAGCTGTGTAACTGTAATATTATTCTCTTTAATGGTAATATTTAATTATAGGAAACATACAATATTATTAAGTAATGAATCTTATATAATTAAACATGAAAGAGGGTTTTAGTATGAAAAAAGCACTTATATCTTTATTAGTTTTATCTTGTTTGTTATTAACTGCACCAGTGAATGAATCTTCTTATGCTGATTCTCAAAAGAATGTTCCTGTAAGCCAAAATACTAAGTTGACTCAAGAACAAGCTAAAGAACTTTTAGTAAAATACAACAATGAAGTTGATTACATATATCAAGGAAATGCTAGTGATTTCGAAGCATTAAAAGCTAAAAATCTTAATGGTTATGTATTTTTACCAGATGCAGATGGTGACATTGGTTACTTTGTAAATGAAAATACTTCTGAGATATATTACTTCCACCCAAGTGGATACCTTGAATTAGTTAATCAACAACAAAATAATAAATAACTAATAAAAAATGGATGCAAATTAGTATAAATTTAGCATCCATTTTATTTTTATTTTAAAGTTGTTTCTTTTTTTTGCAATTCAAATATTTATTAATCCTGAGCTTGCTCTTTTATAAGTTTCTTTATATCTACAGCAGGTTCATCTTCCATTTTTACAACTTTACCTTCCCATGTTCTAAGCATAACATAATCCGTTCCTTTTGATACAAGGTATTGTGGCAGTAAAGGAGTTTTTCCTCCTCCTTTTGGAGCATTAACTATATATGTTGGTATAGCCATTCCTGATGTGTATCCTCTCAGATATTCCATTATTTCAAGACCATCATCTACTGATGTGTTAAAATGTTTTGTTCCCTTTACATGTTTGCTTTGGAATATATAATATGGCTTTACTCTTATTTTCAACAATTCTTGATTTAAACATCTCATTACAAATTTATCATTATTTATACCATTCAATAACACTGCTTGATTTCCTAATGGAACTCCTGCATTTGCTAGTTTTTCACAAGCTTCTTTAGACTCTTTTGTTATTTCCATTGGATGATTAAAATGTGTATTTATATATATAGGATGATATTTTTTTAGCATATTACAAAATTCATCTGTAATTCTTTGTGGCATTGTAACAAGAGTTCTAGTTCCTAATCTAACATAATCAACATGTGGTATTTCTTTAAGTTGACTAAGAATCCATTCTAAATAATCATCTTTTAATGTGAGAGCATCTCCTCCAGTCACCAACACATCTCTTATTTCTTCATTTTCTCTAATATAGTCTATAGATTCTTGTATAATAGCTTTTGACTTATGAGAATCTTGTTGACCAATATTTCTTCTTCTTTGACAGTGTCTACAATACATAGCACACTCGTTTGTTACATTTATTATTAGTCTATCTGGATATCTTCTTGTTATACATCCTGCTGGATTTGTGTACTCTTCTCCCATTGGGTCTAAATCTTCTTGTTCATCTTCCAATTCTATATGTGTTGGTATAGACAGTAATTTTATTGGGTCGCAGATATCTTCTGGATCTATCAGACTCAAATAATACGGGGATATAGCCCATCTAAACTGTGTACCAACTTCTCTTATATATTCTTTTTCTTTTTTAGTTAAAGTTATAACCTTTGATAAAGTATCTACATCTGTTATTCTATTTGATAATTGCCATTTGTAGTTGTTCCAATCCTCTTCTGTTCCATTTAATAAATTTAATATTTTCTGTTTTCGTTTATTTATCTCTTCTTCTTTTTCAAGCCCTCTGTTAATCGTTTTTCTAGCCTGAATATAATCATCAATTTTTGATTTTAGTTCAGCAGCTCTCTCTAAGGATATTCTAGTTTGTTCATTCATAATTCTTCGCTATCAAAGTTAACTACTCATATTATTTGATAGCATCCTCCTTTCTGATGTGTTTATATCATTCTGATAGGCAGATTTAACTTTGCCATATAGATTTTATAACAAATGAAATTGAACTTATTTTTGCATTTTTTCTGTTATTTTGTGCATTTATGAATATTTTTCCACTTTCGTCAATAAATTACAATATATTATGCATTTTTTTTAACAAATGATTATTTTTTTCTATTTTTAAGAATTATTTTACCATAAAACGATTATATTTTCAAGATTATTGAAGTTAAAATTTTAATAGAAAGTAAAGTATTTCATTAAATAATAAAAGCGGAGGTTTATTATAATAAATTTCTCCGCTTTTTTGTTTATTTAATTAAATTCATAGTAAAATAGCTCTGACTCTTAAGAAGTGATTTTATTATATTCAGGCCTTTTTCCAATTCTTCTATATCTTTTGGAGCTGTTACGCAAATACGAATTGCTTTTGGCACTGTAGAATTACCAACAGAAAAACGTTCAGCACAATATACTTGAACTCCCAGATTTTTTGCACATATTTCAAATGATTTTCCATCTAATTCATCAGGAAGAAGTAACCAACGAAAACTACAATTTTTATCACCAATTAAGTTATAATCTGATAAAATTTTATCAGCAACTTCATTTCTTTTTACAATCTCTTCTTTTTTCTCTTCTATAATTTTATCTATAATAGGAGAATAAAGTAGACGGTGTACTATTTCCGCTGTAAATGGAGAAACCATTAGGTTCATATTATATAGTGCATTTTCTAGATTTTCCATATAGCCTTTTGGAGCAACTACAAATGCTACTCTAAGACCAGCACATAAAAATTTAGATGTACTAAAAATATATACGGTATTATCACTAGCTAAAGAAAATATGGGAGTTTGTATATTAGGTCTAAGAATACTATTTATTGCATCTTCAATAATTATTATATTATACTTTTTTACTATCTCTGCTATTTTTTTACGAGACAGATTAGACATAGAATGCGTTGTCGGATTATGATAGTCTGGTATAAGATATATGCCTTTTATATTTTCATTTTTACAATAACTTTCAAGAGATTCTATTGACATTTCATTATTTTCCTGAGGAATTGGAATCAAATGAATTCCTATCATTTTAGCTATCGATTTAATTCCAGAAAAACTCAAAGAATCTGTAGCAATTCTATCACCAGCTTTAAATAGTCCTAATAAAGTTGCACATATAGCATTCTGACCACCTGTAGATAGTAGTATGTTTTCTTCACTAGTGTATACATTATTTCTTTCTAGCCATTTTGCAATTGATTTTTTTTGCATATATGTACCAGATGGAGACATGTATTGCAAAAACCTATCCATCTCTGGCTGTTTTAATACATTTTTAATAAAATCGATAATATATGTATTTTGCTCATAAGGAGGATGTACTGTACCTAGTTCAATTATATCTTTTGATTGTGTCTGATATAATAATGTATTACTTACATTTACATCCGAAGAAATAAAAGTTCCTTTTCCCACTTTTGCACATATCAGTCCCTTTTCTTCACAAAGTTTAAATGCTCGTGTTATTGTACTCAAATTTAAATCAAGAAAATCTGCTAACTCTCGTTGTGGAGGTAACTTATCTCCAGGATTTAAATTTCCTGTTTTAATATCTTCTTCTAATAACATTGCCAAAGTTTTATATATTGGTGGTTTTCGATTATTTAATTTTGGCTTCCATGTCATAGGATAGTTTTCAAATGAATTTATCGGCATATAATTGCTCCTTTTAGTATAATTGTCCTCCATACAATTTTATTATTGTATGCTTATATTTTAGATGCTATACTTGTATTTGTAAATAGCTATTTCAAAATAAACATAATAAGAGAGGTATAAATATGAAGACTATAGGCTTAATTGGTGGAATGAGTTGGGAAAGTACCATTACATATTACCAAGTTATTAATACAGTAATAAAAGAAAGATTAGGTGGACTACATTCTTCTAAGTGTATACTTTACAGTGTAGATTTTCAAGAAATTGAAGAATGCCAGTCTAGTGGAAATTGGGAAAAAAGTGCCAAAATTCTATCTGATGCTGCAATTAAATTGCAAAATGCAGGTGCAGATTTTATTGTTATATGTACTAATACTATGCACAAAGTAGCAGATAAAATACAAGAAAAGATACATATCCCATTAATAAATATAGCAAATGTAACCGCTGAAGTATTGAAGGAAAAAGAAATAAAAAAAGTAGCTTTATTGGGTACTAAATATACAATGGAACAAGATTTTTATAAAGACATAATTATTAATAATGGAATTGAAGTCTTGGTTCCAAATGAAGAAGACCGTATAATAGTAAACAACACAATATTTAATGAACTTTGTGTAGGAATTGTATCTGAGTCTTCAAAGAAAGCTTTCTTATCTATTATAGATAAATTTGGTAAGCAAGGTGTAGATGGCATTATATTAGGATGTACAGAAATAGGTCTTCTAATCAAACAAAATGATACTTCTATTCCACTATTTGATACAACACTAATACATGCAATAGAAGCTGCATTAAAGTCAATTTAAGATTATATCAATTAATAAAAAATATTTCTTACACTAAAAACTTGAAATTCCTATATATAAAAAAAGGATAGTATGATTATCATCATACCATCCTCTTTTTTTAATGTAATTTTTCAATAAATCACAAACTTTATACTCTTAATTTGTATACAAATCTATCTTACATTTATAACATCACTATTTTGAGAACTTTTTCCATCGTAATTTGCAACAACATAAATATCCATATTTAAATCTCCTTCTGGTATATTTATAGTATGCTCATTACCTTGTATATCACTTTGATACAGTGTAAAGTCTCCCTCTCCATTAGTATTATTTTTTACATATATACTATAGGTACAACCCTTATGAGATACACTACTCCAGTTCACTCTAATAACATTATTCTCTCTATCAACATTAGCTGATATGTTTTCTACTTTCATATCTTGAATATTATTATCATTATTTGAATTTCCATTTCCATTAGTAATATTTATTACATTACTTGGCTTAGTTGTATCCGAATCTTTCTTACCTACAACATAAATATCAAAATCTAAATTTTGATTGTCTTTTATATCCACTTCTATTGTAGCATATACTTTTTGTGATTTTCCTAAATCACTTTCATTTATAGTTATAGATTTGATTTTCTTAAATGATTCTCCTGATAATTTATCTTTAAGATATATATCATAATCAAAGACATCTTTCATATAATCCCACTCAAGCTTAATAATAACTTTATTATTTACTATTTTATGTGAACCCACTAAATTTTGTATATAGTCATTCGTTATAGTTTCTTTAACTACTGTTACAGTTATTATTTTAGATTTATCTCCACAAGTTATCCTTACTCTTTCCTTACCTTCTCTAAGTCCTACAATATTACCATCACCACTTAGACTTATCGCTCTTTCTACAGGTAATTTTGAATCTGCTAACTCATAATATATTTTTGGTGGCTCTAAACCAAGTGGAGAAGTTATTATATCTGGTTTTAATTTTTCATTTTGGTCAACTTCTATTTTTACATCATTCATATTTATTTCAGCAACTCTGGCTTGAATTCTAAATGTTCTCTCTACCTCTTTATTTCCACACTTAGCATATATTGTAGCTTTTCCAACTCCAACTGCACTTACTGTATTTCCTTTAATTTCTAAGACATCTTCATTACTACTCTTATAAATAGGCTTATATGATTTTTTAAATTTATCATAATCAACCTCTATTGTACTTTCTATAGTAGCACTATCACCAACATGTTTTAAATCCCCATTAATCTCCATATCTAGTGACTCTACTTCTGGGTCTACTACTTTTATAGTAGCCTTTTTTAACACTCTTGAATTTTTCATAATACCCACAGAAGAATACCCAACCTTTAATGCTGTCATCTTATTTCCATCTATTTTTAAAGTCCCTGAATTATCCAACACATTAAACCAAATATTTGGGTCTTTAGCATATGAAGGAACCTTGATATATTCGCCAGTAGACAAAGTAACTGTTTCATTTAATTTTACTACATACTTATCTAAATCTTTAACATATTCCCCATCTACAATTTCGATTTCTACTCCCTTTACCATTGGTCTAAGTATTCCAAATTTAAAAAGGTAGTACTGCGCAACAAGCAATATAGGAATAGATATAATTATGGCAATTTTTCTGTATTTCTTATTTTCTACAAATCTCATCTATCCACTTCCTTTAGCCTAATATATAATCATTTGTTTTGTAAGCAATCTACCTAAGTTAAATATTGGGATAAACTGGAAAATTATTATATTTCAGAATATCCCTATACTAATTATAAACCATAAATTTAAAATTTAAAACTAAAATTAGTGTTAATTTCTTACTATTACAATAGTCTAATTTTAGTGAAATAACATTTGTCTTGTCAGCTAAAAAGTTATATAATTAATTCAAAAGAAATTTATACTTGTATTATATGAGGAGGACTTTAAATTGGAAATCAATTACAAAAAAAAAGATTTCAAATCATTTGCTAAAAGAAAAAACATTGAAATTTCTGTTCAAAGGTATCTTATTGATGCGTTAAGTTACATGGCACTCGGTCTTTTTTCTTCCCTTTTAATTGGAACAATTTTTAACACATTAGGAGACAACTTCAATATTTCTCTTTTTACTGAAGTTATAAGCCCTCTTGCTAAACAGGTTACGGGTCCAGCCATAGCAGTGGCTATTGCATATGGGCTTCAAGCACCTCCACTTGTACTGTTTTCTTGTGCACTTGTTGGCGCTTGTGGTAACGAATTAGGCGGTCCTGTTGGAGCATTTGTTGCTACACTTTTTGCTGTAGAGATTGGAAAATTAGTTTCAAAAGAAACAAAAGTAGATATATTGGTTACACCTGCTGTAACAATATTAATTGGAGTACTTGTAGCTCAACTTATTGGTCCTGCTGTTTCTGCATTTATGACTTCATTTGGAAACATAATAATGCAAGCTACAACTATGCAACCTATAATAATGGGAGCTCTAGTCTCTGCACTTGTTGGTATAGCTCTTACATTACCTATAAGTAGTGCAGCTATTTGTATGATGCTTAGTTTAGGTGGTCTTGCTGGTGGAGCAGCAACTGTTGGTTGTTGTTGCCAAATGATAGGTTTCGCTGTTATGAGCTTTAGAGAAAACGGTGTAGGTGGTCTGGTTGCACAAGGGCTTGGTACATCCATGCTTCAAGTTCCCAACATAATAAAAAATTGGAAAATTTGGATACCACCTACTGTTGCTTCAATATTACTTGGACCATTATCTACAACAATATTTAAAATGGAGAATATTCCTATTGGTTCTGGTATGGGTACTTGTGGATTGGTTGGCCAATTTGGAACAGTAACTGCTATGCAAAGTGTTGGAAAAGGAGGTATAACTATGTGGGTTGGTATACTTTTACTTAACTTTATACTTCCTGCTATTGTAACTCTATTAATTTCAGAATTTATGAGAAAAAAAGGATTAATAAAACCAGGAGATTTAAAACTAGATGTATAAATTAAAAACTACTCCTTTTACTTTTATAAAAGTAAGGAGTAGTTTTTTTTATGAAAATTCCAACATCTTTTTTAATAACCAATCTATTGAACCTTTAACATCATTCCAAAGAACTATATTTTCATCATAGTAATATACAGCTTCAGCCTTTTCTTCTTCTGTAACAAATTCTCTACCAAAAGCATTTCGCCAATCTAACAAATATAATCCGATATATTTATTTTTACTTTTAGCAACCTTAATAGAGTCATTTGCTAAAAACATACTTTTATTTTTAAAGTAATAAAGAGCTTTACTGTACATCCATGTAGCAGACTTTTCTTCTTTATAAAGTTCAAATAATTTATTTATTGAAGTTCTATCATTTAATCTAATCAATATATTTAACAGCTTATATCTTATTCCTTGCTCATCATTAGGATTAATTGATATTAAATACTCTAGTACTTTTTTTGACTCATTTAAGTTATCAATACTTTCTAGCTTCCTAGCAATAGATTCAAGTGCTATCATATAGGCTCTAGTAGATAGGCCTTTCCAAAATCCAAGCTCTTTATCTTCTTTAGTAATCATGCTTTTCCCTATATTTACAGCTTCTTCCATATATCTAATTGATTCAATATTACTATTAGCATCTTGTGATAGCTTAATATATCTTTTATACAATATTTTCTTCTTTTCTAAATCTAAATCTATAGACTTGGATTTAGAATTCGTCTCTTTCACCCAAAATTCTACATTAGAAATAGCTATAGTATCTTGATTTAAAAAGTCAATACTACAAACTTCCTTTATCAAAGCTGATTTATTATTTATAGTGTTTAAAGAAACACCTATTTGTTTTGAAAATTCTTTTTTTGTTATATGTAATGGATGCTTCTTATTATATAAAAGATTTTGCTCCAAAACTATATTTAGTATAGCTGAAGACCATATGTCAGCTCTAGAAGAATGAATTGTATCTTTGCTATTATCTAAAAGGTTTTGCAAAATTTTAAAACTTATATCTTTATATTCTTGATTCAAATTGGAGTTGCAAAATCTATTTATCTTGTCTTTAATTTCTTCTATCTTGCTTGTCATGACTTCTCCTCCATAATTTACATATATAAAACTAGTGCTACAAATTCAAGTTCTTCTTCTCCTATATTTTCTATAGAATGTTTTGCGCCATCAGCTGTATACACTACATCACCCTCATTAACTTCTATAAACTCCCCATTATCAAATACTTTCCCTTTTCCTTTTAATATATAGTATACTTCAAAATCCGTTGTATGGTCATGCACACCAATTGAACTTCCTGCTGGTAAAGCTATTCTTTTAAATAGTCTTCCTTTTCCTTTAAGCTCTTCATTTTGTATTATATTTTCAAGCCTAACTTTTCCAATACCACCATTCAAATTTTCTTTTACTTCTACTTGTAATTCAGATTTCTTTCTTATCATAGCTCATCCCACCTGCCAAACAATCAATCTAACTACTAAATTGGCATATCCTTTCCATAATATGTTGTATTTTAATATAATAATAACATATATTCTCATAAAAAAATATTACTGAATATACAAAAATGATACTATTTTTACATATATTGCAATTTAATTAAATTGTCTCATAAGTTGACGTCTCTAACAAAAAAACATATACTCATATAGTATGGGAAATTTTTGTTAAATTTTTTATCTGGAGGTTCTGTACATATGTCAGTTTCAAAAACTCAAGAAAAACTTAAACAACCTAAGGATTTATATTTCTGTTGTTCAATATTTACCTTTGTGGGACTTGCATACTATGGTATGAAGTTGGTATTATTATTATTTTTAGCTGAACAAGTATCCAAAGGTGGTCTAGGATTAACACCAGCAGAATCAGCATCAATGCTTGCATCTTTTTTGGCATGGACTTATTTTTCTCCAGTTATTGGTGGATGGGTCAGCGATAGATTTTTAGGACCCAAGAACTGTATTATACTTGGAATGATAATGGTCTCAATTGGTTATTTTTTAGGATATTTAGCGGATAGTAAAATGGATATAAACAGCATGATATTCTTATCTGGATTAGGAATAGGCTTTTATAAAGGAAACCTACACACTTTAGTTGGGAATCTATATACTAATGATGATCCAAGAAAAGATGGTGCTTTCTCTATTACATATATGGCCACTAATTTAGGAACATTATTTGGACCTTTAGTATGTGGTTTAGTTGCTAATGAATGGTTTGCTATGAAAACTGGTGCTTCTATAAGTATGTATGGCTATAGATATGTGTTCTTATTTTCATCAATTACTGTTTTAATAGGTTTATTATTCTTTATAGTTGGTAATAAAAAATTTTATAAATCTTTAAATAATGAATTCAATAATGGAAGAGAATCTATAAAAAAATCACTTGAATATAAGAAGATGTTAGCTTCAAAACCATTAACTTTGATTGAGAAAAAAAGAATAGCAGTAATATTAGTCTTAGCTTTCTTTACAGTATTTTTTTGGATAGCATACAATCAAGCCTCTATGTCTATTGCTTTATATACAAAAGAGCACATAAACCTTGCTGTTGGAAATTTTCAAATTCCAACTTCATGGATAGACTCATACAATGGTCTTCTTTGTGTCATTCTTGGGCCTATATCTGCTCTAGTATGGGTAAAACTATCTCAAACTAAAAAAGGTGATTTAAGTGTACCTAGGAAGATGAGTCTAGGATTTATACTATTAGCTATAGCATTTTTATTCATGATAGTAGCAGTTATGCAAACAGGAACAGACCCTAATTCTATTCATAAAGCAAGTGTATTTTGGGTAGTTGGATTTTTAACATTCCAAAGTATAGGAGAAATTTGCTTTTCTCCAGTTGGATATGGTATGGTAAATAAACTTTCACCTGAAAAATATATTTCATTTCTAATGGGAGTTTGGTTTTTAGGTAAATTTGCAGCAAATAAATTATCTGGCTATACACAAGCTATTATAGACCAACTTGGTATGCTACAAGTATTCATAGTAATACCATCATTTTTATTACTGTTTGGAATTATATTATTTATAATGAACAAAAAATTAGTAGAATTATCAAATTAAAAACTTTTTCTAAATTGAATAAAAAATATAATAAAAAATCGAGATACATAATACCTCGATTTTTTATTATATTTAATTATAAACTATATCGCTCTAGTGTACACTTTTAACCATTCTCTTTCTTCATCAGTTAAGAAAGAAGATATTTTATCATAAACTAACTTATGATACCAGTTTAAATAATCTTTTTCATCTTGATTCATTAATTCTGGAACTATACCATCTAAATCAATAGGAGCTAATGTAACAACTTCAAATTCCATAAATTGACCATAGAAATTCTTTTCAGCTTTTCTAACTACTATTTCATTCTCTGTTCTTATACCATGAGATCCTTCTATATATATACCTGGTTCATTAGTAGTTACCATTCCTTCTTCAAGAACTGCACTATCAAATCTTTCAGGTACTACTCTCCATCTAAATCCATTTGGTGCTTCATGAACATTTAACACAAATCCTATACCATGTCCAGTTCCACATTGATAATCTATTCCCATATTCCACATACAACTTCTAGATAATATATCTAAGTTATATCCTCTACAACCATGTAAAAACTTAACTTTAGAAAGATTTATCATACCTCTTGCTACAGAAGTAAAGTGTAGTTTTAATTCATCACTTATAGGTCCTAATACTGTAGTTCTAGTTATATCAGTAGTTCCATCATAATATTGTCCACCTGAATCTACTAAGAATAATCCTTCAGCTTCTAATTTATAATTTGATTCTGGAGTAGCACTATAATGCATCATAGCTGCATGCTCTTTATATGCAGCAATTGTATTAAAACTTGGCTCAAAGAAACCTTCTTGTTCTCTTCTTAAGTTTTCTAATTTTTCAGTAGCACTTATTTCAGTTATATCCATTTTACCTACATTTTGCTTTAACCAGTACATAAATTTAGTGAAAGCTACACCATCTTTAATGTGTGAGTTTCTTATATTTTCTAATTCTGTCTCATTTTTTTGTGCTTTAAAGAACATTACTGGATTAAACTCATCAACCTTCTCAACTTCACAAGGTATATTATTGTAAATCGCATAATTAAGTTTAGTTCCATCTACTAAAACTTTTTCAGCTTTGTCTATAGATTTTACAAATTCATATACATCATTATATGGCTTTATTTGAACATTCTCTTTGGCTAGTTCAGTTAATATTTCTTCATTTAATTTGCTTTCATCAACAAATAGGTAAACTTCTTTTAAAGTTATTAATGCATAAGAAAGTACAACTGGATTGTATTTAACATCTCCACCTCTTATATTAAATAGCCATGCTATATCATCAAGAGTAGTTATTACATGAGTAGAAGTCCCTTTTTCACTCATTTTTTCTCTTAACCTACTTAGTTTTGAGCTAAAACTTTCTCCACAATATTTAACATCCAATAAGAATGCTTTACTGTCTGATAAAGCAGGTCTATCTTTCCATACACTGTCTATTAAATCATATTGGTATTCTACCTTTATTCCTTTTTTAGATAATTTTTCAGCTAATGTAGCTCCTTCTCTAGCACTTATAACTCTACCATCAAACCCTAAAGTTCCACCCTCAGGAATATTTGTATATAAATATTCATCTGTAGTTGGGCAACCTTCTTGTCCCATTTTAAATAATTTTATTGTACTTCCTTCTAATTGAGACTCTGCCTGTATGAAATATCTTCCATCTGTCCATAATCCGGCTTCATCTTTAGTAACAATAACTGTACCAGCTGAACCATTAAATCCTGATATAAATTCTCTTGATTTAAAGTAATCTCCTACATATTCGCTTTGATGATTATCAGAAGATGGAATCATATAGGCATCTATATTTTTTTCTTCCATAAGTCTTCTTAATTCACTTAATCTGTCTTTTATATTCACAACAAGACCTCCTCAAAATAATAGTTTGAATAACTAAATATATAAGTATGTAAAGTTTATTACATAAATATTTTTCTTATAATTTATATAAATCTTATACACTCTAATTATCACAATTATAATTTTAATTATATTATGTATCTGTGTAAAGCTTTTTTTCATAATTAAAGAGGAAATTACATTTTTATTTTATATTTAAATGTAATTTCCTTTATTTTCACTAATTCTGTATGAATTATTCTTCTTTTGTTAGTAAATCCATAGCCATCAATTTTGTTAATATATTTCTTATTCCTAACAATATTAAACCAAAGATTATTAATACTGAGGCTATTCCTCCAAATATCTGTAGAAAACCAAGTGTAGCTGTAAAACCAGCAATCTTTCCTGATAATAAACTCGCAAAGAAACTTGTTAGATACCATGCTCCCATAGATAATGTAGCATATTTAGCTGGAGCTAATTTATTAAACATCGCAAGTCCTATAGGAGACAAAAATAGTTCACCTACTGTTGTAAATATATAAGTCACCACTATAAACAACATGCTAGCCTTTACCATTCCATTTGGACCATTAGCTAATGTAGCAAATACCATCACTATAAAACCAATACCCATTATTATCATTCCTAATCCCATTTTAACTGGAATAGAAAAATCACCTCTTTTGGTATTAGATAATTTAACCCATAAAGTAGCTAATACTGGGCACAAAGCTACACATAATATAGCATTTAATGATGTAAGCCATGCTACTGGCATTTCAAATCCAAATAGAGTTCTATTTACATTGTCCCTTACATAAATCATAAATGAACTTTGTGTTTGATAGTATGCTGTCCAGAATAAGACCACAAATAAAAACAAAACAACCATTGCTATTATCCTATTTTTCTCCAACTTAGTAAGTGGTCCATACTCAATTTTTTCGCCTTTATTTCCTTTAGTAACAGGATGTTTTCCAATTTCATTTAGTAATTTTGGTGCAAGAAGTGTAAATATAATCATACCTAACATCATACCTATACCACAAATTAAAAATGCCATCTTATATCCATAAGATACTATATCTCCACTTGCTCCTCTTACTGCAAAGACATTATCAGAAAGCAGCCCACATATTATTGGAGCTATAAATGCTCCTACATTTACTGCCATATAGAATAAACTGTATGCTGCATCCTTTCTCGATACATCAGTCTTAGGATATATATCCCCAACTATATTTGAACAACTTGATTTGAAAAAACCATTTCCTAAAATGATTATTGATAGGCCTACCCAAACCATTGCAATAGATGTTGATGAAGCAAATAGTACAAAATCTCCTATTGCTATTAAAAGTGCACCTATAGAAATACATTTTTGTTGACCTAAAACTTTATCTGCTAACCAGCCACCGACTAATGGTGTAAGATATATAAGACCTGTAAACAGTCCAAACATAGATGTTGCTTCTTGTGTAGAAAGGCCTAAACCACCTTGAGCAATACTTGCTGTAAAAAATAATACCAATAAAGCTGTTAAACCATAATAACTAAATCTCTCCCATAAAATTGTCATGCAAATAAGCCAAAAACTCTTCGGATGACCACCTTTTTTAGATACGCTTTCTGTATTTGACATAAAAAAACGCCCCCTCATTGTTTTTATAGTTAAATTTAGTACTAAGATTACTTTAATCATTTTAGTACATACTTATAATATCATCTTTTCTATGTTTACTCAATAGATTATCATCAGTATTTTCATTTTTTTATTATTATTTTTAAAATTATGAAAAATATTATTTTTCCAGCATTTTCAATCAAAAACAGTAATATATATATATTTAAATAATATCTTTAATATTTAATTCATTTAATATTTATATTTTTGATTTTTATTTATTTTCATTTAAATAATTCAACTCTAAAATATTTTTTATTAATATTTTTCTGCAAGTTATTGTTTTGTCAATTCATATATATAAATTGTTTTTATTTTAAAATAACAAAAGCTATTTTAAATTCTCTATATGAGAACAAAAATAGCTTTTATCTATATATCAAAATTTTCTTTTTTTAGTAAATTGACTTAATTTATTGTTTAGCTTTCATTTGATATTTATCTGTAATTTCAACTTTATATTTTTCTTTTAAATTGTTTATAAGTAAATTTTGTTTTTCTGATGTTAAACTACTTACTAAATCTGATTTTATTTCTTCAAATGGTTGATATTTTTCATCTGTTTTCTTAATTATATGATATCCATAATCACTTTCTACAAGTTTACTAGATATTTCATCTTTTTTCAATGCAAATGCAGCTTTTTCAAAAGACTCCACCATCTGACCTTTTCCAAAGAATCCTAAATCTCCACCTGACTCTGCACTACTATCTTCAGAATACTTTTTAGCTAGAGTAGCGAAGTCTTCTCCAGCTTGCGCCTTTTTAAGTATTTCTTCAGCTTCTTTTTTAAGTTCAGCTTTTTTACTATCACTCACTTTTTTACCTTTATTATCAACAGTTTTTATTAAAATATGTGAAGCTCTAACTTGTAAATAATTGCTCTTGTTTTTATCATAATAATTCTCAGCTTCTTTATCAGTCACTTTTGCTTTTTCACTTAAGTATTTTGATGCTACTAGTTCTTTTTTCATATCCTCTTTTATATACTTTTCAGTCAAACCAAACTGTTTTAAAAATTCTTCTTTAGTCATGCCCATTGCAGATTCTATATTAGTCATTAAATTGTTATATTGAGCATCTAGTTCATCATTAGTTATACTTACTTTTTCTTTTGCTGCTTCAGTAGATAATATATCAGATGTAATCATAGTTTCAATCATATTTGATTCATATGAACGTATTTCATCATCACTCATAGTAGTTTTTGCATTTAAGAAAAATAATGGCTCCATTCTTTTTCTTAACATCTCACCTGTTATTTTTTTATCCCCAATAGTAGCCACTACTTCATTGCTATTATAGTGCTTTGAAGTGGCTGGCAACTTTCTCCCAGCTTCTTTGCCAAAGACATAACCTCCACCTAAACATATAACTCCTACTGCAACAATTGCTACAACTGCTTTAAGTGTTTTGTTACTTAGTTTTATTTCTCTTTTTTTGACTTTGTTATCAGTATTCTTTTCACCTGACACATCATCTTTTTTAGAACTTACATTATGTGACTTTTTAATTTCATCTAATGTATTTTCTTTTGGATTTTTTTCTTCAGACATTAATATCCTCCTTAATTTTGTTTGTACAATACTTCACTTTTATTATTTTACATTAAAATAATAGTAAATGTGTGAATCAGAAATGAAACTCTCATGAATTTAAAATGAAATTAAATATTCCTCAAACTATATCTTATAAAATTTCTTCCTACTTTTGTATCTCCATACTTTAACATCTGTATAACTTCATTTTTTTCTTTTTGCAAATAAATAGAACATTCTTCTAAAGACTTAAATATCTCTAGTACTTCACCTTTTTTATTTACTAATTCAATCTTTTTCTTTCCACCTCTTTTGATTATAGACTTATATTTTTTAAAATATTCATCATACTCCTCATCGATACATTCAAATTTATAATTCATTTTTAATGCCTCAATTTTGTCATTGGTTAAAATTTCATTCCTTTTTTTATCAGAAAGTCTTGTACTAAATATCTTATCATTTAGAATATTAAATATCTCAGATGGAGATTTACTATTTTCCAAATAGCTCCATTCATTTTTACAATACTCTTCTATATTTAATACTTTACTTAGATATTTTATGGCATCGCCAAAATAATCCATATATCCATATTTCAAGTTTTCTCTTATATATCCTAGGGGGACTTTAAGGTCTTTGCTACATTGTATATGTGTATCGAAAATATTTTCTTCTCTAGTATACAAGTTTATTGCTTTTATACTTTTTCCCCTTTTTATTTTTATTTCTTTTATATAATCTAAATCTTCTTCTGTCAAAGATTCACTTGTTTCACTTATTTGTTTTTCTTCAATATCATATTTTAATAAAACACAACTTTCTCCTTGCTCAAGTTCTTCAACTTTTTTTGAATCATCTTTTTTATTTTCAATTAACTTTTCCTTGTCTTCATCACTTATGTATTCATCATTTATATATTTATCAATAATTACTGTTTCCACTTTATCCAATATTTTATTATCATTATTAACATTTGTTTCTTTTATATATGATACTTCACTTTTAGAACTACATACTATATCTTCCTTGCCTAAAATTTTATCATCTTCATCAGATGAAAATATTTCTTGTTCTAAAACTTCAACTTCTTTTTTATCAATTAATACTTGTTCTTTTTCGATTAACTCTTCTTTATATAATTCTTCTTCATTTTTTAATACTATTTCACCTTCTTCTTTTGCTTCATCAAATTTTTGTCTTTTTTTCATAATACCAAACAACTTTTTTAACACTCAAGGTTCCTCCTAATACTTTCTATACCTTTATATTGCCATATAAAATATTACTTTGTCAAAACTCTTATTTAGTATATAGCTACTTATTACTATTTTCTTGATAATTTTTTGCTAAGTCAGTTTTCCATATAATATAATCTACAGCTATTCCAAGCGCAAGCATTATTCTTCTTATTGATAAATTCTCTATATCAAAATCCTCATCTATGATTTTTTCATAATCACCTTTTGGCATAATAGCTTCCATAATCTTATCCAAAACCATATCTTTTGCTAAATCACACTCTTTTGAAAAATGCTCTTCATTATCGCATAATGATTGTGCTAAAATAACTAGTAACCTTCCTACAGTTAAAAAACCATGTTTTAGACTAAAGCTTTCATTATTATTGATTTCATCATAAATCTTATTTATAATATTATCTACTATATTAGTAACTATCTTGTTGTCTTCTTCATTTATTTTTTTTATTTGTTCTAAAATAGTTTCTTCTTGTATATCTTTATTACACATATTTATTCACCATTCCTTCATTTTAAATTTTACTTATAGCATAAAGCCAAGCATTTTATAACTTATTAATTGTTGTTTGCGACTGTTTGATGTTATATAATAATAATCAAGCACATATAAAAGTTATATAAAATATATAAATTAAAATTCATAGTGTAGATTCAATTATATTATTCAAATACATAATGTAAATTATTTATCATGTAAATTGTCTATTAATACTCTATCAGAATTTATAAAAATAATATTTAAAAGGAGAAAATATATGAAATATTCAACAATGGGTATGAAAGCAGTAAATACAAAAGAAAATGACAATAAATTTTCTAGTGGTATATTTTTAGAGCTATACACGTTAAATTTAATGATAAAAAAAGACGATTGTGTTTATGGGAAGGAAGTTACAGATTACATAGGTAGTTTTAATTTATCTTGGAAACCTAGTAATGGAACCATGTATCCAATAATAGAAAAAATGCTCACAAAAGGTCTTATTGAAGTTGCAACAAAAAAAGAACGTAAAAAACTCTATAAGATAACTGAAAAAGGAAGAATCTACTACAATGAAAGGTCTGCTGAGTTTAAACAGATGCTAATAGAGTCGGCAAACTTTTATAATACTATTGCAAATGAATTAGAATAATCCAAAAGAAGACCACTCTTTAAGTTAGAGTGGTCTAAATTTCATATAAGTAATAATTCTCATTCACTTAAGTAATTAATTAACCTAACAGCCTTTTTCAATTTAGATTTTGCACAAGCTCTTTTTTTATTTATTGTCCCTCTGCAAAGCCCAAACATCTCTGCTATTTCTGAATCAGTATTATCCTTCATATACCACATCACTAGTATTCGTCTTTCAAATGTTGTAAGATCTTTAAATATATTAGAACATGTAATTCCATTAATCCAATTATTATTTAAAAATTCTTCATCATATATATTTATAGTCATGTCTTTTTCAATTATCGCAATTGACAATTGTAGATTATAAAAAAGCTCGACATAATCGAGCACTTCATCTATTTCTTTTTGTGCATTTTTATCACAAATAGTTTCTTCTATTGGTAACTGTTGGTCAGAATCATATATCTTGAATATCTTTTTCTGATAATATAGACCTCTTGCTACAGGGTCTTTAGATAATTTTTCTAAATTTCTAAAAACATAATAATGAAAATTTCGCTTTACATAATTGTGAAAAGACGGTTTTGTATCTTTATATTTATGGCACATCGATAAAAAAATAGCACATATCTCTTGCTGTATGTCTTCTTTATCATTATTTGAAAATATCCCAACTATTTTTGCAACTGTCTTATCTGCAATCATTTGACCATGACCATTAACAAAATACGAATTTATTTTCAATCGTTCATGTTCTTCTTCTACAAATAATTTAATAAAACTTCTTATTGAGTAATCTTCTATAGAATATTGTCCATATATTATTAAAGAAATATATTTATTTAGCATTGTTCTAAACGAATTAATTAATTCCTGTGCTGCATCTTTTGAACCAGCTTGTAATTCATATACCAATTCATGTATTTTTTGATACTCATTCATTCCATATTTTTGCAAATTATTTTTATAATTTATTTTTTTTTTCATATTATATACCTTCTTAGCATTATATTATTACTTCTTATCTATTAAGATTATAAAACTATACATTTATATTAAAAAATATTTAATCAAATAAACATTTTCTTTCATTGAGTAAACCAGGAACTGATTTGTCTGCCAATTTATCTATGTATTCAAAGCATTCTGGATGTATATGCCACTTAAATTCTCTCTTTTTTTTATATTCATCTATAGAAAATTGTTCTGGCATTATTGGCTTGTTACATATTTGACATATCATTAGCTCTCCCTTTCTTGGTGGTTTTGGAACTCCACTTCCTTTTGTGATACAATTTTCTATATTTTTATCAATAGTAAAATTCATGTTTCTCCTCCATAAGTTTAATAAAATCATATATAAACTTCTGTAATATCTTTATGTACATTCTCTTTTGATTTTAATATCATATTTTTAATATCATGGTTTAATTTCAATTCTATTTTTTTACTTTCACAGTCTCTTATTAAATCTGTTAATACATAACTTTTTATAACAACTGTCTTTGTAATTGAATTGTAAAGTTTTACATTAAATAACAAGTTTTTATTTTGTAAATCAAACTGCAAGAAATAATATCTTAAATCTTCTTTATTTATATTACATATCAATATATTATTAATAAATAACTTTAACTCATCAATGATTTTAAAAATAAGATTAACTATTTTAGTTACTGTTTTTATGTCACTTTTATTTTTATATAATAAATGCATAGTTTTCACCTCCTAATTTTCAATATCACTCTGCCTACTGTTTTAATAATAAATCTAAGTATAAGAGTATATAGGTCACTTGTCACAATCGACAATTCATAAACAAAAAAAAAGTCTTCTATAAAGACAAAATTTTAAAACACTTTATTATAAATCTTACATAAACACAATCAAAAGTACCACCTCCAAATTTGTACTACTAATTATATCATATGCAAAATATTAAATACAGTCATTCACACTTAAAAATGCTTTGAATCCCCTCCATAATAAGTATAATTTATGTCAATACTCTTTATGTTTATTTCACTATAAGTTTCTCCTATCCTACATTTAAACATTAGTTTTTGACTAGGAGGTTTAAATGGAAAATCATCTACTATTTTATGATAATATTCACCTTTATCTTCATAATATATATCAAATATAAAATCTTTAGAATACTTTCCACCATCATTACTATTATTAAAGTGTGGTGTTATCCCTGTAATCATCACATCTCTCTTTTCATCAATGTTACATTTAAAGCTAAAAGTAGATGATTCATAATTATTATAATAATTTATATATGCTCCTAATGACTTTATACCATAAATAAAAGTTCTTAAATTTGTTTCACATTCCTCATAACTATAACTTCTTAAAACTATTTTTATTTGATTAACCTTTTTGTTAGGAAAGTTTATTCTAAATGCTCTAACTGAATTTGAAAATTCATTTGTTAAATTATTTTGCGTTATTGCTGAATGATATTCAATTCCTTCCACTTCTTCCCAATAACTAGAATCTCCAAATCTTGTATATATATTTTTTACACTACATAAAAACGGATGTATGTATATTTCATTCATTTCTAGTGTAGTCATAATATCTTCTGGAAGAGTAATCTCATACTCTGTGTCCAAGAAATCAACAGAATTCCCTGTAACAACTCTCTTTATCCAATATAGATTGTTATCTTTAGAAAAAGGAGCATATACATCATTGTCCTGTTCTGATATAACACCAAAACTAGTAATTTTTGTTTTAACTGAAAGACTTTTGGGAATAAAAATGGAATTTGATACATCATCGAAAACGGCTAATTTTGAAATCTTTTTTGAAGGTCTTATAGTTATATCTGATGTTATATTGTTTATTATCGCTCCAAATGTACTCTCATCAGACTTACAATCTTGAGGTAATATTATTTTTCTTCTGAATTTATTATATTTTTCTACATCAATATACTTATTTAATAACTGATTATACTTTTGTATTAAATTTGAGTTAACCGCTTCAAGTTGAGCATTTTCGAGTTTTATTAAACTTATATTATTATTCAACATACGTTCTATCTCATTAGTTTTATTAAATAAATCTAGTATATCATTTAGCATGTTATTCTGGTTATCATTATGCATTGAACTTGTATTTATAGCTTTATATCCAAAATCTTTTCTATTTGATACTGGTAAATTATTAATAACTACTTTATTCATCTAATCCCCCCTTACATCATAAAATGTGTCTATTTCTTCTTGTATATTACAAATTATGTCTATAAAACTTCCATAGCTATAATTTGAATCTATGAATGCTTCTTCTTTCATTGCCTCTAATCTATCTATCTTATCACTTAATTTTCTTATATTATGTTTTGCTTGATGATACATTGAACTTATCTTATAACTTTCTTGTGCTCCTCTATACCTATTATTAAACCTTACAGCATTTGGAACCTCATCCAATACTCTATTTGAAGCGTCATCTGCTTTACCATCTACATGAAAAATCTTACTTTCTACATTAGATTTATTACCTGAATAATCAATTGTGTAAACTCTAAACATATAATATCCTTTTTGAAGAGGTTGTGTCATAATTGTTTCTCTTTTAGTCTTATTATATATAATAGGTGAATTATCTAAGATGATTGGATTGATATCACTTTCTACAGGATGTAAACACCAATTGTACTCTTTAATGCCTGTAGTAACTATTGTTGTGGCTACATTTGATTCTGTTACTACCTTTGAACTTAAATCTACTCCTTCTACATAATATTGATATATACTTCCTGTATCTGTAGAAGTATACTCAAAAATGACTTTTCTATCTTCAGTAGTATACTGATTTGTTATACTTGGTTTGATTGGAGTAGATGTATCTCCAGGCTTATCTTCAACAGACATATTTTCAGTCAGTTGTTTCATTCTAAAAATAGTATTTGCCAATATTCTTTTTTCATATTCCTCTATATCTTCAATATCATTTATATTGTGTCCGATTTGAATCATAGCAGTATTATTCCACGTTGTAAGATAATATGAAGATGCTTTTTCTTGTAAAGTAGACCAATTTGAATTTCCCTCTGTTTTTTGTGGTATTATATTAAACCATACATCTCCATAAGCAAAATTCGACGTAGTATGAGTATATGATATTTTTATTTTTTCTTCATTATTCCCCATATTCCAGGGATATAATGTAACAGAATCTGATTTATTTATAACTGCTTCATTCCCCCATACAGAACTTGTGAATCCGTGGTCTTCATCAAAAAATATACTATCATTCTTCCATTTTCCAACTTTTATATTAAAAAGCTCTCTTAATTTATTCAAACTTTCATCTTCTCTAAATATAGATGAAATTAAATCATGACTCGCAATAACACTTCTATTTGTTTTCATAAATTCAAATATAGCATCTAGTCCTATTTTGTTTAATTTATTTTCATCAATGTCATCTTCTCCACTAGAAAATCCGATAACTATTACATCATAAATATACATCCCCCTACTATCTTTTAAAAAACTATTTGGGTTTTCGCAAAATTCTCTATTTGATATAGGAGTTACATTTATCTTAGCTAGACCATATCCTCTTGCATCTTCCTTACAAGGCTCTTCCATCCATTTTTTTAAAGAAGCAGACTTTTTAATAGTCCATGTAATACCTCTATAACATTTAAAACTAATCTCTTCTCCTATATTTGGATGTATATTTAATACCTTTATGTCACTTTCTAATCTTTCTAGTTCACATACAGAAATAGGTTGAAATACTTCATCAACAGAATTACCAAAATCATCTCCTATTTTTTTTCTAAATACTCTGTACAAATGTGGTGAACTTGATGTATTCTCCCATTTTAAACTAACTTTATTTTCTCTATCAGAAGACTTCGTATATAATGTTATAGACATTATTCAGCCACCACCTTTATATTATTGATTACAGGAGTGACAGATATATCTGATGTAGATAATTTTGCCATTACTCTACACCTTATTAAACTATTATCATCCCTAGATTTTAACTTTTCAATTGTTGTTGATAACATATGTTTATATTTTACAAATATTCTAAAGTACTCAGCTGTATTAATTTTTATATCTGGTCTTTGATATTGTGGAGTCTTTTTTTCTTTTAATTCAATATTAACAGGGTCATCTGGACTAAGTGTATAATTGGGGTCAAATTTTATAACTACACTATCCATATTATCCATAGATTTTATTGCATAATACTTAAGAGAATGATTACTTATATTTTTCACTAAAGAATTATATGTTATTCTTTCCATCTTTGAACCCGCAAATATAGAATCACTATGAGGCATTAAATTAAAATTATGCTTAATGGTTTTTACTGATTTTGATAAATCTAATTCACCAAGTAAAAACATTATCTGAAGTTTATTTTCTCCTTTTTTCAACTTAAATGCATATTTATTATCTTTTTTAAACACTTGTCTTCCATTCACAAGTACAACTACATCAAACACTTCTTTGTCTTTCTTAAAACTAAAGTATTTATTTTCTATTATAGTTTCTTCAAGACAATTAATATACTGACTCATCACTATATAATTCCATGTATTTTTACACATTATCTCCATTGTATTTGCATCCATCGGGGCTATTCCAGTGACTCTATGCTTTGCATAGTCATTTATAGATACCCTCAATGAACTTGGATATTCTTGATTATATTTATCGCTTACATCTAACCTCTCAATAAGCCATTGAGAATGTCCTGTTCTCATTTCAATAGAATTTAAATTTACATACTCTGGAAGTTGTTGTACATAAAATAAAAAGTTTTTTAATTGTATATCAAAATCACGTCTTCCAAATAAATCAGATGTATAGTAATTAAGTAATTTTTCTTCTTTATATAAGAGGTTTAAGTCTAAAGCAATATTTGGTTTTATACTCTTCCACTCTACACTATTATCCTTGTCTTCTATACCTAAGAAATATGATATATTTGTCATTGGTGGCACTTTATTTTGAGGATTTAAAGTTATTTTTGATATAGGTTCATCAATATTAATTCTATTACTTGTGTACACACTAGTTTTAGAGTATTTATCATTATAAATTGAAATATTATTTAATACAAATAATGAACCTAAGTTATCTAACCCTTCTTGACCAATTTCACATTTTTCTATTATAAATTTAATTGCTAAGATATCTTCTTTGTTAAACCTCCATATATTATTTTTCTCTCCTTTATATTTAAGCTTTTCTTTAAAGTTTTTGTTATCAGAAGAAATTAATAATGTTATAGTGGTATCCTGTAGTGAATAGCCACTAAGTTCAATTCTAGATGCGGTTTTAACATCATCTAACTCCAAGTCTATTGTGATTATTTGAGTTTCATTTTTTATTGGTGTTATGTCTAATGATATATTTTTATTAAGAGCCTCATTTAGTATCAAATTTATATTTGTATTTGAACCTATCGCTTGTCCATTTAGCAATACTTTCAAATTTGATTTACTCAAATCTATTTTGTCATTCGGGGTTGAATGAAGTTCGTTTCTAAGTGTAGAAGTATTGTAATCTATTTCACAAGTTGACTTAGGTATATTATTTTTTACTAAGTTAATAGTATTCGTATCTTCAAGTGTATTAAAAGTTATAACATAAGGATAATATGATTTTTTTTTGCTAGAAAATTCATTTGCTATTTCTGAATAAGCAATAACCTTATTGGCTTCATTATATATATTTATCATTTCTAGGTTATATTTGTTTATAGTCTCTATAGAAGATTCTACTTGATGGTTATGTACTTCATAAATCGAGTTCAAATCATATTCTATATTTTTAAACATAGTATTAAATTGCTTTTTATCTGAATTTTGATATGGGAATAATATAAATGGCTTAAAATATGGTAATCCAATTATTTTTTTTTCAAAAAACTCACTTATAAACTTATTCACTTCGTAAAAAGTTACTAACTCACCATTATTCAAAAGTTTTTTTATTATTTCTTCTTCTTTAATTTTTAATTGATACTCTTGAATGTTCATCATATAATTTCCTCCGGACCTACATCTATCCTATAATTATATACTATAGGCGACTCATCAATTATTTCATTTGGTCTATCTAACTCTATTTTTAACCTAAATTCGCTCACATCATTAAGCATGTCAACATATGTAATATTTTTATTTCTATTTATAGTTGATATATTGCTATTTATAACTATTGTACAAGAACCATATTCAACCCTATTCCTTGGTCTTATTCTAGTCCACACTGAACCATCATCAAAACTTATATAGTATTTGATATAATCATCAATTTTTTTGTTTTTATCTAAATATTCCATAAAGCTCCTAGGTATGTAATCTTTAGAATCCAAAGTAATTGACCTTATATTTTCAGTTGATAAAAATTTCTTTGATAGATATACTCCTTGCTTATCATAAACCTTATACTTAAGTTCAATATTTTTTATACCTATGACATATCTCTTTGCACTTACTCCTTCATACTGAAATTTATAATTATCTTCACTTATGTTTTTATAAAATAATTGAGATTTCACATACTCTCTTGTTGAAAAATTATTTATTGATTTTGTAGATGGATAAATTATATTTTTATTATCATGGTTATACTTAAGACCTATAATCTCTATACTTTTTTGAGGTTTATCAAATTGTATATAATCTTTATTATTATCATAAAAAAAATATGGAATTTTAGTTGGGTCTATATTTAAAAAATACTCTCTACATACTTTAGTAAAATTACTGTCTTCTTGTTCTAATTCAACTAAAATTTCTTTAACTATACTTGATTTAAAGGTTATTACATTTTCTTCATCTAAATATTGATTTAGTTGTAATATTTGAACATTCTCATATTCATCTCTTACAATTATTCTTTTTATTATAGGATTGTGTAGATTGACATTTTGTTTTGATATTCCAGAAATTTTAAACCAATTTATATTAACAGGAATATCTAAAATAATCTTAAAATGTAATTTTAAAATCTTATCATCATTTATCCAACTTATGCCTTCTTTATACTTAAATCCAACCATTGCAGTTTTTATTTTTACATCATCTTCTAAATTATACATTTCAAACTCAAACCAAGTATCAGCATTTCCATCTAACATATCCGATAAATATATATGGGGATCATCTTCTCCAATATATTTTATTTTATTATAAGATGGATATATTTCATGTGTATTTCCAGGAAAGCCATTTGATACATCTGAAATTTGTATAGTTATATTATCATTTGCACATTTACTCGATATGGTTGCTAATGTTAGTGCCCCATTTAATACACTGCAAGAAACATTGTTTAAGCTATTTCTGTTAATAATTTTCGTAAAATCATCCGAATAAATCATATTACTGACAGTTTTCAAGGAGTCTACTTTTTTTTCTAGTTCATTTGTATCTATTACTATACGATTTAATTTGTCAATTAATAGGTCAGCCTCTTCTTCAACATCTTTAAAATATACTTGTAAGTTATCTCCAATTTCCCTATAACTACATATTAAAATATTCATATCATATTTGGCTTTTTTTAACATATCACTATAACTTGAAAATGATGGTATATCTATTGCCTCATGGAATTCAAATAATGGTTTTCCAAGTTTATTGTAAAAATCGATAATCATATTTTTAAATTCATAAAAATACTCTGTTTTCGTTTTGATTTTCCCAGAATCAAAATCTCTATTTAAATCCTCTATTAAAATTTTAATTCTTTCTTCAAACAATATACTCGGCTTTCTATATTTATAATTATTCATATTATCACCTTTAAAATGTATCTATCATATATTTTATTTCTTTTAAAACAGGTGTTAACCATCCATCTTTAACTGTATTTCTTCTAAATAATGCTTTTAGTTTTATTTTTGATACTAAATGCTTATATGATATATCTATCATATACTTACTTTCTATCTCTTTATTAAAATAGATTAAATTCTCAAATACATAAAATTGAAATTTGTCATCTAAATTATTAAAGTTCTTATAACTACTACCATTATCTGATATATCTGTTACATTTATGGTTTCTATTTCACAGCTAATATTACTAGTTAATGTATCTACAATTTTCACATCACAATAATCAGTATCAGATTCTGTGAATGGCCTATATTTAAGTTCAAAATTCGATTTATTTTTTCCCTTAAAAGATTCTATAGTTGTTTCTAATTTTGATGATAAATCTACAGAATCGCTGCCAAAAACAGGCTTATAGCTTATACTATATACTGCATTATAATCATAGTTAAATATCTGAATGCAGTAAAAAAATCCAGTTTTTTGATTTTTATGTATATAGAATTCTTCACTGTTTAAAGGTATCTCTTCTCCATCTTTCATTACTTTATAAATAGTTTCTGCCTCAAATCTAAAATAAGCTCTAGTACTCCCTGTTATAAATAAAAGTTCAGATTCTATAACATCCTTATTCATTGGTAATATAGGAATCCAGTCTTTAGTTTCTGGATTATCAGAGGTAGTAATATAATATTCTATATCAGTAACAGTTTTTCCAAATGAATTTCTAGGATGTAATTCGTCAGTTATTATATGTACACTTTTTATATTAGAATTTAAATTTATAGATTTACTTATATAAACACCTGTCCTGTCAAAATGATTATTATAACATCCTATATCATATAAACCATAGTTGTATTCATACTTTAATATCTTATGATTTAACTTGTCATTTCCGACTATTTCAGGCAGTAACTCATCATAAAAAGATGACAATATTCCATCATTCATTTTTTGCCATAAAGAATTAGTCATTTCCCTGTCATAATATACTGGTTTAAATACAGCTTTACTCACTTCTTCCTTTCTATCATTTTTATTATTAAACCAAAGTAAACTTTTATTTATTTCAGTTGGATTATATATATATGTCTCTCTTATATAATGTTTCTGTGTAAATAATATGTATATTCTCTTACATATTACATCTGGGAACCTAAATGTAATTTTATCTCTTGTAAAAACACTTTTTAATGTTTTATCTTTATTATCTGGTGTTACTAGTTCCATTAATGCTTCATCTTCATCATCTGTCACTTTGTATCTTATAGCTACTATATCAATAGGATATTTTGTAAATGGTGTAAGATTTATCTCATTTATTTTATTGATAGATTCAAAATTAAGTTCAAGATCACAAACTGCACCAGAGTCTATCCCATAAAAATAATTATCTCTTACATATATAGCTTGTGGTTTACTATTTTCAAACGAAACATTTAATGGAGCATCTGACAGTATTGTGTCACTCCAAAATGAGGTTGGATTTCCATCTATAGCATTTTCAAGAGATGTTTCATTATTACAAGATTGTATGAACCCTTCACCCAGCTGAAATCCATAATTTAAACATGCTGTAGATACTTTATTATCATACCTCAACATGTTATCTCGTTTTAAAAATGGCAATGTCAGTGTATTTTCCTTTTCATCAAAGCTAACATAACACTTTTCTAGTATCCATTGCCCGTCTCTATCTTTTTGAATTTCTCTACTTTTATCAAAATTATTTGAATTTCTAAACCTCTCTATTATAAATTTAGACATATGTTTGAATGAAGTAGAATACCTACAACTCTCTAATTTATCTTTTATTTGATTTATCTTAGTTGTTATACTATTTATGTATGATGTACTGATACTATCATACTTTGATAGTAACTCACTCATTGAATTAACTATGCCAAAACTGGTTAGTAAATCTATGTATAATTCATTCATAGTCTTGTTAATTGATTGAGATTTAATATTTATTTCATGCTCATTTAGACTTGATATTAGCATATTGTTTTTAATTTTTGTCTTGAATTCATTTTCTAAAATTTCTCTTTCTTCATCTGTTGAACAATTTGATGCTATTTGACTTACAATTTCTTCTATAATCTCATCTTTTATTTTATTTATATTCAATTTAGTATCTATCATATTATATTCCAGCCTTTAATTTATACTTTTCGCAACATTTATCAAGTATATCAATTAATTCATTTATAGCCGTTTGTACATCTTCTTTAGTTTTCATTATTTCAAATTCTATTCTGGTACCATCCCATTCTGATTTTTTCCATTTAAGTGGTCTAATACCTTCCTTTATCAACTTAATCCACAAAGATAATTTATGAACTTCATACATATTTTCATCCATTAATTCTAGTTCTCTAGTTAACTTTTTCCCTATGATAACACCACTTTCCATAATATATCCTTCCAAACTTTCTTTTGAAATGATATATCTGTCTTCTTCAAAATCTTGCACAAAGTTTCCTCCTCTACATATTTTGTGGTTTTATGTTCATTCAGTATTTTTATCTTCTTTTATTTGTCCATTTATAACTATTAAATCTTTATTAGTTATTATCACTTTATTTTCCTCAAATGATATTCCTCTTTTTAGTAAAAATGCTTCCAATAAATCTTGAATTTGAGGTAATATTAATTCTTCTTTAACTCTTTGAATGACCTCATCTATAATTTGCTCTTTAGAACCTAGAACTTTTTTACCATCATATTCAAAATATCTTTGAATTATATTTATTAGATATGCATCAACTTTATCTAACCCTTTTACATAAATGTTATCTTTTTTCTGTTGTATTCTCATATCTCACCAACTCACCATATTGTTTATATGTATCACTATTTTTTCTTACTTATAACTTGCATCAAGACTTTTTCGACTTCTTTATCACTATTTTCATAATCATCATATATAAGATAAATATCTTCTTTTTTATCTCCTGATACAGTCTCATAAATATTTATAGTATCTAAAGTTCCTTCTTCACTATAATTAAGTAATACATCTTCAGTAGCATTACTTACTTTTATTAGCTTGTCATCACTTTTGGGGTCTCTTAATATAGTTGTTACATCATTTAAATCTGGATATTCAGTATTTGGAAGTCTTCCTAAGTCAGGATTAATTAAACCCATTTGTGCTTCTGTAAAATCATCATTATAGAGAAGGGCTATTGCATTAATTTCAGGTGATTCTCCTGCCAAATTTGACCATATCTTAGCTCTTATTTTTATAGTTTTAGGTATATCTTCCTCTTTTTGTATAGTATATGGTACAGTATTATTTGCTCTTATCTGAAATACTTCTTTTTTATCAGTTATTAGATAATATATAACTTCTGACCCATTTGGTATATACTGATCCACAAGCAGAAAAAAATTATTTAATGATGAACTTTTATGTTCATGAGTATAAATATCAACTGAATTATATTCTCCAAAACTACTATCTTCACTTAAAGATATACAAGTTTTATCAAAATTAAATTTTATATTTGCACTATTTAGGACATCAGAAAATTCCTTATTTTTAAATTCATTTATAAATAAGGAATTTGCATATCTATTATTATCGAAATTAAATAAAATTCTATCAAAAAATAAATTATCTGAATAGTAAGATATGTCATTTTTAGATGAATTTTTAACTATATCTTTATCGGTATATAGTTTATCTATTATATTTTTTCTTGAAATCTTAGCAAAATTTTCACTCATAGTTCACCTATAATATAGAGTGTTGCCCTGTCAAATATTGTTTATTAAAAACAGGTATTACACTATACTCACACTTATTTAAAGTTTTATGCACGTATTTTATCTTATCAACTTGATATTGTATTTCAACAAAGTCTGTAGGAGAAAGTTCTATATGAATATATAAAATTTTAAACTTAGAATTAAATGTATAACTATTTCTATCTAATTCTATATTATTTACACTAACTCGTATATATTTACTTCCTACTCCACTTATCTCCTTGGACACATACCACTTTTGATTTGAATTATACTCTAGCACTTTACTTTCATTTAATGGAACTTCAACCTTTGGATTTGGTATTTCTGCCAATAAATAATTTTTCCACTTCTCTCCTATTTTTTCCTTTACATATAATTTATAACTTAAACATTTTAAACTTTTTATCCTTGAAAAAGTTATTGTATTTTCTGTATATATTTTTGCAAGATTATTGATATTGTCATACATATGTACACCTATAATACAGCCACTACTGGGTCTGATATATTTCCTTTCTCATCATATAAATATATGGTGTAGTTATACTTATTTGAATAAAAGCAGTAATCCTTTATTGATAGAAGTGGATATCTAGAATTTAATACAACCATCTCAATTGTATCATTATCTTCTATATTATTTATATAGTCATTATAGTATTTACCGCCTTGTCTTATGTAGTTTTTAAATATTGTGGCATTTTTATCTTTCATATCAACTGGTTTTTTCTGCTCATCTACACTTAAAGTTGTTACATCTTTTCTGTAAATGAGCATTTTATCAATTAACATTTCAAATTTACCTTGAAATATTATTGGTTTACAATAGTCTGTTGATATGTTTTTGTATATGTTTTTCATCCTAAAAGTTCTAGATTTTCTATAAAATAATTCTCTTTTATCTTTATGCCATATATTTGGTAATTTCACATATCTTATTCCATCAGTTATTAAAGTGGAATCATCTGAATGTATCTCTTGACTAGTTATAGTATTTATTACTTTACTATATAAGTCATCATTATTGATATTTATATCTTTTGATACTTTTTCTCTCTTTATCTCTTGCCATTTGGTTATTTTAGTGTCATCCTCTTTTACTTCTAATACTTGAATTATTTCATCTGGACTTTCATGTAATTCACAAACTCCTACGTTTGATAGTTCTGAAATAAATCCATCTTGAAGTTTACTTATTACTCTGTACTCATATTTATTCTTTTGTTCTTCTTTTTTCTGGTAAAATAAGGTGTAGTTTTTACCTTCTATTGTAGATACTACTGGGTCAAATACTCCATGTGCATGTATATCTATATATGTAACTATATCTATAGAAAAATCTAAGGTAACTTTATTGTATTCAACATTGGATTTTTTTATTAGAAATCCATTATTATTTCTAATCTTTATTATATCGTCAATTTCATATTGTTCTGTTATAGTTCTATATGTCTCATATTCATTATAATCAGTTTTTTTCTTAAATAAAATTCTTGATATAGTTTGGTATGAACTTAATTGTATTTCTATTTTTTCTTGAGGTACTGAGGATAAATCATTTTTTAAATTTACAATTAATTTTTTAAACGGAATTACTATTTCAAATGGTAACGTAAATTCAGTATATCCATTATATCCTTTTGGAAAATCATTTCTACTAAGTAAAAAATCTTTGATGTTAGTCGATTCTATATCAGCATTTTCTTCTAATATTTCTATAATTGGGTCTTGATTATTTAGGTATTCTTCTATTTCTGTTTCTGATAAAATATTTTTAAATCTGTAAATATAGTGTACTAAATTTCCTTCTGTAGATTTACATATATTTATCTTGGGATGTTCCAAATAAGCTCACCTCTTTTCCATTTTATTTTTGTAAAATCACTTTCATTCTTAATATACCTTACTTATATCTGAATTTGTTCAATATTTTTCATTATATTAGTAATTTTCATATAAATAAAGAAAATACCTCATTCATAACTTCAAAAATTATGAATAAGATATTATTTTAAATAAATATATGACTAAGCACTATAAATACTTTGGAAGTAAAGTCCATTCAGTTATATATTTGCGTTTATAATTTTCATCTGCATTATTAGGTCGTTCTTCTAATATCCCATCACTTTTAGTACATGTATAAACTCCTAAAGGATATTTTTTATTAAGTGCATCTGCGTTTTTTTGAGGCTCATTTTTAATCCATATATCTCCTATTTTAGGTGGTTTAAATGGTTCACTAGTTGTAGGTGGAAAATAGCAAATATTTAGCTTTGGTCCTGGTTTTCCATCGCCATCACCAAATCTAATTCCATTGTTATAAAACCAAATACACCCTCCTCCTCCATCTTCTGGTCTGTATGAAAATATTTTTCTATTTTTGTTCTTATCATACAGACAAAAATGTTCTATATTTTCATCTCCTTCTATATTACTTCCATTTCCTGTATCCCCACGTAATGCCACTTTTCTTCTTTCATATTCATCAGATATAACTATATAAGAATCTTCCATAATAAGATTACCAGTCATGGTATCTCCACTTTTCTTTACATATCTACGTTTAATAGAATCGATTTCATTCTCTATATAAGTTACTCTTCTCTCAACATCATCAATATCATCCCTTAGTTCATCTAACTGTTCTTGAACATTGGCTCTTACCTCTTTAAGTTGAGCAAGTTCTCTAGTTGTAACTGAACTTTCACTAATACACTTATTTGTATCACTAACTAAAACTCTTGAGCCATTTCTTCTATAATCCGTATGCCTTTCCATATTATCATTTGAACAAAAAACATTTCCATTATCATCTGTCATAAGAATTTTTTTAGCATTATCATTTCCTTGAGCTATTACAACATAATAATCAAAAGTATCCCAAATTTCTTCTACCTCATTATCAATCTTATCTAATCTAGACTCATAATCATAATGTCTATGTCTAATATGAGAATATCTATTATCATAAATCGATTTTGGTTTTATAAAATGATTTGTCTCAGGAAGTCCAGATATTGTAAGTGGACTTTGATATTGATGAACTATACAAGAATTAGACATATATGGTTGTATATGTACTTCTGTTTTTTCATCTATAGCTAAATATAATTCAAACTTATGAGTAATTATTTCTACACCATCAACTGTTGTAGAGTCTGACTTCACATGATACAGTCTTAATACATCTATATCTTTTTGATAACTATCTCCTTCATGTTTATATGGTGGAAATTTTTCCGCTTTATAGTCATTTTTACTAGGATCTGGAGGAGTCTTATAACCACTTAAATCAAGAGGTCTTTCATGTGCATGATTTTCACTTGGTGGTGTCATACTTGAATACGTTGAAACACTTTCCTCTATATTTAACTTTTCTATAGTTGCTTTTTCTTTATCTTCTATATTGTTATTTAAATGATTCTTTACATCATTATTTTTGTGTGTTGTTATTCTATCTTCTTTTATTAAAGTTTCTTTAGAAGATAAATCTTCGTTTATAAATGGTAATTTTTCATCATGTAATGACACATAAAAAAACTTATTTGTACAAGTCCATCCATCCTTATTTTTGTTTGTAGGGTCTTCAAACAAACCAATATGAATATCCATAGTAGTTGGATTATTTCCTTTAAGAAGAGTTATGGAACCTCTAAATAGTGAGTTGTAAATTCCTTCTGTCATCATATCAGTATGGTCAAACTTCCCTATATTAGGCTTTGTGTAGTCTATGTAATCAGATGTAGATTTAACAAATTCATCAATATAATCTTCATTTTTCATTTTAGCTACCATGCTATTTGCAAATATACCTTGATATGGAAGTTTACCATCTGTAGAAAAATCAGGAGCATTTCCAACTCTTCTCGGAGTAAATGTAGCTATTTTGATATATCTTTTATTAGACACCATTACAGCATGTTTAAAATGGTTGTATCCTAATCTATCTTTAAAATCAATAGCATGATATCCATCTAGACAATCTGCATTTAATCCACTATTAGGTCCTTGATTTAACTCGCTCCAGACTTTTTTATCATTTAAAGTTAATTCACTTGTTATAATATTTAATCTTGGTTTATCTATCCACCAATCAAATTTAATATCATTTGCTCTAAAATTCATTTTTGCATACGAATATCCATCATTTAAGTCAGCATCTCCAAATGTAACTGATAACTTAACACCTTTGAAATCATGCAACTTCAATTCATTTGTAAGTAGTGTTGCTGAAGGTAAAACACCCAATAAAATCACCTCATTTAATCTAGTAGTATATTTTTAAAGTTATATTTACTGATATTCTAATTTATTTGTTTTTTAACGAGTTTCATTTAAATATATTTTTTATGAATCTTAAAATATGTTATACATTATAGTTCACATTTTCTATCCATATACTTGGTCTGATATGTTTTTGATTATCTATATTTTTACGGACTTCTATGCTAGTTTGAGGCAAATACTCATCTCCTATTACATCTACAAATTCAATAATAGGATAACTACCATATGCAGCCCATTTTTGAACAACATTTTTAATATCTACTTCAGAAAATCTTCCTCCATTTTTATGAAGTAACTTACTATCTATTCTTATTATAATTACAGAGTTTTCTTGATATGGTTTACCATCAAGTGTACCAATATCTAAATAATAATCGCTTTCAGGCTCTAAATCTCGACGAAGTCTATCTTCCATTTCTTTGATAATACCTCCACCTCTTAATCTAGTATCTATTAGATTTGTAGACTTTAGTGAAGTATGATGTCTTACAAAAATTCTACCTATATGTAAATCGAATGGTTCTAAAGCTTCTTGATTATCAAATTTATGATATACACAAAAATAGTTGTCTTTTAGAATATCACCTGTTCCTCTATCTATTATTCTCATTGGCTTTAAAAAGAAATGGATTGTTCGATTAAATAAATCATATGAGTTTCTCATTTCATTTATCTCATTTGAAGTGTCTGTATAAAAACTATACATATTTGGATTTAAATTTAAATCTATAATTTTACTATTTTTATCTTGATTTTTATAATATCCTCTATAATGAAGACTTTTTTCTTCATAGCTATAATCTACTAGTATTTTATCATTGTCACTTATTGAATCATTAATTTCTATAAATCCATACTTAAAATTAAATCCTTTTATTTCAAGTTCTTTTTTATTTTTATCACTCAATATCTTATAAACTCTTAAATTAGTTGGTTTCCAGCTATCATCTACTTTTATATACATTGGAGTATTCTTTACTTTAATAGTATTATTTCCAACAAAACTTCCCTTTTCTTCAGATATATCAATGTATGGCTTCCCATATTTTCCAAATATTTGTAAGTCGTATTCTGGTATAGAATATATAAGTTCTATTGTTTTATCAATTCTTTCATACTTTTTACTGAAATAAGCATATTTAATGGTTGGGAACCATCCTTTTAAAGGTTCTTTTTCTAGAGGTGTTCCTACAATAATTTGATTTATATTTCTACATATCACTGAATACCCCCTATAAACTTTTCCATTAGCTGACTTATATATAGAATCTTTATCTAAGGTTCTAGTATTTTTATTATTACCAATGATACTTGAATCTTGTTCTGGAAATCCAGTATCTTCATATGTTCTCCCATATATAAATCCATTTCCATCTGATGCTGTATATATCAAAGTTTTATCCTTTGAATACATGGTATTTAAATTTTGAATATTGTATTTAACTCTAAAGGTTGAATTTTCATTTATTTTGTCTCTATCTTCATCAGATGAATACTTCATGAATATATCTCTTGCTGTCATATATCCATTTGCATCCTTTTCAGATATAATCATATCTTCATTCTTAAAACTATCAAGTTCTGAATATAATACATATTTTTTATTTATTATTTCCTTTGTAATAGGTGCTATTTCTAAATCGTCAGCCATTATAATATATTCAATTTGTATTTTGACCCTTTTATCCTCTAGTATTTCATACTCAAACACTTCTATAGAAGACTTATTTGTTATACCTTGAAGTCTATTTACTTTATACGACTCTAAATCACAACATTGAACTGGGCTTATTTTTTCGAGTATACCTGCCTTAATTTCTAAAGGATTTGCACTATCTTTTCTATAGGCTTCTTCTGTCAATCCATCATACATAACATATATGGGATTTTCTATAGTTGGAATAAATGATGTATATATATACACATCATATATATTTTCATATTTAGTTTTTTCTATAAAAGCCTTATACTTAAATTTATTTTCATCTATTGGATAATTATTTCCTGAAACAAGGCTTATATTTTCTGAATTATACATACCGTTTATATCTAATCCAACACTATCATAAATTCTGTACTTTAACTTATACTTGTAATACAAAGGAACATTGTCCTTAAATTTATTTGTTATATAAAATAAATCATCGTCTACTAAATATTCTCCATTAATTCTATGTAAAAGACCACTTTCATCTGGGTACATTATTATTTCTCTTGCCTGCTCTGGATATAGATTTGATATCTCATCTTTTTTATTTACAACACCACTATACTTAGCTGACCCATTATATAATACTTTTAGTTTCCTAACTAAACCTTCATATCGTGTATATGCATTATAAGTTTTAGGATTATAATCAATCAATTCATTATCAGTTTCCACAAAATTTACAGCTTCGAATATAGAATTTGTCAAATTTAAAACACCATATTTGTCACCATCATTGTATATCTTATCTATAGGCACTCTTTTTGCCAATAACCCTTTAAGTTCCTCATGTTGAACTTTATGCTCTGGCTTTAAATCAGTGATAGTAGATTCATCCCACATAACAAAATCTCTATATAAAATTCCCCAATATCCTTCTAATTCTGTGCCTTTTTCACCATCGAATTCAATAGTTTCTGGAAAATACTCGTCATTTTTTGTATCTAAATTTCTTTTGTGAATCCAATCCTCAACAAAATGCAATGTAACATTATTTGTATTGGTTTCTATTACAGAAACCGTATCATCTAGTGATGCTGTTGTATTATAATAATAGGCTAAATTTACTGCTCCATTTGGAACATTTCTTCCAAGTTTAATGGATTTATTGCCTTTATTATCAAATTCCTTATGCACTTTTGTATTGGAGAATAAATCTCCATATATATATTCTTCTTTTTCCGAAATAGGTTCATATTTTGGTTCTTGTGGATAATCTATAATAGGTAATTTGAAATCAGGTGTACTTACATCAGGTCTTTGATTTACTATAATATCATCTTTGGGATTATATTCAATTGCAATTGTTCTTGCATGCCAAACTATATAAATAATTTCTCTTGTAGGTGAATCGATATTATATTCTTTATTTACAAAGTTTTTAAATATAATTTTTCCATATTCATCCCCTAAAAACTTCTTATTCTTTACAAATGATATATTTGCATTATCAATTACTTTTATACTTGCTCCATTATTTACTGTATCATTCTTAACTTTAGTCACCATCTCAACTTTACAATCATATAAAGGATATGGTATTTCAGTAAAATTATTTATAGCATCATTAGTTTCAACACACTTATCAATATTAAATTCTTTATCTGTTGAACTATAAACTACTGTAGTTGGCAATTCTATAGATTGGTCAACATTGCTTGATATATTTACATTTACTCTATCATCTTTTTCATCATCAAAATATATTTCTATAAATCTTTCTTTTGTATTTATAGGTACTATTTTAGGCTCAATTAAAATATCTATTGTTTGAATATATGTCATACCATTTTCTAATTTTACAATAAAATCAAAAGCGTCTTCCCCTATGTATAAATCATTTGCATAATAGTTAAAATAAATTATATTATTTGAAATACTAAAAGTAACGTCCCCAGCTAATTTTAAAAAAGTCTCTTCTTCAATAGACCCCTTTTTATATGCATCTCCTAAAAAATTTATTTGACTCTCTTTTATCAGAATAGCTCCTTGAAGGTTAGACCCATTGGTAATCTTATAATTTAATGTTTTCAGTTTATTAATATCCATAAAACATTCCCCTTTTGTGACTTATCTATATTTTTCTATTTACTATATTGATTTCATCTTTGGCATTTTCATTGGCAATTGCTTTTATAACATCTATGCAATTGCCTGTCCAACTTGTATAAATACATGCAATTATTCCATTGATATCAGTTCTATCATTTAATTTTTCTATTGTCCCAAGAGCAGACTCTATGTTTACAGAAGCACCTTCAATTGGATTATTATATTTATCTGTTACTGATATTAAGATATTTATATCATCTTTTCCATTTGCAAATATAAAGTTGTTTTCTGAGTATATCTTTAAAAAGTAAGGTTCTAAGGTATAGTCTGATATGTATATATATCCATTATATAGGGTATTGTAGATTGGATTTAATGATATATGCTTTAATTCTTTTAGTGAAGAGGTTTTATGAGTTTCAAAATAGACCTTCACCTTATTTGGGTATTTTTCTTCAAATTTATGTAATTTTATTTCAACTTCATCTTTTTCATAGTCATATAAAGCTATAAAAGAGTTCTTAATTTTGTACCTAACATTTATTATACTTCCCTTAGGGACTTCTTTTTCAAAAACTATAACATTATTTTCAATATTATAGTTTTTCATTGATATATCATTTATTGTAATCTCTACACTTGTCTCATCTATACCTATGTTTTGTAAGTATAAAGTTTTAAATCCTAGAGATTCAAATTTTTCTTCATTTTCAAGTGAATATTTCCCTGTTTTACTTATAAAAAATACTTGCGTATAGGGTTCCTCTATTCCAATTTCATATATAATAATAGGCGAATATTGTTGTGGTATAGGAGACATTCTTATAGTTTTAGTATATGGAACCTTAAATATTATTCCATCTTGATCTAATTCTGAGATAAAATCATTTTGAGATAAATATAATGATTGTGCATTTAATGGTTTTTTAGTTATTTTACCTTCACCATCATATAAAATATTATATTCTTCAGAATATACATCTACTTTGGCGAATTTTATACTTTGAATATTTTCTACTTTAAAATCATTTGCTTTTGCAACTGCATCTGCATATTCTTCAATATTTTTTATAATTGTATATGGTTGGGTATCATATGGTAGATTATATGATGTTATATTTTCATATTTAGATGAGTATTCTGTAGGATTGTAAGTGGCTTTAACTTGTATATTTCCTATTGCAGGTATAAAAGTCTCTAAATTCATTCCTGTATACTCATATCTCCCAACTTTTAGGTTTAAACTGTATAACTTTGCTCTCTCTTTTAAAACAATTTTAAATCTTACAAATCTCTTAACTTCAATCTTGGTATTATTTTCCACTTGAATCCATTTACCTGAATTTAGTTTTCCTTCTAGATTAGTCAATACATTATCATCCTGTATATAAAACTCTACTTTTCCATCAAACTTCATTGCTGGTATTACATATCTTAAATCCGCTGATTCTTCTGCTGTATCTCCTAAATCAATTATGTTAGTTATAGATACTGAAATAGAATTATCTGATAATGGCATCAATACTTCTTCTCTATAATAAAAATTGAAACTCAAGAAAGAGTCAATAAAATTTCTCCAATCGGATTCACATTCATAAATTAATTCTCGATGTTGTAGTTTAGGTATTTTAGACGGTTTGAGTACAAATCTTAATTTAAATACTTTACATAGTATTAAATTTTGAGGAATGGGTTTTCCATAAATCAATTTAACTGGTTGCATCCATTCTCCATAAATATCGTTATGACCTACATAATATACATTTACAGTACTGAATAGACTAGATTTTTGTATCCATGATATTTCCTGAATGGATGTAGGTTTTTTGCTAAATACAAAGGGTGTTGTCTCATAAATATATTCATCAAGAAAATCATAATAATAATCGTTATAACATTTTATTGGTTTTGGCCACAACATATTATCTTTATAGAAAAATTTTGAACTGTCAAGTAATAAGTCTTTTTTATTAGTTTTTCTAATATTATATCTTTCAAATTTTCCTTCTGGCTCTGATACATTCAATGTAACTTTTATTAATACTCTAAATTTATTAAAAACATCCTGTAATACTTTTTCTTGACCATTCATATTACATTTGTTATATAAATAATACTCCTCTTGATTATAATAGTAGTATCCATTATGTATACTTGGACACCAACGTGCTAAAGCATTTTGCAATGTTCTTAAGGACACAATTATAATATCATCAATATGCCCATATCTTATAGTAAGCACTTTGGGATAATCTAAAATCATCACATCACTTATACTAGCTTCCACTACAAGCTCAAACCTCTTATACTCAGTTAAATTTAAATTAAATTCTGTAAGACCATAGATATAAGTGTGTTTTCTATTATCATCAATTATGAATTCCCCTCTATCAACTTGACCTAAAAACTCTTTATATTCAGTTGAATCTGCAATTATAGAATCTGAATAAAATTTTATTTTATCCCCATTAATTAGAGTATAATTCTCTTCGTCTACTTGATTTTCAAATTCATATAAAACGTATGCTTCTTTTGGACTAAATTTTTCTATAACACAATAATATTTTCTATCATAAACATCAATAGAAGCTCCAAAAGCTGGAGCTGTATCTACCATATCTTTTTTGCCATTTTCTGATACCTGAAGGTCTCCATTTATAGCTCCAACAAGCGAATCATATTCTAATGGTGGAAATATCTCAATATATTCTTTTTCCCTTGTAACTTCTATAGCTTTTATACACACCTTATGGTCAAAATAACCATATTCACTAAATTCAACCTTATTATCAGTTTCATTATCTTCTAAAAAGTCTCTATATCCATGTGTATATGAATATATTCTTACAGGTCCTTTTATATCATAGACTTCTATATCAAATTTATATCTCTTTGAATAATCCTTATTTTTTAATTCTGGTATCAAACTATATAAATAAATATCTGCTACTTGAGTATACTCATCAAATATATAATTTAAAGTTAATTCAGATGTGTAAGTTGGTCCAAATGGCTCTCCTTCAATTTTTTCCCTAATTGAAGATACTTCTCTTGCACTTACTTTAACACTTACTTTAGAATCATAAGTTATATAATTAGTTTTTGCTTCCATTTTATATCTATAATAAAATTTTATAGTGTTGTATTTCACTTTGTTACTTGCTCTTATTCCATATATTTTATTTAACAGTTTAAATGTCTTTTTATATGTAGTATCTTCTGATTTATATAACTTACAATCATTATAATCTCCTATTCCAGATTGAAAAGCTTTCATTCTACTTGCTATATTAGTATTTATATGTGGAACCATTTCCACTCTTTTTGGCAATTCAAATTTAGTATGATTTGGTATTTCATTTTCTTTCATAATTACACTTTTTTCTTCTTCCATCTTTTCACCTCCAGTCTACTTTTTATAATATCCATATTTTGAAAAACCTTTTATACTTGAATCAAGAAATGTTGGTAAAAACGAAAAAGTATTATCATAATCTTCATCTTCTCTTACCCATATATCTTCATCATATTTAAAATCATTCCAAAAAATCGAAGTATCTTCTTTTATTTTTGTTACATAATCAATTAATAGCTTAGTTGGGGTTGCATCTGAATTATATAATTCTATACTTAATTTTTTATTATTTGTATCTACTAATTCATACATTTCAAGACTCTTTATAAAAGAAACAATTGATGATTGATTTTTTTTATCAGGATTTCCCTTTAAAAAAATTTCCCCTCTAGAAGTAATGTAAACATCATCTAAATCTATTAAATTATTATCTATTGATATAGTATTTACCAAAATCATCTTTTCAGATATAATAAAATCTTTACTCATGTCTTTCCATTCTTTTACTTCTCTAATTCCAAGTTCTCTTGAAATTCCATTGGCAAGACCTCGTTTTGTAGAATTAGCCGGATTTTTAAAAACATCAAGAATTCTAAGCTTATAGTCATGATTCTTTTCTCCATTAAGCCTAGAACAACCCACTAAAGAACCAAACTCATCAAAAAAGTTCCATACATGATATGAATTTAACTCAAATAAAAATTCTTTATTATTATACTTTATTTTTATTTTTCCAAAAGGCAAATCTTCTTCTTTATCATATGATTCTCTAACATAAATTACTTTTTTCTTTTCATCAATAAAATAATAATCTGGCTGACTTATATTATTTTCTAAATTTTTTTCATTTTTCTTTATTCCAAAAAAAGTATACAAATCCCAACTTCTTTCAAGTATAAGTTGACTTGTATACACCATAGAAATATTATTTATATTAAAGTTACTTGGTAATAAAACTTTATATACCAAATCAACAAAATCTTCATCTGCTGACTCAATATAGATTTGCTTTGAAGCATAAAACAATATTTCTTCTATTTCTTCTAACTCCATGCCAAAAATATTTAAAAATTCAATCCCAATAGATTCGTTAGGTTTTTTCTTCATTTCAAACCAAAAGGGAAGCATTGACCTTATTTTTTCTGTATATCTTGCAAAATCACTTTCTTTCATTTAGATAATCACTCCTCTAAACTTAAGCCCTACTAAATCTCCATTTAATTTATTTAATGTTTTATTTGCATCAAACATAATATCATTCATTACAAATAGAAGTGTATCAAATACTGTTATAGACTTATTGTATATATCTGGATAAAAAGCAGATACACAAATTTCTTGAATCCTATCAACTATTTCATGCTGCCTATCTAAATTCCAATGATTATACTTATCCATTACTATATCAAGTACATTTACTTCTTCTTGTGAATAACAAGTATTATCTTTATAAAAACTTTTCAAATCAGCAATAATATTATTTAATGTATAAACACTCTCTGTATATAATTCATCTGTATCTACTATCTTTCCAGAATCCACCTTTTTACATAGCTTTAAAGCATGAATTTTAAATATATTCATATGATTAATTAATATTTCTCTAAAAACAGCCTCTTTTCCCTTATTTTCAAGTGTAAAATGTATTTTTATAATATTTTTATTTAGTTCTATTTTTTTAAATATTGGATGCGAATACAGCATTAACTGATTATTTGTGGCTCTATACTGTTCTTTATTCTTTATCTTATATTTTTTTCTGCCTAAGTAAGCTCCAACTACAGTTATAATTGCAGTTATAATTGCTACAAAACTCTTTATTAATTCCAAATATACATTTTCAGTCATTATGTCCCCTATATAATTACTACAGAATCCTCGTCTGGAGAAACAATAAATTTCTCATCCCATCTGCAATCATGATTAATTAACAAACAATTTTTATTGTTTATCTTAATACTGTTACAAGAATAAGTTAGTATAGAATCACTAACTTGCATTATTCTTTGAGTCAGCTCATTTATAAATAGTGATTCTCCTATGTTTATTGAATTTATATAGCTTATAATTTTTTCTCTTACAGATACTCTTATAGACTGTTTCTCTATTTCATCTATGTACGAAGAAAAAACTAAATCTATATTTAGCTTTAAATATTTAAAATTAGGTAACTTTACTACAACCTTTTCTCCAAATGATGTTATATTTAATAATGCTTCTTTTACACTTGAAAGCAAATCTTCATCATCTATATTTTCAGCTATTGGCACAATAGTCATACTACCTGGACCATGAGAGTATCTTTTTAATATTACATCTTTTACACCTTCTATGCTTAAAATAGCTAATCTTATTGAAGTTTCATTTGCCTTAGCCAAAGTTAATGTTTGATGAGTAATTCTTTTTCGATAATCTTCATCTGATTCTTCAAATAATCTTTCGCATCCCACTAATAAACCTATAGCGTTTAGAAATTTGCCTGTAGCTGTCGTTACAAAAGCTTGAAGATGACTCATTGTAAGTACATCATAAAATTCTGATATATTTTTATTTATTATGTCAGAAAAAAGTTTAGCTATAGAACCAGGACTTGTGTCAAATCCAATTTTATTTAACTCAGCTTCTGTTTCTTTAACCAGAGATTCAAAATTTTTATTATGTATTAATATCATACTTGATTTTCACCCCACTAACTATATCAACCTCCATGTTAATAACAATAGGATTGTTATTTCTTTCTTTTATGAAAATTAATAATTCTATCTTATCTCTGCATATTTTAGGTATAAAAAACAAACTATTTTTTCCAACTAACCTATCACAAAATAATGCATTTTCAATAGATGTTATAATTAAATCTAGTGTATCTTTATTATTTAATTTTCCTAAAAATTTTTCTATATCTGAACCTATATAGTCCACATTAAACCAATCTTTTGTTACAGATTTTATTCTGCAAATACATTTTTGTCTAAGCAAATTATCTGAATTTAAATATAGCAAATTATTGGAATCATTATCATATATAAGTTCTCCACTATCTGTTATGCAGAAATCAAACATTTTTATCTACTCCATTTATCTCTATCTTTTTTGTATCAATAACTATTTCATTCCCAGATAAAAAAATTTTATCTTTGGCACATATATTTATATTATTTGAGATTACTGACCAGTTTTCTGATTTAGTAGAAAAATCGCCAAAAACTTCTATAGTTTTATTTTCAGCGTTTATCCTTAATCCAACATTATTTGATGTAAATATATCTATACTGCTATCATCTCTCAATTTTACAATAGAAGATTTCTTAGGATGATATATACCAACTTCTCTTCCTGAGAAAATCCCTTTTTTTTCTTTTTTTTCTAAAACACTATCAATAGGATTTTTATCCATAAAATCTTTATATTTTAATTTATTTTTATTATCATAATCTAGCCAAGTCTCACTCACCTTTTTAGTTATTTCTCTTGAGTCTTGCTTTATATTTGATAACAAACATCCTTTTCTAATGTGAGCTTGCCTTTTTCTTGATAGATATTTGTGTAATTCATTCGCTAGTCCTGTTATCTTAGGCTGAAACACAGAACCATTATTAAATTGTATATAGACTTTGTCACCTTTTTCCAATGGTGATAAATGAACTCCTTCTCCTATATTTTGTACAGGTACATTTGAAAAAACTGTACTATTACCTTTTACATTCTCCACATATATATCTGCTGTATTTTTGTGTACATTAAAATCTATAACTTTTCCTATAGAAGTTGTAAATATTGTGTTTGAATATGGATCTATAATGTTATCTATTAATTTATCTTTGAGCTTCACATAATCACCCCTACTTTAGATTAAACTTCTTATATGAATTAGATTTTATATAATGGATATGTAATTATAGTGTTTTTATAATTAAACATTTCATATTGTGCAGTAAGCATACTGTTTATATTATAATAATTATCTAATCTTGTTTTTTTAAAATTATCAACTGTATTGTTTAAATTTACTAATCTTTCATTATTTAATATGTTTGATACAGAAAACAATATTTTATTACAGGATTTTAGTATATTACTCATACCACTATATTTTAATGAATTTGTAGTCAGTAAACCAGGTGTAATTGATGTTGTAAATCCAGTTTTCATATTTAGAGAGTGTGTTACTTTCCTTGCTAAACATACACCCACTATCCCTTCAAACAAATCATTAATTGCTATTAAATCATGTACATTTACTTGCGGTTTTCCTGTAATAATCAAATCTCCATTATAAGCTTCTTTCCATGAATTTTGAATTTCTGATATGCAATTTCTTATGGACATATGTTTATTATTTGCATATAATTCTCTATATTTTAAACTTTCATCATCTAATCTAGAAAACATATTAAAGTTTTGTATTCTTGAATTATCCAATACCTTAAACCTTTGACTTGACCATTTTATATTGCAATCACTTATTATAAAAGGTGTAGATTCTAAATTTCCTAATACATTATAAATTCCTCTTACATTTGTTATTAAATTATTATTATCTATAATCATATTATTTTCTATAATAGAGTCATAAAAATCAACTATATGCATTTGTGAAAAAGCCTTAGAGTACTCATATATATCATTTTTTATATCGTTTATATTAAATTTATACATCCAAATAGGTAAACCAAAAAATAATCTATGTTCAAATAAAAATGGTTTTGGATACACTACAAATTCAGGCATAGATTTTTCACTCATTTTACATATATCCCATATCTTTTTACCTATTGGTAAAAACTCATAAATTGATTCACTTATATAATCAACACTCTGAATATCATTAAAGTATACTCCTTTATAATTACTTAAATATATATTTTTAGATATGTCATTTTGAATTGCTTTGTAAGTTTCTATATAATTAAAATCATACACGCCAAAATGCTCTACACCATATTTACTCTTAAGACTTTCTTCTTTACATTCAACATTTTGGAGTTCTGTTTTTAAATTTCTCTTACTTATTAAGTCTAATATTATATTACTTGCATCTTTTTTAAAATCTATATTATCATCTAGAAAATTCATTTTTTCATCAAGATATTTATCTGTAAGCTCTATCCCATCTGATTTTGCTTCTATTGATATATTATCTTTTAAAATATTTATTTCAACTATAGTACCATTAAATACAATTGGATATTTTGAAGGGTTTGAACCATATCCCATACGAATATGTACTCTAGTACCCTCTTTTAAAACTTTTCGGCTATCTAATTTATTTCTTTTTTCTAATAGCTTTAAATTAGTTTCATATTTTGACTCTTTTTTATATCCCTCTAAAAATTTAAATGGTACAAGTTGATTTTCATTAAATATATTTAAAGTGTCATTTTTTATATAATCATTATCATCTAAATTTTTCTTATTATTAAAATTCTTAGAAATGATTACTTTTGCATTTGATATAGGAGAATCAACATCTTGTGATATTTCTATCTCCTTGACAGACTTATATATATAGTAGTTTGTCCAACTTTTTTGTCCATCTGAAGAATCTCTATCTTCATCACATAACATAAGTATAAAGTTTGGAAATGCTCTAGTAAGAGTACCTTTTTGTGAATATAAAAATTCATCCACTAACATATTTTCTACAACTGTATTTGGGTTATTTTTAGGAAGTTCTTTAAAGTCTTGTTTGGGTTTTACTTGTTCAATATTAAATTGTCCAATTTCGTTGCCATGTATTTTATTAAAGTTTTCATTCTTAAATATTAAATTTTCATCAGAAGCTGTCTCTTCTCCAAATTCATTATCTGATTTATTTATATTTTGAGTTTCGTATCCATATTTATATTTTGGTTCTACAACTATATCTGATTTAATATTTTCTAGTTGTGTATTAACTTTATTACATTCAGGTCTATCAGAGTATATAATATAAAAATCTGGTTCAACAAAACCATTATATTTTTCATTTTCCTCTATATTATTCATAGCAATACTTGTTCTAGGATATTTTATAAGATATGTTTGTTTAACTCCATTTTTAAATCTAAAATCTCTTACCCTTTGTATAGCATTGTCTATTTCATCATACTTTGGTAAATTGAGAGTTGGATACATTTCTAAACGCATAATTTTCTTGTTAGCACAGATATCTTGCATAGTTTTCTTATCTATACCTCTAGATGTATAGTCTATAAAATCATCTTCTGTACCTAGTCTACCTTCAGGAATTTCATTATACTCATATCCCTCTGCTTCTTTAACTTCATCAAATGGCCTAAACCCTATTGGTTTCATCTTTTGGATTTTATCTATATCATAACTTCTACATTTAATAGTTATATCATATAGTCCAGAAAACCCTAACACAGTATCCACTTGAACATCTTTTATAGTCATATATTCTGTTCCAGTTAGATTAACAAGTTCATTTTCCACTTTTATAATATCTATATTTTCAAGATTTCTATCTTTATTATTTAATTTGTTGAATTTTTTTATTATACTCTTGTCATTAGTTTTAAATAAAAAGACAAAGTCAATTTCATTAAATCCTATGTATTGTTTTGTTGGAATTTCACCATTATTTAGTTTTATGTTAGAAAATATATTATTTAAATTAAAATTGATATATGTAAGATACACATTTTCTTTATCACTCAATATTTCATCAAAATAGATTTCATTTATTATAGTGGTTTTGCTCTTTATTTTATTGGAATCGATATTTTGTAAATGAAATCTTTTAAATGCAAATTTACCAGTGAAGTTTACTGACTCTGTCCTGTTAATGATTGATAAATTAGAATTTTCAAGATTCCTTTGAGTATAAAATCTATACAAATCCCAATCTATATAATTATCTAATAAAACATCATCTTTATTAAAATAAGGATTTGCATTAAATTCTTCCATAATTATTTTAATTCTTAGACTCTCAGAAAAACCTTCTACCGTTTCAACTGACATACTTTTTAAGGCTACATTGTTTATACTATTTGCATCATTTACAACTTTACACTCAATTGGAACAAATGGAGTATATTTAAATTGACAAATTAAATTTCTTAATCCGTCTACATAATATTTGAAATCAAATGGTGATTCCACCTTATATCCATTAACTTGATTTATACCATTTGTCATTAAGTTTACAAATATTTCTCTTCTTATATTATGTTTTTTAGATTGCTCTATATTTACAAACATATCCTCATTAAGACTTTCACTATCATTGGTAGAAGTTATACCTATATATTCTGGAGGTATTTCAAAACAGCAATCTCCTATTCTAAAAATATTATCAATATTGTTTTTATATTTGAGTCTATGCTCATACTGAATATATTCGTAATAACTTAATGGTTTACCACTTTGTTGTCTAAGTGTTGATTCTTTATATAGCATATTGACTATTTCTTGACTATCTCTATCTGTTATTTCCTGAGCAATGGCTCCATAATATGATTGACTTGAACTTTTATTAGACTCATTATCCATAAATTCACCCTCTTTAGCTCATAAGTACTTTTATAAACTCATAAAATAATTTTAGATATTATTTTTTCAATTTCATCATTTGTTATATCTTTCCTATCATCTTGTATTGTAGTTCTTATATTTAAATTTTTTATATTTCTAAATAAATTTTTTATAATCTTTTCACCATAATCTATATTAATACCTAAAGGTGATTGAGCAGATATTTTCATATTTAATGCCTCATCATTCTCTATCAAAATATCATCTTCTATTATCTTGTCTTTACTTTCTAAATTACAATATTCATCATTTAATTTAGATTTAATATTATTAAAAACGACCTTAGCTTTCATTCGTCTCCCTAATAAAAAGTTTTCATATTCTTCATAAAATTTTTCTTCAATATTACTTATACTATTCATCTATAATATCTCCAATCATTTTTAACATCTTTATTTTAAATTTTTCAAGTCTATTTTCATAAAAATTTAAATCTATATTTGAATCTTTTCCACCTAAAATATAATTTATATCAATATTTTTATAGCCTGCTCTGTTTAAAATATCTCTTATTTCTAAATGAATCTTTGATATGTTATTGTTATAGTCTTTCAAACTTTCGTCAGTGTAAAAATCATTTATTTTAGAATTTATTCTATAATTACTATTTGTAAAATCATCTTCGTTTTTTTTAAAGTTTTTGTTTTTATCATTTTTATTTTCTATGTTCAAAACATCTGAGCTTATATATTTAGTTTCCATATTTAGTTTTTGTATACTTTTATTCTCTAATACTTTTAGTTTATCTGGAGTATCCCATTTTGTATTTATAAATTTATTAGAATTTAGATGATAGTCTTTAGGTTTTATATCATTAATTTTGATGTTTTGCTTATTTAAACTTTTTATCTTATTCTGACTATTCATATATTCTTTATTAGATTTATTATTTAAATAATCTTTGTCATATTCAAGATTTACATCTACACCTCTTAATTTGAGAATATATTCAGACTTAGCTGTCATATCCATGAGCTTCTCATAATCCCAATCACATATCTCTTTAAGAGAAATATCTGGAAATGCTGCTTTTACAAATAATTTACTTTGTTCTAAAAAAACATTAAGTTTTTCTCTACTTTCCTCAAAACAATTTACCAATGAATTTTCATTTAAAATGTGTGATTCATAAACTATTCTTTTAGAAATTTCATCTGTTAATCCTGCTATTGAACTTTTTGAGAAAATGAATTCTTCAGGATATATTAATGCAGATTGACATATAAAATCATTAAACTCTTCGTATGTATTAGAAATAATACTAGCCTTCATATATATATTTAGATTAATCAATTTAAATATATATTCATGTATACCAAATTTGATATGAATTAATTTTTTATAACCCATTTTTTCTTTTATATTTATAATATCTTGTATTGAAAGCATTCTATATTACCTCTATTACAAAGTCTTTTGTAAAACCTGATTTCTCCATAATCACTTCAGAATATGAAGTTGGTAATCCTGCTTTAGAATTATCTTTCCAATCATAGTTTTCTGGCCATAACGTAACAGTTTGACATATAATTTCTTCACGCTCTAAAGTATCAATATTTTGAAGAGACAATAATTGCTTATATTCAAATCTATTAATAGTTCTAAATATAAACTTCTTTTTTAAAATATCAATCATATATATATCATAATCAGACCATTTCTTTTTCCATTTTTGTAATTGAATTGTTCCTGGACCATCTTCAAATAATGGAATATCTTCTAATCCTAAATCTTTCAGTTTTTCATTTTTACTTTCATCATTAAAAACATCTGCATATAAATCAATTTCATCTATATTGTTTCCATATTGGGATTCTAAATCTAACTTAGCCTGTTTTGCCAATAATTCTATGTCTTTTTCATCATAATTCATTTAAGCCCCTCCAAACACTATTTAATTGTTAATTTCAATTACATCTTTTGCTATAAATTCATAAATATCGTACACAGGATTTCCTGTTGTGTCTATTTCTTGACTTACTGATATAGGTGATACTCCAATAATTTTTCGATATTTTTCTTTTTTGTCTCCATATATAAGACTTATAGAAAAGTTACTCTTCCTAAGTGTACTTATATTATTAGGATTAAAAGAAAGTTGATAGTCTGAATCTCCTAAGTCAAATTTTTTCTTATTCTCTCCATAATAGTAATCCTCTGTTAAACTATCTATCAAATTATAATCACATTCTAATTCATCATAAATAAAAGAATTTATAGCTTTTAGATTACAAGGCGATTTATATTGATTCTCTTCTTGTTTATCTTTAATACAGATTTCTTTTTCACTATTCTTCAAAATAATTATATTATAATTGGAATATAATTTTCTAAATATCAAACTCCAGGTCTTCTTACACAATCTTCCAGTTGGTATTATCTTATGTTCTTTTTGAAAAATCTTAATCATATCATATGTACACACACAATAATAACCATATTTTAATTCACTAAAGCTTCGTTCCTCATACATATATCCCATATATACTAAAGCTGTTTGAACAGAATGTACTCTAATATCATATTTGCTACCAAAATTAACATAGAACAGAGATTTATCATAAAGAAATGAGACATCATTGTCATATACATTACATTGATTTTTATATAAGACATTGTCATATTCTCCATATATACATTTATCATTTAGATTTCTTAAATCATATCCATATATCCAATCTGGTATAGATATTTTTTCTTTTTTATTTGAAATAGACTCATCACAAGTATTATTTTGTTCTAAAGAATTAGAGAAATTTTTTAAAGCATTGCTGACAGGGATTTTTATATAACCTAATACTATCCTATTTCCAATAGCTATATTATCAAATGTATTAGATGTATATCCATAAATAGGTTTACTTTGTTCTTTGACATAAAATTTTATTGCAGATATTTGTTTATTATGTTTTCCATTTATATAAATCAATACATCCGAACTACCATAAAACTCTTCTTTATATGTACTATAATCTCTCCTTTTTTTATTTACATCATCAAAGTTTAAATTTGTCATATTTAATGCCTTTCAAATTGCTTTTTTTTGAATATTCATATCCTTCAATCGTAAAATCATAATAGAATACTGAATTTGAGTATATATTTGAATTACTTATATTATTTGATACTGTTTTATGAGTTGATAAATCTGCAAAATCATTCAAATCTATTGCTACAAAGTGAATTGTATTTTTTATAAAAACATCTTCAATAGAAATAATTTGACTATCATTGGTAATATCTATGCCATATATCATCATTTGTGTGGCATATTTGTATTCATTTAAAGACACTATCATCACATCAAATAAGGGCAATTCATCTGAACTAATCTTTTTTTTATTAGATAAAATTGAAACTTTATTTGTCAAATCACTTATTAGATTCTGATTTATTAAAGTAAAATCCATTTTCCCAGAAATCATCTTAGGTCCTCGAGTATATCCAGATACATGTGTACTTCCTATCGATGCTACTGGCTTTTTATTTCTTTGAATTGAGTAGGATATACTTGTCAAGCTACCTAAAAGAATTGGCTTAGATTCTGGAAATAAAATAAATGCGAGAGAATCTGTACTTGAGAATGCTTTGTAAAAAGTATTATCTAAATCCATTTTATTTACCTCTCTTTTTATTTATATTTAGAAAAAACCCATGTAGTTTTTAAATACACAAAATATACTTACAAAGATTTAACTACATGAGTTTTTTAATTTTATGATTTATTTTTATTTTTCATCTTTTGAGTACACACCTTGTATAAGTGGTGATATTTTTCTAGCTCTATAATTTAGCTTTTTCTCTAAGACGATTGTATCAATAGATACCTCACTAGATTCATCTACTATATCAACATCATATATTTTTTGAAATGCACATTGACCTTGTTCATTTCCAAATGTCATTGTTATATCAAATGGTGGCAAAGAATCTAAATAAACTATTCTATTATCTCTTATCGGACTAAATCCATTAGGTACTTTAAAGTTTTCATCACTTACTCTAGAATTATTTTCATTATACTTAGACTTACTATTCATATTCATAGCATCTTGTGCTGTAACATTCCACTTCAACATTTCTACTGCATTTATAAAATTTTCCTCTTCAGTTATAGCTAAAGTTCCTGAAGTTGTAAATACTGTAGATTCTGATGATTTTAAAATGCTTTTCATAGATTTAATTAGAGAATCTTGGTCAAACATAGCAAATACTAATGACCCTTTAATCTCTCTTTTTCCACTTGAAAAACTTCGTGCATCTGGACTCCCTAATGTATATACTGGCTTTTTTTCACGTTCTATACTCCATGATATTTTTTGTAATTCTCCAATAACTTGATTTGCAAAGCTTACAATTAAATCAGCTCCAGAAAATGCTGTTAGTGTGTTTATATTCGTGCTTGCCATAGTGATATCTCCTAACCATTAAATCTAAATGGATATTTTCTTCCATTTTATTTTTTTAAACCTACTATAGTGGTTATTTTTCTAAGTTCTTGTGGTGCTACTATACCAACTTCTAGCTTAGCCTGTCCTAATATTAAATCTTGTTGTGTTGCTATTAGGTTAAAACTATAATCTAGTATAGCTCCTTGTAATAGTAATGTATCTAATCTCTTTGCAATTGTTGCACTTAATGCATTTCTCTGCTCTATTGTATTTGATTCTCCTATAAAAGGGTCTGCTACTTCTCTTATATTATCAGTTACTGCTCTCATAACCTTTAATGTAGATAATTTTGAGTATACACTATCTTTCTTTGCGGATGTTGGAGCATCCACTACAAAAACCTTATTTAAACAAGTTCTGCTATTTAATTTTTTAGAATTGAATGAAACAAATTTATTCCCTGTTATATCATTTAATTGTGCATTTGAAAAAGAGTACTTTAATGATTTTACACCACTTAATATCTTATTTGTTGGAGATGAATATGGTAAGATATTCGTATTTAAAGCAGCATAAAGCACTGCCGCATTTCCTTCTATAAGTGAACTTACCTTATGTTCAACTATAGGTGTAGGCCCTGCAACCACTGATATAAACTTTCCAAGGTCTATACAATTTCCCTGTCCATCAGTAATTATAGAGCCTTTATCATCTTTCATTAAAAACTCATTATTATATTGTGTTAAATATTTAGAGTGTAATTGAACACCTGACAAAGAAGTGTCTTTTAATAGATTCATTGATATCACGCCATATGTAGATTTATTTCTATAAGATAAGACTGCACAAAATAAAGCAAGTTCATATGCAAAATTTTGATGTCTGTCAAATAGTTTATCATCAGCATAAACGTCCAAAGGTACTATCCAATCTACATTGTAATTTTCAAGCAATTGATAAGCACCTTGTTTTACTATATATCCGTTTCTATCTCTTTCTCCTGATAATGCCTTAAATATCTCTTCCTTATTCATGCTTAAACCATTAGAACCACCTATAAAATATGTAGCTGATTTTATCAAATCTTTTGTTAGTACTTCTGGTGTTTCTGTTTCTGCAAAATATGTTGTTTGTAAATTATTTATTGCATCTACTAACTCTCCAAAGGTTATGTAGTCAAGAGTTGATAATATCAATGGTTCTTCACCAATACTCATTTTAGATTCTGGCTTAATTATTTTTACATATTTTCCTATATAATTACCAAAAGTATCTCTCAAATCTTCTATTTTCACTTGACCTAAATTATATATATCTCCAGCAAATCTAGATTTTAATCTTATTTTTCTTTCTATATTCTCTTTAAATGGCATATAATAACTTACTGATACTACTTGCCCCATTTCAAAACATTCTTTTTTAAGAGTTATAGTTTTTGATTTCTTATCTATTGAAAAAGAGTTCAAATCTAATACTTTACTTCCACCAACATATAATACAAGTGTTCCATCTATTGGAGTATTACTTAAAAGTAGTTTTTGAGTTGTTGTAGAAGTCATAAAAATATTTCCATCTAGTTGAGTTTCTATATCTTCTCCAACAACTTCTAACCTATAACCAACAGCCACTTTTTCTCCTTCACTTAAAAATGGCATTGTTATAACATTATCATTCATTTCAATGTCATCCTCTATAGCTTTACCATCATAAGTAGCTACTATAACAGCTCCATTTGGTATATTAGATAGAAAAATCTTTTTATCTTTATTTAAAGTCAAATATTCTGGTTTCTGCTCAACCCAATATCTATAACTATAAGATACTGAAACAGGCACCCCTGCATCACAAGCATTTTTTTCTATTGATATACTTTTTATAAATTCATTATATGTGAATCCAGATAATAGTTCAGTTCCTTTTGCATATACTCTAATTGAGTTTGGAATAATTCCTTTCCCACTTAGTTTTATATCAGTTTTTTCACAGCCTTGAATAATAGATAAATCCTCATCTATTTTTTTATTTCTTTCAACAACTTGCGATGGTGCACTTATATTTGATGTTGCACATGTACCAGATATTCTCATCACTCTTATATCTTTACATCCAGCATCTCTAGCTTGCTTATATGAGTGAACTAATGTTGAACCATTGGGAATTCCATTTAAATTAACATCTGAGCCAAATAGTAATTCTATAGAAGAGTCATCTATAGCTACTGGCTCCATTACTGGTCCATCAACTGCTGTACCAAGTAACAACATACTATCAGTATTGTATTCATCTGAGCTAAATCTAAGTGCAGAACCACCATCTTTAAATTCAACTAACATTCCTGGAAGATTAGGATACAAATTTCCTAAGTTTGCCATAAAGGTTTTCCTCCTTTAAATCTTGTAGATTTTACAGATTTTATACCAAGCAAAATTTACATTATTCTTGGTTAAATTCTATCCTGTATAGAAAATTTCATTTCTATACTTTTTAGTTTATTAACATTTAAAGTCTTTACTTTCTCTAATCGTATAAAATATTCAGATATTTTGACTGAAATATTTTTATCAAAACCTATGTTATCTTCAGTAGATACCTCTTTTAAAAAGAAAATCTCCCCAAGACCTTTTTTCTTTAGAAATCCTGTATAAGACACTATTATATCTTCGAAATATTCCATAAGTTTTCTACATTCTCTTTGTGTTTTAGCTAGAAATCTAAATTCTAGTATACAATCAAAACTTTGTCTATATACTCTAATGACCTTACCTGTTTTTTCTTTATTTTCATTTAATTCATCTATTACATCAGTCAACATTGGTTTATGACTTTTTCCTTTAGATGTTTCTCTTAATTTTACAATATAATTTATTTGTGGAAGTATAACTTTATTTGTTTCATCTTTTTTTATTGTCTCAAAGGAAATTGCTCCCCAATTATCCTCTAATTCTACTTTTAAAATCTCTCCTAATATTTCTTCCATTTTTTCAAAATTATCAATATGTTCTTCAGTTGTAAGTATATTTTTATTATTTTGCATAAATTCTATATCCATTTTTTCACCTACTTATACTCAATCCACTATAGGTTTTAACATACTCTAACATATACACTGTTTTTAAACTTAAATCTAAAAATAATTCTTCTGACTTATGTTTAGACAATTCATTTATTATATATTCACTTATAATTTCTTTATCTATTAATTCATCTAACAATTGTATTAAATTTTCTTTTAAATATCCAGATGATAGCAAAGCATCTATATTTTCACCTATGTGCGAATATAGCAATTTTTTTATATAACACATAGTCAATTGAATCATTCTTACATTGCATAAATACTTATATTCTGTATGCTCACTCATTGTAATTCCATTTGATACGACTACTCTTCTAAGTAGCTGACTAAATCTAAATGATACATATCCAAGTTCAGTCATTTTTTCTATTGTTGAAATATCGAATGTATTAAATAATGAAAATGATTCTGGAATTTCTTTATTTGTAGTATTTTCTATTATATTTAAACTGGCTATAAGAGGAGCATATACAATACTTGCATTTACAACATTAGTACCATATGTAGTATACATATCACCAGCTACTACACTTATCAATTGTTCGTAATTTTTATCAAATTTTGATACTTTATTTAACTTTTTAAAATATTCTAATCTACCAATATATTCTTTCTCATCTATCCAAATCTCATTAGTTGGATTAAGTCCAATTACACCATGAGTTATAATACCTGCTTTCATTTGGATTGTACAGAAATTAAGTAAGTGTTCATAAAAATTTAAGTATCTTTCTCCATCTTTCAGAGTTAGATATTCTCTAGTTAGGTCATAATGTTTATCTATTTTTTCTATATCATCTGTAAATGTATCATCATAGTATACTCCTAAAGGCATAATAATATCTATATCAAGCCCTTCCAAAATAGTGTATGTGTTATCTAAATTATTGTACATTGTGTTTTTATTGCAATCTAATCCACTATATCCTCCACTAAGCTTGTATATACTTTGATTTACTTCACTTATAGACTCCTTTGTTTCTATATAAGAATCGCAATAAATACTACAAATTATCATCCCTTTTAGTTTTTGAGAATCTTTATTTATAGCTTCTGATAAGTCATATAGTGTAGGATAATTTTTATATGGATATTTTAATACATAATCCCCTAAATTTTTGGGATAGATTACCTGCAGATCATCCTGATTTACTATTATTTCTATATTATTATATATTTCATTCGCATACTTTGATTTAATATGTATACAGTTTTTTATTATTTCACCATTGGCATATTTTGCATCTAAATAAACTTCTGCATGCACTCCTGTAACTTTGCATAGATAAACTTTACAATCTAATTTAGATTCTTTTATAATTTTATATGCTTTAACTAAAGAGCCTTTTCTACCAAAGGTTGAATTCATATGAGAAATTGAGTTTATTTTTATTGGAGTGTTTACTGGGCCAAATTCTGAAGTTCCTAATAGATAAATATTTTTACCATAAAACTCATGTTCATTAAATAGTTTTTTTGATGTGTTCATGTTTATTAAATTCCTTTTAAGCATCTTTATTTGTTATAATTCTTTAAGATTAGTTAAATACACTATGTATCTTGACATTATTTAATATACTATTACTTATATCTATTTTGTAAGTTTTAGATTAAATTTTATTTACTCCCCATAATAATTATTTTCTTATTTAAAATTTCATTTATTATAATGTTAATTGCTTCTTATATAAATGCTACTCCATAAGACATTAAACTAGAGCTTTTATCTAATAAGAATTTCAACTTGATACTTTGGCTTACATTGATAAATTCTTCAAGATTTACTGATATGTATTTATCATTATTTAAATATAAAATATTGTAATTGTCTTTTATACTTGCACAAATAATCATTCTATCTTTTTTATATTTATTTTCAATTACAGTGGAAGTTATTGAATAATTAAATATAAAAAGTTTATCTTCAGTAGGAAATGTATTTATTTTTATAAATGAACTAAAATTATTTTCATCAATTAAAGTAATCTTTAGTTCGTTTTTCTCATTTAACACAAAATCATTTTTATTAAACACATAGTCTACACTTAAGGAACCATTTACAATATCTATTAAATCAGTAGAAACTAAAGTGTGAGAATTATTTAGATTTACTATTTCTATAATTGCTTTAGGTTTTTTTATTGAGACATCTAAAATTATATTAGTTACATTAAAACAATTATTAATATCTCCAAAATAATTTATATCAAATATTGGAAATATATATGAATGTTTAATAATTAATACTGGTCTAAACCCAAATGTTGGTCCTTTATTATTAAAAGTATTGTTTGTTGAATAGTTTGTTAGACTAGAATACCCTCTAGTTATTATTTTAGAATTATCAGCTGCCGATATAGAACTTGTAATACTACAAATGTCCCAGTTCCAAATAGTTTTATCTCCTGGAGTTATTAGTCCATCTAAATCTGAATTTACAATATACTTATCATATTCAGATAAACCATTATTGTTAGAACCACCAGTTAATGAACGCACTATTAATACATTGTGAGGATAAGATTGATTATCCAATTCATTCCCATAAATAAATCCTTTTTGATTTAGTTCATCAAATGATAAGTTATGAAAAACTTTATCAGATATCAATATTGATTCTCTATCTGTATGATTTACACAAATAAAATTCATGTCTGTCCCACTATAAAAATCTGTGAAACCATTATTGTAAGTGTAATTACATGAAATGTATTCTCCAACTTTTATTACATTAATAATTCTATTTTTTTCTAAAGGTAAATCAGCAATATATCCATCTTCATTTATATCTATACAATCAACAACCACAAATCCTTCTTTAACAGGTGATATTACAACTTCATGTATAGAATTTTCTAGATTTTCTAAACTAATTGCAAGTACCTGTGAAATAGGTTGACTGTTATATGAATTAGCTATATATTCAATTCCATCAATAGTTATCTTGGTATTGTCTTTTGGTCTATTTGAATTTTTATCTGATATAAGTCTTAACTTATTTCCATAAAATTTGAATTTATAACTGCTATCAGTACTTTTAAGTAAAGTGCTTGAGCCTCCATAATAAGTACTATTAGACTCTGAACTACAGTTTTTATTTATAGATCGTATTTTTGATTCATCATATCTTTTCCAACCTGTTTCTGGTTGAAGTAATTGTTCCCCTGTAATAGTCATTATATATCACCACCTATTACTAACATAGGTCTAAATCCTAAAATAGAAGAGGTGTGGCTATGTGGAACTATGTCGAATCTTTTAGCGCTATAATCATCTATATATTCATCTTTATACCCTCTAGCCACAATCCCAGTTCCAGAAGGTCTTAGTCCATTCGTGCCTACAACTGATAAAATCGCAATGTTATCTGCTAAAGATGCAAGATATTTATAATTCCATATATTATTGTCACCAGCCTCTATATTTCCATCCAAATTACTTTTCCATATATATGTATCCCAATCATTAATAATTGGCCAACCTCCTTGATTTTTGTTAACTAAACTTGAAGAAGAATCTTTGTACTCATACTCTTTAAGCATTTCTAATTCACCTATAGCTACATAGCCTGTTGAACCTCTAAATTTAAACTTATAATATAAATACTCTACTTGTGAATTAAAATAATGATAAGATACCGCTCTAGCATTTTGAGGAAAGCTTGATGATTCATATATTTTTTCGAAATTTTCGTTGTCATTACTACCATATACAACGCACGAACTAGGAGCTTGAGGGAATGAATCACTATTTCTATTAGTGACCATAAATCCATTTGAAATTATCTTTTCTTTTTTTGATGATATTTTCATATATGGATTTGATTCATTAGCACTATGCCAACAATCATTGTCATTTATGTTTGATTTATTAAATGCTTTATATAAAAGAAGCCTGTCACCAGAGTCACCAAGAACGCTACTTGCACTTAATATGTATTCATCAGTTTCAATTGAATTTAAAGCTTTTTTAGGGAAAGATACTGTTATATCGTTATTATATGCTACTCCTCCATCTGGTAAACACATAGAAAATTCTTTATAAAAGAAATCTAAACATTTTATGGCTACACTTTTATCAACTGAATTTGAATTTGTTATTTTTATTCGATAATGTTTATAAAAATTTTCATTTTTAAACATATAGTTTTTTATTTGGTCATGTTTTGGAGCAGGATTTTCTTTAACTGTATGTAAAATAACCCAATTTAATTCATCGTTACTAGCTTCTATAGTCCATTCTGTTGCAGATTGTGGGTATTGTTCACTATTTCCAAAATGAAATTTATAAAAATTTATTCTTTGAGGTTGAGTTTTGAAAGTAACTTGCAAAGTGTGTGGGTAGCCAAAACCTTTACTATGCCATCCTAGTTTACTTCCAAAAGCTTTGTATGCATATCTCTCATTGTACACACTACTGGCTTTTAAAACATATTCATCTGTTTCATCACTTTCACAAACATTTAGAGGAAATATTTTTTCTTTATAAAATATGTCTAAATTACCATTAATCTCATTCCAAGATATATTATTTTGTATATTTCTATCTGCTATTAATTTATTATCATCTACTTTAACAAAAAAGAATTTTCCATCTGGAGTTGAATTTGATACATCCCTTGTAATTTCCTCACAGTTACAATTTCCCAATTCTGAAAAATCTCCTATTTTTCCAGCAGTAGAAGCTGTATATCTACAAGATATTATATCTCCTATCTCCATATCTTCTATTGAAGTTAGTTGTGTTAATCTACCCTCTATTGGGGATAAGATATACCCATCTTCGTCTATATCTACACAATCAAATAAGAAGTGAACATATTGACTTTTTTTATTTACAGAAATTTTAACATTATGTATTTTATTTTCTAATCCTAACTTTTCATATACCACTGTAGAAATATTGCCACTATTGTCTTTTGTACTGAATTGTTCAATTACACCATCAATATCGATATCAACTACATCAGACCTATCACTAAACTTAACACAAAACAATCTTATCTTTGTTCCAATAAATGTAAAATTAATATTAGTTTCATCATGAGGTGCATCAATAACATATGAACATGAACCACCATAACATGTGCTTAATGATGTTCTCTTGTAATTTTTAGAATACAATATATTTATATGATTATCGTCATATCTTTTCCAACCAGTTTTTGTTTGAACAGGTATATTTCCAGTACTGGTCATGTTATTCACCTTCTCTTTCTAATGTATCGAGTTTAGTGTCTATATAATAGTTAGATGTATAATTAGCTGAAAGATTTAATTCTTTATCATATTTTAATTGAATTTTTAAATCAGATATATTTAGATTTTTATTTATTAAATCAATTTTCGGATTTACAATTTCATTTACTATTTTTACTATCTCTTCTTTGTTTACAGACTCTGAGCCTCCTTCGCTATATGGAGGAAGTGGATTTAATTCAATATTATCAAAATTAATTGGTTCAATATCATCACAAATTAATTTATATGCATTTAAAACAGTATCTTTATCCATTAATAATAGTAGATTAACGTTATTTGAATTTATGTTAAAAATAGAATTTATGTCAAAAACATTGTAATTAATATTATCTATAGTGTAAATTCCAATAATTGCACCAGTAGATTTTAATTTAACTTTCATATTTTTATACTCTCTATCAAATGATATATTTTCAGTCAAGATTATTTTAGAATATTGAATAATACCTTTATTATGTTTAAATACTTTTATAAACTTAGAATTTGAAATATAGCCATTTTCATCTTCTATAATGATTTCTAGGAGATTTACTCCATTTGACAATTCAATATTACTTATATCTAAATTTAAATTATCTTCATTTACACTTAATAAATCTGTATATAATATCTCTATGTTATTTTTATCTGTTATTTTAACTTTTATTTTTGATACTTCTATTGTTTTGTCTAATAATATATTTGTTAAGCTTATAATCCCATCACATTCTCCAAAAGTATAATCAATATTAAATTCTGGATATAAATATATATTATTTATAATTAAAACTGGTCTAAACCCGATTGTGTCGTTTTTAGTAGATGTATTTACCACATTATATAAATTTGAACTTGTACCACCTCTAATTATCACTTTAGTATTATCTGAATCAGAAAAAGTGTCAGTTATAGATACTAAATTGTGATGCCATATATCTTTATTTCCAGAAATAATTAAGTCATTTAAAGTAGAATTTAAAATATATTTATTATATTCTGAATGTAAGTAACTGTCATTATATGGACTGTCTGTAATTGATTTTATAATACATGAGTAACCTTTATATGGGTTATTATCCAATTCTTTTCCATAAATAAAACCTTTATTGTTTATTTCATCAAAGCTTAAGTTTGGAATTACTGTATCGGAAATTAAGATATGTTGATTAAAATTATTTTTAACACAGATAAAGTTTAATGTTTTTCCATCACCAAAATTTGAAAATCCATTATCATAAGTATAATCACAAGATATATATTCTCCAACTTGAATATCATTAATTATTTTATTTGGTTCTAGTTTATAATGTAGTAATTGTCCTCTTGTATCAATATCAATTGAATCTAGACTTAAGTAGTGATCTCCATAAGGAGCACTCGTAGGTGGTGAAGTTCCTGGTTCTATATATAATTTAACTGTATGAATACTATCAATTAAATCAAGTTTTTCAAAAAATAACATTTGATAAATGTAATTAGGATGTACAAGACTTGGTGTACATTGGCTAGCTATAAATTTCTCTCCATCTATTTCTATAGTACATTTATTAGTATGAGAAGCATCAGAAGCAGCATCCATTAATCGTAGTTTTGTACCAGTAAATCTAAATTCTAATGCACCATTCTCATTATGCTTATAATTGGATATGCAAGATGTATTGTTATAAGCAGATGTATTATTATTATATATAGTCCATTTATTTATATATTTTATTCTGCTATCTGCATTATCATATCGTTTCCATCCTTGCTCTGGTTGTGGCAAACCACTTCCTATATTAGCCATTTTTTCCACCTGCCTCTGTAATTAACATAGGTCTAAACCCTGTATTTTTAGCAACAGATGAAGATAAATATATATTAAATCTTTTTGCTGACAAATCGTCAACATCTTCAGTTTTCCCACGAATTGGTATTAATATATTTCCACTTGTTGGTTCTATATTTTCATTGTTAATATCTTTTAATCCTGTAACAACTTTCTCTTTACATAAGGAAGCTATATCGTTATAATTCCATATATCATTATCTCCTGATGTTATATTTCCTTTTAAATCACTATTTCTTATGTATTTATCCCAATCGTTTTCTGTTGGCCAGCCACCTTTATTTTTATTAATTAAACTTGGAGATGTATTTTTATATTCATCTTCTTTAAATAATTCTAATTCACCTATAGCTACATATGAATCCACACGTTGAAAATTAAACTTATAATGTAAATATTCTACTTGCGAATTAAAATAATGACAAGAAGTTGCTTTATTTCCTGAAGGCAAATTTGATGTTTCATATATCTTTTCGAAAATTGTATTATCATTACTTCCATATACAGTACAAGAGGATGGAGGTTGGATGGAGCCAGGACAATTTCTGTTGGTTAACATAAACCCACAAGTTAGTATTTTTTCTTTTTTTGATGATATTTTTATATATGGATTAGCTTCAGAATTACTATGCCAACAGTCATTAGAATCTATATTTGTTTTGTTGAAAGCCAAATACGCAAGATATCCTGCACTGTATGTTGAACTTTGTTCTAAAATGTAGTCATCACTTTCATTTGATGTTAAAACTTTCTTTGGAAAAGATACAATTGTATCATCATTATAGGCTATACCTCCATTTGGAATAGTATAATAATAATCATTAATATAATCATATTCTTTTACACAATTACTAATAGTTGCAGTATTTTTAGTTGGCGATAAATCATAAAGCCTATCTCCAATTGCATTAGTAGATTTTAGTAGACAAATTAGATTTTCTTCATTACCAGTCAGATTATATTCTATAGTTGCTGGGTCTATTGCTTTATCCCATATTGCAAACTCTGATATTTTTCCAGTTAATCTAGTATCTCCGGATACGTCAAATCCAAATCCAGGTTCTCCTCCTAATACAAGGTGGCTTGTATTTCCATATATAACAGAAGCCTTTTGTTTTTCATTTGATTTTAAAGTTAATCCATCATATATTTTAAATGATTCTCCATTATACGATATATAAAAAGTTTTCCATCCATTAGTAGAGGTGTCAACATTAAATCCAGTAATAAAATATGAACTTGTAGAATTTGTAGAAATTTCAAATCTAAAATATCTATCTTCTGGTACATAACAACAAGCATAACCGCCAACTTGTGTACAGCTAAAAAATCTATGTTCTGCCCCAACTGTCCAGTCTTCTAAATATACTCTTATTTTTATTGTTATCTCTTTAGTGGTTCTGATTTTTTCTATAGGTACACTTACATATGATGATTTACCATCAAATACTAAAGAATTTGGAGAAAACATTTTACAAGTTAATTTACTTTTATTTAATTCATTCCATGAAATAGATGATTGAACATTTCTATCAGCAATAAATTTATTATCATCAACTTTTATAAAATAAAACTTTCCATCTGGTGTATCTGATGAAGTGTCTACATCTATTCCATCACAATTACAAATTCCAAGTTCTGAAAAATATCCTACTTTCCCAGAAATAGGGGCTATATATTTACAAGGAATTATATCTCCTATTTCCATAGATTCTAATGTAGATTTTTTATTTAATTTAGTTTCAATTAAATCCATCATATATCCATTTTCATCTATATCTATGCAATCTAAGAAAAAGTGAACTACGCTATTTTTATTTACTGAAATTTCAACATTATGTACTTTATTATACAAGTTTAATTTTTCATATACTATTTTAGAAATATTATTTACATTTTCTCTAGTGCTGAACTGCTCAATGACTCCATCAATACTAATATCAACAATATTAGACCTATCAACACAGGTAACACATATTAATCTTATTTTTGTACCAATAAATTTAAAATTGATATTAGTTTTATCATGTGATACATTTGAAATACATGTACATGCTCCACCATAACATGAACTTAAATCAAATCTGTGATATAGATTAGAGTATAATATATTTACATAATTATCATCATATCTTCTCCAACCCATTTCTGGTTGAGGAAGTATATCTCCAACTGTAGCCATTTATTCACCTTCTTTCTATGTAACACTGTCATTAGTAATATCTAATTCACAATCTATTAATTGTTTTATATATCTATAATCAACAAAAGTATCAGTTAGTCTATTATATTTTAAACCAGAATTCTTATGATATTCATCTACATCAAATTCAATATCATATACTTTATCTTCTACTGAGATAATTCTATCGTTTATATCTTTTATATATTTTTGTTCTTCTATTATTTTATTGTTTAAAATATCAAAATTACTTTTTATTGCATCAAATAATTCTTCACTAAGTCCTCCACCACCAGCTATTGGGAATTTGTCTATATTGTTTGGTGGAGGTAAAACTTCATCAAAGTTAATGATACTTATATCAATACAATCTTTCACATAAATTTTATAGGCATCAATTATAGTATCTGAATCCATCAAAAACATTAATTTTATATTATTTGAATTTATTTGTGTAAAAGTGTTAATATCGCAGTAAGTAAATCCATTATCATCTGTTGAGTATAAAACATTAACACTTCCACGACCCAAAAAGAAAGGTTTAAAATGAGTATATGATTTATCAAATAGAACTTTTTTAATTTCAAAAGATTTACTTGTAAGTATTAATTTTTCTTTATTTTTATAAATTTTAAACCTTTTTATAATACGCTTAATATTGTTGAATGTCATTAGCAATTCAAATTTATTAAATCCTTCACTGTAAGCATCTAATAATAAATTAAAATTGATATTATTAAAATCATCTACTATAGTTTCTTTTAATATCCCATTTATGAAAATTTCAAGCTTATTCATTACATTCGATTTATCATTTATTGATAATATTAATTGATTTTCAGATGCTTGGTTTGCCTTCAATATAGGTTCGTAACAATATAGAATATTTGTTGGTGTAAAATTTTCATTGTATATATTTACATTAGAAATTCTAAACATGCTTAATTCATTAGTAAAACGATAATTACCTCCATCACATCTTTTTGACATATATATGTTGTTGCTTGCATGTTCTTGTGGTATTTCAGATAAAGTATCTGTTTTTTTAAGTATACCATTATGATAAATCTTTATATATTTGTAGTCTTTAATTTCAAAAGCGAAATGATGGTAAACACTTTTATCGAAGTTTGAATAATCTATAGAAGAATATGAATAATCACTAAGATAGAATGTTAATTTTTTAGATTCTGTATAAATTAAATATCCTTTGTTATAAGAAGAAACTCTAGTATCAAATAATATATCTTGTGTACTATTATCATTAAACTTCAAATAAAATTCTATTGAAAAATTTCTAAAGTGAGGATTAAAATTTTGTATTTGTAGATATCCAGATTTCATATTATAGAATTTATCAAATTTACCACCATCAGACATTGTTACTCCATTATTGTTTATAACTTTGGGATTATAACTGCTATCTATTATATCTGTTCCATTTAGAAAGAACACTGTATTCTCATCAATTCTTTGTCTATAATGATATATCTTTTCTTCTACATTCTTAGCTTCATTGTATTCAATAACAAATTTTATTTCATTTTCTCCAATTATATATTTATCATCATATATAATATCAAATATTAAGTTTTCAAAGGTATCAATATACTCTTTTTCTACTTCATTATTTATATAGACTTTAACTTTATTTACAGTAGTTGTATTTGATAATACATTAAAACTTATATGATGTTCTGTTTGTTCCACTATCTCAATATTAGGAGAATAATAGTACGATTCTGTTGGCACTTCAAAATCGTCTGTCCATCTTGCTATATTAGAAATTCTAAATTCATCTATTCTATGATTTGAGGTTCTAGTAGAATCATTTTCCCATCCTCCACCTAAGATTAAATCTCTACCTGTACCATTTATATCTACATTGTAATCAACAAAAGAACATGCGAATTTCCCATCAATATAAATGCTTAAATTATAATTTTTGTACATAAAACATACATGTTGCCATATATTAGCCTTTATAACTTTAGTTGAAGTGAATAATTGGTTTCTTACTGTTGAACCAGTGGTTAACATAATACGAATTAATCCATTATCTTCTATTCTAATAACAAATCCATTATTAACTCCACCTTGATAGTATCCTTTACCTAAAATATCAAAAGTTGTAGGAGTGCTTAGTGAATTCATATATAATCTAAAATCTATAGTCCATTCATCATTTAATTTATATGAACCATCTGGAACTCTTAATCGTTGATTTACATTTGTAAAATTAAAACATTTTCCAAAACAACCATCATCTATAATTTGAGCACCGCCAGAAGTTATCTCTATATTATTAAAACTGCTGTCAATGAAATCTTCTGCTTTTAAGTATACTAAAGTGTGTTTATCTATTCCTTGCATGTTATCACCTCACTTTATGTCACATTATCATTATTTATATCAATCTTACAATCAATTAGATTTTGTATATAGTCATCATTTATCAAAGTGTCAGTAAAACTATTTTTATTTAAATTAGTATTTTTATGATACTCATCTACAATAAGCTTTGTTTTCACAAGCTCACCCTCTAAACGATTTACTTCACATAATATATTAGCCACGAACTCTTTTAGTTCCAAATTATTACCATTTAGTATAACTACATTTTGTTCTAACACTTTTACTCTTTCAATAAGGGGAGTTATATCAGCTACACCACCAGAACCTCCACCAATCTCTCCATTTTCTATCATTCTATTAATAATATCTATATCTTCTCTGTTACTTCTTATATTATTTACATTAATATTTATATTGTTGTCTATATCATCTAGTTTTTTATTCAATCCAGTAATAGCTTTTATTGGATGTTGATCTTCTATATCCGTATTTTTTAATTGATTATGGTCATTTAAATATTCTGTTTTTCCATATCTTTTTATTTTTACACCCATCTCACCTACCACCTTACATGAATATAATATTAAAACTATATTTATCATCAATTGTTATGCAACTAGAGTCCTTTATTATTTTAATCAAAAACTTAGTTGTAGTTCCAGGCAACAAACTAACCTCTAATTCTTTAAATAAATCAGAATTTCCACTTGAATCCCCATATGGCATCAAATAAGCCATGCTATTGCCTTTATCATAACTAGAAACTCCTACTATTTTTAAAATTCCAGTTTTAGTAAGATTTCCTTCATTTGCTACTTTTAACTCATAAACTCTATCTTTACCTTGTACTAATCCTAAATCAAAATCACCATTATTTATATTAGCTTCATCCACAATAAATTTAATTTCTGGTTCAAATGAATACACATCTCCACCATACAACTTGTCTATAGTCACACTGTCAAATAATCTACCTTCACTTTCGACTTCTATCCTTACATTGTTTATTGGAAAAAGTTTTGATGATAAATCAACTACAACAGAATCTTTAGTATATTTCATATCTATCTTTGTAACTATTTCTTCATTATTTTCATCATATATTTTAATATTTTGTGTTTTATCAATTCCTATAAGTGTTATAAAATTACTCTTATACATTTCACAATTAAATATTTCTAATGAATTTTTATTGTCATTTAGATAATATCCTATAGAATTAGAATCAAGTAATTTTGTACTTCCAAAATCTTCCCAATTTAATCCATCTTTTGATGCTCTAAGATTTAATACAAAGTTCTCAGAATATATTACTTTTAAATATGAATAATATATTAATTCCATTTCTGCTGATAGTTCGCATTCTATGTAATTTTCTGTAATAGACTTTACTATACAACCACCATTATTAGATTCTTTTGGTTCATATCTTATATGTGTTTGAAATACATATCCAGACTCTTTTGGACATGGTATCAATAATTCTGTTTTGTCAGCATTTTCAAGTATTTTAATAGAATCACCTGTAAAGGTGATTCTATTATTATCACTTGGAGATATATCCCATAGAGGATTCATTGCACCATTAAATTCCTCACTAAATATATGTCCTGTAGATATTTTATTCAAATTTTTTTTACTCTGCATGAACTTCAACCCTTATACTAGTTACTTTACATATCTGAAAATTTTCATACCCATATTTTTTCACTAGTGATTTAGTAGTTGCTATTGCTGATTGTAAAGTTGGCATGTCACATACTACTCTCCAAAATTCATTTGCTTCATTTGGTGGTCCAGATAATACATTTTGATTTACTTTCTCTTTGTATTGAATTTGATAATTTACCATAATATCTCTTCCCTTCTAACATTTTTGATAATTACTTAGTAATTTATACTTGTTATTTCCTGATTACTCTTCGTCTACCTTTTTCTTTATTATCATGATGTTTAAACATGTAATCTTTAAATGTATCAAGTGCATATGCAACTTGTACTGAGTTTTGAATTCCCAATTTAACTTGTGTATCCTCTATAGATTCACCTGCAATAGTTAACATATCTATCAAATATTCAACAGTTTTATTCGTTTTTCCAAGCTTTCCAAGATACTTTATATTAACAGCTTTATTGAACATATCTTTTATTTTGAAAACTGCTATATCTATGAAAGATTCATCATTATCATAAAAAAACAAAATTTCTACTTCTTTAACTTCTTTTGGAATTGTCAAATCTATATTATAAGATGGCTTTTCATCTCCTAAGAATGTATAAATTTCTTCTCCTATATGTATTTCTAGCACGCCACTATTTTCCATATAAGCTTTAAATTTTAATTGTAAATCAAATTCTTGATTAACTTTAAATTTTAATCCAGAGTTTATACCTTTTTGTTTACTTGATAAAACAAAATCGTTGGTCAATTCTAAGTTATCAATATATAATATGTTTTTTTCTAAATTTCCCAGTGTTCTTTTAGAGTAATCAATCTCACAGTCTTCTCTTATATATACAACTTCATACTCTGAATTACATAATATACTCATTTCTGCATACCATAAGAAAAGTTTCAATGTTCTTTCAAGATGTGGTATTTTACATCTATCCCAATAATATTTTTCACCTATATATTTCATAGTTGAATCTATTAAATCTTTTATAGCTTTTTCAGGCTCTATACCAGCATATCTATAAATATTATGCCTCCATTGATTGTATAGTGTATCAAGAACATATTTCATAACAGAAACATCTATATTTATAACATCTATTGCTATACTCGCAAAATAATCTACTGGATTTTCTATAGGCAATTCAATTACTTGATTTCCTGCTTGTGTATATTTTTTTACATACTTGTCCTTATCTGCTATTATAAAGTTGTCACCAAATATCTTATCTTTATATATATTATAATCAAAACCGTTTTTGGGAAGAATTAGTTCATCTTGACTTCCATCAATAACCACAAACTCAGGAAAATATTCTGTCCCAACTCCAAAGCATCCATCATCATTTTTATATGTAGGTGACTTTGAAAGTTTTAATTCAATTGGTGATTTGTTAGATAATACACCTTTGATTTTTTTTATTATTCCAAATTGAATTTGATACATATTATAAAGATTGGCATTGCATTTATATAACTCATCTATATGGCTTGAAATACTTAATAAACTACTTTCTTTATAAAAATTTATCAGATTAGAATCATAAAATGTTTTAAAGTCATTTTTTTGTATTGTTCCTTTTTCAAATTCTTTATTTATTAGAAGATTGTATTTGCTACTTACTAACATCTTATATATATAGTTTTCAAATACATATAATGAAGATTTTGAAAGGTAATCTGGATATACAATTAGGTCAGTATAATACAAATTACCTTCTTGATATTTTCCAAATAACTCATATTCCTTTATTGATGTTTCCTTATTATTAGATTTTGATATTAATAAGTTATATTCATCATTTTTAAAATCAAACTTTGGATTATAGTATTTGGAAAATAAATCTATACTAGAAATATAAATTTTTTGATTGTCAGCCTTTCTTGTAGTTACATCTATATTATATAAGTTAAATGTAGGTTTACCTTTTACAAAATCATAACTATCAAGTATCTCATATATTTGAATATTTGAACCTGCATGTGTAAAATTTTTAATATTATCTATAACATGAAGACTACCATATATGTTTTTTTCAATATTGTCTAGTAAGTTATATAACTCTATATAATCTTCACCTTTATATAATGTGTATTTAGATTCTAAAAATGTTTGTATCTTACTTGAATATCCCTTTGATAAATACTTTTTATCTTCTATAAGTATTTGTTTGTTAAAATTATTTTTCAGCTTTATATTGTCATTTATTAAAATCTCTGATATGTTTGGTATATCAATAAAATAAGGCAAATTAATATATACATCAGATGAAGAATTTGATGTAGATGTTTTATTTTCTTCAACAAGAATCTTTCTCAAGTCTCCATCTTTTATAAGTTTTTGTGAATCTATGAATAAGTTTTTAATATAGCCTTCAACCAACTTTAGTTTTTCTATAAATATTTTGTTGTTTATTGAACTCTCAAGATTTATATAATCATTTATATTTATTTTTTTATCCCAATCTCTAATATTTTTTTCAAAATTAAATATGTATGTATCATTTTCTGTTTTACTTATATTTATATCTATATTGTCTCCAAAAATTTGTTTACTTGGTATGTCTATCATATCTTCATAATCATAATTTTTTAGATATTTATCAATATTACTTACTTCTGTTATATTATTTTGGAAAGACAACGTATTTTGATTAGTCTGAAATGTATTATAATCATTATTTATTTGAATTTTATTTCTAATATCTTTATATTCTACAAATAATATATGCTCTATAATTGATTTATCTAAATACTGATCTTCTCTACTTAAATACTTCAATACATCATTAAAATTTCTAAATTCCTTAAAATTTTTGTAACAATTTATACATTCATCACTATTTCTATCATATAGCTTTTTAGATATTTTATTTAGATAGATATTTTTAACTGATATTGGTTGTAAAGACTTCTTACTTTTTATAAAAAATTTCTGTTTTTTACTAATATTCACTGACCTTCTGTCATTCTTTAACCTCAACAAAGTATTTTCTATATTACTTTCTGTACGTTCACATTCTAACTTATAAAATATATTTATAGAGTTTTCATCTCCAGAAAGATTATATTTAAAATTAGCACTGACGAAAACGCCAGTGCTAAACTTAAAAGTTGCAATCATCTATTCTTCAATCATAGCTAATATCTTAGCTGAATATATCTTAGAAGCCTTAATTTCTTCTGATGTTTCTCCTTCTAATGAGACAGTGATTTTTGCTTCGATTTTTAGATTAAAACTAAAATCACCAAGACTAGAACTAGGTCTTACTATTGTAGCTTTATAAGAAAGAGCCTGACTATCAAGTTCTAATTTTATATTTGCTGATGTTAAATCTTCACTTTCATTATCAAGTGCTGAAAAAGCTAATGACATATTTTCAACTTTAGCAGGTAATGTAAAATTATTGCTAAGTTCTGTTAATGATTTATTTGGTGCAATATATGAAGCAAAGTCAAAAGTTTTTACAAAATCATCGACTTTTTCTTGATTAGTAGGGTCTTGTTTAAGTATTCTAATATTAGTTATAGTCTTCATAGATGTAAGTTCACCCTTAGTAAGAGTTGCTGTAACAGATACAATACTATCACCATCTTTATATGCAGGTCTAGTGACTACCCCTTTATCACTTAGACAAGTAGAATTACTTGTAGTCCATGTTATTGCTATTTCATTTCCTATTGTAGTTGGAAGTATTAAATCAGTTGTAACCTTATTTATATCAGAATTTTTATTTCTAATAAGTTCCCAAGTTATTGCATTAGCTGCAGATTCAACTTCACCTTCTTGAGTCCATGCTGGTACTGTAACCTTAAATTCTTTACTTCTACTTACACTTCCCTTTGATACAATAACATTTATAGTAACTTTTGCATCTGCTTCCCCAAAGACAGGTCTTGTTACTCTTCCTGATTGCCCTATTATATTTGGACTAGAAGATGACCATGCTATAGTCGAACCACAACTACCTTTTTGTATAAATGTTAGATTTTCTGTAACTATACTTGGTATAGATATGTTTCCTATATCCTCTAGGACACTTTGTAAATCAGTTCGCTTTGATGCTTTTACAAGCACCTTAAATTTTTTAGTTTTAGAGACTTCTCCAGACTTTACATTGGCAGATAAGTATATTTCCTTATCCCCTTCATAGAAATCTGGTCTATTAATTATACCTAACATTAATATTCATCCTTTCCATTTCTAATCATATTTTATATAACAGGTTCTTCTGGTAAATCTGATTCATTCAACTCATCTGTAGCATTTACATTTACTTCGGTTTGGACTTTTCTGCTTTTATATCTAGCAGTTATAACAGCTCCACCTATTTTTACCCCTGTCAATTCTCCATTTTGAGAAACAGTAACTATACTTTCACTTGATGAAATCCAAATTACTTTATCATTCGCGATTATTTCTTCTCCTTCAAGTAAGGAAAGAGATTTTTTTGCTCCAACTGTTAAAGTCGGGTTTTCAGGAGATATTTTTAATTCTATTGTAGGTTCTTCAACATCTGCTCCTTTAGAAAAACTTAATATATTCGTATCAGAAGAATCCCATATTATTTCTAATCCATTATTTGTTTTATCAGAAAAATAAACTGATTCTGTATTGTTTGTACAAGAATAAATATCTTTATACATATCTTGTATTTCTCTTAATGCAGCTTCACACTTAGAATCATCATTGCTTTCATTATATTTAAGTTCTTTTAATATTCCAACACCATATCTTTCATTTGGGGAATTTGCAAAAGGAGTATAAGGAGTAGTTAATGGAAGGTATATATATGTTTCTTCTGGTTTGTCTTCGTATTTCTCAAAAGATTTGTTTACTATTAATTCATCAAATGGGAAAAGTGATTCAGCATCTATCACTATCATACCTGATAAAGCTCCACGAACACCTTCTGCACTATGAACAATTTTTATTCTATCTGCAAAGTATTCGTTTGTATAAACTGATTTACCATACATGTGCTTTTTCATGAATTGCTCTGTTGATGAGAACATAAAATAGTGACTTTGGAAATAGTCAGCAGAATCTGTTTTATACATTGCAAAATCTGTCGTTCCATTTGCTGTATGTACACCATAAGTCTGATGGTATTTTATATCCACGAGATTTCCATACTTATCTCTATTTGAACCGCCTTCTTGAGTAGTTCTTTCTTCTACCTCATCAAAACCTAGATAAAAATAAATTGGTTTTTCAACCATTCCATCTTGTGAACCATAGATATAGTAGCTTAAGTCATTTAAAAAACTTTTTCCATCATTTTGTGCTACATATTTTCTTATATAGTTGTATAAGTCTTGTTCATTATAAGTTACCTGAACTTCAACTGTCATGTCCTTTACTATTGGTTTATCTATAGTTATTGGCAGCTCCGACGGAAAAGTAACTTTTTCTCTTGATATGGATGTTCTTGCATTAGCTGTGATATAATATGTTCCATATCCGTTATTATATTTTACATTTGGATTCATTAATCCAAACTCAGATACAAATTCACTATTTACAGATGCACCTATTGTAACTTGTAAACTAGGTTCATATATAGTCGTTTTTCCACCTGCAATATTTGCTCCAAAATCTCTCGGTATATCCCTTCTATTATATGTATATTTTATTACAGTATCTGCAGGTCTAGTACTAAATAGTGAATTGTTCAACCAAGGGAATGTACCTATATTTACCCATGCTGATTTAGCTCCTGCATTTGATATAACAGTCTTTCCTGATGTTTTTCCACTATCAGTTCCAAGTGTATTAACTCCATTAAAAGGCTCACTATATTTAATATTAAACTTTGGTATAGAAGGCACAGATGAAGAAGTTGCAAATATACCAAAATTTCCAGCTATGTCTTTTTTAGCAAAATCAAAACTGTCAATAGAACCTATATATGCTTGACCAACTAAATATCTATTATCCTCATAATCTACATTTGGATTTCCTGTAACATTTATAAGTACTCTATTCGGATGTACATTAGCAAGTACTCTTATTTTAGTCTTATTATTTAATGAAGATGTAATAGGAATTCTTAAGAGAGCATCTGATCCAGTTATACCAAGCTCAGATTTAAACTTTTCATCAAAATCTGTGAACCAAGATAATTTACACCATTCAGATGAAGCAGAATTAAATTCAGCTATATCTCCAGTTACCATATCTATAACATTTTCTGCTGGCCCAGAATAATCCTTATTTGGATTATCAAAAATTCTCATATAACAGTTATGATAGTTTCTAGCTTGTGCATCTTTTACACCAGTTTTTAGATTTACAACCTTTGGTACAGTTTTTCCATCTCGTTGTTGAGTAGGGTCATCCAATTCTGTATCACATAAATATTTTGGAAAGTACACTTCTAGATACATAACAGTATTTTCTTCTATAGCTTCATCTAGAAGTCCATATTTTGAAATTTCCTCAGAACCAACTTTTGTTGTTTGTTGAGTGATTCTATCAGCTGGTCTTGTAACAGCTCTTACAACAACAGAATCAGTTATTTTAGAAATCTGAGCTTTAGTTATTATCTCATATTCTCTTGAATTTATTTCATCAAAAGAAGAGACTTCTCTATCTTTTATAAGTTTAAAATTTGGATTTGGATATACTATATTCCAACAATCCTCCTTTGAAGGCAATGACTTTCTCATTAAATTTCCAGATACATCTTTTACTTCTTTAGTATAATTTCCTAAAGCTAAAACATTTGCTAAATCTTTTACAAAACTATCTGCATCTGTTTTAAACTCATGGAAGACAAAGTCTTTTATTTCATTACTTAACATATTTAATTTTCCTTTCCATATCTAAATTGGTTCTGGGTCTTTTAACATTCTTATACCAAACCATAATTTCTTAGAAGTTCCACTATCATTATGAAATTTTAAAACTACTCTTGAATCTGAAGGTGCTAGATATACATATGTAGATGAGCCTAAGAAAAGACCTTCTTTTACTTCCCCTAAATACCAATCTTTAAACCACAATTGCCCATTAAAATATAAATTATAGTGGTCATTTTCTCCATATCCACTACATGTAACAGATATAGCAAGAATCTCAACCTCAGATGGAAACAAAACTATCTCTTCTTCAAATACTCCTCTAAGTGCTGGAACTTCTATTAGTCTCATATAATTATATGGTTGTGTTTTTGATGCAAATCCTCTTATACTTCCTATCTCCTTTATTTCATTTACTACATTAACTTCATTGAGATTATCTATATTAGAAACAGATTCAAGTTTTTCCACGCTTTTAACTTGCTCTAAGTTTTCAATATTTTTAAGAGTATCTATTTTTTCTATTTTAGATAGGCTATCTATTTTTTCTATACTTTCTATGTTCTTTATTTCTTCTATATTTTCAACCTTTTTTATTTTATCTAAGTTCCCACCAGCACTATAAGCGACATTAAAGTTACTCATAATTTCACCTCTATTATACTATTTATTAAACTTCTTCTTTAGGTACTGGTTCCACTTCTATAGTTTTATCCTCAACACCAGTTAATACTGGAGGTATATTATCTATTACTGATACCAGCCTAACTGCCACAGTTTCATTTGATGATTTATCAGATACTTTATAAGTAACTTGATATTCTTTTACAACAGATGTATCAACTAAATCTCCACCTTCAACAGTTATTAAATCTGTTAAATCTCCATCAACTTCATCTACAGCTGTTACACCTTCTAAAGCATCAAATTTATCATTTAGGTTTAATATTAAATCATCTATACCTGTAAACACTGGCTTAACAGTATCAACAACAGTAACTTTTCTTACAACACTTGCTTCATTGTTTGATACATCTGAAACTTTGTATGTTAATACTTGTTCTCCTAAAATAGAAGTATTAACCTCTCCTTCTATTACTATCTTAGAAGTTAAATCTCCATCTATATTATCATTAGCAGTAACTCCATCCTTTGAATCAAATGTTGAACCATACTCTACAATACAATCTTCAACACCAGATAATATAGGAGCTATATTATCAACAACTGTTATTATCCTATTTACTATACTTTTATTTTTAGATTTATCTTCCACAGTATAAACAATACTATTGTCTCCAGGTATAGTATTATCTACTGTTCCCTCTATAGTTATAGAATCAGTTAAATCTCCATCAATATCATCCATCGCTGTAACTCCAGCCCTTAAATCTAATTCTTCCAATAAATTTATAGTCTTATTATCAGCTCCACTTATTATAGGTGAACCTGTATCTACAACTGTTATTGTTCTATTTATTGTTGTTATATTTCCAGATTTATCTGGGGCTGAGTACTTCAAAGTATATTGACCAATTACATTTACATTGACTTCCCCTTCTACTATGACAAGTTCTGTAACATCTCCATCTATATTGTCTATAGATCTAACTCCTTGCATTGGGTCAAAAGAACTACCTCTTGGTATCTTCAAATCATTAAAAATCATAATACTATCTCCTTTGTTTTTATTATAAATATTTTTGAAAAGTTTTTTAGAATATAAATATGTTAGCTATTTAAGAAACTTTATTGCTTATCATCTAAATACCACTTATTTTCTGTAGAATTATCATTCAATATTCCAAGTGCTGTGAGCAAAGCTAAAAAGCAATTTACTGTATCAGAATAATTTTTGGGTAGTATATCAACATATCCAAAAGATTGTATTGTAAGTACTAACATCGCTGATAGAGAAACCCAAAACCCCCTGTTTCTTAATCTCTTTTTTAAATAGTTCTTCATATATTTTCTCCTTTGGCTAACGTTTTATTTTTTTACGTTGTTTTTTAGGAATGTTTGGAGTTAATGTACAATAAGTTATATAACCTGAACTTTCACTAGACTCCTTTCTTGCTTGATATAAACAACCTTCTTTTTTAATACAATAACAACATTTTATTCTTACTGCTTTTGAATAAAGCTCTTCTTTATCTTTCTTTTTAATATTTTTTTGTTTAACAGCCATATATTCACCTTCCTTATTAATACTTTTCATTTTCTGAATATACCAACTATCTTTCTCTATTGTAAGTTATTTAGTAAAAAATTCTCTTATTTTTGATTTATTCCATAAGGAATTGTAAACATCTCTTTTATAAATTACAGATAACATACAAGCATTTATCAGTTCATCAATTCTAATTTCTATATCATTTAAATTATCTTCCTTTATTTCATTAACTAAACTGTAATCATCTTTCAAAACATCTAAACTCATAAAACCATTTATAAATGTATTTACATCATGTTTAGCTAAAAACATATTGTGTAAACAAGTCTCTATATTTCCATAAATACTTTTATCATTAAATAAATCATTCTTCATAGTTTTATTTATAAGATTAAACTTTTTACTTAGAATAATATAAGTTTCTGAATTTATTGGTTCTCTTTTTTTGTTATTTTCAATCAAATATAGCTTTTCAACTATTTTTTCTATATCATTACAGTATTCTAATAAAGTAAATACACTTTGAATATCATAAAATAGCGAAAAATAATTTATGTTATGATTACTTTTTTCATATTCATATTGATTCAGTTTGTCAATAAATGAATAATCCACATCATCAAATGAATAATCATTCTTTTTGGTTGTATAAATTCCCTCTACAAAAACTTTTCTTATATTCAATAGTTCATTTTTTATATTTAAAATTTCTAAGTAACTTTCAAACTTAGAGTCACCATATAAATTATTAAAGTTTTCAGCTCTTAGGGTGTCTTGCTCATTTTCTGTAATGGAAAAACAATACTTTTTCATAATTTTACCTTGGTACGCATCATTCTCTATCAAACTTAAATACGATTTTGATAATGATATAAGTTCATTTAATTTTGATACTACATTTGAGGGATGATACTTCTCAAATGATTTTAAAATGTTGGTTTTATAATTCTCAACTGTAATAGATTTACTTGTACACTTTGTTGATTTATATTCAAAATCATCAAATCTACCTACTTTTAAATTAGGTCTATAGCTCAATACATCTTCTTCATTTATACTTTTACTCATATTCTTTAAACCTTCCTTGTTTAAATATCTTAGATTAGCATACTTAAGCTTGTTAGCATTATTTAAATGCTAACAAGCTTATTTGAGATTATTAGACTTGTTGATATTGCGTGGATTTTTTGAGGTGACATATTTTCTATTCACTATGTAATATACCTTATATAAAATATACTTTGTTAAAATAAAAAATATATTTTTTATTTTATATAAAATTTTTTTTTAATTTACTTTCAATATCTGCTAAAGTATTTCCATATGTAAAATCAGTTATGCTCATATCATTAGCTACATTATGATTCAAATTTTCATCATAAGCTAACTTATAATACTTAAGCTTACTTTGAAAGTTATTGTTTGTATTTACTATTAATTCCCTATGATTTTCATCTACTTTTACAACTACACCTAAATAGTTGTATCCTTTTTCTATAGCATGCTTAAAACAGCTCTCTAAATTGATTTTTTTTAACATCTTCTCCCCCTATTATATATAACTTTTTATATTTATTTATATGCATGTATACAATGATTAATTTTCGTATCATCAAAATTAATATTATATAAAAAATATTCTACCTACTACACCATTTAATTTATTAAAATTTACATTATTAAATATAATTTTTAAATTACAATAGTAAAAGAGCTTAATTTCTGCTAAATGTCAAAGAATATTTATCATCTATATATATACCTATACAGTTCTGCATTTTGTAACAAAAAAACAAAATTTATATTATGCTTTTTGTAGAATATATGTATTTAACGCAAAATATTGTCTTTATAATTATATACTCTTTTAAATATTTCAAATTAATTTTCATAATATAAGAAATTATACAATCTCTTATACAAATACATATCATAAAAAATGGATTTAATTTATCATATAATTTCTTAAAATCTAATATGAATAAAATTAAATCCATTGTAATTAATACTAAAACTATGCATTTGATTTTTTTATTATAAAAGGAATAGTTATAATTGTACCTATTAAAGCATCTACCATATCAATCATAGTATCTTCTAGTCCACCAGCTTGTGTATTAGTACCAATAAAAGTATCCATTAGAAATTCACCTATCTCCCACAAACTAGCTACTCCCATACTAAACATAAATACAAATATGATTAAATATACTTTACTCATTTTGCTTATATCTCTTTGTGTATGGAAATATTTGATTATAGAAAATGCCACAATAGAAGATATTACACCTGACCATAAATGTAAAAAATCATCATAATAATTTATATCATAAAAATTAAAACAAGTGCCTAACAATGCTGAAAACATTATAAATAAAGCAAGAACTATATATAGTTCTTTGCTTAACAATCTTTCATTTTGCTTATTTATAAAAGTCAGTATAAGAGTACCAACTAAACTTATTGCTACTAACCCTATATTTCCAAACTCTTTGTTAATTGCAAAAAATATAGAAGAAAAAATATAAACTATATATAATAGTATAGTTATCGGTTTTAAAAGTTTATTCATACACACTTTACCTTTCTAAAACAATTCTATAATAGCTTAGGATTAACATCATTATCACCATGACCATAAAGCTTTAGTGGCTTAAGAGCCGGTCCTTCAAGTATATTTCCCTTGTAATCAAATCTAGAACCATGACATGGACAATCCCATGTTTTTTCTTCACTATTAAAATTAAGTTCACAACCTAAATGAGTACATGTAGTATCTACAATATAAAATTCTCCCATATCATCTTTATACACACCATATCTTTTCCCATCAATATTAACAATCTTTCCTTCTCCATTACTTTTAGGCATATCTCCACTGCCAATTTTTAATTTTCCACTTACATAATTCATTGCTACATTTACATTTTCTTTTATAAAATCTTTTGAGAAATAACTACCTAATCTCGATGGATTAAAAGTATCTTTATAATCAGAATTATTATTTACTATCAAATCCTTTATTATTATTCCCGCAACAGTACCATTAGTAATTCCCCATTTAGAGAAACCTGTAGCTACATAAATATTGTTTTCTCTTTTATTAATGTAACCTATATAAGGAACATTATCAAAACTCATATTATCTTGAGCTGACCATCTACATTTAAAATCTTTTACCTTAAATACCTTTTTTCCATAATGTTCTAAGTCATTAAATATTTCTTTTTCAGTTCCTCCTTGACCAACTTTATGGTCTCCTCCTCCAAAGATTAGTAAATTCTCATTTCCATCATTATATTGTCTAAAAGTTATGGATGGGTCATCTATACTTATAAACATACCCTCCAGTAATTTATTTTCTAAAACTGCTGTCATTAAGTAAGCACGTTCTGCATATTCTTTTGCAAAATAAAAATTCAATCCATCATACCATGGACTATGAGATGAAATTATAACATTTTCAGCTTCTATTATATTATCTTCTCTTGTCTTAACACTACATATTTTACCTTTTTCTAAATCGACTACTGGTGTATCTTCATATATTTCTAGACCTAAATTTACTGCTATTTCTGCTAATCCATCAATATACTTCTTTGGGTTAAATTGACCTTGATTATTAAAACTAATAGCTCCCTTTATATCTAATGGAATATCTGCTATAGTTTCATGATATTCACAATCTATTCCTATTTTTTTACATGTACGATATTCCTCCTTTATATCCTTTATAGTATCTTCTTTTTCTGTAAATACAAAAGATGGTTCTTTTTTAAAATCACATTTGATATTATTCTCTTTTATTATTTGTTCAATTAAATTTAAAGCTTCATTATTTGCATTATAATATGATTTTGCTTTATCTAATCCATATTTTTTCTCTATCTTAGAATAAAATATGTCATGCTGACAAGTTACCTTACCAGTATTTCTTCCTGAAGTTCCATATCCTATTTTATCAGCTTCAACAAGCGCTACTTTTTTACCCTCTTTTGCTAATAAATATGCAGTTGTTAATCCAGTTATACCTCCACCTACTATAAGACACTCTACTTTTATATTTTCGCCTAATTTTTTATATTCTTTTGGATTTGAATTTAAAAACCAATACGACTCATTCATTTAAAATACTCCTTTACATATTAAATAATAATAGTTTTCCCATCATCAAGTTTATTTATTATAAATAGTATAAAAAATAAATATGTCTTTGTAATGAGTTATCTGTTGTACGACTTATAATATAAATAGAAGTAACTATATAATTGAGTCAGTACAATTAAGAACTCATATCAGAATTTAGTGTATAGAATCTAAAGGTTTTACAAAATAAAAACTAAAGCATCTTTGATTAACATTTTCTAGTTACAAAAAAATATTACTGGAAATCAACTTTTCCAGTAATATTTAATAACAAAACATATCTACACAATTTTATAAATATCTCTATAAATTTAATATACCTCACTAAGTCTTTCTTCTAGCTTAGTCTGAACAAAACCTAATATAAGATTTACAATCCAATATACTACTATTACACAAGTAAAAGCCTCTAAATATTTATAACTTGCTGCTGCTTCTGATTGGGCAACTGCCATAATTTCTGTAACTCCAATAGTAAACGCAAGAGAAGTTCCTTTTATAATATCTGCAAAAGTATTTGTAAAAGGAGGAATCGCAACCCTTATAGCTTGTGGTAAGACAATCCTTTTCATTGTTTGTACATATGACATTCCAAATGCTAAGCTTGCTTCTATTTGACCTTTATCTACAGATGTTATAGCGCCTCTTAAACTTTCTGCAAAATAAGCAGAAGAATTTAAACCAATTACTATTACTGCTGCTGAAAAAGCTTCTAATGTTTTAAGTTCTGGTACTAATTGTATTAGACCAAAGTATATGAAAAAAAGTTGAGCAGCAAGAGGAGTACCTCTAAAAAATGAGATGTATATTCTTGATACTGTTTTTAAAATCGGAACTTTAGCATCTACAATTAATGCTATAAGTAAAGCTACAATCATTCCCAATACCAAAGATAACAGAGACATTTTAAATGTTACTGTCAAATATTTTAATATTAATGGAAATATACCTGCTGCAAATCCAAAATCAAATACTTGCATCCTTAACCTCCAATTAATTTTCCTTAGTTGTATCTAAGCCAAACCACGCTTCAGATAATTTTGTAAATGTTCCATCTTCATGCATTGCTTTTATAGCTTTATTGACATCCTCTATTATAGCTTTACTTTTCTCCTCTTTTCTAAACGGATATTGGTTTACTTCATATACACCAGTATCTATATCTGCAACTTTTAATTTAAGCTCTCCTTGTTCTATAGTTGTTTTAGCTTTAACTTCTGAAAGCCATGCAACATCAATTCTTCCATTTTCTACATCTTTTTCCATAGGTACGCCATCATATGTAACTATATCAAGACCTAAGTTATGTTTTTCATTTAAATCTCTTATAGTTTTTTCTCCATTACCACCTAGAACACAACCTACCTTTTTACCTTTTATGTCTTCTATCTTACTTATAGTACTATTCTCTGGTACTATAAATTTATATTTACTATATGCATAAGTATCCGAAAAATCATATTTTTCTACTCTTTCAGGAGTAGTTGACATTTGGTGTGCTACTGTATCAACTTTACCAGCATCTAACATCCCCATAAGTCCACTAAATTTGGCTGTTTTAAACTCTATTTTATAACCTGTTCTTTTTGATATTTCTTTCCATACATCAATTTCAAAACCTTTATTTTCATCATTTTCTTTATAACACCATGGTGCATATTCTACAGATACTCCTACGTTTAAAGTCCCTTTGTCTTTTTTAGAAGCATTTTGCGTTGTAGCTTCATCTTCTTTACTTGAACAGCCAACTAACATTATTGTTCCTAAAACTAATGTCAATAATAATGAGAATACTTTTTTACTCTTTAATTTCAAAAATAACACTCCCTCTTCCTATATTTTTGTGTACTAAAACATAATATCATAATTTGAAAAGGTTTTTTATTGCTTCTGTCTATGTAATTCGACATCAACATTCTTTTTTTCTATACTTTTTTTATAATTTATTTTTGAAATTAATACTATTTTGTTAAATTTATATTTATTTTCTATTGATAGTTAACAGTTTAGTTAAAAAATCTAATTTACATATTAAAAATTATAAGACTCTTAAAATACATTTACACAAAAAATGAACTTTGTATATCAAAGTTCACTTTTTTATATTTCATACTTTAGGATAATTCAGTAATATATTAATTTTTATAGAACAAAAGATTTTTAATTATTAAATAATCTTTATTTACTATGCTTCTTGATTTAATGGTTTTTTAAGTAGTGCTAAAAGCATCATTCCAACCACAGCACCTATAGCTATAGCTAATATATATCCAAGTGGATGAGTAACTACTGGTATAACAAATACTCCTCCATGAGGTGCACGAAGAGCTGCATTGAACAACATACTAAGTGCCCCCGCCACTGCTGAACCTCCAACACAAGCTGGTATAACATGAAGTGGGTCTCCAGCTGCGAAAGGTATAGCTCCTTCAGTTACAAAGGATAATCCCATTACATAGTTAACTTTACCAGAATCTCTTTCTTCTTTTGTAAATCTATTTTTAAAGAATGTAGTTGCAAGAGCTATAGCAAGTGGAGGAACCATACCACCAGCCATTACTGCTGCCATTATTTCAAATTGACCTGATTCAAGTGATGCGACCCCAAATACATATGCTGCTTTATTTACAGGTCCACCCATATCTACGGCCATCATTCCACCTAATACTAACCCTAAAACTATTTTTGAAGTTCCACCTAAACCATTTAAAAAGCCAACCATTGCATTATTAATTGCTGTAACTGGAGGTATTACTAAAAACGTCATTATAATCCCCATCAAAAGCGTTCCAAATAAAGGATATAATAATACTGGTTTTATTCCTTCTAATGAAGTTGGCAATACACTAAATATTTTCTTAAGTCCTTCTACTAAATAGCCTGCTATAAATCCTGCAAGTAATGCACCTAAAAAACCGGAACCACCATCACCTGCAAGAGCTCCTCCTACAAAACCTACAACAAATGCTGGTCTATCAGATATAGAATATGCTATATATCCTGCAAGTACAGGTAACATAAATCCAAAAGCTTTGTCTCCTATTCCCTTAAAAAATGCTGCTGTTGGAGTATTTGAACCAAAATGTGAAGGGTCAATAGAATAATCATCAAGTAAAAATGCTATGGCTATAAGTATTCCTCCACCAATAACAAATGGTAACATATTAGATACACCATTCATTAAATGTTTATACACTTTTCTAAATCCACTTTCACTTTCTTCATTTGGTTCGTTGTGATTTATCTCTCCTCCATGATAAACTGGAGCATCTCCATTTACAGCTTTATCTATAAGTTCCTCTGCTTTGTGTATACCATCAGCCACCTTAGTCTTTATGACTTTTTTACCATTAAATCTAGCCATCTCAACATTTTTATCTGCTGCCACTATTATACATGTTGCATTTTCTATCTCTTCTTTTGTGAGTCTATTTTTAACACCTGCTGAACCATTAGTTTCTACTTTTATTGATATACCTTTACTTTCAGCCATTTTATTTAAACTTTCAGCTGCCATAAATGTATGCGCTATTCCAGTTGGACATGCTGTTACTGCTAAAACTTGAGGATACTTATTAATATCTTTATTCTTAACATTTACTATATTTTCTTTCCCAATTACTTCATCTTTATATTCTTCACTAAATTTTTCTCTTTCTTTTTTATCTATTATTTCCTTAAATTCTTTCTCAGAAGTTGAATTTATAAGTTTATTTCTAAAATCTTCATCCATAAGTATTGTAGATAATCTTGATAGCACTTCCAGGTGAGTATTATTAGCTCCATCTGGTGCAGCTATCATAAAAAATAGATTTGACAAACTTCCATCAAATGATTCATAATCTATACCTTCTTTTGATATTGCTGCTGCTATACAAGCCTTAGTAACTGATGTATTCTTAGCATGAGGGATAGCTACCCCTTCTCCAATTCCTGTTGTACTCATTTCTTCACGAGTTATAATAGCTTTTTTATAATTTTCTTTGTCATTCAAGTTGCCACTATTTGCAACTAAGTCAACTAATTCTTCTATCGCTTCTGACTTATTTTTTGACTTTAAATTTAACTTAATTGATTTTTCATCTAATAAATCTATAATTTTCATAATTCCTAATTTCCTTTCTATATATTTTTAAATTTATTTACAGATATTTCATTTACCAATTCATTAATGTATTCTTTTTTAGCTAAGTCATATGAAAAAGCAGTTGCACTACCTGATGCTGCCCCTAATTTAAGAGCATAATCATATTTACCAGTATTCAAATATCCAGATATAAATCCTGCTACCATTGAGTCTCCTGCTCCTACAGAATTTTTAACTTTTCCTTTAGGTACATTACTTATAAGTACCTCATCTTCTTCTGTAACTAGCATTGCTCCATCTTTCCCCATTGAGACTAAAACATTTTTAGCCCCCATTTGCTTTAATTTCTTAGCATATTTTACTATATCTTCATTTGAGTTTAATTTAACATTAAACAGTTCTTCTAATTCGTCACTATTAGGCTTAATTAGAAAAGGGTTGTATTTTAAAACATTAAGAAGAAGATTTTTAGTTGCATCTACTACAACTTTTATATTTTTTTCTTCTAATCTAGACATTATATTTTCATATAGTTTTTCGTCTAAAGTAGAAGGTATACTTCCTGCCAATATTAAAATGTCATCTTGATTTAATTTATCAAGTTTTCTATATAACAAGTCAATATATTCATCATCTATATTTGGTCCTTGTCCATTAATCTCGGTTTCTTCTAATTCTTTTATTTTTACATTTATTCTTGTAAAACCACGTTTTAATTTTATAAAATCTGTCTTCAAGTTTTTTTCTTCTAATATTCTTATTATATATTCTCCAGTAAAACCACTTATAAAACCTAAAGATATATTATCATTTCCAAGTTCTTTTAGTATACGAGATACATTTATACCTTTTCCTCCTGGATAAACGTATTCTTCATTTACACGATTTGTATTTCCAGTCTTTAATTTATCTAACTTAACTATATAATCTATTGATGGATTTAATGTTACTGTATAAATCATTTTGCCACCTCTTTTTATTTATTTACTTTATGTTTATATCTTAACTTCATATTAATATCTCTGAAAGTCAAAAAATTTCTCTTAATTAAAAGAGAAATTTATCGTTTTTATTTTATTTAGTTTTATATTATCCAAACTTACAAGTGTATATACAATACTCTTTATTTAAACAAGTTTACAAACTTTTCAAAATTGCTATTTTCACATATGCTTATAACTTTTGCTATAGAATCTACTCTTTTATATATATTTGAAAATATAACTTCATAATCTAATATTTTATCCTTATCAAGTGCTAACATTATTATTAAACGAACATCTGATATTTCCCAAGCAATAGGAGTCTTCAATATACCAATTGCTATTTTGTTTTCAAAAACTTTTCCAATTGCTCCATGTGGTATGGTTACCTTATTTCCTATTTCAGTTGTAGCTATTTTTTCCCTCTCAAAGTAAGAATTTTTCATATCCTCGTCTATGTAACCTTTTTGTACAAGTTTACTTGCCATAAAATCTATAACATCTTCTTTTCTTTTAAAATCTAAATCAGTAAAAAACAACTCATTATCAAGAAGATTTTTTATATCCAAATCTAAATATATATTTCCTGTTTCTATATATTTTTCAATTAATTTAATTTCTTTTTCACTTAAAATAGGAGATATATTTATTACTGGTATATCTGCTATTTCAATAGGAACAGTAGATATTACAAAATCAACATCTATGACTTTTATATATTCAACTAAATATGAAGGAATAACTTTTAATATTTCTAGTTTTTCTTTAAATATATTTTCCAATTTAGCCTTTATTAACATTGATGTCCCTATCCCTGAAGTGCAAACTATTATCGTCTTGAAAACCTTATCTTTGTTATTATAAGATGCCCTTTCAACAGCTCCTCCTATATGTAGAGCTATGTTTGCAACCTCATCCTCATTGATTTCTATATTTAAATCTTTTTCTATTGTTTTTTTAGCTATATTAGCTAGCTCAAAAGCAAATGGATATTTTATTTTGATATCTTGAGCTATTATAGGTGATTGGTTTATACCTAGCTTTATTTTTTTACACAGACTACTAATATGCTTATATAAAAATTCTTCAAATATCTCATCATGACTGATGTCTATTGATGTAGCTAATTTTAAATTTTTACAAAAAGTTTTTATTGAGTTTATTATAATTTCTTTGTTTTGTTCATTTTCTAGAATTGAACTTCTCTTATTACTATAATTTTCTACAAAATCTTCTATAAACTCTTTTTCATTACAGTTATGTCTACTTAACATAACTAGTATATTATTCAACACGTTTTTAAATTCTATGTCAGTTAATATCAATCTATTTTCATTTAATACATCTAATAATATTTTTTTTATTATTAACTTTTTTTCTTTTATATAATCATTTAAAAAATCATTTAGAGTCAATTGATTATCTCTCTTATTACTCAAATCAATTATACAATTTACTATTCTATCTTCACTTTCAGAAATACAGATACCTTGCTTATGCTTTGACTTAATCGAAATGGAATACCTTTCTAATATTCTTTTTACTTCTTTTAAGTCATTTTTTACTGTTGAAACACTCACATACATAGAATCTGCTAAATCTTCAATCCTTATGGTATTTTTTTCTTCATTACTCAAGGTTAATACTTTTCTGATTATATACTCTACTCTATCTACATCATCGTATAGATTACTATTTAAATTCACTTCATTAAAGTTTCCTTCTAACTTATAACCAACACCTCGTATTGATAGAATTTTACTGTTTTTAAGTTGTTTATTAATATCCTTTATTTCATTTTGTATAGTTTTTGAAGAGCACCCTATTTCTTGACTTAAGGCAAGACCACTAATTGTATCTTCCGAATTTAACAGAATTTTTATTATACTTATCTGTCTTGCTGTTATATTTAAACTCATAAAATCACCTTTTACTCTAAATATTGATTTCTCAATTTTTTTATTTCTTCCTTATCTAAATTAAATTCTCCATATAAATATTTTTCCACACTACTGTATTCTTCATCAATTCTTCTAAAAGCAGTTTTAATATATTCTTCATTTACGCCAAATATATAATTTAATTTTTCTTTTGGAATTCCTTTAAATTTAGGCTTATATTCTATAAACCTTTCTATTTCTTTATCTGCAAATTCATTACTTTTTAAATAATCTTTCATTATATTCTCTCTTGATACACCTAAAATCATAAGAATTATAGCACTCCCTACACCAGTTCTATCCTTACCCGCTGTACAATGATTTAATATTGGTAAATTAGAATACTCCTTTATAAGTTCTACTAATTTTCTATAAGATGGATTATTTACAGGTAAATTATAGTAACTATTATTTAACATATTAAACGCTCCATCTTTTTCAAACAAACCATCAATCATATCTTCAATAGAACCAAAGCTTCCTTGCGATTCTTCTAACTCTCTCATAGCTGGAATTCTTATATTTTTTATATTTGATATTATTGTTGATGGATACTTACGAGCTTCTTCGTCACTTCTATAATCAAATATATATTTAATATTTAATTCTTTTAAAATTTTTATATCATTTTTACTTAGGTTTGATAGTTTTGCAGACCTATAAAATAACCCATACTTTACACTTCTACCATCTTCAGTTTTATTACCACCTAAATCTCTAAAATTTTTCATCTTACCACCTCTTAAAAGCTATCTATTGTATCTCTATTTAATATTTCATAAATTAATTTTATCACAATTTCATATTGTTTATTTAAAATATTTTTTAGTATTTGGTTAGCAATTGTAAAATATAAAAGTATATCTTTATACAAAATTAACCTAAATTTTACATAATTTATTTACTTTGTAGAAGCTTTATAGTTTATAATCAATATACAGTAGTATATTTTATGTAAAAAAGACCATATTTAGAATAATATCAAATACATTGGAGGTTTTATATTATGGACATTCAAAAGCAAAAGAATTTTATAATTAAATTTACATATGTTGTCTTAATAGGAAGTATTGTATATATTGCGTTAAAATTCTTATTACCATTGTTGATGCCTTTTGTAATTAGTTTTATCATTGCATCCATCTTAAGACCTATTATAAGACTTATTACAAATAATACGAATTTAAATCGTACATTTATTTCTGTAGTAGTACTTTTAGCCTTTTATGGATTATGCATATTTTTATTAATTAGCTTTGGTGCAAAAATATTTACAAGTATAAGTGACATATTTTTTAGGCTTCCTGAAATATATAAATCAAATATACAACCAACACTAAATACTTTATTTTCTAAAATAGATGCTAGTACACCTAATGTTAACCTAGCATTGATACTTGGTTGGGATAATATAAGTCAATCGATGATGTCTTTAGTAGCCTCTGTTTCGACAAATGCACTTAATACTATAGCAAGTATTGCAAGTAAAACACCTGCATTTATGCTAAAACTTATTATCACTTTGATTGCTTCTTTTTTCTTTACTTTTGATTATCAAAAAATAGTAGACTTTATATTAAAACAGTTTCCAGAAAAAAGTCAGTTAATGATAATAAACATAAAAAATAGTAGTATTAACGCTCTTTTAAAACTACTAAAAGCATATGCAATACTATTATCAGTGACATTTATAGAACTACTTATTGGACTCAATATCCTAAGAGTTGAAAATGCTTTTGCTATATCTGTCATCATAGCACTTGTTGATATTTTACCAGTTTTAGGTACAGGAAGTATTTTGACACCTTGGATGATTATTTCATTAATTAATGGCAATATCAACTTAGCAATAGGTCTTCTAATACTATATATTATTATAACTGTAGTTAGACAAATACTAGAACCAAAAGTAGTGGGACACCAAATTGGTCTATATCCTTTAATAACTTTAATGTGTATGTTTGTTGGAGCTCAGCTATTTGGAATAGCTGGATTATTTGGATTCCCTATCGCAGCTACAATCATAAAAAATCTACATGATAATGGTATTATCACTGCATTTAAATAGATTAACTTTTACATTTTCTTTAAACTTAAAATAGTGAGATATATAATATATCTCACTATTTTTTCTACTCTTTACAGATAATATCTATCATTTCTTCATATTCGTCTTTATTATTTAAAACATCTACATCTTTAAATTTTTCCTTCATTTTTTCTTTAATCTCTAAAGAGTAAGATATTGTATATGGAATAAAGTTCTCTATTTTTTTTATATATTCCTTAGAAAAAAATTCAGAATTATACACTACAGAAAATAAAATTAACATTAAGCAATCATTTTTTATCATAGCCATTACAGATTCATTTTTATTGTTAATTTTAAAACCATCTATTAATTCAATAGTAAAATTTATTAATTTATTTGTAATTTCATCTAAAGTTCCATTTTTTATAGTTTCCGTCATAACAGTTTTATGATTGGATTTTAAATCTTCTTTTATATCCTGCAAATCATCAGATACTTGCAATAAAAATCCATAACCAATGCAAAACTCTATTTCTTCATTTGTCATCAAGCCACTTATTAAGTATCCATCTACTAAAACAGATGAACCACCTTTTTCAATAGAAATAGACAATAATTCTCCTTTACACAAATTACCCTTTCTATCTTGTTGCCTTAAGCTCTTTACTTGACTTTCAAATATCAATAATAGTGAATCATAAACTTCTTTAAATTTTGCTCTAGAATAAACACTTTCAATATAATCTATCATTTGAGATACTTTACTTTCATGATAATTACTAGGTTTAATTTGTTCTCCCAAGAGCCTTTTTTCTAACCACCGATTAAATAAAACCTTATCAGCTTCATTTATACTTGTATTGTCTAAATAGTTGTCTGTATATGGATATAACATGCTATATGCAAAGTTTGCTTTTGAATAATATACCTCTTTTCCAAATGATAATTGTAACGCATTTGAAATCCATACATTCCTCATAGCTTGCATAATATCACCTATAGGCAAATCATTATCAAATTTTCTTGCATCTCTAATAAACTGTTTTGTTATACCTAAAAACTTTTTTCTATCTTCAATATCCATTTTTTCTAACTTAAAGATATTGTCTTTTTCTAATGTGTTTTGTAAGAAAATCTCACCCTTTTTTACCCACATTTTTTTCAATACAAAATCACTTGGATATTTTTTTAAGTGAGTTGATAATGTATCTATCCATTTATCTAATTCTTTTTCACTCTTTTTCTGTGAATCTTTACTATATCTTTCTATATTCTCAGATAATTCAACACTTGAATTATTCCATGTATTCTCACATTTTTTACAATAATATTCAAATATACTACTCAAATCCATTTAACAGCCCTACTTTCATGCCTAAATTATACACTATATTATATCAGTACATATAACTAATATACAGTTAAACTTCTAATTGTGTATAATAATAACATAAAAATTATTTATTTTTCAATTTAGCTAGTGCTTCTGCAAATGGATTATTAAATGTTTCTTGATTTTTGTTTTGACTTTTTAAATATTGATTAACATCTTTTTTTGATGCCTTCTTTTTTTCTTCTTGTTTTCTTTTGTTGAAAGATGACAATTTTTCTCTATATCCACAGCTACAAGTAAAGATTCTTCCTTCACCTTCTCCACGAAGTTCTAATTTTTTATGGCAATTAGGACATCTCGAATTGGTTACTTGCGATATAGTTTTTCTAGTATTACACTCTCTATCTTCGCAAATCAACATTTTACCCTTCTTACCATTTACCTCTAGCATGAATTTTCCACACTCTGGACATCTATTTTTAGTTAAATTATCATGTTTGAATTTACTATCACTATTTTTTACTTCTGATACAATGTCTTTTGAATAATTTTTCATATCATTTATAAATGTATTTTTATTAAGTTTTCCTTTTGAAATATCCAATAATTTTTTTTCCCATGAAGCTGTAAGTTCTGGTGTCTTCAAATCTACTGGAACTAAATCCAATAATTGTCTCCCTTTTGATGTTATATAGATATCTTTATTTTTCTTTTCCATTAAAAATGAATTGAACAATTTTTCTATTATATCTGCTCTTGTAGCAACTGTCCCAAGACCACTTTTTTCCATAGCTGTTAATAATGTACCCTCATTTAAATATGGAGGTGGATTTGTTTTACCTGAAGTTACCTTTAGTGCCTTTACTTTAAGGATGTCCTTTTCTAAAACATTTGGTATACTTTCATACTCATCTTCATCGTCAATATCTTTATAGCTTTCTTTCCAACCTAAATTTATTACTTTATTCCCCTTCGCTTTAAATATTTCTCCTTCTACACTAGCATTTATAGTTGTCTGTTCATATTCAAAAGGAGGAGACAATACTGCTAAAAATCTTTTTACTACAAGATTGTATATTTTTCGCTCTTTATCACTAAAATCACTCATAAATACCTTCTGCTCTGTTGGTATTATTGCATGATGGTCTGTTACCTTCGAATTATCAACAAAAGATTTATTAGCTGTAATATTACTTTTTAACAATTTGTTACAAATCTTTGAATAATCACTAACATTTACAGCTTTTATCCTGTCTTTCAATGTTCCAACAATATCCGATGTTAAATATCTAGAATCAGTTCTAGGATAAGTAAGCACTTTATGATGCTCATATAGTTTTTGCATTATAGATAAGGTCTCTTTTGCTGAAAATCCAAACATTTTATTTGCATCTCTTTGCAATTCTGTTAAATCATATAATGCAGGAGAATATTTTTTCTTATATGATTTGCTTACTTCTGATATTTTTATATCTAAATTTTTTACCTTTTTTAATATGGATTCTATCTTTTCTTTACTGAATGTTGAAGAGTTATTATTCTTATCATTCCAAATAAATTTTATATCTGAACTTCCCTTTGTGGCAATTAGCTCCAATCCATAGTACTCTTTAGGTTTAAAATTCCTTATTTCTTCCTCTCTCTTAAGTAACATGGCAAGAGTAGGTGTTTGAACTCTTCCACAAGAAAGTTGTGCATTATACTTTGTTGTCAAGGCTCTAGTTGCATTTATTCCAATAATCCAATCAGCTTCTGCTCGTGCTATTGCTGAATAATATAAATTTTCATATTCTTTTCCACTTTTTAATTTTGCAAATCCCTCTTTTATTGCTTTATCTGTGCTTGAAGAAATCCAAAGACGTTTTAAAGGCTTTTTTACTTGTGATTTTTCTATTATCCATCTTGCTACAAGTTCTCCTTCACGACCTGCATCTGTTGCTATAACTATCTCTTCTATATCATTCCTATTCATTTGAGCTTTGACTGTATTAAACTGCTTTCCACTCTTTTTTATTACAACAGTCTTTAAATACTTAGGAAGAATTGGCAAGTCTTCTAAGTTCCATGATTTATATCTTTCTCCATAACTTTCAGGGTCTGCAAGCGTGACTAAGTGACCTAATGCCCAAGTAACTACATACTTTGACCCTTCTATATACCCATTTTTTTCATTTTTTGCTCCCAAAACTTTTGCTATATCTCTTCCAACAGAAGGCTTTTCTGCTAGTACTAATATTTTTCCCATTTAAAAATACTTCCTTTCTTTATGTCCAATTTCATATTACACTTAAAATCTAAATAAATAGAACTTCTCTTAATATCGTAACTATAATATTACCATAATTTAATCATCTCTAATTAATTATTTAAGATTTTCTTATTTTTTTATCTAAAACTTATTTTATACTTAATTTGTATACTTAATTATGGTATCTATTTTTACGTATATTGCTTATATTTTTAAGTTTATAATTCGTTATTAGGCTTACATTTTTATATTTTTCTACTGTTTTTTAATTTTTTAGTTGACAAAACATAAAAACTTATATTAATATTATTAATACAATAAGCTATGACAAATCAATATCCGGTTAAGATTTTATAGAAGAGTTGCTGTATAGCACACCGAAGGAGTAACACTCTCAGGTACTTTTTAAAAGTAGGACTGTAAAATTTACGGAACTCTGGAGAGACCCATTATGGGCGCCGAAGGGGCAAGGCTTTTATGCTCAATCTCTCAGGCAAAAGGACAGGGATTATCTACCAAATTCAGTATTGTTAATACTTTTATTTTGGTTGCTAATTAGTGTATATCCAGAGCTGAATCTTTTTTAGATTTAGCTTTTTTTATTACACTAGAAATTATTAATAAATTATACTTATTTCCTGTCAATTACTTCATTAAAAATTCTATTGATTATGTAAAGCAAAAAAAAATGAGGGAGTGTTTTTATGAATCTAATTGATATTTTAAACAAAGTTGATGCTTTTATTTGGGGACCACCCTTACTAGTACTACTTGTTGGTACTGGTATATTACTTACTGTTAAGCTTGGAGTTATACAAATAACTAAACTTCCAAGAGCTATTAAATTAATATTCTCTGCTGAAAACAAAGGTAGTGGTGATGTTTCAAGTTTTGCAGCTTTATGTACTGCACTAGCTGCCACAGTTGGTACTGGTAATATTGTAGGTGTTGCTACAGCTATTAAAGCGGGTGGACCTGGTGCTCTTTTTTGGATGTGGATAGCAGCGTTCTTTGGAATGGCTACTAAGTATTCAGAAGGTGTTCTTGCAATAAAATACAGAACTAAAGACAAAAATGGTCAAGTGTCTGGTGGACCTATGTATTACATAGTAAATGGTATGGGTGAAAAATGGAGACCTCTTGCAATATTTTTCGCTATAAGTGGTATATTAGTTGCACTTTTAGGAATAGGTACTTTTACCCAAGTAAATTCAATAACAGATGCAATAAATAGCAGTTTTGGTGTAGACCCTAGAATTACAGGTGTTGTATTAGCATTATTTGTAGCCTTAGTTGTATTTGGAGGTCTTAAAAGTATATCTAATGTAGCTACTAAAATAGTACCTTTTATGGCTGTTATATATATTGCAATCTGTGGAATTATTTTAATATCTTTCTGGAACAAGATACCAGAAACTTTTATGCTAATAATTAAAAGTGCTTTTACAACTACTGCTGCAACTGGTGGTTTCCTTGGAGCAACTATTTCACTAGCTATTAGAAATGGTATCGCTCGTGGTGTATTTTCAAATGAATCTGGTCTAGGTAGTGCTCCAATAGCTGCAGCTGCAGCTAAAACTGAATGGCCAGCAGAGCAAGGTCTTATATCTATGACAGGTACTTTTATAGATACTATTATAATCTGTACACTTACTGGATTCTCTCTTGTTATTTCAGGAGTATGGTGCTCAGACCTTAATGGAGCTGTTATGACACAAGCAGCTTTTAATGGAGCAATTCCTACATTTGGACCAATATTACTTACAGTTAGTCTGACATTATTTGCATTTACTACAATTTTAGGTTGGAGTTATTATGGCGAAAGATGTTTTGAATTCCTATTTGGTGTAAAAGGTATGAATGGATATAGAACTGTATTTGTTGCTATGGTACTGTTAGGTGCATTCTTAAAATTAGAAGTTGTTTGGATAATTGCTGATATTGTAAATGGACTTATGGCAATACCTAACCTAATAGCTTTACTTGCACTATCTCCTATAATAGTATCTGAAACTAAGAAATACTTTGAATATATAAATTCTCCAGAAAATCAGTTAAAAAACAATGCATAAATAAAAAACATAGAATTCCAAGTCAAATTTATATGACTTTGGAATTCTATATTTATTTAATGTTTTTATTTCTACTAGGATTTTATTAAAATTAGGCTCTCTCTTGCTCATTTTACTTAAAAAATCTCCTACCTCATTAAGACCTATTCTGCGTGAAATCATTGGTATGAAAACAGTATTACTCTTTTCCAATATATTAAAACCTTCTGCCATCAATTCTCTTGCGATTTCTGATATAGAAATATTTTCATTTTTTTGTAATATAGCTGAAATTGCTGACTTTGGATAAAAATATCTTCTTTGCCTTGAATTACTTATTTAATAATAATTCACATTTTGTATATTTAATAATTTGCTAAATGTATTTACTATTTGTAACTTTAAATAATTTAATCCTTTATTTGAATTATAATATAATAATATTTATAAATTTATAATTGAAAAACTGGTTTAATCAGATATAATAATACATATCTACTTGACAATAAAAATTATTATAAAGTATGCTTTTAAAACTTTCTGTTTTAAAATTTTATTTTTATATAATAGTATAAATACTTATTACATATTGATTTAGAAAATACAAAACACTTACTAGTTTTTTATAATACAATATTTTATAAATGATTTACATTTTACTAGCCTAATCTAAAACTTAATAATAAAACTAATAATGAGAGGTGAAAATTTATGCCAATTAATTCTTTTGAAAATTATCCTATGAACTGGAAACCAAATCGCCCTTCAAAAGGAAAAATACTATATAAAGCTCTTGCAGAACAGTTAGAACAAGACATCAATAATGGATTTTTGTTGCCAGGTACTAAATTACCACCCCAGCGTGAATTAGCAGATTTTTTAGATGTTAATGTCAGTACTATCTCTAGAGCTTTTAAAATTTGTGAAAAAAAAGGATTAGTAAGTGGAGTTACTGGAAGTGGAACCTTTGTATCTTATGATACTCGTTCAAATTTATTCTTAATGTCGAGTAATAATAAAATTACATTTATTGAAATGGGTACAATGAATCCAGACTTCACATTAGAAGAAATGAATACCTTGTTTAAACATATAATTAAAGAAATCGATTTTAAAACCATATTTCAGTATGGTCAAAGAGATGGTGCTAAATGGCAAAAAGAAGCTATTGTTAAATTAATTCATAGAGCTGGACTTGAAACTATAGCAGATAGCTTACTTCCTGCAAGTGGTGGACAAAATGCAATTGTAGCCATTTTAGCTGGTCTATTTCAACACGGAGATAAAATAGGTGTGGACCCTTTAACTTATCCTGGAATAAAGACAGCAGCTAAAATGCTTGGAATACAACTAGTTCCAATTAAACAAGAAAATATGGAAATTAGTGAAGAAGGTTTACTATATGCTTGTAAAAACGAGAATATTAAAGGTCTATACATAATACCAGATTATCAAAATCCAACTACACATATAATGTCACAAAATGGTCGAAAGATGATTGCAAATATTGCCTCTAAATACAATCTAATTGTTATTGAAGATGCTATTCATAGTTTACTTAATGAGGCACATTTAAATCCAGTTGCTTCTTATATACCAAATCAGACAATTTATATTACAAGTTTATCAAAAATTATTGCTCCTAGTCTACGTCTTGCTTATATCTCTACACCTAAACAGTATAGAGAGGCGTTATCAAGTGCTTTATATAATATTAATTTATCTCAATCTTATTTTTTAACAGAAATTGCTTATCGTATGATTACTTCAGGAGAAGCTGATAAATTAATCAATGCTCGTCGCAAATCTGCAAGGAGAAGAAACAAGATTATTAATCAATATTTATCTGAGTATAATCTTTTAGGAAGTGATGAATGTATCTTTAGATGGTTGATTCTACCTGATGGTATAATGGCAGAAAAATTTGAAATGCAAGCACTTAAAGAAGGTGTACAGGTTTATGCATCTGAGCGTTTTGCTGTTGGAAAGGAAAAACCTATTTCTGCAATAAGAATAGCTGTATGTGCCACAGAAAGTACAGAAGAACTTAAAGCAGGTCTTACTGTATTAAAAAGATTATTGGATAAGAAAAGATAATTGTATTGCACACAATTTTTTAATTGTGTGTATTTTTTTTTGTTGTTACAATAAAATTACACCAGATAATAATTAATTTATAGAGATTAATATAGATTATTATCAATATATAGACTTTGATAGTGTTTTAAAACTATCTCGATTTTATATTGTAATTTACATATTAATCCAAATTTATTTTTAAGTATGATTGCAATTATACCACTAATCTATTTTACTAATATTTAATACATTAAAACAAAAGGAGTGATTTATTATGGGAAAATCTCAAGAACTAAGAGAAAGTTTTGTTGCTTCAATCCCAATATTTCTAGGTTATATACCTATAGGTATAGTAGGAGGAATACTATTACAAAAATCTGGTCTTTCACCTTTTCAAATAGCACTAATGGTAACACTTGTGTTTGGAGGGAGCTCTCAATTTATCGCAGCTTCAATGATTTCTACTGGTGCAAGTATAACATCTATTGTTTTGACTACATTCATTGTTAATTTAAGACATTTTCTAATGAGCTCTAATTTAAATATGTGTGTGAAAAATAAAAGTCCAAAATTTATATTACCATTTTGTCATACTATAACAGATGAAACTTTTGCAGTTAATTATGAAAAATTTACTACTGGAAATTGGTCTGACAAAAACGCACTTTATCTAAATTTTTTCTGTTTAATTTCATCAGTTTTAGCTAACTTTATTGGCGCATTTTTAGGAGAAAGTATATCTATAGATAGTTCTATTTCTGGTTTTATATTGACATCTATGTTTATAGCATTAATAGTTTCTCAGATAAAAAATAAAATTTATATTGTGGTATTTATATCATCAATTATTATTTCAGTTATCTTATATACATTGTTTAAAAATAATTTAGTGATAATAGTTACTTCAATTTTAGCATCTTTAATTGGTTTCTTCATAGAGGAGTCTTACCATAAAAAGGAGGAGTCTTATGAATAATAATTATTACATATTTTGTATTATAATTGGAATGTATATTGTCACATATCTTCCAAGAGTTCTTCCTATGTTGATTTTCTCAAAAAAAGAAATGCCTGAACCCTTGAAAAAGATTATGAAATTTATACCTGTAGCAATACTTACTTCTTTAACTGCTAAAGATGTATTCTTTAATGATGATAATTTATATTTATCTATAACTAATCCTAAAATTATGTCTTTTCTAGTTGTACTTCTTGTAGCTTATAGGTTTAAATCTATTGGTATTTCTATTGTTACAGGTGTTATATCTATATATTTATTTGGAACTATCCTATAATCTTTAGATAATAATTCATAAGTTATTCTATAAACTATGTGTATAATTTTAATTTATTATTATCTCCATTTTAAATAAAAAACAGAGTAGTTTAAAACCACTCTGTTTTTACATTTCAACCGTTACTATCAAAATTTTAATTTATTATGATAAAACGTCTTATTCTTAATAAAAGTATGTGTATATTTAAATATTATATGAATCTACACTTGATACTTCTTCCTCATATTTTTGAAACTCTAAATTTGCTTTAAATAAATCTCCATCTATTTCTATATAGAATTTTCCGCCTTGTAAGTTTATTAAATCTCTTGCAATAGCAAGCCCTAATCCACTACCTTCAGTATTTCTTGATTCGTCTGCTCTTTTAAATCTTTCCATAATTTCACTTGGGTCAAAGTTTAATTCATAAGAAGATATATTTTTCATAGTTACTTTTAGATTTTTATCACAATCATATACATCAATATAGACTCTAGTTCCCTCTAAAGAATATTTAGCTATATTAGACAAAAGATTTTCAAATACTCTATACATTCTTCTTCCATCTGCCCATATATATACCTTATCATTTGGGACATTTAATTTTATATCTAAATTACTTTTAGATAACTTCTCTTCAAGTTCACCTATACTTTGTCTTAAGAGTTGCACTAAATCAATTTTACTAATCTGTAATTCTATATTGCCACTACTCACTTTACTAGCTTCAAATAAATCTTCTATTAATAATTTTAATCTTTTTGACTTTGATTCAAGTACATTTATATAGTCATTTATATATTCTGGTTGTATAGATTCTTCTTTTTTAATCAAATCTACATAATTTATTATAGAAGTAAGTGGAGTTTTCAAATCATGAGATACATTTGTTATAAGGTCAGACTTCATTCTTTCACTTTTGACTTGTTCTTCTATTGCTTTATCAAGACCTTCTCCAATATTATTTATATTTTCAGCTAAAGATGTAAAGTTATCATTTCCTGTAATTTTTATCTTATAATCTAATTCTCCCTGTTTTATCTTTTCGGTTCCTTCTATTACATAACTAAGATATGAAAGTCTTTTAGTTATATATATTGCAAATCCTAAAAAAATCCATATAGAAACCAGTAATCCAAAGCTCATACTTTGGATACTAATTACCATGATTAAAACTAAAGATACTACCACTATCATAATAATTTTTCTTGCTAAAGATACTTTTTTTATAGCGTTAATGACCTCCTTTACAGTCTTTATTAACCATAAAATCACTCTTACTATAATACTTGACTTAAATATACATATTTTATTTTCTAAGTAACTCAATTGAACATGTATAAAAAATATATTATTTGATACTATCAATAAGGATACAAAAGCTAGCATCATGACATAAATATCATAAGATACATTAAAAATATACATAATCAAAACTACTATTGAAATAGATACCAATATTACATTAAATTCCATAGGTATCTTACTGTATATCAATAAAAATATGTTATTTCTTTTTAACGCCTCACATTTTATTCTACTATATAAGATTATAGATAATAAGCATATAATTGCTAAACTTAAACTAGCTACAAAAAATAATCTTACTTTTTCCGTAGCTTGTTTAAAAATTTGAAAGTTAGTATATACTATTCCGTCATCCATAGTTGGTTCTTTTGGAAAAGATACATATACCTCAAAAAGGTCCTCTGCTCCATTTAGTTCCATACTAACATTATTTAGTTCAACTTTTTCTCCATTTATTTTTTTAGTATATGAATTTTTCTCTCCATTATTTACTATTTCTACATCACAATAACCTTTAACATTTTGCTTAAATTCATCTAAATAACTATATTCTGTATTTGTATAAGATTCTCTTGTCTTTATATTTACAATGTATATTTTTATATTTTTTAGAGAATTTAAATATTGAATAGAAGATTCTATCTTGTTCATGATTTTATTGTAATCAGAAAGACTACTACTTGAATCTATACTCTTACTTTCTGATTGAAGGTATTTCTGAAGGTATTTATAATTTGTTTTTTCTTCACTACTTAACCCCATACCCATAGATAGCTTAAAATTGTATAATAAATTCGACATTGTCTCATCATCAAACATATTACTGTCATAAAAATCATCAGATATATTAAAAATCTCATTCTTTGTAGAAGTCTTTTGTATATTGTATTTAGGTTCAGCAAGTCCTATTGTTGCTAACAATATAGTTAATGGAAATGAGATAGATATTATGATTAATGAGATTAACTTTAATGCTCTATATTTTTCCAATTTGTCCACCTCATCTACATTGTCAGTATTTTATATAGTATAAAATTTAAAATGAGCATAATTCCCATAGAATAAACTAAACTATTGGAGAAAAAATTAAAACATATAAGAATTCCTAACATTTGTGTAAATGTAAAAATGACTAAAATCAAAATGCAATTAAATATTAAACTTTTTTCTTTTATAAGTTTTCCACTAAAATTTTTCAATCTTATAACCAACTCCCCACACCACCTTTAAAAATCTTGGTTCTTTTGGATTTATTTCAATCTTTTCTCTTATTCGCCTAATATGTACTGCGACTGTATTTTCTGAATTAAAACTTTCTTCATTCCATACTTTTTCATATATCTCATCTATTGAGAAAACTCGTCCTTTATTTTCTAAAAGAAGTTTAATGATTTTGTACTCAATTGGAGTCATTTTTATATTTTCACCATCAATTTTCACTTCTTTTGTTAGTGTATTTAGCTCCAAAGTACCACTTTTTAAAACTTCTTGACTCGAATCTTCATAATTACCTAAAGTTACATATCGTCTTAAATTTGATTTAACTCTAGCTATAAGTTCTAATAAGTTAAATGGCTTTGTTATATAATCATCAGCTCCAATATTTAATCCCATTATTTTGTCTGTATCTTCACTTTTTGCTGAAATTAAAATTATTGGTATGTTTCTTTCTTCTCGTATTTTTACAGTTGTTTTGATTCCATCCAATTTAGGCATCATTATATCCATTAATATTAGATGAATGTCATTCTCTGTTATTATTTCCAAAGCTTTCATTCCATCATATGCTTTATATATTTTAAATCCTTCTGATTTAAGATATATTTCTATTGAATCAACGATTTCTTTATCATCATCTACTACTAATATGTTGTACATGTTTTCACTTCCTCTATTGTATAATAATACTTATCTCTATTATACAATATCTTTCACTCCCTTTCTCAACAATGACTAAATTGTTATATTAAACTGGCTTACATTTTTGTAACTTTACCTTATAAATATATAATAGAATATAAATCTTAAGAAAATATTATCCTAAATCTTAAATATTTCTTAAGATTTAAGATAAATTAAGGTTTATTTGAATTAATTGATTTGAATTATGTTGTTTTCAGATTACTTTCATTTAAGTATTTTGATTGGATTCAGCTGAATTAATGTATATTAATTCTTATTGAGCAATTTTTATTTTCTAGGTGGAAGAATCATATTTTAGTAATTTTCTTCCACCATGCTTTCTCTCAAATAGACTTAGAAGCATTTATTTCACTGCAATAATAGCTACTTATTTAAATTCTATTTTTATATATCCTATCTATTATGTACTATACATATACTATTAAAATTTATATAAATAAAGAACAAATTTATTTCATTTTTTTTACATGTTCAGAATAATAAACAAAATGAAGGTAAAAAAAGTTGTAGTTTCACACCTTCCTTTTATTTATTGTATATTTAGCTGCCATTTTTTCTCTTTAATATATTATAATGTGTAAGTTTTCCTATTTTCTTTGTGTTTAAAAATTTTCTTTGGTTTAATCTTTTTAAAACTCGAAATGTAGTTAATTCATTCTATCCATAGTTTCCTTCCATTACATTAACTAAATCTCTAGGAGTTAGTACTTTATCAGATTCCCAAATATATCCATCCGATTTTTACCATATCATTCTTTTAAATTCTTGTAGGACTCTTCTATTGAGTCTAACCTTTCTTTAGTTATAGATTTATGTACTGTAGTAAGAGAATTCATTATTTTTCTACTTTTACTAGATTTTAGTACTCTTTTCTTAAAAGCGTAATAATCTTCCTTATCTATTATTATTTTATAATGAGATTGAAACTTTATAATATATCTATCCAAATAATCTTTGTAAACTAATCCTTTTAGTAGTATTTTTATTGTACTTTTATGCCATCCATATATCTGCTTTATATCTTTTACAATTTCTTTTTTAGACATTATAGAATCTTTTTTCCATAAATACTCCATTATTATTAGTTCTGCTCTTAATAATTTTTCTATTGACATTTCTTCTTCCATCTTGTGTCGCTCCCTCATTCAGTCTAACTTAAACTAATAATAGGAGCTTTTTAACACAAAAACTACAGGTAAATTTTACCATCTATTCTATGTCTTTAGTTTATTTTTTAATAATAAAATAATATTCATATTTATAAATTTATCGAATTTTCAAATAAGTATCTTGAATAATAGCTGATTCTATTGTATTATTAGGACTATAGAATAAAGCTAAATTGGCAAAACTATAGAAATTTAGTGATACAAAGCCATAGGGACTAAGGCTTGTAAATTATTTTATAAGTTATATTAACCATTTGTCAAAAGGATGTTTTTCTTTTTGTTTTTATGAAAACTTTTTAGGCTTATAATAATATATATTTTAAAAAATAAAATGTATGGATACACACATATGTTGACTGCTTATACGGTTAGTTCATATGATTATTGTAATTTTATCAATATACAATTGCTATGATTTAGATTGTTAAAAAATCTCTTTAAATCAATTTTAAGATACATTGAGTAATGTTCTTGATAGTATTCCAAAGTATAAACTATTCTTGCAGAAAACATATAATTGAACAATCATAATAAAAGAAGGTAGCAACTAATTCCAGTTTCTACCTTCTCTTCATCAATTTCTAAATTTCGATATACTAAAATTTTCAACTTGAGACTTGAATAACTGTTCAATCTCATCAACTATACTCTGTATCTTATTTTCATATTCTAAATCATAATATATATTTATCTCACCTATACTATTTATACTTATAGAATATTCTTTTCTTTCTATTATGCATATACTTCCACAATCTGATAAATCATTCTTATATATTGATTTTAATTGTTTTTTTATCTTAAGAAAGTCTATCGCTGGATAAATATTATTTGGATAAAAACGCTTATCATGTATTAACATCTTATCCACCCCTTATCATTCTATTTATTAAATTTTATACCTTAATCATAATCATATTAAACATATTTTCCATATTATTCATAATTATTTTATATAAAGCACCAAATCTTTCTGTTATAAAATCTATGTTTGGGTAGAACCTCTTATTATATACTAAAATCTTATACACTCTTATCATCCTGTTTATTAAATTTTATATCTTATTAAAATAATATCCAACTTCTCTTATTGTTATAATCTTCTGAGGATTTTTATAATCTTTCTCTATTTTCTTTCTTAACCCATTTACCGCAACTACAACACTATAATTGTCCTCTAAATATTCATTCCTCCATACATGTTCATATATCTCTTTAATAGTTAGAGTCTTTTCAGCATTATCTATAAAGTAATTTAATAACCTATTTTCTGTTGGAGTTAATTTTATCATTTTATTTCCTAGTTTTATCACTCCACTAGTTCTATTATATTCTTCTAATTTTATGTTATTTTCCTTATTATTTGTATATAAATTCAATCTTCTTAAAATAGCTTTAATTTTCGCATATAATATTTCTAAATTTAAAGGCTTTATTAAATAGTCATCTCCACCAGAATTTAAAGCATTTAAAATACTTTGCTCTTCATTTATGTGTGTTATATGAATAATTGGGCAGGTAGTTATATTTCTAATTTTTTTACAAAAATCCCATCCATCACCATCAATTAAAACTATTTCTAAAAATATTAAATCAAATTTATTACTAAATATTTTTCCAATAGCATCTTTACAAGTGTATGCTAAATAGACATTCATACCTTTTTCTTCTAAAAACTGTTTCAATTTCTGGCAATCATTCTTATCTCCATCAATTATCAATACATTAGTTTGCATTATAATCACTCCTAAATATCATTATTTTTTATATAAATAACTAGGTAAATATCTTTAGTATATTTTCCAATAGTATTTCTTACTGTTAAAAAAGTTTAATAACTATAAATCTGTTTTATTTATTTCTTTTATACATTTTTTATTCAATCTGTAAATTTTAAAATTCACACAATATGATTGTGTGTCTAATAAGTTATTTTCTATATCTTTGATAAAATTATTTAAAAGTGCATAGTCTAAAATCAATATTTTTAGACTTTTATGTAATTTATTTTGTATTTCATTTGATTTTTAATTTATTGTAAAAAAGATAAATATATAAAGTTATATAATCTAAAACTATATTTTTACTATCATAATTACATCTTTAATAGTTTTATATTTAGATCACTCCACTAAAAAGCATTTTCATTAAAGTCTAAAGTTTTAATTATTACAGTATATATCAATTTACTTTTTATAATATTATTATAAATCAAGATTTAAAGCTTAAATATTTTTAAATAATACTTGAATATTAGCTTTAATATTAAAAATCATTATTAAATAATAATAAAAATCTCCTATTTTAGGGAAAGGGAGCTTAAGATAGGTTTTGTATTATAAATCTATTGTTTTTTAAAACTACTCTATCAACCTGTCTAAGTATTGATTTATATGATTTATATAGTTATAATATAAGATATGTTGTATAATTTTGGTAAATATATTATTATAAATTTTTTATATTCTATGTCTTGATATTTATAAAAGCGTTATTTTTTTATTATAAAAGTATTATATTCCAAAAAAAGTTTCCCTTTCCCTAAAAATGGCTACTTAAAGAAATTACTATTCCTTGTCTAACTACTTTTACAAACTTTTTATCCTTATTCTTTATTCTTCACACATTCTAGCCTTATACTTTACATATTCAATCTATTTTTTTAATATAAGATAACATTCATATATATAAATTAATTCAATTTTCAAACAAGTATATTCAATAATAACTAACTCTGTTGTATTATTTAATTGTAGAATAAGACTAAATCAGCAAAAGTAGAGAAATTTAGTGATGCAAAACTATAGGGTCTAGGGCTTATAAAATCCTTGTAAATTATATCAGTCAGCCAATTGCCAAAAATATATTTTCTTTTTGTTTTTTATGAAAGTTTTTTATGTGGATGTAAAATATTTATGTAAAAAATATATATGTGTACACATATATTAACTACTTATATTGACAGTTCATATGATTACTGTAATTTTATAGATACATATCTAGATGTTTTTATATTATAGTATGGAGAAAATGTAGTAGAATTCTATTTACATCAAGTTATAGTATTGGTAAGCAGGTACAATTAGATAGATTTTATTTTCTAGAAAACCCTTTTCAGTTTTTTCTACATTTAATAAACTACTAATTAAATTACATTAGTGTCTATTATAACAATATTCTCTTATTATTTAATTAGAAAAAGATATATTATTCTATAAACTTTAAATTCATTAAAAAAGAAGGTAGTAACTAATTCTAGTAGTCACCTTCTTTTTTATCTGTTTTACTAAATTTTTCACTTCACTAAAGGCTTTTTCATTTGCATTTTCACAAATTTTGGTTGCATTTATAACTTTCCTTTTATTTATTAAACATTTTTGGATATTACTTATTCCATCTCTAACTAATATCACCAGTTGCTCGTTCTTACCTACAAGCACTCCTACTAGCAAAGCTTCCACTAAAGCATTTTATCAACATCTATAAAAATCTGAAAGAATTTATCATCAGATAAATAGTAATAAAATAAAAAACAATAAAATAATTTCAAAAATTTATATTCGATATTTATCAAATATATTTGATTATAATCAAATTGAATGATATAATCCTCTTACACACAATTATAGGAGGTCTTCTCATGAAAAAAATAAAAAAATCAATTTTGTTATTTCTTATTACTTGTTTTGCATTAAGTTCAATTTTCTACTATCTAATTATTAGTCGTGGAATTTTACAGTTTTCTTACGTTTTGATGTGGTGTCCTGGTGTTGCTGCCATTATTGTAAGTATGATATACCACCGTGGCGAGAATGCACTTAACTTTAGAATATGTAGCTTAAAATATGTATTGGGTGCCATATTTATCCCATTAGTGTATTGGGGAATATCATATAGTATCTACTTATTGATATTCGGCAAGGAAGTAATCATAGATAATATGGCTCTAAATCTCATAAAAGCTCCAAAGATGTTATTGATATATTTGGCAATATATTTTGTCACTGCAATGGGTGAAGAAATAGGCTGGCGTGGTTACTTAGCACCAAAACTTAATGAACTTTTTGGGTTTAACAAAGGTGCTTTTCTTTGCGGTACAATTTGGTTTTTGTGGCATTCCCCAGTATTTCTAGCACCATATATGTCTAACATACCACTTTGGTATCAGCTTCCAGTTTTAGCACTGTTATGCATCTTGATATCTTATCCAATGTTCTATTTAAGTATAAAATCAAAAAGTGCATGGCCTGGTATTTGGTTCCATTTCGTACATAACTTTGTAGTACAATTACTTTTAGATAAATCCATAGGTGGTGAAATGCGCCCATATCTTGTTGGTGAAGCTGGTATTATTACAGCTATAGTTGTAATAGTTATTGCACTTATCTGTACGTTTAGATACCATAATACAAATGGTGAAATAGTTACATCTAAAAAATAAATGTTGGAAACCTTTAACATAAAAAATATTAACTGTAAATTTATAATTAAGTAGACATCTTTATTAATTTATGATATAATAGTATTTGTGTTGATACACAATTAAATCAAGTATATCTTGATATAGGTTAATAGGAGTATTTTTAATGAATAATGGAATAGTGAAATGGTTTAACAACGAAAAAGGATTTGGATTTATATCAGTAGAAAACGGAGATGATGTATTTGCTCATTTCTCAGCTATACAAACTTCAGGATTTAAATCATTAGAAGAAGGTCAAAAAGTAAGCTTTGATATAGTTAAAGGCGCTAGAGGTCCTCAAGCAGAAAATATAACTATATTATAATATATAGATTTTTCGGGAAAGACTCTTTTAAGGGTCTTTTTTTTATTTAATTATAATCCCTATATTTAAAACATATGCAAATCAATACTACTACTATAATATAATTACTATCCAACTGTTTATACCTTTTCTATATAAAATCTAAAACTTTATGCACAACTACTAATAAAAATAATTGTTCTGATATGAAACTTATTAAATTAGTACTTTCTTTTCATTTTACCTCATAAAATTTTCCTTTGAATATCTTCTATATAATAACAATTCAATATAGTTATAAATACTTATTCTATCAATTTAGGTATTTTTTAATATTTATACTAAATTGAGATTAATTATTTGCTAATCTTTCTTAATAAAATAATATTTTTCATTTTTATAAATTTTTCAATTTTCAAATAAATCTATTGAATAATACTTCATTCTGTTGTATTATATAGTTGTAGAGTAAAACTAAATCGGCAAAACTAGAGAAATTTAGTGACGCAAAGCTATAGGGACTAAGGCTTATAAAGTTTTTATAAGTTATGTTAGCCAGCTGCCAAAAAGGTATTTTCTTTTTGTTTTTATGAAAATTTTTTAGGGGGATATGATAGTATAGTTACAAATAATATAGATAGATACACTCATATATTATCTACCTATATTGGTAGTGCATATGATTATTACAATTTTATAGATACACAGTTAGATGATTTTATACTATAGAGCGGATAAAAATAGTAGAAATTTATTTACACCAAGTTATGCTATTAGTAAACATAATTAGATAGATTTTATTTTCTAGAAAACCCTTTTTAGTTTTATCTACTTTTAAGAAAATTTTACTGAAAATTAATTGATATATATTCTTATCATTTGGAATTTTATTTTTTAATAAAATATAACAAATACAAAATAATTTAGAGTACTCATTTATTTATTAAAATCGCCTTAATTTGACTTAAGGCGGTTTCTTAAGTTATGTGAAAATAAATTCTTCTTATTTAATGAGATACTTTTCAAATACAATCCACTTACCTCTTGACAATGTAACTTTTGGAATTTATTATGACTCATTAAGGAGGTATTTTTATGATAATATCAAAGATAAATAAAAATACCTTTTACTTAATTATTCTTAGGATTTTAAAAAATCTCTTAATTAGTATTATTCTTTTACCTGATTTTTAATTTGATTTTTATTCAAATACATTTTTTTATCAACCATATGTAATATTTCTTCAAGATTATCTTCTTTATGATATTCACTTACTCCACAGGCAAAACTAAGGTCATATTTTTCTAACTCTATCCTAGATTTATTAAGAGTATTTAAGAGTACTTCTTCAGTTACTTTAGTTGATATCAACACGAATTCATCTCCACCTGTACGATAAAGAGATGCTATGTCTTTAACATTCTTATTAATAATATCAACAAATAGAATTAATACTTTATCTCCTTCATCATGCCCATAATTATCATTGATATATTTAAAATTATTAATATCTAAAAGAGCAATAACACAATTTAAGGAATTATTAATTCTATCTAACATGTAACTATACATTTGGCGATTATATGCTCCTGTCAAAGAATCTTTTGAGAAAAAATTAATATTTTGTAGTACATAATAAATAATAAGTCCCAATGCTGAGAATCCATAACTTAGAAAATGATAGTAATAAAAGATTTCTAAAAGTAATCCTACAATTATTGTAATAGCAATAGATGTAACAATAATACGTTCCATTCTCTTTTCCTGCACATGAGAAGTAACTGGATTGATTATAAATATTAAAATATATAATAATACTGTAAAAGAAGGCATGAAAAATAGACACCCTCTTTCATAATAATTATTTACATCTATAAAAAATATAATTTTAATAAAAATACTAAAAAAACAAATAATAAAATTTATAAAAAATGGCAAATAAAATATAATTGCATCCTTTTTTTGCTTAAATATCTTTATAAGTAAAATAGGGATCAATGGACTTATTGCAAAATTTAAAAAAGATGTAATTCTACGAACCATCCATAGTGGTGAATTTATCTGTTTTGATATTATGTAATCAGCAGATGTAGCTATAATAAGTATTAAGTTAATCACTATTGATATTATAAACAATCTACTCTGCTCCTTATTAAATAAATGATTCATTTTAATAAGAAATATCAAAAAAATCAATCCTATAAATGGTATCAAATAGGCATAAATAATGGTATTCAAATTTTGGCCTCCTCCTATAATACATTATCAATTAAAATATACTTCTATACTTACATTTTCCTGTAACTGCCACTCTATAACACCTATTTCATATCATATATTATACACTAGAAAAGTGACTTATTATATTATAATATGTAAATATTCCCCATAATTTTTTATAAGAAATAAATATAAACTTTATATCAATTAATATATATTACTAAAACTCTAATCCCATCAATATAATATTTTTATTATGTAAAAATAAATTCATTATTTAAGTTTATTAGATATACTATAATTATTCTACATAATAGCTCTTACTTAGTATTTTACTAATTACTTAAATTCATATGACCTAAGTTAACACTAGAAATTAAAAACAATAATTAATAAAGTAAACCTTTTTAATCTAACAAAACATAACTAAATATTATAAAACATAACAAAACACAACAAAAACTTAGACATCGTTTTCTTAGTATGATATACTGAAAAAGAATTTACATTAATTTACTAAGGGGGAATATATTATGTTAAAAAAATTTTCAGTATTAGCTTTAGCTATGATTATTTCGTTAAGTATTACTGCATGTAATTCTAAGGAAAAGAAAGTTAATAACGAAGCTAATACTAAAGTGACAACAACTAACGACTCAAAAGAAAAAGAAACTCTTTTTGTATATTCAGGAGCAGGTTTAAAAAAACCAATGGATGAAATAGCACAGAAATTTGAGAAAGAAAATAATGTCAAAATTGAATATAGTTATGCAGGTTCTGCGCAACTAATAGCTCAAATTGAGACAAGTCATAAAGGTGATGCATTTATTGTTGGTTCTGAGCCAATTTATTCAAAAGCATTTGAAAAAGAACTTGTAAGTGAACATAAAACAGTGGCACATCATACACCTGCAATAGTTGTACCTAAAGGAAATCCAGCTAATATTCAAAAGCTAGAAGACTTAAATAAAGATGGAATTAAACTTATTTTTGGAGATAAAGAATCTAATGCTATTGGTAAAACCACTCAAAAAATACTTGAAAAAAATAATTTACAATCTATAAATGATAATGTAATTTCTACAGCTGCAACTGTAAATGAAATGATTGTACAGTTAACATCAAGTAAAGCAGATGCTACAATAGCCACAAAAGACTCTGTTTTTGGTAATAATGATGTTGAAGTTATAGAAATTGCTCCAGATAAAAACATAGACCAAATTATATCAGCAGGAACTGTAAACTATAGTGACAAAAAAGATTTAGCCAATAAATTTATAAGTTATGTAGCATCTGATGAAGCTAAGCAAATATTTAAAAAATATGGTTTTGAGCCAGTTAAGTAGTGATTGAATTTGAGAAATAAAATCTTTACTATACTACTTACTGGATTCTTTGCTATAGTCTTTTTATTTATTGTATCTCCACTTTTTATGTTAATCATTAAGGGTCTAAGTTATGTTCCTATATGCTTAAATTCAGTGGAAGTACAGTTTGCAATAGCTCTTAGCATCAAGACATCTTTAATCTCTACCATATTATGCATTTTATTAGCTGTCCCTACAGCTTACTTTTTACATATTACTGAATTACCATTTAAAAAACTAATTATACAGATAATAAATCTTCCTATGTCTCTTCCTCATCTAGTGTCAGGAATTGCTCTTTTACTTTTATTTGGTAGAATGGGTATTGGAGATTCCATTTATAAAATTCTTAAACTTGATTTTGTATTCACAAGGCAAGGAATAGTTTTGGCTCAGGTATTTGTAAATCTACCACTTACTATTAAAATACTCCACACATCATTAAATGAAGGTAATGAAAAAATGGTATTTGTTGCACGTACTCTTGGATGTAACCGTTGGGAAGCATTTAAGTTTATAATTCTTCCAAATCTAAAAATTGGAATAATATCTGCAACTGTAATGACTTGGTCAAGAGCACTTGGTGAATTCGGTGCAGTAGCTATGATAGCAGGCTCTACACGTATGAAAACTGAAATTATACCTACTTCGATATATTTAAACATGTCTACTGGTGATATAGATATTGCGGTAGGAATAGCTGTAATTTTGATATTTATATCACTTGCATGTTTGATGTTTTTTGAAATATTTTTTAACAGAGAGGTTGATAAAAACTAATATGCTAGAAATTAAAAATTTATCGCTTGATTTGCCTAATTTTAAGTTACAAAAAAATAGTTTGAAAATTAATAACCATGAGTACTTTGTTTTACTAGGTTCTAGTGGTTCAGGTAAAACTCTATTCCTAGAAACATTAGCAGGAAGATACACATCTGCTAAAGGAGATATAACATACAAAGAAAATTTAATATCAGATTTACCTCCAGAAAGCAGAAATATAGGATTTGTATATCAAAATTTCGAGCTATTTCCAAATATGAATGTTGAAGATAATATAATGTTTCCACTTAAATTGAGAAAAATACCTAAGGATGAACAAATATCTAGGATTAATCACTTATCCAAATTAATGCAGATAGAAAATATAAAAAGAAGGTATCCTAAAAATTTAAGTGGAGGAGAAAAGCAGAGAGTTGCATTTGCTCGCGCATTAATAGCTGAACCTAACATATTACTGCTAGATGAACCTATGAGTTCATTAGATTATATTACAAAAAAACACATAAGCAAAATACTAAAGGATGTTTACCTAAAGTACAAACCAATAGTAATTCATGTTACTCATGATATTTCTGAAGCAATGTTTTTTGCACATAAGATAGGAATAATGAACGATGGAAAAATAAATCACATTTTTGAATTAAATGAACAAGTAAGACAGAAAGGAGAATCTTTTTTCTATGAATATATTTGATACCTTAAAAGATTACTTATTGGAACAAGTTGATAAATATAATTTAGATATGGATATGATAAGTATTGTATCTAAATCTCTATCTGCTAAAGAAGCAATTGGAAATACTAGACGTAAAGATTTTCCAATTATAATAGGTAAGGAAATAATGCTTGAAGCCGATTTTAAAGGAGCTAAGGGACAAGCATTTACTTCTACTCCAGCTATATTTGAAGGTTCTTTGAAAGAAATACTCTCATTAGATTTACATGATAGTTCTCACGATAGAAGCCTTTTTATAGCATCATTAAATGCAGTTATGAGGTATTTAGGTATGACAGATAGAACCATTCATTGTAAAAACAATGAGCCAGAAATATGTGCACAGAACTTTCCTAAATTTATAAAAAGTAAATTTGACAATCCCAAAGTGGCAATTATAGGATATCAACCAGCTATAATTGATAATATTAAAGATTTTTTTGAAACTAGAGTATTAGATTTAAACCCTGAATTTATAGACACTATTAAATACAACGTCAAAATTGAAGATGGTATAAGAGATTATGAAGATGTAATATCTTGGGCTGAGATAATTATTTGTACAGGAAGTACATTATGTAATAGCTCAATTATAAATTTTATGTCATTGAAGAAACCAGTTTACTATTACGGAACTACGATAGCTGGTGCATCAAGTATTTTAGGTCTAAAAAGACTCTGTTTTTGTAGTAAATAATCAAATATAAATATAAGAAGTGCACAAGCATCAATGTGCACTTCTTATATTTATACATAAATTTCCTATCAATTTCCTATTATTTTTACTAGTTTTACATATAAATATTTTTTTGATTTTAAACTAACAAAAAATTTTATTCCATTAATCCACTCTATATTTTTTAAGATTTAAGAAATAATTTTTAGGATTTTGTTTGATAATATAATTAAGACAGCTTTTCAGGAGATGATTAAATGACACTCAAGAATAAGAAATTTACTATAAATAAGTATGGCATTTTATCTATCATTTTAGTTTTATGTTTGGTTTTAACAGGTTTTAATAGTTATGTAAATTATAGTAATAGAAAATTTAAAGATTATGTTGTTTTCTATGTTCAACATCAAGATGATGAAGTGTTGTGGGCTGGCAGTGCTATTGTAAATGCTATAAAAGAAAGAGGGAAAAATCATGTATTTGTAGTTTTAGTATCTACTGGATGTGGTATATCTGTTTTTAATAAATATAAGAAATATGAAAACCTTACAGACACACAAAAATCAGAATACAGAAACAGAGAGTTTTTAGCTTCACTTAATAATCTTGGGGTAAGAAGAGAAAATATAATATTATTACCAGAAAAAAATGCAAATGGCAATACTGACTTCAATTATATGGAGAAAATTGCTCTTGCTTTTGAAGAAAATTTTAAAAGTGTAACTCATATAGCACATACTTATAAGTTAGATGACCATTTGCAACATTTAAAAAATGGTTCTGTTATTCAAAATTTGTATAACGCTGGTCAGATAAAAGATGTTAAATATTTTGTAAAACCTAAGTTTGCTGATAAAATAACTTTCAATAATAAGATAATTTATAAAGCTCATTCCTCTGAAGATTATGAAAAAGTAAAAAAGGCTTGTGAACAATATAAGCTTGTTGATGAGTTAGAATGTAGAGAAGGTATTGGCTATAAATCCGACCATAAATCGTTTAATAAATTACTTAGTGATAAAAGCGTTCCTGCTATACTTCATACCCCTAATTTATAATATTTAGTTTAACTTAAATCTAAAATAGAAACTTTGATTATCGTTTAAATATTATATCTATTAGAAATTCGTGAATAAAAAAGCATACAATTTGTCACTAATATACGAATCTTAATATAACAAAAAATTTTGGACACCTCATTGGTGTCCTTTATATTTAACAAAAAACATCAATCATAGAGATTAATCACTTAAGTACTGAATATTAATTTATAGACAAACGGAAATTTGTCAATTACAATCTATCAATTTTTTGTTTTATTTTAAATTCACTTTATATCTTCATACTATAAAGGTTTGCCTCTTTCTCATCCCATAAAATAGGTATACTATTTCTAACTGCGATATGACATCTCTGACCTAATTTGAAATTTGGGAAATAATATTTAAATTTGGAATTGCCATACAAAAGTGCATCATTTCCTTTTTCTATTACAAAGATACATTCCTCAAGGTTATAAAGGATTTTTTGATAATTGTTTGCCTTGTTCTTGATTCCTTTTAATTTCTTCTTTTGTAAAAACAGTGATATCAGCTGTGACATCATGATAAGCAGATCAATTTCTTTCTGTGTCCATATACGCAATCCTGTACATTCATCAAAACCAATAAATCCAGTAAACACAGAATCTTCTAATATTGCACATTGTAAAGTGGAACATATTCCCTGTTCAGATAATATTTTTTTTTGATCATAAGGCAATATATTAATATCTCTACAGTAAAAAATAGAATCATCTCCAAACAATTGTTCGTAATTACCATACTCCTCGAAGTCCAAATTCTGAAGTCCATCTATCTCTGGAGTAATTCCTTCATTACACCACTCATATGTGTTAGATGTTGTAAGGTTATCTTCAGCATTTTCAAAAATATAAGCTCTGCTTACTTCAAACTGTTTCCCAATAAGACTCAAAACTTCTTTAATTGACTGATCAAAATTATTAGATTCATACAGTGTAGTGAAAACATAACCTACAATAGATATATTTCCATCTGCTTTCTCTGTTTCGATTTTTGTTCGAATTGAAGTGTAACTGCTGATTTTTTGTTCTAAAGATATTTCATCATAGAGCATGTAGTTGTTTTTTCCTTGTTTTTTCACTTGATAAAGTGCTTTATCTGCATTAGAATATAATTCTTTGAAATTAGGACCATTTTCTGGATAAAGTGAAATACCAATGCTACAGCTTATGGTAAAATTGTTTTTTTCATTTGCAAACAACTGTTGAAACATTTCAATAAGATCACGAGCTTTTTTTCTAGCGCCATCAGAATCGGAATCTTTCATAAATATGATAAATTCATCTCCACCAATCCTTCCTACAATGTCATTTGAACGCATAATCTGTTTCATTCCTTTAGCCATTTCGCAAAGAACCATATCACCTACAATATGTCCCTTCGTGTCATTGATAGTTTTAAAATCATCTGTATCAATCATAAACAAACAACCCTGCCCATTAGGTCTTTCCTGGATATAATCTTGAATCTGTTTCTCAGTTTCAACACGATTCAAAGCATTTGTTAGCGGATCTCTTTCTACCATGTGAACAAATGAATTGTTTTTCTTTTTCTCTATTGTCATATCCATACCAAAACAATAGATGGATGAAATTCCATCCATACTTTCTTTTTCATCTACATAGTATAGCGTAACTGCCCAAATTTTTTCTTCTTTCGTTCTGGTATATACTTTAACTTCCAATGCTACGCTATCTCCTGTTTCATCGAAATTCTGTGCTAATCGACTTACACGGCTAAAATCATCAAAATCTATACAATTGTAGTAAACATTTTCTTCTTTTATGTATTGCTCTTTAGTATAATCAAGCATTTCCAAAAATTTATCATTATACCATATAATAGATTGATGATCATTTGCATCAATTCTTATAGTCGCAATTGGTAAAGCTATTTGATAAGCAATGCATTCATCAGGATTGATTCTATCTTTTCTCTCAGAAAAAACTGATGATGCATCTACATTTGGTAAAATAGATTTCCTTAAATCATCTTTATTAAATTTATAATTTTTCTGTAATGATTGTTCTATTTTCATGCTATTCAATCCTTTCCCCTTTTATACATTAACATGTGATTTATTATATGGTTTCTGTTATGTTTTTATTTTACCATCATATATTTATATTTACTACCCCAAACATCCTTAGAGTGCTTTCAAACTAATTTTGTGCACTACTATTCATCTACCCAATACTTTTCTCTTCATATCATAGTGTAGTATATAAAATGTTCAACCATATAAGTACTCTAAAGTTATGTCGTCTTAAATGATATAAACTATTCTCCTTAAAATCTATAAGTTTTATTATTAAATATTTTATATATTTTTGTAGTAAACTAAATCAAAATAATTATTTGTTATAAATTTTTAATAATTATGAAACTCATTTGTTATTTATATTTGTTAATATATCTTTATATCCAAGAAGCTAATGAATCTAAAACAAGGTAAGGAGCGTGATAAATTATACTAGACATTTTCATAAATTTTTAAGTTCCTATTAATATAGATATCTATAGTTCAATATTTACTATGTTCATTAACAATATAAAAATACTAGTTTTATTTCATAATGAATATACTCACTGTTTTCTAATACCTATTTTTAGTATAAAATAAAAATTGGTTAAAATAAAATTTCAAGGGGGATTAATAAATTGACTCAAAACATATTGGTCGTGGATGATGATAAGGAAATAGTTGATGCTATAGAATTCTATCTTAGACCTGATAACTTTAATGTTTTAAAAGCATACGATGGATTGGAAGCATTAGATATATTAATTGAAAATGATATTAAATTAATAATAATGGATGTAATGATGCCAAATTTAGATGGTCTTAAAACTACACTTAAAATAAGGGAGAAGAAGAATATACCTATAATCCTTTTGTCTGCAAAATCAGAAGATATGGACAAAATCATAGGTCTTAATATGGGTGCTGATGACTATATAACTAAGCCATTTAATCCACTAGAACTTTCTGCTCGAGTAAAATCTCAACTTAGAAGATACATAAATTTAGGAGATTTTAGTAATTTAAACAATTCAAAGAATACTAATTATATTCTAAAAAGTGGTGGTTTAGAGTTAAATACAGACACAAAAATAGTTTCTTTAGATGGCGAGGAAGTTAAGATGACACCTATTGAATATAAAATACTTACACTCCTTCTATCAAGAAAAGGTAAAATTTTTTCTTCTCGTGAGATTTATGAAAATGTCTGGAACGAAGATGCTTACAGTTGTGAAAGAACAGTTGCTGTTCATATTAGAAGAATTCGAGAAAAAATTGAAATTAATCCGAAAGAACCAAAATATTTAAAGGTGGTGTGGGGTATTGGTTACAAAATTGAAAAACTTAATTATTAATGATTCTAAAGCAAAATTTATTTTATTATTATTACTATTTCTATTAGTTTCTATATTATTTGAAGCAGTTTATGATTTAAATAATAACTTTATTCGTAATGCTGATTATTATTATAGAGAACTTGCTATACCTTATTTTTATTTTTTTGGTACTCCTTTACATTTGTCAAAAATAGAATTAGAGTTTGTCTGTATAGGTGTTATATTATCGAGTTTTTTATTGACTATACTATGTTTTATATTCTATAAAAAAAACAAACAAACTAAAATCAAATTCCTAGAAAATATCATAATTCTTTTTTCTAAAATAAAAATAGAACTTACACTTATATTGATTTTGATACTACTAGCATTAAGGTTACATACATTTTTAAATACTAAAATGTTCTACAATACTAATTTAATAATCTATGATTTTATTATTATATCTATAGTCTACATAATATATGAAAGTATTAAATATAATAGCTATAATCTAAAAGATATGTCTATAACATATGTATTCTTTTCAAACTTACTTAATATGTATAATAGAAAAACTATAAATAAAAAATTAGCTATAGTATTTTTAATATCTATAGTTATACAAGCTATTATACAGTATCTGGTTTTAATATTCTTTATGGATATATATTATGCTAATGCAATAGCTATAGTAATTTTATTTACACTTATAAACACAGTTTTTCATTTTTATATATACAACTTTTTATCTGTTAAGTTTAATTACATAAATAATATATCAAATAATGTAAAAAACATTGAGAATGGAAATTTAAAATACAAGCTAGAAGTAATAGGAAATGATGAAATATCTACCTTAGCCAAAAGTATAAATAATATAACAGATGGACTTGAAGCTGCTGTAGATGCTAATATAAAAAGTGAAAGGATGAAAACAGAGCTAATTACAAATGTATCTCATGACTTAAAAACTCCACTTACATCTATATTAAGCTATGTAGATATGTTAAAAAATAATGAATTTGATAAAGAAACTATAAACGATTATATAAATATTTTGGATAAAAAAGCACAAAGATTAAAGTTATTGATAGAAGATATATTTGAAGCTTCTAAACTCAGCAGTGGTGATGTAGAATTTAATATAACAAAAACTGATATAAAAGAACTTTTAATTCAAAGTACAGTAGAGTTTGAAGATAAAATTCAAAAGAGTGATTTAGATTTTATAATAGAAACACCAGAACAGTCTGTATTTGCTATGATAGATGGTAAAAAGACTTGGAGAGTCTTTGAAAATCTAATTAACAATATATTAAAATATTCAATGCCAAGCACTAGAGTCTATATAGATATGCTCACAGAAGAAGAAAATATAGTATTAACATTTAAAAACATTTCAAATGATAAACTAAATCTAAAACCAGAAGAACTACTAGAAAGATTTAGAAGAGGTGATGTAGCTAGAAAAACAGATGGTTCTGGTCTTGGTTTATCAATAGCTCAAAATATAATCGAATTAGAAAATGCAAACATGCAAATAATTATAGATGCTGATTTGTTTAAGGTGGCACTTACTTTCAAAAAAATTAATTAATATAAAAGTGTATGAGGTTGTAATTGCACGTTATCTTGTCAATTACAACCTTATATAATAACACTTCCAATATATATCTTTTTAATATATAGTCCTATTTCTTCCTAGTTTTTTAGCTTTATATAATTTCTTATCTGCTTCACTTAAGAACATTTCAAAGGAGGTAAAATTTTCCCATTCAGAGATGCCAATACTTACAGTTATTTTATTTCCAATATTTTCGAAGTTATATTCAAATAAATTGCTATGGACTTTAGATTCTATATACAATGCTTTCTCTATGTTTTCTGTTAAGATAATAAACTCATCTCCACCATACCTTCCAGAAAATAAATAATGAGATTCAAATGATTGAACCATGTGACCTATCCTTCTTATAACTTCATTACCTACTAAATGTCCATAATTATCATTTACACTTTTAAAATTATCTATATCAATTATCATTATTGCATATTTTTTTAAATTTTCTTTAATAGCTTTTCTTATATTTCCTATAATTGCTCTCTGGTTTAATAAACCTGTCAACTCGTCAGTGATGGCTAATTGCTGAAGTTTTTTATTTGCCTCTATTAACATAACTTTCTGTTCTTCTATTTCCTTAGTTTTTTCATGAACAATTGCTTCTAATCTATTATTTTCTGCTTCCATCAAACTTATTGGAAAGTATTCACCTACCTTCTGTAAATCATTTGCAACAGAAGTATGAACACTAATTATTAGTATCTCACCTTCACATTCAACACATAAATAGGTCACTCTTATTTCTACTTGAAAGTTATAGCCTTGCCTAGTTTTTTTGCCAACCAGATATTCACCAAATACCATGTATAAATTTTTTGAATATTCTCTAATATCCAACCATAATTTTTCTATGCTAAAACCTTCTGGAGACTGTTTTACATATGCCTCTAATAAATGTTCTACTTCTTCTATACTATTACCTATTTCAAACTTTCCAGTACCAACCCAACAGATGTTTTTATGAAAAAAAGACATGCATTTTTTTACATTTCTCTCTACAAAATATGAATTTATAAATTCTTCAACTCGATTAATATATTCACTTTTACCCATAGTATTATTATCCCCTTATCATTCAACTAAGGTTATTATATCATGACATTGTATTTTTGTTTTAAAAAAGAAAAAAACCTCCTTGGAGGTCTCTTTCTAAATGTTGGGGTTTATATTTACATATTTTTTGATTATACCTTTTTGGTTTGATATTAATACATTTTAAATTATATTTCTCTATAATTCATCATGTATTTCATCTCTCTGTATTTATAATATCACATAGAGTTTCCATAATCAGTTACATCTCTGTTACCTAAGATTACAATTTTGTAATATTTGTAATCTTAGGTATAAATTTACATCCATTCTTTAATATAAATATATGCTTTTTATTAATCTTAAAGACCTTTTAAATCGTATTTTCCTAAAAAAGTTTTTAGCTTAGAATAAATTTGTTCTGCCCCATCAATTTTATTCGATTCAATATTCAAAGCCAATAATGGTTCATGTAGTGATATTCTAAGTAAAAACCAGCCCTCACCATTTGATTCATTACAATTAACTCTTATACCCTCGAAATTATTTGGTGCTACAGACCATCCATCAATACTTCTAACATGAGAATCTAAATCTTTTAATATATCTTCTGCATATGGTCTAAAATCTTCTTTATTAATACCTATTCTAACTTCCTTTTCTTCTTTTGCTTCTTCAAGATTTTCTATTAATTCTTCTATAGTTTTTCCTTCTAAAGACAGTTTTGCTACTTTTATTAAAATTTTAGCTATTAAGTATGCGCCATCATCTAAGAAATAATTTTCTTTTAATGCTGCATGTCCAGACGTCTCTATAGCTAAATGGCATTCTTCTCCTTCACTATTTAATCTTATAGCTTCATTTATTACATTTTTATATCCTCTTTTAAATCTATGATGTCTTCCCCCTAATTCATTTATGAACTTAGCAAGACCTTCAGAAGTAATAGAATCAGTTACTATAGCTGTTTTTGGATGTTCTTCTAATATTATTGATGATATAACAGCTATAAGAGCATTTTTATTTATTGGTTTTCCATTTTTACCTACAATAGCAGCTCTATCTACGTCTGTATCAAATATTATTCCTAAATCACTCTTATTATCAACTACAGCTTTACATATGCTTTCCATAGCTTCTTTATTTTCAGGATTAGGTATATGATTTGGGAACATACCATCTGGGTTCAAAAACTGACTGCCTGTTGTATCTGCTCCCAGTATGTGTAAAACTTTTTCAGCAAAGAATCCTCCAGCTCCATTTCCTGCATCAACTAATATCTTAAGTCCAGAAAAAGGCTTTTCATAATTTTTACTTGAATTTACACCTTTTCTAATTTTATCTATTAATAAATTAGAATAGTCTTCTATTAAATTTTTTACTCTAACTTCACCTTTTTTATCTGATTCTTTACAGTCTACACTAACACTACTAATAGCTATATCCAACATTTCTTTTATATCAGTTTTTTCTAGCCCTCCATTTTCTGTAAAAAACTTTAAACCATTATAGTAATATGGTAAGTGACTAGCTGTAATCATAATCGACCCATCAGAATTATATCCTTCCATAATAGTTGTCATAAACATTGCTGGAGTTGTAGCAATATCACAATCAATTACATTACAATTGTCATTAGTTAAAGTTTCAATAACAGTACTTCTAAATTGGCTTCCAGTTATCCTAGAATCAGTTCCTATAGCAACAGTTACTTTATCCTTCTTAGTCTTTTCTTTTAGCCAAATATGAAATGCTTTAGCTATTTTTCTTACTTCCTCTACAGTCAGATTAACATCCTTAGAATCATTTTCATATGCTATTCCTCTAATATCAGTACCATTTTGTAGTTTATATAGGTCACTCATAAAAAATTCTCCTTACTTAACTAAAATTTTTATTAGATATTATAAAAGTTCTTGTTTGTATATTAACTCTTAATTGTTAAACAGAAACATCTTATAATTTTATCACATAGTTACTTTATACTTTCTTTTAGCTCTTTTATCTTATCTTTATATGAAGTTGGAGGTTTGTCATTAAATAAAGCTGAAGTACCAACAACATATATATCTACTTTTTTACCATTCATAAGCTTGATAGTATCCTTATTTATATTTCCATCAACCTCTATAAAAGGAGGATTATCATAATCTTTTAGTATATCTGTAAGTTTATCCAACTTATCTAATACAGAAAGATTAAATTTTTGACCCGCAAATCCTGGATTTACTGTCATTACTAAGATACCCTCAACTAAATCTATATATTCTTCTATTTTATCCACTCTTGTTTGAGGGCTTATTGCTAACACTGGTCCTATACCATAATCTCTTAACTTTTGTATATCTGCTTTTACATCTGTACTTGATTCTACATGAAAAGAAATATATTTTGGCTTTATATAAGACATCATATCAATATACTTGTCTGGAGTTTCTGTAGCTAAATGAATATCTAATGGTATTGTTGTATTTTCACTTATTGATTTTAATAGTTCTGGCCCCATAGCTAAGTTTTTAACGAATATTCCATCCATAACATCACAATGAAGTAATTTCACATCTGCTTCTTCAAGAGCTTCTAATTCCTTTTTTAACTTCATTTGGTCTGCACACATTATTGAAGCACAAATAATAGACATAACTTTCCTCCTCATTATAAATTCTAGCTACTTATAAGTTTTCTTTTTCTATGTCATCAATCATTTGCAATCTTCTTGCATGTCTTTCTCCATTATAACTTGAATTTAACCATTCTTCAACAATTCTCATTGCCAATCCTTTTCCAATAACTCTTTCACCTAGGCAAAGTACATTTGTATTGTTATGTTCTCTAGTAGCTTGAGCTGAAAAGCAATCTGAAACAACAGCAGCTCTAATTCCCTTAAACTTATTGGCTGCGATAGACATACCAATTCCTGTTCCACAACAAAGTATACCTAAATCTGATTTTTTACTTTGAACATTTTGACTTACTTTCTTTGCATATATTGGAAAATCTACACTTTCCTTTGAATTTGTACCTACATCTTCAACTTCTATACCTTTATTTAATAAGTTTTCTTTTATAAATTCTTTTAATTCATAACCACCATGGTCGCATCCAATAGATATTTTCATTAAACAACACCTCTTTCGTAATTCTTTTACTTATATTTATAATATTTTTTAATTATCGTAAAAATAAAGCTGTCCCATTGTAGAAATTTCTTTCTATTTTTAAGACAGCTTTAGTTGATTTATATTAAAATCAATTTATTATTAGACATATTTATATCTATAATAATTCTTTTATATTTTTTACTATATCTTCTGTAGTTAATCCATAATGTTTTAATAAATCAGCTGGTGTACCTGATTGACCAAATACGTCTTTAACACCAATTCTTCTAATTACTACATCTTTAGTTTCTGCTAAAGCTTCACATACAGCTGAACCTAAACCACCTATTATGCTGTGTTCTTCTGCTGTAATTATTTTTCCAGTTTTCTTAGCAGTTTCTTTTATTAAAGCTTCATCTAATGGTTTTATTGTAGACATATTAATAACTTCTACATTTACACCTTCTTTAGCAAGTTCTTCTGCTGCTTCTAAAGCTTTTGCTACCATTATTCCTGTAGCTATTACTGTTATATCAGAACCTTCTCTTAAAACAGTTCCTTTTCCTATTTCAAATTTATAGTTTTCACCATTTATATCAGGAGTTGCAGCTCTACCTAATCTTATATACACAGGTCCATTATAATCAATAGATGCAAGTATAGCCTGTCTTGCTTCTAAACCATCTGCTGGATTTAATACAACCATATTTGGTATACCTCTCATTAGAGATATATCTTCTATAGCTTGATGGCTACCACCATCTTCACCTACTGTTACACCTGCATGAGTAGCTGCTATTTTAACATTTAAATTTGGATATGCTACAGAGTTTCTTATTTGCTCATAGCCTCTTCCTGCTGCAAATATTGCAAAAGTACTTGCAAAAGGTATTTTTCCACAAGTAGCAAGACCTGCTGCTGTACCAATCATGTCACCTTCTGCTATCCCCATATCAAAAAATCTATCTGGGGCAACTTCTTTAAATGTTATACTTTTTGTAGCTTTTCCTAAGTCTGCATCTAATACTACTATATCTTTATTTTCTGCAAGTTCTTTTAACACTTGTCCGTAAGCTTCTCTAGTTGCTATTCCCATTTCTATAGACCTCCTTCTAAATCTTTCAATGCTTGTTCTGTTTGTTCTGCATTTGGAGCTGTTCCATGCCATGCAGCATTGTTTTCCATAAATGAAACACCTTTACCTTTTACTGTCTTAGCTATTATTACAGTTGGTTTTCCTGTAACTTTTTTAGCTTCATCAATTGCATTTCCTATTTCTTCAAAAGAATGTCCATTTATTACCATTACATTCCATCCAAAAGATTTGAATTTGTCATCTACTGGATTTACATTCATTACTTCTTCATTAGAACCATCTATTTGTAATCCATTTAAGTCAACAAATGCAATTAAATTATCTAATTTGTAATGTGATGCTGTCATTGCAGCTTCCCATATTTGACCTTCTTGGATTTCTCCATCACCTAATATAGTATACACTGTATAGTCTTTGTTATCTAATTTTCCTGCAAGTGCCATACCATTTGCTACAGATAGACCTTGACCAAGAGAACCAGTAGACATATCTATTCCTGCTACTTTTTTCATGTCTGGGTGACCTTGTAACTTAGAACCAAATTTTCTTAACGTTATTAGTTCTTCTTTTGGGAAAAATCCTTTTTCTGCTAATGTGGCATATAAAGCTGGTGCTGCATGACCTTTTGATAGAACAAATCTATCTCTATCATCCATTTTTGGGTTTTCTACACATACATTCATTTTCTCAAAATACAATACTGTCAATATGTCAGCTATTGATAATGAACCACCTGGATGTCCGCTTTTAGCTTCTGCAACCATTTTTATTATGTTTTTTCTAATGTTATTAGAATGATCTCTAAGAGTGCTCATACTTTCTTCCTCCTGTTATTTTTTAAGACCTTACATTTTTTATCCTACAGTAGATTTTACAATTTTTTTTAAAATAATACAAATGTTTTTTTAAGATTTTACTGCTACTTTTATTTCTTCTCCGTTCATTAAAGCTGTAATACCCTCTTTAAATTCGTCTAAATTAACAGTTCTTGTAACTAAAGCTTCTGTATTTACTTTTCCACTATTCATTAAATCTAATGCTATAATCCAAGAACTAGGCTTTTGTGACCTACTTCCTATATATTGTAATTCTCTTTGAACTATTGCATCTTGGTCCATTTCATTTAGTTTCTTAGCAAATATTCCAACTTGAACAAAAGTACCTTTTTTTCTAAGTAATCTTAAAGCTTCATTAACTGCTGGCATAAATCCAGAACAATCAAAGGCTTTACTTACTCCGTTTCCATCAGTCATTTCATTTACTACATCTGCTAAATTTTCTTCCATTACATTTACTGTTCTATCTACACCAAGATTCTTAGCTATTTCTAATCTTTCTTTATCCTTTGTAACTCCAGACATTATAACTGTAGCACCTTGAGATTTAACAACTTGAGCTAATAATAAACCAATTGGTCCTGGTCCTATTATTAAAACTGTATCATTACTTTCTATAGTAGTCTTTTCAAGAGCTGCATGAACACAACAAGCTAGTGGCTCTGTAAGAGCAGCTGATAATAAAGATACATTTTCAGGAAGTACATGTATACTTTCCTCTCTTGACAACACATACTCAGCAAAACTTCCATTTACTTGAGTACCAATACCTTTTCTTGTTGAGCATAAGTTATAATCTTTAGTTGCACAGTATATACATTTCTCACAAGTTGCAAAAGTAGTTTCTGATGTAACTCTATCTCCTACTTTTATATTTTTAACATCTTCTCCTATTTCTACAACAATTCCAGAAAATTCATGTCCTAATGTTACTGGAGCTTTTATGTTTGCATATTCTCCTTTAAATGAATGTATATCTGAACCACATATACCACTATATTCTACTTTTATTTTAACCTTGTCTCCTGTAGCTTTTGGTTCTTCTACTTCTAAGACCTCTACATTATCATAACCTGGTTTAGTTTTAACTACTGCCTTCATTATTTTTCAACCCCTTGTGGTAAAATTAATATCTTATTAAATTCTTCTTTTCTATCTCTTATCATCTCAAATGCTTTGTAAGTGTCTTCAAGTGAGAATCTATGAGATACCATTTCTTTTAACTTTATTTTTCCTTCATTAACTAGATTGATTCCTTTAGTCCATTCTTGTCCTGGGAATGGTGCAGAATAAGAATTCCAGAAACCTTTTAATTCTAGTTCTTTTCTAAATATATTTTCAAATGCTTCTTCTGATAAAGTTATATCTGAATATGCTATTCCTAAAAATCCTATCTTACTTTTCTTTTTAGTTATAAGTAAACACTGTTCTTGAGTTATTTTTGAACCTGCACATTCAAGAGCTATATCAACACCTTTTCCATCAGTAAGTTCTTTTATTTTTTCTACTGGGTTAACATCTTTAGCATTGATTATTATATCAGCCCCTAATTCCTTTGATTCTCTTAATTTATTATCAGATATATCAACTGCTATAATTTTTCCTGCTCCTGCTATTTTAAGTCCTTGGATTACTAATTGTCCCATTGTTCCACTACCCATTACTGCTACAGTGTCTCCAACTTGAACACCTATATTAAGTACTCCATGCATAGCAACTGCTAATGGTTCTATCATAGCCGCATCTTCAAAATCCATGTCTCCTATTGGTAACACATTTGTAGCTTTTATATTTGCATACTCTGCAAAAGCTCCAAAAGTCTTAGCTCCTAACATTCCATGGTCATCACATAATGAAAATAATCCTCTTTTACAATATTCACATTCATTACAAGGTATAAAAGGAATTGCAACTACTCTATCTCCTACTTTTACATTCTTTACATCATTACCAACTTCAGCAATTATTCCAGAAAATTCATGTCCTGGTATAGCTGGAACTGGATATTTCCAATGTTTTAATACTCTTGGAGGATCTGACCCACATATTCCTGCTGCCATAACTTTTATTTTTACTTCATCACTTTCACATGGTTTTATTTCTATATCTTCAAATCTCATATCATTTGTGCCATGTAATACTGCTGCTTTCACGATAAATCTCCTCCTCTTGTATTTTGTATTTTTTAAAAATTTATAAAAAATATTACTCTTTTCTAGTAGCTGCCAAATGTTAAATTTTCGCATACTTTACTAAAAAAGAGTAATCTCTATTAACTACATATTAGAATATTCCAAATGAAGAAACTAATTGAGATAATTTCAATATTCCCCATTTTAGTAAGTTACCACCTGTATCTATACTTGTAACCATTGTTGTTCCTTTTGGCATCATATCTGCTTGTTGTAATAATTGTGTATGAACATCTGCAAAGTTTGTAGCCATATAAAGTGATATAGCTATTACTATAGTTCCTGTTATAACTGATTGAACTATATTACCTTTTCTAAAACATACTATAAATGCCATATAGAATGGTATTGTAGCTAAGTCTCCAAATGGTAAGACTTTATTTCCTGGTAATATAACTGCTAAGAATAGAGTTATAGGAACAAGTATAAGAGCTGTTGATATAACTGCTGGATGTCCAGTTGCTACTGCTGCATCCAGTCCTATATAAAGTTCTCTGTCTCCATATTTTGCTTGTAAGAAATCTCTTATTGATTCTGAGATTGGAATTAAACCTTCCATTAATATTCTAACCATTCTAGGCATAAGTAACATTACTGCACCCATTGATATACCTACATTGAATATTCCTGCTACATCATATCCAGCAAGTGCTCCAAGTATTATACCTAATATAATACCCATCATCATTGGTTCACCAAAGATACCAAATCTTTTTTGTATAGACTCTGGGTCTGCTTGTATCTTATTTATTCCTGGTATTTTTTCAACAAATTTTCCTACTATATATCCAAGTGGAGCAAATGAAGCTGTTGAACCAGTTGGTAATGCTATACCTTCTAAATCGTAAAATTCCTGGACGTTTTTGGCTGTTTTTTCTGCAATAAATAGTACCAATAATTCCATTAATATCGCACAGAATATAGACCAAATATAACTTCCTGTTACTATATATCCAACTGCACCTGCTACTATAAAGTGCCAATAATTCCATATATCAACGTTTAATATCTTTGTTTTATTGAAGTATAATAATAGTAAGTTCACTAATAAACAAACTGGTATTAATATTGGTGCAACTGGTGAAGCCCATGTTGCTGATGCTGTTGTTGGCCAACCAACATCTATTACTGTTAAGTTAAGTCCAAATCTTTCAACCATTCCCTGAGCTGCTGGCCCTAGTGTTGAAGTTAATAGGTTTACAACTAAGTTTATACCCACAAATCCTATACCAATTGTAAGACCTGACTTTAGAGCTTTTGTAAACTTAATTCTAAATATCATTCCTAAGACTACAATTGTTATTGGTAGTATTACTGTTGGTCCCATGTTTAAAATGTATTGTACTACTGCTAATAATTTATCCATTTATAAATCCTCCTTTTTCTGTTTTATAAAATATGATTTCAATGTATTTATGATAGGATTATTTTAAAGCATCTAATATCTTCTTATCTAATGCTGCTGTATTTACTCCAGTTATATATGCTGTTGCTTTTATTGCTGGTATATTATAAGTTGTTGGTAATATAGTTGTTGATACTATTAAATCTGCTCCATCTTGCTTTGTTGCACATTCAGCTATTTTGCATTGTATAACTTCTGCTTGTATATTGTTTTCCTTAACTAATCTCTCTACCTTGTCACAAACTACTGTTGATGTTGCTATTCCTGCTCCACATGCTACTAATATTTTTTTCATTTTTATTTCCTCCCAATGATTTTATTTTTCTATTTTTTATTTTTAGTACTTTTATTTTTTATTTTTATAAAGACTTTATTGTCTTTAAAACTTCTTCTTTGTCAGTAGAATTTATTAACTTGTCAACTAACTCTTTATTTTGCATAATTCCCATCAATTCTGTTAGTACAGATAATTGACTATGTGGTTGATTAAGCCCTAATACAAAAGCTAAATTTACAGGCACTTTTTCATCTTGGTCTTCCATAGAACTAAATACTACTGGTTCATTAAAAGTACAGACTGCTATAAATTGTTCTTTTATATATTCTGCATCTGTATGTGGTATGGCTACTCCATAATCACCTAAATTTAAACCTGTTGGAAATACATTTTCTCTTCCTAATATTTTTTCTCCAAATTCTTCTTTTACAAAGCCTAGTTCAAAAACTTTATTATGTATTTCTTTAAAGAAATCTTCTTTTGTTTTACACTCCATTTTAAGGTTTATAACTTTATCACTTACAAAATTTATAAACTCCATATTTACACCTCCTAATTGCGCTTATCTTATATCTTGTTTTTCTTGCCTTTATATAAAGCATGTCGCGTGCCAAAAAGTGGCTTTTTTTGTGAAATAAAAGAAAATGTTTTCCTTGAGATGCTACTCTATTATAGGATTTTACCTAACTTTCATTGATAAATTTTTTTTAATTTTTATTTTAATTTTTACTTGTTAATCACTTAACTAACCATACTTTTTTATATTTTTTGTGGTTTTTTTTGTTACAGAAATGATTTTTTTGTTTTTTGTTAATGGCTTTTTATGTTTAATAACAAATTTATAGAATTATTCATTCTATATAATTTAATTCAACATACTTTCTCTATTTATTCTATTTTTATATGAATGAATTTTCATATAATTGTCCAGTAAAATTCATTTTTAGCATAAATAAATTCATCTATTTTCTTTATTCATATAATAAAATCAAGATGTCAACATGAAAACTTAATATGAAAAGGTGGTAAACTATGAAAAGAAAAAATTTATTTAAGATTGTATTTTTATGCAGTGCGTTATTCGTTTTTGGAATTTTTGTTAATCGAGTCTTTGCAAATCAAAACAAATCAAAACCAACGCTAGATATTTCTATAAATGGTTATGATATAACACTTTCTAAAGAAGGTATTTTTAATAGTCAAAATGTAAATCAACTTAATTCTACTAACCAAAATAGCATAGAAGTAAAAAACGAGGATAAAGCAATTATCGTAAAAGTAAATGACAAAGAAATTGATATATCTAAGAACTCTACTTTTGAATTGAAAGAAATAAATAGTTCCTCAAAAATAAAAATATCTGTTATGTACAAAAATGAAAATTCATACAGAAATTATTATATAAATTCTCTTTCAAAAAACTTTCCAAAGTACAATGTTACTGCAAATAGTCCTTATGATGGTGATTATTATCTTACTACACACAATGAAGAATATAATTTTGTATTTAAATTAAACAATAATGGAAACATAATTTTTTATAAAGAAGTCGAATCAAATCCTTTTGATTTTAAAAAAATAACTACAGAAGATGGTAAGATTAGATATGGATACTTGTTACAAGATAAAGACTCAACAAAAAGAATAAATGCTGTCGGATATTCACCAACTTATCTTGTAATCTTAGATGAAAATTATAATGAAATAAATAAAATTACTATGGAAAAAGGTAAAAATATAGATGCTGGTACTGAATTAGAAAATCATGACTTTATATACATAAATGACAATCACTATATTGTTTCTAGTTATCAAAAAGTTAAAGCAACAAATATTCCATCAAGTCTAAGCAAAGGAAATTCTCCTTATGTTGTAAATAGTGTATTACAAGAGATAAAAGATGGAGAAGTTATATGGCAGTGGGAAAGTATTGACAACCAAAAACTATATTCAGAAAGTGTTGAAAATAATACTTTTAGCCAAAAAAGTGATTCAGCTTTAGATTATGTACATTTTAATTCTATGACTATTGACCCAAATGATGGAAATTTGATTTGTTCATTTAGAAATTTAGATGAAGTTATAAAACTAGATAGAAAAACAGGAGAGATTCTTTGGACATTAGGAGGGTTAGGAGATGAGTTTAACTTAACAGATAATCAAAATTTCTCAAGACAACATAATGCTAGAATTACAGAAGATGGATACATAACCATATATGATAATGGTGTAAAAAATAAAGACACAAGAGTTATTAAAATAAAATTAGATGAAGAAAATAAAAAAGTTACTGAATATAATTCATATAGTATAGATGACTACTATAAATATATGGGTTCAGTCCAAGAAATAGATAGTGATAAAAATGTATTTTTAATTGGTACTGGAGGAAAAGCTGGAGAAAGTCAGGATTTAGTAGCTATGGAAAAAGACTTTTCTAATGACAAAGTTTATTTTAAGTTCTCATTTAAAAGTGGCGAAAGTATGTATAGATGCTATAAAATTCAGTAACAAATTTATCTTAAGATAAATTATAAACTTAAATTAATACAATTCCTGCAAGTAAGATAAATTCATTATTTCTACTTGCAGGATTATCATTTTTGATTGATACTACTCAACATTTTTTATAAAGCTTACACTTCCTTGCGCTTTTTCTCCTGTTACAGTAACTTTATATGTTCCACTTTCATTAATCTTTACTTGAAATGAACTTGTAGGAACATTTTTACTTTCATATATAGGTTCTGAACTATCCTTCTGTATTAAAGCATTTAATTTACCAGAGTCACTCTTTATTTCAACATCTATTACATCATCTTTTTCTAATTCTAATAACTGTGAATCTGTAGTATCAAACATGCTGTATTTCATTATAAGTTCACTAGTATTTCCTGTCCTGCTACCATTAAAATCCACTCCTTTACAAGCTGTCAAAATAATAATAAAAATCATTATAAAAATAATAAAATAGCTTTTCTTCATAAATTTACCTCCAAATTAAAATATATTTATTGATTACATTTTTACCATACATATATATTGAATCATTCTATAGATTAATTTTAATATAAAAAGCAGGTGTCAACTCTTATAAGTTATAACACCTGCTTAAATATTAGAAAATCACTATAATACCATATTATTGGTATTTTCTTGTCTACAGTGTTTAATTTCTTATATTCACTAGATAACCCTATTTATTTGGTTTATGTATAAACATCACAATACATGTTTCTCTTTTATTACAGTGCTTTATTAATCCATAATTGTATGTATCTGTATAATTCTAAAATATTATAAATTAATAAAAAAAAATTATTGTTTGCCATATATCTTCAGTTAAGTTTTTAAGGCTTTGCTATCACAAATCTTTGGTCTTCACTAGGAGAAACACTTTTTTGTTTCTCTATATATTCTGTTATTATATCAGTAATTTTAATGTTTGTCTTATCACATTTTTTAATGTATTTGTCTGGAGCGCTATAATCCATAATAGCAATTGAATACGATTTATTTACATCTATAGAATCTCCTTCTGCTGTTGTAATCTTTTTAATTCTTTTATCAGGTTTATCCGTCGGAGAGTACTCCATTTTAATCCCAGAAAAATAATAAAACCATCCACTACTGTTATTATCAACAGTTATAGAATGTTCTAAAGTATTAAGAAGGTCTTTACCAGTCATACTTATCTTCCATAGTGTTCCAGTCTCCCCATGCTTTAAGTCAGGAAATATCCGCTGTATATCTGTTGTAGTAACATCACCTTTATAAAGCTTTGCACTAACTCCTTTACCATTATAGCGACCATCTTTACCATTATCTAAAAATAATGCAATTTCACATCCACTTTTAGCACGCATCGCATCTGTTATAAGATTCCCTGTTTCAATCATAGAAAAATCTTTTTTAGCATTTCCAATTACCTTAGGACTTATAGCTTTTGAAGAAGATGTGCTCTGTTTATCAACCATTTTTATAACATCATTTTTATCTAATGTCCCCTCTATCATTCCAGCAAGACCATCACGCAATGAGTCTTGTATATTTTTAAAAGTAGGAAAAATAGCATATCGTCCATGTTCTAGAGCTGGTAACAATGGTTCTATTTCAGGTTCACTTGGTAATGGCATCCCTTTTAAACTTGAAAACATACCACCAGCATCACTAGCTAATGCTTTTTGCCCTTCAGGCATACTAATATAATTCATCAACTGCATCACTAAATCATATTTTTCTTTATTTTCTGATTCAGTTAAATGCTTATTAAGACCAATATAACAAACCATATATAATCTAGCCCAATCTCCGTCTTCACCTGGGCTAAAAAACGGCATAAGTGCAAATTCATCAGTAGACCCAGTTTGAGAAAAAGCTGAACGTGCCAGTAAATTAGAATCTTCTGTCATAGCACATTGACGAGTAAACAACATATTTTGACTATCTTGATAATGTAGATTTAAGTCATTCTTCTTCAGTACACCTTTTTGGATAAGTTCCTGAAAAACATCTAAAGAAGGTTTAAAGTGGTCACCAAAACTTCCACTTCCATTGTTATAGTTATCAAGCCACTTAGCATCTTCAGGTTTACTAAAACTATTTGCATAGTTAAAACCAATAAATGGTGTATCCAATACTTCTTTATTTCCAAGACTCAATTGTAAGGAACGTATTCCTGTTTTCTCAATTTTTTGACATATTTCAATAAACTCATTATAATTTTTAGGCACATTCCAACCATTTTCTTCAAATAAAGTTTTATTATATACAATAGCACGTATAGTTGCAGGTCCTGGTAAATAATAAAGCTTTCCATCTCTAGTTATAGGCTTAAGCATAGATGTATTATACTTACTGGTAAATGTCATACCAGACAAATCAATAAGTCGGTCATCCCAATATTCCTCTCCTACATCTAATGGCCAAGTCATAACTATATCAGTTAAATCATCATGTTCTAAACGTGCTTTATATTCCTCTGCTAGAGTAGTATTAGCTGTGTAGTTCCCAACTTGGACAATATCAATATTAGGAAATTTTTCTTCAACAGCTTTTTCAAAATTGTTAATTGAAAAAGCATACTTAACCAAAATAGTAATAGGAGTTCGATTATCTTGGGTTACTTTTTGTGTTGGAATATCTTCTGTTTCATTTTTTGCGCATCCACAAGTTATAAAAGTTACAAAAACACTAAGTAAAATTAATACCAAGGATAGTTTGATTTTATAAAAGTGTTCTAGACATTTAAGCTTCAAACATTGTAACATATAGTATCACTCCTCATCATTTTTTGGTAACCCAAATAAAAGTTCTTCAAAATTTGAAATTGGCATTGGTTTTGCAAATACATAACCTTGAATATAGTCACAACCTATTTCTTTTAGCATTTTTACTTGATTATACTCTTCAACACCTTCTGCCACAGTAGTCATAGAAAGTGATTTTGCCATACCAATGATACTACTTACTACAGACTTAGTACGACCATAGTTGTTTTTAGTATTTCTAAAAAATATCTTATCTAATTTTAATGTATCTACAGGTATATCCTGTATAAGATTTAGTGATGAATATCCACTTCCAAAATCATCCATAGAACACCCAAATCCCATTGAATGAATTTCATCAATAATTGCAGATAGGCGCTCAGTATCTTCATATACCATATTTTCTGTCAACTCAATCTCAATATACTGTGAAGGAACGTTATAATGCGAGAAAATTTCATAATACTTATCTAAAAATTTTTCATCTTTTAATTGAATCCTCGAACAGTTTACAGAAATTTTTACTAAATTTTTACCCTCATCAAGCCATCTTTGCAAAGTCATACAGACATTTTCAAACACCCATAAATCTACATTTACAATAAATCCATTTTTCTCAAACAATGGGATAAATGCATCTGGATAAATCATACCTTCTGACTTACTAATCCAACGGACTAATGCCTCTGCTCCTCCTATTTTTTCATTTTCAGTCATATATTTAGGTTGTAGGTATACTTGGAATTCACCTTCTTCTAAAGCACTTTCCATCATATCCTCTAATTGTTTTTCACGTACTAACTGCTGACGAACTTTTTCATTATAAATAGAGTATTTTATTTTATTATTTTTAAAATCTTTTGTAGAATCTCGCAGTGCAAGCTTTGCACGGTCTGCCATATATGGAAATTCCATAGAAGTATCTGTAATTATAAAAACACCAAACTGTGTAGAAAGAGAAGCCCACTCAAACCCATATTTTCCAGAATTTTTCATAATAGCATCATACCAATCTTCAAACCTTTCAGTGAGAGAAGAGTCTTCACTATATGATATGAGTATACAAAAGTTATCAGCAAACAATCTTCCCATACATTCATTTGGAGCTAAAAGAGATGTTATACCATCATACACTCCACGTAATATAGAATCTCCAGCTTCTCTTCCAAACTGGTCATTTAGCATTTTAAATTTTTCAATATTCATATATACAAGTGCATATTGTTCAGATGATTGCTTTAATAAGTCATCTGAGATATTATAAAATCTCTGTATTGTGTTTCCCTTAGTCACAGTATCTACATAAGCAATATGTTCTAAGTTCTTCTTATGTCGATAAAAAGATATTATCAAAGATATTGTAAGAATTGCAAATGCTAATGTTATAAAACCACATAATAATAATGTAATCTTTAACAATAAGTTTGATTTTGCATTTACTACAGATACTGGTACAAAAGTTAACAAATACCAATCTTCCTGTCCAATAGGAATATAAACCATATATTCATGTGAGCCATTTAATTTAAATCCTATTTGCCCACTAAGATTATTGTTTATATCATTTTTCATCTTACTGAAGTCACTATTTGAATCTAACTGAGATTGGCTTATAGTATTCAGTATATTATAACCTGTTTTTTCAGCAATAGGAGATGATGAACGAACTACAACTGTACCATCTTTATTGATAATATGTGAATATGCTTGATTGTTAAATGAAGTCATAGATAGCACTTTATCAAAGGATTCAGGAGAATAACTTATCGCAAGTGCAACTATATTTTTATTATCAATAGACACACTATCTAGTGGTACAACAAAAACTATACATTCTTTATTATCTATCATTTGCGATACAGACATAGACTCTTTCTTATTTATGACAGCCTCTTGAAGGTATGCATCACTACTAAGAGAAACTGATTCCCCATCAGAATTATATGCAACCCCATTTTCATCAATCATCATAATATCCTGACAATTCCAATATTTTCTTTGAGAATCTATTATAGGTTTTGCTTTCTGAAAAGAATCTATATTTGTATTTTTTATCATTAACACTATTGTATCTAATATAGAGTAACTGTCATCAATAATCTTACTTACATTACTTCCTATTCTATTAGATATTTCTTGAAGATAGTTACTACTTTCTTCTTGCACGGTATTTCTCAATTTGCAATAATATTTAAAACATATTACACCCATAAAAAAACATACAACTATGAATACTATTGCTATTGTTCTAACCATTTGTGTGCTGTTTAACATTTTTCTTTTTGCACTCATATAATACCCCTTGAATAATAAATCTAAATATGTATTAACAATTAAAGACTTTTGAATTTAACTTAAGCTTATCAAATAAGTTATTGTATATTACAAGTTTAGATCAATAATAATTTAAATATCTTTATTTACACAAAAATCGTTATCTTCTACCATAACACACTATTTCAGAAAACAAGAGTTTAATATGTTCATTACAATCTCATAATAATCATTCCTTAAAAAATAAAAATATAGTAGTTGTTTTTAGTAATTTATAAAAGGTAATTTAAGCTTCTATTAATTACTAAAAATAATTAAATATCAGTTTAATATAGTAACTTAACCTTATTATAGCTTCTATATTTTAATTTTGGAATAGTTTAGATATTTTTTATATTTATATATAATAATGTCTTGATTTTTTTAAAAATCTATGTACCATCTGCCTTTAAACATCCTAAAAAGCTTACTATATACCTATATTTTAGTGATATATTTATTTTCTAATATATATTAACAATACTACAAAAACAAATGACATCACTATTAAGTAACATTATCTTATATTAAGTTATCTATAAATAAAAAAAGGCTAGTACTATAAAATTAAATAAATTGATTTTATAGTATTAACCTTAATGCTGAACAATTAACTAAATAAAATAATCGTTCTTAAAATTCCTACTAAAATGAATTACTCTTATTTTGTATTTTTATATTAAAACCTAACTTAATATCTTTTTTATCTCATTTTTATCTTCAGTATTTAATAGAACTTCTAAAGTATGTTGGTCATTAATTTTTGAAAACAAGCTTCGTATCTCTTTTTTATTGTTTTCTTTAAGTGCTAACAATACAACCAAATCTACCATAAATTTATTATCCCATACAATGGGTTTATTTAACCTTGCTATAGCTATTGCAGGTTTTATAACATTCTCTGGAAGCCCATGTGGTACAGCTACCTTCGACCCCATCACAACACTTCCCATAGCTTCCCTTTTATATACACTTAAGATATACTTTGAGTCTACATATCCACCTTCTTCAAGTTTTGAGACAAGTGTATCAATTATATACTCCTTTGAAATTCCTTCAAAGTTGTATAAAATCAAATCTTCATGTATTAAATTATTCAATTGATTATCACTATTTAAAGCTGGTTGTTTATTATTTAAGTGTTCTAAGACTTTATTAATACCATTTTTTCCAAGTACCTCATTATAAGAAATAAAAGGTACATTTTTATAATCTATATCAATAGTTCCACAGATAGCAATAATATTATATTCAGCTTCAATATCATTTAATTCTTCTTCTAGATTATTATTTAAAAAAGCAATTGGCTTTACTTCAATTGAAGTATCATATTCCTTAATTTGCTTTTCTATGTGCTCCTTTAAGTTTAAAGCTGTACCTACACCACTCAAACACAATGTAATAATTACATTTTTCTTTCCATATTCATTTTTTCTATAACTAAATTTATTTGTATTTATCATAGCATAATTCTTATTTTTCTTTAAATCTGCTATTATACCATCTAAACTTTTCCCTTCAATAGTTGCAAGTTTACCTGCTTCCATTGCTAATAATGTATCTACTCTATTTACAGTTTTACATCTAATTCCAAGTCTTTTTTCGACCTCATCACCAAGAATTACTAAAGAACCCATATCAATTAGAACTAGAATTCCTTTCCTAGCTTCTATCTTTTGAAGTTCTTCTAATACATGTTCTATACCTTCTGATGGTGAATCTGTAAGTGCTATTTCTATACCCAATGTACATTCTATACCAAGAATATGATTTACGACATTAGACATTTCAATACCAACTTTACCATGTGTAACTATTACTACTTTTACTTTATCTTTTATACTTTCATCATTATAGCAAAATTTATTTATATAATAAGCTAAATATCCAAGTTCATCTTCTGGAAATGTTACTTGTGTTAAGTCTTCTACTATACCCATTATATATCTGGATAACTCATATTCCATTGGCATTGATGCTTTTATTTTATCTAAACTAGGATTTATTATTGTTTTTCCATCTTTTATCCTACCTATAGCATGTTCGATGTGAATTGCTAGAGCTAAATATAAGCCTTGATTTACATTTTTAAACTGCTCTTTAATAAATATGATTACCTTATCCATTATCTCCAGTGTAGACTCTTTTAATTGTCCACCCCAGTCTATTCTACTTCTTCTGTCAGACAAGTTTTTATTATTTTTAATAGCATTAAACTTATTATCCAACTTTTCTATAAATGCATTCTTTAATTCTTCTTCAGAAAAACATTTACTCTCAAGAACCTTCAGTTCTTTTTCTGCATAATTGTATATCTCACTTATCTCATTGTCTGATAAAATTCTGTTTTTTCCACTAACTAGCTCACTAATATCTATATATATATCTTCAACTGAAAACTCAGAATACTTTTCATTTTCACAATTACAATCATAATATCCACTCTTTATATAATCCCTTAAACTATCTAAATCTATAATTACCTTATCACTAGAAAAAATTGATTTACTAAAAGCCCTAGCACAAGTTACTTGTATATCACTTTTTAACTGACCTATATTTCCGGTACACTTATAATTCATTAGTGCACACATAACTTCTTTAGTTATTATAAAATTCTTATTTACTCGTTTTGCTTCTCTTTCAAAAAACTTTATTATTATTTCATATCTTTCAGACTTTGGTCTTTCACTCATATTGGGTAAATTTATTACCATTGGTATACGTCTTCTAAACGTTTGAAGTAAATTAGAATTTGGATTTTCTGTTGTAGCACTTATTATGAGAACATTTGCCTTTCTAGTAGAACTACTTTCTCCCAGTCTTCTAAATTCCCCTCTATCTATTAATGAAAATAGTATCTCTTGTCCCGCAGCAGGCAGTCTATGAATTTCATCTAAAAATAAAATTCCATTATCAGCCTTTTCTACAAGACCTTCTCTATTTACATCTGCACCTGTATATGCACCTTTTACTACCCCAAATAACTGAGCTATCAATAAGTTAGGATTTTCTGCATAATCTGCACAGTTAAATACTATAAATGGACTATTTTCTTCTTTTATATTATTTTTAACAGCATATTTATACATACATGTAGCTAGTTCACTTTTTCCTACACCTGTCTCTCCATATATTATAGTATGAAGACCATTAGGAGGATACATAATTGCTGACTTAGCTAGGTTTACTTTTTCTTTTAGGCTTCCCTTTATACCTATCAAGTCTTCAAATCCATCTTCTTCTACAGCCTTACTTACCTTTACATACTTTCCCGATGATGCTAGGTCTTTATCTTTAATACCACTCTTTGACTGATTCAAATTTTCTTCTTTTAGTAATTTGGACACTGCGCTTCTTGATATGTTATATCCATTATCTATTAATATCTCGGTTATTTTTCTTTCAGACATTTGAGGGTTTTCACTTACAATCTTTGATATATCTTCTATTAATATTTTTTTTCTTCTTTCTCTTGAATCTAAAATATTATTTTTTTTTCTGACTGCTATCACTTCAGACCTAGCTACGTCTAACATTTCAGCAAGTTCTTGGTCAGTATATGGATTTTTTTTGTCTTCTCTTTGTATTTCTCTTAATATTTTATCCATCTTTCGCCTCCTCACTTAAAAAATTAATCTATTTCAATATATTATACACCAAAATAAGACTAGGCAAAATAGCCTAGCCTTATTACTTAGAATTTCCATAATAACCTCTTTAATATACTTATAATCACACTTTGTAATTATAATTTTAAAGACGCACCTTCCCAATCCTTCATAAAGCTATCTATTCCTTTGTCTGTCAAAGGATGCTTAATCATTTGGTTTATAACTTTAAGAGGAACTGTTGCTATATCTGCTCCCATTCTAGCAGCCTGTAAAACATGTATTGGATTTCTAACACTAGCAACTATTATTTGAGCCTCAATACTATTTACACTAAATATATCAACGATTTCTTCAATTAAATCAAGACCATTTTGTGATATATCATCTAATCTTCCAACAAAAGGACTTACATATGTAGCACCAGCTCTAGCAGCTAAAAGAGCTTGTCCAGCAGAGAAAATAAGTGTAACATTAGTCTTTATGCCTTTGCTTGATAATACTTTTACTGCCTTTAAACCTTCTGCTGTCATAGGTATTTTTATAACTATATTTTTATGTATCTTAGATAATTTTTCTGCTTCTTCTATCATTCCTTTATGCTCTAAACTTATTACTTCTGCACTTATTGGTCCATCTACTATTTCACTTATTTCTTTAACTACTTCTATAAAATCTCTACCTTCTTTAGCTATTAGTGATGGATTAGTAGTTACTCCACATATCACCCCTAAATCATTTGCTTCTTTTATCTCTTCAATATTGGCTGTGTCTATAAAAAATCTCATTAAAAAATCCTCCATAATTACATAATTAAAATATGTGCTAAACACAAGTATATAATATCATAAATTACCTAAATTTTACAGTTCCATTATCTATAGATTCAACTACTGCCAAAGACTCTAGTCTTATATTATTAGCTTTTAAAAGTGCTCCTCCAGCTTGAAATCCTTTTTCAATAACAATTCCTACTCCAACTAGGCTTGCATCTGCTTGCTCAATTAAATCTTTAAGTCCAAGAGCAGCTCTTCCATTTGCAAGGAAATCATCTACTATTAGTATCTTTTCACCTTTATTTATATATTTTTTAGAAACTTTAACTGAGTATTCCTTTGCCTTAGTAAATGAATATACATTAGTTTCATATACATCTTTATCCAAGTTTTTAGATTCTGATTTTTTTGCAAATACTACAGGTGCATTATCAAAATATTGTGAAACAATTGATGCTATGGCTATTCCAGAAGCCTCTATTGTAAATATTTTATCTATCTTTTCTCCTCTAAATCTCTCTTTGAACTCTCTTCCTATTTCATTTAAAAAAGCTACATCAATTTGATGATTTAAAAAGCTATCAACTTTTAGTATGTCATTTCCTGAAACACTGCCTTCTCTCAATATCTTTTCTTGTAAAGCCTTCATTGAACTCCCACCTAACCCTTTCTAAAATTATATTAATAAAAAAATTATATTTGTTTTTATTTTGCTATATATATTATCAGTATTTTATATCAAAATACTAAAAAAGCTCCTGTCTATATCATAGACAGGAGCTTAAAATTCAAAGTAATTAACTTAATATATAATTTAAAATAAGTATAAACTATATCTTCTTCACTCCTGTAGTCAAGCTATTAATGGTAGCTTAGTAGAAACATTTGAACCATATTATCAAAAATATACAGGTAAATATATTAATTTATTCTTTTTAATTATATATTATAATTCTCTATTATTCAACAAATAATTCAAACTGTGTAGAATAATATCTTATAAATAATTTATCAGAACTCAATTTTTTTAAGCAAATTTATAAATTTCCCATAAACATATAACTTTTTTCAATGTTATCTAAAAGTTCATCATCATTTAAATTGGCTATTTTAGAAATAGCTTTTTTTACTCCATCAGATTTTATCAATTCTTGTAACTCTACACTTTGAGTATCTTCATTATTATTATAATGAAGTGCTGCACCTATTCCAAGAATTAGATTGTCAACTGATAATCCATATGACTTTGCTGTCATTAAAGGTTTAATTAATCTATCTTTGTCACTTAATTTTCTTAATGGCTCTCTTCCAACTCTGACTACATCATCATTAAGATATGGATTTTTAAATCTATTTAAAATCTTTTCAATATACTTGTAGTGTGCTTTAGAATCAAAATTATATTTTTTAATTAATCCTTCTCCACTTTCTACCATAGCATTTTTAACTATATTACAAATGTATTCATCTTTTATACTTTCTTCTATAGTCTTATATCCTTTTAAATATCCTATATAAGCTGTTATAGCATGTCCTGTATTTAGTGTAAATAACTTACGTTCTATATAAGCCATAAGATTATCAGCTAAATTCATTCCAATTATATTTGGTATATCTCCTTTAAATCCTTGTTTTTCAACATTCCATTCATAGAAATTCTCAACTGTTACATCAAGAGGATTTTCATTTTTACCTGGAGGGACTATTCTGTCAACTGAACAGTTTGGAAAACCAACATACATCTCTAAATAGTCTACTTCTTCTTTATTTAAATACTTAAGAACTTCTTCTTTTAGTGAAGAGCTTGCATATATTGCATTTTCACAAGCTATTATATTTAGATTACTTGTTAATCCTTTTTCTTTTCTAATTTTTATACCTTTTGCAATTGTAGAAGCTATTTTAGTTAAAACTAAAGGCCCAACTGCTGTAGTTATTATTTCAGCCTCTACAATCTCATCTATTATTTCTTCTTTTATAGATGAAACTGCACTTATATTATCAATTACTTCATCTATACATTCTACATCTCTTATGTGTACAGTATATTTTTTATCTTTATTTATTGAATTTAATATTTCCTCATTTACATCAGCAAACACTACATGATAACCTGATTTAACTAATAAACCTCCAATAAATCCTCTTCCAATATTTCCTGCTCCAAACTGAATTGCCTTTTTCATTTTAAGTTCCTCCTAAGATTAGTTGGCAAAAGCTTCCATGAAAGCTTGTTTGTCATTTGAATTTTTTAGTCTTTCTGTTAAATCATCATCTAAAACTATTGCTATATTAGATAATATCTCTAAGTGTTCATCTCCAACACCAGCTATTCCTATTAATAAGTAAGCTTTTTCTCCATCAAAATCTATGCCATTAGGAAATTGTAGTATAACTATCCCTGAAGATAAAATTTCTTTTTTCGCTTCATTTACACCATGTGGAATAGCAACGCCCATTCCCATATATGTAGTCATTACTTTTTCTCTTTCTAACATTGCTGGTATATATTCTTCTTTTACATATCCATTTTCAACTAATTTTCTTCCTGCTAAAGTTATAGCTTCTTCCTTTGAAACACTATCTAATCCTAAAAATATATTATTCTCATTTAATACTTTACTCATAATATCAACCTTCCTTTTTTAATATTTATTTTATTTATCTATAAATGTTTTTAATCTGTTTGTATAAAAATTAAAAACTATATCTTTTACTTCTAATATCATCTCTTCTATAGAAAATTTACTTATTTTATTAGTAAAAATTATATTATCAATTAGTGAACCACTTATTTCACTCATTATTTGTCTTTGATAACTTGGTGAATTTTTAGGAAGCAACATAAAGACTACATTCTCTATTTCTTCATTTGAATCTAGTATGATTTTATTTTCTAACTTTATTATTGCTAACTTCATAATATCTATTCTTTCACTCATACAATGTAATAATAGAATTTTTGATTCTTCTATATATGGAATTGAGATTTTTAATCTTTCTTCTAATGATTCTTTTATAGATATTATATCTTCACTAGACTTTGCAAATATCCTTGATGAATCTACAATAAGCTCACTTAAATCTTTACTTTTAAATTTTTCAAATTGAACTTCCTCTAAAAATTGAAGAATATCCTTTCCTATATTCATACTTTCTGTTATCTGTGCATAAACTTTATTCTTATTTTTAGTATCGTTTTTTACATTTAAATTAATTAATTTATTTTGAGCTATAGATTTTATTTTTTCCTTGATTATCTGTTCATCCTCTAAACTCATAAATGGACCTACACATATATAATCTAAGTTTGTGTTTAACTCAACAGTAGACACAATTAAGTCCACATCTCTTTCCTTTAAATACTCTTCATCTATATTTATGGCTGAGATGGTTTCAAGTATATTTAAGTTAGGAAACTTATTTTCAATCTTAGTTGACAAGAATCTTGAAGTACCTATTCCAGTAGGACATGCTACAACAAGATTTATATTAGTATACATCATCAGATTTTTTTCTATGGCTGATGCAAAATGCATTGCAATATATCCTATTTCAGATTCAGGTATTGAATTTATATTTAGCTTATTTTTTATGATTTTAGAAATTTTTTCAACACCATTATAGGCATATGAATATTTACTTTTTATTTCATCTAAAAGAGGATTTCTTATTTCTAGCCCCATATTCAATCTATTTATAGAAGGACCTAGGTGATTTGCCAAGTCTTTAAACAATCTCTCATCATTTTTAAGACTTATTTTAAATTCATCTTCAGCTAAATCTATCATCTTATTTGTAATATCCATTACTTCTATATCATCTAAGTTTAAAGTTTTATGATTTGAGGATGACCTTTGCTTTGCACCTCTAATATGCATAGTTATATATCCAACCTCATCTAATGGTATATCCATACTAAAGTCTATTTCCATACCCTGTACAATTTCCTGAGCTAATCTAAACTCTTCTGTCATAGATAATTCTTTTAGGAATTCTTTGTCCATAGTTATATTCTCACCATTTTTTATCCTCTGTAAAGCCAACGATATATGAACTACAAGACCTATATATGCACTATCAGCCAAATTTACATCTAAATCTGAAAGCTTTTTTGTTAATGTACTTTCGACTTTTCTTATTATGCATCTGTCCATTAAGTTTAAAAGTCTATTCTCACTTAAAATTTCTATTGCTTTATCTGTCTGTATGTTCTCACTTATATTTCTGACCATATCTAATATTTCTTTTTCATTAAATGAATCATATATAAGATTTACATATGCCTCTCTAAAGCTTTTTTCCTGACCTTTTAGATATACACCAAGCCCTGGTTTTCTAACAAGCTCAATATCAAATCTTTCTAGCCATTTATTTGCTGAGGCAAAGTCATTATTTAGTACCCCTTCTGATACCTTTAATATTTTTGCAAAATAATAAGATTTTACTGGCTCGTTAGAAATTAGTAGCTTTGATAATATAATTAAATTTCTTTCTTCCTTACTATATTCTTTTTCTATTTTCTCTTCTTCTAATAACTCGATTATAAAGTTTTGATTTTCTATATTTTCTTCTAAAATTAATCCAACTCCTGGTTTTTTTACAAAATTAAAATCATTTTCATCAAACCATTGTTCAATTCCAGACATATCTCTAAGTACAGTTCTTGAACTTAAGTCTAACTCACCTGCAATCTCAGAAACAGTTATTGGGATATTTTTTTTTGAATTTTCTACTATCATTAGTATTATCTTTTTTTGTCTAGATGTAATCTTCTTTTTTTTCAAATTATCCACTCCTAATCAGTGGTACTTTTTATTTTTATTTAGATTCTAATCTTTTAAATAGTGTATCTAAATTTGGGTCATTTAAAAAGTTATTTATTGAAACTATCTCAACACTTGAATTATTCTTAGCTACTCTTTCAACCAATGTATTATGAGTTACTACTATCTGTGTGTCATCTGGAAGATTATCAACAGATGAGTTCGTAATTTCTATATTTAAATCTAAGTTTTTTATTCTATTTTTAAATCTTGAAGCTCCCATTGCACTAGAACCCATTCCTGCATCACATGCAAACACAATCTTCTTAATTTCATTTACTTCAAGTTGTTTTTCTTCAACACTTTTGTCAGAATTCTTACTTGCAGATTTCATGTCACTCATTTTCGCTTTAGCTTCTTCTAAAGTACCCTCTTCTTCATTTTGATTTGAAGAAGCTCTCTTAACAAATGGTGCTGCTACTAAGAATGATACCGCTGTTGCAACTGCAACCCCTGCTAAGACTGGAAGTAACCCTCCCTTTGGTGCTAGTGCCATAAGTGCAAATATACTTCCTGGTGATGGTGCTGCTACAAGTCCAGCTCCTAATATTGAGAAAGTTAATATTCCTGCTGCTCCACCTGCCATTGTAGCTAATATTAGAACTGGATTCATTAAGATATATGGGAAGTATATTTCATGTATACCACCAAAGAAATGTATTATTACAGCTCCTGGTGCTGATTGTTTTACACTTCCTCTACTGAACATCCAGTATGCCAATAAAACTCCTAAACCTGGTCCAGGGTTACTTTCTAATAAGAACATTATAGATTTACCTGCTTCTTTTGCCTCAGCTATACCTATAGGTCCTAATATACCATGATTTATTGCATTGTTTAAGAACAATACTTTTCCAGGCTCTATAAATGCTGAAACTAAAGGTAATAAACTCTTGCTAACTATAAATTGAACTCCAGACTCTATAAGAGCCGTACCTGCTACTATTGCTGGTCCTATTGCATAAAATCCTAATATTGCAAGAAGCATGCCTATTATACCTATTGAAAAGTTATTTACTAACATTTCAAATCCTGTTGGTATCTTACCATCTACAAATTTATCGAATTTCTTGATTATCCATCCTGCAAATGGTCCCATTATCATAGCTCCGATAAACATTGGTATATCTGCTCCAACGATTACACCCATCGCTGCTGCTGCACCTATTACTCCGCCTCTTTGTCCAGCTATTGCCTTCCCACCAGTATAAGCTATCAATAGTGGTAAAAGGTATTTTATCATTGGGTCGCCTATAGTACTTAATTTCTCATTAGGCATCCATCCTGTTGGTATAAATAATGCTGTTATAAGACCCCATGCTATAAAAGCTCCTATATTTGGCATTACCATACCACTTAAAAATTTTCCTATTCGCTGTATAGATGTCTTTATTGTCGATTGATTAGAACTGCTCATAATTTTACCTCCATTTGAATTATATTCTATATCGATATGATTCCCTTTTGTTATACTTTTATTATAGAGTTTATATTTTCTAGTAACAACTTTAAGAAATCGTTTCTATGTCACTTAAGATAATGACATTTGTCATTTTAGTTTTTGTTTAACTTTATTTATGTAGTATTTTAGAGTATCTAGTGTTGCAAATAATACTATTTTTATAAAATAATTAACTTTAATATAAAAACCAACAATAATTCAATTAAATAATTTTATTAGAGGTACTTTTGGATATACTAATATAGACTTATTTGACCTGTGCTTTTGAGATTTGTACGCTCTATGTCAATATTGTCAACATAAAGTGTATAAGTATAATGTATGGATAACTAAATATTAATTTCTAATTAGCTACTATACAACATTAAACATTATTTAATATACAGTTTTACCCTATAGAGCAATATATATTAAACAAATTCAATTAAAATAGTTTAAATTTTTCAAAAATCTCAATATTTGACAAAATACTTTAATAAAATTAAAGAATAAGTTATAATTAATACTATCAATTATAAAAAGTATAAAAATATAAGGAGTGATTAAAAAATGGCGTTTTATTTTGATACACCATCACATACTTTCAGTGAATACCTTCTTGTCCCAGGTTTCTCTTCTACTGATTGTATACCTGCTAATGTAAGTTTGAAAACACCTGTTACTAAATTTAAAAAGGGCGAAGAAGCAGATATTTATATGAATATCCCTTTAACTTCTGCTATTATGCAATCTGTTTCTGATGACAAGATGGCTATTGCACTTGCTAAAGAGGGTGGGATTTCATTTATATACGGTTCTCAAAGTATTGAAAGTGAAGCTGCTATGGTAGCACGTGTTAAATCTCACAAAGCTGGTTTTGTTGTAAGTGATTCAAATATTAAACCTGAGAATACACTAAAAGACATACTTGAATTAAAAGAAAAAACTGGACATTCTACAGTTGCTGTTACTGAAGATGGGACTTCAACTGGTAAATTATTAGGTATTGTCGCAAGTCGTGATTATCGTATAAGTCGTATGGATTTAGATACTAAAGTTAGTGAATTTATGACTCCTCTGTCATCCATAGTTTATGCTAACAAAGATGTTACTTTAAAAGAAGCAAACAACATTATATGGGACCACAAGCTTAATTCTCTTCCTGTACTTGATGACAATGGTAATCTTGTTTATATGGTATTCCGTAAAGATTACTCTTCTCATAAAGAAAATCCACTTGAACTTTTGGATTCTTCTAAAAGATATGTAGTTGGAGCTGGTATTAATACTAGAGACTTTGCTGAACGTGTTCCTGCTTTAGTTGAAGCTGGTGCTGATGTTTTATGTATAGATTCTTCAGAAGGTTTTTCTGAATGGCAGAAAATAACTCTTGACTTTATTCGTGAAAAATATGGTGATACAGTTAAGGTTGGAGCTGGAAATGTAGTTGACCGTGAAGGATTCCTTTACTTAGCTGAAGCTGGTGCTGACTTTGTTAAAGTTGGTATTGGTGGTGGTTCTATATGTATTACTCGTGAGCAAAAAGGTATAGGACGTGGACAAGCTACTTCTATAATTGAAGTTGCACAAGCTAGGGATGAGTACTTTGAAAAAACAGGTATTTATATTCCAATTTGTTCTGATGGTGGTATCGTTTATGACCATCACATAACTTTAGCTTTAGCTATGGGTGCAGATTTCATAATGCTTGGTAGATACTTCTCTCGTTTTGATGAGAGTCCAACTAATAAAGTTAATATAAATGGTAGTTACATGAAAGAATACTGGGGAGAAGGTTCTGCACGTGCTAGAAACTGGCAAAGATATGACCTTGGTGGAGATAAGAAACTTTCTTTTGAAGAAGGTGTTGACTCTTATGTACCTTATGCTGGTTCTTTAAAGGATAATGTAACTCTTTCTTTAAGTAAAGTTCGTTCTACTATGTGTAACTGTGGGTCTCTTAGCATACCTGAACTTCAAAAGAGTGCTAAGCTTACACTTGTATCTTCTACTAGTATAGTTGAAGGTGGAGCTCATGATGTTATGTTAAAAGACAATAGAAATTTATAATATAAATAAAAGTGTAGTTGATTATAAAATCAACTACACTTTTTTATTTTAATATAATATTTTATTTAACTGTAAATTCAAGAAGCTTACTTTTAAGTTCATTTTCTATTTTTGATAGTTCAACTTCTGCTTCTTGTCTCTTTATTCTACCATCATGTTGTATCTTAACTACTTCATCAATAGTTGATATTAAAGATTGATTAGTTTTCTTAATTGTATCTATATCTACAATTCCTCTTTCTGATTCTTTTGCTGTTTCTATTGTTCCCATCTTTAGGGTTTCTGCATTTTTTAATAAAAGCTCATTTGTCATATTACTAACTTCACGCTGTGCTTTCATAGCTTGATTTAAGTGAGAAATTCCAAGAGCAAGTACTATCTGATTTTTCCATAATGGAATTGTATTTACTATAGTTGATTGAATCTTCTCTGCCATCAAATTATTACTATTTTGAACTAGTCTTATCTGTGGAGCCATTTGAAGTGATACCATCCTAGTCAATTCTAAGTCATGAATCTTCTTTTCAAATCGGTCACAAAGTGAAACCATATCATTTACAGATTGAGCATCTTCTGTTGAGCCAGATAAACTAGCTTTTTCTCTTAATTTTGGCATTTCGTATTCTTTCATATCTTTAAGCTTTTGCTTCCCTGCTATAATATACATAGTAAGTTCTTTTGAATAAGCTAAGTTCAGCTCATACATCTTATCAAGCATCGCTATATCTTTTAATATTTTAACCTGATGCTTTTGAAGTTCTTTACTTACTTTATCTACATTTACCTCTGCACTGTCATACTTAGTCTTTAGATTTGAAATTTTATTATTTGCTTTTTTAAAAATTCCTAAAAAACCACCTTGTTCTTTTTCATCTGCTGAAAATGCTTTTAAATCAGTAACTAGATTTGTAAGCATATCTCCAACTTCTCCTAAATCTCTAGTCTTAACACTCTTTAAAGCTGTTTCAGAAAACCCTGCTACCTTTTTTTGGGCTCCAGCTCCATATTGTAAAATCATATTTGTGTTTGTAATATCTATTTTTTCTGCAAATTCCTTTACCATCTTACGTTCAGATTCAGATAATTTTTCTTCTTCTGGGTCTTTTTCTTTCTTTTTCATTAATAGGTCAGAGTTATTTATATCACTTGTATTTGATTCTTCTCCAAATGGGTCAAGTGTTAAAGTTGGCATAACTGGTATATCATCTAAATTATTCATTATATCTTTCTCTCCTCTTCCTTTATAAAGTACTGATAACTTATATATTACATATTTTATAACTACTTAATTGTTCAAAAATAACAGAATATTTTTTATATTGAAGTTAAAATTTACCACTCGTTAATCCTTCTTGAACTAACATATTCTCTAAAACAGTAATATCTGTAGATATGTCGATTGCTTCATCTTCAAATAAATAGTCTAATTGGTTTTCAAAAGCTATTACAATTGTACTCATTGTGTTTTCAATACTTTCCATAGTTGTTGTTATATTTTCTCTATCTATCCCTTGTTCTTCCAATGTATGATATGAATTCAATAGCTTCAAAGTGGTTGGAAGATAATAGTCCATAAATTTTTGTATTTGAGTAAGTTTTGATGGGTCATGTTTTACAACATCAAATATTTTACTTGTAACATCTTCTACTTGTACAATTTTATTACACATTGATTCTGATTTAATATTTTTATTAGCTTCTTTTATTTGTGTTAAATAATTCATTCCAGCATTTATAATTTTATCAACTTCATTAACTTCATCAGTTTTTTCTTCTTCTTTAACTTCATATGCTACATCTTCATATTTTGGTGGAATAAAATCTTCATTTGTCAACACAATTTGATTACTTCTTTTATCAATATAAGTATTTATAAAGTAGTTTTTGTCTATCATCTTTTGTACATCTTTTATTATAAAATTTAATGATTTAGATGTACTCTCTGCAATAAGTTCTACCGGAATAATATTTCTATTATTTATTATTGTACAATATTTTTTATAACGAGAAATTTGGTCTCCTAATCTCTTTCCTTTAAAAATACAAACGCCTCCTATAATTAAAAATACTGCACATACTTGAATAGGAAGTATTACAGCCCATCCAATTATAATAGAAATAGTTGAAAGTACTAGAGCTGATAACGTAAATAAGCCAACTAGACCCCAACCAACTATTTTTAAAAATTTACTTAAAAATGAATTTATTAACACAGATTTTTTGGAAAAATTTTCTGATTTATACATAGTTTATATCCTTTCATTTTCATTAATATTATTAATATATTGCAGTTTGATTATACAATTACTTACTTATTACTGTCAAGGAATTTGAATTTCTACAAATTAATTCAAATAAAGTAATAGACTTAAATATAAGTATATTTTAAATCAAAAATATACTTATATTTAACTCCATATAAAAATAAGAGAACTCAACTTTAATTAAATTTAAGTTCCCTCATTTTTATTTTTATATAAATATAATTAGCATTGTTTATCTTGGCTATACATATTGATGAAAATTTATATTAATAAAGATTTGCAAATATCTCTCTTATTTCTTCTCTGCTAAGCTCTACATAATTATTAGCAAGTAATCTTTGTTGATTAGCTATTGTACTATCTGTAAATTCATCTATCTGACTTTCTACCATTCCATACTCTCTCAAAGCTTTTTTAGCTATTAATTTATTTAAAAACTTTTCTAATTCTCCATAAACATCACAATTAGAATCACACTCAAGAGCATCTGCTAGAATTTTTGTACATTTTGTAATTTTTCCATCAGGATTTTTTCTAGAATACATCTTAAATACTTCAGTAAAGAACTGATAATTTGCTTCACCATGTGCAACATGGAAAGCTGCTCCAATTGAATAAGATAGAGCATGAACTGCTGCACAACCAGCATTTCCAAAAGCAATTCCTGCATAATTTGATGCAAGAACAAAATCCTTAAGATGATTAAATCTCTCCTCATCCCCTTTTTCAACTATTTGTTTGTAGCCATCCATAATCATTTTTATTGCCTGTAAAGAATACATTTCTGTAAATGGACTAGCTTTTGGAGAAAGATAAGATTCAATAGCATGTATAAGTGCATCTACTGAACTTGTAACAAAGAATTTATAAGGTAATCCCTTCACTGTCTCTGGAATTAGCACTGCATAATCTGCATAAGTTTCTTCTACTGCAAGCCCTTTTTTAGTATGCTTAGATTTTAATTCTGCAATGGCTACATTTGTTACTTCACTACCTGTACCACATGTTGTAGGAACTACTACTAACTCTTTTATCTTTTTAGGTGCTACATCTCCTTCAAATAAGTCAATAGATTTTTCTGGAACATCAAGTGCTAATATCTTACATATATCAACTATTGTTCCTCCTCCAAAGGCGATAATTCTATTGAAATCAAATTTCTTCATTTCTTTTGTCATAGAATCTATCATTTCATCAGAAGGTTCACCTGTTCCAAACTTTTCTTGGAAAATTAGATTAGTCTCTATTCCAAGAGGCTTCATATATGGCTCATATATAAATTCATTTGTGATTACTAAATCATTTTTTCCTATTTTAAATTCTTCGTTAAACTCTTTAAATGTATCAAAATAAAATATCTTTGGAACTACTCTAAGTGCTTCCATTATTAACACCCCTCTATTATTAATATTTCTCATTAAATCTTTTTTCAAATTCTAATGCTAGACTTTCTCTTACACTTGGATGAGCTATATTAATTAAATTTCTTGCTCTTTCTCTAAGAGATTTTCCTTTTAGCTCTGCTATTCCATACTCTGTTACAATGTAATCAACATCATTTCTTGATGTTGTTATAGGTGCACCTTCATCCACAATAGAGACGATTTTTGAAATTACTGTACCATCCTTTTTTGTAGTTATTGAAGGCATAGCTATAATTGCTTTTCCATCTTCTCCCATAGATACTCCGCGTATAAAGTCTACCTGTCCTCCAACTCCACTAAACTGTCTAAGACCCATTGCTTCTGCAACCACTTGTCCCATCAGGTCAACTTGTATAGCAGAGTTTATAGAAACCATTTTATGCTGTTTCATTATAACTGCTGGATGGTTTACATAGTCTACAGGCTTAACTTCAACTGCTGGATTATTATGTGCAAAATCATACAATTTTTTAGTACCCATTAAGAATGTAACTGTCATTTTTTCTTTATCAAAATTTTTATATTTACCATTTATAACGCCCTTTTCAAAAAGAGCTAAAGTTCCGTCTGAAATCATTTCTGAATGAATTCCTAAATCCTTTTTGTCTGTCAAAAATAACATAACTGCATCTGGAATTCCACCAATTCCAAGTTGTAAAGTAGAACCATCTTCAATTAGTGAAGCACAATTTTTACCTATTGCTTCTTCTACTTCTCCAATCTTTGCAGGTTGTAATTCATATAAAGGTTGTGATTTTTCCACTATATAATCAAACTCTGACACATGAACTACTTCACCATAAGTTCTAGGAAACTGGTCATTTACTTGAACAATTACTGTTCTAGCAGTTTTAATAGCTTCATAAGTATAGTCAACTGATGTCCCTAAGCTACAATATCCATGTTCATCTGGTGGAGTTACCTGAGCTAAAACAACATCACATTTTAACCTTTTTTCTCTGATTAATTTTGGTACTTCATGAAAGAATGCAGGTGTAAAATCGCCATCTCCGTTCTCAATTGCTTTTCTTACATTTCCACTTACAAACATTGGATTTACTCTGAAATGAGCTTCCATTCCCTTAGAAGTATATCCACCACTACCTAAACTTACCATGTGTTTAATCTCAACATCTTTATATTGCTCAGCATTTTCAATCATAGCTTCTACTAGTGCAGGAGGTTCACCTACACAATGTGCAAATACTACAGTATCTCCGTTTTTAATCTGCTTTACGGCCTCTGTAGCACTACATAATTTACTTTGATATAATTCTTGCCAATTCAATGAAATCCCCCCATTTAGCTCTTTTTTAAGTTTCACAAATTGCTGATTCAATTATATTTATAGCTCTTTCTATATGGCTAAAATCCCATATTTTAATGCACTTATTTTTCACTTTATATTGTTGATAGGATGCGCATAAAGTTGCGCATCCTCCAATTATAAGTAACAAATCATATTCCACATTTTCTTGTGCTATACTAAAATCTACTCTACCATTGAAGTGCTCTTTGATTATTGTAAGAGCCTTCCCTCTTTCGTATCTAGGGTTACAGCCCCCACAAAATCTAACTCCACAGGTCATGTGTAAATTCTCCTTCTAAAAATTTCTTTTTATGATAATCCACTACTATTTTATAATTATTTCTTATCCCATATATTTTTTTATTAATTAAAATCGATATACTTTTCCCTTTTATATATCAACTTGTAAATTTCCTATAAATTTAGAGCTTCTTCTTTTTTTATTCCTGCAATTGTCTTAGCTAGTTCTTTCTTTTGATTTATGTTTCCTTGTCTTGAAATCATTATTCTTTGAGCTTGTGGTGAACCTGCTCCGTGCATTGACTCAGTTCTATAACCAACAGCAGATGAACCAAGACATATGTTTTCTAAGAATCTTAATACTCTCATTCTTTCTTCTGTTGAAGCCACTGAAGAAGCTTTAAAATACTTATTACATACTTCCCCAATAGTCATTCCACTTGTTCCAACTTTAAGGTCTGATTTAAAATCTTTTTCTGAAGGCATAGTAACCATAAGACCACCAGCTATATCTTCTGCAAGTCTTACTATCTCATAAGGGAATCTAGTTACATTTTGTTTACATACATTTGCAAGAAGTAAATCTATTTGATAGTTTCCAGCTTCTGTCTTATGTCCTTCTGATGAACATGCTATACCACAACAATATAAACTTTCATTAAGGTGAGTCATTTCTATTAATTTATCTTTTATATGTGAAGCTTTGTTTGCTCCATTATAATCAGCTGCCAAAGCTGCTGCGCCTATTATTACATCACCTACACCTACTTTACATCCACCATAACTTTGTCTGTGGTATCCAGCAAATCTCTCAACTAACATACCAGAATAATCCCACTCTCCACATAAGAAAATTCTATCATTTGGAACAAATACATTATCAAATACTACTAAAGCTTCCTGACCACCAAATTCTTTATTTCCTAAATCAACATCTGCGCCTTCTTCTAATTTTCTAGTATCACAAGATTGTCTTCCATAAATCATGAATACACCCTCAGCATCTGAAGGAACTGCAAATGATACAGCATAGTCTTTATCTGCTTCTGTCATACTTATAGTAGGCATTATAAGGTGCTCATGTGAATTTATTGAACCAGTTTGGTGCGCCTTTGCTCCTCTTACAACTATACCATCTTCTCTTCTTTCTACTATATGAAGAAACATATCTGGGTCAGGTTGAGCACTAGGTGATAATCCTCTATCTCCTTTAGGGTCAGTCATAGCTCCATCAACTACTAAATCGTTTTCTTGTATATAAGTTAAGTATTTTACAAAATTATCATGGTACTTAGTTCCATGAGCCTTATCACATTCAAATGTTGTTGAATATACTGCATTAAACGCATCCATACCAACACATCTTTGGAAACAAGAAGCTGTTTTTTGACCACATAGTCTTTGCATTTTTACTTTTTTTACTAAATCATCAGTACTTTGATGAAGATGCCCAAATCTATTTATTTTTTCGCCTGTAATATTTGAAGTAACTGTCATTAAATCTGCATATTCTGGGTCATGAGCTAAATCATAAGTTGCTGCTACACAATTTATAGATGGTCTAATCATAGGATGGTCCACCCAGTTTTTAACCTCTTCTCCAAACATATAAACTTTAGTATTTAATTTTCTCAAACTTTCAATATATTGAGCTCCTGTCATTAATGCCATAATAAAACCACTCCTTTTTTTTATAAAAATTTTTATTTATGTTAATTATAATACTTACTTCTTATGTCTGTTTCTTCATATTTTAAATTTAGTATAATACTCTGCTTTAAATTTGATTTATGTCTTAAATTCATTCTAAATTAAAACATATTCATATTTTAATTTAGAATGAATATTTTTTTGTCTAACTTCTATCCCCAAAGTTCCTCATCTGTAGGAACTTCATTTTCTGGCATATAATAAGCAATTCTAGAAACATTAATTAAATGCTTATAATCAAGATTTTCAGAAATACTATTATTTCCCCAAGAACCACAGCCTAGAGTATTAGTAGGCGCAAGACCATTAAAGAAACTTCCTCCAGCACTAGTAGCACAACATTGATTAATAACAAATCTTGATACCTCTATATTTTCTCCTGCATATTCTATATTTTTAACTGTATTTGAATGTATAGATACACTATGTCCTTTTCCTTCCACATTTAAATTTTCTTTGGCAATAGCTACTCCTTCTTCAAAGTCTTTATACTTATATGCAGATATAACTGGACACATTTTTTCTTTTGCAAGTATATCCTCTTCTCCTGGACCATCAGCTTCTATTACTATTATTTTTGTATCTTCTGGTATTTCAACACCTGCAATTTTTGCAATTGCATGAACAGATTGACCTACTGCGTCTTTATTCATAGCTTTATTTATAAACATAGCATTTCTAAAAGCTTCTTTTTGTGCATTATCTCTAACTATAAAACCTTTATTATTTTTAAATTCATCCATTACTTTATCAAACATTTCTTCTGCTACTATCACTGATTGCTCACCTGAACAAATTATACCGTTATCAAAGATTCTTCCTGCTATGATTTTAGGCACTGCTTCTTTAATATCTACATCTCTATCTATGATACATTGAACATTCCCTGCACCTACACCAAGTGCTGGTTTTCCACTTGAGTATGCAGCTTTTACCATTCCCATTCCACCAGTAGCAATTACTACATCTGCTGATGAAATTAAATTTCTTGTATTTTCTCTTGATTGTTGGTCAAGTATTTGTATTAAATTTTCTGGTGCTCCTATTTTTTCTAATTCTTCATTAATCATATCTACAGTTTTAGTACTACATCCAATTGCTTTATGGTGTGGTGTGATAATGATTGCATTTCTTCCCTTAAGTGCAAACATTGCATTACTCATAGGTGTAACGATTGGATTTGTACAAGGAGTTATCGCCGCTACTACTCCAATTGGTTTAGCTACCTTTGTTATTCCAGTTTCTCTATCTATATCAATTATACCAACTGACTTTTTATCTTTTAGATTGTTATATATAACTTTTGCTTTACTTTTATTTTTAGCTACCTTGTCTTCATATACTCCCATTCCAGTTTCTTCTACAGCAAGTTTAGCTAAGTACTCAGAATTATAATATACTACTTTTCCAACTATCTTTACTATTTTATCTACTTGTTCTTGAGTATAACATTCAAATTCTCTTTGAGCTTTTCTAGCTCTCTCAATATAACCATTAATGTATTCCTTACTTAAATCTTCAAAGTTTTCTACTGCTTTTTCCATTTTCAATCTGCCTCCAATTTATTAAATATTTTTATAATGCACTTTTAAAAGTTTCAGACTTTTTCATTGTACCTGTATTCATAAATTTACTATGCCATGATAAAGCTTCATCCAATATATGAGGAGTTTGTTTTGCTCCATTTTGACAGGCTCTATTTAAATAATCTCTAAGTTGTTCTTTATAGTCTGGATGAGCACAATTTTCTATTATTTTTATAGCTCTTTCTCTAGGTGCAAGACCTCTTAAATCAGCATACCCCTGTTCTGTTACAATTACCATCACATCATGTTCAGTATGGTCTACATGAGATACCATAGGTACTATTGATGATATATCACCATTTTTTGCAATTGACTCAGTACTAAATATAGTTATTGCTCCATTTCTAGCAAAATCACCAGAGCCACCAATACCATTCATCATCTTTGAACCCATAATATGAGTAGAATTTACATTTCCATAAATATCAACTTCAATTGCAGTATTCATTGCAATTACTCCAATTCTTCTAGCTATTTCTGGATTATTACTAATCTCTTGAGGTCTCAATATAATCTTATCCTTAAAGAAATCAATATCCTCTTCAAATTTTATTAATCCTTCTGGTGATGGACTTACAGACGTAGTAGATGCCATTGTAACTTTACCCATTCTTATTAAATCCAACATAGAATCCTGAACAACCTCTGTATAGCAAGTTAGACTTTCAAATTCAGATTCACACAATCCATATAAAACAGCATTGGCTACACTTCCTACACCAGATTGAAGTGGAAGTAGATTTTTTGACAATCTACCTGACTTTACTTCTTCTTTCAGAAAAGCGATAATATTATTTGATATTTTTTTTGAAGCTTCATCTACAACACCTAATGGACGTGTTTTATCTTGCATATTAGTGATTACTATTCCTGCAATCTTATCTAAGCCACAAGGTATATATGTCGTTCCAATTCTATCTTTAGGATGATTTATTTCTATTGGCTTTCTATTTGGAGGATTTTCTGTAATATATATGTCTGCCATTCCTTCCATTTCCATTGGTTTTGCAAGATTTATTTCAACTATTACTTTATCTGCACTTTTTATAAAGGAAGGTGAATTCCCAATTCCACTAGTAGGTATAATATCCCCATTTTCAGTTATTGCAAGTGCTTCTACTATAGCTACATCTACTTTAGGTATAGTTCCATAGTTTAAAAATTGAGTAGAATGACTTAAATGCATATCTATATAATTAACAACACCTTTATTAATATTATTTCTAAGTGTAGAATTAGTTTGATAAGGAAGTCTTCTTTCAATTATACCTGCTTCTGACCATGCTCCATCTACCTCTGGACCTAAAGATGCTCCTGAATATACAGTTAACTTTATCTTGTCTCCTCTATTAGCTCTTTCTGCAACTGCTAATGGCACTGCTTTTGGATAACCTGAAGGTGTAAATCCACTAAGTCCAACAACCATTCCATCATTTATAATTTTAGCAGCTTCATCTGCATTCATGATTAAATCACATAACTTTTTATTTCTTAATCTTTCACTTAATTCTTCAAATACTCCTTCATTATTCATAAATATCCCCCCATATAAAGTCTTATTTACATTGGAAGTTTGTGTAAAACTATAACCAATATAACTTTAGTTAACAATGCAAATGGATACGTGGCTCCATATCCTGCTGCTGGGTCATCACTATCAAGAGCATCAACTGCTGCTCCAAGACCTGGAGTTGATGTCATACCACCACAGACAGCTCCAGATAGTAAAATCCAGTTTAATTTAAATATATATTTACCAACTAAGAATCCTATCATCATAGCTGTAACACCTACTACTATTGCTACAAAAGCTAGATGCATACCAGATGTCATAATTGAATCAACTACTTTACCACCATATCTTAATCCAACTATTGCTAAGAAAAATACTAGACCTATTTGTTTTAAAATATTTAAAACCTTTTCTTCCATTCTGAAATTTACTGCCCCTATTTTACCTATATATCCAAGTACTAGAGATACAATTAGTGAACCTCCTGTAGCTCCTAGTGTGAAGTATCCTAATGGGCCCATAAATACATTTATTCCTCCCACTAAGTATCCAGCTAGACATGTTAAGAAAAATGTTATTATATTAAATGGAACTTCTGGTATCGTTTTTCCTGCAACACTATCTCTTGCTTCTTTCATTTCTTTTTCATATTTTCTTCTTTCCTCTTTAAGGTCCATCCTAAATATTCTTGGAAGGAAATTTACACCTAGTATTACTATTAAAACTCCAAAAGGATATGCAACTGCATGCCCTATACCAACACCAGCTTCAGCATAAGCAATATATTTATCTATTTGCTCTTGAGTTAGTGATGTAGTTGTTTTTACATCCAGTTTTCCTTCTGGGTCAACAATTTTTAAAATTTCTTTCTTATCTTCTATTGAAGCTTTCTCAAACTCTTTTGATACATCTTCTGCATGTTTACCAGCTGTTTCTAGCGCAGCAGCTAATCCAGGTGAACTTGTTAATGCTCCTGTATAAACACCAGAAACTTCATAAGCACTACTTCCTTTATCACTTGATAGTAAAGTCATTGCATAAGTCATAGAACCACCTATAAAAGTTATAAGAACTCCTAAAACTACAAATCTTGCTCCATACTTCTTTAATACAGCTTTCATATCTTTTGCTGCCAATAAACCAACTGCTGCAACAAATATGATTAAAAAGAAATCAAAGAAGTCAGGAGAAATAATTCCATTTCCCATCATTACAGTTGCTGCCTTATATCCTGCTGCTGTTTCTCCTTTTGCTATTACTGAATTCCCCAAGCTATATGCAAGCCATCCAATAAATAATCCTGTAAATAATGCTCCTGATACTCCAAAATTAAACTTCCCAAATTTAATTTTTCCAAATAAAATTCCTGTAATTACAGCAGCAAACATAAGGACAAAAGGATTCATTAAAAAATCCATTAACTCAAACTTCACTAAATCACTCCCTTTCATCGTTATTAAATTAACAATTCTTACTAAAAAATATATTCCTCCTTTCTCCCTAAAACTTTATTTTGTTATTAAATTAACATTTCTAACTAAAAAAATTTTCTCTTATTAATATCAATCTTTTTCTTTAGGATTTAATTAACAATCTAATCTCAAAAATAATCATTTATTTTTGAATAGTTAAATTTTTAATATTCGTTGCTATATCTGCCTTATAAGTTAACTCTTATCAAACTATATCAGCTATTTCCTTTTGTTAATTTAATAATAGCACTATTCTTAATAGATTGAAAATATCAAAAACTTATGCTATGATAGTTTAAAGCTATTCTATTTTTTTACAACAATATACAAAACTTATATTGTCGTTAATTATATACTTGTCACTAATATATAAATGAAAGGAATTAATATCCAATGAATATAAACTATCTATATTATTTTCAAACTGTTTGTAAGTATAAAAATATGACTAAAGCTGCTGAAAGTATTCATATCTCCCAGCCATCCATAACATTAGCCATCAAGGAATTAGAAAAAGAACTTGGTTTTGAGCTTTTTTACAGAATAGGAAACAAAATAGAGTTAACTCCTGAAGGAAATATTTTTTTAGATAAATCAAAAAATTTTACAAGACAATTTGAAGATTTTCAAAGTGATGCACTAGATTTAGGAAAAAAGAGAAAAGCATCTCTTAAAATAGGTATTCCTACAGTCTTAGGTACTTTTTTGCTTTCAAAAATACTGCCTAGATTTAATGTGATTTATCCAGATATAGAGCTTAAAATATTTGAAGTTCCAACATTTGTTGGAGCTAAAATGATTGAAGAATCTTCACTTGATTTTTGTATTGGTATAATTGATAGTGATATTTATGATGATATAGATTCAAAAACAATCTATAAAACAGAATTGTATTTAGTTACAAATCCTAAAAATGAATTAGCAAAACAACCTATTATTTCAAATTATATGTTAAAAAATGTACCTTTTGTCATATTATCTGAAGGTTCTTATCATTATAAGATTATAACAAAAAGACTTGAAAAAGCTAAGCCAAATATAATTTTGCATTCAAATCAACTTTCTACTATACGTTATTTATTAGAAAATAACTTAGCTTCAACGATATTGTATAAAGAGATATTTCAAAATACAGAAAATCTCTGTTCAATTCCGTTAGAACGTGCAATTACTGCAAACATTGGTGTTCTTTGGAGAAGAAATCAATATATATCTCATAGTATGAGGCTTTTTATTGAATATATGGCATCTATTCAGATAAATTAGTATCTTTTATACTATAATAAGTACAAATATTTAATTTAAATAATACACTATAAATATTTTAGAGTATCAGCATAAAAATAAAATATATAATCTTAGAAAATTGTAATTGTATACATTTACATCTAAATATTATTATACTGATACTTTAACAATATTTTTTAATTGATAATCATATTTTAATCTGTCCTACTTGGACAACCTAACAAAAAACCCACGCATCCTGAGACAAAATCTCTCATCTGTGAAATAGTACCTAAAGAAGCTGGAGCTACAGTTGTAAAATTCCTTACAACAAAAAGTACTATTAATGCTACAACACAAATTACAGTAGCTATAATAATTTGTAATTCACTAGTTTCTCCTTCTTCAACACTTTCAATTTTATTAACAGGTTCTTTTTTTTCGTAATTATCTGTTTCTGAAGTAAACCCAATGGTATTTTTGACATTCATTACATTATTTTGACTTGATTCTTGAGCTTTATTAGATGAATTATCGTCTATAAAAAGATTTGAGGATACATCTGTATTTATATACTTTCTTGAAGGTCTCTTTATAAAATTTGCGCTTAGAAAATAACCAAATATAGCTGCTGAAGTTGTTCTAACTACTACATCAATGGTTGTAGTATCTTGTGAATTTACTTCATTAATAAATAAATTATATATAGATTGAAACATGAGTATTGCCATTACAATTATTAGACATCTGTCAATTAGTTTGATTTTATACCAGGCTTTTTTTATATTTTTTATAAATTTATGTTTTTTATACATAGATATTATCACCTCTCACAATAAAATTAAGCCCTCTTTACTATAATATGTAAAGAGAACTTAATGGTGAGATTATGCTATATTTTATGTAAAAAAACATATAAAAATTAAATTATTTGTCTAAAATCATCAAATCTTTAGGAAATTTAGTAAGTCTTTCTGGACCATTTTTAGTAATTAGAACAGTGTCCTCTATTCTAACTCCACCCCATCCTGGAAAATAAATACCTGGTTCCATTGTTATTATACATCCTTCTTCTATGGTTTTATCACCATAATTACCAATGAAAGGCTCTTCATGGATGTCTCTACCAACTCCATGACCTATTCCTTGATAATAATAATCTTCATATTTCTTAACAACTTTTCTTATTTTAGCATCTGGAATTGTAGCATGTACACCAACTTTCATGTTTTCAACACCTATATTTTGTGCTTCTTTAACCAAATTATATACCTCTAATTGCTTTTCAGAAGCTTCTCCAACTATAAAGGTTCTAGTTGTATCAGATATATATCCATTATACATAGCACCATAGTCTATAAGTACAAAATCTCCTTTTTCTATAATCTTATCACTAGGTTTACCATGAAGTAATGAAGTCTTTGCACCTGATATCAATATAGTCTCAAACCCTATATTTTGTGCTCCATTCATCTTCATAAAATACTCCAATTTTGTAGCTAATTCAATTTCGCTAACTCCAGCTTTTATATGTGGAATCAGTTCTTCTAATGCCTTATCTGCTATCTCACATGCTTTTCTTGTATTCTTAATTTCTTCCTCATCTTTTACATACCTTAATGTCTCTACTATGTTTTCTGTAGGTATTAATTCTCCATTATCTTTCTCAATTAGGTTTTTAAGTTCCTCGTATTTATCGAATACTATATTAGTTCTTTCAAATCCAAGTCTCTTTATACCTACTTTATCACATACACTTTTTACTGCTTTTGCCACACTTCTATCAAAATTATGCCAATTTATAATTTCAAATCCCTTACAAACATTTTCTGCAAGTTCCATATATCTACTATCAGTAACTAAGAAATTTCCATCTTTACAAATCACTGCATATGCTTCCTCATCAGGAAAACCACTTATATAATTTACATTGGTCTTCTTTGTTAAATACAGTGCATCAAGACCTTTGGATTCCAATAATTCAACTACTTTTTTTACTTTGCTCATGATTTTGCCTCCAAATAATAAATTTTACCTCAGTTATATTATATCACTAACTAATATTCTTTTTTATCTAATAGATATTTTATTTCTAAAATTTTTTCATGTTTTTCTAATTTTATTTTAAAATTTCATTAGTTTTTTAGAGTATATTTACACTTACAAATTGTATTTATATTCGTAGGTTCTATTATATTAAATTCTTTTCGTTTTATATAAACTCGACTTATATAAATTTAATATTTTAAGTCTTTAGACAATATTTTTTAGACAATAAAAAGAACATATAGTCATAATCACTAAGATTCTAACTATATGTTCTTACTTACATGTACAATCTATACTTATTTTGCAGTATATCCAGCTTTAATTAAAGTTTCAACTGCTAAATCACCTTTAGCTTCATTTACTAAAACTATTGGACCTGTACAACCCATACCACTTTCAGCATAGATTCCATTTTTCCACAACTCAGATACAGCATCTTCTAAATCCATTATATCAACACCAGCTATTTGACGAGTAACAACCTCTTTATTTGGCATTTTAACTTCTACTTTTTCAGTTTTAACTTCTTTCTTCGTAAGAGAGGCTATAATATCATCAAATTTTGCTTTTTTAACTTTTGCAAATTCATTTCTTGCAACATTACTTATATCTCCCTTTACAACATCATAAGCGTATTTTAGTGCATTTGCTACTACTGGAGAACCCGATGCTCTTGATACTATAAGAACGCTTCTATCATAGTCTTCTCCAACTCCTGGACCATATCCAAAACCTTGAGCCTCATAATCTCCACCTGTAGTATATGAAGAAAATACTTTCATAAATATATTTCCAGATAATGTATCAGTAACCATAACATCAGGTGCACCTACAAGTAAATCATTACCTCTCATTACACACCCACCATCTGCTCTAATTGAATCAGCAAATTCCATGTCATATCCATTATCTTTTAATTCTTTTAAACATTTCTCAACCTGTCTTGCTCCATCTACATTAAGTATTCCAACTCTTGGGCATTTATTACCCATTGATTTAGCTGTAGCAATACCATAAATAGCATTTCTCACCATTGCTTCTATTCTATTAGTAGCACTTGTTCCTGTTGTAGTTGCAAGTATCATTTCTTTTCCTTTAGCTGGAGTTATTACTCTACCTACTGTAGATACACCAATTGGAAAATTATAGTGCATAGTAACACAAGCATCAATGTATCCTGAATCTAATAATTCTTCCATCTTTGCATGCATTTCTTTTTCGTCATTAACTTCAACTACTTCAAGGTCAGTTTCTACTTTTGGTCCAATAAGTACTATATCAAATAAATTAGATTTTGCTAATTGTGCACCATTAACCATGTTCTCTACACCATGTTCACTTCCAAGTGTAGTCACACCAATTTTTACTTTTTTGCCAAATTCTCCGCTTTCTATTGCATTAGCTACTTCTAAGAATACATCTGCGATTACTTTTTTTGACATATCCTCACCCCTATTCTTCTAACATGTCTAGTGCTAGTTTTTTCATAGATTCAGCTATTATCTTCTTAATTTCATCTTTAGATATTCCTGAAGTCTCTTCAGTAATACCTGTATTTCTTTCAGCTATAAAAGATACTCCATCAAATAAGTTAGTCATTCTTCCTAAGAATAAACTACCTTTTCCAACTATCATAGCTCTATTTCTCTCTCCTGTAGTTAAATCATCTATTAAAAATCCTATATAAGGAGCTCCTGATGGTATATGTCCTTGAGTTGGTGCCCATCCTGGTAATCCTTTATTAGAAACAAACTCTTTTAACTCTTTCTTTTCTAAGTCTCCACGCTTAACAGCAAGTGCTCCTATCATTTTGTAGTTTGCTTCTGGAACATCTCCTGCTCCTGCTGGCTTAGTTATATCTGGGTTTTGCATTTCAACAGAGTATACATCAACATCTGTTATTTTTAAATTAGCTCTATCAAGACCTGAAGTTATAAGTGCTGTCATAACTGCTTGAGGTGAAGAACCAGTTCCAACAGTATGCTTACCTGTTAAATCAGTTCTTATAACTGGATTTACACCATCATTTTCAGATACAAGTACTGCAAATCCTCCAACAACATCTTCAAGTACAGGAAGTCCTTTTTTAACATGGTCCTTAGCATTCATTCCAAGCTTAGCACTTGCTCCACCTGCTACTACCATTACATTTTTATGTATTCCAGCTTTTACTAGAGCTGCAGCTTGAATCAATGCATGTGTTGGTGCTGCACAGAATCCTCTTGTATCAGAACCAGTTGCGTTTTGAAGTCCTGCTATCTCAGCTATTGATTTAGCAAAGTTTCCTCCACCTCTTTGGTTTATATCTCCACAAGCTTCTTCTGAACACTCAATAACATAATCTATTTCAGTAGGGTCTATTTTGCTATGTCTTAGCATTTGAATAGCAGATAAAACTCCAGATGCTTTTACTACTAAATTTTCAAACATTGTATGGGCATTTAAGTTAACATCTACATCATGTGCTCTTTTTACATAACCAATGAATTTTCCATCATGGTATAGTCCTTCTGCTATGTGTGTTGCTACTAATTCTTTACCTTCTTCTATATCATCACCCTTTAATTTGCCTACAAATGGTGCAATTTCAGGGTAGTTATTTTCGATTTTTGGTTTTACTTCATCAATAAATTCTTGCGATAATTTTACTAAATCAAATGCATCACTTATTTGCATTAAAGCTATGAACTCATCTTGAGGCATTATTTCTCCAAATTTACCATTTCTAGTTCCCTCAATCTTTTGTTCACACCATGGCATTGGTAAATCTCTTAATTCCTCTGGTCTTCTATTTCCTATATAAACTTGATTTGGCATGTAGTTAACTACATCTTCGTAACTTCTTATATGATTACTTACTTCTTTTAAAAATTCTGAATCTGGATTTGTTGCTCTTTCAACTGTACAAGTACTTCCATTTTGCACTATCATATCTGGAGTATGAATAAGTACATAGCCTGCCCCTTTTAAAACTGGATAAGTCATTTTGTGCACCTCCATAAATTTTATGAACACTTATTTTTTAATTTGATTAAAGACTCTAATTATTGTATTTTTATTTTGTTGTATATTTAATTCTCTTATTGTTTATGTATTTTAGTATTTTTTAAGATTTCATGAATGAATAACTCCAATTTACCCATTCATGAAATCTATATTATTTTTTTGTGTATAGTTATTTTTTATTTTTAGTGTGTGTTTATATTTTTATCTATATAATATATGTGTGTGTTATTTTTATTTTTCAAATACTGTTTGACCATCTACTTCTGTAGTTAAAGAGTTTAATGCTTTTTCTACAAGGCCTCTTCTTAGGGCTTTTTCCTCTGTAGGGTCAAGCGCTGGATTTCCAAGTGGATGAGGTATTGCTATAGTTGGAACTATTCTATTAGCCCCTACTGTTAATGAAATAGGTACTACTGTACACATATGAACTACTGGAAGTCCAGTTTTTTCTATTTCTTTTACCATCGTTGCACCGCAACGAGTACAAGTACCTCATGTAGAAGTTAATATTACTGCATCTACACCATCAGCCACTAATGCTGCTCCAATTTCAGAAGCATATTTTTTAGAGTTTGCAACAGATGTACCATTACCTACAGTTGTGTAGAAAGTTTCATGTAACTTTCCAATTACACCTTCTTTTTCTAAATCTCTAAGAACATCAACAGGTAATACTCTATCTGCATCTAAATTTGCATACACTGGGTCATATCCACCATGTGCAGTTTCATAAGTCTCTTCTGTTAAATCCATAACTCCTGCTATAGAATAAGTTCCATATTTAGAAGCTGAAGAAGACTCTATTCTATCTGGATTTCCTTTTGGAACTATACCACCTGAAGTAACTAAAGCTATTTTGCATTTTGATAAATCTTTTACAGCGTTACTTGGGTCAACTCTATCAAAGTTTGGCATTGGGTATTCAGTTTCAAATGGTTCACCTTTTATTTTCTTAACTAACATGTCAACAGCTCTCTTAGAACCTCTGTCTTCATGGAAGTAATTGACTCTTATTCCTCTAGCCATGTATCCTTCATCTTTAGGATTTCCAATTTCTTCTCCATTAGCAAGTTTTACTGCAAGTTTTGCTATTTTAGGAAGTGCTTTTCTCATACCTGCTGCAGAATCAGAAGTTTCCACTACATAAACTTCTTTTTTGAACATATCCGCACCTGGATTTTCAATATACATACCTGTTAGAGCTGGTATATTTAAAGCATCTTTTACAACTTTAGTTATTGTTCCAGCAGCAACTCCATATCTACCAGCATTAAATGCAGGACCAGCTATGAAAAGTTGTGGTTCAAAACCTTTTATCATTCCTAAAACTTCTTCACTTGCACTATCTATATTTTCATTGAAGTAGCTATCTCCACATACTACTGTTCCAACTATTTCAATATCTTCACCTAATAATTTATCAAGTTGTAAACTTATTGGAGGTAAAGTTTCTGCCACATGTGGCTTAGTATCAGCTTTTTCTTCTCCACCTATACCAGCAAAGAACTGATTAATATAATGTACCGCTTTTAGTTTTCCCATCTTTTAGTTTCACCCCTTTTGCTTTTAGGCATTAAAATTTACAGAATTCTTCTCTTATACCAGACATTTCTTCTTCTATTTCTTCAACTTCTAAAACCATTTCCATCATACTTATTTGATCTTCATATACAGTTTCATCAAATAAAGCTTTCATTGGTTCCTCTACAACATGGTAAACGCTTAATCCTAAAGCAACTCCAGCAAGTGGTCCAGCGAAAGTTGGATCCCCAGCAGTTACTGTTTCGGCTGCAAGACCTGCAGCTTCGGCTTCAGCAGCACCTAGTAAAATCACAACATTTTCAGCTCCGAATTTATCAGCAGCTTCTTTAACTCTGTTTTGATTTTCTAAGTCCATAGCCCCAGCAGCAGTTCAGACAAAGCATTCTGTAGATGAGAAAACAACCTCTGCTCCTTCTACTGTTTTTACGCATTCTTCTATCGCAGGTCCTGGTATACCATCACGGTCACCTATTATAAGAACCTTTTTATTACTAAGTAAACTCATAATAATCCTCCTTATTCTATTTCTAATATATTTTTTATATCTATAACATTTATTATAATTTATCTATAATATGTTTAATTAACATTACTCAATCGTTTAATAAAATACTTCTTAATATCCTTTAGCTGTTAAATGACCAAATCCTGTTTCATTAGTTGCACCTGTTATAGCTTGTATTTCAACTTCAATAGTTCCATCAGCCTTTAAGCTTCCATCAGAACCACCAGCTATTACATCTACTACTTCTAAGTGACCAATTACTTTATCTAATTTAGGAAGTACTACAACTTGATTAGCATTTCCACCTGTTACAACAGCATCAGCTCTTACATCTGCATCTGCAAGTGATTGAGAACCTCCATCACGTCCAGCATATTCATCTGTAACTATAACTGTTTTTACTCCTTGCATTTCTATCTTTTTACAGTTCATTATAAGGTCAGTATCTGGATTTCCAAAACCTTCTTGTGAAACTATAACCGCATCTAATCCTAAATACTTACATAATTTAGAAGTCCAGTTTGAAGATCTTTCTTTATCTGCTAGGTAAACATTTTCATTAGTTATAATTACACCCACAAAGTTTATATCTTTACCATGTCTTGCATATAAGTCTTCAACAACTCCATTGTTTATATGAACATAACTTGGGTTTTTGTCACATGCAGAAACACAGTTACCACTTACAATTGCTCCGTCCATTAATTCTGTTGGATATAATAAAGTTGGTACTATTTGTTTTGCATCTACTCCATATACATAAGTATCATGTAATAATCCTTGAGTCTGAAGCATATAAACATATCCTACTTTTGGAAGTTCTGGATATTCTTTTATTGATTCAAGAAGAGGCTTAGTTTCATATACTGAAACTTCATCTGGAGTGAGATTTCTTGCTACTTCTCCTAAATACATTGCTGCTTTAAATCCTATCATTCTAACAGCTTTTTCATGAGCATATTGTTTTAAACCATCAATAGGTTCAGCTATTACTACTACATTATTTAATTTAGAAAATGGAGTGTATTTAGCTCCTTCACCAGTCATGTCTACTATACCTTCTTGGAAACCTACTATTTTTCCAGTAGTTACAACAGCTACACCTTTTAAAGCATGAGTTTTTCCTTCTCCTACAGTGTCAACTTTAGACATGATACCTGGGAATATTCCCCCATTACCTTCAACTTTTACTCTTGGTTCAATAACATCTTTTACAGGTGTTATTCTTACGCTTTCACCTGGACGAGCTAATTCTATATCTATAGATTTTATATGCTCATCTCCACCAATCTCTTGTAGCATCTCTTGCTTATTGATGAATAATACTCCATCTTTTACTTCTGTTACATCGCCAAATTGAATATCTTTTATAAAGATTTTCCCTAATTCAAGACGCATACTTGCACCTCCTGTTATTTAATTTGTGTATATGCATTTGAGTTTTTCTCAAAATTATATCATTTTATAACTTTTTTTAAAGATAATTTTATAATATAGCATTTTTATGTCTTAAATATTTGTTATATTATTAAAAAATATTTACTGTAAAAAAATTATTTTATTTAAAATTATTTTTTTAACAAACTTAGATATAAAAACCTCTTTTATCTTATTAAAATATATTTTATTTTATTGTTAATATTTTGCCAATATCTTAAAGATATTTTTTAATCATGTCTTCTATATTAGGAACTGTAGCATCATCTTTAGTAACTTCAGCTACTTTTTCCCCATCTTTGTATATAGCCATAGTTGGAAGACCTAATACTTTTTGTTTTATAGCTAATCTTCTAGCTTTTGTTGTATCCATCTTACAGAATTTTATTTTGTCCCCATAAGTTTCAGCTAATTTATGAACATCTGGCATTAAAGCTTTACAAGGCTCACAACCTTCACTCCAAAAATCAACAAATACAAAACCTTCTGCGTTTAAAACTTCTTCTTCAAATGTAGCCTTATCTAAATCTAACATTTTATTTTTCCCCCTTGAAATTTTTATTTTATTTTAAATATCATTCATTGAATTTAATTTACATACTTTTAGTTTCCAAACTTTTCATCAATATATTTCTCAGCTACTATAGATGCAATTGCTCCATCATTAGTTGCAGTTACAACCTGTCTTAGAGTTTTAGATCTACAATCTCCTGCTGCAAATACACCTGGTATGTTAGTTTTCATGTCTTCATCAGTTATTATATAACCTTTTTCATCCATATCAACTTTACCTTTGAATAAATCAGTTTGAGCATCTAATCCAACGAAAACAAATACTCCCATTGTTCCATCTTCTTCATCTGCAAAATATTCATGAGTTTCTCCAGTAATTTTATTTTTAAATACAACTGACTCTAATATTCCATCACCTTTTATTTCTTCTATTACTGTATCTAATAAGAACTCTATCTTTGGATTAGCCTTTGCTTTTTCTTCAACACTCTTAGCACATCTAAATCCTTGTCTTCTATGTACAATTGTTACTTTTCTAGCAAATTTAGTTAAATACATTGCTTCCTCTAATGCACTATCTCCTCCGCCTACAACAAATACTTCAAAATCTTCAAAGAAGTCTGCATCACAAGTTGCACAATATGAAACACCTTTACCAGTAAGTTCTTTTTCCCCTGGGCAACCAATTTTTCTTGGAGTTACTCCTGTTCCTATTATTACTGCTTTAGCTCTATATTCTGCTTTTTGTCCTTTTAAAACTTTTATATCTCCATCTAGTTCAGTATCTACAATGTTATCTCTTAGAATTTCTGCTCCAAACTCTTTGCATTGTTCAACCATTCTAGCTATTAGACTTGGTCCCGTTGCATTTGGAACTGACCCTGGATAATTTGCAATTTCATGTGTTATTACAATTTGCCCACCAGTCTTGTCTTTTTCTAGGATTAGAGTATTCAACTTTGCTCTTGCTCCATAAAGCCCTGCTGCAAGTCCTGCTGGTCCTGAACCAATTATTACTAAGTCATACACATTTTCCATTTTGACTTATCCTCCCTAATTATATTTCTCATTTTATTTAATATTAAATTAGATTTAATATTTAGGCTTCTTTAATAACTTTTTAACAAGTTTTTTTATTCATACTGCATTCTTTGTATTGTATTATAAAATATATCATAATCAATTACTCTAAAGTCATCTTGAACACTTTCTGTCCAGTTTGGAGTCTTTTTATTATTCTGAAATTTACTTGCAGTGATGATTGCTTCTTCAATTAAGGTTAAAGAGTTTATATCCAAACGATTTCCTCTTTTTAGTATAACAGTTCTATAAGGTGTTTCATTTGGTTTTACACTCCCATAGAGTGGATGAGATAAAAGTTCATATCCTTCATGTATCAAATCTCTACTTGCTTCTAAGATTCCAATATAAGTTGTGTCTTTAAACAAAACTTCTCTTTCTTGAACTTCTTCTCTTACTTTCGGATTATTTGTAATTATTATCATTTTTTTACTCTCTTTCAATCTTTTATTTATTACTTGATAAATAAAAAACAGGAAAAACAAATCTCCCAATTTGTCTTCCCTGTTAAAATCATTTTCAGAGCCCCGTCCAAGTACAGTCATTTTTACCTGAGAATTTCATCTAATCTTTTGGGTAAATAGGATTAAATTTGTCCCTTCGGTCGCTTTTTTATAAAGCAGTCTCCCATACTCTTCATCCGGATTATTAAGTTATCAGAAAATTGAAAATTAAGCAATTTATCCTTTGTTTTCTATAAATAGCTTTTTTCTATCTCTGTTGACTTAAGTATATAAACATTCTATAAAATTTGCAATAGTTTTTTTATATGTATTTTGTATACATTTTTACTTTTTTTTCCAAATGTTGATATTGCATATTTCCTGTATTTTCTTTTTTTTTTAAGCACAAATCTTTTTTGGTTTATTTTATCAAATCGATTAAAAGTATAACTATTTTCGTATCAAACCTTTAATTTTTATATATTTTTTAATTTTTCACTTTTACACAATAAAATTCTCATAATTGTTTATAATTTGCTATCATTTACTTCATCAAACCAGGATTTAACATCGCCTATTATAGACTTAATACAGTCATTATCAAATGGTGAATATAAATTCCCCATACTTACAATATCTAAAAATGATTTTGTTCCTCCAACTTTACAAATATTTATATAATCTTGCCATCCTATATCTCTATCTCGAATCATTTTTTTCCAAAATTGTAATGCACAAATTTGAGCTAGTACATAGTCTATGTAATAAAACGGATTTTTAAATATATGACCTTGCTTAAACCACCAACAACCTCTCTCTAAAAAAGAATTATTATCATAACTTCTATGAGGTAAATATTTTTTCTCTAAATATCTCCATTTTTCTTTTCTTTTTTCCTTATCCTCGTTGGGATTTTTATAAACATAATGCTGAAACTCATCAACAATTATTCCATAAGGTATAAATTTGACTGCTGTCGACAAGTGAGTAAATTTATATTTATCTGTATCTTCTTTAAAAAACAAGTTCATCCATGGCCATGTTATAAATTCCATACTCATTGAATGAATTTCACAACTATCAAGTGTGGGAAAATTAATCTCTGGCATATCAATCCATCTAGACATGTATAACTGGAACGCATGTCCTGCTTCATGTGTTAATACATCTATGTCATCATAAGTTTGATTAAAATTAGAAAAAATAAATGGTGACTTATAATCTGGTATGTAAGTACAATAACCCCCAGCTCCTTTTCCTTTCTTTGTTTCTAAATCCATAAGTTCATTTTCTAGCATAAAATTAAAAAATTCCTCTGTTTCTTTTGAGAGTTCACTATACATCCTTTGCCCATTCTGAATTATGTATTTTGAATCTCCTTTTAAACTTGCATTCCCTGTCAAAAACTCCATGTCTTCATCTATGTAACTTAAGTTCTCTAGACTAAGTCTTTTAGCTTGTTTTTCATAAAGCTCATTAGCCATTGGAACAATATATTTTAATACTTGTTTTCTAACATTTTCTATCATCTCCTCCCTATAGTCACTTCTCATCATTCTAATATATCCAAGCTCTACAAAATCTTCAAAACCTAATTTTTTAGATATTTTATCTCTAAGTTTAACTAATTTATCAAATATGTCATCAAATTTAGATTCGTTTTCTTCAAAAAAATTATAATATGCTTTGTTGGCTGATTCTCTTGTTTCTCTACACATAGAATACATAAACTTTCCCATACCAGATAAATTTCTTTCTTCTCCATCGAACATTATTTGTGCTGATGCTAAAAGTTTAGTATATTCTGAACACAATTTATTTTCTTCTTGCAATTCACTTATTATATCTTTAGAAAAACTTTTTAAAGAATAGTCTATTATTGTAAAAAATTGTTCTCCTAATTTTTTTATCAAATCACATTTAAACTTTGAATTTATTATAGCATCATAAAAATAAGAATTTAATTCTTCATACAAAGGTAAATATTCATCCCAGTAATTTTTTTCCTCTTGATAGAATTTATTACAGGTATCGATGCTATATCTTATAGATGCTATATTTGACAACGTTTCTATTTTATTTCTTAATAAATTAATCTTATCTATATTCTTTTGCTGTTCTTCATAGTTACAAGATTTCTTTATATCTTCTACACACTCCAAAAACTCTTTTTTTATACTATCATAATTGGGTCTTTCATACTTAAATTGTGAAAACTTCATTTCAAACTCTCCTTTACAATTTTATTTTATATCCTTATATACATATTTTTATATGCTAACCAATGACAATTTATAAATTATTATATATATTAAATATTCTTTACATTGTAATCATGTTGAATAATAACATATGGTTGATATAATTACAATATTTTGTAGTATAAATCTAACTATTATATACATTATTATAAAAACATTTATATAAAAGATACACATTTTATAATAAATACTTATATTTACATAGTAGTGCAAACGATAGCATTTTTATAATTAATCCTTATAAAATAATTTAAAGTCTACTTTCTAAATATACATATTGCACAGATAATATTTTTATCAAAAAATTAATATTATTAAACTTTCTAAATTGCTTATCTCTTGGTATAATAGTATACAAAACTAATCATATTTTCCACTGAAATTTTGTTCAACGCTAGTTGTGTCAACGTTTTCACAGGAAAATTGAGTATATAATTTACTGGAGGTTGATATGTACAAATTAATCGCATTAGATATTGATGGAACAATATTAAATACACAAAAAAGGATTACTCCTGAAGTCTTTGAATCCATTCAAGAAGCAAAAAAGGCTGGAGCCAAAGTTGTTATAACCACAGGTAGACCTCTTCCTGGTGTAAAAGCACTTCTAAATCAATTAAACTTAACAGATGAAGGTGATTATGTTATATGTTTTAATGGAGCCATTATTCAAGAAGTTAAAAGTGAAAAAATTATACATGATGTAGAAATGACTTTAGATGACTTTGATTTTATATATAATAATGTTTGTAAAAAATATAATACCAAAATACACATAAATACAATGACGAATTTAATTACACCAAACGAAATTCCTGGTAAGTATACACTTCATGAAGCGAAATTAAACAATATAGATGTTAAATATATTCAAAAAGATAAAATTGATGAATCTATTAAAATCTGTAAAATTATGATAGTTGATGAACCAGAAAGATTAGAAGAAATTATACAACAACTACCTAAAAATTTATTCAACAAATATACTATAGTAAGGTCTGCTCCTTTTTATCTGGAGTTTTTAGGTAAGACTACTAATAAAGGAACTGCCCTTAAAACATTGTGTACTAATTTAGATATTCCTATAGAAAAAGCTATTGCTGTTGGCGATGAAGAAAATGACCAACATATGATAAAATATGCAGGTCTTGGTGTAGCTATGGGAAATGCACGTAATAGTATAAAAGAAATTGCTGATTATGTTACAGATACCAATAACGAAAATGGAGTTGCAAAGGTTATAAATAAATATATACTTAATAGAGCTATTTAAACATATAAAAAACTAAAAATACCTCTTTAGTTTTAAATTCTATTTAATCTATATACTTGATAATAAAAGTATATAGATTAAATATTATCTAATATTTTTAGCTAAAGGCTATTTTTAGTTTTTCATATATGTATTTCTATAATAATACTTTTTGTTTCAATTTAAATATTTTATATGATTCACTTATTGCTTCATTAATATCTAAACAATATACATCATCATCATCTGATAATCCTGCTTCCTTTATCCAAGCATCAAAATCATTCTTCGTCCAGAAGAAATTCATTATATTTCAGCAACTTGCTGCCCAATTTGAATATTTATCAAGATTTATATGAAGTACTCTTAAGTATGGATTATTCACATATTCAACTTTTTCATTTTTTATAAAGATTTCTATTTCTTTCCCTGTAACACTACACATAGAACTTATTCTTATATCTTGGTTAAATGTGCAAGAAGTTCCTATAGCATCTATAGCACACATTGCACTAAAACTTCTCCCATCACTCAAAGTTACTTTATGATTAGTTGGTAATGCTGATACAGGATATATAAAATTTATACTATCTTCATCAACAACCATTATATTTTTATCAATAAAATATTTTAATGTATTTTCTATATATCCCTTTTCTAACTTCAAATTATTACTTATATATTCCGTCACTTCTTGAAGTGTAACACTAGAACCTTTATCTATTATCACATCCATAATAGATAGTCTTATTTTTTGTTGTACATCATCCAAACTATTGTATTTTTCTATTTGACTCATATCTACTCCTCTTTAAACCTCATAACACTTTGATAAAGTATCAGTTAATCTATTCTTATATTCTTCATATTTTTTACTTCCTCTAACTCTAGGTCTTGGAATATCTATGTTTATATCGTCAATAACTCTTCCTTTATCTCTTGACATTACAATAACTCTATCACTCATATATACAGCTTCATCAACATCATGAGTTACCATTAATGCAGTTATTTTCTTTTTTGTCCATATTCTTTCTAGTTCTTCTTGTAAGTTTTGTCTCATTTGAAAGTCAACTGCTCCCAATGGTTCATCCATTAATAATACTTCTGGATTACATGCTAAAGCCCTTATCATAGCCACTCTTTGTTTCATTCCTCCAGATAATTGATGAGGAAACAACTTTTCTTTACCTTTTAAGTCTGACATCACTAAAAGTTCTTCTAACATCTCTTCTCTTTTTTCCTTTGGTATCTTCTGCTGTTTCATAGGAAATAGAACATTACCTCTTATAGTTTTCCAAGGAAATAAAGCATAATTTTGAAATATAAAAGCTCTATCTATACCAGGTTTTTTAACTTTTTTATCATTTATAAAAACATCTCCACTTTCTGATTTTTGAAATCCACCTATTATAGTAAGTAGAGTCGTTTTTCCACATCCTGATGGTCCTAAAAGACAAACAAATTGACCATTTTCTATATCAATACTTATATCTTCTAAAACCTTTGTATGTACTTTATTATTTACAAAGGTTTTATTTATATCTCTTACACTTAACTTCATTAATCTGCAAACCTCCATCTACAAAGGATTTTATTTATAAACTTTAATACTCTATCTATTATAAATCCTATTAAAGCTGCAAATATCATAAGCCCAATTAATACATCTGTATGCATCAATGTTTGAGCTTGTACCATTGAGTAACCGAGACCGGCACTCGTAGCTATAAACTCTGCTCAGATAACAGACATCCATCCTGTACTTATAGCTATTCTTGAACCAGTTAGTATATCAGGAAGAGACGCTGGTACTATTACATTTGTAAATATCACAAATGGTGATGCACCCATACTCCTAGCTGCATTATAATAATCTTTTGATATTGCTCTTACACCTTGAATGGTATTTAGGATTATAGGAAAAACTCCTGAAAAAGCTATTAAAAATATTGTTGGACCATCTCCTATACCAAACCACACTATAGTAAGAGGTACCCATGCCATTATAGGAACTTGTCTTACAGAATCTACTACTGGAGATAAAACTTTTTCAAAAGTTTTAGAAAATCCCATTATAAATCCTATAGGAAGTCCAAATAATAGTGCATACATAAACCCTTTAAGTACCCTCTGTAATGTTATAAAAAGATTAGTAACTGTCTCTATGTCTGTTATGCAATAAAAGAAACCTTTTATTACATCTAATGGCATTGGGAGTAATAAAGAACTTCCTATATCTTTTGCTGCAAAATGCCAAACTGAAAATATAATTACTAAGAGTATTATCTTGTATAAAATATCCATATTACTACCAGATTTTTTCTTAGTTAATCTGTCTCTTTTATCTTTAGAAATTTTAATTTCCAATTTCTTATTTCCTCCATATCTATATTTCTTATATTCTTATACTCTTTCAGCGCTTTCTTAAATGTAGATTTATTATTTAAAGCATCAACACTTTTATTGTAAAGTTTTATAAAATCACTATATACATTACTTCTTTTAAATTTTTTGCTTACAACTAATACATAAGTATCATAATCACCCGATTCAGTTGTAGATTTCCTTGTACCTTCTAATCCGATTGATTTTATACAGTCCATTACAACACCATCTACTAGATTACTTTCTAATCCATACGCTAATGCAGTCCCTAATAATGGAGATATCTCTACATTTTTATAATATTTCTTCACTAATTCTGACTGATAATTTCTATTTTGAATAATTCCAATTTTTTTAGGATTGTTATCACTTAATAGGAATATATCTGAATTTTGAACCACTGTACCAGCAACTTCAAATCCACTCGTTGAATTTACATACTGTTTTGCTGCATCTTTACATATAATTGCTATATCTATTTCCTCTGAACTCAGAGCCCATTGCATTGTACTTGCTCAGCAATCATTAATTGTAAAAGTATCCATTATATCACTTACTTTTATATTTTCAAAGTAATCTCTATTTACCATATAATTTATTACAAAACCAGAGGTATCATCAGATACCCCTATTCTTAGTTTTCCCTCTATTTCTTCTTTATCTTCAAAATTAAAAAATATTATAAATACACTTCCCAAAACAATAATAAAAAGTATTATTATATTTTTTATATTCTCCATTTATTTATAATACCTTTGCTTTCCAATCTTCATAACTCATACCTTCTGGAAACTCTGGATTAACTTTTTCTTTTATAAACTTATCAAAATCATCTGCTCCACAAGAATCCAATAAACTTGTATCAATTGTATCTTCATATTTAGGTATATCATCTAATGCCTTTAAGTCTTTGTACAATTGTAGATTATTTTTATATTCTTCCCCTGTAACCTTCCAAGTAAGTGTTCTACCTTCTCCAACTGTCTTTTTATAAATAGTTCTAAGTGCAACTTCTTCTTCTACATTATAATATTTTGCAAATACCTTAGCCGCTTCAGCTGGATTTGTATATATATATTCTATTGCTTTTGTATGAGCTAAAACTAATTTTTTTGCTAAATCTGGATGGTCTTTTATAAAGTTTTTGTTTAATGAGAATGAACAACAGTTATATTCTTTGCCATTAGCTTTTTCTTTATATTGAGTAGATGCTATTATTTTTCCTACACCATCATTTTCAGCTACAGAACCCCAAGGGTCACAAGATGTAAAGGCTTGTATTTTCCCAGTTTTAAGAGCCAAATATTTATCTTTGTCTGAATCCATATTTACAATTTCATATTTTGATGGGTCAGTTGGTAGACCTGTTTCTGGCCCATAATCACTTGTCCATAAGAAATCACTCATATCTGTTGCTATTTTTTTACCTACTAAATCTTTAGGTTCTTTTATATCTTTTGAAACTATTAAATATTCAGAACCACCAGTATGATTATTAGCTGCTATTGTTATTGGCGAACCTTTAGGTATAGCTCCCACTAGACCTTTTGTTCCTATATAACCAGCATCCATTTTTCCTGCTGCCATAGCTTCAGGAACTTTACCATTTCCAACAGTTTTTACATTAAGACCTAAATCTTTATATATTCCTGCTGCTTCTGCAACTGGTCCAGCAGTCATATGGTCACAATTATAATACCCTACTGTTATTGTGTAATCATCCTTTCCAGCTTTTGCTTCTTCCTTCTCTTTTGGTTTACTGCTACATCCTGTTAGTATAGATGCTCCCATTACACTAACTAAGATTAATGCTTGAATCTTTTTAGATACTCTCATCTAACTTTCCCACCTTTATGTATTATTTTTACTTTTAGCAACATTTGTCCATATCTTCTCCAAATAAATCAACAAACTTGTTGCCTTCTACCCTATAAATTGCATACCCTACATTACCATTTTTAGAACCTGACACAATTACTTCTATTGGTGGTTCATCATCAATATTTTTAAAGGTTATAGTTTGATTCTCTATAGGCGCTGGTATTGCTTTTGTTGTATAATGACTGCCTTTATCAGAAACTACCACTACCATTTCATTTGAATTACTACCTTTTTTATATATAACTACTAAATCTTTTTTTCCATCATTATTTAAGTCTTCTTCAGCACAAGTTATTATATCTTCTTTATAATTTTTTCTAAAATATTCTAATGTTTCTTTATTCACGTTTGGAATAGAGGCATCTTCTTCAAGGTTATCATCCACTATTTTTGATAAAATTATTAATGCGACTACTACACAAGATATTATAACTATTTTTTTAAGCATGATTTCCTATGACCTCTTTCATTTTTGGTATTATTGATTTACATGCAAATAAAATAATTAAAATTGTACACACATATTCAAAACTATCTGGTATATTTAACATTAGTTTATTTGCCAATTGTATTGAAGAATTTGTTGTATCTAAATTTACTGAATTATCATTTACTAAAAGTAAATTTGTTATGTATCCAATTACTATTGAGGATAACGTCAATGTTACTGAATATATAATAACAGTTCTTTTCCCAATAAGTTTAAACATACTTATAAGTTCTGGTAAGTTTGTAGCTGCTCCAGCTATTAGAAAGGTTATTGCTATACCAGGAGATGCTCCACTGGCAACAAGAGCTGCTATAAATGGAATATGTCCTACTGCACATACATACATAACACATGCAAGTATTGCTATACTTCCAAGAGATAGCAATCCTGGATTACCTAAATATTTTTGAATTATGCTATTTGGAAAAATAGTTGTTATAAATCCTGCAAAAAGCATCCCCATTACTACATACTTACTAATGGTAAGAGCTAATTCTCCAAAAGACCATTTGAGACCATCAATTATATTTTCTATAAAACTTCTCTTTTCTTCCTCTAATTCTATTACATCCTCGTCTGAATCATTATGCAAAGACAATTCTTCTTTTCCAAAACAATTTCCTAAAAATCCTACTAAAAATGGCACTAAAAAACCAGCTATTAGATAAATAATTGTAACTTTAGGTCCTAAAAGACCTAAACAAAGAACTACAGCTATTGGATTTATTATCGGAGTTGATGTCATAAAAGCAAGCACTGGACCTAAGTATGCTCCTGAATAATACATGCTTATACCAAGTGGGATTACCCCACAACTACATATTGGTAAAAACATTCCTGAGATAGTGCTTTTAATCAAAGAAGAAAACTTCTTATTTCCAAGTTGTTTTTGAAACCTTTTTGGAGTTAAAACATTGTGAAGCACACCTGCCAATATAAAACTTATCATAAGCCATCCTGATGCTCCATTCAATGTAACTATAGAAGCTACTATAGTCTCTTTAAGTCCATTTAAAACAATTTCTAATATATTCATTTTTGATACTCCTAATTTTAAACTTTTAACTATTATTTATAGCTTCTACTATTGCCTTTTCAATTGTATCTTTATTTAATCTGTCATATTTTTTCTTCTGATTTATTATTAATGTTCCTTTTGTTATAATTCCATATTTTTTTACATATGAAAAATCTTTACCTGCCTGATACAGTTTCACTTCCAATTTATCAGTATACTTTTCTGCTACTTTTTTTATAAACACTCCATGCTCATCACAAGATGGTCAAGTATTTATAAATTCAACTAAAATTTTAGACATTTGTTCATCCCCTACTCAAACAATTTATCCTTGACTTAAAATAATCCACAGAAAATAAGTTTTCCCATGGATTGTATACCAAACTGTTTTATAATGTTATGACTTGGTCTATACCTGCACTACCTAAACAAGCATATAAGTTTGGAAAGCATCCAATCGTAGCTCCATCAACCAAGTTATTCTCTATACCTCTCTCTATGGCACATTGGTCACAAGCCATTATTATCATATCAGTTTTTTTATGTAATTCACTTAGTTTTTCTCCTATTGGATTCCCTTTAGATAAAAATAATGTATTATCCATAAAGAAAAACATCCCTAGAACATCTACTCCATGAGTTCCTTGTTCTAATTGTGGTATTATCATTTTGTCTAAAATTTTATGTACATTAGTACTATTGAAGATATATGCTACTTTCATTTTTATTCCTCCATCCAATTTTTACCTAAATTTTATACAAATTTTTACATATACAATTATATTATAAGTTCTTTTATATTTATCTGTAAAATAGATAATAACTATGTAATTAAAAGTGTATATAGTATTTATCTATACAAATTAAATTATTAATTAAACTTTTCTCTATTTTTATTAATTTTAACAAACAAAAGATAGACTCCCTAAATTTACATAGTAAATTTAGGGAGTCTATCTTAATTAAATTTATATCAATATCAAATTTATATATTTCTCAGATTTTTCATACTTATATCAAGAGCTTTGACAGAGTGTGTAAGTGCTCCTACAGAAACGACATCCACCCCAATTTTCCCGATAGATTCTATAGTATCTAAATTCACATTCCCAGAAAATTCTACAATTGCCCTTCCATTTATAATATCTACAGCTTGTTTTGCTATTTCTAAGCTCATATTATCCAACATTATTATATCTGCTTTGGCTTCTATAGCTTCTTTTACCATATCTAATGTTTCCACTTCTACTTCTATTTTTCTGACAAAAGAAGTGTTTTTTCTAGCTAATTCAACTGCATTTTTAACACTACCAGCAGCTCCAATGTGATTATCTTTAAGCAATATTCCATCAGATAAATTAAATCTATGATTACATCCTCCACCTACTTTTACAGAATATTTATCTAATATTCTAAGATTAGGTATTGTTTTTCTACTATCTAACAACTTTGTATTTGTACCTTCAAGCTTTTGAACATATTTACTAGTAGTAGTAGCTATACCACTCATTCTCTGTAAATAATTTAATGCCACACGTTCTCCTACAAGTAGATTTCTAGTATTACCAGTTAATACAGCTATCTTTTCACGATTTTTTACTTTATCACCATCATTTTTATATAACTCTACATCTACATTTCCAATTATCTCAAAAACCCTCTTAAATACGCCTAATCCAGCTATTATACCATCTTGCTTACAAATCAAATCTACAGTAGACTTAGAATCTTCATCTACAATAGAATTAGTTGTTATATCTTCACTTGGAACATCTTCTATTAAAGCATCCTGTATCATTCTATCAATAATCAAATAATTCATCGCCAAAATCCTCACTTGTTCTTTCAATTTCTTTTATGACTAATATTTTATTCTCTTTTTTTATCTTTTCTATATCTATGTCCATATCTGGTATATCTATAAATTTAACTTTTATATTGCCCATAACTGAGTTTATACTCTTGGCGGCTCTCTTTGAAAATACAAGCCCTTCAAGTAAAGAATTACTTGCCAGTCTATTTGCTCCATGAACACCTGTACAACTAATCTCACCAACTGCATATAAATTTTCCATAGATGTTTTCGAGTCTAAGTCGACATGTATTCCACCCATAAAATAATGTTGTGCAGGTGATACTTTTATATATTCCTTAGTTATATCTGTCCCTCTAACCAAACATTCATTGTAAATGAAAGAAAATCTGTTAATTAAGTATTCACTACCTAAATGAGTTGCATCTAAATATACATAAGGTGAATTATCTTTTTCCATCTGCTCAAAAATAGCTTTTGAAACTACATCTCTAGGAAGAAGTTCATCAACAAATCTTTCTTTATTTTTATTTAAAAGTTTAGCACCCTCTCCTCTTAGTGATTCAGATATAAGCATTCGCCTACCTTCACTATTCTCTTCATAAAAAGCTGTAGGATGTATTTGAATATACTCTAAGTTCTCTATCTTTATATCATTTTTTAAAGCTATAGCAATTCCATCACCTGTAAGATGTCTTTGGTTTGTAGAGTTTTTGAAAAGTCCACCTATTCCACCTGTAGCCAAAACTACCACTTTTGAAAAAACATTAATTTCTTTTTGAAACTTAAAAATTCTAGCTCCTATACACTTATTACCATCTTTTAATATATCTAAAAGATACGCATCTTCTATAAGAGTTATATTTTCTCTAGTTTTAGCTTCTTTTAATAAAGTCTTAAAAACAACCTCTCCAGTATTATCTTTACTATGAACTATCCTATTTACACTATGAGCACCTTCTCTAGTGTAATCTATTTCTCCATTTTCTCTATCTAAAGGCATACCATAATCTACTATTTGTCCTACATTTTCAATAGATTCATCTGCAAGAACTTGGACTGCTTCAACTCTATTTTTATACTGACCAGCCTTCATTGTATCTTCCACAAAAGACTCTATATCATCAATATTTCTAGCAGTTGAAATTCCACCTTGTGCAAGATATGTATTATTATTTTCAATTGTAGATTTTGATACTACTAATACATTTAAATTTTTATCTAAATTTAAGGCACAATATAATCCTGAAATGCCACTTCCAACTATTAAAACATCTTGTTCTAAATTCATAAGTCTATCCCTCTATCCTTCTGCTAATCTGTGCATATTAAGCAGTGAATTTAAAGCCTTTTCCATGATTTCATCTTCTACAGTAACTTCATTTTCCATATTTTTAAGTGTACTGTATAAATTTTCTAATGTAGTCTTTTTCATATCAGTACATAGTATTTTTCCTCCAGGGATATAAAAGTTTTTATTAGGATTCTTTTTCTTTAATTCATGTAATATTCCTTCTTCAGTTGCTATTATAAAATCTTTATTTTCACTACTAGTAGCATATTTTATTATTCCTGCTGTGCTACCTACATAATCTCCTAAATCTCTTATTTCCTTTTTACATTCTGGATGTACCAATACTTCTGCATCTTCATATTTATCTTTTAATTCAATTATTTCTTCAACCTTTATATTATTGTGGTATTTACAATATCCATCCCAAAATATAAAGTTTTTATCTGGAAATTTCTCTGCAATATATCCTCCTAAGTTTTTATCTGGAAGGAATATGATTTCTTTATTATCTATGTGTTCTAATATTTTAATTGCACTAGACGATGTAACAGAAACATCACAATGTGCCTTGACTTTAGCTGTAGAGTTTATATAACATACAACCAAAGCATTTGGATACTGTTCTTTTAGTTTTACCACGCCTTCTTCATCTACCATATCTGCCATAGCACACCCAGCGTTACTTACTGGCATCAATACAGTTTTCTCAGGTGATAATATCTTAGCACTTTCTCCCATAAATCTTACTCCACAAAATACAACCACATCTTCTTTACAATCTCTAGCAATTTCACTTAAGTAATATGAGTCACCAACTGCATCTGCTAATTCTTGTATTTCTGGTGGTTGATAAAAATGGGCAAGTATTATTGCATTTTTTTCTTTCTTTAGCTCTTTGATTAGATATGTTAAATCTTTATCCATAATTGCACCGCTTTCTATATGTACTAGTGTATATACACCTGTAAATTCATTATATCACTTGACTATTCTTTCTTCAAGAATTTTAGACCTCTTAATATTGTTAAGATATAGACATTTAAATTATCAATTGATTTCTCTTTTTTACTTATCTATTTAAACTATTTTTTATGTTTTTTTATTTTTTTGTAAAATATTATCAGAATTTTGTTTATATTCTTTATTATTATAATATTGAAAATTTTTCCAAACACATGTATACTAAGTACATGATTATGTGTATGTATTAATTTCTGAAATTATATTACTTTTAGTATTTTATAGAATTGGTAAGTTATTTCAATACGTATACAGAATCCAAAAAATTTTATAAATGGGGTGATATTATGACAACGTTCTTAATTGGATTGGCTATATTACTAATAGGAGGCGCTTTATATGGTGCTTATTGTGAAAAAGTATTTAGCCCAGATGACAGAAAAACACCTGCTCTTGCTCAGAGTGATGGTGTAGACTATGTTCCAATGAAAAAATGGAAGAATAGTCTCATTGAATTGCTTAATATAGCTGGTACAGGACCAATTCTAGGACCTATCCAAGGTATATTGTTTGGTCCAATAGCATTTATACTAATCCCTATTGGTTGTGTATTTGGAGGAGCTTTACATGACTATATGAGTGGAATGATTAGTATAAGAGAAAAAGGAGCACAGATGCCTTCCCTTATCAGTAGATTTTTGGGTAATAAAGTATTTCAAGTCTATAACATATTCCTTTGTCTATTAATGCTTTTAGTTGGTGCAGTTTTTATTTACACACCTGGAGATTTGGTTGTTACGCAAATCTTAAATATGAAGTCAACTATAAACAATCCAGTTGTATGGATAGTTTACGGAATTATTTTTGTATATTATTTATGTGCAACACTATTCCCAATTGATAAGATTATAGGAAAAATATATCCAATATTTGGAGCAATACTACTTTTATCTGCTGCTGGTGTTGGAATTGGGATATTTACACAAGGTTATGATTTAGCTAATCTAAGTCTTGCAAATTGGAAAGGTATTCATCCTGAAGGAATTCCTCTTATTCCTACATTCTTTGTTACGGTTGCTTGTGGTATAGTTTCTGGGTTCCACTCGACTCAAGCCACTCTTATAGCAAGATCTGTTTCAAATGAAAAAGAAGGAAAAACTACTTTTTATAATATGATGATTTTAGAAGGTTTAATTGCAATGATTTGGGCTGCAGCTGCTATGGGTATTTACAATAAAGGTATACCTAAGGAACTGATAGGCTCTCCTGATGTAATAGGCTTAGTTGCAAGAGATTTACTTGGTTCTATTGGTGGAATCATAGCAATAATAGGGATTATCATTTTACCAATAACTTCTGGAGATACAGCTTTAAGATCTCTAAGATTAATGCTTGCTGATTATTTCCATTATGACCAAAAGGAAAAGAAGCATCGTGTCATACTATCAATCTGTATATTTATTCCTGTCATAGCTATCCTCATATTTGCAAAACTCAGCGCTTCTGGATTTAATATATTATGGAGATATTTCTCATGGAGTAATCAAACCATTGCTATATTTGCATTTGCTATGATTACTGTCTATCTTATAATAAAAGAAAGAAATTATATTATAAGCTTAATTCCAGGTATGTTTTATTCTTTTATCATATTTAGCTATATATTCAATGCTCAAATTGGATTTAACTTAAGTATAAATATATCTTATATTTTAGCTGCTATATTTACTGTATTATATGCTGTTTTAACTGTCTACTATGGCAGAAAGTTAAAAAACAAAGCAGATGTAAAACTAGCTGACTAAAATCAAATAAAGTTACACTTAGATTAAACTTTTAATATAAAAATCATAAAAAGAGACTATCTCAATTTAGAGATTGTCTCTTTTTCATTCAACACATAAATAACTAAGTATTTACTCTTTATTGGAATATTTATCCTGAATTTCTAATATAAATAAATAAAAGTTTTAAAATAATCTACACATTTATATACTTAAAATAAATTTTTTTGGAGGAATACTTATGAATAATAAATTACATGAACTTGAAAAAAATCTACCAGAGACATCTTGTTCTTTTTGCACACATCTTTCATTCAAGGGGCCTAGCCTAGACTATAGATATGATATTAGATGTGTTATTTCGGATACTAAACCTGATTTTAGAGGTTGTTGTGAATATTTTGAACCAGAATATACAGAATTAGATACAGGAGATTTAGATAATTTATACATAAACTTTCTTGAAACATGTCTCAAGGTTAACTACAATGATTACATCAATTCTATGTACTGGAAGTTATTTAGAGAAAGAATTTTACTAGAAAACAATTTTAAATGTTCTATATGTGGTTCAACTGAAAATATAGATGTATACCATGTCAATAGAAATTTAGGAAGAGAAACTTCAAAAGATGTAGTTGTTAGATGTGATAAATGTAATTGTAAATAGGTGTATAAAATTTAAATAACTTCACATAATAAGTTTAAATAAAACTTAGGAGGTTATTTTATGAAAAATAATAATTTAAATTGCGATGCTACTAATTGTGCTTATAATACTAGTGGATACTGTTATGCTGGTAATATAAAAGTAGATGGAATGCAAGCAACTACTACAGGAAATACTTATTGTGCTTCTTTTGAAGACAAATATACTTCAGGAATAACTAGTCGTTCTAATGATACTAATCAAGTTGATACAGACAATATTCATTGTGAGGCTGTAAAATGTAAATACAATAAAAATGAACTTTGTAAAGCTGAAAAAGTTCATATAAATTCAGGAAATGCAAGTTGTGAGACTTTTGAAATGAAATAAATTTCTTGTTATTTAATTGTATAACATTTATGAAAATCAAAATGGAACCTATAAAACAGACTTCTTTTATTAATGCTGTCTATTTATAGGTTCTTTTTTAAAACAAATCATAAATCACATTCATAAAATTAATTATTATTGTAATATATTTATCTGGAAGTAAATTTAACACCCAAAATATCCATAAGGAACATGAATATTGGGACTCCAATTAATAATCCCCATACACCCAAGTAATGCTCTCCTACAAGTAAAATAATAAACACAAAACAAACTGGAAGTTTCGTTCTATTTGACATCAATTTAGGATTTAATATGTATGTTTCTACTGCGTGTACTATACAAATCATCACTAAGACTCCAAGTACTTTTGTTATCCCACCTATGTTAAAGGCAATCACAGTTAGAGGAATTAATGATACTATAACTCCTGCCACTGGAATAAGACCTAATACGAAAATCATAAATCCTAAAGCCCATATTTGAGGGAATCCCATGAAACCTAAAAAAATCATGGAAACAACAGAGTTTATAAATGCAATCATTACTTGTACTTTCATTACTTCGCCAAAATTTTTCACAAAACTCTTTCCAAAAAATACAAGAGAATTATAAATGAAAGAAATCTTACTATCTGCAAGTTTATTTCCAAATTTTTTAATATCATTTTTTTCAAGTAAAAGAAGTAAACTCAGTAAGAACCCTAACAATATGTTTACTCCAAAGCTTCCAACTTTTGTAGCTGTTGATGCTATAAGCAACCCTGCCTGTGAAACATATTTATTAAAATCTAACTTTGAAACAACAGGATAAAGTTTTGGACCTAAAGATTGAGCAAATTGATTTACATCAAAATTACTAAAAATCCTACTCAATTCTGTAAGTTGTACTATAATTATTGGTACAACTGCATAACTAATCAATACCAATAATACAGCAAATAGTAAGTATAATACTACAATTATCAACGAATCTGGAACAATTCTAGAAGATATTTTATTAATTCGTTTTCTTATGGCTACAAGTAAGTTATAGAAAATAAAAGTCATTATAAATGTTAAAAGCACCATATTTAACATATACCAGAATGTAATTAAAATAATTACTACAACAGATATAGAAACAATTTTATATTTTGAACCATCATGTGCCAATTCTTTGTTATCTTTCACAGTTTAAACCCTCCCCAAATTTTTATGACTTTAAAGTGCCACTCTTTTATTCTAATTATAAAAATAATCAAAAAGATTTAAAAACAACTTATTAATTCTTCATAAAACAATATTAAAATTTAGAGAAGATAATTCTATATAATCATGTTTATACTAAAATCTGCTCCATATCATAAGTTTAAATTATTATTATCTATATCATATAGTAATTCATATATTTCTGGATATTCAAAAAACAAACCATCCTTTATCAATTGTCTTATTCTATCTGTGCTTACCCATTTTATATCACTCACTTCTTCTTCCTGCAAAATAGCTTTTGATATATCATACTCCTTCTTGACAAAATATACATCCCAAAGAGTGTCGCCATGAATCATACTTCTAAAAACTTTCATTTCATCTTTTGATATATCTATCCCTATTTCTTCCTTTGCTTCACGAATTGCACCCTCCAAACTCTCTTCTCCAGAAATAATACATCCAGTTGTCATTCCCCACATATTTGGCAATGTCTTTTTACTTTTAGACCTTTTCTGAATTAAAATCTGAGAGTCTCTATTTAAAATCCATACTTCAACTGCTAAATGGCAATAACCTTCTTCAATAGAATTACCTCTTTCTATAACCTTTCCTGTTTTAATTCCATCAGTATTATATAAATCCCATAATTCCATTTCCAAATCTCCTTACCTTTACATAAATTAGACAAAATACAAATATATTTTAGTATACTTAATTTTGCTCATTTTTTATTGCAATACTTGATTTACACTTATGTTCATCACTTTTCTTTTCTTTCCATTCTTTTATATCGTCTATAATAAATCTATGTTTAAGCGATTTTGTATCAAAATTAAACATTCTAAATACTATTTGTAATACATATCCTAGTCCTAATGCACTTACAAGCGTACCAATACCTACAGAACCTCCTAATAACCAACCAACAACTAGAGCTAGTATTTCAAGAACTGTCCTAACAAGACGTACAGATTTATTAGTTTTCTTCTGAAGAGCAATCATAAGACCATCTCTTGGTCCACTTCCTAGACAAACACCTAAATATAGAAAACTTGCTATAGCTGCTAAAATAATTCCTATAACAACCATAAATACACCTACATAAGTGTTACTTGCATGAGGTATTACTTCAGAGAATATTACTAAATCAATAAATATTCCTATAAATGTCATGTTAAGTAGTGTACCCCATCCTATGTTTTCACCAAAAACTGCATCCAATATAACGATTATAACTCCGACCATTATAGATGCCTGACCTATAGTTATACCTAATTTTATAGATAACCCTTGATGAAGCACATCCCAAGGCATGAGCCCAACATGCGCATTAATCATCAATACAGAAGAAATTGCAAATATAAAAAAACCTGAAAATAATCTTACCATACTTTTTAAATTTATTTTTCCCATCAAAAATCACTCCTCATAATAATAATAACAATAAATAACAATAAAATATATATATAAATACAAAATTTTACATAACTCTTCATTAATTTAATATAAAATTTCAATTATAAAAAAAGTGGCAATCCATATTTTATACGCTTTCACTTATATTGTAAGCTTTAGTGTATAAAAATGGATATACCACTTTTTAATATATAAACATTTTTAGTTGTTCTTATTAATTCTCACTATAAACTCTAGCTTCTTCTTCTCCATTTAGTACTCTTAAAGTTCCAAAAGCAAGTGATTCCAACTCATTTTCCCCTGCTATAATTTCTACTGGTGCTATAAATTCAACTTTCTTTTTAACCATTGAAGTAAACATTTCAGAATATGCAATTCCTCCAGTTATAATTATAGCATCTACTTTTCCATCTACTACAGTTGCTAATTCTCCTATACCTTTTGCTAATTGATAAGCCATTGCTTCATAAATAATCTTTGCTTCTTTATTTCCTTCTGCTATCATTTTTTCAACTTCTCTAGCATCTACAGTATTTAGATATGAGACTATACCACCTTTACCTCTTATTTTCTTAGTCATTTCTCTTTCTGAATATTTTCCTGAATAACAAGCTGCCACTAATTTTGTAGCAGGTACTCTTCCTGACCTTTCTGGAGAAAATGGCCCTTCATCATCAGATAACATATCAACCATTCTTCCATTTTCATGAAGATAAATACTTACTCCTCCACCAATATGAGCTACTATTAGATTTAAATTCTTATAATCTTTTCCATTATCTTTAGCATATTTTAGAGCCATAGCTCTAGTATTTAATGCATGCCCTGTACTTGCTCTATCCATTCCACAAAGTCCAGATACTCTTGCTACATCTATAAGCTCATCTACTGCAACAGAATCATAAATATATGAGTTTATTCCAAGTGGTTCTGATATTGCATGTGCCACAACAGCTCCTAAGTTTGAAGCATGTTCAAGCACTGGTCTATGTCTAAGTACATCAATCATTTCTTCATTTACTAAATATGCTCCTGATTTTACTGGTGGTAAAACTCCACCTCTTCCTACTATTGCACTAAGAGATTTCAAATCTATATTATTTTCTTCAAGAATATTCAAAACAGCTTCTTTACGCATTTCAAATTGGTCTTGTATTGTATTATATTTTGCAATCTCTTGAGCTGGATGGTCTATTGTCTTCACAAGAATTTGTTCTTCTCCATCGTATACTGCTATTTTTGTAGAAGTAGAACCTGGATTTATGGCTAATATTCTGTAAGTCATAATTTTCTTCCTTTCACCTTAATTTCTATAGTTTATCTATATCTATTATAAACTATTTGTTAACCATTTCCATACCTTCATGGAAAGCTTTTATGTTTAATTCAATAAATTTTGGTTTAACATTTTCACTTATAATTTTTTCCCAATCTATAGACTCTAATTCCATAGACTTAACTAAACATCCTAATAAAATAACATTCATTATTTTTGAATTTCCTAGTTCTTCAGCTTTATCAGCTGCATTTATAACTTTTGCATTTAGTCTATTTAACTCCTCATCTATATCACTTTCTAGATATTCAGCTCCTCCAATTAAGACAGTCATAGAATCTATTCTATAATTGTTTACTAAAGCTTTTCCTTCTGGTTTTAAATAATTGAACCATCTTAAAGCTTCCATCTTTTCAAAAGATACTAATATGTCTGCTCCACCAATTTCTATAACTGGAGAATGCACACAATCTCCATATCTAACTTGTGAGGAAACTGAACCTCCTCTTTGACTCATTCCATGTATTTCACTCATTTTTACATCGTATCCAGCTTCCATCAATCCCATAGTTAATAATTTACTAGCAAGTATAGTTCCTTGACCTCCTACACCTACCAAAAGTATACTCTTAGTCATATTATTTTTCCTCCTTAACTATTGCTTGTTTTGGACAAACTTGTGAACATACGCCACATCCTACACACTGATTTCTATCTATATTTGATAATTTATTTTCTTTATCAAATGATAGGGCTGGACATCCAGTTTTTAAACATAATTTACATCCAATACATTTATCATGGTCAACTTTACACTTAGTCTTAAATGGGTTATTAAATTCTTCTATATCTTCTTTAGAGAATTTTTTAAGTACACATGGCCATCTTGTAATTATTACTGATGGTTCATCTTCTATCGCTAAAGCCCAATCTAATGCTTCATTTACTTCTTTTAGATTGTTAGGGTCTATAACCCTTACATGTTCTATTCCACAAGCCTTAACTAATCCTTCTATATCAACGTCTTTAGTTTTAGCACCTTGTAAAGTATATCCTGAACCTGGGTTTTCTTGGTGACCTGTCATTCCAGTTATTCTATTGTCTAATATAACTGATATAGAATTTCCTCTATTATAAACTACATCTAAAAGGCCATTTATTCCTGTATGGAAGAAAGTTGAATCTCCAAGTACACCTACTAATCGTTTTTCATTTCCTTCTTTCATATTAAGAACTTTTTGAGCTCCATGTGCAGTTCCAAAAGCAGAACCCATACAAACAACATAATCTATTCCATTATATGGAGGAGCAAATCCAAGAGTATAACATCCTATATCTCCACCAACTATTAAATTTTTTCTCTTTCCAAGTTCATAGAAGAATCCTCTATGTGGACATCCTGCACAGAAACTTGGTGGTCTTGGTGTTACTAATTCAGATTTGTATTCTATAGTATCATTTGTTTTTCCAAATATAGCTTTTCTCAAAACGTCGGGTGTCATTTCGCCATATGGAGGCATTACATCTTTTCCAATACAATCTATTCCATATGCTTTTATTTGTTCTTCTATAAATGGGTCATTTTCTTCTATTACATATATTTTATCAACTTTATCTGCAAATTCTTTTATTTTTTCATAAGGTAATGGATTTGTAAATCCTAACTTCATATATGACGCATTTTTTCCAAATACTTCTTTGGCAAAATTACAACACATACCTGAAGCTATAACACCTATTTTTGTATCATTTATTTCATAATAGTTTAAGTCAGTTTCATTTGAGAATTTTTTAAGAGTTTCCATTCTTTCTTCAACAACGCCTCTTCTTATTTGGGCATTTGCTGGAACAGTTACCATTTTTTTAGCGTTTTTAGTGTACTCTTTAATTTCAACTTCTTCTCTATCATAACATTCCACTAAACCTTTTGAATGACAGAGTCTTGTTGTAACTCTATATAAAACTGGTGTATCGTATTTTTCACTAACTTCAAACGCTTCTTTTATCATGTCTTTAGCTTCTTGGCTAGTTGATGGTTCAAATAAAGGTATCTTTGCAAATTTTGCATACATCCTATTGTCTTGCTCATTTTGAGATGAATGCATTCCCGGTTCATCTGCTGTAATAAGTACCATACCACCATTTACGCCTGTATATGCATAAGTAAATATTGGGTCAGCTGCAACATTCACACCAACATGTTTCATAGAAGCCATTGTTCTCGCTCCTGCAATTGAACCCCCTATAGCAGCCTCAAGTGCTACCTTTTCGTTTGGAGCCCATTCTGCAACTATTGCATCTTTATATGTTGCTATATTTTCTAATATTTCTGTACTTGGAGTCCCTGGATATGCGGATGCATATTTAACACCAGCCTCATAGGCTCCACGTGCAATTGCCTCATTACCTGTCATCAATTGTTTCATATAAAATTCCCTCCATCTACAATTATTAAATTCATAGTCCACCCAATTTGTTCAATGAAATTAATTATTTATTTTTACTTCTAAACTTTCAAGTGCTTCTTTTATAATACTTGGTGCTTTCTTACATTTTTCTTCTGAAACTGCGCAAACTGCAAATCTTAAGCCCATCTTTAATGGAACTGCAAATAGATTATGTTTAGTCAATTCTTCACATACTTCTCTTGGATTATCACATGGTATACTTACAAAGAATCCTGCTATATATGGAAGAATTTCTAAGCCTACTCTTTCAGCTTCTTTTACAAATACATCAGCCCTTCTAGTTAGCATTTTCTTATATACATCTTTTTCATCTTCATATTCTTTGAATTTTTTAGAGTCATTTACAATATTAGATAAAACTGCCATGGCACTTCTATTACAATTTGACCAGTTTGCTCTACATGAATGAACACATGAATAATGGAACTCTTCAGCTACATCTTCACTTGAAGATATACAAATTATAGCTCCCATCCTCATACCATAAGCAGTAAATCCTTTTGACATACTAAATCCAACTAATACGAGAACGTTTTCAGGAAGATTTGAAAATTTCTTAAAAAACTTTCTACATACATCATCATCACCTGCAAAGTCAATATATGCTGAATCTACGAAAAATATTATCTTTTTATCTTTATCTTTTGCAATTTCTTTTGATAAGTCTAATATTTTATCCCATTCATCATCTGCAACACTATATCCAGTTGGATTGTGAGCTGGTGTATTTATGATTGTAAAAACTCTATCTTGTTTTTCTGCTATATTTACAAAATTTTCTTTGAATGACTTAAAATTAAATCTTCTATTTTCATCAAACAATTGATAGTTTACTACCTTTCTATTAGCTTCTTCAGCTATACTTACATATGGACTCCAAAACCAATCAGATGTTAAAACCTCGTCACCTTCATTAGTATAATTCCATACAGCCAATTTTATTGCACCACTTCCTCCTGGTGAAGCTAATACTCTTATATGTCCTTCTGGTAAGTAATCTCTGAAAAATACTTTTTTAACTGCTTCTAAGTAATCTGGTTGACCTTCAAGAGCTGCATATGCACCTATCTCACAGTTATCTAATGCCTTATATTCTTCATATACAGTTTTCATTGTTATTAATTTTCCTGAATCATCCATTAGAGCGCCTATTGTTGCATTTATTACATTATCAATGCCTAAAGCCTTCTCTGCTGCTTGAGCTCTACCAGATATGCTAAATATAACATCATTTTCTTTTGGCCACATTGCATGCTTACCAACCATACTTTGACTCATACCATCACCCCTAAAATTGTATTTACTCTCACATTATATATTAAGCAATTAGCATGCCAACAAATTTTACTTTATGTAAAACTACTTTTGTTTAGAATTCTGATTTTTTTCATTATTAAATTAAGTATTTTAGTTATTTTTCTTATAAATATATATGCTTGTCTAAAAAAATAAAAATTTGCAAAAAAGTAATGTTAATTTTTTTTAACACTTGTTTTAAAAAATTAACATTACTTTTAAAATAATCTATATGTATTTGTATTTATATATTTTTGTTATACTTTTTCCATAAAGATGTCCTACTTATTCCAAGGACTTGTGCTACTTCATTTTTAGACAATCCCTGAGCGAAAAGCATGCTGATTATTTTTTCTTCAACATACTTATTTACCTCTTTTATATCTATATATACCTTACCATCATTTATCTTACTTATATCTACAACTTCCTCTTGAATTTCATCACTGGCTGTCGTTTCAGAATTAAATTTGTCTATTTCAGAACTAGATGCTACCTTTTGAGTTTTAAAATCTCGCTCTTTTGTCAATTTAATCTTCCCTGTTACAACATATTTTTGGGCTATTGTTTTTAATTCTCTCACATTTCCAGGCCAACTATAATTATACAACTTATCAATTTCATCTTTAGTTAAAACAAAATTTTCATCTATGCTATTTATTCCATTAAGACCATCATCTTTTAATACTTCATTTACAAAGTTATTGAACAATGGAATTATATCTTCCCTTCTATCTCTTAGAGGAGGAATATTTATCTCTAAACTACTCAACCTGTAAAATAAGTCTGCTCTAAATGTACCCATAACTATTTTCTCAGTTAATGATTCATTTGTTGCTGCTATGATTCTTATATCCAAAGGTATTATATAGTCAGAACCAATTCTCATTATTTGGCGTTCTTCTATTACTCTTAATAGTTTTGTCTGAATATTAAAAGATAGACTATTTATTTCATCCAAAAAAAGTGTCCCTCCATGTGCAAGTTCAAATAGCCCTCTTTTTCCACCTTTTCTAGCACCAGTAAATGCACCTTCTTCATATCCAAAAAGTTCACTTTCAAGCAAATTCTCTGCTATAGTAGCACAGTTTATTGCAACAAAAGGTCTATCTTTCCTTCTACTTATATTGTGTATACTATGAGCTATAATTTCTTTACCAGACCCACTTTCTCCATATAGTAAAGTTGTATAATCACTTTTTCCAATTTTTTTAGCTTCTTCAATAAATTCTTTAGTTAATTTATCTTTAAATAAAAAATCATCAAAAGTATATCTAGCATAAAGACCTTTTTGATTTAAATCAAACCTTATTTTTCTTTCTAGGTTTTGTAGTTTAGTTATATCTTGTATTATTCCTAAAACTCCATAAGTACTATTATCCACTTTTATCAATGTCGTTCTAGTATTAACAATTAAGTTATTTATATTTCTTATCTTTCTATCTTCTACATCATTTTTTTCATGTAAACAGTCTAACATCCACTCCATTTTTGGAAATACATCTAGTATATATTTATTGAGTGCACATTTTCTCTCTACTTTAAGCATGTTTTTTGCACTTTCATTGTATAAAATTATACTACCATTACTATCAATCGCTATTACTCCATCTTTTATACCATCAAGTATATTTCGCAAAACTTCGTTATTAAATTTTTCTTCACCTAATGTATCTAATAATTTCTTACAATACTCAACTGCTTCTCTTATAGATTCGTCACTAGCAGTTGCAAATACACTATCAATGCCATATTGCCTTGCAAAAGAACAGGCTAGACCTCCACCTACTATTACAACTTCATCTTTTTGGTCTATATATTTTACAACCTTGCTTCTTATCTCATACTTAGATTCAAACCATTCCTCAGTTATCTCAGTACTTATTACATTTCTCCATCCAACATAATCAAAAGAAACTTCATTATCTCCAAGAATCAATACTACTTTTTTAGAATATCGCTTTGCTATTTCTATTGCTCTTAAGAGGTCAGTCGATTTCATGTTCATTGGTATAACAGGTACATTTACTGTATCTATTACTAAACTATAACCTCCTCCTCTACCAATTATAGCTTGGGCACCTTTTTCAACAAGTATACGTCCTTGATTTTCCATTAAGTCTAAATTAAGTATGTCGATTATAATAGTTCCATTTGCTACATCTTCTTTATATAATTCTTCTATTCTTTCTTTTAATTCAATATCAGAGGCTATAATTCCTATTTTTTTTCGCAATAAAATCACCTCAATTTTAAATTATAATGTATTGATTTCTGCCTGCTTTTTTTGATTTATATAGGTTTTTATCTGCATCTTCAATTAATAATTCAGCATCTTTTCTGACACGACACCTTTTTATACTTACTCCAGCACTTATAGTTATGTAATTTTTTACTTTAGAATACATATGTTCAATGCCTTCAAATTCAAGAAGTTTGAATACTCTTTTAATGTATAATTCTATATTATCAATTTCTTCAGCATTTACAGATTTTATAGAATCCACTAATATTAAAATTTCTTCGCCTCCATATCTAATTATGTGTTCAGTAATATCTATAAATACATTTCTTATAATATCAGTTACCTTAATTATAACTTTATCTCCTGCTAGATGACCGTAGTTATCATTGTAACTCTTAAAGTAATCTATATCTACCAATATTGCAACCATATTTTTTTCTCTAGTTCCATTAAATGAATCTAATTGTTCTTCTAAATATCTTCTATTATATAGTTTAGTAAGTCCATCTTTTAAAATATCATTTTCTAATTTTTTATTATTATCTACAAGTGCTCTTAAACTTTCTTGTTTTTGTCTAAGTTCATATTGTTTATGAATTCCTTGGGATGTTTTATAGGAATTATTTTTTTCCCATTTATCAGAGTACCAATCCATACTTTTATAATACTCAATTGCCAGTTTAAAATCTTTTTTTATTTCATATCCATTCGCTATTAGCCCATAAAATATAGACATTTTTTTAGGGTTTAATGAACTCTTTTTGACCAAATTTAAGCCTTTTAGATAACAACTTATACCTTCATCTATATTACCAAATTTTATATATAAATCTCCATACAACTTATATATATAATCTAGTTTAGAATTATATATAAAAACATCTCCAAAGCTTTTATATATATTTTTTGATAAAATCAAATATGCGTTTACCTTTTCAAAATTGCAATTACTTTTCTTTAACTCAATCTCAGCTGAATACAAAAATATAAATGAGTATAAATAATCCTTATATACACCTTCAACAACTTTCATCAATTTTATAGCTTTCACTAGAACATCTTCTGCTTCTTTATTCATATCTTCCTTTAAATAGGCCCATATAAGGTCTATTTTTATGGCTACTCTTTCAGTTAATGATATTGAATTATTATTGTGTGTGACATCTAGTACATTTTTTATGTATTTTATGGCTTCTATATTATTTCCACTTTCTAAATAACACAAGCTTATTATACATTTGCAGAAAGCTTCTATGGAATGCAAGTTATTTTCTTGAGCTAACCTTAAACATTCAATTAGGTACTCCATACTTTTTATAAAGTTATTAAATAAATACAGATAAACTCTTCCAAATATATAATTTGCTCTACTTACAAGAACTTTATTTTTTAAATTTTTAAAAAAAGATACTTCTTCCACTAAAGATATTACGTCCGTTTTAGTCTTATATAATGCACTTATTTCTACACATAAATTCATATTAAATAAGACTAACAATTCGTTTAAGTGGTATTGTTTTATGCTTTTTTTTGCTAAAGAATAAAAGTTATTTGCTTTATCATATTTTCTTATAGAAATAGCTGATAGTGTAAGATAAATATAAATCTTAGATATTATCTCTGCATTCTCTTTTGAGGGTAATTTTTTAATGTCTTTTAATGAATCTAGCAGATATTTGTATGATGCCTCTCTATCTTTTTTTATATAGTTTATAAGGCTAATTAAATATAAAGTATAAACTTTATTCTTAACTTCTATTTTTGTATTTAAAAGTTCTTTGTGATAATCCAAGATGTAGTTTAAATCTGTTAAATTTAGATAGAATTTAGTCAACATATCATATTCTATCTTTTTTATATTTCTCTTTAAATCTTCTATTAAACATCCTTTCAAGTAAATCACCAATCCTATTTAAATAGTTAAAAATTCTTAAAATCATGATAATGCAAACATCTATTTCTACCACTTTGTTTGGCTTTATACAAGGCCTTATCCGCATTTCCAATTATCTCACTTATATCTATACTACTATTTTTGCAGGTATCAATACCAATACTAACCGTTAAATTATTGTTTAAAGATTTTTTTACAATTCTACATAACTTTCTTCCAAAGATTTTACTTTTTTTATAATCTTTACATATAGATAGTATTAAAAATTCTTCTCCACCATACCTTACCATAAGCATGTCTTTTTTTAGATATTTTTTTATTATTGTAGTTATATTTTTAAGAGCAATATCTCCATTATAATGTCCATAAGTATCATTGTAGTCTTTAAAGTAATCTACATCTATCATGAATGCAGTACTATATTCGCTAACTTCTTGTCCTTCTAAAAAATTATTTAGAAAAACTCTATTATACGCACTTGTCAAATGGTCAATATATTTTTTCTTATCTAAATCAATCTTTACTTGTCTCATGTTATTTATTTCTTTTTCAACATATTCGTGCCTATAATTTAAAGAATCTATATAATTTCTATTTCTAGCTTTCACATACATCATTTTTAACTCATAATACATTTTAAAGTATTTCATACTCATTTCATAATCCTGAATCATTTCAAAACACATATATATATTCTTATAGGCTAGTCTTACATAATTATAATTTTTAGCATTTTTAGATTTCTCAAGTAGTTTTTTACTTGTCTCTAATGCATTATTATAATCTCCAAAACTATAATATACCTTTACTTGATGATAAACCACCTCCAAATCATACAATATATATTCTTCTTCGTTTTTTATAATACTTAACATATCTTTAGCCCTATCTAAATAACAAATTGATTGTTCAAATGAGCTTTCATTACTTTTCGCATAATACATAGCTAAATTTATAAATAATCCAAATTTCTCAAATTCTTTTAAACTATTATTTTTAATTTTTTCCAAGTACACTTCAGATTTTGCTAAATTATTTATCGCCTCAGAATAACTTTTAGTTTTTATTAATATTTTAGTTATATTGTTTGATGCTCTATATTTTTGTATGGTATCTACATTTATATATTTCTTATTACTTATTACTTCATTAAAATATTCTATTGAGCCTTCATAATTTTCAAATGAACACTCACATTCACCTATTTTTATATTACATAATGAAGATACGCCCATATCTTTCAATAAATCTGCATATTTTCTTGCTTTCAAAAAATTTACTTTAGCAACTATAGCATCATCTAAAAACAAAAAATATATTTTACCAACAATAAAAAAATATATTTTTTTACAATTAAAATCGTTAATTTCTTTTACCTTTATATATAAATCTTCTATTTCTTTAATTATTATAGAAGATTCTATGCACTTACTTGCCTTAATATAAATAAGTTGTGCTTTAAAAATAATATCTTCAATTGAACAATTATTATCATTACAAATAACTTTAAATTTATCTATATGCAAATTTGCATTTTTTATATTTTCATTTTTTAAACTTAAAATAGCTATTTGTGAATAAAATCTTGCTAGAAATTTATAATCTTCAGGTAAGTATTTATCAATATATTTATAGGAAATCAAAATATACTCTTTCATTTTTTCACTAAGCCCTTGAATACCATATAATAAAGCCAGCAAAAAATTTAATTTTAATAACATCAAACTGTTTTGTTCAATTTTATAGCAATCGATTGAATTCTTTACTATATCAATGTTATTTTCAATAAAATCATTATTATTCAATAATCTTTCATTCAATGTTAACCTAAACATTAAATCTAAAATTGTATCATCTATCTCTTCCAAACATTTAATATATATTGTAACTCACCTCCGACTTACATTATCTCATAAATTTAGTAATTTTCCATACTATTTGATAAAAAAGTCGGTGTCTCAATTTAGAAATTTCTCCTAAATTAAGACATACTTTACATTAAACTATACAATTTTCTATCTGAACTATATAATCCTGACAATTTTCGCAAATTATCACACTTACAATATAACTATTATCAACTTTATTTGCTCTTGATAATTTATTAAAAGATAATCCTTTATAGTCACTAGATATGTTACTTATTACATATTTTCCATCTTTACTGAAAATATAAAAATGATATTCTAAGAAAGGAAAGAATTTTTTCTTTTCTTTAACTCCTTCTAAACATAATGGACATGCTTCTTGATAATATTCTATGTCAAAATCAACCTCTTCTGCTTCATTAAGTATATCAATTATTTTTGAAATAGTTATTCCTTGAATTGGATTTTCTTCATCATTTATTAAAGCACTACAATTCTCTTCTTTTAACAAATATTCCTTATCATCATATATAAACTTGTATAAACTCATATTATATCCTCCTTGTAATTATTAATCTCCAAGTTATTCTACCACTTAAATAACCTTAATAAAAGTAATTGTTTATAATATCTCCAATTAATTAAATCATGTATACATATATCGCCATACATTTACATTAATTAATTACCCTAAAATCCAAGTTTACGCTTTAAATATCCAGTTTTTCAAAACCTATTGTCAAAACTCACTTTAGCCATTAATATAAGGATATAAATATAGAACTTGATAGATATGACATGCTCAAATATTTTATATGATACAATTTAGTATCTAAATTTATATATTGTATATAGGGGGAGATATATATGTATAAAGATAAAAGTGATGAATGTATACACTTAATGACGGCCTACATTGATAGTATAAGTGGATATTATTCATTTATTGACACACAGTTAGATGATTTTATGGTTAGATATGGTGAAAATATTGTTGATTCAAATTTACACAGTATAATGATGTTGCTCTGTAAATGGGGATTAGCGTAGCATTTTGAGAAACTTTTTTGTATATTGTATTCTATATTATATATTCATTAATAAAAAAGGAATTGACATAAATTTAAGGACTATATATAGATTTTCAAAGAAATCTATATATAGTCCTTTTAAAGTTTCTCAAAATGTATACTTGAACAATCACTATTTATTTTTCTATAATTAACGTAGTTCATATGCTATACTTTAAGTATCTGCAACAATAAAAAATATCTAATGGGTATTATCTAGTTTAACTCATCATAATATCATCTCTATACTTACAATTAAGATATTTTCAATATAGTAATGCTCAATTTTAATATTATAAAAAAGGAGGGTTTTTATATGAATTATAATGAATTGTTAAAATCAGCTAGAGAGAACTTTAATGGAACATGCAAAGTCTGTAAAATTTGTAATGGATTAGCTTGTGCTGGAAATGTTCCTGGCATGGGAGGCAAAGGAAGTGGCTCATCTTTTATTGAAAATAGAAAGAGCCTAGAAAAAATAAAGATAAATATGAGAGTAATACATAATGTTTCAAATCCAGACACTTCTATAGAATTGTTTGGTAGAAAAATGAGTTCTCCTATATTCGCTGCACCTGTATCAGGTACTATATTAAATATGGGTGGTAAAGTTTCTGAAAAAGAATACATAGAACCTGTCGTTAAAGGCTGTTCCAATTCTGGAATTTATGCTATGGTTGGTGATACCAATGTGGATACTTTTTTATTGAATAATTTGGATGTATTAAAAGATAATGATGGAAATGGAATTGTATTTATAAAGCCTTGGAAAAATTCAAAGATAATAGAAAAAATTAGATTATCTGAAGAAGCAGGTGCATTTGCAGTTGGTGTAGACCTTGATGCTTGTGGATTGATTAATAATCAACTTCAAGAGAATCCTTTTTCTCCTAAGACAATTAGTGAAATTAGAGAATTAGTTGAGTCAACTAGATTACCTTTTATTATAAAAGGAATTATGACTGCGGATGATGCTTTGATGGCTGTAGAGTCTGGTGCTAGTGCTATTATCGTTTCAAATCATGGAGGAAGAGTGCTTGATTATACTCCTGGTACTTGTGAGGTACTTCCAGATATAGCTAATGCTGTAAAAGGAAAGATAACAATACTTGCTGATGGTGGTGTTAGGAGTGGTGTTGATGTAGTTAAGATGCTTGGATTGGGTGCTGATGCTGTTTTGATGGGAAGACCTTTTGTTACTGCTTCTTTTGGTGGTGGTCTTGATGGTGTGGAGTTTTTTATAGATAAGGTTAGGAATGAGTTATGTGAGACTATGATTTTGACTGGTTGTCAAGAGATTATGGATATTGATAGTAGGGTTATATGGAAGTGATTATTATATAGTTAAAACTTCATTTAAAGCTTAGATATAATAATATTTATTTTTATAAGTTATTAATTAATATATTTTATGTAAAAGGTTGTCGCCCTATTTCTTAGTGCGACAACCTCTTTTTTAGTAGCGTTCTCCTGCAGCTCGCCAAGTAGCTTTTCCAACAACACCATCTTTTGTTACACCAAGTCTTCCTTGTAATACTTTTACTTGATTGTATGTTTCATTTCCGAACTTACTATCAGGAGCAATATCAGAACCATTTATTTGTTGGCATAAAAGTTGTACTAAATGTACCGGATTACCTTTTTCTATATGTCCATATCCTACTACAGTAGTATTTATATTTACACTATAACTTATAGGTCCAGTAACATCAAAACGATTTAATTCTTTTTTATATCTAACAATAAATGCTCTTGGCTCAATATTATAATCTTCTATATTTATATTATATGTGTCTATAAATTTTTCATTAATAAAGATTGTATCATCTTTAGATGGATTTATATTCAATTCTTCACATTTTTTTTCATAATCAGATTTTATAGGTTGTGGTGCATTTTCATAAGTGAATTCATAACCAGTTATTGTAAATGAATTTGTTGTTTGCTCTTCATTACTTTTTAATACATTTGCATCATTGTTAGTAGTTGCAAATACTAAACTAGTAGATATTAGTGTCAAACACCCTGTAACTACTAAAATTTTTTTTAGATTTTTCATTTCAAAAGTCCTCCTAATTTGTTTTAATAATGTATAAATTTATTTATTTGGATACATAATTTTCATATTATAATCATGTTCTTCTCTAAGGTTTGCTCCTGATTTTTCTAAAATCCCTATATTTCTTAAAGAAGTTGGATTATTAAAGCTAATACTTTCAAAATCAAAATATGTAACTGAAAATAATGTAAACATAATTAATAATACCAATAGTCCATTTCTACCTTTCTTCTTAACAATACCATCAAGTCTCTTTTCTAAATTTGTCTTATTAAATTCAGTTGTCAAAAGCCCACTATTATAATTCTTACTTAGCTTAATTGACTTTATAAGTGCTAATGCATACTCCTTCTTATCTTTTAAAGAACAATCAGACAAAACACTTTCATCACAACATAATTCACAATCTAGATTTACTTTATTGCTCATTATATAAACAAGTGGATTAAACCAATACATTATTTTGACAGACAACACTGCAAACTTTATCAAAATATCCTTGTTCTTAAAATGCATTAATTCATGTTTTAAAATCCAAGTCAACTCATCCTTACTATAAGGATAATCTGGCAAGAATATGTATGACTTAAATAATCCCATACCTGCTGGACTTATCAATTCATCAGAACCTCTTAACTCAATTTTCTTTTTTATATTTAATTCTTTCAACAAATCTTTATAGATACAGTTTACATCATTATCTTCAATGTCATAAGATACATCAACAACAAGATTTTTAAATTTTGTATACTTTACAAAGGTATAAACTGCAATGACTATGGTTACAAGTATCCATAAATAAGATAAATACAACATAATATTATTACCTGTAGAAATGTCAGTAATTCCATTACCTACTACATTTCTCTTAGGCTCTTTTACTTCATACATTATTGTATAATTAAATAGAAAAAGTAGCATTCTAAAAACTATTATCAACCAAATATAATAATTGAATCTCTTACTAAACTTCTTAAACACATATCTTTTCAAAAATAATAATAGACAAATACCAAGACTACATATAATAGTTGTCTGTATAAGATTGTCAAAGACATACAACATATAATTATTCATCCTTTAAATTATCAAAATAACTTTCTAAAAAATCCAGCTTATCTCTGCCTAAATTTTCATCCTCATGTAATGCTGAAATTAAACTTGTAAAAGAATCATCATGTATATTGCTTAGGAAATCCTTTGTCTCAAAGCTTAAATATTCTTTATGTTTTACCACTATTGTGTAATGTGTATATCTGTCTATTTTTTGAGCATCTAAGAATCCTCTTTTTACTAGCCTTGATAAAAGTGTCAGTGTTGTAGTTTGTTTCCAGCCATATTTTTGTTCCATTGCTTCAATAACATCTTTTGATGTCACTGTAGCATCTACTCTCCAAATAAATTTCATTACTTTTAGTTCTGCTTGTGGTATTTTTTTTATCATCATTTACACCTCCCCCAAAACTCCCGCTAACATAATTCTACAACACGTGAATTTTTTAGTCAAACAATTTATGAAAAAAATGTGAATTTTTGTATTTTTTGTTAATTTTCTAATTTTTATACTATATTAAAAGTTAGATTTAGAAATATACTTTTCTAAATATTTTATTTTTATATATATTTAATTACAAAAATGCATAGTAATTTTTTTATACTAAATTTTTTTCATAAAAATGCTATATTTACATACAAATGATATTATAATACTTTTTTTAATAATAGACTAGTCTAATAAGTAAATAAATTTTAATAATAAAATAAGATTACCAAATAATCTTATTTTAAATAGTAATCTTAATCAAATTAGTTTAAATTTTAATATTACACAATTCCTTTGAAATTTCTTTAAATCTTTCATCAGATGTACCAAGCTTTTTCTTAAACTTTTCACCATTCTTTTCTATCATACTTTCTAATTCTTTCAATGAGCCATTAATATTATCAAAAGATTGTGGTGTATCTACTTTATTATTTGACCTTCCAATAGGACAAAATATACAATCAAAATTCCAGTACTTTTCAGGAAGTATATTTAGCTTCTAATATCTTTTTACAATCTTCAATATAGATGTCTTTATAGCTAAACCCACTCATCGCTATATCATCTCCAAATTAATTTATCAATACTTCTTTATTATTAGTATCTAAAATTGAAATTTTACATGTACCACCTAAATTTTCTTGAACTGTTTTAGCTAAGTCACTTAAAGCATTTTCAAACTCTTCAAATCGACCTTCATCCACCAATTCAATACATAAAAAAGCATTGTTTGTACTTTCAGTAAGCATTGTTCTTATTGCTTCACGCCAGTTCCAACATCTACAAATTGCTCCTTCATCATCTTTATAGACTACCTCACCTTCATATGGAGATGTATTCTCATCTGCTCCCAATGGAATAAATGCCTCATTTCCAGTTGCTCTAGTTAATCTAATGTCTCCTATAAATTTATCTATATCTTCTCCTCCACAAGGTAATGCATACTTTAGTGAGATAGAATTGTAAATATCCACTAGAGGGTTGATAGTTCCTATCTTGTTTCCACTGTGCACTCTTTTTAATAGCGCTTCAATAGACGACCTAGCTCCTTTTTTCGTTTTAAATTTTTTAAATGTTTCTCTCCATACTTTAATTACTTGATTCTTACTAAACTCTGAATCTTTTAAGTATTTTAATGCTTCTTCTTCTCCCTGCAAAATCATTTTTTTATATTCTTCACTTCTTGCTGAGTTATCTATATTATGACAAATAACAACTCCAATCTTAGCACTGGGAAATAGATTCCAAAACGCATCCTCAATAACAAATCTTTTCACTAGAATACCTCCTAAAGTTTAAAATATATAAAACAAAAAAGCCTAGAGAAATATTATTAAATATCTCCCAGGCTTTTATCCTTCCGTGTACACAATAATTGTGCGTTTTCTCTTGGACCTGACCATTATAAAATGCGGAACCCTAGAAAACTAAACTACATTTTTTTGTTTTATAAAATACAAGTAAATTTTAGCATAATATAATATTTAAAATAATACTATATTTTACATTTTATACAATAAAACAAATTTCCACCAAATTACGATTTTGGGTGGCAATTATAGCAGAAAAATAATTTTTTATTATATATTACTAGGCTGAAAACAATGGATTTTATCTTTTCTTAGTCAATTTCCGACTTAAATGGAGTGTCATCAGCTTTAGCTATTCTATATTCCTTGTCAGTTATATAACCAAGCTCATGCATCTTATATAATACAATCAACTGTCTCTTTTTAGCCTCTCCGTGGTCAATATACCTCGCAGGATTATTCGTCATACCAGCCAACATAGCACATTCAGATAAATTTAACTCGCTAACTTTTTTACCAAAATACACTTCTGCTCCCTTTGCAGCCCCATATGCATTTTTACCTAAATACATATTATTTAAATAAGCCTCAAGAATTTCATCCTTACTCATAATCTTATTCATCTGCTTAGCATTATACATATCCCTTATTTTTCGTTTCATAGTCTTATCATCACTAGTGAGCAGATTTTTTGAAACTTGCATATCTATAGTACTTCCACCTTGTGTTGTATCTGTAAATACATTATTGAGTACTGACCTAGTTAAAGAAATAATATCTACTCCTTTATGCTTATAAAATCTCTCATCTTCTATAGAAACTATAGCATGCTTTAAGTCATTTGGCATTTGCTTTATACTTACAACCTCACTACTTATATATTTAGACCTAATTAATTTTTTAGTAACTTCAGGTGACCCTTTTATAGCTGAAACTGTAAATATTGCACCTGCTACTGAAAATATAATCAGTGCGACTAGCATAATAGATAACAATGCTCTAGCTATCTTAATCCTTTTTTGTTTTTTTCTTTTTTTACTTTTTAGCTTTTTCTCTCTTTGCTTATAATCTACTCTTCTTCTTTCTCTTTGATTGTAATCTGTATTTAAAGGTCTTACATTATCTCTTGTAAAACTTTCTCTTTCTCTTTTTATAAGATTCTGTGAATCTACTTTTTCACTCATTCTTTTACTAGAACTTGTCTTAGAGGTTTTATTTTTTTTATTTGTTGAAGTATAAGAATGCTTAGATTTTTTATTACTATCTTTACTATTATTGACTTTTTTACGTCTTATTTTATTATTATCATCATCATCGTAATAACCCATTTTAGTCTCCCTTCTTTATACTAAGGTACATTATACATTGTTCTACAAAATAAATCAAAGAACAAAATTGTAAGTTTAAGGGTCAATTTTATAAAGGATATTTTCACTAATTTTCTCTATATTTAAGATTAATATTCATCTTTTATTTTCAAAAATAGTTTTGCAGTTGCTAAAGTGTCACTGTCAGCTCTATGAGCATTTATATTCTCTATATTGTAATAAGCACAAGCTGTTTCAAGCTTCTTATTTTTTCCTTTATAACTTTTACATTTTTTTAATAATTCTAGTGTACATATATAATTGTTTATTGGTTCTAAATCTAATATTCTAAGATAGTAATTTAAAAACTTTAAATCAAACTTCGCATTGTGTGCAATTATAGTTCTATTTCCTATGTATTTTCTAAATCTAGGTAAAACCAATTCTAAAGGCTCTTCATTTTCTACCATCTCATTACTTATATGTGTCAATTCTGTTATAAATGAAGAAATTATGCCTTTAGGTCTTATCAACCTTGAATAGTTTTTTACAATTTCGTCATTTTTTATTTCTGTTATTCCTATTTCTATTATTTCACAACCTTTATATGGATCTAAGCCTGTAGTTTCTAAATCCACAACTACATATTCATTCATATCTCTTCTCCTTATTATCTAATGGATATATTTATATTCTATATTTATGTAATAGACTAATCAATACTTAATTTTATCTCATATAGAAAAATTTTACAAATTACAACATATAAATATTATTTATTCCATTCTAAATAAAGATTATTTTTTTATAATCACTAAATTTTCACTTTATTATTATTTAATCTATTTTTATACATATTATTTATCTCTTTATTATTTAAATCTTTAAAATCTAAACTTTTACATTGTTCATCATCTTCCCATATTCCTGCCTGTTTATTTCCATCATTTTTATATAATACACCTTTACCATTTTTCTTATTATCTAGAAAATATCCCTTATAAATATCATTATTTGGATATGTTAATTTTCCCAAACCATTTTTTAATCCGTATTTAAATTCTCCTGTATATATTGAACCATCTCTATAGATGTACTTTCCTATTCCATGCATCTTATCATCTTTCCATAATCCCTCATATCTTTCCTTACTTGAAAAAATATATATTCCAAATCCGTTTTTCTTCCCATCAACAAACTCACCTTTATACAGGTCTCCATTGTCATATTTGAATACTTTTTCTTCCTTTAATTTTTTATTGATATTGTTACTCTTAGTTTTGTTAATATTATTGCTTTTTATATGTACATCTTCTCTTTTCGTTTCAATCAAATCTCTATCATACCTAAACCCTTTTTTCAATTTATTTTTCTGATTAATCTTTTTCTTATTAATAAATACTCTTGCTAATTGAGTAAATATAAATATAGATGACAAACATATAAATACACATAGTATTGTTCTAAAATAACTAGTTATACTTTCCATAATAAATCACCCTTTAAAAGTTTATTTAAAATACCTAATACAATATATATTTTTATCAAGTAATATTTATACTTTTATAATAATATATTGAATAAAATTAATATTAAAATTATTTCTATTAAAATAAATCCACTATGGAAGTGACATATTGAACTTCTAATTAACATACAACTATTCATAAAATATACTTAACTATTTTAAGTAAACATTTTTATCTCAACAACTGATTTTCTATGAATAAATAAAAAGATGAAACCTATCAAATAGAGTTCATCTTTTTACAATAGTATTTATTTAATAATTAGCATTTGATTAGTCATTAGTATCTACTTAAATAAAAACAAAAAATTACTTTCATTCACTCATAATAAATTGTTTTTGAATACTTTTTACTATAGCTATTCTTTTACAAGAACTTTTATAATTTCTGAAATATATATAGTATGATAATCCTTATTTGGATACCACTTTTTATCATTTTCTTCAGCATCAAAATTTTCTGGTGGCATAGTATCATGATATAATTTCTTGCATACCATAATCATATTAGCTTCTTCAAAAGCTACAGTATCATCCACAAAACATGGTGTAAGACCTGCTTTTTCTACTTTATTTATATCTCTACCAGAAATAGTTCCACAGATATTTAAGGCCTCTCTATAAGTTTCATCGAAAAATGCAATTGTAAATGTATCATTACTGTCTACAAATTCTTTTGTATATCTCTGTGGTCTTATATAAGTTGTAACAACATTCTTACCCCAATATACTCCAACACCACCCCAACTAGCAGTCATTGTGTTGAATTTTTCTGAATCACCAGCTGTTATAAGTAACCATTCTTTACCAATTTTAGTAAATGGATTAAACTGTAATTCCTCAATTTTTACTTCTCTAAAACCCATGGCTTCATCCTACCCTTCATCTTTTTAATATATAAACTAGTAGTCAAAATTTTTGAATATATTTACTCTTATAATACTTTTTTAATTGTCTTACATATTCATGTAAATTATAATACAACAAATCAATTACTTTCGCAAGAAATAGTTTCTGTATTTTTTAATTGTAAAATGCAAATAAAATATATTAATTATAAAACATATACTATATTTCTTAAACTTAAAATAATATAGTATAAAAAATGTAGAAAGTATATATCCCTTCTACATTTTTTATTATTTTATATCAATTTAGTTTTCTTTAACTTTAATCTTATAAAAAATTTTCCTACTCATCAAGTTTCGTTATATTATTTATAATTTTTCTATACCTTGTTAACAATATTTAAATTATTATCTTTATTGATATATATTTTTTCATTATATAAATCTTCATCAAACATTTTTATTATATTTTCTACTTCATACTTATACTCATCTTCATGCACTCTATAAAGCATCAAATCCTCTAATAAATCTTTCATATCAAAATATACATCTTCTAATAAGTAAAAATAACCTTCTTCTATATCTTTCAGTTTATCTATAGTATCCAATTTCTTGCTGATATCTTTCATAACCTCTAAATTTTGTATATTTATACTTATGATTGTCAATAAGTACATTCTCACAGTTTTTATTATTTCAATAGAAAAATCTACAATATTATAATTTCCTCCTTTTTTATACAACGACTCCTTAAATTTATTAAAACAATTGTCCAAATCACAATTTATGTCGTTAAAAGGTGGTCTTATTATATCTCGTATTATCAAAAGATTTTGTATATCCACATTATTTGTGATTGCTTCATCCAAAACAAATAAATTATATGCATCGTTTAATGGGTCATGAGCATCTCCACTAAATTCTAAATTAGCAAATTCAAGTAAGTTTTTTAATGATATATAGTTCATACATCTCATACCACAATTTATATATTTTTCTTTTATATCTATAAATAAATCCCTAATATTATTTACAAATCTTGGATGATTGTTTTTCTTAGAACTTCTCATATCAGTGTTATTAAAACATGTCAAATCTAAATTGCCAAAAGTATATATTCCTTCAATGTCAGAAAATATGCCTAGCCATTTTTTAAACTTTCTCATGACCTCTTCATAACTTGGTGCATTCTTCAATTCTTCTGAAGATATATGTGTTAATTCCTGTATATGAGGATATAATTCTTCATTACTTACTGGCTTTATTAAAGATTTAAATTTATCAATATTTTTTGTCTTTTCATCATACATAACTGCTCCAATTGCAATTATATCAGAATTCAATACTGCCCTCTTTGATTTAGAATTTGGCATATTCATTTCAAAATCTATATATACTCTTTTCAATATAAACACCCTTTCCAATTGTTTATAGTGATTCTTTTTAATTATTTTTATTCAAAATCGTCTAAGAAAGAATGTTTCTCCCCATTTTGTTGCCAACCAAGTATTGAATCAAGATTTACATTTTCTGCTGCCTTAAATATAGATTTCTCTACATTTTTGAAATTAGGCTCTAAACTTTTTATTAAGTCTTTTATTTCGTATCTCTTGTTTCCTGTCTTTTTAGCTGCAACCATACATGCACAGTTTAGTGGCCAGATACCACTATTTTGAATAAATCTTATAATATGTTCTTCTCTTATATAATAAAGTGGTCTTATGATTTTTATACCTTCAAAATTTGTAGAATTAAGTTTAGGAAGCATTGTTTTAAAATTACCAGCACACAATAAATTAAGCATTGTTGTCTCTATTACATCATCATAATGATGACCTAATGCAAGTTTATTACATCCCAACTCTTCTGCCTTTGAATATAATGCTCCTCTTCTCATTCTGGCACACATATAACATGGATAATCTTTTGCTATTTCATCTGCTATCTCAAATATTCTTGAATCAAATAAATGTATTGGTATATTTAGATACTCACAATTATCTATAAGTAATTGTCTTATATTTGCATGATATCCAGGGTCCATAGCAATAAACTCAACATCGAAATTAACTTGTCCATGTCTTTTTAACTCCTGAAACATTTTAGCCATAAGAATACTGTCTTTTCCACCAGAAATTGCTATAGCTATCTTATCCCCTTCTTCAACTAATTTGTAATCTCTTATTGCTTTCATAAACTTGGACCATAAATTTTTTCTATATTTTTTTATTATACTTTTTTCTATATCTCTTACTGGAAGTCTTTCCTCAAAAGGAACTATAATTTCACAGCCTTTTCCTGATAGCTCACTCATTTAATCACCTCATATATTTATGTTAATAATATTTTACAAAAAAGTCTACCTTCATCTATAAAATACTATAATTTTCACTTTAATTTCAACAAATAATTTATAATTCTCAATAACACATAAACTTATAATAACATAAATAACCTCTTTCTTTTATTATCTTTTTTATTTTTCTCATTTAATATTTTATTATGAGTAACGATTTTTAAATGACTGAATATTATACACTAGATAGAGTTACCTATCTATTTACAACAAGGAGGTTTTCAACTTGGAAAATAAGACTAGAGATATCAAAAAAAATTGTGGTCCATCTTTGGCTAGACCATACATTAACAATCAAATTTTCACAGAAATGTACTGCCTTTCTGATGCATTAAAATTTGGAACTATATTCCCAGAACTAAACTTATTAGAATCTGAAATGTACAACAAAGAATTATATGCTAAGCCAAAAAAATTTAGAGGAGGTAGAAGATAATGAAAGATTCATCTAGAGCTGAACTTATGAGAAAAATTCAGGAAACATCTTTTGCATGTGTTGATATGAACTTATATTTAGACAATCATCCTGATGATAAAAATGCTATCAACACTTACAATTCATTATGTAATCAATTTGCGCAAGCTAGATACGCTTACGAAAATAAATATGGTCCTTTAACTAACTTTGGGTATGCTCCAAGTAGATGCCCTTGGCAATGGGCTGACCAACCTTGGCCTTGGGACAGAGAATTTAATTATTAGACATCAAGTATTGGAGGATTGAAAATTCATGTGGATATATCAGAAAACTATACAACACCCAGTTAATATAAAAACTTGCGACCCTAGAATGGCTAAATTTCTTATAACTCAATTTGGTGGACCAAATGGAGAACTTGCTGCATCTTTGAGATATTTAAGCCAAAGATATACAATGCCTACTGGCAATATGCGTGCACTTTTAACAGACATTGGTACCGAAGAACTAGCTCACGTTGAGCTTATATGTACTATGGTTTATCAGTTGACTTCTGATGCAAGTCCAGAAGAGCTAAAAGCTGCAGGTCTTGGTTCAAACTATGCACAAAATGGATACGGAATTTATCCAACAGATTCAAATGGTGTTCCATTTGATGTAAGACCTATCGCTGTTATGTCAAATCCTGTAACTGATTTACATGAAGATATGGCTGCTGAGCAAAAAGCACTTGCAACTTATTATCAACTTATAAATTTAACAGATGATGTTGATGTTATAGATGTACTAAAATTCTTAGGTCAAAGAGAAATAATTCACTATCAAAGATTTGGTGAAGCTTTAATGGATGCTTACGAATTAGAAGAATGCCAAAAAATGTTCTAAAATTTTTATTTAGATAAACTAATATTATTTGATAATTTATAATTTACTGTTGTTATTAAAGTTTACAAAATAACATAAATCCAATTTATTTTCTATAAATTGAAGAAGGTAAAGAAAAAGCAGGTACTAATTAAATAGTAATATAGAAAGTAATCTATAATACTACCAATATTGTACCTGCTTTTTTATTATAAGCAATAAAGAAAAATCTATTTATTAAGTTCTATAATAAAAAAGGATTATAAAACTCTTCTTGCGTTTACATATCTACTTGAATAGTAACTACTATTTATATTAGATATTGTTACCTTTTTTGATGAACCTGAAGATGCATGTATCATATCTCCATTTCCTATGTATATTCCAACGTGACTTACAGAACCATTATTTGACCCTTGTGTATCAAAGAATATTAAGTCTCCACTTCTAAGGTCTCCTCTGTTTACATATGTTCCATACTTACTTTGGTCTCTAGATACTCTTGGTATGCTAACACCTGCTGATTTTTTCATAACATATTGTGTGAATCCTGAACAGTCAAAACTATTTGGACCTTCAGCTCCCCATACATATGGTTTTCCAAGTAGTGTCTTTGCAAAACTTATTACACTATCAGCTCCCTGACTTGGAGAGTTAGTTGAATCCGATGGAGTTGAAGTATCAACAGAACCTTTTTCAGCAAGATATTGACTAGATACATATCCTGTTTGATTGTCATGATTTACCTTTGTCCATCCTCCATTTTCAGAAATACTTCCAACTTCAGTTCCATAGTTTAATGTAGCCACTTTAGAATGCCCTGTACCTGGTCCTGTTCTAAGGTTTAATGATTTTGCTGTTACAACTTTTGTGTCCTTTACAAGGTCATTTGAACTACTTCCAGTATTTCCACCTGTAGATTCATTTATACTAGTTCCTAAATATTTGCTTGAAACATAACCTACTCTACCATTAGAACTTATTTTTGACCATCCATTTGACTCAGATATGTATCCAACTTCAGTTCCATATCCTAGTGTAGATATTTTAGAACTACTTGTACTTGGTCCTGTTCTAAAATTTAATCCTTTGGCTGTAACGACTTTTGTTGACTTAACTGAAGCATCATTACTTTCATTACTATTCCCAAGGTTATTTATTCCTACATAATTTGCATGTACATAACCTGTGTTTCCATTATATTTAACTTTTGCCCAAGAACCATCTTTTCCTACATACTCAACTTTATCGCCTTTGTAAAGTTTGCCCATTGATTCATGGTCTGTACTTGGTCCTTTTCTAAAATTTACTGCATTCCCTGTTATTGTTCTACTTTCTATACTTACACTCTCTACTCCAGATTCATCGGCATATGCTAAGTTCCCCATTGTAGGCATTATTATCGCAGTTGCCATTATACTGGCTGCTATTCTCTTTTGATTAAAATTCATAACTTTCCACTCATCTCCTCTTTTCTAGTAGCTTTATTTAACTTTTAAATATAAAAGAAATAATTGACACTCTATTAAAATATCAATTATTTCTTTTATATTAATATTATTACAAATTTGTAACTATTTGTCTATAGCAATCTTTATTTACCACAAATTACCATAAATGAATTTTAATTTTTATCAGCCTGTACTTTAGTAATATAGCCATCTTTTACCTTTTTAAAAGATGGCTATATTTTTTAACTTTTTTGTAACTTTTTAAAAACCTGTAGAGCCAAATCCACCTTTTCCTCTTTCAGAATCACTTAATTCTTTCACTTCTTCTATGTTAATTTCATAGATAGGTTTTACTATCATTTGAGCAATTTTCATATGTTTTTCAACTTTAAAATCATTTTTTCCATGATTTATTAATATAATTTTGAGCTCTCCTCTATATCCTTCATCAATAGTTCCTGGTGTATTTAACACAGTAATAGAATGTTTTAAAGCAAGTCCACTTCTAGGTCTTACCTGTGCTTCTGTCATAGCAGGAAGCTCTATACATATACCAGTTTTAATAAGTTTAGTCTCTCCAGAAGGTATTACAACCTCTTCTATAGAATACAAATCCATACCAGCATCACCCTTATGAGCGAAATTAGGTATTATAGCTTCATCATTTAATTTTTTTACTTTCAAATTGTACATTTTATATCTCCTTTCAACTTTCTATAAATATTATAACTTAAATTTCGACCTCTTGAAGTTTTTTATTTTTTTGTGGTAATATAATTATTAGTGTTTTAAAGGAGGATTTTTTATGAAACTTGTACTTGCTGAGAAACCATCTGTTGCAAAAACTATAGCATCCTTTCTAGGTGCAAAGACTAGACAAGATGGTTACTTTGAAGGAAATGATTATATAATTACTTATGCAGTTGGGCACTTAGTATCATTATATGATATGAAGGATTATGATAAAGATAAATATTCTGGTTCTTGGAAAATGAATAATTTTCCATTTGTTCCTGAAGATAAGTTTAAATTTAAGATTGATAGTTCTAAAACTAAACAATTTAATACTGTAAAAAAACTTTTGAATAGAAAAGATGTAGAATATGTAATAAATGCTACTGATAACGACCGAGAAGGAGAACTCATAGCATTTCTAATATTTTTACTTGCAAACAATAAAAAGCCAGTAAAAAGAATTTTAGTAAATGAATGGACACCAGAAGATATTACAAGAGGTATAAAAAACTTAAAAGATGAAGATGAAATGAGAAATCTTCAAGCAGCTGGATACACAAGACTTATAACAGATTGGCTGATTGGAATAAATTTCACATCTGTTGCTACATTAAAATATGGAAATGGAAAATTATTAAATATAGGCAGAGTAATTCTTCCAACAGTTAAATTAGTCTATGATAGAGATATGGAAATACTAAATTTTGTTCCTAAAACTTATTATGAAATAGAAGGTCATTTTAAGGCTGAAGCTGGTGAATATAAAGGTAAGTATATCAAGGACAAAGAAAGTAAATTTGATACACTTGAAGATGCAAATAAAATTATAAATTCAATTACATCTGAAACTGGCAAAATACTGGCTAAAAAAGTTACTATGTCAAAAGAGTATGCACCTAAACTTTTTAGTTTAACATCGCTTCAAGGATATATAACTTCTAAGTATTCTAATTTTACATCTGACAAGGTTCTAAATGTCTGTCAATCTCTTTATGAGGGGAATGGTAAGGGTGGATATATAACTTACCCTAGAACTGATTCTATTTTTTTAGAAGAAAGTTTAACTTCTAAGGTCTCTCAAACTTTAGACAAATTAAAGGTTGGTCTTGAATATGAAAATAAGATTAAATTTTCCAAGACTAAAAGAGTCTTTGATTCTTCTAAAGTAGATTCCCATAGTGCTATAATCCCTACTTATATAATTCCAAAAAGTTTATCTAAAGATGAACAACTAGTTTATGATGCTATAAAAGATAGGTTTATAGCAAATTTTATGCCTCCTGCTGAATATGAGAATACAGAAATTAAAACAGAAGTAGATAATTGTACTTTCTTAACAAAGGGTAAAGTACTCAAATCAAAAGGATATCTTGAAGTATATAATAAGGAAGAAAAAAACGATTTACTTCCACTTGTAAATAAAGATGATATTGTAGATGTCTTAGAAATAAAACCATTAACTAAACAGACTACTCCTCCTAAACCATATACTGAGGATACACTTTTAAAGGCTATGAAAAATTGTGGTAAAAATGTGCCTGAAGAAGATACAACTGTATTATCAGGATATTCTATAGGAACATCAGCCACACGCGCTGATGTATTGAAGAAAATAAGCCAGGTTGGATATGTAAATAAAAAGGGAAAATCTTATTCTATAACAGACCTTGGAAAAAACTTAGTTGAAATTTTTCCTGTTAAAGACTTATTTGATGTAGACTATACTGGAAAACTTGAAAAAAGTTTGAGTGATATTCAAAAAGGAAAATATACTAGAAAAGAATATCTTACTAATATCATTAATTTTATATATCAAAATGTCAATATTATAAAACACGATGCTTCAAAAAACATAAACACAGAAGCATATACTTTTGATTCAAAAACTAAAAAATTTACTAGAATAAAAGAAAAAAAGCAGAAAAAGAGTATTACTAATTCTACAAAAGAAATTGCTGTATCAAAAGAATCTGATGACAAAAAAGAAAATAAAAATAATGATGATAATCCATCTCTTGGTAAATGTCCTGTTTGTCAAGGGGATGTACTTGAATTTGATAAAGGGTTTGCTTGTAAAAATCATAAAGAATGTAAATTCGTTATTTGGAAAAATGATAAGTACTTAAGTCTTTATAAAAAGAAAGTTAATAAGACAATGGTTAAAAACATTTTAAAAAAAGGTGAGACCAAAGTAAAGTCTTTAACTTCTAAAAATGGTAATAAGTTTGATGCTACATTAAAATACAGTAAGAATCCAGACAATGGTTATTTCAGTTGGAAAATAGAGTTTGATAATTAAACAGTGCTCATAAAACAATAAATGTCAGTAGTATAATATATAATATTATGCTACTGACATTTATTGTTTTCCAAAATTTTTACTTTTTTAACTATGACTTTCACAACTACATCTAACCCAATTTTTTTACTATTTCTGATAACTTCAGTGTATGTTCATCCAATAAAGCTAACTCTTCCTCAGAAAGATTTGATAGTTTCTTTACTAGAGACTCTTTAAGGATAGCTTTTACTGCATCAAATAATTCAAATGCTTTATCTGTTAATTCCACCCTGAGAATTCTTCTATCTTTTGGGTCAGGAAATTTATTAACTAAATCATGCTCTACCAACCTATCAATAATCGGTGTCATATTTGATTTTAAGATTCCTAAATTAGAAGCTATTTGAGAAATTGATGATGAGTTCGATGTCATAAGATAAAGAATTACCTTAGCATGCGATGGAGCCATTGGACATTCTTCAAAATACGCTTTCATTATATCCGAGTTATTTTGAAATTTTTTTAACAAATCACTTTCCTTAAATATATTATTTTCAAGTACAAATAAGAAATCTAAAAAAGAGTCTGCTATTTTAAGTATATTATTGTTATCCATCTTTGTAACATCCCTTCAATAAATAATGTAATAAACCATTCGTTATTTATATAGTATAAATTATAAACTATTAATAAATTTAAAACAAGAAAAAGTTATTGACTCATAATAATTATAAATTTATAATCAAATTAGAGAATTATAAATTGCCAATAAAGGGAAGTTTTTTAATTAGCCTAAAACTAAACTTAAATTATAAGACACTTTAAATTCTACAACAAGCTAGTGTGCAATATATAATAGGAGGAGATATGAAAAGATATTTAATAGTTTTCTTAATGTGTAGTTCACTGTTTTTAGTTGGATGTGGAAAAACAGAAGAACCTGAACCTGAGAAACCAACAGCAGTTTCTGTTCAAAAAGCAGTAGGAGGAGAAATTGAAAACACAAATGCTTTTTCAGGAACTACAAAGGTTAAAGATGAAACAGCTGTTACTGCACAGACTGTTGGCACAGTTCAAGAAGTTTATGTAAAACTTGGGCAAAATGTAAGAAAGGGAGATGAATTATTGAGTATAAGCAGTCCAGATCTAGAAAATAGTGTAAAACAAAGTAAATCAGCATTAGATTTGGCTAAAGCAAGTTATTCAAGTGCAACTGGTGGTTCATTAGAAGCACAAGTAAATCAAGCAAAAACAGCTCTTGATAATGCAAAGATTCAATATGATGAATCTCAAAGGAATTATGACAATAATAAGGTTCTTTATGAGCAGGAAGTAATTAGTTTAGACCAATTTAAAAAAATAGAATTTGCTTTAGAACAATCAAAACAACAACTAGACTCTGCTCAAAGATCATATGATACAGCAACTTCAAAAAGTATACCTCAAGCTAAGGCTCTTGCTAAAAAACAACTTGACCAAGCTCAAGTATCATATAATTTGGCAATGAGTAACTTAGATAAATTAACATTAACAGCTCCAGTAGATGGTACAATAACGGCTAAAAATTTTGACTCAAAAGAAATGATAACACAATCACAGCCAGCGTTTACTATTTCTAATCCTAACATATTAGAAGTTGATTTAAATGTAGCAGAATCAGATATAGGTAAATTTAAGAAGGATGGAAATGTAGAAGTTATAATTGAAGACCAGAGAATTTTAGGAAAAGTAGATTATGTACCTTCAGTAGTTGACCCACAGACATCTTTATATCCTGTTAAAGTACTTGTTAATAACACAAACAATAAATTTAAAGCAGGAATGTCTGCTCAAGTAAACTTAAGTGTTGAAAAAGAACATGGTGCTGTTACAATACCTAAAAAGGCAATATTTGAAGAAAAAGGAAAGAAATATGTATACATAGCAAACAAAGATAATATAGCAAAGAAAAAATTAGTTCAAACTGGAATTGTGACAGAGGATAAAATAGAAATTAAAAGTGGTGTAAGCGAAAAAGATACAGTGGTTATTGGGGGGATAAGTCTTATTTCTGATGGAACTAAGATATTTCCTGTAGAAAAGGAGAAATAGTACTATGAATTTTATACAAACTTCTGTTAAACGTCCTCTCACAATCATAATGGTCTTCTTAGTATTAATAGTTTTTGGTGGTATTGGATATAAGAAAATGTCAATAAATCTAATGCCTGATATAGAAATACCTGTTGTAATGGTTATGACTACTTGGACTGGCGCTGGTCCTCAAGATGTCGATGAACAAGTTAGTCAAAAAGTTGATGAAAGTTTATCAGCTGTTTCAAACGTAAAATCTACCATATCGAGCTCACAAGAAAGTGTTTCTATGGTAGTGGCTCAATTTGAATTTGGGACTAATCTAGATGAAATAATGAATGATGTTAGGTCTAAGGTTGATGCATTACAGACTAGTCTTCCAGATGATGCAGCTAAACCAACAGTTCTAAAATTAGATATGAATGCACAAGCTATAGGTCAGCTTGTTATATCTGGAGGAAATGAAAATAGTTCACAGGCATTAAGAAAATATGCTGAGGATGTGATTCAGCCTAAAATAGAATCTATAGATGGTGTTACATCAGCAGACCTTAAGGGTGGAGAAAAAGCACAGGTCAATGTAATAGCTGACCCAGCTGTTCTTTCAAATTATGGAGTTAGTTTATCAACTATAAAGGGTATCTTATCATCTAGTAATAAAACATACCCTTATGGCTCAATTACTCAAGGTGAAGATAAAATAGTTTTAAGAGCAATTGATAAACTTGAATCTTTAGATGATATAAAACAGATTCAAATTCCTGTAAAAGGTGGAAATACAGTTAGATTAGATAATCTTTGTAGTGTAGATTATGGATATGCAGACAAAGACAGTATTTATAGATATAATGGAAAAGACAGTTTAGTAATAGATATTTCTAAGCAACAAGATGCCAATACTGTAAAAGTCATGCAAAATGCATATAAATATGTAGATGAATTAAACAAAGAAAATCCTCAATTTAAAATTAAAATTGCCAACGATACAAGTGAGTACATAAGTGAATCAATAAACAGTGTAATGAGTAACTTGCTTATAAGTGCAGTTATTGCCTTCGTGGTAATCTTTGCTTTCTTAAAAAGTGTAAGAGCTTCACTAGTTGTTGCCATAGCAATCCCAATTTCTATAATAGGAGCTATAGCAGTTCTCTACTTTACAGGAGAAAGTTTAAACCTTATCACTGCAAGTTCTCTGGTAATTTCAGTTGGTATGGTTGTCGATAATGCCACAGTTGTAATTGAAAATATATTTAAATATAGGAAAAGTGGTCGCATGAGTATTGATGATTGTGCTATTGAAGGTACAAGAACTGTAACCAATGCCATACTTGCATCAACACTGACTACTATAGCAATATTTTTACCTATTATGTTTACAGAAGGTATAGCTAAAATAACTTTTGGAGCATTAGGTAAAACACTTATAGCTTCTCTAGCCTTCTCTTTCATAGGCGCGATTACTCTTGTTCCTAGTGTATTTGCGAAATTAAGTAGAGGTAAGAATAGTGAAAAAATGAAAGAAAAAGATAGCCCTATATTTGATAAAGTAAGTGAAGGGTATAAAAGATTACTAAGTGTATGCTTAAGACACCAACGCTTAGTAGTAATAGCAAGTTTACTTATTTTTATAGCTTCTCTATTTGGAATGAGCTTTATAGGTATGGACTTTATGCCTGCTGCAGACAAAGGGGCATTGGCAATTTCTATAGAACTTCCAAAAGGTCTTAGTCTAGAATCTAATGATTACTATGTATCTATGACTGAGAAAAAAGTTTCAGATATTCCAGAAGTTAAAACTTTAATAACAACTTTAACATCAGATTCAAACAACAATACAGCAAATATAGCAATTGAATTAGAATCTCAAAAAAATAGGAAGAGAACTACTGATGAGATAGAAAAGGAAATAATTGATAGAGTTGCCACGGTCCCAGACTGTAAAATAAATGTAAGTCAAAATAGTAGTGTTATGGGTGGAAGTACAGGGGCAGACTTTACATTGGAAATGAAAGGCCCTGATTTAGATGTATTAAAAATATTAGGAAAAGAAGCAGAAAAGCAATTCAGCTCCATAAAAGGATTTAGAAATGTTGAGACTTCTCTTACAGATACAACACAAGAAGCTCAATTTACAATAGACAAACATAAAGCTCAAGAATATGGTGTAAACACTGCTGAAATAGCAGGATTACTACGTACAGCAATAAATGGTGATTCAGTCACTACTGCTACAATTGACGACTACAAAGTTGATGTAAATTTAAAATTTAAAGCAGATAGTATTGATAATCTAGAAGATATAAAACAATTAAAAGTAAACTCTGCAACTGGAAAAGAAGTTCCTCTTGGTGCTTTTTCAGATATAAAAATGGCAGATGGTCTACAATCTATATCTAGAACTGATGGAGATTTCTCTGTAAATATAACTGCTACACTTGATAATGTAGATGCTGGTACTGCTACAAAACTAGCACTAGAGAAAACTAACAAGATGGTAATACCTAAAGATTACTCTATTGGTGTTGGTGGAGAAACAGAGATGATGAACGAATCTATGGCAAGTCTTGGATTTTCAATGGTTATAGCCATAGCTCTAGTTTATATGGTAATGGTAGCTCAATTTGAATCATTTAGTAAACCATTTATAATAATGTTCTGTGTTCCATTTGCATTTGTTGGAGTTGTACTTTCTCTCTTAGTCAGTGGGCAAAGTTTAAGTACTGTAGGTATGTTGGGTATAATATTACTTATAGGTATAGTTGTTAATAATGGTATAGTTCTTATCGACTACATAGAACAACTTAGAAAAACAAATCGTAGTAATGATTTAATTGGATTAGTTTCTATTGGTTGTGCAGCAAGATTAAGACCAGTTCTAATGACAACAGCTACAACAATTTTAGGTATGTTGCCAACAGCACTATCTCTTGGTGAAGGTGGAGAAACAATGCAACCACTAGCAATAGTTATAATGGGAGGTCTGACTGTATCTACACTTATAACTTTGGTACTTATACCTACTATATACTTGATATTTGATAAATGGGAAGATAAGTTTTCAGACAAAATGCCTAAAATATTTGGTAAAATAACAGATAAAATAGGTGATATAAAAAGAAAAATAATAAAGAAACCAAAATTGAAAGCTAAAGTTTAAATAGAATGGAGGGTGATTGTATTGAATAAGAAAGTTAGTAAAATAGTTGCAATCGGATGTGGTGTTGGTATAATAACAGCTAATCTAATGCCAGTTTATGCAAATGATAATACTTCTTCTATAAATAAGGTTGATAACTCTATTGTGAATGACTCAACTAAAAGAACATCTGAAAAGGAACTTTTAACTGCTAGAGATGCTATTAGTGCAGCACTTAAAAATAGCGAAAAATTAAAGATGAAATCAGAAGAAATAAAAATGTTAAAAGAAAAATTAGAAGTACAAGATGAGTTTGATAGTTTTACTGGAAGTGATAACGCATTTCCATACGACCAAATTGGGCTTCTTAAAAATCAAAGTGAGCAAGCTAAGGGATTTATGGAAGACCAAATAGCCAATGATATTACTAATAAATACAATGATTTAGTCTCAAGAGAAAATGAATTGGATAAAATAAAAAACAATCTTGAAATAAAAACTAAAGAAATTAAAGATATGAAATTAAAAAAAGAATTAGGTTTAGTAACATCATTAGAAACTGAGTCAGCTGAACTTGAACTTCAAACATTACAAAATACTCAAAAATCTAAGCTTCAAGAACTAAAAAATAATCAAGACTATTTTAAGTTATTGACCAATATAAATTTAGATAATTATCAATTAGATAAAGAGTATAGATTTGAATCTTTTAGAGTTGGTGGTTCAGTTGATTCATATATGGAAGGTAAGGTTAATGAATACTTAAAGTATGACCAATTGATTTTGGAACGTACTGAAGAAAGTTTTAATGATAAGGATGAGAATAAAGCAGATTTGCCAGATAGACCTAATCTTACAAGACCAGTTGCACCTACAAAACCAGAGCAAAATGGTTTACCTGATAATGAATATAAGGTTCTTATGGATAAGTATAAAAAAGATTATGAGCAATATGAAAAAGAAGTTGAGGCATACAATCTTGAAAGACAGACTTATGCTGCTGGACTTACTACATATGCAAATTATCTTCAACAAAAATACAATACTGAAAATGGTCTGGTGACATTAGAAGACAGTAAGAAAGCTCTAAAAAAAGGCTTAATTGACAGTTATGCTCAATTACTTGCTTTAGAAGATACAATTGAAATTACTAAAAAGCAACTTGAGTTATCAGAAAAACAAGTAAAAAATACTAAATTAAGATATGATTTAGGATTAATTACTCTAACTGATTATAAAAAACAAGTAGTAAGTAATGAAGATGCTAAAAATAGCTATGACACGCTTATTGTAAACTATAACTCACTAAAAAATGGTATAGAAAAACCTTGGATACTTAGTACTGGAAATAATACTGGTAAATAGAAATATTAAATAACTTTCACAAAATTATTTAATAAAAATACACAGAGAATTGATTTATCATTAAATAAAAGACTGTAGATAGATTTGTATAGAAACAAATTTATCTACAGTCTTTTTAATATATAATGTATGAATTTATTTTATACAAATCTACTTGATTGTCCATATCTAGGATTTCAATTTTATATCAAATAATTCTCATCTTAAATCATTATAACTCTTGTAAGTTTTATCTTGCATAATCATTTTACCTAGAACTTATACCTATGTAAGTCTTTATTCTAATAGAATATTTGACAGCCAAAAGAATAAATCTTATTTTGAAACCTGGAATCCATATTTTAAAGGGTCATCATTATCAATAATATAAGTAGATACTCCTGTCACATAAGCACTTCCTGTAATTTTAGGTATTACTGCAGAATAATCTCCTACCTTAGCTTCTTCCTTGATTACACCTGTAAATGTAGTACTAATAAAGCTTTCATACACAAAAGGCTCTCCAACCCTAATTTTACCTCTTTTATAAAGAGTAGCAAGTTTAGCACTAGTTCCAGTTCCACATGGGGAACGGTCTGCCATATAGTCCCCAAAGATTACAACATTTCTCATGTCACATCCAGATGTTGAAGTAGGACAATACAATTCAGCAAGGTCAACAGAAGTAATATCACATTCAGGATGTTGGATTTCATTTTCTTTGTTGGCATGCTCAATTAATTTCATACCGAAATCAGTTAGAAATGGAATATTTTCAGGTGTTACATCCATACCAAATTGTGTAACATCACACAATGCAAAGAAGCTTCCTCCAAATGAAATATCATATGTAATCTCTTTTCCATCAATAATAGTTGTTAAATTTTCCTTATACAAAAATGCAGGTACGTTTGTTAGTGTTACATTTACAACTTTACCATCTTTTACTTCTGCTTTTGTACGTATTAAACCAGCAGGTGCATCTAAAACGACTTCTGTATATGGTTCTTTTGCTTCTACAAGTCTAGCTTCTATAATTGCAGTAACAGTTCCAATAGTTCCATGCCCACACATATTCAAATATCCACCAGTATCCATATAGATAACTCCATAATCCGCTTCTGAATGAATTGGCTCAGTAACAATAGAGCCAAACATATCATGGTGTCCACGAGGCTCAAACATTAATGCCTTACGATACTGGTCACAATTCTCTTCCAAATATTTTTTCTTTTCAATCATTGTATTTCCTGGTAATTCTGGAAATCCAGATAGTATAACACGTGTAAATTCTCCAACTGTATGTGTATCAACAGCAGTAAAGCATTTTTCGTAAATACTAAGATTTACATTTGGTTTTAGTTCCATTTTGGAAACCCCCTTAATATTATGTAATATAGTTATGTAACTTTATTTTATAACTTTATTTTTAAATTGTCAACTCAGAGAACTGGAAAAGATTAAGAAAATATGATATCGTATATTTAAACAAAAGCAACGACCAATGAAATATAATAAGAAAGGAAATATTGTCTATATGCAAACTAGAGAGAAACATCCGAAAAATGCATCCATGCCATCAGACTTAAAATATTTAAATCGGAAACGAATACTTGATATCATCAGAAATACAACAGAGGTATCTGTCAATGATATTAGTGAAGCTACCAAAATTAGTCGTCCTACAGTAAAAAAAGCTATTCAGAGTTTTGAAGATATAGGGCTTTTGATTTCAGCAGGTAAAGGAAATTCCACAAATATTGGCGGAAAACGCCCCGAATTATATTCGTTTTCTTGTAATAAAAGAATATTATGTATCTCTCTTGAAGAGAGATACATTCATTTTGCAGTTTTAACTATGAAAAATGAATGTGTCTTTGAAATAGAAATTCCTGCCACTTACAAAAACACATTGGATACATTTCAGAAAGAATTAGCAGTTCATATTGAAGATATTTTAGTAAGTGCAGAAGTATCTCATGATGAATTATATGGTATAAGTTTTGCAATTGCTGGATTTGTAGACCAAAGATGTGGTATTGTCAGATTTTTTATGATGGCTCCACATTGGGGAAGAAATATCAATATAAAAGAATGGCTTGAAAGATTGTATACAAAACAGGAAATTATAGTAGAGAATCTAGTTAGAATGGCTGGAAATGCGCTTCTTCTTGAGGAAGAATTTCGCAATAAAAGAACAGTCGTCATGTATGCAGAAGCAGGGATTTCTTCATGCTACATTGATAATGTTGTACTTACTGGCAGAAATGCCCTTATCGGTGAGATTGGACACATGACTGTTGATTACAGTGATGAAGAGATTTGTTCCTGTGGAAGTAAGGGATGTTTTGAGCGTATGGTTAGTGCTGAAAGAATTCGATATAGATTAAAGAAAAATCCAATAAAACTTTTAGACTCCTCTATAAATAAGTGGATAGAATCTAAAGATTTACTTCGACATGTGTTTGAAGAAGCAGATAATGGAGATGAACTGGCAAAAATAGAGGTTGCTTATCTGGCAGAAATGTTCTCATTGATGCTGAAAAATGTAGCAATCAATTTTGACCCAGAAATTGTAGTTTTACTTGGACAGTATTCCTATGCAGGAGAATATTTTAAGATTAAATTAAAAGAAGAACGAAAAAAAGCTCGATTCTTTCCAGAAGAAACTGCATCTGTAATATATTATGATACACGACCATTAAGAGAACTCCAAAAAGCTGGTGGATATCAGGTTTTAACACAAAGATTTTTTGAAAATCCCGAATTTTATGAAGGCAATATTAAAGGAAATGAAGAGTAATCAAAAGCTTATAATTTTATAGAGCCATCCAACTTGGATGGCTCAAAAATTTAACTCTGAATTTAACTATCTTTTATCAAGTGTCTCATCTATTTTACATCTTACCATGTTAACAAATTCAGAAATATTATATCCTTTCAGTTTACATCCACATTTAGGACAATAATCTAATTTCCTAGATACCAAAGCCCTACAACTTGGTTCTGGGCATCTCATTTTCAGACTTTCCTCTGCTACTTTAAATCCACATCGTGGGCATATGCTACCTGGACGTGATGATACTTCCTTTCCACATTTAGGACACTTTGTCAACTTTATCCCCTCCAGTAAACTCAATTTAATTGTTAGTTGAAATTTCTCTCTACAATAATATATGCAATACAATTAAATACGTTTCACCTTAAGTTATATAAGTTATATTTTTATAATAAAATAAAAATCCCCTATATTCAACTTACAAATAATTTATTTGATACATTAAATATATAGGGGATATTATTTTAATTATATAATTTTAAAGTATACTATTATCTAGGATTTTTTATAGATGCCTGAGCTGCTGCAAGTCTAGCAATTGGCACTCTAAATGGTGAACAAGATACATAGTTAAGTCCTACATTATAACAGAACTCTACTGAAGATGGTTCTCCACCATGCTCTCCACATATTCCTAGTTTTAATTCTGGTTTAACTTCTCTACCTAACTTAGCTCCCATCTTAACTAATTTACCAACACCATTTTGGTCTAGTACTTGGAATGGGTCTTTTTCTAAGATTTCTTCATCTACATATTGACCTAAAAATTTACCAGCATCATCTCTTGAATATCCAAATGCCATTTGAGTTAAGTCATTAGTACCAAAGCTGAAGAAGTCTGCCTCTTGTGCTATTTCATCAGCAGTTAAACAAGCTCTAGGTATTTCTATCATAGTACCTACAGTATAAGGAACTTCTACACCTTCTTCTTTTATTATAGCATCAACAGTGTCTACTATCATTTTTCTTATTATCTTTAACTCATTTACTTCTCCAACCAATGGAACCATTATTTCTGGAGAAACTTTAACACCTGCTCTTATTGCTTCTATAGCACCTTGTATTATAGCTTTAGATTGCATTACACATATTTCAGGATAAGTTATTGCAAGTCTACATCCTCTGTGTCCAAGCATTGGGTTAAATTCATCTAAATCAACTATTCTTTTCTTAATATCACTTACTTTTATTTCCATAGATTTTGCAAGTTCTTCTATAGTCTCATCATCATGAGGTAAGAATTCATGTAGTGGTGGGTCTAGTAATCTTATATTAACTGGTTTTCCATCCATAACCTTAAATAACTCTACAAAATCTTCTCTTTGCATTGGTAATATTTTTTCAAGTGCTTTTTCTCTTTGCTCTACTGTATTAGATAATATCATTTCTCTAACTGCTGGTAATCTATCTTCATCAAAGAACATATGCTCAGTTCTACATAGGCCTATACCTTCAGCACCAAACTCTATAGCTGCACGAGCATCTCTAGGATTATCTGCATTAGTTCTAACCATCATACACTTGTGTTTGTCTACCCAGTTCATTAATTTCTCAAAGTTTCCAGTTAAAGCTACTTCTGTTTTCTTAACATCTCCTAAGTAAACATTTCCTGTAGAACCATCTATAGAAATATATTCTCCTTCTTTTATAACTACATCATCAAGTGCTCTTATTTCTTTGTTAAACTCATCAACCTTTATCTCTCCACATCCAGCAACACAACATTTACCCATACCTCTAGCAACAACTGCTGCATGTGATGTCATTCCACCTCTAGCTGTAAGTATTCCTTCAGCTTTAACCATACCTTCTATATCTTCTGGAGATGTCTCTAGTCTAACTAAAACTACTTTTTCTCCTTTTTCATTTGCTTTTACTACATCATCAGCATTGAAATAAACTTTACCACTTGCTGCACCTGGTGATGCTGGTAAACCTTTTGCTATAACTTTAGCTTCTCTTAATGCCTTATCTTCAAATTTTGGATGTAATAATTGGTCTAATTGATTAGGTTCGATTCTCATTATAGCTTCTTTTTCGTCTATTATTCCGTCTTCAACTAAATCAACTGCTACAGCTATTGCTGCTGCTGCTGTTCTCTTACCATTTCTAGTTTGTAATATATATAATCTTTCATTTTCTATAGTAAACTCTATATCTTGCATATCTTTATAGTGACCTTCAAGTATATGAGTAATTTTTACGAATTCATCAAATACAGCTGGCATTACATCAGCAAGAGTTGATATATTTTGAGGAGTTCTTATACCTGCAACAACGTCTTCACCTTGTGCATTCATTAAGAATTCACCAAATAATTTATTTTCTCCTGTAGCTGGGTTTCTAGTAAACGCAACTCCTGTACCACTAGTTTCTCCCATATTACCAAATACCATTGATTGGATGTTTACTGCTGTTCCTAAATTATGAGCTATATCATTCAATTTACGGTATACGATTGCACGAGGGTTATTCCATGATCTAAATACTGCCTCTATAGCAAGCATTAATTGTTCTTTTGGGTCTTGTGGGAAATCACTTTTAATTTCTTTTTTGTATATTGCTTTAAACTCTTTTACTATTTCTTTTAAATCATCAGTTGTAAGCTCTGTATCAACTGTATATCCTTTTGCTTCTTTTACTCTATCTAGTACATTCTCAAATTTATATTTTGGAACTTCCATAGCAACATCAGAAAACATTTGTATAAATCTTCTGTAACTATCATATGCAAATCTTTCATTTTGTGTAGCCTCTGCTAGACCAACAACACTATTGTCATTAAGACCTAAGTTAAGAATTGTATCCATCATTCCTGGCATAGAGAATACTGCACCAGAACGAACTGATACTAATAATGGATTCTTATTGCATCCTAATGTTTTATTTAAGTCTTTTTCTAAAGTAGCTAAATGATTTTCTATTTCTTTTATTATCTCTGCTCTTATACTTTCATTATTAACATAATAGTCATTACATGCTTCTGTTGTTATAGTGAATCCAGGAGGGACAGGTAAGCCTATCTTAGTCATTTCTGCTAAATTGGCACCTTTACCTCCTAGTAAAGATTTCATGTCTTTGCTTCCTTCACCAAAACTATAAACATACTTAGTTTCCATTGTTAAATCCCCCATTAATCTTTTTATTTTAATTTATATCATTTTTATTAATAGACATTATTAAATTTCTATTTCTTTGTATATCTTTAGACCATTTTCTTTCATTATATCTAAGATTATACCTGCTGTTTCTTCTATTGCTTTATTTGAAACGTTTATTACTGGGCATCCAATTTTTTTCATTATTTCTTCTGAATAATCTAATTCCTGAAGTATTCTTTCTAGATTAGCATAATTAGCTTTACTAGACAGACCTAAAGCTTTTAATCTTTGAGTTCTTATTTCATTAAGCTTTTCAGGTGAATTAGTAAGACCTATTATCTTCTTAGTATTTATTTCAAATACTTCTTTAGGAATTGGTATTTCTGGAACTAATGGAACATTAGCTACTTTTATATTTTTATTAGCCAAATACATACTCAAAGGAGTTTTAGATGTTCTTGAGATTCCCACTAAAATTATATCTGCTTGAAGAACACCTCTAGGGTCTTTTCCATCATCATATTTTACTGCAAACTCTATAGCTTCAACTCTCTTAAAATAAGATTCGTCTAATTTTCTAATTATACCAGCTTCTCTTTTAGGTTTTCTTCCTGTTCTCTTGCTTATTTCTCTTAAGATATCTGTCATCAAGTCTATACAACTAAGACCTTCTCTTTCACAATATCTTTCAACAATACTGCATAACTCTTCATCAACCAATGTATATACAATCAAAGCGTTTTCAGCTTTTGCATTCTCCAACGTTTCAAGTAGTACTCCTTTATTAATCATGTATGGAAATCTTTTTATTTCGTAAGTTTCATTTACATAAAACTGAGACATACATGCTTTTGCAACTTGTTGTGCAGTCTCTCCTACTGAATCTGATACTGCATATATAATTAGGTTTTTCACCAGCATACCTCCTTAATTGTCAACTATTTCTAAAAATAGCTTAGTTATGTTGGTTTTTGATATTCTCCCAACAACTCTCATATGATTTTTGTCTTCTCCCTTATATTCAACAATTGGAATCGAATCTACTTCATGTTCTATTATTTTTCTTGAAGCTAATAAAACACTTGCTCCTTTAGTTAAAGTAACTACATTTGGAGTTCTTGTCATTATCATGCCTATTGGCATCTTATTTATATCAGAACCTCCTATTGTTGCTTTTAGCAAGTCTTTTCTGGAGACAACTCCACATAACTCTTCATTTTCATCTATAATAACTATACTCCCTACATCAGATAAAAACATAGTGACTATTACATCATATATACTTTCGTCCTTCTTAGCTAGTACAGGCATGCTCATTATATCTTCTACTGATTTTTCTTTTATGCTTTTACCAATTAAATTAATTTCACTAACTCCTGAATAAAAATATCCAACTTTTGGTCTTGCGTCTAGTATTCCTGTCATTGTCAATATAGCTAAATCAGATCTAAGTGTAGCACGAGTCACATTCAATCTGGAGGCAATACTTTCACTCGTTATTGGTTCATTTTCCTTAACTATATCTATAATTTTTAGTTGTCTTTCATTAAGCTGAATAATAATCACCTTCTTTCATTGTGCTATACTTTTTATCTTTTCGCATCTTATATAGTATATTATATAACTATATATACCATTCTGTAAACAGATTTTTTATTGAATACGATATATTTTTTTACTAAGTCCTCTTGCTTAAAGATATTTATTATATATTAATGGGGGATATTTCTTTAATTAATAGAACTATATTAGTATTACAGTTAATATTATAATACATAATTGGTCATTTTAATTCATTTTATATTAAAATTTTTAATTATATTATTTAAAATATGAATATAAAATTGCATAATTAATTTGAATTAAATATACTATTGAGATTTTTAATTATAAATGACCTATAATATATTTACATACAAAATATCCTACCGAAAATATACATAAATTTAAAAGGGCTGATTTAAAAATAACCATCAACCCTTTTGAATAATATCTATATTATATTATCACCAAATCTTACCCAAATATTTTTTCTTGTAATTGTCTTAAATGATATAAAGTAGTATCTTTTTCTATTTCAACCATATCGTAAGTTATAACTTCACCTTTTTTAATATCTTTAACTACTTTAGTCTTTTTGCTAACTAAACCAATAGGAACCGCATTCATAGCTTTTGCAACATCGTATTTTTCTATAGTGCCATAGCATGTATATGCACCATATCCATCCATATACTCACCTTTTTTCAAATCTTTCTTAGCTATAGTCATAACTTCTGCAACTAGTCCATTTTTAGGTACTATTGTAGCCTTATGCTCTAAAACTGCCATAGCCGCTGATAAAGGAGTCTCTAAACTACACAAATGATATGGTCTATATAATATGTAATTAGGTCCATCACCCATACTTAAATATTTTAATTCATCATTAACAGCTTTTAATTTATGAGCAACTACTACGAATACTCCAGGTGCTATACCATTTACAAAATCAACTACACCATAATTATCTAATACTCCACCTTCACTTTTTAATGCATATTTTTTAGGTACTTCATTCACTGTAGCTTCAATACCATGACCACCTCTTACATCAGGTACAAATCCAGTTGCATTACACATTAAAGCCATTTCTACCATTGTTTTAGTTCCTTCTTTAAAAGAAGCTATCATATGAGGTGAAGCTCCTTTTCTTTCTGCTTCTTCTCTAACAGTATCAGGGTTACAATCTAAATCTAATTTATTATTTTTACCTTTTCCTATAACTCTGACTTCAAATCCCATTGCATCTGCAAAATCAAATAATCCCATCACTGCTCCTGGCTCATCCCCTGCAGAACCTGTAAAGATTACTCCAGCATCATCTGCTAATTTTTTAAGTATTGGCCCAACAACACAATCAGTCTCAGCATTTAACATTACTATGTGTTTTTTATTTAAAATAGCATTTAGTGCTATCTCTGCTCCAATCGCAATACCACCAGTTGCATCTATAACAACATCTATTGACTTAGTCTTACAAGCTACAAGAAAATCACTACAAGTCAATACTTTCCCTTCTTGTAATTTTAGTTCTGCATCATTTTCATTTGTTACATTATCTATGACTGCTTCATCTATTCCTGCATCAGTAAATGCCTTATGAGCTAATTCTAAATTTATATCTACAACAATAGAAGCCTCAATACCTTTCATATTTGCCATTTGGCTTACCATTCCATTTCCCATATGACCAGCACCTATAAGAGCTACTCTTATTTTCTTACCTTCTTCTTCCAACTTTGCAAGTTTTCTGTTTAAATCTAACATATCAATTCCTCCTGTTATAATAATTTTATTTTTCAAATTAAGAAATAGTTATTGAGTCTCCAACAGTTATATTTGGATTTCCTATTTCTACATGTATTTCTCCTGGTAAATTTACTTCACATTCTCCATCAAATTTAATTGTACAGTGACCAATTTCTCTAAGAGTCTTTTGAGCAATGTCACCAACTGAAACTACACAATAATCTCTACTACCTATTGTAAGTGTATCTCCTACTTCAACATCACTTTTCAATGTTGATATTGAATGAATTACAGATATATCCTTTAGGTCTTCATCATTGATGGTTTCATCATATATAATAAGACAATTACTTTCATCCATTAACTCTTTAACCAAACTGCCTATCCCACTTATCTTAACTTCATATTTCATGACATTCCTCCTGATAATTTATATTTATATTAAGTTAATTAAAAGAAACATTTATTTTTTCTTTTATAAATTTTATGGCCTGTACAATACTCTCTTCATCTTTAAATTTTTGCTCTGCACTATATATATCTAGCCCTTCTATTTCTTCAATCTCTTTAAACTTAGCCATTACTGTACGTCCCTTTAAAATTTCTCCAAACTTTATAAAACCATCTGAATCTGAAGATATAATAGCTATACTTCCTTTAGAAAAATAACTTTTCTTTTTTCCTGTAGATACTATATCTCCCTTTGTTTTAGCTCTATTTAAAGTTTTAAAATATAATTTATTCTGTTTCATTATAAATATAGTGTTTAGAACATAAACAACAAATAAAATCACAAGTAGTTTCATATTTATACACCTTCCACAAATCACATTATTTTTTAATTCTACACAATGCTATATAATATTTTTGAGTAACACTTTTTTAAATTCTAAAAAACTTCTGCACTTACTTATCTTATTTGTTAATTTTACATCTTGCCCTATCTTTAAAACTTCTTCATAAATTTTTACCAACAGGTCTGAATCCATTTGATTTTCACATGGAAACATTGTCATAAGTATTATTTTTATACTCCTATTGGCATATTGTATTGGCTCTTCTAAAATCCCAATTGCCATTAGAAATTTATCTGACTTTTCATTTACAGAATGGGGGAATAATAGACCTTTATCAAAAACTGTAGGAGATTTTTCTTCTCTATTAATTATGTTTTTTCTAAACTTATCATCAATACATCCTAAATCCATAAGATTATCCATCATTTTTTCTAAAGACCCAAGTATAGTCTTTTCATTCAATATCATAAATTTATCTTCATCTAACAAATTGTTTATTAATAAATTTGTAGAATTAGTGGTATCAATATTTCCTTCTCTTAAACACAATACTGTTTTTAACTGTTCTCTTAGTTTATTTTCATCAAATATTGTATTTATTTTTAATACTATAGTTCCTATATTTGATGTGTCTAAATCAATCGTTGTAAAAACTATATCGTATTCATTTAAGTTAATATTTCTTAAATTAAAACTTGAAAGAGTATCAATTTGTGGATTATTACCTATTAATTTTTCAACTCTTATTTTTAATAGCTTTGCTGTTCCTAGACCTGTACCACATATAATTGCTATTTTCTTTATTGAATAGAATCTACTGCTATTTCTTTCTAAATATCCACTAAAATGAATTGCTATATAACCAATTTCATCTTCTGAGACCTCTAAATTATACTTCTGCTCTATTACTCTTCCTGCTATTTGTGCTAATTTAAAAGGAAGTATATAGTTCTGTTTAATCTCTTCTAGTAATACATTTTTTAATTTTATATTAAATAATAGCCTGTTTAGAGTAAAACTAAGATGATATCCTAGTCCTATCCTTAATTCATCCTCATTTATCAAAATACCCATATCAATATATATCTGGTTAAATATGTTTTCCATCAATTCATCAATATTTTTATTAATTCTACTACTATTTAAAGCACATTCTGATGCTGGTGCATTTCCACTTACTAATGGTATAGTCAAATAAATAATTTCTTCATCATTTAAAATACATTCAAATCTTTTTGATAATATATGTTTTATTTCCCTAGCAATAAGGTATTCATCATATGATTTGAGTAAATCAAACTTTACATTATACTCTTTTACTTGATTTTTTTCTTTTACTCTATAAATTAAAACTACAATATAGTTAAGAACTTCTCTTAGCATTTCATCTGTAACATAAAAATTATTATTTTTGAATAAAGTCAGTAATTCTTCTTCCAAACTTGTGAGCTCTTCTTTTTTAATATCTTTAAAATATTTCGAATTATTGAAATCCTTTCTTGAGTTCTTATACAACTGATTTAATATGAACAATCTAATATCAAGTTCATTTCCATGTAATTTCATACCTGTATTCTGTTTTTTTATCAAGTTTAAATTATATGAAGCTAGAACTTTTTCTACATACTGGAAATCATTTACCAGAGTAGTTCTTCCTACACACATCTCATCTGCTAAACTATCAAGTGTAATAAATCCATCTAGTTCTATCAAATAATTTAGTATAAACTCTACTCTATCTTCCTTTGAGTTTAATGAGAACACATTTTTTCTATTCATATCAATAATCTTATTAAGTATTTTTTCATCTTTTACTTCCAGTTTATATCCTTGACCTTTTATATATTTGATTACTGCTATATCACTACCTAAATCTTTATTCAATTGTTTTATATATGTTCTTACACTCCTAGTTGTAACATTTAGTTCATTTGCTATTGAATTGATACTTACAAACTCTTTTTTACTACATATAATCAATATTTTAAATATCTTGTGGTCAATAGAAGGAATTTTCTCAGTTACATTCATTTTGTATCTCCTCCTTGATTTCATTCTAGTACAAATTTGAAACCAAATTAATACATAAAATTTCACTTTAATAGAGGAAAATTTAGTATTAATCTAAATCGATAATTATAGTTAATTAATAGTATAAAAGCTAGTCTTTCATTAACAAAACTCTTGACTAGCTTAAATTTATATTTTAAATTTTATTAATCAAATTCAAACCTAATATTGACATTAAATATTATCTTAAAGCAAATACTGCAACTCCATATGCAATGATAACAGATATTGGACCAGTTATTAAACGAGAATAAAATAGAGCTGGAACACCATATTCCACAGTCTCTGGTTCTGCTTCTCCTAAACTTAATCCTACTGGGACAAAATCACATCCAGCTTGCCCATTTATTGCAAATAAAGCAGGAAGTGCTAAATATGCTGGTATTGCTCCAAGACCAATTTGTGTACCTACAAGAGTTCCTACTACTTGTGCTATAACTGCACCAGGTCCTAATATTGGTGATAAGAATGGAAGTGTACAAATTATTGATATAATCAATAATCCACCAATATTACCAGCAAGTGGAGATATTACTTTTGCAATCCAATCTCCCAACCCAGATGCTAAAATAATTCCCATAAGCATACTTACAAATGCCATAAATGGTATTACATTATTCATTATCATTTGGATAGTATCTCTACCAGCATCATAAAACTTTGAAACTACTTTCCCTGCTCCTTGCCCAATAGAAAGTATTATGTTCTTTTTAGCATATTCACCTTGGGCTTTTGATTTTACTTCATCATAATTATCAGGCTTTCTAATAGAGCTCTTATTTTCACTTTGATTTTCTTGGGATTTTTTTGGCATATCTTCGCCATCTACAACGCTTATACACTTAAGATTAACATCTGATACATAATATTCCTCTGTTATAAATTTTGCTAGGGGGCCTGTTTTTCCAACTGGGTTTACATTAATTGTAGGTATTTTTTTCTTTGGATATACTCCACATCTAGCAGTTCCACCACAGTCAATAATAACTACTGCCACTTCTTCATCAGAAACACCAGTTTTAAATCCATCTACAATCTCACAACCCAGTAGTTCTTTTATTTTTAATGTTACTTCATGGATACCACCAGCAGTCATTGATAAGATTTTATTTCTATTGCCTTCTTTTTTTATATACAAAGGACCTCCCCAACCTGAACTTCCTTTTTCTATTTTTAATATCTTATTTTCATCCATTTTAAATACCTCCTAAGCTTTATTTGCTACTTTATTTTTTCTTGTTAAAAAAGCATACATTTTTTCTGTTATTATACCTCTTATGAAAATTACGATTAAACCAACTATAAAATACCATAATGCTAATGTAGTAGTCTCTTTACCTAAAGTAGTCAAACCTGCTGATATTCCTAACCATACAAAAAGTTCTCCTGCATTTGCATGTGGAAAAAGCCCTGTAATTGGATGTACAAATGAAACTGCTGCATCATAAAATCCTGCTTTGTGCTCTTCTTTTAAAAATCTACCAAATGTATAACACATAGGATTTCCCAAGAAAAATACTGATACTAGTGGAAGTAGAATATATCTTGTAAAAGAATTCCTTCCTAGTTTAGAAGCCCAATTATTAACTCTTTCCTCACCAATTATTTTAATCAAAGAGTTAATAGCTACCATTAATACGATTAGTGTTGGAAGAGTTCCTGAAACAAGACCTACAAACTGTTCTCCTCCCCTCTGAAATAAACCAATAAACCACTCTGCACCTTTACTTAGACCTGTAATAACGTTTTCCATAAAATTATAACCTCCCTATAATATCTTTAAATTTTTAATTTTATTACTCGCTATTAATTTTACAAATTACCTCTTTTTTCTGTACTATATGCTATTATTATAAATCTTTTTGTATATTAATATCATTTTAATATAATACTTTTGATAAATAAATACATCTTTTTTCAACTTTATGAAGGAAAAAATTGTACTAATTAGAATTTTCAGAAATATACAAATTTTATTTCGACTATATTTTAAATTCTACTTAAAAATTTAAGAACTTATTTTTATTTATTTTATTATCTAACTCTTATAAAGATAAAAAAATAGATGCCTTATGATAAGCATCTATCTTTTAATCAACATATTTTTTAATTTTTTTATAAATTATTTTATAGGTATATAAATATCAATTTGTGAATCTATATTATTAGGGCCCAAAAACCGTTCATCATATACTTCAAAATCCTCTCTTATATCAAGCTCTTCTTTTGAACTTAAAAACCAAGTACCCCATATATATTCATAGGTTTTATCTAAACTATCTAAGCTACCAATATGAGTAAATACAGCATACTTCCCTCCTGTAATAGTTTTTGAAGCAAATGAATTAGGAATATCATCATAACTGCTAACTTCAAACCCTATTGTTTCATTAAATTCCATATTTTCACTTACTAGATGTATTTTAGGTGTTGCTTCACAAATTCCAAAAGCTCTCTTTGATGGTAAAGTATTTGGAACAATATTATGTACCTTCCTAAACTTCTCCCATAAGCAAGGTAAGGAATTATCTTCTAATATAACATTCCCTCTTATTCCAATTACCTTTATTTCATCTATTTCTTTTATAACTGGTTTAATAGTTATATTCCCCATAAGATGTTTCATAAAATCTAATTCTAATTTTTTCTTTTTACCAACAAATACATCTATTCTGTTTTTTCTATATTCCATAGGACTAACTTTATATACAGATTTAAATGCTCTACTAAATGCCTCTGAAGATTCAAAACCACTATCAATAGCTATATCTATTATCTTTTTCTCACTGTATAAAAGCTCTTTTGTGCTATTGACCAAGCGTCTTTTTTTTATATAACTTCCTACACTTTCACCAAACATAGACTTGAATAGGCGTGTCAAATGATAATAAGAATATCCAGATTCTTTTGCCACATCATTTACAGTTATATTTTCTTTTAGATTATTCTCAATATATACTACAGCTTTTTCAAAATAATTTAAGTAATCCAATATGACACCTCCCTAAATTAGATATTCTTATAAATAGTAACTATACTTATCTAAATTAATACTATTTTGTTAATATACTAAAATATAATAAATAATTCAATACATTTCTATATACTCTTTATTATTTTACAATTTTTAAATTGTTTATAGAATTAAATAAAAAAGAACTAAGCATTTGATTATCCCTTAGAACAAAGTATCTATAGGAAAGCATAATACTCACTCACACAAAACGTATTTTTCTCTTACGAAAATATTATTGTTCAAATCGTATTCTATGCAATCGATAAACTTCATTTAAATTTGAAATATCAAGAATAAGACTATCTTCCAAATCCATATTAGAAATTTTCTCCATATCTGCATTAGAAAGGTAAAAGTCATCAATCTGATAATTTTCCTGTATCCTTTCCAAATGAACAGACTTTGGAATTGCTATGATACTACTTTGATTAAGCCATTTTAAAATAACTTGAGCAGGTGTTTTCCTATAAGAGGCTCCAATCTCTGCCAACAAACTATTTTGAAAAATATTTTTTTGTCCTTCTGCAAATGGCGCCCATGCCATAGACTTAATATCATATTTTTCCATAATATTACGTAATTTTTTCTGCTGACAGAATGGATGCAGTTCAATCTGATTGACTGATGGGGTAATGTTATGGCTTAAAATCAAATCAATCAAGCGATCTGATAGGAAATTGCACACACCAATTGATTTGATTTTTCCCATATGGTAAAGTTCCTCCATTGCTTTCCAGCTTCCATGATAATCCCCATAAGGCATATGAATAAGATATAAGTCTAAATAGTCTATTTGTAAATTAGATAGTGTCTTTTCAAAAGATATTTTAGTTGTTTCATAACCAGCATCCTGAATCCACACCTTTGAACAAATAAATATCTCTTCTCTTGAAATCCCACTTTCACGAATTGCATCACCCACTGCTTTCTCATTTCCATAACAAGCTGCTGTATCAATTAGACGATACCCCGTACGCAATGCATTTAAAACACTTTTTTTACATTCTTCATAATCAGTTACCTGAAATACACCAAAACCTAACAATGGCATTTCCAAATTATTATTTAATTTGATTATTTCCATATAATGCCTCCTATTTTTAATTTTCAACCTAACTCTATATGTTATATAAAGATTAGAAATTCTTATTATATCTACTAGGATATAATAAGAATTTATCATTTATGTATCTTATATTACATGTAAAACCTATCTATAATAATAAGTTTTATTATCAGATTTCATCATATTATAATTTATTCTTGTACTGTAATCTTGATTGTTTTCGAAAGTGTATCAATATAATCTTCACCTGATATAGCAACACCTAATTCATAAAGATTACTGTTACTTCCAGAATAGTCATAAAACATTACAACATCATCCCATGGAGAATAATAAGCTAATGTTCCTTTATCAGCATTCGCCATAGGTGTATCTGTGGTATTTAGCTTTTTATGTGGATAAAATATTTTCTCATTAGTACTAAAATTTTCTACTTCCATTGTCAAAGGAAGTTGTTCATATAAATCCTTTGCTGCCTGTGAATCATTCAATTCATATACAATAGTATTTCCATTTCCTGATACCTGAATTTTCATTTTATTATCCTTATTAATATCCTTAATATTTATGATTTCTTCTGGTTGTTTTGTATCTACAGTTTCTTCTTGTAGCTTGGCTTGTGCTTCTTTTTCTGTGTTTGTAATTTTGATATAATTATAACCTGATATAATAAAACATAACATACAAACACATAAAATCAGCTTTTTCATATTATTTACCCTCTCTTTCAGTGTATCAAATGTGTTTTTTATTCAATCATCTTAAAAAAATCAGATGGTGCTTTTTCAATATCTATATTTATTATCTGTGTTGTAGATTTAATATTGTCGTTTAAATAGTAGACATTCCATACATTACTTTCTAATCCACCCCATAATATATTAAACTTTCCTGTATTTAAATCCATAACTATACTTTTTAAAGTTCCAAAAAAATCATTATAATAATTACAAGATAACCCATATGGATATTTTAAAGTTAAAAAATCCATTAAATCTCTCTCACTAATTTTTTTAGAATTATCTACATATTCTTTAATTAACTTATATCTATAAATAGAATTATTCATTGACTGAGGTTCCAATTTATGAAGCTTATCAATATGAATATGATTTGTAGAATGAAGAAAATATTCTCTCTTATCTTCAAATTTATTTATTCTCTTTACCTCTTTTTTCCCATCTAAAGTTTCTAAAAGTACAATATTTCCAGACTTATCTGCAAGTAATAAATTAATGTTATATGCAATAGGCATATCTTCTATATATTCTAATGCCTCCTCTACATCTTTACAATTTTCTAATAAATATCTAATAACAGCCCAAAACTGTAAACCTACAATTTTAGGTTTTCTCATACCCTCTTGACCTCCTACAGGATAACCACAAGATGTTTGACTTACCCCTAAACCACATTCATTCATACCTTCACTTCTTCCAAATTGCATGACTGTAGTTCCAATGTGTGCATATTTGCCAACCACTTTAGTTTTACATAAAGCAAAATCTTCCATATGGTGTGAGAAATCAAAATTACGAGCAAAGAGAACATGCCCATTTTCAGTTAATTCTGGTGTTAAAGCAAATTGACTGCAACCTGGTCTAAGATAGGTCATAGTATAGTATAAAAGTTGACTACTGTCTACTTGAATAGCATCAGCGAAACCTTGTAATTCTTCATTAAGACCTTGGCAATATTTATCAAATAACTCTATCATACATTTTTCTTCTTCTTTAGTTACAACATTAGATTTATTAGTCTGTTCACATATCAACTCTGGCATATTTTCAATTGATTTTCCTAACTTATATCCTATTTCATAGTTTGTACCACATAATTCGAAAGTTCTTACTTTTGAAGTTTCCATCTTGTTACCTCCTATATATATCTTGTACTTGATTTTATCATTAGAACTATAACCTTTCATGATATTTTTTGCTATAATAAGTTCATAAATCTAAAAAGTATAATAAGTACTAGATTTATATAGGATTATTTAAATTTCTATTATCTAAATTAATTGTGTAAGCCTAAAATATTACTTTTGTTCATACATATCTATTCTTTTAAGCCATGAAATAATTTTTTCTTCTGCAGCATTTCCACCATTTCCATAAATATCAAACATATCTAAAATTTTTGAATTAGGACATAATTTTTTTATATCCTTGTTAGCATGACCTTTTCCACCACCTCCATGAGTAATAAAAGGTATAATATTTTTTCCACTTAAATTATTTTGACTAAGTAAAGTTGCTATAGGTGGTGCAATTGTACTCCACCAATTAGGCGTACCTAAAAAAATAGTATCATAATTACTTAAATCATATGACATTTTCTTAATACTAGGCATAATACCGCTTTGTATTTCTTGTTGAGCTTGTTTTACTAGTGCATTATAATCCTTTGTGTATGGTGTTTCTGAAAATATCTCTTGTATATCTGCTAATGTGTATTTTTGAATAATCTCTGCAATTCTTTTAGTGTTTGATGAACTTGAAAAGTATACTACAATATTTTTTTTACTCATATCTATTCCCCCTTATTTTTTAATGTCATACATTTAGCAACTGTATTTCCTGTTTTTAAATATGTATAACCAGGCATCTCAAATAAAATTGGTTTTAGTTTATCATAATCGATTTTATTTTCTTCATTTAAAATTTCTTCATCTGCATATGTATGACTTATTTTTAAGATGAAATTTTCAAATCCATTTGTCTCATAAATATCATCCACATAACATTCCATGTTTAGTTTTGATTCTTTTATTAGTGGAGCACCTTCATTACCTATTTCGTATTCAAATACTTTTGATTTATCAATTTTGCTTCCACTTACACAACCAACATAATCTGCTTTTGGCAACATAGACTCATCCACAACATTTACAGAGAGTACTTTACTTTCTCTAATTCCTTTATTTGTATAGTGTGATTTTGCTAAACTTATCATAATATGGTCATGTCCAATAATACCCAAATGTCCTACTAGCATCCAGTTGGGTATTTTATCAATTACTACTCCAACAACTACTAATGGTGTAGGGTATAATCCTATTACAGAGCCTAAATCTTTTTTCATATATAACTACCTCTTTTCTTTTATTTTTTATATTCATCTTTTTCTTTCCATTCCTTAACCATTTGTTGTGTTACAGGGTCACACAAGTTATAATAATTTTCAACTTTATACTCAACAACATCTAAGCATTCCTGAAGTTTATTAATCTGTGTAGTCAAACCTTCCTTTACTTCTATCAATATTTCTCTACGTACTTCCTTTGTATCATCATCAGAACATGCAAGTCGTACATATTCAATAATAGCTTCTAAAGAAGCTCCTGCTTTCTTAAACTTCATCACAAACTCAATCCAATGGATAGCACGTTCATCATAATCACGAATTCCAGACTTATTTTTAGGAATAGGTGGTATTAATCCTATCCTCTCATAATAACGTAAATTATCTACTGATATCCCAGTACGTTTTGAAGCTTCTTTAATTGTCATAAGCATCACACTCCTTATAAGTATCTTGTTTTAATATACAACCTTAAGTTAACTTCAGGTCAAGCCTTTTTTAAAACTTTTTTTATAAATTAGAAAATTAAATTAAAAAGGTGAACTCTAAAGAGTTCACCTTTTGTTTTCAAAACTATATTTAAATGTAATTTATTATATTATAATTTAATATGTTTAATCAAAATATATTTTAATTTTTTAAAAAGGACCTAAATTAATCTGTACTGCAATCATCAAAAATATAAATCCTAAGACCAATTCCATAAGTATTATCTTTGATGCAAATTTAAACCATCTTGTATAAGGTACATGAGCAATAGATATTCCAGCCATAAGAACTCCAAGCGTTGGAACTATTCCATTTGCAAATCCATCGCCCATTTGATAAGCTAACACTGCAACCTGTCTAGGTATACCTATAACATCTGCAAGTGGAGCCATAAGTGGCATTGTTACCATAGCTTGACCAGTACCTGAAGGTATAAAGAAATTGATTACAGACTGCATAATCATCATTACTCCACCACTAAAAATTCTAGGAACATAATTCAACACTAATGACAATCCATGAACTATTGAATCTAAAATTACTCCCTGTTCTAATATAACTACTATACTAGATGCAAATCCTATCAAAATAGCTGGATAGACCATTTCTTGCATACCTTTCACGAATCCAGAAGCAATTTTATTTGGGCTCATTCCATAGACTACTCCACATAAGATTCCTAAAGCAAAAAAATAAGCTGATAAGTCTGACATACTCAAAGAAAACTTTACAATCAATATCATCAAGGCAAGTATCCCACCAAAGAATGTAACTAATACTCTTATATTTCCAGCAGACAATTTTTCTTTAATGGAAGACTTATCTAATTGCCAATGGCTATAATCAATATCTGCTACTAAACTTTTGCTTGGGTCTTTTTTTATTTTTTTACAATAAAAAATTATGTATGTTGAAAGTAAAATCATGGTACAAATCCAAAATATCCATCTAAACCACATTCCTGAAAAAAGTGGCAATCCAGAAATACCTTGTGCCAGTCCTACAGTAAAAGGATTAATAGTAGCCGAACCATAACCTGATGCGAGCCCTAGAAGTAAAATACCTGCAGCAACTAAAGCATCATACCCTAAAGCAATACACAGAGTCATTAATATAGGCAAGAATGCAATACATTCTTCATACATACCTACCACTCCACCAGCTAAACCAAAAGTCAATACTAAGCAGGTAATTATAATCTCGCCTTTTTTGCTTCCCTGACTTTTAGAAATAACTCTTCCAATCAAAGCATCTAGTGAGCCAGTAGAATTTACTATACCAAATGCACCTCCAATAATAAGTACAAAGAAAACTGTTACAGAATTTTTCCCAAGCCCACTTGGTATAGCTCTAAATACATCCATTATACTGACTGGATGTTGTTCTCCATATTTAAAACTTCCTGCTTGCACAAGCATATTTCCAGTAGTTAAATCTTCAACTCTATTATATGTTCCAGAAGGAACAATATAGGTCATTATAGCTGCAAATATTATGAGACCTATCATCAAAACATATGCATCTGGGAATGATAATTTTCTCTTTTTGCCTTCAGTTTTATTAGTCATAGCAAAATCCCCTTTATCTAAAGTCTACTCTTCTTTCATCTTTTTAATTAAGTCTGGGTTTTCAAATAAACTAAAGCCTGTTAAAGCTAATATCTTTATACCATCAATCACTCTGTTTTTTGCATATGGATTCATAGAAGCTTTCAAAAATTCCTTTGTATGTAGCTCTTCGCAATTTTCTGAGAATTTCATTAAAGGGTGTATACATGGTATCATTTGACTTAGATTTCCCATATCTGTCGAACCTAATAATACTTGTTCATCGTCATCATATATACCAAATTCCTCCATAATTTTTGTAAAGATACCTGTTAAAACCTTATTTGCATTTAAACCTTGGCAAGTTGGCTCAAAATGGTAAAACTCAAGTTCACAGCCAGTAGCTATTGCAGCTCCTCTAGCACAATTTTTTACTTTTTCAACTACCTCATCAAAGTAGTCTTGCTCTTTTGCTCGTATTTCTAGTCTTACTTTTCCCATGTCAGGTATTACATTTGCAGCAGTTCCTGCTTCTAGTATGATACCATGTATTCTAGTTCCATCTACCAATTGTTGTCTCAATGCATTCACATTATTATACAATAACACTACTGCATCCAAAGCATTTATTCCATTATATGGCTTAGCCCCTGCATGAGATGCTTTCCCAGTGAATATGAAATCTAATCCTCCTATTGCTATAATTTCTGGTGTTACACAAGTCTTTGAATTTGGATGTATCATCATTGCTGCATCATATCCATCAAATACTCCATGTTCTATTAAGTAAGGTTTTCCATCTCCAGTTTCTTCAGCAGGTGTACCAATTATACTTACTTCTCCTTTGTAAGTATCTAGTATACTTGAAAGAGCTATTCCAGCTCCAACTCCCATTGACGCTATCAAATGATGTCCACATGCATGGCCATTACCTGGAAGAGCATCGTATTCTGCTATAAAGGCTATTCTTGGACCATCACCATTTTTCTTAGTTGCTTTAAAAGCTGTAGCCATACCAGCCAAATTTTCCTCAACCTCAAATCCTTCTTCTCTTAGAAATTCTGCTATTTTTTTAGCAGACTTATATTCTTGTAGGGCAATTTCTGGCTCATCATATAAAGATTGACATAGACCTAAAATCTTTTCTTTCTTTAAATCCGCTACCTGTGTTATTTTTTCTTTCATATCAATCTTACCTCCCACTAAATTTATTTATTAACTCTTGTATCCTATTATAAACTTTAATTTACTATATTGAACTTATAATATATCTACAGTGACAATATTATTAGATTTCTTATAAAATTTAATGATATTGCCACTGTAAAATTTAATCACACAATGAATATCCAAATATCCTTATATCTATTAAAATAAATAATCTTACTATATACTACTATCTAAAATAACAATTTCAAATATAAATACTCTATATTTCACATTCATAAAATAATCTTCAATAATTTAAAAGTTTAAATATATTTACTCTAACATTCAGTTTTTCTCACATACATAACATTAAATAAAACATGTATAGGACTCTATAAAATCTCTTTAATTTAACTTATGTTTATTATCTTTTATGCACCTGTTTTCCCAAAATCCAGCATTTTTTATATCCAGTTCTATAGGATTAAAAGTTCTATCGCTCCTTTTTACTCCCATCTTTTTCTGTCTTTGGTAATCATAATATGCTTTTATAGCTGGTTTTTTTAGTGTAAATATACCAACTAGGTTTATATATGTTAATACACCTATACATATATCACCAAGTGCCCAACTTGTAAGTGGTTCTATAAAGCAACACATTGCTGCACATATTATAAGCATAAATCTACAGACATTAATTATGTACTTTTCATGTTTCTCTGCTTTAATTCTAGTCACTAAGTAAGATACATTAGTCTCCATCATATATGAGAATGCTAATAAAGTTGTAAATGTAAACAGTAGTAAAACTATTGCTATAAAAATATCACCTAATTGAGGATATAATGTATTTACTGCACTCTGTACAAATTGTGGACCTGGTTCTACACCTGGTAATGTTGTGTACACATCTGTAACATTATACATTCCTGTTATTATAATCATAATACCTGTAGCCATACATATTAATAGAGTATCTACATAAACAGAAAAAGCTTGGACTAATCCTTGTTTGGCTGGGTGGCTAACTTCCGCTGCTGCTGCACCATAAGTTCCAGAACCTTCTCCTGCTTCATTTGAGTATATACCTCTTTTTACTCCCCAAGATATTGCTGAACCTAACATACCTCCAAAAGCTGAACCAAATCCAAATGCAGATTTAAACATTGTCATAATAGCTTCAGGAACTAGATTTATATTTGCTATGATTATTACCAATGTCATAATAAGGTATGCTCCCCCCATTATAGGTACTACTTTCTCAGCAAATAAACCAATCCTTTTAATTCCTCCAAAAATTATTATTCCTAGTGCAACAGAAGATGCAACTGCTATTGTCATTTTTGAAAATCCAAATGCTTGATTCATTGCTAGATATAGAGTATTTGATTGTGTTCCAGGCATAAAAAATGTATAGCTTATTATTGCAACTACTGAAAATAAAATTGAACATTTTTTCCAACCAAGACCTTTTTCAAAATAATAAGGAGGACCTCCTCTATACTGCCCATCATGCTCATCCTTATATATCTGAGCTAAAGTAGACTCTACAAATGCAGTTGCCGACCCTAATGTAGCCATTATGCACATCCATACTAATGCTCCTGGCCCTCCCATTGCTATCGCGACAGCTACACCAGCTATATTTCCAGTTCCTATCCTTCCTGCCATGGATGTAGCAAATCCTTGAAACGAAGATATTCCAACATGAGAGCTATCTCCTTCAAGCAAAAGAGAAAACATTTCTTTTACATCTTTTATTTGAAAAAATCTTAATTTCAGTGAAAAATATAATCCTATACACAAACACATTGCAACTAATACAGGTGACCAAACAATTCCATTAATGGTGTTAACTAAATCGGTCACTTAACTCACCACCATTCATTTTATATTTATAGACAATAATTTAAGTAGCTATGTTTCAACATTCTATATAACCTATAACTCAATATATCTAAAAAATCTATCTTCTATTTATATTATTTTTTCTCCACAAACTATTAAGTATCTATCTCTAAAACAAAGAATATTAATCGATATATAAACGTAAATTTATAAACTTTTTAACGATATGTATTTGACAAACAATCAAACAATATAAATTGGAATACATGTAATGAAAAGCCTGAAACTGTTACTATATAAATAGTTCTATATACAATTATTAGTATATAATTAAATCGTATATAGTTAGATTTTAAATTTTCGTATTTATTATGAGGTGTAAAATTGAGTACAATTACCACCTATTCTTGAAAATTTTTTAAAATTTAAATTAAATAGGTTTATGTAAATATATAAATAGATGATAATTGCTACTCAATTCCAGACCTTTAGGGGTAACTTTATACTAAAACCTAGAAAACTTGATAACATTTTGATGTGTTTCACTTTAAATTTTAAGTATTGCTATAAAACTTAATAATTTGATATTTTTACAATATTTATGCTTCTAACTTACTTTCTCTTTTCTTCTTAACTTTTAATATATACAAACAAGATAGTATACCAATTATTAAAATTGCTATCTGGAATATAAATGTATATGTGTAACCTTTATTACCATAAGTATCTATCCAATGTCCTATTAATGCAAATTGGAATACATCTGGTGAGAATCCTAAAGCTGCAGCTATACCTATAGTAGTTGCTGAGTATTTAACTGGAACTTTTACTTCATCTTGAACTGCATAATATATACCTTTTCCCATGTAACCTAATATACCTACTACAAATGTTAGAGCTATAAATATAGTCATTGGAGTTGATGCAGGTAATACTAGGAATAAAACTATCACTGCTATACCAAATACATATATTGGTAGGAGTACTTTTGTAGGTGATTTTACTTTATCTGCACAATATCCTCCAAATGGTGCTCCAAACAATTTTAGACCATGTTGTCTTATTATTGCTAATGCCCCAGACAATGCCACAGAACCTCCAAGCACTGATGTTATATATGGTGTAAAATAAGACATTGTAACTGTGAATGAATATACACAGAATATGCTTATTCCTACTAGCCAAGTATTTGGTGATTTTAGTACTGTCATAAAATCACCAGCAGACATTTTTTCACTTGCTTCTTCTTCTTTGTCTTCTCTGATATCTACATCTCTAATTACAAACCATAATACTGGGCACATTACTATTGATAATACTCCTAGAGATATCATTACCCATCTCATACCCAATACAGGAGTTGAAAAACATGTATAAATATATAAGAATATTGCTCCCATTACTACTCCAGAAACTCCAACCATCGCTTCATTGAATCCATAAACTTTACCTTGATTATCTTTTCCTATAACTCTAAGTATCTTTACCATTGAAGGATAGTTCATAACTAATGATGTGATTGCACAACCTACCCAAGTTGCAACTGCAAACGGATAGTTCATGTTAAATGCAAATGCAAATGATACTAATCCATTAAGAAATACAGAACCTAAAATTATCTTTCTATAATCAAATCTATCTGCTAACCAACCCCCTATAGGAGCTCCAAATATATTACCTAATCCATAAATTGTAAGTAGAAAACCTAGTTGAGTATTTGTACACTCTAATGCTTTTAAGATTGGATCATATAATGTATATTGGATAAATGGTATAATATAAACTAATTCCCAAGATATCGCTATAATAACAAGTTGAAACATTAACTTTCCAAACTTTATACCGTTCCCTTTTTCTCCCATATTTAAGCCCTCACTTTTTATATTTATTCACAAGCATAATTGAGTTCTTTTTTTATAACTTCTGCAAGTATTTGAATTCCATTAACGATTTGCTCTTCTGACATTGTTGTATAGTTAAGTCTCATAGTATTTTTTGGTCCATTATTTGCAAAGAATGATTCTCCAGAAACATAAGCAACTCCAGCATCAATAGCCTTGTCTAGTAAATCATCTACATTTATACTTTCAGGAAGTTCAACCCATATAAACATTCCTCCATCTGGCTTTGTATACTTAGCTTCCTCTGGAAAATGTTTTTTCATAGCATCTAACATCAATAAACATCTTTTTTTGTACTCAGCTCTTATTTTTTCTATATGCTCATTTAAATTATATTTCTTTAAAAATTCTATTACTTGTACTTGAGAAAATTGATTTGACTGTAAATCTATACCTTGTTTCAAAAGTTCTGCTTTATCTATGATGTCTACATTCCCACACATCCAAGCAACTCTAAATCCTGGGCATAATACTTTTGAAAATGAACCTAGATATAATACTTTATCTTTAGTATCAAGAGATTTAAGTGTAGGTAGAGGCTCTGGTGTAAATCTTATTTCCCCATAAGGATTGTCTTCTATTACTATGACATCATATTTATTCACAACTTCCATAAAATCTTTTCTTCTTTGTAAAGACCATGTTTTTCCTGTAGGGTTTTGAAATGTTGGTATTACATAGATTACCTTTATGTTAGAATTTTCAGATAATATTTTATCCAAATCATCTGTTACCATTCCTTCATCATCAGTATCTACGCCTAAAAAATCACATTCATAAGGTCTAAATGCATTTATTGCACCTAAGTAACTTGGATTTTCTGTAACTACTATATCTCCTTTTTCTAATAAAATCATAGCACTAAGAGATATACCTTGTTGTGAACCAGTAGTTATTATGATATTTTCTGCTTTTGTATCAATATTTTCTTCTTCCTTCATTCTTTTTACTAATAACTCCAATAACTCATCTTCACCTTTAGTAGGTCCATATGCTAAAGCAAATTTTCCTCTTTCGCTAAGTACTTTTTGAGTTACTTCACTTATCTCTTCTATTGGAAATAAGTTTGGGTCAGGAAGTCCTGCAGCAAAAGATATAACAGTACCTCCACTTGCCACTTTCTGAGCTATTTTCTTTTGAGAAGCTCTTATAGCTGAAGCTTTTACCATATCCATTCTTTTTGCATATTTCATAATACTTTCTCCTCCTTAATAATAATTTCTTATTTTGATGCTAAGCACGCTAATGCTATTGAATTTATTTTAATTTCTGCTGTATCAGAACGTGAACCTAAAATTATTGGATTTGTTGCTCCTAAAACTATACCTGCCCACTTAGCTTGATTAAATCTAAGCCATGATTTTCCTAATATATTCCCTGCTTCTATATTTGGAAATACTAGTAAATCGACATCTCCAGCTATATTACTTTTAATACCTTTATGTTCTGCTGCATGTGCATCAAATGCCACATCAAATGCTATTGGACCTTCTGCTATACACTTTGGTATTTCTCCTGATTTCTCCATCTCTACAAGCAGGTTTGCATCTACTGTAGATTGTATTTTATGGTCTACCATTTCATTTGCAGTAAGTATAGCAGTTTTAGGATTTTCCATGCCTATACTCTTCATAGTAAGAAGTGCATTTATCATTATATCTTTTTTTTGATTTAAATTTGGTGATACATTTATACCACTATCAGTGCAATAAATAAGTTTGTGATATTGAGGTAATTCATATACTGCAAGTAAACTCAATAATCTCCCTGTTCTAAGACCAGTCTCTTTATTTAATATAGCTCTCATATAGACACTTGTATTAACTAATCCCTTCATAAGAACTTTAGCTTCTTTATTCTTAACTATCTCTACAGCTTTTTTGACTGACTCTTCAGGATTTTGACATCCTATTATTTCGTGACCTTTTAATCCAATTTCTTTCGATATATTTTCTATTTTATCCTTGTCTCCTACAAGAATTGGCTTTATAATATTTAAATCTGTTGCTGATTTCACAGCTTTTAATACTTCTTTATCTTCTGCAACAGCAACACTTACAATAACAGGTTCAAGCTTTTTAGCCTCTTCTAATAAATTATTAAAATCTTTTAACATACTCTTTCTCCTAAATATTAATAAGTTTTTGCTATTTCTTCTCCTTTAAGTACTCTAAGTGCTCCAAGAGCAAGTGCTTCCATTTCCATTTCTCCTGGAACTGTCTCTACTGGTGCCAAATACGAAACTTTCTCTATGACTCCTTTAATTACCATTTCCGAATGTGATATCCCCCCAGTTAAAATAATTCTATCTACATCCCCTGAAAGTGAAGCCCCATACATAGAGATTTCTTTTGCTACTTGATAAATAAATGCATCCATTATAAGTTTTGCTTTTTTATCACCATCCTTAATTCTATTCTCAATTTCTATCATATCTTTAGTGCCTAAATAATCGTACATTCCTCCAATTGAACTTACTTTTGCAACCATTTCGTCATGAGTATATTTTCCAGAGTAACACAATTCTACAAGAGGATATGCAAGTAATCCACCACTTCTTTCTGGAGAAAATGGACCATCAGACCTTCCACCACTTCCATCAATCATTTTTCCTTGTTTATGTGCTACAATTGATATTCCTGAACCTAGATGAGCTACAATAAAGTTATAATCCTCATATTTTCCACCTAGTTTTTGTGCAATCTTTCTTGAAACAGCCTTATGATTTAATGCATGTAACCAACTAGCTTTTTCTATGTCTGAAATTCCTGTAATCCTTGATACATCATCAAATTCATCTACAGAAACTGGGTCTACTACAAATGATTGTACTCCTATTTCATCGGCTATAGTCTTAGCCAACAATGCACCTAGATTCGATGCATGTTCTCCATTTATTTCATTTCTCATGTCCTCAATCATTTCTTCACTCACAGTATAAGTGCCACCTTTTATAGCTTTCATAAGTCCACCACGGCCAACTACTGCGTCAAAAGAATTTATAATATGATTCTCACTACTTAAAATATCCACTATTAGTTGTTTTCTATAGTCATATTCATCAAATACTTTAGAAAATTTTTTTAAATCCTCTCTTGTATGAGTTATATTTTTTTTCAAAACTTCATTTTCATCTTGGAAAACAGAAATCTTTGTAGATGTCCCACCAGGATTTATTACTAGAATTTTCAATTTAACACCCCCCAGTTTCACTATATAGAACATCGTTCTGATATTTCAACCTAAATTTCCACGTCCTACTATCCAGAACGACGTTCTATATTTTATTAATTAAATACTAACATATAAAAATAAGTATTTCAATAATTATTTTAAATATTTAAAATATTCACTTATAATCATACCCAGCTTCAAATGCTTCTATATTTTTGGCATTAAACTTACCTTTACCTTGATTTTCAAAGTATTCACACATACCACTTTCAAACTCTTCCTTTGTAAATAAATCTAAATTCTTCACCATTACACCTAACATACAAATATTAGCAGCTTTTTCATTACCTAAATTTTGTGCGATTTCAGTAACAGGTACTTTTATAACATTAATGTCTTCTCTATATTTTCTATCCTTACCTACTAGTGATTCATTGACAAACATATAACCATTTGCTTTCATTAAACTTTCATACTTATCTACTGATACACTATTCATTCCTAATAATATATCTGGATTTTTTACACAAGGATTTGCAATTTTTTCATCACTTACAACAACATTACAATTTGCACTTCCTCCTCTCATCTCATTTCCGTAAGATGGGAACCATGTAATTTTCTTATCCGCTTTATATGCAACATACATTATAATTTTTCCTGCTGTAAGAACTCCCTGTCCTCCAAAACCAGCACATATGATTTCATTTAACATATCATTTCCTCCCTAATCAATAAATTCTCCAAGTGGATACTTTGGAACAAGTTCATTTTCGATTCTCTTCATAGCATCTACTGGTTTTAACCCCCAGTTTGTTGGACATGGTACAAGTACTTCTATTAAACAAAAACCTTTATTTTCTTTTTGTTTTTCTAATGCCTTTTTGATGTATCTTTTTGTTGTATTTATTTCTTTAGGGTTAGTTATTGTTCCTCTTGCTAGATATGCTATATCTAAATTTCCCATAACTTTTACAACATCAAATGTTGAACCATGTTCTGCATAATTTCTACCACCTGGAGTAGAAGCTGTATATTGACCTTCTATAGTAGTTGGAGCCATTTGACCCCCTGTCATTGCAAACATATTATTGTTCATAACAAGGAATATAACATTGTCATTTCTAGTAGCTGCTGACATAGTTTCCCCAAGTCCTATTGCATAAGCTCCACCATCTCCAGCTATTGTAAATATATATTTATCTGGTCTAACTCTTTTCATAGCTGCCATCGCTGCGCCCATTTTACCATGAGGAGGAACGACAACATCTACATTCATACTAAATTGAAACATATGATTACATCCTATATCTGAACATATAATTGTATCTTGACATATATCCATTTCTGTTAATACTTCTCCAATAATTCTATCGACTATAGAGTGTCCACAGCCTCCACAGAACATATTTTCACACATCATTATTGCTGGTGCTTTCTTAGCCATAATTAAAATACCTCCTCTTGCTTAGCTTTTCCATCTATAATCTGTTGAGCAAAATCTATTAATTGATTTACTTCTGCCATGTATTGAGCTGTTGCCACTGAATATACTGGGAATCTATTATCACATGCTATAATTACATCTTCCTTCATTTGTGCCATCATGTTCATTTCAACGGTTACAAGACCTTTCAATGAATCATTCAATTTTTTAAATGCTTTTCTTGGATAAGGCCACAATGTTTTTGGTCTTATTAATCCTAATTTTATTCCTTTTGCTCTAGCATCTCTAACTGCACCTTCTGCTATTCTTGATGAAATTCCATATGCAACAAATACTACATCAGCATCTTCTATCTCTATTTCTTCCCATCTTTGTTCATTTTCTTGGACTTTTCTCATTTTTTCTATATATCCTTTTTGCCATGTATCTTGGTCTTCAAAATATGTTATATCAGTTATAACTTTATTTTTTTCTCCTACAGGTGTTCCTTTTGCTGCCCATGGAGCTTTATCCTTATCATACTCTTTCATTGGTGGAGCTATACAAGGCTCTACCATTTGACCTATTGTAGCATCAGAAAGTATAAGCACTGGATGCATATATTTCTCAGCCAATTCAAAAGACTCATATGCCATATCCATATTTTCTTGAACACTGTTAGGTGCCAACACAATTAAATGATAATCTCCATTTCCTCCACCTTTTACAGCTTGCCAATAGTTATCTTGACCTGCTCCTATAAATCCATCACCTATACCATATCTTTGTACACATGCTACAACTGCTGGTAAACCAGCTGATACCCAGTATGCGATACCTTCTTGTTTTAATGAAAATCCTGGCCCAGATGAAGAAGTCATAGCTCTTGCTCCAAGTGCACTTGCTCCCATAACCATATTTACACTGGCTATTTCTGATTCACCTTGAATAAATACTCCTCCTACTTCTTTTTGTCTCCATGCCATCATTTCTAATATTTCTGATTGTGGTGTTATTGGATAACCTGCATAAAATCTACAGCCACCACGTATAGCACCTTCTGCTAAAGCTTCATTTCCCTTAATTAATAAACTCTGCATACGTTTTCTCCCCTCCAATAAAATATGGTTTATAATATCTCAAATACTAAATCAGGACACATTGTATAACAAGCGCCACATTGAATGCATTTTTCTTCATCAACTTTGATAGTTACAAAGCCTTTTTTATTTGTGTAATCAGAAAGACTTATTGCATCTTTTTTACAAGCTTCAATACAAAGATAACACCCCTTACATCTTTCAACACTCAACTTGACTTTTTCCATTTCTTAAATCTCCCCTTTATGTAATATTTTTTTACTTAATTTTAAATATATAATATTTATATTTTATATAGACATTATATATGCCTTAGCTTTGTTCTGTAGTTTAGAACGTTGTTCTATTTCTATCGCTTAATTAAAAGATAACACATTCGCTTATATATTTCAACAACATTTTAAATTTTAAGAATATTTAATTTTTGATTAAATAAAAAGAGGTTCTATTTAAACTGATATTCACAAATAACAATTTAAATATAACCTCTTTTTATTGTTTCGATTAAAAAATTATCTAAAAAGCTCAGATATACTTTTTGCAGTTTCCATAACTCTTTTAATTTTATACTCAAAGTCTCCTTCTCTCATTCTTATAGTAGGACCTGATAAACTTATTGCTGCGATAGCTTTATTATCTTTATCTAAAATAGGTGCTCCAATACAAGTTAATCCATGTTCTAATTCTTCATCATCTATGGCATACCCCTGTTCTTTTATTTTTGCTAAAAAGAGCATCATATCATCCCAATTATCAATTGTATGTTCTGTATACTTGTGTATTGGTGTCTTTCTATATTTTTCAAAGTCTATAGAATCATTAAATGCCATGAGACATTTCCCAACTGCTGAACAATAACATTCGCTACTGGAGCCAACTGATGGATTTACTGAGAGTAATTGATTTGAACCATATTCTTTATGTATTATGATACTTCTTGGAGAATCTTGAGCTCTTTCTTCTAATATAGATACATTAACTACTTCGTTAAATTCTTGATTTAATTTTTTCGTATATGGTTTTACTATTTCAGTCAATGACATTTTTTCTCCTACAACCATACCTATTGCATATAAATTTATTCCTAGCCAATACTTACCATTCTCTGCGTTTTGTATAACAAAACCTTTGTTTTCAAGAGTGACTAAAGTTCTATGTACAGTACTTTTATATACTCCCATAGCCTTACTTATTTCAGTTATTCCCATTTCTCTCTTTTCATGATATAATAGCAAAATTATGTCTAGGGCTCTATCTAATGCATTTATTATTTCTCCCATATACAAATACTCCTCCTGCGAATATTAAGTGCTATTTCAACACTCTACTAAACATTATATATTAAAATTACAAAATTATCTATTTATCTTAATTATATTTTATAAAACAAAAATATTATACTTATTTTATAAAATAAAAACAAAATACTTACTATATCTTATTTATTTTTTATTTCAACAATATTGTTCTGTTATATTTTTATCCTATCTAGATAATAATAATATATATCTCTATTATACAATAGAATCAGTTTTATACAAGACTAATAATGAGGTGAAATAATGGATAATTTTAAGAAAAAATTGTTAAATGAACTACCTAACTTTAAAGAATATTCTTCAAAGTTCTTAAATGAGGAGATAAATAAAATACAATATAAAGGCTTCTCTGGTGGATATGGAGTTTATGCTCAAAGGGACAAAAAGTCTTTTATGATAAGACTTAGAGTATCTGCTGGAGTTTTATCTAAATGTCAACTTAATAAAATCTATGAAATGGCTATTAAACATGATTTGAATAAGATACATTTAACAACTAGACAAGCTATACAATTACATGATTTATCTATAGATTCTATTGTTGATGTTATGGAAGAGGGAATAAAAAATGACATATTTACTAGAGGTGGTGGTGGTAATTATCCTAGAAATGTCGGATTATCTCCATTATCTGGAGTTGACCCTGATGAAGCCTTTGATGTTACTCCATATGCAGTTGCTACTGATAAGTATTTTATCAAAAATGCTACTACATATAATTTACCTAGAAAATTAAAAGTTTCTTATTCTAGTTGCTATACAGATACTGCTCACTGTAGCATACAGGATTTAGGATTTGTAGCTACTTTAAAGAATGGCAACCCTTATTTTAAAGTCTTCTTAGGTGGAGGTTTAGGTAAACAACCTAAGGTAGCTTTAGAACTTGATGAACTTATAAAACCTAAAGATGCACTATACTGTGTTAAAGGTATGATTAAGTTTTTTATGGCTTATGGTAATTATGAAAATAAAAATAAAGCTAGGGTTAGATATATGGTCGAAACACTTGGTGAGGAACTATTTTTAGAAAAATTTAAAGAATATTATAAATTAGAGAAAGAAAAAGGTAACTTTGAACTCAATGTTGAAGAAATAGATTACTCAAAATCTGGTGTTAAAATAGATGTTCAGGATTCTAGATTGATACATCAAAAACAAGATGGTTTATACACTGTATATATACATCCTGTTGGAGGTATCTTGTCGACAAAGGATTTAAGTATTTTACTTCAAGAATTAGATAATATTGAGTCCCCTATGATTAGACTAGGAATGACAGAGGGATTATACATCTTAAATTTAAATGGAAATGAAGCAAAAAGAATATTGGAGATAAGTGAGACTATTAGTTGTAATTCTCAATTAGAACAAAGCATATCTTGTATAGGAGTCCCAATATGTCAAATGGGTATACAAAACAGTCAGAAAATGTTACATGAAATCATAGATTACTTTAGATTGCAAAATAATGAAGAAGTTTTAAATAAAGCACCAAAATTATATATATCAGGATGCTTAAATTCCTGTGGTGTTCATCAAGTTGGTAGTATCGGTTTATGTGGTAAAAAGAAGAGTGTTGATGGAGTATCTACAGATACATTTGAATTGTTTGTTGGAGGCAGTTTTGAAATAGGCAAGACTAAATTAGGAAAATCTATAGGTGATTTTAAAGCTAGTGATATTCCTGAAATGCTTTATAAAATATCTGAAGTTTCTTCAGGAGATTTTTATGAATGGATAAATTCTGATAGTGATATTTTAAACAAAATAACTGATAAGTATAAGATATAATTTATTATATTTGCTTATAAAAAATGAGATAGTTATAAGCTATCTCATTTTTTATAAGTAATTTAAATTTTCTTATTTATAAACTATTTTAGATAAATCACAAATCTCTAACATAGTATCATATATTTGTTTAAGTAAACCAAGTCTATTATTCTTGATAGCTTCATCATTATCCATGACCATAACTGAATCAAATAAGTTATCAACTACTGGTCTTAAAGATGCAAACTCATCCAAGGCAACACCATATTTCTTATCTTTCAATAATTCCTTAACTTTTACCTTTACTTGTTTAAACTCATTGTAAAGTTTTATTTCTGCATCTTCTTTCAATAATGATTCGTCAACTTTATCACATTCTGCTTTTTGAGCTAAAGTAGACACTCTATTAAATGCAGTAAGCATCTCCACTAACTCATCCTTTTCTATCCAATTATTAAGCTCTAATGCTCTCATATGCATATCAGAAACATCATTTATATCAGAACTTAATACAGCATCAACAACATCATATCTTATTCCTAAATCTTTAAACAGATTTTTTACTCTCTCATTGAAGAAATTCATTATTTGTTCAACAACTTCTTCTTTATTAAAGTCTAATTCAGAATAATTATCTAAAGCATGTTCAATAAGCACTTTTATATCTACAGCAACTTTTCTATCCATTAGTATACTAAGTATACCTAAAGCTTGTCTTCTTAAAGCATATGGGTCTTGAGAACCTGTTGGTTGTATTCCTATAGCAAAGAAACCTGCTATTGAATCCAATTTATCAGCTATTGATAAGGCAACCCCTGAATTAGTTTTAGGAAGTATATCTCCTGCAAATCTTGGAAGATAATGTTCAAAAATGGCTTCACTTACAATATCATTTTCTCCTCCAACTTTTGCATATTCTTTTCCCATAAAACCTTGTAATTCGTCAAATTCTCCTACCATTCCAGTGACTAAATCTGCTTTACATAACTTAGCAGCTCTCATAGCATCTGTCTTTTCGTCTACTAAACCTAAGCTATCAAGTATATCAGCACTTAATTTTTCAAGTCTTAAAGTTTTATCATAAATAGTTCCTAGTTTTACTTGGAATACAACAGTTTTTAATTTTTCTATATAACTTTCTAAGTTTCTCTTAGTATCTTCTCTATAGAAAAATAAAGCATCTGCTAATCTTGCTTCTAAAACCTTTTCGTTTCCAGCTTTAACATTATCTATTCTGTAAGAATCACCATTTCTAACAGCTATAAAGTTAGGTAACAGTTTTCCTTCTTTAAGCACTGGGAAATATCTTTGATGTTGTTTCATAGGAGTTATAACAACTTCTTTTGGTAACTTTATATAATCTGTATCAAACTCTCCATAAAAAGCAGTTGGATACTCAACTAAGTAAGTTACTTCTTCTAATAAATCTTCATCAAATTCAACTTCTCCACCTAAAGAATCTGCAACTTCTATACATTGTTTTCTTATAATTTCTTTTCTCTTATTTTGGTCCAAAACTATATAATTTTTTTCTAATTTCTCAAGATAATCTTCTATAGAATTGACTTCTATTGTACTTTCTCCTAAGAATCTATGGCCTTTTGTTATATTAGAAGATATTATTCCTTCTAAATCAAACTCTAATACCTTGTCATTTAACAATGTAACTATCCATCTTATAGGTCTTGCAAATTTAAGATTTTTACCTCCCCAACGCATAGCTTTTGGGAATACTACAGATTTTATAGTCTCTGGTAATATATCTTTTAATACTTCTGAAGTCTCTTTTCCAGCTTGTTTTATAGTAGCAAAGATATATTCATCTTTACCAACTTGTTTAAAGTATATATCAGATTCACTCAATCCTTTGCTTTTTATAAATCCTAAAGCTGGCTTTGTTAAATTATTTTCCGCATCAACAGCAATTTTCTTAGCAGGACCTTTTATTTCTTCTTCTAAATCACTTTGTTTATCACTCAATCCTTCAACTACTAAAGTCAGTCTTCTTGGTGTACCATATGCACTTATTTTGTCAAAAGATATTCTATTTTCATCAAATAATTTGTTAAGATTGTTTTTTAATTGTTCTAGTGTACTGCCCACAAATCTAGATGGCATTTCTTCAACACCGATTTCAAATAAAAGATAATTTTTCATTATTTGTCACCGTCCTTTAAAAGAGGGAATCCCATTTCTTCTCTTTGTTTTACAAAAGTTTCTGCAACAGTCTTTGCCATATTTCTAACTCTACCTATAAATGACGCTCTTTGACTAACACCTATTGCGCCTCTTGCATCCAATGTATTAAATGCATGAGAACATTTTAATACATAATCATATGAAGGTATTACAAGTCCTTTTTCCATAAGTCTTAATGCTTCTTTTTCATATATATCAAACAGATTAAACAACATATCTGCATCACATAATTCAAACGCATACATTGAGTTTTCATACTCAGCTTTATTAAATACTTCACCATAAGTTATTTTATCATTCCATTTTAAATCATAAACACTATCAACTTCTTGAATGTACATAGCTAATCTTTCTAATCCATATGTAATTTCTCCTGTCTCAAGCTCACATTCAATATTACCTACTTGTTGGAAATACGTAAATTGAGTTATTTCCATACCATCTAGCCAAACTTCCCATCCAAGTCCCCAAGCACCAACTGTAGCAGCTTCCCAGTTGTCTTCAACAAATCTTATATCATGCTCACTTGGGTCAATCCCAATTTCTTTTAGACTTTCCAAATACAACTCTTGTATATTATCTGGAGATGGCTTTAATATAACTTGGAACTGATGATGTTGATATAGTCTGTTTGGGTTTTCACCATATCTTCCATCTGCTGGTCTTCTTGAAGGCTCTACATAACATACTTGCCAAGGCTCAGGTCCTAATGATCTTAAAAAAGTATTTGGATTCATAGTTCCTGCACCTTTTTCAATATCATAAGGTTGCATCATGATACAACCTTGCTTTGACCAGTATTTTTGCAACGCTAGTATCATCTCTTGAAAATTCATAAAAATCCCTCCTATAACAATAAAGCCTCTCGTCTACACGAAAGGCTATTTTAATAGTTCTTCTACAACTTTTAGAATATCAAATTCTATAAAATTTGTCAATGTTAGTGATAATTCTTATAATTATCTTCTCTTCATTTTTTAAAAGTCACTTTATATCTATTTATTTTCGTCTTCGTCTTCTTTATTCTTTTCAAATTCTTCTTTCATAAGGTCAGCAGTTACATCTTTATCGTCTTCTTTTTTGTCAACTACTACATCCTTCACATCTTTAGCAGCATTAGTTATCATATTCTTCAAAACATGAAGCTTTTCTTCATTCAACTCACCTAAGTCTACAATTTCTCCATCTTCTTCATTTTGAACTTTTATACGATATTTACTTATAACAGCAGCAGATAAACCTACTAAAGTAGCTAATGGAACAAAAGCTAATCCAACAACCCCAACTGTTAGAGGAATGTTCATCATAGTTTTTCCATCTTTTTCTACTATTACTCTTACTACACTACTTTTTCTAAGAAGCTCTTTTAGTTGAAGTTTTATATTTTCTCCATCCTTACCAAACACTTCTTCCATAGTCTCTTTAGCAGATTTTGCTTTACAATTACAAGTATTTTTTTTATTTTCTAAATATATTACTGCCTCAATTACATCTCCATTGCATACTACTAATGCTTCTTTTGCTTCTGCATAAGTTGCTCCTGGAACTCTTTCAAAGACTGAATCAACCATTTCAATAGTTATATTACTACTCATCATTATCCACTCCCTTATTATTTTTTACACTTTGTAATACGTGTAATGATTTAAAATTAATATTATCAACATAAACTTTCAAATACTTATCTAGAATATTTTCAAGCTCATGTGTTATATATTTTGATACTTTAGCTTTACTACATGTTAAAATATCATTATTTAATACATATTCCATAAGACTTACAGTTGTTAAGTCTAATTTTATATTATTATCAAAAAGTTTACTACACTTACTACATAGTATACCACCTTCATAGATATTAAACATAGAATTTTGTAAAATTTTACATTCACAATTAATGCATTTATTTACTATAGGTTTAAATCCTATATAGTCTAAAAATTTCAACTCGAATGCTGCTGTTATAAACCTATTATCTGTATTCTCCTGTGTATACAAGTACAATGTCTGTGCAAGTAATATAAACAACCTATTATTAGTCTGATTTTCAAGTATAGAATTCTCAACTAATTTTGTAATATATGTAGCATAAGAAAATGCTTCTATATCATAGGATATATTATAAAAACTTTTTATTATTTCACTTTGAGTAACCTTGTACATATTACCTTGTTTTTTTAAGGTAAAATTGCTATAAGAAAATAACTGTGATGATGAAAGTAAGGAGCTCTTATTTTTTTTAGCTCCTTTTGCTATTGCAGATACTTTTCCAAGTTTCCTTGTAAATAGTGTAAGTATTACGTCACTTTCCTTGTACCTTATAGCTTTAAGTACTATCCCCTGGGTGTTCAGGATTATCATCGTCTTCTTTTTTCTCCCTTACTTCTTCAATTTCTTCATATATGTTTTTGCAATCACAGAAATATAGATATGCATCTATACTACCTGTTTTTTTAAAAACTTCCCAACTTATATTGTTCATTTTTAAAAAACCCCCTTCTTACATTTATACTTATATTTTTAGTAAGAAGAGGATAAATCATACATAAAGTTATTAAACAATTTTTGACAATAATGCCGTTGTTATTATAAAGTAAACTGCTATACCAGTTATATCAAGAGCTGTAGATATAATTGGTGATGAAACTGTAGATGGGTCTGCATCCATTTTTTTTAATAGAACAGGCATAAATGCACCTATTGTTGCACCCAAAACCATATTTATAAATAATGATATTGAAACAATTAGTACAATGTCTAATTTTCTCATAACAAAGTAAATTACAATACCAGTTATTATGCTACACAAAAGACCTGTAATAATTCCTACAATACCTTCTCTTACCACATTACTAAAATTTAAATCTTTATTAGATAATGTTATTACTGTAACGGATGATGATTGAGTTCCAATATTTCCACCCATACCTATTACTACTGGTATAAAAAACACTAGTGGAGCATATACAGGATTCATTATATAATCTAAATTAGAAAGTATTAAGGAAGCCAACAGTCCTCCTATTAATGTAATAATCAACCAAGGTAATCTTCCTCTAAGTGCTGATATTATCTGCTCTTTCAATGTAGGATTTTCTTTTTCAGCAACTTCTCTTTCATGTTCTGAACTTCCTGCAAATTTATACATATCTTCTGTTGCTTCTTCTTCCATTACATCGATTATATCATCTACCGTTATTATTCCTTTTAACTTTTCTTGTCTATCCACTACTGGAATTGCTATTAAATTGTATTTAGATACTAATCTAACTGCTTCTTCTCTATCTTCGTCAACATAAACAGAGATTATATTTTCACTCATTAATTCTTCTACTATATTTGCATCTCTTGCTATTATTAATTCTCTTAATGATAATACTCCAACTAGTTTTTCTTCATCATCCACCACATATATATAATAAATAGTTTCAGCTTCTTCAGCTTCTTCTCTCATATGGTCTATAGCTTCAAGAGCTGTCATGTCTTTGTTTATAGATATATATCCAGTAGTCATTGTTCCACCAGCAGAGTCTTCATCGTAGAATAATAGTTCTTTTACATACTCAGCGTTTTCTTGATTTAAAAGATTTATTATATGTTCTCTCTCTTCTTCTTCAAGCTCACTTAATTTATCTGCCATATCTCCAAGAGACATAAGTTCAAGTATATTTTTTGAGTGTTCTACGTCAAGCTTAGACAAAATACTAATAAAAAACTCTACACTACCTTCTTCTAATATAGAAGATGCCATATCTAAAGGAAGTACTTCAAATAATTGAATTTTCTTATCTTCCTCTAAATTTTCCATTATATCGAATATATCAATTATATGATATTCCTCTATTAATTCTCTTAACTCCAATACTTTATTATTATCAATTAATGATTTTACTTCATATAATAAATCTTGGGAAGCATCCAGTTTCCTATCCATATAACCCACCTTTATTTATCATTATATCCAAAATTATTTATATAATTTTGTAGATTTCTCCAATTTTCTTTAACCTTAACCCATAATTGAAGATTTATTTGTGAACCTAAAAGCAATTCTATATCTTGTCTTGCTGATTTTCCTATTCCTTTTAGCTTCCTACCATTCTTTCCTATTATTATTCCTTTATGCGAATCTCTTTCACAATATATTACAGCAGATACATCCACTATTTCTTTATCATTTCTTGCTTTCATTTTTTCAATTTCAACAGCTACACCATGAGGTATTTCATCATTAAGATAGTGAAGAACTTTTTCTCTTATAAGTTCTGCTATTAATACTCTCTCTGGCTGGTCTGTAATCATATAATCTGGAAAATACTTCGGACCTTCTTCTAAATAATTTTGTATAACTTTTATTAGAGTATCCGTGTTCTTTCCTTTTAATGCTGATATTGGTACTATTTCTTTAAAAACACCTTCTTTATCATACATTTTGATTATATCAAATAACTCATCTTTTTGGTCTAGTTGGTCTATTTTGTTTACAACTAGAATTATTGGTGTTTTAACACTTCTCAAGTCCTCTATTATCTTTCTATCTCCAGGACCTATTTTTTTAGAATCATCAACTACAAATAATATTAAATCTACATTTTTAAAGGCCTCTGTTGCTGCCTTCACCATAAATTCACCCAATTTATTTTTTGGTTTGTGAATACCTGGTGTATCTAAAAATACTATCTGCATCTCTTCATCTGTATATACTGCTTGTATTGTATTTCTTGTAGTTTGAGGTTTATCACTCATTATAGCTATTTTTTCTCCAACTACATTATTCATTAAAGTAGATTTTCCTACATTAGGTCTACCTACTATACTGACAAAACCTGATTTAAACATTAACTGTCTCCTAACTTTATTTATCTTCTTGTTTTAATTATTTTAAATTTGTTTATATTTTAAATCTATTTTAAATCATTTCCAGAGAAATAGTTTGGCAACAAATCCTTTATATCGTGCTCAAAAACCTCTCCTTTAGTATATCCTGTTATTATTTTTATATCAGAACCAAACTCTATAATTACCTGTCTGCATATTCCACAAGGATATGTCTGCTCATTATTTTCTGAGTTATCACTTGCTATAGCTATTTTATATATATCTTTGTCACCTTCTGATATTGCTTTAAAAATAGCTGTTCTTTCTGCGCAATTTGTCCCACCTAATGATGCACATTCAATATTACACCCAGTATAAACTTTACCACTCTTAGTTAAAAGAGCCGCACCCACTCTAAAACTAGAGTAAGGAGCATAAGAATGTTGTCTGGCATTTTCCGCCAACTTTAACAATTCTATGTTATCCACAACATCTCCTCCTGTATACAATAATTAGAAGTTATTTTTATTTAATACTCTACATTATATCATAAAAATTTAATTAGCACAGATTTGTTTTATTTTAAATATTTTATGTACATTTATTTTAATTGTAGAACATTCCAAGCTGAAACACTAAGATAGCTATTAATACACCTAACAAAGCTCCAGCTATAGTTTCCCAAAATGTATGTATTTTTCCTTCAATCCTACTTTGGGCAACTAATACAGCCATTATATATGCAAGAGTAGATGCAACTACTCTTTCAGTCATAAGTGTAATTGCAGTTGCTATAGCAAATGCTAATGCAGCATGACCACTTGGCATACCTCCTTTTAGAGGCGTTCCTGTGGAAGTCAATGCTTTTACAACCACGACAGCTATAAGAACCAATAATATACATATCAAGGTTATATGTAATTCTGATTCCCTTATCTTATAAATTAATATCCCAGATATATCTGTCAATTTATCATAAAATAAGATATATCCTACCACTACTGAGTTTAGTGCTGCTACTAGAACACCACCTGCTGCAACATCTTTTGCTATCTTAGCAAGTACATGGTATTCATCAGTTACTAAATCAACAGCCTTTTCTATAGCTGTATTGAACATCTCAGCAACTACGACTAAACATATGGACATTAACAACATTATCATTTCTAATTTTGAGAAGTTGAAAAACAAACTTATTATAAGCACAGCAACTGAGCCTAAATAGTGTATTTTCATATTTCTTTCAAATTTAAATGTATACAATATCCCTTCTATAGCTGCATTAAAAGCTTTAATTATACCTTGACGAGTTTTTCCTGGTTTCATAAAAACTACTCCCTTGTTATGTTTAACTTATTCAATATGTGTTCTTCTTTTTCTCTCATTTCCTTTGTATTCTCATCTGTATCATGGTCATAACCTAAAAGATGAAACATACTATGACATATTAAAAAACATACTTCTCTTTCAAAACTATGATTATACTCTATACTCTGTTCTAAAGCTCTTTCAAGAGACACTACTATATCACCTAGGGATTCTTCTTCTAACTCAACATCCTCAAAATCATCACTTAAAAGAGGAAATGATAAAACATCAGTTACTCTATCAACTCCTCTGTATTCTCTATTTAACTCATGAATCTCTTTATTGTCTACAAAAGAAAGACTCACCTCATAATTATCATCATAGCCTTCATAATCCAAACATTCTATGATTATATCCTTTATTTTTTCAATTAACTCTTCATTTACTTCTAATTTATCTTGTCTATCATCTAATATCAAATCCATTAATTACACCTACTTTTTATTCATTAATAATGCTATACATCTATATTACTACACTTTTACTTTCTTTTGAAAGTCTTTTCCTGTATTTTCATTTTTTTGCGTTCTTCTTTTTTAAATTCTTCTCTTTTATCATGTTTCTCATAAGCTCTTATTATTCTCTGTACCAACTCGTGTCTTACAACATCTCTATCTGTTAGCATTATAGACCCAATACCTGGAACACCTTTAAGAATCTCTGTAGCTTGTATTAGACCACTTTTCTTATTTTGTGGTAAATCTGTTTGTGTTATATCACCTGTAACTACAGCTTTAGAACCAAATCCTAATCTAGTTAAAAACATCTTCATTTGTTCAGAAGTAGTGTTTTGAGCTTCATCTAATATTATAAAAGAATTATCAAGCGTTCTACCTCTCATAAAAGCAAGTGGTGCAACTTCAATAGTACCTCTTTCTAAATATTTATTGAATTTATCAGCACCTAACATTTCAAATAGTGCATCATATAATGGTCTTAAATATGGGTCAACTTTATCCTTTAAATCTCCTGGTAAAAAGCCTAGACTCTCACCAGCCTCTACAGCCGGTCTTGTAAGTATAATTCTACTAACTTCATCTCTCTTAAAGGCTTTTACTGCCATAGCAACTGCAAGGTAAGTCTTTCCTGTTCCAGCAGGTCCAACACCAAAAGTTATATCATTATTTTCTATAAGCTTTATATATTCTTTTTGACCTAGTGTTTTAGGTTGAACAGCTTTTCCTCTTTGCGTTACAACAATGGTTCCTTCAAGTTCTTTTATTTTTTGTTCACTACCTTCAAGTAAAAGAGATAATGAATAAGAAATACTCTGTTTATCTAAATGTTTACCGTTTGATACAGTTTGATGCAATTCATTCATAAGTTTTAATGAAGAATCTACATTTTTTTCTTCTCCAATTAAAATTATATTGCCTTCTCTAAGTATCACATCTATATTTAAAGTTTTCTCTATTAATTTTACATTTTCATCAAAATTTCCAAATAATTCTCTTTCAAAATTTCCATCTGCTATTGTAAATTTTTTTTGTATTATCAATTGAATTGTTCCTCCTCAAGTTTTAAGTTTGATTTTATTAATTATTGTTACTATTATTATTTTTACTGTTGTCACTATTTTGATTACTATTATTTTCATTAGAGTTATTTTTATTATTATCCTCATCAAAGTCATTTCTTATATCATTTAATGGTCTTTTTTCTGGATTAGAAGGAACTTCCTCTTCTCCTTCTTTTGGTTTACTTTCTTCCTTTATAAATCTTTCTGCCTCTGATTTACTAAGAGGATAAATTTTAGCAATATTTTCACTAGTTTGAACTGTTATTAAATATTCTAACATATTTTTATTAACCTTAAAGTTATGTTTTACATCTATTATTCTAGCCGAAGCGGGGATTATGTATTCTAACTCTTTTAAAGCTTTTTCAGATAATTCTTTTTTCAACTCTTCTTTATTTCTTTTTACCTCAACTTTTTTTGTTTCATAAAATGTACTCGTCTTTATCTTTATTGGAAAAGTATAGTCTCCTATTGCTAATTTTTTCTCTTTATTTTCAACAATATAATTTTTATATTTTATATTCTTCCTCATTGTAAATTCTTTATCATAAAAGCTTATTGTGTATATATTCTTCTTTTCTCCTGTCTTTTTATTTACAGTATCCACATAACTTGCTTTCTTAGCAGATTCATAAAAAGTACTTGCCCATACTTCTGGTATTGATTTTGTATTAGCTCCATTTAGCAATACATCTCCCTTTTGCACTATATCTCCAGATTTAATGACAGATTTACCACTTCTAGGGATTACCTTTTCTATTATACCATTTTTTAAAGCAATTACATTACAATAATTTGATTGGTCTGTAGATTTTAGGGATTCCGCTTTTTTTGTAACAGTAACAAATATATTTGTTCCTTTTACATTGATAGATAAATATGCAACATCATTAAATTTCGACATCATATGGTCTCTAACTTCTTTTCTATCAATACTCTTCTTATAAACTCCCGGTTTTACTCCAACTTTGTAAAGTTCACTTCTAAGAGTTTCTTTTTTTATACCTTCAGGAGATTGTATATATACATCTGTCACAAACTGTGATGTTGACATCAATAAAAATAAAGAGAGAATAGCACAAATCCACATACCTTTGTGCTTATAAATTCTTTTAATAATAAAAGGAACCCCTGTTTTCTGTTTTACCTTTATGTCAAACTTACTCCCTCTATAAATATTCTTAAATTCTTTTATATCTTGTCTATCTATATGAAACTCAATTTTAGTATTTTTTATTCTAGTTACATTGTAAACACTTATCCCATTTCTTATAAGATGATTTAAAAATTGTTCAAGTCCTACTCCTTCCACAACTATAACATAGTATCCCCTTATAAAGCTTATCAAGTGTATCTCCTCCTAATCAACATACTCCATATTGTAGATAATTCCTTTTATACCTATCTCACTATCAGTAATATACTTAAGCGAAAGTTTATCCCCAGATATTTTAATCGTTTTAACTTTAGTTTTTATTCTTATTAAATCAACTTCATACTCAAGTATTGATAGATAATTTTCTATACTAATAAACGTATTACCTGTAACAGTAACAACTGGTTGATTTACCTGTAAGTCAGTGGATATTTCTAACATAAGCATTACCCCCTTAATTAATTTTATGCTTGAAATAGGTATTTATGCACTTTATTGATGTTATAGCAGATTAGTTCTAAAATTTTTATACAATAATACCCTAATATTTAATATATTATTTAAACAATAAAAAGGTAATCATATTGATAAAAAATCAACATGATTACCTTTTATTTTTTTTATATAAAATCTACAACGTATACAATTTTTTTATTAATCTTGTTCTATTAAACCATATCCACCAGCTTTACGTTTATACACTATGTTTATTTCAAAATTATCTTGATTCCTAAACATATAGAAATTATGTCCTACCAATTCCATTTGAAGTATCGCTTCTTCTGAACTCATAGGTTTTACATTAAATTTCTTTCTTCTTTCTATAACTATATTTTCATCTTCTTCATCATCATAATCATAATCATTAAATTCATTGCTGTTATCTATAAAGTCAATATTTTCAAATCTTATGCTCTTATTATTTTGACTTTTGTCTTTAACTTTAGTTTTATACTTGACAACTTGTCTACTTAATTTGTCACAAACAATGTCAATTGCTGCATATAAATCATCTTCTACATCTTCTGCTCTTATTATTTGTCCACTAATAGGAATTATTGTAACCTCAACTTTTTGTCTATCCTTTTTCGCACTTACTGTTACTTTCACTTCTGATTCAGGATCAAGGTATTTTTCTAACCTACTTAATTTTCCATCTACGTATCCTTTTATTCCGTCAGTTAATTTCATTTGTCTCCCAGATACTATTATTTGCATAAAAACCTCTCCCTTCGAGCCTTTACAATTCTAATACTTTAATATGTTAATCTTTAAATACAATTTTGGTAAATTTATTATATTTAAATTAATATTATTGTATATGAAAATGATTCTTTTTAATAGTCTATTTATTTTTTATTTGATATGATATTATTAAAAGTACAGGGTAATTTACAGAATCTTTACATTCTATTTATTAATAAACCATATAAAATAATTTAAAAATCCAGCATAAACAAGCCACATCAGATAAACCAAATTTATGTACCCAGCTCTCTTATCTATTTTAGAAAACTTTGAAATCATTATTATAGAAACCAAAATCATTATTATTATGTCTACTAAAGCTGTAAATCTAAGTCCAAATCCAAAAAATAATATAGACCAAACAAAGTTTAATGCAAGTTGCAACCCATAATAAAAAATTGCATCTCTTACTTTAGGTAAATTGTAACCCTTCCTTAATATTAAGTATGAAGATATACCCATCAATATGTACAACATGGTCCAAACTATTGGAAATATAAATGCTGGTGGTGCAAAGCTTGGCTTTGTGAGCTGTAAATAGTAGGTTGAGATATCTGTCCCACTAATAATCATTGTTAAAACACTACTTAAGTAACCTATTATTAATGGTATCAATATGTTTATCAAAAAATTTCTAATTTCCTTTACTGATATAATCAAATTCTTCCCCTTCTTTCAAAATTTTCTTTGATTATAGATATGCTCAAATATGACTTGTTATTCTCAAAAAATATAAAAAGCCTAGAGATTTCTCTCTAGGCTATATCAATCTATTGTAAGTTTTGTTTTACCAACTTATTTATAAGTTTTCCATCAGCTCTTCCTTTAACCTTAGGTTGGATAACTGACATTATTTTTCCCATATCTTTCATAGAAGTTGCTCCTACTTCAGATATAGTAGATTTTACAATTTCTTCTAACTCTTCTTCGCTTAATTGTTGAGGTAGGTACTCTTTTAAAACTTCAATTTCAGCTTCTGTTTCTTTTATTAAGTCTTCTCTTCCAGCTTTTTCAAATTCAACTAATGCATCTCTACGTTGCTTTAATTGCTTTGCTATTACATCGATAATTCCATCTTCATCAAGCTCGACTCTATTATCAACCTCATACTGTTTTATGGAAGCTCTTATTAAAGTTACTACAGATTTTCTAACTGTATCTTTGTTTTTCATAGAAGATTTCAAATCCTCTTGTAACTTTTGCTTAAGGGACATCCCCTTCACCTCTTTATTCTTATTTACTACTATTTCTTAGCGTTTTTTCTTCTTGCTGCTTCAGCTTTTTTCTTACGCTTAACGCTTGGCTTATCATAGTGCTCTCTTTTTCTCACTTCTGACATGATGCCAGACATTGCACATTGACGCTTAAATCTTCTTAAAGCGCTGTCTAATGTTTCATTCTCTCTAACTCTTACTTCTGACATTTCTTTTTCCCTCCCTCCAATAGCGCAATTATGCTGGGACTGTAACTATGTTCTTTTTGCATAATATGCATTACAACCTAACACTTTGTTTATTATAAACTAAATTTTTACTTTTATCAAGTATTTTTATCAAGAAGGAACTCAATTTTTCAATAATTTAGTTTAGTTTTGTCCCGCTTCGTAATTAGGAAGCTTTTTACCAGCTAAAATATGATAGTGCAAATGTTTAACTTCTTGCCCTCCATCACTTCCACAATTATTTATGATTCTGAATCCAGTTTGGTCAAAACCTTTCTCTTTAGCTATTTTATTAATAACAACATGAATATGTGACACAATATCCATCTCTTTATCAGGAATATCAATTACACTATCATAATGTTTTTTAGGTACTACCAATATATGGTATGGAGCAACTGGGTTTAAGTCATTAAACGCTAAGACTTTATCATCTTCATAAACTTTAGTTGAAGGTATTTCTCCGTTCGCTATTTTACAAAAAATACAATCCATTTTTTCCACCTCCTATCTTATAAATATTATAATTTCTACACGTTATATCAAAATTCCTTCTACATATTCATTTTTTACATCATTTATTTTTACTTTTAATATCTGACCTTGTATATTTTTGTCACTTTCAACAACAACTCTTATATAATTTGAAGTTAGCCCCTCAAATTTATTGCCTTCTATATTTTGTTCAAATAAAACATCCAACTCACTACCAATAAATTTATTTGCAAATTTATTAAAATTTACTTTGCTTAAATTTAAAAGTTGTTCACTTCTAAAATGTTTCATTTGAGGGTCAACCTGATTTTCCATAGTCGCAGCTGGAGTTCCTTTTCTTGGTGAGTATTTAAAAATATGCATTTGTGAGAGCTCTATTTCTTTTAAGAACTCATATGTTTCTTTGAATTCATCATTTGTCTCTCCTGGAAATCCTACTATTACATCTGTAGTTATTGCGACATTTGGCATTTTACTTCTCAATCTATCTACAATAGTTTTGTATTCTGAAGTTGTATATCTTCTATTCATTCTTTTTAAAGTTTCATCACATCCACTTTGAAGTGATAAATGGTAATGAGGACAAACTTTATCCATCTTTAAAACTTCATTCACAAATTCATCTGTAAATAATATTGGTTCAACAGAGCTAAGTCTAATCCTCTCAATTTTGTCTATTTCATTTATTCGTTTTATTACATCAAGAAGTTTAATATTCTCATCTTTTAAATCTTTTCCATAAGAGGCAACATGTATTCCTGTTAATACAACCTCTTTATAGCCATTATTAGCCAATTTTTTCACTTCATCGACTATACTATCAATATCCCTACTTCTAACGCGTCCTCGTGCATAAGGAATTATACAATAGGTACAAAATCTATCACATCCATCTTGTATTTTCATGAATGCTCTAGTCTTTCCATTAGTTTGACTGATTTCTATATCTTCAAATGCTTTAACTTTCATTATGTCATCAACTGTACTAACTTTTTTACTTGCATCTATCTTTTTAATTTCTTCAACAATCTTTCTTCTATCATTTGTACCCATAACTAAATTTACTTCTTCTATATCCAAAATTTCCTCTGGAGATACCTGAGAATAGCATCCCACTACGGCTATTATTGCATCTGGATTTTTCTTTTTAACTCGTCTTATATATTGACGAGATTTTCTATCACTCATATGAGTAACTGTACATGTATTTATAACATAAACATCAGCATATTCTTCACTATTAACTTGTTCATAACCATCTTTTTCAAACAGCTCTAACATAGCTTCAGTTTCATATTGATTTACTTTACACCCAAGTGTATAAAAAGCTACTTTTTTCAATTTATTCTTCTCCTCCTAAATCACTTAGCTCATACAAAGCTATTGTTGATGCTACAACAGAAGCTGTCTCAGTTCTCAATATTCTAGGTCCTAATGATACAACATTACAATTATATTGTTGTATTTGTTCTATCTCTTCTTCAGAAAATCCACCTTCAGGACCTACAAAAACTCCAATACTATTCATATTAGAATCACACTTTTTAAGTGCATGTTTTATTGAAACTGTCCTTTCATTTTCATAAGGGCAAATATTTATATTATTTTTCTTCATATCTTCTAAAGCTTCTCTAAAACTTAAAACACCTCTTAGCTTTGGTATTTTACCTCTTTTACTTTGCTTTGCTGCTTCATAAATTATTCTTTCCCAACGTTCAAATTTTTTGTCTTCTTTTTTATCATCAACTTTAGCAACACTTCTTTTAGTTTGAACTAATATTATTTCTTCCACACCTACTTCAGTTAATTTTTGAAGTATCATCTCCATTTTTGGAGCTTTTGGAAGTCCCTGATATAATCTTATTTTAAGTACTGATTCTCTATTTATATCTACTTTTTCTAAAATATTTAAATTAACCACACTTTTATCTATATTCGTTATCTCACAAATATACTCATTATTATTCTTGTCACATACCTCAAGCTTCTCGCCTAGCTTACATCTTAAGACCTTCGAAATATGCTTTACATCTTCACCTTCTATAGTGCAAGTTTTATCTTGTAGATTTATATTATCTTTTTCAACAAAAAATCTGTCCATTATACTCCACCATACCCTCTATTTTTTAAGCTTAGAAACTATTGCTGACCATTCACCTAGTTTTTGAACTTCAACTATTTCAAACCCATTTTCAATTAAACTTTCTTTAACTTCTTCTACTTTGTCCAAAATTATACCTGAAGATATGAATATAGCATCTTCTTTCATAAAGTTTTGAACATCTTTTGCTAGTATTTTTATTATATCAGCTATTATATTTGCAACTATTACATCAGCTTTATCTTTTATTACATCTGTTAAATTTCCATGCATTACAGATACATTTTCCTCTACTTTATTTTCAATCACATTTTCTTTTGCAACTTTTACTGCCACTTCATCTAAATCTACAGCTATAACTTCTTTTGCCCCTAATTTAGCTGCTGCTATTGCAAGGATTCCACTTCCACAACCAATATCAAATACTTTAGAATCTTTATTCACATATTTTTCTAATTCTCTGATACACATGCTAGTAGTCTCATGTGTCCCTGTACCAAATGCCATGCCAGGGTCAAGCTCTATTATTAAGTCCCCTTCTTGTGTAGTATAATCTTCCCATGTAGGTTTTACTACTACTCTTTGTCCTACTTTTGTTGGTTTGTAATATGCCTTCCATGCATTTGCCCAATCAGCTTCATTTACTTGGTCTAATGATACACTTCCTTCACCTATATCTATACCAAAATCTTTTAAGCCTAAAACTTTTTGTTTTATTATTTCGACAAATTCCATCACATTTTTTTCTTCTGAAACGTAAGTTTTTATAAGTACATTATCTTCTTCATTCTTTTTAAATACTTCTTCTTCAACATAATCCCAATCTAATTCATTTTTCTTCTGAAATAAAAAGTCTTTTGGGTCTTCTATTACAGCCCCACCAGCTCCTTGTTCATATAGTATATTTGTTATAGGTTCAACTGCTTCTGTTGTTGTTTTTATAGTTACTTCTATCCAATTATTCATAAGTTTACCTCTCTTCTTTATAGTAATATTCCTGTTTTTCCATAACTTTTATTATATCATAAATATCATACTTTTTTGTTTTATAAATTTTTATTAATAATATCTTAATTACATAGACTTTTCGATTTTTACCAAATTAGGCTTATAAGTAGTAATTTAAAAGTCATATATTATTAAATTCTATTGAAACAGTGGTAAATATCACTTTTAATATCTTTTACCAATTACATAATAATCTACATTATATGTAAAAATAATAGTAATCATATTATTAAACAAAAAAGTTTAGGCATTTTACACATTTAATAGAACAAAAAAATTTGATATTATATAATTAAAATTTAAATATTAAGGAGAACACAATGTCAGAAGTAATATTAAAAAATATATCAAAACTTTACTCTAATGGATTTAATGCAGTAAAAAACATAAATATAGATATCAATGATAAAGAATTTATCGTCTTAGTAGGTCCATCTGGTTGTGGTAAATCAACCACACTTAGAATGATTGCTGGTCTTGAAGAAATTTCTGAAGGAGAACTATACATTGGAGACAAACTTGTCAATGATATAGAACCAAAAGATAGAGATATAGCTATGGTTTTTCAAAACTATGCTTTATATCCTCATTTATCAGTTTATGAAAACATGGCATTTGCACTTAAACTTAGAAAATTATCCAAAGATGAGATAGACAAAAAAGTTAAAGAAGCTGCTAAAATATTAGATTTAACACCTCTTTTAAATAAAAAGCCTAAAACATTATCTGGAGGACAGAGACAAAGGGTTGCATTAGGACGTGCAATAGTTAGAAATCCTAAAGTATTCTTAATGGATGAACCTTTATCCAACTTAGATGCAAAACTTAGAACCGCCATGAGAACAGAGATAACTAAACTTCACCAACAGCTTGGAACTACATTTATTTATGTAACACATGACCAAGTTGAAGCTATGACTATGGCTGATAGAATTGTTGTAATGAAAGATGGTGTAGTTCAACAGATTGCAACTCCACAAGATGTATATGATTATCCAGCTAATATATTTGTTGCAGGATTTATTGGAGCACCACAGATGAATTTTATTGATGTGACATTAATAGAGGAGAATAATGAAATCTATGCACAAAATGAAAATATTAAACTTAAATTGGATAAAGAAAGACACTATGATTTAATAAAAGAAAATTATATTAATAATGAAATTTTTATAGGTATCAGACCAGAAGATATTCATGTAGAAGATTATTTTATTAAATCCAATCCTGACACTTGTTTTAAATCAAAGATTGAAATAAAAGAACTTATGGGAGCAGAAACTTATGCTCACTTAAAATTGGGTGAAAATACGATAACAATTAGATTTGATAGTAAAAACAGAATTAATGTTGGTGATGACTTAACACTTTCAGTTGATAACAGCAGAATACACCTATTTGACAAAGAGACTACTTTAGCTATAAGATAAGAATATAATCTTATTTTTAAGGAGACTTTATGGAAGATTTAAAAAGTTTTTTAGAAAGACAACTTAATAAAGAAATAAATATCTATCCGTATGAAAATCAAAGTTTAAACTCTAATAGCAATTTAGTTTCTTTCGATAATACTATTTATGTTATTGACTTTCTAGATGAAAATAATCTTGATAATCTAAAAGGTAACTTTTATTTAATTTATCAATCTCATATAGATTTTGAATATCTAAAAAATATTTTTTATAACTTATATGATGATATAAATATAATACAACATAATAGTTTCTTTATTGTAAATTCTAAATATGACTTAGATATTAATGTAAATACACAAAATATAATTGAAACTGAAACTTATCAAAGTACCTATATTTTTTATCTTGGTGAATTAGATAATAAATCCGATTTTAATTTTAGATTACAATTATGTTCTGATTTACTACCTTATATTGTAAAAGATAACGCTGAAAATAAATTTTTAAACTTATTTGACCTCATTAGATATAAAACTTTTGATTTGATTAATAAAGATAATATACTCAATAAATTAATAGACTTTAATAAGATTAAATCTATTGATGAAGAGCTTCTATATACAGGAATAAAGTTTATAAATAATGATTTAAATATTTCTAAGACATCTACTAGTATGTTTTTACATAGAAACACATTAGTATATAGATTGGAAAAAATTAATGAGATACTTGGATTTGATTTAAAAAACTTTGAAAATGCAATGATTTTTTATCTGAGTGTCAAATCTTATTTTCTATATAAAAAAATTTAAATACTAAATTAAGCAGAACTTCTAAATATTAATTAAAAGTTCTGCTTAATTTTAATTCAAAATATTGTATACCTTTCAAATATTCTTCATTTCAAGGACTGAAGTTTATAAATAGCAATCACTCATGTTTTACAAACAATATTTTCAAGTGTATTAAATACTAAACTTATTAAATCCATAAATCTACTATTTTACTGTTCTTAATTCTTTCTTTAAAACAAAATTCAATAAAAAACTTATTGTGCCTAAAACCACCATAACATAACCTAATATTTGAAATTGGGCTGATGTTATACTTGCTTCAAATACCATTCCAAGTAAGACTGTTGCTAAAATAGAACCCAAATAACGACTAGTTTGAAACAGACCTGAAGCTGTCCCTATACTATCAGAAGGGCTTTCTTTAAACATAGAGGACTGTAATGCCACATTACCAACTCCATAACTAATACCTGCTAATGACAAAATTATTCCCTTTCCTATTACTGGTATATGAACAAAAATTATTGAAAGAAGTACTGCACTAATCAGCATAAAAATTGATGACATCATCAGAGGCAATCTAGTACCAGATTTATCTATCCATCTCCCAGTTAATGGAGATATAAATATACCTATACCAGACATAAATAGCATAAATAAACCAGTCGATTTTGCACTATAATGTAGTGCATCTTGAAAGTAACTAGGAAGACCAAAAAACAAAATATAATTAAAGAAATTTAATATAATAAACTGTAAGTAAACCTTTGACAATTTAGGATTATTTACAAATAATTTAATATCTATAAATGGTAATTTTGTTCTAATCTCATGCCAAATAAAAATACACATCAATATTACACCCAATACAAGTTGCTCTAGATTAAAAGACTCCTTCATAGATAGTAAGAATAGTAATAGAAAAATCATTGCAATTGAAAATAGAAGTATTCCAATAATATCTAATCTTGACAAGACATTTTGTAAAGTCTCTTTTATACATTTTTTCTCTTTTGTTTCTTTTGGAAATAAAAAATATCCTAGACATATAGAAACCATAACAATAGGTATGTTGACAAGAAATATAGCATGCCATCCACCTAAATCCAACAATAAACCGCCTAATGTTGGTCCTAATCCTGCTGTAGTTGAAGCAAAGATAGTTAAAACAGCTAATGCAGAAGATTGTCTTTCCTTTATATTATTTTGTATAAGAGCAACCCCAGATGGATATAGAGTACTTGTTCCAATCGCCTGAATTACTCTTATAAAAACCAATATAAAGAATGATTGAACAAATGGTACCATAGATGCAGACAAAATTACAAGTATCAAACCACTCAAAAACAAGACTTTCCTGCCTATTAAATCTCCTATCTTCCCTGAAACTGGTTGTGCAATGGCACTAGCTAAATAAAAAGCTGAAACAATCCACGATACAGTTGTAAAACTAATATGAAAATCATTTTGTATACTATGTAAAGCAAGTGAAATCATAGATGAATTAAGAGGATTAAGCATCGTTCCTGAACCTATTGCTATCAAAAAAAATGTTCTTCTAGCATTTATCTTACTCATATATCATGCCTCCAGTAAGCAACTCCTTTACCTTATAAAAAAGCAGCTCCTATAATTCCTGCGTCTGAACCCAAAGTTGCACATGTAATTGTAGCTATATCTTCTTTTTTGTACAATACAAATTTTCTTACTAAATCTTCTATTCCATCAAGTATTATATCACTAGCTTTAGAAATCCCTCCACCAATAGATATAATTTCTGGGTCTAAAGAATTTATGGTATTTGCAAAAGTTTTTGCTAAATATTCTTTAAATCGATTTATTACTTCAATTGCAACTTCATCATTTTCTCTATATGAATCAAATACCATCTTTGCATTTATATTCTCTAAATTTCCTTCTGCTAAATTTAAAATCATACTCTCTCGTCCTTCTTGTATCAATTTTTGAGAATACTTTATAATTGCAGTTGCTGAACAAAAAGTTTCTACACAACCATTATTTCCACAATTACAGTTAAAATAGTTTTCTCCTATAATTTGATGGCCTATTTCTGAACCTAATCCATGTGCTCCAGAAAAAACTTTTTGATTAATTACTATTCCTCCACCTACACCAGTTCCTAAAGTATATAAGACACCAACATCAGCACCTTTCATGCTTCCAAACTTTGCTTCTCCAAGTGCTGCTACTGTTGCATCATTTTCTCCATGAATTTCAACATTTGGAAAGATTTTTTTTAGTTCATTATTAAAATCTTCTCCATCCCACTTTAAATTTACACATGTTACTAAACCATCTTTATTTATAAATCCAGGTACTCCAAATCCAATAGATTTTACATCACTAATATTAAGCTCATTATCTTCCAACAACTTATCAATCATTACTTTTATGTCATTAAGTATTCCTTCAAAACCTTTTTCAATAACAGTTTTACATTCTGACCTAAAAAGTATCTTTCCATTATCATCAACTACACCTGCTTGTATACCTGTTCCACCTATATCTACACCTATATAATACATCCCTTTTCACCTTTCTCTTTTGAATCATTTAATTTTACTCTATATTTTATTATATATATAGTATATTAAAATGTGACACTATGCAAATTTTTCATAACAATTTATACACAAATTAAAAACATCTTCTCACAGTATATATTTACTATGAGAAGATGTCTATTTTATTAATTATTTTTATTTGTTAAGCGTTCAAAACAAACTATATCTAAAACAAGTATTTTAAGCCTTTATCTATACTTATTTTTTATCTTCAATATTATTTATAGCTAAACATCAAACAAATCTTAAGTATGTCTCTTAGTAGTTAGAATTTAACTTTCTACAAAAGACAATCCTATCTTCTTCTAATCTATACTAAAAACTTTATACACATTACATGCATATTTCTTTACATATACATGGCTAGATATATATTTCTTTGCATACATATCTAGTGCAACAAATAATAGTATACACATATTTCTTTACAAATGTACATACTAAAATCAATTTACAACTAGTTTTTCCTAACTGAATTATAAGCAGATAAATCTTTTATAAAAATTTTAACTTATACTATACAAAAGATTTAAAAATTAGATACCTCGCCTATATGATATTACTATTTTACTATCAAAGGTTTAAGTCTAGGTAATTACAATAATTATCCCAGCTTATGAGTTTTCCCAGTACTTAATATAGCACTAAAAGTATCTAATTTTATCTTACATATTATAATTGAGTTCTCTTCATCATTTGGCAGCGCCACATCCGTTCCCACTGGAATCACCTCTTTCTGTTGTTTGATTATATTATAGCATATTATATATTTAGGGACAAGTATTTTTCAGAAAATTATTTATATTCAGTTTTTTATTTTTTTACATAAAAATAGCCAATATAAAAATCATACTATCTTCATTGAAAATCTCTTAAATAGATAAGATTTCAGAAATACGATTATATATTGGCCATTTTAATTACTTTTTCTTAAACATATCTTCTATTTTCTGCCCGAATGTTTTTTTCTTTTCGTGGACGTTCGACCCACACTCCTTCGCAAATTCCCTTAATAGGTCTTTTTGCTTGTCGTTTAATTTTTTAGGAATTTCAACTACAACTTTAACATACTGGTCTCCTCTTGAATTACCTCTAATTCTAGGGATTCCTTTTTCTTTAAGTCTAAATACAGTTCCAGTTTGTGTTCCTTCTGGTATACTGTATTTAACTTTTCCATCTAAAGTAGGTACTTCTATCTCATCACCTAAAGTCGCTTGAACAAATGTAATTGGCATCTCAAAGTAAATATCATTTCCATCCCTAGTAAATAGTGGGTGTGACTTAACATTAACTACAATATATAAGTCTCCTCTTGGAGCACCTTTTTCTCCTACTTCACCTTGACCAGAAAGTTTTATCATTTGACCATCATCTATACCTGCAGGTATATCTACCTCTATAGTCTTAACTTTTCTCGTATTTCCAGTTCCATGACATTTACTACATGGAGATTCAATAACTTCTCCAGTTCCATTACAAGCACTACAAGGTCTTGAACTTGCTATATTACCAAATGGAGTTCTTTGAACAGTTCTAACCTGACCAGTTCCATTACAAGTTGAACAAGTTTTCTTTGATGTACCTGGTTTTGCTCCAGTTCCACTACATTCTTCACACTCTTCACTTCTGTTTACTTTTATAGACATCTTTTTACCAAATGCAGCTTCTTCAAAAGATATAGTGACACTTTGTCTTATATCCGCACCACGTTGAGGACCTCTTCTTCTCTGTCTTCCACCTCCGAAGCCTCCTCCAAACATGTCACCAAATATATCTCCAAACATATCTTCAAAACCACCAAAGCCTTGACCGTTAAATCCTCCTTGACCACCAAAACCTCCTTGGCCATTTAGTCCATCATGCCCAAACTGGTCATAAGTTTTTCTCTTTGTATCATCTGATAGTACTTCATAAGCTTCATTTATCTCTTTAAACTTTTCTTCTGCTTCTTCATCACCAGGATTTCTATCTGGATGGTACTTCATTGCTAATTTTCTGTAAGCTTTTTTTATCTCCTGAGCTTCTGCACCTTTACTGATGCCTAAGACTTCATAATAATCCCTTTTTGTACTCAAAAATTGACACCACCTTCATTTTACAAAACGATAGCTTGTAGAATAATAAACTACAAGCTATCATTAATTCTTATATTCTACTTTAAGTTATATAATCTATGATATATTATATTCTTTATGATGTATATTGTCCATATATCTTTAACATCTATATGATTTTCATAAATCATATATTATCTAGCTATCATTTAGTCTTACATATTATATATCTTATTTGTCTTCATCTACTTCTTTAAAGTCAGCATCTACTACATTATCATCTTTAGGTCCATTGTCTTGAGCTTGTTGTTCTGCACCTTGTGTTGCTTGTTGCTCTTGTGCTGCTTGTTGGTACATTTCTTGAGATACTTTTTGGAACTTAGTCATTACTTCATCTGTAGCTTTCTTAAGTTCTTCTGCTGTAGCATCTTGTTTGTCTTTTACAGATTTTAAGTTTTCTATAGCTTTTTCTATATCTTCTTTATCACTTGAACTTATTTTATCTCCAAGTTCATTTAAAGTCTTTTCAGTTTGATATATAGTAGATTCAGCTTGGTTAAATGCTTCTATTTTTTCTTTCTTTTGTTTGTCAGCTTCTGCATTCATTTCAGCTTCTTTTACCTTTTGCTCTATCTCTGCTTCTGATAGATTAGTATTTGATGTTATAGTTATTTTTTGTTCTTTTCCTGTACCTAAGTCTTTAGCTGAAACATTAACTATACCATTTGCATCTATATCAAATGTAACTTCTATTTGAGGTATTCCTCTTTGTGCTGGTGGTATATCTGTTAATTGGAATCTTCCTAAAGTTGTATTGTCATAAGCCATACTTCTTTCACCTTGAAGAACATGTATATCAACAGCTGTTTGATTATCAGCAGCAGTTGAGAATACTTGAGATTTCTTAGTTGGTATTGTAGTATTTCTTTCTATTATCTTAGTCATTACATTACCCATAGTTTCTATACCAAGAGATAATGGAGTAACATCTAATAATAATAAGTCTTTAACATCTCCTGCTAAAACTCCTGCTTGTATAGAAGCACCTGCTGCAACACACTCATCTGGGTTTATACCTTTATGAGGCTCTTTTCCTATAAATTTCTTAACAGCTTCTTGTACTGCTGGTATTCTTGTAGAACCACCTACTAATAATACATCATCTATTTCTCCTGTAGAAAGTCCTGCATCTTGTAAAGCTCTCTTAGTTGGTTCCATAGTTTTTTCAACTAAACCTCTAGTTAATTCTTCAAATTTAGCTCTTGATAAATCTATATTTAAATGTTTTGGTCCTTCTGCTGTAGCAGTTATGAAAGGTAAGTTTATGTTTGAATTCATTGTTGATGATAATTCTTTCTTAGCCTTTTCTGCTGCTTCTTTTAATCTTTGAAGAGCCATATTATCATTTCTTAAGTCTACACCTTCAGCTTTTTTGAATTCATCTGCTAAATAGTCTATTACTATTTGGTCAAAATCATCTCCACCTAATCTATTGTTACCAGCTGTAGCTAAAACTTCAAAAGTTCCATCTCCTATTTCAAGTATAGATACGTCAAAAGTTCCTCCACCTAAGTCAAATACTAGTATTTTCTTTTCTTGGTCTAATTTATCCATACCATAAGCAAGAGCTGCTGCTGTTGGCTCATTTATTATTCTCTTAACATCAAGTCCTGCTATTCTACCAGCATCCTTAGTAGCTTGTCTTTGAGCATCTGTAAAGTAAGCTGGAACTGTTATAACTGCCTCTGTTACTGTTTGTCCTAAGTAACTTTCTGCATCTGATTTTAATTTTTGTAATATTATTGCTGATATTTCTTGTGGAGTATATGATTTTCCATCTATATTTACTTTGTAATCAGTTCCCATATGAGTTTTTATAGAAGTTATTGTCTTATCTGCATTTGTAACTGCTTGTCTTTTTGCAGGCTCTCCAACTATTCTTTCACCATCTTTTGTAAATGCTACTACTGATGGAGTAGTTCTCATACCTTCACTATTTGCTATTATTTGTGCTTCTCCACCCTCTAATACTGCAACACATGAATTTGTTGTTCCTAAATCTATTCCTATTATTTTTCCCATGACTAAAATCCTCCTCGAGTAATTATATAATTAAGTTTTTCTTATTTGAATATTTTATATTAGGTTAAATAATTTAACCTTTAATTTATATTTAGCAAGAAACTTTAACCATTGAAGGTCTTACAACTTTAGTTCCTAGCTTATATCCTTTTTGAAGCACCATTACTATTTGATTTGCTTCAACTCCATCTACACTTTCTTGCATAACTGCTAGGTGTAAATTAGGGTCAAATTCCTTAGATTCTGCTTCTATTTCTTCTACTCCAAACTTTACTAGAGTGTCTATTAACTGTTTATGTACAAGGCTTATACCCTTATACATAGTATCTTCCTTATCTTCACATGCATCTAAGGCTCTTTCCATACTATCTATAACTGGTATCAACTCAGTTATTATCTTTTCATTTGCAAACACACCTATTGTCTCTTTTTCTTGTTGAGTTCTTCTTCTGTAGTTCGCATATTCGGCTTGAAGTCTTTGATATTTATCATTTGATTCATCTAATTCGTCTTGCAATTTTTTTTCTGCTAACTTAGAATTTATATCTGTTACATTTTCATCATCAACTTCTTTTTCATCACTTGTTTCGCTTGATTCCTTGCATTCTTCATTAACAATTTCCTCTTCTAACTCTACTTGAGTTTCAGATTCTTGGTTAATAGAAGTATCATTTTCTTCATTTACTTCCTGTTGCTCATTTTTTTTATCCAAGACTTTACACCTCTCAATTTAAAATTTCTTTACTTTCTATTAATTAATAAACTCATATAATTTATTATAGAGTAAATTCTAGCATAATCCATTCTTGTAGGGCCTATAAAACTTATTCGCCCGACCAAGTCTCTATCTACATTATAAGTTGCTGTAACTATACTACAATCCTGCGCCAACTGACAATCATTATCACTACCAATTATTATATTTAGATTGTCCTTTTGTATTCCCTTTGATTTAATTATGTCAGCTATTGTTTCCTTTTTCTCCAACATATTTAAAAATGACTTTGCTTTTAATACATCATTAAATTCTGGATAGCTAAATATATTAGTAGCTCCATTTAATGATAGAGAAAAATCTTCTTCTTTCATATTTGAATTCAAAGCATTTAAAAGCTCATCTATAAGTCCAGAATACTCACTTATTTCGTATTTAATAAAAGCAATTAGATTATCATCCAAATCTGTTATACTTTTACCTAAGAGCTTCCTTGTAAGATTATCAGAAATCAAGTTTAACTTAGATTGATCTAAATATACATTAGTTGTAAGGTTAGCTTTTTTTAAATCTCCTTTATCTGTTACAACTATAAGTAAAATATTATTGTCATTCATAGCAACCAATTGTATGTGCTTTATAACACTTTGATTTATTAAACTCTTAGTAACTGCTACAGTTGTATAGTTTGTTAGTTGAGATAGTAGCTTTGAAGTTTCATGAATCAATTCTTTTATATGATTTATATTATGATTCATACATTGTTCAATAAGAATCTTATCATTATCATCCAATTCGCTTTTACTCATAAGAGAGTTTACATATAACTTATAGCCTTTTTCAGACGGAACTCTACCCGCAGAAGTATGAGGCTGAATCAAGTACCCTAATTCTTCAAGGTCAGCCATCTCATTTCTTATGGTAGCAGCACTAACACCTAAATCATGTCTTTTAGATATTGTTCTAGAACCTATAGCTTCAGCTGTTTCTATATAATCTTTAACTATAGCTTTGAGGATATTTAATTTTCTTTCATTTAATTCCATCTTATTATGCCTCCTAGCTGTTAGCACTCACCAAGTTCGAGTGCTAAAAAGATTATATATATTATATACCATTATAAATTTATTTTGTCAACACCTTAAAAATTATTCCATAAATTCTATAAATATACTATTGGATATTTCCCTTCCTTTTTGAGTTAGTTGTATACCTTCAAAGCTCTGATTTATAAGCTTTCTATCTAATAATATCTCTATTTGCTTACTATACTTTTCTCTAAAATCTAGTCCAAAATTTTTTTTAAAATCTTTAAATTTTATGCCCTTATTCATTCTAAGTCCCATAAATATTTTCTCTTCTATCATATCTTTTTCAGAAAGAACTTCACTTTCTTGTATTGGTTTCTCTCTTTTTGCTAGACTTAAATGATATTCATCTAAAGATTCTAAATTATTATATCTATTCTTATTAATATAGCCAGAAGCCCCTGCTCCTAGACCTATGTAATGTTCACATTCCCAATATAAGATATTATGCTCACAATTATAACCTTCTTTTGAGTAATTTGATATTTCGTATTGATTATATCCTTTTGATTTTAGATAGTTTATTGTATACTCATACATTTCTATATCTACATTTTCATCTATAAGCTCAAACTTATTACTCTCATACATATTATATAGCTCAGTACCTTCTTCTAATATAAGAGAGTATGCTGATATATGTGTTGGATTTAAGTTTGAAACTTTTTGAAGCGTTTCCTTCCAGTCACATAGAGTTTGATTTGGAAGACTGTACATTAAATCTATATTAATATTTTTAAAACCTACACTTAATGCATCTTTATAGTTTTTCTCAAATTCTTCATAAGTATGTATTCTTCCTATAAAGTTCAAATGTTGTTCTTGAACAGCTTGTAATCCAATACTAAGTCTATTTATACCAATATCTTTCATAGTTTTCAATTTTTCTAGTGTCAATGTCCCAGGATTACACTCTATAGTTATTTCTGCATTCTCATCTACATTAAACATTTCTCTTACACTTGTAAATATTTCTCTTATTTCATTAGATGTCAATATACTAGGTGTACCTCCCCCTACAAAAATACTCGTTATTGTATTGTTACTATTTAGATGGTAATCTTCTTTCTTCTTATATTTATTATCCTTAGATAATTTATTACTGTATAATTCCATTTCAATTTTTAAATCTTCTATATATCTTCGTTTTGAATCTATGTCCATTTTGTAAGAGTTAAAGTCACAATACTTACATTTTTTCACACAAAATGGAATATGTATATAAAGTCCTAACATTTTTTATTCCTCATTTCTTAAATTATCTTAAAATATCAATTATTAAATTATAAATCAAACAAGATAGCACATCAAGTAACATATAAAATACTTATATCATGTAATATCATAAAAAATTTGGATAAAAGTTAATTTTTACTTTTATCCAAATTCATATAACTTAAATTAAGTACTTATCTTTTCTTCATATAATAATAAACTGGTAGACCTAATAGTGTTATAAGTATTCCACCTAAAGATATTACTGTTGAAGTTAATAGTTGATTTATTATTACAAACAGACCTCCTAATATAGCAATGATTGGTATTATTGGATATAAAGGAACTTTATATGGTCTGTGTAAATCAGGCTTTTCTCTTCTAAGTCTCATAACTCCTATAAAAGTCAGTACATAAAATACCCATATTGAAAATATAGTTAAATCTGTAAGAAGATTAAACTGCCCAGACAATGCATATACACAAGCTAATACAGTTATAAGTAATATTGAATTTACAGGAGAACCTCCTGAATTTACTTTTAAAAGAGCTTTAGATGCTGGTAAAGTTCCCATTTCAGCTAATGTATATGGTATTCTTGACCCTGTCAATAAATATCCATTCAACGTACCAAATACTGATATTAATATACCCACAGTTATTACTTTTCCACCTAAATTTCCAAATAATCTTGTTGCTACTAATGTAGCTGGGGAAGTAACTGTTGCTAATTCACTTGCTGGCACTACCCAAAGGTAAGCTATATTTATTATAATATAAACTGTCATAACTAGTGATAAACCACCAACTATCGCTCTTGGTAAATCTTTCTCTGGAGACTTCATTTCTCCTGATATAGCTCCAACATTTATCCATCCATCATATGCAAATAATGTTGCTATTAATACTTGTCCAAGTGCATTTGATACGCTGACACCATCTCCTACAAATGGACTTAACACTTCACTACTTTGACCTTTAATAAATCCAAAAACTATTATTAAAATTAAAGGTATCATTTTTCCAACAGTTGCTACTGTTTGAACTTTACCTCCTAAAGATGAGCCTATTATATTTAGTAATGCTAGAAATAGTATAACTCCAATTGCTATAGGAAGTACATTAGCCATATTATTTGGACTCATACCCAAAAGTTCAGATGCTTGTTGAGCAAATATTACTCCTAGAGCTGCCGATGTACCTGGAAAAAATAATACAGTTTGCATCCATCCAGTTAAAAAACCTAACTTCTCTCCATATATCTCTTCGATATAAATCATCATACCACCAGTTTTTGGTATAGCAGCTGAGATTTCTGTAGCTGTAAGACCTGCAGTTATTGTTATAAATCCACCTAAAAACCATGCTATAATACCTAGACCTGGAGCTCCATTAGTTGTAGTGTATATTGCTTGTGGCTTAAAAAAAACTCCCGAACCTATAACCATACCTACAACAGTAGAAAGAGCTGCTGAAAGACCAATAGTCTTTTGTAGTTGAGTACGCATACTGTCCCTCCTCACTGTTTTATAGTGCATAAAATATTAATTTTATAAATTATGGTTTTAGTATTCCCAAAGTTTTTTTTTATATTAATCTGCTAATTTTAGATTAAGTTTCTATACATTTAAAAATTGTACAATCTCAATCTCTGAAATAATCTCTAAAAATCATTTATTTTCTCTAAATAAGTACCATATTTTCAGCTTTTTAAATTAATTAAACTAAAATTTTCATACTCTATTCTAAAATGTATATATATTTAATACTTTTTCTTTCAGTGTTTCCTTTTCATTTAGTTCTGGATTATTTATAACAATTTCAAGCATCTTATTTAATAGATGTCCTATATCTTTACCTGGTTTTACACCTATAGATATCAAATCTCTTCCATTAATAGCTAAATCTTTAATATTAAAGCATTCGTTTTGATTTATTATATGTTTAAATTCTTTTTCACACTCAATAAGGTTTAATATCTTTCTTTTTGCATATTTCGGATTTTTAGCAAGTGTATCTGCCCAATTAACCTTTATTAAATCTTCAAATAGTTCAACATCTTCAAGCTTATTTAATAACTTTTTAATTATTTTCCTTTTTGGCTCTATTCTATAATCATGATATTGTATTAATATCAAAACTTTATTAATAGTATAATTATCATACTTGAGTCTCTTTAAAATCCGCTTTGCAATCTTTACAGACTCTCTGCTATGATTATAAAAGTGGTCAATTCCATTTTTATCAGTCGTTTTAGTTACCTTTTTTCCCAAATCATGAAACAACATTGTAAGCTTTAAATATAATTCATCTTCAATTACTTCTGTAGCCATTAAAGTATGTTTTTGTACGTCATAAATATGATATGGATTATGTTGAGTAATATCTTCTAATTCACATATTTCAGGAATTATAAATTTCAACAACCCTGTTGAATTTAACAATTCTAATTTAGATGAATCAGATACTAGCATTTTATTGAATTCAGTTTGGATTCTTTCTATAGAAACATTTTTTATCAAATCTGCTTTTTTGTGAATACTTTGCTTAGTCTCTTCAGCTATTTTAAAACTGAGTTGTGCTGAAAACCTAATTGCTCTAAGCATTCTAAGTGCATCTTCTTCAAACCTATCTACTGGATTTCCAACACAACGTATATACTTACTTTGTATATCCTCATACCCATTAAATGGGTCAACCAACCCAGTCTTTGAATTGTATGCAATTGCATTGATAGTAAAATCTCTTCTTGATAGGTCCTTAATTATGTTATTTGTAAATTCTATTGAATCTGGATGCCTACCATCACTATAATTTCCATCTATTCTATAAGTTGTTACTTCAAATGGTTCATGTTCAATCATAACTGTTACAGTCCCATGTTGTATCCCAGTTGGAATTGTTCTTTTAAATAACTCTACTACTACTTCTGGTCTTGCACTAGTTGTTATATCCCAGTCATTTGGAATTCTTTCTAACAAACAATCTCTAACACAACCTCCAACTACATATGCTTCATGACCATGTTTTTCTAATTCTTTAATTATATAATCTACTTTTTTAGGAATTTCTATATTAATCATAAATATCACCTTTTTATTTTTCTTCAATATACTCTTGTTTATATTTTCTATGAGTTTACTTAAAATATACCACAAAAAAGCTAGATTAATTTAGAAATAATTCTAAAATCACTCTAGCTTTTAAATAACTTTATCTAAATTTATAAAAATTTATTCATCTAATTTAAGTACAGACATAAATGCTTTTTGAGGAACTTCTACAGAACCAATTTGTCTCATACGCTTCTTACCTTCTTTTTGTTTTTCAAGAAGTTTCTTCTTACGAGATATATCCCCACCATAACATTTAGCAAGTACATCTTTTCTTAACGCACTTATCGTCTCTCTTGCAATAACCTTATTACCAACAGCTGCTTGTATAGGTATAGCAAATTGATGTCTTGGGATTTCACCTTTTAGTTTCTCACACATTGCCTTCCCTCTAGGGAACGCACGTGTTTCATGAACAATAAAACTAAGTGCATCAACTTGCTCTTTATTAATTAATATGTCAAGTTTTACAAGTGTAGATGCCACATAACCTTTAACCTCATAATCAAGAGAACCATAACCTCTAGTTCTTGATTTTAAAGCATCAAAGAAATCGTAAACAACCTCATTAAGAGGAAGGTCATAGTGAAGCATTACTCTTCTATCATCTATATATTCCATATTTAACAGGTTTCCACGTCTTTCTTGACAAAGTTCCATGACTACACCTACATAATCTTTAGGAACTATTATATCTCCCTTTACTATAGGCTCTTCTATCATCTTTATCTCAGATGGCTCTGGTAAGTTTGCAGGATTTTGTATCATTACAACTTCTCCATCAATTTTTGTAACTCTGTATATAACAGATGGTGCTGTCGTAATTATATCAAGATTGAATTCTCTCTCAAGTCTTTCTTGCATTATCTCCATATGTAAAAGACCTAAGAAACCACATCTAAAACCAAAACCTAGTGCTGCTGAAGTCTCTGCTTCATACTCAAGTGCAGCATCATTTACTTGAAGTTTTTCAAGAGCATCTCTTACATTTTCATACTTTTCTCCTTCTCCTGGATATATACCACAGTATACCATTGGAGTAGCTTTTTTATATCCTGGTAAAGGTTCATCTGTAGGATTATTCGAATCTGTTATTGTATCTCCCACACGACAACTTCTTATATCTTTTATGCTGGCTGCAATATAACCAACATCACCTGCTGATAATTCACTAAGCTCAGTTTGCCCTGGAGCCATAACACCAACTTCAGTTACTTCAAACTTTTTATTAGTGTTCATCATTTTTATTGTCATGCCTTTTTTGGCAGTTCCTTCAAATACCCTAACATAAGCTACAACACCTTTATAAGCATCATAGTAAGAATCGAATATCAATGCCTTTAATGGTGCTTCATTATCTCCTTTAGGGGGTGGAACATTTTTTACAATATCTTCTAAGACATCTTCTATGTTTAAACCAGTCTTAGCAGAAATAAGAGGTGCCTCACTTGAGTCAAGCCCTATTAAATCTTCTATTTCATGTTTTACTTCCTCTGGTCTTGCACTTGGTAAATCTATTTTATTTATTATTGGTAATATTTCTAAATCTTGGTCTATTGCAAGATAAACATTGGCTAAAGTTTGTGCCTCAACGCCTTGAGCCGCATCGACTACCAATAATGCACCTTCACATGCAACCAAACTTCTTGATACCTCATAGTTAAAATCTACATGTCCAGGTGTATCTATAAGATTTAAATAATATTCATTTCCATCCTTCGCTTTATACATTAATCTTATGTTTTGAAGCTTTATAGTAATTCCTCTTTCTCTTTCAAGGTCCATATTGTCAAGTAATTGACTTTTCATGTCCCTTTCACTAACAAGCCCCGTTTGTTGTATTAATCTATCAGCTAAGGTAGACTTTCCATGGTCTATATGTGCAATTATACTAAAATTTCTAGTTCTACTTTGTTTATTGTCCACCTTAAAATTCCCTCCTCTTAATTATTCTTATAGTTATTATTTTATATTATATAAAAACTCTTTATATTATATAAAAACTCTTTATATTATATAAAATTTTTGAATATAAACTAATTGACACTAAACAAAATTATCCACATTATATGTGGATTATCAAGTCTAACACTAAATATTATATAATATCATAAACTTAAAGTAAATCCTATAAGGCACAGTTAATGTATTTTTATTTTCTACACTAAGAACATATAACTAAAATAAGGCTTATTTTAATCAATAAACCTTATTCACTTATTATTACTTATTAAATTTTTTGATAATTCCATTTATATCAAAGTTCGTTATATCAAAATTAATACTTGGAAAATCATATTGTTTCATTCCTAACATACTTTTTGCATTACTATCTACTATAAAGACACAAACTGATGTACATATAATCATAGTAATCAAAAAAACTATTTTCATAATATACTTATATTTTCTTAGTTTACTTTTACTTTCTATATTCTTTTCTAATCGGCTCATTTAACATGCTCCTAATTGTATCTAACAATCTAATTTTTTTGTTTAAAATATTCATCCAAAATCTCAGCTAGATACTTTGTAGTAGCTTTAGATTCTTCTATACTTGTTGCATTATTTCCTATTTCTACTAGCATATGATTCTTAACTGCAAATTGATTAAATCTAGCATAGTCTTTTTCTACTATTGGAGATACCAATCCAGGGTATTTCTTTTCGGCAAAAGCAGTTATATCATCTGCTAAAGCTCTAAGTTGTGCTCTATTTGTATTTTTACCTCCTACAACAAAGAAAAACTTCGCTACTCTCTCTCCATTTATCATAGTTGTATATTTTAAATGGTCTTTTTCTTTAGTGGCTGGATTAGTTAAATCCCTAGCATCTCTATGTAAGTCTATTGCTATGTCCACTGAATTATATTTAGGGAGTATACTTTTTATTGTTTTTAAGCTACTTGCATAAGAATTATTATAAGATGGATAGTCATGGTACTTAGTTGTATGAACTACACCCCATCCCTTACTATCTAAAGCACTAGTCAATGCACTTCCTACTTCCATTACTGAGTTTTTCTTATCTCTTGAATGATAGTTTCCAGCAGGTGAATTTGAATAAGTTTCACATCCATGAGTATGATATATTAAAATCCTTGGATTTTCTTTAGTTACTCTTAAATCATCCTTGTATTCTGAGCTCGATGTAGTGTTAGTTTCAGTTGTATCCGAATTTTTTGATTCAATATCTGGAACATTTTCTTTACCAACATAAAGTTTTATATATTCTTTTTCACTTTCTTTTTTGTTATCAACTTTACTGACATCTTCAGATTTTTCATTTTCATTTTTACTTTCTTTGTTTGTTTCTTTATTTTTATTATTCTTTTTATCTTCTGTATTATTTCCTTCGACTTTAGCTTCTGGATAAGATGAATTTACTAAAAACTTTAAAAAATCGTCTTGATTCAAAGCCAATGATTTTCCTGGTAAAATGCATGCTAATATAAAAGTCAAGGTTACTACTTTAATGCATTTTTTAAACATAATTGTTCCTCCTTATTTTATACCAATCTACCTGGATGCAAAGACCTATTTAATCCTTCGCTTATTATTATAGATAGATTTTCGATTGTATCATCTATGTCCTTTGGTGTTACTATTAAGTTTTTATCATATGGGTCTAATGAATCTTTTATTAGATGATACTTTTCTTCTTCTTTAAGTTTTTTTAACATTTCATAAAAACTTTCTGTTTCTTCTGATTGAGCTATTAAATTGTCTATTGCCATATCTAAAACATCTATAGTAAGAGTTGCTGCATCAACTACAGTTGGTACACCTATTGCAATAACTTCCACTCCTAAAGTTTCCTTAGTTAGAGATTTTCTCGTATTGCCAACACCTCCACCAGGTGATATTCCTGCTGTTGATATTTGTATAGTAGAGTTTACTCTTTCCATTTTTCTCGAAGCTAAGGCATCTATTGCTACTACTCTATCTGGCTTAACCTTCTCAACCAATGACTTTACTATTTCACTAGTCTCTATTCCAGTAACTCCCATAACCCCTGGGCTTAAAGCTGATACTTCTGTAAAATCATCATCATAATCTTTATTATAATTTTTAAAAAGATGCCTAGTTACAAGTGTTTTTGATACACTCTTTGGTCCTAATGCATCAGAAGTAATGTTTCTATTTCCAAGACCAATCACCAATGTCTTTTTGTTTTTATCTTGTCCAAATAAATCTACCAATTCATCTTTCAAATAACTTATCATTTCTTCTCTTGATTCATCATCATCAAACTTCATAAGATTACTTTCCAGAGTTATATACTTTCCTATATCCTTATTCATTATCTCTGCACCTTGTCCGTCTACTACTTCAACTTTTGTTACAATACAATTTTCTAATTCTTTCGTTTCTATTTTTACACCAGGAATACTACTTCCTTCTTGAGACTTTTCACACATTTCACTAGCTTCTAAAGCTAAATCTGTTCTTACACTAATCATATAAACCTCCAGTATAAATTAAATGCTAATTATAATTGTTAACAAAATTTAGTATTTTATAACAAAAAACTATAAATTTATTTAAAACAAGTAAATTCAACGCTTTCAGAACCACAAAAATGAGTTTGGTCAGTAAATGGTCAGTAAATATATTCATCCACATTTTATCCACAATGTTATCAACAGATTTATCCACAGATATGAAAAAGGTAGCAACTATTTATATAGGCGCTACCTTTTTGTATCTATTAATCTTCTTCTTTCCAAGTTTTTATCCAATCTCCTATTTCTGTTATTTTATCTTCCGTTATTTTTTCCCCATCGTGTAATTTTGAAATCAGTTCTGACAGAGGATTGTTATGTAAACCTCCAAAAATTCTTTTACCTTCTAATTTTAAATATTCTTTTTCTTTTACTAATACTGTATAGTGTACATGTTTCCCAATTCGCTGAGATATTAAAAAACCCTTTTTAGTTAGTCTAGTTAAAAGTGTAATTGTAGTTGTATGTTTCCAGCCATACATTTTTTCTATCTCATCTGCAACATCTTTTGATATTACAGTTTTATAACCAGTATTCCATATGTATTTCATAATTTTTAATTCTGCATCTGGTAATTTCTTATTTATCATAATATATCCCTTCTTTCTATAAAACTCAAACTTGTCTTTTTATCATATCTTTTATATTTGTTATGAATTTTTTAAATTTTTCTTCTATTATTTGATTCCTTCTATGTATAGTTGTAAATATTCGAGTAAAAAAATCATCATCTATATTTATATTTCTTTCTTCTCTTATAGCATTTAAATATTCTTTTTTAGTTAATAATACTTCATAACTAAACTGAAAACCTATCCTCTTCTTTTTTAATACTTTCATCTTTACTAATCTTTTAAGTAAAATTTCTGTAGTACTTTTCCTCCATTTATACCTCTCCTGCATTGCTAAGATTATTTCTTTTTTAGATAGAATAGACTTTTTCCTCCACATATATTCCATTAACATTAGTTCTCCCCTGCGTAATTTGGCTATTACCTCTTGCTGCTCCATCTTATGTCACTTCCTCAACTTGTCTAACTTAAACTAATAATAGGAGCTTTTTAACACAAAAACTAGAGGTAAAATTTACCATATATTCTACTGTTTTAGTTTGTTTTTATATATAAAAAATATTATTCATATCTATAAACTTATTCAATTTTCAAACACATATGTTGAATAATAATTAGTTGTATTGTATTGTTTTAATTGTAGAATAATACTAAATTGGTAAAACTAGAGGAATTTAGTGGCATAAATATTTATTAAATAAGACTTGTAAAATGAATTATAAGTTATATTGGTAAGTTATCAAAAACATATACTCTTTTGGTTTTGTGAAAGTTTTTTAGGTGGGCAATAATATCTATATTTAAAAATAAATTGTATGGATATACACATATATTGACTACTTATAATTATAGTTTATATGGTTATTATAATTTTATAAATACACAGTTAGACGACTTTGTAATATGGTGCATAGAAAATATGGTAGAATCTTGTCTGCATAAAGCAATGATATTGATAGGTAAATATAATTATAAAAGATTAATTAATTTATATCATCCATCTTGTGTAAATCATATCTATTCTAGTGAAAATTTTAATATAATCTAGTAATTTCAATGTAATTACTAAATTATTTACTAGATATTTTATTTATTAATTCTATTGACATTTATTAAATACTTTAGTAAAATGAATTTAATAAAATTTTTAAATAAAAGGAGATTGATAAAATGAGAGTACCTGAATATTTGTCACACAAACCTATAGTTGCGGTAGATAATTATGATAGAATTGATGGAAAGTATGCAAATAATTCTGATGCAAAAGCTTTGTCTTTAGGGAAAGCACAATGGAGTGATGATGAGAATATTGAAATTTCAGCTAAAGTTTGGAGACACACTGGAGGGAAATGGTCTAGACAAAGTGAAGAATTGCCCCTACATAGAGTATTGGATTTAAATATATTAATACTATCATCAATGATGATTAAAAAAGATAATAATCTTTCAAAGACTAATTTAGATGAAGTTATATTAAATGAATCTGATAATAAAATATTAGAAAAATTTTTAGATGAAAATCAAGAATATCTAAAGCCTAGAATCAGAGAATTAAAAAGAATCTTAAATGAAATAAATTTAGAAGATTAAAGTTAGTTAAGTAGGTGAATGAATTGTGTAATTTTAAAACTTACATATTAAAAAGAACTCTGAACAATAAACAACTAGAAATAACTCGAAGTTTTGACTTAGATAATCTTATTTGTACTGCAACAGAAATATTGAGAGATAATGAGATTGATTTGATAATCATTGATGAAAAAAACGAGGTTATTTGGAGAAGTAAAAAGAGCATCCCTTACGACAGAAAATGCTCTCTTTAATATGATTAACTTAGTAAAGATGGATTGGATGTTCATCTTTACTTTTTTTATTATATCATATAATTTACTCTATGAAAAAGACCTATTTAAATCGTTTCTAAGATATGTTGAGTAAGATTCTTAATAGTTTATGTATTTCAAAAAAATAAGCACTCTTTTTATAGGAGTGCTTTGGTGTATGTTAATGTATATATCTAATACAATTATAACATGTCTTATGTTTTAGTATGATAATTTTCGTTCGTTTTATTGTTACAACTTATACTATAGTTTTATGTATTTCTTTTTAAACATAAAACTATAGTATAAGTAGAAACTTTATTCTCCAAACACAGTTCTTTTCATGATATATTTCTTTTATAGCTAATTTAGTTGTGTATTTACTATATGTTTTTGTTAATATAGTGTAGAATAATATAAACAATAAAAAATGGGGGGGGAATAAAATGGCATTTCCAAAAAATGTACAAGTTAACGCACTTGCCTCTTGCAAAAGACATTGTTGCCTATGTGAAAAATACTGTAAAACTAATATTGAATTACATCATATTATACCGAAATCAAAAAATGGAAAAGATACAATTGAAAATTGTATCCCTTTATGTTTTGATTGCCATGCAGATGTTGGTTCATACAATCCAAAGCACCCAAAAGGAAAAAACTATTCCATTGAAGAATTAAAGAATCGCAGAGATAAGTTCTATGAAAAAATTAAAAATATGCCTATAGGATTATCTTTTCTAAGTGATGAAGATTGTATAAAGTTAAATGAATTTAAAAATGATATAGCTCATATTGTGGAATATATAATATCTATAGACTTTTCAGCTGAGCCATTTAATTTGAATTTAAAGTCATATCTAGATAATATACTGTATAAATGGGGAAAAATAACAAATAGGATGGATAATATTAATCTGGAAAACATAAAGTTTAATATTTTAGCAAATATCTCCACATTAAATTCATATTTAACTCCTAAATATTTTCATAGTACACCTTATGAAACTTTAATATTTAACAACCATCCATCAGAGAATTTGCAAGAGTTACAAAAAGAAACATATAGTTTAAGAGTTTCTCTAAATAAATTACTCAACAAATTATATGAGTATAAATAAAAACCATTTTTAAATACAAAAAGGACTTTCTTAAAATAAAAAGATAGTCCTTTTTAAGTCTATCTATTAATAAAATCTAATACTTTATAAAGTGTATCAAATCTATCATTTCCCTTTATCATAGTATATCTCTCCTTAGTTATAGAACTTATCTTATTACATGCTCCTCCACCAATAACATATAAGTTCTCCGTCTGACCTGGTACATAGTCTTTTATATCACATACTCTACATTCTTCTTTCTTATAATTCCAACTGATTATTTGTGCTAATACCTTGTCAACTTCTCCCTCGAAAACTACTGTATGCTTATACATTTGTTTCACCTCAATATTATCTATTTTCTTATTTAATATACCTTCTGCTATTAATTTTGCAACTGTATTTTTATTTTTAATATAGTAATCTGTATCTGCTTTACTGTCTACGAAACATACTTCAATTAATATTGCTGGTGCTTTTGTATGACTAAGCCAATACAAGACTCTTGCATCTGATTTGGCACCTCTATTTTTAAATACAGTTGATAATTTTGAATTAACTCTCTCAGCATATGTTTTACCATTATTAGTTTTATATATTGTTTCTGTACCCATTGGATTTAAGGTTGTACTATTTGCATTAAAATGAATTTGTACTGCTAAGTCTATGTCTTGTTTGTTTGCTATTTTACATTGTTCAGATAGATAATTATTAGATTTATCTATCTTACCAGTATATACAGTTGCTCCACCTTGTTTTAACCATTTCACTATTAAGTCAGTTAGTATTCTGTTTTCTTTTCCTTCATCTATATAACCTACTGCTCCAGTTCCTTTACCTGTTAGTGTATGACCTGGTACTATTGCTATTTTCATTGTTTATTTTCCTCCTTCAATTGTTTGTAAGTTTGATTTATACCTATTGATATACCCCAACAAATTACGCCTTGTAAGATTGAGGTTGGATTTAATCCTAACATCCATACTGAAAAACCTACTCCAAGTATCAATAATACTACTGGAATATACTTGTTATCTAATTGTTTATACTTCTTACATCCTGCTCCTATAACATAAAGAGCAGCTACTAAAATTAGTAACTGCTCTGGTATGAAACTTATTAAATTATCCATATCTTATCCTCCTAATTAAAATATTCCTCTCTGTATTGCAAATATAAAGAACCCTACTAATGTTGTAATCATTGTTCCAATTAGCCATTTTAACATGCTTGTAAGCGAGTTTAAATTCTCGCATAGTGCCTTTAACTCTGCTTTAGATTCTATATTTGCTACTTTTAATTCGTCTATTTCATCATTATGTTTATTTATTGTTACCTCATGTCGTTTCAAATGGTCTTTGAAAAGTTCTTCATTCATGTAAGCCTCCTAATTTTTGGTATTAAAAAAAGACTATGCTATATAGTCCTCTCCTACAATTTCTTTATATTCTATTGATGTTATTTTACTCTTTACAACTGCTGTTTTAACTTGCTCTTTAGTCCAATTTCCATTTTTATAAAAATCTGTTATTATCTTGTACCAATTCATTTATATCACCCCATTACTCATAAGTTGAAATGTTAAATCTGCTATTGTTTGTTCTGTAGAATTTACTCTATCTTCTATACTACTTTTAACATCTGTATATCTATAGAAAACTTCTTTAGTATCTATATTTATAAATAACTTTGCCTCTTTATTCTCTACATATTGTTGTACTGGCAATTCCTCAACTAAAACTCCACTTTTTAAATCTTCTTCTGATAGTAAAGTTGGTTTATAGTGTATCATCCCAATATATTTTATATTTTGTTTCTCTGTATCTAGTAAATTTCCTAAATAAATCATTAAAGTTCCTCTCCTTTTTCATATGAATAAACCTTTTTTGATAATACATTTCTAAAAATTCCACCATTAATAAAAAAAACTATATCATTTATTATAAACATACCAGCATTTGGGTATGTTTCAGTAAGTTTTCGGTAACTGTCAACGTGTTTAAGAGTATTTAAACTTATTTTTACAAAAGGACTACTAGAAAGTGAATATAAAGCATATATATATCCATTATATATATCAAAATTGTCATATTTACTATCATCCGAATATACGATTAAATTTAAATTTGCGTCGTATTTTACTAAAGCACCTTTTTTGTTACTATCAATTTCTATGCCTCTTTCTGCATCAGATACAATAACAAAATCATTTAAAAACTTAATATTTTTTTCATACAAATATCCACCTATCCTAAAATCTTTAGCTATAGTAAAATCAAAATTTATTTTAGATAAATGACAGTTTGTAATACTACTTGTGTTTGAATGTTCTGTTGTTGCATAAATACCATTTTTGTTGCAAACAAACTTGCCTCTATTAAAATTGTAAATTTCATTTGATGATAAATTCTTAGTTAGCATTATATACATATCAGATATTCTTATTTTATGGAGTATTGAAGAAGTTTCATTTCCATATACTCCATAAACACAATCTCCATATGCACACAATTTATAATAAGCACCTTCTATAGATTGTATCTCGCTTCCAGTTGCTTTATTTATTTTATATAATTTATTATTATCAGATATAAATAAAAATTCTTGAGTAATACAAATACATGAGAAGTTAGCATTAGCTAAAGTAATATCAAAAACTACTGTTTCATCATTAGCATTAATTTTAATTAAATGAGTTTCTTTAATTACATAAAAATAAGGTTCTTCATAGTCAAAAGTTTTGAAATTTCCACTACATCTTTCAATATATTTTATAGCTCCATTTGTAACTAAATACGCATAGCTATTTGAAAGTGTTGTTTCTCTTAAATCCAATCGACCCTCTTTTTTATCAATTTTATTCTTTATTTCTTCCCATGTATCATTTGTAGTAACCTCTGCACCTTTGGAGTTTAATGTTGTTACTACATTATTTTTAACATTAACTCCAGACTGAAAAACCTCTTTTAAAGCATCTTCTACATTATCACTTTCAAATAAATTCTCCGTATCTTCTATAGTTACTTTCTTTGCTTCTAAAACAAGATTTCTAACTTTATTAACTAACTCTTTGAAAGTCAATTAAATCACCTCTTTCCAATAAAAAAAGAACCTTCTATACTGTTGGTTCTACTGGTGTTTCTTCTTTATTTAATAAACTTGTTAACTCTAAATATTGTTCCTCTGTAATCCTGTTTACCGCATAGAATACATCCATTTTGTGCTGCAAATCCTCTTTGGCACTATAGTTCTTTTGTTCTATCATTAATTTTAATAAGTTATACATATTAATTCCTCCTAAAGACTATTATTTAATTTCATATTTACTACTTCAAAGGCTGTGTTTACTATCTCACTATCTCTATTTTTATTTTCTTCTTTTAACATACTTAGTTCTTCTTCTAATGCTTGTAATCTCTTTTGTTCATCTGTCAAAATGACTTCTATATTTTTTAAAACAGGCTCTTTTGTGATTGGATTTATTGACTCTATATACTGTTTACTATAGTCTATACTTCCAAACTCAACATCTAAGTAATGTAATTCGGTTATTGTATCATGCTCTGATACATCTCCTGTTGTTTCTCCAGTTTGAAGTAATATTTTTCCGTCTTGATTATAAATTATTCTATTTCCTCTATTCATATTTAATTACCACCTTTCTTATTCATAAGCATACCATGTAAAACTTTCTCCAACTTTGCAACGATATATGTCATCACTAGTATTAGTGCGTGTGTCACGATAAGTACGTAAAACAAAATTACTACTATCAACACTTAAAACAAACATATGAGCAAGAAAATAATATTCATTACTTCTATTAACACGACCAACAGAAGTGAATTTATTTAAATTATTAACAGCATAAAAATCTGAGCCATAACTACCATCATAAAGGGTAATTTTTTCAACAATAATGAGACTAGGGATGAAATTTAAATTAATAGGAACAGTAAGACTTCTCGCATAGTTACTACCAGCCGAATATCGTGAGTAAAAATTGTCATAATCATTTTGAGTAAAAGTATAAGTACCACTAGCCCACTTTTTTCTTTGACTAAGCTGATTATTCAACTCTGTTATTCTATTTTGTAACTCCTGTACACTAGCATCTGAGCTATCAAAAGAAGTCTTTATTTTCTCTGATAACTCAACGAGTGTATTATTTAAATTTGCTTCTATATTCTTTAATGCTAAAGTATTTATAATACTTGTTTTTCCATTCTTAAATCCTGCATTAACTTCTGTCAATTTTGTAGATATATCATTTAAATTCACATTTTCGGGCAATGGCATTATATTCTTACTTATACTTAATACTTTCTCTACTGTAGCATTTGCACTGTCTGTAACTACTATTTTAAGTGTGTGTAGTGCATTATCTTCTAATGTATAGTTAATTGTTTTCTCTGTTGTTAAATCTTCTGTTATAGTTTCTTTTAATACATCATCTATAAATATTTCTATTTTAGTTAATAATGCAGGGTCTGTGTGGTCTGCTTTAAACGTTGCAGTAGTTGAGTTATAAGCTGATACATTTAAAAAAGGTAATGTTTGGAGTAATGTTATTTTGGCTTTACCATTGACTCCACTATTACCCGCTGATGTTTTACCTGCTGTTGTACTAGCATTTTCTAGCCAATATTCAGAAGTTGGTGTATATCCAGTAGGTTTATAACTGTTTTTAGTTAGAACATATCCACTACCTCCTCCGCCATTGCAGTGAGAATAGTAGCAACCTGAACCACCAAACCATCCACCACCGCCTCCTGCATGATTAGAAGAACAACCACCTTTTCCAAAGAAGCCATCATTTTTGCCATCATTTTCTAAACCTCTACCTCCATCATATTGAGTTGCTCCAACAGCACTTCCATCAGAAGTAATACTATTTTCTCCTTTTAATCCACCTCCATTACCACCTCCAAAACCTGCATGACCACCACCGCCTCCTCCTGCTACAATTATACGTGAAAATAAACCTTGTTCACTGTCCCACGCTCCTCCAACAAGTCTTATATCAGTAGCTCCTCCTCCAGTACTAACACCATAACCACCTCCATTAAATGCATAGTTAGTAGAAGAAGTATCTAAACCTAGTTGACCAACATAAACATATAAAAGAGTCTCTTTTCTTAGTATAAGTTCACCAACAGAGTATCCTCCACCCGAATGAGAAGTAGCACTATGCGTTTCTCCACCACTAGCGCCCCAGCATTCAAGTTTATATCTACCTGGTTTTAAAGTAATAGGTTGTTCTGTACCTGTATAATCAAAATTCCATTCCGTAGTCATTTCATCACTCTCCTTTCTAATTTCTAACAATAAGTTATTAACTCATTCACGCTAGTTGCAATACTGGATAGCCCACCATTTACTTTTTCTTCTAAATTAACGAATCTATCTTCAATCTTTTTAGATGAATAAGTAGTCATTTCAGACACTCTATTATCATCAACGGTCGCATTAATAAAATGAGTCTCTGCGTTTCCATTTATAACATAAACATTTAACTCAACTTTTACTCCACTTCTAACCTCAATAGAATTATCGTCTATAATTGTGAAATCGGGAACTACATTATCTTTTGTAGTAGCATCTATAATATTTACAGTTATTCTCTGTGTTAACAAACTATGTGTTACAGTTGCTTTGAATCCATTTTCTGTATCATCCACCCAATCATCAATTGTGACTTTTTGAGTATATGCCACATTCGAGCCACCTGCGATTAATTGGTCAATCTTGATATTTTGTTTCTCATTTTCTGTGTCAATTCTAGTGTTTAACTCTGTCTTAGCAGTTTCTATGTTGCTTGTTAACTCTGTTTTAGTTGTATCTATTTTAGCATTAATAGTGTCTATTTTGACCTCTAAATCTTGCAAATCTTTTAATGTAGCAAAAATTATTGTAGGGTCAATTTTAAGCTCTATATTATTAACATTAGATACAACAAAAATAGTTTTTACCTTCATGTCAATAACTGCTCCATCTTCTAATCTAGGCTTGTATGCTGACCTATATTTTGATATAGCAAGTAAATTACCTTCTGTATCTAAATAACCTATCTCTCTAACTATAAAGCCTCCAGCATTTGCAGGTATAAGACTCTCTAAAATTAGACAATTTGCCAAGTCTTCATCAGTTTTAACATTTCCTACATTACCTTCCCAAACTACATTTTTGAGTACTGTTTGCTCTTCTGTTGGATTATATTCACTTCCTGCACCATCTCCAAGTTGAATCTTGACAAAATCAACTTTTCCTCCTACTAAACTTGCGTTTGCTATTTTAGCCTTACCTATGTTTGTTAATATCGTGTAATAGCTTTTATCTATAGCCAAACTACCACCTCCTAATAAATAGTTATTTCTTGGTATCCACAACCATTGCCACTGAGAATATTAATCTCTCCATAAGTCTCAATATCACTAGGTGACCAAGGGTATATTGTAATCTCATGCCCTGTAATAGTTGTCGCTCCAAAGTACAGACCATTATCTTTACTAACCAAAACTCTAGTATAATCTAAAGTTAGGTTACAAGGTTTGATACTACTTACAAATGAATGAACTTCCTCAAACCAGTCTTGATTCCTTGCATCACTTTCCAGGTGTATATTATAAGTAGAACTATTAATAGTTAACTCATAATTACCTTCTCCAACAATTGAATCTAACCAGTTCCTAAGAAATCTCTCTGAGTAGGGTAATTTGCTTATATATCTACTGAAAATCCTAAACTTTCTATCCTCTAAAGTTTCATTACTTTTTGGAACTATAGACATTATTTTTTCCCATCTTTTTATACCAGTTATGGTCAAATCTTCTAAGAACTGGTCATTTAAGACATCATCTAATTTATCATGTAGTATCTTTATTTCTTTGTTATCTGCATTAAATGCTTTTATATATTCTTCTTTGTCCTGTAAAATCTGTGGTAAGTAACTTATTAGATTTACCTCTTTATCCAAGTACCTCACCTCTTACTACTATTGAATCTTTATCAACACTAAAATTTGATGCAACATCATTTATCATAGTATTTGCAATGTCTAATACTCCATCTATACTAAGCAATCTAGTTTCAATTTGAGATATACGGACTATTAAGTTTTCTTCATCTTCCCAGCTCATGTTAAGTTCATTTAAGTAGTCGTCTATTGTTTCCTCTGCTATATTCTTTATATTCTCCCAAGTGTAGCCACTTTTATATGTTATCTCTGCTGATATGTTTATAGTTGTACTCACGACTCCTGTAACAGTAACTTTATGCCCTATAGGTGCTAGTCCGAGACCTTCTCCTTTTGGGTTTGGGTCAATTTCTTCTTGTACTAGATTAACTAAATCAGCAGATGGTACTTTAAAATTAGAGTTAATTATTACTAACTTAACAGTTCCTCCACCATTCCAGACAGGATAAACCTTAACTCCTCCGACATCTTGTATCTTATTAACTTCATCCTTATAGTTTTGTATATTACCACCAAAACTTTGTGAGTTTAAACTATCATAGTATCTTTGCCTCAAACTGTCCTCAGATTCTTCATCCTCTCCATTTATCAATATTTCTGTTAGTTCTGCTGTTTCTAATTTATCTATATATTCAATTGTAATCAACTGACCAAGTTCAAATACAGGTCCAGCAGTTTCACATTTCATTTTATATACTCCTTCACTAATTCTCTCTGTTGCAATATAATTGTATTCTCCTAGATTAAAACGTGAATCTAATGGAATGTCTATATTAAAGACTCCTTTTGCAATTGTATTAGTAGCTTCAAGTGGTGTAATTCCTCTTTCTTTACATCTTTTCTCTAAATAATAGTAACTGGCAGTATCAACAAATGTTTGGTCTAGTAATTCATCCATGGCAATGTAGGTCTCTGTAAGTTCTATAGCAACTGGTGCCAAGGCATTATATATTATAGAACCCTCTCGTTTGTCAAACGTGTCAGGTACACTATCTAACATTCTTTTAATTATATTTTCAAATGTCATAAGTTCAAACACTAAATACTCACCACCTTCTCTGCTTTGATATTTCCATATTTGGTATGGACAATAAATTTACACTGAACCTTTCCTTTTTGATTTTCAAACTCAAAATTATCTACATTTTCAATCCTATCATCCTGCATTAATGCTTCTGTTATCCTTCTTTCAAGTTCGGGTATTACATATGAGACAGGTTCTCCAATAAGGTCGTTCAACTCGACTCCATAATTCCAACTATATATTAGATGTTGGTATCTCTCTGTATTTAAAATTAAAAAGATGGTCTGTTTTAATGCTTCCACATCATCACAAATACCATCTACTTTATTTCTCTCTATATGAAGTTTAAAAGTCTTACTTGGTTCTTGCCTTACATTAAAATTTATAATTGATACATCTTCAATATCATAGTCAATAGTGTCTGTTGGTATCACTTCATCACATCCTATCTAAAATTAAATACTGTTGTCCTCCTTGCATACGAATTAGAACTAATTTATCTCCTATCTTTTTATCTGTATATCTTTTAAATGTATCTGTTTGTATTAAAAAAAATTCACCAATAGATAATTTTTGTTCTATTTTAATTTTTAAAGGACTTACACTTTCTATTGTTCCAAATACAATTTGCATTGGATTACTTGTTTCTACTGCATCCATTGCTGCCTTTTTAATTATTTGCAATAATTCTTGACTCATATTATCACCTCACTTAAAAGAATCTTCTAGCTCTTGCAAAATCATGATTCTTATTTTGTCTACCACTTAAACTACTTATTTTGACTACATCACCAGTCTTTGGCGAATGTATGAACTGGTCATTTCCTATACATAGTCCAACGTGATGTACCTTTCCTTTTCCTTGATTGTATGCAAAGAATACTAAATCCCCAGCTTTTACATCATTTATGTTGCATAATAGTTTTCCTCTACTATCTTTTGATTGGTCTGCTGAAACTCTAGGTAGATTTATTCCTGCACCTCTCTTAAATGCCCAAATCATAAGTCCACTACAATCAAAACTTTTAGGACCATTACCACCCCAAGCATATGGCTTGCCAAGTTGATTTTTTGCTTCTTGAATAACTTTACTTACTTTACTATTATTGTTTGTTGATGTATTATCAGTGCTATTATTTTGAACTTGATAAGTTGTATCTTTTAAATTCTTTTCTGCTTCTTCATCACTTCCAATTCCTGTACCACTTGAATTATTATAACTATTACCTGTTATTTGTTTATAAAATGAACTTACACATTTTACCCATTCTTTATCTGAACTTGAAGAATACTTATTTCTGATACTTTCTAATGTTTTTCTACCTTGATAGATATAGTTTCTTGATAAATTACTTATACCTCTTTTTATTCCTTCATCAGTACTTGAAAAACTTAAATACTTTCCATCTCTTCTCATTCCAAAGAAATTATTTTTAGTGTTTGCAATGTTTGAAGTACCCCTAGCTGATTCGTGCATTGATATTGCAGCCATTAAAGCTGGATTAACTTTATAAGCATTTGAGTATTTAACATAGTCATTCCCTGTATTTGATAATTTCCCTTTAAGTAGTTTATTAATTTTATTAGCCATTTCAGTATCTTCTTTGCTTGTAGTGCTTTGTGCAGTGCCATTTTGTTTCTCATTTTTATTATTACTATTTCCGCTTGAGTAGGAACTTGAAGAATAAGAAGCAAATTCATCTCCATCAACAAGTGTCAAGTCCATGAAGTGCGAATTATTTTCAAAAGTATGTTTAACTTTCTCAACTAGCATATAATTTTGTAACTCTATATCTCCCAAATCTAAAAAAACAGGTACTAAACAACCTGCTCTCACTCTAATATCTCCAATTGCATTTTTTAAACTTAGCGACTTAGTTTTCTTATTATATAGTTTTAAAAGTATATCACATTTTTGTTTTATTTCTGCTTCACTCATGTTTTTGTCTACAGTATCAAACATTTGAAGTATTCCCCAACTTCTCATATGTGTAGAATCTTGTGCAATATACACATCTCTTTTACCTGTCTCCTCGTTGTCTCTGACAAGTTTTATTTTTGTATAAGTATCACTATCTATTGATGAATTATAGTCAAAATCTTCTATTACATCATTATTCATAACAGTATCTAATTTCATTGATGCAACATTTTTTAATGTTATCCTTCCAAAATCATCATACAAAACATACATTTCTTTTTTCTCTCTTAGAGTATCATCTAGTGCAGTTAAAACCATATCAAAGAGTGTTTTATTTTCTTCAACTCTCGATATTTTATATTTTGTATCTTCTATGACATTGTATTTTAATTTAAAATCTTTAGCTAACATCTTTACAAGTTCACTTGCAGTATTGTTCTCAAGAACATAAGTATCTTTATTCTTAAAAAATCTCAACTGGTCATATGCAATAATTTTAATATGATTTTCCTTATCTCTTTTCTTCTGAAATATATATCCATAAAATACGCCTGTTCCTTTAAAATATAAACGAACTGAATTACCTTCACAAAACTGTAGTATATCATCCATTACTATAGTAAACTCTAACTTAGAAGGTGTTCCTCGTCTTTCAATTTCCCATGTGATTCCATCTAAAACTACGGGCTCATAGAAATCTTCTAAGTGTGCAATAACTAACCTTATATCTCTATCATTTGCTAATACTAATTCATTAGACAAGCCTCAACACCTGCCCTTTATAGATTGTATATTTACTTAAGTTTTTGCTCTTGTTAGCTTTATCCATCATTGATTTATTTAGTTCATATACTTTCTTATATAGTGAACCATTACCAAGTTGTTTTTGACAGATTGACCAAAGAGAATCACCACTTTTTACTGTGTACGTCTTAGAGTTTGGTGCATTGACTGAATCAATCCTTTTAGGTTCTATCTTTACGTTTGGTCTCCCAGTATCATTAGTAGTTTTAGGTGTCACAGGAACTAATTTTTTAGTTGAATAATCTCTATATTGTTTTAATTTAATAGAAACTTTCGTATCTGAGCCATTGTCGGCGTCTTCTAAGATTGTATATTCCTCAAGTGATACTTTCATATTAGTATTAAATAGGACCTTATTACCCATTTCCCTTGAAACAATAAATTGAAACGGCTTACAATCAGTTTTTAATAACTCTAGTTTACTTAAAAAGAATTGTACATCTTTAAATTGACCACGATAAAATGGTAGTTTATTATGTGTAAATTCTGCTTCAAAACTTATTTCAGATAATCCTTCTTTTTTTAATATGTTTACTTCTCCAGTATTTATTAGGTCTACTGTCTTATTTTTGTTTGTTACTTTGACCTCAAGCTTACCAGGTGTGATTGGCAATTGCACTCCATCTAAATAAAAATCATAAGCCACTACTACACCTCCTAAACTATTCCCTCAGCTGATACAACCATAGCATCATTCAGTTTTTCTGTTAGCACATTTACTATTCCATCTACATCTGTATCTTTACTTATGTTATTTGTGTTGTTCATGTCAATTTTAATATTTACTCCTGTATATCTATTGATGGTTTCTTGTTCTGCTATATCTCTAAGGTATTTAAGGTCTTCTTGACTTTTATCCATAGTCTTAGCCATCTTTGCAGTATTTCCCGCGGTATCCTTTGCTCCTTTTGCTGCATCACTGAGAGGTGAGTTTAATCCAGCTGAACCAATTCCATCACCAAGTCCGTATTTTTTATCCCATAAATCATCAAGCCCAAGTTTTTTCTTTGCATCCTCTGCCATTTTGCCAATATCGAATTTATCTTTTATATTAGTTTCTAGCTTATCTCCCCATTTATATCCTGCGTCCCAAGCTTTTCCGTAATTAAGCCTATCATAATGTAAAGATGAAGGGTCAATTCTTTCTACTTTTATCTTAGCTTCTCCTGCCACTTCGTCTGTCCATCCTTGTAACTTATCTGACCATCCACTCACTGCATTTGCTAGATTTGAACCAAATATGGTGTCTATTGCAGAAGCTATACTTTGTAAAATCCCTAAAACAGTATCTGCCATCCCTGAAAATAACCTTATGACAGAACCTAGTGGGTCGTTAAATACATTTGCTAAAAACTCTGCAAAAGTAGCAAATGTATTCCAAATTAAAGCAACTATATCTATAAGCATATTACCTACTGCAATAAATATATTACCTATAAAACTTGCCGCAACTGATATTGCTCCTGCTACTGCACCAACTGCACTTATACTTGTTCCTGCAAAATGGTTGAAAACTGCAATCCCAACGAACAAAGCTACTACTAAAGCGATTATACCTGCAACTATCCAAAAAATTGGACATGCTAACATGGCTTCATTTGCTATCCATTGTCCAGCTGCATATTTTATAAGATATGCATACCCCGTCAATGTTTGAGTATTCAAAAGCATCTGAGCAAACATTACAACGAATTTAGAAGCTGCGACCAATTTTTCCCACAACCACATTCCTGCTAGAGCTATAGAATAAATTGCAATAGCTGCAACAACTCCATAAATTATAGGTGCAATAATATTCCAGTTTTGTGCAAAAACATTAACAACATTTAATGCTTGTGTTATTATCCAACCTAGTGCTTCTGTTATCAAACTAACACCTACAATAATTATATTAGTAAAAGCTTGAAAAAACGGGCTTCCTAATATATTTACAATACCATTGAAAATATTAAAAAATACATTGCCTAAAACATATAATCCATTTATAAAATTATCTATAAAGGTTCGAAAACCTTGACTAGACATAGATTGTTCTATCTTTTTTTGTATAACACCAAAAATCATAATGCAATTATTTTTTATTGATGTCCAAATTTGATTAAATGTATAAGGCATCTTCTCAAACTCTGCATTGGTTTGTTCTGCTGCTGCAAGTAATGAGTTTTTTACAATGTCTGCTGTTAACATTCCTTCACTTGCCATGCTCCTTATTTTTCCTATATCCACGTCTAAATAATCGGCAATCGATTGAATAATGTTAGGTGCTGACTCAAATACTGCATTAAGTTCCTCACCTCTTAGAACACCACTTCCTAATCCTTGTGTTAGTTGTAGCAAGGCTGAATTTGTTTCTTCTGTCGTTGCTCCTGCAATTACGAATTTTTTATTTAATTGTTCAGCAAATGCTACTATCTCTTTTGTGCTGCTAAATGCTTTACCTGCATTCATTCCGACTCTAGTTACTATTTTAGAAGTATCTAAATAAGATGCCCTTGCTCTTTCTGCTGATTGAAATATCATTTTATTAAGTCCACTATCTGATTGTTGACCATCATTTATCATATTAAGTCTAGCATTTGTGCTAGTCATTTGGTCAGATAAATTAACAACACTCCCCAAAGTCCTTAAGCTCATGTACACTCCAACAAGTTTTTTAGCACTTCTAAGTAATTTATCTGTATTACTTGTTCCTTTGCTAATATCATCATTAAGTTTTCTTTGCTGCCCATCTGCTTCTCTTATTTGTCTTTCTAATCTATCAAACCCAGCCTCTGCACGTGCTAATTCTTCCCTAGCGGTTCTTATACTATTGGCATCTACTGCATTACTAGAAGTTCTTTGTAACTGCTCAAATGAGCTAATTACTATATTCATAGCATTAGTCATATGTCTGAATGCAGGTGTCATTCCATCGAATATTTTTATAGAAGTTTGTATTGTAGCCATATTTCAACCTCCTTCCTTATTATTTTAGATATAAGAAAGGAGTAATCAACTCGATTACTCCTTAAATCATTTATTTTATCATTTCTTCTCCATCAAATATAAAAGATTTTACATTTTTACTATCACTTGTAAAAGTTATTTGAAAATCACTTCTAAGCATTGCCCCTAGTGAATTTTGAGAGTCTACATAAGACTGAACTACTATTTTTTCTTTATCTTTAGAAAATGCCCATTCTGTTATATTTGGAAATTTAGCCGTGCTTGGTGACTTTAGAACTGCACTAACACCATTTTCACATTGTAATTGTAATTCTGTTTTTTCATCAATTGTAAGAGTATAATCACTCACTTTAGATACTACTTTGCTATCTTTGTAAAAGTCATTATTAGCCCATCTAACATTGTAAACAGAACTATCCTTGTTTATATATAGTATTATATTTTTAGAGCCACTAAATTCAATTCTATAACCTTTTTCCCCATCAAAATGTGCATTATCCAATCCATCATCATGTTTTATACTATCAAAATCTTCTATTCCACATTCTTTAAGTATATTAGCTATATTTTTAATTTTCTTTGGCTCTGTATCTATAACTTTAGAAATTTTTTGTTCATCTTCAGACATTTTAATCTCATCAGTTTTTTCTTCTTTCGCTTTTTTAATTTGACCTTCATTTTCATTAGCTACTGGTTCAGCATTTTGAAGTTCTCCTTTGAATAAACTGCTATATATCTCTATATCTGCTATTATAACGACTATAAAAAAATATGCTACAAATAATCCTCCTACAATCTTTAATATCTTCTTCTTTTTAAATCCTCCTATTAATAAGTTTATACTTGCCTCTCCTAAAAAAATGGCTATTGTAACTGGAAATAAAATAAAAGCTAGTATTCCAAAGAATATTTTCTTGCCTTTACTAAAAGATTTAAATTTACTCCACATAATATAATATCCCCCTAAATTATATTCTTTAGCAATATTATACTATATCAGTAAAATTTTTACATTATAGATTATCTTCTTCGCCCTCTCTTTTTCTCTCTTTCAGCTTCTTTCATTGCTTCTTCTTCATCTTCTATTTTAACAAGTATTGAGGCGGCTGCTAATGCTCTCTCATTAACTTCTAAATTCAAGTATTCACTAGGTTTCCACTTTAATTTTTGAATACAATAATGAGTAATACTAGCATCAAAATCGCCACCTCTGATTAGTTTTTTGCTTCTTCTACTTTATCTTCAAAAGTTGTATCAAATCCATTAACCTCATTCACTTTTACAGTGTAATTTACATATTCTCCTGCCGTAAGCATTGTTTTTAATAGCTGAGCTTCTCCCATTACTCCATAGGAATTTTGTAACTCAACGTCTTTCAAATCGGGAAATACAGTAGATGCCACACATAATTCAGCTACATAACTGTTGTAGTCAATTTCACTTGTATATTGTCCTGTATGTTTCCCATTATTGCCAATCACTTTCACTCTTTTGGTACAATTTCTTCTTAATACTTCATCTTCCTCAGAAGATAAAACTCTTAATTCCCATTCGACTGGTTTTCCTTCTTCATCTAAAAATCTGTCACTTGCCACATACATTACATTCTCATTTTTTATTGCATTTTGACTTAAAAAAGCACTTAAATTACTCATTTCTTAATTCTCCTTTTTATTTTAATTTTTACATAAAAAACACACATCTATAATTTATAAATGTGTATTCTATATCATACCTAATAAAATTTTAAATTCTTCTGGCATATCCCAATCATCAAAAGTAAAATCTATATCCTCATCTAAATATTCACTATCTGCATCAAATTTAGCTAATGTGACCTCATCTATATTACAATCTTTTAATATAATAGTTTGTCTTCCTATGCTTGAAGTAGGGTCTTCATTAGTAATTTGCATATCAAAATATATATCTTCTCCAGTCTCCTTATATCTAAGCATAAGTTTTCTAAAGATAGAAGTATTATAATGAACAGTTGCACTTCCTGTGCCTTCCCATCCAGTAGTTTTGTTTCCTTTTCCTGTTTGCCCTAAAATTGGTATCTTACTTTTATTCTTCTTAAATTTAGCCTCTACCTTGATGCACTGCATAAGAAGGTATCTTTTACCTTCAATGGTAACATAGCATTCTGCCAAAGATGCACTTATTGCATCTTTCGACTTCATAGTAATATTTTTAGCCATTCTAATATTCTCCTTCCTAATTAACTAACAGAAACAGTCATATAAAGCTTACTCATAGCATTTATAACCTTAACTGCATCACTTACTATAACTGTTTTCTTATCATTTCCAAGCTCCACACTAACATCATCAGTTTTAAAATCTTCTATTGCCCTTATATTCTCTAATTCCTTGTGATGTTTTACTACATCATTCCAAAAACTTATTCTTCCTGCCTTATCGTTAGGCACTTTACCAAGATATTTATCATTAAATAAAATCGCTATATCATTAGCAATTTGGTCAAGTACTCTAACACTTTGATTACTTGAAAAATCGTCATTCTTATCATCTGTAAAGCTGACAAAAGTATTTATATCCTCTAGCACATGAACTTCATCACCAACTTTATGAAATATAAATTTACCACTCTTTAATGCTTCTTCTAACTGTATCTGAGTATAATTAACATCAATATCAAACTCACCATCATACTTTTTATTTGTATTAGATTTATTTATATCGCATCCTGCTATAGCTCCAGTAGCCCAGTAAATTAAACTCGACTCTAATAATCCAACATCTTTTATTTTATTTTCTACAGATACTACACCTTCATAATCACTATCATTTTTCTTATATAATACAGTCTGAAACTTTGCTCCAACTCTATCACGCATTCTCTTAGTAAATTCTACAAACAAACTTTTAATCTCTGTTGTTGTAGCCAAACATCCTAGTGCATTAAATGAGTAGCTTTCTATTTTATCTAAGAAAGCTTGATATTCTGTCCCTGTAATCGTTTCTCCATTAGTACCACCAGTAAATACAAGTCCTGCACTTGCTTCTAGTGTTGCATCCTTCTTCCAAGTGATATAGTCATTGTCAATTAAATCTGTAATGACTTTTGCTATTTGTGTATCTACTTTCTTATTATCCAAAAGTGTTACAACATCAAATTTAGTGTTATCATCTATATTTGTTGTAACTATTACTTTTAAGTCATTACCTCTTATACCACTGCATCTAGCTATAGCAACACTACAACTAGCTTTAACTCCTTTGTTTAGTTTATAAAAGTATCCTAGTCGTATGTTTTTAAATAAGTCTCTCAGACCTTTTAACTTCTCATGAGTGTAATCATATCCAAAGAACTTTGTTGAATACTTTTCAAAATCATCACTAGTTACTTGAAATACTTCTTCATCAATACCCCAATCAAATTCAAGTGGCATTGAGACAATACCTCTATCAGATAATGTACTTGTTGCCCTTGCAGCACTTACAAAGTTTATATAGGCACCAGGCAGTACCTTATTTTGTGTTATAAATGTTCCTCCACCTAAAGCCATATTAACTCACTCCTTTCATAAAATTATTTATTCTATCCTCTACTTCTAAGAAAGAATATAACTCATTTTCTTTTAAAATTGCATTTAATAAGTCTTTTCTGTTTACATATTTTTTAGAATTAACTATCTGTTCCTTAGTGAACTTGTAGCTATCTTCTTTACTTAATGTTTTACTCAAGTTTATCACCTCTCTTTAATCCACCAAACAATTCAACATCACTCATCTTATCTGTATTATTACTTTTTATAGTGAAATAGTTATAATCAACAAAGAAGTGTAGCACATTATCTATAATTTCAAAGTTCATATTTGTACCTCTTGCTAAATCTCCATCAATTTCTATATACTCTAATTCCTCCAACAACATTTCAGCTACTTCATTTATTTCAAAACTCTTATCTTTTGAACGTGGAAAATAATGTACATCAAATGAATTTTTCTTCAACTCTCTGCCATTTGGATATGGCACTTTGCTTGGATTTAGAGGGCAAATAAAAAAACAAGGTTCATTTATCCCTTGTTCTACATCCTCACTGTAAATTGTATAACTTTCTCCAAATGTTTTGTCTAATTTTACTGATATTCCATCTATAATATTATTAAGCATCAAACACTCCTTTCAACAAGATTAATAACTTTTTCTCTATAATCTTATCAACTTGACTTTGTAGTTCCATCTCTGAAATAGTTAAGAAATGTTGTCCTTTAACCCATCCCTTGCCATCTTTAGTTCTATGCCCGAAATTTACATAACTTGCATATTCAGTTGGATTAACGACTTCTATAATATAATTATTACCTTGTTTGTAAACAGGAAGCGACCTAGCGTAAGCTACTCCACTCCAACCCTCTCTCAAAAATCCTGTATCAACCGGTGTTCTTCTAATTACTTTACCTAAGAGTCTTGCTGCTAATTCTCTTGCTGCATCCTTACAAAACTTATCTAAATCAATCTTTGTAAATTTCTCCATCCTTTTACAAGCTCTTTTAAACTCTCTAAAATCAACACTGCCCCATCTAGCCATTAAGCTTTATCCTTAAGTAATTCTAATATTAATTCTTGATGATTAGGGTATATAGCAGATTCTCCACTTCTTACATACTCTTTATCATTTATAATAAGTTTTGAACCTGCTTTAATTTTTATATCTGGAGATATAAAGAGTTTAATAGTTTGCTCTAGCTTAGCTACTTTTCCATCTGTAGCTGATGCAATATTTTTATATGAAAGCTTACATGGTTGATTTTCTAATACAACTACTTCTTTGTTGTTAGTTCTTTTACTTACAGGGTCTTTAATTGGTTGATATTCTACTATAGTACATTTATCTCTATATAACATTTCTATTGCTTTCTTTGATTTATTCATTATTTCCACCTAATTTTTCTGTATCTGTTCAATTGTGCTTTATAATCTTTGAGTAAAGATTCTTTAAATTCACTAGCTGAACTTCTATATGAAACAGATGTATCGCCCTCACTTATAGAAGAAATAGAGCCTAATGCAATATCTTCGCTTCCTAGACTCTCATTTTTATACATATCTATAGCCATTCTTAAAACTGTATTATTCAACTCTTTAGGAATGATAGATATATTACAATGATTTTTGACCATTTCCTCTACATCTTCTAATACAAACTCTAATATAATATCTTTTGAATCATCTTCCCTGCTAAACCCTAAAAGCTTTTTTAGTCTTTCAATTTCCATATTAACACCTCTAATTTATTGTACCCATAAACACTTGGTCGGCATAAGGAAAGCTAGGTAAAACTGTTGCAACTGCTTTTATCCACTTAGCGACTGGGTCAGCAGTAGAGTATTGTTCTACAATTATATTTCCTATCGAACTAATATCTATAGATGAATTCTTTCTTAATTCTAATTCTTCTGCTGTTAGTCCAAAAAAAGTGTCTCCCATCTTACCATCAGGCATAAGTATAAATTTATTTTCATCTAAGAATCTTTTTGTTGTATACTTACCATCCTTGCCTTGTACTCTATATCTTTCATCATAAGTAAAAATAGGTGGAAGAGATTGAGAAACTAAAAATGTATTTAATTCATTTAAAGTAAGTAATTTATCACTATTTATACCAAATATAGCCTTTCTTAGTTTTTCATCCCTTAATATCACATTTAGGATAGTTTTAGAAGTCAATGACCTTGTTGGAGTAAATCCAGTATCAACAACTATTTTATCAGTCATATTATAAATATCTCCTAATATATCTGGTGTTCCACTAGACCAAGTTTTTGTTTCTTTATGATTTGTTGGAGTTCCATATTTTAAAGCAGCTTTAACTCCATTTTCATTTATATTCAATTCTCCAGTCGATAGCACTTCCATTCTCATTGCTTCTACTCTAGTATTCACACTTGATACAAGGTTATCAACATCATTAAATATTTGATTTATCATCTGAGTTTCTTCTTGAGAATTTCTTGGTTGTTCAAGTACAATTATATCTTTTTCATCTAGCTTTATTTTTCTTTTTACAAGTGCAAGTTCAGCTATACTTAAATTATCACCTTCTCTTGATGCAATTTCTGCTTCTGTATCAAACGCATGAACACTTGCTGATACTGGAAGGTTAGATGCACCTTTTATCATTTTTATTTCAAGCCCTTCTATCTTTTGAGTTGGAAACAATAAATCTCCCATTGTTTCTTTCAGTTTTCTAGTCTTTGTATAGTTTATCAGCTCTTGAACTGATAATAATTCCTCTACTCTTGCCATATTTCATCCTCCTACATAAATTTAATATTTGGTAATTTTGTCTTTATAGTTTCTATAGCTTCTTTTACATACTCACCTTGTAATCTTTCAGTTATTACATAACCTTCTACCATTGATGCAACTGGTTGTGGTCCATAAGTAACATCTACAGTTGCAAATACAATTCCTACAGGGTCTTCTGATAATGTGTATGTATAGCTACCCGAAGAACCTGCTCTAGTTATCTTTACTATCTTTCCACTTTCACCTAATAAGCTTCCTGCTAATACATACTTTCTGCCATTTTCATCAGCCACTACATCTGTATCTAATACTGTATTTGTAAAGTTAATATAGTGTTGAGAAGCTAGAAATTCGGGTGTGTTATTAAAATTTACCTCTTTAAAATACATACTTTATCCTCCTTTTTATTTTATACTCCATGCGTCAGCATATGGATTTTTTGAACCTTCCTCATTTTTTTCTTTTGCAATATTTTCAGCCCTGCTTAATGTATTTTTATTGCCATTATCGGGATTGTAATTTATCTTAGTTTCCCCTGTTTTTATTAAGAAAGACTTTTGAGTTGCCCAACTATCAGTCTGTTCCTTTAGCCCCGTAAAAGTACCATTTTCATATTTTACCCTTTCTAAATCAAGTTCTGCTTTTGCTGCTTTAGTACTATGAACATTAAGCTTAATAAGTTCATTTTCTAACGCCATGTCAAACTCTCTTTGCTCTTTTTCTTTTAATTTTTTTTGATATTCTTCATCCTTTGCAGTTAATTTAGTCTCATAACCTTTTTTAAGTTCTTCAATCTGCTCTTTTGTCATTCCATCCTTAAAACCTTCAATTGCTTCTTTAGATGCTTTTAATTCTTCTTTTACTTTTTCATACTCAATCTTATTAATGTAACTGTCTAATTCTTTTAGCGATTCAACTTCTACTTTCTTTGCATCTTCTTCACTAAGACCTAGTGCAATCAGTTCACCTTTTTTCATTTTATTTAATTCTCCTTTCATTTTTACATAATAAAAAGCCCTATCTAGGACTTACTAAAACCAATATTATTATTCTCATTACAATTATTTATTGATATAGCTTCTATTTGTGATAAATCTATTATTGTTGTTCCATCTTCATCTAAATATCCTTTCAAGTCTCTACAATCTGAGTCAGCTTCAATAAAATCTTGCATTAAATTATCAGCAACATCTTCATCTACTATTCCAGATATACAATTTCCACTCTTAAACCAAATTACATACTCTTTCAATAATGCAATCCTCCTTTTGTTTTTTACCTAATAAAAAAACTCTTAAAGACTTTTTTCTAATGATTTATTTAATTCTTCTCTTACTCTTTTTAAAATTTCATCAGAAACTTCATCTATATTAGCTTTATTTTCTTTTTTTAATTTATTGCAAAGAATACTTACGCTAAGATTAGCAATACAATTAATAACAATTTGTACTACACAAACTACAACTATAACTTGAGTTAATATACACATTAAAATCACCTACCCTTTTTATCTAATAATTTATCTTAGTTTTCCCTTCTTTAGCAAAACGTGTTTTTATATCTTTAGATGCTAGCTCTCTTATATGCTTCAAATCCTCATCAGAAAGTTGCTTTACAGGACTTTTTATTTTTATTTTTGTTTCATTATTTTTTTCTTTTCCAAATATTCTATTTAAATTTTCTTCTAAATTTCTCACTGCTTCGTTAAATATGTCAATTTCTTTTGTAGCACTTTTTATATTTTCCTCAAAATCTGTTGTATCTAGTTCCAACTTAGCTGAAAATTCTAAGTTATTTTTCTTAACCTTTTCTTTATCAATGTATCTATGCTTTTGTTCTAAATTTTCAGCATAATTTGTTAAATTTTCAATAGTTGCAGTATATTCAACTTTTTGATATGTCATTTCAAATATATCTGCTTTGCAAGGATATATTTCTCCTTTTACACCTTGTATCACATAATCCCCTATGTTAACTTGATATATCAGCCCTTCAAGAGTTCTTATGAACAATTTAGTATGTGCCTTATCAATAGAGTGTTCAACCCAAGCATTGCCACGTTCAATCTCTTTTCGTATCCATACTGTTGGTTCTACATCTATATCAAATCTAAAAGCTTCCACTTCAATTGCTTTCTTTACAAATCTAGCCATTTATTTATCCCCCTTAAATCCTAAAATTTCAAGTTTCATTTCTGGACATATTAACCTTACCTCTTTTGATACCATCTCACTCGGATATTTAAAAACTTTATCAGAAATCTTTGTTTTTTCATCATCTAAATCCTCATAATACTTTTCAAATTCCCCACATGCACAAGAATAGATTTTACCTTCACTATCTTTTATAATAAAATCTCCATTAGTTGCTCTAATAACTCCATTTTTATACTTTATACAAATAGTTTTCTTTACTTCACCTTTGCGATTCATAGAGTTTAAAGATTCATCAAGCCATATAGTCCCTTTTTCAAAAGCTTGATAAAACCATCTAGGAGTGTTTGTACTTCCTAATATCCATTTGAAGGCTTCTACTTCCTCGGACTTCCTTTTAAATTTAGCCATTTTATTTATCATCCTCCAAACTTTTAATTATATCCTTATTTGTTGCAAATAAAGAAACTGCTATAAATATTAAACCAAGAATAAAGTTTAACAATGGAAACAAAGCTATAAAAATAAGTTTATAGTTTTTCCAAGCTCTATATTTTTTTAAAGCTTCGATTACTTCTTTAATATTTCCAAGCCTTAACATATACAAATAAAACCCAGTACAAAATACAATTATTGATAAAATATATAATTTAAGCATTTCAAATCACCCTCTCAATAAATTTTTACATAATAAAAGCACCTACTAATTAATCATTTAGCAAGTGCTTTTATTCTTTATTATTAATTTTTCTTTCAATTATCTTTCTTCTAATTTCTTGAGCTTCTTTCACTTCTTCTTCTGTTAAACGTCTTTCTCCAACTACTTTACCTTGTGGTATTTCTGCCCATCTTGGTGCTGAAAATAATTTTTCATTATCCTTTTTCATATTACACCTCTTTCATTGTTATATAATATTTCCCATCATATTCAAAATTATCAGTAGTTATAAACTTGCTATTTCTTTTAAATAAAATTTCTGCTTCTTGAGGATTATATTTTCTTATATCTTTACCATTTGCACTTATAATATTTAATTCAACTTGACCACTTGGATTATATTCACCCTTACTGGATGTAGAGATATATTCATTATAAATTATTTCTTTACCTACTTGATGTTTATCTAAAAAAGCTATTTTATCACTATCATTAAAGAAATATAAAGACCTATTTACCTCTCCTTTATAGTTAGACATCTTATCTAATGCACTATCTAAGTCATTTATAAACCTTTTGTCCTCATTTGTCAATGTAAGACCATTTCTAAGCTTCTCATTAATTTTATAAGAATCACTACTTATATATTTATTAATTGCAAGTTGTTCATTATCTGATAACTTAATGTTTTTATTAATGTATTTCTCATACCATTCTTGATATTTCATACTTGATGGCACATAATAAGTTTTACCATTTTCATCTCTTGCTACTCTATAACCTTCTTCATCACTAAAAAAAGGAGCTGTTGTTGTTCTGCAACGACAATGAAATGGTGGAGCAGTAACTCCTATTTCATAATCTTTCATCTCAAATACTTTTCCATCTAACTCTCTACATATATTAGAAGTCTTTAAATCTAGTGTAGCGATAATCTCATATTTCTCTACATCTAAATCATTAAAACAATCTTTTCTTGAAGCTGATGCAAAAAAAGCTGATTCAGTCATTATTAAATTCTTAGCTTGAGATTTAGATACATTAAATCTCTTAGCAAAGTCATTTACTAAACTTTTTGGATTTTCTCCTCTTATAATTGATTGAGTCAGTTTAGTATGTAGCTCACTAATTAGAGCAGGTCTATGTTTACCCCAAATTCTTTCTGAGAAATTTAACCCATCGCTGGTCCAAGGCTTAGAAATAACTTTATTTATTCTATTAGCATCAAGACTCATTAAACTCCAACCAACGTTTACTCCTTGTTGAACATTAAAAGCTGTATGATAGTATCCACTTGTATAAATATCTTTCATTAACCTATCAATGCTATCAAGTTCATTTCCATAAAGTACTTCCACTTGTTGTTGTATTTGAAGTTTTAAAGCTTCAAGCCTCGTTATATGAACCCTTGCACTAGCATTTTCTAACTCTTTCATCCATTTCTGATTTATAGCATTTTCTTTGCCATATTTAATATACTCTTCTACATTCCACTTAAATTCTTCTAATTCTCTTGTGTTAAGTAGCTTCTTAGCTTCTAACAAAGAAATACCTTCATTTTCAGCAAATCTGTTATACCATGATAATATATCTTTTTCTATACTATTCATAGCTAACTTATATTGCTTTTCTAATTCAAGATAGTATTTTACACTTTTATTATTCTGAGCTTCTTCTAATTGTTCAAATCTCTTCCTCCAATAATCCTTATGTTTCATCTATGACACCATCTTGATTAGGAATTAGATTATCATATTCTTGTTGGCTATCTTCTTTTTCTTTCTTAATCTGTTTTTCTTCTTCCTCCGCATTATCTACAAGCGGATGATTTTTTAAATTAGTCTTTTCTGATACTATTCCAACACTCTTAGAGCATATCTCTGCTAACTCCAAGTCATTTTGAATCATATTTCTAGTCCAAGTCTGTAAAACCCTTTTAGGAGAATATCCTAAATATCTACATATCATTCTAACCAGTTTAGCAAACCCTAGTCTAAACTCAGTTTCCATTAAACCTGCTTTTAATTCTAATAAAGTGTATAGAAATTTAAGTGCTACACCACTTGTATTCGCAAAATTTTCGGGTTTAGGGTCAACCCCTTGACCTTGCACATATATTTGCTTTTCAGTTGTTTTTAGAAGTGAATCTCGAGCTTCTATTGGAATATTTATTGTAATTGTACTTAGTCCACTCTTATCATCTGCACCACTACTTTGTAAGTCAATAGTTTTATATTCTTTAAGTCCTTTTAAGAACTCTGTTAAGTCTGCACCACCATAATTTGTAAGAACAAAAATAACTTCTTGTATATCTTCAATGTCATTCACAAAACCACTATAAACTTTGTCGTATACATCAATGAGATGTTTAACATTATCTAAATCTCTTACCTCTAAATCATTGTTTGGAAATTCAATAAATGGAACTTCTCCAAAGTTATGTTTATACACATTAGTTTGAGTTTCAAGTTTATTATCTAAGTTTTTCTCTATAAATTTATTAAGTATCTCTAATCCATTAATGTCACTCTTTCCATTTTTATTTCCGTAAGTATAACAACATTCATCTGTCCAATACTCATAGATTACATATTCTTTCCCTTCGACATCAGTCTTTTCATACTCTCTAAGTACTGCCAGAAGCTTTCCATTTAAATCTGATGAATATACCGCTCTTATTTGCCGAGGGTCTATATTAGTATATTGAAAGTCGTTATTATCATCCTCCCAAACATGTAGCCATGCTTTAGAGCATATACTAGCATTTTTCCCAAGTGTCTTGGCTTCTTTTGGGTATCTATCACCTAAAATATCGGTTATCTTTGAATTTATACTATCATCTCCAACGTCAAATGTAGGAGGATAAGTGAACAGATATGATATTTTTTGATTAACTAAAAAACCAAACCAATTAAATGGTATTCTATTGTCTGCATTTCGTAATGGATTATTGGTTGTATTTACTTTGCCAACATTATTAGGGCTTCTATCTCTTATAATATCATTTTCATTTTTATAGTATTTTTCAGCTTCATCAGCTTTTTTAACAAAGTTATTATGTTTACTATTAGTTTGTTCAATTAACTTTTTTATTACATCTAGTTCCAATTTATCACCTTCTTCCATTTGGAGTAAGCACTTTAATTCCTGTACCTAATGAATCTGTATAAATAGCATATCTAAGTGCGTCTAATACATCATCCCATTGTTTAATTGGCTCACCTGTATTTTTGTTCCAAGCATACATAAAAATTTCTTTTCTAAATAAATTAACATTCTCATAAACTACAAATAAAGTATTAGTTTTAAACATTTTTGCAACTGCTTCAATACCCGACAATCTCGCTTTGTTAGCATTAAAAGCTTTTATTCCATTTCTTTTAAATGCTGCCAAATGTTCGGGTCTAGCACTGTCACAATAAAACTTTATATTTCCATATTTCTCTTTTATACTCTTAGCTTTATCTGTCCAATAATCAATTTCTTTGTGTTGAGCTGAATGTTCTTCTAATAAGTATAAGTTGCCTTTATCATCTTCACCAATTACAACAATAGCTCCAAAATGTTCATAGCCCCAGTCAACACCTGCAAAGTATCTTACAAAGTTAATATCATTCAATTTATCTTTAGATATATAATGTATATCTTTATTGAAATCTTGATAAACAAGCCCATCTGCTGAAACCCATAAGCCATTTATGTCCCTATCATAAAAAACACCACTAGGAGTAGTTTTTTTAATATTTTCTCTATATCTTTCACTCAAAAATATATTATCATCTAATGTGTAATGGAAAGATTGAATAGCTTTCCCATCTGTCTTGTCTACAAAATCAGTTTTCAACCAATGTTCGGGTTGGTCGGGGTTAGTATCTACAAGTATTCTAGCACCCTCGCCACTGCATCTTGACTTTATTTCATTGAAAACCACTTCATTTGCAACTGTACCTTCGTTTATGTATGCACCAAACGAAGTCATACCTCTTATCCTTCCCAAGTCATTCGTTTTTGAGTGTCCAAAACAACATACTTGAACTCCAAAAAGTACAAATCTATTATGTTTATCAAACTTAAATTCAATATCATACTTATTTGTGAGTTCATTTAGTACATTCCTTTGTAACGCTCCTAAATCTGCACCTGCTAAAATATACTGAGGAAGCTTAATGTCTAGTTTATTAGCTATCTTTCTGACCCTTCTAAGTTCAAGCAAGAATAAATCATTATCAATTATTGTTTTACCAGTCCTCTTAGCTCCATAATTTATTAACATGAAATAGTCATTATTTAAAGCAAAATCAAGAACTTCAAGTTGCTTTTTATGATATAATTTATCAATCATTTTTTATCACACTCTCAAGCTTATCAAAGTATCTGTCGAGTTTATCTTCTCTATTTTCTTGGCTATTTATTTTACTTAGAAGTTCAATACATCTAGTTTTTTTAGATTGTATTTTAGTTAATTCAGATTCAAGTTTTTGTATTACCTCAAATACGCTTATAGTTCTACTAGTTGTTTCTATCTGTTTTTGCTCATTATCTTTTACAAGATTACCTTGTATTGTTAAATTTCTTATTGTTCCACTTTCTAAAACTAATCCTTTTGGTTTATTTTTATAATTCTCTATAGATTTTAGCAATCGTCGTTCTCTTACTGTAAACAACATTAATTGTTCTTTTAAAAGTTGTTCCTCTCTATCGAATTCCATTTCTTGTAACATTTCTTTTTCTTCTTCGCTTAAAGTATCCCAGTAAACACCTTCATAAAGACCATGCTTTAATCTATTTTTATTCCCTTTTGGAGCACCACTACCAGCAGCATTTTTATTGCCAATTTGCCCCCCTCTTTTCTTTGTAGTACTACATTCACCTTTTCGTAGTACTACATTCCATTTATCTCTGCATTTCCAATTACTTATTGTTTTTTCATTTTCTTTTAATATTTCTGATATTTCTCTGTTTGTTATATTTCCATTGCGTTCTATATATAAATTAAGTGCTTTATCCCTGTTGGGGCTTCTAGCTTTTGCCACACCACCACCTCATTATTTCTATATTCGTTTGAATCTTATTTTTTATTATGAAGCTTGTTTATCTACTTTTATTTCTTTATTTCTAGTTAACAAATAGAAGAATGGAGTATCTGCTAAAGCTAAGAAGAACTTAACTACATACTGACTTATAATCATTACTAGTAGATTTGGAACAGTACCCCAAAATCCAATCGTAATGAAAATAGATGTGTCTATTAATTGGCTTAACATAGTACTAGCATTGTTCCTTAGCCACTTATGCTTTCCATTAAATCGCTCTTTTAACTTATGAAATATAAATACATCGTTACTTTGAGCTAATATATAAGCTATTAAACTAGCTAATACAAATCTTACATTCTGCCCCAATACTACTTTTAAGTTGCTACTATACTCTGTTGCAAAACTTGCACTTGGAAGGGCTATTGCTATTGTAATTAATAAAAGACTAAATAACTGCATTAAAATACCTCTTTTGACTGTTCTGTTCGCTTCTTCTTTGCCCCAAATTTCTCCAATTACATCTGTACATAAAAAAGTAAGTGGATATGCTACCACCGCGGCAGGAACCACAAGTCCAAATATATCAACGACTTTTCCTGCAACAATATTAGAAACCACTAGACTTGTTACAAATACACAATTTAATAATGTTAAATTTCTTTCTGTCTTTTTCACCATCTCACTCCATCCATATATTTTTGATATTTAACCCACTCACACATGCTATGAGCTACTAATTTTTTTAAATCAGTTTTCTTATTACCTTCTTTTTCTAACCTTCTTATATGTATATCTCCATCTTTAAATGTATATAATTGTTGTCCAATACTTGCTCCTATAGTCCAGCTACTGCTATCAACACTATAAAACTTGAATGACTTTAATATCTTTGTCTTAGTAAATCCTAATCCATGCACTTTTACACCTTTTTGATACGCATACTCAACCATTTTTTGTATTAAAGGATACTCTTGTTTCTTTATATCGTTTATTGCAAACCCACCAACTGCAATATATTTGTACTCTTTACATAGTTTTTTCCAATACTCCACACCTCTTGATTTATGCCAAACAGGTATACATTGTCTGCCTACTTCACTTTCTATTTTTTTAGTCCACTTATCCACCTGTTCTAAACCAAATATCACATCTACATCAACTTCAAAGAAATATTTTATATTATAGTCTTTAATAAATTTTATATATCTATCAATATAGTTTTCCAGCTCTTGTTTCGATATTTCTGTACCATTCATAAAAGAAAAAGCTCCACTATCGAGTAAAAAATTCTCATTTCCTACTATTTGCAAAGCTTCTAGGCATGATTTCTCTTTATTAAAAAAAGTTTCTAAGATATATAAAGGTTTACATTTCTCTATTGTTTCTAATCTTAATTCTTTATTCATTCCACTTTTTGTTGCAGCAAGAAAAATCCTCATTATGCTTCAAACTCCTCACCACAACATGGACATTTCACCATCTTACCTTTTTTCTCTTTTTCCTCTAATTCTTCATCTAATATAAAATCTTTATCACTTATACTTAAATCTTCAAAATCATTAATATTAAAATCGAACTCTTTCATATCAATATTAACTATGTCAGATAATTCTTCAACTAATTTATTATAATCCCAACTAGCATATTCATTAGTCTTGTTATCTATTAACCTGTAAGCTTTTATTTGTTCTTCTGTTAAATTGTCTAGAACTAAGCAAGGTACTTGTTTAAGTTCTAATTGTTTAGACGCTTCATACCTCGTATGACCTGCTATTATTATGTTATCTTCATCAATTAAAATTGGGTTAGTAAATCCAAACTCATCAATTGATTTAATAACCTTCTCTATTGCTTCATTATTACGTCTAGGGTTATTTTGATATGGTTTTATATCTTCTAAATTAAGATAAACAACTTCTCTTTTGTTCATTTTAAGACCTCCTTTTTAAAAAAAGATAAAAGACTAAGTAGGGGTAACTTAGCCTTTTTTAGGGAATGTATATTGTTGGTAGCAAGTTCTAGGAATCGAACCTAGATTAAACCAGTCCTTGCATGGTGAGTGAGGTTACCAAGCCCCACTCTTTTTAGACCTCTGAATTAAGATACAAAATTGTATGAGATTTTAATCTCAATTCAAATACTTAATATAGTGTATCAATAGATTTTGAACATAGTTAGAATTGAACTAACAGCATCCTCACGCCCTGCCTAGTCTGTTCACATAAAAGACTTTCTGTCACTGACATCTAAGCCCTTTATAATAATAGAGCGTGCAATTTTGGCATCCTTTTTTATCTATAACATATCCGCAAATATATTATTGCTTTCTCTATTATTGTATTGTGGCTAGGGCAATCCCTTAACCCTAGCCAACTATTTAATTTTGAGAGGGAAATCTTTATTTCCACAATATTATTATCTCATGTTTTTGCCAATAAAAAGTCTCACGATAGTCTCCAAAAAGTCTCAAAATAGTCTCATTTTTAAGCTTTCCATGAAAAAATAGGCAACTCAAACTCTTTTATTTTAGGATATAACATATCCATAATCTTACAAACTATCCTTTTCCTAATTCTAAAGCAATGACTTCTATCTATGTGCATAGCATTAGACATATAATCCATATTTATTTTTTCATTGTTCATGTACATTTCATTGAAGAACTCTGTTTCAAAGCTATTTAGACTTGTTAATGCACATTCTATAGTTTCTTTTTCAATCTCTAGTGTTTTCTTATCTTCTTTTAATCTATTTAAATCCTCTTCTCTTTTAATAACTTCATTTTCCACGCTTGAACTTATATTATAGGTAGGTCCTGTTTTTTCTTCATAACTTTGAGCCTGACATCCACAAAACTCGTTTTCTAACTTTTTAATATATATATCTTTTATTCTTATTTGACTTTCTAATTTTTTATAGTTATATAATCTTCCCTCAACTTCTTGGAATAGTGTCTTTTTATTCATACCTTCACACTCCTATCAATTATTTATGTTATAATAATATTTGTATATAAAAGTTTTATATTTTTGACAAGTGGAGTGTGAAAGCACTCCTTTTTTCTTTAATTAACAGAAATTATCTTTTTCAAAGAAACTAATCTGATTTGTTTTTCTTTCAGATTTTATAATTCTTATTGATTCATCTATAATATTTAAAGATTTTAATAACACATCTTTTGGTATATCTTCCCACTTATCAGCTCCAAGAATTAATAAAGTTCTCTTTTTAACCAAATCAAACTCCTCATTAGCTCTAGGAATATCTAATCTATCTTTTATGTAGCTTGAAATATCATACTTAGTTTTACTTGTAGGTCTATAATACTCTGATGATTCTTTTTTAAATTGTTCTATCTGTGCATCATGCTTAGTTTGCATTTCACATAATGCGTTACTTACAATATTATTAATTTGATTTAACTGTGTTTTTGTAAGATTGTTTGATGCTTTGTATTTTTCTTCTACTGCAATTAGATACTTTCTATAATTTTTAGAATTTCTTTTAAGTTCCTTATTTGCCCTTGGACTTGCTCCTGCTACTAAACAAATTTCTTTTGCTATTTCTAATTTCAAAGTATACTCTATTAAAATCTGACGCTCCCTTTTAAAAGGGGTTGTGAAATAATCTTTATTTTCAATGGCATCAACACTTTTTAGGTTTGTTTTTATCCAATCTGAAAAATCCTGTTTAACACCTAATCCTTCCCAAAGTTCCCTACCATCTACAACCTTTATATCTTCATCTGTTATATATACTTTTATAATTCCTTCATTTTCGATTAATTTTAAATCATTCATACTTATAATCCTCCTCCAAATTATTTTTATCTAATGATTTGATAAACGGATTTTTCCGTTGTTCAGCTAATATCTTCCAATACAACTTCAACTCTTGGATTGTCACTATAATATTTACTAGCCACTACCTCAACTATCTGTGTATCATCCTTATACGCTATCTCATTGAGTGAATCAGCTATCACTTTAATGACATTGTCAATATCGGGTTTCTTACTAGGTCTTAACACATTATTTCTTTTCTGCTCTTTAACTTTTTTACTGTTACTTTTAGCTATAGAGTAATAACATCTTAAAGTCATTTTTATATAACCTTCAAAGTAATATTTAACTTTAGATTGATATAGCCACTTTATAAGATTCTCATAGTCTTTAGTTTTATTAGGTGTATAGGTCCTTTTAGTTATACAGTTCATTCTTGGTCTTTCTTTTCCGATTGGTTCTCCATCTATTGTAAAATTAATCTTCATTTGCGACCTCATTTAGTTTTATTTTTTCTACATCTACAACTTTAAACCATGTCGGCTTATATCCAAATTCATCTATCCATTTAGAAAATACTTTATTTAATCTATCATCAAGTATTTTTCTATCTTCATCTTTTATTCTTGTTATCCAATCTTCACTATAATCTTCAAATTCGTCGTCAACCAGTTCTTGAACACGTTCTAATACATCTTCTGTATCTACACCTTTGAGACTAACATCTTCTCTTTTACCAATGTAAACATTTTCTTCTAAATACCCAAACATTTTAAGTTCTTTCTTAGCAGCTTCAATAGCTTCTTCTTTACTTTCAAATTCATCACTTGCAAAATATTCATCATCCCAACTATATAGCCACATATTTTTATTTTGCATATAAATTCCTCCTCTATTTTATTCCTAATTGCACATACCCATTTCCCAATTTAACAAAATAATCAACCTCTTTGTTTACCTCAATTCCTGTAAATTTTTTATCTTTAAATGACTGTAATATAACTGTATCTCCTGCTTTAAAATCTGCTATATGTTCTACTTCAATTTGTTTTTTATTCTTAATTACATCTTTAAAAGTACTAGAAGCTATTTGCAATTCATGTATCATAAGCTCACACCCTTTAAAAGTTTTAGTCTATTTCACCTTTTTCAACTTGTTCACATTCTATTCGATATATAACTTTTTTATATGCTATTTGACCTTGCCATTCGTTTACTATAGCATCTTCAATATCTTGTACAAATATAGCTAACTTGCCATTTACATTCGCTATTTTTAACCATATAAATTCATGTGTGTCTTTATTTTTTTCTATCCATATTGTCATTTCTTTATTTTCTTCCAAGCATAAATCATTTAGAAATATCTCATTATTTATCTTATACATTTGAGTAGTAATCATAATCTCACCTCATTTTTATAAGTCAAAGTAAGTCTATAACATTCTAGTTTCATTCACAAACTTACCTTGACTATTTATTCTACTTACATATTTTGTACAAATTTTACATAATCTTTTATTTCTTCTATTATTTTCATATTTATAATAGGTTTCAAGTTTTTCTTTGCTAAATCTATGTTTCCATACCAATACCAATCATTATTATCTTTCAGTCCTATATATTGTCCATTTGATACTATATAACCATCCTTTGTATATTCCAACCCTTCAAATTTATTCATATTTAACCCTCTTTCTATAAGTCAAAGTAAGTCTATAAACTTTTAGTTTCATCCACAAACTTACCTTGACTATTTATTTTACAATTACTTAGTTGGAACTGCATTATCCTCTATTTCCCAAAGATGAAAGCAATTTTCATGTAAATTTATATATTCTTGTTTTGGTGGCAATATCTGTACTATAGTCTTATTTGGTTTCATTAATTTATATCTAACATACTTAATTTCATTCCAATTAGGAAATCTTTTTTCATTTGATATAGTTAGATGCTCTTTTCCATTTTCAACTGAATATATAACATTGCTCCCAGTATCCATATTGTATATTTTCACATTTTTAGCCCCTAATTTTTCAAGAGATTCTTTTGCAAGAATGGACCTATCATTTTTATTCTCAACTAATAACATTTTATTCCCTCCAAATTTTATAAATAATTTTCTGCTTCCTTCTTCAACCATATTTTATGTGCTATATCACAATCTTTGCTTTCGCAATCTATCTTAGTATTTTTGCAACTACCACAAATCTCTTTCCCAAATTCCTTATACACTTCTCTTTCATCAAGATTCTTTGACTTGCACATTTCTTTATTAGTCATATGCTCACCTCTTATAATCTTCAAATTTATCTACACTTCTGAAAATAATCTTATTATTAACCCATCTTTGCAACCTTCTATACTTATGATGGCATTTCCATTTTTCAAATATCATGATATAAGGGTCATAATCTAACTCTTTTAATTTATAAACACGCTCTAAATCTTCTTCAAAAGTAGTATTGAAATTAGTAAGAACATAAACGCCTAGTTTTTGTTTTTTAAAGTTCAATTTACTTCTAAATTCTTTCAGCTTGTCATATGTATTGAACTCATAATTGTCCCATGCAAAATGGATCCGTTTTATTTTAATTCTGTTAATCATTTCTGCTTTTTTCTCTGTCATAAGTCTTATATCAAGCCCTTGAGTGAAATCAACCCAAGCTTTGCTATCTATAAGTTGCTTTAAGAGTTCTTCCCACTTACTACAAGCTAAAATATTAGGGTCTAATAGCTTAATCTCTTTTTGCCCCCTCCAAAACTGGTTTAAATCGGCTACCTTATAACTTTTATTCCCTTCCTTTTTTTGAACTATGCAAAACTCACACCCTCGTGGACAACCTCTTGTCAAATAGCCATAAGCGACATTTTTAATATCATATAAATCATAATCTGGATACATAAATTCAATCTGTGATGGCAATTTATTCTGTAAATCATATCCTGTGCCACCCTTTATGACTTCCTTAGCATTTATAACTGTGTAATCATCATCTGAGAAAGTAAATACTTTGGTTTTATATACTTTGTCATATTTTTCGAAGAAATTTACAAATTCCACTTTATCACCTAATTCTTTATGGTATGCTGATATTTTCATAAGTACTAAATTAGGAAAGTTATGCCCATCAACATCTATTAACCCTACTTTCATATGAGCACCTACTTTTCATTATAAAAACTTACATTTTTAATAATTATATCTACAGTTCCATTCCCATTATGTCTAATGCCATATTTCATAAAATCCTCGAAATCATCCATTTTGCCTTTTATCTCAATCCCTGTATCTGTTTTTATATGTCTATTTTTTAGATTTTTCTCAACCCACTTTTTATCAATATTAAAACTTCCATCAAGACCTTTTTCTTCTACATGGTCCTTAAAACTATCTTTTAAATCTTCCTTTATTGCTATTTCAGTAAACTCATTTATATCAAGTTTTTGCTTTTCTCTTAGCATGTAAAGCAAGATACTTCTTACATCTTCTCCCTGCTTCATATCACTATATAAATTTGCTATAAAAGCATCTACCAAGCCTTTAAACACCTTAGTCTTATACTTATCATCTTTAATTTTAGTAGCATTTAAAAACTCTGTAACAAACTTAGAATTAGTTTCTTCCTTTTCTGCATCTTTATCTAAAACACTTAGATGATATTCATCATTAACTCCACTAAGACCAACCAAAGCACCTATTTTAATTGCTTTAGTTTCTTGTATATTAACTTCATTAGTTGACATCTGTATATTAAATTTATCATCTTCAAACTCAATAGAATGAGTATACGACTTGTTGTAATCAAGTTTTAATATAGCCACTCTCTTTTCATCTTTTTGAGAGTATAAACATATTGCTAAGTCACAGGATTCTAATGTAGCATTCACTTTCATAATCTCAAATAAATAAGCTGCAATCTCTTTAGAGTTACTTAAAAAAGAACTTTCATCATATATTATCTGTTCACAACATTTCTTAATCAGATTGTTACTATAGTCATTAAATACTGCTTTTCTGATGTCATTATCTCTTAATACTTTGTTGATTTTCTTTTGAAAGAATAGGTCCATATCTTGACTAACTTTACCTTCAAAATCATTTAGTATTGGAGTATCGCTATTCTTATCCAAAACATGTATTATAAATTTATGTATTATCATAATTTCACCCCTTGTTTTCATTTTTAAGAGTCGCAAAACACTTCAACAATAATTTATATTAAAATTCATTTTGCAACTCTATAAACTGTTTTTGTTAGATATTTTCCATATCCATTTCATAATTAGATAAAATCTCTTTAAATGCTTTTGCCAACTCTGTTCTTATAAAAATTGAATTTAAATCTTTAGCAGCTATATCAAGTTCTATATTTTTGTAATCCTCTTTGTTAGGAAACTTAAATCCTATTCTTATAGGGCAATCTACATCCTCAAGATTTTCTATAACTCGCTCTGCAAACTCTGCACTACCTTGTAAATCCTCATAACTTTCTACTCTATTTTTTAAATCTTCATATTCTTTATATTCCATAATCTATTCCTCCTGTAAACTGTTTTAATTAGATATTTTCTGTATATAAAAATCCTTTTAATCTTTCTATTTCTCTGTTTATTTCATCATTCCAAATTTTTATAGCTCTATCTTTATTTAAAGAAGCAACATAACTAGCACATTTGACATCAAGTCCACTTTTATTAATAACTCTTAAAAATTGACCATTCCTTCCTACTTTATATCTACCTTTTGTTTCCTCCAGTATTTCAACTTCTTCTAATCCTTGTGGACTACATATATAAAGCTTCTTCATTATTCTTCTACCTCCATTTCAAGCCATTTTTTTATTCCAGTTTCACAATCATATTCAATATCATTAATCTTACAATCATAAACACAACATTCACATATATTTTTATCAAGAAAGAAATCTAGTAATTTATCAATAAATGACAAGTCTTTCTCTTTTAACTTTTCTTTAAGATTTTTATTTTCTTCTCTTAACTTACTAATTTCATTAAAGATATTTAAAAGTAACTTCGAATCAACTTCATCATTTTCATTTAAATTCAATCTATACTCATAAACCCTACCAGCTATAAAACTTCCTACTATAAGTATTACAACAGTTAATATATTCATTTCTCAACAACCATTTCTCATGCTAAATACTTTTCCACAACAATCACATTTACGGTCTTCTGTCCAACTGTATCCAGTATTTTCGACCATAAATTTTATATCTTCATCTGTTTCATACCAATCAGAGCAACTTTTATTTTTCTTATTTTTGCAGTAAGGACATTTATAATCTTCTGAAAGTCTAAAGTTGGGTTTTTCTTTGTATCTTAATGCCAATCCATTTCCTGTTAATTTTGCTTCTTCTAAAATATCATTCAAACATTTCATTTTTCTAACATCCCTTCATATTCATACTTGCTCAATATTTTTATAGCTATATCAATAGCTTTATTTACAGAACACTTTCTCTTATTTATTATCTTTTCAGCTAATTTAATTACTTGTTCCACATTTGCTAATACCATCTGACACCTCTTGAATATATCTAGCTTTCCATCCATTTTTAGAAACCTTACCTGTTCTTGCTAAGTTAGCAATATGAACATCTGTAAAATGCACATATTTACTTGCTTCAACAGTAGTATCAAATACTTTAGTTTCTCCAGTTCTAATATTGAAACACTCTACTTTCTTGCCCTTTCTACCTTGCACATTATTATTTATTTGCAAATCAATAACATTTTCTCGCTTATTTTTAATTCTTACTTTTTTTAGATTATTTTCATACATAATTTCTAAATCCATAGTTTTCTCTAACAGCTCTCCTGCATCTATCCAAACTTTAGCTATGTTTATCCCCCCTTATTCAGCTGGCATTTCAAATACTTTCTCTTGATTGTGTCTAACTCTGCAAGAATCTATATAATCCATTTTCACTCCACTTTCAATAAACTTTTGTATCTCATTTAACACTTGTATAGCTCTTTCATTACTTTCATATTCAGCTATTTTTCTATTTTCATTTTCAAGTATTGCATACATTCGATTAAAACCTATTTCAACCCTATCAGTTCTCATTAAACCTAATTTATCTTGACTTCTAATTATTATCATTTCTATTCCTCCAATATATTTATTTTTATTTAACTTAACTGAATTTCTCCTTCTGGCTTTTCTTAATAATGTCGTCTAATTCATCGCTGGTGTACTTAGTAAATGTCTCATTAAAATTATGAAACTTAGTCTTTTTTGTCTCTGAGATATTTTTACTTTTATTTTTTCTAAAGTTATCATCATTGTTGTAGACTGTTTTCAGATATTTAAAACTTTTACCATCACATTCTTTATATATTTCTATAGCTACTAAAAGCCTTTCTATATCCCAATCTTTAATTGTATTACACATATTTTTACTTATTTTTAATTGCGTCATTTCTTCAATTATTTTCTTCTTTTCCTCCACCTCACTGGTTTGGTTACAAGGTATAGTAGAAGGATATAGTGGATGGGTTTTTCGTTCCGGATTTATATCCGTTTGGGTCGGATTTTTATCCGAGTGGTTCGGATTTATATCCGAGCAGTCGGATTTATTTCCGACCTGTTGATAACTATCACTAATCAACTCTATGTACCTATATCCTAATTTATAGTAACTCCATGTACCACCTTGCTTTAATGTAGCATGTTCTAATATACCTATTTTATCTAGCTTTTTGAGTACTCTATAAATAGTGTCATGCTTCTCTGTATAAAGAATTGGTAGCTCTTTAATAACCCCAGAATAATCAACCCAATAATATTCAATTCCATTAATAAGTTTTCTTGCCATCCTGCCACTACCTAGAAAATCTACAAACCATCTCAATATAAGTAAATCCTTTGTATTTAATCCTAATTCTACTGCCTTTTTCTGACTGAATCCTAATATTGTATATTTCAAGGTGACTCACCTACTTAATCAAAATTCATAGTATCTTCCATACTCATTTGGCCATCTTTGTTTTCAATTTCTTCTTTTATCTCTACTTCATCCTCTTTTACTTCCTCAAACTCAGCATCTATAAAATCATCTTTTGGTTCATATTCACTTAGTAATTCAATTAATTCATCTACTTCCTCAAATTTTAGTTCTTTTAAATCAAATCCATTACTTTCGCAAAATTCTTCTAACTTTGAAGTATCCTTTTTATTCTCGTAATCATACAAACCTTTCATTGATGCTAACTTAAGTATTCCTTGTTTTTGCGATGGACTTGCCTTACCTATTTCAATAGGCTTTTGAGGTAATTTGTCGGGTACAATCTTTATTTCTGCACTATCATATAATCCTTGCAAATCCTCTGGGAACGCTTCTCTTAAAGCTGTAACAATTGCACATTTTCTTATCATTACACAAGGCATTTGCTTCCAAGTAGCTTGGCTCTTTGAATACTCTTCTAAAGACACTACAGACTTTATAGGAAACTTCATACCTCTTACTGATACTTCACACCATCCGCCAATTAATTCCTCTTGAGGTAGTTTTAAACTGCCCTCTCTTTCAAATACTTCTCCATTTTTATTTACAGTTACTATCCCAGCTTTCATACCTTCAAAGTTAGGATTTTTATTTGCTCTTTTTACAAATACATCCTTACCAACTACTATATTTGCTGGTGAATTACCAAACTTTATTAAATATGCTTCTTTTATAAAAGGATTTAGTTTCTGAGCCTTACATAATTCTATAAACATTAGAACTTCTTGGTCTGTTACATTTCCACTACCACTTACCAGATAATTCTTTACTGTTGTATAATCAAGTATTTGACCTGACTCTAAAGTACATGTCGCTAATTCTAAAGCCTTATTATTCATTTTCCAACCCCTCCATATCTTTTATATTTCTTCTTAAAACTGACATAAAGCCATTTACATAATCTCCATACATTTCTTCTGATTCATATTTTTCTAAATGATTCTTAAATTGTTCTAAAGTCCAACCTTTTTCATGTTTTTCTATACAAGATTTTAAAGCTGATATTTCTCCAAACTTTTCATCCAAATCAATTTCATCAACTATAGTAAACTGTGAAAAAAATAATCTATCTTCTAAATCCTTAATTATCTCATTTCTAGTTTTCATTTCTTCCCCCTTGTGCTATAATATACATTAATATCTTTATTTTTTGTTTTTGATTAGAGCCATTACGAGTGGCTCTTTTCTTATATCTGCACCTCTATAGGTCTATCTCTTTCAATTTCTTCTAAAATTAATTGAAATATCTTGTAATCCTCACTTTCTTCATGTTCCTTTGATTTAATCTCTAAATTTATACCACCTAAAATATTTTCGATAGCATATTTTACTCTTTCCCATGCAACTTTTTCTCTTAGATATTCTCTCATGTGTATATCATCTATTAAACCTCTATCCTTATTTCTAAGTTCCTCATAAAGCTTGCTATTTTTGTTTATCTCTAATTCAGCTAAAACTAATTGTTTTTGAACCATTTTTTTTATTCTTTTTAAACTTTCCATAATTAACCCCCTAGTTTAAATTTTTAACTTCATAATCATTATCTTTAATATCTTCTACTGTTAATGCTTGATACTCCATACATCCTCTTTCTTTATCGTAGTATGCTAAATTCAGTTCATTTTCTGTTGCTACTACTACAATGCAATCAATTTCAAGACCAAGTCTTTTGCAATTTACTTTTACTGCATTTCCTACTCCAACTTTCTTTAAATCGAATTTATTCATAATTACCTCCTTTTAATTTAATATTTCAATATAATATTCGTTGTCTATTGCATCCTTTATTGTTAAAACTGATTCACACATTTTCTTTGTTTTTTTATTAAAATAAACTATTGTTAATTTAAACTTGCTTACTTGTGTTACTATGCAATCGCTTTCAAAATTAAATTTCTTGCATGTTACTTTTATTGCTTTCCCCCTTTTAAGAACTTCTGTAGGAAATTTTACTTTAAGTATTTTCATGATTAAACCCCTTTATTTATTTTTAAATTAGATGGTAAATATGTGTTAACTAACTCTATATCTCTTGTTAATGCACTTCTTTTGACTTTCTTATCTTTATTAAACTTCTTGTTGCTTCTCTGCTCGTCGTAGTATGTAATCCTGTATAACGCTTTATTTCTCTCTACCTTATAGACTTTGTTTTTATAGATTGTTTTCATATTAACTCCCTCCTATTGTTCAAATACTCCACCTGTTTTTAAAACCCAATTTCTGAATGAATTTTTATCAACTCTGTAATCTGTTCCAACTTTTGTTGTAATAAAGGCATTTGTAGCTCTTGCTTGTTTAATCATACTGTGAGCCTTTTTATCAGAACATTTAATGTAATTACAAAACTCTTTAACTGTCATAAATTCCATATCCTCTTGCTTGTTTTCTAAAATAAGTTTAGTTATTTCTTCTGCTCTTGTTAAAAGCTCCCTCATTTCTTTTACTAAGTCTTTTCTAGTTATGCAATTTTCGTTATAGTTCATTTAATCACTTCCTTTTCAAAATATTCTGTATTTAATTTTCAAAGTTCAAAATAACTTAGCTGTTTATATGGTCTCTCTGACTTTATAACTCTTATACAATCATCTATAATTTGTATTATATTGTTAGATGTATCAAAGTCTATATCTTCCCATTTCTCAACACCAAGAATGAGGAATAATCTCGCTTTTACTTGGTTATATTCTTTATTTGCCTTATTTATATCAAGTCTATTTTTTATGTATCTAGAATACTGTTGTTTCTTAGAACAAGTTATCTTACACAACTTTTTATATTCTATTATTGTTCCTTTTAAATCTCCTATAGTTCCTGTAAGTTCTGTTATTGCATTTTGTTGTAACTGATATTTGCCTGTTTCTCTTATGCTTGGAAGTACTTCATCAAATACCCAACTCTCAAATTTTTCTGCATTTGGAAGATTCGAGCCTACTATTAATCTGTAAACATCACCTTCGGTTATCAAAGCAACCTTAATACCATTAATTTTAAACCCCTCGTGTTTCACTACCCCTTTGCAATGTCTTAAAATTCCATCTTTTCAAATATTTGTAAGTTATTCATGCTTATCAACCTCCTGTTCATCTTTTAAGTCCTGTAAATCCTCAAATTCTTTCCATAAGATATTTATTATAAAAGCATTTTTACTTAATCCTTTTCTTTGAGATTGTCTATGTAGCTCTTCATTTAATTCGTCTGGTATTCTAACAGTTACTCTCTTTTTTGCCGTCACTTTTGAACCACCTCCTTATTTATTATATTATCATTGCGTCACCTTTGCGTCAATGCTTTTTTTGAAATAATTTACATGGTATAATAGTGACATCATTTAGACTCAAGGGAGGTGCTATATTTATGCCATCAAAATTGCCTAGATACACACTTAGAATAGATAACAATCTACTTGAAAAAATCAAGTATATTGCTGAAAGTGAAGGTCGTTCCGCTAATAAAGAAATAGAACAATTAATTAAAAAGCATGTTGAAAGTTATGAAAAAATAAATGGTAAAATTAATGTTTAAGTTAATAAAAATTAAATATTTTTTAAATTTTTGCTAATCACTGATAGTATGTACTCATTTACTGACATACCTCTTTGATTAGCTTTTTCTTTGCATTTAGCATATAATTCTTCTGTAATACTCAGTGTATATTTCTTTTTACTATTCAATCTATCTCACCTCTTTCAAATACTCTGTATCTATTTCTTAACACATTATCTCAATGCACCATGTTATAATTAATTTAAATTCTAATGAAGGTTGGTGTTATCATGAAATTTGTTTATGTTAAGATATTTAATAACTGGATTGATATAACTGATATTGGCACTATAAATGGTTGTAATGCAGTAGAATATATTAATGGGAACCTTGATAAGATGTACTCTAGTAATTATGTTTCTGTAGATTACAAAGATAAAAACTATTGCATTCATCCATCATGTATTCAAATAGTTACAAAATAAAGTGTTTATCTCTCTTTAAAAAACTTTTAAGGGAGATATTTTTATTATGTATTTAGTTTTCAAAGTGCTAGTTCAATTTAAACTAATTCTTATTTAAATCACTTGATATTCCGTATTTTAAAGCCATATCTTTTATAATAGCCACATAGCCTTCTATAAGCTTCTTATCGTCTTGTATTACATCTAAGTTATTAACATTATCTCTTTTAGATTCAGATACCCCTTCTTCTGCCATCTTTCTTCTTTTATTGATTAATCTTCTATGCAAATCAACTCCAAATCTCTTATTTAATAATTCATAACTTTCTGTTCTAAGCATATTTATATGTTCAAAACCACCTTGTTTTTTTGCTATTCTTGCAATTAGTTGGTGTGTATCTGTTCTCCAACTATTTGAGTCTAATGAAACTACATCTTTTATTGTTTCAATCTCTGTCTTTGCTTCTAAAGCAATGTTATTAGCTTGATTAACTTGCAATCTTAAATCTTTCATTTCCTTTAAACTTTCTATCAAAACATCTTCTATGCACAATGGTTTATGTTGCTTAACGTTGAAGTATGTTTCTTCTAAGTTATCAAACTGTTCCCAAGCTTTATCAGTATCTAATATTTTACAGTGTCTGTTTGCTCCTCTTTCAGTCCAAAGATACATTTTAGAAGTAAATTTTAGGCTTTCATATTTTATATGAATACCTTTAAAAGTTTTTAAATCATCACCTTGCAATAAAAAATAATGTTTACCTTCAATAAATCTTTCTTTATTATTATTAAAATTATTACTTATATTTCTTACATCTGTTTCATATACATCTGCTAGTTGCTGTGTAGTTAAAACTCTTTCGTTGTTTCTTTCTATTACTTGTAAGTTGTTCATATTTATCTACTCCCTTCATTGAATTTCCATTTTAGAAATTTAATTTGTAAAAAAATTTTCTATATCACAATCAAGTATCTTAGATAATTTAGGCAACATATCAGCTCTAATTGAATATTGACCTGTCTCGTATTTAAAATAAGTTGATGCGTTTTTAAAACCTAATTCTTTTGCAACCTTTTGTAAAGATAAATTTAATGTATTTCTTCTTTTTTTTATAAAATCATGGTTTATCTTTTTCATACACTCACCTCAATTTCTATTTTAGCAATTTCTATATTTCAATAATAACATTTCTAATTTAGAAATTCAAGGCTTTTTTATATTTATTTTAGAAATTTTTTATTTCTATTATAGAAAAGTATGCTATTATATTTCCATAATAGAAAATTTTTCGAGGTGATTATACATGAATGCAAGTCAAAGAATTAAATATCTTAGGGAAAATATGAATATGTCGCAAAAAGAATTATCTGAAAAAGCAAATATAAATACAAGTGTTATGAATAGAATAGAATCTGGTGAAAGAGCAATAAGAGATGAGGAGTTAATAATCTTTGCTAAAATTTTTGATGTATCTACTGATTATATTCTTGGTTTGTCAGATACAGAAAAACTAAATATTGATGAAAGCTATGAATTTATAGATAGTTTAAGTAGTCCAGATGATATAAAAGAATTGATAAAAATAGTTATTAGCTTAGATGAAGAAACTAGAGATAAAATGTTAAAAATCGCAAAAGTATTTGTAACAGAAAAAAATATTAAACATAATGGCAATTAGATATGATAAATATAATATATTTGAAAGAGAGGAACTATACCTCTCTTTTTTCTTTCTCTTCTTTCAACATCTTTTTATACTTCTCAAATTCCTCTTCCTCAACTTCTTTAAAGTTTTTAAATAAATTCTCTAGTTCTAATATTAATCTTTTTGAACACTGCACATATACCATCCCCTCTTATAAGAACTTATGTTCTTATTTTTAGTTAAAAACTCCAACAATTTTTTAATAAAAACTATGTAATTGTACCCTTTCATTTCTAGAAATATTTTTAGATTATTCAGAATTGTGTTAGATAATTATCTTACTTACATAATAATACTTTTGATTTGTTAATGCAATAAAAAAAGCGTAATTGTAATAAAAAAATCGAATTTTGTAGACAGTTGGAAGTTTTTTCCAATTAAAGGTATTATTAATCGAGCTTTTTATTATATTTTTTTAAATTCCATCATGTATATAGTGTTTTTTTAAATATAATTTATTTATACATTTACTATAAAAAAATTGTATTAAAACATAATATTATTTTCTAATAAAAACATGAAAAAGATTTATACTTGATGTAAAATATAATTACAAGCATTAAGGGAGGGTTAAATTATGGACTCAACAGCAGCTTTTATAAGAAAAAGAAGATGTAAATTTTTTGTATATGTGGAGTATGTGGATGAATTTACAGGGAAAAAAAGACAAAAAAGTTATGGAAGTTATGAGAAGAAAAAGGATGCTGAAAAACGTCTGATAGAGATAAAATCTACTATAAATAATAATAAGTTTATAGCTCCAAAGGAGCTAACTGTAGTTGATAGATGTTACAAGTACATAGAAGATTTAAAATTAAACTTATCTCCTGTCACAGCACAAACATATGAGTCTATAACTAAAAATCAAATACAAGTTTTTTTTAAGAATATAAAACTTTCTGAACTGACACCTCTTTTACTACAAAGTTTTATAAATCAAACTTATATTGAATATGAAAAAGGAAGTGCTAATACATACACTACATTTTTAAGAAGTGTCATAAAAGAAGCTTATAGACTACGAGAAATAAATGAAAATATAAATGATTTTATAAAAATTCCTAATGTGAGAGGAAAAGAAAAAAATATAAATATATATGATAAACAAGAAACAAAAGAATTGTTAGATAAATTGCTTGGAAATAAGATAGAAATACCAATTCTTCTAATGGTTACTCTTGGATTAAGATTTAGCGAGGTCGCTGGTCTCAGATGGAAAGACATAGATATTGATAATAATATAATTAATATTAATCAAATATTACTTTATATTAAAGGAAATTTTCAATTCAAAGAACCTAAAACATGCGGTTCTAAAAGAAGCTTAACAGTTTCTAAAGAGGTTATTGACAAATTAAAACAAGAGAAGCTAAGACAGAATAAATTAAAACTTCAAGGACTATTGGAAAATGAACACGATTTAGTATGTTTAAATGGTCAACTTAGACCTTGGACAGAAACTAATTTAAGGTCTAATTTTATAACTTTCACTAAAAAAAATAATTTGAGACAAATTAAGTTGCATGATTTAAGACACACACATGCTACGCTTTTATTACTAGCTAGAACCGATTATAAGACAATCTCAGAGCGTTTAGGTCATTCAGATATTAATATTACATTGAATACATATTCTCATGTCTTAGACGAAATGAACGAAGAAGCAAGTAATAATATAAGCAAATTACTATTTAGTTAATGTGTCAGTAGCGTGTCAGTAATGTGTCAGTAAAATACTATTTTTTGCCCTATTTTTGCACGTGGTCAGTAATTTGGCAGGGTTTTATATTCTTGCATATTCTGACATAACCATTGGAATAGCTAACTTATTCCTTGGTATTCTATTTTGTACTATCAACTTCGTATTTTATAACAAAAAACTATAAATTTATTTAAAACAAGTAAAATTAAGGCTTTCAATGTAAGAAAATTGAGTTTGGTCAGTAATTTGTCAGTAAACTTTCTTATCTATCATTTATTTACAAGCATAAAAAAGTAGCAACTATTTATATAGGCGCTACCTTTTTATCTATTTATCATTTTCTTATTCAATTTTCATTCATTATTACTGTTGAAAAATGGTTGAGCAATTGCTAGCCATTCATTTGGAAGATAAAGAGAAATATATCCATGATTATAACCCTTAGCTTCATAAATTTGGCAGGTACTAACATAAGACTGAAACATATTTGCAGAGTTTTTGACACACTTCATTTCTTTTTCTCCATACCAATACATTACTTCTGCTTTGGTTGTTTTTATACTTTCTTTAAGCGTGTATTGCATCATATAAGTACGATACATATTGTAAAATGTTTCTTTTCTGACATGTGGCATATCTTGCAAATAATATTTCTTAATTTCGTCTGGATATTGCATATTTTTAGGTAATAACTTTGGCATCATAGCAATTTGAAAACGACAAGCCTTCTCACTGAATAAAAGTCCTCCAAAAAATCGAATACCAGCAATACAAAATCTTGCCATACTAGGTCTTGGGTAACAGATGCTACCATCTATAATTGCTTTTTTAGTAATATTAGGTTTTCGAGATAAAAGCTCCATTACAATTTGACCACCAAGAGAGACTCCACACAAGGCAAAAAGATGGCCATCACACTTTTCATCTATATATGACATTAATTTATCTGCTGTATCTTCCGTAGAAACATACGTTGTTTCATATTCTTCTCCATGACCATCCAATGTAGGAAGTATCACATAATAGTTATTGGACAAAACTTCTGCTTGTCGTAAATAATTCCACCACGCATTTCCTCCTCCATGAATCAACATAATATGTGGTTTGTTTTTATTTCCAAATTCATGAAATTTCATATGTAACCTCCTTCTATAAAGATGAGATGTATGCTATTTTGTCTTATCATTATCAATTGCTGGAGAAGATATAATTGAAAGTTTTCTAAGTTTTAGATTTGATTTAGGCTTTTGCTCTATATAAGGCTTCAATAAATCAGCTATACTTTTAAGAAGACTTTCATATTCATTATCACTCATATATAGCAATGCTGAAGAGAAAAATACATTATCTTTTTTATGGTCTTGCTCTTTTCTACTAAAATACTCATTCATTTCCTGCATCAATCCTACATGAAATGCTGTGGAAAGTGCAACAAATGTTTCTCCTTCCATAGCTGCTGTATATTCCTTTAGTGCATAAACTTTTTCAATAGTACCACGCACACGATTTTCTTTGACTACCTCAATCATGTTGTTCTCTTCTAAAATTTTTACATGGTGATAAATTGTTGCACGAGGTATATCATTTAGATACTTTACTATATCAGATGTTCGAACACTGCCATGAAGTCTAATATACTGCAAAATACGAAGTCTAACAGGATTTAAAATTAATTTTACTATGTCCACCTTATCATCCCTTTCTTTAGTCTATAAAAATATTATAGTCTAATTTTTTAGACTATTCAAGTATATGATATAAATAGTAATTACAACTTAAATGGTATTTTTATTAATCCATTTTATAAATATAAGAATATCAAATAACCTATTTATATCGGAATATCGAAAAAGGCTATCGCACTAAAAAAAGCAATCTTTTTAGTACAACAACCCTCTGTAGATTTAAATAATTTATTATACTACTCTTTTTGAGTTTTAAGAGCTTCACTTAGAGATATCTTATCAATTTTTCTCGCACACATAAATTTAGATACTTCGAATGTAAAAATTATTATAATAAAACCAATTATAACATAAGATAAATTGAGTCTTGCTTCTAAAGCTATATCTAATGATTCAAATATCTTAAATATTGCTTTTATTATAGAGTATCCTATAGGAACACCTATAATATATCCAAAAACTACATACATTCTTGAACCATTAAGCATCATTGAATTTATTTCTTTCTTTTTATATCCAAACACCTTCATAAGAGCTATATGATTTTTATTTTCATCTATACTTATAGACGCAACTACATATATGATAATTACACCTATAATAAATGCTACAAATGCTATTCCATATATAAATGCTGACATTAATTGCATATAGTCTTCTAACATATTAGTTATATTGTTTGGTGTATTTATCATATATACCATATCTTTATTAATTTCAATAGGTGTTTTTGACATGATTGCATTATATGAACCTTTTTCAGTTCCCATCATCTGATTAAAGCTATTTAATGAAGTAAATATATAATCTCCCACATTAGTATTAGCAATATCAGTAATTTCTATAGAATATTCTTTATCATCAACTATATTAATAAAAGATAACTTATCACCAATACTAAGTTTATATTTTTTTGCCATTATAGATGTAATAATAAACTTGTTATCATCTATACTTATTTTATTTCCCTTTCCATCCTTTAAACCAATCATGTGCGAATTTTTATTTGCACCTATTAACTCAAAGTCATTATTCATTTCGCTATCAAGTACAAACTTAACTCCTGATACTCCTTCTCCACCCATAGGTGGTTTATCTGTACTTAATTGCTTTAATATATACTCATACTTATAACTAAATATATCATTTCTTTCTTGATTTATCATATAATCCATAGAACATTTAGCAATAAATCCATACATTAAAAATACTGTAGCTATAGAAACTCCGATTACCAAAAATGCTAAACGAGATATTGACCTTAATTGTTCTCTTATAGCAAATTTATTTTTAAATTTGAAATTATTTAAAGTTAACTTTCTTTCAATTATATTTACCTTTTGTCCCTTATTTTCATTTTTCATTAACGACACTGGGGACAATTTTAATACTTTATTAATTGATAAATAACTTCCAACAATTGAGAACACCATACATAGAGCTACACCCAGTATAAAATAAATAGGACTATATGATATTTTTTCTACTGGTATTGGAAAAAACGTAAGAAATAGATTAAATAGATATTTCTGTGCTATAATACCAATTGTCCCACCAATTATTCCTGAGGTACTTGAAAGTATTATAGGATAGTTCATATAATGAATCATTATTTCTCTTTTCCTATAACCTAAGGCATACAAAGTACCAATATTCGCCATCTCATTCTTCATCATTCTTCCTAAAACAATACTTATCAATACGACTGTTATTAGTAATATGACTGTAGGTAGAATAACTGAATAAACACTTATTGCTTTTACTTCAATATCTAACATTGATATCTTCATATTATTCTTAGCATAAGTCCAGTCAATTATATTTACTCCCTTACTTTTTAGGTAGTTTTTAAGATTTTTTGACTGTGTATATATATCTCTATTTTCATTATATTTTACTGAATACAAATAATCTCCTCTTACCATATCTTCTTTATTTAAAATACCTATACCAAAATTATTTGGATTATTAATCACATCTCCATCTTTTTCAAGTATATAAGCGTAGTTTGGTATACTAATATATCCTGATATCCTATAAGAAGAATTTCCAATATTATATTCATCCCCAATATTTAATTTATTAACTTTAGCAAATTGAGGGTCTAGTGCTATTTCTCCAACCCTTGGCATATCGCCTTCTAATACTGCTGTAATATTTACTTTTTTATTTGGTGTAAACAATCTTAATGTTTTATCACCATATTTATATTCTTTTACAAGCGTCTCTTGAAACTTTAAATTAAACTTATCCTCTATTTCTCTTATACTATCAATTTTGTTACTAGTATAAAACTCCAAATCTTCTTGAATATTATTTTTTACATACATGTCCTTATTGTGCTTTAAATTTTGAGCTGTAATAGTTAAAGCAACAAATAGAAATACTGATAATATCAGCATATATAACATACCTATGTATTGCCCTCTATTTTCTTTCATTACACGTAATATACTTTTATTTAGCCTCATTACCACTCAACTCCCTTTGCATCAATAGGGTCATTATTAATAATATAATCTTTAACTTCTCCACTTCTAAATTTGTATATTCTATTTGCCATTTCACCTATTGCTGCATTGTGTGTAATAATTAAAATTGTAGTATTAAACTTTCTATTTATTTCTTGTACAAGAGAAAGTACATCAATAGCAGACTCATAATCTAGGGCTCCCGTTAATTCGTCACAAAGTAATATTGCTGGATTTTTTATTATAGCTCTTGCTACTGCTACACGTTGCTGTTGCCCACCAGATAATTCTCTTGGAAATCTATTTTTCTTATCTATTAATCCTACTGAATCTAATACTTCATTGATATCAAGTGGTGATTTGCTAATATTCTGTATTATTTCTATATTTTCTAGTACTGTTAAATGTGGAATAAGATTGTATGACTGAAATATAAAACCTGTCTTTTCTCGTCTGTATTCAACTAATTCATCATCTGATAACTTAACAATATCAATGCCATCTACAATTACCTCACCACTATCAGCACTATCTAATCCTCCAAGTATATTCATCAAGGTAGATTTCCCACTTCCAGAGGGGCCTAGTATTACACCTATTTCTCCTTTATTTAATGAAATATTTGCATTTTTTAATGCTATAGTTTCTATATCCTCACTCTTATATGATTTACATAAGTTATTGATTTCAATAAACATTATTTTACTCCTTATAGTATAATTTTTTATAAAAATTTATATAATCTTCTACTTCATCAAATAAACTTTTTAAATCTTTTTCATAATTTTCATATGATAGTTTTTCTATCCATTGCATTGATAGACCATCAAAGGTAAGTTCAATTGCTTTTATTGCCATATCAATATCTATATCATCTCTAAATTTTGTTTTATCATAATCCCCCATAAAATTTAATACTAATTGGTTTTTGTTCATATATATATCATTTAACCATTTCTTTGCTATTTTTGAATCATCTGAATATAAGGTTTTAAAGAATTTAAAAACATATGGGTTTTTCTTAAGTATTTTAAATTTAATATGTACTGCATGTCTATACAATTCAAAAAAATCGGTTTCATTAATTTCTTTTTGATTTAATATCTCATCTTTAATGATGTTTATTTGATAATTACAAATGTATATGTATAAACTTTCTTTATTTTTAAAGTATTGAAATATAGAACCTTTTGATATACCTGCTTTTGATACTATATTATCTATTGTTGCATTTTTATATCCTTTGTTTGCAAATTCTTCTATCGCAGAATTTATTATTCGCTGTTGTTTTTCATCACTAAGATTTTCAAATGTCTTATTCAATTAGATACCTCCTTATTCAGTTTTATGACTGAATTAGTCATATTATAATTATATTATTTATGACTAAATTAGTCAATAATATTGATACACTCGATACTATTGAGAAGGTAGAAATTTCTAGTTACAATAAAATCTCCACAGTTAATAATTTTCTGCATATTTTAATAATATAAATCTCTTGTATATATTATTTATCTACTTAAGTAGTAGGATAATAATATGAAAAAATTTGTCTTGATTAACATAAAGATTATCTTAATTAATCGTATAAAATTATATTTTCATAATTTTTTTACTAAACCCATAAAAATTAGTAATTTCTTGTATTATCTTATAATAATTGGAAATACTATCAAAATGTATATTAATAGTTTGTGTTATCTCAAAATATTTGTTGCAAAAATGAAATATTAATTTATATATATTAAAATATTTAAAACACAAAATAGACCAGGCTAAAAACAAGATATTGCAAATTATTTATACACAATCTACAATCTAAAAAATCAAAATAAAAAACATTATTAAAATATATAAATAATAATCCTTGATTTTTAGATTTATTTCTGTTAAAATCTAATATGTTGACGATGAATATGATAAAAAAATACAGGGAGGTGAACACGGTGGCAAATATAAAATCAGCTAAGAAAAGAATAGGTGTTATCGAAAAGAAAACTGCTTTAAATAGAGTTAGAAAATCTCAAATAAAAACTGCAATAAGAAGATTCGAAGATGCTGTTGCAGCTGGAAACAGAGAAGATGCTGTTGCTAAGTTCCAATACGCTCAAAAAAGAATATACCAAGTAGCTTCTAAAGGAACTATACATAAGAATGCTGCAGCTAGAAAAATAGCTAAATTAGCTCAAAAATTAAACGGTATGAACGCTTAATTACCAGTTTATATTTCTTATATATAATAACCCCTATGTAGGGGTTTTTTATTTTGTAAATTTATACAATAAAAAAATAAATAGCTAGAATAACACTACTATTTATTTTATATATATTATTAATTTATATAATTTATCTTTTACAATATCTACTAACCAACATTTCTATTGCTAAAGTATCCCTTATAAGACCTGTTTTTATTTTATAGTCACTTTCTAATATATAATTTAATATTTCTACAATTATATCATCAGAAAAATTTTTAGTTTGCTTTAATGCTTTTCCTACAACAAATTGATGCATTTTTAATTTGTCAGCTATGAGTTTTGTTGAATATCCATCAAGTTGTAACTGTCTTACTTGCATCACTATTTTAAATTGTCTTGCTATCATAGAAAATATCCCTAATACAGACTCACCTTCTTGTATCATATCATTCAATATTTTCATTGCATTAGAAGCATTTTGTTCTCCAATATAATCAATTAATTTAAATATATCATTCTCAACTTTTTTTTGAGATAATTTATCAATTACTTCGTTAGTTACATTATTCCCCTTACCAACAAATGAACTTATCTTATTTATCTCGTTTTCCAAATCAGATAAAGTCTTTTCACTACTCTTATCTCTATATCCTTCTTGTTCTATAAAATACATTATTTGAGAATTTTCTATTATAACTTCATTTAGAGCAAAAGATTTTTTTATCCACTTAAATAAATCCATGTCAGAAAGCTTATCACAATCAAAAACAATTCCATTATTCCCGATTTTCTTAACTAGCGATTTTCTTTTGTCAACATCACCATATACAACAAAAACTATAGTGGTAGTATCTGGAATATTGTCTAAATGCTCGATTAAGTATTTCTCATCACTATCAGTAAAATTCTTTTTCTTTCCTTTTAATAATTCAAAATCTTTTATTATTACTATTTTTCTATCATCCATAAATGGAAGTGTTTCTATAGAGCTTATAAGCTGATTTAAGACTATTTCCTTTCCATCTATTATATCTAAATTAAAATCAAGCATTCCCTCGTTTAAACTATCTTTAAATGCCTTTATTGCATTTTCGATTAAATAATACTCTCTTCCATAAAAAAGATACATTTTTTCAAAGTTATTCTCTTTTACATTCCTTATAATATCCTTGTAATCCATTTTCTTGCTCCTTTATCTCTTTTCCTTCTATGTAAAATATGTAAAAAAACACTCCTATGTAATAAATCACTACAATATAAAATTTAGGATTTTCTATATTAATATATGCAAAATTTAAATTGCTGAGCTTGTCTAGTAAAAAAAATATACTTTCTATCAATAAACTATTAAAAAAGGATATAATTTTAGCTATTACTACACTTACTTTAAATACTATTAAGCTTGAAATACTCAAATACATTATTACACCTACAAATGGTACTATAATCAAATTTCCTATAATTGAAAGCAATGGTATTCCTTTAAATGTATAATAAATTATAGGTAGAGTTAATATATTTGATGATATTGTCAATGATACCATACTTAATTTTATAATACTATTTATTTTATTGTAGAATATCAATATAGAAAGTGTAGCTAAAAAAGACAATTGAAAGCTTACATTATATATAACATAGGGGTTATTCATAATTAAAACTATCCCTATTAGAGACAATGTTGATATACCATCCTTTTTTCTATCAATAAATATTGATAAATAGAAAACTATAACAAATGTTATAGACCTAATTATGGATGGAGACGCACCTACCATTATACAATATAAAGTTATAAAAATCGACAATATTAATAATTTATACAATTTATTTATACCTCTTAATAAAAAAGATATAATTACACAAAGTATGCCTGTATGAAGACCTGATATAGATATTACATGACTAGTTCCAGTTCTAGTGAATATTTCTTTTTGTTCGTCAGTCAGATTTTCAACTTCAGCCAACAATATAGAATTTATAAAATCAGAATTTTTTTTATATAAATATCTGTAAGTCTTACTTATATAAAGCTTTATTTTTCCAACTAAAGAGTATATTTTATTTTTCCCAATAACTTTATAGTTATTTATATATATTATGCCTCTATATCCAGTACTTTTTATATACCTTCCATAATCAAAATCATCATACTTCATCTTATCTAAACTCTTAAATTTTCCCATAATATTAACTTCTTGTCCAATTTTCAAAGTTTTATGCCTTGTATAATCATTTATTAAAAAAACACCAACTTTATACTGATTGTATTTTTTCTTTTCAATTTTTCCTTTAACTACTCCTTGTACAGTTATTATCCTATCATTAAGTTCTTCATCTTTCTTTTTACTTTTTGTAGTGATAAATGCTATAACTATCACAAATATTAATATAATTAATAAAGGCCTTCTTATTTGAATTATAATCACTCCTATATAAAAACATATTATTTAGATTATTTTCAAATAGTAAATTTTTAAACAATATAAATTATTATAAACAAAAGAATACGCCAAAAGATTTTAGAAATCTTTTGACGTATCCTTTTTATATATATTCATTTACATAGTTATTTTTTTTAGAAAAAATACACTTAAGTATTTCTATTGTTTCTTTTGAAACACCTTCCAGATTATTTAAAAAAATAGCTTCCTCTACATCTATATATGAAAATACTAACTGTGTTAAGGCATTTATATCTAATTTAATATCAAAGCTTTCTTGAGACTCTTCTATGCCTTTTTTATCTGATTTTTCTATAGCTATCTTATGATTCTTTATAGAAACTTTAAATAGACCATTATTTTCATCTATAAACTTATCTTCTATTAATAAATTAATCGAACCATTAATATCCTTATCTATAACTGTATCCTCTATAAATTTCTTTACATTTATAACTCTTCCCATCATAAAAGGTTTTATTTTTATCTCACAATCTTTAGGGTTGTCTAATATAAATCTTATTTTATCTATTATAGGAGCAGATATAGTAGCTATCTTACATTGAGTATTGTGATTATATATAAATTTAAGCATTGATTTAAGAGCATCTATATTCTTATAAAACAACTCTCTAACAAACATTTTATCTCCTTGAAGAAAATAAACTATATATCCATCTTTTTCATCCCCTTCATGAATGTATAAAAGTCCATCTTCACATTGAATTTCTTTAAATAAGTTTTCATAATAATGTTCATCTTTTAACACATTACCATTAACCTCATTTAAAAAAGCTCTATCTATTTGTATCAAATCATCGATTTGTGATACATCAGCTTTTATCATCTTTCCACTTGACCTAAATTTTTTTAAGTCATCTGTATTAAGAGTATATTCAATCTGGTCATAACAGTGTTCATACCCAAATCTTCTATAAAGTCTATAATCAATTGGCATCAATATAGAAACTAATTGCCCTTTTTTATACAATTCGTTTAAAGTAAATTCAATGACTTTACTCATATATCCAGTTCCTCTTCCTTCTGGAAGTGTGGAAACCCCTACTACATACGATGTATTGTATACCTTATTATTTAGTATTAACTTATACTGATTTAGCTGAAGAGAGGAAACAACTTTTCCTTCGTCTAAAGCTACCACAGTATTTTCATATTTATACTTATCATCAAAATAGTACTTCATAAAACTCTCACTGTCATTGAAACAATAGTTCCAAATTTCTTTTATGCCTTCTATTTCTTCTTCTTTAGCATACCTAATATCCATATAGCCTACTAAGCCTCCCTAACACTATACTTTTCAACAAATCTACAAGGATGGTAAGAAAGTTTAGCCTTTCTCAGACCTTCAATACCTAAATCTTCTTCTCTATTTACAAACTCAACATCTTTGAATTCATTTACTAAAAATTGTTGGTTTATAAATGGATATAAACCTCTTATATCAGGATTAGCTTTTTCTATATGAATAAGTGCCATATTTTTATTTAAAAGCTCACCTATACTGAATGCTTCTAATTTTCCATCCACATAAACACCAAACACTTTTACCCTATCTTTTAGTACATCATAATGGTTAAATATCTTTTTGATACCTACTAATTCATCATCCATACTTTCATCAAATTCATTATTTTCTTCCTTATTACTTTCCCATTCTTTCATTAATACTAAACATTCATTGAAGTTTTCTTTATCTAATAATTTGACTTCATATCTACCTGCATACTCTTTTAAGAAATAATTTATATGGTTTCTCTTCTTCTGGTTCTTTTTACCAGCTAGAGTTCTTAAACTTTCTGCATCATATATATAGTCGAATAAATCTCTTTCTTCTATATACTCAAATCTATTTGGATATTTTTCTTTTAAAAATTCTACTACTTCAGTAGTAATACCTCTTAAGTATATCTTTTTATTATTTTTAGAAAAATATTCAAGTACAAAATCTACAACTTCTGGAAGTTTTTCTCTTTTAGCTAGTGGTAATATTGAGAAACTATCCCCTTCGTATTCACCAACTAAAACAGCAAAATCTTCTCCTATATAATATCCTGTCTTATAAACATGTTGCCACATATATAAAGTACTAAAACAGTACTCACAAGCTTCATAATCTACTAAATCAAAATATGGGTCTAGCTCCTTTTTTGAATTTAGTTCAATATCTTTGAAAAACATAAAATCCTCCTACCTTTTTTATTGCTTAATTTTTTTAAATTTTATATCTATAAAAACTCCAATTTTATTTTAGTATTAATTTCATTTATATTGTTTAAAATATAAAATATAATAAGTCATATATATCTTATATTACCCATCATAAATTTATATAAACATGTAATGACTGGAGTGATTTTTTATTGAGAAATAAAATTTTTTTATTAATACTTATTATAATATCACTTTTAAGCGGTTGTGACAAAAAATCTCTACTATCTATACATATGATAGATGTGGGACAAGGTGATAGTATTTTAGTACAAACACCTACAAATAAAAATATATTAATTGATGGAGGTGATGAAGATAGTGGAAATATAGTTACTAGTTATTTGAAACATAAAAAAATAAAAACTATTGATATAATAATAGCTACACATCCAGATTCTGACCATATAGGAAGTCTTGATAACGTTGTAAAAAAATTTAATGTACTTTCTATATATATGCCTGAACAATCAACAAGTAGTGAATCTTATCAAAATCTAATAAATTCTTGTATTGACAAAAACCTCTCTATTCAATATCTCTATAAAGATGATATTTTAAATATCGATAACAATATAAATATATATGTATTAAGTCCATCATATATACAAGAAGAATCAAATTTAAATTCAATAGTTTTTGAACTAACTTTTAATAATAATTCATTTTTATTTATGGGTGATGCAGAAGAATCAATTGAAAAAGAAATCTTACACTCTTTTGAATTGAACAATATTAATTTTATAAAAATAGGTCACCATGGAAGTAATTCATCATCATCTTTAGAATTTATAAAAAAAATTAATCCAGATATAGCTGCAATATCATGTGGATATAAAAATCAATATGGTCATCCTCATAAAGAAGTTCTCAACAATTTGAAACAAAACCATGTATCAATTTATAGAACAGATAAAATAGGTGATATCGTCTTTTATAGTGATGGAGAAATAATATTTACAAAATATAAATATGAAATAGATACATAATATAAAAAATAAAACTACATAATATAATTAGGCTAAAAGTATCAATAGTAAGATAGTTTTACATTGATACTTTTAGCCTTTAAAATACGTATTTAAACTTTATAAATTAAAATATTCAACTTATTGTTCCAATAATTCATTCACTATTACAGATGCAATTATTAGTCCTCCTACAGATGGAACAAATGATACACTCCCTGGCGTTACTTTTCTCCCATTCATTACTTTCTTTTTAAGTTCTATTGGTTGTTCAGTTGAATATACTACTTTTAATTTTTTAATGCCTCTATCTCTAAGCTCTTTCCTCATAACTTTAGCTAAAGGGCAAGTACTTGTTTTGTGTATATCAGTAACGACTATTTTAGTTGGGTCTAATTTATTCCCCATCCCCATAGAACTTATTATTTTTAAGCTTTTTTTTTCACAGGTTTCAATTAGATGTATTTTAGAACTTACCATATCTATTGCATCCACAACATAATCGTATCTTTCAGTCAATATTTCATCACTAGTGTCTTTATTATAAAGACTTCTTATTTTTTTTATATTGATATTAGGGTTTATATCCAAGATTCTCTCTTCCATTACATCAACTTTATACTTACCTACAGTTGAATGTAATGCTGGTATTTGTCTATTTATATTTGTTATATCCACATCATCAAAATCCACAATAGTAAGACTACCAACTCCAGCCCTTGCTAGAGCTTCAACAGTAAAACTACCAACTCCTCCGACTCCAAATACTATTACATTTGAATTATTAAGTTTTTCTATTCCATCATCTCCAACTAGAAAACTAGTTCTCGTTGTAAAATTATTTTCCATCTTTTCACTCTCCTAGATTTTTATCTAAACAATAATAGTATTATAAATTTCACATTATATAATACTAAAATATTATATATCATTAAAAGTAAATCATCTTAAAATAAATTTAAAAAGGTATCTTTTAATATTAAAAGATACCTTTTATATACTGGCGGGAATGCGTGGGAATCGAACCCACCTAAGAGGCTCTTAACCCCTCATACTAGTTTTGAAGACTAGAGGGCACACCGGCACCCATCCACTCCCATAGTGAAATGCTTCTCAACGAAATCTATAATATCATATATTTTGACTCTTTGCAACAATTTTTATAGATTTATCTGATAGTAAATTATAATTTAAATAGCTTTTATCTATACATGGTTAAAATTTACTTTTTTATTATATGCATAAAATTAAAAACTGGAAATTATATTTTATGTATATATAAAGAGTTTCCTCTCTATATTAATCAAAATATAATTTCCAGTACAAATATAGATTATATAATTATTTTAATATACGTATATCTATAGTTTTTCTTCCCCAGTTATAAACTGTTTTTGAGTCATTCATAAATATATCAATTTTATTTCCTTTTATTGCTCCACCACAGTCTTCTGCAGTAAATACCATATCAAATTGAGGTATATAAACCTTAGTTCCATATGGTATAACCTTAGGGTCTACAGCTATCGTTCCCCACTTAGGCTTTGTTCCTGTAGCAGTTATACTATGACCACTATATGCAGTTGCTACTACTCTCATATTTTTACCATTGTTACTACTACTATTACTAGATGATGATGAAGCCATTCTTCTTGAGTTTTCTCCCCTTGATGAAGCTACTTGCATCTCTACTTTTGTTCCTTTGTTTACTACTTTGTTTACAGGCTCAGTTTTAACAACTTTTTTCACAAATTCCTTTTCTACTTTCTTTCCATTGTGATAAGTTTCTTTATATATTAATTCACTTTTACCAGATTTTCCTTCTTCTTTAACTTCAGAATCTCCCTTTGATAAAGAACCATCTTCAACAACTGTAACTTCAAATGGAATATCTTTAGTTTCTACAACTGTTTTTTCCTTTACATCAATTACTTCTATTTTATCTCCATTAGATAACTTTGAGTTTTCATCTAAAGTAACTATATCATTTGCATCATAGCTAATGTTTTGAGATTCTAAAAGATCTCCTACATTAGAACTAAATGTTGATATAGTTCTTTCTTCTCCCTTTACGACTAATGTTACTTGTTTATTAAGTGCAGAGTACCCCGATAATATTCCAACTGATAAAACAACAGCCATTACCGAGACTTTAGCATTACTCATTTTTTTAAAATTCATATAAACTTTCCTCCCTCAAATTTTTTATACTATATATTTTGCTTCATAAAATTCTGCTTTGTTAGTTTCTTTTTTTGTTTGTGTTTTTTGTGTAACTAAATTGTAACTATTTTTTCAAGAGTTGTCAACTTGACAAAAAAAATAGAAATATGCTTATATAGTATTTTCAACTATTTAAACACATTTCTATAAGTTACAACAATGTCACTGTTTATTGTTGTTTTGTTATCATTTTGTTACCTTTTAATTTTATATATTTTCTATTTGCCAATTGATAGGTTCTTTTCCTAACTTTTTCAGAATTTCATTTATCTTAGAGAAGTGTTTACATCCAAAAAAACCTTTACTTGCTGATAATGGACTTGGATGAGGTGCTTCTAAAATATAATGCTTACTTGTATCAATCAATTCTACTTTTTTACGTGCATTACTTCCCCATAATACGAAAATAACTGGGTCTTCTCGTTCGCTTAAAATAGATATTACTCTATCAGTAAAAATTTCCCACCCCTTATTCTTATGAGAATTAGCTTCATGAGCTCTTACAGTAAGAGCAGTATTTAAAAGTAACACTCCTTGGTCTGCCCAAGGCATCAAATATCCATTGTTAGGTATAAAACATCCTAAATCTTCTTTTAATTCTTTATACATATTTAATAAAGAGGGTGGAGTTTTCACTTGTGGTTGAACTGAAAAAGCTAAACCATGAGCTTGATTATCTCCATGATAGGGGTCTTGTCCCAGTATCAAAACTTTTGTATCTTTATATGAAGTATGTTTCAAAGCTTCATATATATTATGCATATTTGGGAATATCTGACGTGTTTTATACTCTTCTATAAGAAATTTTCTTAAATTTAAGTAGTAATCTTTTTCAAATTCTTCTTTCAATAATTCATTCCAATCATTTTCTAAGTTAACCATATTTATCACCAATTCCTTTCAATTATTTTTATTATTTTATTTAGAAATTATATCTTCTTGATTATCATCCTTTTCATTTGTATTTATTTTTATGCTAACTCTATTAGGTATACAAACTATGCTTTGACTTGGCTTATTTATAAAACCAGTATGTACACAAACCTTGTCAGGACACGAAGCATCTACTATTTCTACTCCTTTATCATGAATCTTGACTACATTATACCCTCCTCTATTTTCTATTTTAAATTCTTCTTTGGCATCTATTGGAACAGTTTTATACAATTTATTATCTACATAAATCTCAATATTTCCAGCATTTTTAGAATTTATAATATTTATTATCCCATAACATGCTGTAATAACAACCAAAATGCCTAAAATAAGAAGAATGTCTTTTTTCTTCATTTTTTGTCCTCCTATGAAATTATGTTATAATAAAATAATAACACAATTTCATAGGAGGAATATACCATGAATAAGAAAAAAATCACATTTATTTTTGTGATATTGATTTTAGCATTAATTTTATTTTCATTTTTTAGGAGTTCAAGCCAGAATACTAAATATAGTAAAACTAGCTATTACCTTGGTACAGTAAACGAAGTTACTGTATTTAATATAAAAGAATCCAAAAGTGATAAAATCTTAAATGAATGTGATTCAATTTTAAGATATATTGATAATAAAATGAGCACTCATATACCAGGCAGTGATGTTTCTAAAATAAATGATAACGCTGGAAAGAATTTTGTCAAAGTTTCAGATGATACATTTTTCGTTGTAAAAGAGGCAATCCAATATTCTAAACTATCAAGTGGATATTTTGACATAACAATTGGTCCAGTATCAAACTTATGGGCAATTGGAACAGATAAAGCTAAAGTGCCAAGTGATTCTGAAATAAAAGAGCTTTTGCCTCTAATTGATTATAAGAATATTGTATTGGATGAAAAAAATAAATCTATAAAATTGACCAAAGAAAACATGAAAATTGATTTAGGCGCAATAGCTAAAGGATATGCTGCTGATAAAATTGTGGCCTATTTAAAATCAGAAGGTGTACAAAAAGGTTTAGTTAATTTAGGAGGCAATATATTTACTTTAGAAAATGGGAAAAATGATAAGCCTTTTAAAATCGGTATTCAAGACCCAACTAGTAAAAATGGAGAATCTATAGGAAATATAGAAACCACAAACAAATCTGTTGTTACATCTGGAATTTATGAAAGATTTATAGAAAAGGATGGCAAAATATATCATCACATGCTAAATCCATTTACAGGTTATCCTTTTGAAAATGGCTTAAGTAGTGTAACAATAATATCTGATAAATCTATTAATTGTGATGCTTTATCCACTTCTACATTTGGACTTGGACTTGAAAAAGGTATGAATTTAATTAATAGTATTAATAATGTAGATGCTATATTCATAACTAAGGATAAAAAAGTATACTTAACTAATGGTATAAAAGATAATTTCAAACTTACTGACAAAGCTTTTTCTATTGAAAAACTAAATAAATAGTAAAATCAAGTAAATCTTGTTTTCAAATTTATACAAAATTAAGTTAGCATTATATAATACTAACTTAATTTTTTTATAAAATACATCTTTTATTTATATAGACATCATTTAAATTACTTGGAATATATACTCTATCCATTCAGATGGTTTTCTTTTTGTTTCAAACGCTTTATATCCTTTATGACTATAAATATACTCTATCTTCCATTGATTTGGTTGCACTGCTTTCTGCTCAATCAATTGTTTTAATTGATTTGTTCTTGAATCTTTCCATAAATTCATTTTATTTGCTATATAAACTAAATCATACAAAGATAGCATATAGGCTTGTGGAAACATTATATCAGTAATATGTGTACTAATAGGTTTTTGATTAGACAAACGCTGATACATATTATGCTTTAACATATAAGAAATTCCTTCATTAATCAATTTATTTACTTCTTTATCTCTATGACCTATATATTCAGAATATGTAATTAAAGCTCTAACCGTTTTTCCTATACCTATATAACATGGAGTATCATACATACAACCACCATGTTTACAAATTCCATCATATTTCCACTCAGTTTTTTGATTCCTTTCAAATACTTGATATTTTTTTATCCAATTCAAAGCATTTCGAACTTCTTGTGACTCCTCTAGACCCAATCGAGTGTATGCTTCTAATAACATTGCATTATAGCAAGGAACAATATAGTCCAAACTCCCTGTATAAGAAAAACCTTGTGGTGTTGATAGTCTTTGAGATATAAATGAAATCACTTTTTGTGTATAAGTTAATCTACTTATGTAGGGAATTTCAGACAAACATATAATCCTAAAAATATTAAAAAATTCATTTTCCTCATAATCTTTTATAAGTTTTTTAATAATCTGGGACTCTTCTAATAAATTATCAATTTTTTTATCAGACATTTCTCTTTTTTTATCAAAATATTTTCTTAGCAATAATGCTGTATCCATTCTAGTCTAGCCTCCCTGGTATAAATCTTGCATCAATTTTATCATAGACATTTACTAAAGTCATTTCTTTTTTATATAATAAACTCATACTCTAAATTCTTACCATAAGTGTATATGCTTATCTAAAACAAATCTACATAAACTATATTATAATAAATAAATTATACTGACAAAGATAAAACTTAAGACTTTAATAACAATAAAAAAAGCACCTTATTATATTAAAGGTGCTTTTCATAGCATTCTATTAACTATTACAAACAATTTATATTTTACTCTATAAAATTTTCTTCATCATATTTCAAATACACAATCGCTCAAACAATATTATAATTATTGTAACAAAACTTACTTATCTTGTTTTTTAGAATTATTTTATAAAGACTTTAAAAATAACTCCATCCTATTTAAAGCTTCAACCACATTTTCTTTTTGAGTTCCTAAGTTTATTCTAACATAATTCTCACCATCTTTTACAAAATGGCTTCCATCCTCCAATAATACTCCTGTATCAATAGCCAGTTTATCAGTAAATTCACTCGCACTTATTCCTAGCCCACTTATATCCATCCAAGCCAAATAAGATGACTCCATCTTCATCAATTTTATATTATCATATTTTTCTACCCAATCTTCTAAAAGCTCATAATTTGATTTTATATATTCATTTACACCACTCAACCACTTACGACATTCATTATAAGCAGTTATCAATCCTATAATTCCAAACACATTTGGAGAAGTTATCGAGTTTTGTTTTAGTTTATCTCTAAATATCTCTCTTATATCCTTATTTATAACAATTGAGTAAGAAGTCTTTAATCCTCCAAGATTAAATCCTTTATTTGGTGATGTCAATAGAATAACATTTTCTAAAAGCTCTTTTTCAATTTTAAGTATTGAGTTAAATTCACCATAATGAATATGCTCTGCATGTACTTCATCTGCAACCAAAATAACATTATTTTCTTTACATATAGTTGCTACTTTTTCCATCTCCTCAGTCGACCATATTCTTCCAGATGGATTGTGCGGTGTACAAAACATCATTAGCTTAGGTTTGTTTTCTTTAATTTGAGCCTCTAATCTATCAAAATTTATATAATATCTATCATTTATAATATCTAATGTATTACAAACTATATTTACACCTTGCTTTTTAGCTGATGATTCAAAAGGGTCATAAACTGGTGTATTTAATATTATACTATCCCCCTTTTGACAAAAAGCTTGTACTACATAGTGGAGTGTTGATACAGTTCCATAAGTCAATGTAATCCATTCTCTTTCTACCTTTACCTTATGCATATCATTTTGCCATCTGATAACTGAATCATAAAATTCATCATAACAGTATGTATATCCAAACACACCTCTTTTTATAGCTTCAATAAATTTATTTTCTATTTCTGTTGGTATTTTAAAATCCATATCAGCAATCCACATTGGTACAAAATCTTCTCTAATATCTCCAAACTTATCTCTTATGATATTTAAATCCCATTTTCTACACTTTTCACTTACTCTATCTGGTCTATCATCAAAATTATACATTTAAATTTACCTCTTCTTTTCTAATTATCTTACTTATTATAAAATATTTGTCTAATTCATTTTTAGTTTACGACTATTAAGTCTTTAGTAGATGTAGTCAACCTCATACTCCCATATTGTGTTATAAGAACATCATCTTCTATTCTTACTCCCCCAAGATTTGGTATATATATACCTGGCTCTATAGTTACAATCATACCTTCTTTTAATACTTCTTTTGATTCAGGAGCTAATGCAGGATATTCATGAACCATAATACCTACACCATGACCTAAATTATGCCCAAAATTATCAGCATATCCATATGAACCAATTATATCTCTTGCAACTTTATCTATCTCACCAGTAGTCATACCTGGTTTTAAAACCCTTATACACTCTTCATTAGCTTCTTTTACTACATTATATATTTCTTCTAACTCTTTATTTACAGTACCCATACAAATAGTTCTAGTAATGTCTGAACAATAATTATTGTATTTAGCACCAAAATCAAAAGTAACAAAGTCTCCATACTCTATAATTTTTTCACTGGCTTTTCCATGAGGCAAAGCTCCTCTCAATCCAGATGCTACTATAGTATCAAAAGACTCTTTTTGACCGCCCAACTCTTTTATAAATCTAACAATTTCATTTTCAACTTGCTTTTCAGTCATACCAACTTTTATAAAATCAATTATATGATAAAATGTAGCATCCACTATTTCGCAAGCTTTTTTGATATATTTTATTTCATCTTCATCTTTTTCTTTTCTTAAAGTAGATAAATCAACTGATTTTAAAGTTGCATTCAACCTTTTACTCATATTCTTATATGAATCAAAAGATACTTCGCTTCCTTCAAATCCAATTTTTTTTATATTTTGATTTTTACAAATATCATTAACTATGTCAAAATATGTTCTGTTTTTATCCATTAAGATTACATCAAATAAATTAGATTTTCTTTTGATTTCTTCAAAGTATCTAAAATCTACTATTATATATTGTTCTCTTTTAGTTATAAAAACATAACCTGATGAACTAAATAGATTGCCAATATAAAATTTGTTGGTAGAACTATTAATAAGAATCCCATCTACATCATATTCTTCTAGATACTTTCTTATCTTTTCTATTTTACTCATATTTTTTATCCACCACCTTTAATTAATATATAGGTAAGGCTGGTAATATTAATTAAAACAATATTACCAGCCAAAATTATCATAAATAAACTTAAATGTTAGTCTATATAATCCACAACAAGTTTACCCTCTTTTATTAATTTATTTCTATAGAATATATTTCCTACTGCTATGAATATAGCACCAACTGCTATACCTATTATATAGCCAAATAAATTGTCAACTAAAGGCCATGCCCATATAGCTGACTCTGGGAACCATTGGATAGCTCCTAGAACTATACCTGTAATAGCTCCTATTACACTTCCCACTATATTTAAAGGTATAACAAAGCCTGGTCTTTCAAGTGCAAATGGTATTGCTCCCTCAGATATACCCATAAATGACAGGAATATAGAAGTCTTTCCTGCTTGATAGAATTGTCTATCATATACTCTTCTTCCAACTAATCTTTTATCCAATAAAGTTGTTAATCCTAATCCAATTGGAGGGACAACTATAGCTATTGTTCTTGCTGTTATTGGTAGTACGTTCTCTGTAGTTAAACCAAGTGCAACGAATCCTGCTGCTTTATTTATTGGTCCACCTAAGTCAAATGCTGTAGCTGCTGCTAAAGCTGTTGCATATACATATTCTCCTGCTGCTCCTGCTGCTGTTAAGAAGTTTTTCATACTTTCATTAATTAACCCACCAAATGGAGTTATTATAAATATCATTAATATCATACAAGTTAATGACGCTATTAGTGGTATTAAAAATGTTGTTTTAAAAGCTAACCAGTTATGAGAAACTTTGATAGATTTATTTAACCATTTTACAAAATATCCTATTATAAATGCTATTAATATTGCCCCTAAAAATCCTGATGCAACTGGAACAACTTCTGTCCATTGACCATCCACAAATTGTGGTACACCTACAGGCTTATTAGCTATATATCCACCTATAAAACCTGCAATTAAAGCTGTTTTTCCACCTATAGAGTTTGCACAAAATGCTGCAAATAGTGGTATTGCAAATCCAAACAAAGTAAATCCGAAATTTGACATTAATTGTGCCATATTTAAAAGAGTAAGTTTAAACCCTGTAAAATCACCTGAATTCATAGCATCAACTATACCTACAGATGGGTCAAGTCCTAATATGGCATATGGTATTAATTGAGATAAAGCTCCTATAAGTCCACCCATTACTAAAACTGGTATCATATATGATATACCTGTCATTATATGTTTACTTATTTCCTTCCACTTTCCATTTCCCTTTGATTGAGTTGGATTAGATGGAGTAGGTTTTCCTACATTATTTCCTCCTGTTGTAGAAGCACCTGAAGTGTTTATAACTTTTTTCTTAATTGCCATTCGATTTCCTCCACAATAAATTTATTATATTCCTAAGTCTTCTTCTATTTCTTTTATAACGCCTTCTGCATTTTTTATAGCTTCTTGTAATTCAACTTCATATACTTCACAACCATCAAATCTTTCCATGCCTTCTGGAGTTATTGCTACTGCATGTATTATCATAGTTGCTCCTAATATATCATCTCTTGTCAACTCATTTTGTACACCATCTGCACCTTGAGTTTCAACTTTTGCTTCATAACCTAATGCCTTTGCAGCTTGCTCTATTGCCTCTGCTGCCATAAAAGTGTGAGCTAGTCCCATTGGACAAGCACATAATGCTACTAATTTTTTATTCATGTTAAATTCCTCCTATTTTTTAATTAATTATTTGTTTTATTTTAGCCTTAGCGTTTAACTATAAACCTAAAGCTTCACTTATTAATTTAGATATTTCTTCAACATTATCACTCTTTAAAAGAGAATCTTTAAAATCTTTGTTTATTAATTTTCTTGAAAGAGATGATAATAATTTAAGATGAATATTTTCTTTACTTTTTCCTGGCATAAGTAAGCTTATTGCCAATTTAACCTTATCTTCACCTTCATTCCAAACAACATCATCAGCAAATTTCAATACTACTACTGCTGGATTTTCAATTGCATCATTTTTAGTATGAGGTATTGCGATAGATTCACCTAAATTTGTAGTAAATTGTTCTTCTCTAGCCATTAATCCTTCATATACTAAATTTTCGTTATCTGTTAAGCTTAATTCTTTAGCTTTTTTTGCTATAAAGTTTAAAACCTCAACCTTAGACTTAGTATCAACATTTAAAAATACATATTCTGTATTAAATATGTTTGTTTCCATTATTAATTTCCTCCTTAATTACCTATCAGTGCCATTAATTTATTAAAGTCACATATTTTAATAATTCCTCTTACTCCACCTTCATCTTTTATAAAATTATAAAGGTATTTAAATATTGAAAAATTATGTTTTTCTTTAGTATTAAAAAATACCATAAATACTAGCTGAACCTCTTGTTTATCCCAAACTATTGGATTTTCAAGTATCCCAACTCCTATTATAGATTTTTTATCTCCCTTCACGATTGTGTGAGGTATTGCTACTAGATTTCCTATTTCAGTTGATGAAATATTTTCTCTATCTATTATGCTTTCTATTGAGCTTTCTTCTATGAAATCTCTTTCTTTTAATTTGTTTGAAAGAGAAAGTATGACTTCTTCTTTTGTACTCGCCTTTATACTAAAAAAAGCTTTTTCATCAAACATATTACTTATTATTTTTCTTCTTTCTTCTTTTTCATAAAATGCTTTGTTTACGTTTTCAATCAAGCTATCATCAAATATATTTTCGATATACAAGACAGGTTTTTCATAGCCTTTTAATTCAACAGTAGACACTATTAAATCAACATCTTGGCTTATAGCCATATCAAGATATCTAACTGGATAAACACCTACAACATTTAAATCACTTATATTCTGTTTTAATTTTTCAGAAATAAGTTGACCTGTTCCTATACCATAATGACAAACTATACAAATTTTCTTACTAGTATTTTTTTTCATTCTTTCATTTGAAGCAGCAAAGTGAATAGCTATATATCCAAGTTCATCTTCATCAAGTTTTAAATTAAACTCAGTTTCTAGTTTGTTTGATAAAAACACAGCTAGATTAAAAGCTATTGGGAACTTTTCTTTTATCTGATGAAGTAGAGGATTATTAGATTTTATATTAGCTTTAGCTCTATTTAAAAATCTCTTTATATGGTCAGATATTGCAACCATAAACTCTTCATCTTTTGTATAATCACTTCCTGAAATAAGCAATATATCTTGAAGCGCACTATTTATAACATTATTTATTCGTTCCTCAATTTCGCTTGTATTTTTTCTTCCTTGTGTACCTTTATATGCGATTACACCAGAGTAATTTGAAATGTAAATCACTTCATCTTCAATAAGTTTAATTCCAATCTTGTCAGATATTTCTTTCATCAAACTTTCTATAAAAGAGTAATTATGAAATCTATAGTTTGTATCTATTAGATTTATATTGTTACTATGACCTCTCTTACTTCTAAATACAGAAACAATTATCTTTGAAAGCAAAAGATTAAAATCTTTATCTGAAATTATTGTATCTTTCTCTCTTAAATGTTTTTCTAAAATACTTTCTATACAGTATATATCGTTTTCACTGATGTCATCTAAAAGCACCTTGATTTTACTTTTTTCATCCAGTTTTATTGCATAGTCAGTAATCAATTGTCTTATATTAATTTCTTCACCATGTATATAGCTTCCATAGTAAGGTTTAGATTTTATAACTAAGTCATACTTTTCAAGTTTTCTTTTAAGCTTACTGGACAATTTGTTTATAGCAGCTATACTTAGATTTAATTCTTCTGCCATTGCTTCTATACTCATATAATTTCTATTAATAAGCATACATATTATATTTGACATTCTTGATTCTTCAGAATCATCTAAAAAACCATCAATATATTTATTTGCTTCTTTAACAGCTCTTGCTATATTACTTTTAGAGCCACTTAGCTTATATCCTATACCTCTCGAAGAAGCTATTGCCAAATCATACTTGCTTAAAATACTACTTAAATCTGCTATATATCTTTTAATAGTTTTTGTAGACACATCCAATTTGATAGCTAGTTCATTTGATGTCATATATCCGTCTTTATTGCTTAAACTTTTTACTATTACTGCATGTTTCTTAGTTATCATTGTATCACCTTCTCTTTGATTTCAATTATATATCAAGTAAAATTTTAATTGTATATATAATATGTCTATATAAGGGACATTTTGTATTTATATATTATTACATAATTCAACTATTGCCTCTGCATATATGGCTATTGAAGTTATAAATCTATCTAAGCTAGCAAATTCATTTGCACTATGAACATTTCCAAAACTACCATCAGGAAATTCACAACCAAATATTACTGAATTATTCATTTCAGAAGCATAACTTCCTGCGCTAGTTACTCTAACATCATTTTTTAAATCTCCAGAATACTTTACATATATATGATGCAAACTTTTTACAAGTTTTGAATTTCTATCTATATAATTTGCTTGCTTTAAATTTTCCCCAATAATCTCGAATTTATTAATATTATTTGTCTTCATATACAAATTAAATTTTTTTATTATATCTTCAATTGTTAATACTTCTGGATATCTGACACTTAAAACTAACTCTAACTTTCCATCTATTATGTTAATTATTGTTGGAACCATTGATAAAACACCACATTTTCCCTCAATATCCAAACCAAATAATCTCCCATCTGTATTCTCTTGATTTATTAGCTTATCCAAACTTTTTGTCCAATCTTCACCAATATTTTCTGATAAAAATTTAATTGCACCTAGTATAGGGTTGATGGCTTTCTCAGGCTTAGATGAATGCCCACCTTTGCCATGTATGACATAATCTCCATTATTATAACTTATTGAGGTATTATTAAAATCACAACATATATTATCTTTACCCAAATTTCTTGTATTTTTTATATATACTTTATCTGGTATTGTGTTAAACTCTATTCCGCCACTTATGTATAAAGACTTATCCTCTATTTCTGAAATTAGCTTTATTATTGCTCCACCTTTTTCTCCATTTAGTACAGGAAATTTAGCATCTGGAGTAAATCCACACACACCATATGGTTCTTTACTATAATAATGCTTTATACATTTAAAACCACTTTCTTCGTTTCCTCCAGCAATTAATCTAACCTTTCTTTTTAAATCAATATTTAGACTTTTTATCATTTTTAATGCCAAGAAATTTACTATCATAGGTCCTTTATTGTCTGATACTCCTCTAGCAATCAATTTATCACCTATAATATTTAGTTTAAATGGCTCACTGTCCCATCCATCTCCTGGATTTACAACATCACAATGTCCAAATATATCTACAAACTCTTTTCCATCTCCATATTCAATTTGAACAGCATGATTATCTATATTTTTGACCTTGAAATTGTTTTCTCTCCCTAGATTTTCAAACCAATTTAACGCATCATAGACTCCTTTTCCAAAAGGCATATCTTTAGTTACAGTTTTATTATCATAAAATGATGGTATGCTCACCCATTCTTCCAACAGTTTTAAAAATTCTTTTTCATACTTTTTACTTTTTTCTTTAAATAATTTCATTATTATCACTCCAATTTAGAACTTTATATTATATATCATAGTTTATCTTATTTGATAACTCCTTATACTTTATGTCATTTCAAGGGACAAAACTTTTTTACTATTGATTTTATAATCTATTTATATATAATTATTTGTAGGATAAATTTAATATCATAGGAGGAACAAAATTATGGAACCATTATTTTTAAAACCTATTTTTATGGATAGAATATGGGGTGGTACTGCACTTAAAGATAAATTTAATTATGAAATAACTTCGCCAACAACTGGTGAATGTTGGGCTATAAGCTCTCATAAAAATGGAGATTGCTTAATAGAAAATGGAGAACACAAAGGAAAAAGTCTATCTGAATTGTGGGATAAAAACAGAGAATTATTTGGAAATACATCTGGAGATAAATTTCCTTTGCTTACAAAAATATTAGATGCAAATGATAATTTATCAGTTCAAGTTCATCCAAATGATGAATATGCAAAGAAGAATGAAAATGGAGAATTAGGCAAAACAGAGTGCTGGTATGTAATAGATTGTTCTGATGATGCAGAAATTATAATAGGTCATAATGCAAAATCTCATAAAGAATTTGTAGACATGATAAATAATAATGAATGGGACAAACTGCTTAGAAAGGTTAATATAAAAAAAGGAGACTTTTTCTACGTTCCTAGTGGTACTATCCATGCCATATGCAAAGGAACATTAATTTTAGAAACTCAACAAAATTCAGACACTACTTATAGAGTTTATGATTATGATAGAACTGATAATTCAGGCAACAAACGTGAACTTCATGTTCAAAAATCCATAGATGTTACGAATGTTCCTCATGTAAATCTTGATGCTAATTATAAAACTGTATCAACATCAGACTTTAAATGTACAACATTTGTGTCAAATGAATTTTTTAGTGTTTACAAATTAGATATCTTTGGAAAATGTAATTTTACACACAATACACCTTTTTCCTTATATAGTATTTTGGAGGGAAATGGAAAACTAATACACAATTCTGTAGAATATGATTTAAAAAAAGGTATGCATTTTATATTACCAAATAACTTTGGAGATTTTAGCTTTGAAGGTAATTTGGAGATTATATGTTCTCATATCTAGATATAAAATATAACTAAAAATAGGCTATCATAATAACTTACTTATGATAGCCTATTTTTTATAAAATACTTACTAAAACATATAGTATTTTGATTTAGGTTTTACCTATAAGAGTCTTTAATAATAGATATCAGAAAATTCTATTTTTATCTTTTCTTGAATATTATATATTCTCTTATCTTCTGTATAATGTTCACTATTAAAGCTCTTCATTGGAAGTGAAATCAAGAATTCTGTCCCTTTGTTCACTTCACTTATTACTTCTATATCACCACCATGAAGACTTACTAGATTCTTAACTATAGCAAGTCCTATTCCACTTCCTTCAGTATTTCTAGATAAGGTCTTATCAACTTGTGAAAACTCTTCAAAAATCAATTCTAGTTTGTCTTGAGGTATTCCAACTCCAGTATCTTTTACACTTATAATTACCTTATCTATTTTATAATAAATATTTACATATATCCATCCTCCATTGTCAGTAAACTTAATACAGTTTGACAATAGATTCAGTATAATTCTCTCAATTTCAACCTTATCTATATATACATTAATTTCTTCAAGTTCTGTATCGAATAGAATTTTTATGTCTTTTCTACTTGTATATTCTTCTATATTCATAAATAAGTCTTCTATTACAGATACAATATTGTATTTTGCAAGTTTTAATGTATAGAATCCAGACTCCATCTTTGTTAAATCTATAATATTATTTATTAATCTTTGAAGTCTATAAGAACTTTGTCTCACTAAATCTACATGGGATTTAATATTATTGTTGTAATCTTTTATCTTCTCACTTCTATAGAAAGAGTCTACTAATTGATTTGAACTTGATATAACATTCAGTGGAGTTTTTAACTCATGAGACATATTTGCGAAAAACTCAGTTTTTATTTTATCTGTTTTAAATCTTTCAAGTAGTTCTTTTTCTGCTTGCTCTGAATATTTTTTATGTGCTAAGTCTTTTACAATAAGCATTATGTATCTAGTATTATATATAGCAAAAGGTAATGCACTTAATTCCACTTCTACTATATCATCATAGCTATTTATTAACTCATACTCTAATAAAAATATACTCCTATTCTCATTTAAAACCTTAGCCATATTATCAGTAAATTTCATTTTTTCTTCAGTATTTGCATTCATCAATAACCTAATATTAGAATCTTTTATATCATCTATATTTGTAAAAGCTAGCATATCTAAAAATGACTTATTTGCATAGTTTACGCTCAAATCATCTTTTAGTAAACATATCCCATCAGGTAATATATCTATAAATCTTGAATAAGATGATTGACTTTCTTCAAGTTTTATTTGAGATATTTTTCGAGAAGTTGTATCACGTATCACAATAATTGTTTTATCTGTTCCTGCATTAGTATACTGAGAAAAACTCATTTCAACATACTTTACTTCACCATTTATTAAATATCTTTTTTCTATACTTTCTTTGCCTTTACATATTGAAGAAAAATCAATACTTTCCAAGTTATTTTTAAAAATTTCCCTACATGCATTATTCACATATATTTTATTACTACCTTCAAGTACTACTATACCATCTCCAACACTTTCTAAAAAGTCTCTGCTTCTCTTATTCGCTTCAATAAGTTTACGTTCATATTCCTTTTTCTTAGTTTTATCTTTCAATACACATAATACACCTTCTATTTGTGAAGCAATGACTAAAGGAGCAAATATAGCTTGATAGACCTTATTATCACTTGTATTAATAAACCTCTCCTCGTTCTTTTCATTGGCAAATACAGAATGAATGCTCTCTATTAAATCTTGGAAATTTTTTATTTTATCGCCTAATTTATCCTGTTCTTTATAATCTCCAAAAATATTTCTAAAACTCTTGTTTGCATATGTAATTTCTCCATCTTTACTAAACACCACTATGCTATTTACTGCAACATCCAAAGTAGATTGTAGTCTAGATTCTCTTTTTATAAGTATCCCTTTAAGTTCCTCTATCTTTTCTGTTTCATAGATTAGTTTTTTATTTTTTTCTTTTAAACTTTCTGTTTTTATTGTTAGCTCTTCATTAGTATCATGTAATTCTAATGCTGTTTTCTTAATATTCTTAGATACTATATAATTATACAAATAATATAAGGCTACATTTATTATTATCTGTGATAATATTCCCTCTACATGTCTATCAGCAATCACTATATGCAATAAATTTGGAGCCCTTGATAATATTATTATTATTATTATTCTATTAAAAAACTTTTTTTCATTGTATTCCCATTTACTCTCATTTGAACTTGAATTTAATTCAATTCCACTTACAATAGAAGTAATTATCATGAACACAGATGTTATAACTCCTAAAGCATATTGTAATCTATCATTTCCTAGAGAATCAAACATTTTAGATATCATGAATAAAGATGCTACAGTCAAAGTCACACTTGCTATGAATAAAACTACACTTGAGTTAATTTGTTTATTATCCTTAACAAATTTGAAACTTAAGTATACACCAAGTATAGGAAATAAATCGGTTATTGCTGATATCGTGATATTAGTATCAATTATAGAATCTGTTCTAATTCCTAAGCAGTTAAATAAATACACACACTCCAATGCTCCAGTAGCTGTAAAAATTAATCCTAAAAAGGTAGAAAATGAATCTACTTTAAACTTAGTAGTATTAAATATAATCATTCCTGTAGCTATTAAAAATGTAGCATATATTGCATGTAATAAAGTTTCATATTTATCTATATCTTTTATAATAAATAATAAAAGTACTGAGCCCATTATTATAAATAAAAGGCTCATGTCTTCTCTTTCTTTTATATCTGGATTTACATCAGGTATTATATTCTTCAATACTTTACACTTCCTCTTAATTAATATTTTATACTAATTAATTTATACGATACTCGACATTATAATTCCTTCTTTATACCTCAAAGCAAAAACAGACATTTTCCGCTAAAACAAAATTCTTTTGTTTTCTACCCTCTTAGTTATCTTGTTTCTATCGAAGTTTTCCAGTATAATCATACAATTTTTTCTACTAGAATCAATCAAATCTCTGTATTCCCCTAGTGTTATTTCTTTATTTTCTTTTATATAATTTATCAAAGTATTCTTTACATTTTCATAAATACCTTTGTCCATTATATACAAATCATCTAATTTCTCTACCTTATTACCTATCATTGACTCTAACACTTCAGCATAGTTATTATTTCCTTCAGAAACTTCATCTATCGTCAATATCGAAGAAACTCCACATGATTTCAATCTTTTTTCTATCTTTTTTGCTATTTCTTTTTGTTTGTCATTTAAAACGACCTCAAAATCAAATAGAGATACTATATTATTTTCTATTTTTATGATATTTTCTGTAGATAATCTTTCTAATAAAATATCCATTTCTCTAGTCTTGAAATTACTTTCTATTTTAGACCTTACTTCTTCTTTTAATATTCCTTTTCTCAATCTATATTTCTTATGGTATTCATTTAAAAGGTTTACTATATTTTCTTTTAATTTATTATATTGATTTATATGCATATACATATTACCTATAATAAATACTCTGTTTTCTGATATAAGTGTTTCAAGAGATTTTTTTACCTGCTCTTCGTGGGCACCACTATAACTCATTATTTCTTTTATATTTGGATAATTTTTTAGATTCCTTTTTAAATATTCTTCTATTATATCTTTAAGCTCGCCTTTTTCTTTTATTTTTAATGCTTCTATAACTTTTTCATCAAATCTCTTATGTTTTTTAGGAGATGGGTCGATTATTACACCTCCACCAATAGTTTCCATTGGAGAATAACGTCTAACTACAAAGGTATCACCTTTTTTAGATACTATACTTTCTTCAAGTCTTAACTGAACATAACCACTCTCTCCACTTTCAATTAACTCTTTGTCTAATGGTACTGCTCTACAAAGTATTTCTCTAGTACCATGATACAGTCTTAATCTATCCCAATGTTTTAACCCTTTGTCTAAATGATTTACTAGTGATAATTTCACATCTAGCATCATTGATTCTTCTAATGAATTTGGTGCAGCCAAAACATCTCCTCTTTTTATATCTTCGACTTTTACATTTGATATATTGATTGCTGTTCTTTGCCCTGCATAAGCTGTATCTTTATTTTCTCCATGAACTTGTATACTTCTTATCTTTGTTTTTAATACTTGTGGATATATAACCAAATCATCTTCTATACTTATCTTTCCTTCTATTAAAGTTCCTGTTATTACAGTACCAAATCCTTTTATTGAAAATACTCTGTCTATATTAAGTCTTGATGGAGAATTTTCATTTTTATCTTCTATATCATCACTCATCTTATCTATTTTTTTAATAAGGGTATCTATACCTTTTTTAGATACAGAATCAACTTCAATTATTTCTGCGTTTTCAAGAAAAGTTCCTTTTATTTTTTCACAAATATCTTCTTTTACCAACTCTCTAAATTCTTCGTCTACAGTATCACATTTAGTTAAAACCACTATTCCATTTTTTATATTTAAAAAGCTTAAAATATCTAAATGCTCAACTGTTTGTGGCATAACGCCTTCGTCTGCTGCTACAACAAGTAATACTATATCAAGGCCTGATGCTCCAGCTAACATGTTTTTTATAAACTTCTCATGTCCTGGCACATCTACAATACCAGCTCTTTTCTTATTTGGTAAATCAAAATAAGTAAATCCTAGATTTATTGAAATACCTCTCTTTTTTTCTTCATCCAATGTATCAGTTTCTCTTCCAGTCAATGCTTTTATAAGAGTTGTTTTTCCATGGTCAATATGACCTGCCGTTCCAATTACTACATTTTTCATTTTTTGCCCCCTATCAAAACTTCAATACTTCTAATTACAAATTAAATTTAATATCAATATTACCTCAAATTTATTTAATTAAAGGCTTTTCTCAATTCTTCAACTATTACATCAAACTCATCATCAAATATAGTCCTTACATCTAGTACATATTTATTATCATATACTCTAGCTATTATATGAGCTTCACTAAGTCTTAACTTCTTTTCTAAAGCTGACACATTCATATGTTCAGGAGTTATTGTTACTACCTTTGTACTTATAGTTTCAAGAGGCATAGACCCTCCTCCTACTTGTGAAAATCCATCTTCTATATTTATAGTTGCATTTAAATTTAATGCAGTTATTTTTTCAAATAGATTGTTTGCTTTTGCTTCCAATTCTTCTATTTTATATGTCAACATTTTTAGAGTAGGTATACTCTCCACAGCCTTTGTCTCATCTAAGTACATTCTCAATGTTGCTTCAAGAGCACATATTGTAAGTTTGTCAACTCTAAGGGCTCTAGTAAACTGATTTTTCTTCATTTTTTCTATATACTCTTTTTTACCAACTATAATTCCTGCTTGTGGCCCTCCAAGCATCTTATCTCCACTAAAAGTTACTACATCTGCACCTTGTCGTATAGAATCTAATACAGTTGGTTCATAAGACAATCCATATTTTGATAAGTCTATAAACACTCCACTTCCTAGGTCTTCTATTACAGGTAATTTATATTTTTTACCTAAGTTAACTAACTCTTCTATAGAAACACTCTCTGTGAATCCCATAATCCTATAGTTGCTTGTATGAACTTTCATTAATACATTTGTATCCTCTGTAATAGCCTCTTTATAATCTTTTAAATGAGTTTTATTAGTTGAACCAACTTCAACAAGCTCTGCACCACTAAGAGCCATTATACTTGGAATTCTAAATGAACCACCTACCTCAACTAATTCTCCACGAGATACAATTGCTTCTCCTCCTTTAGCCATTGTGCTAAGTACAAGAAGTACTGCTGCTGCATTATTATTTACAACTAGTACATCTTCTGCACCAGTAAGTCTTTTTATTGTGCTAGTTAAGTGAGAATATCTTGAACCTCTTTCTCCAGTATCCAAATCATATTCTAAGTTTGAATATCTTGAAGCGGCGCACCATAATTCATCTTTTATATCTTCACTAAGTAAAGACCTTCCTAAGTTTGTGTGAACAACTGTACCAGTTGCATTTATAACTTTTTTTAATGATAGTGAATAATTTAATTTAACTCTGTCTATCGCAGATTCTATTATTTCATCAAACTCTATTGTTACAGAATTTGATGCATCTTCTTTCAATCTTAATATAAACTGTCTTTTAAAATCTATTACTTCTCTAACAGATTCTAAAACTAAGCTTCTTGGATATTCATTTATTATTCCTACAATTCTATTATCACTTAATACTTCATCAACTGAAGGCAACATTGCAAATAATTCTCTTTTGCTCAAAACAATCACTCTTTCTCTATAATATTTTATAAAACGGTAATATATTTTTCCCCTTTTGGAACCACAGAACCTATAATTTTTGCTTCTATTGCTCCATTTAATTTCATATCTCTCACAAGTTCTTCTGCAAGTTCTTCTTTTACAGAAATCAATAATCCTCCTGATGTTTGTGGGTCGTATAAAATATCTTGAACTGCTACTTCCACATTTCCTACAACTTCCACATCTTTAGATACATAATGCATATTTTTGTACATACCAGCAGGTATAATTCCCATTTGTGCCATTTCTATTGCACCTTCAATAATTGGTACATGATTTGATTCAATTTCAATACTTACCTCAGAAGCTTTAGCCATTTCTAAGGTATGACCAAGTAAACCAAATCCTGTTATATCTGTAACTGAATTTACATCAAATTTATCAAAGCTCATTGCTGCATATTTATTTAAATGTATCATTATTTCTATTACTTTATCTGCTATGCGTTGTTCTACCATGCCTTCTTTCATAGCAGTATTTAATACACCTACTCCAATTGGTTTTGTTATAATTAGCTTATCTCCAGGTTTCGCAGTAGCATTTGACAAAACTTTATCTGGATTTACAATTCCAGAAACTGAAAGACCATACTTAGGTTCCTTGTCATCTACAGTGTGTCCTCCAACTAAAAGTGCCCCACTTTCTTTTACTTTATCAAATCCACCTTTTAATATTTCTGCAAGCACATCCATATCATGGCATGATGGAAAACAAACAATATTCATTGCAACCAAAGGTTTGCCTCCCATAGCATATACATCTGATAGCGAATTTGATGCGGCAATTTGTCCAAATACATATGGGTCATCTACCATTGGTGTAAAAAAGTCCAATGTTTGAATAAGTGCCATCTCATCATTTAATTTGTAAACTGCTGCATCATCTGCTGTATCTAATCCTACTAGTAGGTTTTCTATATTATCATTTTTAGGTAATTGAGATAAAACTGATGCCAGAACCTCTGGCCCTATTTTAGCGGCTCAACCACCTGCTGTTGTCATCTCTGTAAGTTTTTTTTGTTCTTTTTTCATAAAAGTGTCTCCTTTACTAAATTTCCACATATACACACATATACATACATATTTATAATACCATATCTATAAGTAAGTTTTGTATTATATTTTAGTCTACACAAATTAAATCTTTTACATTTTCATATTTTTTATCTCCAATACCATTTACATTTTTTATATCTTCAATTGAATTAAACTGCCCATTTTCCTCTCTATACTGTAAAATTTTATTGGCAGTGGCTTCTCCAATACCAGGCAAAGAATCTAATTCTTCTATCGTTGCTACATTTATATTTGTTTTTTCTTCTTTATATGTATTTTTATTGTCTTTGCTCTTAGATTCACTTTTTAATTCGTCGTTTTGATTTGATTTATTGGAATCATTATTACTTGATACTGATACTGTCTCACCTATTTTAGGTATTATATAATGTTGCTCGTCTTCTAACTTTATGGATAAATTAACTCCATTTAAATCAGCTTCACTTGTTGTTCCTCCCAATAATTCTACAGCATCATAAAGCCTCTTATCTGTCTCTATAGTTACGATTCCAGGTCTATTTACTGCTCCACTTATGTATATAGTTATTTTTTTATTTTGAACACTTTTATCTATGTCTTTAGCTACTTTATTCTGACTATTATCTTTATTTTTAATTGAATCATCTAGATTATGATTTTTTTCATTAGCTGAATTTTTTTTACTTACAACATAAATATCATCTTTAAAAATATTTGATTTATAAACGATTACTGAAGATAATATTAAAAAACAGAAAACAAAAAATGAAATAATCTTTACCTTTTTTTTCATATATTAACCACTCCTTTCTTTTAATTATTGACAAATATATGCTATACTAAAAGATGAATTTAAAATTTGGAGGTTCACAATGAAAAGAAATTTATCACTTTTATTAATCTGTTTATTGATATTCACTTCATTTTTAGGAAGTTCTAATATCTCTTTTGCAGATGATGAACCAGCTATAGTTGCCAAACATGCAGTTTTAATGGACTACGAAACTGGAAAAATATTATACAATAAAGATGGAGATTCCAAACTTTATCCAGCTTCAACAACTAAAGCATGGACAGCTTGCCTAGTTCTAAAAAAGGTTAAAGATTTAAATCAAGTAATAGAGATTAAAAATCTACCTCAAATAGATGGTTCTAGTATGTATTTAAAAGAAGGAGAATCTTTTACTGTAAGAGAGTTATTAAATGCTCTTTTAATTCATTCTGCGAATGATGCCGCTTTTGTATTAGCTAGATATGTAGGTGGTGGAGATGTACAAAAATTCGTTGACCTTATGAATTCTGAGGCAAAGAAAATTGGAGCTAATAATACTCACTTTAATAATCCTCATGGATTGCCAGACCCTAATCATTATACAACAGCTCATGATATGGCTCTTATAGCTAGAGAAGCCATGCATAATGATATTTTTAGACAAATTGTAAAGACTAAATCACTTAAATTTGAAGCTACAAAAGCATACCCTTATGAAAGGTATTTTGTAAACACTAATAAGTTTTTGACATCACATGCTAAGATTACATATAAAGGTCAGCCTATAGATATAAAATATGATATAGTTGATGGTATAAAAACTGGATTTACTGATGCTGCTGGTAAATGCCTTTTATCTAGTGCTGTAAAAGATGAAAGAAGAGTTATCTCTGCTGTCTTTAACTCAACAAATGCCGATTTATATTTAGACTCACGTATCTTGATTGATTATGGATTTGATAACTTTAAGTGTGCTACTATTGTTGATAAGAAAAAATATGCTGATAGTAAAAAAGTATTATTTTCAAAACAGCATGAATTAGTTTATGAACCCAAAAATAGTTATAAGATATTTTTAGGAAAAAATGAATCTCAAGATAACTATAATGTTAAAACAGAACTAAACAAAATTGATTTACCTATAAAAAAAGGTTCTAAGGTTGGTACTTTAAATATATATAATGGTGGTACGCTAGAAAATAGTATAGACCTAGTTGCAAAAAATAATCTTGATAGTAGTATTCCATTTATAACTAGTAATGATACTCTAATGACTTTAGTTAAGATTGTTGCAGGAATTTTAATACTTTTAGTATTATTTATAATAGCTTTAAGTATCAAGAAGAAAAATAAAAAAAATAATAGAATAAAATCCAAAAGAAATATGAAAAAATAATAATTATAAGAAAAAAACTTAAATCTATTTCTTCTTATAAAATAGGTACTGTTATAGTAATATGTATTTAATTTATTGAGACAATCTCTCAAAATTATTAAATATAAAATACTATGCCAGTACCTTTAATTTATGTTTATGTATTTTTCTGTTTTTGTTTATCATTAAGTTTACATTTTGAACAATTTCCAAGACATTCATCGACCATATCTAGACATTCATTAAATGCTACCTTACTACTATTTTTATGTCTTACAATTAATATATCTTGTTTTTTAGCTTGAGACTCAACCGTTCTAGACATCTTATGTGAAACTGTTGATGTGAGTATAACAACTGCATCTGGTTTTCCTATAGAATTATTTAACTTAGAAGACATAGTAGTATACACCTTTGTCTTATAACCTTTTTTCTTGGCCATAACCATATAATCTTTTTCCATTCTTTCATGACCACCAATCACTAATAAGTTCATTAGATTTCCTCCCATTTATTTGATATTGATTTTCATTATTATTTATATTATATATAATAGTATCTAGAAATAAATTTGTCAATACTTATTGATATTAATTATCATTTTAATAATATATTTTTTTATTTGTATTTATTTCCAATATTACTTCTTTTAAACCTACTACATTTTACATACAATAAATTTTTATACAACAAAAAGCTGTAAATTTGAATGCCACCACCCAAATTTACAGCTTCTGGAAATTTAATATATTATCTTAAATTCTTTTTTATTCCTTTATTTAATATACTCTCATAATCTATAAAGTCATAAATATCTTCCTTGAATGTATCTGAAAACTTATGTAATTCTTCTAATGTTAAATCTTCAATTGCCTTTTTATTGTCTTCACAATATATAACAATACTTCCCACTATTCCATGTGCATCTCTAAAAGCCACATTATTTTTAACCAAATAGTCAGCGACTTCTGTTGCATTTAAAAATCCATTCTTTACTGCTTGTTTCATTTTATCTTCATTTACCTTTAATGTAGCTATCATTCTATCCATTATCTGTATACACATTTCAATAGTATGTACACTATCGAAAAAACCTTCCTTATCTTCTTGCATGTCTTTATTATATGCTAATGGTATCCCCTTCATTACAGTAAAAAGACCAAACAGGTTTCCATATACTCTACCAGTCTTTCCTCTTATAAGTTCTGCTCCATCAGGATTTTTCTTCTGAGGCATTATACTACTTCCTGTAGTATATAAATCATCTATCTCAACAAATCCAAATTCTTGAGAGCTCCAAAGTATCAACTCTTCACTTAATCTACTTAAATGCATCATTATAATTGAAAAATCACTCATTAACTCTAATAAATAATCTCTATCACTTACTCCATCCATAAAATTATCTACTACTTTTTTAAACCCTAATTGTTCACAAGTTATATTTCTATCTATATCATGTGTAGTTCCTGCCAAAGCTCCACAACCTAAAGGTGATTCATCTAATATTTCTATAGCATTTTTTATTCTTTTCTCATCTCTATCAAACATGCTATAATAAGCCATCAAGTGATGTTTAAATGTTACCACCTGTGCTCTTTGAAGATGAGTATAACCTGGCATCATAAATGGATTTTTATCAGCAACATCTTTTATAGTTGCTTTAAATCCAGATATTAAATCCACTAAATCATTTGCCTTTTCTTTAGCATACAATCTCATATCAACTGCAACTTGGTCATTTCTACTACGTGCTGTATGAAGTTTCTTACCAACATCACCAATTCTTTGAATTAAATTTATCTCAGTAAAACTATGTATATCTTCATATTCTCCATCTAATGCTAACTTTCCATTTTCTACATCTTCAAGTATTCCTTGTAATCCTTCTGTTATAGTCTTTCCTTCTTCCTCTGTCAAAAGACCACATTTTACTTGCATATGCACATGTGCTATACTTCCTTCAATATCTTTTTTGTACAGTACACAGTCATAACCAAAAGATTTATTAAATTCTTCCATAAGTTGATTTTCCGCTTTTCTAAAGCGTCCACCCCATAATTTCATACCTTTCACCTCATATTTTAAATTTTTTTATTTTAATTATAATATTTACATCTAAGTTAAAATTAAAAAATCTCTTGGTCAAAAAGACCAAGAGACGAAATATTCCGTGTTACCACTCTAGTTGATAAACAATGTTTACCCACTCTATTCTCTTAAGGCGAGATTACCTACTACCATACTAAATTTCAAGTAGTATTCTCCAAAGTTCTTTTCAATATAAAGTGTTATCATTAGGCTCGCACCATTCCTAACTCGCTGAGATTTTCTTTATATCTACTCTCTTCTTCACTGAATCTAAGTTTTTTATGTTTTATCTATTTGTATTATAATTACTATCAATAAAATAGTCAACCTCTTTTTTCCTGTATATACCTTTTTTAACAGCTAAGTGATTTTTTTAACTCTAAGAATTTATAAATTGCCTTTGCAACTCCACTATCCTGATTGGTATCTGTAACATAATCAGCTTCTTGTTTAATTAATTCTTCTGCATTTCCCATAGCTATTCCAAGACCAGCAAATTTTATCATCTCTATATCATTATAATTATCTCCAAATGCAATTATATCTTCTCTATCTATATTCATCTTTTCAGCTAAAAACTTAACTGCATTGCCTTTATCAACACCTTCATTCATAACTTCAATGTTGTTTGGCCATGAAGAAGTCATCTTTATTCCTTGAACCTTTATCAATTCTTTTCTTATATCATCTAAAATAGAAGGATTTTTTTCTTCTATGATTACAAATTTTAGTATATCATTTTTTAAAATTTCTTCTCTTAAATCGTCTTTTACAATTACTTCTGTCTCATTACCTAAAAATATACTTAACTTGTCCTCACGCCCCTCTATTTTTCTTGAAAGCATGGAATCTATACTATTACACTGGTAGTAAATATCGTATTTATCCAATACATCCAAGATATTTAAACACGTTGTTGTGTCAATTTTATTTGAATATATTATATTTCCATTTTGCTCTCTTATCAATGAACCATTACAAGCTATTATTGGCATATCTTCTTTAAGAAAATCTACATTGCATTTAGCTGAATCGAAGGCTCTTCCTGTTGCTAAAGTTACATTAATACCACTATCTATAACTTTTTGTAGTGCAGTTTTATTTTCATCTGTAACTTTATGATTATTTCCTAATAAAGTCCCATCCATATCTGTTACAATTAATTTATATCCCATAATCCAACTCCATAACTTTTTATTGTATACCTCTATTTCCTTAATATAATCTAAAGAATTACCCTTATTAGATTATATCATAACTTTATACTTAAACTATTTCAATTTACAAAATTAATAACATTCATTTAGCCTATTTTAAGAGAAAAATAAATCGTTTCTTGTAGTATTTTTCTGAATATTTTCAATTTATAGTCTTATAATGCTAGAAATTTTACAATATATGATATATAATCATATTAAATAAAGTAAGCTATTATAATATTTATATTCATTTTTTACTATTATATATTTTCATAATATTTTAAATCTAGCGACTTTTATAACATTTATTATTGACTAAATAAGGAGTGATGAACTATGAAATTAAAAATTAACAAAGCTATTGAAATGCAGTTGAAAAAAAGTTATGCAATAGAATCTGGACATTCAGAAGATGTATTTGAGATAGACTGTGGTGAAGGTATAAATACAGTTTCTTACTCAAATAAAGCTGTAGAAGCTTTTAATGCTTTAGAATTTGATATGATAAGAGGGTACCCTCATTCAATTGCCTTAAAAGACAATATAGTTGATTATTGGAAAGACTTTATAACATTAGATATTGATAGAATCTGTTTGGCAGATGGTTCTATACATGTTATTTACCTTTTAAATAGACTGTTTATTGAAAAAGGAGATAAGGTTTTAGGATATTCACCTCAATTCTCTGAATATGAGACAGATATAAAAATGCATGGTGCTACTTATGATTATGTTCTTTTAAAGAAAGAGGATAATTTCAAATTTAATGAAAAAGAATTTATTGAAAAAATAAATCCAGAATATAAAGTAATTTACATAGACAATCCAAATAATCCTACAGGACAAATTATACCTTTATCATCAATTGAAAATATAGTAAAAGAAGCATCTAAATATAATATCGCAGTTATGGTAGATGAAGCTTATGGTGAATACATGCCAAAAGAAAATTCAGCTGTAAAACTTCTAAATAATTACGATAATGTAATTGTCTTAAAAACATTTTCAAAAGGTTTTGGTTTAGCAGGACTAAGAGCAGGATATGCAGTTCTTCCAAAAGAACTTGTTGACCCTATTAAAAAGATTTCTACTCCTTACGAAGTATCTGAAATATCTCGTAGTATTGCAGCCAATTTATTAGATGATGTTCAATTTATAGAAGAATTAAAGGAAAAAACACAAGCTATAAAAAATCAATTATTAATTCCTTGGAAAAACCTTAATATAGCTGAAACTAATGATACTGTATCAATAATGACAGTTGAACATAAAAACAAAGACATAGATTTACAACAAGAATTTGCAAAGTTAAAAATAAGAGTTATATCTGGTAGTGACTTCACTGGACTTGATAAAAATTTTATAAGATTTAGAATGCCTGAAGAAAAAGAACTTCCTGAAGTTATAAAAGCATTCCAAATAATTGATAATATAGAGTAAATTATATAAGGGGCATATTGTTAAAACCAATACGCCCCTTTAATTTTTCAATTATTTTACTGTACTTCTACTAATTAATTTGTTAAGCTCCATTAATATTGATGAAATCAACGCTAGACCTAAACAAATTCCCAATTGATATAATCCAAATACTTCTGGTATAGAGAATATCCCTCTTAATACTGGTATTAGTGTTAAAGAGTACAGTCCAAAACAAATTACAACTGCTCCTATAACATACTTATTACTGAAAAAACCTAATTTTATTACTGTTTGATTATTAGAACGTGCAGGTAATGTCTGCATTATTCTAGCTAATATCAATGTTGAGAATGCCATAGCTACTCCAAGTTCTGGAGATACTTGTAATCCTATATATTGTGCAATAATTGTAACTACACCTATTATACAACCTCTTATCGCTACTGCCTTCAATGTTCCTCCTGCTAGTATGCTTTCATCTGGATGTCTAGGAGGTTTATTCATTATATTTTTTTCTGATTTTTCAAACCCCAATGCAATTGCTGGTAAAGAGTCATTTACTAAGTTTATAAATAAAAGTTGTAAAGCCGTAAATGGATTCGACCAACCTGCAAATACTGCAAACAATATAGCCACTATAGCTCCTAAGTTTCCTGCAAATAAATAAGTAATTGCTTTTATTATATTGCTATATACTGTTCTACCAACTTCAACAGCATTTACTATACTTGCAAAGTTATCATCGACTAGTACCATGGCAGATGCATCTTTTGCTACATCAGTACCACTTCCCATACCTATTCCTATATCCGCTTGTTTCAATGCTGGTGCATCATTTACACCATCACCAGTCATAGCAGTTATATTGTTTTTATGTTGCCATGCTTTTACTATACGAATTTTATTTTCTGGTGATACTCTAGCATATACACTTATATTTTCTAATTTTTCATATAGTTCTTCTTCACTCAAAGCATCAAGCTCTTTTCCAGTAAGAGCTAAGTCTCCATCTTTCATTATACCAATTTCTTTTGCAATTGCTGCTGCTGTTGTTTTATGGTCACCAGTTATCATAACAGTTTTTATCCCAGCGCTCTTTGCTTCTTTTACAGCATCCATCACTTCTTCTCTTGGTGGGTCTATCATTGCCATTATTCCAACCAATGTCATATCATGCTCATCATCAATTGAAGGTGTAAAACCGTCTTCTGGAACATCTTTTATTGCAAAAGCTAATACTCTGAGCGCTCTATTTGAGAATTCCTCATTTTTATGCTTATATTCTTCTATTATTTCATCTGTTATATCTACTTTTGAACCATTTTTTAAAGCATATTTACATCTACTAAATACAATATCTGGAGCACCTTTTGTAAACATTATATAGTCTCCATATATGCTATTTACAGTAGACATAAGCTTTCTATCTGAGTCAAATGGTATTTCATTTATTCTAATATATTTACTTCTTAATCTATCATAATCTAAATCATTTTTACTTGAATAATTTATTAATGCTACTTCTGTTGGGTCACCAACTTCTTTACCATCACTAGTTATATGAGAGTCATTACACAATGTAGAAACCATAGTCAACAATTTAGCATGATAAGAATAGTTTACCTTTTCTTTATTTAACTCATCATTATTAGTTCCATACATGTAATAATCAACAACTGTCATTTTATTTTGTGTAAGAGTACCAGTTTTATCAGTACATATAACACTTGTTGAACCCAAAGTTTCTACTGCTGGTAATTTTCTTATTATAGCTTGTTTTTTTGCCATACTGTTTGTTCCAACAGCTAATACAATAGTTACTATTGATGATAAAGCTTCTGGTATAGCTGCTACTGCCACTGCTACAGAGAACATGAATGAATCGAGAATTATCTGTGTCATTTCGCCATTTCCAGCCATAAAGTAATTTCTTGCAACTTGAATTATAAATATTAAAAGAGCAAGTATTACAATGCCTACACCAAGTTTTTTACTGAAGTCTTCTATTTTTTGCTGTAATGGTGTAAGTTTATTTTCAGCACTTTCTAAAAGCCCAGCTATTTTACCCATTTCAGTATTCATACCTGTTCCAGTTACTACAAAGGAACCTCTGCCATAAACAACTACGGCACCACTAAACACCATATTTTTCTGGTCACCTAAACTTACATCTTCACTTATTTGTTCTGTATGTTTTAAAACTGGCTCTGATTCTCCAGTTAACATACCTTCTACAACCTTCAGAGATTGTGCTTCTATAAGTCTTCCATCTGCTGGTATGTAATCGCCAGCTTCTAAGGATACAATATCTCCAACCACTAAATTTTTTGCTGGAATTGTCATTTTTTTATTGTCTCTTATTACTTTTGCGTTTGGTGCAGATAAATTTTTTAAGCTTTCTAATGAACTCTCTGCTTTTTTTGTTTGTACGACACCTAGAACAGAATTTATAATAATAACTGCAAAAATTATTATAGACTCTACAGTTTCACCTAAAAATATTTGTACTAAAGCAGCTATTAATAGAATTATTACTAATGGGTCTTTAAAACTTTCTAAGAAAAGCTTATAAGTAGGAACTTTGTCTGCTTCTTTTAATTCATTAGCTCCATTTTTTTCTAATAGCTCTTCTGCTCTTTCTTTGCTCAAACCAGATAAGCTTGAGTCTAAATTTCTAATTACTTCTTGATAAGTACTTTTGTAAGACATTTGTTGCCCTCCTCTTTAATAAATTTATTTTATGTTTGGGGGCTCTTATGTATACTTGAAATTTAAATTTTTTTAAATAAAAATTCCTTGAATAAAAAAAGACCCCAAAACAAACATACTTAATGCTTATTTTGAAGGTCTTGCTATCAAGGAATTCCTTGCTAATTAACCGAGTATTTCTACTGTCTTGACGATTAATTACCACTTTCGTGTAAGCTACTCCCCTTCGAGTAGTTATCTTAAATTGTATTTACATTATATCACCTTATGTAATTAATAGTCTAGCTTATTTTTTATTTTAACCTAAATTTAACAAACTATAACTTAATTTAAATGTAAGTATTCTTCTAAAGTCAAATTATTCATTGCAAAGTTTTTGCTATGTTCTGTCCCAACATATCTATAATGCCAAGATTCATACATATATCCAGTTATATTCTCTTTACCTTTTGGATATCTAAGTATAAAACCATACTTATATGCATTTTCATACAACCACTTAGCCTCTTTTGTATTATTAAACTTTTCATTTGCCCAACTAGATTGGTCATTTCCTCCAATATCAAAAGCAAGTCCAGTTTGATGTTCACTTTCTCCAGGTTTAGCTGAAAATCTATTTGCTTCCTTTTCTCCATGTTCTTTTACATACGATTTAAATAATTTATCTTGATATTCATAACTTCTATATGTACTAAAAGCTTTTAAATTTAATCCTGCCTTTTGAGCCTCTTTATTCATTTTATAAAAAGCATCTTTTGCTTCACTACTCTCTTGTGGAGAATAGTCTTTAGGTAAGCTATACTTCTTATTTGCTACTATAATGTTATTTATTGATAATACATTTACACCTCTCCTGTATTTACTTAATTCAGATGTTATGATTTTCTTTCCTGCACTAGAACTATCAATAAACATCCCTACAAAAACTATACATAGAGCAAAAACCATGGCTATACAAGTTTTCTTTTTCATATACTACACCTCCATAATTAGTATTTGATACAGAAAATTTCAAGACATTTTCTTTCTTAGTATAATCATACCACTAATTTATTGCAATATAATTAAAGTATTCTTACGAAATTCTTAATTTCTTCTATATATGACGAAAAACAACAACAAATTTTTCAAAATTCTCAGGTTAATGGTACATATATTGATTTTTTTTCCAAATAGTGTATAATGTATTTATAGAAACTCTTAAGTACTATCTAGTACTTTATGTTTTTATACGAAAGGAGATAGTAAAGTGACAGACAAACAAAGACTCATTATAACTATTGCACAAAGAATTTTTGACCAAAAAGGTTTTCAAAATACTTCAATACTGGATATTGTCAAAGAATGTAAAATGTCCAAAGCTACTTTTTATAAACATTTTGAAACTAAAGAAATTTTCATCTGTGAAATAATCAATTATTATGATGAAAAATTCTTAGAAATTATACATTTTATTAATGAAAATAATGATATCCCATCATCTGAAAAATTAAGAAGAAAGATAATTGCTGTGTGGGAAAATATTTTTTCTAGAACTACTATAAACACCTATATAAGGGAAAACTTTTCTGAAGTGCAACGTAATACTACAAGTAAATTACAAAAAAAATCTCGAGCTAACTTATTGAATGAATACAAACTTAGTTTATTCGACAACTATGGGGATAAAATAGAAAACAATATATTTGATTTAGTTTTCTTGTTAGATGCTCTGATTCACCAGTTTACGTATATTATTCATATACAAAAAAGAGAAGTAGATGTATACTTTATTGCTGAATTCACTATACAAATTTTAGATTTAGTTGTAGAAAATATTAATACTCTAAATCCTTTAATTGAAAAATCAATGTTTTTATATGAACAAGAAGATGAAGCCTACTTTTCCATTCATAATAAATCGCTATTTTTTAAAACGATACAAGATATAGAGGAACTAATAAAAACGGATACTTCACTCCTTGAAAACCCCAAGTTACTAGAAGCAACCCAAAAACTATATATCGAGGAAAAAAATCAACAATATGATTCTTTAATCATGGATGCAATGATTACATATTTAGAAAAAGAAGACATTTTGAGACCAAAGGTACTTTTATTGAACAGTATTAAAAATCAATTAAAAAAGGAGACGTTATAAACCATGGAAACCCAAAGTAATAACAAAAAAGGAAATTTAATAATAGCAATCGTAATGACTGGTGCTTTTATAAGCTCCCTTAGTCAAACATTATTATCAACTGCATTACCTAATATAATGTCAGATTTTAAAATTACTGCTGATGTTGGTCAGTGGTTAACAACAATTTATCTACTAATTGCAGGTATTATTGTACCCACAACAGCTTACTTAATAAATAGGTTTAGTACCAGAAAATTGTTTATTACATCAATGACTATATTTTCTCTAGGATGTGTTATTGCACTTTTTTCTAATAATTTTTCAACTATGTTAGTTGCTCGTGTATTACAAGCAGTAGGTTCTGGTTCTTTAATGCCACTATTACAAGTTATTATACTTTATTTATGCCCTGTAGAAAAACGTGGTGCAGCTATGGGTTTAGTTGGTATTACAGTAGGATTTGCTCCTGCAATAGGGCCAACTTTATCTGGATGGCTGGTAGATTCATTTGGTTGGCATAGTTTATTTTTATTTCTATCACCTATTGCTATATTAGATGTTATACTCTCATTCATCCTATTAAAAAATGTTGGAGAAGCTCAAAAACTAAAATTAGATATACCTTCAATAATATTATCTTCTCTAGGATTTGGTGGTTTGTTGATTGGATTTACTAATCAAGGTAATTATGGATGGACTAATATTGCCACATATACACCAATAATTATAGGAATTATATCATTAATATTATTTGCATTACGTCAATTAAAATCTAAAGAACCATTTTTAGAATTAAGAGTTTTTAAAAACAAACCATTTTTAATTTCTACAGTATTAATCATGATTGTATATGCTTCAATGATGTCTGCTACATTGATGATTCCTCTATATATACAATCTGTAAGAGGTTTTTCTGCACTAGTTTCAGGTTCTTTAATGATGCCAGGTGCTATACTGATGGTTGTATTAAATCCAGTTGCAGGTCGTCATTTAGATAAATATGGACCTCAAGCTTTATCAATAATGGGAACTGGCTGTTTGTTTTTAGGAACTTTGTCTTTTGCTTTTTTAGGTAAGGATACATCTTTAATTCATGTATCATTGATGTATTGTATACGTATGATTGGTATTTCACTAGTTCTAATGCCATTAACTACATGGGGACTTAAAACTCTAGACAGAGAACTTATATCTCATGCTACAGCAATAAATAGTACTCTTAGACAAATATCTGGTGCTATAGGTTCTGCTGTACTTATTACTATAATGACAGCTGCTACAAAAAAAGCTCATATGGGTTCAGCTATTCTGTCTAGCATACATGGAATGGATGTTGCATTTTCAACAGCTGCAACTCTTGCATTTATTGGTTTAGTTATCTCTATATGTTTTATAAAAGAACATCAAGTTGCCAGAAGTTAATAAAAAGAAATTAATAGAAAATAAAAAAGGAGTTGTCACATGAACAATTTAAGTTTGCTCTGTGATAACTCCTTTTCGCTTATTTTAACTAGTACATTTTTAATTATTCTATATATTTTCTATATAGCTATCTACATTAAACACTCAGTTATTTTTAACAAAATAATTATTTCTAATCTTACATACATTTTTTGTCATTATCTTTCTTATAAAATGCACATATATGAAATTTTTTAATTTTGACAAATGTTGTGAATGAGTAGAGAAAAATACATCTGGTGAAGGAAAAGTGCCATAATCGTATACGATAGCTTCTTTTTGAATAAAGGTATCTTCACCATCCCAATCAATAGATGTATTTTTCAAATCATTTATAGCTATTGCATACTTTTTGAATATCCCACTTTGATTAATAAATTTCTTCTTAATTGCTTCTAAATATTTTTTGTCAGTTATGACTCCCTCCAGAGCAATCCATTTGTCTTGATAAAATACCTCTACCCAAGTGTGAAGAATATATTTTGGTGCTAATAGTGAAACCATTTTAGATATAGCACCTTGTTGAAAATCTTTTGTTACATTAAAAGCATGAAGCCTACAAGGGATATTTACTGAACGCAATAATGCCATTAGAAGTGTAGCTTTTGTATTACATTGTCCCATACCGTCATTTAATACCTGTGTTGCATTCAATATATCAGAAGCATTATATCCAAATAAAATATCATTTTGGACAAACTCATAAATAGATTTTATTTTATGAAAATCATCTAATTCCAGCCACTTCTTTGATGATACCAAAACCTTAAGTTGTGGTTCATTATAGTTTAACATCTTTGTTTCTTCTAAGTATTCTTTATTCATAACAAATCCCCTTTCTTAGTACAACTTCATTATATAACGAGAATATTTAATATACTTTCAAAAACTCGCTATCTTTTAAAGATAAAGAAACAGGCATTCCCATCATTCGCTTAACTGTACCTGCAAAATGTGATGGAGTATCGAATCCAGCAACCATAGAAGCTTCAGTAACATTTTTTCCAGAAAGCAATTCTCTAAAAGCACATTCCATTTGATGAAGTAAAATATAGCTTTTTAAAGGTATCCCAATTTGTTCTTTAAACAGATGTGATAATCTACTTGATGATAGTGCCACTCTATTTGCAAAATTTGAAATTGTATGATTATCACAATTACAAGTATGTAATAAGTGAAGTAACTCGGTAATTCTATCATCATAACATTTGATAGTTGCAGGGATGCCCAAATAGTTGTTAAGCATTTTCATAAACTTTAAATATTGTTCTTCACTTGATTGATGTATCAAAAAGATTGCTTGTTGACGCAATTTCTCTAATCCATCTTTTTCACATATCCAATAGCCAAAATCATTCATTTTTGAAGTAAGTTGTTCTGCATATATAGATGTGGGTTCAATGAGAGCAGAATAATAAACTTTTTTTCTTGCCGAAAATGAGTGAGGGATATTTTTATCTACTACAATACAATTACATTTAACTAATTTTTCATTGACTGTTATTTCAAGGCTATCTTCTATTCCTATAAATAATTGTAACATCCAATGGTTATGTGTATCCGCCTCTAAATGATTTGTAATCATGCCAATCCTATCTTCTTGCCAGAAAATTTTATTTATAATTCTCATTGTATCACTCTACCCTTCTAAAAATATCACCCTTTATTTTAATAGATTATCATATGTTTGTGAATACATTTTGATAAAAGGTCTGCAAAAAGGCATGAATCCTCAGGATAAAAATACCCAAGAACTCATGCCTAATCTAATAGTTACATATTTTAAATTATATATTCTTATAATACAGCTATTACTTCTATTTCAACTTTAACATCTTTTGGTAATCTAGCAACTTCTACACAAGCTCTTGCTGGTTTGTTTTCTCCAAAATATTCAGCATAAACTTCGTTTATAGCTCCAAATTCATTCATATCTTTTATAAATACTGTAGTTTTAACTACATTTGAAAAGTCAGCTCCACTTTCAGCTAATATAGCTTTAAGATTTTTTAAAGATTGAGCAGTTTGAGCTTGTACATCTCCTTCAACTACTTCCATAGTCTCTGGTACAAGAGGAACTTGTCCAGACACAAATAATAAGTTTCCAGCTTTTATAGCTTGAGAGTATGGTCCTAAAGCTGCTGGTGCATCATTAGTATGTATTACTTCATGTTTCATTTTAAAATCCTCCTAATTCGTTAATCTGATACATATAAAATGTATCTTCATACACTATTATACTATTTTTCTTGTATATTATATACACTTTTTACTATAATTCTATAATTTTAAAACCTTTGTCTTCTATAGCTTTCTTTATTTTAGCTATATGGTCATAATCTATTGTCTCTAATATAAATTCCGCACTTTGTTTTCCTAGAGCTTCTCCTGCTGATAATTTACCTTGATTAGCACTTAAAATGTTTCCACCATTCTCACTTATTATTCTAGTTAATTCAGCAAAGTTTCCTGGCTTATCTTCCATAATTGTACTAAATGAATATCTTCTTCCTTCTTTAGCTAAAGCAACACCTATTATTCTATATAATGTATTTATGTCTATATTACCACCAGATATTATACAAACTACATTTTCATCTTTTGCTGGTACATACTTACCACTTAATATAGCAGCTGTACATACCGCTCCAGCACCTTCTGAAACTATTTTTTGACTTTCCATCATAAATAATATTGATTCTGCGATTTCTGTTTCTTCAACCACAACTATTTCATCAACTAATTCATTTATTATTTCAAAAGTTAAATCTCCTGGAGTTTTAACAGCTATACCATCAGCTATTGTAGTATCATTAAATGCTGTTGTTACTTTTCCATTTTTAACTGACTCTTTCATTGAAGGTATATTTGCAGTTTGAACACCAACTATTTTCACATTAGGATTTAATGCTTTAGCTGCAACAGCAACACCAGAGATGATTCCACCACCACCAACTGGGCATAGTATAGTGTCAACTTTATTGTCTAATTGTTCGAAAATTTCAAGAGATATAGTTCCTTGTCCTGCTATAACATATTTATCATTGAATGGATGTAAGAAAGTTGCTCCTGTTTCTTTTTGTATTTCAACAGCTTTTGCATATGCATCATCATAAACCGCACCATTTAAAACTACTTCTGCTCCATATCCTTTAGTTGCACTAACTTTTGCTAAAGGTGCAGTTGCTGGCATTACTATTGTTGATTTTATACCAGTCATTTTTGCCCCTAATGCAACACCTTGAGCGTGATTTCCTGCACTTGAAGCTATAACTCCATTTGCCTTTTCTTCCTCTGTTAAACTTGCTATTTTGTTACAAGCTCCTCTTAATTTAAAAGAACCTGTTTTTTGAAGATTCTCACATTTATAGAACACGTTTGCTCCTGTTTTTTCACTAAGTTTAACACTTTCAAGTAAGTCAGTTCTTTTTACTATGTTTTTGATGGTCTCTCTAGCTTCTTTCACATCTGTTAAGGTAACATTTATCATTTTATTTCACTCCCGTAAATCCAATTTTTGTTTATTACTTTCTATATAATTCTAAATCTTTTTTTTTAAAAAATCAACATGTAAACGATTTTTATAATTTTTTAATTAATCACAAAAAAACTAAAAATACAACAATTGAATACAATAAACATATATCTTCAATTCCTTCAAATTACATTAAATGATAATTTAAAAATATATTTTACAATTTTATCAAAATAACAATAGATTCTTTATTATTTTTATTAAAATTTGTATTTTATATTATTTTATTTACTTATAAACTATTTTTTTAAGTTTTGTTAACCTTATTAAAGTTAACAAAATAATGAAAAATATATATTGCTAAACAACTTCAATATAAAAGAAAGTTTTACTCTATTTTTATTCAAAATTAGAAAACTATACATTAATAATAAAATATAATAAAAAAACTAAAATGCAAATCAAATTGGAGATTTATTTTATATAGTAATCATTTTTTATTAAAAGGCATTTTTTGCTTTATTGTATATTTAATAAGGTTAAATAGAGTTATTATTTTAATTTTATACTTTACTTTTTCCATAAACCTATTATAATTAAAGTATAATCATTTTGCTAACTTGTTTATTTTATTATAAAAATGTGAAACTTATTACATAAGGAGGAATTTAACATGAAAAATAATACTTATAAAGAAATCAAAAACATATATGGAAAAATAAGCCCTTTTGAATTTAAGGACAAATTAATAGATATTGCAAAACACACTGCAAAAGAAAATAACAGGGAGTTGCTTGATGCAGGTCGTGGTAATCCAAACTGGACTTGTTCAACTGCTAGAGAAGCATTTTTTACTTTTGGTCATTTTGCTATTACTGAAACTCGTTCTAACTGGGATTTAGGTCATTTGGCTGGAATGCCTCAAAAGAAAGGTATTAAAGAAAGATTTTTTAAATTTATAAATGAAAATATAGATATGCCTGGAGCATACTTAGCTAGAGATATTATAAACTTTGGTATAAATGAACTTGGATTTGATGGAGATGAATTTATTCATGAACTAGCTGATGGAATTATTGGTGATAATTATCCACTTCCAGATAGAATGTTACCTCATATGGAAAAAATAGTACATGATTACTTAGTTCAAGAAATGAAATACGATATATCAGGCGACTATGGTGATGTAGAGATTTTTGCTGTTGAAGGTGCTACAGCTGCCATGTGTTATATTTTTGATTCATTAATGGCTAATGAACTACTAAAAAAAGGTGATACTATAGCTTTGATGACTCCAATATTTACACCTTATCTTGAAATACCTAATCTTCCTCGTTATGATTTTAAAGTTGTAAATATAAATGCTAATGAAGTTGATGAAAAAGGCGCTCATACATGGCAATACACTAAAAAGGAATTAGAAAAGCTTCGTGACAAATCTATTAAAGCTTTATTTGTTGTTAATCCTAATAATCCTGCATCTATAGCTATGGATGACACATCTTGTAATAACCTAATAGATGTGATTGAGAATTATAACAAAGATTTAATGATAATATCAGATGACGTATATGGAACTTTTGTAGAAGACTTTTCATCATTAATGTCAAAACTTCCTTACAACACTATTGGAGTTTATTCTTATTCAAAATATTTTGGAGTTACAGGATGGAGACTTGGTACATTTGCACTTCATAAGAAAAATGTTTTTGATAAGAAAATAAATGATTTAACTGGAGAGCTAAAAAAATCAGTAGATAAGCGTTACAGTGATATGAGTCTTAATCCTTCTAGTCTTTCATTTATGGAAAGAGTTGTTGCTGATAGTAGACTTGTTGCTCTTAACCATACTGCTGGTCTTTCTACTCCTCAACAAGTACAAATGGCATTTTTCTCTGCATTTGCTTTAATTGACAAAGTTGATGCCTACAAAAAACTTAATATGAGTATTTGTCATAGACGTCAAAAACTATTGTTTGAAGCCTTAGAACTTCCAATTAATGAAAGTAAAAATAATGCTGCATATTATACTCAGTTTGATATTGAAGAATGGGCTAAATTAAACTATGGAGAAGATTTATTTAAATTTATAAATAAAATTTCCGCTCCAGTAGATGTCCTTTATAAGTTAGCTAATGACTATTCTGTAGTCTTACTTAGTGGAAATGGATTCTATGGTCCTGAATGGTCAATTAGAATATCTCTAGCAAATTTATATGATGAAGCTTACACTAAGATAGGAAAAGCTATCAGAGAAATACTAAATGGTTACATTACTGAATGGCAAAAAACTAAGAAATAGTTATATTACACTGAAATATCTAAATTATATGAATAAAAGAATTTATGTAGACCTTAGCTACTTTTTTTGATATAATCCTATCGGAATTATAAATTTTATTTATGAAAGGCAGAGAATAGTATGTGTATTAAGAAAAAAGTTGCCATAGTTTTTACTGGTGGAACTATATCTATGACAGTAGATGATAAAGTAGGAGCTGCTATACCAACTTTATCGGGGGAACAAATATTATCAATGGTTACCAACATTGATAAAGTTGCAGATGTTGAGGTCTTTAACTTTGATGAAATTCCAGGACCTCATATAACACCTTATAGAATGATGGAATTAAAAAATTATGTAAATGATTTATTATCAAGAAAAGATATTACAGGAGTTGTAATAACACATGGTACAGATAGTTTAGAAGAAACAGCTTATTTTCTAGACCTTACAATTGATAACATCAAACCTGTAATAGTCACGGGTGCTATGAGAAGTAGCTCTGAACTTGGATATGATGGTTCAAGTAATTTATCTGCATCAGTTTGTACTGCTGTATCTAAAGATGCTATGGGCAAAGGTGTTCTTGTAGTCTTAAACAATGAAGTAATCTTAGCTTCTGAGGCTACTAAGACAAATACTCTTTCTTTAAATACATTTAAATCTTTAACTAGTGGTCCATTAGGAATAATTGACTGCAATGAACTTGTTCTTACAAGAGATATTGTAAATAGAACAATTATAGAAACTGACAAGGTAGAATCTAAAGTCGCTTTATTTAAAGCATATGTAGGAGAAAATGCAGACTTTATAAGATTTGCTGTTGATAGTGGATATAAAGGTATAGTTATTGAAGCAATGGGTAGAGGTAATATTCCTCCTCAGATGCTTTCTGGAGTTGAATATGCTAGAGAAAAAGGACTTCCTGTTGTTATAGTGTCTAGATGCCATTCAGGTAGAGTGTTTGATAGCTATGGTTATTATGGTTCTGGTAGAGATTTAAAAAATCTTGGATGTATATTTGGTGGAGACCTTCCAGGTCAAAAAGCTAGAATAAAACTTATTTTAGCACTTGGAAAAACTGATAATCTTGATGAAATCAAAGACTTCTTTGAAAAAGGAATCTACTGTTAATTATAATAAAGTTTAAAACAATAAACCCCTATTACAAATTTTTAATTACTCTGTAATAGGGGTTTCATTTTATCCTATAGTTTTGATTTATTTCACAACTACATTAACTAATTTCTTAGGTACAGCAACAACTTTAACTATAGTTTTGCCTTCAACTAATCCTTTTATTTTTTCATCTTCTAAAGCTACCTTTTCCATTTCTTCTTTAGATATGTTTGAATTAACAGTTAATTTTCCTCTAACTTTTCCATTAACTTGTACAACAACTTCTATCTCATCTTTTACTAAAGCTTTTTCATCATATTTAGGCCAATCTATATCAAATACACTTCCATCTTTACCTATCATAGTCCATAATTCTTCACCTAAATGAGGTGCAAATGGTGCAATTATAGTTACTATAGTTTGTACACCTTCTTTTATAACTGCTTCATTTATATTATCTAACTCTTTATATTTATACATATCATTTATTAATTCCATAAGAGCTGATATAGCAGTATTAAATCCAAATTTTTCACTTAAATCAGCAGTAACTTTTTTAAGTGTAGAATGTATAGTATATCTCATGTCTTTATCTTGAGAATTTAATTCTCCAAACTCTACATCCTTTTTAACTACATCTGCTAACTCATCAACCAATCTATAAACTCTATTTAAGAATCTAAAGCATCCATCAACACCTTGCTCTGACCAGTCTAAATCTCTTTCTGGTGGTGCTGCAAATAATACGAAAAGTCTTGCAGTATCTGCTCCATACTCATCAATTATATCCATAGGTGATACTGTATTACCTTTAGATTTACTCATTTTAGAACCATCCATAAGAACCATTCCTTGAGTAAGTAAGTTTTTAAATGGTTCATCAAAATCTACCATACCCATACTCTTAAATGCTTTTACAAACCATCTTGCATAAAGTAAGTGCATTATAGCATGTTCTACTCCACCTATATATTGGTCTACTGGATGCCATCTATTAACTAATTCTTTACTAAATGGCTCATTTTCATTATTGCTATCCACATATCTTAAGAAATACCAAGAAGAATCGACAAATGTATCCATAGTATCAACTTCTCTTCTAGCTGGTTTTCCACAGTGAGGGCAAGTTGTTGACATGAATTGCTTTGAAGTAGTAAGTGGAGATTCTCCTTTTCCTGTAAATTCAACATCTGTTGGTAAAAGAACTGGTAAATTTTCTTTTTTAACTGGAACTATCCCACATTCATCACAATAAACTACAGGTATAGGACAACCCCAATATCTTTGTCTTGAAACTAACCAGTCTCTTAATCTATAGTTAATTGTTCTCTTTCCTCTTCCTTCTTTTTCTAATTTATCTATTATTCCTTCAAAACCTTCTGAAGCATCTAATCCATTAAACTCTTCTGAGTTTATTATTTTATTATCTTCTGTTATTACATCTATTATATCTAAGTTGTATTTCTCAGCAAAATCTCTATCTCTTTCATCATGTGCAGGAACTGCCATTATAGCTCCAGTTCCATATTCAACTAATACATAATTAGCTATCCATAGAGGAACTTTCTTACCATTTAAAGGATTTATAACGTATCTACCTATAAACATTCCTTCTTTTTCTACATCAGCAGCTGTTCTTTCTATTTCTGTCATTGTGTGCATTTTTTGAACAAAAGCTTCAACCTCTGCTTCATATTCAGTACCAGCAACTAATTCTTTAACTAACTCATGTTCTGGAGCAAGTACCATATAAGTAACTCCATAAGTTGTATCTGGTCTAGTTGTAAATACTGTCATAGACTTATCAGTTCCATCTATATCAAAAACTAAATCTGCTCCTGTACTCTTACCTATCCAGTTTCTTTGCATTATTTTAACCTTTTCTGGCCATCCATCTAATGTATCTAAATCATTAAGTAATTCTTCTGCAAATTCAGTAGTCTTAAAATACCATTGTTCCAAATCTTTCTTTAATACTGTTGCTTTACATCTTTCACATGCTCCTTGAACAACTTGCTCATTTGCAAGAACAGTCTCACAAGAAGGGCACCAGTTAACATAAGATTTTTTCTTATATGCAAGTCCATGTTCTAAAAACTTCAAAAATATCTCTTGAGTAAATCTATAGTATTCTGGAGTTGAAGTTGCTACTTCTTTATCCCAATCATAGCTAAGACCTAATAAATTTAATTGCTCTTTCATCTCTTCTATATTTTCCATTGTCCATTTGTGTGGATGTATTCCATGCTTTATAGCAGCATTTTCAGCTGGTAAACCAAAAGAATCCCATCCCATTGGATGAAGTACATTGTACCCTTCCATTTTTTTGAATCTTGCGACAACATCACCTATAGAATAGTTTCTAACATGACCCATGTGTATCTTTCCAGATGGATAAGGGAACATTTCTAATGTGTAATAATTAGGTTTTTCAGTTTGTGCTGTATCCATTTTATACTGATTATTGTCTTTCCAAATCTTTTGCCATTTCGATTCTACTTCTTTAAAATTATATACGCTCATATTTTGCCTCCTATTTTAGTTGTGTTCAACTATCTTATTTAATATTATTTACTTATAATTTCCAAATAATTCCTTGAAAATAAAAAATCCTCATCACTAAACTTGCGTTTAGGGACGAGGATAAATCTTCGCGGTACCACCCTAATTAGCCTACATTATATAGACTCTCTTAGATAGCTTTTAATCCAGCTACGGAAAATAGATTTCAATCTAGTAAGTTCAAAGTTATATAATATTAGTTCTCACCTGCCACTAACTCTCTGAAAAAATATAGTCTTTTACTGCTCTAGTCTATTCAATTTAATATAATTTTTGAAATTTTCTAATTATAATAACATATATTATCATGTTTATGCTAATGTGTCAATATCTATATAAGGTGCATCTTTCCATAATTTTTCCAAATTATAAAATCCTCTGTTTTCCTCATTAAATACATGAACCATTACATCTCCATAATCAAGAAGTACCCAAGTTTGAGTGCTTTGTCCTTCTTTTCCTCTTGGCTCTAGTCCTAGCTTTGTTAATTCATCTTCTACATTATCTGCAATAGCTTTTACCTGTCTCTGAGAAGATGCTGTAGTGATAATAAAGTAATCACACAAACTAGAAACTTTTCCTATATTTATTATAACTGTATCTTGACCCAGTTTATCTTCTATGGCATCATATGCTATTTTTGTCATTTGTTCCACTGTCATATAAAATTCCTCACTTTCCTAATTAAAATACACTTAGTTATTGTAACATATTAATACGATTTTGTAACATAGTCAACTTTAAATTTATTAATATATTTGCCTTTATGTCTATTTTTTATAATAACTTTTCTTTAATTAGATAGTTTCTTGCCATAACTGTTCTTGGATGTATCTCTTCGTTTTTATTAATAACAAACATTAAAGTATTATTAAAAGAAGTTAAAAGTGCTTCATCAAGTTTTCCTCCATATGCCAATTCTCTTAAGGTATCTACAACTGGAAATTTTCTTCCTTCTTCAATTAAATCAGCTATGTAAATTATTTTTTCTAAAAGAGACATATCTTCTCTTCCTGTTGTATGATATTTGATTGCATTTATAATATCTTCATCTTCTATCCCAAACTCATACTCACATATGTATGACCCAATTACACTATGAGATAGAGAGCGATTTCCATCCTCTATTGGGTCTAAGTATATTTCATACTTGTTTACATAATCTTCTACTTCTTTATTACTTAAATACTTTGCACAATCATGAATCATTCCTGCTAAACAAGCTTTTTCTTTGTCACACCCATAAATCTCACACAATTTTTCAGCACATTTTGCAACATTTTTTGAGTGGCTAAGCCTCCCCACTGGTAACATTTGATTTAGTCTCTGGTTAATATTCTCTAAGTTCATTTAATCATCTCCATATTGATATAGTTTATTTTCATATAAATAATTTTCTACATTTTCGGGTACTAAGTAACGTATTGACTTGCCTTCATTTAGCTGTTCCCTTATATATGTGGATGATATATCCAGTGATGGAACATAAACTGTTATAATGTCAGCATCGTACTTTTTCGTTAATTTCTCTATAGTCTCTTGTGACCTTAACAAACTAATCCCTGGTCTAGTTGCAGCTATAAAGGTAGCCAACTCAAAGTTTTTCTTTACATCCTTCCACTCTTCAACACTACAAATAGCATCTGCCCCTGTTATAAAATAAATATCTGCATTTTTGTATTTTTTCTTCAAGTATTTTAATGTATCTATTGTATAAGTCCTTTTTTTTCTTTCGATTTCTACTTTTGAAACTAAAAAATCTTCATTGCTTTCAGTTGCTAGAAGTGTCATATTATATCTATCATACTTGTCTGTAGTGATACATAATTTATGTGGTGGATTTCCTGATGGTATAAAGATAATTTTGTCAATGTCATACTTGTCTCTAATAAACTCTGCTGTTGCTAAATGAGCATAGTGTATAGGGTCAAAAGTACCTCCCAATATACCTATTTTGATTTTGCCTTTATGGCGATTAAATTTCTCTAGTTTTTCAGTATTTTTCAACTCTGCCTTCTTAACTAGATTTTCGCTTTTCATATTTTGTCTCCTTTTAATGTTATAATACTATTGTACCATTATTTTTTATTTCTTAAAGCTTATAATTTATTTTTTTTGGTATATAATTATATTTATATGATAAAAAATGCTTTAAAAAATAATTATTTAACATGTTTTTACTTTACTTTTTAATAAAAATAACTTTTTACTATTTTGTCTTAATTTTGATAAAATATAACATATAAATGTAAGTTTTTTATTAAATTTTATTAGTTGCTTTTGTTAATATAATTACATACAAAAAGGGAGGATTTATGGGTATAATTACTAAAATAGAACAACAAAAAAGAAATGATGATAGAGTTAATATTTATGTAGATGATAAATTTTTTATTGCTATATTTAAAGAACTTGTTTATACATTCAATTTAAAAAAAGGAAATGAAATAAATGAAGAGGAATTAAAACCTATTTTGGACGATGAGATGTATATAAAAGCTAAAAATAAAGCTCTAAATATTTTATCTCATGCTGACCAGTCTGAAAAAAAAATAAAAGAAAAGTTATCCGCAGAGTTTGATGAAAACATAATTGATAGAGTTATAGATTTTCTTAAAAATTATAATCTTGTAAATGATAGTGTATTAGCTCAAAAAATAGTTAATACAAATGTTAATTTAAATAGATGTGGTAAAAATAGAATTAAGCAAAATCTATATAATAAAGGTATCAATAGAAGTACAATTGACGAAGCTGTGTCTGAATTGGATAAGGACACTGAATTTGAAAATGCTATGTATCTAGCAAAAAAAAGGTTTGAAAGGGTAAAGAAAGAAGATAAAAAGAAAATATATCAAAAAATTTCTCAACATCTTTCCTACAAAGGCTTTGATTATGATATTATTAAAAGAGTTTTAAACAAACTTTTAAATTTCGATGAATATGATATATAAGTGTAAATACTAAGGAGGTAAATTATGAAATTAATCATTGGTGGCTTAAGCTTTTTATTAGGATTATATAATATATATCAATTATATAGAGAAGATAGTATGAGATAAATATTATTTTTTAGATGTAATATTTATTATGGAGGAGAAATAAAATGAAAAGTCAAAAAAGATTTAAAATTTTAGATATTGATGTATACCTACAACCATTTGAATCTGATATAAAAAAACGAATGAAACATTATGAAGATGTTAAAGCAAAACTATTAACTAACTATAAAGATTTTAGTTCTTTTGCAAATGCTCATCTTTACTACGGCTTTCATCAAACAAATGATGGATGGTTTTACAGGGAATGGGCTCCAAATGCAAACAGTTTATCATTAATTGGTGACTTTAATAATTGGGATAGAAAATCTCATCCTCTAAAAAAAATTAATTCTGGTAATTGGGAGATATTTATTCCCAACAAAGATAGCTTACCTCATAAATCAGAGGTAAAAATCCAAGTCATTGCAAATGGAAAAACATTTGACCGTATACCACTATATATAAAAAGAGTAATTCAAAAGGACTTTGGTGGCTTTAATGGACAAGTATGGCAACCAGAGGCTCCATTTATCTGGACTGACAATGAATTTGACTTAAAAAGCATAACTTCTCCACTAATCTATGAATGTCATATAGGTATGGCTACTGAAAATGAATCTATTGGAACTTATAGTGAGTTTACTGAAAATATACTTCCTAAAATAAAAAAATCTGGATATAATACTATTCAGCTTATGGCTATTATGGAACACCCATATTATGCATCTTTTGGGTATCAAGTTTCAAACTTTTATGCAATCTCCTCTAGGTTTGGTACTCCTGAAGACTTAAAAAATCTAATAAATACTGCTCATTCCATGGGAATTGCTGTTTTATTAGATTTAGTTCATTCTCATGCAGTAAAGAATACCTTAGAGGGAATAAATGAGTTTGATGGAAGTGAATATCAATTCTTCCATTCAGGTTCAAAGGGGAATCATTCTGCTTGGGGTACAAAACTCTTTAACTATGGTAAACCTGAAGTAATCCATTTTTTACTTTCAAATATAAAATTTTGGTTAGATGAGTACCATTTTGATGGCTTTAGGTTTGATGGTGTAACATCAATGTTATATCATAACCATGGTCTTGGAGTTTCATTTGATAGTTACAAAAAATATTTTAGCATGAATACAGATATTGAAGCCATAACATACCTCCAATTTGCAAATGAATTGATAAAAGAAATTAAACCTAATTCAATAAGTATTGCAGAAGATATGAGTGGAATGCCTGGTATGTGTATACCTATAAAAGACGGTGGAATTGGATTTGACTATAGACTTGCAATGGGTGTACCAGATTTTTGGATAAAAACTATTTCTAACTTATCTGATGAAAACTGGGATTTAGGTAAAATGTGGCATGAACTTACAACTAGACGTCCTGGTGAAAAAAATATAGGTTATTGTGAATCTCATGATCAGGCATTAGTCGGTGATAAAACAATTATTTTTTGGTTAGCTGACAAGGAAATGTACTGGAATATGGAAATAAACTCAAATAACCATGTTATAAATAGAGCTATCTCTCTAATTAAGTTAATTAAATTAATAACTTTTTCTCTAGCTGGTGAGGGATATCTGAATTTTATGGGAAATGAATTTGGACATCCTGAATGGATTGATTTTCCACGAGAAGGAAACAATTGGAGTTATAAGTATGCTAGAAGGCAATGGAGCCTTTCAGAAAATGATTCTTTAAAATATAAACAATTATTAAACTTTGATAAAGCTATGCTTGAGCTTCCAAAATACAGTGATGTTTTTATCCAAAATAGCTATGAACTTATACATATGGATAATGATAAAAAACTTTTAGTATACAGTAAGGGTAAATATTTATTTATATTTAATTTCCACCCTAATCTAATGCAGTCAGTTGATATTTCAAAATTTCAAAATACAAACTACAAAACAATACTAAGCACTGATATGATAGAATTTGGAGGAAACACAAAAAAAGAAAACTTACTAGACTACAATGCCTATTTTAGCTCAGCTCCACCATCTTCAAAAATACCTATTGCCTCTCGTACAGCAATAGTTCTTTTAGATAACAATATTTAAATATTAAAATAGATATTAAAAGCCAAATAACAATTTTAATACAAAATGTTATTTGGCTAATTTATTTTCTTGTGGTTTAATTATTTTCTAGGTTTAATACTATAATTTCCAACTTTTAATTTGTGGCATTATGTTCATTTTAATAGTTTGACTTTTTAAAGCTTTTCTAAACTTCTCAGTTGAAGATTCCTTAAACATCTTACTAGAAGAATTCTTAAGGTCTTCCAGAGAGTCCCAATGTTGTATCATAATCCATTTCTGACTTTTTTCATCATATAAAAGCTCAGTATCAATAAAACCAGGTTGTATAGAATGAAATTTCATTTCTAAATCATTTACAATATCTATAAACTCACCTTTTGACAAGTTTTCTTCCACACTAAATTCCACTATCTCTGTAATAATTTTCATATACAAAACCTCCAATTTATTTTTCTTATATCATATCAAAAACTAAATTAGAGGTATTGTAAAAAATCGACAGTATAATTACAAATAACTATACCTTATATTTTCTTTAATAGTCTTATTCTCACTAATAAACTTAATTGGCGATGTCCCTGAAAATTCTTTAAATTCTTTTATAAAGTGTGCTTGGTCATAGTACTCATTTTCATAAATAAAATCAAAAAGTTCCTTGTCTTTATAGCTGTAAATAAGCTGACTACTTGACATTTTAAATCTGCATATTCTCTTTAAAATTTTAGGTGTATATCCGGTATATTTTAAACAGATTCTTTCCAAAGTTTTAATATTTATATTCATATCATTGCAAAAAGATTTTATATTACTATACATATTGTCATATATAAATGAATCCAAAAGTTTTATATATTTATTTTCAATTAAACCTTCATCCATTGTAGATAATAATACTTCTTCTAAGTACAAGATAGTATTTTCTATTGATGATTCTTTATTTAAAGAGTCTTCCAATTTTTTTACAAATACCTCTGACACTTGTTCTAAATTGACTATTTGACTATTAAATTCTGAAATTGGTATCTTTAAAAATGGATAAAGACCAAATGGGTAAAAAGAAATTCCTATAACACGTATATTTCCATGTTGAACGATAAATCCATGTTTATCTCTTATTCCATTAAAATGTATATTACTAGTTGTATAGTTTTGATTTTCAACTTTATATTCTATAACATCAGAAAGATTAAGAATAATATCTATACTATCTGTGGGTAGCAACTTATTATTTAGCAGTATACTTTCCTTTGTCTCAAGATACCAAATAAACTTTACCCACTGCTTTAGACGAGCATTTCTAACTGAATATCTTGTAACTGATAACATATTGAGTTATCCCCTATCCTAAAATATTTTTATTATTATGTACCTCACCCTAATATTATACAATATAATTTACACTATCAGAGATTTTAGTTTGCTTTATTTTTATTTCATACATTTTTTCAATATTTTAGAAATAGGAAGTGCTATTATAAGACCTATTAATACTTGCATTAAATTACCTGGTATTGAAGTAAGAGGTACTACAAAATTTCCATAAAGTATAACCTCTGTTACATAATATCCAAACAACATCCAAATTGATGAAACAACTATTCCTATTACGTTGATTAAAAAATTGTTTCCATTCTTGCCATTTGCCCATACAATCTTTCCAAGTAAATAACCCATGATACCTCTAACTATAAAAGTAAATGGAGCCCATAGAGTCCAACCAGATATTAAATCGAAAAGTGACATACCAATAGCACCTGATAAAGCACCTTTCTTACTTCCAAATACTATTGCTGATATGAATAACATTGCTGTTCCTAAATGAACAAGTCCACCATTTATAGATATTGGCAATCTTATATTTATAAATTTAGTTGCAATAAACACTAAAGCTATTAATAGTGATGTTTCCACCATGTCTTTCGTCGTAAACTTTTGTTTAGCTGTAATTTCCATGCTTCATCCCCCTTGTCTATCTATTAAAAATAATACTTATTAAATAAATCTAACAAGCTTCCATTTCCCTTAAATCCTAATGTACTTAGACTCTTATCTAAAATATTTAGTATGTGTTCTATTTTATTTAGATTAGCATTTTCCCCCATATGACCTATTCTTAAAATAGTATCCATATATTGATTTAATGATGTTGCAACAAGTGTATTATAATTTTTAAGCATATAATCAGTAAGCTTTAAAGCTCCTATACTTTCAGGAATTTTTATAGCTGTAACTGTATTAGAATATCCTTCTTCTAAAAATAATTCTAAACCATATTCCTCAACAGATTTTCTAACACTATAAGCTATTCTTTCATGTCTATTTAGTACTTTCTCTATTCCTTCTTCTAATATATTATCTAATGCTTTATCAAGTCCTATTATGTCACTTATTGGCATAGTATAAGGAAAGTATTTTTTTTCATAATATCCTTCCCATATATTTAAATTACAATAAAAACCTATTACATCTGTTTTTCTGTTCTTTATACAATCTTTTGCACCTTTACTTATCCCAACTATAGTAAGACCTGCTGGTACAGAGATAGCTTTTTGCGAACCACCTAATATTATGTCTATTTTAGATTCATCTACATTTAATCTCTCTCCAACCATACCTGCTACAGAATCAACTACAGTTAATATTCCATATTGCTTAAGTAATGGGCATATTTTACTTACATCATTTAATACACCTGTTGGAGTATCACAATGTACAACTGTTGCATACTTAAAGTTACTATCCTTATCTAAAAATGCCTTTAATTCATCAACATCTATACTTTTTGTATATTTACTTGAAAAAAGCACATAATCTCCACCATACATTGTTACAAAATCTTTGAAACCTTCTCCATATATACCATTGTCAATTACAAGTACTCTATCTCCCTTTTCTGTAAGTGATGCACAAGCTGCTTCAAGTCCTAATATACCTTCACCACTCAATATGTAAACATCATTTTTTGTACCAACTATATCACCAAACTTTTCACATGTCTTTTTATAAAATTCAACAAAATCAACATCTATATCTGGGTTTGTTGTCTTTTCTGCTCTTGCTAATCTTACATTTCCCCTAGTTTCTGTTGGTCCTGGTGCATAATTAATCTTATTGTTCATATATATTCAGCTCCTTTTTATTTTCTATACGATTATTATACAAAATTTTCATTTTATATGGTACAATTTTATATTTTTTTAAAATTGTACCAATACATTTTCCCTATAAACAATATCACTATATTAGACATACAAATAATTGCACAATAAAATACAGAGCAAATATCATTTTAGAATATCTACTCTGTATCTATATATTTTAATCTATTTACTTATCTTTTTATATTCTTCTTTTTATTACTTAAAAACTACCAATTAAATACCCATATTTTATTCACTATATCTTACTCTATCAATAAGTGATTCTTTATTGAAACTTTTTCCTATTAAATATGTTGTTATAAATTGAGCTATAAAAATACATACAGCCATCAATAGGATTGGCACTATTGGTAAAGCATATGTTGCATAAGATAATCCAGTCTTCTTTAGAAATATAACAGCAATATATCCTAATATTCCTCCAGATAAAATACTTCCTATCATCATTCTAGAAGTATAATATATAGCCTCTGAGTTAAGCATTTTTACTAATTGTTTATTAGTAAGACCAATAGCTTGAAGCATACCAAGTTCTTTCTTTCTAGTAACTATACTAGTTATCATTGTATTTACAAGATTCATAAATCCAATAACACCTATTATACCTGTTAAAGTGTATCCCATTATTTTTATAAATGAAATCACAGCCTTATTTGACTCTATTCTACTATCTAAAAAATCTGTCTCTAAAAATCCATTAGATTTTGCAATTTTCTTTATACTATCTTTTATTTCTTTATACTTTCCTTCTTCTGTATATATTCCTAAACTACTTGTTGAGTCATTTTTTAACGTTCTATCTATAAAATCTTTTCCTATACCAAAACTTGGAGACCCCATAGCTATTGCTTGAACTTTAAACTCTTTTTTTATTACTTTATCTCCATCATATAGAGTTAATTTTATTTTATCTCCTGCCTTTACTCCCATTTCTTTTGCTGTATCAACATGAGTAATTACTATTTCATCTCCTGTTTGCAGTCTTTCAAAATTTATTTTTCCATCTACTAAATTATTATTTAGTGATTTCACATCATTTTCATCTACACTCTGTAAAAGGTCATGTTTAAATTCAACATTATAATCATCCATTCCAACCTTTACACTTCTTGCAGACTCTATTTTTTTAATTCCTTCTATATCTTTTATTTGATTTAAAAAGTCTTTGCTTAAAGGATTATTCATTTGCAAAATATTCAAATTATTTTTAGGATTTTTATCACTATCCATTTCATAACCAGTAATTCTAACTTCTATATCATAAGGAAAATTTGCTCTTGCCATCTTCTCAGCATCAAAACTTTCTAAGGCAGTTGATACTGTTATAAATATAGTTCCACTCAATATAAGAGATACCAATGTCATGTAAGTACGTTTTTTATTTCTTTCTAAATTAGCTTGTGATAATCCCTTTAAATTTATATTTTTATAACCTTTTCTCTTATTTTTATTACTTATTTTATTTCCAGTATATCTTACTGCATCAACTATAGATACTTTTGATGCTACTTTCATTGGCTTTAAAAGTGATAACACAACAGACATAAAGCTTATTATTATAACCAATAATATAACTGGTAATTGTGATGATTTTACATCTATATCCATAGCTGATTTTATTATAATATTTGAAAGTGCATATCCTAAGATTGTTCCCATTGGTATTGCTATCCCTGCTAAGATAAAACCTTCCTTAAATACTATATTTTTTACTTGTTTTTTAGTCGCACCAATTGCTCTAAGTTTTCCAAATTCTTGAACCTTCGTAACTATTGAAATGTAGAATATATTGTATATTACTAAAATACTAGACAATACAATTACTAGCCCTACAAATACTCCACCCATAATTGTTTCCATATCAGGTTTTAAAGCATTTATATAATTTTCATTTACAGCTACATTAACAGTATCCAATCCTATATCATTAGCAACCTTATTTAATTTTGATTTTGCTTGTTCTATCGATAAATTACTTTTATCATTTAATTTCACATATATATTAAAATCTTCTTGTGACATATCTCTAGTATTTTTCATATATGTTTCTGATATAATAGCTGAATAAAATTTACCTGCTTCAGATATTTCACTAGTTTTTAAAATTCCAGTTATAATGAACTCTTTTTCAATTCTTTTATCACTTTTATAATCATTATAAGATATTTTTATCTTTTCACCTAAGTTTTTATTACTATAGCCAAGTGCTTTTAAAGCTCCTCTATCTAACACGATTTCATTTTCTTTTGTTGGTAACTTCCCTTTGACAAACTCAAAATTATTTAATTTTAAAGCATCTTCATTCATGTATGCTAGAGAAATATTTGAATCATCTTCTAACTTCTCAAAACCTACTCCATTCATTTTACCAGTTAACTCTACATCTGCATGATTACTCAATATATTAGCTTGTTTTTCATCCGCATTAGCTAATATACCTTGATAATTACCTGAATACTTTATAGTATTTTCTTTCTGATAGGTTCCTGCATCAACAATATAAATTCCAATAGATGAAAGCATTAAAGTTGAAAGTATTATAGTAATTATTATTAGAATACTTTTTGATTTATTTTGCTTTAGATTACTTTTTGCTATTTTAGTAGTATTAATCATTTTTATCACCAACCTTTGATACCCTACCATCTTCTATAAATATAACTCTATCAGCCATTTGAGCTATACTCTCATCGTGAGTTATCATAACTAAAGTTTGACTGTATTTCTTAGACATAGACTTTAGAATACTCATAACTTCATCAGATGTTTTAGAATCTAGGTTTCCAGTTGGTTCATCTGCAAGTATTATAGCTGGTCTTGTAGCTAATGCCCTTGCTATTGCCACCCTTTGTTGTTGACCACCTGATAATGTATTTGGTAAAACATCGTGTTTATTTTCAAGCCCCAATGATTTTAAAAGTTCTTTTATAAAATCTTCATCTACTTCTCTACCATCTAGGCCAATTGGTAATGCTACATTTTCCCATACATTAAGAGATGGGATTAAGTTATAACTTTGAAATATAAATCCTATTTTTCTTCTTCTAAATACAGCAAGTTCTTCTTCTTTTAATGTAAATATGTTTTTATTATCTATATATACATTCCCAGATGTAGGTATATCAAGTCCTCCAATCATATGTAAAAGAGTACTTTTTCCAGAACCTGATTTTCCTATTATTGCAACAAAGTCACCTTCATTTATTTCTAAGTTGACATTATCTAAAGCTCTTACTAAGCTCTCTCCTGCTCCATAATGTTTTGATAAGTTTTCAGTGTATAGTATTTTCATAAAATTACCCTCTCATTCTAAGTTATATTACCCCATTTTTTATTACTTTTTATTTTTGGAGCTGTTTATACTTATATAATAAATGTAGAGGCTTACATTTTCCTTTCATTTAACATTACATAGTTGTAAGAAACAAAGAAAACTTGCTTCCTACTCCTAATTCAGAATAAACCATAATATTTCCACCCTGTTCTTCTAATATTTTTCTACTTAGATACAATCCTATCCCACTACCCTCTATAGATTCAATTTCCTCAGATATTCCTCTATAAAAACGTTTAAATATGTTATTGAATTCACTCTTTTTAATCCCACTGCCATTATCCTCTATTATAATTTTAAAATAATTAACAGTTTCTTCTACAGATATATTTATTTCACCATTTATTTGTGTGTATTTTACAGCATTATCTAATACATTGAAAATACTCTCTTCCGTCCATTTTTTATCATGAGGTATAATCCTACTATCGAATTCATTTATATTTAATGTTATATTTTTAATCTTAGCCTTAGGAACTACACTTTTTATAGCATTTAGAATAGTATCCTTTATATCGTTATCTTCTTTTTTTATGCTTATCATGCTAATTTCTAGCCTTGATATGTTAACCAAAGAATTTATTAAGTTTTCTAATTTATGTATAGAATTTTTGTTAGTTAGCAAAAATTCTTGAGCTTCATCTTCCTTTAATTCTTCTTCTATAAGCAATGTATTATATAATTTTAATGATGCTAAAGGAGTTTTTAATTGATGAGAAATATCTGTTACTAATGATTTTACACTTTCTTTTTCTTTCTCTAATTTAATAAATTTTATCTTTAAACTTCTATTCAACTCATATAGACAGTTATTTATCTTGCTAAATGTACCTTCTTTAAAATACTCATTATATTCTACTAGATAACCAGTATCTTCTAACTCAGTAGTGTCCTTCAAATAATTTTCTTGTGACATCTTATCTACTATAAAATAAATTTTACTCAATCTTTTATTTATGTATCTTATAAAATAATAAATTATACCTGTAACAACTATAAACAATACTAAAAAGACAATAACAGATTCTTTAAAAAAAGATTTTAAATATAGACCAAAATTTTTATCATTTGACATTTTATTTTCTAATCCATATCCAAATTTTTTAAATGCTTTTTCTCCAATATCCACTTTGCTATAATCAGAATTGTAAATAGATTTTACTATATCTATCTCATCATTTGGGTATTTCTCAATCAATACTCCCGCAATACTTTGAGTATTTTTTATTTGATATTCATATAATTTATGTAATCTATTATATTCAAAGAGTATAAATATAAGCGTTACTATTAGTACAGATAAAATAGAACATCCAATAGCCCTTCTCATTATATAATCATCTTTCATACTCAGATTATCTTTGAGATTCATGCTTTTTAACATTTTTTTATACTCCTTTCCCCCCACATATATCCAACTCCTCTTACTGTTTTTATATATTTAGGTTCAGATGGATTTTTTTCTACTTTTTGTCTAAGTCTTCTTATATTTACTGCTATAGTATTATCATCTACAAAATTTCCACTATTGTCCCATAAAGATTCTAATAGTTGTTCTTTAGTTAATGTCTGCATTGAATTTTCCATCAAATATCTTAAGAGTTTAGTCTCTGTTTTACTTAAAATTATCTCTTCTTCTTTATCATCTATTTTTATAATTAACTTATTTTCTATATAATGAAAAAATAAATCATCACAAACCAATAAAGTATAATTCTTTACTGTATTTGCTCTTTTCATAAGTGCATTCACTTTGGATATTAATACCATTAAACTAAATGGCTTTGTGATATAATCATCTGCACCTAAATCATATCCTGTGACAATATCCACTTCTTCATCAAGGGCTGTCAACATTATTATATAAGCATCACTTTTATTTCTAATCTCCTCGCAAAAATCAAAACCACTACCATCAGGCAGACCTATATCAGAAATAATTAAATTTATCTCCTCTCTTGCGAAAATATTTTTTGCCTCTTCTATGCTAAATGCGTTAAAAACATTGTATCCTTCTTTTTTTAATTTAAAACTAATTCCTCTATTTAAAGATTTATCATCTTCCAAAAGTAATATATTATTCATCCTTTTATCCTCCATTATTATATATACTAGCTAAATTATATCATACTAGTAAAAGCATTTTATTTATAAATATCTAATAGGTTGTTAATTGGATTTTACTTAAATACAAACATACTTAAACACAAAGAAAGCAAAGATTATTAGTATTTATACAACTAATTACCTTTGCTCTTTTATTAGTATCTAAAACTAAATTTCTATTTACTAATTTTTACTTATTAATTTTTATTTTGACTTTTTATTTTTTAAATCTCTTTGATTAAAATTTAATAAGTATATTAATGTACTTGAAGCTATAAATACAATCATACTATTCGAAAATCCTAAGTCTCCTGTCTTAGGAGATTTTTCTTTATCTTCTCTTTTATATACTCCCACATTAGAACTCTCTACAGGTTTTCTTTTATCTAGTTTTTTATTTTTATCACTATCAAAATTTCTTATATCATTATTAGGTATACTACCTTCATTATCATTAATATTTTCTTTATTTTCTCCTACTATCAATTCACTCTCTTGATTATTACTTACTATCTCTTCTTTAGACTTGATACTAATTCTTCCATCTATACTTTGTGATATTTCTTTTTTGTATTCTATATATTCGATTACTATACTCTCTAAATTTCCAAAGTCTTTTAATATTGGTTCTTTTGAAAAGCAACTAAAATCATCCCCACCTGATGCTATATAATCATTAGTTGCAACCACATACTTCTTATCCAAATCTAATGGTTTTCCATCTTTTGAAATAGCAGTTATTTTTTCTCCCTCTTTTTGTTTTGGGTCAAAATAATAGGATATTCCTCCTACTTGTAAAAAGGCTGAATTCTTTTCTGGATAGAGTTTTACCCCTTGCTCCAATACATTTTTAATTTGTGCTCCTGTGAGTTCTTTGGTAACTATTGTATTACTGAACGGAAATACATCCACAATATCTCTTCTCGTTATATCCCCTTTTTCTATTGTATCTCTGATATTTCCTCCATTAAATAGAGAAATATCAGCCTTAGTCTTATCAAGTAAAATATCACTTATTAAATTACCTAAATTAGTTTCTTTTGTCCTTACATTTTCATATGAACCATCTAGAGTATTTTTTGTCACACCTATAACTTTATCTAATATTTTTTCCTGTTGTTCTTTTATTTTATCAATTTTTTTATTTATACTATCATCCAGTTCATACTTTAATGCTTCTTCCCTATCTATTAGTCTAGCTGATTTACTTTCTATTTTTATATTTTCTATATCATTAGTATTAAGTGTTAGTTTTACTTCACCAATATATTCTAGATATTGTCCTGTACTTACAATCAATGTGTCACCAACTTGCTTGCCATTATCAAACTTAGTATGACTATGTCCATCAATAATTAAATCAATACCTTGGACTTCATTTGCTATGTCTATACTATTTGGATTACTTAAATTATTCGTACCAATATGACATATTGCAACTATTACATCAGCACCTTTTCTTGTCAACTCACTCACTTGCTCTGTTGCATTTTCTACAGGATTTGTAAACTCTAATCCTTCCACGTTTTTGAATCCTGTTTTGCTCTTTGTTTCCTGAGTTGTAAGTCCAAAAAATCCTATTTTTATACCATCTATTTCTTTTATATCATTACTATCAAATACTTTTTTACCATTTTTGAGGATATTTGATGATAAAAATTTTAAAGTATTCTCTGAACTAGCTATTTGAGATAATTCAAACAATCTATCTTTTCCATAGTTAAAGTCATGATTGCCAGGAGTAATGTAGTCATATCCAGCACATTTAATCAATTCAATTGCATCTTTCCCTTTGTCCATGTTTACTATTGGAAGTCCATGTAAACAATCTCCTGCATCTACCAAAATTGAGTTTGGAGTTTCTTTTTTTAATGTAGCTAGATTACCTATTTGTATATGTTCATTACCCTCAGCATATCTTCCATGTATGTCATTAGTGTGAAAAATAGTTATTTCTTCAAATTGCTCTAACCCATAAGAAATAAAACTCTGACTTGTTGTAATTAGAATTAGAATTACCAAAATTAAATATCTTCTAATTTTCAATATAAGTTATCCTCCTCAAATTAGTTTTAGCTTTAGATAAAATTTATATTTTACATAAAACCTTTCAGGTAAATATTAAATATACATAAAATTAATTAGCATAATCTTTAATATTTATCTATCAATTTAATTTTGTCCATATCCAATTAGTTTTAATCTAATTACATTTTTTCACATCTATATTTTTCTTTTATTTTATATAAAATTATTTTAAAATCTTTTCAATTGGTCTCTTTTAAAAGTCCATTGAGGTATTGTTAAATCACCTTTAAAATCTAAACTATACCAAGGACTTAAGTTTGAATTTTTACGATTAATAAGAAGTTGAGTCTGTTGCGCAGGCATATAGCTTTGAGCTATCATAAATACCTTTTCTCCAGTCTTTTCGTTTTTTGCCATATCCATGATTATACTTGCATGTCCTGGACTTCCACCAACTATAAATACATCGCCTATTTTCATATCATCAATTTTTACAGGCTTCAATTCTTTTTCAAGAGATAATGTTCCTGAATAAGCAAACACTATATCCATAAATTTTCTAAAGCTCTCATAAGATGTTGAATATTCAGTTGATTTATACCAACTTGAACCACTATCTTTTACTGAAATTCTATATCCTTCTGACCATTTTGAGTACTTAGCCTTAAAACCATCGACAAAATCAAAACTTATTTCATCATATCTCTTGTTCTGATACAAGTATTCAGCCCTCATAAGCATAATTGCATCTGCACATTGATGTAAATCTCTATTCCCAATGTCAACATCAAACACACTATCATAGATGCCTTTTGATTCCTTAGTTCTGCCATCATAATACTTTACCTTCTCTCCATAGTTTTTCAACTTAGTATTTCTAAGGAATGATTCAAAGCTACCTTTTTCTACATCAACTCTTTTAAAACCTTTTGGTGGTTCATACCTGTCTTTCAATATATTTGCATCTTTATGTACTATTATTGCTTGTTCATCTTCTTTAGAATTTTGAGTTTTCTTAGAATCTTCAACCATTTTTTTACCTTCTCCATTGCTACATCCAACCAAAGTTAAAGCAATCAATGACAAAATAGCAATTTTCTTTAATATTTTCATTATTTTATCCTCCTTGTAAACATTTTTTAAAATAAATTTCAATTTCTCATCATAAAGTTTTTGTATATTACAATACAAAAAAACTATTTGACAATATTTCTTGACTCAAATACACATTTATTACTATATTTAATGTTAAAATAATTATAATAGGATATTATAATAAAAACAAACAACAGATTTGTGTTAATTTTAGAAAGGGGAAAAAATGATAGATTTAACTTTACTTGGATGTGGTGGAAATGTCCCTATGCCAAACAGATTTCTATCTTCTGTATTCATAAATTATAAAGGTAGAAAAATACTAATTGACTGTGGTGAGGGGACTCAGGTATCTATGAAGCTAAAAAAATGTGGCTTTAAAGATATAGACTTGATTTGTATAACCCATTTACATGGTGACCATATATTTGGACTTTTAGGACTTTTGTCAACGATTGGAAATAGCGGTCGTACAAGTGATTTAACTATAATTGGCCCAGTTGGAATAGTTGATTGTATTCGTTCTATGAGAAATTTAGTAGAATATGTACCATATGCTTTAAAAATTATAGAGAATCCTCAAGGTATTTTTACTTTAGATAATGAGTTTTTAAGAAATGTAGAAATTTCAACAATTGATTTAGAACACTCTATAGAGTGTTTAGGATACAGTTTTAATTTTAGAAGAAATCCTAAATTTAATATAAATAAGGCAACTAAAAATGAAGTTCCTAAAATGTTGTGGAAAAAACTTCAAGAAGGTCAAAGTGTAGTTTTAGATTCAAAAAAATACACTCCAGATATGGTCTTAGGAGACTCAAGAAAGGGAATTAAAATAAGTCTTACAACTGATACAAGACCTATAGAATCAATACCAGATTTTATAAAAGATAGTGATTTATTCATATGTGAAGCTATGTATGGTGATGATTTAGACATATCAAAAGCTGTTAAAAACAAACATATGACTTTTAGAGAAGCTGCAAATCTTGCAAAATCAGGAAATGTTAAACAACTTTTATTAACACATTTTAGCCCATCATTAGATATGCCTAATATGTACTTAGAAAATGCCACTAATGTTTTTGAAAATACAATTCTTGGAGAAGATAGGCTAAGTTTACACTTAAATTTTGATGAATAATTCTCTATTTATATTTATTAACAAAAACTTAGGAATGAATTTTACATTTATATAAATATTTTACTGTAAATTCATTCCTTCAATTACTTATTAACCACAATCTAAATAATATTATTTAGATACATTTCCAGCAACATTTAACACATCCCATGTTCTTGCAAATGGAGGAGCATAACACAAATCTAACATTCCAAGTTGACTTGTGGTCATTTTACCAAAAATAGCTGCTGCCAATACATTTGTTCTTTGTACAGCATCCTTAAACCCAGCCACTTGTCCTCCTAAGATAACTTTTGTACCTGCATCATAAACAAGTTTTACATATATTTTATTCCTTCCTGGATAGTAGTGAGTTTGATTATAGTCAGAAATAAATTTAGATTTAACATTTATACCTAAATTTTTAGCTTGTCTTTCTGTAATTCCAGTTGATGCAGCTTCCATATCCATAATCTTTATACAACTTGAAGATAGTGAACCTTGATAAGAAACTTCTCTTCCTCCTAGGTTTTCTCCTACTATCCTGCCTAATTTATTAGCTCCAGTTGCTAAAGGTACATATACATTTTCATTACTTACTATATTCTTTATAGTTGCACAGTCACCAGCAGAGTATATATCTTTTACAGAAGTTCTTCCGTACTCATCAACTACTATAGCTCCATTTTTTAGCATTTCTATATTAGTATTTGACAAAAACTCTGTGTTAGGTCTCACACCAGTAGCAATTATTACTACATCTGTATCTATTTCTCCTTTATTTGTTATGACTTTTTCTACTTTCTCTTCTCCATACAGTTCTACAACCATTTCATCCAAGTGCAATTTAACATCATGTCTTCTTATTTCTTCCTCTAACACATCTGTAATTTCCTTATCAAATACTTGAGGTAATATCCTATCTTCCAATTGAATCACATGTACATCTTTTCCTAACTTCTTACATGCCTCAACTGCTTCTAATCCTATAAATCCAGCACCTATTATTGTAACCCTTTTATTTTCTTTATCATTTAAAATCTTTTTTAAATATTCTCCATCATACAAACTTTTTAACATAGAAACATTCTTCAATTTTACATTTTTTATAGGAGGCATAATACTTCTTGCCCCAGTTGCTATCATCAATTTATCATAGTAATCTTCATGTATTTCACCTGTTTTTACATTTTTTACTTTTATTTTCTTAGATTCACTATCAATCTCAATAACTTCTCTAAATATATTTAAATCAATCCCAGATTCTTTAAGTTTTTCTGGTGTCCTTGCCAATAAGTCATTAGCATCATCAAAGTATCCACCAACAAAGTATGGTAATCCGCAAGCACCAAAAGATACTATCTCTGTTTTTTCGTAAACAACAACTTCATATTCAGGTTTTATCCTTTTTAATTTAGCCGCAGCACTCATTCCAGCTGCAACACCACCAATTATTATTACTCTCATTTTATCTCTCCTTTGATGTCTGATTAATTTCTTTACTTATTTTGAGCTTTTCATTTGATATATATTCTATGTACACATTTTTATAACAAATCAAAGTTATTTTTTTCACATTTTTTTATTCGAAATCAAATTTTATAAAAGCTATTTTATCTTTTCTTACCCCAATTTAAATTCTTTAAACACACATTATACCCTATTTTTCTGTATTTAATCACATTTCTGTAAATTAAATTAATTTATTCTATTTTGGTAAATTGTGATATAATATTGACATTTTTTTAATATATTGATATTATTTAGACTTAGAAAAATTTATTTTAGATAAAGGAGAAAAAATATTGCAAAGTTCATTCTTATCACAATTTCTTATGATTACAGATTTTAAAACGATTTTTTTCATAATCTTACTTTTAGTTACATTCTTTATTGTTAGACAATTTGAAAAGAAAAAAATCAAATTTTCATTGAGAACAATATATGCTACAATACTAGGACTTATATTAGGAATTATAATTCAAGCTTTTGCTGGTTTTCCTAATGATACAACTCAAGTTACTTGGCTACAAGAAGTAAGTAAATGGTATAGCCTATTTGGCTCTGGATTTATGGACTTATTAAAAATGTTAGTAGTACCTTTAGTTTTCTTATCAATTATAAAGGTAATTATTAATATGAAAGATAATAATCTTGGAACGCTTACATTTAGGTCTTTAGGCATGCTTCTTACCACTACTGCTATAGCTGCTATTGTTGGAATTGTAGTTGCAAATATAATGAATTTGGGTGTAGGAGTTAATCTACCTGCTTTAGGAGTAAATCAAGAACTTAAAGAAATAAATTCTCTTGTGGATACTTTAAGAGGATTACTGCCATCAAATCCTGTAATGGCTATGGCAAATGGAAATATCGTGGCTACAATAATATTTGCTACATTTATAGCCACATCAATAAAGAGATTAAACAAAAAACATTCTGAAACAATAAAACCATTTATAGATTTTATAGAAGCATCTTATAAGATAATTGTAAGTGTGTCTATGACTGTTATTAAATTTATGCCTTATGCTGTAGTTGCTCTACTTGCAAATACAATAACTTCACAAGGTATTAGCTCAATATTATCTGTTTTACATTTTATACTAGCACTTTATATATCAGTTGCAGTATTGTTTGTTATACACTTAATTTTTATAACTTTAAATGGGTTAAATCCAATTACTTATATAAAAAATTCAACTGAAGCTCTACTTCTAGCATTTACTTCGCGTTCTAGTCTAGGAACATTACCTGTAACGATAGAAAGCCTAGTACAAAATCATGGAGTTGATGAGGGCGTATCAAGCTTTACAGCAAGTTTAGGTGCAAATATGGGTATGAATGGTTGTGCAGGTATATATCCTGCTTTAATGGCTGTTACACTTGCTAATATGGCTGGTGTAAACATGGACATGAGCTTTTATGTCATGTTGTTAATAGTTATAACAATTAGTTCATTTGGAATAGCAGGACTTCCAGGAACTGCTACAATGGCAGTTTCAGTTGTTATATCTGGTGTTGGTCTTGGCTCTTATTTTCCATTAGTTGGAGGAATACTTGCAATAGACCCTATATTAGATATGGGGCGTACAATGATAAATGTTAATGGTGCTATGGTATCCTCAATTACTGTAGGAAAATCACTTGGAAAAGTCGATAAAGAAGTATTTAGTAAAAAGAATATTTCTTAAAATAAGTATAAAAATAACCCCCAATAAACACTATACTTAAAAAAAATATTATAACAACACCTATCCTTTTTATCTTACTCTCCTCCTAACAATGTTATTTTCTATATAATATTATGCAATCTTTATTATAACAAATTAAATTGTATCATGTTATATACAATTATTCTCATTTATAAATTTTGCATTGAATATAGATTAAAAACATTTGATACTCTTAAAAAAATAAAGGCAGTACACCACTAAATAGTTTTAATTATCTAGTAGTATACTGCCTTATATTTTTTACAATTTATCTAATAAATCTAATACTTGTTTTTTAACTTTATCATATCCACAATTATCAAGTGAATATCCTAGTTCTATATTTCCAAAACCTTTAATCTCAGCATTTTCTTTTTTATTTAATAATTCTTGCATAAGTTCAACTTCTATATATTCTCTTCCTTTTTCTTTTTCCAACATAGTGAATAATTCAAAATCTTGTATACCAAATCTCAAATTCTCCATTCTGACACTTCTAACTGGCTTTAAATCTTTTCCAGGATAAACAAAGAACATATCCCCTGCCTTCCAAATAGGGAATTTGTAACTTGCATCCTTCCAAGGGTCTTCCGTCCATAAATTGTAGTCCCATCTTAAAAATCCATCAAGACCAAAATAATAAGTATACCATCCTATTATTCTATTTTCCACAAAAGGAGAACTTATAAAACTATTTGGCTTCTCTGGAAAACAGCATACAAACCAAGTTAATATTCCACCCTTATCATTAATCTTTTTCTTTAACTTATCTATATCTTTATAATTTTGAATAGTAAGTTTTAAGTTTATCGACATATCATCAACTTCATCTTTAGCTCTATCTAAGAAATTTTGGTCATGTGTTGCTGACTTGTACTTAACTTTGTGTTCATCTACAGTGGAGTTTATAAACTCGATACACTCTTTTACTACTTCTGGATTATTTGGTTCATCAGCTATCACTCTAACTCTATCCCATAACCCACACTCTATTAAGTGATTTAAAACTAATCCTATGTATTCTTTTAAATCGCTTGTATTATTTATAAACTTAAATACCTTATCATTCTCATCATAGTATCTTACTCTGATAGGGTCCTTGTATCCTTCTATAGGGTTTCCAAACTCGCCAGCACACCAATTACCCAATAAACCAAATAAATCTATCTCATGAGCCATTTTATGCTTATTAGCTATATTTATATACCTGTCTATACTTTCAAAATTACATTTAATTTTTCCATCTTTATCTTTTGAAACACTCACCATATTATATTCATATAAGTTTGATGGATTTTTATAAACTTTATAACAACTTTGACCTGCCCATGGATAATCAGAAACTATCACAGTTGTAACTTTTTCTCCTAAAGAAGCTAGTTCTTTTAAATAGTTATCAATTATTTCAAAATGTATATCAGACCATAATTCAACTTTATACATTCTAGCTAAACAGCTCGGATGTTGCCATAAATCTAAAAAGAATCTACTTTCATCTAAAGGCTTTAATACAACGTTTTTTACTTCCACAGGAACATTAATTGTACAAACTTTTTCTTCATCTTCATATCCAAAACTTTTGAACACATCAATACCTATATTAAAGTTATTTTCTGCGAAGTTCTCAGGTACTTGACCTTCAACCCAGAACATTTGAGGTAAATGTTGTTCTACTAATACATCTTTATCTCTCAAAATAGCATCATTTACAAATGCTTTTGTATCATCTTGAACATATCCCATTATATTGATGCTAAAATTATTTTCTAATTCATTTGGCACATTTAATCCAAGTCTTACCCTATTTCCAAGACCTTTCCATGATATAGTACTACTTCCATCAATCGTACAATTAAATTCTTCTGTAGCTTTTAACATAATTTGAAAAGCAAACTTTTCCCCTTTAGCTACTACAATATTTAAATCTTTATGTTCCCAAGTCTCAGCTTCTATAACTGAATATTTATCATGTTTAAATGTACAATCCTTTAATACATATGAAATCTCCATATTTTAAACTCCTCCATATCTACATAATTCTGTTTTATATTTTTAAATTAAGCTATCTAACCTTTTATTCCAGACAAAGATACACCCTCTACAAATTTGCTCTGTAAAATCAAATAGAAAATAAATGGAGGTAAAAATGTTATTGTTGCTCCTGCCATCATTTGCCCATAATTTGTTATCTGGAAGGTCTTAAGAGTAGACAACCCAACCGTCAATGTTCTCATTGTATCCTTAGTTGTTGCTATAAGAGGCCACATAAATTCATTCCAAGCTCCCATAAAAGTAAATATTGCTAATGTAATTAATGCTGGTTTTATTAGAGGCAATACTATTTGTATTAAAATCCTAAGGTCCGAACAACCATCTATTTTCGCTGACTCTAATAGCTCTTTTGGTACCCCTAAAATAGCTTGTCTCATTATAAATACACCAAATGCAGTTGGTATTGGCATAATAAGTGCAAGGTAACTATTTATCCAACCTAAATGCTTCATTATTATATAAAGTGGTATCATTGTAACTTGAGATGGTATAATTAAAGTCATTATCATAAACAAAAATAACTTATCACTACCTTTAAAATTCATCTTTGCAAAAGAATACCCCGCTAATGTACTAAATACCAAATTTAATAATACACCTGAGAAAGATACTATAGCTGTATTTAAAAAGTATTGTGCAAAGCCTTTTTTAGTAAATATATCTATATAGTTTTGTAGTGTAACTGTTGAAAAAGATATATCTAAATTATATGAATTATATGTTATCTTTAAAGATATTATCAACATGTATATAAAAGGTATCAAGCTTGCACATGCTATAAATAATAGCAAACCATCACTCAATAATCTTCTTGTCGCTTTCATTTTGTACCTACCTTTCTAAATATCTGAATTATCTCGTTTTACAAATTTATTCTGCAAAATTGATACTATAGCTATCAACAAGAATAATACATTTGCTACAGTCATTGCATATCCAGAATTAAAGTTTTTAAAGTTTAAATTAAAAGCATGCATAACTATACTCATAGTAGCTATTCCTGGTCCTCCACCAGTTACAGTATAGATTAAGTCAAAGACCTGTAATGACCATATAGTCCCTAAAAACACAACCATTATTGTTGTTGGCTTCAATAAAGGAACTGTTATTTTCATAAATTCTTGAAGTTTTGTGGCTCCATCAACCTTTGCCACTTCATAGCAATGTTTTGGTAAATTCATTATACCTGAAATATAAATTACCATGAAATAACCTATATTTTTCCACATAGATATAAACATAAGCGTAGGTAGTGCGGTCTTACTGTCTCCTAAAAGTTTAGATGATTCTATTCCAAAGACCCCCAATACTTGATATACAATTGAACCTTCTCCATTTAATAGAGCTCTCCATACCATACCTATCAAAACCATAGATGATAACACTGGTATAAATATCGCACCTTTAGCAAATGAAGCTATTTTACTATTTCCTTTTCCCGTAATCCAAACTGCCAAAATCAATGATAAAATGGTCTGACAAGGTACTACAACAAGAGTAAATTTAATTGTATTTATAATAGATACTTTTAGTGTTTCATCTGTAAATAATTTTTTATAGTTTTCTAAACCTATAAATGTAGCTGGGCTAATAATATTATACTTTGTAAAGCTAAAGTATATTGACATTATTATTGGTATCACATAAAATGCCACTAAAATTATACCTAATGGCAATATATATATATATGGTTTAATATTTAATCTTATTTTTTTCTTTTTTGAGTTTCCTTCAAAATCTCTAACTAAGTTTTCCATTTTATCCTCTCCAATATAAATATTAGCATTGTACTTATGATACAATGCTAATTTTATTCTGCAAGATACTATGAAACGTCTTACAGCCGTAAACTTTTATTGTGCTAATAAATCATTTGAATATTTTGCAGCATCATCCAATGCTTGTTTTGGAGTTTTATCTCCTGAAATCATTGTTTGAAGTTCTTTCCATAAATATTCATATATTTCAACTCCATGAGGTCCTACAACCAATGGTCTATATATATCTTTGTCATTTTCAACCATTTCTTTAAATCTTTCATCACCTTGATATGGTTCACCTTTTGTTATTGGTGCTCTTGGTATTGCTTTATGGAATTCTGTCATTGATTCAACACTTAACATATGTTGTATTAGTTTGTATGCAAGTTCTTTATTTTTTGCTGATGACATTAGAGATAAGTGGTCTACTGCTCCAAAAGTCGCAGCTTTCTTATCCTCTAATCCAGTTACAAATCCCCAATTTAAGTCTGGGAATGATTTATCAAATATACTTGTTGCTGCAGAGGATAACATTACTGTAAATGCTGCTTTCCCTGGACCAAATACACTTTCTATCATTTCATTACTATCTTTAGATAAAGAATCTTCAGGTACATATGCTTGTAATTCTTTTAAGAAATTGGCTGCATCTAATCCATTTTTATTATTAAACTTAACTGATTTTAAATCATCATTATATATATCTCCACCAGCTTGCCATAAATAAGGGTACCAGTTCCAATTTAAATTACCAAAAGTTTTAGCTCCCCATCCTTGAGCCAATCCCCATTGGTCTATCTTTCCATCACCATTAGTATCTTGTGTTGCTTTTTTACAGATTCTTTTAAAATCTTCCCATGTCTTAGGAGGCTTTTCTCCTATTTTTTCTAAGATATCTTTGTTATAGTATAGCACACCTGGATTTGCTGCTTGGAATGGCATTCCATACATTCCACCCATCATTTCAGATGTCTTTATATAAATAGATTGTTCCTTATCTTCTTTAGTTGCATAGTTAGTTAAGTCTTCTACTGCACCACTTTGTATAAACTGTGGATACATTTCCGCATACATATATCCTACATCTGGGCCTTCATCAGCACTTATAGCTGTTGCAAATTTTTCAGAATAATTCTCCCAAGGAATTATCTGTAAATCTACTTCACAGTTATTTTTTTCCTCAAATTTATCTAAAATAGGGTCCCAAACTTCCTTCATATTATCTTCTACTGGTGGCATCCAAAGAACTAGCTTTTCTTTTTCCCCATCCTTTTTTGAATCTTTTCCATTCCCGCTTGAACACCCTGTTATAAGAGTTGTAGTCATAATTGCCACCATAGCTAGTGAACATAATTTTTTCAACATACCCAATTTGATTCCCTCCATCTTATTTTATTTTTCATTATAATTCTACATATTTTTATTCCATTTAAAATATTATCAAAGCATGTATTTATTGTCTAATCAGTTTTTTCTATGCGTTTTTTTTTATTATAGTTTTTTTCTATGACAACGTTTTCTGATTTTATTAAAGTATTTATATTTTATATATACAATTCCATACCAAATAATTGCACATGATTTTATATTATTTTATAATTTTGTACATTTCAACTCTAATGTAAAAGAGTTTCTATAATAAAAAAGAGCTATCACAAATCATTTAAAATTATTTGTATGATAGCTCCATTTTATTCATCTAAAATTTATTTTTTAGGTCTAAGTTCATTCTTATCTCTTTTTACTTCTTCTAATATTTCTTTCAAATTGTATTCAACACTAGAAAGAACATCCTCTGCATATTCAATTGACCCAATTCTTATCTCATTTGCTATTCTTTCAGCCCTCTCAACTATATCCTTAGCTCTTTGGTCTGCTTGAACAACAGGTTCACTTGATTCTACATATGCTTTTACCACATCTTCAGAATTTTTCTTTAACTCTTCTATATTTTCATGATACTCTTGTTGTATTCTTTCAGCTTCTTTTTTTGCTTGTTCAACTATATTTGAAGCATCTTGCTTAGCTTGACTTATTATTTTATTTCTTTCTTTATTAATCCATACTGCTTGTGTTACTTCCTCTGGTATCAAAGTTCTTATATCGTTAATTATAGCTAAAACTTCGTCTTTATCTACCGTACATTTATGTGAGAAAGGAATTGTAGAGGCACTTCTAAATATCTCCTCTAACTGCTCAAATAGTTCAATCATTTCTAAATCTATCTTCATATATCAATTACCCCCAGTAGTTTTTTTCTTTAATTCTTCCAAAACAATCTTTGGAACCAAATTTTTTATATCAGCATCAAAGAGCAAAACCTCTTTTATCAAAGATGAGCTTATAAATGAGTATTTTGTACAGCTTGGTAAAATTATAGTCTCTATATTTGGATTAAGTTCTCTATTCATATGAGCCATTTGAAGTTCATAATCAACATCAGCACCACTTCTCACACCTCTAACTAGTGCTCCAATCCCATTTTCTTGACAGTAATTTATTAATAAACCATCAAAAGTTACAACTTTTATATTATTTAAATGGCTTGTACTTTTTTCTATAAGCTTTACTCTCTCATCAAAGCTAAATAGACCTTTTTTATTAGGATTATTTAATACTCCTATTTGTAATTCGTCAAATAACTTCGAAGCCCTGCAAATAATATCTAAATGTCCATTAGTAATTGGGTCAAAGCTTCCTGCAAATATAGCTTTTCTAGGTTTATTTTCCATATTATGCCTCCATCTTATAAAAAGTTAATGTAGTATTTCCATATTTCTTATCTCTAGTTTTTTCTAATTTACATATTTTGTTTGGAAACAAATCATTAGTATCATGTTCTACAACTATTATTCCATCTTCATTCAGCAGATTAGAATTATCAATTTTTTCAATAGCTTCTATAAACATATTTTTATAATATGGAGGGTCCATAAAAATTATGTCAAATTTACTATTTTGTGATTTAAGCTTGTCTACAGCAGTTTTAAAATCTAGGTTTAAAATAACACTTTCATTTTCAACTCTTGCTTTTTTTATATTAGACTTAATAATATCTATACTTTCCTTACTGATATCTACAAAAGTACATGCCTTGGCACCTCTAGATAAACACTCGATTCCTAAGGAACCAGTTCCAGCAAATAAATCCAGAACTTCACTTTCCATTATATATGAATTTATTATATTAAATAGAGATTCTTTTACTCTATCTGTAGTTGGCCTTACATCTTCATTTTTTGGAGTATTTAGTTTTAATCCTCTCGCTTTTCCTGAAATTACTCTCAATATGACAATCTCCCTTCAGCACATTATTACATTAGTAATATTTTAACATAATTTAAAATTAATTTAATGAAATTTCTTTCAATGTATCTTTGAATTTATCTATAATTTCTTTTTTAAGTGGCATATTTTCTTTCAATTGTAGATTATTATCTTCACCTAATATATATCTAGCTTCTTGTTGTGCTAACTTTAATATTTTTATATGTTTAAACAAGTTTGCTACTTTAAGTTCTGGAAGCCCATGTTGCCTTGTCCCAAAAAACTCTCCAGGACCTCTTATTTCCAAATCCTTTTCTGAAATCTTAAAACCATCATTTGTCTCTTCCATTATAGCCATTCGTTGTCTACACACTTCTGTTTTAGAATCATAAATTAGTACACAATACGATTTATGACTTCCTCTCCCAACTCGTCCTCTAAGCTGATGTAATTGTGCAAGTCCAAATCTTTCTGCATTTTCTATTATCATTAGTGTTGCATTTGGCACATTGACACCAACTTCTATAACTGTTGTTGAAACTAAAATATCTATTTCTTTATTTTTAAAACGACCCATTACTTCATCTTTTTCACTTGACTTCATTTTACCATGAAGCAATCCAAGCCTTAAATCTTGAAAATATTCAGCTCTTAATTCCTCTACAAGTTCAACAGCTGATTTAGCTTCTATAGCTTCACTTTCTTCTACCAAAGGACATACAATATATACCTGTCTGCCTGATTCAACCTCTCTTCTTACAAGGTTGTTATAAGCTCTATCTCTTTTATTCTTTTCAATGGCAAGTGTTTCTATTGGCTGTCTACCTGGTGGAAGCTCATCTATAATAGAAATATCCAAATCTCCATAAAGTATAAGTGCCAAAGTTCTTGGTATTGGTGTTGCTGTCATTACTAGTATATCTGGATTTGCACCTTTCATTGAAAGTTTACTTCTTTGCATAACACCAAATCTATGTTGCTCATCTGTTATAACTAATCCAATATTATTAAATTCAACCTTGTCTTCTATTAGTGCATGTGTTCCTATCAATATATCAATTTCATTGTTTTTGATTTGTTCTAATACTGTATCCTTTTGTTTTTTTGTAAGGCTACCTATTAATAAACCTACATTTATTCCAAAATCTTTCAGAGACTCAGTAAGTGAAATATAATGTTGACCTGCTAATATCTCTGTAGGTGCCATCAAAGCTCCTTGATATCCATTTAAAACGCAATTTGCAAGTGCCAAAAGAGCTACTACTGTCTTACCACTCCCTACATCTCCTTGAACTAACCTATTCATTATTTTATCAGAATTCATATCTTGTATAATTTCATCCAATGCTCGATTTTGAGCCTTTGTCAATTTAAATGGTAAAGAGCTTGTTATATTTTTTAAGTCCTTACTTATTTCAAACTTTATTCCATCTTCTTTATTTCTTCCACTTTTAAATACAAATAATCCCAGTTGTAATATAAGTAATTCTTCAAATACAATTCTATATAAAGCTATTTTTAATGATTCTTTGTCACTTGGAGAATGTATATTTCTAATTGCAAAATCTATATTACATAGCCTATATTTCTCTATAATTCTCTTTGGCATATATTCTTGTATAATTAGTTCTTTATCTTCAAGTACTGTTCTAATTATACTCATAATCTCTTTATTTGTAACACCATATGTAAGCTGGTACACAGGCATAAATCTACAAGTATTCTTAGGTGAATTAGTAAGATACTCTAACTCACATGATGTAAGCTCTAAATTATTAAATTTTTTCTTAACCTTACCAAAAACTAATATTGAATCTCCTGAACGAAATGTATTTTTTATATAGCTCTTATTAAAAAATACTAATTTAGCTGAACCAGTCTCATCTTTTACATCAATTTTTGTTAAAGTCATACCCTCTTTTGGACTAAATGTATTTATACTTGATATTACTGCTTTTATTGTAACTTTCTCGTCATCCTCTAATTGTGCTATTTTCTTTAGATTATTCCTATCTTCAAATTGCCTTGGAAAATAATACAATAAATCTTTTAAAGTAAATATTCCCAATCGATTTAGCTTATCTGCCTTTTTAGGTCCTATTCCTTTAACATATTGAACATCTTTATATAAATCCAACAAATATATCACCTACTACACAAAAATCCTGTACAACCAACTTTATAAAAGCTACTTGGTCATACAGGTTCTTATAATCATTATTCAACTGAAATTAAGTAATAATAAAGAGGTTGTCCTCCATAATATAATTCTACATCTACATCTTCAAATTTTTCTTCTAAAGAAGTACGTAGCTCATTTGCTTGAGATTCTGTAACATCTTCACCAAAGAATAATGTTATTATAGCAGTATCTTCATCAACCAACTTTTCAATAAGGTTTGATGTTACTTCATCCACATAATCTCCTGCTGATAATAAATTTCCTTCTGCAATTCCAATTATATTACCTTCTTTAACATCAATTTCATTCATTACTGTATCCCTAACAGCAAAAGTTACTTGACCTGATTTAACTGAGTTTAAAGCATTCATCATAGCTTCTTTATTCTCATCTTCATTTAATTCTCCATTAAATGTTACTAATGCAGCAAATCCTTGAGGTGTGTTTTTTGTAGGTATAACTATTATATTTTTCTCACTCAATTCTTTTGCTTGATTAGCAGCCATTATTATGTTGCTGTTATTTGGGAAAATAAATATATTCTTAGCATTTATATTATTTATGGCATTCATAAAGTCTTCAGTACTTGGATTCATAGTTTGACCACCTTCTATTATGTGGTCAACCCCAAAGTCTTTAAATATATTTGCTAATCCTTCACCCATAGAAGTAGCTATAAATCCAAACTCTTTTTCTTCTTCTAAAGGCTCCTCTTCTTTTTCTTTCTTCTCTTCTACATCTAATAATGTATTTTCATGTTGTAGTTTCATGTTTTCTATTTTTATAGTTAATAGTTGACCATACTTTAGAGCTTCTTGAAGCACATTTCCTGGGTCATTAGTGTGTACATGTACTTTTATGACTCCATCATCTCCAACTACTGCTAAACTGTCACCATAAGCCATCATTATATCTCTTATTTTAGTATCTTCTACCTTAGAACTTTCTAGTATAAATTCTGTACAGTAACAATATTTTATATCATCTGTACTAGTGGTACTCTTTGCAAAGTCCATACTCGCTGAGGTATTAATATCTAGGTTAACATTTTTTATTTCTATATCATTTCCCTTTATAGAAGCTAACATTCCTTCATATATAAGTACAAGACCTTTTCCACCAGAGTCAACTACACCAGCATCTTTTAGGTTTTTTAGAAGGTCTGGAGTTCTTTCTAATGAAGAATTAGATTCCTTTACAAGCATACTTAAAAACTTTACTATATCTTTTTCTTTTTTGGCAGCTTTTATTGCAAATTCGCCACTTTCTCTAACTACAGTAAGTATAGTTCCTTCAATTGGTTTTATAACAGCTTTATAGGCTGTATCTGAACCATTTTTAAAAGCTTTTGCTAAATCATCTGTCGATAATTTACTTTTTCCTTCTATAGATTTAGCTATCCCTCTTATTATCTGTGAAAGTATAACTCCTGAGTTTCCTCTAGCTCCCATTAAAGAGCCTTTAGATAATGCCTTCCCTATGTCTGATATGTTATCAGTCTCCACTTTTGCTAATTCTTTTAAGGCATAAGATATAGTTAATGACATATTAGTACCTGTATCTCCATCTGGTACAGGGAACACATTTAACTTGTCAACCAAATCTTTATTGTTTTGGAGATTGTTTGCACCTGAAATAAACATCTCTCTTAACCTTTTACCATCTATATACTGAATCATTTGTTTCCTCCTATGAAATTACTTAACTCTTATTCCTTGTACATTAATATCAATTCTAGTGACTCTTACACCAGTCATTTTTTCAACTACATATTTTACTCTATCTATTATATTATTGGCAACAGTAGATATATTTGTACCATATTGTATTATAACATAAAGTTCTATTGCTATGGCATCTTCTTCAACTTCTTCAACTCTAACACCTTTAGTAGCATTTTCGCCTTTTAATAACTCTACTATTCCTTTAGATTTATATGCTAAACCTACTAAACCATAACTTTCCATTGCAGCTCTATATATGACTTGAGCTATTACTTGATTATCTATTTCTATACTTCCATATTGATTCGTTACCTTTGCACTCATGGTTGACCCCCTTAAGCTTATTTTTATTAAAAATACTTCTTAATTTATTTTTTACTATTTTTACTTATTTATTATATAAAATTATAATCATATCATACTATAAATATGGTATAATTTAAACCTAGAAAAGTTTTTGGATAAAATTTCTTCTATTAGTATATATATTCAAAGAAAAATAATAATTATTTTCCAAATATATTTACTTTATATAAAATTATATATATAATTTTATATGATAATAAGAAATTCTTCAATATGTGTAAGGCAAATATATATTTCTATTGCAAATTTTTGTTATTTATGATAATATAAATATGTTTTTAGTCTTTAAATAGTTATCATTTTAAGGAGGTGTGCGTAGATGGCAAAAGTATGTAGCGTATGTGGTAAAGGTAAGGTTTCTGGAAACCAAGTATCACACTCAAATAAACATAATAAAAGAACATGGTCAGCTAACTTAAGAAGCGTAAGAGCGATTATAGATGGAGCTCCTAAGAGAGTAAAAGTTTGTACTAGATGTTTACGTTCTGGTAAGATTGAAAGAGCTTAGTAACCACGTTTAAAAGCCTACTTCCGTAAGTAGGCTTTTTAATTTAGTCATTTTTACTCTTTCTCATGAATTTTAAGACTATATTTGAAATCCATTTTGGTAACTTTATTGTTACTACTTTCATCAATACTCACCCCACACTTTATAGTTAAAATTATTTTAACAAAAAAATAATAATGCTCCACATCCAATAAGTATTAATGCGGTAAGTGCTGACCAAATCCAGCCAGGAAGCAACATAGACAAAATTACAGCCATTCCTGTTGCCAGACATAGTATTCCTAGCAATACCTTAGACTTGTTATTTCTCATGGAACACCTCCACATAGAACTTGTATCTATAAATATTTTCATATTCAAGTTTATGCGAAAGTTTCCCACTTTAGACCAATAAACATAATATGTAATTTTAATTTTTTATACTAGAATTATTACTCTCCTCTGATACAGATTCTATCATATCTAAAATACCTCTTTTTTTACTTAATCTTTCAGGTCCACTATATAAGACCACTGGTATAACTTTAGGAAGTTTAAAATTCTTGTCTTCTATTTCTTCAAGACTCTTTTTCATAATAAAGCTTTTCCAAATTTGTTCTCTATATGATTTTAATCTTGGTACAATATCAGTATCCATTTCCGTTTGAAACTCCAATACTATATAATGTGATACCTTATGATTTTTAGAAAAAACCTTATATATTATATCAACTTCCTTTCCTTTATATTCACATATAAAAGATGTTTCTAACTCTATATTTTTAAGAGTTAATTCTTTTGCTATTGAGACACTTGTAAAATTTTGAATCAAACTTAAAAAACTTTCTTTATCTGAATACATTCTTATATACTCTTCTCGTTTTTCGTTGCTTCTTTTTAAATTCATACAGTTCCTCCTAGATTATAGATTCTCTATATTTCATTAAAGAAAATCTATAAATATTATTTTTTAATTTTCACTTGTGAGTATTGACACTTGTGTGCAAAATATCCAGTAAAGATATTTTTTTATATTTTTATTAAAAGATATGAATTTTTATATTTTAATATATTGACATTGACGTTACGTAAAAGCGTATATTTAATTTATAGGAGGTATCACTTATGGAATATACAGTTCAGAAATTAAGCAAAATAGCTGGTATAAGTACTAGAACACTTAGATACTATGATGAAATTGAGCTTCTTAAGCCACTTAAAATAAATTCTTCAGGTTATCGTATATATGGTCAAAATGAAGTTAATAAACTACAACAGATACTTTTTTATAGAGAGTTAGGAATTAGCTTAGAAAACATAAAAAACATCATAAATTCACCAACTTTTGATAGTCTAAGTGCATTAAAAGAACATCACAACAAATTACTAGCAAAAAGAAAACAAATTGATTTACTCATAGAAAATGTAACTAAAACTATAGCTTTAAAGGAGGGAAAATATAATATGACAGATATAGAAAAATTTGAAGGTTTTAAAGAAAAAGTGATTGATGAAAATGAAAAAAATTATGGAAATGAAATTAGAGAGAAATATGGTAACGATGCAGTAGATGCATCAAATAAAAAGTTTAAAAATATGTCTAAACAAGATTATGAAGATTGGCAGAATTTAAGTATTGAGATAATTGATAAACTCAAAAAAGCTTTTAAAACTGGTGATGCTTCTAATGAACTTTCTCAGGAAGTTGCAAGATTACATCATAAATGGTTGAGTTACACTTGGAATACATATTCTAAAGAAGCTCATGCCTCTTTAGCGGAGATGTATGTGTGTGATGAACGTTTTACATCATACTATGATAAAGAACAAACTGGACTAGCAAAGTTTTTGAGAGATGCTATAGTAATATATACAAAAGATAATTAGTAAGTTACTCAATTCTATAAATTGAAAAAGGCGAATCCTATATATTAGGATTCGCCTTTTTTACTTTAACAAATTATCATTATATTTTAATATTGTACTTATAAAATTTTATCTTATAGACTCTATAAGTATAATATGTTATAAAGATTTACTTTAGTTTTTATTAAAAGTAATTGTAACTTTAAATAAATCACCATCCACACTTATATTCATCTTACCACCCTGTAACTCTACAAAACTTTTTGCTATTGCTAGACCAAGTCCAGAACCTTCTGTATTACGTGACTTATCCCCTCTTACAAATCTCTCCATTATATCATCTACACTAAAATCAATCTCAGTTGCAGACATATTTTTAAGCATAATAGTTACTTTATTATCTGTTTCTAAAATATCAATATACACTCTTGAACTTGGCATTGCATACTTACTTATATTTATTATAAGATTTTCAAATACTCTAAATGTACGCTGACTATCTAGTGGTAATATTATCTTTTCACTAGAAAAATTATTTTTTAGTATTAGAGATGAATCTGCAATTTTGTCATCCAATTCTAAAAGTGTTTGTTTCATTAGAGATACAATATCCACATTTACTATATTCAAATGTACATCTCCACTATTTACCTTACTTACTTCAAACAAGTCTTCTATTAAGTGTTGTAATCTTTGTGATTTTCTATCCAATGTATCAATATACAACCTACGATTTTCTTCTGTTATACTTTCATCTTTTAATAAATCTATATAAGTTATTATAGATGTTAAAGGTGTTTTTAAGTCATGTGATACATTTGATATAAGCTCTGTTTTCATCTTTTGACTCTTAACTTCTTCATCAACAGCTTTTTTAAATCCAGTTTGAATATTTCCTAGTTCATCTTTTATAGGATTAAAGAATCCTAAATCTTTTTCCATATTTACTTCTAAGTTTCCATCTGAAATTTTCTTTGTAACATCTAAAAGTTGATTATATTCACATACTGTCTTTTTAGAATAATCTGATAGTACCTTGAATAAAACTATTGAGTAAATTATTGCAAGTATTATCCCAAAGAACCACATACTACACATTATAACTATAATTAATAGGTTTACTCCAAGAATTATAGCTATCGTTTTATTTGGTTTTTCTTTCAAATCTATTGTTCTAATTTGATTAATAACTTTTTTCCCCACTTTTTTAAACCACACAAGAAACATTCCTGTTACAGTGTTTTTTACAAAATACGATCTTATTCCAACGTTTAAAATATGTTTTAAAAGTGTTATAAATACAAATATTATTGAGAAGATTACAAACCAATAGGTTAAATTCATTAAGCTTACCAATATACTTGCCATTTTAGCACTTATATCGTTATTTATTAGATACTCTACATAAGTTCCATTCAAAGTACCACTTATTATACCAGTTGGATATAAATCTACAATCCCTTGTACAATAACAATGGCAATAAAAAGTATCTCTAATGGTATTCTTGATAATGTATCAAATCCTAGTAATTCCTTAGATTTTCTATATGGAAATGCTAAAGCTACAATCACAACTATAGCTAATATTATTTTTAAAATCATTCCAGAAATTTTATAATAAGAATTATTTTCTACATTGTTTATATATGAACTTATATTGTCATTGTTATAAATACTTCCGTAACCGTACTCTGTACTATCACCTTTGCTTATTACTTTAGGCACAGCATATACTACTGTTACATTTTTTATTGGTGTTAGTTTATATGAAATTGAATTTCCACCTAAATTTGTATCCATTAAATCTTCTCTTGCTTTAGACAACAACATTTGATTAATAACTTTTTGATTTACTCCATAAGAATCAACAAGATTTACTTTTCCATCTTTATTAAAATTCATTACAACATAAAATCTATAATTTTCTTTTATATCTTTAAGCTGCTTTTGTCTTTCTTCATCACTCATTGTTGTATTTTTTGTTTGATTTTCATCAGAATTTTCTCCTGAACTATCATTCTTTGTTGTATCAAGAGCTCTTAATTCTTTATCTTCATTAAAAAGTTCGAAATTTTTTTCTTTATCAACTAAATAATATTTTAAATTTTTTCCTGAATCATTAATAAAAGACTCCCAACCTTCAAAGTTTTCATTAAAATCTGCATTAATCCTATCATCTGTATAATAGCTTTCTGAACCATCATATGAGTTTTTTTCTTTACTTACATTTTTTATATAGTTCATAGTCTCTTCATTTATAAAAAGCTTTGATGGTTGTATCATTTTGCCTTCTTGATCTTCTTTCATATTATGATATAAAACATAACTTCCTTTATACATATCATCTACAAAATTTTCTTGTTCAAACGGATTTTGGGCTCCACCTTTAGCACCTGCTTGTATAGTAGAATATTGACTAATCATACCTAATGATGCTGATAACATAAGTATAAAAACTATAATAGTAACTATATATTTATCTTTAAATTTTTTCAATTTTGTATCCAACACCCCACACCACCTTCAAATATTTTGGATTTTTTGGGTCTATCTCTATTTTTTCTCTTATATTCCTAACATGTACCATGACTGTATCTGTATTTACAGCATTCTCATTCCAAACTCTTTCATATATTTCATCAGCAGAAAAAACTCTTCCTGCATTTCTCATAAGTAAACTAAGTATTTTAAATTCTATAGGAGTTGTTTTTATATATTTTCCATCAATACTAACTTCTTTCGTATTTTCATTTAATTCTAATCCTCCGATTGCAAATACATTGTCATTAGTTTCTACACTTTGCTCTTTATCTCCAATCATGTTTAGATACTTAGTATATCTTCTAAGTTGTGAATTAACTCTAGCCAATAGCTCTAATGGTTTAAAAGGTTTTGTCACATAATCATCTGCTCCTATATTAAGCCCCATTATTTTATCAACTTCCTCTGACTTTGCAGATAACATTATTACTGGGAAGTTATGATTTTCTCTAAGTTTCATTGTAAGTGTTATTCCATCCATTTTAGGCATCATTATATCAATTATAGCTAAATGTATTTCTTGGTCTTCTATAACTTTAAGACCTTCCAGTCCATTGTACCCCTTAAAAACATTATATCCTTGATTTAATAGATATATTTCTATAGCATCTGCTATTTCTTTCTCATCTTCTACCACCAAAATATTATATGAATTCATTTTAATCTCCTTTTATCTGTTAATTTGAAAATTTTATTTACATCTATGATTATACAATATGATAGAAGTTTTTCCATTTTTTTATATATTTATATCTTTTAATTTCAGTTATCTGAACTTAATTCCCATTTTAAAAACCTCCTTCTAGTACAATTTAGTATTTTTTTATTTTGTTTATATACTTAATATTAAAGTTAAAAACTAAAGATATTATACATACTTTTCTAAAGATTTTCTAAAGATTTAAATCTATTAAAAATTAATATGCACAAAAAAAGTAGCTCTTATTGTATTAATTAAATCAATAATTTGAAATATAATATTAATATCAATAAAACCTACTTTTTAATTTGTAACATACCTATTTTTATTTAATTTATTTTTACTTTATAAATGTACATATTTCTTCTACTGGTTTTTTAGATGGACTCTTTAGATTATCTTCTGGTACTCCAAGAGCCAACATTGCTCCTAAAAAATACTCTCCCTTTTCAAATCCAGTTTCTGCTTCTAAAATAGCTTCTATCTCATCTGCTGCATAGTTTTGACTTGTCAACCAACAAGAGCCATATCCTAATTCAATTGCTGATAATGTAAAGTTTTCAATTGCAGCGCCCAAACTCTGCATGCCTGGATTTCTTATAAACAACTTATCTATAGTCTCTTTAGGTGCATCTATAAGCTCTAATTCATAATATCCTGATGGATTATATACTTTTGTAAAAACTAATACCAAAACTGGAGCTTTTAAGTAGAATAGTGTAAAGTTTGGCACAAATTTTCTAAATCTATTAGCCTTTTCTACTGATACTTTATCCATCTCCACAAGTATCTCCTGTTGTTTTTTAGTTATTACATCTGCAATTTTTTCCATTAAGTCGCGTCTCTTTATAACTACAAAATGCCAGTTTTGAATATTTTTTCCTGATGGAGCTGCTCCAGCTGATTTTATCATTTTTAAAATATCTTCATCTGAAACATCTTCGTTTTTAAACTTTCTTACACTTTGTCTTTTAAAAATAGTATCTTGTAATTCCATTTTTAAATCCCCCCATAACTTTTTTATTATATTAATATAATCTTTAAACTCATCTTATTTTAATATATCATGTTCTAATAAATCTTTAAATGAGTCTATAGAATATTCATATCCATCTACATCCCCGAATCCATATTTTGCATATATAAAAGGTATATTCGCAAACTTGGCACTATTTGCATCACCTTGAGTATCTCCAATGTAAATTGGATTACTTAATTTATTTCTATCAATTATAAGCTTATTGTTCTCACCTTTATGCAAACCAGTATTTCCAGGACATTCAAAATCTATAAAATACTGCTCTAATTTATGTGCTTTTAAAAAAGATTCTATATATCCAGCCTGACAATTACTTACTATAAATAATTTATATTTTTTAGATAACAACTTAAGAGTATCTTCTATATCGTCAAATAATTTAGCTCCATTTTCAGATAAATAGTCACACTCTTTTAGAGAACATTCATTCAATAAATTCATTCTTTCTTCTTCATTTAGATTTGGAAATAAACGATTTGCTATTTCATCAAAAGAAAGACCCATAACACTTCTAAAAAGTTCTCTTGTGACATTTAAGTCTATATCTTCATGTTTATTTAAAACATCCTGCCAAACCTTGCATACTTCTTCAGTTGAATCCCACAATGTTCCATCTAAATCAAAAATAATACTATCTACCACAAAAAAATCCCCCTTATGTCCAAAATTTATCATATATTTATAATTATATACTAAAAAGCAGATACAATCATAAATATATTTTACTTGATTGTATCTGCTTTGTAATATAAAATCAATTGTTAAAATCGATTTTTATAAATTTCTAACTACAATTGCACACCCTTGCTCTACTTTAATTCTACAAGAATCACTCAGCATAACATTTGACATTCCAATAGGCACAGAGTATTTCATATAATAGTTATCTAGAGGATATTCTAAACCAGTAAGTGTCACACCTTTGGCATCTCCTTTTACAGCTATTACAGAAATAGTATCACCTGCATTTCCATATAAGGTAATTTCTTCATTCATAACTATATACATCTCTTCTTTATCTGAGAGTATTCTAGAATATATACCATCTTTTTTTAGATAGTACAATAGATTTATATTGGTAATTGTATGGTCAATCCTTCCACCTAAAGCTCCAAAAAAATCAATATGATTTGCTTTAAGAGTTTTAGCTAAAAAAAGACAAAGCTCTGTGTCAGTCTCATCTTTCTTAGATGGAAATTTTTCAAATTTAACACCCTGATTTCTGTAGAAGTCTACCTTTTCTTCGTCTACCGAATCTAAATCGCCTAATATATAATCTGGCATGATTTCCATTTTGTAGGCATGATTTGCCCCTCCATCTGCACATATTATATAGTCATAACATTCTTTATTTATAATATCTCTTGTAACTTCGTAATCTTCAATTTCTCCATTTAAAATAATACATATTTTCATTATTAAATTTAAACCAATTCTTCAAGAGAAGCATTCTTTCTAAATAAATTGACTGTTTCTTGAATGTCATCACTTCCAAATATTGCAGAACCTGCTACTATTACATTAGCTCCTGCTTTTACAACTTCAGCCACATTTTTAGGGCTTATACCACCATCAACCTCTATATCAATATTTAATCCTTGATTATCTATAAGTGCTTTTAACTCTTTAATTTTATCTAAAACACAAGGTATAAATGATTGACCTCCAAATCCAGGATTAACAGACATTAATAATACCATATCTAAATCAGGTAGTACATGCTTAATCGTATCTATTGGTGTAGCTGGATTAAGTACAACACCAGCTTTTATTCCATGTGATTTTATATTTTGTATAGTTCTATGTAGATGCACACAAGCTTCCTGATGAACAGTTATTATGTCACATCCTGCTTTTACAAACTCTTCAATATATTGGTCTGGATTTTCTATCATAAGATGAGCATCAAATACCATATTTATATTTTCTTTTTTTAAGCTTTTAACTACAAGTGGACCTAATGTGATATTTGGCACAAAGTGTCCATCCATTACATCGATATGAAGATACTCACATCCTGCACTCTCTACTTTTCTTACATCTTCTAATAATTTTGCAAAATCTGCTGATAATATTGATGGTGCTAATTTAATCATACTTCTAATACCTCCTACTGTTATTTTGTCTTATTTCATTTAGTAGCTGTATATAACTATCATATCTTTCTTTAGATATTTCTCCATTTGCAACAGCTTCTTTTATAGCACAATTAGGTTCATTTTCGTGAATACATTTTGAACCAAACTTACAATCATTAAATTTATCAAATTCTATAAAATAATCTTTAAGCTCAACTTCTTCTATATCTTCAAGTGCAAGTGAACTAAAACCTGGTGTATCTGCAACCATTCCACCAAATTCCAACTTTAAGAGCTCTGCATGACGAGTAGTATGTTTTCCTCTTTTTATTTTATCACTTACTACCCCTGTTTGCAGTTTAAAGTTTTCATCTATTTCATTTAATAAGCTTGATTTTCCAACTCCAGATGGTCCTGCAAATACTACAACATTTCCTTTTAATTCTTCTTTCACTTTCTCTATATTTAACTTAGTAATATTACTTACAGGGATAACCTTATATCCACTAAGTTCATATACATTTTTAACAGTTTCTAACGTATCATTATCATCTAAATCTGCTTTTGTAAGGATTATTACAGTTTCTAAATTTTCTTTTTCTGCCAAAACTATAAATCTATCTAAAAGAGACAAGTTTGGTTTAGGATTTTTTATTGCAAATACTATTAATGCCTTATCTACGTTTGCTATAGGAGGTCTTATAAGTTCTGTATCTCTACTATCTATTTCTTCTAAAATACCTTTTTTTTCATCTTCATCAACAATACTTATTTTGACTCTATCACCAACTAAAGGTGTTATTTTCTTCTTTCTAAAGATTCCTCTAGCTTTACATTCATAAATACCATTATCTGTATCTACATAATAAAATCCACTAATCCCCTTTATAATTTTTCCTTCTAGCATCAAATGCCTCCCTTTATAAAATTTATATAAACACATACTGTTCATGAGTAGTATATCGTGTTATTATTTCCTATTTTTATATAATACCACATTTTTTTTAAATAACAAATCCTCCGTTTGGACTAATTACCTGACCAGTAATAAAATTTGATTTATCTGATGCTAAGAAAATAGCACAGTTTGCTATATCATCTGGAGTCCCTAGCCTCATTAATGGAGTTTCTTCTACAAGAACATTTATATCTTCACTATTATATCCAGATAACATGTCAGTATTAATGACACCTGGAGCTATACTATTTACTCTAATATTTGATGGTCCAACTTCTTTAGCTAATGCCTTTGTCATACCTATTATACCTGCTTTTGTTATAGAGTAATGTACTTCACAAGAAGCACCTGATATTCCCCAAATCGAAGATATATTAATTATATTCCCTTTTTTTTCTGAAACCATGTATTTTAAAGCAACTTGCGAGCAATAAAAACATCCTTTTAAGTTAATATTCATCATCCTATCCCAGTCTTCGTCAGTTATATCTGTAAATAACTTGTCTTGACTTATGCCAGCATTATTTATAAGTATATCTAATCCACTAAATTCTTTTATACAGTATTCTATCATTTTCTCTACTTCTTCTCTATTTGAAACATCTGCTTTAAAAAGTTTTGCAGATAAGTTTTTTTCACTTAATTTAGTATGGAGTTCTTTAGCTTCATTTTCTGACTTATTAAAATTTATTAATACATTATATCCTTCTTTTGCAAAAGCTTCAGACATAGCTTTCCCAATACCTCTGGCCCCTCCTGTAATTAAAACTGTTCTATTTTTCATAACACTTTTCTCCTTTATTATAACCAATTTCATATTTTATACAAAACAAACTGCCTCTTTAAAGAAAATAATTTCCATAAAAAGACAGCTCTTATTTTGCTAATGTTTATTCTGTTTTACCAATATTTCCTCCAGTTCCAGATGGAGTTTCTCCGTTTCCGCCTGAACTTGAGCCTCCTGAGTTATCTCCACTATTTCCTGAGTTTGAGCCTCCTGAGTTATCTCCATTTCCGCCCGAATTTGAACCTCCTGAGTTATCTCCAGTATCTCCTGAGTTACTACCATTACTTCCTGAGTTTCCTCCACTATTTCCTGAGTTTGAACCTCCTGAATTACTACCATTGTTTCCTGAGTTTCCTCCACTATTTCCTGAGTTTGAACCTCCTGAGTTACTACCATTATTTCCTGAGTTTGAACCAGGTGTTTTTGTATCATCATCAGGTGTTGTTGGTGTTTTATCTGGTGTTGTTGGTGTCTGTGTATTCGATTTCTCTGAACCTTTACTTACATATAAGTTTATCTCATCGCCCTCTTGAACTCTTGATGAACTAGCTCCTGGACTTTGATTTAAAACTGTACCTTCTTTATATATAGAACTGTACTCATACTTAACTGTTCCCACTTTTAAGTTATTTTCTTCAATAAGTTGTTTTGCATTACTCAAAGTAAGACCCACTACATTAGGAACAGTAGCTTGGTTTGCACCTTTACTTACAACAACATTTATAGTATCACCTTTCTTAACATTTGTACTTCCACCTTCAGGTGTCTGTGATATTATACAGTTTTCATCTACCTCACTACTATATTCTTCACTTTTTACACTTAAGGATAATCCTTCTTTTTCAACAGTACTTTGAGCTTCTTCTAAAGTCATATTTACAAGATTAGGAACACTTAAAGACTTATTCCCAAATCCTCCTGCAAATAAAAATTTATATGCTAAGAATACTTGAGCACATAATATCACTATTAAAATAGCTGCTATTACTTTTAATCTTTTTCTAGATTTTGGACTTTCCTGTTTTTTCTTCTTTTTCTTAGCCCTCTTGCTTGGAGTATTCTTTGGTTTCTGATTCTTTTTAGCTCTCATTATCTCTTCCTCATCTTCATCTTCTTCTTCATCGTCTTCATAAAACTCATCATAGTAATCATCATCTTCATCCAAATCAGCAACTTCAACAGGCTTAACTACTTTTTCGGGAGCTGGCTTTGCAAGCACTGGATTTACAACTTTATTAATTTCTTTTTCATCAATTTTCTTAGTTGCAAAATCATCATATTCTTTTATAAAATCTAAATCGATATTTTTTTCTATATACTCGATATCTTCTATCAATTCTTCAGCAGATTGGTATCTGTCTGCACTAGATTTTTCTGTAAGCTTTTTTATTGTAGTTCTTACACTTTGAGGAATCCTAACCTTTTCTTCTGATGTAAAATCTATATCATCATTAATATGTTGAAGAGCTATAGAAATTGGGCTATCTCCCCTAAATGGAACTTTTCCTATCAACATTTCATATAAAACTATACCTAAAGAATACAGGTCAGCATTATTAGTTACAAATTTACCTTTTGCTTGTTCTGGTGAAAAATAATGTACTGAACCTATTATACTACCAATATTGGTCATTGTTGAGTTTGAGACAGCTTTAGCTATACCAAAATCAGCTACTTTTACTACTCTTCCTTCATTGGATATGAGAATATTATGAGGTTTTATATCTCTATGTATAATCCCTTTTTTATGTGCAGCACTAAGTGCCATAGCTATTTGTTTTGTTATATCTAATGCAGTATATTCATCTAATATACCTTCATCTTGTATAATCTCCTTTAAGTTCTTACCATCTACAAACTCCATTACAATGTAGTGAACTTTTCCATCTTCACCAACATCATAAACATTTACTATATTTGGATGAGAAAGACTTGCTACTGCCTCTGCCTCTCTTTTAAATTTTGTTAAAAATTCATCGTCATCTACAAATTCAGGTCTAAGTACCTTAAGTGCAACGGTCCTATTTAATAACCTGTCTTTAGCCTCATATACAAAGGCCATACCTCCATCACCAATCTTTCTGATGATTTCATATCGATTTCCTAAAATTGTATCTCCCACAATATCACCGTCCTAATTATACTTTTATCACTATAACCGAAACATTATCTTTACCAGAAACATCATTGGCCATACTTATCAATTCTTCACTTATATTACTAATTCTCTCATATTCATAATCTAATATTAAATCTCTTATATCTTCATCATCAATAAACCCAGTTAATCCATCTGTCGCAAGAAGTATTATATCACTTTTTTTAATTTCTTTCTTAAAAATATCTACAACAACCATATCATCTGTTCCAATTGCTCTAGTTATTCTATTCCTTTGTGGATGTCTTCTTGCCTCTTCTTCTGTAATAACATGAGCCATCATAAGTTCTTCAACCACGGAATGGTCTATAGTTATTTTATCAAATTTTGCATCTGTTAACAAATAACATCTGCTATCTCCAACATTTGCCACATATAAGACATTATTATACACTATAGCTGTAACTAATGTAGTTCCCATTCCTTCAAATTCTATATCTTCCATAGATTTTTTGTGTACAATTGAGTTTACATTATTATAAGCCTGTTTTAATATATCATCTATATAGTCTATTTTTACATTATCATGTTGTAATAAGTTTTCTTTTAGAAAATCAATTATATTTTCTACTGCTAATTTGCTGGCAACCTCACCTTTTTTATGTCCGCCCATTCCATCAGCTATGGCAAATATTCCTATTGGACCATGTTCTGTATCTATAACTTCTCCCTCACAATAGTCTTCATTGTTTTTTCTTATTTTACCTATATGGGAGGCACAACTATAAACCATACGACTTCCTCCTTACAAATTACTTGTATTTTCTTCTCAATTGCCCACAAGCTCCACTAATATCAGACCCCATAGACATTCTAACTGTGGCAGGTATATTATTTTTCTCTAAACTGTCCCTAAATTTATAAATAAATGCTTTATCAGGCTTTTCATATTCTCTTTCTTCGACTTTATTTATTGGTATTAAATTTACATGGCAAAGCATACCTTTTAGAAGCTTAGCTAATGCCCTTGCTTCTTGTTCAGAATCATTTACTCCTTTTATAAGAGAATATTCAAATGTGACCCTTCTATTTGTCTTTTTTATATAGTATCTACATGCATCCAATATTTCTTTAATAGAGTAAGCATTTGCTACAGGCATAATTTTTCGCCTTTCTTCATCATATGGTGAATGAAGTGATAAAGCTAAATTTATAGCTATCTTTAAATCTGCCAATTCATACATTTTAGGTACTATTCCACAAGTTGAAAGAGTTATGTGTCTATACCCTATATTAAGACCATTTTTTTCATTGATTATTTTTAAAAATTGTTTTGTGTTTTCAAAATTATCAAGTGGTTCACCACTTCCCATCAATACAAGATTTGATACCCTCTTCCCAGTATCTTCTTGAATTTTAATAACTTGGTCTAAAATCTCCCATGGTTCTAAGTTTCTAATCAATCCATCCATTGTAGATGCACAGAAATTACATCCCATTCTACAACCCACTTGATTAGAAATACAGACAGTAACCCTACTATCATAATCCATCATCACAGTTTCTATTATATTTCCATCATCTAATAAAAACAAATATTTTTTTGTACCATCCACCTTAGACTCTAATTTTAATTCTATATCTATATGTCCTATACATGATACTTCTTCTAATTTATTTCTCAAACTTTTTGGTATATTATTCATATCATCAAAAGTTTTTGCACCCTTATATATCCAAGCAAATATTTGACTTCCTCTAAAGGGCTTTTCATCTATAGTCTTCATAAATTCTTTGAGTTCATCTTCAGTAAAATTTTTTAATACTATCTTTTTCTTTTCCATTATCTTCACTACCTTATTCTCTTTAATTTTGCTATGAAAAAACCATCTATACCATGAATATTAGGATATATCTTTAAATATCCTTTATCTTGATTATCCAAATCTACATTTACTGTATCAATTGGAATTAATTCAAAATTATTATTTTCTTCAATAAAAGAAGTAATTATATTTATATTTTCCACATCTTGAATTGTGCATGTACTATATACTAAATTTCCACCAATTTTAACATACTTTGACGCATTTTCTAAAATTTTCTTTTGTATAGAAGTAATATCTTTTAAATCTTCTTCTTTCTTGTATTTAATCTCTGGCTTACGTCTTATTATACCTAGACCAGAACAAGGAACATCTGCTAAAACATAATCAAATTTACTTATACTATTTTCATCAATTTCAGAAGCATCAAACTTTTCTACACATACATTTTTTATACCTAGCCTATTTACAGTATTTTTTATAAGCTTTAATTTGTGCTCAAAAATATCTCTAGCTATTACTTTACCAGTATTATTCATTAAAGTAGCTAAGTGGGTAGACTTTCCTCCAGGAGCACTACATACATCCAAAACATATGAATCTTCTTTTGGATTAATTACTTTCCCTACTATCATAGAACTTATATCTTGAATTGTAAATAAACCATCCTTAAATAATTCATTTTTTTCTATATTCTTCATTTTTTCGACTTTAATAGCTTCTTCTACCATAGGAACTTTAAAACATACAATACCCATTTTATTTAATTTTTCAATAAGTTCTTCTCTACTTATTTTAAGTGTGTTTGTTCTTATATAGATACTTGGTTTTTCATTGTTTGCTTCTAATAAATCTTCCGTAAATTCTTGTCCAAAATTATCTATCCAGTTTTTTATAATCCAAGAATTATAAGAGTACTTTATAGATAAATATTTTACACTTTCTTCCTCAGTTATATCCATTATAGTATCTTTACTTCTTATTTCATTTCTAAGAATAGCATTTATAAAACCAGAAGATTTTTTATCATATTTCTTTGCTAATTTTACAGTTTCATTAACTGCTGCATAATCTGATATACTATCCAAAAATAAAATTTGGTATGTTCCCATTCTTAAAAAGATTTTAACATAAGTTGACATTTTTTTTACTTTTATTTTTGAAAGTTTATTGATTATGTAATCTAAATAATACTTATTTTCTATTACTCCATAGATTAATTCTGTTGCAAGCCCTCTATCCATGTCACTTATTTCTAAGTTTTTAAAATGTTTGTTTATTGCAATATTTGAGTAGTTATTATTTTTCTCTATATCACATAATACCTTAAATCCAATTTCTCTTGCGTCCATATAAATTTCTCCCTTTTATTAAACATAAAAAAGGGTTGTTTCTAAACAACCCACTTTACTTTTAGTCATCTCTTCTTTGAGCTATTAGTAACAATCTAAGTAATTGAAGTATTGAAACCAATGCTGCTGCAACATATGTTAAAGCTGCTGCTGAAAGTACTTTTCTACTTTGTCTCGACTCACTTTCATCTATAATACCTAAATTTCCAAGTTGAACAATTGCTCTACTTGAAGCATTAAATTCTACAGGTAATGTTATTATCTGAAATAATACTGAAGCTGAAAATAATAGTATTCCAATTTTTAAAAATGGACCAGCCATAATAAATCCTATAAATATTAGAAACCAAGATATACTTGATGCAAAATTTACTACTGGCACTAAGCTACTTCTTATTTGAAGGGGAGCATAACCTTTAGCATGTTGCATTGCATGACCACACTCATGTGCAGCTACTGCAACAGAAGTTATAGAAGACCCATAATATACATCTTCTGATAACCTTACTACCTTTCTTCTTGGGTCATAGTGGTCACTTAAATGACCTCTAACCATTTCTATACTTACATCATATAGACCATTTGAATCAAGTACTCTTCTCGCTGTTTGTTCTCCAGTATATCCTCGACGTGTTTTTACTCTCAAATACTTATTTGTTGTTGAACTCACTTTAAATTGCGCATATGCAGTGAATAGTATAGCTGGAATTAATATAATCATCGTAGGGTCAAATCCCCAAAACCCGCCATATACAGGGTACATAAATAACACTCTCCTAAAATATATTTTTACACATCCTCTTAATATTCATATAGCTTAAAAACAGTTTAATTACAAGTTAGTTTATTTTCCTGTTAAAAAATCTATAGCTTTTTCAATATCTACCATATCTACATTAGTATTTACACAAGGTCCATTAGGTCTTTTGTTAAATACACCTAAAACAGGAATTTTTTTTATATCTTGTATTCCAGATGTTAAATCTCTTTCACATGCAACAGCTATAACAGCTTTAGGTTTATTGTCTATTATAATCTTTCTAGCTAAAGTTCCACCTGTAGCTACAAAGATTTTTACTTTACTTCTCTTCTTTAACTTAGTTAATTCTCCTATGTTGCATCTTCCACATTCTTTACAATTATCTATATCATTAGTAACTTTTAATTTACAACTATTCTCTTGAATACAATGAGGTATTAAAATTATTATATCCTCTGGATTAAAATTATATTTATTACTGTATATATATTCATTATTTAACTTTATATATATCCTTCTAATCTCACTTTTTGACATACCAAATGATGATGCAATGAAAGATACAATAGGAAATAAGCCACTGGCAATCTTAAAGTTTATTTTCATTATATTTGAGTTAACATTCTTACCTTTAATTACTCTATAAGTAATTATTGTTGAACATAGTATTATAAGTATTAGAGATATTATTATAATATTTATTGCTAAAGAAAATATTTGAGTTAAACTCATTATAAAAAAGTTTACAACTCCTACTAAAATTCCTAATATTAAAATTAAAATCCCAACACTTGTTAAATACTTCCTTATATCTGTCATACTTTTCACCTAACCCAATACTAAACCAGTTTCTATAGTATTCCCTTTTATATATTCACCAACCAACATTCTCTTTTTATTTGGCATCTGAATTTCTTCAATTAAAAGAACCTTATCTTTAGTACTCACTTTTATTCCATCTTTATTTACATCAATTATTGTACCTGCGTCTTTTGTGCTTTTTTCATCTAATACTTTAGTTTTCCAAATTTTCATTGTAACACCATTATAAGTAGTATAAGCACTTGGCCATGGGTTTACACCTCTAACTAAATTGTGTATTTCCATAGCATTTTTTGAAAAATCTATATTTCCTAATGATTTATTCATTATTGGTGCATAAGAAAATTCTTCATGGTTTTGCACTTCTCTTGGTGCAGTTCCTTCTTCAATTAACTTTAATGTTTCTTTTAAAGTTTCTGCACCTATATTCATCATTTTATCATGAAGTTCTCCTGCTGTTATATTTTCATCAAGATTTACTTCTGTCTTTAGTATCATGTCTCCAGTATCTAACCCTTCGTCCATGTACATAGTTGTAACACCAGTCTTTTCTTCACCATTTATTATTACCCAATTTATAGGTGCCGCACCTCTATATTTTGGAAGTAAAGACACATGAACATTTATACATCCAAGTTTAGGAATTTCTAATATTTCTTTTGGAAGTATCTGTCCAAAAGCTACAACTACTATTACATCTGGATTTAAAGATTTCATTATCGCTATAAATTCTTCATCTCTAGCTTTAATTGGTTGATATACAGGTATGTTATTTTCAATTGCAAGTTCTTTGACTTGACTCATTCCCAGTTTTTTACCTCTTCCTTTTGGTTTATCTGGCTGAGTTACAACACCTAATATATCATACTTCTCATCTATTATTTTTTGTAAACAAGGAACAGCTATATCGGGTGTCCCCATAAATACTATTTTCATTAAATCAACTCCTACTACTTTTCTATTCTGTCAACAAATAGAATTCCATCTAAATGGTCTATCTCATGACAAAATGCTCTAGCTAAAAGTTCTTCTCCTTCTAACTCTATTGTTTCACCATTTCTATTTAAAGCTCTAACTTTTACATAATTTGGTCTTCGAACATCTCCAGCTTCTCCAACAACACTTAAACATCCTTCCTCATCTATTTGTTCTCCAGATGTTTCTATTATCTCAGGATTTATAAGCTCTATAAGTTCTTCTCCAATGTCTATTACAACTACTCTTTTTAAAATTCCAACTTGAGGTGCAGCTAATCCGACACCATCTGCATCATACATAGTTTCTGCCATATCATCTAATAATTGTATTATTTTCTCATCAATTTTTTCAACCTTTTTTGATTTCTTTCTTAATACTGGTTCTCCTATTTGAACTATTTGTCTTAAAGCCATTATATTTCCTCCTAAATTTATAATACACTGTTTGGATTAATATCTATAGATACATTGATATTCTTATCAAATATCAAATCTCGTTTTGTTATACATATATATTTTATTATACCCTTTAACAGATTAATTTCAATATTTTCATCTTTAAAGAGTATCTGCCATCTATAATTTTGATTTATTTTTGATATTGAACATGGGTTTGGACCTAATATAAATTCTAAATTATTTATACCCCTTTTTTCTAATAAATAAATCAATGATGCATACATATTTTTTATATTTTTTATTACTAATCTTTCATCTTCACCACTAACAACTACACTCAACATGTTATTAAAAGGAGAATATCCAAATGCTTTTCTTATTTTTATCTCATCTTCATAAAAACCTTCATAATCATATTCAATAGCATGCTTGATAGCATAGTGTTCAGTATCATAGGTCTGAAGTACTACTTTACCCTCTTTATCGGCTCTCCCTGCTCTTCCAGAAACTTGAGTTATCAACTGAAATGTAGTTTCAAAACTTTTAAAGTCTGGAAAATTTAATATCATATCTGCAGATAAAATACCTACTAAAGTTACATTATCAAAATCTAACCCTTTACTTAACATCTGTGTCCCAATAAGTACATCTGCTTCTTTATCTTTAAATTTATTTAGTATTTCATCTAAAGCACCTTTTTTTGAAGTTGTATCCTTATCCATTCGCAAAGTTCTTATATCTGGAAAAATATGTTTTAATTCTTCTTCAATCTTTTGAGTGCCAACTCCAAAAGGCTTAACATAGTGGCTTTTACACTCAGGACATTCTTTTGGGATTTCTTTCTCATACCCACAATAGTGGCATCTTCCAGTATTACTTTTCTTATGATAAGTTAAAGATATGTCACAATTTTCACATTGAAACACATATCCACATTTTCTACAAGATACAAAATTTGCATAACCTCTTCTATTTAAAAATAGTATAACTTGACTATTTTCTTCAATTGCACAATTTATTTCTTTTTGAAGTTTTAAACTGAATATACTTCTATTTCCCTTGTCCAACTCATCTTTCATGTCTACAACTTCAATATTTGGAAGTGGTTTATCATTTGCTCTATTCTTTATATTTATAAGTTTGTATTCTCCAGATTTTGCTTTATAGTATTCTTCAATTGAAGGAGTAGCTGAACCTAAAATAAGAGTTAGATTATTTTTTAATGCCATAAATCTAGCTACCTCTATAGAATTAAATTTTGGATTCTTCTCAGACTTATATGATGACTCATGGAATTCATCAATTATTATAATCCCTAAAGAATTAAAAGGGGCAAATAGAGCTGACCTAGCTCCAATTAAAATTCTTATTCTACCTGCTTTTACAGCTTTATAGACATCATGCTTTTCTCCTTCAGATAGTTTACTGTGAAACACTCCTACTAAATCACCAAACCTACTCTTCAACCTATCTATTGTTTGAGGAGTTAGTGCTATTTCAGGAACTAAAAATATACTATCTAAACCTTGATTTAGTGCAAATTCTATTATTTCCATATAAACTTCGGTTTTTCCACTTCCAGTTACACCATGAATTAAGTATGGTTTTTTATCATCCACAAACATATTCGACTTTATCTCATCAACCGCTTGTTGTTGCTCATTGTTTAATTTTATACTTTTTGATGTAGATTTGTAAATACTTTTTGGTTCTCTATAATAATCCTTAAACTCTAATGTTATTAACTTTTTTTTATTTAAAGAAGTTATACTTTGTCTTGAAGCATTTAATAAATCTAATAAATCATTTATCTCTACCTTTTCATTATTTTTAAGAAAACTTAATATCTCTTTTTGCTTGCTTCCCACATTTATTTTATTTTGTTCTATATAATCATCAATTTTATCACTTTCCAAGCTCAAAGATATATAACATACTTTCTTTTCATTTTTATGATTTTTATATTCCCAACATAGTTTTATGATTCCATTTTTATTCATTGTGTACAAAGAGCTATTTAGATTTGGTATATATTTTAACTTATCAACCTTAATTTTTCCTTTACTATCAATTACTTTTTCTACTATTTCTCTATTTTTATCACTTAAGGTCAATATTTTTTCTTTTAACTGAACTTCGTTTAATCCAATTAAACTTTCACCTAATAATATTACTTTATAATTATTTAATTTGTATCCTTTTGGATATATTAAATTTATACATTCTATATAAGTGCACAAATATCTATTTTTCATCCAATAAACCAATTCCAATTCTTCTTCTCTAAATATTGGATTCTCATCTAATACATCAATTATTTCTTTTGTCTTTATTTTTTCTTCTAAATTGTCTGTAAATTGAAATACAAAGGCTTCTGTTGGTTTATTACCCTTTCCAAATGGCACTAATATTCTATGTCCAATTCTTATAGATTCTGATAAAAATACAGGAATTTGATATGTAAATAAATTATCTGTGTATATAGTATTACTTCTAACTATTACCTTTGCATATTTTTTCATTGTAAAACCTCTACTTAAATTTAATCTAATGTTTATATTCTAATGTATTTTACAAAATGTCAAAAATCTCAGTATTTATAAAAATTTCAAGTTACTAATAATATTGACTATATCTTAATAATTAACTATTAATTATATTTTATACTTTATGGCAAAATAAATGCTGAAAACTACAATTTAACTGACATTTGCGAGTTTTTACTCGCTAAAATTAAATTGCAGCTTTCAGCTACTTTAGCTGTGATAAAATACACAAATATCATATTTAAAAAAGTTCTTATTTCTCAAGTAACGTTTTAATTCTATTTAAAATAACATTAGCTACTTCTTCTTTTTTCATTTTAGGATACTCCGTAATACTTCCTTCTACATCTATTATTTTTACAATATTAGTATCAGTTCTAAAACCAGCGCCCTCTTTAGTTAAGTCATTTGCCACAATAAAATCTAGATTTTTCTTTTTTATTTTTCCTTTGGCATGCTCTATAAGGTCGTTAGTTTCAGCTGCAAATCCTACTAATATCCTATCTTCTTTTATTTTTCCTATTTCATAAGCAATATCATAATTCCTACTTAGTTCTATTGATAAATCATCATTCTTCTTTTTAATCTTTTTGTCAGAATAGGTTTTTGGCTTATAATCTGCAACTGCTGCACTTTGAATTACTATTTTATTTTCACTTAAATTTGATACTACTGCTTCATACAAATCTTGTGCTGATTCTATTTTCACAAACTTTTTAAGATTTTGTGGAATAGAAAGATTTGTAGGACCTGATATTAATGTTACATCAGCGCCTCTAGATATAGCTTCTTTTGCTATAGAATATCCCATTTTCCCAGAAGACCTATTAGTTAAATATCTTACTGGGTCTATACTTTCTACAGTTGGACCAGCTGTAACTATAATGCTTTGACCTTTTAAATCTTGCTCTTTAGTAATATTAGCTAATACTTCCTCTACTATTACATCTGGACTAGCCAATTTACCTGCTCCAATATCTCCACATGCAAGTCTTCCACTTTCTGGTTCAATAAATTTGTACCCAAAATCTTTTAAAGTCTGAATATTTTTTTGGACAATTGGATTTTCATACATATTAGTATTCATAGCTGGTGCCATAAGAACTTGTGCTTTGGTTGCCATAACAGTAGTTGTCAACATATCATCAGCTATACCATTTGCAATTTTTCCTATAATATTTGCACTTGCTGGCACTATTAAGAATAAATCTGCCTTTTTTGCTAATGATATATGCTCAACTTCCCAAGTCTTTGGTTCTTCAAACATATCTTCTACTACATAATTTTGACTTAGTGATTGAAGTGTAAGTGGTTTAACAAACTCTGTTGCCGATTTTGTCATTATAACATGGATATTTGCATTTAGTTTTTTTAACTTACTTACAACATCACAAGCCTTATACGCAGCGATTCCGCCGCTTATGCCAATTACAACAGTTTTATCTTTTAGCATGTCCTTACTCCTCTTCTGAAATTTGTTTATGTTGCTCAGCATGGTGTCTAGCTTCTTCTATCTCTATTTCTTCTTCTGTCAATAATCTATATGTTATTTTTCCACTTGCAACTTCCTTAGTAGCTACACATACAGGCTTTTCTTTAGCTTTATTTGAAACATATGGCTCTTCTCCATCAATTAATTTTCTTGCTCTCTTTGAAACAGTCCCTACTAAATAGTATCTGTTGTCTATTTTTTCTAGTACCTCATTGATAGATGGTTTTAACATAATTATAATTCCTCCTTGAATTTCTCTATTATAATATTTTTATATCTGCTAACTTTATTCTTTTCAGATGATATTATACCTTCTATTTCTTTAGCAGATGTTTTTACATCTTCATTAAATATAAAATAATCATAATCCTTAATCATTTTAATCTCTTCATATGCACAACTAAATCTCTTTTCTATTTCAGCTTCTGTTTCTGTACCTCTTCCAACAATTCTATTTTTTAGTTCTTCAAGTGATGGTGGTAGTACAAATATAAATACTCCCTCTGGGCAAACTTCTTTTATTTGTTTTGCCCCTTGCATTTCAATCTCTAATAGTACATCCTGACCTTTTTCTAAACATTCCATTATTGCTGCTTTTGGAGTTCCATAAAAATTATCATAAATTTGAGCATACTCCAAAAACTCACCTTTTTTTATCATTTCTTCAAACTTTTCCTTACTTATGAAGAAATAATTTACTCCATCAACTTCTCCAGTTCTTGGTTTTCTTGTAGTAGCTGATACAGAAAGTTTTATTGTATCATTTTCTTTAAGTAGTTCTTTGCAAATAGTACCTTTTCCTGCACCTGATGGTCCTGATACAACTAGCAATAATCCTTTTTTCGCAAACATTTAAGCATTCCCCTTCTAATATTGTATTCTTACTCTATATTTTGTATTTGTTCTCTTATTTTTTCTAATTCGCTTTTTACTTCCACGACTAAATTAGTTATATTTATATCAGATGACTTTGAACCTATAGTATTAGTCTCTCTGTTCATCTCTTGTATTAAGAAATCAATTTTTCTACCTATAGAATCATCTTTAAATATAGTGTTTTTAAGTTGGCCTATATGACTTTTAAATCTAACTATTTCTTCTGTTATACTACTTTTATCTGCATATATTGCAACTTCTTGTGCCAATCTATTTTCATCCATTATACTTGGGTCATCCAACAATTCACTTATTCTTAAATTCAATTTTTCCCTATAATCTTCTACAACACTACTTGAATATTTTTCAATTTCTTCTATATGAGTTTTTAATAAATCACATCTCATAGTAATATCTTCTGCTAGTTTTTTACCTTCTTCACTTCTCATTTCTTTTAATTTTATTAATGCGTCTTCAACGGCTTGATTCAACATTGACCATAATAAATCTTCATCGTCTTCTTTTTCTTCTATTTTTACAATATCAGGAAACCTTGCAACATTCATAACACTAATATCATCTATAATATCGAATTTGTTTTTTATTTCTTTTAGTATCTCTATATATTGAGAAGCTAGTCCTTCGTCAAAGTTTAAGTTTACATCTTCTTTGCCTAATAAGTCAAATTTTATGTATAAATCTACTCTTCCTCTTTTTACATAATTTTTTACTAAATTTCTAACTTTATCCTCTAAAAATGAAATTTTTCTTGGAAGACGTATATTTATATCTGAATACTTATGATTTATCGTTTTACATTCCACTAGAAAATAATAATTGTCATCTTTGTATTCCCCTCTTCCAAAACCAGTCATACTTATAGCCATTACTTAATCCTCCAAAACACCTTCACATATTTTTACTGCTGGACCTGTCATATAAGAGAACTCTCCTACATCTATTTTAACTGTTCCACCTTGAGAAGTTACATTTACACTACTTTCCACCATGTTAAGTAAATTGCATACTATTGCTGATGCAGTCATACCAGTCCCACAGCCTAAAGTATATCCACAACCTCTTTCCCAAGTGTAAACATGTATATTATACTTATCTTCTACCTTTACAAAATTTACATTCGTTTTTTCAGGAAATATTTTATTATTTTCAATCTCTTTTCCATATTTACAAACATCATCCACATCTAGTTCATCTACTATAACTACTGTATGAGGAACCCCCATCAACATAGAAGTAAGCATAAAATCCCTATCTAGAACTTTTATACTTTCTTGCACAAAACGCTCTTTATCTGTAGATACTGGAACATCTTTAGCTATAAAACTTCCTTCTCCCATATTGACTCTTATGGAATTTATTTCGCCATTTGTAAGGTTTATTTTTATATCTTTAATGCCATCCAATGTATCTACTGTAAAATTTTCTTTTTTTACTATCCCATTATCATAAACAAATTTACAAAAACATCTAAGACCATTTCCACACATGGCTGCTCTTGAGCCATCAGAATTGTAATATACCATTTCTATATCTGCAACTTTTGAATCTTTTACGACTAATAAGCCATCCGCTCCTACAGAAAATCTTCTATGGCATACTTTTTTTGCTAAAGCAGTATAATTCGATGAATCTATATTGTCGAATCTTCCATCTACTGCAATAAAATCATTACCTATTCCATGTAGTTTCCAAAATTTCATAAGTATCGCTCCTTTGTAAATTAACACTTAAACTATTATAACATAAAAAAATTCCCATAAACTTATAATTTATGGGAAAAGTTTTGTAATGACAACTATAATTTGAGGATGTGAGGGAGAGTTGCCATTACAATTAGGGTAATTATATTATGTTTTTAAGCTAGTTCTTTCTATGTTTATATAATAATATTTCTATATGAATTTTATGTATGTTTTATTTAAACTATTTATGAATTTTATAATTAAACATCTAATAGTTAGCTATAATTCTCTTTTTGTAGCTTTCTATTAACATACACCTATTAACTCTTTAAGTGTTTTTAAAACATAATCCAAATCTGCTTTAGTGATATCTACATGAGTTACAAATCTATACTCACCATTTTCCATTTTATTAATCTTTATATTTCTGTCAAAAAATTCTTTTATTAAGACATCCTCTTTTATAACCTCTTCACTCATTTTAAAGAACACCATGCTTATGTCTGGATTAATATTGTTTACTTCAATGCCGTCTATTTTATTTAATTCACAAGCTAAATATGTTGCATTTTCGTGGTCTTCATTTAATCTTAATGTCATTTTTTCAATGGCAATGATACCAGCAGCTGCAACTATACCAACTTGTCTCATTCCTCCACCCATAATTTTTTGCTTTCTTCTAGCTTTTGCTATGAATTCTTTACTTCCAGCAAGTATAGAGCCCATTGGTGCAGCTAAACCTTTTGATACACAGAACATAACACTATCACAATACTTTGCCATTTCTTTAGCTTCTATACCTAAAGTTAATGCTGCATTAAATAATCTTGCTCCGTCTAAATGTACTGGTAAGTTATGTTTCTCAGCTATCTTTTTAATCTCTTTTAAATTTTCAAGACTCACAACAGTTCCACCTGAATACGCATTTTCTACACATATAAGACCTGTTTGTGGTTCATGTATGTCATCTCTTCTAATTGCCTTTTCAACAAGCTCAGGATTAAGAGCTCCATTTTCATCTTCATCTATAGTTCTAAGTTGAACTCCAGCTATTACAGCAGGTGCTCCAACTTCATGAGTTACAATGTGATAACCCTTACCAATAATGATTTCTTGTCCTCTTAAGCAGTGAGTAAATAAAGCCAGTTGATTTCCAAAAGTTCCACTTGGAAGAAAAATAGCATCTTCTTTTCCAACTTTAGCTGCTGCTAATTCTTCAAGTTTATTTACAGTTGGGTCATCCCTAAAGATTGAATCTCCAACAGGAGCCTTTGCCATAGCTTCTCTCATTTCATCAGTAGGCATAGTAACAGTATCACTTCTTAAATCAATAAATTTCATTTTTTCAACCTTCTTTCATATTTATGTACTATTATACTTTAAAATTGATTTATTTTTTAAAGTTCATATATTATAATAACTTATACTTTACACAATAATTATACTATATTTATTTTACATTTAATCAACTTTAAATTATTAATTTTAAAATATAGTATTTCCTTTCATAAATAAGCATAAATAATTATTCAATTCAAATATTACTATCTTGTTTAAATTTCCCCTAGTCACAAAGCATATATTATGTGTATAATTAATTTACTGACTATTTTGGTCAAAGAAAGGGGTGCTATATATGGCATTAGATGGATTAGTTATACATTCAATAGTAGATGAATTATCATCAAAACTTACAGGCGGTAAAATAGATAAAATACATCAACCTGAAGATGATGAGGTAATTTTTAATATAAGAAATAATAAAGAAAATTTCAGATTGGTTTTAAGTGCAAGTGCTTCAAATCCTAGGGTTTATCTTACAAGTAATTATCAAAAAGAAAACCCTCTAAAAGCACCTATGTTTTGTATGTTACTTAGAAAATATATACAAGGTGGTAACATAGTAGAAATTTCTCAAATAGGCTTTGAAAGAATAATAAAGATAAGTATTGAATCCTTGGATGAACTAAAAGAAAAAACAACTAAAAATATTATGATTGAAATTATGGGAAGACATAGCAACATAATAATAACTCATGATGAAGATGATAAAATTATAGATTCAATAAAAAGAGTACCTTTTAGCATAAGTAGAGTGCGTCAGGTTTTACCTGCTCATAGCTATTCGTTGCCACCAAAACAAGATAAACTTAACCCTCTTGATAGTATATCTAAAGATTTGTTTATTAATAACTTGAATGAATTTGAAGGACCTATTTTTAAGTCTATATATTCTAAATTTCTAGGTATAAGCCCTACTATATCCAAAGAAATCTGTTACCGAGCAAATGTAAATCAAAGTACTTCTATAAAGGATGTAACTAACGAACAGTTTGATTCTTTATACAAAGAATTTTGTAGTTTGTTCAGTGCTATAAATGCTAGCAAATACTCACCTTGTATTGTTATAGATAAAAAAGTGGATAAAGTAGTAGATTTCAGTTGTGTAAATCTTACATTATTTAATGATTTATCATATATCAATAAAGATAGTATGTCTCGTATCCTAGAAGATTTTTATAGAACTAAAGATATTAAGGATAGAATTAATCAACGTTCATCTGACTTAAAGAAGAGCATATCAGTTAAACTTGATAGACTTTATAATAAACTAAAGAAACAAGAGGAAGAATTATCAGAGTCTGAAAATGCAGATATTTATAAGGTAAAAGGAGAGTTGATTACTTCATATATCTATATGGTAGAAAAAGGTATGGAAAATATTGAAGTTGCTAATTTTTATGATGAAAATTGTAAGAATGTAACTATAGAATTAAACAAAAACTTGACACCATCTGAAAATGCTCAAAAATATTTTAAAAAGTATAATAAAATGAAACATGCTAAAGTTGAAATATCTCATCAGATTTCATTAAATAAGGAAGAAATAGATTACTTAGAAAATATAATTTTAAGTATTGAAAACTGCGAAAATTTAGCTGAACTACAAGATATAAAAGAAGAACTTGCTAAGGTTGGTTATATCAAGGCTCAAAAGAAAAATAGCAAAAAAGATACTATTCCTTCTACAAAACCTCATGAATTTATTTCTTCTGATGGATTTAAGATTTTAGTTGGTAAAAATAATAAACAGAATGACTATCTTACACTAAGACTTGCTGATAATGATGACTTGTGGATGCACACAAAGAATATTCCTGGTTCTCACGTAATAATAAAGTGTGCTGGTAAGGAAGTACCTGATAACACTATATTTGAAGGAGCTATGCTGGCAGCATTTTTTAGTAAGTCAAAGCTTTCTTCTCAAGTACCTATAGACTACACTAAAAGAAAAAATGTAAAAAAACCTAGTGGTTCTAAACCAGGTATGGTTATTTACGAGACTAATAGTACTATTTATGTTACTCCTGAAGAAGAAATGGTAGCCAAGCTTAAAGTTAAATCAGAATAAAATTTAATTTCAAATAATTATATATTATCATGTCAAATGAAAAAGGGCTATCTCAAAATAGAGATAGCCCTATTTTTCATTGCTGAAATGATAAAGATACATTTAATTTTCTAACAAACTATTTTTTATTTTGCTGATTTGCTTTAATAACTCATTATATTCTGATTCATAATGTTCTTTCTTTGTATTATCTTTTTCTATAGATAACATAGAGATAACATTTGTAAGTCTATTTTCTAACACTAAAAGATTTTCTTTTTTAGCTTGACTATCTCTACTAGGAGTTTTTTTATTTCTATTAACTATATATTCATCATAAGTACAATCAAATTCTCTTATCTTATTATCTTTTATCTCTACAATATAGTTACAAATATGCGATGTAAATACTCTATCATGAGATACTATAAGCATAGTTTTATCAGTATTTATCAATGCTTTTTCTAGTGCCTCCATAGATTTTATATCTAAGTAATTTGTTGGTTCATCCAATACTAAAAAGTTATTATCTTCCAATATTATTTTACATAGAGCTATTTTTACCTTTTCTCCACCACTGAGTACTTTTACTTTTTTGTAGACATCATCACCTTTAAATCCAAATAAATTTAAATTTATCCTTATAAAAGACTCATCAAATGAACTACTAATTTTAGTGTTGTATAAAACACTCTCTTCTTCGTCTAATATACTTTGATGTTGGTCGAAATAACCTATCTTTACCTTACCATTTGTTTTTATACAGTCATTTTTATTATTTAATATTTCTTTTAGCAGAGTGCTTTTTCCACATCCATTATCACCTAGTAAAGCTATTTTCTTACCTCTTTTTATTTTAAGGGAAACATTATCTAGTAAGAGTTTATTTCTCAAAGTTAAAGTCATATCTTTTATCTCTACTAAATTTTTACTAATTATCTCCATACCATCTTGAATCTTAATCTTCATTTCAGCAGAAACCTTAGGTTTATTTTTTACCTCAAGCTTATCAATTCTAGTTTTTATAGCGTTCACATTTGAGTCTAATTTTTTCTTATTAGTTTGCCCACCCATTTTGTGTAATCTCGCCTCTGAGTTCCCCATTCGTTTTGGAGTTTTTCTTATACCATCACTTAAAGATTTTTTGTATAAAAGGGCTTTTTCAAGCCTTTTTTTCTCTTTAACATATTCCTGATACTCAAAATCAGCCCTTTTTAATTCTTCATCTTTTTGCATTAAATAATCGGTGTAATTGCCTTTATAAACTTTTAATTTTCCATTTTCTAACTCCAATATAGTTGTACATAACTCATCTAAGAAACGTCTGTCATGGGATATTAATAATAATGCTCCCTCATACCTTTTAAACATATTTTCTAAAATACCAATACTTTTTTTATCTAAGTTTGAAGTTGGCTCATCAGCTATTAGCATACTTTTCTTATCACTTAGTGCATCTGCTATCTTTAGCTTAACTTTTTCACCTCCTGATAAGTACTCCTCAAATCTATCAGGAGCATTTAAAATACTCTTTTCTCTGCTATTATTACATGTTTCAATGTTATTTTCACTTTGACTTATATAAGAATAGCTGTCTGTAAGATAAATTTGACCTTCATCAATTTCTATTTCACCTAATATTGCCTTTAATAAAGTTGTTTTTCCTTGACCATTTGAACCAACTAGACCTATTTTCTCACCTTCTGAAACTTCAAACTTATCTATATCTAAAACTAATCTATCAGAATAATATTTCTTCAAATTTTCTACTTTTACTAACAACATAAAAAAATCCCTCCTTAACACACTTAAATATAAGGAGAGATTTACATAAATAGGCATAACAAATAAACGTATAGACTATAATCTACTCTCCTTAATTTAAGCACCGTAAATAAAGCCACTAAAATAGGCTTTTCAAAAACTACAATACTTTAAATTATAAAAAATAGATTATATTCTCATTGTCCCAGTTACCTTGCCCTTTCTTTCATTTATTTTTAATCATTATATCAACATTAATTACAAATGTCTATAGAAATTTAATTATTTAAAATTATACAAGTTATTATTTACTATTCTTTAGCTTTAAAATCCTTATGATTTAAAATTCTATTTAATACAATTCCAACAATTGCAGCTAAGCTAAGACCTGTTATCTTTACTGTACTTGTTATTGGTATACCTATAGAGATACCTTTATTAGACAGGTATGTTGTTCCAAGACCTATTAGTAATATAACTGCTATTATTAACAAATTAATTTTACTTTCTACACAAGAACTATCTCTTATAGTTTTTAATCCCACATAAGTTATCATTGAAAATAGCATTATACTAATTCCACCCATAACTGAACTCGGTATACTTTGAAGAAATCCTCCAAACTTGCCTACACAAGCAAGTAATATAGCAAAGACTGCTGTACGTCTAAGAATTGAAGGGTCATAGTTTTTAGTTATAGCAAGTACAGCTGTATTTTCTCCATAAGTTGTATTAGCTGGTCCACCTAAACAACCTGCAACTATAGTTGCAAATCCATCTCCAAGTAAAGTTCTATTTAGACCTGGATTTTCTATAAAGTTTTTACCTACTACAGCACCATTAGTAGTCATATCTCCTATGTGTTCCATAAATACAGCTAATACAACTGGAGATATAATTACAATTGCTCCTAAGCTAAACTTAGGTATTGTAAAGTTAGGTATTGCAAATAAACTTGCTTCTGTAATTGTAGTTACATCTACTAAATTTAATATTAAGCATATTATATATCCAGAAAAAACAGCTATTAATATTCCTAATTGCTTTATAAATCCTCTACCAAACTTATTAGTTAAAATTGCTATTGCTAAAGTTATAAATGCTATTACAAAATTTGCTGAAGCCATACTAAAAGCTGTTGGCAATAAATTTAATCCTATAACTACTATCATAGCTCCTGTAACTTGTGCTGGAAAATACAATTTAATTTTATTTACTCCAACAACTTTTACTATAATTGACATTATAATATAAATTAATCCTGCTACTATTATACCACCTTGAGCATATGCTAAATCTCCACCATATGCCTCTTTAGCAGCCAGTATAACTGGTATAAATGCAAAACTTGAACCTAAAAAGGCAGGTACTTTTCCTTCTGTACAAAAATGAAATATCAATGTACCAACACCAGCACAGAAAATGGCAACTGACGGATTAAAACCTGTCAAAATGGGAACTAATACTGTCGCTCCAAACATGGCTAATAGATGCTGTAAAGACATTATTGTTTTTTTCATAAAAACCTCCAAAATTATTATATATAAATAAATTCTCTGTTTAATTAATATCTTTTAATTAATTATCATTCCCTAGATTCTATTCTTTAATCTATATATATTTATTATATAATTCGCTTTTTTTACATTTTACGACACTAAAACTCAAACAAAGGAGAATAAAGGTTACATTAAGACACACATACATAAAATTATGATATTTATTTTGTGCAATCTATGTAAGCTTTATCCTCCTCCCTGACTATTCAATGCTAAGCTTTTATACAATATTTTAAAATTATTATTCTTTGATTGTAACTGAATCTTCTCCATCAATCTCTAGTAAACTAACAGATATAATTTCATGCCTAGAAGTAGGTACATTCTTTCCTACATAATCTGCTCTTATAGGCAACTCTCTGTGCCCTCTATCCACTAATACTGCTAATTGTATTGACTTAGGTCTTCCTATATCAATAATAGCATCCAGTGCTGCTCTCACAGTTCTTCCTGTATATAAAACATCATCAACTAAAACCACAGTCTTATCATTTACATTAAAATCTAAATAAGTTCCTTTAACTACAGGTTCAACGTCAATTTTTTCCAAATCATCTCTATACAATGTTATATCAATATCTCCTGTATCCACTTTTGTTCCTTCTATTTGTTCTATTCTTTTAGAAATTCTATTTGCAATTGGTACACCTCTAGTTTTTATTCCAACTAAAACTAGATTTTCTACACCTTTATTTCTTTCAATTATTTCATGACTTATTCTAGTAATTGCTCTTGCTATTGCCTTTTCATCCATTAATTGAGCTTTTTCTACCATATCATAATTATTGTCAAATATATAATATATATTTTTGACAAATCTACTCCTTTCTTTTAATTTTTATAATTTTATTTTTACTTAAATTTCCAATTTAAACAACAAAAAACTCCTCATCACAAGACAAGAAGCTCTTATATAAAAATATACAGTCTAATTTAGCAATTGTCTTACGATATCTCTGTATCGTTTAAAGATAATTTTTATAATCCATTAACTCAAATTATATATTTATATTTCAAATTTTTCAAGCTTTTTTAAGCAAAATGCTTTAATATAAAATATTTTAGTTAAATTTCACTAAATTTATCACTTATATAAAACCAAATAAATGATTTATAGTACTACACAAAATCTTATTTAATTTTTCTAATAACTTCCTTAAAATACTCAGGTAATTCTGAATTAAATTCAATATACTCCTTTGTAGTAGGATGTATAAATCCCAATTTCTTGGCATGTAAAGTTTGTCCTTTTAATTTAAACTTATTTTCTTTTGGACCATATACATTGTCACCTAAAAGTGGGTGATTTATAGATAAAGCATGAACTCTTATTTGATGAGTTCTACCAGTTTCAAGCCTAGCCCTCATATGAGTAAATTTCTCAAATCTTTCTACCACTTCAAAATGCGTAGTTGCATTTCTCCCATCTTTTACTATGGCCATTTTTAGCCTATCTTTAGGGTTCCTTCCTATATGCTTGTCTACAGTTATTCTATCTTCTTTAACAACACCATAACATATAAATTCATACTCCCTAGTTATAGTATGTTCTTTTAATTGTTCTGCTAAAAAATTATGTGCATAATTATTCTTAGCTATCATAAGAAGACCAGATGTATCTTTGTCTATTCTATGGACTATACCTGGTCTAATAACACCATTTATTGATGATAATTTATCTTTACAGTGATATAAAATTCCATTTACTAATGTGTTTTCATAATTTCCAGGAGCAGGATGAACAACCATGTCCTGAGGTTTGTTTATTATTAACACATCATTATCTTCATATACAATGTCTATTGGAATGTCTTGAGCTATAACTTCTAAAGCTTTAGGCTCTGGTATCTCTATAACAATCTTATCTTCTTCTTTAACCAGATACTTAGCCTTTTCTACCTTATTATTAACCTTTACTTTACCATCTTTTATAATTTTTTGTATATAACTTCGTGACATATCACCTAATTGCTCTGCTAGGTAAACATCCAGTCTAATTTCTTCTTCCTCTTCAAGAACTAAAAACTCTTTTATTTCATCCATTAAATCACCTACTTTTACTTTCAAAAAATAATACATATATACATAAAAATACAGTTCCTACAACTACAAATACATCTGCCATATTAAATACATATTCCCATATAATCCTAAAATCAAAATAGTCAACTACAAAACCAAGTCTAACTCTATCAACTAGATTTCCTAATGCTCCTGATATTACTAATATAATCCCTAATTTACCAAATATATGTACTTTTCTTGTATTAAGATAATATAATCCAAATACTGTTGCAAGCAATGCAACTATTATAAATATCCATTGGTTATTTTGTAGTAACCCAAATGCTGCACCTCTATTTTCCACATAAGTTAAATGAAATACATTATTTATTATTGGTATTGTTGATACATCTACCAAATTATTCAATACCCATATTTTAGATAGTTGGTCTAATCCTATGAGTAGAATTATTATTAATATATATAACAATGATTTTTCCCCCTATAAGTTATTTAAAAATCAAATTTATTTGAAACACACTATTACTATTATACAAAAAAAATACTCTAAAGAGCAACTATCTTAAAATATTAATGATGTTTGTAAATTTGAAATACAAACATCATTAATATTTTAATAAGTATTTTTTATTTTTGTACCTGCTCATTTTTATCTAAATGTTCTATAAGTTCTGATATTGTTACAAACTTATATCCTTGTTCTTTTAATTTAGGTATTACTACTTCTAAGGCTTGTATAGTTTGTGACTTATCATTTCTTTTATTGTTATAATCATGTAAAAGTATTATATTACCATTTTGAACTTTTGTAAGAATAGTATTTATAATACTGCCCACTCCAGGATTAGACCAATCTCTAGGGTCTAAGTTTGACCATAGAATTATGTTCATACGCTTAGAAACTATAATATCACAAACACTCTTACTCATAGCTCTATATGGAGGTCTAAATATTTTTGGTTCTACTCCAATTACATTTTTTACAGCATTTTGTGTATCTGTTATTTCTTTTTCTACCTTACCATAACTATTTTTTGCGACATTTATATGTGTAAATGTATGATTCCCTATCTCATGTCCCTCATCATACTGTCTTTTTAATAATTCTTTATTATATTCTACCTTTTCTCCAACTACAAAAAAAGTTGCCTTTACATCATTTTTCTTTAATATATCAAGTACTTGTGGTGTAAAGACCTCGTCTGGTCCATCATCAAATGTCAAAGCTATAACCTTTTCATCATCATTTCCTTTTTTGATTATCACATCTTCATAATCACTTATTTTATTTTCACTCAAACTATAAGTTTCTTTTAAGTTATCTTGATTATGATTATATGTATACACACCTACTAGTGATAATAAACATATACATATACCCCATATTACCTTTTTCATGTCATTACCTCTTTTCCAATTAACTTGAATAATATGTGATGTCAGTTTTTAATCTTTCAATAATTCATTTTTATTTAAATCAGTCAAATCAGTTAAATATTCTGAATAAAAATTAGTATTTTCAACTTCAGGATTTTCACTTGCATCTCCTAATAAATCATCATTCTTATTAGCACAGCTATTACATAAATTTGTATCTGGCAATATGTCTAATCTTTCTAAATCTATTTGTTTATGACATAAATCACAAATCCCATACGTTCCATCTTCTATTTTAGATAGTGCTAAATCTATTTGATACATTCTTCCCTCTTCATGATTTATTAAGCTATTTTGCATATTTTGCATATATACATCTGTTCCCATATCTCCTATATGATTATCATAGCTAGATAGCTCTCCTGATGAATACTTTTCGCTTGTATGTTTAGTTGTATCTCCAAATAAAGTATTATCTTTCATATCTACTACTAAATTAGTTAATTTTTCTTTTTCTTTTAATAATCTATCTTTATATTTTTTAGTATTCATTTCTAACACCTCTATTTTCATATTTATATCATAAAAATAGTATGTGGAAAACTAAATTAAACATACAATAAAAAATAAGATTTGATAAAAAAAATTGTAGGTAAATTTTAAATTCACCTACAATTTTTTGAACATAATTTAAATATAAATTTTTTAATTTTTATAATAAGTTTTTTTCTAACTTGCCAATTTATGACTATTTTCTTCTTTTATATCTTTAGCTTTTTTAAAGAATAAAAGTCCAAGAATTATTGCAACAATAATACCTATTCCATTAGATATATTAACTGGCAATCTAAAACCTTCTTTTGCTTGCATTATATAACTAAATGTAACTACAGTCATAAAAAGTGCTGGTAATGTAGTTATATAATGATTTTTATTTGCTTTAACCAAATATGCAGAACCAGTCCACAACATTATCATAGCAAGTGTTTGATTTGCCCAAGAGAAATATCTCCAAATTATATTAAAATCTATAAATGTAAGAGCAACACCAACTGCAAACAATGGCAAAGCTATTAAAAATCTATTTTTAACTGCATCTTGATTATAATTCATTGCATCTGCTATTGTTAATCTAGCACTTCTAAATGCTGTATCTCCAGAAGTTATAGGACATGCTACAACTCCAAGTATAGCCAAAGCTCCTCCAATAGGACCCATCAATCCAACAGACACTGTGTTTACAACTGTGGCTGCTCCACCATCATTAAATATTACATTAAGTTGAGGTATACCATGGAAATATGACATAGCAGCTGCTGCCCAAACTAATGCTATTATACCTTCTGCAACCATTGAACCATAAAATACAGGTCTTGCTTCACTCTCTTTTTCAACACATCTTGCCATAAGTGGTGATTGTGTTGCATGGAAACCTGATATTGCTCCACATGCTATTGTTATAAATAAGTATGGAAATAAAGGAGTTCCATTTGGATTCATATTTTGTAAATTTATATTTGGTATGTTATATCCCTTTATTATTAATCCTCCTGCTACACCTACTGCCATAATTAACAAAGCAGCTCCAAATACAGGATATATTTTACCAATTAATTTGTCTATTGGTAAAACAGTAGCCATAATATAATAAAGGATTATCACTCCAACCCATATTTGTGTATTTATACCTGTCAATGTTTTTAATAATCCTGCTGGACCTGTTACAAATACAACTCCAACCAATACTAAAAGAACAACACTAAATATTCTCATTGCTATTTTTGCACTATTACCTAAATAAAGACCTACTAACTCTGATGCAGATGTTCCTTTGTTTTTCATTGATAAATATCCAGAAGCAAAATCATGTACTCCACCTGCAAAGATTGTTCCAAATACAATCCATAAAAATGCTGATGGTCCAAATAACGCTCCTTGTATAGCACCAAATATAGGTCCTAATCCTGCGATATTTAAAAATTGAATTAAAAAGATTCTCTTCCATTTCATTGGAACATAATCTACTCCATCTCTACAAGCTATAGCTGGAGTTTGATTTTTATCATTGATTCCAAAAACCTTTTCTACAAAAGTGCCATAGATAAAATACCCTGCTATAAGCACTACTATTGAACCTAAAAAACTTACCATAAATTCATCCCCTTAGTTTTTTGTATAATTGCTTTATAAATTTTTATAAGTTTAAGAAAACTATTTCCAGTTCAAATAGTAATACTTTTTTATGCTAATATAAATGTTAATTACATTAAGTGCATATTTAAGTACATGAAATGACTTTATATATGCATCAATAACCTAAATTCTTTTACTTTGCTTCTACTTACAGTTACCTCATAGTCACTATTTTTTAATTTTAATATGTATGTATTATTAAACCATGGTATAATTTCTTTTACTTTACTTAAGTTTACGATATAAGACCTATGTGTTCTAAAAAAAGTTTTATCATTTATCATAGTTTCTACTTCTGATATTCCTTCTTTTAATATAAATTTCTCTTTCTCTGTATATATAAATGTCTGCCTTTCATTGGCTTCACAATAATATATATCATCAATATCTATTACAACCAGTTTGTCACCTTTCCAAAGACTAATTTTATGTGTTATTTCTTCTATATTTTGATTTATTATGTCTTTCTTGCTATCAGATAAATTATTACTATCATTAGATAGTTCAACATTATTCATTTCACTTTTTTCTAACTTATTCAGCATGGAAATTATTCTTTCTTCAGAATATGGCTTAAGTACATAATCAAATACGCCCAAAGAAAAAGCATCAACTGCATAATTTTCATATGCCGTTATAAAAATAATCTTAGGTCTTGATTTAAATTGATTCAATGTTTTTGCAAGTAACATACCATCAAGATGAGGTATATTTATATCCAAGAAAATTACATCTATTTTATTTTCCTGAATAAAATCTAACACCTCTATACCATTAGTAAATTCACTTACTACCTCAATACTACTTTTATTTTCAATAAAATATCTCAATTCCTTTCTTGCTGGAAACTCATCTTCCACTATTATAGCTCTCATCCCACTACTCCTTTACATAAAATACTATCAAGGTTCCATTATCAGTTCTTCTCATATTAAGCCCATTTCCATACATTAATTTAAGTCTTAAATGTACATTATAAAGCCCAATCTTATTTTCAGGCATATTATCTTGATATACATTATTTATGATTTCTTCACTTATACCTATACCATTATCCTCAATTGATATCCTTACAGTATTTTCTAATGAATATTGTAATTTTTTTATAGATATTTTTACTGTACCAGCTTTTCCACTTTCTAAGATCCCATGTATTATTGCATTTTCCACCAATGGTTGTATAATTAAACTTGGAATCTTTATATTTACATCATCTATATCATAAGATACAGTTAATAATTCTCCAAATCTAGCCTTTTCTATCTCTACAAAAGATTTAACCTGTTCAACTTCTTTATTTATATCTATCAGATTATCACTATATTCCAGATTGTATCTTAGATAAGTTGATAAATTTATTATTAGTTCTCTGGCTTTATCTGGACTAAATCTTATAAATGAAGCTATTGTATTTAGAGAATTGAATAAAAAATGAGGATTAATCTGTCTTTGAAGTGCTTTTATTTCTGCTTTATTTCTTGCTTCTATATCCTTTTTATCTTTTTCAATCCCCTCAACTATGGATATAACAAATCCGATTCCAATCTGTCCAACAATTAAAGGCAAATATATTCCACCAATTATTTGAATTGCTAAAGAATGTGGGTGCGCTATTAAATATATAAGTACTATAGTAAAACTTTCAGAAACCATACCTACCAATATGCCATATATTACTCTATGTTGTTTTGGTATCCTCTTATATAGAAATCCTGATAATACACCTGCTAGTATACTCGATAAAAGACATGGAACAGATGTTATACCTCCAATATCCATAAAGTATCTATGAATACCAGAAAGAACCCCCGCTGTAATACCTACCATTGGTCCAAATAAAACACCTCCTGATACTATAGATATTATTCTAGTATTTACTATTGAACCCATATAATTTATACCATTATAAGTACCAAATATAGCTAAAAAGGTAAAAACTAATGCTATACATACCAAATCATTAAAGCTATATTCTTCTTTTTGAAATATTTGCTTAAATGTTTTTAACTTTGTTATCAGAAGAAATAGTACAACAATAAGACTTGTTTTTTCTATTAATGCTATTAAAATTGATGTTTTCATATTTTCCCTCTTAAAAAATAAATCTTTACACACTTTAAATTTATTATTTTTATTGTAAATTAGACACATATTTATTGTAAATTAAATACATAAAAATAAATTCCATAGTTATTGTATCATATCATCTATATAGAAACATAAATTCGTTTAATTATATAAATTTAAAAAATGTTTTTTTGATATATTATTGACAATTTTTATTATAAGAGTTAAAATTAACTCATAAATTACATATTGGGTATAAAGTACATATTTAAAGTTAGTTCAGAAGGCTATGGTTTTCTGATTTTTTTATGCTCAGTAGTGATATGCAAAAAAGACAAAGTTAACATTAGTTAACTTTTACCTTTATTCTACTTTCCCCAAAGTAAGAATAATCTAACCCCTTTGAGATGAGCAAAAGCTCATCTTTTTTTATGCATATTTATATATGTGTAAAGTTAAATTTATTAACATTTACATATAAATAGGGGCTGATATCCATTTGATATGCCCCATTTTATATATCTTAATTTTTTATAACAACTTTAATAGTTAGATGAGATATCTAAAGCAATTTTAGAGTATAACTTAGCAGAGATTGGTATAATATCTTCATTATAGTCAAAGTTTCTATTATGATGTTTTTCAGTTAATCCAGCATCAAGTAGAAGATATGTCGCTTTTCCACCATGCTTATGAACATCATTCATCATAAATGTAAAATCTTCTCCTGCACCCAAATCAGCATAATCAACTATTTCTCTAATTCCATCAATACATTTACCTGATTTTGTTACAAACTCTACAAAATCTTTATTACAATAAGAATCAGCAGATTTTCCTTTAAAATCTAGACTATATTTACACTTATACATTAATGCTGAAGATTCACATACTCTAATTGCACTTTCAAGCATATATTCATTAATTTCATTTGTAATACCTCTTGTCTCAGCCTTCAAAATAGCATTATCAGGGATAACATTACGCCCTGTACCTGCCTGTAATACTCCAACATTAATACGACTTGCACCTTTTCCAGTTCTAGGTATAGCAAGCATATTTAGTGTTGCTGTTGCTGCAGCAGCAAGGGCATTATGACCAGCCTCTGGGCAATTACCTGCATGAGCTGATTTTCCCTCAAAACATACATCAAATTTACTACTGACAAGATATCCATAACTACCAGCTGCTATTGCCCCTAAGTTACCTGTTACATTTGCAATATGACCACCAAATATGTAATCGACCTCATGTAGAATTCCTTTTTCTACTAAAGAAATTGCACCTCTTCCACCTTCTTCAGCTGGTTGAAATATAAGCATAACTTTTCCTTTAATCTTGTCTTTGTATTTTGATAAAATCTTTGCTGTACCAAATCCAATAGCAGTATGTGCATCATGACCACAGGCATGCATACATCCATGATGTTCTGAATTGAAACCTTCCTTTACAGGTGCATGTTCAGGTTCCTCACTTTCTATCAACTCATTACAATCAATGTCAAAACGAATTGCAACAGTAGGACCAGCTTGTTCTCCTTTGATAACACCAACTACTCCTGTAAATCCTCCAGCAATTTTATTGATTAAATCTTCTCTTCCAGTTTCTTTGATAGCACGTTTAATACACTCTTCTTGAATATCCACATCAGGCCTTCCAAGCATATGTTCAGGCGAATGAATTTCAGTTCCATATATATAAGGAATTTTTAATTCTTCAAACATTTCAATTATTTTTACAGTAGTACGATACTCAGTCCATGCTGATTCTGGATATTTATGTAAGTCTCTGCGAACCTTAATAAGCTCTTTCTTAAATTCTATTTCATCAATTCTTTCAAAATTATAATACATAATACACACTCCCTTTATAAATATTATTCATTTCAAATATTAAAAACCTTATTAACTACAAATTCTGTTCATTCATGTTTTTTTCAGCTTGTTCACGTGTATTAATTGTAGTTGCAAGAAATATACATAATATAAGTATAACTATAATCATTCCAAAAACTGCTATATAAGACCCTTTAAGAAGAGTAATTGAAAGCCCCATTATTAATGGTGCAATAATTCCAGCAACAGATGACCCAAAAGCTATAAATCCAGTTGCTGTACCAACTAAATCCTTTCGAACATATTTTAACACTAAGGTATAAAATGCTGGACTCAAACAACACACTCCTAAATTAGCAATCGTTTGATATATAAATCCTAAAACGATACTTCCAGTATTATACATTAAGAAAACAGAAATACACATTATAATTAGAGAAGCAATAATAGCTATTTTTTCACGTCCAACAAAGTATTTGTCAATAATCCATCCTGATATATTTACAAAAATAAATGATGCAAGTGCTGGTATCATTGAATAAGTAGCCATAGTTTTTATATCTAAATGTTTGACATTCACCCAGTATTGTGGCAACCAAGAATTCAATCCCCACATTAAAAATCCTACGCCAAATTGAATAATTGGTGTCTTCCACACAATAGGATTTTTAAAAGCTTCTTTAAGGGGAACCTTTTTTGATTTTGTTTTTTGTGTGCTCTTACCTGTCTTTTTTTCATTTTTATTTAATAAGTACAAAGATAAAGCAATTATTAAGTCAGCTATGGCAAAAATGAAAAATGCTTTTCTCCATCCATAAGAAAATGCTAAATAGGCTATAATCAAACCTGCAAAGGCAGTCCCCAACTGACCTGCTGATATAAGAAAAGACTTTGCCCTTCCAAACTGCTCTTTTTTAAAATTCTCTGCTATTGTAACTGAGCTTGCTGGTGGAAATATGCCTTCTGCACATCCATACATAAATCTTATCACCATGAGAGAAACAAATGACCATGACATACCTGTAAATGTAGAAAATATAGCCCATATAGATACTATTACTATAATCAATTTTTTAGATTCATATTTATCAGCAAAGTATCCTCCAAAAAGAGACATAATAGCCATACCAAAAGAAAATGAACTAATTAAAAAACCAACTTGTGTTGGATTTAGACCATACTCTTTACTTATTGGTATTGCAGCAACGTTAATTGCCATCTTATCACAGTATCCTACAAACCAAGCAATAAATAGTATACCTAAAATAATATATTTTTTATTATTATCTACCTTTTCCATAAAACTTGCCACCCCTTTATGTGTTTTTTAATAACTTTTATAAACACTAATCTTTTTTATAATTTTTTATATTTCATTTAAAACTTGTTTTATAATTTTCACAGCTTGCTTTACATTTTCAATAGTAATTCCTTTATAAAATACTAATCTAATCTCTCCAGATGGCAATACTGTGACCTTCAAACCCTTCTGTAATAATTTATCACAAAACGCCTCTTGAACTACTCTAGATTTAGCTATATTTATAATCACAATATTACTTTGAATATTATGGTCTATATTTATATCTTTAATATCTTTTAAATTATTGGCTAAATATTTTGCATTTTTATGGTCAATAGCCAATCTTTCTACATTATTCTTTAGAGCATAGATACCAGCAGCAGCAATTATGCCAGCTTGTCTCATATTACCACCTAATAGCTTTCTAAGTTTTCTAGCTTCATCTATGAAATCTTTATTCCCAGATAGAATTGAACCTATAGGTGCCCCTAATCCTTTAGAAATACAAAACATAACTGAATCCACATTCTTACAAATATCTTTTACATCAACTCCTGTTGCAATAGATGCATTAAATATTCTAGCTCCATCCATATGAATAGGAATATTATGTTTTATAGATATTTTTCTTAGTTCTTTCAAATCTTCTAAAGGTATACATTTCCCACCTGCGAAGTTGTGTGTATTTTCAATACTTATCAATTTGATATTATTTGCTTTAATCAGTTTAATGATATCATTTTTATCAGGAATACCATCTTTTGTTAATTTAAATTTAATTGGCAATAATTGTCCAAAACTTGAATCAAAAACCACTTTTTCATTAAGTAAAATATGTTGTTTTTCATCTACAAGTACCTTATTTCCAGGCTTACAATATGTAAGGATTGCTGTAGTATTTGCTAATGTTCCTGAAGGAAAAAATGCAGCAGATTCTTTTCCAGTTAATTGTGCTGCAAAATCTTCTAATTCATTAACTGTTTTATCTTCTCCTCTACCATACTCATCTTCTCTACCTGCATCTCCAGTTTGTGCTAAAAGAATCATTTTTAGCATTTCTTCTGATGGTTGTGTAAGTGTATCACTTCTTAAATCAATCATATTATATTTCTCCTATCTAAATGTAATTAAATCTTTCAACACTATAATAAGCAACAAATATGCCAAATAACTTTTTTAAAAATCGTTTTCTTACTCATCAATGCTATTGCAGGTCTTTGAAATAGATTTAAATTGGTATTCTATATTTAGTATTTATTATAGTTATAAATTAATAATGTTTATTTATATAATCTTATAAAACATTTTGTTGAATAATTAAACAAATATCTATATAATGATTGTTAATAGATACACTCCAAAAGCTTAATTTAGACATATTATTACGATTTGAAGGTGATTAAATTGAAAATAACTAATTCAGAAGTAAACAATTTAGAAAAGGATTTGGTGATTTTATCTCCTTATGAAGGATTTGAATCCCAACTATCTGAGATACTTAATGAAATGAATTTATATCCAACTGTAATTGAAGGATACAATATAAATGATTATTTAATAAATAAATTAAACAATCTTTTTACAGAGTATTCATATCCTGAAGTAATAATTAGTAGAGGTGGTGTGGCAAGTCACATAAGTAAAATATTTAAAAATACGGTTATAATTAGAATGGAGCCTGATTACTTTGATATTATAAATGCGGTTAATTCTGCAAAGTTATATGGAGATAATATAGGTATTATAATGCATTCAGAAACAATAGAATTGATAACAGACAAAGTTGACATAATTAAAAATATCCTTAATCTACATAAACTTAAAATATATGCTTTTGAAACTATAGATGACATTCATAAGCAAGTAATTTGTGGAAAATCCGATGGTATGGATGCAATGGTAGGTGGGGGAATAGCAGCATTAGAAAGTGGTACATCAAATAAAATGCCAGTAGTATTTGTTAAATCAAGTAAAACTTCTGTAATTGAAGCTATAAAGCAAGCTCTATCTATAATTAAAGTAAGAAAAAAAGAAAGAAAACAATTAGAAAGTCTAAAATTAATTGTAAACTATATATCAGAAGGTGTTATGGCCATTAAGGGTGATAAAGTGGTGCTGATTAATTCAACTTTGGAAGATATCTTAAGTATTAAAAATGTTCAGGTATTTAATAAAAAAATTGGTGATATAAACAATACAATAGCTGATTTTTTAAATAAAGAAGGCAAGGATAAAGAAATAATCAAAATTGATAAGTCAAATTTTCTAATAGAAAAATCCAATCTTAATGAAAGTGGTTTTGCAGAAAAGATATTACGTTTCCATAATGTTGAAAAAATACAAGAGCAGGAACAGAAAATTAGGTCAAAATTGAATGCTAAAGGATTTGTAGCAAAGTATAATTTTGATGATATAATAGGAAAAAGTAATGCTCTTAAAAGCATTATTAATTCTGCACGCATCTATGCTTCAACAGATGCAAGCATTCTAATATCTGGAAATAGTGGTACTGGAAAAGAATTATTAGCACAAAGTATACATAACGAGAGTAACAGAAAAAATAGACCTTTTGTACCTATAAATTGTGGAGCAATTCCTGAAACTCTTCTTGAAAGTGAATTTTTTGGTTATGAAGAAGGAGCATTCTCAGGTGCAAAAAAGAATGGAAAAAAAGGCTTATTTGAATTAGCACATACAGGAACAATTTTTCTAGATGAAATTAATTCTCTACCAATTTCTCTCCAAGGTAAATTGTTAAGGGTAATACAAGAAAAAGAATTTAATAGAATAGGTTCAGATTCTATAATTTCAGTTGATGTTAGAATAATAGCAGCTACAAATCAAGATATGAATAAATTAACTCACAATAATAAATTCAGAACTGACTTGTATTATCGTTTAAATATATTAAATTTGAACCTACCTACTCTCTCTGATAGAAAGAATGATATTGAGATTTTATCCACTCATTTTTTAAATTACTATTCAAAAAAATACAAAATAAACATTCCAGATTTAGAAAAACATGAGTTAGATATATTAACAAATTATAATTGGCCAGGTAATGTGAGAGAATTAGAGAATACTATTCATAGATTTGTACTTCTTTATGGCAAAGAAAATAATAATAATTTGATTTATAATTGTTTAGAAAATACAACTAATGTCATGGATAATAATGTTATAGAAGACAAAAAAGAAGGTAAGGAGATTATTAAGATACATAGAGATACCCTTGAAGTAATGGAAAGAGAAATTATTTTATCTTACTTAAATGAACATAAGTGGAATAAACAAATAGTAGCTGACAAACTTGGAATATGCAGAAGTACTTTATGGAGAAAATTAAAAGAATCTAAATAAATTTTTAATTATTATTAGACTTATTTAATAAAAAAAGGTTGTATGTGAATGTATTTTTATACAAATCTACTTACAACCTTTTCATAAATAAATATTATTTTTGCTTTATTACCATAATTTCTTCAACTAAAAATATAAATGTTTATCTATAATTAATCATTAATATCTTCTTTCTATAAAACCAACTTTTTTATAAACTTTTCTAAGAGTCTTTCTAGCTTGTTTTTCAGCTTTTTCTGCTCCCATACTATATATTTTTTCTAAGTAATCTTTATTATTAAGAAGATCAACATATTTTTCTCTTATAGGTCTTAAAGTTTCTGCTACTACTTCAGCTACATCTTCTTTAAATACTCCATAACCCTTACCTTCATACAGGTTTACAATCTCTTCTACGCTCTTTTTACTTAAATTAGAATATATATCAAGTAGATTTTTAATACCTGGTTGCTCGTCAGTATACTTTACAACTCCTAAAGAATCAGTGACACTTCTCTTTATCTTTCTCTTTATAGTATCTGAATCATCTGCCAATAATATAAAAGCATTTTCATTTGAGTCAGATTTACTCATTTTCTTAGTTGGCTCTTGTAAACTCATTACTCTTGCTCCACCTTTTGGATAGTATCCTTCTGGGACTACAAATGTAGGTGAGAATCTATTATTAAATCTATTTGCTAAATCACGAGATAACTCTAAATGTTGTTTTTGGTCATCTCCAACTGGAACCAAATCAGTTTGATATAATAATATGTCAGCAGCCATAAGAACTGGATAAGTAAATAAACCTGCATTTAGATTTGCTTCACTCTTTTGGGATTTGTCCTTAAACTGTGTCATTCTACTTAATTCACCCATATAAGTCATTGTACTTAATACCCACATAAGTTCAACATGCTCTTTAACATGAGATTGAATAAATATAGTATTTTTTTCTGGGTCTAACCCACAAGCTATATATTGAGCAAGTAATTCTATAGCATTAGCTCTCAAAACTTTAGGGTCTTGAGGTACTGTTATTGCATGTAAATCAACTATACTATAATAACAATCATAATTATCTTGAAGTTCAGTCCAGTTTTTTATAGCTCCTAAATAATTTCCTAAAGTCATTTTTCCTGATGGTTGTGCACCACTAAATATAACTTTTTTTTCACTCATTTTATTTGTACCTCCTTATATTTATATTGATTTTAACATATTTAAAACTATATCCTTAGAATTGTTGGCAGCATCGTGCACAAATACATCATACATAACATCAGCACTTCCATCTGCCTTATCAGACATTGCTCTTATTATTACAAATGGAGTATTATTTAAATAACATACATGAGCTATAGCTCCACCCTCCATTTCTCCACAATATCCACCAAAATCATTTACTAACTCATCTTTTAATTCTTTAGAATTTATAAATTTATCTCCTGTAACTACTCTTCCTTTCAATACTTTGTGAGTCTTTACTTCTTCTACAGAAGATTTATAAGCAGCATCTATAAGTCTTTCATCTGCTTTAAATACAGAAGTCTTCATTCTTGGTATAACTCCCTTAGGGTCTCCAAATGCTGTAGTATCTATATCATATTGTATAGCATCCGTTGATATCACTATGTCATTAACATCAAGGTTTTCGTTCAAAGCACCTGCAACACCTGTATTAACGATAGCATCAACTTTGAATTCACTTATTAGTATCTGTGCACAAAGAGCAGAATTAACTTTACCTATACCACATTTTACCAATACTACATTTTTTCCTTCTAATGTTCCTTGATGAAACTCTAAACTAGCTTTTTTTACAGTTTCTTTAATATCCATTAGATTAACTAAAATACTTACTTCTTCATCCATTGCACCTATAATTCCTATTACGTTCATTTTTCCTCCTAAATTTTCTATATTAAAAAATCCGTCCTAAATCAATAGGACGGATATATTTTCCGTGGTACCACCTAAATTTATATATACTTAAAAATAAATATATATATCTCAATATATGCTGTAACGTGCACACACGATATCAGATACTCTGTAGCTTTAACTACATTTCACCTCACTCCTCAAAGACCCATTCAATAAACGCTTTTTATTAAGTTCTCAGCATCCTTAATTCTCTGTACAAAAGTATATTTATTTACTATTTCTTATCACAGGATTCAATTCATTAATTTCTTTATTTTATAATATTCCTTACACTATAAATTGTCAACTATATATTATAATATCCAAAAGAAATTTTTAAAATACATCTTATTTAGCTATTTTCTTTTCATATCTATTCCATAACCATAAACCAGATAATATAACTAGAAGACCTCCACCAATCATCTCTATCTCATATATGATATTTTCAGCAAATGTAGGCATAACTGGTGCTGCAGATAATAATATCCCAACTACAGTTACTGTTAAAACCATTTTAGCTAAACCTATACAAGTGCTTGTTGATTTTGCCATAGTATAAGGTCTAATTTCATCTGGTCTATCTTTTCTTAATTTAATATAAGAAGCATATAATAATACATATGGGAATAACGCAGTTAATGCTGTCATAGTTACAAGGACATTATATATAGCATCAACAGAAGGCATTAATGTTGTCACCAATAATATTATAGTAACTATTATTGCTTGAAGTATAACAGCTTTAGAAGGTATTTTATGTGCATTTACTTCTACCAAGCTATCTGGGAATACTCCTTTTTTAACACTACCAAATAACATTTTTATTGGTGATGCTATGTAAAGAACTATCGCTCCTAATATTGAGAAAGCTATACCAAAAGCTATTAATTGAACCAACCAAGAGCCTATTCCTAAAGATTGACAAACTGCTGCAAGTGCATCTAGTACACCTTTAGAAGCTGTAATTTGATCTGGTGGTATTATCATAGTTATTGCAATTGAACCTAATACATATAATGAAGCTACTATCCCAGCTGATATTAATATAGCTTTAGGGAAGTTCTTTTCAGGCTTGTCTATCTCTGTTATAAAGTTAGCTGCAGTTTCTGCTCCTGCTAAACCAAACATGATAGCTGATATAGCAACAAATGCATCCATGTTAAGTTTTGGAGTCATTGAAGCTATTGTATATGTTGAAGCTATATCATGTTTTTTCAATACAAATACTGCTACAAATGAAAATATTATAAGTATAGCACTTGGTATTGTTGAACCTAATGCACCTGTATTAGTAAATATCTTTGTAAAACTTATACCTTTAGTTGCTATAAGAGATAATGCCCAGAATATTACTAAAGATAATATAAGTACAAACATCTTATTATCTGCAAGTGCTGGATTTCCTATTGTATAAGAAACATTTACTGCTAAGAAAGTTAAGAATGAAGAATACCAAAATATTTTAGCTGTCCAATTTAACCAAGAAACTAAAAATCCATATTTTTCTCCAAAGGCTTCCTTAACCCAATCATATAAACCTCCATCGCCTTTTTGATATGTAGAAGCTAATTCAGCACAAATTAAAGCTCCTGGTACAAAATATATAAATGAGAATAATAACCACATAGGTATTGCACCTAATCCTAAACCAAAGCTTGATGCTGTGGATTTAGCTATCCATCTGATACCATATAAAGCTGATACATTCATAAATACCAAACTCCATAGGCCTATTTTTTTCTTTTCCATCTTAATCTAAATTCTCCTCTCTATTAATTAGTTAAAAATTGATTTCAAAATTAATAAAATAAATTCATTGTCATTAAATCAATCACTTTCAGAATTTTCAATTTATTAAAGTCATTCACTAATAAAAATCAAATACTTTGAAATCAAAGTTTATTAAAAATGATAAATCTCAAAAGCTCTACCACTTCAATTCTAATCATACTAAATTTTTAAAATTGTTTCAATATTATTTTAATATAAAATTTTATTTATTATTTTTCATGATGATATAAAAAGCTTAAATACACAACTTTATGTCTTTTATTTATTGTTTTTATAAATTTTTCACAATAAAAAATCATTTTACCTCTATATTTAATGTAAAAGTGATGATTAAATTTAATATAAAAAATATATAACAAAAATTTTTTATATTTCTAAAAGAAAAGTATACTCTTTTTTGTTTAATAATGCTAAAATTGATTTGTATTAAATTTTGATTAGGAGGAAATTATTATGAAGGCTCAAAGATTAAATGCTGTACTTGAACAAATGAAAAAAGATGATATTTCTCAAATGTTGGTAAGTGACCCTACTTCGATATTTTATCTAACAGGAGCACTAATCCACCCAGGCGAAAGATTATTAGCATTATACCTAAATTTAAATGGAAATAATAAATTATTTATAAATGAATTATTCCCAGTTGCAGAAGATTTAGGTGTTGAAATGGTTTGGTTTAATGATACTCAAAATCCAGTAGAAATAATAACTGAACATATAGACAAAAATGCCACTATGGGTGTTGATAAAAACTGGCCAGCTAGATTCTTATTAAGCTTAATGGAACTAGGTGGAGGAAGTAAATTTGTAAATTCATCTTATATAATAGATACTTTAAGAATGTGTAAAGATGAAGAAGAAAAAGAATTAATGAGAATAGCTTCAAGATTAAATGACAAGAGTATGGAGCAACTTAAAGCTACTGTTTCTGGTGAACTTACTGAGAAACAACTTGTTGGTAAATTATCTAAAATATATGAAGATTTAGGTGCTGATGGATTTTCATTTGACCCTATTATAGGATTTGGACCTAATGGAGCTAATCCACATGGTGAACCTGGAAACGCACTTGTAAAACCAGGAGATGCAATAATATTAGATATAGGTTGTATAAAAGACAATTATTGTGCTGATATGACAAGAACTGTATTCTATAAAGAAATACCTGAAAAAGGTAGAGAAATATTTGAAATAGTTCTTGAAGCTAATAAGAGAGCTGAAGCTATTGTAAAACCAGGAGTTAGATTCTGTGATATAGATGCTGCTGCTCGTGATTACATAACTGAAAAAGGATATGGACAATACTTTACTCATAGAACAGGTCACTCTATAGGACTTGAAGTTCATGATAAGGGAGATGTATCTTCTATAAATACAGATACTGTACAACCAGGAATGATATTCTCTATAGAGCCAGGTATATATTTACCAGGTGAATTTGGAGTTAGAATAGAAGATTTAGTACTTGTTACTGAAGATGGTTGTGAGATATTAAATAAATATGATAAAGAAATATGTGTAGTTGGTTAATTATAAAATTAACTCACTAAAATTAAAATAAGCCATAAAAAAATGCTTTAAAGCATTTTTTTATGGCTTTAATTTTTCAGTTTATGATTTATATAGCAGTTATTAAAATCGCACCTTTTGAAGTATATGTACCCATAACTGAGCCAACTTCGCAGATTACAACCTCTTTATATTTCACATTTTTCTCCATGACTTCCCTTACTTTTTGAGCCTTGTCAGGGCAGTTTGCATGACCTATAAATAAAATTTTTTCTTCTCTATCATTAATCTTAGATTCTACTAAATTAATCAATTTTTTCAAGCTATTGCTTTCGCCTCTTGCCTTATCTATTGGAGTTACAATTCCATCTGCAACTTGTATTATAGCCTTAAAATTCAATGTATTTATAATTTTTCCTGCTATAGGGTTTATCCTACCTCCCTTAATAGCATTTTCTAATGTCTCTAAAGTGCCAAAAAATGGAGGATTATCTTTATATTTATCTATTATTGAAACAATTTCTTCGAGTTCTTTTCCTTCTTTGATTAATATTGCTGCTTTTAACACAAGTTGTCCTATTCCAATTGACCCACTAAGTGAGTCTATAACCTCAATTTTTTTGTTATTCCCTTCTTTTTCAAACATATCTTTTGCCAAAAGTGCACTATTATAAGTCCCAGATAATCCTGAACTTATATTAATCACCAATATACTTTCTTCCTGACAATGATATGCTTCTAAAAATTTATCAGGTGAAGGACATGATGTCTTTGGCAGTACTTTACTTTCACTCATTTTTCTATAGAAAGTTTCATTATCTATTTCCTTTCCAGATATATAACTTTCTTCTCCAAAAGATACATTTAAACCAACAACTTCGATGTTGTATTTTTCTATTATATCATTAGGTAAGTCACATGCACTATCCACTATCAATTTTATTTTATCCATATTAACCTCACTATAAGATATTGTTTTTATTTATTCAGTCGGTCGCACGACCGATTTAATTATTATTTTATATTTTGAATGAAAAAAAGTCAATAGATATAAATTCTTGCTTTATTGACAATAAATATCCATAAGCTTATAATGTTATTAATTTATTATAAATATACATAGAAAGGTAGGTTTTATGAAAACAAACAATATGAAACAGGCTATTTTATCATCTGCAACTAATTTAATAGCCAAAAATGGAGTTCAAAATACTAGTCTTGCTGATATTGCAAAAGATGTAAATATAAGTAAAGGTACTTTGTATTATCACTACGCATCTAAAAATGATATTATATATGATATTGCAGACACTCATTTAGAAGTTATAACCAGTGCTATATTAAACTGTGTAAAAAACGTTAAATCAAAAAATTCTCAAATAGAAATGGTTAATTTAATCTTAGAGAAAATATCTACTATAGAAAGTCGTGGTAGAGTACATATGTATCTTATTTGCGAAGCAATTACTTCAAATGATGATTTGAAAGAAAGAATGAGATTAAAATATATTGAATGGAGAACTACTCTTAAATCTGAAATTGTTGAGTCATTAGAAAAATACAGTAGCAGTGAAAGTGAACAAGAGGCTGAATCATTTTCCTTCTTACTTATGTCTATAGTTGATGGTTTAGTTGTCCAAAGCTTATTAAGAACAGAAAAAATACCTTATGAAAATATAGCTTCTTTTTTAGTTAATCATTGGATTTAAATTTAATACTTAATAAAAGTGAACTATTAAAGTTTTTAATTTAACAGTTCACTTTCTTATTTATTATCAATAATTTTTATTTAAAATATTTAATTTTTATTTAAACCTTCATGGATTCACAAAATAAAAATCTTTTATAATTTTTAAATATTTCTATTTATGCTCGTGTGTATGTCCATCAGAGTGTTCATGCCCATGTGTGTGTGAATGCTCGTGACTATGCTCATGAGTTCCTGAAAAACCATCCTCATGATTGTGGTCGTGACCTGCACCATTTACATGCTCATGCTCATGCCCATGACTGTGAGAATGTTGATGTGTATGCTCATGGTTATCTCCTCCACAGCATCCTTCTCCTCCAGTTCCACAACATCCACTTGTATGTGGATTATGGTGATTTCTTACTACAAATCTCTCTCTTAACATATTCTTATACCTCCTAGTATATTATTGAGTACTTCATGTACCCCATTAATTACAGTATACATCTAACTAGGTGTAATCACAATACATATGGTATTTTTTAACATTGATATTTTAAAGAAACTTATCTTTAAAACCTCCTCCTTTTACTTCCTCCACATTATTAACAGAAATAAAAGCCTCACTATCCATATCATAAATCAAATCTTTAAATTTACCTATTTCATTTGCAGATATTATACAATAAATCATTTTTTTCTTATTTTGTGTGTATGCTCCTTCTGCCTCTAGAAAAGTTACACCTCTTCCCATCTTATTCATTATTACTTTGGATATTTCATCATATTTATTAGATATTAGAAGTATGGATTTTTTTCTATCAAAACAATCTTTTGCTATGTCCATTGTAAAAGAAATTATATACATAGCAATTAGAGTATACATTACCAACTTGGCTCCAAATAAAAATGCACCTGCACATACTACAAAGAAATTTATAAATAAAAATGTATTTTTCATAGGTATATCGTACTTTCTTTTCATTATAGCTGCTATTATGTCAAGTCCTCCAGCAGTAGCTCTTGCTTTAAAAGTCAACCCCATACCTATACCGGTTAAAGCACCACCATAAATACACTGTAGCATAGTGTCATTTATTGGAAAATATTTAGCAATATCCTGTGTTAATCCAAGAGCAACAGAAAATAGTAACATATTAACAAAACTTATTAACAAAAATTTATTATCAAAATACTTTTTAGCTATAATAAATATTGGTATATTCATCAAAAAACTGGAGATTCCTTGATTTATACCAAATAGATTATATAATATAACACAAATTCCAGCTACTCCTCCACTCAATAACTTGGCTGGTGCTAGATATAAATTTATTCCTAAGGTTGATAAAATCATACCCAATATAATAAGACCATATTGTAAAAATATGTTATTATCAATACTTAGTTTTTTACTTTCACCATACATCAAAACGCACCCCTTTGCATAATAAATAAACCACCCTGCATTATACACAATAAATTTATAAATAAATTTATCAGAAGTAGTTTACTCTAAAATATTATTCATCCTCACTTAAACGCTTATTCACTAATATTCTATCACATACTATAAATAATTTATATGATTTATATATATTTATTTACTGTAAATTTTGGAATATTTCAACATTTTATTGAATATAGAATTATACTGTATTAAAAAATCCCTATAGAAATTTATAAACTAATTTCTATAAGGATTTTAATTAACTAACTATTCTTTTTATTTTTTTGTAACTTTTATACCTGTCATATGGTCATTTAAGTTTTGTTCTTCTAAAGACTTATCGTCTACTCTATTTATTTCTAAAGCTAAAGTTTCAGACTTGATATATTCTTCAAAGTGACCAACAGCCTTAGCAATTTCATCATCACCACAGTAATCTATAACTATATTATCTAATACTTCAAAGTTATTAGATTTTCTTAATTGCTGTACTTTAGATATAAATTCTCTAGCATAACCCTCATCAACTAATTCTTCAGTTAACTTAGTATCTAGTATAACAAAAAGATTATTTTCAACAGATACATTAAATCCTTCCTTAGCAGTTATACCTATTAACACTAAATCCTTATTAAACTCAAAAGCTTCACCATCTAAATCAACTGTTAAGCTTTCACCATTTTCAAGTTTATTAACAGCTTCATGTGCATTTAATTTATTTAATGCTCCCACAAATAAATTCATCTTAGCCCCTAGTAATGGTCCTGCTGCCTTAAAGTTTGGTTTTAGACTAAAGTTCATGTACTCATCTAAGTCCTTAGCAAATACTACCTCTTTAACATTAAGTTCTTCTTTTATTAAATCAACTACATCACTTATTGTATCTTCAAATTTACCATCTACTAATACTTTTTGTAATGGTTGACGAACTTTTATTCTTTCAACTTCTCTTGAAGCTCTACCTAAAGTAACTAGATTTTTAGCTAAATCCATCTTTTCTTCTAATTTAGCATCCATTAATTCTTCATTAGGCTTAGGATACTCTGCTAAATGAACAGATACTTCTCCTGTTAAATTTCTGTACATTTCTTCTGACATATATGGTGCAAATGGAGCTATAGCTCTGCAAAGACCATGTAATAATTCATAAGTTGTATTGTACACTGCTTTTTTATCTTCTGTTAATTCAGTTGCCCAGAATCTTCTTCTTGAACGTCTGATATACCAGTTAGATAAATCATCATTTATGAAATCTTGTATCATTCTTAAAGTCTTATTTAATTCAAATATAGATAGATTTTCTTCTACCTCTTTCATTAAATTGTTAAACTTAGATAGTATCCATCTATCAAGTTCTGGTCTATCTTTATATTCTACAAAGAATTCAGTTGGATTTATATCATCTGTATTTGCATATAAAGTGAAGAAGTTATATACATTCTTCATAGTTCCTATAAATTTACTTTGTATTTCTTTTAATCCATCCATATCAAATTTAGTTGGAGTCCATGGTGGAGAAACATATAGTAGATACCATCTTAATGCATCTGCTCCATATTGGTCAAATAACTCCATTGGATTTACTGTATTTCCTCTTGATTTACTCATTTTCTTTCCATCTTTATCAAGTACAAGGTCTGGAACTAAAACACTCTTATATGGCGCCTTTCCTAATACAAATGTTGATACTGCAAGTAATGAGTAGAACCAACCTCTAGTTTGGTCTATACCTTCTGATATATAATCAGCTGGGAATAATTGGTCAAAGTTTTCCTTATTTTCAAATGGATAATGGTGTTGAGCAAATGGCATAGCCCCACTATCAAACCAGCAGTCTATAACTTCTGTTACTCTTGTCATTGGTTTTCCACATTTTTCACATTTTAAATGTATATCATCTACATATGGTCTATGAAGTTCAACAGTCTCTGGATTTACATCTTCCATAGCTTTTTCAGCCAATTCAGCTCTTGAACCTACTGAATCCGTATGACCACATTCACATCTCCATATAGGAAGTGGAGTTCCCCAATATCTAGTTCTTGATATTGCCCAGTCATTTAAATTTTCTAACCAGTTTCCAAATCTCTTTTCACCTACAAAGCTTGGGAACCATTTTACACCATTGTTATTTTCTATTAATTTATCTTTAAGTTTAGTCATCTCTATATACCAGCTTGGTTTTGCATAGTATACTAATGGAGTTTGGCATCTCCAACAATGTGGATAATTATGAACTACTTTTTCTTTACTATATAACTTATTTTCAGAAGCTAGCCATTTTATTATTTCAACATCTAGCCCATCTTCCATTACAAATTTACCTTCCCAAGGAGTAGTTGTAAATTTACCAGTTTCATCTACTGGTTGTACAACTGGTAAATCATATCTTTTACCTGTATTATAGTCATCTTCACCAAATGCTGGTGCTGTATGAACTATTCCTGTACCATCTTCAGTAGTTACATAATCTCCTAATGTAATGAAAAATGCTTTCTTGTCAACTTCTACAAAAGGCATTAATTGCTCATATTCTAATCCTTCTAGGTCTTTACCTTTCATTTCTTCTAAAACTTCATAATCTTCACCTAGTACTTTATTAGCTAGAGGTTTAGATACATAATATATCTCGTCACCTTTTTTAACTTTTAAGTAATCAACATCAGCATTTACTGTTAATGAAACATTTGATGGTAAAGTCCATGGAGTTGTTGTCCATGCTAAGAAATATTCATCAGCATCTTTTTTCTTAAATTTAGCTATAACTGTATTAGTTTTTACTTCTTTATACCCCTGTGCAACCTCATGACTAGCAAGACCAGTTCCACATCTTGGGCAATAAGGAAGTATTTTATGTCCTTCATAGATATATCCTTCTTTGTTGAATTTATTAAGTATCCACCATACAGACTCTATATAGTTATTATCTAAAGTTATATATGGATTATCTAAATCAACTTCATAAGCCATTCTCTCAGTCATTATTCTCCATTGTTTTTCAAATGAGAAAACTGATTCTCTACATTTTTGGTTAAATTCAGCTATTCCATATTCTTCTATTTGTTGCTTACTAGTAAGACCTAATTCTTTCTCTACTTGTATTTCAACTGGTAATCCATGTGTATCCCAACCAGCTTTTCTCTTTACTTGATAACCAGACATTGTTTTATATCTACAAACTGAATCTTTAAGTGTTCTAGATAAAACATGGTGTACTCCCGGATTTCCATTGGCTGTAGGAGGTCCCTCATAGAATACAAAACTTGGGTCATTTTCCCCTTTTTCTAAAGTTTTTTCAAGTATATTTATATCTTTCCAATAATCAAAAACTTGTGCTTCTGCTTGTTTTACTGAACTGTCCACTAATGGCTTAAATTTCGCCATGCAAATCACCCTTTCCTATAAATATTATAATTCCAAAATTTTTTATTCTTTCACATAAATTTAAATACTAAAAAACTCGCCCCCTTTAAACAAAGGGACGAGTTATAAATCGCGTTACCACCCTAATTCTATATGTGAATTTAATACTATCCACATATAACACTCTAATAGTATAACGGTACTAACCGGCACAGCTTAGTAGAATTTAATCGTTCAGCCTGCAGCTCAAGAGTGATTTTTACCTTTATAAATTCATTGGTTCTCAGCATTCCCAATTCTCTGTAAAATTATCTAAAGATAATTGTCTCTATCAACGCTTTTAAAAATTTATCTGTGTTTATATGAAATTCTATAACAAATAATTTGAATAGTCAATATATTTTTGAAAAATATAATAATTTCTATTTTTCTTACACTTTTATCCTATTTTAAATTTTTGTTATAGATTTCTCAAACTTCTACAACAATTTTCCCTAAAAATCCAATAAATCATAGCTTTATTCTAGAGTTGTAGCAGCTTCATCATTACTATAATTATACACTGTTGTTCCTTCAAATGCATTTACACATTTTTCATCTACATCATAAAAAATTTCATCAACACTTCTTATCTCATCTTCTAGTAGTGACTTAAATTTATTTCTAAATATCTTAAATTCTTTAACTAAAGCATCATACTCTTTTCTTATTTCTATAACACGGTTATTAGCCTGTTCTATAATTTGTCTAGCTTTTAAATCAGCCTCTTCAACAATTATCTTAGCTTTCTTATTAGCCGCGCTACAAGTGTCTTCTGCTGCACTTTGAGCAGTTATTAGAGTAGCTTTTAATGTCTCTTCAATATTTTCATACTTATTTACTTGGTCTTGATATAATCCTAATTTTTCTTTAAGAGCTGTATTTTCTCTACATAGAGATTCATAATCTTCTTTGATGATGTCTAAAAACTCATCAACCTCTTCATCTCTATACCCTCTTAAACCTTTTTTAAACTCTTTATTTTCTATCTCAATTGGAGTTAGCATTACATTTCCTCCCAGCTATAATTTAAATTAGTCCTTATACAATTAATCTTGCTTGAACTTTTATTTTACCTTTTTTAGTAATATCTCCTATTTGTGTTACATTAGCTCTTCCTTTACCTCTAATAGAAATCAAATCATCATTTTTAACTATTTTAGAGGTTGAAGTTATCTTTTCATAATTGACATGGACTTTTTCTCCATTTATGTATTTTGCACTATCTTGTCTAGATATATTGTAAAGACCACTTATGACACAATCTAACCTATCTGAAGATACTGTAAATGATACTTCCTTATATTTTGAAGAACTATTAACAATGTTTTCTCTGGAAATTTCCTTTACAATTACATTATTTCTCGAAACTTTCTCCAAATTCACGATTATAAAATCGCAAATATCACTACTTACTATTACTTGACAAAAGCTATCATGTATAATTATATCTCCAATTTTTTCTCTTTTTATACCTAGACTCATAATTGCACCTAAATAATCTTTATGAGATATATTTTTAAATTTGAAATTCCCTTCTATCTGTAAAAATCTAAGAGTATCTTCTATATCTTCATATTCCATGTAAAATGGATAAATAAATACAGTGCTTCTTTCAGCTTGTTCATAACCTCCATCCACACTGTATTTTATTTCATTTGTAGAATTTAATATCGCTACAGCATTTTTCACTTCATATGGATTAAGAAACTCAGTAAATTTAACATCATAGTTTTTTATACAACTATTAGCCTTGTCTATTACTTTAAACATTTTATTTTTCAAGTCTATATCCTTTATGTGATTTGTTAATTTTAATTTATCCATTCTATCACCTTAGAATATAACCAATACTAATTGTCTTAGGAACATCAATAATACTATCGCAATTAAAGGAGAAAAATCTATAGGTCCATTTGTGTATTTGTACATTATAGACCTTATTGGTCCTTCTATTGGCTCTGTAAGATTTTCTAAAATCTCGAAAATTTTGCTTTGTCTTCCATTTGGAAACCAAGTCATCAAGCTTTTTATAACTATCATCCATGCTATTATATCCAAAAGATAATAAAGTGCAATTCTTATTGTTCCCATATATTAACCGCCTTTTTACTATTTATTTTGCCAAGGGAAGAATGCTTTACTTTCTAATTCTTTTTTCATATTTGCATCTATATCCACATTGTTAGGAGCTAGTATAAATATTGATTTAGAAACCTTTTGTATACTTCCATCTAAAACATAAACCGCCCCATTCATAAAGTTAAATATAGATTTACGAACTTCAGAATTAGTCAATCCTTCCAAATTCACTATAACTGCCCTTCTTTGTTTTAGATGGTCTGCTATAGTTGCAGCTTCATCATAAACTTTAGGTTCAACTATTACAACTTTCATTTGACTTGTTGTATGTAAATTTACAATTTTATTTGCTTTTGCAGTACTAAATCCACTATTTATTTCTTCTTCTTGAACTATATCGTCCATACCACCTTCGTATTCTTCTTCAATGTAATCTTCTTCTTCATCAACTATCCAGTTCTTAAATTTAGATATTATTCCATTTGACATTATTAACTTCCTCCTTAGAATTTATTCAGATTTGAGTAATTATTTTTTATTGTAGTTTCTTTCTCCAAAGATTGATGTTCCAACCCTAACAATGGTAGCCCCTTCCTCTATAGCAATCTCATAATCGTGACTCATTCCCATTGACAAAACATCCATTCCTACATTAGGTATGTTTAGTTCTTTTATTCGTGTTGATAAATCTTTAAGACCTTTGAATACACCTCTTATTTCATTTTCATCTTCTACAAAAGGTGCCATTGTCATTAGACCTTTTATTTTTATATTTTTATATTTTTCTGACACTTCTTTGACAAAATCTACAACTTCATCTTTATAAAGTCCATGCTTAGATTCTTCTTTAGATATATTCACTTGTATTAAGCAATCTATATCTCTATTTATTTGTTCTGCACGTTTTTGAATCTCTTCACATAATGCAATTCTATCTAAAGAATGTATCATACAAACTTTATCTATTATGTACTTAACTTTATTTGTTTGCAAAGTTCCTATCAAGTGCCAGTTTAATTTGTCACCTATAATATCATACTTTCTAGCTAATTCTTGTGGTTTATTTTCACCAACTGAAGTAATTCCTTCATTCATTGCCTCATTAACTAAATCTACATCAACAGTTTTTGTGACTGCTAAAAGGGTTATTTCTTCGCTATCTCTATTTACTTTTTTTGCAGCTTTTTCAATTTTACTTCTTATCTCAGATAAATTATCTTTAATAGAACCCATTATTATCACCTACTTTATCCTTATATTTGTGTTTATACAATTAGGTCTTAAAATTATTTTGTCATATAGATTAACACTTGTCACCCCATTTATGTCATTTTTATAATAATCCACAAATACAGAAGATTCATTTTCATAAGTTATTCCTTCTAATATGACAAATTTTACACTTTGTGATTGTTCATCAATTACATATACACCACGTTTATTGTCTTTTGTTTTTATAGAAGTTTTAGGTATTTTTAAACACTCCATCTGATTATATATTATATCAAATTCTTCGACACTTGTATCCTGATTTGCAACAATTTGGTTACTTATTTTTAATTTTAGCATTATTTTATTATTATTTTTATATATTTTGTAAACTTTTGCATCTATTTTTTGCTCACGATATTCAATTATTACATTTTGATTTTTTTCAAAGTTCTTAGAATCTTCTTTACTTATATATGCTGATAGATAATTGCTTTGGTCATTAGCATCTTTTTCTATGGTTCCTTCTACATGAATATTTGCATCAACTTTTTCTACTTTTAAAACCAATGTCTCTACATTTTTGCTAATAATCATTACTAGCACATTAAATACTAAATATATAAGAATACCAAGTATCACCAATCTGGTATATTTAATCTTTTTCAAAAACTCTCCCCCTATAAAATTTCTATCATTATAAGTACTTCTTCTAAAAAATGTTTATTCCTTTTTTATATGCTAATATTTTATGTTCTAATAATTGTTTTTTTCATATTAAATTTATTTTTTATCAATCTTCCTATACAAGACTGTATTATTTATATATAATTATATTATAAAGTATAAGTTTAATTTATATTTTAAACTTACTTTATATATTTTTATAGTTATTTTTATTTTTAGATACAATATAAAACCAATTAAAATTTAAAATGACTTTTGTTTTGTTGATATTAATTCGGTTAAGCATTTATGCTTTAGGATAACGTTATCACAACAAAGGTTTATGTCCTAAAAAAAATACAAGGAGGATTTTCTTATGTCAGAAATTTTATTAGGAACAGGTTTACTTTTATTGGTTCTATGTTGTTTCACAATTTTTAGTTACAAAGCTCCATATGGTATGAAAGCTATGGGAGCCTTAGCAAACGCTGCATGTGCTACTTTCTTAGTAGAGGCATTCAACCTTTCCTTGCTTGGCGATGTTCTAGGTATGGAATTTTTTAGAAGTGTTGGTGTCGCTAATGGTAGCCTTGGTGGAGTTGCTGCTGCTATACTTGTACCTTTAGCTTTAGGTGTGTCTCCAGTTTATGCAGTTTTAATAGGATTATCATGTTTAGATTTTTCTATATTATCTGGATTCGTTGCTGGATACTTTGTTTCTTTCTTAATTAAGTTTATAGAGAAAAAAGTACCACCTGGAGTAGATTTAGTAGTTGTAATACTTTTATGTGCTCCACTATCTCGTTTTATAGCATCAAATGTAGACCCATTAGTTAATAGTACACTATTACAAATTGGACAGGTTCTAATAGAAGCTACTAATATTAGCCCTATAATAATGGGAATTATATTAGGAGGTCTTATAACAGTAGTTGGAACGTCTCCACTTAGTTCAATGGCTCTTACATCTATAATTGGTCTTACTGGTCTTCCTATGGCAATAGGAGCATTAGGAGCTTTTGGTTCCGCTTTTATGAACTCAACACTATTTGCAAGATTAAAGTTAGGTTCTAAAAAAGATATTATATCTGTTGCTATTGAACCGCTGACTCAATCAGACATAATTTCAGCTAATCCAATACCAATATATTCTACTAATTTCTTTGGAGGAGCTTTTTCTGGTATCATTGTAGCTCTGATGGGTCTTGTAAACATGACACCTGGTACAGCTACACCTGTGGCTGGTTTTGCCATAATGTTTGCCTATAATCCAGTTAATAAAGTTCTCATAACAGCTGGACTATGTGCTTTATTTAATGTAATGGCAGGATTTGTAGGCTCAAAAATATTCAGTACCTTTAAGGTTCTTACTGCTGACAAGATACGTGGTACTGATGTAGAAGAAGAAATTGCTTAAATTTATAAGATTTATAAATTTATATTTTAAGTCAATATTTTAAATGGTAGAGTTTTATATTGTAGCAATTTTATTGATTGCAAGCGTTTTATTTTTTATTTATATTTACAATTATTATGTGTGTTGAATATTTAGATAAATTTTTATTTTTTAATTTAATTCTTTTTATTTAGTTTTTTATTTAGTTGATATGTTAAACATAAAAATTAGTATAATTATTATTAGATAACATAACTTTTAAAATACATAAAAATTTTATATTAATTAGATAGTATTAAAATAAAAGCGATATATGACCATTTTACAAGGTTATATATCGCTTTATTATTATCTTAATCTTAACAAATAAATTTTATTATCTTATATTATGATTGTTTAATATCTAAATATCTTTTATCCAGTCAATAAATATTTATTTAAATATTAATCTATGTAAATATACTTAGTTTTTAAATGAATGTATAGGAGCTGGAATTCTTCCTCCTCTTTGAGTAAATAACTCAGACGAATTTGTATTTATAGGCATTACTGGTGCTCGTCCTAAAAGACCACCAAATTCTACCATATCCCCTACATCACATCCTGGAGCTGGTATAATTCTAACTGCTGTAGTCTTATTGTTAATCATACCTATTGCCGCCTCATCAGCTATCATAGCTCCAAGTGTACCTGCTGTAGTACTTCCTGGCACAGCTATCATATCAAGACCTACAGAACAAATAGCAGTCATTGCTTCAAGCTTATCTATACTCAAAGCACCTTTTATAACAGCATCAATCATCCCCGCATCTTCTGATACTGGTATAAATGCACCACTTAAACCTCCAACATGTGAACAAGCCATGACTCCACCTTTTTTAACAGCATCATTTAAAAGAGCCAACGCTGCTGTAGTACCATGAGTACCAACAACTTCAAGACCCATTTCTTCTAATATGTTTGCCACTGAATCTCCAATAGCAGGTGTAGGCGCTAGAGATAGGTCTATTATTCCAAATGGTACATCTAGTCTACTAGAAGCTTCTTTTGCTACTAATTGTCCAACTCTTGTAATTTTAAATGCAGTCTTCTTAACTGTCTCTGCTACAACATCAAATGGTTCTCCTTTTACCTTTTCTAAAGCTCTTTTAACAACACCAGGACCACTTACACCGACATTTATTATTCTATCAGCTTCACCAACGCCATGGAAGGCTCCTGCCATAAATGGATTATCTTCAACCGCATTACAGAATACTACTAGCTTTGCACAACCAAATCCCTTTGCCTCTTTTGTTAATTCTGCTGTTTCTTTTATAATTTTTCCCATTTCTTTTACTGCATCCATATTTATACCACATCTTGTAGAACCTACATTTACTGATGCACATACCTTATTTGTACTTGCTAAAGCTTTTGGAATTGATTTGATTAATATCTTATCACCCTTTGTATACCCTTTTTGAACCAATGCTGAGAATCCACCTATAAAATCTATTCCTAAATCCTCTGCAGCTTTATCCAATGTCTGTGCGAACTTTACATAGTCACTTTCATCTGTTGCACCTGCAATAATAGATATTGGAGTTACTGATACTCTTTTATTTACAATTGGAATACCATATTCACGCTCTATTTCTTTTCCAACTTTCACTAAGTCTTTAGCAGAGTTCATAATCTTGTTATATATTTTCTCTCTAGCCTTATCTCCATCAGGGTCTATACAATCTAATAAAGAAATCCCCATAGTTATAGTTCTTATATCTAATTGTTCTTCATCTATCATTTTGATTGTCTCAAGTATATTTCCTACATTCACTATTATCACCTCCCTATTACTGTTTTTTTACAGATTATGCATTGAGTTAAATATTTCTTCTCTTTGAATTTTTACATCTACTGATAATTCTTTCCCTCTTTTTATTAAATCTTCAACCGTTTGCTCAAAAGAATTTAATGCTTTCTCTAAATCAACTATCATAATCATTGTAAAATACTCTTGTAATATCTTTTGTGAAATATCCACTATGTTAATATTTTGCTTGAATAACTCATCACTGATTCCTGCTACTATACCTGGTTTGTCCTTTCCAATTACTGTTAAAATTGCTCTCATAATAATATCCTCCCTTATTTTTTTATAAATCTTGCACTTTCACAAATTGAACTTTTTATTAGCATATATTTCATTTATTTATTAGTAAATCACTTTTTATGTATATATTTAATATATTTTAATACCTATACCTTCATTTGTCAATTTTTTTTCAATATTCTATTATTTTTATACTATTTAGTCAAATTACATGTATTATACATTTTATTGATAAAAATATATAGTTTTCATAATAATGAAAGGTATCACTTAACAAACTCCTAATTTGATAAATAATACCTTCCTAAAAATTATTTTTTTGTTTGTATGAATCTAATTATATTTTTTCTTATGTTAGGATTTACAATCAATATGGAGCAAAACATGGTTAAACTTAACACTCCAATTAAAATGAAACTATCTTTCTCAAAGTTATATTTTTTAGTTAATAGCTTAGTGTTAACTTTATCTATCTTTTGATTATTGCCATTTATTTGGTTATTTATTTTCGATTGATTACTATTTATATCCAAATTATCATCATAAAAATCTTCATTATAAAAATATGATTTATTATTAGTGCTAAATACAGACTTTTGATTCAAGTCTTTATTATCATTTTCTAAGATAAAACTTTTGTTAGATTTATCCTCATTTTTTAACTCACTTTCGTTTTTTAAAACACTGTCTTTCTCTTTATCATTTACTTCACTATTATCATCTTTGTCCTTTGGAGGATTTTTATTTATAGTACTACTAGAGCCAGACTCTATATTATCATCATTTGGAGTATTAGGAGTTTTTTCATCATTATTACTATTGTTATCATCTTTATCTTTATTATCGCTATTTAGATTACCATTATTATCTTCTTCTCTATCTGGGTCATCTCTTCCTCCTCCTCCACGGTCACCACCAGCATCATCACTTTCTTGTTCATCATCTGGTGTAATCTGATTATTACCTCCTCCTAACACAAATCCAGGTTTTAAAAATATATTTGAATACCCATCTCTTAATCCACCTTCCACTTTTACTCTAAAACATCGTAATTTAAAATCTTCAAAATCAATTACAGTTTGTTCTGTAATATACTCTAATTCACTGCTTATCCAGTTTATACCATCCTCTGAATATTCTACAAATACTTTTTTTGCATTATATGGCATATCATAAGCTAAAGCAGCTGCATAACCATTTTCTCGGTTTCTAAAATACACAATTAAATTACTTATAGGCTCTTTATTTCTAATAGAGATATTTATAACTGGAAAAACATCTTGATTTAATACTATATTTTTTTCATTTAGAAGATTTTCATCAAAGTTACCTCTTATAATAAACTCTATATTTTTATTTAAGTCAGTATAGTAATTTGATAAATCCCACTCTACACTTATGTCTATAACATTTCCACTCGAAGTTTTTAGACTTACTTTTTTTGGAAGTTCTATATCCTCAATTTTATCATCTTTTGTTAATATCAATTCTTCTTTTAATACACTAATCCCTCTACGATTACACCTTATAATGTTATAATCTTCATCTTGTGGTATGTCTGGCATTATTACATTCCCATCACCAATGATATAAACAATCTTAGGTTTTGATACAATTGATTCGCCTTTTGTATTATTTGCTATTGTGTTTTGTTGATTATTCTTATTAACAATTACTGATGTATCCTCTATTTCCACTTCTCCATTACAGTAAATACCTATAGCATCTTTTCCATTAACCTCAATTACTTTAGATTCTACCTTAATATCATTTTCTGAATAAATCCCTATTGCATTATCTCCACTTGCACGTATATTACCAGTTTTTCCATAATATGTAGCTAGAACTAATTTAGCTTCTTTCTCTATATATAAAGCAGTTCCATTCAGTGCAACTATATTATCTATTCCTATATTTAATTTTCCTCCCTGTTCTACATGTATTACACCATCATTCCCTCCTTCTCCAATTATATTTAACTTATTACCACTAATATTAAAATTGCCTTTATCTTTTATAAGTATTTTATATTGATTTGTATCTATTGTGATATTAGTCCCATATGGAATAATAAAGTTAAAATAATTATCTATTACCATATCACATGTAAGAGTATAAACTATGTTTCCCTCATTCTCTTCATTTTTTACAATCCAATTTTTAAAATCATCCAAACAGTTATCTTCTTGCGAAAAACTCTCCTTTGGTAAAATTATAAAAGTAATTACTAATAAAGTTATAAGAACAAATATCTTATTTTTTTTATTCATTTTTTTCTCCTATTTGATTATTTTGTCAAGTAAAATTATGTCTCTTTAAAGTATTTTATTTATTAATTTTTAATCTTATAATTTTATCTATATATTTTATAATATCCCTATTTATTACTACTACTGAAAATAACATAGTTAAAACTATGATTTCAACTCCAATTATAAGCTCACTTGTAGAATTCTGAGTCTTATCATATAACTTTGAAATAGATTTTAGTTTATTATTAGAATTATTTACTTCAATACCATCTGTCTTACTTAAAATTACTTTATCTTTATATGTATTTTTAGAAGGTTCATTATTTTCCTTATAACCTTCTTTTAGGTCTTGTTCTAAATTATTTTCAATTTTATTTTTTTCAATCAAGTTATTATTTTTAGCTTTATTAGTGACATTCTCTTCATTTTTTTCTTTATGTGCTTCCTTATCTATTTCAATATATTTTTCATATGACTTATCACTTTTTTCATCTTGTTGATTATTTTTTTCTTCATCATTATCTTCTATGACTTCACTGGAATCTAATGGTCTTTGTTCATCAGTATCAGTATTATTTTTATTATTTACACCTGAATTAACTTTGTTGTCCTCTCTATCTGGGTCATCTCTTCCTCCTCCACGGTCACCACTATCATCGTCAACCTCTTGCTCATCATCTGGTGTAATTTGATTATTACCTCCTCCTATTACAAATCCAGGCTTTAAAAACACATTCGAGTACCCTTCTTTCAGTCCACCTTCTACCTTTATCCTAAAACATCGCAACTTAAAATCTTCAAAATTGAGCATAGCCTGATTGCTAATACTCTCTACTTCTTCACTTACCCAATTTACACCATCCTCTGAATATTCTACAAATACTTTTTTAGCACTATATGGCATACTATACTCTAGTGTAGCTAGATATCCATTTTTAAAATTTAAGAAAGATACTTCTAAATCATCTATAGGTTCTTTATTCGCAATATAAGCACGTAAAACAGGAATAACATCCTTGTTTACAATTATGTTCTTCTCATTTAAATCTTCTTCTTTAAATTTACCAATTATATTAAACTCCATATTCTCATTTAAATCTTTATAATAGTTTGATAAATCCCACTCAACATCTAAATCTATAAAGTTCATACTAGAAGTTCTTAAACGTACTTTATCTGGCAATACTATATCTTCTACTTTATCTTCTTTTGATATACTCATTTCTTTTTCAAAAACTCTAATCCCTCTATAGTTACATTTTACAATCTCATAATTCTTATTCTGAGATATATCTGGAGTTATTGTATTTTGTTCTCCAATAATATAAACCTTATTGGCTTCTGATACAATTGACTTAATATTTGTATTTTCCAATAATACGTTTTGCTTCTTATTACCACTATGTATAATTATTGAAGTATCTTCTATTTCGACTTCTCCTTTACAATAAATTCCTATTGCATTTTCTCCATCAACTTTAATTATTTTAGAATCCACTCTAATATCATTTTCTGAATAAATTCCTATTGCATTTTCTCCAGTTGCTTTTATATTTCCAATCTCCCCATAGTATGTATCTATGCTCAAATTTGCATCTTTTTCAACATATAAAGCAGTTCCATTAAGTGCAACTATATTATCTATTCCTATGTTTAATTTTCCTCCTCGTTCTACATGTATTACACCTTCATTCTCTCCTTCTCCAATTATATTTAACTTATTACCACTAATATTAAAATTACCTTTATCTTTTATAAGTATTTTATATTGGTTTGTATCTATTGTAATATTGGTTCCATATGGAATACTAAATTCAAAATAATTATCTATTATCATATCGCAAGGGAGAGTATAAACTATTTCCTTCTTATTGTCTTTATTATTTATAATCCAATTTTTAAAATCTTCTAAACAATTATTTTCTTGCGAGAAACTCTTACTTGGTAAAATTATAATTAACAAGTTTATAAGAACAAAAACTTTATTTATTTTATTCATGTCGTTCTCCAATTAATTTTTTTAATAAAAATAAAACTCTTTAAACTATTTTATCTACTTTTTATATTTTATAAATTTATTTATATATTTTATGATACCAGGATTTGCTACTACTATTGAAAAAGACATAACTGAGGCTATAATTCCTACCCAAATAATAGCTCTCTTTTGGAACTTCTGAGTTTTACTATATGAATTAGAAGTAGAGTTTGAGCTATTATTAGATTTATCTACATTAAAAATCTCTTTTTCATTTGATATCTTTTTATCATCAGTTGTGTTTTTGCCTTCCTGATTTTCTTTAAAATCTCTTTTTAATATTTGAATTAAACTATTCTCAGACTTATTTATAATAGTTAACTCATCATTCTTAATATCATTATCTATATCATTAATGTTAGTCTTATTAGTTTCTTTATCCTTCTCTGTAGTATCTTCGTTAGACTTATCATTTTTTTCATCTTCTTGATGAATATTATCTTTTTCTTCATTATTGGAATCTGTTATATTATTAGAATCTTCTGGAATTTCTTCAGTAGTATTATCATTGTCATTATTACTATCTAAATCAAGTCCATCATTTTCTCTATCTGGGTCATCTCTACCTCCACCGCCACGGTCACCATCAATATCATCATTTCCCTGTTCACCATCTGGTGTCTCTTGATTGTCGCCACCCCCCATTATAAATCCTGGTTTAAAAACCATATTTGAATAACCTTCTTTTAATCCGCCTTCCACTCTTACTCTAAAACAACGTAGCTTAAAATCTTCAAAAAAAAGTATAGCTTGGTCTCTAATATCTTCCTGTTCCTCAGATATCCAATTGATTCCATCTGCTGAATATTCAACAAAAACTTTATTTGCATTGTATGGCATATCAAAATACAAAACAGCTACATATCCATCTCTTGTGTTTTGATAATCTAATTCCAAATTATCTATTGGTTTTTTCTCTGCAACAGATATGTCCAAAATAGGAACAACATCATCATTTATTACAATTTTTTCTCTATTTAATGTTTCTATTTTAAACTTTCCTGTTATACTAAAAGTTTCTTCTTTTTTTAACTCTTCATAATAATCAGTAAAATCCCATTCTACATCTATATCAAGTTGATTACCACTAGATGTTTCTAATACCATATCTTTTGGAAATTTTATATCTTCTATTTTATCATCTTTACTTACTTTTATTTCTTCACTAAATACATCAATTCCCCTCTGGAAACAGGTTATAATATTATAGCCAGAATCTTCAGATATAGCTGGTATAAGCTCATTAGAGTTATCAATCATATAAACTTTCTTGCTTTCTGATACAATTGATTGTACAGCCTTATTATTAGCTCTTAATAATCCATTTTCTTTGTTATTACTATAAACTTTTATTGAAGATTCTTCTATCTCAACATCACCTTTAGAATAAACACCTATAGCACTCTCTCCATTCACTTCAATATCTTTATTTAATATTCTAATATCATTTTCAGTATAAATTCCTATTGCATCTTTTCCATTTGCCTTTATTTTTTCAACAGATTCATAGGATGATTTAATATATAAGTCTCCTCCTTCTTCAACGTATAAGGCTGTCCCATCAGTAGCAATTATGTTATTTATACCAATACTTATACTTCCACCAGTTTCTACATGTATTACTCCTTCTTTTCCTCCTTCACCTATTATATTTAGTTCATTATCATCAATAATAAATCTCCCATGATTTTTTATCAGTATTTTATATTTGTTGGTATCTATTGTAAAATTACTGTTATAAGGAATATAAAATCTAAACTCTTCGTCTATTACCATATCACAAGGAAGAGTATAAACTATTTCTTCTTTATTGTTTTTATTTTCTTGAACCCATCTTTCAAAATCTTCAAAACAATTATCCTCTTGTCCAAACACCTTGTTTGGATAAGTTATAAAACAGAGTATTATTATACTTACAAAAATAAATATTTCAGACTTCTTCATCTTTTTCTCCTAATATTTTTAATATAATAATGTTAAAAAATATATCTTATATATATAATTTTTCCATAATTAGAACTTGTTGTCAATTTTTATAAATAAAAAGCTACTTAATAAAGTAAACAATCGTTTAACTTTAATAAGTAGCTTATACTCTTATAATAAAATAGTTATAATGTTAGAACTTCCTTCATTTACAATTTTTTGTAAAGTCTTTTGCATCTTAACTCTTATCTCTTCTGGCATAGTATATAATTTACTCTGTAATTGTTCTTTTACTAAATCATGAAGTGACTTACCAAACATATTTGATTCCCATAAATCAGCTGGTTGCTCTTCAAATACCTCCATAAGGTATTTTATCATTTCTTCGCCTTGATTCTGATTACCGACTATTGGAGAAACCTCTGTAGATATATCTGCTTTTATAATATGAAGTGATGGTGCATTAGCTCTTAGCTTGATACCATATTGTTTTCCTTGTTTCATTATTTCTGGCTCTTCTAAGCTAAGTTCTTCTAGTGAAGGTGCTACTACTCCATATCCTTTTACCTTAGCATCTACTAAAGCACTTTCTATTTTATCATACTCATTTTTAACTTTAGATAATCTAGTTATTAGACTAAGCAATTGATAATCTCCCTCAATTTTAAATCCACTCTTTTCTTCAAGGACATTATAGAATAAATCTTGCTTTGTCTGTAAATCAATGTTTATAACACCTTCTCCTAATTCTACATTATCAACACCTGTATCTTCTAAAAATTCTAATTCAGAAAATCCTTGCATAATTCCTTCTATATCTCTTATTTTACCTATATCTATAATACTTTGTTTTAATGTTGTTATTATACTACTTTTTATCCAATGATTTCTCTCTAGCCCTTCAACCCATTTAGGTAAATTGATTCTTATTTCTGTAAGTGGAAAATCATACAATACAGCTTCCATAACTTCCTCTATGTCATCTTCCTCCATTTCAACTACATTCATTGGGAGAACTGGGACTTCATACTTTTCTTCCAATTCATTTCTAAGCATACTTGTTTCCTCACTTTTTGGACTTAGTGTATTTAAAACAACAGCAAATGGTTTTTTAAGACTTTTTAATTCCTGTATAACTCTTTCTTCTGGTTCTACATAACTTTTTCTGTCAATACCAGTAACTGAACCATCTGTCAATACAACTATTCCTATTGTAGAATGGTCTTTTATAACTTTTTTAGTTCCTATTTCTGCTGCCTTTTCAAATGTCATAGCTTCTTGTGACCAAGGAGTTGATACCAATCTTTGTTTTCCTCCTTCCTCATGCCCTAAAGCTCCTTCAACTATGTATCCAACACAATCTACCATTCTTACTTTCAAAGATACTGTGTCTTTTATTTTAATTTCTACTCCATCTGCTGGTACAAATTTTGGTTCTACTGTCATTATAGTTTTACCTGAGCCACTTTGAGGTATCTCATCTCTTGTTCTATCCTTCTTAAACTCATTGTCTATATTTGGTATAACCAACTTTTCCATAAATTTTCTTATAAAAGTTGATTTTCCTGTTCTTACAGGACCCACTACTCCAATATATATATCCCCCTGAGTCCTTTTGGATATATCTTCGTATATGTTATTATTCATATTATTCCTCCTATACATCTAATCTTATTAAATTATATTTAGAGTTAGGGGTTAATATTCTTAAAATAGAAAAATAAAGACTAGCAATATTAATTTCCCCTACATACAGAAACTAGTAAACTTCAAGGTGAATTAAATTTATTAAAATTCATTATATTAAAAAGATATAATGACAATCATGATAACTATAAATTGCATATAAAATAATTTATTATATCGTATATACATAGACTATGCTAGATGAAATTAAAATAGCCCTCTTTATATTAAAGAGGGCTAAAATAAATCTACTATATTTTTATTTTATATTACAATAGTTTATATATCATCACCTAAAACTACTTCTTCCATTTCATGCTTTTTACTTCTCATCATTAGTTCTATTCCAACTTCCTTAGGATTTGAACCTTTATTTATTACAGAATATATGGCATTAGTTATTGGCATGTCTATATTCAATTTTTCAGCGACATCATGTGCTACTTCAGTAGCAGTTATACCTTCTACAACCATCTTTACTTCTTTTAAAGTATCTTCTAAGCTCATACCTTGACCTATAAGTATACCTGCTCTTCTATTTCTACTATGCATACTTGTGCAGGTAACAATTAAATCTCCTATGCCTGAAAGTCCTGCAAATGTAGGCATATTAGCTCCCATAGCAATTCCAAGTCTACTCATTTCACTAATACCTCTTGTCATGAGAGCAGCTTTTGCATTATCACCATATCCTAACCCATCACAGATTCCAGCTCCAAAGGCTATAATATTTTTTAATGCTCCTCCAAGTTCTACTCCAACTATATCTGGATTCGTATAAACTCTAAGCTTGGGACTCATAAATAAATCTTGTATCATCTGTGCTATTTTTAAATCTTTAGAAGCTACTACTACTGTGGTAGGAATATCTCTTGCCACTTCTTCAGCATGAGATGGCCCAGATAGTATTACATATGGATTTTGTGGTAATTCTTCTTCACAGACTTGAGATAGTCTAAGTCCAGTACCTTTTTCAAGACCTTTTGCTACATTAACAATAACTTGTCCCTCTTTTATAAATGGTTTTATCTTTTGGCAAGTACTCCTTACGGCCTGTGATGGAACTGCTAAAACTATCACCTTACAATCTTTTATAGTTTTTTCTATATCAGTACTTATAGTTATATTATTTGGAAATAATACTCCTGGTAAATAGTCTGTATTTTCTTTAGTTCTATTTATTTTTTTAGCTTGTTCCTCTTTTCGAGTCCACATACTTACATCGTTACCTTTTTTTGCAAGACCTAAAGCTAATGCACTTCCCCAACTTCCAGTACCTAATACACATACTTTCTCCATTTTTAACACCACCTGAGTATAATATATTTACTATTCTTTCTTTTGACCAATTTTTCTCTCTGTCCCATTTAATAATCGCTTTATATTTGCTCTGTGATTATATATTACTGATGCAGTTAAAAACAAAGCTACTATTAATCCAGCTTTATTTTTTACTATAATCATAAATATTGGTGAACATCCTATTCCTACAACAGAACCTAATGAAACATACTTTGTTATAACTACCACCAATATAAATACTGCTAGACACATTAGTGTTATTACTGGATTTACAGCGAGCATCGCTCCTAACGAAGTTGCAACACCTTTACCCCCTCTAAATCCTAAAACTGCTGGCCAATTATGACCTGCTACAACACATATAACTGCCAGATATCCAGCTAAAAGAGTATCTATACCAACTAATCTTGCTGCAAGCTCTGATATTAAAACAGCCATTACACCTTTAAGAACATCTCCTAAAAATGTCATTGCTCCTGCTCTTTTTCCAAGTGTCCTAAGTACATTTGTTGAACCTGCATTACCTGAACCTTGAGTCCTTATATCAACTCCAGCAATTCGCTTTGCAACTATGTACGAAGTAGATATATTGCCTAAAAGATACGCAACAACAGCGATAATTATATAACTAAATATCTCCACTGAATTTCCCCCTTTTAGTTATATTTTAAATATTTATTTCTTATTTTTTTGTCTATACTCAAATTTTATGGAAGTTCCTTCAAATCCAAAGTTTTCTCTTATCTTATTCTCAATATATCTTTGATATGAGAAGTGAGTCAAGTTCTTATCATTTATAAACAGTGTAATTTTAGGAGGTCTAATATCTGTTTGAGTTCCATAGTAAATTTTTAATCTTCTACCTTTATCAGATGGTGGTTGATTTAACATTACTGCTTCTCCAATTACTTCATTTAATGCTGAAGTCGATATTCTCTTAGAATGTTCATTTGATACATACTCAACTGTATCCAATATCTTATTCATTCTCTGATTAGTCTTTGCAGAAACAAACACTATTGGAGCATACATCATAAATGGGAATTTTTCTTTTATGTCTTTTGTATAGTTACTCATAGTTTTATTATCTTTCTCTATTAAGTCCCATTTATTGACTACAAATATACATCCTTTACCTTCGTCATGTGCTATACCTGCAACTTTTGTATCTTGTTCTGTTACACCTTCTAGGGCATCTATTACTATCAATACTACATCTGCTCTATCTACAGCACTCATGGCTCTTATTACACTATATTTTTCTATTGTCTCATATATTTTACTTTTTCTTCTAAGTCCTGCTGTATCTATTAGAAGGAATTTCTGTCCATTCTTTTCAAAGTAAGTATCTATTGCATCTCTAGTAGTCCCTGCAATTGGACTTACAATTACTCTTTCTTCTCCAAGTATTTTGTTAAGTATAGAACTTTTTCCTGCATTTGGTTTACCTGTTATAGCTACTCTTATTATATCTTCTTCATACTCTGTATCTAATCCTGCTGGAAAATTTTCAACTATCTCATCTAATAAATCTCCAAATCCCATACTATTAGCTCCTGAAACTGCAAAAGGAGTTCCAAACCCTAACTCATAAAAATCATATATATTATCAAATTGACTTTGACTATCAATCTTATTAACTACCAAAATTACTGGTTTTTTTGTCTTTCTAAGCAACTGCGCAATTTCTTTATCTGCAGCTGTTATCCCAGCCTTACCATCAACTATAAAAAGTATTACATGCGACATATCCATTGCAAGCATGGCTTGATTTCTCATTTGAGATAATATTATGTCTTCACTGTCAGGTTCAATTCCTCCTGTATCAACCAATGTAAAATACTTATCTAGCCACTCTACTTCAGCAAATATTCTATCCCTTGTAACTCCAGGCGTATCCTCAACTATTGATATCCTTTTTCCTGCAAATTTATTAAATATTGTAGACTTACCAACGTTTGGTCTCCCAACTACAGCTACAACTGGCCTACTTATACTCATGTTGTTTCTCCTTCCATCTTTTGTTTTCTATTTTAAAATTTTATCCACAAAGTCTTTTCCTTCATTCAAACATGGGATAATTTTTATTTTCATAAGTTCTTCTAATTGATTTAATTCAATATTATCTAAGAAAATTTCTTCATCTGCTTTTAGCATACTCCTTGTTATAAAAAGAGCTTCTCCTAATTCTTTATTTTCAAGTTGCTCTCTTAAATCTTTAGCTGTTAAAAGACCTGATACAGTTATTGTCTCTCCAAAAAATTTATTTTTTATTTCATACACATCCACTTGAAGATTTTTAAACTTGTCCATCATAGCATCTGCCATACTTTTTATGAACTCATATGCAGAATGACCAGTAGCTATTGATACCTTTTTCTCTCTTTTAAGAATCTTTTCTGGTAATGTATTTAAATATTCTTCAATTTCTGATTTTAGCCTACGTATCATTCCGACACCATCTTCAAATTGTAAAAAACCTTCATATTCTTCATATGTAGGCAACTCCCTACTAGATAATATATAAAATTCATCTGATAAAAAAGCAAATCGAGTCCCTATTTCATTAAAATGTTTTTTTTGCATCTTGTGTATCTGTTCTATAGTTCTACTTGCACTTTCACTATCGAAAATATCTAGGTTTGCTAAATTTTCTCTGTGTTTTGTAATTCCAACTGGCACTATAGCAACACTATTTACATATGGATAAAGTTGAGCTAATTCTTTTATCGTTCTCTCTAATTCTTTTCCATCATTTATACCTGGACATAAAACAATTTGACAGTTCATTTCTATATGAGCATCTGCCAATCTCTTCATTATACCATATAATTTTCCTGCAAATTTATTACTTATCATTTTTTGTCTTAATTCTGGGTTAGTCGTATGCACAGATATATTTATAGGACTTATTCTATATTTAATGATATTATTTATATCTTCTTCACTCATATTTGTAAGTGTGACAAAATTTCCTTGCAAAAAAGATAGTCTTGAATCATCATCTTTAAAATAAAGAGTTTCTCTCATTCCTTCTGGCAGCTGGTCTACAAAGCAAAACATACACTTATTTCTACAACTTTTAGCTTGGTCTATTATCGGATTTGTAAATTCAACACCCAAATCTTCGTCATAGTCTTTTTCTATCTCGTATATGTAAACCTCGCCATCTTTTTTTTGTACCTCTACCTCTAGATATTCATCACTTAGTAAGAATCTATACTCTATTATATCATGTATTGGTTGTTCATTCACAGATATAAGTAAATCTCCTACTTCTATGCCTATTTCTTCTGCAATACTATCTTTGTAAACCTTACTTATAATATTATTTATTTTTTTTACATTTACTTCCAACTTTTTCACCACTCTTTTGTATTCATCAAAGCTTATTATAATATGTTTTCATATACAGTTTGTAAGTTTATTATATTTTATAATAGCATTTTTAAGCATTTCATGTCATAATAACACATTTTAATTCTAATAGTCAATATAAGTAACTAGCTATAAAAGAGATTAAAACAAATAATATTCAAATTTAAGTATTTTAAAAATTTGAATACTATTTGTTCTTAGAAATATTTTATAACTTTAATGTTTTACTATGATTAATGTCCCATTTGTCATATCATGAACCATTCCACCTACACACTTTGACATTAACATTGCCTTATTTTGTAAGTCTTTCTCATCGTTTGCATAAAATATTGGACAACCTCCACCATTTTTCATATTCTTATCTAATGTAACTATAGCTAGGGTATATTCGTTTAAACCTATATCCATTCCCATCTTATGCACTTCCTTTCTTTCCTATTTTATAATTTTTTAGGGATAAGTTTTTACCTTTAGAACTTGAAAGTATTGGACATGACTTTACAGCTTCCATTACTTTTTCTACATTCTTATCTATTGGTAAATAAGCAATCATTATACTCTCATCATCCTTATTTCTTCTAGGCAATGGTACAAATGAAGGTTCTCCATAATCTCCATATAGACCTAACCTTGAATATATATTGTATACTATTGCTTGTCTTTGACCTGAATCAAATAATATTCCTGCATTAGCATAATCTTTATTTTTAGGAATTATTTGTATTCCTACACCTCTATTAATATATACTTCTCTATCACTTTTTAGACCTATATTTGTTATACCTTTTAAATCTCCTACCTTCAATATAGATTCGTCTACAAAACTAATCTCAGCAGGCATTACATCAGCTATATCTCCAATACTTTTTCTAGTAAGGAGTTTTTTTAGTATAAAAGCTAATAATAATCCACAAATTGAACTTATTATTAAACTCATACCTTCACTTATATTTGTTTCTGCAAGTATTACATAATACAATCCTATTGTTAAAAAAGATGTAACTATACACATATAATTTCTCACTTCGTAAGTTCTAGCTATCTCTTCTATAAATGCAGCTCCTCTCTTTACAAGCTGAACTTCCTCTAAGTTTTGCAATGTATTCCTTCTATTTGCTCTTACTTGTCTAAATTGTTCTGCTGCTAGAGATAAAAATGTTATAGATGTATAAGAACGATTTATAAGAGCTGGAACTAATAACGCTCCTAATGAAGAAGCAACGAATGCTAATATAAGCTGAGATAGCAAAACATTTGGTTGTGTTGGGTACTGTTTTTGGTCTAAATTTAGCATTATAATTCTAGATGTCATACCAATAATAACAGCAACAAAAAATACTCTATCCATTAAATCACTCCTAAAATATTTAGTCTAAAATTTTACATGTAAATCTACAAAGTTTTCCTAGAAAAATCACTCTGTTTCCCTTTTGATGTCTCTATGATAGGTGTACTCTTTACTACATTTATCATGACATCTATATCTTTGAGTATTGGCATATATGGTATAACTATGGTACTTTTTTCTAAATTAGTCTTAGAAATAGCTACAATATCAACCTCATCTACATCTTTATCTATACCCATATGAATAAATAGATTATGTATTATAGCTTGCCTTTGCCCTACATCATTTACTATTCCAAATGCACCTAAGTCTCTTGGTATAACTTCTACAGCTAGGCATTCATTTTTATATTTTTCTCTTGTACTTTCTAGACCTATATTAGTTATTATTACATCATTTACCATTAAGATAGGTCCTTCAAAACTTATTTTAGCAGGAACTATATCTGCTATATCTGCTATGCTATTTCTTCTTAAAAACCTTCTAAAAATTACACCAACAATAGCTCCTGCCACAACAGCTAATACTGTACAATAAAAAAAGCCAAGGTCATACTTTCTTGCAAAAACAATATAAACTATAGAAGATACTAATGCAGAAAAGAGACTTATATAACTTCTAGATTCATAGGTAGATGCTATTTCTTCGACATAAGCATCTCCTTTTGGCACTAATTCTTCATTATCTATATTCTTTAATGTTATTCTTTCTTGCTCTGCAAGACCTTGAAATTGTTGTATTGCTACTGCAAAAAATGTCAATGCCGAAAACTCTTTATCTATAAGTGCAGGCAATGCTATCGCACCTAATGAAGCTGAAAGCCCTGATATTATTATCTGTTCTAAATAATCTTGTGGTCTTGATGGGTACTGTTTGTCTGTAACTCTTAAAACTAATCCTCTACATAATATTCCTACAACTAATGCAACTATAAAAGAGTGTCTAAATAAATTTGCATTCAATAAACTTTCTTCCATTTTCTCAGCTCCTTCTCTTATATAGTTTGTGCAAAAAACAAAAAAAATTTCCTTCTATTTAAGGAAATTTTTTTGTAGTATTGTAACAATAAATTCACTACCAATACCAAGCTCACTTTTTACTTTTATACATCCATTTAGCGATTTAACTATATGCTTAGTTATAGCCAACCCTAAACCCGTTCCTCCTACATCCCTACTTCTTGCTTTATCTACCCTATAGAATCGTTCAAAGATGCGTTCTACATCTTCTTTTGGTATACCTACACCATTATCTATAACCTTGATTACTATTTTTTCTTCATCTTTTAAAACTACAACTTGTACAATCCCATTATCCTGAGTGTATTTTATAGCATTATCTACTAAGTTTAAAAATACTTGTTTTATATAATCTTTATTAGATAATATACTTATTGATTTATCATCACATTTATATAGAACTTCTATATTTTTTTCTCTAGCTGAATGTTGTGTTATTTCATATACTTCTTTAAACACATCATATACCACAACATTTTCCATAAGAAGGGTATCTTTATTTTCTACGAATGATAATAATAATATATCATCAATCAATCTCTTTAATCTATCTGATTCACTTTCTATTATTTCTAAGAATCTATTTCTAGTATTTACATCTATATTTTCATTCGATTTTAGCGTTTCAACAAACCCACTTATAGAAGTGAGAGGTGTTTTAAGTTCATGACTTACATTTGCAACAAAATCACTTCTCATATTTTCAAGCTTAACTTTTTTAGTAATATCTTCTATGTTTACTATAGAACCTATTATTACATTATTGGTATTTTGAAGATACACTGGGTCCACTTTTATTTTATACACTATATCATCTTTAGTCGTAATATTTGCAGTTTCATTATCTTTAGAGCCAATAAACCTAAGTATTTGTTTTAATATTTCTTCTTCTTTTATTACAACATTAATATTATGTCCTTCTACCAATTGATTTGGGGCACTTTTTATCATTTCTTTTGCTTCATCATTTATAAGAAGTATACTTCCATTTACATCTATAGCTAGGATTCCATGTGATATACTCTTTAATATAGACCTTAACTGTAAATGTTTATACTGCACTTCTTCTAATGTCTTATCCATATTTTTAATCATATGATTAAAATTTCTAGCTAATTCTCCAAGCTCTCCTTTAGCTGATATATTGAGTCTAGCGTGGTATTCATTATTACTTACTTTTTTTGAGACATATATAAATTCTTTTAAATATTTTCTTAAAGTTATTGTATACCTTACAGATAATATCACAATAGCTATTGACAACATAACAATAAAAAAATATATGCTATTTAATTCTTCCACAAGATAACACTCCTAAAATATAACCTTTTTAATCTATTTTATATCCTACACCTCTTATAGTCTCTATATATTTTTCTGACTTATCTTCATCTTCTATTTTTTTTCTTAAATACCTTATATGAACATCTACTGTTCTAGTTTCTCCATAGTATTCATACCCCCATATTTTATCCAAAAGATAATTTCTTGAAAGTACTTTACCTTTATTTTGAATTAATAATTTTAACAGTTCAAATTCTTTAAGTGTTAACTCTATCTTTTCAGAACCTTTAGTGACCTCATGCTTTGATAAATCTAATTTTAAATTACCTGTAGTAAGTATATTATTTTCTTCACCTAAGCTAGTCAGGTTATATCTTCTTAAAACAGAACTAATTCTAGCTAACAACTCCTTTATACTAAATGGCTTAGTTATATAATCATCAGCACCTATTTCAAGCCCTTCGACCTTGTCATTTTCCATATTTTTAGCAGTAAGCATTATAACAGGAATATTTTTTAAATCTTTATCACTTCTTATTTTTCTCAAAACTTCTATTCCACTTATATTTGGTAGCATCCAATCCAAAAGTATTAAATCTGGCTTAATTTCCTTAGCTTTTATAAATCCATCAAACCCATCATATGAGTAACTAACTTCGTAATTTGACACCTCCAAATTGAATTTTAATAGCTCAACTATATGCATTTCATCGTCTATAACAAGCACTTTAGTATTCATTAAAAAGCTCCTCTCTATTTTATCTGTAGTACCGTTCCTATTCGTTCTGATGCCTTATTATGTTTTCTATAAGAGTGGAATTCATCTGCTCTACAACTAGTGCATAAATTTAAATTTATTATATTCTCCTTTTTAACTCCACTACATCTCAGCATATACTCATTAATTTTCCATAAATCTAAATAGTAACTTCCCTCTTTTATTATATAGAACTTTTCATCATTATTTGTAAGAATTGTGTTAAATTTTTCTACTAAATCCTCAGACACTTCATAACAACAAGGTCCAATTGATGGTCCAATTATACAAACTAAATCTTCAGGAACTGTTTTATAACATTCAGACATTAATTTAATTGTTTTATGACCTATATTACTAAAAGTACCTCTCCAACCTGCATGAGCCAGTCCTATGGCTTTATTTTTAGCATCTATAATTGATATAGGTACACAATCTGCTGTAAATAATAAAAGTGGCACTCTCTCTAAATTCGTTATAAGTGCATCTCCATCTATTCTTCTTCCTATAGTGTCTTTATTTACTATATTAACTATATCTGAATGTATTTGAGAATTACTAGTCAAGTTCTCAAATGTCAAATCACTTTCTTTACATACTTTTAACATATCTTCTTTACTTTTTGCATCTATATTCTTACATGTTATAACTAGGTTTATAGAATTTAATTTTTCATCAAGTTCTTTACAATTACCATTTAAATTAACATACTCTTTAATATCTTGTACATTTTTTATATTTATATAATCTTTCATCATTTGTCTCCTTTTTCTATCAATATACTCTTAAGCTCATTTACAAAAGTGTTTATGTCTTTAAATTGTCTATAAACAGAAGCAAATCTTACATAAGCTACTTCATCTAAATCTTTCAATTTATCCATCACCATCTCACCAATTCTTTTGGTTTCGATTTCTTCTATAAAGCATTTATTTATTTCATTTTCAATATGTACAACGATACTTTCAATTTCTTCTATAGATACAGGTCTTTTTTCACATGCTTTTAATAACCCGTACTTTATCTTTTCTCTATCAAAATACTCTCTACTGTTATCCTTTTTGATAACCATTAAAGGAGTTGTTTCTATTTTTTCATAAGTAGTGAATCTCTTTTTACACGATTCACATTCACGTCTTCTTCTGATAGATTTTAAATCCGTATGTCTAGAATCTATTACTTTTGATTCTTTATAATTACAATAAGGACATTGCATATATATTCCTCCTTTGTTTTAACTATATCTCAAATTCATCTAAGCTTAATTCTGAACCTATATTTACTATTATTGTATCACAACCTATTTTAAGTATATCATTCCAAAATATAACTTCTTCATCCCCTCCTCTTGAAAAAAAATTTCTACTTCCATCTCCAAAAATGGTAAATGAGACTACCTTTCCCTCATGAATATCCATATCTATGTCTATTATAAATCCCATCCTTTTTCCATTTTTTACATTTATAATTTCTTTTTCCATTATATCAGAAACTCTAATCATATTATACTCACCCTTTCTTTAAAAATAAATATGTATTGAAGTAAAAAAAAATGACCTATATAGGTCATTTAAATTTAAAATAATGTTTACAGTCCATGGATTACTTATACATATTTTCTCATATTTTTTAAAGCATTTTTTTCAATTCTTGATACTTGTGCTTGAGATATACCGATTTCATCAGCAACTTCTATCTGAGTTCTTCCTTTATAAAACCTTAAATCTAATACCAACTTCTCTCTACTATTTAATTTCTTGATAGCTTCTTTAAGTGATATTTCTTGTAACCAGTTTTCATCAGTATCTTTTTTGTCTTGAACCTGGTCCATAACAAATATTGCATCTCCATTATCTTGATATACTGGGTCAAATAGAGATATAGGGTCTTGTATTGCATCTAGTGCCATTACAACTGACTCAACTTCTAATTCTAACTCTTTTGCTATTTCTGATACTGTAGGTTCTTTAGAGTTTGTTCTAATTAATCTTTCTCTAACTTGTAGTGCCTTATATGCTATATCTTTTAATGACCTACTTACTCTAATTGGATTATTATCTCTTAGATATCTTCTAATTTCTCCTATAATCATAGGAACCGCATAAGTCGAAAATCTTACATTTTGACTTAAATCAAAGTTATCTATAGCTTTTATAAGACCGATACAACCTATTTGAAATAAATCGTCTATATTTTCTCCTCTGTTGTTAAACTTTTTTATTACACTCAAGACTAATCTTAAATTTCCTCTTACAAACTGTTGTCTAGCTTCTTCGTCACCACTTTTTATTTGTAATAAAAGTTCCTTCATTTGCTTATTTTTAAGAACTGGAAGTTCCGATGTATTAACACCACATATTTCAACCTTATTAACTTGCATACATTTTCAGTCCTCTCTCAAAAGTATTCATCTATTGAAATTATTTACATTTCCAATTTTTTTATACTTTTTAAGAAGAATTAATTTAGCATTATACAAATTTTTTCATTTCTTTCTGTAATCTTGAAATTATTTTCTTTTCAAGTCTAGATATGTAAGACTGAGATATTCCAAGCATTCCAGCAACTTCTTTTTGTGTTTTTTCGATACCTTTATCTATAAGTCCAAACCTTAATTCCATAATTTGCTTTTCTCTGTCACTTAATCTGTCTAGCGCCATAACCAGTAAATCTCTATCTATTTCTTCTTCGATTATTTTGTATATTTCATCATTTTCTGTACCTAGAACATCAGATAGCAAAAGTTCATTTCCATCCAAATCTATATTTAAAGGCTCATCAAATGATACTTCTGTTTTCTTTTTATTATTTTTTCTTAAGTACATTAATATTTCATTTTCAATACATCTTGAAGCATAGGTTGCTAATTTTATATTTTTATTTAGTTTGAAAGTATTAACTGCTTTTATCAAACCTATAGTCCCTATAGAAATCAAGTCTTCTACATCTATACCTGTATTTTCAAATTTTCTCGATATGTAGACTACTAGTCTGAGATTTCTTTCTATCAAAATTGATTTTACACTTTCATCTGTTTCTAGTTTTTGTAAAATTTCCATCTCTTCTTCTGGTTTTAATGGTGGAGGAAGTATATTCGCTCCTCCCATATAGTATATCCCTTTTGGCTTTATTATTTTTAATTTAATACCTAACATAGTAATAAAGCTTATAATTCTTTCTTTCAATCGTAACATTCCTTGTCCCCCTTAAATTTTCACCTAAAATCCAGGCAATATATTTGGATTCATTATTGCTCCATATTCTCTATCATTAAAATTTGAGATACCAAGTATTATATTTCCTATCTTCTGTTCATCTACTTCTACATAATCAGCTTTTAGACCTATTATTATGCTTGTCTTATTACTTCCAGCATGTTTATAAGGTATTATCCTCACTCTTCCTGAAGTTTTATCATCTAGGCTTCCTATAATCTCTTGTGCTTTCTTCATATCTATATCTTCATAATTAATATTTAATAGATTTTCTGGAATAAACCCTTCTAACACACTTGACTTAACTATTATTACATCACTTTGACTTATTGGGTCTTTTAATAAATTCCCACTATCTACTAAGGCTTTACAACAAAAACTTTTCTCTAACAAGTTTATATTTATAGTCTTTGTAAGTTCCTTGATGTATTTAAGCATTTTCAAGTCTTTATAAATGTACTTTAATAATTCGCAACTTACATAAGTACATGCAATTAAGAAAGATATTTTTAAGTGACTTATTCCTGTAAAATAAATTATAAAATAAGTGCTTCCAGAAATAAAAATGTTCACCAAATAGAAAACTAATGCTACATGAACATAATCTTTTTTACTCTTGCTCCTGAATGAAATTAAAGTTATTATACTCATGATTATTATTTTGAATGGTACTGTGAATAATATGTTCATTGATGGATACAAATAAGCAACCGAATAGGCACCTCCTAAGCTAGCCCCCAATAACTTATTTTTTTTAGGATTGTATTTTTTAGTGAGAATAGAAGTACAACTTATAATAATATAATTTATTACTAGGTTTTCTATAACATAGTACTCAATATACACCATGTATCCCCCCTTAAAACCTTTAAACATATTATAAGATAGTATGTACAAAATTTTATGTCACTTTTGATGGTCGAATCCAAAACAAATTCTATTTAAAAGTAACAATGATATATGTCTTATACTTTATGTCGCCAAAAGATATTTTTTTAGTATCAAACAAATAAGCTTTTTTGTAGAATCTAATATATCTAGGTAGAAGTTATTAGTTCTTTTTGGGGTATATTTTTATAAAAAAAGACTATGTAATTTAATAATATATCAAGTAAATTTTTTACTTGTATAAAATCAAATTACATAGTCCATAAATTCAAATTTATATTATTGCGCTAATAATCCATTTGCATATTTTGCAGAATCATCTAGTGCTTGTTCTGGAGTTATGTCTCCAGCTATCATCATTTGAAGTTGTTTCCATAAGTATTCATATATCTCTACTCCATGAGGCCCAACAGTTAATGGTCTATACATATCTTTATCTTTTGTTACCATTTCTTCAAATCTTGGGTCTCCTTGGTATTTTTCCCCTTTTGCAACTGGTGCTCTTGGTATTTCTTTATGGAAAGCTTCCATTGATTCTTTGCTTAACATATATTCAAGAAGTTTAAATCCAAGTTCTTTATTTTTACATGCTGACATTAATGTTAAATCATCTACTGAAGCAAAACTACCAACTGTCTTGTCTTCTAATGAAGTTACATATCCCCAGTTTAAATCTGGAAATGATTTATCAAAAGTACTTGTAGCCGCAGAAGATAACATTATAGTGAATGCAGCTTTTCCTGGCCCAAATACACTTTCAACCATTTCATTACTATCTTTTGATAGAGCATTGTCTGGTATATATTTTTTCATATCATTTATAAAGTTTGCAGCTTTTAAACCTTCTGCATTATTAAATTTAACTGATTTTAAATCATCATTATATATATCTCCTCCAGCTTGCCATAAATAAGGATACCAGTTCCAGTTTAAGCTTCCAAATACTTTAGAACCCCAACCTTGTGCAAGACCCCACTGGTCGATTTTTCCATCTCCATCAGTATCTTTTGTTGCTTTTTCACAGATTCTTTTAAAATCATCCCATGTTTTTGGAGGCTTCTCTCCTAATTTTTCTAGTATATCTTTATTATAGTACAGTACACCTGGATTAGCAGCTTCTATAGGTAATCCATAAATACCACCCATCATTTTTGCATTATCCAAGTATATATAATTATCTGAAGTTCCTGATTTTTCTAGATATGGTGTCAAGTCTTCAACTGCACCCATTTCTATAAATTGAGGAAACATCTCTGCATACATGTATCCTATGTCTGGGCCTTCACCTGCACTTATTGCAGTTGCATATTTTTCTGCATAATTATCCCATGGTACTATCTGGAATTCAATTTCACAATTATTTTCCTTTTCAAATTTCTCCAATATTGGTTTCCATGCATCTGCATCATGGTCTGTCAATGGTGCAGACCACACAACTAATTTTTCTTTACCACCTTTACCTTTAGAATCTTCTTTTTTTGAACACCCAGCAAGAATTGATGTTGATAGGATACCTACCATCACTAAAGAAAGAATTTTTTTTAGCTTAATCATGCTTAATCCCCTTTCAGACTTCAATTTGTCTTTTTCCTCAAATATTTACAATTTAATTCAGATTTAATATTAACAAATAAGACTACCCTTGTCTAATCGCAAAAAACTATACTGGTTCCTGCAACTATCATTTTTTCCTATATATGTTGTTTTAATTCATTTATTAAAAAACTTCTTTTTATATTTCAAAATATTGCAATATATTTTTACGCTTTAGGAACTTAAATTAGGCAAAATAAAAAGAAGTCTACTGACTTCTTTATAAATTTATATATTATCTTCTTCTTCTTAGGAATGTAGGTATCTCCATGCTCTCATCATCATCTTCTTCGATTATGCTTGCTTTTTTAGGAGCTTCTATTTTTTCCTCAACAATTACTTCTTCTTCAATTTCTTTTACAGCTTGTTTTACTGTTGTATTTAATGAAGAACGTATGCTTGACTTAGGCTTAGTATCTAAGTCTAATATCCCACTTTGTAATCCTTCAAATCCTGTTGCGATTACTGTAATCATTATCTCATCACCTAAATCTTCTTTTATAGAAGCACCAAATATAACATTCGCCTCTGGGTCACAGGATTCCATAACTAAAGTAGATGCTTCATTAACTTCAAATAATCCTAAGTTAGGTCCACCAGTAACGTTAAGAAGAACGCCTTTAGCTCCTTGTATTGATGTTTCTAAAAGTGGAGATTGAATAGCTTGTCTAGCAGCATCTATTGCTCTAGTCTCACCACTAGCACTACCTATACCCATATGAGCAAGACCCTTATCTTTCATTATAGTAGTAACATCTGCGAAGTCTAGGTTTATTAAGCCTTCAACTGCTATAAGGTCAGAAATTGATTGTATACCTTGTTTTAATACATCATCTGCAACTGCAAAAGCGTCTAACATTGAAGTATTTTTTTGTACTATTTGTAAAAGCCTATCATTTGGTATTGTTATAAGAGTATCAACTTTTGATTTAAGTTCTGCTATTCCACCTTCAGCATTTTTCATTCTTATCTTACCTTCAAATGCAAAAGGTTTTGTAACCACACCAACTGTAAGTATACCCATTTCTTTTGCCAAGCCTGCAACTACTGGAGCAGCTCCTGTCCCAGTACCGCCGCCCATTCCGGCTGTAACAAAGACCATATCAGCTCCTTGAAGCAATTTTACTATCTCATCTTTACTCTCCTCAGCAGCTCTTTTTCCTACTTCTGGATTTGCTCCTGCACCAAGTCCTCTAGTTAATTTTTCTCCTATTTGAACTTTATATTCAGCTTTTGATGTATATAAAGCTTGTTTATCTGTATTTACTGATATAAATTCAACGCCTTTTAGTTGAGCTTCTACCATTCTATTGACAGCATTGTTTCCACCGCCACCTACACCTATTACTTTAATTTGTGCACATTCTTCTAATTCTACGTCAAAGTTTAGCATCATAAACCCCCTTCTCTCATGATTCAAAGTTATCGTATGTATTAATTATATCATTTTCTTCTTTTATTTTGTTAACCTTTAAGTAACATATTCCACAAAAACGTAAATTTTCCTTTTTAATTTTCTTACTTATATTGTCAAATATTACTCTTGAGTATAAAATAATTTACATATATATCAAATGCTCTTTAATTTCTACGTTTTTTATTCATAATATTGCTAACGACATAACGTCTAATTATGGATAAATTATTAAATAATCTCATACCAAAAACTAATACAGCAACATAGTAAAGAGAAACTCCTAATTTTTCTCCTATATAAGTCAATAGTATAGCTAATATAGCATTACCTATGAAACCAGTAACAAAAATTACATTATCATAGTTATCTTCAAAACTGGATTTTATCGCTCCAAAAATAGAATCCATTATTGCAAGAATAGCTACTGACATATATATAGAATAATCCATAGAATATGTAAATGGAATGTAGTAACCTACTACCACACCAAATGCCAATCCTCCTAAAACCCATATCATAAATCCTCACCTCTTTATTTTACTTTGAAACACAACTATATTACAATCCTTTTTATTAAATTTTCTTATTTTTTCTTTATTTTTTTATATTTTTCGCTTTATTTTGCGAATAAATCCACTTTATTTCCATTATTTTCCACTATTTTTATGTTGATTCCATATATCTCCTTAAGAGACTTAGCATATGATTCTGGAGAATTTATAGCAGCACTCAATAAATCTATATCTCCTATAGCTTTTATTATAAAGGGTTGTCCATATGTAGTATCATTTACTGTAATAGTAGCTCCTGAACATTTTATCTTACTAGTTGATAGTACTCTTTCTCCATTTATAGAAATTGCTTTTGCACCAGCTTTTTTTAAATCATTTAAAACTCTTAAAATATCAATGTCATGTATAATCAAGTCATTTGGGTTCTGCCCATCTTTTAGCTCTCTATCACTATCTTTCATAGTAATAGTTATACCTGGCCCTGTAACAGTTGAATAACCACTTAATTCTTTAACTTCTTCAAGTTCTTTTTTCATAAGTATCTGAATAGATTCATTTCCATTCTCTTTTGCTTCCTTATATTCATTTAAAGTTTTCTTGTTACTTTTAAGCGCTTCTTTTAAATGTTTTATTTCTTTCTTTGTATTTTCTATCTCACTTTCAATATTTTCAGTCTGACTCAATGTTATATATACTTTATTTGGGTCTAGTGACTTTGTATAAGTTGATATGAAAATGCCTAATATGAACGCTCCTAATATAACCATTTTCTTTTTCATACTATTATTTCCTCTCTACTTTGTTTATATCACCATGTCCATCTATTTCTACATTTTCTTCTTTGCTTACTTTTACCTTAGCATTATAATACGTTTCTATTTCCCAGACAATACCATATTTTATATTAAGTGCAGAAGCTAATGTATCAGAATCACCAATTGCTTTTATTATAATTGGTTCTTTTATAACAGTGTCATTCATGTAAAGCTTATCCTCTTTTAAATACATATATGTATTAGAAACTATTCTCTGTCCGTTTATAGATATAGCACTAGCTTGTGCTGAATTTAATTTATTTATCATTGATAGTAATAAATCATAATTATATAGTATACTATCATTTTTATCAGAGCTTCCTAAATCTTTTACAGAATTTATCTCCACTTTTATACCTTTGCCTTCAACATCTGTATATCCAGCCAATGTCTCATATTTTTCTATTTCTGACTTAAGTATATCTTGCTCTCCTTCATCATTTTTACCTCTATAAGTCTCTACATCTTTCTTCACACTATTAATTTCTGATTGTAAATCCTCTTTTTCTTTTTTTAAAGATTTGAGTTCTTCTGTAAGTTGCTCTCCTCTTTTGAAAGTTGTCATACCTCTATTTTCTATATTAATAATTTTAAGTTGCAAACTAACAAGGACACCTAATACAATACTTCCTATGACTATGCTTTTATTTATAAAACTTTTTTTCAATATATCACTTCCTTACGATTGTCTATCCTTCAGGACTATACACAGCTAATTTCCCATAATTAAGATTTATAGTCCCGCCCTTGGTATTTTTATTTTGCAGGTCAATCAGAATTTTACTTACCCTAGATATATTATAATCTAAGTTATCATCATTAGAAAGTAAGATTTTTATATTACTTCTTGTAAGCATATCTATATTGCTTTCTTTTCTTAAGTTTACATAATTTATTTTTCTATAAAGTCCTTCTTCTTTTAAAGAGTTTAAAGTTTTAAATACATTCTCTTTAGTTTTGTAATTCTTAAATTTTATTGATTTATCATCATCAACACTATAATCAACATCTACTACTAAGTCTTTTTTACTTTCATTAGAACCTCTAAGTTCCTCTAATAAGTTACCTTTCTTATCTATATAACAATAATTATCTACATTTTTTAATACTGCAAATATTTCTTTTTCTTTTAAACTTATAATTATTTTATTTGGAAATTTTCTCTTTATTTCTACATTTTCTATATATGGATTTTCCATAAGTTTCTTTTTCATATCTTTAAAATTATATGCAAAGATATTTTCATGTGTATTTGTATTTAGTTCTTTCATTATATTTGATTTAGTGACTCTCTTATTTCCGATTACATCTATCTTCTTTACATCAAATAAATCACTTTTTACAATCATACATATTCCAAAAGATAGCATAAGTATAAAGACTAAAACTATCATGACATTATTCGTATTTAGCTTCCTTTTCTTTTTCAAATATAATCAACCCCTTTGGTTAATAAATACACCTTTAGAGCTTATTTTCCCTACAAGAAAATTATAATATTTAAAGTCAAATTTTTTCATTTTCTTACAAAACATCTAAATAAAATATAAATAAACATAAATAAATCAATGCTTCACCAAAATAAATATAAAAGGTTATATATATATTTCAAACATTTAAACTTGTGTACATACAAATAAACCCCTAATTTATAATAATTTAGAAAATCTAATATATTATAAATCAGGGGTAAATATTGATTTACCTTTTCTTTATTCCAATTACTTTGGCTTGACCTTCTATACTTGGAGTTGCTTCTTTTTTTATTTCTTTTACTTCCTCAACAACCTTTTCTTTTTTTGTTTTTTTAGATGATGATTTTTGTGTTGAATTATATACTTTTATTATCTCATCGTATATAAGGTCTATGGCTTCAGGTTTCCCTATAGTTTTACTTGCATTTGCCATATCAACCAAAAGTTCTCTATCTCCTAAAAGTTTAAATACTGCTGTATTTAGGCTCTCTGGAGTTAGATTTTTTTCTAAAATTGCAATCCCTGCACCTTGCTTTTCTATACTTTTAGCATTATATTCTTGATGATTTTCGGCAGTATATGCTTTAGGTATTATTATAGACGGCTTTCCAAGAGCAGTTATTTCAGCTAATGAAATTGCTCCTGCACTACCTATAACTAAATCACTTGCTGCAAGTGCATTCGCCATATCTTCTAAGTAAGGTACAACCTTTTGGTATGGCTTAAGATTTATATCACTAATACTTTCCATAAACTCATCATAATAGCTTCTTCCTGTAGCAAATATAAAAGCTATATCTTCATTTACCATGTTCTTTATTACAAGTCTCATTGCATCATTTATTTTTCTTGAGCCTCCACTACCACCATAGCAAAGAACCATTCTTTTTTCTTCACTTATTGAAAGATTCTTTCTTGCAATATTTTTTCTTGATAATAAAATTTCTTTTCTAACTGGATTTCCTGTGAAAACTAATTTTTCTTCTGCTGTTTCTGGAAATCTTTTATGTGAATCTTCAAAACTTGTAAGTACCTTTGTAACTGTTTTGGATAAAATCTTATTAGTCACGCCAGGAAAAGAATTTTGCTCATGTATTATGGCTGGTATTTTCCCCATAGATGCATTAAATAAAACAGGTCCACTAACATATCCACCAGTTCCTATAACTACATCTGGTTTAAATTTCTTAACAATCTTTCTTGATTGTTCCAGGCCTTTGAAAAGCTTAAAAACTCTTTTTACATTATCGAAGTCTATTTTTCGCTTAAATCCTTGTACTGTTACAGTCTTTAATTCAAATCCATACTTAGGAACTATTTCTGATTCTATTCCTTTTTCCGTCCCAACAAAAATTATCTCAGCGTCTGGATGCTCATCTCTTATTTTGTTAGCAATAGCTATAGCTGGATACACGTGCCCTCCAGTTCCACCGCCTGATAATAAAACTTTCATCAAATCATCATCTCCTGTTAATTAATTTTGACATGCTTTGAGATGTTTAACACTATACCCACAGCTCCCATAAATATGGTGAGTGAGGTTCCCCCATAACTTATAAATGGTAGTGCTACACCTGTAGCTGGCATTGATGATGTTGCAACTGCTATATTTAAAGCTGCTTGTATTCCAATTTGTGCTCCTATACCTATGACAACCATACAAGCAAATACATTAGAAGTCTTCAAAGCTATTCTTACACATCTGTAGACTAATGCTACAAATAGCATAATAACTATTATACAACCAATCAATCCTAACTCTTCTCCTATTATAGCAAATATAAAGTCATTTTGTGGCTCTGGTATATAAAAATACTTTTGTTTACTCTTTCCTAAGCCTAGACCAAACAATCCACCTGAACCAAGTGCATATAAACCTTGTATTACCTGATACCCCTTACCAAGAGGGTCTTGGAAAGGGTCTAAAAACGATGTAACACGGCTAAGTCTATAGGGTTCAGCAATTACTAATGCAGCAAATAAAGCAGCCCCACTTCCAATCATAGCAAATACAATTTTCATATCCATTCCAGCAACAAATATCATTACAAATGTAACTAAAATTACAGTACCTGCTGTTGATAGATTTGGCTGAAGTATTATCAACGCAAAAAATATCCCTGGAACTACGAGAAGTGGTACAACACCTTTTGTCAAAGATTTTATCTTATCATAATTTTTTTCAATTAATTTTGCAGTTAATATTATTGTAGCAAACTTAGCTATTTCTGCTGGCTGAAATGTTAAAGCACCTATTCCTAACCATCTTTTTGCTCCGTTTGCTTCTATCCCTAAAGGGGTTAGAACTAACAATAATAACACTACTGCTATGGCTCCAATTGCTGTAGCATTTTTCTTCCAAAAACTATAATCTATCCTTGATGTAATAATCATGACTATAAACCCAAGTATAGCATATATTACATTCTTTTTTAGAAAATAGTACGCATCATTGTGTTTAAATGAAGATTGTATAAAACTTGCACTAAACACCATAACTATTCCTACAAATACTAAAAGCATAGTAGTATAAAATACTACTCCATCAAATTCAGTCTTCATCCTTATGTCAATTTGTTTTTTCAAATTTTCTTTAGGCATCCAACTAATCTACCTCCATTCTTCCATTCAAGTAAGTTTAGAGGTAAGAGATTATTTTAAATTGTTTACATTATCTTTGAAGTCTTTTCCTCTTACTTCAAAACTTTCATACATATCCCAACTTGCACAAGCTGGTGAAAGAAGCACTATATCTCCATTTTTTGAAATCTCATGAGAAGTCTTAACTGCTTCTTCCATATCTTTTACTATATGTATGTCATTAAATCCTTTATTTTTGGCACAATTTTCTATCTTTGATGCAGTTTCTCCTAACAACACTATTGATTTAACGTATGACTTTGCAGTTTCAAAAAGTTCATCAAAATTACTGCCTTTATCCATTCCTCCTGCTATAAGTATTATAGGTCTATTGTAAGACTGCACAGCTTTTATAGTAGAGTCTGGATTAGTTCCTTTTGAATCATTTACATAGATTACATTATCTAAGTTTCGTACAAACTCTTGTCTGTGTTCAACGCCTTTAAATGTCATCAGTACATCCTTTATAACTTCTAAGTTAACTTTACAGACATATGCTATTGCTATAGCTGCCATACAGTTTTCTAAATTATGACCTCCAGGCAAACTTACATCATCTTTATTTAGAAATTTGATTTTATCATCTATATCTATTATTATGTCATTATTTTCTAAATATACTCCTCCATTTACTTTTTGAGTTCTTGAAAAGTAAATTACTTTAGCATTACATTTGTGAGTTAGACCTTTCACTATCTCATCATCGTAATTTAATATACAAAAATCCTCAGCAGTTTGATTCATAAATATATTTGCTTTTGCTTCTATGTATTTTTCCATAGTGTGATGTCTATTTAGATGGTCTTCTGTAATATTTAATATTGCACTTACTTTAGGTCTAAATTCATCTATACTCTCAAGTTGAAAACTGCTTAGTTCAGTTACAAGCACAGAATCTTCATTTGAAGTTTCTATAGTATCTATCACAGGATTTCCTATATTACCAACTACATATGTATCTCTTTTCGCTCTTAAAAAAATTTCTCCTACCAAGCTAGTTGTAGTTGTTTTACCATTTGTACCTGTAATCCCTATAAAAGTTGGATTATTTGATAATTTAAAAGCTAGTTCCACTTCACCAATTATATACTTGCCCGAATTTTTTAATTTCAAGATAAATGGTAGGTCTAGTGGTACCCCTGGAGATACTACTACCATATCTATACTATCTACATCCTCTGGATGATGTCCTAATATGTATTCTATGTCATTTATAGATTTCAATTCATCAAGTATGTTTTTCAATTTATTTTCATCTTTAATATCATTCACTATTATACTTGCACCTAATTTATCTAAATGTTTAATTGTAGATATACCAGTTTTCGCAAGTCCTACTAATAAAACTTTTTTTCCTTTTAAGTTCATTTTTAATTCCCCCTAGACCTCTAAAATACTGCTATTATACTTATCCAAGCTAAAACAACTGTGATAATCCAAAAAACAAATACAACTCTTGTCTCTGGCCAACCACATTGTTCAAAATGATGGTGTATTGGAGCCATCTTAAAGAATCTCTTTCTTGTCGCTTTAAAATAACCAACTTGAATCAATACGGATAGAGCTTCTGCAAAGTAAATTCCTCCAATTATAGGTATTATAAGCACTGAATTAGTTAGAACTGAAAATGCTACAACTGCTCCACCTAATGCCATTGAACCTGTATCTCCCATAAATACCTTTGCTGGATATGAATTAAATCCTAAAAAACCTAAACATGCTCCAACAGTTGCTGCCGCTAAAACTGCAACTTCTGTGTTTCCAGCAATAGAACTTGCAAATAGCATAAAAAATACAGAAACTATTAAAGTTACTCCTGATGCCAATCCATCTAATCCATCAGTTAAATTCACAGCATTTACTATTGCTACTATTATAAACATCATTATTGGTATATATAATATTCCAACATTTATTACAAAATCTGTAAATGGTATCATAAGTTGTGAAGCACTTGATGATGATGTATACTGATAAAAAGCAACATAAAAAGATAATGCAACTTGAAGGATTATTTTTTGATATGCTTTTAATCCAAGTGATCTTTTTAACTTTATCTTTATAAAGTCATCTAAAAAACCAATAAAACCAAAACCAGCAATACATATAAGACCTACTGCCATATCATGACTAACTTTTACTCTTGTAAGTCCAGTTATTAGAATTGCAACTATCATTATAATTCCACCCATAGTAGGTGTTCCATTTTTTGCTAGATGTGTTTGAGGTCCATCATCTCTAACTGTCTGACCAAATTTAAATTTTCTAAGCATTGGTATAAATATTGGTCCTATTATAATTACTATTAAAAACGCAATCAATGCGGTGTACGTAAGCTCTGTTATTCCTAACATCGTAAAACTCCTCTCCCTTGTCAATTAACTCATTAGTTTAAGCTTATTTATTTAGATATTCGACTATTTTTTCTAATCTCATGCCTCTTGAGCCTTTTACTAAAATAGTGTCTCCTGTTTTTACTAATTCATCTAACTTGTTAAGTACTTCTTCTCTATTCTCAAAGTGATATATATTAGCTGGATTAAAGCCTAATTGTTTTGCCTCTTCTCCAATAAACACTGAATTTTCACCTATAGTTATTATAATATCAGTATTATTCATAGATGATTTTCCTACTAATCTATGACCATACTCTGAAATTTCACCCATTTCTAGTATATCTCCAAGTATTGCTACCCTTCTACCTTTATATCTTCCAAGTATCTTTAAAGCAGCATCCATAGAATCTGGACTAGCATTATATGAATCATTAATTATTGTTAATTTTTCATTTTTTATTATGTCTAGTCTCATTTTTGTCCCTTTAAAATTTTTTAAACCTTTTTTTATATAATCTAAAGAAATATTTAGACACATTCCCACCAATATTGCAGACATAGCATTATATATATTATGTTCTCCTATTGTTGGTATAAATATTTCCTCTTTTTTTCCATCTATAACACATATAAATGTAAGACTATCTTCTTCCATAGTGTAACTTTCACAATAAATATCATTATTTTTGTTGAATCCAAATGTTTTTAGTTTATATACATGTTCTTTTTCTTTTAATGTAGATAAAAACTTATCATCTCCATTTACAATTAAAGTATTTGTTTCGTTAAAATTAGAAGTAATTTCCATCTTTGCTTTTAAAATACCTTCTTGTGAACCTAGTTTTTCTACATGTGATAATCCTATATTTGATATTACTGCAATTTTTGGATTTACTATATCTACTAAATATTTTATTTCATTAAATCCAGACATTCCCATCTCTATTACAGCACACTCATGTTCTTTATTTAGATTAAATAAAGTCAACGGAACTCCAAAATGATTATTTAAGTTCTTTTCATTTTTTAATATGTTTAGTTTTGCAGATATAGCAGAATATATCATATCTCTAGTAGTGGTTTTTCCTACACTACCTGTAACACCTATAAATGGAATATCAAATTTTTCTTTATAATATCTTGATATATCTCCTAGGGCTAAAGATGTATCTTTTACCTCTATTAAATTTATATCCGAACTTTCTAATTTTATTCCATTACTTTCACTTTTTATAAAAGTTTTGCATCCACTATCATATGCAGACTTCATAAATGTATGCCCATCTAAATTTTCTCCAACTATGGCTACAAATGCATTTTGAGCATTTGCTTCCCTGCTATCTATAACTATATCACTTACACAGTCATTATAATCTCCATATATTAACTTCCCATTAGTTGCAAGTACTAACTCTTTTATTGTTAAGCACTCCATTATCAAACTCCTCCTTTAAAACCTTTAGTTATATTGTCTTAGCAACAAAAGGCAATGTATACCGTTATATATACATTGCCTACGATAACTCTTAACTTTATAATTATATACTATATTTCTGTTTTTTTGAAGATGTTTATGGGTATATGTTAATTATCTGTTACTTTTTACTTCTCAAAATATAGTGTTATACTTGAATCCTCATTAACTTTTACTCCAGGTTTTGGGAATATATCTTTTACCTTTGTATTCTCTGGAAGCTCTATATCTGTATCTAAATCTGGTTTTAACTTAGCATCTTCTAAAGCCTTCACAGCATCACCAATTTTTAGATTTCTTACATCTGGCACTTGAACCTGTTTCTTTTCATATTCAGCTTTCTCTTCTTCTTTATATACAGGTTTAACTCCTAAATATTTTAAAGAATCGTTCATTATTTCTTTTACTATTGGACCTGCTGTAGTACTACCAAATGCACTCACTCCTGTTGGCTCATCAACAATAGCAAGAACTACAATTTGTGGGTCATCACAAGGTGCTATTCCAACAAAGGAACATATATATTTTCCTTGTGCATATTTCCCATCTATAACCTTTTGAGCTGTTCCAGTTTTACCACCAAGTCTATAACCTGGTATATAGGCTATCTTTCCTCCACCTTCACTTACAACTGACTCTGCAATTTCTAACATTTTCTTAGATGTTTCTTTAGATATAACACTTCTTACTTTTTTTGGCTTTACTGTTTCAGTTATATTTCCTTTGTTATCAGTATAAGATTTTACAACTCTTGGTTGCATTAAATCTCCACCATTTGCTATTGATGATATAGCAGTTATAAGTTGTATTGGAGTCACTGATATAGATTGACCAAATGATATTGTAGCCAATTCAACTGGACCTACATTTTTTTCATTATACAATATTCCTTTAGCTTCTCCTGGTAAATCAATGCCAGTCTTATCCATAAGACCAAAAGATTCTATATAATCATACATTTTTCCAACACCTAATCTACTTCCTAACTCAACAAATACAGGGTTACAAGAGTTTTGTACTGCTTGTTTAAACTCTTGTGTACCATGAGGTCTATAGTGTCTCCAACATTTAATCTTTCTTCCTCCAACAGTTACACTACCTGTACATGTAAATTTCTCACCATCTTTAATCACTCCTTCTTCAAGGGCACTAGAAGATGTGATAAGTTTAAATGTAGAACCTGGCTCATATGTATCACTTACTGCTGGATTTCTCCACATTTGATAATAACCTTTTATTTTCTCTTTATCATTATACTTTTCAAGTTCTTCTTGATAGTATGGATATATTGGTGTTCTAGAATCATTAGGGTCGTAGTCTGGTTTTGATGCTAAAGCAAGTATGTCACCAGTTTTAGGATTCATAGCTATTGCAGTGACCTTTTTTGCATTGTTTATCTCATAAGCTTTTTGTACTGCTTTTTCAGTATAGTGTTGAATGACTTCGTCTATAGATAAAACAAGCCCATTACCTTGAACAGGTTCATAATACTTTTCCATTCCTTGTGGTATTTCTCTTCCTGAAGCATCAGTACTCACTATCAATTTTCCAGGCTTTCCTTTTAATTTTTTATCATATTGCATCTCTATACCAGATATACCTGTTGCATCTGAAGAAGTATGTCCCAGTACATATGGTGCAAAGTTTCCATATGGATAATATCTTTGATTATCTTCTGCTACCCATATTCCACCCAGTTTAGCATCTCTTATTTGGCTTGCCTTATCATCATCTATCCATCTTTTGACTTTTACAAGAGCCATATTTTTTTTACTTATTAAAGCATAAATATCTTTATAATCTTCATCCAAAATGTCAGCTACTTTTTGAGCTGCTTCTTTTTTATCTTCCACTTCTACAGGTTTGCACCAGACAGTATACTTAGTTACACTTACTGCTAACTCTTTCATATTTCTATCATATATAGTTCCTCTTTTAGGCTCTATTGGTATATCTCTTGTTTGTTGTTCTAATGCTTTTGTACTTAACCAATTTCCTTTCATAAGTTGTAGGTATCCAGTCCTAATAACAAGGCAAAAAAACAATGCGCATGATAGAATAAGAACGAGTACCAGTCTTTTTTTACTTATCCTCTTTACTTTTCTCAAATCTATTCCCCCTAGTTATCCACATCTATATACTTTATTTGTCCATCTTTTGGATAGTCCATATTGAGCAAGTCTTTTGCCTTTAGCTCAATTTCTTTTATCGATGTTTTTTCAGTTTCTTTTGCCTTTAGTTCTTCTAGTACTATCTCTTTTTTTCTTAAATCTTTTTGTAAATAATAAATGTCATACTTCATTTCTGAGATTTTCGAATAACCACATAGATTCAATATTATTACTGTAAAAGTTGCAATCAATAAAATACATTTAGCCCCTATTTTTTTATTATTTCTCTTTTTATAATTATTCTTTTTCTTATTTTTATATTCATTTAGATTATGTATTTTATAATTTTTTTTCAAATTATCACCCCGATAATATATATTTTAAATTTTCCTCTATTACTATATTTGTTCTTAATCATATCTCTTCCTCTAAAATTCCCTCGCTAAATTAATACACTAATACACAATCTAATTGTAATTTTTTCTATACACAACAAAAAACCTATAAATTCACTTATACTCTTATATTGAATCTATAGGTTATACACTAATTTTATTTATTTTTATTAATTATATTATATTCAGATAATCTTTTCCATAAGTACAATATGCAACTAGTTTATCTATTTTTTATTATTAATCTCTTCATTATATATTATTTATCTCCATATTTTTATATCTAAATCTTCATCACTTATATCAATAACAAAAATATACCTTATAGTAGCAACTGTTTCTAAAATACTTTTTAATACAACATAATCTATCATACTTTTTAATTGCTTATAATAGACCTTCTTTACATAAACTTACTCTTTAGCCCTAAGTTGTATAAGTTATATTTTTTCTGCTACTCTTAACTTAGCACTTCTTGAACGTGGATTTGCTTCTATTTCTTCATCACTAGGTAATATTGGTTTTCTAGTTATTATTTTAACCTCGGATTCTTTGTCACACTGGCATATAGGTAAATGTTGTGGACATATACAATCTGATGCTAGATATTTAAATGCATTCTTTACTATTCTATCTTCTAATGAATGAAATGTTATTATACATATTCTTCCACCTTCATTCATTATAGAAGAAGCATCATTTATCATCTTCGTAATTACTCCAAGCTCATTATTTACTTCTATTCGTATAGCTTGAAAAGTTCTTTTAGCTGGATGAGGTCCATCTATTCTAGCTTTTTTAGGAATAGCCTTTTTAATTACATCTACCAATTCACCTGTAGTTTCTATGGGTTTATTTGCTCTTTCTTCAACTATAAATTTAGCTATACGTTTAGCCCAGTTGTCTTCACCATAATCTTTTATTATCTTAGCAAGTTCATCCTCTGTATAAGTATTTACTACATCATATGCAGAAAACTCACATCTAACATCCATCCTCATATCAAGTGGTGCATCTTGCATATAAGAAAAACCTCTATCTGCTTCATCAAGTTGATGAGATGATACTCCTAAATCTGCTAATACACCATCAATCTTGTAAACACCTATTTTTTCCAATTCTTCTTTTATATTTTCAAAATTACTATGAACAAACTTTACTCTACCTTCATATTCACCCAATCTCTCTCTCGCTGTATTTATAGCATTTTTATCTTGGTCAAATCCTATAAATAATCCTTTATCTGATAGTCTTTTTACTATCTCGCTAGAATGTCCTGCTCCTCCCATAGTACAGTCTACATACACTCCATCTGGTTTTATCTTTAAATTTTCTATACACTCATTTAAAAGAACTGATACATGATGAAATTCCATAGTTACCTCCCTTAAATTCACTATTTAAACTATTATTCACTAATATTTTTTTTATTTCTCTTTGACAAATAAATATGTGCAATTATACCACCAATCACTCCAACTAGGCTTATAACTTGTGCCATTCTAAGTGGCCCTAACATTAAGCTATCGGTTCTTAATCCCTCTATAAAAAACCTTCCTATTGAATATAAAGTTATATAAGTAACTATAACTTGACCTTCATACTTTTTATTTTTTCTAAACAGCAATAAAACTATAAATATACCAAAATCCCATATAGATTCATATAGAAAAGTTGGATGTACCTTTACTCCATCAACCATTATTCCCCAAGGTAAATTAGTCGCACCTCCATGTGCTTCTCCATTGATAAAATTTCCCCATCTTCCTATAGCTTGTGCTAAGGGCATTCCAAGTATAACTGTATCAGCCATTTTTAAGAAGTTAATGTTTTTAACTTTAGTGTATATATATCCAGCTAATATTCCACCAATTAAACCTCCATGTATAGCAAGTCCGCCACCTCTAAAATTAAAGACTTGAGATATATTTTGAGCATAGTAACTCCAATTAAATACTACATAATAGATTCTTGCACAGATTAGTCCTGCTGGAATTGCTATTATAGCTATATTTAATACATCATCTTCTTTAATTCCTACTCTTTTTGACTCTTTTATTGCAATCAAAGTTCCTAGAATCATTCCACATGCCATAAGTATTCCATACCACATGATGTCTATTCCAAATAGTGTAAATGCCACTCTATCCATAACGTCACCTCTTCGTATTAATTAAAAATATTTCCAAAGCAATATACTTATTTTTACAATTAATTGTAATTATACTAAATTATGATAACATATTAATGTCAATTCCACAAAAAATTTTAAAACTAATTCTACAAATACCCATAATATATTACATATATTATACCAATATAATTGCTTTAAAATTCTTTAAAATTAAAGAGATTGGTACATTTATGCACCAACCTCTTATACATTTTTATATATGATTCTTAAATTTTTCAACTTAATTTACATAAATATATTTTATAAATTTATTTTTTATTTAAATAAGTATTCAAACTTACAATTTAGTATTTATCTAGTTATTCTTATTATAATTAAATCTTTATTTAGGTTCTACAATAGAAATAACACAATACTCTTCTTTAAAGTGTTCTTTTAATCTTTCTTCTACTTCATCAAAAGTAATATCTTTAACAACATCTAAATAATCCAATATATTTATATCCTTAAATACATAAGATATAAAACTGTTTGCTATAAAATTTATTGAATCAAAGTATTTAATAAATGAACCAATCTTTTTCTTTTTAGTTCTTTCAAATTCTTCTTTAGATAAACCTTCTTTTTTTGAGTTTTCTATATACTCAATAATTATATCTTTTACTTTTTTAGGTTCCTTAGAGTCTCCAGCTATTATACTAAAAGCATAATCCACTTGAGATGAAAATCCTGCGCCAAAATTTTCATTTATTAATCCTTGCATATACAAATCTTCATAAAGTTTACTTCCTTTTTTAAATAACATACCCACAAGTATGTCAGTTACAATCTCTTTACGTAGAAGTTCTTTTCCTTTTAAACCAACATTACTATCCTTAAAACCTATATTAAACATAGGCATAGATATCGGGAATTTTTCTATGACTTCTTTGTCTTTTACACTTTTAGGCTCTTCTGGATAAAATCTCTCTATACTCTTAGAAAGCTTATCTACATCATAGTTATTTGCTTTTTTAGTTACATCTATAACTTTCTCTACATCTAAATCACCAACAACAAATAAAGCCATATTTCCTGGATTATAAAAAGTATTGTAACATTTATATAGTTCTTCTTTAGTTATCTTATATATACTATCTACTGTACCTGCTATATCAATTCTAGCAGGATAATTTACATACATTGCCTTCAAGCAATTAAAGTATACATTCCAATCAGGGTCATCATTGTACATTTTGATTTCTTGTGCTATTATACCTTTTTCTTTTTCAACATTCTCATCTGTAAAATAAGGTGTTTGGACATAGTCAATTAAATGTTCTAAACTCTCATAAAAATTTTCAGTAGCAGAAAATAAGTATGCTGTCATTGTAAAATTAGTAAATGCATTTGCATTTACTCCTAACTTAGAAAATTTATCAAATGCATCTCCTCCATCAGGTTGTTCGAACATCTTATGTTCTAAAAAGTGTGCTATACCTTCATTTACTTTAATTTTTTTATCTTCTCCAATTGGTATAAATTCCAAATCATTTGAACCATAATTAGTAGCCAAAATAGCATACTTTTTAGTAAAACCTCTTTTAGGCATAAAGTATACATCTAGTCCATTTTGCAATTTTTCATAATAAACTTCTTCTCTCAATATATCATTAACTATTTTTTCCATAGACATTTCCTCCATTAATTTCTCAAAAAGTATATAGTATCAAGTTCTATACCCTTTATAGCTGCGACTATATCTTCTTTAGTAACTTTTTCTATACTAGATATTATGTCTTCTACTTCAGAATTTGTCTTTGACATAGACTGAGAAAAAGCAAAGTCAGACATCCCACCTATATTATCTGTTATAGATTTCATAGAGTTAACTAAAGCAAGTTTGCTATTTTCTAATTCTTCATCAGATATATCCCCTGCTTTTATACTTTCTACTTGTTCTTTTATCAATTTCACAGCTTTATCATAATCTTTAGTTTCTATACCAGAAGATATAAACATAATACTTTTATACTTTTCTATTGAAGAAAATACATAATAACATAAGCTTTCTTTTTCTCTTACATTCACAAATAATTTAGAATGAGGTCCACCACCTAATACATTACTTCCAACAACAAGAGCATAATATCTATCTGTATCTGCATAATCAATATTTGCTCTATAACCCATAACTAACTTACCTTGAGTTATTTCCATTTGTTCATCTACAATTTTTACTTCATCTACTTTTTTTATAAAATCTGCTCTTGGTATCTCTATAATATCTTCTCTTTCAAATTTTAGATTCTTACTTATTATATCCACAACTTTATCTTCATCAAAATCACCTTCTACAACTATATCTATTGGTGATGTTTTAAGTATATTTTTATAATGTTCATATAAATCTTTTGAAGTTATACTATCTATTTCATCTTCATAACCAAATTCACTTATACTGTATCTCTCACCTTTACACATAGCTTCAATACATTTGTCTTGTGCATACTCTTTTTTATCATTTATTACTGATTGTATTTTTTCTCTTAGATTCTCTTTTTCAATATTTAAATATTCTTCTTTAAATCCTCCATCTACAATAAGCGTGTTATTTATTACTTCATTAAAAAATTCCACTACTTCTTCAAATATACTCTCATCTAAATATTTTTCACTTATATTGATTATTTTGAAACTCAATACTTGTCGTTCTCCACGCTTTACAGCATCAGCTCCCATAGATGAGCCATATAAATCATCTAGTTTATTAGATATAGCTCTAGCACTAGGATATTTTTCACTTCCACTTGCTATTATTGCTGGAAGCAAAGCATTTTTTGTAGTTTCTTTTTCATCAAGTATTCTTTGAACATATAAACTTATAAGATTTGATTTAAACTTCTCTGTTTTTATCAAAGTAAGATTAATATTATTACCTAAATTTATTATTTTCTTAGTATTAACCATATGTACCTCCTATTTTTATTTAAACATCAATTTTTAAATTGAAATTTATTTATTTTCTAATTGTATATACTAACATATAAAAACCTTCTATTTAATTATATCCTTTTTATTATTTTCTAAAAGTAATATTTTTATTTAAATTAAATTCAAATATTATTTAAATCAATCTGCTTTAAAGTCTAGTTTACAAGCTTAATATATATGATGTATAATTAATATGTATGTCTATAATTAAAACAATTTTGCAATCCTATAGATTGATTGTTTAAAGTTATATAAAGAATATAAAAACGAATAAGAGAGAGGACGATTAATATGAAATTAGGTATAGTTGGTTTACCAAATGTAGGTAAAAGCACACTATTTAACGCAATAACTCAAGCAGGTGCAGAATCTGCAAATTACCCTTTTTGTACAATAGACCCAAATATTGGAGTTGTATCTGTTCCAGATGAAAGATTAAACAAGCTACAAGAATTATATAATTCCGAAAAAATAGTCCCTACTGCTATAGAATTTTGTGATATAGCTGGTTTAGTTAGAGGTGCTTCTAAAGGAGAAGGTTTAGGAAATAAATTTTTATCACATATAAGAGAAGTTGATGCAATAGTCCATGTTGTTAGATGTTTTGAAGATGAAAATGTTATACATGTAGATGGTTCTGTAGACCCACTTCGTGATATAGAGACTATAAACTTAGAATTAATTTTCTCTGATATAGAAATTCTTGAAAGAAGAATTCATAAAACTCAAAAGGCTGCTAAAGCTGATAAGACTTTAGGTTCTGAACTTGATTTATTAAAATCAATTATGTCTACTTTAGAAGAAAGTAAGTGTGTAAGAACTATGGAATTTACAGAAGATGAACAGGTATTCGTAAATTCACTAGATTTGCTTACATCTAAACCTGTAATATATGCTTCAAATGTATCAGAAGATGATTTAGCTGATAATGGAGAAAATAATAAGTATGTTCAACAAGTTAAAGCATTTGCTGAAACAGAAGATGCTGAAGTTGTTGTTGTATGTGCGCAAATAGAAGCAGAAATTTCTGAACTTGATTCTCCTGAAGAAAAGAAAGAATTTTTAGAGACATTAGGTCTTGAACAATCAGGGCTTGATAAACTTATAAAATCTTCTTATGCTTTACTTGGTTTAATTTCATTCTTAACTGCTGGTCCAAAAGAAGTTAGAGCATGGACTATAAAAGTTGGAAGTAAAGCTCCTCAAGCAGGGGGAAAGATACACTCTGATATAGAAAGAGGATTTATAAGAGCTGAAACAATAGCTTTTAATGATTTAGTTGAGCATGGTACTATGGCTGCTGCTAAAGAAAAAGGGTTAGTTAAACTAGAAGGTAAGGAATACATAGTTAAAGACGGAGATGTTATATTATTTAGATTTAATGTTTAAAATAATTAACTTTTTGCACTTTGGCTATTGCAAGGACTATGATTAAAATATTATAGTTATAATAATGAAATTTTTTATTATCTTACAATAATTAGATAGATTTTTTGTAAAAAAGAGAGTTATTCTAAATGATTTATAATAATCACGATGAAAAACTCTCTTTTTCATATGATAAAACCTAATATATCACATATAATAAAATCTTAACCTCAAATCTTAATTCTAAAATATGTATAATATACTTATAGAAATTACTACTGTTGCTACTGAAAATATTTTACTATAATCCCAAATACGCCTTCCACCAAAACATTCAAATGGATAAAAAGGTATACTATGTAAAATCAATAAGGTTTTTCCAAGTGAAACCATGTATTCACAAAACTCTGATTGTCCTACAACTGCTACCCATAAAACAAAACACAATAATCCTAACCATTCAAATAATCCTTCAATAGCCATGTTACGTCTAAATCTAGCAGTTGACTTGTACTCTTTTGGATAAAATCGACCTATCATTGGCCATATACCACCTAACATTGTAACCAATAATGATATAAACAATCCACCTCGTGTAACAGTAAATGTCCATTTTTCAGGTAAAATTAAAGTTGCAAACATTCCACTAATTAAGGATATCATCAACAAAGAAAAAAAAGCTCCTACCATGATGCTAAAATCAATTAAATTACTATTAAACAATAAGATAGGAAGTAATATCAATAAGTTTAAAATCATATAAGTTACTAGTTGTTGAATTGTTGAATTACTTTTTTGTACTGAAGTACTCCATAGATGAAATCCAGATGCAATAAAAAGCGTACTGTGTATCCATAATTGTATAGTACCAATTAACCCATAGTTTTGTAACATCTGTGTAAAACTCATAATATTATATCCATTATTTTCAAAAAGCTTCCATGATGCAACATTATCATCTTTTACAGTGGCAGTTACTGTTTTACAACCTTGTTCTTTTAAAAATATAGTTACTTTTTTATAAAGTTCGCTTCCTATTCCTTTGCCCTCATAACCTTTTTTTACATAAGCTGTTTCTAGATAACCAATATTTTGACTATTTTTCGCAGAAAAAATCCTATAAGAAGCCATCCCAACAATATGTCCATTTACTATAGAAAGAAAAGCTTCTTTGGGTTTCTTGAATGCCAACCCTTCAACTAATCCAAAACTTGATTTACCAAGTTCCCACACAAACCTTCTTTCATCAGCTTCCATTTCTCTAATTATTATATTATCCAAATTTACCTCCTAAGTTTTCCAATAATTTTTAATATGCTTAATTTCATAAACAATACTATTAGACTAAAAATTTATATCAGAATATTTCATATATTTTGTATAAAATATCATTTTATTTCTATAACAATTTATATTCTTATAATAGTGTATTTTTATATAAAAAAAGTGAGCATTGATTAAACAAGGTTCACTTTTTATAAATTTTTATGTTATATTTTAAAACTTATTTAATTTGTTTCTTTACCTTTTACATTATATCTATCTAATATTAGTTTTTCATATTTTTCGATTGGCATTGGTCTAGCAAATAAAAATCCTTGAGCCATATCACAACCTATAACTCTCAAAAACTCAGCTTGCTCCAACGTCTCAACACCTTCTGAAACAACTTTTATATTAAGTTGTTTTGCCATTTGGACAATACTTGAAACGACAATTTGACTTTTCTTCATATCTCCTACAGTTATAAAAAATTCTCTATCCAATTTTAATACATCAATTGGCATATCTTTAAGCATATTTAAGGAAGAATAACCTGAACCAAAATCATCCATAGAAATTTTAAATCCAACAGATTTTAAAGCTTGCATTATTTTAAACAGTATTTTTGTATTATCAAAAATTGCACTTTCTGTTAGTTCAATTTCAATTAAATCTGGTTCAATTCCATATTCTTTTGTTATGTTTTCAAGCTCAAATATAAAATCTGGATTTTCAAGATGCACTCTTGATAAATTTATTGATATAGGAAATGTAGGGAAACTTTCATTTTCCCAACGTTTAAAATTTTTACAAACTTGAGTAAATACAAACATATCTAATTCTGTTATAAAACCATTCTTCTCAAAAATAGGAATAAATACGCCTGGGCTTATTAATCCTTTTTTAGGATGCTGCCAACGTACAAGAGCTTCAGCACCTACAATTTTAGCAGTTGATAATTCGATTTTCGGTTGTAAGTAAACTTTAAATTGTTCATTCTTTAAAGCATCATGCATTTCTTGTTCAATATCACGTTCTTCTATGAGAGTTTCTTTTAAATTTTCAGCATAAATTTCATAAACTTTTAAATATTTTCTTTTTACTGTAGTTTTTGCAATCATAGCTTTATCAAGACAGGTAGAAATATTTGTTTCTCCTTCTTCAACAAAGTATACTCCTATTGATGGAATTAAATTTAGCTCTACTCCCAAACTAGTTTTTAGCATTGATAATTTTTTACGTATAAGTTCACATATTTCAATAACTGATTCTCTATTATTTTTCTTTTCAAATATTATAGCAAAATTATCATTTGAAATTCTTGAAAATACAGATTGCTCTTTGAATATATTCTTAATTATATCCGCTATTTCTTTTAATACTCTATCTCCTTCTTCATATCCAAACCTATCATTTACTAGCTTAAACTTATCCACATCAAAATAAATTAAAACTAGATTCTTCTTCTCATGAGATGATAAGAATTTACCTCCCTCAAGATTAAATTTATTTGAATTTCCTATACCTGTAACGTTGTCCTTAAAAGCAAAATCTTCTAATTTTTCCTTACTCTTTTTCTGTATAAGCAATATGTAAATTGTTAATGCAGTAAATATTATAATCAAAACTATACAAGCTGATAATGTAAGCTTTATAATAGCATATGACTTTTCAGATACAGCAGTTTTAGGTACTTCAGAAAAAAGATACCAATCATTGATTCCTATTGGTGCATAACTCAAATAATATCCTCTTCCAGACATATTATAACTAAATGAACCAGACTTAAAATTCTTTATGTTTGACTTCATGCTATTGAGAGTAGACTTTGATAAAGAATCACTTTTACCAATATAAGTAAATAAATTTTCCTTATTAGTGTTGGCATTTTTACTACTTGGATTTAAAACAATATCGCCATTACTCTTAGCTATATAAGAATATCCTCTTCCGTTAAAGGTTGGTACAGAAAGTATTTTTTCATACAACTTGGTATTATGTGTGGCAAATATGACTCCTTTAACCTCATTACCTTTATAAATTGGTACAGAATATACATTAATGTCGTTATTAACATTTTCGTTATCTTTTATTACATCTTTTAACTTGCCCGTTATGGCTACTTCTCCCTGCATCGATTTTAAGAAATAATCTCTTTTAGATAAATCTTCTACATGACCATCTGTAGTATATGCTGTGCCATTTGGCAAAATAACCCCCATTCTTTTAAATGAGCTATTAATAGCTTCTCTTTTAAGTATAGAAAGGATATTATCTACTTTAAAAGACCCTTCTCCTTCAACAAATATTGAAATTGATTGTAATAACTTTATATCTCCATTAATTTGTTTTCTTAACACATTGACGCTTTGATTTGCTATTTCTGAAAGATATTGATTCGTTTCTTCACCTAATGTCTTATTCAATCTTGAACCATAAATCAAACAGGAAATTGTAATTACTAAGATACTTGTTACCGCAATTATGGACAAACCATGCCTATTATTTTTTGCATCACTTAACATTATGCTTCCTGCCTTTCTAGAATCTATATATATAATTATTATTTTATGTCAATTACTGTAAGCATTTTATAATGATACTTATTTTTCCATATTTACTGTAATTATACAAAATTATAAACTTTATTACAATAATAAATTAATTAATGTAGCTATTAGAACTGCTATTATTGTATTACCTATTTTACAATAATTTCCATATACAAAATAAAAATGTAATATCAAAATAAATTTTGATATTACATTTTTAGATGTCATATTTTATTAAATTCTCATACTACATTTTACTTAAACATTCATTTGCAACTTCTTTATCATCAAAATGATGCTTAACTTTACCTATAATTTGATAATTTTCATGTCCCTTACCTGTTATTATAACAACATCATTTTTCTTTGCCATGCTTATAGCCTCTGCTATAGCCTGTTTTCTATCAGCAACAACATGATAATTTTCTTTTTTCTCATCAATTCCTTCAAGTATGTCTTTTATTATTGCTTCTGGTTCTTCAGTCCTTGGATTATCAGAAGTTATAATACATAAATCAGAATACTTTTGTCCAATAGCTCCCATTAAAGGTCTCTTTTCAGTATCTCTATCTCCACCACATCCAAATACAGAAATTATTTTTCCCTCTGCAAATTGTTGAGTTGTTTTCAATACATTTTCAAGTGCATCAGGAGTATGAGCATAATCTACAATTACACTTATTCCCTTATCATTTGGAACTGTTTCAAACCTTCCTGATACTCCATTAGAAAGTCTAAGACCTTCTTTATACACTGGCTTAGGTATGCCAAGTACATAACAAGCAGCTATAACTGCCAATGTATTATATACTGTAAACATCCCTGGAACAGGTATAAAGATAACTTCTTCATAAGAAGGTGTTATCAATCTATAAGATACTCCATCCGAATCTGATTTTATATCTCTAGCCATAAAATCAGCTTTAGTATTAACACCATAAGTGTAACAAGGTACATTTAAATCTTTTATATTTTCGTATATCTTTTTGCCACCTTCATCATCTATATTTATTATGTTTGCCATAGTAGTCTTAAAAAATAATTTTTCTTTAGCTTTTCTATAATCCTCTAAATCTTTATGAAAATCTAAATGGTCTGGTGTCAAGTTTGTAAATATGCCTAGTTTAAAGTCTGTCTCATCAACTCTATTTAATGCTAATGAGTGTGATGAAACTTCCATTGCACAGTAATCACATCCATTATCTAACATATTATTAAAATGATATTGTAAATCTATACTTTCTGGAGTCGTTGAACTAGAAACAATGTCTTTTTCCCCATCAAAAATTTTTATAGTTCCTATAAGACCAACTTTATTTTTATTTAAAGTTAATATCTCATTTAGTATAGTAGTTATACTAGTTTTTCCATTAGTACCTGTAACTCCTATAATATTAAATTTCTGAGATGGATGATTGTAAAAATTATCAGCTATTTTTGCCATATCTTTTCTTGTATCTTTTACCTTTATAAATGTATATCCTTTTATTTCTACATCTTCTTCAACAATAAAGGCTTTTGCTCCCTTTTCTATAGCATCTTTTATATATTTATGACCATCTGACACAAATCCTTTTATACATACAAATAATGTACCTTCTGTAACCTTTCTTGAATCATATTGTACATTATTAATATCTATATTTAATTCACCTTTGACATTGATTACATCCAAACCTTGTATAATATCATTTAATTTCATAAATGCTTTCCTCCCTTTAAACTCTTTCTGCTAAAATTACACTACATATAATATTATATTAAGAATTTTTTACTATGTGAATGGTTAAAAATGCTTGAAATATTGCAAAAAATGCTCTATAATTTTCTATAACATAACTCAAGAAAGGTCTTATACAAAAGCTATGGATAAAAAAATTGGGTACTTAAATGATAATTTCAAAATATTTAATATTAGAGATAAAAAAGATATAAAATTTGAATACCATAATCATGATTTTAATAAGATAATTATATTTATAGATGGAAATGTCACTTATTTTGTTGAAGGAATTCCTTATAAACTAAAACCTTGGGATATACTTTTTATCAGTAATGATGAAATCCATAAACCAGTTATAGATTCAGATGTATTTTACGAGAGAATTGCAATATGGATTAGTCCAGAATTTATGAAAAAAAATAGTGATACTACTAGTGACTTAGAAAAATGTTTTAAAATAGCTACAGAAAATAAATGTAATAGATTACGTTTAAATATACATGATATTCAATCCATTAAGACTTTTATCGAGCAAATAAATATTTCTGAGTCTAATAATGAATTTGGAAATGAACTATTGAGAAATACATTGTTTATACAACTCATGATATTCTTAAATAGACTTTTCTTAAAAAGCGAAAGTATAGAATCAACAGAAGATGTTTTTTATGATGACACTATAAAAAAAATATTAAACTATATAAATTCAAATATAGATAATAAGCTTTCAATAGATAGTATATCCTCTGAGTTTTTTATAAGTAAATATTATCTTATGAGAAAATTTAAGTCTTATACTGGAACATCCATACACAATTATATAGTTCAAAAAAGATTAATTTTGGCAAAATCATTAATAATAAATGGTAATCTTATGAGTGAAGTTTGTAGTAAATGTGGATTCAATGATTACTCTAGTTTTGTAAGAGCATTTAAAAAATACTATGGTGTATCTCCTAAAAATTATATAAGCAATAAAAATCCTTTAGATATTACTCTTTTAGATGAGTAAATTATTTATTATAAATTTTATTTTAATGAATACATGAGATATTAGTATATTTACCTTACTAATATCTCATGTTTGCTAGTATTTCAAATTATGTTAAGATATAAACTTATGTGGTCTTTATCTGCTAAAATATATTATTAAGTAAATTAGAATATTATGTATCTATCCAATCTTTTCAACATTATCCTTTAGGATACTTACACGATTTTCTTCTTTTACTGTGATTCTTCCTTTTTTAATGCTTAGTTTCTGATTTTGTTCTAAATTCGTAAATACTACAGGACTTATTGTTGATAGACCATTTTTCTCAACATACTCTAAATCCATTTTCACCAACTTATCCCCTGCTTTGACTTCATCCCCTACATTTACGAATACTTCAAATCCCTTTCCTTCTAAATTTACAGTTTCTATGCCTAAATGTATAAGTATTTCTACTCCACTTTTTTTAGATTTTATTATTATTGCATGTTTAGTTGGAAATACAACTCCAATAGTTCCATCAACTGGTGAGTATATTAATCCATCATCAGATTTAATTGCAAAGCCATCACCCATCAATTTACTTGAAAATACAGAGTCTGGCACATCTTCTATATCTAGTAACTCTCCATTTGTAATGGAATAAATCTCTTCTTCTAATAACGTATCTTTCATGTTGATGATTTCTGTGTTGTTTTTTTTCACTTTATCTTTATATGTATTTTTAACGTTTTTGTCTTCAACTTTTATTTTTCCTTCTATTATATCTTTTATGTCAGATTTTATTGCATCTGATTTTGGTCCAAATATAGCTTGAACATTATTACCAATAACCATAACACCTGCTGCTCCAAGTGATTTTAGCTTTTCTTTATCTACTTTATCTATATCATTTACAACTAATCTAAGTCTTGTTATACAAGCATCTAAACTTTTTAGATTTTCTTTATTTCCTAGAGCAACCAAAATCTCTGATGCTAATTCATTTTTAGACATTTCGATAACCTCAACATTATTTTCTGACTCATCTTCCCTTCCTGGTGTCTTTAAGTTAAACTTTCTTATCATAAATCTAAATACACTATAGTATAATACTGCAAACCCAAGACCTACTAAAATAGCCAAGTACCATGGAGTTCTATTAGGAAGTACACCAAATAATAAGAAATCTATTAATCCACCTGAAAATGTAAAACCAATTTTAACTCCTAATAATTGCATCACTGCATATGATAAACCTGAAAATAAACAATGTACTGCAAATAATGCTGGTGCGACAAATAAAAACGCAAACTCTATTGGTTCAGTTATTCCTGTTAAAAAAGAAGTCAATGCTGCTGATGCCATTATACCTGCTACAAATTTTTTCTTTTCTGGTTTTGCTTCATGTACCATAGCAAGAGCTGCTGCTGGAAGACCAAACATCATAAATGGAAATGCTCCTGTCATAAATGTACCTGATGTGAAAGTTACTCCATCTTTAAGTTGAGCAAAGAATATCTTTTGGTCACCCATTACAAGCTCACCAGCTTTATTTACATATTCGCCGAATTGATACCAAAACGGATTATGAAAAACATGATGTAAGCCAAAAGGTATCAATAGTCTTTCTAAAAAACCTTCCATAAATGCTGCTAATGTTTGATTTGTCTCTATGACATTTTTTGAGAAACTAAGTAATCCCTCTTGTATTGGAGGCCAAACGAAAGACAATACAATTCCTATCGCTATAGCTGCCAATGAAGTAACAATTGGAACAAATCTTTTACCTGCAAAAAAACCTAAATATTGAGGTAATTCAATTTTATAGAACTTTTTGTAAAGATAAGCAGCGACTATGCCTATTATGATACCACCAAATACTCCTGTTTGAATGGTTGGTATTCCAACAATATTTGCATACATAGAATTATCTATCATATCTGCTGTAACTCCTGCCATAACACCCATAGATGTATTAAGAATTAAAAAACCTACTATGGCTGCCAATGCTGCAACACCTTCTCCTTCAGTCAAACCTACAGCTACACCAACTGCAAATATAAGTGGTAAGTTATTAAATATAATTTGACCTGAACTTTCCATTATACTTATTATAAGTTGAAATGTAGGGTTCGCTAAAGCCGGAAAATGAGCCAATAATGCTTCTCCTGCTAAAGCATTACTTACACCAAGTAATATACCTGCTGCTGGAAGTAGTGCAACTGGTAACATTAGAGATTTACCTACTTTTTGTAAAATACCAAATATTTTTTTCATTTACTCTTCTCTCCTTATTATTTTATATTTTTAAATAAAAAAGACTTAAGTTTATAAAAAATTACATTAGTACACTTAATTCAAAAATACAACTTATGCTAATATAAATAGAACTATATTAACCTAATTTAAGAATTAAAAATAAACTATTATAATTTTTTTATAAACCTAAGTCTTGCCTGCATCATCAGTAACAACCTTAATGTTTTAAAATTATTATTTTGTATTAAATTTTAAATAATATATTAAACCTATATACTTTGTATCAAATTGCTATTTTTTATGAATTCAATACAGATATAACTCTCTTGATATGTAGTGTTAAATACAGTAATTCATCTTGGCTTACATAGTAATCGTAATTCTTTTCTACATGAGTTTTTATTTTATATGCACAGTTATAATCTTTTTCATACTTTATTTTTATTATATCTATAATTTCATTACTTGCATCATTTATTTCTTCCCTTTTTACCAAACGATTTGCAAAAAACTTCAGATGAGTAAGAAGCCTATCATAATTTATATCATCTTCTTTGAATTCAACTCTATAGTAGTATCTTATAATATTGAGTATATCTTTTACAATTTTAGTAATTAATAGAGATTCCTTTGAACTTCCTTTGTAATTTGAATTTACTACATGCATAGCTATAAAACCAGCTTCATCAAGTGGAAATTCTACATTAAATTCTTTATTTATATAATCTACAGCCCATTTACCAATCTCATATTCTTTTTTATGTATTCTTTTTATTTCATGTAGTAAGTCATTCTTTATGGTTATATCTTCATTATATCTCTTAATTGCAAATGCAATATGGTCAGTAAGTGCTACATAAATATATTCATAAAGTTCAGTATTCAAAATTTCCTCTGCATAAGCAATTATATCTGTGCTAATCTCAAAAAATTTCTCATCAACCTGGCTTGCTAGTTTTCCAATTTTATCTACAAAATTTTCATCCTGTATTATAAAAGTTCTTTCAATTTTACTTTTGTCTACTTCTTGACCTTTCTTTCTCTGAAATCCAATTCCACATCCTGTTAATATCAATTCTTTTTTTATATTTTCATCTAGAACCAATACAACATTATTATTATAAATTTGTTGAATAATCATAATCAATATCTCTCCCAAAATACAAATTCCCTTATTCATAAAAAAACACCTAAATTAAGATACAATTCACCTGTATATCTTAACTTAGGTATTGCCTGATTTCCAGTAACAATCCAGTTTGTTAATGCTTATAAATATTGTATTCAATTTATGGTTTTGTTCTATTATAAATAAATATATCTGTCAAGCAAATTATTGAAAACTATTTCCTATTTTTCCAGATTAATTTTAATGTCAAAGACCACACACTATATTCCATTGTTTTTATGATTCTATCATCATCATTTCATCATAAAGGATATTCTCCAATAATTCCTTAGCTACTTCTCTTGATATTTGTTTAGTTTCAACTAATTGTTGAACACTATCTCTTTCACTTTGGATTGCCATTAATCTGTAGTGTTCTACTTTCGCTTCAAATTTTTCATCATTTTGAACCTTTCTAGTCAGCCAATTCAAATAACGATTATAAAATCTGATTACTATTAAGGACTCATGTCTGTTGTTTTCACCAGTATTTTCATTTATATAAGACATAGCAGTTTTAGTAGAAAGTGCATATGCATGGTGAAATTCTTTAATTATTTCTTTATTTTCGGATATTATTTTTGTAATTTTTTCTTTTAGTTCTAATTTTACTTTTCTATCTATAATCCACATACTTATTTTTAACCTTGCAATCTTAAATATAGATTTCTGAACAGATTTTCTTGATTTTGTAATATAAAATCTATACAATTTAAATGCTCTGTCAGAAATTTTTCCATCTTCTAATAGTTTCTGAACAGCCAACAAACCTTGATGGTCTGCTTGTGCAATCATCATACTTATAAGTTTGTTATCTGGAGTATTTAATATTCCTTTTTCAGAGTCTACTAACTGTTCATTTAAATCATGTATAACTGGTTGTACTTCTTGTACTTTTTCATTGCTAAGTTTTAAAATAGCTTCTTTCAAAATTAGTTGATACGCTTCTTTATCAGATAGTAAATGTTCTGATTCTTGTATATTATTTTTTAATAATCTTGGCAATAAAATTGTGGCCAGTATTAAACTTATAAGAATAACTTCTGATGATATAAATAAAACTGTATCCCTCATCGGAAATATATCTTTATTAGCTAGATAAAATGGTATGGACAGTGCAGTTGCTAGTGTAAATGTACCATGAACACCACAAGTGGCAACTATTAATGAGTATTTACATCTAGAAATACTGTCTTTTACAACTTCTTCATTCTTAAAACCTAAAAATCCTATAAAGAAATTATTTAATGGATTCTTTTTAGTCTTTATAAAAGAATCCTGCCACAAATATACACATATAAATCTTATTAAAAATAAAATAAGTACAATTAAAACAGCAATAAAAGTCAATTTCAATGCCATATTTTCATTTTTAGTACTAAGTCCTATATATATACTTGGTAATAAAAAACCAAGTAATGTAAATACAAACCCATTCAATACATACTCTAAAACATACCATGTATTGTCTGATATTATCCTTAGTTTAGTAGTTGTATTTTGTAAATGTTCTTTTTCAATTCCATGAGCTATTCCTGCCATTACAACAGCTAGTATTCCAGATACACCCACTTCTTCTGCCACAAAATACACAAAAAGTGGAGTCATTATTTGTATAACTATTACCATTGGAATTTCTTCCAGATTCCACTTATGTAAACTAAGTCTTATTTTTATAATTATGTATCCTAAGAGACTTCCTAATATTATTCCTCCAAAAGCAGTAATTATAAATTGAATGCCTGCTTCTTTTATTGAAAATGCTCCTGTAACTGTGGCAAGTACTGCTACTTTAAATGCTACTACTCCAGCAGCGTCATTTAATAGAGATTCACCTTCAAGTATATTCATCATATTTTTAGGAAAATCCAATCCCTGCGTGATTGATTTTACTGCCACTAAATCAGTTGGAGATATTACTGCTGCTAAAGCAAATGAAACTGACATAGGCATCTCAGGAATAAGGAAATGTATAAAAATTCCACCTGCAAATACGGTTGTAAGAACTAGTCCAAATGCAAGAAGTAAAATTGGTTTTCTAAGTTCCAACAACTCTTTTCTCGACACATTTTGCCCTTCACTAAATAATAAGGGAGCTATTATACATATTACAAATATCTCTGGATTAAATGAAAATGAAAATTTAAATGGCAAAATAGACAATATTACACCCAATACAATTTGATATATTGCAAGAGGAATATTGTTCCATTTTTTACTAAGTACAGTTGAAATTGTCGTACAAACCAATAACCCTAATAATGTTACTAAAATTGACATGCCTACCCCTCTTTTCAATAATTACATTATAGATTAAACTTATATATCAACTAACTTAATATTAATAGAGCATAATTTTATCTGCATAAAAAAATTTTCAATTTATTCTATTAACCTTATTATATCTCTCAAACTTAATTTTGAAAATATCTATACTAGATGGCATGCAACAAAATGATTACTTGATATTTCTTTCAAAACTGGAACTTCTGTTTTACATATTTCTTTACAATAAGGACATCTTGTATGAAACTTACATCCACTTGGTGGGTTTGTTGGAGATGGTATATCCCCTTTTAATATAATTCTATTTTTCTTAATTGTAGGGTCTTGTATTGGTACTGCACTCATAAGTGCTTTTGTATATGGATGTTGAGAATGCAAGTAAAGTTCTTCTTTAGTTGCAATTTCTATTATAGAACCTAGATACATTACACAGACTCTATGTGCAATATGATTTACTACACTTAAATCATGAGATATAAATAAATATGAAAGTTTATATTTATCCTGTAAATCCATAAGCAAATTTATAATTTGAGATTGGATAGAAACATCTAGTGCAGAAACAGGTTCATCACAGACTATAAATTCTGGATTTAATGCTAACGCTCTTGCTATTCCTATTCTCTGTCTTTGACCTCCAGAAAACTCACCTGGTTTTCTGTTTAAATGGTACTTAGAAAGACCACAATTCTCTACAACATTTAATATATTATCTTTTATTTCATTCTTTGGTACTAAATTATGTTCTATAACTGCTTCAGATATTATTTGCTCTACATTTAATCTTGGGTTTAATGAGCTATATGGGTCTTGAAATATCATTTGCATTTTGGGTCTTAATCTTCTAAGTTCTTCCTTCTCTAACTTATATATATCTATACCATTAAATTCAACTTTACCTTCAGTTTTTTCAATCAATCTAAGAATTGTTCTTCCAGCAGTTGATTTTCCACATCCTGATTCTCCAACTATAGCTAAAGTTTCTCCTTTTTTTAAATCGAAAGAAATTCCATCTACTGCCTTTACATATTTAGCTTCCTTATTAAACAATCCAGATTTAACTTCAAAATACTTTTTAAGACCTTCTACTCTTAATAAACTTTCTTCTTTTTTCATTTATATCTCCTCCTGTTTATATAACCAACATGCAGTACTATGACCATTATTCAATTCTATTAAAGGAGGTATCTGAGTCCTACATTTATCACATACTTTTTCACATCTATCACTAAAGTAACATGAATCTGGTATTCCAATTGGATTTGGTACTTGTCCTGGAATTGAATACAATCTTTTTTCTTTGTTTTCTCCAAGAATAGGTTTTGACTTTAAAAGTCCAATAGTATAAGGATGTTTTGGATTTTTAAATAATTCAACAACCTCTGCTACTTCTATAACTTTACCCGCATACATTACTATTACTTTATCACACATTTCTGCAACTACCCCTAAATCATGAGTAATCATCATTATCGATGTGTTTAATTTTTCTTTTACATTTTTCATTATATCTAAAACCTGAGCTTGTATGGTAACATCTAAAGCGGTTGTTGGTTCATCAGCTATAAGTAATTTTGGATTACAGGATAAAGCCATAGCTATCATTATTCTCTGTCTCATACCACCTGATAACTCATGTGGGTATGAATTATATATTTCTTCAGCTCTTGGTATCTCTACTAGCTTTATCATGTCTATTACCTTTTTTTTGGCCTCTTCTTTTGATAAGTCCTGATGCAACAGAATTCCTTCAATGATTTGATTCCCAACAGTAAATGCTGGATTTAAAGATGTCATTGGCTCTTGAAAAATCATTGATATTTCATTTCCTCTTATTCTCATAAGTTCATTTTCATTCATCTTTAAAATGTCTTTCCCTTGAAATATTATTTCTCCACCTTCTATTTTTGATGTTGGAAGTAGCTTCATCAAAGACATAGCTGTTACAGATTTACCACATCCTGATTCTCCAACTATTCCAATAGTTTCACCTTCATTTATATTAAAACTTACTCCATTTACACTCTTTACAATCCCTTTATCTGTATGAAAATAAACTTTTAAATCTTTAACCTCAACTAGTGTTTTATTCATTATTTTCTCCTTTCAGCAAAATTGCTTAAAATAACATACACTTTCTGATTGTATTTTATAAAATTTTAAATTACAACATTTTCTTACATTTTATTCTTTTTTTCTATTAATAAAGCCAGCATGATAGTTAATTTCTATATGTATTGATTTAATAATGATTCTTATTATACAATAAAAAATGTGCGTCAAATATTATTTTATGGAGGTTTTATAAGAATATGAAATTCAAAAAATTGGCATCATTAATCTTAGTTTCGGCATTAATGCTTACATTCACAGCTTGTAGTTCTAATGATAAAGACAAATCTAGTGGAGGAGAAAGTAAATCGGGTGGAACTGTTGTAATTCCTATGGCAAGTGACCCTGATATAATCAATGGAGCTTTTGCAAATGTTAAAGAAGATTCTCTGGCATCAAATATAGTTTATGCTCCTCTTTATACTTATGAAAAAGGAACTCTAGTAAATTATCTAGCAGAAAAAGTAGATTTTAAAGATAGTAAAGAATTAACTATAAAATTAAAATCTAACTTAAAATGGCATGATGGAAAATCAATAACTGCTGAAGATGTTTTATTTACATTTAATACAGTTTTAGACGAAAAACAAAATTCACCATCAAGACAATACTTATTGATAGGCGAAAAACCAGTTAAAGTAGAAAAGGTTGATGATTTAACTGTTAAAATCACCTTGCCAACTGCAAGTGAATCTTTCTTGTATGGTATATCTAAAATAGCTCCAATACCTAAACATGTATTTGAAGGAGAAGCAAATATAGCTAAATCAGAAAAAAATAATAATCCAGTTGGTTCTGGGGCATTCAAATTCAAAGAATGGAAAAAAGGTGAAAGCATAGTATTTGAAAAAAATACAGATTATTTTGGTGGAGAACCTAAGGCAGACTCTATAGCATTAAAAATAATACCTAATGAAGCATCTCAAGAAGCAGCTTTAAATAATGGTGAAATTTCGCTTATGAAGACATCTGCTGAAGGATATGAAAAAGCAAAATCAAATTCAAACTTACAAACTTATACTTATAGTGAAGAAAGACTAAACTATATTGTATTTAACCAAAATATAGCTAATATGGCTAATAAAGAAGTAAGACAAGCATTATCATATGCCTTGAATAGAAATGAAATGATAGAATCAGCATATGGAAAAGAAGGTTCTGTACCTGCTAAATCTATATTAGTTCCAGAAGCAGACTTCTACACTGAAGAAGGTGTTGAAGGATATAACCAAGATACAAATAAAGCTAAAGACTTATTAGCTAAGAGTGGTGTAAAAATTGATAAATTAAAAATAGGTTATAACACAGGTAGATTTGGGCATAAAAACTATGCTTTAGTAGCTCAACAAGAGTTGAAAAAAATTGGTATAGAAGCTGAAATAGTTCCTTATGAAAGTAAAGCTTTCTTCAATATATTATTTAGTAATGGTACTGAATGTGATATGTATGTAAATGGATATGCTTGGGGATTAGAACCAAATCCATATAGAGGTATGTTTGAAACTGGCCAATATTGTAACCAAACTAAATATTCTAATACTGAGATAGATGCTTTATGGGAAAAAGGATTTACTGAATTAGACAAAGAAAAACGTAAAGAAATATACAAACAGATACAACAGGATATATCTAAAGATGCACCTATTTACACTATAGATTATGAACAGAATTTAATGGCAGCTCAAAAAAATTTAAAAGGAATAGAAGATGCTAAACCATCTCCTGCAATATTATTTGAAGACTGGTCTAAAGTATATGTAGAATAATTTATGTAAAATTTTATATTATTAATTAAAAAGGGAGATGTCTAAAAATAATATGGCAACTTTGAACTTAGTGTCCATTGCATTGTTTTATTATTATAAAATGAGACATCTCCTTTAATTAGGAGAATTCATTTATGTTGAAATTAATATTAAATAGAGTAAAAGTTTTAATACCTATGTTAATCTTAATATCTATATTATCATTTGGACTTTTAGAATTAGCTCCTGGTGACCCAGCAGATGCATATATAAATCCTTTAATGTCTGCACAAGATATTGAAAATATAAGAGTTAACATGGGACTTGATAAGCCAGTATACATAAGATACCTAAGTTGGTTAAAAAACACTTTAAGTGGAAATCTAGGTATTTCTTATATAAACCATATGCCTGTTACAGAACAAATTATGGAGAAGATGGGAAATACATTTATTCTTATGGGAACTTCTTTAATATTTTCAATATTAGTAGCTATACCTCTCGGAATATTTTTAGCTGTAAATAAAAATTCAATAACTAGTAAAATATCATCTATTTTTAATTATATAGGTGTTTCTATTCCTTCTTTTTGGATAGGTATGATACTCATTTCAATTTTTTCAGTTAAGTTTAATATTTTTCCATCAGGAGGTATGCATACTATTGGAAATGATAGTCTTGGAGATTTAGTAAAACATTTAGTGCTCCCTGTAATAACTTTAGGTTTATATAATACAGCTATTTTTACAAACTATGTAGAGGCTAGTGTAAGTGAACAATTAAAAAAACAGTATGTTGTTACAGCAAGAGCAAAAGGATTATCAGAAAAAATCATACTCTTTAAACATGTCTTGAAAAATTCACTGACATCATTAGTTACAATTCTTGGCATGAGTATACAAAAACTAGTTACTGGTGCATTTGTTACAGAAGTAGTTTTCTCTTGGCCAGGCATGGGTAGGTTAATGATTGATTCAATTTTTTCAAGAGATTATACCATAATTATGGCAATAACTATGTTATCAGCACTCTTTTTAATTTTAGGTAATTTAGTAGCTGATATATTATACCTATTAATTGACCCCAAAATTAAATCTAGTAAGGGAGGCTTCTGATTATGTTTACGAATATTCTAAAAGAATTAAAAAAAGACAAGGCTTTTGCTTTTGCATGCATTACTCTTAGTATAATAATCATATCAATCATAGCCTCTTTCATATTAAATATAGATTCTAATGCAATTGACACTACTTCTAAACTTCAAGAACCTAGTTTAAAGCATATTTTCGGTACAGATGAACTGGGTAGAGATTATTTCTCCAGAGCTCTTTATGGCGGAAGAATTTCACTTAGTGTTGGTATTTTATCAATGATTATTTCTATAGTATTTGGTACTGCTGTAGGTGTTATTAGTGGCTATATTGGTGGCAAGTTAGACCAATTCTTAATGAGAATAGTAGATATGCTTATGAGCATCCCAAGCTTCTTAGTTTTAATTGTGCTAAACACTTATCTAACACCTAAAGTTTCCACTATTATACTAATTATTGGATTTTTAAGTTGGATGGAAGTCTCAAGAATCGTTCGTGGAGAAACATTAAAAATAAAGGAAAATGAATACTGCATAGCTGCTAAAGCTACAGGCATTAAAACTAGAAATATACTATTAAGACACATCGTTTTGAACTTAAAAGAGACTATCGTAGTTGCAGGCTCATTAAATATTGCTAATGCTATCTTAACTGAATCTGCTCTTAGTTTTTTAGGTCTTGGAATACAATTACCTCTTGCATCATGGGGTAATATGCTTCAAGATGCTCAAAGACATATTTTTGATAAGTTATATTTAGCTGTATTTCCAGGTCTACTTATATTTTTAACAGTTATGAGCTTAACTATAATAAGCAAAAAGTTTTCTAGTAATACTTAATTATTTTTTGTATAGAAAAATAAAAACAGTGACTATCTGCAGATACTCACTGTTTTTATTTTTTATTTTTAGAAAACATATTTTGTACATTATAATTTCTAATACTAATTTAATACATATGTAAAACCTATTACTATCTATAAAATATATAGAGAAAAAACTAATAGTTTATTGTAATTTCAAAAAATTTATTTACTTTTATTTGTTATTTTAATAACAATTTATGAATTCTTTTTACTAAAGAAATCTATAATAAATTTAAATACATGTTCATCTACATGACTATAGCGTTCTTTCTTAGGTCTGCATAATACAACTTTCCATGTAATGGGATGATTAAATGGTCTTTCTATAATTTTACTATTCTCAAAGAAATCATGGACTGGTGATGGTAGAATGGTTATAAAGTCAGAGTTTGTAGTTGATAACAATAAAAAATCCCATGAACCAGACATAATATATCTTTTTAATTTGACGTTTTCATCTGTAAATTTTTGCATTAACTTATGATGTATCATAAAAGTAGGATTAAATATTGCAAGCAACTGCTCATTCAAATCATTCCAGTCTATCTTATTTTTTTTAGCAAGTGGATGATTTACATTTAAAAAAGCTGTAAGTTCATCTTCTTGAAGCACATGTTCAGTTACTACACTTTTATCAATTTTATGTGGATGTAACAATACTGCATAATCTAATTCTTGTAAGATAAGCATTCTACTTAAATCATATGCCCCCTTCTCTACTATATCAAATTCTATATCTGGATTGTTTGCAACTAATTGTGCAACTACATCTGAAAAGGCTATTCCAAGTATAAGTGGAGGTATTCCTATTCTAACTTTACCTTTAAATTGAACTGAATCTTCCCTTAAATCTTCCATCATGTTTTTGTATTCATTTATAATATGTTCTGCATTTACATAAAATCTTTCTCCTGCTGGCGTTAATCCATTTAACCTGCCTTTGTACCTCTCAAATAAGTATACATCTTCACTCTCTTCAAAATTTTTAATGATTTGACTTAGTGCTGGTTGAGATATGTGAAGTGTCTTAGATGCTATTGATAAATTAAAACCAGATTTCACTATCTCAACAAAATATTTTAATTGTTTTATATCCATTTTAAACCACCTTTCTCAAAAGTATAGTTTAGATTATGTTTTTCTTATAGTAATATTCTATAGGAAAATCAACATAATTTCATTAATATTTTAACAAAATATTTTTCTAAATATGATATAAATTTTTGTCCTATAAATTTTTCTTATACACTATATAAAAAATTAGACTTAGACAAAACACTTTTTTCGCCGTAATCTATAATTAGAAACAGGAAAACCTAAAGCATTAGAAATAAAAATAATTAAAATACTTAAAAGCAAGCTTGTATTAAAAGTACTTTATTATAGTTTTCTATATTTTGTTTATTCAGAAAATTTTTAATTATCATTCAAGAAAGGTAGCTATTAAACATGAAAGATGTAGTAATCGTATCAGCAGTCAGAACACCTATAGGAAGTTTTGGAGGAGTATTTAAAAATACTTCTGCTGTTCAACTTGGAACCTCCGCTATTAAAGGAGCGATATCACGTATAGGTCTTAATTTATCTGAAATAGATGAAGTAATAATTGGAAATGTATTACAAGCGGGACTTGGACAAAATGTTTCTAGACAAATTGCTATAAACGCAGGTATACCAAATTCTATCCCAAGTTATACAGTAAATAAATTATGTGGCTCAGGACTTAAAAGTGTTCAGTTAGCTGCTCAATCAATCACATCTGGAGAAAATGATGTAGTCATTGCAGGTGGTACTGAAAATATGAGTCAAGCTCCTTATATTGTTCCAACTGCTCGCTTTGGTAGTAAGATGGGCAATACAACTATGGTAGATAGTATGCTAACTGATGGTCTTATTGATACTTTCAATCAGTACCATATGGGGATAACTGCCGAAAATATTGCCACTAAATTTGAATTTACTAGAGAAATGCAAGATAAACTAGCATTAGAAAGTCAGAACAAAGCTGAGAAAGCTATAAAAAACAATCGTTTTAAAGATGAAATCGTTCCAGTAGATATTTTAGTACGCCATGGTAAAGTAGAGACTATTGATACAGATGAATATCCTAAGTTAGGTATAACACTTGAAGGTTTATCCAAACTTAATCCTGCCTTCAAAAAAGATGGTACTGTAACAGCTGGAAATGCCTCAGGTATTAATGATGGTGCAGCTATGTTGATATTAATGAGTCAACAAAAAGCAGATGAGCTAGGAATTAAACCACTTGCTAAAATAAAATCATATGCATCAGCTGGTGTTGAACCTGAAATAATGGGGACTGGTCCAATCCCTGCAACTAGGAAAGCACTAGAAAAGGCTGGACTTAATATTAATGATATTGACTTAATAGAAGCAAACGAAGCATTCGCTGCTCAAGCACTAGCTGTTAAAAATGAACTTCAAATAGATTCTTCGAAATTAAATGTTAATGGTGGTGCAATAGCATTAGGACATCCAATAGGTGCAAGTGGTGCTAGAATACTTGTTACCCTACTTTATGAAATGCAAAAACGTAAAGCTAAAACTGGTCTTGCAACACTTTGTATCGGTGGTGGTCAAGGAATATCAATGGTGGTTTCACGATAGGAGGAAATATGAATAAAATAGTTAGCATCAATGAGGCTCTATCTCATGTAAAAGATGGAGATACAATAATGGTTGGTGGATTCATGGCTAATGGTTCACCAGAAAATTTGATTGATTATTTATGTAATAAAAATATAAAAGATTTAACATTAATTTGTAATGATACTGGCTTTATTGACAAAGGCGTTGGAAAAATGGTTGTAAACAAACAATTCAAAAAGATAATTGCTTCCCATATAGGATTAAATAAAGAAACAGGTAGACAAATGAACAATAATGAAACAGATGTTGAGTTGGTTCCTCAAGGAACTCTCGCTGAACAAATACGTTCAGCTGGTTATGGTTTGGGAGGTATATTAACACCTACTGGTATTGGTACTCTTGTTGAAGAAGGAAAACAAAAAATTGTAGTAGATGATAAAGAATACCTTCTTGAAAAACCAATTCATGCAGATGTCGCTCTTCTATTTGCATCAAAGGTTGATAAGGCAGGAAATCTAGTTTATAAGGGTTCTATGAACAATTTTAATAATTTAATGGCCTCAGCTGCCAAAATTACAGTAGTTGAAGTAGATGAAATCGTTGAAATTGGTGATATTGACCCAAATGAAGTTACTACACCAGGTATTTTTGTGAATTACATCGTTGAAGGAGGTAATTTATAATGGATAAATTAGAAATACAAGAATATATTGCAAATAGAGTTTCTAAGGAATTAAAAGATGGAGCTGTTGTAAACCTTGGCATAGGTCTACCAACTAAAGTAGCAAATTATATTCCAGATGATGTAAACATTATCTTGCAATCTGAGAATGGTTTTCTAGGTTTAGGAGTAGCTGAAGACAGTAATTTAAGTGATGAAACTATTGTAAATGCTGGTGGACAGCCAGTTGCGATACTTCCTGGCGGATGTTTCTTTGATAGTGCTACATCTTTTGGAATAATTAGAGGAGGCCATGTAGATATAACAGTTCTTGGTGCACTTCAAGTTGATAAATATGGCAATATAGCAAACTATATGATTCCAGGCAAGATGGTTCCAGGTATGGGTGGAGCTATGGACCTAGTAACTGGTGCTAAGAAAGTTATTGTAGCAATGGAACATACTTCAAAAGGTTCTGCAAAAATATTAAATAATTGCACTCTTCCACTTACTGCAACCAATGCTGTAGATTTGATAGTTACCGAAATGGGAGTTATGGAGATTACATCAGATGGGATTTTGCTTAAGGAAATAAATCCTGCTTTTACATTAGATGATGTTATTTCCGCTACTGAAGCACCTTTAATATTATCAGACTCATTAGAGGGAAACATATCAGTTGTTTAAAGTAATTAAAAATAAAAATGTATTAGATGCAAATTTATATTATTCAAAATATTAATATAAAAATAAAAGAAAATTGGAGGAAATGAAAATGGTTAAAGACAAAGTTGTATTCGTAACAGGAGCTGCAAGCGGAATAGGTAAACAAATAGCTGAATCATTTTTAAAAAGTGGTGCTAAAGTAATGTTTTCTGATATAAATCAAGAAGCTTTAGACAAGGTCACAACAGAGCTACAAAAAGAAGGCTATGATTGTATGAATGTAAAGTGTGATGTAACTAAAGAAGAAGAAATTAACCAAGCTATAGACAAAACTGTTGAAAAGTACGGTAGATTAGACATATTAATAAATAATGCTGGACTTCAACATGTTTCTATGATAGAAGATTTCCCAACAGATAAATTTGAATTTATGATAAAAATAATGCTAACAGCACCTTTTATAGCTACTAAAAAAGTATTCCCTATAATGAAAAAACAAGGCTTTGGTCGTATAATAAATATGGCTTCTATCAACGGTGTAATAGGATTTGCTGGTAAAGCTGCTTATAACTCAGCAAAACATGGACTTATAGGATTGACAAAAGTTGCTGCCCTTGAAGCTGCTGATTCTGGTATAACAGTTAATGCTTTATGCCCTGGATATGTAGACACTCCGCTTGTTAGAGGTCAGTTTAATGACCTTTCAAAAACTCGTAATATACCATTAGAAAATGTATTGGAAGAAGTTTTATATCCACTTGTACCACAAAAACGTCTATTAGATGTTCAAGAAATTGCAGATTATGCTATGTTCTTAGCAAGTGATAAAGCTAAAGGAATTACAGGACAAGCTTGCCTACTAGATGGAGGATATACTGCACAGTAGTTATTATATTTAGGGCTTGAAGAAACTATTCTTCAAGTCCTTCTACTAAGGAGGGATATTTATGAGTATCATCGCACCAATTGGTATAATTATTGGTATAATAGCTATTATATATTTTTCAGTTAAAGAAATTCATATAACTATAGCTGCTCCAATAGCAACCTTAATAGTTGTTCTTTTAAATAAAATGGATGTTGTAACATCGATGCTAGGTGCTGGCAAAAACAATTACATGGGAGCACTTGGAAATTATATAATGAGCTATTTTGCAATATTCTTGTTAGGCTCAATACTTGCTAAATTTATGGAAGAAAGTGGGGCCACTGTATCTATAGCAGATTTTATTTTAAATAAATTTGGCTCTAAACATCCTTATAGAGTACTAGTTGCTATATTTATAGTAAGCTTTATATTGACATATGGTGGTATAAGTTTATTTGTAGTTATGTTTGCAGTCATTCCACTTGCAAGAACTCTATTTAAAAAACTTGATATTTCTTGGAACCTCATTCAAATACCTCTTTGGCTTGGAATTGCGACAATTACTATGACTATGATTCCTGGAACACCAGCCATTCAAAATGTTATTCCTATTCAATATCTAAATACTTCTCTTACTGCAGCTATTATACCAAGTATTGCTGGAAGTATAGGTTGTGCTATATTTGGACTTGTCTACATGAAATACGCTCTGAACAAAAGTATTAAAAATGGTGAAACTTATGCAACTTACACTTCGGAATCAGAAGAAGAATCTATAGATAGAGAATTACCAGGATTTTTTGCAAGTATCTTTCCTCTATTAGCACTTGTAATTATAGCAATAGTTGGAAGTACTTTTGGTTCAGAGTTTTTGAAAAAAAATGTAATTTACATAGCTTTAATAGTTGCAATTATTCTATCTGCCTTTTTATTCCGTAAATTTTTATCATCCAAGATACAGACATTGAGTATAGGAGCTAGTGGTTCTATTGGACCTATATTTGCTACATCTTCTGCTGTTGCATTTGGAGCAGTAATAATGACTGCACCAGGTTTTAATGTATTCAGCAAACTTATTATGTCAATACCTGGAAGTCCACTTATAAGTCTTACTGTATTAACTTCAACAATGTCAGCAATAACAGGTTCATCTTCTGGTGCATTAGGAATAGTAATGCCAAACTTTGCAGATTATTATTTAAGCACTGGTCTGAACCCAGAGTTAATCCACCGTGTTGCTACAATAGCGTCAAATATATTGACTATAGTTCCACAAAGTGGTGTTTTTCTTACTTTCTTAAGTTTATCTAAGTTAACACATAAAACTGGATTTAAAGAAACTTTCATTGTAGTCGCAGTTGGCTCATTAATAGCAGAAATTATTGTAATTACATTAGGATTACTAATGTATTAAACTAAAATATATTATAATTTACTATATAAAAAGTCATCTATTCCAATAGATGGCTTTCTTATTTTTCAAAGATTTCAATAAGACTAATTTATTATTGGCACTAAAACGTATATTGAATAAATTTCAATAACTATATAATTTTTTTTTCGTAACCACAAATTTACATTATAAAATTATTATAAAAATACACTTTTTTCAAAGCTAGTGATTTCATACTATGTAGCTTTATGATGCAACTTATTAATCTTTCTTAAATATACCTATTTATTCCATGCATACTCTTTTTACATATCTTTACAGTGAAAAAATGCTTATTCTTATGTTAGTATAGATGCACGGGTACCCCCTACACTAAAGGTTACAAATTAGTAACATTTTTAGAATTTTTAGATTGAGAGGTGTGTATAATGAAAAAAAATATACCAACAAAATTAAAAACTATGTTAGCATTGGGAGTGTTAACCTTAGCTACAGCATCTAGTGCTGTTACTGCAAGTGCTTCATCACTTGAAAATAATGTAAATCTAAGTAACAAAAGTTTAGTATATAGCAATACTAAATACAAGTTTTCAGCAAAACCAAATTGTTCTGTAAAACCAGAGCTTAAGCCTGATAAAGATAATTCTTGCAAAGATAAGAACCATAATGACAAGAATTGTAACAACAATAACAAACCTGAAGACAATAATAATTCAGGTTCTACTAATAAGCCTGAGGACAATAATAATTCAGGCTCTACTAATAAGCCTGAAGATGATAATAACTCAGGCTCTACTGATAAACCTGAGGACAATAATAATTCAGGCTCTACTAATAAGCCTGAAGACGATAATAACTCAGGCTCTACTGATAAACCTGAGGACAATAATAACTCAGAATCTAACAAACCTGAGGATAACAACAACTCAGAATCTAATAAACCTGAAGATGATAATTCGGATTCTACAAATGGAAATTTTTCAGCTTACCAAAAAGAAGTCGTTGATTTAGTAAATATAGAAAGAGCTAAAGCTGGATTAAATCCTCTTACACTTGATTCTTCTGTATCAAATGTTGCTACTAAGAAGTCTCAAGACATGATTGATAACAATTATTTTTCACATAATTCTCCAACTTATGGTTCTCCATTTGATATGTTGAAAAAGTTTGGGATAAGTTATAAAACAGCTGGTGAAAATATAGCTATGGGTCAAAAAACTCCAAAAGAAGTTGTAAATGCATGGATGAATTCTGAAGGTCACAGAAAAAATATACTAAATCCAAATTTTAGTAAAATAGGTGTTGGAGTAGCACAAAAAAGTGGTGGTTCACTTTATTGGACACAAATCTTTGTAGGATAAAATACTCTTTTAGCATATAAATCAAAAGAGTATCTCTAAATGATTAAATAAAATCACAAATGAGATACTCTTTTGTATCTATATTCAAAATCATTAAATACAAATAGATACAACATAAACATCATTTAGTAATATATACTTTAAAAATCATTCGTAAAAAAATCAAAGCTTCCTTTAGGTGCAATTAAAGTTCTTTCTAAAATTAAACTTAATGCTTTTAATTTATGGTTTCTTTCTTCTTTATCCCAAGTGAAAATACCTGGGTCAAGTAAAAATGTAAAAACAGATAAAATTATTTCTGAAATTTCTAATGTATATTCACACTCAAATAACCCTTCTTTAACTCCTTGTTGAAAGATTTCTGCTACAATAGGAGAAAGTGAAGTAAGTATTTTTGCAAGAGATTTTTGATGAATTGAAGCGTTAAATTGTTGGTGCAAATATTCGTCAATAGATGATTCAACAGTTGATGTAACGTAGCTTTGAAACAACAACATTAATTTTGATATTGAATCTAATTGACTTTTATCCACAATAGCTTTACATTTATCTATAATTTGTTTATAAGTACGTTCAACCACTGCATCAAAGATTTCATCTTTAGACTTAAAATAATAATAGATACTCCCTTTTCCAATACCTGCTCTCTTTGCAATATCACTAACTGAACAAGTTGCCCCTTTCTCTTCCTTTAATAATTCCTGCATAGCATTTAAAATCAATTCTTTCTTGTCCATATACTCACCCCCTTTATATTGTATTATAACATAGGCTCAAAAAGTTGACCACTGGTCGAAAACATGATACAATAAAGAAAATCTGACCACCGGTCGAAAAATATTGTTAATAGATTTATTAATATAACACTATTTTTCAATACATAATTAAAATTTTTTTATTTTTCTAAGGTAAGTTAATACTATTTAAATCTTTGGGGGTAATTTTATGAATGATATGGCACTTTTACATTATGGTAATTGGGATGGCGTAACTATTTGGATACTAATATATGGAGTCTTTCTATTCTTTCTGCCTTTTTACAAAAAAAGTCAAAGAAAACCTACTACAGCTTATCTAGCATTTATAATAGCCTATGCTCTTGAAATGTTTGGTATACCAATGAGTATGTACTTTGTAGCATGGTTTTTTGGCAAACAATTACCAGATGGCATCTTATGGGGACATACACTAAATCAATATATTGGTCACTTTGGAATGTACATATGTATAATCTTAAATATCATTGGCGCTTTACTAGTAATTTGGGGTTGGAGAGCAATATATAAAAAATATTGGCAATATGAGGATGGAAAAGGAATATTGGTGACTACAGGAATTTATAGGCATATAAGACATCCACAATATACAGGATTTTTACTAATAACTCTTGGCATGATATTTGAATGGGCAACTATTCCTCTTTTAATCATGTGGCCTATATTAGTAGTTGTATATTATAGATTAGCAAAAAAAGAAGAGAATGATATGATAAATGAATTTGGAAATAACTATATTGCTTATCGTAAAAAAACTGGAATGTTTCTTCCTAAAATATCACTAAAAAAAATACTCAAAAGATGTAAACAAAACTTTAATATTTTATGTTAAATCAAATATATTTTCATCATTTCAACAATAAAAAAGAGGCTTATCTCTACTTTGAGATAGCCTCTTTTTATCAAATCTATATTTTATATAAGCTTATAATACTTTAATATTATTCAGCTAATTTTTTATATCCTTCATATCTTTCTCTAGCATCAGCTTCAGCTTTAGTAAATAATCCTTCAGCTTGCTCTGGGAATTGTTTAGCTATAGCAGAGTATCTTACTTGTGCAAGTATGAAATCTCTGAAGCTTGCAGTTGGTTCCTTAGAGTCTAAAGTGAATGGGTTTTTACCTTCAGCTTTTACTTCTGGATTGAATCTGTATAAATGCCAGTATCCGCAAGCAACAGCTTGTGCTTCGTTAGCTACAGTTCTTCCCATACCTTCTTTTAATCCGTGGTTTATACATGGAGCATAAGCTATTATTAAAGATGGTCCATCATGTTTTTCAGCTTCTAGAACAGCTTTAATAAATTGGTTTTTATCAGCACCCATAGCAACTTGAGCTACATATACGTTTCCGTAAGTCATAGCCATCATTCCTAAATCTTTCTTTCTAGATTGCTTACCTGCTGCAGCAAACTTAGCCATAGCAGCAGCTGGAGTAGCTTTAGAAGCTTGACCTCCTGTATTTGAATATACTTCTGTATCAAATACAAGTACATTTACATTTTCACCAGATGCAAGAACATGGTCTAATCCACCGTAACCGATGTCATATGCCCAACCGTCTCCACCTAGTATCCATTGTGATCTCTTAACTAGATAATCTTTTCTATCTTTTATAGCTTCTACTAACTCTTTAGCTTTTGCATCTGTACAATCACAAGCTGGTTTTTCTAATAATTCAACAACTTTAGCACTTGCTACTTTAGAAGCTTCTCCATCATTTCTAGAATCTAACCATTCTGTAAATACTGCTTTAGCATCTTCACAGATATCCATAGAAACTAATTCTGTCATAGCATCTACTATTTTTCCTCTTATTTGTTTAACAGCTGTGTACATACCAAATCCGTATTCAGCATTGTCTTCAAATAAAGAGTTTGCCCAAGATGGACCTTTACCTTCATGGTTACAAGTATAAGGAGTTGATGGTGCAGAAGCCCCCCATATAGAAGAACATCCAGTAGCATTAGATATCATCATTCTATCTCCATATAATTGTGTAACTAATTTAATGTAAGCAGTCTCTCCACATCCAGCACATGCTCCTGAGAATTCCATTAATGGTTGTCTAAATTGACTTCCTTTAACAGTATTTGCAGGCATAACATCAACTTTTGGAGCTACTTTTTCAGTATCTACTGCAAATGCCCAGTTATCTAATTCAGGGTCAAGTTGAGTATCTATTGGTTTCATAACTAAAGCTTTTTCTTTAGCTGGACATATGTCAGCACAGTTTCCACAACCTGTACAGTCAAGTGGACTAACTTGCATTCTATATTTTAATCCTTCTAATCCTTTACCTAATGCTTTTTTAGCTTCAAATCCTTTTGGAGCATTAGCTAATTCTTCTTCAGTAACTAATACTGGTCTTATACATGCATGAGGACATACAAAAGAACATTGGTTACATTGGATACAGTTATCCATTACCCATTCAGGAACATCAACAGCTATACCACGTTTTTCGTAAGCTGAAGTACCACAAGGGAATGTTCCATCTTCTATACCATTGAATGTACTTACTGGTAAGTTATTTCCTTCTTGTGCAGTCATTGGTCTTAATATATTTCTTATAAATTCTGGTTCTTTAACTTCTTCTTTATCTGCATCAACAGCATTTGTCCAAGAAGCTGGAACTTCAACTTTAACTAAAGCATTTATTCCTGCATCAACAGCAGCATAGTTCATATTAACTATTTTTTCACCTTTTTTACCATAAGCTTTAACTATAGAATCTTTTAAGTATTTAACAGCATCTTCTTCTGGTATTATTTCAGCTAATTTAAAGAATGCAGATTGCATTATCATGTTTATTCTATTTCCAAGACCTATTTCTTGTCCTAGTTTAACAGCATTAACTGTATAGAATTTTATATCATTTTTAGCTATATATTGTTTCATAGGAGCTGGTAAGTTTTCTTCAAGTCCAGCTTGGTCCCATATAGTGTTAAGTACAAATGTACCACCTTTTTTAAGACCTTTTAATAAATCATATTGATAAACATATGATTGTTTATGACAGGCAATATAGTCAGCTTCATCTATTAAATAAGTTGCTCTTATTGGAGTATCACCAAATCTTAAGTGAGACATAGTTATACCACCAGATTTTTTAGAGTCATAATCAAAGTAAGCTTGAGCATATTTTTCAGTGTGGTCACCGATTATTTTTATAGCTTGTTTATTAGCTCCAACAGTACCATCAGAACCTAATCCCCAGAACTTACATCTTATAGTTCCTTTAGAAGCTATTTTAATTGGCTCAGCAGGAGCTAAAGAAGTATTAGTTACATCATCAACTATACCTACTGTAAATCCATTCTTAGGTTGTTCTGAAACTAAGTTATCAAAAACAGTTTTTATATCTGAAGGAGTAGTGTCTTTTGAACCTAATCCATATCTTCCACCTATTATCATAGGAGCATTTTCTTTTCCATAGAATACATCACGTACATCTAAGTATAATGGTTCACCAGTTGAACCTGGCTCTTTAGTTCTATCAAGTACACATATTCTTTCAACAGTAGATGGCATAGCATCTAAGAAATGTTTCATTGAGAATGGTCTATATAAATGAACTTTAACTAAACCATATTTTTCTCCATTAGCATTTAAGTAATCTATAGTTTCTTCTATTGTCTCTGTTACAGAACCCATAGCTATTAATACATACTTAGCATCTTCTGCTCCATAATAATCAAATAAACTATGTTTTCTACCTGTTAAATTACTCATTTTTTCCATGTATTTTTCAACTATACCTACTATATTTTGATAGTATTTGTTAGAAGCTTCTCTAGTTTGGAAATATATATCTGGATTTTGAGCAGTACCACGAGTAACTGGATGATTTGGAGATAATGCGTTATCTCTAAATGCTTGAACTGCTTCAAAATTTAATAAACTTGCATAATCTTCATTTTCTAATAATTCAACTTTTTGGATTTCATGTGAAGTTCTGAATCCATCAAAGAAATGTATAAATGGTAATCTACCTTCTATTGCAGCTAAATGTGCAACTGGTGCTATGTCAGCTACTTCTTGAACTGAACCAGAAGCTAATAATACACATCCAGTTTGTCTAGCAGCCATAACGTCTTGATGATCCCCAAATATTGATAAAGCTTGAGATGCTAAAGCACGAGCACTTACATGGAATACTCCTGGTAATAACTCTCCTGCAACTTTATACATGTTTGGTATCATTAATAATAAACCTTGAGATGCTGTAAAAGTAGAAGTTAAAGCTCCTCCTTGTAAAGAACCATGGAATGCTCCTGCTGCTCCTGCTTCTGACTGCATTTCAACAACATTAACTTCTTGTCCAAATACATTTTTTCTTCCTTGTGATGCCCACTCATCAACTACTTCAGCCATAGTTGAAGATGGTGTGATTGGATATATAGCTGCTACATCTGTAAACGCATAGGCAACGTGAGCTGCAGCTGTATTTCCATCAAGTGTTTTCATAAACTTAGCCATAATATGTATCCTCCTTGATAGCTACAATTGTACTTGTTTATAACAAGTCTATTTTTTATATTTACATATAATTTACACAACAAAAATATAAACACACATATAGTCGCGCAAATACTCTATCTTCTAATATAATACTACAGATTAGATAAAATTCCTTTGAAAATTGTAAATTAATTACATATTTAAGTAGATTTTTTTTTAAATTAAATATGTTAAGTTTTTTTCATAATTTTGTATACAATATATAATAAATTAAGTTAGATTTTTCAAACTTTTTCATCTATTTGTGTATATTTAATATAAAAGCAAAATATTTCTCTTTATTATATGTAAATTTTTATATATATAATTTTACCATATTACATCATATTTTTGTAAGTTTTTATTATATTTTTCATAATACCCCTTTATTTTATAAATTAATCTAATAGATTAAACTTATCAGATAGAAATTTATTACATTTAAAAAAATATGCTAGCAAATATAGCATCCACTAGCATAAACTTCATTTATAATATTAATCAACTATTAATTCTACTAACTCTCCATTTTTAACACCTGCTGCATTTCCTTCTTCCATGTCAACATGCATTTCTAAATTAAAGCTATCACTAGCTCTTACTAGTACATTTTCAAATACTAATGCTCTTGGTCCAGATGTTTTAACCTTTACTATTTGTTTATCTGTTACACCAAATTTAGCAGCGTCTTCATTGCTCATATGTATATGTCTAGAAGCAACTATAACTCCTTCTTTCATTTCTACTTCTCCAGCAGGTCCTACTAATTTAACACCTGGAGTCCCCGCTATATCACCAGATTCTTTTATTGGTGCTTTTACTCCTAATGGGAAACCATCTGCTAAAGATATTTCAACTTGAGTGTGAGCTCTAGCTGGTCCTAGTACTCTAACTCCTTTTAAAGTTCCTTTTGGACCTACTAAATCTACTTTTTCTTCACAGGCATATTGTCCTGGTTGAGATAATGGTTTAAATTTAGTTAATTCATGACCGGCTCCAAATAATACGTCTATATCAGCTTGACTTAAATGAACATGTTTATTAGATAATGCTATTGGTAATTTCATTGAAATTCCCTCCTTTTAATTATTTTAAATTATTGCAATACAATTATACATAATATTACCTACAAAATCAAATTATATTGAATCAATATATATCTTTAAATTTTTATATATTATATCTTTAAATTCTTGATTATCTGTATAAGGTACATTGTCTGTATTATTTAAATATATATTGTGTAAAAGTTTAGTATTTATACTCTTAAAGAAAAAGTCCATGACAATCTGTCCACCTTTAAATTGTGAATCATAAGATTTACTACCTCCTACCGCAATATACATACCAACACGTTTCTTATTCCTATCAATTGAGGGTTTCTTTAACACATATTTACTTGCATATATAGCTTGAGTTCTATCAACAACAGTTTTTAATTTAGCTGATATTGAATCAAAATGCACAGGACTTATCACGATAGTTCCTTTTGATTCATCAAACATTTTATATAAGGGTTTCATATCATCATTAAACTTACAAAAACCTGTTTTTTCACAAAATCCACAAGCTGTACAATATTCAATATCCATATCATATATACTAAATATTTTACTACTCAATCCATTCTCTTCTAATTTAACCTTTACTTCATTTGCTATAAAACTGCAATTTTTATTATTTCTTGGACTTCCATTTATTATCATAATCTCTGGACTTTTAAGTTCTTTTTTATCATTTAAATCCATAATCAGTCTACCTATCCTTTAACATAACTATTAAAATATCATCATCATAATTATCTTTTGATGAGAATTTCTTTAAATCTAATTTTAAATTTTCTACTATCAATTGCTGATTTAACTTAAAGTTTTCTTTTAGGAAGTTTTCTAATCTGTTTATACCATATTCTTCTTTTGATGTGTTTTTTATCTCTAAAATTCCGTCAGTATACATACATACCATTGCATAATCTTCCATTAAAAGAATATTATTTTCATAAGTAGCGTCTTCCATTATCCCAATAGGTATCCCCTTTTTACAACTTAAATTATTTTCTATTGTCCCATCCTTCTTTACAACTACAGGACTATAGTGACCAGCATTAGATACTGTAATAATATTTTCTTTAGTATCTATAATGCCTATTAAACAAGTTGTAAATACACCCATTTTGTCAAACTCGTCATATAACATGCTATTTAAATGTGTCATTATTTCTCTTGGAGTATTATATTGATTGCATAATACTTTAAAAGCACCTTTTATCATCGCAACAACATAATTTGATACCATTCCATGTCCCATTACATCAGCAACAATATAGACTATATGCTCATCATCTACTCTTGTAGCATAATAAAAATCTCCTCCAACTACTCTTGCTGGTTTATGATAAAAATAAAGTTCTTTGTCTTCATTACAATCCATTTTTCCTTTGTCCATAATAAGTTGTTGCTGTTTATTTAATATATTCAACTCATTTTCAAGAACCTTATGCTTTACTTCTTTTTCATTATGCTCATATAATTGCATCCCAACAGAAACTTGTTTGGATAATATGCTAAGGATATTTAAATCATCACTAGTATAGTTTTTGCTGTTTGCACAAACTATACATCCTATAGTCTCATTCTTATCTTGAAGTTTATAATATATATAACTTTCCAAGTTGATGCCTTTTTTTGAACATGGTTTTAAGTTATTTAAGTATCCTCCCAGTGACTCTTTCTTTAAAAACGTGTCAAGCATAGGGTATAAATTAGTTTTCTTTTTTTGCTCAGTATTGTAACAGCTAAATATTTTATCCTTATTATCATGACCAGTTATAATTATTAAAGCTTCTTTACTATTAGTAATATTGCAAGCTTGTTTACTTAAATTTTCTAAAAACCCATCTATACTCTTATTAAGGTACAATTTTTTAGTAGCTTCATTTATAGCACTTATTGAACCTCTTAACTTGTCAATTAAAATTTGCACATTATTATTTTTATTAGTTATTTCTATTGATAAACTTAGAAGTGATGCAACAGAAGATATAAAGTCTATATCTTGTTCTGTTAAATAATCCTCTTCTTTTAAAAAACAAGTCATAAATCCAACAACTAAATTGTTTATTATAAAAGGAAAAACTATTCTCCCAATATAACCTTCAGATTTTGCTAAATCTCGTTCACCTTCTGCTCTAGAATCTTCAAATACATTTTTTACATATATTATCTTCTTTTCATTTACAGCTTCATGTATATATTCTGGATATGTGTCAAAATCAATCTTTGCACCTTTAAGACTATTGATTGGAAAAATTTGAGGTACATATTCTAAGGTTTGTGAACATACTAAATAGGCATATTTAGAATCATTTTTATAGAATAGATTTACACATGCCTTTGTAGGGTGAACAACCTCTAACATTTTTTCTATTATGTCATCTTTTATATTAAAAAAATCTGTAGATTCAGTCACCATAGCGGATATTTCCACTAAATTCTTCATTTTATAACTGCCATTAGTCATACTCAATTTCTCCCCCTATATATTAAACTATTTATTAGTATTTTAACATACATTCTTCATAGTAAAAACAAAAACAACGACAAAACTAGCAACTAATATCCAGTTAAATCCTGTCAATAATCCTATAAGAAGCAATGTAATTAATGCATTTAGACCTGTTCTCCCTTTTTCATCCATAAAAGTAATTTTAGATATATCTATATTGTTCTTTACATTATTTATATGCTCTTTTACTTGTTCTTCCATATTTCTTTTATATAGAATATAAACTACACCAACTAAAAATGCCCCCATCCCTAAAACCAAGTTTAAATTAAAAGCTACCATAAGTAATATTGAACCAAAAACTAACTTTAAAAGTTTAAAAAATACACTATCTATTTTTAAAGTTATATTTCTAATTTCTTTACACTCATCTCTTAAAGAATATCCACTTGAATCTAAATTATTAATCTTTGTTTTTACAATTTCAGAATAAAAAAGCTTTATTATCCCATTTAACATTTTCATCACTCCTAAATATTTTACATATATTTGTAAGTTTTACAATTATAATATTTTTTATACTTGGTAATAATAAAAAATAACAAATATTTTATAATTTAGTATTTATTGTAAATAAGTTAGTTAAACTTTATAGGCTAAGTATGAATTTTTAAAAATAAATATTTTTACAATTAAAAGGAAGTGGTTGTGTGCAAATAGAACAACTTGATTTAGAAACAAGAAACAAAATATATTGCTATACTAAAAAAATACTTAGAAAATACCAAAAAGGTATAACATCTGGGAAATTAACAGCAGATAAATTTGCAGATAATATATTATCTCAAGGTTTTATTAGTAATATACTTGATGAAAAAATAATCAAGGAATACGACTTTAAGTCATCTTATAGAAACTATATAGAAACTTTGATAAAAATACAAAATGAAAATTTATCTAATTCTAGAAAAAAATCTACTAAGCCTGTAAAGTGTTTCAACATCTCTCAGATACTCAAATTAAAAAACTTACTAAATGATACTGGTTATAATTTATTGATTCCATATAAATACTTAACTTCTAAGGATATAGAAGGAATAGTCACTCTAATTAATACTGGGTCTATTGAGCTTGGAAATGAGAGAATATATAACTATATATCAAAAATATGATAATATGAAGCTATTATAAAAAGGCAATTTATTTAATAAAAACTATTTTAATATTAAATAAATTGCCTTTTTAATTTTTTAATCAAAGATTATTATCCAAGAGCTTTTTCTAATTTAGATAAATGTTGTATTGGATAATATTTTAATAGTTCTTTAAATTGTTCTACTGATAATCCTTCTGTTGTTGTGTATATTCTTATTTTTTCATCTAAGTCACTATTAATAAACTTGTTTTTTAAATCCTCAAAATTTACACTACTCATTTTACATCACTCCTTATGTAACATATTCATTTGTATTATTTTATCCAAATTCATAAAATTTATTACATAAAAATGCACCTATGTAAAATTTAATAAAAAAAAGCTATCTCAATTTAGAAATTACTTTCTATATTTGAGATAGCTTTAGCTAAACTAATAGCTTAATAGTTATAAATAATTATTTATTAACTATCTGTTGCTTTTTCCAGCCATTTGTTGTTCAGCCATTTCAACTAATTTTTTAGTCATGTATCCACCTACATAACCATTTTCTCTTGCAGTAAGGTTTCCTTTATCAACTTGTTGATAATTACTCATACCAAGTTCGTTAGCTATTTCTAATTTCATTTGGTTTAAAGCCTCTTTTGCTCCTGGTACTACTGTTCTGTTGTTGTTATTGTTACTTGCCATGTTGATTACCTTCCTTCTGTTTAATTTATTTTGTGTTGCTGATAATATTATGTGATTTTAAACATTTTTAATTCAGGTAATTTTTAGCAATTAAAACCTGCCAAATATCCAGTAGAAAAAGCTATTTGCAAATTGAATCCTCCTGTATATGCATCTATATCAATTATCTCTCCAGCAAAAAATAGACCTTCCACTAATTTTGACTCCATTGTACTTGCATTTATCTCATTTACTTTTACACCACCAGAAGTTATTATAGCTTCATCAATAGGTCTGTATCTTTTTACAGTAAATTTTAAATTTTTTAGTAAATGCACTAAGTTTTTTCTCTGTTCTCTAGAAATTTGGTGAACAACTGTATCTGGATTAATCTCACTCAAATCTATTATTACAGGTATAAGTTTTTTTGGAAGTAAATCATCCAATGCTTTTTCAAATTTTTTATTTGTATACTTTGCAAAATCTTTTTGAATTCTTTTATCTAACTTTTCTTCATCTAGCGCTGGTTTTAAATCTAACAATATAGTGTAATTTTCTTTAGTTGTATCTTTCATTCTACAACTTGCAGACTTAATTATAGCTCCATCTAAGCCAAACTTAGTAAATTCAAGTTCTCCAAAATCACTGTAAACTTTCTTTTGTTTGCTATTAAACACTTTTATTTCAACATTTCTTAATGATAATTTTTCCAAATCTTTTATAAAGCTTTCTTGTACCTCAATCCCAATTAAAGATGGTTTTGTATCTACAATGGTGTGCCCTTGTGAAGCAGCAAATTTATATCCATCACCAGTAGAACCAGTAAGTGGATAACTTAATCCTCCAGTTGCTACTATAACTGAGTCACACTTAATCTCTTTTTTATTGGCTAAAACTACTTTTTCAATTTTATTATTTTTAGATATTATTTTTTCTACCTTCGAATTTAATAATATATCCACTTTTTTGTTTTTGAGTTGTTTTTCAAGAGCTTTTACAACATCAAATGCTTTATCACTTTCTGGAAATACTCTTTTACCTCTTTCTGTTTTAGTTTTTACACCAAGATTATTAAACATGCTTATTACATCATCATTTGTAAAAGTATAAAAAGCACTATATAAAAACTTTCCATTTGTAGGAACATTTTCTATTAATTCTTCTATATCACAAGCGTTAGTTATATTGCATCTACCTTTTCCTGTTATTGCAAGTTTTTTACCTAATTTATGATTTTTCTCAATCAATGTTACATCAAATCCTCTTTCACATGCAGTTGATGCTGCTATCATCCCTGCTGGTCCACCACCTATTACTACTACCTTCTTCAAATAATCACTCTTTTCTTCCCTTAATTTTTTAAGTCAAATTATTGATAAAGTAATTTAACTTAATTTAACTTCAAAAGTTTAAATAATGCAGGAGCTCCTGCAACTCCATAAAAAACAACTACAGTATTCTTAATAAAATTCATAAAAATTATACTCATATTAGAATCACTTAGATTTAAAGTAACAATTAACATTGAAATAAATACTTTAATGCCAATATATAACATGCCTATCGTTACTATCCCAACCAAAAATCTACAAATTCTTGAAAATATTATATTTTTACTATTTTTATTCCTGCTACTAAAATTAATTTTATTATTATTATCTGTATTAAATTTAACAAATACATCTTCAACTATATATCCAAATACAAACCCTACTATAATACCAAACTTTTCAAAATAGTCAGGGCTATTTAAAAATATAGCTACTATTACAAATGGTATAAGTAAAGCCACAAGAAAAATATAATTTTTATTATCATCAATATAGTCAAATATTTTTACAAATATTACTGTAAAAAATATGCCTAACGTCCAGCCAGCTATTACATCTATAGGCCAATGAACTGCCAAATATAGTCTAGACAAACCAACACCTAACACCATTACTGCACCAATCAAATGAATGTATCTCTTTTTAAATATAGTCATAATACTAACCCAAAATGTAGTTGCAGTTTGAGTATGAGCACTTGGAAAAGAGTAACCACCAGCAGTAGAAACTCTCAATGACTCAAGACCTTTTATTCCTATTGGTCTAGGAGCTTTTACAAATTCTTTGATTCCTAAATTCACAACAAAGTTTCCAATTATAGCAAACAATATTTTCTGTCCACATTTCTTGTTTATACACCAATAAATGATTGTTGTAATTAATATTAATAGTGGTGCTTCTGTACTTATTGTGAACACAAGAAATATAAAGTTCAAAATTGGATTTCTTAAATTTTGGAAAAATAATAATATACTTAATTGAATATCCATATAGATGTCTCCTTCACTAAGATTTTATATACTTAATTAAAAAGCACTAAATCCCTTAGAGATTAGTGCTTTTAATTCACATTTAAGTCTTATTCTACATCCTCAACTATACCTATATAAGGTAAATTTCTATACTTCTCAGCATAATCTATTCCATAACCAACAATAAATTTATCTTCAATAACAAATCCTACATAGTCTACAGGTATATTAGCTTTTCTTCTTTGAGGTTTGTCAAGTAAAGTACATAATTTTAGACATTTTGGACTTCTAGTCTTCAAAGCTGCAACTAGGTTACTTAATGTTAATCCAGAATCTATTATATCCTCTACAATTAACACATTCTTCCCTTCGATGTCTACATCTAAATCTTTTAATATTTTAACTGTTCCAGAAGATTCTGTTGAACTGCCATAACTTGTAACACTCATAAAATCTATATTTACATCTAAGTCTATACATCTTATTAAGTCTGAAACAAATACACTAGCTCCTTTAAGGATACCTACTACTAACAAGTCTTCACCTTTAAAATCTTCTTCTATTTTTTTTCCTAATTCATAAACTTTTTCTTTTATTTGTTCTTCTGTCAACATTTTTCCTGTAATTTTGTACATCTTGTACCCTCCCGCTTTCCATCTATTAACCTATATATTATAGCATACCAAAATATCAATTAAAATATTTTTCATCATTTTTAAACTTAAAGTAACAGCTTATCCATACTTTTTTGCTTTTTATCTTAAAAATTTGGAATAAACATTCCTTTGTATTATAATCTATATGTACATATATTAATCAGCTATTTTTATCAATTATATAATTTTATTTTTGGAGGTACTTTTATGAGCACAAATCATGGAGCTAATTTATATAGTTTATCTAGTAAGTATGGCTTTTCAAAAGAAGAATTTATGGATTTTAGTTCGAATATAAATCCTTTTGGTACGTCAAGTTTAGCCAAACAATACATCGTAAACAATATAGATATGGTATCTATGTATCCTGACCCCGATTACATAGACTTAAAAACTTCTATATCAAGTTACTGCAAATGTTCTATAGATAATATAGTCCTTGGCAGTGGAGCTACAGAATTAATCTCATCATTCATACATACAATTAACCCTAAACAGGCTCTTTTACTTTCCCCTGTATATTCAGAGTATGAAAAAGAGCTATCTAAAATTAATTGTTCTATAGATAAATATTTTGCCAAAGAAGAAGATAATTTTAACATAAATTTAGAAAATCTTATAGAAACTATTAACTCTAAAAATTATGATTTGGTTATAATCTGCAATCCTAGTAACCCTACTGGATTTGCATTTACTAAAATAGAAGTGAGAGAAATCTTAAAAAATACAGATTCTTTTTTGATGATTGATGAGACTTATGTAGAGTTTACTGATACAGACATATACTCTTGTACTCAATTAGTTGATGATTATTCTAATTTATTTGTTATAAGAGGTACATCAAAGTTTTTTTCAACACCAGGCATAAGACTTGGATATGGGCTTATATCTAACAATAATGTTAAAAATGAAATAAATAAAAATTTAGATTTATGGAATATAAATATAATCGCTTCTAAAATGGGAGAAATCATGTTTAGTGATTTCAATTTTATATCAAGTACTATTTCTTTAATGAATACTGAAAGAGATTACTTAATTAAAGAACTTAAAGGCATAAAGAACTTAAATGTGTATGATACTAGAGGCAATTTCATATTGTGTAAAATCAAAACAAAGGAATTTACGGCTAAATCACTTCGTGACATGCTAATTTCTCAAAAAATAATAATAAGAGATTGCTATTCATTTGAAGGTCTAGATGAATATTTTTTTAGGGTATGTATATTAAAACCTAATGAAAATAAGTTATTAATATCATCTCTTAAATCAATTTTTAAATAAAAAAATACTTTATTGTATAATTTTATAAGTATAAAAAATGAGTTATCTCTATTTGAGATAACTCATTTTGGTTTATTAATAAATTAAGCACTTTGATTTTCTTTTTTTCCGATTTTACTCATTCCATCATTTATTTTATCTACAACTACTGCTATTGCATTATCTCCTGATACATTACATGCTGTACCAAAACTATCTTGAGTTAAGTATAAAGCTATCATTAAACTTGCAAGACCACCATCTGCTGGTATTCCAACCATTGGTAAGAAAGGAAGTGCACTCATTATAGCTCCACCTGGTGCTCCTGGTGCTGCAACCATTGCTATACCTAACATTGCAATATAAGGGAATAATACACCTATTCCATGTGGCATACCATTCATCATTAAAACTGCTGTTGTAAATCCTGTTATTGATATCATACTACCTGATAAATGTATTGTCGCACAAAGAGGTACAACAAATTCTCTGATTTGTTTACTTACTCCATTTTTTTCTGCACAACCAACATTAACTGGTATAGTTGCTGCTGAAGATTGAGTACCTATAGCTGTTAAATATCCAGGTACTTGATTTTTTAACATTCTTACTGGATTTTTTCCTGAAAACGCTCCTGCTGCTGTAAATTGACATGCCATATATACAAAATGTAAAGGTATTACTACTAAGTAGACTTTCCAGAATACACCTAATATTGTCCATACTTGTCCTGCTATAGTTATATTTGCGAAAGTTCCTGCTATGTATAAAGGTAATAAAGGTATAATTACTGTTGATAACGTTTTTGTTACGATTTCTTGGAATTCTTGGAAGAATTTAAATAAAACTTCTCCTTTTCCATGATTTCTTAAAGCTGATATTCCAAGTCCCATTACAAATGCAAACACAATTGCTGCTGTTACATCTACCATAGGCTCTAATGGAATAGTGAAGATTGGAGCTAACATTCCCGCTTCTGGGTCTCCAATTTGACTTGCTACACTTGCATCAATAAAATTTGGGAAAATTAACATAGATACTGCAAATGATAATAATCCTGCGATTAAAGTAGAACCATATGCTATTGCTGTAGTTATTCCTAATAATTTTCCTGCACCTGTTGCTAAATCTGCTATACCTGCTGTTACAAACCCTATAATTATAAATGGTATTACAAACTTTAAGAATGCTGAGAATAAAGTACTAACTGTTACTAATATTTGTACTATTATTTCTGGTGCATAACTCCCGATTAAAATACCAACTATGATACCGATGATTAGCTTGGGCACTAAACCTATTTTCTTTTTCATAATATTTTACCCTCCTTAACTTTTTTAAATTAAGTACTCTTGTACATTGAATACTTAGTTAAATATTGGATATCCACTTATTATGATAATAGAGTTTTATCTCTCCGTCAACAATTTAACCATTTTTTGTTAATAAAAAAAAGAATAACATATATAAATTGTTATTCTTCTTCATCTTTTATAGAAAATTCTACATTTTCAATTATATTTGAATGTTTATCCTTTTTGGTAATATTTCTATATCTATTAATTTCTTCATTCACAATACCTATACTCCAAATTAATACTATAATATCATCTATAAATCCAAATGCTCCAGTAAGCATCTCTGGGATTATATCAATGCCAGATACAAAGTACGATATAGTAAAAATTAAAACAGAAACTACTTTTACTTTATAAACTATATTGATTCTTTTATCAGTCATAAAATCAGGTAGTTTAAGTAAATCAAATATAAAAAGCAAACCAAATTTAGCATTTTTAAATCTCACTAAAATTTTTTTAAAAAAATCTAAAATTATATTAACCACTCTTTTTAGAAATTCCATATTTATCACCTCTTATAATTATAGGTTATTCTACATTATAACCGATATAATTAATTTGATGAGTATATTATATATAAATTTTATCAACTAGTATATATTCAAATTATAACAATTCAATTCCTGCACTACTACAATTTTTAATCATATCTTGTGGCCATACTCCAACCTGTACTTCTCCTATATGTGCCTTTTGTAAGAAATACATACATATTCTTGACTGACCAATACCTCCACCAATTGTATATGGAAGTTCACCATTTAACAGCATCTTATGATAATCAAACTCTTTTCTCTCTTCACATCCAGCAAGTTTCAATTGTCTATCAAGAGATTCTTCATCAACTCTAATTCCCATTGAAGACAGTTCTAGTGCAGAATCTAAAATAGGATTATAAAATAATATATCTCCATTCAGTTCCCAATCATCATAATCAGGACTTCTTCCATCATGTTTTTCTCCTGATATTAGCGTTTTTCCTATTTGAGTTATAAATACAGCTTTCTTGTCTTTTACAATTTTATCTTCTCTTTCCTTTGGAGATAATTCTGGATACATATCTTCTAACTCTTGTGATGTTATAAAAGTTATTTCTTCTGGCAATATTTCTTTTATTCCCTCATACATACTACATACAAATATTTCAGTATCCTTAAATACTCCATATAGTCTTTTTACAACATCTTTTAAAGTTTTTTCATTTCTACTACTTTTATCTATCACCAATTCCCAATCCCATTGGTCTACATAAAGAGAATGTATGTTATCTAATTCTTCGTTTTTTCTTATAGCATTCATATCTGTATATAAACCACTGCCAACTTCAAAACCATATTTTTTAAGGGCTAATCTCTTCCATTTTGCAAGTGATTGAACAATTTCTGCATTTTTACTCATAAATGGTATATCAAAACTTACAGCCTTTTCTCCATTTAAATTATCATTTGCACCAGTCTCAGGTAATACAAATAATGGAGAAGAAACCCTTATTAGATTTAATTCATTACTCAATCTCATTTCAAAAAAATCTTTTAATTTTTTTATAGCTACTTGTGTATCAATTACATTCAAACTGCTTTTATAATTTTTTGGTATTATTGTACTCATATTATTTCACTCCCTATATTTATATATTTTTCCATTAAAAAAACCTTTCATCCCTATATAAAAGGGACGAAAGGTTATCTTTCCGCGGTACCACCCTGATTAGCTTAAAATAAATTTAAACCCAGCTCATAATGTACAGATATTACTCGATACATCCCAATCTGATAACGGTTTGGTTCCGACTAAGCCTACTATTTTAAAATTTCGGTTAGCAACTCCAGGATGTTCTTCATTATAGACTTCATATTGGTCTCACACCATCACCAACTCGCTTTAACTACATTCTATAACTACTCTTCCTTTCAAAGTCTTTAAGAATTTAATCTAATAAAATTTCACTCTCTTATGTTTTCTATTTATTCATAATAGTATGATAAGTGATTAGTTAAAATTTGTCAAGTTTAATATTTTTTTATTTTTCTACACTCTATAACTTTTTACCTATACTTATAAATTTTCAAATGTAGACTTTAATCTATCCATACATTCTTTTAATAAAGACTGTGGGCATGCTACATTTATTCTTTCAAATCCTATTCCTTGCTTTCCAAATATATAGCCTTCATCAAATAATACATTAGCTTTCTTAAACATTAAATCTTCAAGTTCTATTTCATTCAAACCATAGGCAGTAAAATCTAACCATGCTAAATATGTTCCTTCTGGATAAACAAGTTTTACTTTTGGTAAATTTTCTTTTAAGTATTCATCAATAAATTTTATATTATTATCTAAATATTCATTCAATTCATCGACCCAATCTTCGCTTTCATTATATGCTGCTATAGTAGCTACAATAGCAAAAGGATTTGGTGAAGTTCCAACTCCAACAGCTGTGACTTCTTCTTGATATTTCTTTTTTAATTCATTATTATTCACTATTATATTGGATAATTGCATTCCAGCTAGATTAAACGTTTTACTTGGTGCTATACATGTAACTATCTTATCTTTGTACTCTGGGCATAATGATTGTAAAGGTGTATGTTTAAATCCTTTTCTAATTAAGTCAGAATGTATTTCATCAGCTATTATCCATAAGTCATATTTTTTACATATTTCTACAACCTTTTTTAATTCTTCTTCTCTCCATACTCTTCCAACTGGATTGTGAGGACTACAAAGTATAAGTACTTTATTACTACTACACTTAGCCTTTTCTTCTAAATCAGCATAATCCATTCTATATGTCCCATTCTCATATATAAGAGGATTGTTTACAACTTCTCTATTATTACTTTTTATCTTGGCTTCAAATGGATAATACACTGGTTTCTGAACTATTACACCTTCATTGGAATCTGTTAATATTCTTACTAAAATAGCAACCGCTGGTACAACTCCTGGGCTAAAAATAATATCTTCTCTATTTATTTCCCAGTTAAATCTTCTTTTATACCAACCACAAACTGCATTAAAGTATTTCTCACTATCATTAGAGCTATATCCAAATATTTTGTGGTCAACTTTTTTATGTAATGCTTCTATTATTGGCTCTGCACATTCGAAATCCATATCTGCAATCCAAAAAGGTAAACCATCTTTTTGAGCTTTTGGTGAACAATTAGTTCTAAAATCCCATTTTACACAATCTGTCCCTACTCTATCTATTACTCGGTCAAAATTATATTTACTCATTTTACTCCTCCTAAAAATACAAATTTTATAATTATTAAGTATATAACTGGATGTAATTTGGTGCTATTTTACAATTCTACATATTATAATAGTAACACTTTTTTGTCCAATAGATTTAAAATATACTTATTTTTATCGTTATAGTTTTTTTCAATGTTGTAAAAATAGTTTCACTATATTAAAACAAGATTGCTCATATTAATTATATTTCAACTGACATAAGCAATCTTTTCTATAACTTCTAAATTTGTAAATGTAGAATCATTAGTTTAGATATTACCCCAATCTCTTTTCAACTAATCTACACCATATATCAACTCCATATTCCAAAGCTTTTGTATCAAATGTCACATTTGGATTGTGAAATCCTGGTGTAGCATCAGCCCCCAATCCAATATATGTAGTTTTACATTTTAGTTTTTGTGTGTAGTAGTGAAAATCTTCTCCACCAGAATTCTTAAATATACCTATAGATGCATCTTCTCCCAATACATCTTTTATAGTTTCCTCAGCCAAGTTCACAAGTTCTTCATCAAATTCTGCTGCTGGTACTCCATCCTTTGAAATTAACATAGCTTCTGCATTTATAGAATTTGCAGCAGTTTTTATAGCATGTATGGCTTTTTCTTTTAATTCTTCTATTATCTCATTACTTTCTGCTCTTATATCTAAAGCCATAAATGCTTCATCTGGTATATTATTATATGTTTCTCCTTTAACTGATATATTTGTTACTTTTATTGAATTTGGTATAGCTGGATTTACTCTTATTGCATTTATTGCATTTACTGCTAAACAAACAGCATCTACTGCATTTACTCCCAAGTGTGGTTTAGAACCATGACAAGTAATTCCTTTAATAGTAAATTCCATTATACAACTAGCACAATGATACATTGCAGGTATCGCCTTTCCCAATCTACAATCTTGTCCAGGTCTTAAATGCATACCTACCATTTCTTCTACATCATCCAATAAACCAGAATCAATTACTCTTAATGCACCATATAGCTTTTCTTCTGCTGGTTGAAAAAGTATTTTTAAAGTTCCTATCTTTACTAGATTTCTTTCTTTTATTAATTTTGCAGCTGTTAAAAGCATCGAAGTATGACCATCATGCCCACAAGCATGTATCATTTTCTTTTCTCCATCTATTATAAATTCCAATGCATCCATATCTGCTCTTATAGCAAATACTGGCCCTTCTTTTTTCGAATCTATAGTTACTATAATACCAGTTCCGGCAATACCTTTATGAATATTTTCAAAACCCATTTTTTCAAGTTCTTTTAAAACAAACTCAGATGTCTTATATTCTTCAAATCCTTTTTCTGGTATAGTATGTAAATAATCATACACACTATGTACATACTCAATATAATTTTTATTAGTTTCCATAATATAATTCCTCCTTAAAATGTAAATCTTATGTTTATAGTAAATTTTTATTATAACTACCTATACTACAAAATAATTCATTATAAGCATTGCAATACAACCATTTAAAGTTGCTATCACAAACATATGTGGATAATATTTTGTCTTTAATTCAGCAGTTCCTAAGAGTCTGCCCATAAATTGTATCTGGGCACCTGAAAGCAATAACATTGGTAAAAGAATTGCAACATGTGCTTGGCTTATCTGACCTGCTGTAAACAGACCTGCTATTACTCCAGATGCTCCCCCCATTGATATAAATATTGTCATTATTGCAGTCGCCGCAACACCTGGAAGTCCAAATATACTCATTACAGGTGTAAATATTGTCCCTATCAAGTCTAAAAGACCTGTTAAATTAAATATAGAAATTATAGCAAAGCCAAAGATAACATTTGGAGCCATTGAATTTGTACTTATTTGAAATCCATTTCTAGCCCCTCCAATAAATGCATCTATCACATTCCCCTTTTTAGCTTTTGCTTCTTTTTTTGCTACCTCACTCATATTAAGCTTCCTCCTTGTCAAATTTATTTAAATATAGTCTAAGTAAGTTTGCTCCAACAAATTTCATAATTAATATTAAAGCAAGTGGTATAAATATTGGAACATCTCCGATAAATGGAAACAATGCAGCTCCAGAAGCAAAGAAGTTTGTGATTGCTGATGCACCTGAAAATTGAAATGCGCAAAATACAGCCTTTTGTTTCTCGTCTATATATCCATCATCTTTAAGTTCTTTAGTCATAGATGCAGCTGCATCAGTAGATTGTAAACTAGCTATCAAAGTTAATCCTGCAAATCCAGGTAATCCTAATAGTGGTTTTAATAGTGGGCTAAGAAGCTTCTGAGCTGCCTTCATCCCATCCAAATGGTCTATAACCCTAACTATTCCTAGTGCAAACATAACAGATGGTATTAGTGTCAAAGCGTATAGCCATCCATCTCTAGGACCAGTACCTCCATCACCTCTAAAATTTGCAGCTAATGTGCCTACACCATCATTAACTGTTCCTAACGTACCAAAAGAACCCAGTACATTGTTAAAATCCAATACTTTTAATGGACCTGACGCATCCTTGAATATTCCTGAAAAGAATAGTGCACCCAAGATTAATGCTACATATCCATACCATTTTACTTCTACTTTTTCTGTTGTTAATTCCAATTTGCTCATTTAAATTCTCCCCCCTGTTTAAATAAAATTTATTAGTATATCTCTTTAATAAGCAAAAGTTATGCCAATAACTTAATAATAAGGTCTTTATATCCATTTTTTTATTGTAAATTTATTCCATATAACAAATCACTTATAATTACTAACTTTTAAAGTATTTAAATACATTATTTTCTTTATTGATTATAAAAATATACTTCTTAATATAAAAACATGTCTTAGTTATTTATCAAAATATTTTTATAAAAAAGGTTTTTATAGGATAAAATCCTATAAAAACCTTTTTAATCAAATCTCTAAATTTATCATATTATTTGTTGTATAATATAACTTACCTTGTACTTTAAAAAATAAAATAAATACTACTTTGTTAGGAGAAATAAAATGGATAAAAAGAAATTAATCCTTATAACATACGATAAATTAAATAGCAATCATTACAGAGAAGAGTTAATAAACTTTTTTGGAGATGAGATAATCATAGAAACACAAAATATAATCGATGGCATAAAAGAAAATTTAGAAGGAGATGTTGTGCTTTCTCTATCACCTTTAACTAGTAATTTTTTAATAAAACATTTTAAAGAAGATATTGAGATTATTCATGGAACAAAAGCACTTTCAAAACTTGGATATGAAAAGATGATGCAATTACCTCCTGGCACAAAATCATTACTTATGACAACTAATAAAACATCTGCATTTGAAATGGCTACTTATCTATATAAGATTGGTATAAATCATATAGATTTTGTACCAACATATCCAGATTGTGATGAAATATATGATTTGGATACAGCTATAACACCAGGTCAAATTAGATTTATTCCAAAATACATAAAAAACATAGTTGACTTAGGATGGAGAAAAATCTCATTAGATACATATATGTCATTACTTGTGGTATTAAAATTAAAGAATGAAAAATTTATAGAAAGATTATATAAATTATCTAAGGAAACACTGAGTCATGATTTTTTAAATACATCATTAGATAATATATCTAAGTTAAAAACAATACTTTACATGACTATCGATGAAATAGGGGATGGTTTAATATTTTTTAATACTTTCAACAAAGTTACTTTTGTAAATAAATCCTTACTTAACATGCTGGAACTAGATGAAAAATTTATAAAATCTCCCTCTTTAATGGATTATCTTCCAAAGAATTTTTTACATAAAATTACGAAGAACTTAAACATAGACAATATGATTATATACATAGATGAAATAGATAAAAAATTCATACTTTCTAAAAAACCATTTTACCTTTATAAAAATATAGAAGGTTGCTTAATTACATTAAAAGATGTAAATGATATTGAGATATTAGAACAGAAAATAAGAAGTGATTCTGTTAAAAGAGGTTATGTAGCTAAATACAAGTTTAATAATATTATTGGAAATAGCTCAGTTATAAAAGATTGTATTGAAAAGGCAAAGAAAATGTCTCTTACAGATAATCCTATATTAATAACAGGTGAAACAGGTACAGGTAAAGAGGCCTTCATCCAATCAATACACAATCATTCAAATAGAAAAAATAAACCTTTTGTAGCTATAAATTGTGCTTCATTACCAAGTGAGCTACTTGAAAGTGAGCTATTTGGATATGAAGATGGTTCTTTTACTGGTGCTAAAAAAGGTGGGAAAAAAGGATTGTTTGAATTAGCTCATACTGGAACTATATTTTTAGATGAAATAGGAGATATGCCACATAATTTACAAGTTAAACTTCTGAGAGTTTTACAAGAAAAAGAAATCAGAAAAATTGGTGGTACAGGCATTATTCCAATTGATGTAAGAATATTAGCTGCCACAAATAAAGATTTAGAAAAATTAATTATAGAAAATAAATTTAGGATGGATTTATTTTATAGAATAAGTATGTTTACTTTGGACTTACCTCCTCTTAGAAATAGATTAGAAGATATTCCACTTCTTTTAGAATCATTTTTAAAAGAACTTCCTTATAAAAATGTTAAACTAGATAAGTATCTTTTAGATGCTTTAAATTCCTACACTTGGATGGGTAATATTAGGGAATTGAGAAATTGTATTGAATATATGGCTTATATGGGTTCTAATTATCTTACAATAAATGATTTACCTCAAAATATATCTTCAAAATTAAATAATTATCCTACATCAAATAATATCTCTATATTTAGTGATTTAAGTCAATATGACAAAAATATATGTATTTCTATTTTAAAATCATTATATATGAAACCTATGGGAAGAACAAAACTAATGAAATTTATGGAATATAATGTCACAGAATATGAGGTAAGAAGTATGTTAGAATATTTAACACTCAATGGATACTTATCTTCTAGCAAAGGAAGAAAAGGCTCCTCTTTAACTGAAAAAGGCATAAAAATAATAGAAAATAATATAATTTAAACCTATAGTAATTCATATTTACTTTATCAAGTTTTATATAATCCTAAGATTTTGTTTTTCTATAAATCTTCATATTAAATAATCAAACTTATTTATTATCACAAAAAGCTATGAAATTAGTATTTTATTACTAATTTCATAGCTTTTAATATTAATATATTAATTGATTTAAGACTATTAATTGATAATTATAAAGTACCTCTGTTAAAGGTGTAAATTCTGAACCAATACCAAATTTTAATTCTACAAATCCCTCTAAATAATCTCTAGCACTTACATCTTCTTGTGTTAAGTCTCCCTTTACCATTTCAGTAGCAAGATGGGTTGCTAATGCTGGTATAAAAGCATCCATTGGCATAGGATATCCTCCAAGTCTATTTGACATACCAGCAGCTTTAGCTTTTTCACTTATCATATCATTTATTTTATTATAATTTTGAGCATCTTTTTTAGATATTTTTAGTCCCATAACCTCAGGATATGTTTGCGTTGGTGATGGATTACTTTGCTCTGCAACTATATACTTTAACTCTAAACCTTTAGTTAATATAACTTCATCCATAACCGCATTTACGCCAAATACATTTATGTCTTTTCCATATTTTTTAACTTGTTTTTCAATGTCTTCATTTAAAAACTGCTTAACTTTATTTTTATCTTCTTCAGTATTCATGTTTGGTGTATCCACTTGTACAAATTGTAGTCCTATATTTTTACAAGTCTCTTTAATCTTTTCTAATCTTTTGGCTATATTAGCATCTTTCAAGTCATCTTTAGAAGCATAATGAATGAAAGCCTTTGCTCCCATTTCTTTTGAATGTTCTGCTAACAACTTTCCTCTTTCCTCTATATTAGCCCCCAAGTTTACATCAACATACTGGCTTAATTGATTTTTGTCATCTCCCATAGGAGCAGAAATAGTTATTATTTCTGGACGCTTTTCCTTTACCTTTTGTAAAGCTGGTAAAAGGCCTGCTTGGTCTGTAGATACTACAATTGCCTGAATTTCTTTATCATCAGCTAATTTTACTATTTTATTTATAGAGCTATCTATATTAGAAGTAAAGTTTTCTGGTAATACAACATGTTTTATAGTTTGTTTAACTTTAGCTTTACCATCTTTGTCTTTATCAATTTTATTCTCTTCTTCATACTCTTTTGCTAGACTTTCTACTATATTATATTGTACTTTGTTTTCAGATAATGGTTGAGTCACTACTGCAACTTTAAAGTCATCTATAATTTCCTTTTTATCTTTCTTGCCTGCAATCAAACTACAGCCTGTAAGTCCAATAATTAAACATATAGATAGCATAAATGCTGTTATTTTTCTAAGCATTAGTTAAAACCTCCTAAATTTGTACTTTCTTATCACTATTACTAATTTTATCATACTTCAAAGAAAAATTATATTATAAAAAAATTATATACACACTATTATACTTCAATCTAAAAAGTACTATGGGTAGATTCGGTTTTGATTAAACCTACCCATAGTACTAAAAAATTATATATTATAAAATTAAATTAATTACAAATTATTATGCTACTTGTTTATTGCTTTTTATGAAGTTACCAACTATTCCACCCAATATAGCTGGTATTACCCAGTTAAAGCCCAAACCTGCAAGTGGTAAACTTTGTATAAATGGAATAGCTCCTGTCATTCCATTTATAGCTGATAATACACTAACCACTAACGTAACATATGCTGCACCTTTAAATGCATTATCATTTTTTATATTTTTACCAGCCAATTCCATGATAACTATTGCTAATAAAACAGGATATATAGTTTGCAATATTGGAACTGATATAGCTATTATAGAATCAACACCTAAATTTGATATAAGCATACTAGCCACACATATACCTATAACTAGTTGTTTGTAAGTTGCCTTACTTATTCCTTCAAAATAAGTTGATATTGATGCTGTTAAACCTGTAGAAGTAGTAAGACAGGCAAGTGCTACAATTATACCTAAAATTATCTTTCCTACTTGACCATATAATAGTATACTAGTTATTTCAACCAATAAAGATGCTTGAGGTATACTAGTATCATATAATGTTGAAGCTGTTGCACCTAAATAAGTAAGACCACCATATACTAATGCTAGAAATACACAAGCTACAAAGCCAGCTTTAATAGTCATTCCTATTTGGTCCTTATCTGATGTATATCCTTTGCCCACTATAGACATTAACATTATAGTTGCCATAGAGGCTGCCCCTAGAGCATCCATTGTCTGGTAACCTTGTGATATACCTTCACCAAATAGGTTTTTATCTATCATATGCTCTGGACTCATAGGTCCTGCTGGTGAAATTATACCTTTTACTATTAAAACAAATAATACTAATAATAACGCTGGAGTCAAATACTTACCTATTATGTCTATAACCTTAGAAGACCTAATTGTAAATGCTAAAGTTAATCCAAAGAAAATCACTGAAAATATAGCTTTAGCTGCTGGTCCATGGTCTCCAAATATAGGTATAATACCCATCTCATATGTTGTTGCACAAGTTCTTGGTATAACAAGAAGTGCCAAACACGCTAGAGCAGCTACACTCATTACTCTTGCTAAGCCTTTACCTGCTCTCCTAAGTACATCATCCATGCTTCCCTTACATCTTGCTGTTGCTATAATAACAAGCATTGCTATACCAGCATCTGCAACAACAAAGCCAACAAGAGGAATTAACCAGTCTTTGCCGGATTCCATTCCTAAAAATGGAGGGAACATAAGATTTCCTGCGCCAAAGAACATAGAAAATAAAGCAAAACCAACTACAAAAATATCTCTCATCTGCTTACTCACACCAAACTACCCCCTTTGAAAATATTTTGAATATTAAGATAATCTTACTTTATTTTCAGAAAAATGTCAATCTGGTAAAAAATCACATATTGTTAACGTTTTCCCAATTTATTTTATGAATATTTTTTTCATTTTATTATAATTCCCATCAATTTCGTTAAATCAATTGCTTGTGATACATCAAAAATAGCTCCTCTAATATCATTTATTCCAACCTCAATCCCTTCAATATTATTAGTAGTAAAATCTACACCAGAAAGTTTAGTTCCATTAAAATTCGCTTTTTTAAGATTTGTATACTCGAATACTAGATTATCATTGTTTACTTCTTGAAATACAGAATTCTCAAAATTTGAATCTAAAATAGAAACTATTTTAAATTTAGAGAAGGAAAAGTTAGAATACTTACCTAAAACATCCTTAAACAAAACGTTTTTAAGTATACAATCATCAAATCTAACTCCTATCAATTTACTGTCTTTAAACTCAACTCTATAGATACTTCCTTCATCAAAAAATGTATTTGATAAATTACAGTTTTCAAATACCACATCAAGTAAATCAATCTTTTTTAGGTTACAATTCTCGAAAGATACATTTCTAAATATACAAGACTCAAAACTAACCCTTATAGCATCTAAATCACTTATAATTTCATTTTCTATAATTTTATTAAATATTTTTTCATCATTAAGTATATCATCAATCATATTTTCAAGATTTTCAATAGTTTCTAATTCCTCTTTAAATTTAGGCTTTTGTACTTTAATAATTTTAGTCATTTTCCCCTCCACTATAAATTATATTCTTTTTATCTGTATTTTATTTAAATATATTAACTTAATATATATATTTAATATATTAAAAAGTTTTTACGAAATATTCTTGTATTCAGTACATTTATAATTATATCACAAACTTATTTATAATAAACTTCCATTAATAGTATAAGTCATTTGAATATAACTAGTACTCTACCTGTAAATATTTTATTATTAAAGATAATAATTTCCAACAATAAATAACCTTAATTTTTTATAAAATCGACAAAAAAACGAATAATTTTATTAAATTTATTGTAAATAATACAATATTACGATATAATACAACAGAAAAACAAATAGAAAATGTTCATATAATATTAGTAATATGGTCTAATAGTTTCTACAAACTCACCTTAAATGAGTTTTCTATGAATAGAATGTCAACTTTGAATATATATTCTATTCTATCTATATGAATATATATTTTTTTGTTTATATCTTAAAGTTTTTTGGAGGTAAAAATGGTACCAAACACTAACAATGTACAACCAGATGGAAATAATTCATCATTAAGCTTTTTAGACAAAATGTTTAAATTCAGCGAACGTGGCTCTAATCTTAAAACAGAAGTGATAGGTGGGGTTACTACATTCTTAACAATGGCATATATAGTTTTCGTAAATCCAGCTATATTATCTGAAGCTGGTATGGATAAAGCCGCACTTATAACTGTTACTATATTAGCTACAGCCATTGGTACACTTATATTTGCACTTTTAGGAAATGCACCATTCGCTCTAGCACCTGGTATGGGATTAAATGCATTTTTCACATACTCTTTGGTTATAGGAGCAGGAATACCATGGCAAACAGGTCTTGGGGTAGTCTTTTTATCTGGATGCGTATTCTTTACACTCGCAGTAACAGGGCTTCGAAAGACCATTGCAGATGCAATTCCTAGGGAATTAGCAGTAGCTTCTTCAGCAGGTATAGGTCTTTTCCTTGCTTTTGTTGGTTTGAAAAATATGGGTGTTATAATAGCAAACCCAGATACTATAGTTTCACTTGCAGATTTTACACCAACAGTTTTAATAGCCCTTTTTGCTCTTATCTTAATGGCAATACTGGAATATAAAAAAGTTAAAGGCGGAATATTAATAAGTATAGTTGTTGCAACAATAATAGCTATTATATTTGGATTTGTAGAATTACCAACAGCAATAATTTCAAAACCACCAAGTATAGCACCAATTGCTTTTAAATTAGATATTGTAGGAGCATTAAAATTCTCATTAATTGGACCTATATTCTCTTTCATGTTTATAGATATGTTTGATTCATTAGCATTTCTTATTACTTGTTGTAAACAAATGGGTCTTGAAGATGAAAATGGTGAAATAAAAGATTTAGGAAAAATGTTATATGCAGATGTTTCTTCTACTTTAATAGGTTCATTCTTAGGAACTAGTACAGTTACAACATTTGGAGAATCTGCTTCTGGTATAGCAGCAGGTGCAAGAACTGGACTTGCTTCTGTAGTAACAGCAGCATTATTCTTAGCCACACTTATATTCACACCATTACTTGGTATAGTTCCTACTTACGCTGCAGCACCTGCACTTGTCATGGTTGGTGTCTTCATGTTCGAAAGTATAAAACAAATTGATTTTGCTGATAGTAAAATAGCAGTACCTGCTTTTGTCACAGTTTTATTGATGCCTTTAACTTATAGTATAAGTATTGGTTTATGCTTTGGATTTATTTCATATATAATAATGCATGTTGTAGCTAAAGAAACTAATAAAATCAGTATTACACTTTGGGTTATAGGTTTACTTGCAGTTGTAAACTTAGTTCTAAGTTAATATTTTAAAATATATAAAATAAAATCTTATTTATTTTTAATTTATTAATAGCAAAATCAATTTTATATATAAAATTGATTTTGCTATTAACTTTGTATAGAAAATTTATTATCATAATATGTGGATACAAAAATATGTAAAAGAGGAAGGATACTTATGTCACAATTACTTATAAAAAATGCATATCTAATTACTATGAATGCAGATAGAGAAGTATACGAGAATGGAAGTATACTTATTGAAAATAACATTATAAAAAAGGTTGGCAAATTTGATAGCAATATTGCTGATAAAGATGCCGAGATATACGATGCTAAAGGAAAAATATTAATGCCAGGATTAGTAAATACACACGTTCATTTATCCCAACAATTAGAACGTGGTCTTGCAGATGATGTTGTCCTTTTAACTTGGCTTAGAGAAAGAATCTGGCCATTTGAAAGTAGCTTTAATTATGAAGATTCATTAATTTCATCCACTGCATGTTGTATTGAGTTGATAAAATCTGGTGTTACTACATTTTTAGAATCTGGTGGTCAATATGTAGATGCTATGGTTGAAGCTGTTGACAAAACTGGACTTAGAGCGTGTTTAGCTAAATCAGTTATGGATACAGGAGATGGTCTTCCTAAAGCATGGCAAAGAACTACTGATGAAGAAATCAATACTCAATTGGACTTATTCCATAAATTTAATAATACATCTAATGAAAGAATCAAGATATGGTTTGCATTAAGAACTATTTTTAATACAACAGAAGAATTACTTGTTAGAACTAAACAACTAGCTGACAAGTATGATACTGGTATACATATGCATATTGCTGAAATAGCTGATGAGATTTCATTTGTAAAACAAAATAATGGAGTTGGAACAGTTGAATATCTTGATAAGTTAGGTGTATTAGGTCCAAATCTTTTAGCTGCTCACACAGTTTGGCTTACTCATAAAGAGATTGATTTATTTAGATTACATGATGTAAAAGTTTCTCATAATCCAGCTGCAGCTATGAAAGTAGTTCTAGGGTTTGCATCAATTCCTGAAATGTTAGAAAAAGGGATACCTGTTTCAATTGGTACTGATGGAGCACCTTCAAATAATAGAATGGACCTTATGAGAGATATGTATTTAACTTCATTAATACATAAAGGTAGAACTTTAAATCCAACAGTTATTCCTGCTGAAGAAGTATTAGAAATGGCTACTATAAATGGAGCAAAATGCGCTCTATTAGAAAAAGAAATTGGTAGCCTTGAAGTAGGAAAAAAAGCAGATATGATTATTCTAAATCCAGATACAATTCATTCTTTACCAATGCATAATCCAATTGGGAATATAGTTTATTCTATGACTAGTGAAAATGTAGATTCTACAATTTGTGATGGTAAATGGCTAATGAAAGAAAGAAATGTATTAGTTGTAAATGAATCTGAATTGTTAAACAAAGTTAAAGAACAAGCTTCTAAAATAAAAGAAAAAGCAGAAGTTAAAATTCCTTCTAAATTTAAAATAATAAAATAATACAAATTTCAATTGTTTTGTATATATGAATATATAGCTTTGATTATACATAATATATACAAAACAATTGTTTTTATTTGATTTAAAAATAATTTAGTTATATATTAAACTTTGCATTCATTAACTTTATACTTAGTTATATCATTACAACACATTAGACAAGCTCTTTTTTCTTCATTCCATTCTATATATGAAGCATTTGCACTACTCCAAACATTAAGATTATCGTTATATATCTCAATTGTACAAGACCTTTTTTCTTCATTAAGTCCATTCATTGGACAAATATCACATGGCTCATCTCTCCCCCAAAAAGCCTTATAACATAATTGATTTATCTTTGCATTTGGAGCAATACTTAAGGTCTTTTGATTTATGAATAATAGTTCATAAGTATTTTTGTTTATTACATAAGTCCATGAATTCAAATTGTCCATAATTACTTTTGTAGTCTCATAAGATTTCATTAATTTATCTTGTTTATGTTTATTAATCAAAAATACACTTAATATCTCTGATATAAAGGTTAAAGATTCTATTTCATCCTTTGTCCAAAACCTATTTCCATTACAGTCATCAAATCCTACATAACCACTGAATTCGCCTTCATCTAAGATTGCACACTGCAACATAGAAACAATTCCCTGTGCTTTCAATATTTCATATAATTCACCATTAAGTGTAGATATATCTTTACAATAAAAGATTCCTCTCTCATTAAAATATTTCTTATAATCTCCAATTAAACTATACGATACTTCTCTAAGATTCTCTATTTCTGCTTCAATTCCATCATTACACCATTCAAATGTATTACTGCAATAAGTACTATCATCTGAATTTTCAAATACATATGCACGACTTACATTATAAGACCTACCAACCAGTTCCAAGATAAAATTTACTGCAGTATCAACATCTTTAGATTCATATAAAATTCTAAATATATACTCAGAAAGATTTTGTTTAAATGTAGATTTTGTTTTATATACTTCATCAATATCTTCTTCTCCTCCTAATACAGAAGTAAAGTTTTTAGTCCTTATTATCTCACTATCCATAGATTGACTATTACTTTCACATATCCAATAGCAATCCTTTCCCTTATCTTTTGCAACATATAATGCATTGTCTGCACTTCTAAAAAGTTCATTAAAATTTTTACCATGTTGAGGATAAATAGCAATTCCTATACTTCCAGAGATTTTATAGCCTTTATTTTTCCCTGTAAATGAGCGTCTAAATAAATTCATTAATTCATCTGCCTTTTGTTTTAATATTTCTTCTGAATTCAAATTTTTTAGAAAAATTAAAAACTCATCTCCTCCTATACGTCCAATAATATCACTTTCTCTAAATATATTTATAAACTTAGATGCTATATCATTTAAAACTGCATCTCCAAATAAATGTCCTAGATTATCATTAATCCCCTTAAAGTCATCAACGTCTATTATAAACAATGCACTACTACATTCCTTGCCTTCATTTTCTAAATAAGTTCTAACTAAATCTTCTGTTGTAATTTTATTATATAATCCTGTGAGTAAATCTCTCTGTGCTTTATTTTTAAGTTCATCATTTTTCCTTTTTTCTTTGTCTATGTCTGCAACAACACCTATAACTCGTGTACATTGATTATACTTATCAATAATACTAGATAATCTAACTTTGCACCAAATATATTCATTTTTTCCTTTTCTAAATCTAAGTTCTGTTTCATTATATTCATTGTCACCATCCATAGCTCTAGTAAAAAGTTCTATATACTTTGCTATATCATCTTTGTATATCATTTCTTTTTCTAACATGTTATCAATTAGATTATTTCTTACTGGTTTGTATCCAAATTTCTTTTCCCATTTGTCAGAAATGTTTACTGTATCTGTATTTAGATTCCATTCAAAGACAATGTTATTATCTTGGTCCATAACAATTCTATAGCACTCTTCACTTACATCTAATTGTTCTTGCGCCGACTTACTTGATGTAATATCAATAACAACACAATATACCCATGAATCTCCATACTTATCTTTTACTATTTGTCCTTTATCCAATAACCAACGTATCTCTCCATCTGAATGAACTACTCTATACTCAACTTCAAGTATATTTCCATTTTTTAGTTGCATTTCTAGTTCATTTTTAACTATTTCACGGTCATCTTCATATATTACATTCAGTAATTTATTATCGAAAAATAATTCAAGCTCCTCTTTTGTATATCCCAATAGATTTTGATATCCTTCATTAACAAAGTTAAATATGTAATTTCCATCACAACTGTATTTATATACTCCTCCAGGAATGTTTGCAGTCAGCACTTTAAAATCATCATTTATTCTTTTTAGCTCTTCAGAATTATTGACCATATTGTCAATCAGGCTATTGAAAGCAGTAGTAATTTTAGCATACTCATTATTTGTATTAAGATTAAATCTTATACTCGTATCACCATCTTTTATTTTTTCTATCCCCTCAATCAACTTACCCATAGGATTTAAAAAGTGTTTTTTTACATATACAGAAATTATGCATATAAAAACTATAATTAAAACCATAAAAAGAAGTACAACAAATATAGCCCTGTCAATTGGCTTCATTATCTCTGATGCTTCCACAGTACTTAATATAAACCATCCATCTGATACTTCAGAATAATATCCAATATTTTTGATATCGTCTTCAGAGTAACTTATAAAACCATCTGGATTCTTTTTAAAATTTTTAGACTTCCATTCTTTAAAAAAACTTTCGTCATCTATTATATTTTTATATTTATATTTACCATCATTAGCAACTGTATTTCCTATAGAATCAATTATAATCATTTTACCTGTATTAAAAGAAGGTATATCATTTATTATATTTTTAATATAGTCTGTATCTACAATAAAGGATACAAAACCTTGATATTCATTATTAATCCAAATTGGATAACCTATTACAAAGTTTCTTTTACTTATATAAAAACTCCTCTTATTATTTATATTAGAAATTTTCAAACTATCTTGTGCTAATCCTTTAAATTCTGAACCTGACATTAGTGCTTTTTTATTAATAATATTTTCATCACTTGACGCTACTACTACATCATTTTTATCAATAAGGGACATTCTAAGCAAAAACTTTTCCTTATTATTAATATCTCTTAATATCTCGTTTATATTTTCTTGTTTTAATCTATTATCTAAAATTTCCTTATTTTCACTGGATAGATACTCTTGAATTTCAGAAATTTGAGAAGTCGTTTTTAATGTTACCTCTTTTTGACTAAAAAAACTCTTTAATCGTTTTGATTGTATTATTGTAGCTGTTTTGATGTTATTTTCCATCAAATCATTAGAATTTTCAGTAAATTTATGTATACAGATTCCAGCAATGATTATTGATGGAATTATTGAAACTAATATAAGAATAATAAATATTTTTTTTTGTATCTTCATAAGTTCTCCCCCTATTTTTAATAAACAATATAAATATAAATTTCTTTAGATATTTACTATTCATTTATTTTACTTATAAACTTATGTATTTACTCCCCCAAAATTAAAACCATATTTACAAATTTCACATTGAAATTATTTATATATTCATTGTATTTTAAATTTTTCTATATTTCAACCCGATAATATCAAATGTTGCTGTTTATAATTTAATTCTTAATAAATATATAGAATTATTAGTTTATAATTTTTACTTTACTCTTATCTAATACCATTTTTAGAGAGTTCTCAACCGTTTCAATTACATCCTTATAACTTAAGTATACATTTACATAAATATAATCTTCATATAAATTGTATTCAGTTACTCTACAATACAATAACTTTCCTCCATCTATTAAATTGCTTAAAATATAATTATCTTTTCTTGGAACATAACCTATTACATAACCAGTTTCCCCAACTATTTTAATAGCCTTTTCATCGTATAGATTACCTTTCTCCCTATTTAGATAATATATCTTACTCTCTTCTAATTCTTTTTCCAGACATTCTCTATTTCTAAATCTTGAACCCGCAACAGCTACTGAAGTTAAGTATATGTCCTTACCATGTTCATCTACTTTTATTTTTTCAATATTTATAAATTCTTTCTTCAAATTATTACTTTCATATAATAATCTTCTCAGTTCATCCTTCAACATTACATTTTTTTCCTTTTCATAAGCTTCTTTAACTATTTTCAATTCTTCAAGAGATAATTTTTCTCTATATCTTTTTAAAATATTTATAGATTCTTTTCTAACTTCATTTATATTGCCAAATATACCTTTCAAAGATATATCTTTTCCTTCAGGATATAGGGAATTACTGCCTTTAGTGACAATAAAAAATAACATATCATCATAATATTCTTGTGTTAATCTATCTTTTTCTATATCTTCCATTTTTCCGGTTAAATTATCTAGGTTAAATGTATTTTCAAAAAAGCTTAATAACTTTAATCTAGAGCTTTTCTCCCCTTTTTTAGATATGTACCAATATACTTCAAAATCTCTAATATCTCTATCCAAATATGGTAATAAATCATCAAAAGATAAATTCACATCATAAGTTTTTGATATTTTTATCATATCTTCTGTCTTACCTCTTGCATTTTTTAATGCTTCAAAATATATATTCTTCCACTTTTCACTAAGTAAGACAGCATTCATTTCTTTCTCAAATTCAATCTTATCGCACTCTATATTTTCATCTTTCAAGACATTTATAGCTATTAAAAAAATTGAATATAAACTTTCAAAAGTAGTTCCATAGGTCACTACAATTGGTAAAAATTGATTTACTAATTGGACTTTATTTCCTATGTATTTAAAATCTACACTTAACAAGTAGTTACATATCAGATAGGCTAAGTTATTTATCTTTTCTCTATCTAAATCTCTTCTTTCAAGATATTTATCCAAATCAATAATAGAAATAATATAATTCATCAATAATCGTTCATGTTTCATATCTTTGTAACCCTGTTCAATTAAATAGGAATTTATTTTAGAATCCAAAATTTCCATGTTGACAATAGCAAATACTTTTATCGAGCCTGTAGCTTTTTTAGATAAATTAAATAAATATGTATTGTAAAATTCTAGTTTCTTAATAGTATTACTAAGATAAAATACATATTCTCCAGATTTAGAAAAAGTATCCACAACTTCTCTTATATTTTCCACCTCTAAATATCTCTCACTTAAAACTAATCCAAGTTTTACATATTCAGCCTTTTTACTTTTATATATTAATTCTTTAGTTAATTTATATAACCATTTCTCATCAATAATCATTTCTTTTACTAAAGTATTTATCTTTTTTATAAAAATTTCAAAATAGCAAATTAGAGGTTTAAAATTATTATTCTCCAATAAATAGATTTCATTAGATTGACTTTTATACATATTTAAAATTCCATCTACTAGATTATTTGAAAGTTCCACTTGTTCTCTTAAAGGTATATTTTCATATATGCATAGGTAATTCATTTCAAATGATTCTTTATATCCATCATAACCCTTAAATCCCTGCAATTGTTTAAAAATACTTTCCATTAAATTATCCTCCTTTACATGATGTAATTTATATTGATTATACTACTTATTTCAGCAAGTTTACATTTTTACACAAAAAAATATTACTAGAATTTGAAATTCTAGTAATATTAGTAAGATTTATTATGTAAATACCTTATCTTCTAACAGTAAATAACATCCTTATTAGTTTAAATGCCAATTTTTTTAATATAAACCTGCTCTAATGTTAAATTTACTTATCAAATTCAGTTAACTTTACAATCATCTCTTCACAAATTGCTTTTATTGTCTTATTGTCTGTATTGATAATAATATCCGCAGATGCTAGGTATTTTCCTTCTCGCTTTTTCATTAGGTCAGATATAAATTCTACATTCATATTATTATTAAGTATTGGTCTTTCATCACTATGTTTAACACGTTGAAGAATAGTTTCTGGACTTGCTGTCAACAAGACAACCCTTCCATTCTTTTTCATATATTCTACATTTTTATCTCGAAGTACAATTCCTCCCCCACAGGAAACAACAATACCTTTCTTTTTTTGTAAATCTATTAGTGTTTGGCTTTCAAGATTTCTAAAATATTCCTCCCCTAGTTTCTCAAATATTTCAGAAATACTCATTCCTTGTTGTTTTATTATATATGAATCCGTTTCTACTCGTTCCATCTCTAATAAATGGCCTAAGTATGATGATATAGTACTTTTACCTACACCCATAAATCCAACAAGCATTATATTATAAGAAAATAAATTTTTAGCTTGTATTTTCTTACTTGTTTTAACCATGTATCTAAAAACATCTATAATTTCATTTTCAAATTTATTACCCTTTAATTTGTTAATCAACGCCACTTCTTTTTTATTTTCATACTCTGACTGTAAAATAGGCAGACCTTTTTCTTTTTTAATATCTATAATATCCTTTATACATTCCATTCTTTTTTCAAGCAAATTTATAAACTCATCATCATATAAATCTATTTTTTCTCTTATCTTTTCTATCTTTTCCATAGTGACACCTCAGCTTTCAAACTGGTTAAAATTAAATATCATAATCACACACTTTTTCTTTTCCGTATCTCATATTTACAAATAATGCAAGTAAAATTCCAACAAAAGTTATAGCCACATTAAATAATACAACATATTTTGGTCCATTCACTCCACCTGATTTTGTGATAATACCTGCTATATTTAAAATAACATAGTTTGCTATACTCGATGCAATCATAACTATAGATGTTATTTTTCCTTTATTAGTTGGAAACATTTCATTTGCTGTTGACGTTGTTAATTGAAGGACACCACCTGCTGCTGAATAACCTATTACAAATCCTCCTAGCATACAAATAGTTGGAGTTTGGACAAAATATACTACTAATAGCATAATTAAAGCTATTATAGGATATATAACTAGTATTCTTATTGGCTTAATATACTTTTTAATAAGTACAGAAGTTATTAATACTGCACATATTACTCCCATTGAGTAGAAAGACTGAATTTTTGTAGGGTCAGCCATGCCATATAATTTTCCCAATTCCTGATTGCAATTTAACCATAATACAAATGTTGATGTACATGTAAATCCAATACAAACAAGAGCTATACTTGTTGGTGTAAATTTCATCTTTTCTGATTTAACTATTTTTCCTTTATTATCAGTAACATCATTAGCTGGTGGAAATGGTAATATAGCTATTAAAATTGCATCTATGACAATAAGAATAGCTGTCACTATAAAAATAACTTTAAATGATATTGAATTTGCTGCGACAAAACCAATTATAAAAGGAAGTAAAAATTGTGCTAAAGCTATTGTAAACTTAGTAAACATATTTGCTATTGTTCCCAAACTAGCAAATATCTCCATACAAGAAGGAGTTACACATGTATCTAAAAATGAGTTAGCAGCTCCTCCAATTATTGCAAATACATACGCTACATAAAAATTTGGTGAAAATACAATTCCAACAAAGAAAATCGCATGTAAAAAATTTCCTATAAGCCCACTTACTTTTCTTCCATACTTATCTGATATAGGTCCTGCAAATGGATATGATATAAGTCTACCTAATCCCAATGCAGCAATAACTGCTAAAACAATACTTACATCTAATGTCCCATCTGATAACGTTTTAGCCCCCCACATTGATGAAAATTCTGGTTTATATTGTCCTAAAATTGAAATTCCAATACCAAGTAAAAAATATGAAAAATACAATGCTATGGCAGTAGGATAATATTTTTTATTATTCATAATTCTTCTCCTATTCTTGTTAATTTATTAACATTTTTATGTACAATAAACTTATCACCATAATGGGTTTAAAGTATAGTCAAATCTTTAAATTTAACTAAACTATGATACATAACCCACTATGATAATTTATTTGTAAATTATTATTTAAAACACAATTCCTTAATCTCTTCTACAGGCATTTCTAATCCAGTATATAGATTAAAAGCTTCTGCTCCTTGATATAATAGCATTCCTAATCCACCAATGGCCTTACATCCATTAGCCTCAGCATCTTCAATCATTTTTGTTTTCTTTGGATTATAAACAACATCTGTTACTACTAATTCTTTTCTTAAAATACTGACATCTTTTATGTTAGTTTCATTATCATAAGGTTTCATACCAATAAGAGTTGCATTCGTCAATATATCACTTGATGCTATCTCTTCATAAAGCTTTTCTGTATCTTCTAAATCATATAGATTAACAACACATTCTGGCACCTCTTTTTTTATATTCTCAACTGTCTTTTCTGCTCTTTTATAAAAATCATCCTTAGCATTAAAAATAGATATTGCTCTTGCACCATCTAATGCACATTGTACTTGTATAGCAGTTGCAGCACCACCAGCACCCATAATTGTAATCTTTTTGTCTTTAACTTCTACTCCATTTTCTTTTAAGTTACGAACATAACCTACTCCATCTGTTATATGACCAACTAACTTTCCATCTTCATTTACAATTGTATTACATGCTCCAATTATACGAGCTGCTGGAGAAAGTTCATCCATATATTCTGTAACAGCAGACTTACATGGCATAGTTACATTAGCTCCTTTTATATTAAAAGTTTTTATTGCTGAAAGTGCATCTTTTACCTTATCTACTGTAATATCAAAAGCTAAATATCTATAATCTAAATCTAATTTTTCAAAACTATAGTTATACATCACTGGTGATTTAGAATGACCAACTGGTGTACCTATTAATGCAAATAATCCTGTTCTACCTGAAATTTCCATAACTATCTTTTCCTCCCAGTATTATCATTTTCTTTGCAAATAGTCTATCCAACTATTTGCAAAGAAAATTTATTTATTATTTATATATTTAATGCTGCTTCAAAGGCTTCTTTTGTTGCGTCTAATGCTCTACGTGCTTTTACGGCGTCCCCAACAACGTGAATTTCTTTTACAAACTGTTTTACAGATTCACTTAATGGGTCATAATTACGAGAACCCATAGCAAGTACTACTGAGTCAAACCCTTTTAAATCATGTTCTGTACCATCTGCAAGTAAATAGTCAACACCATTATCATAGAATTTAGCGACTTTTGCACCAGTAACAGTATGTATATTATAATTTTCAAAATCATTCATAAGGAACTTGCGATGCTCTGAAATTACATCTGCACCAACTTCTTCTCTAAGCTCAATAACCGTAACCTCATGCTCTTGTTCTCCAAGGAAAGCTGCTACTTCACAACCAACCATTCCACCACCAACAACAAGTACTTTTTTCCCACAAGATTTCTTACCATCAAGAAGGTCTACAGCATGTATTAATCCTGAATCATTAATTCCTGGTATAGGAAGTACAAGTGGAGTTGCTCCAGTGGCTATAATAACTGCATCAGGTGATTTTTCTTTTATAAATTCTACTGTAGCTTCTGTATTAGTACATATTTTCACACCATATTGATTGCATTTTGAAACATAACTTCTAACTAAATTAGTGATATCTCCCTTACCTGGAGGATATGCAGCTAAACGCATTTGACCACCAAGAATGTCCGCTTTTTCAACCAAAGTTACATTATGCCCTCTTTTAGCACATACCCATGCTGCAAGCATACCTCCAACACCTCCGCCAACAACAAGAACTTCCTTACTTATTTCAGCTGGTTTAAGTTCTGCTTCATGACCTAATATAGGATTTGCAAGACAGGCTATAGGTTTACCTTGGAACATATTTGGTACACATCCTTGTAAGCATGCAATACATGGTATCATTTCATCTAGCTTTCCATCTTTAGCCTTATTAGGCATTTCTGGGTCAGCTAAACTTTGTCTACCAAATGCTACTAAATCACATCTACCTTGTCTAACCATTAATTCAGCAAATTGAGGTTCTGTATAACGTCCAACTGTTATTACTGGTATACTAACAGCTTTTTTTATTTCTGTTACTAGTTCTGCACTGAATCCAGCATGTAAAACTGTAGGAGCCCACATATATTCATCATGTATATGTATACTACGAGAAACATGAAGTCCATCTACTCCACAATCTTCTAAATATGCTGCTATTACTGAACTATCATGTACATCAATTCCACCTAAAATATCATCTGTACTGTTTATACGACATAATATTGCTAGAGAATCTCCTACTTTTTTACGTATATTTTCAATAATAAGGCGAGCTAATCTCATTCTATTTTCAAAACATCCACCAAACTCATCTACACGCTTATTTGTTCTTGGTGATATAAAGCTACTAACTAAATATCCATGAGCACAGTGAACTTCAACAGCATCTGCACCAGCTTTTTGTGCACGTAATGCAGCATTTCCATAAGATTCTATAAGTTCATATATTTCTTCAGTCGTTATTGCTAGTGGTGTGTTACAACCATTTGATGAAGGTATTGCAGATGCAGCTTTTAATGGATGACCTGCTATTTTTTCATTCCCCTCAGAACCAGCATGTTGTAATTGTATAGATACTTTTGAACCTGCATTATGACAAGCATCTATTACATTTTTAAAACTATCTATTGTACTATCATCATATAAACAAGGTTTACGAGGACCTCCTTTTGCTTTTTTGTCTACAACACTCGATTCTATTGTTATCAATCCAAAACCACCTAAAGCACGTTCAAGATAATAAGCCTTAGAAGTTTCACTTAAAGTCCCATCTGTATTTGCAAAATTATTTCCCATAGGAGGAACTACAAAACGATTTGGAACTGTCATCGAACCAATTTTTATAGGTGTAAACATAGAACTAATCTTCATAAGGTTTTCCTTCCTTTCAAGTTTCAATTTTAAATTTTTATATTATAAATACTTTGTATCTTTTTATATTGTATAGATTTATTTTGGAGATACTTCAGGCCATGCTTTATCTAAAACTTTCTTAGTTGTATTAAACACAGTTTCAGCAGCAGTTGATAATCCCTTAGATATTAAAGAATCAGATATTACTTCTGCTCCTATAACTCTAGGTGATATGTTGTGTTCTTTTATTATTTTTACAAATTCTTCTGTGTTTCCATATCCTTCACCTGGAGCTAAACGGTCATGTAGCGATTCATCTCTAAGTTTTTCATAAGGAGTTTTTAAAACGTCACATACTTGAATTGATACTATTTTCTCTGCTGGAACAGGTGCAAGATCTTTTGCTGTCTGTTTTGCTCTAGCCCAGTGCCAAGTATCTAGTATAAGCATTGCATTTTCACGATTGCATTCCTTAACAACACGCCATGCAGTAGTTAAGTCTGGAACACCACTATATGGCATAAACTCAAGACCTATAATAAGTTCTCCTGCTCTATCACATAATTCTCCTAATGCTTTTATAATTTGTTCTTCTGGTATCATTTCTAACAAACCACAATTTATATGTTTAACATTAAATAAACGAGCCATATGATAAACATTTTTCTCTTTTTCTCTTTGAGCTTCTGTTCTATCTTCTTCTGTTCCCCATTGAGTTATGTATTCTACTTCTGTAACCTTCATATTGTATTCATCAAGAATTGCAAGCATTTCTTCATCTGTAACACCAGCATTTTTTGCATCTACATAATTTTCAGCTCGTAATCCAATTCCATCAAAACCAGCTTCTTTCGCAATACGTACTCTATCACGGAATGAAACTTCTGTACCTAATGTATAAGAACTAATTGTAATTGGAATATTAAGATTTTTTTGATTATTCATGAGTTAAATTTCCCCCTTTATTTTCTTTAAAAATAATAGTTTTTTTGATTTTATATTTTTAATTATCCTACTAGTAGTATTATTTAGCTTTAAAAACAAAAGTGCTTTTTGATTTATCTTTATCTAGATTTTATAAATTTATTGTACCATGAGACTTTATTAATAACAAATTGATAATTTCCTATCAATTCATAGATTTTGTTTATAGATTTCATTTATAGGATAATTCTTTTGCTTTTCTAGTACATTATATAAATATCTTTATCCTATAATTCAGACAAAAAACGATAAATTTCTTTAAAAGCTTTTATTCTTACTGCATAATCATATATAATAAAAATGTGAAAAATATCTTAAAGGTCAACTTCTCCAAATATATAAATAAAAGTACTCAGGAAAGGATGAACAAAAATTGAATTTATACCACCTACGCTATTTTGTTACACTAGCACATTTAGAACATTATACAAAAGCAGCAGAAAATTTATCTATAACACAGCCAAGCTTAAGTCATGCTATATCTTTGCTAGAAAGTGAGCTTGGAATAGCTCTATTTGAAAAGGAAGGTAGAAATATAGTTCTTACTAAATATGGAAAAATATTTTTAAAAGATGTGGAAAAATCATTAGAAATTTTAGATTCAAGTGTAAAGTCATTAAAAATAACTGGTACTGGTGAAGGACAAATAGATTTAGCTTTCCTTAGAACACTTGGTACTGACTTTATACCTGATATAGTGCATAAATTTTTAAAATCTAATCCTGATAAATCAATAGATTTTAAATTCCATACTGGTGTAACTACGGACATTATTCAAGGTCTTAAGGAAAGAAAATACGATATTGCATTTTGTTCAAAACTTGAAAAAGAAAAGGGAATTGAATTTATACCTGTTGCTAAACAAGATTTAGTGCTAATTGTACCATATAGCCACCCATTGGCTGCAAAAGATACTATAGACTTAAAAGAAACCATACCTTATCCTCAAATAGTATTTAATCAGAGAAGTGGGCTTAGATATATAATTGATGATATGTTTAATAAAATAAATCAACAACCTAACATAGTCTATGAAGTGGAAGAAGACCAAGTAATTGCTGGATTAGTTGCGAAAAACTTTGGAATTGCTGTAGTCCCAAATATGAATATGCTTAGCTTTACAAAAGTGAAAGTAATTCAGATTGTTCACCCAAGTTGGGAAAGAAATTTCTACTTAGCATTTATAAAAGATAGATATTTACCTCCTGCAATTAAAAACTTTAAAAATTTTGTCATTAAAAACGCTCAACTATAATTTATTAATAAAGGGGTTATTTTTTAATATCCTCTTTATTCTTTTTATAAAATAAAAAAATCTATACTCTTAAAAGTATAGATTCCTAACTGACAGTCGGCATCCGAGTCTCAGCAATTATCGTTATACAACAGCAACTGGATTTCAGTTCCTGAATAACTAATTCACTTATATTATATCAGACTTTATAATACTTGTCAATACTATCTATCTCATTTTTTCAAGCCATGGTCCAACAGGCTCTATAATAGGAACTTCTTTGAATCCCCAATTTCTTATGTCATTCACACTAGTTGGAGTATATATCTTATTTCTTACAGATTTAAATATTTTATTTTTCTCTCCATATTGCATGCACTTAGGATTAGCTTCTATTAATCCTCTTCTTGCTCTACTAAGAGGATTACATAAAATATCTGCTATCTCTAAACCTTCTCTATAATCTACATCTTCTTTTTTAGCGATTATAAAACCTTTAACCTTATCTCTTAATTCTTCATCTATGTCTAGATATATTGTTCCATTATTAAAAACATCAAAAAATGCCTTTTGTACTTTTAAATTTGATACATCATCTCTTGATTCGATAACTATTCTTGCAGATTCCACAGTTTCATTATTTACAAACGAATAAAAGTTCTGAAGTACATGTATAAAAGCCACTACATAAGGTTCCTTTGAAGGTGCATAATATTTTTTTAATCTAGCTTTATCTACTGTTACTGATATTATAGTACACTCTAATCTCGATAGAAATAAAGGCAACTCATCGTAAAAAAATTTAATTTGTGAATCATCAAACTTCTCAAATGCTCTTGATTTTCTTGATATATCTGTAAGATGTATTCCTATATTACTAGTTCCAAAACACTGTTCTTTAAATACATCCATTTCCTTTCTTAAAGAACAGACATAGTCTCCTTGACTCACTGCATATTTATATTCAAAAATTACTCCTGTTAATGTAAATGGGTCTTCATGATTTATATCAGCTCTTCCACTTTCATCGATAAACATTATATATTTTTTCTTTGTAATCTCACTCACCCTCTTAACTTATGATGATAGCATCTATATCCATTTTATATGAGTTTTAAAAATATTCCAAGATTTTTATACAACTTAAATTTAAATTTGGACTAAAAAATTGAGATGTAAAACAATCAACGCTTTTGGCGATTGGATTTCACATCTCAATTATAGTTATTTCTCAATATATAGTTTTATTATTTTCCAAGAATATCTATTAGTTTATCCATTACTATATAAGATACTCCGCCTCCAATTTGATAAGGAGTTTCAACTTTTTTATTTGCAAATACTCTTTGTTGTTCTGATGATAATCCTGAATTATCCATTAAAACTATTGGTGAGTGTAATTTTACAGCTAATGGTCCAGCTGATAAAGCATCCACTAAAGTATCTGATTTACTAACTAATATAGCTTGTAAATCAACATCTCCATAGAACTTCTCTATTACTTTAGCATTAGTATCTAATCTGCTATTTCCATATATTCTATTTCCTGAAACATCTTCAGTAGTTATCTCATTCATTTTAGCTATTGCTGAATCACTAATTGCACTTGGTCCACCTATAAAGTATGCATTTTCTAATTTTTTTTCTGTTAGCCATGCATAAGATTCTTCAGTGATTCCATCTTTTTTAACTAATATTATAGGTTGCTTTTCTTCTCCAGCTTTAGAAGCTATAGATAGCGCATCTGCTTCTCCACTTCCAGAAACCATATAAGCTGTTTTTATTTCTTCTCTACTTCCAAGTTCTGTAGCTATTTTTGTAGCAGTTTGGTATCTGTCTTGACCTGCTATTCTCTTTGTTTCCGCATTAAAAGTAGTTTTTATTTCTTGTTCTAGTTTAGAGCTTATTGCATTTTCTCCACCTATCAAGATTACTGTTTTAGGTGCTAATAACTTCATTTGTTCAATAGTCTCAGATGGTAATTTGTCTGTATTAGTAAGTAATATTGTTGAGTTATAACTACTTGCTAAAGGAGTAGCTGTTATTCCATCTGCTATTGCATTACCATTTACTAGTACAACAGTATCTGAACTCTCAGCATTCCAATTTCCAACTGAACTTATCTTCTTAGCTGTATCAAATCTATTTGCTCCTATGATTGTATCCCATGTAGGATTTATAGTTCCATCTTCATTGAAAGTATAATCTTTTGAATCTATTTTTTGAGTGCCAGTTAGCATTTTACCATCTTTATCTAAATAGTAAGATTTTCCTTCTATTTGTTGCCATCCTGTCTGCATTACTCCTGTTTTGTCAAAGTAATATTTATTATCATCTATTTCTTGCCATCCTGTAACTGCTAATCCATCTGCGTCTAGATAGTATTTCTTACCATCTTTTTCTTGCCATCCTGTTTGCATTACTCCATCTGCATTAAAGTAATAAGTCTTTCCATCAATTACTTTCCATCCAGATACTCTTGCTCCATCAGTTCCTAAGTAATATTTCTTGTTGTTAATTGTTTTCCATCCTGTTTGCATTACTCCTGAAGCATCAAAATAATACATTTTTCCACTTACTTTTAACCAACTATTTTTTTGATATGTTCCATCAGATTTTACATAATACTTCTTACCATTTTCTGTTTTCCATCCTGTTTGGTTTAAATTTATCTTATATTTTGCAGCTATTTTTATATAACTGTCATTACTATAATCTATAATTACATCTGAACCCACTGGAACTTGGTCAAATAACCATCTAACTTCTTTATTATGCATTCTTATACATCCACCAGAAATATGCTTTCCTATAGAACTCTCATCATTATTTCCATGTATTCCATATGTATCTCCATAAGTTCCTTTTAATGCTAACCCCATCCATCTATCTCCTAATGGATTTCTTGGGCTTCCTCCAGGTATATTACCTTTATAATATGGTCTATTTTTTATCTTATTAACCACCTTAGTTTTTCCTGTTGGTGTCTCTGATCCCTTTTTCCCTGTTGCAATTTTAAATTCTTTTATAAGTTTACTGTTTACAAAGTATCCTAGAGTATTTTTTCTTGAGTTTACTATAATTACATGCTTACTAGCAGCACTTGATTCTGGCACGCCACATGCAAATACTAGAACTAAAGTCAGTGCTAGTACTAAATACTTTTTTAGACTTTTTTTCACTATAACTTCCCCCTCTTTTAGAAACATTACTACATGTGTCTAATTATAACATAAAATTACTAATACCTTATATTTACAAATTTGTTACATTTATACATTTAATTATATTCTATTCATCGTATCCATTTGGGTTCATACTTTGCCATCTCCAAGAGTCTTGACACATTTCTTCAAGCTCATATTTAGCCTTCCATCCAAGCTCTTTTTCTGCCTTAGAAGAATCTGCATAACACATAGCTACATCTCCAGCTCTTCTTCCTACAATCTTGTATGGTATTTCTTTTCCACTTGCTTTAGAAAATGCTTTGACTAAATCAAGAACACTATAGCCCTTTCCAGTCCCTAAATTATAAACAACAAGACCTGGATTTTCTTCTAATTTTTGTAATGCTTTTACATGACCAGCAGCTAAGTCTAATACATGTATATAATCTCTAACCCCTGTACCATCATGTGTTGGATAATCATTCCCATACACACTTAATTCTTTTAATTTACCTACTGCTATTTTTGTTATATAAGGCATTAAATTACTTGGAACTCCATTTGGCTCTTCACCTATTCTACCACTCTTATGAGCACCTACTGGATTAAAGTATCTTAGAAGTGCTATATCTAATGAATCGTCTGCCTTCGATATATCTACTAACATCTGCTCTATCATAAGCTTAGTTCTTCCATATGGATTAGTTACAGAAAGTGGGAAATCCTCTAATATAGGACAAGTATGTGGGTCTCCATATACAGTGGCTGAAGAACTAAATACAAATTTTTTAACATCATATTCTCTCATTAATTCAAATAGATTTAAAGTACTTATTAGATTATTGCTATAATATTCAATTGGTTTTTCTACTGATTCACCAACAGCCTTTAAAGCTGCAAAATGTATAATTGACTCAATATTATTTTCTTTAAATACAACATGCATTTCATTTTTATTTCTGATATCAATATTATAAAATTTTATTGGTTTTCCAGATAACTCTTTAATTCTATCAACGACTATTGAATTGCTATTGCTTAAGTTATCAACTATAACAACTTCATAACCTGATTCTAAAAGTTCTATTGCTGTGTGGCTTCCTATATACCCTGCTCCCCCAGCTACTAAAACTGCCATAGTAATTACCTCTTTTCTAATATTTATTTTTCACTTACTTTTTTTCTCATATAATCCATTAAATCATCTTTTAGATTTTCTCTTTTCAATGCAAAGTCTATTGTCGCCTCTAAAAAACCAATCTTATCTCCTACATCATATCTTTTTCCTTCAAAGTTATATGCGTAAATAGCCTCTTGCTTCCCTAGAGTCTGAAGCGCATCTGTCAGTTGTATTTCTCCACCCTTACCAGGTGCTTGCTTCTCTAATATATCAAAGATTGCAGGCGTTATTATATATCTTCCAAGTATAGCTATATCTGATGGTGCTTCTTCAATTGCAGGTTTTTCAACCATATCCTTAACTTTGTATACTCTCTCTTCTATATGTTTCACATCTAATATACCATATTTATTAGTATCTTCTTTAGCTATCTTTTGTACACCTAGAACAGTTGTTTTATACTCATTATAAGTATCTATTAATTGTTTTAGGCAAGGAACTTTTGAGTCTACTATATCATCACCTAATAATACAGCAAATGGTTCATCACCTATAAAGCTTTTTGCACAGTGAATTGCATGCCCAAGACCTTTTGGCTCTTTTTGTCTTATATAATGAATATTTACCATATTTGATATATCTCTTACCATTTCTAACATCTCAGTCTTACCTTTTTGTTCTAATTCTAATTCTAATTCAACTGATTTATCAAAATGGTCTTCTATAGATTTTTTATTTCTACCTGTTATTATAAGAATTTCTTCAATCCCTGATTCTATAGCTTCTTCTATTATATACTGTAAAGTTGGCTTATCTACTATAGGAAGCATTTCTTTGGGCTGTGATTTTGTTGCTGGTAAAAACCTAGTCCCTAAACCTGCTGCTGGTATTATCGCTTTTTTAACTGTCATCTTCATTTTTCACCCTTCTTCGTAAATTTTCTCTTGTACCAAATTAATATACCATATTTATACTTTTTCTTCAAATTCTATATTATCCCAATAATTAATGCCTTAAGACCATATAAGGTAGATGAAATTTCATCTACCTTTAATTTTATGAGTTAATATATTATTGTTTATATTTTATCTAAAACTTATATAGATACTAAATTTCATCTAAGATACCTTTAATATCACTATCTATATCATCATCCAAGTAAGAATCTAAATCTTCTAAATCAACTTCTAATTCTTGATATGTCATATCAACACTTACATCCTCATCTATATCCATTTCTGATATTAATTCTCCTAAAATACTATTTCCATCAGCATCTAAATCTCCATCTATATCTTCACCTATATAATTTTCATTTAAAATTTCATCTAAATCAATCTCATAATAAACTTCATTATTTTTTTCATCGCCTGAGTTTAATCCTAAAAACTCATAGTTAAAATTCCAAACATTGTATTTACTTGACATATTTTATTCCTCCTGTGAAAAACATATTTTCATCTAGTTTATTGGCTTCATAATCAACAGAATTATATATTTTTTCAATTATGTCTTTTCTTCTTTCATTTGTACCATTATTTAATGTCAATTGTCTAAATACATATGTATTTGTTATTCTTTCGAATAATATTTCTTTTATACTATCGTCATTGATATTTTTATAGTTTTTCCATAAAACTTCAAATAACTTAAACATTTCCCTACTAGTTTCATCCACATAATAAGGATACATATTTTCTACCAAATGATTTAATCTTGATATAGCTTGTTTTAAAAATACATCAAGACTTGCACTTTCACTTTCCTTTAACATTCTATAATTATATTTCTTCTTATCTTCTCCTGAAATTACAAATATAATGTTATCTAAGCTTTTTTCAACTTCATCTAAATAACTACTAATGTTATATGATAAATCAAATAATAAGTTTTTAACCTGCTTAAATACCTGTATATCAAGTTTAGCATTATATTTTTCAAATAACTCTATTTCTTGATTTTCTAATATCCTTGGCATATAGGCTGATAATAAATCTAAATTGTTTCTTTGTTCTTGTACTTGCTTATAAAGTTCATTTATAACATCTATTCTTATTTCATCATTTAATTCTTTTTTTAGAACCTTATCAAACTCATATTTCATATAATAAATATTTCCAAAGAAATTAAATATTATCATATCATTCATAGCTTTAGACCAGTTTTTATATAATACTTCAACAGAAGTATCTTTAAGTAGAGGTTGTTTTGCGTATATAAATACATCTTGCATAAGTTTTTGAACCATATTTTTACTTAGATTTAAAGTTATTTTTTGATTATTAAATTTTATTTCTGTCTCTACAAAGTTAGAATTTTCACTTTCAAGCTCTTTATTAATTACAATATCTTTTACATCACTATTTTTTATAGATATGATTTCTTTTTGAAAAGACTTTAGAATAGTCAGACTATCAAAATCTTCTTGAATAAAAAATGGAGCATGTTTTAATGTATATCCTACTATTTCATTTTCTATATCATTCAAATCATCTATTTGCATAAGCTCTTTATTTTTATCATTTATATGTAAGTTGAATACATTTTTATTGTCATATAATATAATATCTTCTCCAAAATTCAATTTTGAACAATTATCTCTTGCTGACTTTACAATAGTCTTTTTAGACTTCTTGTTTATAAAAATCAATTGGTCTTGATATTTTACTAAAAGCATATTTGTATTTTTGTAATCAAATCCATCTATATTGCCTGATATCTTACAAAATACTATGTCACAATCTTTAGGAAGGTTTCCTATTTTTTTATTATCTCTAACCTTTTCATTCAAATCAGATGGAACTACATTTTCTATATTGTTATTAAATATAGAGACAGTTCTTACTATAATTCCCTCTCTTTCCATATGAAAATAACCCTTTAAAGAGACTCTTTTATCTTCTAAAATATATCTTTCTATATCATCAAAGTTTATTTCAAATCTATTTTTCCCACTGATAAATATGAACTTCTCATTATCTTTATTGATTCCACCCATATAAAACTTATTATCATCTAAACTTAATATAGTCATATTATCTTTTAAATAAAATATAAATTCTCTTTGACTTTTGCAGATTAAATCATATTCATCCACAGTTATTTTCATAGTTAGATTTGCTGTAACATTCTTACTTGAATTTTCACTTTTTATATAAAAAGGCAAGTTATTTCCATGGACAATTATATTAGAGCCCTCTAAAACTGCTTCTAATTTTTCTTTATTGTCTGAAAAACTATATATATATTTTACTCCTGTATCATCATTAACTTCATCCGCTTTGCTAATTATTATATTACCTAAATTTGTTATATGAAGTTTTTTATATTCTTTTGAGTATCTACTGATACCATTAAGCTCAAAGCCATCTGAAAGCTCATATATGATTTTTTCTCCTAATTTCAACATACCTTCACCACCTAAACAAAATTATAAGTATTATCTAAAGGTGAACAAAATGCCTCAAAATAAATAATATCTTTTAATACTCTTTATTCTGAGACATAATTTCTCCTTATTTTTTATAATATTCTAAGCACCTTTAACTATTTCTTCATAAAGTTTATCTAAATGTTTAACATATTCACGATATCCAGATTTATTTTTTAACTCACTTCTTAAATCATCATATTTTTGTCTAAGTTCTTCAGCACTCAATGAAGGAGCTGATTCTTTCAAATCTTCTAATTTATAATCATAGTACTTATCATACATCGCTATATATGTATCAATAGATTTCTTAGCTAACTCATTACATTTTTCTTGTGCTTCTCCATATTGAGAATAATCACCTATTTTTATTTTATAGTATCCATTTTCTTGAATTATTGTTGAAGAGATACCTTTAGCTTCATATTCTTTTGCTGTTTCTTTTGCTGTTTTTTCAACTTTAAGTGAACCAGCGTAAACAGTGTAATACACACCTTTACCATCTTTATAGGCTTCCATTTCTGCTGCTTTCTTTTCAGCTTTCGCCTTCTCTTCTGCTTCTTTTTCAGCTTTTGCTTTTTCTTCTGCTTCCTTTTTCTCTTTTTCAGATTTTGCTTTTTTCTCTTCCTCAGTTAGTTTATTGTTAGCTTGTTGCTGAGTTGATGTTTTTGGAGTAACAGCTTTTTCATTTTTCTTGTTATTACCTACCGTTATGAAGTAACCCACACCAACAATTGCTACTATAACTACTGCTATAATAGTTTCTTTTACTCTACTCTTCTTAGAACCAACTTCTTCTTCATCTACAAAATCATCCTTATTTGATTCCTGCTTTTTCATTTCTACCTTATTATCTTTAGGTTTATTATTAGAAGAATGTTTTGATTTTTTATTACCTCTTTCTTTCTTATTAATAGGTATTATTACTGACTTTTCATTTTCTGATTTTTCATTTTCTAATTTTTCTTCTTTTATTTCATCTTCTGAGTCTTTACTTACTTTTTCAGTTTTAGATTCACTATTTAAAGATACTTTTTCATCTAAATCATTATTTATTGGTTTTTCTATTTTTACACTACGTTCTTCTTCTAGGTCTTCTTTTACTTCTTTTAACTCTTCTTGCTTCACTTCTTTTAACTCTTCTTGATTGTTTTCAATAGATTCATCTAAAGTTACATCAGAAGAAATATCATCTAAATTAGTTTCTTCCTGCTTAATTTCTTCTTGTTCAATCTCTTCTTCAATTTTTTCTTCTTTATTTTCTTTTTTCATGAATCCAAATAATTTAGTTTTCTTTTTACTCTTTTTATTTTCTGATTCATTTGTATCTTCTTTGCCAATATTGTCTTCTTTATCTATATTTTCTTTTTCTTCTACAACATTACTTATATTTTCATCATGATTATCTACTTCTTCTTTTGTCTCTTCTTTAACATCATCTTCTATAGAAATACTACTTCTAAAACAAATATCTTTATCTGCATTTTTTATCATATAAATATATTCTTCAATGTCGATATCTTTATTTTTTCTAGTTCTTTTTGATGCAATCTCATGATTTTCTAATTCATTGTAGTTGTCTTTTATCAGATTATTGGCTTCATTCCATACATCTTCACTAATTTCTGTTTTGTTTTTAATTACATAGTCTACAAATTCCTTAAAATTTTCAGCACCAAATTCTCCAATTATAGTTAATCTCATTGCACCTTCTATAAGGTCTCTATTTCTTCTCTTTAAAAATTCCAATGCAATTGTTGCACAAGCAAAATCTTTAATAGCATCTTTGCCAAAGCCATATCCTTCAACAGAATGAAGTTCTTCTAATCCACATAACTTCTTATATTCATTGTATATTGTTTGAGATATACTTTCATCATTTAAACTATTTAACTTGTCCATAAACTTTGAGTCTACATCATTTGTTTTTAATTCTTGTCCTACGTTTGATTTTTTAGCTTCATTTAATAATGTATCATTTTCTGAATTATCTTTACCTAATTGTAAATCTTCAATTTCTGTTGCTTTTATTTCCACTTTGTCTTGTTCATTGTTTTCTTCAATATTCTTAGACACTATATCTTTATTACTAGCCAATATCTTATTTACACAGAATATAATCTCTCTTTTTAATTCTCTTTTTGCATCAGCCTGATTTTTAAGAAATAAACTTCCACATTCTTTCTTTTCTAAACTTATTTTTCTAAGTGATATATTAAGAAGGTCTTTATATAAGTTTAAAACCTTATAATCCTTTTCTAAACGTCTTCTTCGCTCTGATAGTTCCATTTTATCATACGCTAAAAAACTATTTAAATCATTGGCTTTTAGAGAGTCTAAACCTTCTTTCATCGCCTTATTTACATACTTTCTACATTTAGCTGTAGTTAATTCTAAATCCTTTTCTAACTCATCTATCTCAGGTATGTACTTATCTACTATCCATTTTCCAATAAGTGGTTCTGTATTTCTTGCTAATGTCTTATAAAACAATATATTAAATTTTAAAAGCTCAGCATATTTTGCTTCATTAAATTCTACTTTTTCAAATTTCTTTTCCAAAACACCATCTAATTTTTCATTTATCTTAGACTCTTGTTTTAAAAAACTTGCTGTGACATTTAAAACAGTGTTTCTTATTATATTATTTTCACTCAAAACCTTCACTCCTTAAATCAATTATTTTATTGTGATATTTACATTGTGCAAAACTGCTAATTTGATTATGATATTTAAATAATTATCTATTAAATTTGCTACATCTTATATCATATCATATTATTTACATCATTTTACTTTTTCTTTTTATATCTACCTTATATTATACCATTTTTAATATCTGTACTAACTTATATTACAATATTCCTCAAAATTTTAAAAGTAAATTAGACAAATTTACAAATAAAAAAACATCAGTTTAAACTGATGTTTCGACTATCAAAATAATTAAGCAAGTCTATAAGCGGAGTTCTGTATTAGATAATCATCTTTCTAGGCTTATTGTCACCAATAAGCTCAAGCGACCTACCTACCGGAGAGTACGAGCAGCACTCTTCATTCCTATCTTGGTCTTGCTCCAGGTGGGGTTTACATAGCCAACTAGTCTCCTAGCCGCTGGTGAGCTCTTACCTCGCCTTTCCATCCTTACCACATAAAGTGGCGGTTTATTTCTGTTGCACTATCCTTAGGATCGCTCCCACTAGGCGTTACCTAGCACCCTGCTCTACGGAGCTCCGACTTTCCTCATGTAAAACTACATGCGATTATCTGGCTTACTTAATATTCATTTTACTTAGTTATGTTAACATAAATTTTTCAATATGTCAAAGACATATTATACTAAAAATTTAAATTTCTTCAAAAATAGTGTAATATAAGTATATAAACTATTTTGACTTGAGGTGAAATATTGAAAAAACCATATAAAATGATAATTAACATTATACTAATATTAGTAATAATTTACAGCGGATTTAATATATACTCAAAACTTACTAAATACAATCATGATACTAAAACATCCTCTGAACTTCAAAAAAAAGAAGATAAAAAAGAGGACTTATCAAAAATAAATAGTGATTTTAAGTTTTGGCTTTCTGTTAAGAATACAAATATAAATTATCCAGTTGTACAATCTAAAGATAATTCTTATTACCTAGACAAAGATTTCTATAAAAAAGAGTCTATTTCAGGTACATTATTTATGGATTATAGAAATAAATCTCTTGATAACCAAAATGTCATAATATATGGACATAATATGAAAAATAAAACTATGTTTAATAATCTAAATAAGTTCAAAGATGAAACATTTTTTAAAGAAAATAATCAAATAAAAATTCTCATTAATGGAAAAGAGTTTTTATATGATGTATTTTCTGCTTACATTGTAGAATCAGATTATGACTATTTAAAAACAAGTTTTAACAGTGAATCAGATTATCAAAATTATATAAAAGACATTACTTCTAAATCTTTACACAAATCACCTATTAAGGTAAGTAGTAATGATAAAATAGTTACACTTTCTACTTGTACTTATGAATTTGATGATGCTAGAATGGTGATTCATGGTAAATTAGTTTCAAATTAAGGACATTTTTAATAGATATTTAAATATTTTTATTAAAAAACTTCTGCATTCAAAACTTCTAGACACAGTCTAAAATACTTATTTTAGACTGTGTTATTTTCTATATCAATAACTCATAAATCACTAAAAATATGTACTATAAAATAATATATATATTAGACAATAAAAAAAAGACTATGTTAAAAACATAGTCTTTACTGGAGCTGGTGATAGGAATCGAACCTACAACCTGCTGATTACAAGTCAGCTGCTCTACCGTTGAGCCACACCAGCAAACTTATTTTTTAAAATTAACACTCTAAAAACTGCACATATATCTTACTGAATGAACATCAAATAATTTGGTCAAGTCCTCGACCTATTAGTATCGATAAGCTAAATACATTGCTGCACTTACACCTTCGACCTATCAACCAGATAGTCTTTCTGGGGTCTTACCCTTGCGGTGGGAAATCTTATCTTGAAGTCGGCTTCGCGCTTAGATGCTTTCAGCGCTTATCCATTCCGTACATAGCTACCCAGCCATGCCCTTGGCAGAACAACTGGTACACCAGAGGTACGTCCATCCCGGTCCTCTCGTACTAAGGACAGGTCTTCTCAAATTTCCTACGCCTGCGACGGATAGGGACCGAACTGTCTCACGACGTTCTGAACCCAGCTCGCGTACCACTTTAATGGGCGAACAGCCCAACCCTTGGGACCTACTACAGCCCCAGGATGTGATGAGCCGACATCGAGGTGCCAAACCTCCCCGTCGATGTGGACTCTTGGGGGAGATAAGCCTGTTATCCCCAGGGTAGCTTTTATCCGTTGAGCGATGGCCCTTCCACGCAGAACCACCGGATCACTAAGTCCGATTTTCATCCTTGCTCGACCTGTATGTCTTGCAATCAAGCTCTCTTTTGCCTTTACACTCTACGTACGATTTCCGACCGTACTGAGAGAACCTTTGAGCGCCTCCGTTACCTTTTGGGAGGCGACCGCCCCAGTCAAACTGCCCACCTGACAGTGTCCCAAGACCAGATTCATGGCCTATGGTTAGAGTCCCAGTACTACAAGGGTGGTATCCCAAGGATGGCTCCGCCAAAACTGGCGTCCTGGTTTCAAAGCCTCCCACCTATCCTGTACATGTAGTACCAAGACCCAATGTCAAGCTACAGTAAAGCTCCATGGGGTCTTTCCGTCCTGTCGCAGGTATCCGGCATCTTCACCGGAATTACAATTTCACCGAGTCTGTTGTTGAGACAGTGCCCAAATCGTTACGCCTTTCGTGCGGGTCGGAACTTACCCGACAAGGAATTTCGCTACCTTAGGACCGTTATAGTTACGGCCGCCGTTTACTGGGGCTTAAGTTCACTGCTTCGATTGCTCTAACAGATCCCCTTAACCTTCCAGCACCGGGCAGGCGTCAGCTCCTATACATCGTCTTGCGACTTAGCAGAAACCTATGTTTTTGGTAAACAGTCGCTTGGGCCTATTCTCTGCGGCCACCAGATGGTGGCACCCCTTATCCCTAAGTTACGGGGTCATTTTGCCGAGTTCCTTAACAACAGTTCTCTCGCGGGCCTTAGGATACTCTCCTCACCCACCTGTGTCGGTTTGCGGTACGGGTACCTTTAACCTCGATAGAGACTTTTCTTGACAGTGTGAAATCAGCTACTTCGCTACTAAATTTCGCTCCCCATCACATCCCAGCATTATCAAAGCGGATTTACCTACTCTGACTGCCTCAATGCTTGGGCACACATAACCAACAGTGTGCTTAGCTTATCCTACTGTGTCATCCCATCTCTCAAACGGTTATCGGTAGTACAGGAATATCAACCTGTTGTCCATCACCTACGCCTTTCGGCCTCAGCTTAGGTCCCGACTAACCCAGGGCGGACGAACCTTCCCCTGGAAACCTTGGGTTTACGGCCTGTGGGATTCTCACCCACATCTCGCTACTCATGCCAACATTCTCACTCCCATACTGTCCACATGTCCTTACGGTCATGCTTCAACCCGTATGGGAAGCTCCCCTACCCATCATAATGATGCCGTAGCTTCGGTAGTAAGTTTTAGCCCCGGAAATCTTCGGCGCAGGATCACTCGACCAGTGAGCTATTACGCACTCTTTGAATGAGTGGCTGCTTCTAAGCCAACATCCTGGTTGTCTGTGCAATCCCACATCCTTTACCACTTAACTTACATTTAGGGACCTTAGCTGACGATCTGGGCTGTTGCCCTTTCGACTATGAATCTTATCACCCACAGTCTGACTCCCAAGTATAAGATGACGGCATTCGGAGTTTGATAGTCTTCGGTAGGTGCAATACCCCCTAGGACATTCAGTGCTCTACCTCCGTATCTCTCACCTTGAGGCTAGCCCTAAAGCTATTTCGGGGAGAACCAGCTATCTCCGGGCTCGATTGGAATTTCACCGCTACCCACAAGTCATCCCCGAGCTTTTCAACGCTCGTGGGTTCGGACCTCCACGAAATTTTACTTTCGCTTCATCCTGCTCATGGGTAGGTCGCCCGGTTTCGGGTCTACGTCAAGTAACTGAACGCTCAGTTAAAACTCGCTTTCGCTACGGCTCCACACCTTAAGTGCTTAACCTTGCTACTTAACGTAACTCGTTGGCCCGTTCTACAAAAAGTACGCGGTCACACAAGAAATGTGCTTCCACAGCTTGTAAGTGCAGGGTTTCAGGTTCTATTTCACTCCCCTCCCGGGGTTCTTTTCACCTTTCCCTCACGGTACTATACGCTATCGGTCACTAGGTAGTATTTAGCCTTGGAGGGTGGTCCCTCCTGCTTCCCACAGGGTTTCACGTGTCCCGTGGTACTCTGGATCATATCTAAAGTCTTCTCGTTTAACATACAGGACTATTACCTTCTGTGGTGGGTCTTTCCAAACCTCTTCAATTACGATACCTCTTCGTTATGATATGTCCGCAACCCCAATAAAGAAAACTTTATTGGTTTGGGCTCTTCCGCGTTCGCTCGCCGCTACTTACGGAATCGAATTTCTTTCTCTTCCTTCAGGTACTTAGATGTTTCAGTTCCCTGAGTTCCCCTCATTAAGCTATGAATTCACTTAATGATACTTAGACATTACTCTAAGTGAGTTTCCTCATTCGGAAATCTTCGGATCAAAGTTTACGTGCAACTCCCCGAAGCTTATCGCAGCTTATCGCGTCCTTCATCGGCTCCTAGTGCCAAGGCATCCGCCCTGCACCCTTAATAACTTGACCAGTTAAAAAGGTTTGATAATTTTAAAAAGTTATCAGCTTTATATATTACAAATTAGATGTCATATCACTAAATATATATGCAGTTTTTAAGGTGCTAACGCACATCTTCAACAAACAAACTTCACATTGGTTTAGTTTATCTAGTTGATTCAAGTGCTAATTTTGAGTATTCGTAAAAACGAACCCTCAAAATTAAACAGTAGGCAATTCTCCTTAGAAAGGAGGTGATCCAGCCGCACCTTCCGATACGGCTACCTTGTTACGACTTCACCCCAGTTATTGATTCCACCTTCGACGACTTCTTCCAAAAGGTTAGATAATCGGCTTCGGGCGTCTCCAACTCCCGTGGTGTGACGGGCGGTGTGTACAAGACCCGGGAACGCATTCACCGCAGCATTCTGATCTGCGATTACTAGTAACTCCAGCTTCATGTAGGCGAGTTTCAGCCTACAATCCGAACTGAGAGTAGCTTTAAGGGATTAGCTCCACCTTACGGCTTGGCAACCCTCTGTACTACCCATTGTAGCACGTGTGTAGCCCTAAGCATAAGGGGCATGATGATTTGACGTCATCCCCACCTTCCTCCAGGTTATCCCTGGCAGTCTCTCTAGAGTGCCCAACTTAATGATGGCAACTAAAGACAAGGGTTGCGCTCGTTGCGGGACTTAACCCAACATCTCACGACACGAGCTGACGACAACCATGCACCACCTGTCACCAATGTCCCCGAAGGGAACTCTCCGATTAAGGAGATGTCATTGGGATGTCAAGCTTAGGTAAGGTTCTTCGCGTTGCTTCGAATTAAACCACATGCTCCGCTACTTGTGCGGGTCCCCGTCAATTCCTTTGAGTTTCACTCTTGCGAGCGTACTTCCCAGGCGGAGTACTTAATGCGTTAGCTGCGGCACCGAGGGGGGTAACCCCCGACACCTAGTACTCATCGTTTACAGCGTGGACTACCAGGGTATCTAATCCTGTTTGCTCCCCACGCTTTCGTGCCTCAGCGTCAGTTACAGTCCAGAGAGCCGCCTTCGCAACTGGTGTTCCTCCTAATATCTACGCATTTCACCGCTACACTAGGAATTCCACTCTCCTCTCCTGCACTCAAGTCTCCCAGTTTCAAGAGCTTACTACGGTTGAGCCGTAGCCTTTCACTCCTGACTTGAAAGACCGCCTACGCACCCTTTACGCCCAGTAAATCCGGATAACGCTAGCCCCCTACGTATTACCGCGGCTGCTGGCACGTAGTTAGCCGGGGCTTCCTCCTCAAGTACCGTCATTATCTTCCTTGAGGACAGAGTTTTACGACCCGAAGGCCTTCATCACTCACGCGGCGTTGCTGCATCAGGCTTTCGCCCATTGTGCAATATTCCCCACTGCTGCCTCCCGTAGGAGTTTGGACCGTGTCTCAGTTCCAATGTGGCCGATCACCCTCTCAGGTCGGCTACTGATCGTCGCCTTGGTAAGCCGTTACCTTACCAACTAGCTAATCAGACGCGGGTCCATCCTGTACTGGCTCACCTTTGATATTTAAGAGATGCCTCTCAAATATGTTATCCCGTATTAGCATACCTTTCGGTATGTTATCCGTGTGTACAGGGTAGGTTACCCACGCGTTACTCACCCGTCCGCCGCTCTTTACCGAAGTAAATCGCTCAACTTGCATGTGTTAGGCACGCCGCCAGCGTTCATCCTGAGCCAGGATCAAACTCTCAAATAAAAGTTTATCAGGCTCAGATACTATTGTTATCAAAATATCTGGCTTTATGGTTTGTTTCTTGTTTTATAAATTAACCTACTGTTTAATTTTCAAAGTTCATTTAACTTATCCTTCAATTTTGTGCTTGTTATTTTTTTACTTCTTGTTGAGCACATTTATTATAATAACATCTTATTCTAGTATGGTCAACTACTTTTTTCATTTTTTCTTAAATTTATCGATTATTCACCTTTTGTAATACTATTGTGACTTTGTTTTCAAAGATGTAACTATTATTAGTAACAATTTGCAATTATAATGATACTATATACAATTGTTATTAATTTAGAAAGGAGCTTCAAAATGTTTAGAAAGGTATTATATTTTTTAACACTACTTTCTCTATCTATTTTTTTTATTGTTGGATGTTCAAGCTCAGAGAACAAACAAAATACAAACCAAAATAAAGAAACACAGTCACAAGAAGATACTGAAAAAGTAGATAACGATAAAGATACTTCCAATGTTATCGTTTCAGATGGAACAGATAAGCCATCAAAACAAGATACTATTAATAATGGTAGTGATAAGCTAGATGTATCCTCTTTAGATAACACTACTCTTGATTGGTTCTACATACCAAACACTAAACACAAGACACCAGAAGTGAATACTGACATTGACTTTAAATTTTCTGACTATGATGCCATATACAATGGTCAGAAAAAAGATGGTCAGAAAACTTTATATCTTACATTTGATGAGGGTTATGAAAATGGATATACATCAAAGATACTAGATATTTTAAAACAAAATCAGATTAAAGCAGTTTTTTTTGTTACATCTCCATACATAAAAGAAAATAAAGACTTAGTTAAAAGAATGGTGTCTGAAGGACATATAGTTGGAAATCACAGTAAATCTCATCCATCTATGGCAACAAAAACAAATAATTTAGAAAGCTTTAATAAAGAATTTTCTGATGTTGAAAGACTCTATAAGGATGTGACTGGGAAAGATATGGTTAAATTCTTCAGACCTCCTATGGGTAAATATTCAGAGAAAAGCTTGGCAATGACTAAAAATTTAGGATATAAGACTGTGTTTTGGAGTTTTGCATACAGAGATTGGGATACTGAAAAGCAACCATCACATGAGGAAGCAAGCAAAAAAATAATGGATAATTTACATGATAGTTCTATTTTACTATTACATGCAGTTTCCAAAACTAGCACAGAAATTTTAAATGATTTTATATCAGATGCAAGAAATTTAGGATATGAGTTTGAGCTTTTAAAATATTAATACTGTAAATTGCATCTAAAGTATGCAATTTTACATAGCTTATTAAGAATTATAAAATATAACATAAAAATATTCTTCTTAATTAAATAATTTTAATAGAAGAATACCAATAAAAAATAGATGTATAGCTTAATGTTATTAAAATCATTATTATAAATTATAGTTATACATCTATTTTTAATTTGTATAATCAATGTTTGTTTAAATTTGCATATAATTAAGGCTTATTCGCTCAACTAAATAATAAACATTGCTACTATAGTTGTTACAATCAACCCAGTTATAACAGGAACAAAATTTCGTTTTGCTAATTCTATTGGACTAACCCCACAGATTGCTGCTGCTGAAATAAGTCCCCAAGGAACTAGACATCCTCCACCTACCCATATGCCACTGATTTGTCCTAATGCAGCTAATGCACCAACACTTGCATTAATAGCTGTTCCAAACACGGAAGCAAGTGAACCTACTAATGAAATTCCAGAAAATCCAGAACCATCAAGTCCAGTTATTGCTCCTACTATTGTTTCTATACCTGATACAGCAAATTTATTAAGTGGTATTGTTTGAGAAAGAGCTATACCTATATCTGATAATAAACCTTGAGAACCTGGTGCTAACACTTTTCCAAATACGCCTGTTAAAGGTGCAACTTCGCCCATATAGAAGAACGCTGCTATTGGTATAATTGCGCCAAATATTTTTATACCAAATACAAAACCATCAATTATATTCTCACAAACATTTTCAAGACTATCTTTTCCAAAATTTACAGTATTTATAATGATTATTAAAAATACTGCTGTTCCACCTAAAAGAGCTGAAGCATCTCCTCCTTTTAGGTCAAATACATACATTGCAATTATATCAGTAAGAAATCCTAAAGCTACTAAAATAGTTGCTATCTTAGATTTTCCATTAAATTCTTCTACTTCTTCACTTTCAAAATCTTTGAGTTCTTCTCTAAACATTCCCTTATTAATGTCTCTTTTCAATGTATAAAATGCCATAGATATTGTTACAATTCCCATTACCCAGAATAAAATCATACCATCATTTATGACATATGATACTGCAACTCCTGCTGCACCAGCTGTTATGCTTGGAGCCCCTTGAATAACAAAGTCTGTAGATAAAGCAAGACCATGACCAAATAAATTTAATGCCACTGCAACACCAATTGCTGGTAATCCGGCTCTCATAGCAACAGGTAAAAATACAGCCCCAACTAAAGCAACAGCTGGAGTAGGCCAGAAAAACCAAGAAAGAATCAACATAACAAATCCAGTTACAAAAAATGCAGTATTAGAATTTTTTATAACTTTTGAAAATGGTCTTACCATATACTGTATAGCATTATTAGCTTCTAATGCTTTAGATAAAGCAACCATAATAGCTATAATTAAAATAATTGGACCCAACTCATTCAAAGATATAATAAATGAGTTAAACACTGCTGTTATGGCACCAAATATATTTTTCTCAAAGAACAACCCCATGAAAAAAACACCCAATATACATGGTACTATTGTATCCTTTTTCATAATCATAGTAATTAATATAATTACCATAAATATAATGTAAATATAATGTGCTCCTGTCAAAACCATATTATTATGTCCCCTTTTTTTAAGATAATAATATTATATGGTCTTGTAAGTGAACTTGTTACTTGCTTACAGATACACAATGATTAACTATACAATATAAAATTTAAATTTTTATGATTCTTTTACTGGGATAGCTATTTCAATAGAAAACTCTTTATCATCTGAGTTTACATTTATACTTCCATTATGGTGTGCAACTATTTTCTCACAATTCTTTATACCTATTCCAAAACTTTCTACGTTTTTGGAAAAATTACTCACTCTATTTTTTTGTACGATTAATAATTTTGAATCTTCGACTTTAATTAAAAATACTACTGGTTTATCTCTTCTAGCATATTTTATTATATTAGAACATAGGTTATCAAATATTCTCCTAAATTGTGTTACATCTACATAAATATGATACTGATTATAAAGTTCATTCTCTATAGTTATATGAAATCCTTTTTCTTCCAATGTGTATGAACTATCTAAAAGCAATTGAAAAATAAATTCATTTGCATTTATCTTTTCATATTCTTTGGAAACTTCCTCTCCAGAATTGACAAAATGGGTAAAAAGGTCATCAGTTAAATCTTTTATTTGATATGCTTTAGACCTTACATTTTTTATATACTGTTCTAGTTGCTCAGGACTATTATATTTATGGTCTTTAATCAAATCTAAATAACATATTACTGATGTTAATGGAGTCCTAACATCATGTGATATTGAAGTTACTATATCTTTATTTTTATTCTTCATTTCTCTTTCTTTTATAAGTTGATTCTCTAATGTTTGACTCATCTCATTAATACTAGATGCAAGTGATGATAATTCGTCATTCCCTTTTACTGGAATTCTATACTTTAAACTGCCACTCTCTACTATCTTTATACCCATCTCTATTTTTCTTAGGTATTTTATCTTTCTACTCAGCAATAGCAGGAATGTTATAATAAATGTAAGTGCCATGAATGTAATAGAAATTGCATCTATAAAATTTTGAAATCTAAATCTAAATAAAGCTATTACAACTATATCAGCTTTAACATTAGAAAATTGTATCTCATAATGTCTAGCCATAGAACTACTATAAAATTCATTTTCCTCACTTTTATCAGGAACTTCATTAGGATAGTATAATGTATCATAAAAAACCTTATTTCCTTTGTATATTTTCATAGAAACAAACCAGTTATCACCATTCCATTTTGCTATATCATCTCCATCATTTGAACTTATGCTATTCTCAGTAACATAAAGTTGAAAATCATCCATAAGTTGGTCTACTTCTCTTTTAAAGTACACCTTTCCTTCTGATACATCTTTTACTATAGATTCAACAGCAGAGTAAAGTGGTATATTTAAAACAAAAGCCACTGCAGCTGAGATTACAACATATATCAATAATATAACACCCAACTTTGATGGCTTAATTTTGCTAATCAATATAATACCCCTTTCCCCATGCAGTTTTTATGTATTGTGGATTTTTTTGGTCTTTTTCTAATTTTTTTCTTAAATTTCTAATATGCACCATTATAGTATTATTTGCTGTGTAAAAATATTGTTCATCCCAAATAGTTTCATATAGATTTTCAGATGAAAAAACCTTCTTTCTATTTTTTAACATAAGAACTAAAATACTATATTCTATAGTTGTTAAAAACACAGGTTCTCCATCCAATGTAACATCTTGAGTATCTAAATTGACATATAATTCTTTTGTATGTAATATGTTTGGCTCTCTTTCCTTTTCCTTTCCCTGATATATATAATAACGTCTAAGTAGTGACTTAACTCTTGAAATTAATTCAGAATATGAAAAAGGCTTTGATAAATAGTCATCTCCTCCTGCTGAAAATCCAATAACTTTATCAGAATCTTGAGTTTTTGCAGTTAAAAATAAGATTGGGGCTGTTGTTTTTTCTCTAATTTCGTTACATGCAACAAACCCCGTCTTTACAGGCATGACAACATCCAAAATAATCAAGTCAATCGTACTATCTACTAAGTTTACAGCTTCTTCCCCGTTCGTTGCCATAACAACTTCATAACCTTCACCAGTTAAAAGTATTTCTACAATTTCTCTAATCTCAGGATTATCATCAGCTACTAAAATTTTTTTTGGAATCTCTTTATTCATCACCAAGCTCCTTTCTTTGCTATATTTCTTAAATATTTCAAACTATATAAAATATTATACTTTATTAGCAAAAGCTTAGCAATGTCACACGTTTTAATACTTTCTACTATTGTAAGTGCATTTAATGTTCAATTAACAAGTATACATAAATTGACACGTTTATAAAAATAATCTATATTATACTATCTTGCATAAATAACTTTTTTTACTGACTTCACTTTTTCAGAAGATTTTACATGTACCATAATACATATCAAACCACTTATAGCTACAAATGCATAGAAGCTTATTCCTCTACTAAGTAGCATTGCTGGAACTAGTAAATGACCTGGGAAAAATATCTTAAACAGTGTCATAAAACTGTTTTCAGAAGCTCCAACAGCTCCTGGTAATGGTAATGATGAAACAGCAATATTTAGTAGTGATTGTATTGCCAATATCTCAAATACAGTATATGTTGATAAATGAAAAGCTTTGTATACAAAGAATGGTACTAAGAACATAGCTGTTATTTGTACAATAGTTATAGCTAAAATTTGTATTACAAGCTTTGGATTCTGTTTTATATATTGAGCACCTTTAATGTATTCTTCAATTTGAGAAGTTATGACTTTTCTTGAACTCTCAACATCTTTTATTATTCTTAACTTTCCTAATAATTTTGTTATTAATATTATAAAATTATTTACCAGTTTTTTTGAAAATATAATTGCTATTACTCCAGCTACAAGAGCTACATTTGTTATTACACCATATATTAATAAAATATTCATACCACTTACGTTGTTTAGTATAAATTCACGTTCCATAATGAACATTATTCCGCTATATGCCAATATAACCACTTGATGAATAACAACAATAACTAATAATATAAGTGAAGAATAAGATATATTTATATCATCTTTCTTCATATAATAAACTTGTGCTGGTTGACCACCTGATGCTGAAGGTGTAATAGAACTAAAATAAAATCCAATAAAAGCATATCCCATACATTTTAAAAGAGTAGTTTTTTGTTTTAAAGCTTTTATACCTAAATATATATTTATACCTTCACAAGCAACATATATAATCATCATCATAAATCCAATTAATATAAACATAGGACTTGCACCTTTTAATGATTTTATTAACGATTCAATTGATTGTCCTCTAAAAACAAAATATCCTGTTATGCCCATTAGTAAAACTAAAAAAGCAACACTACCTAGGCATTTATTTTTCTTTTCAGTTTTACTTATCATAGCTACATCCTTTCTGGTGTTACAAATTTAAAACCACTATCTTTAAGTCTTGGAATGGCTATCTTCAAAGCTTCAATAGTACGCTCAGGTGCACCCACTGCACCACCTGAATTTTCACCTGCATCATGCAAACAAATTATAGAATTTTCTTTTGTCCTACACATTAATTTGTTTATAATAATCTCTACAGTACTATCTTTACTCCAATCTTCTGCCATTACATCCCATAAGGTCATTTTTAGATTATATTTTTTAACAAATGAATTTGAAAATATATTAGTATGACCCCATGGTGGACGATAATAGTTTATATCTACACCTAAATTTTTCATTATATTTATACTTTCTATAAAATCTTTTTTAACATAATTATAACTGTAAAGCCATGCATTTTTATGTTCCAATGAATGTAAACCAACTACATGATTTTCTCTTAACATTCTTTTTATAATTTCAGGCTCTTTTTCAGCATTCTTTGCAACTACAAAAAACATGGCTTTTATATCATTTTCTTTTAATACATCTAATAATTTTTCTGTATATCTCTTATCTGGACCATCATCAAATGTCAGTGCAATTTCATTTTCTCTAGTCATATTTTTTAATACATCTTTATTTAATAGTTTGTTATAATATGTAGGTATAATTGAATGTACTAAAAAAATCAATGCAACAACTGTAATTAAACCTACTACATACATTCTATACACTCTCCTTGTTCATCAAATGAAAATAAAATATTTTCTAATGTATTATTATCAAACTGTTTTTTTAATTCTTTCATATTTTTACTCATCTCTTGAAGAGTAGCATCATCATAAATTAAATCTTTTATTTCATCTACGTAGTATTTTTTATTTTTATCAAGTATTCTTCCAATCTTATTATTTAATATAAAATCAGCATTATTTATCTCTTGTTGTAAAAATGGATTAAATGCTAATATTGGAAGTTCTGAATAAATTGTTTCAAACAATGTTATTCCACCTGGTTTAGAAATAATAAGATCAGCATTTTTCATATATTTATATACTTCATTAGTATAACCTACTACCTCTATATTTTCATATCTGTCAGATAACTTATAATACATTTTTTTATTATTACCAGTTATTACAGTAGTTTTTACTCCTTCTAAACTATTTAATTCACTATAAAACTGTTCTGATTTAGGTAGTAATCCTAATCCTCCACCCATTATAAGTATGTTTTTTTTATTTGAATGATTTATATGTTCTATTCTTTTAAATTCTTTTTTTACTGGAATACCATTAACTTTAACTTTCTCTTCATCTATACCCTTAAAAACAAGTTCCTCCTTAGTAGATTTACTAGCTACTAAGTAACAGTCTGTATTTTTACTAATCCATTCTGAGTGACTACTTATATCTGTTATACATGTTATCAGAGGAAGCTTTGAATTATACTTTTCCTTATATCTTGATACTAATTGTGAACAAAATGGAAAAGTTGAAATAACTACTGTTGGTTGTATCTCATCAAGTAACTTGTCTAATTTAGTTAAAAAATAATCTGAAAAAGTAAATTTTATATCTTTCTTCCCATTTTCTGTACATTTATAAAATAAATTATAAAGACTACTTCCCCGATTTACAAGGATAGAAAAAGTCTTGTACATTTTATCTGAATAGTTAGGCATAATGTATTCAAATATATCTTTAATTATTATTTCTGAATTATTAAATTTAGTTTTTATATCTTCACTTAAAGAGTTTGATGCTGAGTAATGACCCATCCCAAATTTTCCTGTAAGAATTAATACTTTCATAAGATTCCCTCCTCATTAAAGCCTTTCTTTTCCTCTAATTACTATATTTATAAGTATAGACTTTAAATCTTTAGAAAAACCTAGTATAATTCTTAAGAAATCTTAAAGTTTTAATTAAAAAATACAAAACCCAATTAATATAGAAGATTATCTCCTATACTAATTGGGTTTTATATCTATATATATTCAAATACATACACAATCATTATAATTATTTAAACATACTTTATTTAATTATTCTTTATAACTAATCCATAATATTATATTCTTCATATAAAGGATATTTTTCAGTTAATCCAACAACTAATGTTCTAGCCTTAGACTCTTCATTATAAGTTAAACATAGGTCTATAGCCTCAGCAATTATCGCCATATCTTCTTCTTTCATACCTCTAGTAGTTACAGCTGGAGTACCAAGTCTTACTCCACTTGTAACAAGAGCACCGTTTGGGTCAAATGGAATTGTGTTTTTATTAGCTGTTATGTAAGCATCATCTAATCTTTTTTCTGCAGCTTTACCAGTTATATTTTTATTAGTTAAATCTAATAGTATTAAATGATTATCTGTGCCTCCAGAAATTAATTTAAAATCTCTTTTAATAAGTTCTTCAGCTAGTGCTTTTGCATTTTTAGCAACTTGCACTTGATATTCTTTAAAGTCATCACTTAAAGCTTCTTTAAAACAAACTGCCTTAGATGCAATTATATGTTCAAGAGGCCCACCTTGAATTCCAGGGAATATCGCTTTGTCTATAGCTTTAGCATACTTTTCTTTACAAAGAATAACTCCTCCACGAGGTCCTCTTAAAGTTTTGTGAGTTGTTGTTGTAACAAAATCGGCCACTTCACATGGATTCTGGTGAAGACCTGCTGCAACAAGACCTGCTATATGAGCCATATCTACCATAAGCAATGCTCCAACCTCATCAGCTATCTCTCTAAACTTTCTAAAATCTATTTCTCTAGGATATGCACTTGCTCCTGCAACTATCATTTTAGGTTTTACTTCATGTGCTATTTTTCTAACCTCATCAAAATCTATAAGTCCACTATCTTTGTCTATGCCATATTCATAAAATTTATAATACTGACCAGAAATATTAACGGGAGCACCATGAGTTAAATGCCCACCTTGAGATAAATTCATTCCCATAACAACATCACCTGGTTTTAACATAGCAAAATATACACCAATATTTGCATTTGCTCCAGAGTGAGGTTGAACATTAGCATGTTCTGCTCCAAATATTTTTTTAATTCTATCTATTGCAAGAGTTTCAACTTCATCTATGTACTCACATCCACCATAATATCTTTTGCCTGAGTAACCTTCCGCATACTTATTTGTAAGATGACTTCCCATAGTTTCCATCACAGGAACTGATACTATGTTTTCAGATGCTATTAATTCAATATTTCTTTGTTGTCTTTTTAACTCTCTTTTCATACTTTCATAAATCTCAGGGTCCGCTTTTTTCAAGTTCTCAAACATATTACTCCTCCTAGTTATTATTTAATTTTCATTTTTACAGACATTTCATAATTTTCGTTTTTATCAATATGATAATTTATTATTATAGTCCTTTACAAATTAATAGTCAAGTGTTTTGCCATTTTTCCATATTTAACATAGTTACTTTCTTTATTTTTAAGTTAAAATATAAGAAATAATATTGTCTAATTCTTTTAATTGGATATAATTTAAATGTGACTATTTTTAAATAAAAAAAGATAATATAATTTATATATATATTAAGGAATATTGCCTAGAAATTTGGTATAATTTCAATATTATGTTTTTTAATTTGGAGGTGTATTTATGAATCAAAATGAGGAGCTTGAATACAAGAAAAATATTCTAAAATTAGCTCTATTTGTAGGGGAACTTATGATAAAAAATGGAGCTGAAACATCTAGGGTTGAAGACAGTGTCCTTAGAATATGCAGGTCAAGAGGATTTTATCATGTAAATATTTTTACAACTCCTACAGTAATAATTATTTCTGATGAAAAATTTGATGGCTTTTCATTTATGAAAACGATTCAATCAAGAGGTATAAACTTAAATAAGATTTCTTTATTAAATAGTTTTTCTCGAGAATTTGTAGGCGACAAAGAATATGATATTGATAATGCCATTGCACGTCTTTATGAAATACAAGATGTAAAACCTTATCCTTTATGGATATTTTACTCTTGTACAGGAATTGCATCTGCTTGTTTTGCTTGTTTGCTTGGAGGGAATTCTGTATTAAATTTTATACTTACATTTATAATAGCAATCTTTGCCGCAATTACTTATGATAAAACTATGAAAATAAGTGCGATATCTGCGTTTTCCTGTTTAGTATCTTCTTTTTTAATTGCACTTTCAGGAGTTCTGTTAGTTGAAATAGGTATTTTAAATGACCCTAAAATGCTTATAGTTGGTGCTATAATGCCACTACTCCCAGGAGTTGCCTTTATAAAAGCTATTAGGGATTTAATATCAGGTAATTTAATATCAGGAATTTCTCGTGCTTTTGATGCAGCTATGATTATTATCGCAATTGCTTCTGGAGTAGGTTTTGTTCTTGATACATGGTATAGAATAGGAGGTCCTTTCTAATGACTGATATGTCAATGATTTTACATTTTTTATTTTCAGGCATTGCAACTGCTGGATTTGCTGTTTTCTTTAATGCACCACTTTATCTACTTCTTCCAGCTGGAATAACTGGTGGAATTGGTTGGATTGTGTATGTTTATTTATTTAATTTTACTACAAATGCAGTTTTTGCAGGTTTTATAGCTGCTGCTTTAGTATCAGCATGTAGTGAGACTCTAGCTAGAAAATTAAAGCAACCAGCTATTGTATTCGTAATCCCAGGTATTCTTCCCTTAATACCAGGTATTGGATTGTACAATACAATGTTATCTTTGATTCAAAAAAATTATTCTTTAGCCATGTCAAAAGGAACAGATGCACTATTTTTAAGTGCTGCAATAGCACTCGGTGTATTAGTTGTAACTTCTTTTGTAAGAACATTGAATCTTTTGAAAATCAGAAAAAACTTTATTCCTTACAGAAAATCAAAATAAAAACATAAAAATAGCAATGTGCTAAAGCTCTACAAATACACACTGAGTATTTATTCAAAAAGTACATTGCTATTTTTAATTATAATTATTTTAAAGGTCAATTAATATTCTTGTTATTACTGGTATAAACTCTCTACTATCTCTGAATTTTTTGTCATTCTTCTTTAAGTATAAATAACAAAGTATTGTAAGACAAATTCCAACTAATCCACTTATGGCTTCAACCCCAGATTTCATACCTATTGCACCTAATATATAGTAAGTCCCTATTGTTCCAACAAGAAGTGCTATAAGTGGTATTATATAAGCCATTACAGCTGCTTTTAATACATTCATATTATCCATACTTACTTCTACATGGTCACCAATTTTTGCACCAATTGTGTTATCTACTTCTACTAATATTTCCTTTGATTCTGCTGAATTTGTAGTAGCACATTTTCCACAAGCAGCACAAGCTGAATGTCTTTGCATTTTTAATTTTGCAGTTCTATCATCAACAATTTCCATAATAAATCCTTGTTGATTCATAACTAACCGCCTCCTTATTTTGTAAATTTATTTATAGTATCCATAAGTTCTTTTATCATTTCTTCAGTTTGCTCGCCATCATCATGTTTGATACTTTCTGCTACACATCCTTTTATATGATTTTCCAATATAATCGTACCTACTCTGTTTATAGCAGACCTTATAGCCGATATTTGAACCAATATATCAACACAATAACGTTCTTGCTCTACCATCTTTTGTATCCCTTTTACTTGACCTTCTATTCTCTTTAATCTTTTTATAAGAGCTTCTCTCTCATTGTTTGGTGCTAATTTTCTTTCTTCCATAAACTCACCTCATACTCTAATGATGTCTTATGCAATTATGCTTTACTTACCAATTTGTTTAAAATACAATACAGTTATTATTACTATAAATGCTAAAATTGATATTGCAATAGACCTACTTTGATTCTTAGTTTGTTCCATACTTAACTTTCCATTCATCTTAAATCCTGCTAATGGAAATAAAAATATAACTAATGCATCAATTCCAAGTACAACTTGGGCTGCAATAGTCCATTTACTCAAAAAACAAAATATTCCACACACACCTAAAAGAACCTCTAATATATTTATAAATTTATAAGTAGGTTTTTTTGCTATATATTCTTCAATTTTTTCCTTACATTCTGCACGACATGGATATATGTTTGTATTGTCATCATATTGTATAGCCAATTTATTATTTGGTGACTTTATATCCCTATTACAGTAAAGACATTTTTTCATGTTGTATTCTCCTCTAATATTCCTATTTAAAAATTTTGCCTAAATTATTATATGCTTTAATACTATTATACCAAATAGATACAAAAAACAAAAATAAAAGGAACAATTTTAGCGATTTCTTTTACTTCAATGTATAATCTATAATGAATTTATAATAACAATTAAACAAAATTATTTATATCTAGTTTAATTGTTATATAATCTAAAATAAGTCAAATTTGTATGAGAGGTTAAAATGAAACAAATGGAATTAGCTATTGTAAGTTTAAAAAAAGATGCTGGAGAAATTTATGAAGACCAAATAAAGCAATTTTTAGGAGACAATATAAAAATAAATTTATACTCGTTTGAAGAAGGAAATTTAAGATTTTTTAAAGAAAATTTAATACTTCTATCTGCTTATTTAAAGTATGATGAGATAGCAAAATTGTCCCATCATGATGCTCAAATTATTGTACCTAAGTTAACATTTGAAAAAAACAGTATCGATATGATATCAAGATTAGAAAAAGATAAAATTATTTATGTATATAATCTAAGTAAGGATATGGCAATAGAGACAATATCTTTAATACATAGACTAGGAATAGACAATATCAATATCCTACCTTGCTATCCAGAGATAGAATTTACTCCTACAGATGCTATAATACTAACTCCTGGTGAAAAAATCTTACCTAAAGTTAAAAATTGTAAAGTTATAGACCTAAAATATAGAATAATAGATTTAAGTTGTATTGTTGAAATTGCTACAAAGACTAAACTAAAACATCTAATAAAAGATGACTTAATAAAAAAATATGTAGAGAAAATAATACCTACAAGCTATAGTACAGGTGAGTTATTATTAGATGCAAATAAATTTGAAAGGCAGTTTGATTTATTATTATCTATAATTGATGATGGAATTATATGCACTAATAATGATGGAATTATTCAATTCTACAATCATATGGCTAGAAAAATTTTATCTATAAATGCAAATGAAATGATTTATGAATTTATTGGTGATTGTATAAAAGAAATCAATTTTCAAAACATATTAACCAATAAAGCTCCATTTTATGAAAAATTAATTAAAATAAATCATGTTGATATAAATTTAGAGATTAAACACATACAATTAAATGTATTTGATGGATTTATATTAAAAATGACCAAATTCTCTCAACTAGAAAAAAAGCAAGCAAAGCTAAGAGCACAATTAGTCAATTCAGGTAATGTCAGTAAATATACATTTGATGATATATTAGGTTCTAGTATACAAACTATTAATACAAAAAAAATAGCCAATAACATGGCTCAATCAAATTCCTCTATTTTAATAATTGGTGAAAGTGGTACTGGTAAGGAATTATTTGCTCAATCAATTCACAGTGCCTCTAGGAGAAAAGATGGACCTTTTGTGGCAGTAAATTGTAGCACTTTTCAAGAAAGTTTATTACAAAGTGAACTATTTGGCTATGATGAAGGTGCTTTTACTGGTGCTAAAAAAGGTGGAAAAATTGGTTTATTTGAATTGGCTAACAATGGAACTATATTTTTGGATGAAATTGGTGAAATGGATTTAAATTCTCAATCTAAATTACTTAGAGTTATACAGGAAAAACAAGTACGACGTATTGGCTCAAACAATGTCATTGATATTGATGTAAGAATAGTTGCGGCTACTAATAGAAATTTAAAAGAACTAGTATCTAAAGATATGTTTAGAAGAGACTTATATTTTAGATTAAATGTTCTTCCTCTTAAAATACATCCTCTTAGAGAAAGACCTGTTGATATATTTGAGATTTTTAACTCTTTAAAGTATGATATCTCATGTAATTTTACTCTAAGTGAAGAAGTAAAAGAAATCTTCAAAGTGTATAAGTGGGAAGGAAATGTAAGAGAATTAAGAAATTTAGGAGAATACTTCTGTTACCTAGGAAAAGATGTTATAGAGATATGTGACTTACCAGAATATATATTGGATACTATAGATTCAAATTATAGTAGAACTGTCTGTAACAAAATAACAGATAAAACAGTAAAATATAAATTAAACATTAACAAAAATAAAAATTTAATAAAACATGATTATAAATTTAGAAGACCTTTAGAGGAATACCTATTTATATTGGATAATTTAAAGAAGGCTTATGATTTAAAAGAAAGAATTGGTAGAAAAAGTCTGTACAAAATAGCTTTAGAGGAAAATAGATTTTTAACAGAGCAACAGATTCGAAATATTCTTCTAGAATTACAAAACTTTGGACTTGTCGATATACTGGTTGGTCGTGGTGGCTCAGTTATAACATCAAAAGGATTTGAATTTCTAAAAAAGCATGAATAGGTTTAAATGGTTAAACTGTTTAACTATTTAAACCTATTTGATTATATTTTCATACATATGAAACTTCATTGTAAATAACCTTTTCCATAAAGCACTAGATATAATTAATATTTTTAATTCCTCTATACTTTGAAATTACTTAGCATCATACATTAACTTATTGTCAATTAATTTTTATTATTCATCTTGGCATGTTGTTTGCTTAATATTATTAACATAAATTTTAAAATTACTGGAGGTTTTTACAATGAATTATAATTTTAATGAAGTTGTTGATAGAAGTAATAATTTTTCTTCTAAATGGTCCGAGATGGATAAAAAATATGGAAGTAATGATTTACTTCCTATGTGGGTAGCTGACATGGATTTTAAAGCTGCTCCTTGTATAATTGAGGCTTTAAGCAATCGATTAGAACAAGAGATTTATGGTTACACAACAAGACCAGATTCTTACAATGAATCTATAGTAAGTTGGCTAGATAGAAGACATAATTGGAAAATAAAAAGTGAATGGTTAGTTTATAGCCCAGGTGTTATACCAGCTATAAGTCTTTTAATAAACGAACTTACAAAAGAAAACGATAAAATAATGATACAAGAACCAGTTTATAGTCCTTTTAATAGTGTTGTAAAAAATAATAATAGAGAACTGGTTATAAGTCCATTACAAAAACTAGAGGATGGAAATTATATAATGAATTATGAAGACATTGAAAGCAAGATTAAGGATGTAAAATTGTTCATACTTTGCAATCCTCATAATCCAGTTGGTAGAGTGTGGACAAAAGAAGAATTAAAAAAACTAGGAGACATTTGCCTTAAACATAATGTAAAAGTAATCTCTGATGAAATACATAGTGATATTATATTAAAAAAACATAAACATATACCTATGGCATCTATTTCTAAGGAATATGAAAAAAATACAATTACTTGTATGGCTCCTACTAAAACCTTTAACATAGCTGGTCTTCAGTCATCTTATGTGATACTACCTGATGAAAAAGACTATAAATTGTTGGATTATGCCTTTACTAGAATTGATATAAAAAGAAATAACTGCTTTAGTTTAGTTGCAACAGAAGCCTCATATAATAATGGTGAACCTTGGTTAGAATCCTTCTTGGAATATTTAGAATCAAATATAGATTTTGCTATAAAATATATAAATGAAAATATACCAAAACTTAAAGTTAGAAAACCAGAAGGTACTTATTTATTATGGGTAGATTTTAGTGGACTTGGATTAAGTGATGATGAACTAGAAAGTATACTTGTTAACAAAGGTAAGATTGCTTTAAATCAAGGAAATAGCTTTGGTATTGGAGGAAGTGGGTATCAAAGAATAAACTTGGCTTGTCCAAGAAGCATGCTTGAAGAAGCTCTTACAAGAATAAAAAATGCAATCAACTAAAAATATTTAAGGAGAATTTGCACTATGAAAATAGATACAGAAAGAAAAAGACCTTCATTTAGATATTCCTTGTTAGTAATGCTTGCAATAATAGCTTTAACATCAATTGGCATAGTTATATTTAATGCTTCTATAACTATAATGTTTTTACTTTCATGGCTTATAGTCGTTCCTGCAGCTATGAAGCTTGGTTATACTAATGATGAAATAGAAGCTTTTGGATTTGAAGTTGGTAAGGATGCTTTTCAATCAAATTTAATTATACTTTCTGTTGGCGTACTAATAGCAGCTTGGATAGCTGCTGGTACGATACCAACAGTAGTATATAGTGGGCTAACAATAATAACACCTAAATATTTTTTACTTACAACATTAATAGTCTGTTCACTTACTTCTGTTGCTACTGGTACATCTTGGGGAACTCTTGGAACTTCTGGTATAGCAATGATGAGTATTGGTACTAGCATGGGTATTCCCCTTGGTTTAACAGCTGGTGCAGTCATTTCTGGTGCTTTCTTTGGAGATAAGATGTCTCCCCTATCAGATTCTACAAATCTAGCTGCAGCAGTTTGTAAGACAGATGTGATTACACATATGAAGCATATGGTTTACACAACAGGACCTGCATATGTAATATGTATAGTTCTATATACAGTAATTGGATTAAAATATTCAAATAATACTATAGACTATGTCCAAATAAATCAAATTAAAGATGTTTTAAATTCAAACTTTCATATTGGCTTAGTAGCAATGATTCCAATAATATTTTTATTATTACTTTTATTTTTACAAAAACCTCCTATTATATCTATACTAAGTTCATCTATCATGGGACTTATCATAGCTGTATTTCAAGAAGGAGAAAAAATAGGTGATATTTTAAATTATATGCTATCAGGTTTTACTATCGATACTGGATTTGTCTATGCTGACAAACTATTAAATCGTGGTGGAATCATGAGTATGGCTGAAACCGTTTTACTAGTCTTTGTAGTTTTCGTTATTGCTGGTATTCTCCAAAAAACTGGTTTCTTAGAGGTACTACTTCAGCCTATGATAACTAAAATAGGAAAATCCAGAACTAAATTAGTTGGGTCTACCTTTATAGTAAGCTACTTTGCAAACGCATTTAGTTCATCAATGATGTTTACTTCAGTATTTGTTGGAACTTTAATGTCTCCAATATACAAAGAGTTTAGATTAAAACCACAAAATCTATCTAGAATTATAGAAGATACAGCCACACTTGGTGGACCATTAATACCATGGAATTCAAATGCTGTTTTCTGTGCCCAAACTCTTGGTGTAAGTCCATTGGAATTTATACCATACTGTTTCTTAAGTTGGATTACTCCTATAATTTCATTTATTTATGGTGTGACTGGCTTTACTATGCTTACATATACAGATGATGAAATTGAAGAGTTAGAGATATTTGACATTGTCCAGAGAAGGGTTGATTAAGTATGAGTTTTGAATACTATTACCTAATTCAGGACATTACAGGTGTATTATTGGCATTTGTAGGACTTAGAATGTCTATCCTAGGATTTAGAATACTTTCAATAAAAGGAATTTCTATAAATACACTTTTAATTTTAATTAAATATTGTTTATTTACTATGGCAGGATTGAATTTATTAATATCTAAGTTTGGAATTACTCACTGGATTTTAAGTATTTGTATGATAGTAATATCCATAATAATGAATCCTAAAATTAGGGTATCCAAATAGAAATAACCATCAAACTCAAAATTTTATAAAAAAGAAACTGCTTCAAACATTAAAGCAGTTTCTTTTAATATTACTTACAATTAAATAACTGGGGTATCAGATAGGTAATCATTACTTACATAACCATATCCACCACTATATTTTATTTTTACCCATCCAGTAGCAAACATTTCTATTGTTTCTACTTTGCTTCCATATGGAAGATGTCCTATTTTCTCATCTTCTGTACTTGGTCCTTTTCTAACATTTAGACCATCTTTTTCTTTTACATACTTTATTTTTACATTTTCATTGCTACTATCAGGCTTATTATTTGTCAGATAAGACCCACTAACATACCCAATATCTTCATTGTACTTTATTTTTACCCATCCAGTTTTTAATACTTCTAAAACTTCTACTTCATCACCATGATTTAAATATCCTATAACAGAAGCTTCTATTGTAGCATCACTTCTTATATTTACCTTATCTGTGTTAGTTACATACATTACTTTCTTATTAGTATTATTTGCTTGTAAATCTTTTAATTCTTTAAATGCACGCTCATTCCCTCCACTACCAACTTGAGTTATAGAGGTAGCACTTTTATTTGAAAATACACTCTTTTGTGTTGTACTTAATTGTTCCCCTACTATAAGTACAGGAGAATCTTCTTTTGATGCTAGTACTCCTACTGCTAGAGCATCTATAAGTTGGTTTTGCTTTTTCATTCCATCTTTAGCTACAAATACATTATTTAATTTATTGGATGTATAAAACTTTTCTATTACTTTACCATTAGTTTCATTTCTATCTGCTCCACCTATTCTTTCAGAGTTAGGTAAACTTTGTTTTATTTTATCTGATACAGCATTAGTAGAACCTATTATGTATGATTTACTTATATTCTTAGATTCTATAAAATCTTTAAAGCTAGATATCCCAGATGAATCAGATACTGGAAGTATAGCCATTCCATTAGTCGCAGCTACAGAAGCTATACTAACTGCGTCTGCAAGACCTGTATATCCGTTTACTACAGCTATTTCTGATATATCTTTTAATTCCTCTATTTTTTTAGCTATACTCAAGGCTGTTTGGTATCTATCACTACCACCAACCCTATCAGTAGTTAAATTATTGGATTCTAACTGTTTTTGTACATCATTTGATACAGAACTAGATAACCCAATTATATAAACTTTTTTAACTCCTAATCTTTTTAATTCTTTCTCAGTTTGTGAATTTAGATTGTTTTTTTCTGTCAATAGTATAGGAGCATTTTTTAATTTAGCAAATGGTGTTACAGACAATGCATCTACAATAGATTCACTGTTTACAACTACAGCCTCATTTGCACTACTCCATCCCTTTTTACTTACTTCAATAGCAGTTTGGTATCTATCCTGACCTACTAAAGTATTTTCTACTGCTGTTCTACTTATTTCATTTGCATGTGACACTGGTGATAAGCTTAAAACTAGAGATAAACACAATACTGATGATATTGATTTAGTTAATTTCATCTTAACTCCCCCTAAAATTATAGTATCTATATTTTTCCTATTTAAAATAGTATAACATAATAATTTAGCTAATATCATTACTCTAAAATATTAAATAATATAAATAGGATTTTATTTTACTTCTATAATAAGTTTTTGACCTTGCTTAATATATGCTTTACTCATCAGATATATTTTTATATAATTAAAATTTTTAGCATTATTTCTTTAATTAATTATATATTGAACTCACTTTTTTTAATTAGATTATGTATAATATATAAATAACTGTGTGAATAACTTTTTGATATACTATAGTTTATTATACAAGCTTTATATTATAATGTATAATATATAGTTAATTATCAAATTGATATAAATCAAGTCATATTAAAAGAGGTGTATTTTATATTATGGATTTATTGCATCTTAAGTACTTTCAAACGGTTGCTAGAATGGAACACATAACAAAAGCATCACAAAAACTAAATATAGCACAACCAGCTTTAAGTAAAACTATATCTTCTTTGGAAAGAGAACTTGGAGTCAAGTTATTCGATAGAAAAGGAAGATACATTGTATTAAATGAATATGGAAAATTATTTCTAAAAAGAGTGGATAGTATTTTAGATTTGGTAGAAATGTCAAAAAAGGAATTACGAGATACTTCTTTAGAAAACTCAGGAGAAGTAAAAATATTAGCAACTGCAGCAGCTAATGTATTACCTTCACTTTTAAGTAATTTTAGAAAACTATATCCTAACATTACTTTTAATGTTTCACATACTTTGCCATCTTCTTACAAGAAAAGTGATTTTGATTTGTATATATCTTCTTCTTTTACAAAAATAAATTCAGAAAATAATATAACTTTAACTTGTGAAGAGATATTACTAGGTATTTCAATTAATCATAACTTATCTTTAAAAGATGAAGTATACCTAAGCGAAGTTTCTGATGAAAACTTCATAGTTATAACTAAAGGTGAGAACTATAGAGAAATAATAGATATACTATGTGAATCTGCTAATTTCAAACCCAAAATAGCCTTTGAATGTGATTCACCATACACAATTTATGCACTCATAAAATCACTTCAAGGTGTTGGATTTATATGTGGAAAATCATGGGGGTTATCTAAAGACCCCGAAATTAAACTGTTACATATAAAAGATATTGAATTTAAAAGATACTTAAATCTATCATGGTTTAATGAAAATTACACATCTAAAGCCGTATTATTATTTAAAGACTTTCTTATTAACTATTTTAAAAATCTTTAAATAAAAGCTATAACTATAGTCTTTTCATATTAAATAAAAATACAAGGGGGATGTATAAAAATATGGCTAGAAGACCAAAAATAAAGATAACTTTAATAGATAAAAAAGAAAAAGGTGCTTGTCATTATGGACATAAGATTGGAGATTCATTTGACTTTGATACAGAAAGGGGGAAATTATGCCCAATGGCATTACATGTAGCTTTTCCTTATATTGACATACTACGATATGGTGGAAGTATACCTGGAGAAGAAAATAAAAATGAATGTGTATTTTGTTGCCCAGATGCCAAAATTATAAATATATTTAAAATAGAAAAAATAGATTAACAAAAAAAGTCTGAATATAAAGATACTTTATATCCAGACTTTTTGTATTTTAATTTATTATAAATATATATTATTCGTGGTCTTTTACATCAACTTTTATACTTAATTCTTCTAATTGCTCATCTTCTGCTACTGTTGGAGCATTTGTCATAGGACAAACAGCATTTTGATTTTTAGGGAAAGCAATAACCTCTCTTATATTGTCAGCTCCTGCAAGTAACATAACAAGTCTATCAAGACCAAAAGCTAAGCCCGCGTGAGGAGGAGTTCCATATTTAAATGCTTCTAATAAATATCCAAACTTCTCATTAGCTCTTTCTTCTGTGAAACCAAGTGCTTTAAACATTTTTGATTGAACATCAGAATTTGATATTCTAACACTTCCTCCACCTATCTCATAACCATTCAATACGATGTCATAAGCTTTAGCTCTTAAAGATGATTTATCACCTTCTTCTAATTTATCTAAATCTTCATCCATTGGTGATGTAAATGGGTGATGCATTGCTGAGAATTTTCCTGTTTCTTCATCTTCTTCAAAAACAGGGAATTCAGTTACCCATAATAAATTATATACATTTTTATCTAACATATTAAGTCTATTAGCTACTTCAAGTCTAACTTGTCCTAAAGCATCAAATACTACTGAGTTTTTATCAGCTACAAATAAAAGTAAATCTCCTACTTCAGCATTCATTCTTGTAAGTATAGAATTCATTTCTTCTTCATTAAAGAATTTTGCTATTGGAGAAGTTACTCCTTCTTGTCCTACTTTCATCCAAGCAAGACCTTTTGCTCTATATGTCTTAGCATGTTCTTCTAATGATGATATTTGCTTTCTAGTAAAATCATCAGCTTTACCTTTTATATTTATACCTCTAACACTTTTTCCTGGTTGTGTAGCATCTGCAAACACTTTGAACCCACAATTACAAACAACATCAGATATATCTGTTAATTCATATCCAAATCTAGTGTCTGGTTTATCTGAACCATATCTCGACATAGCTTCTGCATAAGTCATCTTAGGAAGTGGAAGTGTCAATTCTACATCTAAAACTTCTTTAAATATAGCTTCAAGCAATCCTTCAATCATATTCATAACATCTTCTTGTTCAACAAAAGACATTTCACAGTCTATTTGTGTAAACTCTGGTTGTCTATCTGCTCTTAAGTCTTCATCTCTAAAACATTTAACTATTTGGAAATATCTATCCATACCGCTTACCATTAGTAATTGTTTATATAATTGTGGTGATTGTGGTAATGCATAAAATTTTCCTGGATTAACTCTACTTGGTACAAGATAGTCTCTTGCTCCTTCTGGAGTTGGTGCAATTAAAAATGGCGTTTCTATTTCACAAAATCTATTATTTGATAAGTAATTTCTTGTAATATTCATTACTTTATGTCTTAGTTTTAAATTGTTTTGCATAGATGCTTTTCTTAAATCTAAGTATCTATATTTTAATCTTAGAGCTTCTGAAACATCATCATCATCTTTTATATAAATAGGTGGCGTTTCTGACTTATTTAAAATTCTAAGTTCAGTTGCAAATATTTCTATATCTCCAGTTGGCATATTAGGATTTTTAGATTGTCTTTCACACACTTTTCCTTTTGCAGCTATTACAAATTCAGCCCCTAATTTTTCAGCTTTTTCGAAAGCTTCCTTATTTACATCTGTATCAAAAACTATTTGACATAATCCACTTGTATCTCTTAAATCAACAAATACAAGACCACCTAGGTTTCTTTTTTTCTGTACCCATCCCATAAGTACAACTTCTTCATTTATGTTCTTTTCTCTCAACTCTCCACAGTAGTGAGTTCTCTTTAAACCCTTTAAAGTTTCCAAGATACTACCTCCATTTTATTTAATTTTAATGCTATATTATCTAATACGCAAAATATCATACTTTCTTATTTTACAGCTTTTGTTTTAATTCTTCAACTAATGTACTTAATTTTACAGTAATTTGCTCTGATGTTTTCATATTTTTTAATGTTGCAGTGTCATTTTTAAGCTCATCATCGCCAATTACTATTGTAAATTTAGAATTTATCTTATCTGAATATTTAAATTGTGCTTTGACACTTCTCTCTATATGGTCTTTATCTGCACTTATATGATTTTTTCTCAATTCTTTTAATAGTTTAAAGCTTTTTGTATTTGCTTCTTCTCCTATTGTCACTATAAATATGTCTGTAGATTGTGGATTTTCTATTTCAATCCCATTGTTTTCAAGTGTAAGTAAAAGTCTTTCAATTCCTAATCCAAATCCAATTCCACTTATACCTTTTGGTCCTCCTAGTTGCTCAACAAGACCATCATATCTACCTCCACCACATACAGTACTTTGTGCTCCTATATCATTAGATATAATTTCAAAAGCAGTTTTTCTATAGTAATCTAGTCCTCTAACTATTGTTTTATCAACTACAAAGTTTATATCCATTTCATTTAAGTACTCTTGTAACTTTGTAAAGTGAGTCTTGCAATCATCACATAAATGGTCTGCAATAAATGGTATATCCTTGATATTTTCTTTACATGTAGGGTTTTTACAATCTATAACCCTCATTGGATTTTTTTCTCTTCTTTCATTACAAGTCTCGCATAATACATCTGCTTTTGAATCAAGATATTCTTTTAATAAAGCATTGTATTCTTTTCTACAAACTGGGCAACCAACTGAATTTATACTTACTATTAAATCCTTTAGCCCAACTTCATTAAAAAATTGAACAGCTAATGCAATTATTTCAGAATCCATTGAAGGAGTGTCACTTCCAAGTGCTTCTATACCAAATTGATGAAACTGTCTTTGTCTTCCGGCTTGTGGTCTTTCATATCTAAAACAAGGTGTAACATAAAATAACTTAGTTGGTTGAGTATCTGCATACAATTTATTTTCTATAAAGGCTCTTACTACACCTGCTGTTCCTTCTGGTTTTAATGTAATCTCTCTGTCACCTTTGTCTTTAAAAGAATACATTTCTTTTTGAACTATATCTGTAGTATCTCCAACACTTCTTTTAAAAAGTTCTGTATGTTCAAATATAGGTGTTACCATTTCTTCATAGCCATATAAAGCACATATTTCTCTAAATTTATTTTCTACATAACTCCATTTATAAGCCTCTTTTGGAGTTATGTCTTTAGTTCCTCTAGGAGCTTTAGTCAACATTTTTATATACCTCTTCTTTCTTCCTTTTTATCATTTCATCTACTCTTGCAATGTATTGTTCAACGTTTTTTACATTTTCTACTCTTTCAATTCTATCTTCATCTACATAAACAAATTTTGATATAGCACCTGCACCTAATGCATAATTACTTTGTTTTTCCTCCATGATTTGTATATTATAAATGCACTCATATCCTTCTTTAGCATAACCTATATTTTCTAAATTTCCTAACATATGTTTTTGTCTATACATATAATATGGATTCAATCCCATATCTTTTGCATACTTCATTGATAAATCTATCATTTTTACCATTTCTTCATACTGTGTTAGGTGTTCTTTATACATATCCATATTTATATTTAAGTTAGATGCTCTTTTTATAGCTAATGTGTGGACTGTAAGACTTTCAGGAGAAAGTTTTTTTATTTCTTCCAATGTATTCCTTACCATATTCAAGTCCTCATCTATAAGACCTAAAATTATATCCATGTTTATATTATCAAATCCCATTCTACGAGCCATATTAAAGCAGTCTACTAAGTCAGAAACTTTATGTTCTCTACCAATTTTAACCAAAGTCTCATCATTCATAGTTTGAGGATTTATGCTAATTCTACTTACATTGTGTTTTTTTAATACGTTTAGTTTTTGCTCTGTAATAGTATCTGGTCTACCTGCTTCCACAGTAAATTCCTTAATTTTAGTTAAATCTAATTCATTAAATAGCGAATTTATAAGCAAGTCTAACTCTTCCTCATCCAATGTAGTAGGAGTTCCTCCACCAATATATAAAGTTTCAATTTCTTTATTAGTATCTTTAACAAGCTTGGCAAATCCTTTAATTTCTTCAATCAATTTATAAACATATTCTCTCTTCAAATGCCCAAATTGCTTTAATGAGTTTGAAGGAAACGAACAATATACACATCTAGTTGGACAAAATGGAATACTTACATAAAGAGAAATTTTATTTTTATCTATAGGATACATAAATACTCGCTCTCTTTTGGCTATTTCAAGAGCTAAATCTATTTTCTCATCTATTATAAAATAATTATCTTTTAGAATGGTTCTTATGCTATCATCATCTAACTTTTTATCCATTAGATTGTGGACAATTTTGACTGGTCTAATACCAGTCAAAATGCCCCATGGAACATAAGAATTAAATATTTGTTTAAGCACTATAAACATGCTTTTTTTAATACTTTCTTTACATAGCTTTTTAAAGTGTCTCTTACTTTCATTGTCTAACTTATTCAAAAACTCTTCAATTGCTCTGCTATTATCAAATCCATTTAAAAATTCGAGATTTATATTTTCTATATTTTGTATTGATTCATACTTCAAGTTTTCATCTTCATAATACTCAGTATTTGAAGACAATACTCCATTTTCATAAATTAATCTATTTATTAAATACATTGACTCAGTATTATTACTACATTTATCAGAGTCATTAAATTTAAATTCATTAGTAAACAATTTTATAAGTTCTGCTACTTCATACTTATAATCATGTCCTTTTAAAAAAACATATAACATCAACTTAACTCCTTCTATTTAACAGTAGAAGAACCCCATTTCTAATACAGTTATTAAATATTTGATATATTATTTAATACTAATATAAAATTACATATAAGGATTTGTCTTCTTTTCAACCCCTAGAGTACTAGTTGGTCCATGCCCGGGATATACTCTAACAGCATCTTCATATTTACATAATTTTTTAAGTGATTTTTCCATTTGATGAAAATCTCCGCTATACAAATCAGTTCTACCGATACTTCCAGCAAATAAAGTGTCCCCTGTAAATAATTCGTCTTCAACTCTTATACACATACATCCTTGTGTATGTCCTGGAGTGTGTAAGAAAGTCAATTTTAATTCACCAAGTTCAAGCTTGTCTTTATCATTTACATATATATCTGCATCAAACTCTTGTGCTCCACATCTCATTGTATAACTTAAATTTTTATTTTTGTCATTTAATAATTCTTTCTCATCAATATGTGCAACTACCTTAGCACCAGTTTTTTCCTTAATATCTTTAACATATCCTATATGGTCTCCATGTCCATGAGTAAGGATTATATATTCGATATTTAATTCATTTTCTTTTACAAAACTTAGAGTATCTACTAAACTTCCACCTGGGTCTATAACTGCACATTTTTTAGTTTTTTCATCACCTAATACGTAAGTATTTACTCCAAAATAACTGTCTACAAATTTTTTTATAACCATTAAAGTTTTCCCCCTTAAAAAGATTTACTTGAGTCTAATAGTATTGTTACTGGACCATCATTAGTTAATTCCACCATCATATGAGCCGCAAATTGACCTGTACCAACTGTTACACCTTTATCTTTTGCCTTTTTTATAAACTCTTCGTACAGATTATTTGCAAGTTCTGGTTTGGCTGCATTGCTAAATCCAGGTCTTCTTCCTTTTCTACAATCTCCATATAAAGTAAATTGAGATACTACTAAAAGCTCTCCACCTATATCCATTAGAGATAAATTCATTTTGTCATCTTCATCTTCAAAAATTCTCAGATTCAATATTTTGTCAATCATATAATCTACATCACTTGATTTATCATCATGAGTCACTCCCAATAATACTAGTAACCCTTTATTTATTTGACCTATAGTGTTTTCATCTACTGTAACTTTAGATGAAGATACTCTTTGTACTACTGCTCTCATAGTTTCCTCCCTATTATTTTAACTCTAATTTGTCATTCTATAAATACTTTCTACACCAGGAATTGCTTTTAATTTTTTCATTAGAATTTTTAACTCCTCTGTGTCATTAACTTCTACAAGTAAGTTTATACTTACAATGCTATCTTTACCTTTTCTTGCATTTATCCCATTTAAACTAAGTTTATCCATTGCAACAATATGAGTTATTTCATTAACAATTCCTCTTCTGTCAACAGCCTTTATTTGAATCTCTGCTTCAAACTTACCTTTTCCTACTGAACTCCATGAAACTTCTACCAATCTATTTTGGAAGAAATCTCCATTATTGTTCGCATTTGGGCAATCAGCTCTGTGTATAGCTACACCCCTACCCTTAGTGATATATCCTACAATTTCATCTCCTGGAAGAGGATTACAACACTTAGCAAATCTTACTAAGATATTGTCAAGTCCTTTTACTATAATCCCTTGTGAAGCATTTTTCTTTCTCTTTTTACTGTATTCTGTTTCACTTATATTGTGTTTGTTTAAATCTTCTTCTTGTATTTGTTGTTCCTTTTTAACTTTTTTAACTTCTTTTAAATATAAATCTTTTACTTTAGATACAACTTGAGATGACATTATGCCACCATAACCTACAGTAGCAACTAAATCTTCAACACTTGGCTGATTAAATTTCTTAGCAACTAATGCCATATATTTTTCAACAAGAGGGTCTTTCTGTGGTATATCATGCTTCTTAAATTCTCTTTCTAATATTGTATTTCCACGGTCAACATTTTCTTCTCTTCTTTCTTTCTTGAAAAATTGTCTAATTCTACTTTTAGCATTTGGTGTCTTTACTATATTAAGCCAATCTCTGCTTGGACCATTAGAATTAGATGATGTAAGCACCTCTACAATATTACCATTTTGAAGTTTATAATCAATAGGAACTATTCTTCCATCAATTTTAGCTCCTACACATTTATTCCCTACATTTGTATGAACTCTATATGCAAAATCTATAGGTGTTGATTCTGCTGGTAATTCAATTACGTCCCCTTTTGGAGTAAATACGTAAACCTGACTATTAAATACATCTTCTTTAAGTGCATCCATAAATTCTTGTGGGTCTTTTAAGTCTTTTTCCCACTCCATCATTTGTCTCAACCACTGAAGTTTCTCTTCAACTTTTGATTCTTTACTAGAAATACCTTCTTTGTATTTCCAATGGGCTGCGATACCATTTTCAGCTATGTTATGCATTTCATGAGTCCTTATTTGTATCTCTAAAGGCTCTCCATCAGGACCTACAACAGTAGTATGCAACGATTGGTACAGATTTGGCTTTGGCATTGCTATATAATCCTTAAATCTGCCTGGAATAGGTCTCCATAATGTATGAACTATACCAAGAACTGCATAACAATCCTTTACATTATCTACTAATATTCTTACTGCTGTTAAATCAAAAATTTCTTCAAAAGTCTTGTGTTTTTTTTGCATCTTTCTATAAATACTATAAAAATGCTTTGGTCTACCATATACATCACATGGTATACTTAAATCTTTAAACTTCTCTTTAAGAAGTTCAACAATTCCGTGTATATAATCTTCTCTTTGACTTCTCTTCATTGATACTCTATCAACTAAATCGTAATACCCTTCTGGATCCATAAATCTCAGTGCTCTGTCTTCTAGTTCCCACTTTATCTTAGAAATCCCTAATCTATGAGCTATACCTCCATAAATTTCAAGTGTCTCTTTCGCCTTATATTTAGCTTTTTCTGGAGGCATATATTTTAAGGTTCTCATATTATGCAATCTATCAGCAAGTTTTATAAGTATAACCCTTATATCTTTCGCCATTGCCAAAAACATTTTTCTTAGATTTTCAGATTGAGTTTCTTCTTTTGAACGATATTTTATTTGACCAAGTTTTGTTACTCCATCAACTAAATCCGCTACTTCTTTGCCAAATTCTTTTGTTATGTCTTCATAGGTATATTCTGTATCTTCTACAACATCATGAAGTAAACCAGCTGTTATAGTTTCAATATCTAATTCCATCTCTATCAAAATATTTGCTACTGCTAATGGATGAATAAAGTATGGTTCCCCAGATTTTCTATATTGTCCTTCATGCGCTTTTTTTGCAAGATTATAGGCTTTTTCAACCATTTCAAAATTTGCATTAGGTGCATAAACTTTTATTTTTTCAATTATTTCTTGTAATTCTTTATCATGCATATAACCACCTATTTTGTATAAAATTTTAATATATATGAAAATAGTTGGTGCTATACCAACTATTGTAAAAGTACTAGTATTTTATAAGAGAACTAACATTATAGTTAGATAATTTTTCTCTCCCATTTAAGAATTCTAGCTCAATTAAAAATTGCATAGAAACTACTTCTCCACCTAATTTTTCTACAAGCTTAGCAGCAGCTTCCATAGTTCCACCAGTAGCCAATAAATCGTCTACTATTGCTACTTTTTGACCTTTTTTAATTGCATCTTTATGTATTTCTAAAGTATCCGTACCATACTCTAAGCCATACTCATAACTTTCAACTTCTCCTGGTAATTTTCCAGGCTTTCTAATTGGAACAAACCCTACTCCTAAAGCATACGCTACAGGTGTACCCATCAAAAATCCTCTTGCTTCTGGTCCTATTACTAAATCTACACCTTTACTTTTTAGTTCTTCAACTATAGAGTCTACTGCATATTTAAATGCCTCTCCATCTTTAAATAGAGTAGTAACATCTTTAAAATCTATACCTGGTTTTGGGAAATCATCAATATTCCTTATAAAGTTTTTTAAATCCATGGGAAACGCCTCCTAATAACTGCTATTATATTGTTTTTCTAAATTTTTTAGATTATTGAGTATTAAACTCTCACTTAAATCTAATTTCTTCTGTGGTTTTGGCAATATTCTTATGAGTACAGAATTTTTTTCATAATTTAAATTAAAGTCAAGTAAATTTAATTCTCTAAACACATTCAATATCGTAAAAAACTTTAATGGAATTACATTAAAAGTTCCCTTTATATTTAACATATCCAAATCAATTTCTTTTTTTATAAGTGCTTGTTTATAAATTGTTATAAATTCATCTCTTGATGGAACTATATTACTAACTACATTCTTTAAATATAATAGGTCTGTTTTATTATAATATTTTATAATTTCACTTTCTTCTCTTTTATTCTCATATATATACGAATATTCGCCTTTATTGTATAAATAATCATAAAGAATAATATTATTATATCTTTTTAAGTCTATTTTATCAATATTAGGAGAAAATATAAGCTCTAATTTATCAGTATTTTTGCTAATGTCTTCAATAATATTGTAATTTATCTTAAAATCTAAATCCATAAGTGATATATCTGACACTGCTCTATAAAACCCATTTATAGAATTAGATATTATTAATGTGCCTTTTTCAAAATAATCAAATATATTTATATCAGTATTTCCATCAAATAAATCAAAATCAGATACAGATATATTATACAAGCTTTGTGTATCTTTGGGTATTATTTTTGACATTAATTTAAGTGAAAGTTTGTCATTACTTGCACTTTTAGGTCGAGCTAATCGGATATCTTTAAGCAACAATTGTACTTTTCGATTTCCCATATAGTTATTTTCATCCAGCTGGAACAATACATCTACTTTGTCTCCTACTTTATACAATGACTTTAAATGACTCATGTTAAATCCTATACATTCATAGCTTTTTTCTTTTTCTATACTTAATTTTAGATGCTGTTGATTTTTACCTATAACTTTTAAGTCTTTTAAAATATAATTTCTAACTATAAATCTAGGATTTGGATTATTTAACCCAAAAGGCTCTAACTTATGTAATTCTTCTACAAGATTTAAATTTATTACATTTTCTTGTAGTTCAAATTCAACATTCACATTCTCTATCATGTCATCTTCAGTTAAATTATAACTTGCAAATTTGTTTATTTCATTTGCTAAAGCTTCCACATTATCTGAATTTAAAGATAACCCTGCTGCCTGCTCATGACCACCAAACTTAGTCATTAAATCTTTACATTTTACAAGAGCTTCAAATATATTGAATCCTTTTATAGACCTTGCTGAACCAGTAGCCTCTCCATTATCTATACCTAAAAGAATTGTGGGTTTATAGTATTTTTCAGTTAGCTTAGATGCTACAATTCCTATTATTCCATGTTGCCAACCTTCTTTAGCTAAAACCAAAACTTTATCATCATTATATCTACTATTAGACCTTAACATTTCTTCAGCTTCATGATACATCTTAGCTTCTATCATCTGTCTTTCATTATTTTTTTCTTCTAATATATTGGCTATTTCTTCAGCTTCTTCTTTAGATTGAGTGGTAAACAACTCCACTCCTAAATAAGAATACCCTAATCTACCTGAAGCATTTATCCTAGGACCTATTGCAAAACCTATATGAGAAGAGCCTATTTTATCACTTTCTACACCACAAACTTTTATAAGCTCTCTTAATCCAATATTTTTGCCTTCTTTCATTGATTTTAAACCATTTTTTACAATTATTCTATTTTCATCTATAAGTGGAACAATATCACAAATAGTTGCCAAAGTTACTATTTCTAAATAATCATACATACTATTTTTAAATTCTTCTTTTGGAGTTAATGCTTGAATCATTTTAAACGCTACCCCACATCCACATAATGAATCAAATGGATAATTACAATCTTCTTGTTTTGGATTTATTACTGCAAAAGCTGATGGAATCTCATTTTGACATTCATGATGGTCTGTTATTATAACATCTATACCCAAATTATTCGCTATATTAACCTCAGATACTGATGTAATTCCACAGTCAACACTTATAATCAAGTCACATCCCCTAGAGCTTATAAGCTTAATAGCCTCTTCATTTATACCATATCCTTCTTCTAATCTATTTGGAATATAGTAATCCACATGATACCCAATACTCTTAAAATATATACATAAAATAGAAGTAGATGATACACCATCAACATCATAATCTCCATAAATCCAAATCTTTTCATTATTTTCAATGGCTGACTTTATTCTATCAACAGCTTTCTGCATATCTTTCATCAAGAAAGGGTCTCTTAAATAATCTAAAGATGGATTCATAAATATTTCTGAATCTTTTTCAGTACATATTCCTCTATTTTTTAAAATTTGGCATATTTCCGGGGAAATATTAATTTTTTTGCTAAATTCACTTTCCTCTATTTTACCTTTATACTTCAATATCCACTTTTTCAAATTTAATTCCCCCTAATCCTTTTTATATTTTGACCTAATACTCCTTATAACTAAACAAAGTCCTATTATAAAAGATATAAAGAAACCTCCTATAGCAGTAAACTTTATCCATATATTATTTTCTATATTTGGAGATGCAATTATAAGGGAAGAACCCACTATAATCGATGCTAACACTAAGCTCAGTGATATTTGAGACGTTAACTCTAGTATACAATTTTCTAATTTTGTCATTTTAACATCTTCAATTTGCATTTTTATATTATTTCTTTCTATATTCTTTAAGATTGCTTTTAACTGTTTTGGAATAGTTTTTATATCAAGTAATATTTCTTCTACATTTTGTCTTGAACTTAAAACGACATTCTTAGGATTAAATTTATTCTTATAATGATGTTTCATAAACTCTTTTCCCATAGAACCAAAAGAGAAATCTGAATTTAAAGTTCTACTTGTTCCTTCTAATGTTATAACAGTCTTAGCAAGTGTCACAAACTGTGCAGGCATGACTATCTTATACTGTCTAAAAAATCTAAACAGTTCATTTAATATATCTGTTACATTTATTTTTTCTATAGAAATATCATAGTAATAATGTATTAGATAAAGTAAATCCTGTCTAAGACCTTTAATATCTGCTTCTCCATTTAACGCATCCATCTCTATCAACAAGTATATTATCTTGTCCACATTCTTTTCTACACCTGCTAGTGCAATTTCATTTAATTGGTTTAGAGTTTTATTGTCAATAATTCCAATCATTCCAAAATCTATATATGCTATCTTATTTTTAGAAACTACAAATATATTACCTGGATGTGGGTCTGCATGAAAAAATCCATGAGATAATACTTGTGTAAAAAAAGACCTCACTCCTATTTCAACAATAGTTTTTGTATTATATCCCAACCTATTTATTTTTTCTACATCACTTAATTTTGTACCATTAACCTTCTCCATTACTAAAATTTTCTTAGTATTATATTCTGGGTATATTTTAGGTATATATACTTCATCACTATTTTTAAATATCCTAGAAAATTTAGTTGCATTTATAGCTTCAAAAGTATAGTCAAGTTCTCTCATTAATTGAGTTTGAAATTCTTCAATCATTTGTACTAAATCTAAATTAAAATCTTTTTTTAAATCCTTTAAAGTATTTGCAATCGTTCTAAGAATCTCCAAATCAGATTTTATTATTTTCTCCATATTGGGTCTTTGAATTTTTACAATTACTTCTTCTCCAGTTCTAAGAACTCCCTCATAAACTTGACCAATTGAAGCTGCTGCGATTGGTTCTTCTTTAAACTCTAAGAATATTTCTTCTATATTTAATCCCACTTCTTCTTTAAATATCTCAATAGCTATATCTGAGTCAAATTTCTCAACATCATCTCTAAGTTTTGATATTTCATCAATTATATCTTGGTCCAACAAGTCTTTTCTTGTACTTAATATTTGTCCTATTTTTATATATGTAGGCCCTAGTTCTTCTAAAACTCTTTTTATTCTCTCACCAGTTGTCATATTTTTTATTTCTTCTGGTGGGTCAAAAAGTGGTATTTTATAAGCTATTCCTTCTATATTTAATCTTTCTACAATAAAACTAAATCCATACTTTATTAAAACATATCCAATTTCTCTATATCTTTTTAAATTTCTATAACTTATTCTCAAATATTTTCACTCCTAAAGTAGGTATACCCGAAAACTTACACCTTAATTTATAACATACATGACATTATTTTACCAATTGATACTCTAATATCTTATATCCTCTTTAATATTTAATTTTATCACATATACTAGTAATTTTATTAAATTTATTTAACTCAGCTAACTTTTATTTTTGACATTTTATACCTATCCTAATCAAACACTTTTTGAAAACTTAGATATCAACTAAATTTAATAAAATAAATTAGTGGTTGCCTCAAAACAGATTTAAGTATGTTTTGAAACAACCACCTTTTAATTTAATATTTTTGATTTTGTGCTGCCTCTAGATACCATTTATACGATTCATCAATATATCTTTTGTCTTCTTCTGTAAGTTCTCTAACAACCTTACCAGGAGAGCCCATTATTAAAACACCTGGTGGAAACTTCTTATTAGATGTAATTAATGTACCTGCTCCTATCAACGTATATTCTCCTATCTCAGCATTATCCAATATTATTGAACCCATACCAATCAAGACATTGTCGCTTATTTTACAACCATGAACTATTGACCTATGTCCGACTGTTACATTATTACCAATTATAGTATCTGCATCTCCATGTACTATAGAGCAATCTTGTATATTAGTATTTTCTCCAATAGTTATTGGTCCTTCATCTCCTCTAACTACTGCATTATACCATACACTTGAATCCTTACCTATTTTGACATTTCCAATTATATCTGCTGATTTTGCCACAAATACACTGTCATCAATTAAAGGCTTATCTTCTAAATAATCTCTAATCATATATAAACAACTCCTTTAAAATATAAATTTAGTTAGTTGCCCCTTCTAACATTAACTTCGCTTGTATCATTATAGAACACTCTGTACGTTTTCTTTGCATTTCACATCCTAATTCATATGGCTTTGATATGTCATTATTAAAGTTTATTGCATTTGCATGACATCCACCTGAACAGTAAAACTTATTCCAACATTGTTTACAATCTTCTTTAGTGTATACATGAGCTTCTCTAAACATGTTTTTTAAGCTTTCTGGAAGTACAATTTCTTTATCAAATATATTTGCCATTTTAAATTCTTCATTTCCAACAAATTGATGACATGGATATATATCTCCATTTGGGGTTACAGAAAGATACTCATTTCCAGCTCCACATCCAGTTATTCTTTTTATTACACATGGTCCTTGATTTAAATCTATCATAAAATGGAAAAACTTAAATCCATCTCCTTGTAATTGTCTATCTGCATAATCTACAGCAAACTTCTCATACTCTTCAAATATCTTAGGTAAATCTTCTTCTCTAAGTGCATATGGATTACTTTCATCTCCAACAACTGGCTCTACAGACGTTAATTTGAATCCTAAATCTGCAAAATGCATGACATCTTTAGCAAAGTCCAAATTATCTCTTGTAAATGTTCCTCTTATATAGTAATACTTATCTTTTTCCCTTTTTTCCACAAGTTTTTTAAATCTTGGCAATGTAATATCATAACTTCCTTTATCATTTAAAGTTGGTCTCATATTATCATTAACTTCTTTTCTTCCATCTAAACTTAAAACTACATTGTGCATATTTTCATTTATATAGTCTATAATTTCATCATTTAATAGTACACCATTTGTAGTTATTGTAAACCTTATATTCTTATTATAATCTTTTTCAATACTTCTACCATAATCAACCAACTGTTTTACAACTTCAAAATTCATCAAAGGCTCTCCACCAAAGAAGTCTATCTCTAAGTTTTTTCTACTGCCTGAGTTAGCAATCAAATAGTCTATTGCTGCCTTACCTACTTCAAAACTCATAAGTTCTTTTTCTCCACCAAAATCACCTTGAGCTGCAAAACAATACTTACATTTTAAATTACAGTCATGGGCTACATTCAGACATAAAGCTTTTACTACAGGCTCTCTATGTACAAAACTTGGATGATATTGATATGTATCTTCTGTATATAAAAGACCTTCTTTTTCTAAATTTGATATTTCTTCATATGCTTCATTTATTTTTTCTTCTTGATATTTAGATTTCAATATATCTAATACTTCTTCTTTACTTTTTTCTTTATAAAAGTCTAATAAGTCGTATGCAACATCATCTAATACATGAACAGCTCCACCATTCACATCTAAAACGATATTATATCCATTCATAGAAAATTTATGTATCATACTCATAACCTACCTCCTAAATTACTATCTATACTAAAGTTTTTTATTGTTTTAATTAAACTTTACCCTTCATTATATCATAAGTTTATCTAAAATACATACAATACAAAAATGACTTACTATTCGTAAGTCATTTCATTGGATACACTACATCCCCCTAAATTGGCACAATAATACACTATAAAATATATGTTATGCGCCCCTAAAATAAATTTTATTTCTAATTTTTATATAGTTTTAATCTTATTAAAATATAATAATTTCTTTTTTATAATAATTTTATATAATTGCTTGTATTTAATTTATCTTCTTTAAATGCTTAATTTCTTTAGGAACTTTAGGTTGATGTATAATCCAGGGACAAGTACTATTAGCTGACAAGATTGCAGTGCTAAGTGCTAATGAACTAGCAAACTTCATAAATTTTACAAAAAACTTCTTCATAACTTAATTCTCCCTCACACATATTTTACTTAAATTCTTAGCTTTTAATTTCCCTAATAACAACATTATAAAAATCCAAAACATAGCAAATACGCTATATATGAAATAATCTACAAATATATTCAATAAAAAACTTAAAACCGTCATTAATAATATTACTGTAGATATAGACACAGCAACTTTTTTGTAAGTTGACTTTTCTCTATCACTTATAGGATTGCTTCTATGTTCTATTGGACATAGAATACAAATTCCAACCCAACTAATGCTAGCAATAACCATAATGATATTTTTAAATAAGTATAAATTTAGGTTTTCTATAATTAATATTGTAGATAAAATTATAAAAACAAAAGTCAATAGACACCTAAAATAATTGTCTGCATGATACCCACCTGAAAATTGTCTTATTGGACAGTAACACATTAAAAAAAACAATATATATGTAAATTTACCAAATAAAAAACCTATGAGCAGCATGGTAGTTATATTAACTATAAAAGCTATCAATATTTCAAATCCATAAGAATAAACTTTGGACTCATTATTATCTATCATATTATTACAAATTAAAACAGATGTCATTTTATCAGCAGATTTCTTAAACATTTTTACCTCCAAAAAAATTTTACATACATAGAATACCTTCTTTTTTGAGAAAATTCAATATACTTTACAAAACTAGTTGCTAAAATTGTAAAACTGGTCAAAAAAAGACCTATATAAATCTTTGGCTATTCTTTATATAACAAAATAATTATAATAAAATACTTTTACTATGCTTTATATACATAAAAACACCTAACTTATTACTATAAGCTAGGTGTTTTTACATATATTTTTCTATATATTTTAACTTTGTTTTTGTTTTACATATTGTAATGCTTTTCTATTCTGTTTTACTGCTTCCAAGCAAATTTTTTCTGTTTGATTATAAACAAATTCCAAAGCTCTATAATTTTGTTTTACTGCTTCTAAGCATATCTCTTCTGTTTGTCTCTTTACATATTTTAGCATTCTATAATCTTGCTTTACTGCTTTTAAACAAATTTCTTCTGTTTGCTCTTTTACATATTTAAGAGCCTCATAGCTTTGATTTACCGCTTCTAAGCAAACTTCCTCTGTTTGTTTCTTTACATATTGTAAAGCATTATAATTTTCTCTTACTGCCTCTATACACATTAATTCAGTCTGATTTTCTATATATTTAAGAGTCTTTCCATTTTGTTTTACTGCTTCTACAAAAACTCTTTCTGTTGGAACTTTTACATAGCTTAATATTTCTTTTATTTGAAGTTCTTCAAATGAACCTTTTATCGCCTCTATACATACATCTTCTGTCTGTTTTTTTACATATTGTAATACTTTTCCATTTCGTCTAACTGCTTCCATACATATATCTTCTGTCTGTTCTTTTACGTATTGTAGTGCTCTTCCATCACTTCTAACTGCTTCCATACATATATCTTCTGTCTGTTTTTTTACATATTGTAGTGCCATATAACTTCTTCTTACTGCCTCTATACATATTTTTTCTGTCTGCTTATTTACATAATACAAGGCAAAATCATTCTGTTTTACTGCTTCTATACATATTTCTTCTGTTTGTTCTTCCACACAAGGTAGAGCACTATAGTTTTCTTTTACTGCTTCTAAACATATAGTTAAAGTTTGTTCTTTGACATAAGCTAAAGATTTTCCATCTTTTTTTACTGCCTCTAAACATATAGTTGGAGTTTGCTCCTTTATATCTTTAAGTATTTCTGCCACATCATTCTTTGATGCTCTTTCTATAAATGCTAAACATACCTCTTCAGTCTGATTTTCTACAAATTTAAAAACTTCCATGACATCATGATTAGATGCGTTTTTTATAGCTTCAATTAATACATTATCTGTCTTATCATTTATGTAATATAAAGCTCTGTAGTTCTGTTTAACTGCTTCTATACAAACATCCTCAGGCTGATTTGTTATATACTTAAGAGCCTTGTATGTCTGTTTTACTGCTTCCATACATACTCTATAAGTCTTATCTTTTACAAACTCAATTATAGTCCCATCCTGTTTTACTGCTAATAAACACATTTCTTCTGTCTGATTTTCTATGTCTTTTAATTCTCTGTAATCATATTTTACTCTGCTTAAGTCATTTAAATGTACTTTATTGTCTTCCTTTGAATTCTCCTCATTATTCTCTATATCATCCTCAAATTCTTCATCATCTAAATAGTCATCTTTTTCTGGTAAAAATATAGATTTAATTTTATTTTTTATATCCATAAAATTAACCTCCTTTAATACGATTTTATCATTAAAGTAAATCGTTTTTAAGTATTTATTTAATTAATTTTATATTAAGTTCCTTTAAAAGTCTATTCATTGTCGATAGATTATATTTTATATTAATAAATTTATTTTACATATGTGGGGTGATAAAGTTAATATTGGACATTTTTCATCCCATTAGTATACACTATTTATATTTATTACTCATTTATAGTGATTTTTTTCAATTTTTTTATCATTTACTATATCATAATCATTCAATTTATGATATTATTTAAATATAATATAAGTTTTATAAAGTATATTAAATATATTATAAAGATGGAGGTCGAGTAATTTTGAAAGGAAAGATAGTACAATTTAATTTTGCAGATATAGAGGAAGAAGTATATTCGTTAGATTATGCCATAGCATGGAATACAGATGAGGAAAACGTAAACATAATCCCATTTACAAATAAATTCTGTAAAGAATCTATAGAATCTTTTTGTCTAGGTAAGATTGACAATTTTGTTGAAATATTAAATGAAGGATTTGTTGAAAATCATCATTATGTGCATTTAGACAAAATAATCAGCGTCCCTAAGAAAAAAGTCAATTTAGTGTATCAACAAGACACACATGGCCATCTTTTAAGAGATGATAATAATGACCTTATTCCTGCAAAAATAACTTCAGAACAATCTAAATCTATATCAAATAAAATGGAGTTATTCTGTGCTGGTGAAGAAAAATGTTTAATTAATATATTACTAAAGGCTGACCCATCATACATTTTAGATGTAGATAGTATAAAAAATAAGGACATATTAAACTTAGGTTATGAGTCTATTGATAGATACAAAGAATACAATTTTGATGATGATAAGATTTTAATATTTTTTATAAATAAAAAACGTTACTCAGTAATTATGAAAAAAACAAATGATTCTAGTAATGATTTAAATGCTAGAAATAATGCTATTAAAAAATTATTTGCTACTAATGCAGAAAGTCTTAGCTAGTATTATAAATTTTTAAATTAAATTAACAATAGTATACAAAATGGGAGTAGATAAATCTACTCCCATTTATTTATAATAAACAAATAAATCCATAAACCCATTGAGTGATTATAATTTTTAGATTGTGTTATCTTGCATTTTTAAATTTAAGGTAACTTTCTATTCTAAACTTTAATCTCTATATCAATATCATCAACTGTAACCACTTACAATTAAATCTTTAATAATCAAACTTTAGACTCTCTATATTAAAACTCAAATTAGATTCAGGATTTATTTGGATATCACATTTATTTTATTAATTTTTTATTATTTATTTTTATTTATAAACTTAGTCTTCCCTTAATTCTATTATTAAATACTTTTAATTATTTTTCAATACAATATTAATTTTTAACAATATTTATTCTAGATTTATTTTGTAAAGCCAGACACTTTCCACACTCCTTTTTCATTTACAACATCAATATTAATATCTGAGAAAGTTCCTCTTCCAGTGTCACTCATTATATCATTACCCCCAAATATCACATTATAACATCTCTTATCATTTTCTTTTAAATCCATCTTTTCCATATATACAATTTTATCATTATCAATATAATCTGGTAAATTCATCTCAAACTTAGTATCATTAAAAAGCTTATGATTATCCAAATTAATAAAGAGAGTGCTTATCTTACTTTCTACATCCATAGTAGTTAATAAAACCTTTGTATTATTTTCTTTTATAGCCTTTATATACATTTTTATTAAATCCTCATTACTTAGCTTTGATACCTCTATATATAAAGGATTTGACTTATCTATACAATTATCCTCCACCCATATATTTAAGTCTTCTTTTACCACATCTTTAAAACTATGTCTTTTTAAGCTAATAGCATTCCCTTCATGCCTTCCAGAATCAATATATGACCCTACAATTTTCCCTTCATACCTTATTATTATACCTCTAGTACTTAATAGAGTATCTTTAAGTCCATCTGATAATGGTTCTGTTAAATTATATATCTCAGCAGTAATCTCTTTTGATTTTAAGTTTGAAAAGTCTAAACCTATATCTTTAGATAACTCTATATTATATGCCCAGTATATCTTCTCCACTGTATCTTCGGATGAGTACTTAAAATTATTTGGAATTGTTTTTTGTTGAGAAGCTATTAGAAAACTTGGTGTCCAGTTATACTTTTTAAAAAGTTCCTTTACATCATTAGGTACTTTTGAATATTGAGGCCTAAATTCTTCAAGTGATGATGTTAACCTAAAAAAATCATGTGGTACATTAAATTTTTCATTATTATATTCAATATTTCCAACATTATGTGTACTATTATATGAGTAATTTATGATTTTTTGTTCTCCTCCACTATTATAAAAATTTATACTCTGGCTTTTTGATGTAATCTCATTTGTGTTCTTATCTTTTTCATCATAATCCTCTACACTATTTAAATAATTTAATATTTCATCTATTAGATGTTTGTCTGAAATTAAAATTGGCTTATACTCTTTTTCTTGACTAATATTATTATAAATCTCTATTTTTTTTGTATCTTTTAAATCTAAATATATTTTTTTATCCTGTTTATCACTTATTAAGTTGTGTTTTGTATTTAAATATAATATTATAGAACTCAAAACAAGTATAGCTATAATAAACACTTTTGCTTTTATTCTTTTCAAATTGTATACCTCCATTAAATATTTATTAGATGCAGACTATATTCTTAATACCAAACTATAAATATTATAATATCTTAAATTATACAATAAAAAAGCCATAGTATATATAACAAACTATGGCTTTTACTTATTCATAAAATAATTTTCACTATCTATAATCTACCTAAATAAGTATTTATGTAGATATAATTTAATAATTACATATTAAAACTAGTTTCAATATATTTCTTTATTTCTTCAGCAGTACCCATATTAAGTACCTCATCAGCTAATTTTTTCATATCTGATTCTTTAACTGAAGTTATTAGCTTTCTAGCAGGAAGTATTGATATTGGAGACATAGAGAATTCGTCTAATCCCATACCTAAAAGTATTGGTATCATTTTTTGGTCTCCAGCAGATTCTCCACACATACCTGCCCATTTACCTTCTTTATGTGCATTGTCTATAACAGTCTTTATAAGTCTTAAAACAGCTGGATTAAATTGGTTATAAAGATAACTTATTTTTTGATTCATTCTATCAACTGCACAAGTATATTGAATTAAGTCATTAGTTCCTATAGAGAAGAAGTCTACATGTTTAGCTAGTACATCAGATATTACAGCAGCAGATGGAACTTCTATCATCATACCAATTTCTACATCTTTAGCATAAGCCACACCCTCAGAATCAAGTTCTGCTAAAACTTCTTTTACAACTTCTTTAGCTTGTAATAATTCTTCTAAAGATGAAATCATAGGGAACATGATTCTTAGTTTCCCATGAACACTTGCTCTATATAAAGCTCTTAATTGAGTCTTAAATATATCTTTTCTGTCTAAGCAAAGTCTTATTGCTCTATAACCTAAAAATGGATTCATTTCAGGTTCCATACTTAAATAACTTAATTCTTTATCTCCACCTATATCCAATGTTCTTATAACTATAGGTTTTCCATCCATTCCTTCTAGTACAGCTTTGTAAGATTCATATTGAATTTCTTCAGTTGGGAAAGAATCTCTATCCATGTATAAAAATTCTGTTCTATAAAGACCAACACCTTCAGCATCATTCTTTATTAGACCTTCTATATCATTAGGAGTCCCTATATTACCAGCTAATTCTACATGCTTTCCATCCAAAGTCACAGATGCTTTTCCTTTTAATAACTGTAATGCTTTTCTCTCTTCTTCATATTTAGCTTTTAACTCAGTATATTTATTTATAGTCTCTTCATCTGGATTAATGATTACTTCACCAGTATCTCCATTGAAGACTACAAAATCTCCATCCTTAACATTTGAAGTTATATCACTTAATCCAACGATTGCAGCTATTTCTAAAGTTCTAGACATTATAGCTGTGTGAGAAGTTCTTCCACCTATATCAGTTAAAAATCCTAAAACCATTTTTTTATTCATAGTTGCTGTATCTGATGGAGTTAAATCATGTGCTATCAATACTACTTCTTCACTTAAAGCAGATAAATCAACAACTTTAATTCCTAATATATGTCTAAGTATTCTATTTGTAACATCTTTTATGTCTGCTGCTCTTTCTTTCATATATTCATTGTCCATAGACTCAAACATACTAACAAACATCTCTTTTATTTCATTTAAAGCATACTCTGCATTTACATTTTCAGTTTTAATCTTGTCTATTGCAGAACCAATTAATTCTGGGTCTTCTAAAACTAATAAATGTGCTTCAAATATTTCTGCCTCTTCTGCTCCTAATTCTTCAGAAGCCTTTTCCTTAACCTTTATTAATTCTTCTTTAGAAACTGCAACTGCATTTTCTAATTTAGCAATTTCCGCTTCAACATTATCTATAGATTTTTTTTCAATTACTAATTCACTATGCTCAACTACTAACGCTTTCCCTAAAGCAACACCTGGAGAAGCACCTATTCCTTTGTAAGCCATAACTCTACCTCCTAAAAAATATCTTCTGTATTTTTACACTGAATTTATGATTAAAAATATCTTATTTCATATTCTAAAATATTTGTATTTTCATACCCAATTAACAATAGTCTTAATCTTCTGATTAAATAAACATGAAAGTAACAAAGAAATTAAATATCTACAAATATCAATCTGTATATGTTTAATGTTTCTCTGTTACTTTTACTTTAAGTAATGATTAGATTATAAATATCAATCTAAAAAATTATTATATCTATTCTCCAAATCCACTTTCAACTAATTCAACCATTGCAGCTAAAGCTACTTCTTCATCGTCTCCATTTACAACTAACTTTAATTCTTCTCCTTGAGCTAAACCTAAACTCATTATTCCCATTATTGATTTTGCATTTACAGTTTTGTCTTTTGCTACAACTTCTACTGTTGATTTGAATTCAGCTGCCTTCTTAACAAACATTCCTGCTGGTCTAGCATGTAATCCACTTGCATTTTTGATACTAACTACTTTTTCCATTTTTTAAATCCTCCTATAGACTTTACATTTTATATTTTTTAAAATTGTTTTCCTATTTTTTACTTTAATGGTACTTAGTGGTACTTTTTTGTCCTATGGTCATTTTTTGTTCCCACTAGTGCTACAAAAATATTATACTACTAATATACACTTTTTTCGAGTATAATTACAAATTTTTTTTTGTTTTTTATTTAACTTTGATTTTTTAAGTCTTTTATAATACAATTTGTCAATAATTTTGTATTTTTGTTCTTTTTAATACTAATTTTAGGTCTGATTTCAAAATTAGAAGCTAAGTTCTTATTAGAATCAATATTTGTATTTACAACATCTATAACTTTGTTAAAATCGTATAATTTTATTCTATTTATGCTATTTTCTTCAAGTTTTTTTTCATATATACAATAAAATAAATCTTTATATGAAAAATTTTTTGGTAATCCAAGTGTCTCACCAAGCTTTGGTATTACACTTTCCATAATAGTTCTTAAAGAAACATCTCTCTTTATATTTAATAAATTACAAATAAATTGCACAGTTTCATTACTCATACTTCTAAACTTATCAAAACAATATTCTTCATTATATTTATATTCTACATCAAAATAGTATTTAATCCCATTACATCTTTCATATGCTTTCATAGTATCCAAATAACCCAATCGAATATTTTTTTCTACATTATCTCTATCTTTATTAAGAGAACCTCCCAAATATTCTGATGGTATTATAGTTTTTATATTTATATTCTGATGTTTATTTAAATTCATTCTTCCAAGAAAATCATCAATCAACCTAATTACAACAACATCTTCATAACCTTTGTCTTCTAAAAGTCCTATTGGCATATTATCACAAAACATTCCATCAAGATATAATTTATCATCCATTATATTTGATTGAAAAATAGGCAAACTAGAACTAGCAATTAAATAATCAATCAATCTTCCTTGTGGCATATCTTCAATATATAAAGGATGTGGATTAATCTTTTTATCCCACCAAACTGTAACAAGCCCAAAGTCTTTTTTTGATTTTCGTATTACATCCTCATTTAATGTAGTTTCCATTAATTGTCTCATGGGGCTTATATCTATACCTTCATTTTTTCTAGCCTTATTTATAAGTTCAAAAAGTGCATTGATATTTTTAGTAGTAAAATCTACATTTTTAAATTTCTCATAGGTATCTTTATCCATATTCATAAAGTGAGTATAATCGTAGTTTAACCAAATATCTTCCATTACTTCAATATCATTTTGAATTATATATGCTCCATTTAAAGCACCAATTGATGTGCCAGTTACTCCTTGAAACTCTATCCCAAGCTCTCTTAAAGCCTTATAAGCCCCTATTTGGTAAGCTCCTTTTGTTCCTCCACCTTCTAAAACTAATCCTTTCATATTATCACCTACTATATTAAAAACGTTTCTGATTTCTATTTCTCAGCAAATATTAATTCAAAAAACTATTTTTAGTTATTGGAGAAAAATAAAATTGCACAAATTTATTTTTATTTTATCAAAAAAACATTTAAAAGTATATATCTTTAATACTTTTTATACGGTTAACTTTTTATTCAAATCTTAGATAAATAATTAACATCCTGTAATTTTATTCATATTTATAAAAACTTATATACCTAAAGAATCAATTATTAAGTTATCCATTTTTATCTGTAACCTTTCTACCTTTTCTTTATCTATAGAGTTATTTAATAAAATTGATATTATTTGCTTTGATAAACTCTCTATTTCTTCATAATTATTATCTCTAAAAATTCTTATCTTCATAACCTTATTAGGATAGTAGTCGTATATATTTTTGCTCATTTTTTTAGCAGTTATCTTAAAGTATTTATCATAAATACTGGAATTTAAAATTCCAACTAGATATTCATATGAAAATTTATCTAAATACTCTTCTTTTATGAAAAAAGAATATACATCTGCACTTGAAAAGTTATTATCATAATCTATCGCAAATCTATTTTCTTTTGATTTATAAGGATACATTATTTTTTTCCTTTCGAAGAAAAGCTTTTCTCTTCCCCACTGAAGTTCATACCATTTCCTTATTCCATTTTTGCATTCTCTTCTGTTTTCTAGCTTTGACTTATATATTCCTATAATCTCATCAAGTATTTTCTTATTTTCTTCTTCATTATCTATATCATTCGAGTATATCAACCTATATTCACTTTTATCTACTGTATATTTATTTATATTTTTACTTTTTATCCAACATTTTAAAAATTTATCATCTACAAGGTTCAATTTTACATCATTTTTACTTAAAATAAACGCTTTATCACAACCTGTAATTATTCCTTGAAAACTTATTGCTATATCTTCCAAACTATAGTTACACTTTTCTTGTATCTTATTATAAAAAACTCCATCAGCTTTATTTACGAGTATCCATTCATCAGACAACAAACTTTGATTTATATTAAAATAATCAAAATTGCTACTATTTAAAAGTTCTTCTAGAGTTCCAAATTTATTTATACAGATATCCTCATTTTTTATTTTAAATATATCTATAGATTTGTCTTTTGATTTTTTCTTATCAAAAGTAAGTATACAACTAGATACCCCTATATTTTTAAATATATTTGCACCTAAAAAATCAACTATTTCTTTAACTCTGACATTTGATTTAATATATTCTCTCAAATCTTTACCTGATAGACTTTCTAAAAAATATCTTGGAGTTATAACACTGCCAGTGCCTCCTTGTTTCAAGATATCTATAATCCTTTTATAAAAACAAAAATACAAATCAGCCTTATCTTTATAAACTTCACTGTATTTTTCTATAAGAAATTTTTTATATTTCTTTTCAAGTTTTTTGTGACCAATATATGGTGGATTACCAATTATATAATCAAACTTATATCTCCAGTTCTTTTTAAGGCTATCACAACAAAATAGATTAATCTTTATATCAGATTCCCCTAAGTCATTTATTGCCTTTTTGTTTATTAAACTGTCTTTTAAGATTTTTATTGCTTTCTCATCAATATCAGCACCATATATACAATAATTTAATATATGACTGTGTATATTATCAACAGTCCAATAAGTCTCGTCATACTTCTCTTTTAATTCATAGATGTTTTCCTCAAATAAATCATATAAAATATCGTATACTTCCAAAAGAAAATTTCCGCACCCACAAGAAATATCGAGTATTCGTGGGTATGGATTTTTAATTATATCGTGACTTTTTAAAGTTTTTTTTACAATATAATCGACAATGATTTTAGGAGTATAATATATTCCACTTGCTTTTTTAGTATCTACATCTAAACTATTCTCATACTCTTTAGACAGCAGAAAATTGTCTTGAGATATATCATCCATAGCTGAAAACCTCCAATTATTATCATAGTTGAAAATTTATTATTCTAGTATTTGTCTTATAGATTTTCTTGATAAAAGTTTATAGATTTCTTTTTCTATTTCTAGTAACTCACGATTTACTTTGCAACCTTTTAAGCAATTACTGCAATTAGATACATATCTCGTACATTTATTTATATATATTTTCCCATCAATTACTTCTACAATAGTTCTTAAACTTATTGTATCCAATGATACATTTAACATGTATTTCTTACCATCTTCTTTATTAAAAGTAAGTATATTATTTGCACAAAGTTTTCTAAGAAGCTTATACAATGTTAGTACTGGTATATCTTCACTTTTTAGTATTGTTTTAGCATCTATTGGATTATCTTCACCATTATTAAATATAGCTCTTATAATTCTTATTGAATAATCTGCATCTTCTGAAATCATTCTTCCGCCTCCTCAACTGCCATGTATTTATCTAAAAAAGATTCTTCTAGATTTACATAACTTCTGTCAGTAAGAATTCTTTTATAACTACTCTCATCTAAAGGCTTAAAAAATATGTACCCTTGTATTAAATTACATCCCATTTCATTTAAAACTTTAACCTGCTCCATATCCTCCACACCCTCACATATAACAGTTAAATTTAAATCTTGTGAAAGATTAACAATTGCTTTTACCATAAACTTTGTCTTTGTATTTGTAACTATATCTAGTATAAGTGACCTATCAATTTTTATAACATCTAGTGGTATCCCCTTAAGATTGATAAAATTTGAGTTGCCTACCCCAAAATCATCTAATGATATATCTATACCTAAAGATTTAATTTCATAAAGTCTCTCACTTATAAACTTTACATCTCTTAGTGCTGTTGTTTCTGTAACTTCTATTTCTATGAGCTCTTTAGGAACGTTGTATGTATTAAACATTAATTTTAAAAAATCTACTAAATCATTTTTATATAGTTCTACTCTGGAAAGATTTATTGAAACTGGCAAAACATTTATCCCTTCTGAAATCCAATTGTCAATAGTAACAAAGACTTCTTGAATCAGCCATCTACCAATATTATTTATCAAACCACTTCTTTCAGCTATAGGAATAAACTTATTTGGTCCAACCATACCTAAAGACGGATGTATCCATCTTATTAATGCCTCTGAACCTATAACTTTACCTGTACTCGAATCAACTTTAGGTTGATAATGAATTACAAATTCCTTATTTTTAATAGCTAAAAATAAATCTTGCTCTATTTGCATAAGTGATTGTATTTCTTCTTCCATTATAGAGTCAAATTCTACATACTCTATGTGCTTTAATCCTTTTGATTTAATTCTTGCCATATCAGCATTATCCATAGCTTTTTTTATATCAATTTCATCATTATTAAATCTATAAATTCCAATCGATGCCTCAACATTTATATTCATTTTAAAACTGTCAATCTGACTTAATGTCACAATTTTATTCTTGATAAGATTTACCAAATAAGGAATTTTCTCTTCTCTATCTTCAAGCTTTATTATTAATATAAAAACATCACTTTTTAGTTTTCCATAAATAGCCTCTTCACCAAAATAACTTTTTAAATTACTTGAAATATTATCTAATACTTCATCTCCTAGTTCATAACCGTATATATCATTTATAAGTTTAAGTCTACATAAATCAAAACAAGCCATTACACAGTTTTCTTTCTTATTGCTGATAATATAATTTTGAATATGTTTTAAAAAGTTCTCATCTTTAGTAATATTTATAATCTTATCTGAATTATTATTATTTACTATTTCTAAATTAAGGTTCTCCTCATATAGCTTAATTTTAAGATATGAAATAAATACATTTATAGTAAATAATATTAGTAAAAGTAAAATTAATGCCTTTATATCTATTCCAACATGTCTTGTGAGTAAAACTATTCCCAAAATTCCGATTATGATAAAAATTATTTTATTTAAACTGTAAATTTTTGTCATACTATTTTTATTCATATAAATTCCCCTATATTATTTTTAAATTATATTACAGTCAAACTTTTCTATATTAATTATAAAGCACAATCGATAGTAAATCAATGTAAGTTAATATCACAGATAAATAACTATACTACACTAAATTTACTTTTTTTAATTTCATAAATATTAATTTTATTAGCAAAAAAACTATGAAATTAGATATATGTAAAATAATTTCTAATTTCATAGTTTTTAAATTCTGATAGTATTTTTTAATCACATCTCAACAAAATAAATTTAATGCAAACTACACAATTTCATGTTTAAGTAAATACATACACAAAAGCTAATTTAACTTATTTTTTCCCATTAGAATCTAAGTATGAAAGTATTCCTTGAACAATTCCTTCAGTAAGTTGGTCTTGATATTTTTCATTTATTATTTTTTGTTCTTCTGATGGCGTCGTTAAAAAACCACACTCTACCAATATGGCAGGCATACTTGATTCTCTAAGTACTTCAAAGTTATTTTCAACTATACCTCTATCCCTTACTTTAACATAGGATGCTATAGTACTTTGTACTGACTCTGCAAGTTTTTTTGAACCATCTGTCGCTTTATTTCTATACCAGGTTTCTATACCTGTTGCTGTATTTCCATTTTTCTCTGCATTTAAATGGATAGAAACAAGCACATCAGCAGAACTATTTTTCGCTAGATTAACTCTATCCATCAGCGATACATATGTATCATCAGTTCTAGATACTACAACTTGAATATCTTTCTGTTTAGCTAATTTATTTGCTAATTTCTTTGAAATTTGTAAATTTAGGTCTTTTTCATATCTGTTACTAGTCTTACTTTGGGTCCCTTTATCATTTCCTCCATGACCTGGGTCTATGAATACAGTATATTTTTTATTTTTATTTTCTTCTTCATTGCCAAGGTCAAATTGTTCTGACTTAACACTTTGTTGTTGGTTGGTATTATTACTTTTATCCATCCCTTTTACTAAGGCTACTACACCTTGAGTAACTTTAAATGCAATAAATAAAAATAATATCGTAAAGCAAACCAACACTACTAATTTTTTCTTATTTAATTTTCTTTTTTTTCTATTCAAATGGCTGGTATTTTTAGATTTGTTTCTTGAATTATTGTTATTATTGCTTTTTGACATTTTTTCACCCTTCTTGGTATAGATTTTCACATTTTTTTATAATATTAGTGTTATTTTTTCATAATATTAGTGTTATTTTACCACCAAGAAGGTTTTTTTTCAATAATTTAAAACATTCTACAATCTAAAACTTCAAATTTCTCTAATTATCCACCTAAAGTAACATCTTGTGTATCATACCAGCTAAAAGCATCTTTTATATCATTACCTCTAAAATCTGGCCAATAGTTATCTATAACATAAAAATCTGCATAAATTGATTGCACAGGTAGAAAACCGCTTAATCTCCTTCTTCCACCCCATCTGATTATCAAATCTAATCTTGATACATCAAATGACTGTATGTAATCTTGTATGTTATTTTTATTTATATTTTCTGCTCCTGATATATTATTCAAGTCCCAATACCATCCATAATTTACCAATAAATTTGCTTTTATCTGACTTTCCTTCGCTTGAATTCTACTAGTATATGGTAATAATTCTTCTGGGAACATTGGAGATTTTGTATTTCCAACAACTAGTAAAGCTGCTCCTTCATCTATGAGTATATTTGCAGCATCAATACATGCTTTTGTAAAAGCTTTTGTTTGAACTGATGGACGTCTTGTATTATCAGTTGTAAACCCATAAAAAGTTACTTCTTCACAACCTAAATCTCTACATAATCTATAAGATTCTAATCCAGGATTTATTCCGCTTTCATATCCTCTATCTTTTGTCATACCATTTTGACTCGCCCATCTTCTATTTCCATCTGGGATAATTCCTACATGTTTTGGTATTCTCATTTATAATCACCTCTTAATAGGTATTATTATCAAAATATTACATTATTAATCAAAACTGTAACATTAAATACATTTATTTTTATATAATTATGTAGTAAACTAATTTAAGATAGAGTTTAAAAAACTTGGAGGTTTATCATGAAAAAAATTTTAATATTGTTTTTTTCGATAATCTTATCATTTGGAATGGTTAGTTGTTCTTCAAGTGGTGATTACAAAAACGTTTCTACATCAAGAATTGAAAAGGCATTAAAATCTTCTGATTTACTTGTAAAAGAATCAAAAGTCTTTGATGCAAAAGAGTTTAACTATTTCAATGACGTAGAAGAAGACATCATTCAAGGTTTTGTAATCAATTCTTCTGAAAAATTATCTCTAGAAGATATTATCGTCATAAAAACTGACGATGTAGATAAAATCTATAAAACTCTAGAAAATTATAAAAAAGACATGATACAAGCACCTTTTGGAGAAGGACATGGAGAAAAAAGCAATTCTGAAATAGCAAATAATACTATAGTTGAGAAAGCTGGCAGATATGTTTATCTAATTTCTGCTGAAAATGCCTCTCAAGTAGAAAACAAAATACTGAGCATAATAAAAAAATAAATATCCTTATCGATGTTTATTAAATATCAATGTAATTTTTATATAAATAAATTTATTTTATTAAAAATTACATTGATATTTTTTATTTATTTAATTAGTGTAATTTAAATCTCTTTTAACTTTTTCTTTTTTCCTAAAACTAGACTTATTAATATAAATCCGACCATAATTACAGTTAATACCAAGTATGTCATCCATGCTAATGTATATCCTCCAGACATATCATATAGCTTTCCTGTAACAGCTGAACCTAAAGCTGCACCCAATAAAACTACTGCATTTACTACACCAACTATTGTTGAATAATCTCTTTTACCAAATATCTCTGATGTTATAAGAGCAGGTACAATAGTTCCCATACAGTTTCCAATACCCCAACATATAATAAATACGATTATAGCTGGATACTTACTAGCAAATAATAGAGCCAATACCCCTAAAAATACTTGCAATCCCACAAATATAACACCTTTTTCACATCCAACTTTATCAAATACATAACCTAGAAGTATTTTCCCTAATATAACTACTCCCATATTTATAGATATAACACTTGCTGCAAAGGTTGGAGAGTACCCTATATCAGTCAAATAAGATGCAATATGCATTTGTACTCCCATAGCTATTATTGTAATCAAAATTAACCCTACAACCATAATCCAAAATATTTTAGTTTTTACAGCATCTCCAAGCATGATTCCTTTTGCAGAATTGTCTAAAACGTTTTCAGAAGAATTGTTATATCCATATGGCAGTAAACCTTTATCACTTGGTTTTTCAGACATAAATATCAAAACTATGGGTATAGTTGTAACTAAAATTATTATTCCCAATACTAAATATGATTGTCTCCAACTATAGTTTAAGATTATATAGTTAGCTATAGGATTAAATATCATACCACCTACTCCACTTCCCATAAAAGTTAAACCTAATGCTAGACCTCTTTTTTCTACAAACCAATTGCTTATTATTATTGACAGAGGAGTTAGAGTTGTCATACCTAACCCCAATCCTGAAAATATACTCATTAAATAAAAAACATATATACTGTTTGCATATGAATATCCTATATAACCAATTCCTGCTAATACACATCCCACAAGTATTATATTTTTTAGTTTAAATTTTTTTGCTAATTTACCCATAAAGAGTGCTATTACCATAGTAGACAAAGCAATTACTGTATAATAAAGAGAAAACTCAGACCTAGAAAAACCTAGGTCTTCTGTTACAGGTTTTATAAATAAACTTGCACAATTATTTACTATTCCATAAACAGATATCATTAATATTAAGCCAGCAAATACAACTAACCATCCTCTAAAAAACCCTTTTTGTGAGTTAGATATATTATTTGATTCCATTTTTTACCCCCCAATTTTAGTGAATTTAAGATTAATTTATTATTTAAAGCATAATTCTATTCTTAAAATAAAGATTATACCAATGGTTTATATTCAAATCCGTCCAAAGATTTTGTAAACTCTTCTTTTGATTTTTCAAGCTTTTCTCTGTCCATTAAGATATCATATGCAGAACAAGCAAGCACTTTTGCTGCACTTAACATTGCCTCAAAACCTACATTAGAACCAGATGATGAACAAGCTTGCCAAGTGTGAGCTGCTGTACCAATAGGCCATGCTGCCATAGCAAATTGTGCAGTTGGTACTATATAACTTATATCTCCTACATCAGTTGAACCAGATACATTTTTGTATTTATAATCTTCAAAGTCAGCAATATCATCATGTAGGTATTTTTCTACTATATTAAGATTTCCTTGAAATGAAGTTGCTACATTTCTTCTTTCTTCTTTTGTAATTGTATTTGCTAATTTATAAGCAAAATCTAAATCTTCAGCTTTAAAGTTAGGTGCTCCTACCAACTTCATATTCTCAGATACAATATCTGTCAGACTTTGATTAGGTAAATAATCATACATTGCATCTATAACTTCATATTCCATTTCTGTTTCTGTCATCATCGCTGCTCCTTTAGCAACTTTTACCAACCTATCAAGAGTACTCTTTACATCTGATGCTTTTTTACCTCTTAAGAAATACCATGACTCTGCAGAACCAGGGACTATATTTGGTCTTTCTCCCCCATTAGTTATTACATAATGCATACGTATAGAATCCAGTATGTGTTCTCTTAGATAATTAGCACCTACATTCATAAGTTCAACTGCATCAAGTGCACTTCTACCAGTATGTGGAGACTGAGCTGCATGAGAAGTAATTCCTTTAAATCTAAATTTCATAGAGAAGTTTGACAGACTAGTTGGTCTCCAAGGGCTATTTATATCAAAAGGATGCCAACTGAAAGCACAATCTATATCTCTAAAACATCCTTTTTTATACATATTGCATTTTCCTACCCCACCTTCTTCAGCTGGACATCCAAAATACTTTATAGTTCCTTTGATATTTTCTTTTTCCATAACTGCTTTTAATGCTACTACTGCTCCTACACCTCCTACTCCCAACAGATTATGACCACAACCATGTCCTGGTGCAGATTCAGTTATAGCTTCTTTAGTTAAAGATACTTTTTGAGATAATCCTGGTAAGGCATCATATTCTCCCAATATCCCTATCACAGGTCTACCTTCTCCAAACTCTGCTACAAATGCAGTTTCTATTCCTTGTACAGTATTTACTTTAAACCCATTTTCTTCTAAGTATTTCTTTTGTACATCGCTTGCAAAATATTCTTCATATGAAGTTTCTGGATTTTCCCAGATTCCTTTTGCCATTTCTACTAAATCTTTTTTATGTTTATCAACACAATTAATTAAATCATTTTTCATATTTAAAACCCTCCTAGGAATAATTATTTTTTACTTGTGATTTAATATATAAGCAATGACTGTGCCAAATAAGTAGATTTTATCTCATTAAGTCTTGTAAGGCTTGTAAATGCTATTTTTAAAATTTTAATTATTCTGATTAAAATAAATAGTATTGTAAACAAAAAAAATAAACGGGATACCATTAAATCGATATCCCATTTATCTTCCTATTTATAAGTTTTTAGTAACCCATTTCTCCCCTTTTTCTTCAAGATGGCTCCCATTTCTCCCAATACTCTTCCCAATATATCCCTCTGACTCTAAAAAGTTCATAATTACTCTAACACTATGTTCACTTGAATTTACATTGTTTGATTGTAACTTCTTCACTATCATTCTTCTTCCACAATTTTCTTTATATAATATCCTCATAATCTCACATGCTATAATATTATCTCGATGGCTTAAGTTTTCAAAATATACATTATAAGATTTTTCTATATTCTCATTACTTTCATAATCTGTATTGCTAATTATATTATTTTCATATGTTCTGTTTTGATTATTATTATATGTATTTAAAGTAAATTCTTTATCTTCAATATATTTATTTTGGTAAGAATCTTTATATATCATAGGCAAATCATTTATTGTAAGTAGTTCACCACCAAAATTTCCGACATATTCAATACAATTTTTTAATTCTCGTACATTTCCATCCCATTTGTATTTATACAGAAACGTTCCCAATTTATCATCGATTTTTTTATAAGGATATCCCATATTTGCTAAAAAATAATTACATAGTATAGGTATATCTTCTTTTCTCTCTTCAAGTGGAGGTATACTGAGTATGCAAGTACTAAGTCTGTAAAACAAGTCTTTTCTAAAATTACTAGAATTTCTAAGTTCATCTATAGTCTTATTAGTAGCTGCAATTACTCTTATATCCAATCTAATTTTTTCATATCCACCAATTTTAACTATTTCCTTCTCTTGCAATACTCTTAAAAGCTTCACTTGAAATAATTGACTTGTATCTCCTATTTCATCTAAAAATATAGTTCCACCATTAGCTATTTCAAATAAACCCTTTTTACCCTGAGCCCTAGCCCCTGTAAAACTTCCACTTTCATATCCAAACAATTCACTTTCAAGCAATTCATCTGGTATTGCTGCACAATTTATAGATATAAATGGTCGATTCCTTTTATCTGAACAATTATGAATCGAATGAGCATACAACTCTTTTCCTGTTCCAGTTTGACCTAATATCAGTACAGTCGAATCTATTTTAGCGTATTTTTTAGCATATTCTATAACTTCTTTATTCTTCTTAGAGCTTCCTACTATATCATCAAATGTATATTTAGCCAAATAAGATTTATTTATTTTTCCAGTATTTCCTTCATATGCTTCAAACACTTCATCTATAAATATAGACTCTTGATAATTTTTACCCATAAAGTTTATATTGTTTTTGCTAACTATAAATTCTTTATTTAGATTTTTATCTGAGTAATATATATTCTTTTTAAGATTTGTTCGTTTAAATAAGTTGTATATATTCAGTAAAGGCTTAATTGTACTTAAATTTTTTCCTATATTACTTTCCTTTATATTAAGTAATTTTCTTGCATAATCATTATATAGCTCTATAGTTTTATCTTGATTTAAAATAATCATCCCTATTGGTATCGACTGAACCTCCTATGACTAAAGTCACAGGGTTCCTGCTTCATAGAATTTTGTGTACTAAAATATGTCTTACAAACTCTCCACAGGCTATCCCCGTAGTTCCTACGGTTCTTACATAAGTTATCTATTTTAAACTCTTATTAGTCTTAATCCTTCTTTTAGTATATTTATACTTGCATTTATATCTCTATCGTGAGTTACATTACAACAAGGACAAATCCATTCTCTTATACTTAAATTCTTCATTTCCTCGTTTTTATACCCACATTTATTGCATATTTGTGAACTTGCAAAGAATTTACCTACCTTTACAATTTGTCTACCATACCAATTAGCCTTGTATTCTAATTGACGAACAAATTCTGACCATGACACATCAGAAATTAAACGAGATAATTTACTATTTCTAGTCATATTCTTTACTTGTAAATCCTCTATGCAAATAATATCATTCTCTCGTATTAATTTAGTAGATAGTTTTTGTAGAAAATCCTTCCTTTGATTAGCTATATGTTCTTGAAGTCTTGCAACCTTTAATCTTGCTTTATTTCTATTTAAACTACCAATTGTTTTTCTCGATAGTTCTCTTTGTAATTTAGCAAGTTTATTTAATGACTTTAGAAGATACTTAGGATTTTCTATAAATTGTCCACAACTTGAGATACAAAATTCTTTAATTCCTAAATCTAAACCTATCTGATTATTAGTATTTTCAAATGCTTCAATCTCTATATCAGTACAACATAATGATACATAATATTTACCACTTGGTTCTTTGGATATAGTAGCATTAAGTATTCTCCCTTGAGGTACTTGTTTATCCCTTACTTTAACCATACCAAGTTTAGGTAATTTTATATATTGACCAAGGTGCATAATATTTCCATTTGTAAAGTTAGTTCTATATGAAAATCTATTAGTTTTCTTTGATTTAAATTTAGGAAATCCTGTATTTTCTTTAAAGAATTTTTTATATGCGTTTTCTAAATCTTTTAAGGTGTTTTGTAGTGAAAATTTGTCAGGTTCTTTAAGCCACTTTAATTCTTTTTTTAAATTGGTCAAATCAGAACTGCACTGTTTATAAGTAAAAGTTTCTTTATCATTTTCATAAACTTCTATTTTTTTAGAAAGATATTTATTATATACAAATCTACAACATCCGAAAGTTTTGTTAATTAACTCTTGCTGTTTTTTATTTGGATACATTCTAAACTTATATGCTTTTTCCACTACTATCACCTCACTTTACTTGTTTTTTCTGAATATGTAATACTGGATGTCTATATTTTACACACCATACTATATGGTATTGTACTAAATATACATATCTGGGTCACTTCAATTTTTCCTCACCCATCCTAATATTAACAAGTGCAATTTTTTTAAACAAGTATTTTAAAGGTTTTTATATTTATTTCTAAATAACATATGTAAGAACCGTAAGTCCTAACTTTTATCATTTTTGAGGTTGTCGTTCACATAAGTTCGCTACTACCTATGCAGTTCTCTTATGAACTTCTTACACTTTCATGCAAGCACAGACTATATCTTATCCTTCGGCATTATCCGTTAAGGTCTACCCACTTCCACTACCAATAGCTTGTAGTGTACTTCCCTCAAGAGGAATAGTCGTTGAAGTTTCTCCTACTTAGGAGCTTACCTGCTGATTGCCCATTTTAAAGTACTTAGGGTTTAACCTTATACCATCTAACCAATTTTTTCTACTTTCGTAACTTTCACACTTAGGTTTATTTCATCCTTATGTTTTAGTTTGGTTAGCTTTAGGGGTTTCCAGCAATTCAAGTAGTATTGGATAGGCTCTATCCTATCTCTACATATAAGTTTCCCTATATGCTGACTAATTTAGCTACTAACTCACGACTAAAGTCATGAGTATGCGTAGCTATTTTTTAATCAATTAAATGTCTTACTCGATTTTTATATTTCAAATCTTCCATTATAGATTTAATATCAATCTCATCTTCACTATATACATTTTCTTTCACTACTTTTAACTTAGATGATACTACACTTGGGTCTATTTCCAGTCTATCCAATATTTCTAAATATCCATTATATACAATTTCTCTCCAACCAATATCAATAAAATTTGTAATAAAATCTGGTTTATAAAAAATTTCTCCCAAATAAACTGCTGTATCTACATTTTCTATATTCACACCAAATAATTCTTTGTTATATGGTATAAATTCAATATGATTTATACATAATTTTTTTAGTATCGCTATACATTCCAATGTATATATCCATTCAGGAGTTATAATGAGAACTCTTTTTCCTTTTGGAATTTTACTCAACTTTTCCACTACATCTTTAGTATACATAGTTTTTACTAAAACTAATTTTTCTTTATTTCTCTTTATCCATTTGTCTACTATCTGTTCATCTAAATAATTCATCGCTACTATAACATCACAATTTGACAAGTTTGAGTCTTCTATATCATAAGTTTCTATTTTTGCAACATCTCCCAAAACCTTTTCAAGTTGCAATTTATATGCTACTTTTAACTTATCATTTATACCAGCTAAAATAATTTTTTTCATTTAGACCCCCACTATAAATGGCTATCCTATTTTTATGACCTCTTTTATCTTATCTACAACACCATTCTCAGTATTTCTCTTTGCTCTGAATCTAGCAATTTCTTTCAAATACTCATTTGCATTTTCCATGGCATAACTATGATAAGCACTCTTCATCATTTCTACATCATTCAATTGGTCGCCAAATACCATAGTTTCTTCATATTTTATATCTAACATTCTTTGTACTTTTTTTATAGCACTTCCTTTATTTGCACCTTTTGCAGTTAAATCAAGCCACTCTACTCCAGAAATACATACTTGAGCTCTATCAGAAAACTTTTCAAAGTAGATGCTATTATTATGTTCTGCACCTTTGAAGTCAAATATGGCTATCTTTAATATATCTCCTTCTACTTTAGTCAAGTCATCTACTACTTTAAACTTTGCATAGTAAGTACTAACTTCTTCTATAAACGCTTCATCTTTACTTTCTATATAAGCGTATTTTTTACCACTCATTACAATTTTCTTCCCTTTTACACTTCTTGTTGTTTCTATAATTTCATTTACTAATTCTTTATCCAAAGGATTTGATAATATTTCTTTTCCTTTATATACTACCAATGTTCCATTTTCTGAGATAAACATCATATCATCTTTTATATCTTCAAATTTCTTTATAAGATTCTGATACTGTCTACCACTTGCAGCTGAAAACATTATCCCTCTCTCTCTTAATTTTTTAAATACTTTATAAAACTCTGGATTTATTTCGCTCTTCTCATCTAACAAAGTTCCATCTAAGTCTGTTGCTATTAATTTTATCATACATTTCCTCCCCCAAATTATATAATTTATGATTATTTTTTATTATTTTTTATCAGTTTAAATTTTCAATTCCTATTATACACTAAAAATTCTAAATTACAATTTGCTCATTTTGTAAGATGATATAAGTATATCTAGGAAAATATTTTTTTCAATATATACATCAATTTATAAAAATTTAAGTCTTCATATAATCATATTCCAAGGAAATTAATAATAACTACACACTTTCTTCTATAAAATATTATAAAAATAATTATATTATGACAAACTTATGCTAATTTATTGTGTTTTTTATTGCTTATGCAACAAATTTTTAATATAATTAACTGTGTGTAATTAATAAATTTAGAAAGTAGGGGATATTATTGTCAGGACTCAAAAAGTTCGTTATATTTCTAGCCCTTTTAGTTATAGCATTTCCTGTTAGCATATATGGATATGTTTTTACTAAATTAAAAACTATCCAAGATGATAGTATAAATACAGAGGCGCTGAGTAGTAATGACTATAAAAATGAAGAAAGTATCACAAATATATTATTGCTAGGCACAGATGCAAGACCAGGAGAAGAAGTTTCTCGTTCAGATGCCATGATGATACTGACTATTGATAATAAAAATAAAAGCCTTAAATTAACTTCATTAAATAGAGACACTTATGTTAATATACCAGGGCATGGAGAGCAAAAACTAACACATGCTTATGTATATGGACAAGCTAACTTATTGATAGAAACTATAGAGGAAAACTTCGAAATTGACATACAAAACTATGCTGTAGTTGACTTTTTCTCTTTTATGGATATAGTTGATGCTCTAGGTGGAGTCACTGTTACTGTTGATAAGAGTGAAATAAGAGAATTAAATAAATTTATACCTGAAACTTATAAGTGGAATAAAAGTGATGACAAAGGTTCCCTTAAATATATAAGAAACTCAGGTGAGCAAAAATTAAATGGATATCAGACACTTGCATTTTCTCGTATAAGAAAAAATGATAGTACAGATCAAAGAGATAGAAGACAAAGAAGTGTTATACAAAGCTTGATAAATGGTGTTAAGGATTTACCAGTTACTAAATATCCTAATCTAGTTAATACAATACTTCCATATGTAAAAACTAATATGAATCCTAACGAAATAATATCTTTAGGAAAAGATTTATTAAGCATAGGAAATTTAAGTCTTAAATCTATGGAATTCCCTCTTTCTACTGACAATGGTAGAAAAATAGGTAAAGCAGGCTATGTAATTCCTTTTGAAGAATATGAATTAGATGCAATGCATGATTTTATATTTGAAGATATTATGCTGGAAGAATAAGTATTTACAAAACAAATCAATAATTTTATAGTAAGTACATACCTCTCAAATGCAAGTTTCTTTGCAATTGTGAGGTGTGTTTTTATTTTAAATTTTAAATTAAAATTTTTTTAATATATTACATATACTTTTAATTATATATATAAATTGACAAATTTTCTTATAAATTATATCTTTGTCTTTTTTTTGTAACTGAAACAAGTATTGAATATATCTCAATACTTTAATATAATTAAGTGTATGCTATTAAAAAATATACAGGAAAAAGAAGAAAGAAGGGGTACTTTTGTCAAAATTAAAGAAATTTGTTATACTACTGGCTTTCTTGGTAGTAATATTCCCTATAAGCGTCTATGGATATTTTTATTATAAATTATCTGCTATTCATGACTCGAGCATAAATAGTGATTTGTTAAATAATAATGACCATAAAAATGAAAATGGAATAACTAACATACTACTTATGGGAACAGATGCTAGACCAAATGAAGATTCTTCAAGGTCAGATGCTATGATGATACTTACTATTGATAACAAACACAATGATATCAAACTTACATCATTAGCTCGTGATAGTTATGTAGACATCCCTGGTTATGGTAAACAAAAACTTACTCATGCTTATGCTTATGGACAAGCTGATTTATTAATACAAACAATTGAAGATAACTTTAATGTTGATATTCAGAATTATGCTTGTGTTAATTTCGAATCATTTATGTATATAATTGATGCTGTTGGTGGCGTTGAAGTTACCATTGAAAAAGGTGAAATAAAAGAATTAAATAAATTTATTCCTGAGACTTATGGTTGGAATAAGAGTGATGATAAAGGTAGCATACAATACATTAAAAAATCAGGAGAACAAACTTTAAATGGATATCAAGCACTATCTTTTGCACGTATCAGACACAATGATACAGCTTTTGCTAGAGATGGCAGACAGAGACAGATTATACAAGCTATAATCAAGAAAACAGAAACTTTACCTGTCACTAAATATCCAGGTTTATTAGATGCTGTTCTTCCATATGTTAAAACTAACATGAAACCTAATGCAATACTTTCTTTAGGAGCACAAGTTTTAAAAATGGGTGACTTGAATGTTAAGCAATTTGAATTCCCTATTGATGATGAAATTCATAGTACAGGTGGTATATATGGAAAAGCTGGATGGGTTCTTAGATTTGACCCAGATACATTAGACATATTACATGATTTTATATTTAATGACATAGAATTTAAACAATAAGAAATTTAACATAAAGTTTATTGTAAATATAAGATTAAACATTAAAAAAGAACTATATTGCATAATTATCTTCAAGTTATTATTATACTTGATTATAAAATGCATATAGTTCTTTTTTATTTTCTAATTTATATTTATAATTTTCATTTTATTCTTATAAAACAAACTGTATATCAAACGAATTTTTCTATTACTTAACTAAGTTTAAGAAAGTATTTAATGAAGTTTGATTTATGCCATCACCAGCTTCATATACTAGAGTCGTTTTCTTAGGCTCTAAGGCAGTTTTCTGAGCAGATGTAACACTATTTCCAAGCATAACTACTGGTGATTTTAATTTAGCTGCTAAAGGACCTGATGTTAATGCATCTACTAACTGATTACTTTTACTTACAAACATTGATGGATATTCAGCATTTGGATAGAATTTTTGTATTACTTTTCCATTCGTTTCTTCTCTATTTTCTCCAGCTATTCTATTTTTAGATACATCATTTGTAATAACCTTATCTAATTTGTTTATTACTGAATCAGATATACTTAGATTACCACCTATAAAATAGGCATCCTTTATTTTTAAATCTGATATCCAGTTGTAAACATCATCACTTACATTGTCTTTTGATACTAATACTATTGGTTGCTTTTCCTCTCCTGCTTTTGAAGCTATAGAAAGAGAATCTGCTTCACCTGTACCACTTGTTATATATAGTTTTTCTACTGGATTAGTTTTTACTAATTCCTTTGCTATTAATAAAGATGTACTATATCTATCTGAACCGCCAACTCTATTTATTGATACATTTGATAGTGTATCTTTTATCTCATTCTCAACTTTATCTCCAATAGAGTTATTTCCTCCTATTAGAACAACTTTACTTGGATTAAGTCTTTTTATCTCATTTTTAGTAGATGTTGGTATATTATCCTTATTTACCAATAATATAGGAGCATCATTTGCTGTAGCAAGTGGTGTTGATGTTATACCATCAACTATAGAATATCCATTTACTAACACTACTGTATCTGAGTTTGTAGCCCAACCTTTTTTACTTATTTCTACTGCTGTATCATATCTTTCATTACCTCTTAATTTTTCCACTTTAACATTTGATGGTGGAGTAACTGGCTCTTCATTACTACTAGAATATAGACTCTTTAAATCATTTTGTATAGAAGTACTATTTGCTATATCTTTAGCTGAAAAATACATACTACCTTTTATTTCACTATATTTTCTATTTAATGTTACTTGTTGTACTATTTCTTTTGCTATATTTTGTCCATTATAACTTGATTGACCTTGCTTATATATACCTTGTCCTATGTATAAGTCTACATTTGTTCCTTTTACTTCATTAGCCCACCATGCTACTAATTTAGAGTAATCTGCAGCTTTAAGACCAATTGGCCAATAAAGTTGTGGAACTACATAATCAACTAATCCTTGTTTTATCCATGCTCTTGTATCTGCATATGTACCTACATAACTTTCATTACCTGATGTATCTGAGCCTGTTGGGTCACTACTCTTATTTCTCCATATTCCAGCTGGGCTTACACCAAATACAACATTAGACTTTATACTCTTTATAGATGCTTTTACATCTCTAAGTAGAGTATTTACATTTTCTCTTCTCCAATTGTCTTTATTCTGTCCATTTCCATATTTTTGATATGTCGAATTATCATTGAAACTTACTCCTGGATAGAAGTAATCATCAAAATGAACACCATCTATGTCATAATTTTGAACAACTTCTGCTATACTATCAACTATGTACTTTCTAACTTCTGGTAGACCTGGGTCATAGTAATACTTATTTCCATGTTTAATTACCCAACTTGGATTTTTCTTTGCTGGATGGTTAGCTGGTAATTTATCAATACTCTCATCTGCCATAGTTATTCTATATGGGTTAAACCATGCATGGAATTCCATACCTCTTTTATGTGCTTCTTCTATTAAAAATGGTAATGGGTCATATCCAGGGTCTTTACCTTGTGTCCCTGTAAGATATTCAGACCATGGATTTATATTTGATTTATATAAAGCATCTGATTTTGGTCTTACTTGAACCACTGCCGTATTTATACCTGCACTTTTTAATTTGTCTAATAAATCTGTGTATTCCTTTTTTTGCTTGGCTTCATTATTTTTAGTCTTAGGCCAGTCTAAATTATAAACTGTAGATATCCAAGCAGCTCTCATTTCCTTATCATTTGATGAATCAGCAAATGAACTTACGCTGCACATTGTAAGTGTCATTATAAGTGATAATACTAATATACTTATTTTTTTCATTTCATCCCCCTTAATTTCTAAAATTTATTTTTTTTTACAATATACTCCTTACTAAGTATATCTAAAATTCATATTATCTGTCAAATATTGAATAATATAGTTAAAATTTATATTTGATATTTGATTATAATATGAAATAATTTATTATAAAAAAAACAGCAAAGAAATTTATCTTCTTTGCTGTTTTTATAACGTTCATTACTATTTTAATATTACTAATCATTTCAATATTTATGTAAAACATTAAATGTAACTCTACATACTTAATGTTAATATTCAATCCTATGTAAATCTATCTTATTATTGTAAAACACGTGTAGCAGTTATAAGTCTTTTTGCATAATTAGTTCCTGGAGCCATGCTAGTAACTTTTACTACATCTCCTGTTTGTGGTGAATGTATGAATTTAGAATCTCCTACATACAATCCAACATGATTAATTGAACCACCTGAACCAAAGAAAACTAAATCTCCTGGTTTTAATTCTGCTCTTGATACTTTCTTTCCTACTGTTGCTTGTGATCTTGATACTCTTGGTAAATTAACTCCTGCTCCATTTTTATAGACATAAGAAGTGAACCCAGAACAATCAAAAGAGTTTGGTCCAGTTGCTCCCCATCTATATGGTTTACCTTGTTGCTTAAATGCTAAGTTTAAAACATTTTGTACCTTTGCGTCTACATTTCCACCTTCAATAGTTAAATAGTCTCCATTTACCCATCCTGTAACATTGTCAACTGATTTTATTTTAATCCATCCATTTGAATGTAATTCTAAAACTTCAACTTTGTCTCCTGTGTTTATCTTTCCTACTACTGAGTCATTTGCACTAGCTCCACTTCTCATGTTTAAGAAATCACATTGGTCTACTGTTGCACTCATAGGTGAATTAGTTAGCTCTGCTGCACTAGCTGTTATTGCTCCTGCTTCTACTGTGACAACTCCTGCTATTAACACCATAGCTATAAATTTTTTTAATATATGTTTTTTATTTTTAATATTCATCATAATCTTAAATACCTAATCCTTTCGAAAATTTAACATTTTTTTCATTTGTTTCCAATTCCTAATTAACATTCTAACTTACATCAAAATAAATTGCAACCTTTTTTGTAATCTTTTTGTAATCTTTTTGTAATCTTTTGTTTCTTTTTCACATATATTTGTTTCTTTTTGCTCCCTCTGGTTACAAATTAGAAATATATTCTACTTCTCACGAGTTGTTGCAATTTCCTTGATATTAGCATCTTCTGGTTTAATGTAAGTTGGCACTAATTTTCTCATAACACTATCTATTTTTTCAATCTCTTCATTGTTAGTAATTTCTCTTAAAAGTTTTAAGTATTTTGTTATTTTTTCTCTATCAACATCTATTGGTCTACCAATAAAAATCTTTTTATGCTCTGTATCCAATAGACCTTCTTCTGACATAAGTAGTTCTTCATATAATTTTTCTCCTGGTCTAAGACCAGAAAATTCAATTTTTATATCAACATCTGGTTCAAATCCACTGAATTTAATCAAATTTTTTGCTAAATCTAAGATTTTTACAGGCTCTCCCATATCAAGCACAAATATTTCTCCACCTTTAGCCATAGCTCCAGCTTGTATAACCAATCCTACTGCTTCTGGTATTGTCATAAAATATCTAATGATATCTGGATGTGTAACTGTAACTGGTCCACCATCTTCTATTTGCTTTTTAAAAAGTGGAATTACACTTCCATTACTGCCAAGTACATTTCCAAATCTAACAGCAACAAATTCAGTCTCACTTTCAGCATTAATAGTCTGTATAATCATTTCAGCTGCTCTTTTAGTAGCTCCCATTATATTAGTAGGATTTACAGCCTTATCTGTAGATATAAGGACAAATTTCTTAGCTCTATATTTTGAAGACAAGCCAGCTATGTTTAAAGTCCCAAATATGTTATTTTTTATAGCTTCACCAGGACTTGATTCCATAAGAGGAACATGTTTATGTGCTGCTGCATGAAATACTACTTCCGGTTTATATTTATTAAATATCTCATCCATTCTTTTTTCTTCTCTTATTGATGCTATTATAGTCTTTAAATCTAATTTATTTCTATATTTTCTAACCAATTCTTGTTGTATTGCATAAGCATTATTTTCATAATTATCAACTATAATAAGTTCTTTAGGATTAAATCCTGCAATCTGTCTGCAAAGCTCTGAACCAATTGAGCCTCCGCCTCCAGTTATTAGAATTACTTTTCCTTCAATATAATTACTTATCTCTCTTAAATTTGTTTTTATTGGCTCTCTCCCCAATAAATCTTCTATATCTACTTCTCTAATCTGTTTTATATCGACTTTTCCATCTATAATTTCGTAAATTCCTGGTATTGTCTTTATTTTACAGTTAGTATTTTTACACATATCAATAATTTCTTTTTTTCTATGTTTTTCTATATTTGCAATTGAAAAGATTATTTCATCTATATTGTATTTTTCAACTACATCTTTTACATTTGAAATTGTCCCTACAATCTTGACATTATGAATTATTCTTCCAACTTTATTTTCGTCATCATCAATTATAGCCACTGCTACCTTTTTAAGTTCTGAATTCCTTTTTAACTCCTGTATAACCATTTCGCCAGCATCTCCTGCTCCAATTATAAGGATATTTGAAACCTTTCCTCTGGAATATGTCTTATTCAAGACTATTCTTATAGCTCTGTATGCTATTCTCGCACCACTTGTAAACATTATAATAAATATTGTATTTAATACATAAAACATTATGGGATAATCAAAGCCTAATAATTTATTGATTATATAAGCTGGTATTAAATAAGCTAAAGTTGCAATAAAAATAGAGATAATTTCTTCTTCTCCTGCATATCTCCATAATGTGTTGTAACACTTAAATAATCTAAATGATACTATATGAAGTACAATATATATACAAACTGAAATTATTACATCATTAATAGTAAATACATCTAAATTGCCTGTCAAACTCAAAGACATTCGAAATGCTACTAGCACGCTACAAATATCTAGAATTAATAATGTTAATTGTCTAAATTTATATTTCTTAAAAAGCTTATCAAAAAAGCTTTCTTTCTCTAAATCTATACCTTCTCGCATAACTAGAAGCCCTCCATTAAACAGCAAAAGCTACGCACCTAAGCATAGCCAACAACATCTATCTTTTGCTGTATTTTTTAATTTTATTTTTTATGTTTATCCAATATAGAATCATAAATTTTTTCTATATCATTAAAGTTTAGATTAACTTCATAATTTTCTTTAACAAACTGACGTCCTTTTGTACCCATACTAAGTCTAAGTTCATCATCTTCCATTAATTTTACTATCGCATTTTTTATTTCTTCTGGTTGTTTTGGTTCTACAATTAAGCCAGTTTCATTTTCCCATACAGACTCTGGATGTCCACCTACATTTGTAACTATGACAGGTACTTGACAGGCTTCTGATTCTATAGCTGCCACACCAAATCCCTCTCTTAAAGAAGGAAATACAGTTACATCAAAGGAATTAAATGTCTTGCTGACATTCTCAGGAGATATTCTTCCTAAAAACTGAACATCTTCTTCTATACCTAATTCCTTAGTTAAATTCATTAGGTTGTCCATTTGGCTACCAGAACCACCTATTTTAAGAATTATTTTCTTCTCTTTATATTCATCTTTCAACATCTTAAATGCCTGTATTAAATATTCTATTCCGTATTTTTTTTCTAAGCTCTTTATAATTCCTATTACAAAAGCATCTTCTTTTTCTACTTCCATAGGTTTAAATCTATCCATATCTACTCCGAAAAAGGTTACATCTACATGTTTTGCTGTATATTTATTAGCCTCTTTAGCCATATCTCTACTATTTGAAAAAATATAGTCTGCTTTTCTAAAGTTATGCTTTATAATTTGTTTTTGTATAAAACCATTGTTGGGGAAATCATAAATATCAGTGCCCCAAACAGAAATAATATATGGATGATACCCAAGTAAACTTCCTATAAATCCATAACTACTTGCATACTGTGCATGTAATATATCTGGCTTTATTTCATTCACTAGCTTCTTTATTTTTTTTATTGAGCCTAGGTATCCTGTTTTTTTAGAAATATTTTCATTTTTTAGCTCTTCTACATTAGAACCAAAGTCATAAATTTGTATACCTTCCATGTGACCTCCATTTAGAGAGATTACATGAATGTCATATCCTTTATTCTTAAAAAAACTACACCATTTTAAAGTATGAGGATTTGACCCATCAGCTAAATAACAAACAGTCTTCATAATATTTACCTTCCTATCGAATAATACTCAATCCCAAGTTCTTCCATATCTTTAATCTTGTAACAGTTTCTTCCGTCAAGAACTAGAGGATTTTTCATCTTTTCCTTATACTTATGTATATCATAATTTAGGACATCTTTCCATTCTGTCATTATAAAACATATCTCTGCATCTTCTATTGTATCATCTATAGAATTGGCATAAAGTATAGAATCGCCAAATATTTTCTTAGTATTGTTGACACCAATTGGGTCATATACTGTTACTCTTGCTCCTCTTTCAAGCAAGTATTTTATATTCGGTATAGATGGTGCTTCCCTTATATCATCAGTATCTGGTTTAAAAGTCAGACCTAATACAGCAACCTTCATATCTTGAAAACTCTCAACTAATTTTGATGCTTTTCTAACTAATTTAAGCTTTTGACTTTCATTAACTTCGATTGCAGCCTTTACTGTTTTTAGTTCATAGCCATTATGTTCAGATAACCAATGAAGTGCTTTTGTATCTTTTGGGAAACAAGAACCTCCATACCCTATACCTGCCTTTAAAAACTTACTTCCAATTCTATCATCATAACTCATTCCTAAAGCCACATCTTCTACATTAGCTCCAGCTATTTCACAAAGATTTGCAATATCATTCATAAATGATATTTTAAGTGCCAAGAAATTATTTGATGCGTACTTTATCATTTCAGCACTATTTCTATTTGTAACTATTATAGGTTGATTAAAAGGCTCATAAATTTTCTGTAATATGTCTCTAGCCCATTCACTTTCTACACCTATAACAATTCTTGAAGCATGTAAAGTATCTCTTACTGCTGTCCCTTGTGACAAAAACTCTGGATTAGATGCCAATTCTATTTTCACATCATTTTTTAAATTTCTACTTATATAATCTTCTATTTCTTCATTTGTACCAATTGGTACTGTAGATTTGATTACTACTAGAGTATCCTTTGTTACAGTTTCAGCTATTTGCTTTGCAACTGCCTTTATATAATCTAAATTAGCTGAACCATCACTTCTTTCTGGCGTGCCTACAGCTATTAATATTACATCTACATCTTCATAAGCTTTTTTATAGTCAGTAGTGTAATCTATTCTTCCTCTATTGTAATTTTTAACCATAAGTTCTTCTAGGCCTTCTTCATATATAGGAGCTATTCCTAGCTTCATTGATTTAACCTTTTGTTCGTCTACATCAACACAAATTATATTCTCATTACCTACTTCTGCTAGACAAACGCCTGTAACCAATCCTACATATCCAGTCCCAGCTATAGCTATTTTCATTATTTTTACCTCCAAGTATATAAAACTTATACTCTCTTCTTGATAGCATTAAAAACATAAAAACAAAATACATATAGACTTTTTGGCAAACTTAAATTTTCAACATTTCTATAAGTATTCCAAGTTCTTTTTAATGCTTTTATTTTATTACTAGATATAGAATTTCCAACTAATCTGTAATTTACTAAATCTTCATAAATACCATACGCATACTCTTCTTTTTTAAGTAATTGTAACCAAGTTGCAGTATCTTGTCCTCTTCTTACCAAAGGCATATTAAATTCGCCTACGATATTCTTATCAATGACTACAGTAGAGCACCCTATTATAGTATTTCTAAGTAACCCTTCATAATCAATCTTTTTAGGAGCTCTTGCAACTTTACTCGTTTTCGTTCCATCTTCTCTCATATATCTATAAGATGTAAAAGAAAATCCGATATTTTCTTTTAACATATATCCTATCTGAATTTCTAACTTTTTACTATCCCATAAATCATCACTATCTATAAATGCAATAAATCGACCTTCCGCATTTTTAATTCCTACATTCCTAGATACTGCAGCTCCAGAATTTTTTTCAAGCTTTATATATTTTATTCTAGCATCTTCTTTTTGAAAACTTTTTATAATTTCACTTGAATTGTCCTTAGAACAATCATCCACTAATAAAAGCTGCCAATTTTTATAAGTTTGATTTTGGATTGACTTTATTGTCTCTGATAAAAACTCTTCTGAATTATATACAGGAGTAATTATCGATACTAAAGGCTCATTCATATTTTTACTCTCCTTATATAGCAACTAGCAGTACTATACCAACAAGTTTACTTAGATACTAATTTTCTTTGTCCAATATATTTGTAATATCCTAATGGGAATAATACTAAATACAACAATTTATCAGATATTTTATTGATTTCTCCAAAATAATGGCTATCGGACAACAATGAATATCTAGCTAAATTTATGTAATTTTTTATCCACATATATGGATATCTACCTAAAGGATATGTATTTTGATTTATCAAATATAAAAATTCTAACGCTCTACCTCTTAACGAATTTTTACTTAAGATATTTTTTGTTAAACCATCATCCAAATAATCTCTTATTATCATAGGCTTGTTTACACATTTAACTTTATAGTATTTAGACATTTCATTCCATACTACACTTTCTGGTAAAAACCTCACTTCTTTTCTTTCTGGAAAAGGAAATTTTATAAGTTCATCAGTTACAAATACTATACTTTTATCTCCCTTAACACCGTACTTAAAATATAGGTCTGCAAAGTGACATATTTTCTTATCTTCAGGCATTTCTGTCCCTATTAAATCTCCACTTGGGTATACACAAAGTCCAACAACTCCACTAAATCCTTCTTTATTCTCTACAGAATTCCATTCATTATTAGCAATTTCAAGAGAATCTTTAATTAAACCATCATCACTATCTACAATGAAAAATAGCTCTCCATCTGCATTTTTTACACCTAGATTTATTGCAGTATGTTTTCCTCCATTTTCTTTGTATATATATCTTATATTTAATTTATTTTCTGATATAAATTTTTCAACTAATTCTTTAGTACCATCTTCACTTCCATCATCAACAATCAGCCATTCAAAATCATTGAAGTCATAAGTTTGAGCTTTTAAATCATTGTACAAATTTTCAAGTAAATGAGCTCTATTATATGTTGGAGTAAATACAGTAAATTTATATTTATACATTAATTAAATCTTCCTCTCTATCTAACTTTTTTTGATTCCATTTATTCCATAATTAATAAAGTAGTATACAGCTTTGTATAGAGGTATTTTTTCTATATTTCTATATATATTCCAAGTCCACATGGCAGCTTTTATTTTATTACCACTTAGTGAATTACTAGACTTTCTATATAATGCTAAAACTTCGTTTATTCCGTGGGCAATATGCCCTCTTTTCAATATAGATAACCATAAAACATAATCTTCATGTCTTACACCACTCATTTTTATTTCAAAATCTAGCTTAGACTTATCTATTACAACAGTAAGACATCCTAAGATATTTCCTTTTAATAATCTTCTATAATCTACATTAGGTGGTACTTTTATTACCTTGTTTAATTTTTTGTCATTTTCATCCATCAGTTCATATGAAGTAAATGATATTACATAATCATTTTCTAACATAAAGTTTACTTGTTTTTCTAATTTACTACTATTCCACTGGTCATCACTATCTAAAAAAGCTATAAATTGTCCTGTTGCCTTGCTTAGTGCTAAATTTCTAGCATTAGAGACACCCTTATTAGTCTCAGTCTTTATACATTTTATTCTGCTATCCTGTTGCATATAAGATTTGACTATATTAGGACTATTATCTGTTGAGCAATCATCAATAATTAACATTTCCCATTCTTGATAAGTTTGGTTTAATACTGATTTTATGGTTGCTTCAATAAATTTTTCAGAATTATACATGGGAGTAATTATAGATACTAAATTCTTCTTCATATTACCTTCCTCATCATTTATAAAATATTTATTTAATTTTACTTATTACACAATCATATATCCTCTTGCAGTTCTTATTGTCATTATATCTGAAAAACTTATTTCTCTCATTTTTTTGGTTATCCATAACCTCAAAATTATTTTCAATAATATCAATAAGTTTATTCACAGCTTCATCATTATTATAAGCTAAAGACCCAAACATTTCGCCTTTCAAATCTATATATGAATCAACTTTTTCCATATATTCCTCCAAATCAAATTGGTAAAACAATATAGGTCTATTCATATATAAAAAGTCTATAGCTACACTTGAATAATCAGTTATATTTGCAGCTGATTTTCTAATTTCATTTGCTAGAGTTACTCCTTTGTCTAAAAACACAATTCGTTTTCCCGTTATATTTTCTTTTATGTCATCTATAAACTCATGCATAAGATGATGCATATAAATTTTTACATTTATATCTTTCTCATCTAGTATTTTATTTAACTTACCATCATTCAAGAAATTCATTATATTTTTAAAATAATCTGTGTCTGTAAATTTTCCTGAACTAAATTTTATCCAATCTCTCCATGTAGGAGTATATAATATATCTCGTGTTTGTGCAACTTCATTTGTTGGTAAATTGTCATATCTTGCATTTCCAATTATATAAACTGAGTCATCTAACATTCCCCAATCATTTACCATAACATTTCTTTCAAACTCAGAACTTGCTGTAACTATATTATAGCTTTTATATAGGTTATCTATAATATTTTTAAATTTTTTATTCATTGGTTTTCTCTTTTTGAAACTTATAGTCCCATGATTTAAGAACACTTTTACCGTCTTTTTATGAAAATAATTAAGAACAGGTACAGCAAAATTATATGGTGCTATATCTGCTGATGGCGCATGTGAAAATACTATAGCTTTTGAATTGTAATAATATAGATAGTTTTCTACACTTCCTCTTATTAATTTTTTGCCTGGAATTTTATCAAATACTTTACTGTCTTTATTTACTACCCAATAAGTTTCTACATCATTGTGTTCTTTCAACATATACTCATAAAAAAACTTTGCATTATCATTGTATATATCTCCTGAATGTCCACCTATAAGCCAGATATTTCTACCATTAAACTTATGCTTACTAAATGGATACATAAAAAAAGCCAAAAGCATATTTATTAAAAATTTAACCTTGTCCATAAACACCATCCTCATTATAACTTATACTGTCTAAATCCATTAATTCTTCCTTTTATAGTGGCACTATGATAATCTCTGTTGGAACTCAATATAAGACCACCTATATTTCTTACAAGTTTTGATGCCATAACCTTTACAAACTTATAATTCTTTCTATAGACTATTTCTTTTTTACAAAGTGCTCCAAAACCTCTTCCATAGTTATAATCTTTTTGATACTTTTCTTTAGATTTAGAATGTTTTTTGGCAGGATGGTAAATTATATCATCTCCAAAGTATTTTCCTTTAAAGCCTAAACTCAATAAATTTAAAACATAATCTATCTCTTCACCAGCACCAAATTCTCCACCAACACCTAATTTTTCATCAAATCTTGTATATTCTTTATCTTCAAAATCAATAAAAAAAGTTATAGATGTTATAGTATTTAAAACGTTGGAACTTGTAATATCACAAGTTCCGTCCGCCATTTTTTTAAATGCATCAACTTTATTTGCATCCATAGTCTTGCAACTGTATATTTTATATCCTTTATTTTGATTAAAGAAATTTATAACTTTTTCTAACGTATCATTTTCGTAAACACAGTCATCATCAGGGAAACCTATAATTTGACCTTTAGCGTTATTTATTCCTACATTTCTGTTATAACTTAACCCCAGCTTATCGCTTTTTATATACTTTATATCTAACTTATCAATGTATTTGTCAACTATTTCCTTAACTTTGTTATTATCATTTTGATCTACTACTATAAGTTCAAAGTTTTTGTAAGTTTGCCTTTCTAAGCTGTCCATAAGTAAGTATATATCATCATATCTATTTAATGTTGGCATTATTAATGATATTAACATTACTACCTCCTACTTTTCATTTTCCACAGTTCTACATTTCTTTTATCATTTAATATTACTTCTTTTATTAGTAATACTATTGCAAAACTAAATGAAGCCTCTAATAGTAAGTTTTCTGCAAAAGAGTATAGTAAAAATATAAATAAAGCTACTAAATACTCTTTCTTATCTTTTTCTATAAAACTTCCTATACCTTTATACATCAAATACATAAATAATATACAAGCAATTACTCCTAACACACTAATTATATATATATAAGAACTGTCTAATGGATTAGTTGCTTTTATAGCTGCGCTATATGAATTTCCAAAAGGTTTCATAAAATTTCCTGCTTCAGCTAAGTATACATGCCAATACTTAGGTCTACTTGCTAATAATCTATTTAATATACTGCTCTTAGAAAACATCATACCAATAGCTACACTGGATAAAGTAAGTATTATTGGCAATATCTTTACAAGTGTTGGTAGACCTTTTATTTTTTTTATGTTTATCAATCTTATTATTTCTACAAATATTAATCCTGCTAATATAGTAAAAAATCCAGTTCTACTATATGTCGTTTGATAAACAAAAAATGCAGAACCAAATAAAATTATTCTATCCCATTTATTATAGTTTTTATATCTTAAGAATATATATGCTGCATATATAGTAACCATATGATAAAATACACTATTTGGATTACCAAGCCCAAAATCCATTCTTGTAACAAGCATATCTATATTTTCTATATATCTATAGTGGACTTCTTGATTAAATACTAATGAAGGAAATAAATTAAATAATAATATAGCTGCTATTAAAAAACATGCAGATATTATTAAGTAACTTTTAACTATATATTTATCATCTATTTTTTTAGCTGATACAGCTAGTAAGACAATCAATAGTATAGCTCCTTCTCTATTTAATACATAAAGTAAGACACAAGCTCCAACTAGAAACATTTCTGTTATACTTTTTCTCTTATCAAATAAAAAAAGTAGCATTAGTATTCCTATTGAAGAATAAAATAACGCTGATTTAATCATCCCTAGATTTATATTTGGGTCAATAAATGATATCATATACTTTCTAAGTACTATGATAAACAAAACAAATATATAAAGATATTTTTTCATCATAATATTTCTATCATCGTTTAAAGTCTTCATTTTACTTTCTCCCTTTTAGTTTCGTAAAGTATTACTTGCAAATATTTTACAACACTTCCATATCTTATTTGCACCTGTTAAGTGTTTGCTTTCTAAGAAATAATTTCTCTTTTTAGCCCAACTTTTTCCCCACCAATGTATACCAAAAGTGTTTTCTGTTATACATTCTGGTGTAAAGTCTTCTTTAAATCCAAAAGGATAAAAATATTCTTTATCATAGACACGAATGCCTTCTTCATAATTATTTGGGTCAATCTTCTTATAATTTTTTTCCATAAGATGAGTCATTATCTTTGGTATTGTAAACAATGAAGAAGTAAGTACTTCTTTTTCATAATACTCCAATAAGTCTTTTAAAAAAGGATGTCCTTTTTCTACACCTATTATAGCACCATTTATATATTCTCTATCATCTTCATATCCACATATCAACCTATTATTTTCTAAAAGAGGAGTTATATCCTTTAAGATTTGCATATCTGTATCCATATAAACTCCACCTTGTTCATAGAGTACTTTTATTCTTGTATAATCAGATATAAATGCCCAAAGCTTTCTTTTATAACATTCTTCCAAAAACTTATTTCCTTTTATTTCCTTCTCTATATCAAAGTTTTTTTCATTCCACTCTACTATCTCATATTCTGGAAGTTTTTCTTTCCAAGAATTTATACATATATTTTCTATATTTCCTTTTGGACCACCAAACCATACATAATGTATTTTTTTAGGAATCAAATGAACACCTCCTACATATATTCTTGTCTATCTTCTTCTTTTAATTGCTCTACTATCTTTTTGACATCTTGAGCTTTATCTTTTCTGCAAACCATAACTGCATCATTCGTAGATACTACTATCAAATCACTAATACCTATTGTTGATATTAATTTGTCATCTGAATATATAATTGAGTTTTTAGTGTCTATAGTAATATTTTCACCTCTTTTGATGTTACCTTCATCATCAGTTGGATATATTGCACCTAGAGAATCCCAAGAACCAACATCATTCCATCCAAAATCACCAGGAACTACTATAACATCATTACTTCTTTCCATAATACCATAATCTATGGAAATTGATTGTATTGTTGGATATATTTCTTTTATTTTTTCTATTTCTTCTTCTGTACCTAAGTAATTACTGATTTCCTCTAATTTCTCATATACTTTAGGTAAGTATCTCTTAAAATCTTCTAATATTTTAGATACCTTCCATACGAACATTCCACTATTCCATACATATTTTTTAGAGTTTACATATCCTTTAGCATTTTCATAGTTTGGCTTTTCTACAAACTCCACTACTTCATATGCAACATTTTCTATTGTGTTTTCTCTATTAAAATTTATGTATCCATATCCTGTTGATGGGAATGTAGGAGTTATCCCAATAGTTACTAGTTTATCATTATTTTCTGCTATATAGATAGCCTTTTCTAATATAGATTTAAATTCTTTTTCATCTTTTATATAATGGTCAGCTGGATATACACACATAACACCATCACCATATTTTTTCATTATGTTAAAAGCTGCAAAGCCTATAGCTGCCGCTGTATTTCTAGCACATGGTTCTGGCAATATATTACTATCTAAACATTTATCTTTTACTGTATCCTTTAGAGCTTCTAATTGCTTCTCATTAGTTACTATAAATAAATCGTCTTTTTTTGCTAGAGAATCTATTCTGTTTATAGTTTCATTTATTAAAGCATCTTCTCCACTTAAATTTATAAGCTGTTTAGGTACTTCTTGTCTACTAAGTGGCCAGAAACGAGTTCCGCCTCCTCCAGCCATTATGACATTGTATACTTTCATTGTTTATCTCCCCTTAGCTTTTTATATAGAATCCACTACATTTAATATATAAGATATTAAATTTTTCAATTTTAATTCTACATCTTCTTGGTTGTCTGAGTTTGCTCCAAAGTAAAATTTAATTTTAGGTTCTGTACCTGAAGGTCTTATAGCTATCCAAGAACCATCTTCAAGTAAAAATTTAAGTACATCTGATTTAGGTAAATCATCAACTCCATCTTTATAATCCAAAATCTTATCTACTTTTACATCAGCCACATTATCTATTTTAACACTTCTAAAGTAAAGCATCATCTCTTTTATTTTTTTTATTCCATCTATACCTTTTAAAGTCACTGACTTTAATTCTTCCTTATAATATCCAAATTTATTATATGTATCTATCAAAGCTTCATACAAGTTCATACCTTTTGAAGAATAATATGCTGCCATTTCACATATCATAAGTGAAGATACAACACCATCTTTATCTCTAGCATGAGTTCCAATTAGGTAACCATAGCTTTCCTCATATCCCATTATAAAACTTCTATTATTACTTTCTTCAAATTCTTTTATTTTTTCTCCTATAAATTTGAATCCTGTTAAAGTATTTAAACAATCTACATTATAATCTCTCGCTATTTTTGCACCTAATTCTGATGTAACTATAGTTTTTATTATTGTAGGATTGTTTTTAGGAAGTTTATTTTCTTCAACTAAACTCTCTATTATATACCTAACTAAAAGTGAGCCAACTTGGTTTCCATTTAGGACTATATATTCACCACTTGAATCTTTTACAACAACCCCTACTCTATCACAATCGGGGTCTGTTCCTATTATCAAATCAGTAGCATTACTCTTTGCCATTTCAATAGCTATATTAAATACTGACTTTTCCTCAGGATTAGGATACTTAACTGTTGAAAAATTAGAATCTGGCAATTCTTGTTCTTTAACCACCATCACATTTTCAAATCCACATTCATTTAAGACTCTTCTTACTGGCTTATTACCAGTCCCGTGAATAGGTGTATATATTATTTTTAATTTTTTACCATATTCATTTATTATATTTTGTCTTAGCACTTGTTTCCTAACAGCCTTTATAAACTCATCATCTACTTCATTATCTAATATAGTTATTAAATTTTTAGATAAAGCTTCTTCAAAATCTAGACTTTTAATAATACTGTAATCATCAATCTTATTAACTTCTGTTATTATATCATTTGCCATATCTATACAGATTTGACCCCCATCTGAGTCATATACCTTATATCCATTGTACTCTTTAGGATTGTGACTTGCTGTTATTACTACTCCCATAGCACACTTTAAGTATCTAACAGCAAAAGAAAGTTGTGGTGTAGGCTTTAATTCTTCAAAAATATAAGCCTTTACACCATAAGCACTTAGAGTCTTTGCTACTTCTATACAAAACTCCCTCGACATATATCTACTATCATGTGCTATAACTACTCCCTTTTGTTTTCCTTCTTCTCCTTGAGTCTTTATGATATAATTTAAAACTCCAAGTGTAGCTCGTCTAACAGTATAAATATTGATTCTATTAGTTCCCGCTCCTATTATACCTCTTAAACCACCTGTTCCAAACTCTAAATTTTTGTAGAATCTATCTTGTATTTCTTTTTCATCATCTTTTATGCTTAATAGCTCATTTTTCGTTTGTTCATCAAAATAAGGAGAATTCAACCACATTTCATAATTATTCTTATAATCCATATTTTCATCCTTTCTGACTTTATTTTAATTTTCTAATATAAGTGTCTATCTTTTAAGTAGTTTTTGTTTTCCTTTTCTTAAAAATTCAAAAGCTAAATCCATCTCTTCTACTTTAAATAAAACTATCAATATCGTATATACAGAAGCTCCACCTAATACCCCTACTCCAACTGATATAATTTCTTTAATTGTCCCTGCACCTATAAATGCATATAGATTATTATATATCAATAAAGTTACTACTGCCATTACACCTGATGCTACCAAACTTTTTAGACCAGTCTTTATAATTTTATCTCCTCCAAAATATCCATTCTTCTTTTTAAGAGATATAAACAATAATATAACTGTAATTATATTTGAAGTACTAGTTGATATAGCAATACCTGCATGACCCAGTGGTCTTATCAATATTAAGTTAAGAACTATATTTATTATTAAAGCTATACTTCCATTTATCATTGGCGTCTTTGTATCTGCAAGAGAGTAAAATGCCCTATATAAAACATCTCTTACTCCACAGGCTAATAGCCCTAGTGAATACAATCTAAGTGCTATAGATGTAAGGTCTGTTGATAATGCGTCGAATTTACCCCTTTGGAATAAGATTCTAACTAAAGGTTCTGCTAATATAATAGCTCCAATAGATATAGGAAGCACCACCAATATGATACAGTTTGATGATTTTACAATAGTACTTATAAATCCTTCTTTATTATCTTTGCCTGACATTTTTGCTAGCTTAGGATATATAACTGTTATTATAGATGTAACAAATAATGCCATAACAAACTCATTTAGTCTATTTGCATAGTTAAGAGCTGACAACTTCCCATCTCCTAAAGTCGTTGCCAATAACCTGTCAACAAATATATTTAACTGTCCAACAGCTACTCCTATTAACATAGGTAATACCAGACTAACTAATTCTTTTATAGACTCATCTTTTAAATTTATATACGGCTTATACTTATAGGACTTCTTAAATGCAAAGGGCAACTGAAATAATAGTTGACTCGCCATAGCAAACAGTGCTCCTGCTGGTAGTATCCATATATTTTTACCTGCACTTAGTGCTATTGCTGCTATTATTATAATGTTATATGGAATTCCTATAAGACCAGGAATTACAAAACTGTCATTTACCTGTAAAAATGAACTAAATATTTTACTTCCACTCAGGAACAAAACGCCTGAAATCATTATTTTAGTAAATAGTATTGCTGCTTGGAACTTAGCAGGATCATTTCTAAACCCAGCTGCAAATACAGTAACAAATTCCTCTGTAAATAAAAGCCCAAGAATAGCTATTATTATAGCCATTATATAGCATATATTTAAAACATTATTAGTAAATTTTAAAGCACCTTCATCTCCAAGTCTTTTCTTTGTCTCAAAGTACATAGGTATATAAGTTGTAGCAATTGCAGAACCTATGACTGCTATGATTAAACCAGGTATATTTAATGTTAATACAAATACGTCTGCATACATACCTGTTCCATAGTAATTTGCAAGTACAAGTTCTCTAAGGAAACCTAATACTTTTGAAAACATAGTGGCTGCCATAATCCACAATGCTGCTTTAGCTGTTTTTGACATTTTCTTTCTCCTTATCTATTTAAACTCTAAAAGTAGAACTTTTAAAACTGCTTATAAACATTATACTGATTAAATAAATCTAACCTATCAAAAGCTTCCTTATAAATTAAAGACTATATTGAATCATATCTAAGTGCCCTAAATGTAATCAATAACAATAATAGTATTAATATTATACAAGATAAGGATGTTAGATTAAATATACTCTTTAATAGACTATAATCCCCTACTGCATATCCAACTTCAACTACCTCATTTATATTATTACTTTTCAAGAATTTATCTTGTGTACTACTTAAGTTATCACTACAAATCAGTATTGGCATATTTTCTTTAGCTGATACTACTCCCAAAGAAATATATTCATTTACATCAGACCTACTACCAAAGTCCAAACTAGCAGTATATATTTTCTTTATATCTTTTTCATTATAAAACTTCTTTATTAAATCTATATTCGTACTTGACTTATTTATTTGCTTTATACCTTCTATATTCTTTAAGCTAGAATCAACTTCTGCAATAAACTCTTTTGAATCACCTAGTGCATATATTGTTTCAAGGTCTTTACCTTTTAGGAAATCAATTTGTTCTTCAAAACCTTCATCTTTAGCCCATATTATTGGCATTCCATTTTTAGCGGCATAAGAATATACAGATATGGCATTCTCTAATCCTACAGTTGAGCTAAGTAAAAATGCTTTATCAAATCCTACAGTTCTATACATTTCTCTAGCTATCTTTAAGGATGTATCATATCTGTCTTTTCCCCTTATTCTTTCAACTTTCATTCCCATTCTTTCTATAGTACGCTCGGCGTCTTTAGATACTGCCTTCAAACCACCTATTATTGTAACTTTCTCTGTACCTAGTTCTTTTAGATAATTTCTTGTTACTCTTCCAAGATTTTTACTCTTAGTTACAACTATTGGGGCATTTTTTACATAGGCTAAAGGTGTTGCACTTATACTATCTACAATTGAATCTTCATTTACAAGAATTACTTCCTTAGAACTCTTAAATACTCTTTTATTTAACTCTGTAGAAATCTCTGGTATACTTCCTTCTATTAACTCTTCCTTAGGATTTGCATCTGCAAATACTCCTATCGTACTAGAAATAGAGATTAATAAAACTAACGATAATATAGTAGAAATTTTTTTAATCATAAGTTCTCATTCCTTTTCTTTTTTTGTATTTTTTGACAATAAAAAAGCCCTTTTTTAAAGAGCTTTTTCATTGATTAGTAATCTAATATTTTAAAATTATCTAGCTCCATCTCCTGTCAATACTACTTTAACAGTTTTAAAGAGTATCTTAAAGTCAAGTAATATACTCCTATTTTTTATATAGTAAATATCTTCTTTAAGTTTTTCTTCAGGAGTGATTTCGTATCCACCATTTACTTGTGCCCAACCCGTAAGTCCAGGTTTTATAGCAAGCCTGTTGATAAATCCAGGTATTTCCTCATTAAATTGAACAGTAAAGTTTGGTCTCTCTGGTCTAGGGCCTATTAAGCCCATGTCCCCCTTTAATATATTAAACAGCTGTGGAATCTCATCAATTCTAGTTTTCCTAATAAACTTTCCAACCTTAGTTATTCTAGGATCATCTTTTTCAGCCCATTGTGCGCCAAATTTTTCTGCGTCTGTTCTCATAGATCTTAATTTATATATATAGAATCTTCTCCCGCATTTTCCTAGTCTTTCTTGCTTATAAGTTATTGGTCCTTTGTCCTCTATTTTAATAAGAATTCCAAATATTGCTATTAAAGGTAAACCTATCACAAGTCCTATTATAGATAAAACTAAGTCCATAATTCTTTGGTACAAGTCAAATAAAACTGTTCCTTTTACTATGCTATAGTCAATCTCGCTTGCAATTTCTTTATCTGCCCCTGGATAGCTTTTAACTTTAGGTATTTCACATTCATCATTAGTATATCCAGACATAGTTACCTCCATATTGGAATAAAAATTTTTTTAATTCTTAATTTCAACTTATTTCTATCTTATTTTTGACTTATTTCTATATTATACTCAATAATGAGCAGATTATCAATACAATAAACGTCATTGTAAACAATTTGATTCTTTACAAAAATATATCATCCCTTGCTATATTTTACATTATAACAGGAGATGATATATTTTGCTTTAATATTTTTTGTTTTATTTTACAGATTCTTCAATTCCTATTCCAATTTGAGTTCCCATTGTTTTTACTTTTTCAGCAGTATTTAACTTATCCATATCACTCTTATTGTCTATAAATGCACATTCGACAAGTATTGCTGGATAATTATTAGTTCTTAAAACATATAGGTAATCATTTCCATTTGCAAGTGTCTTTGTTTTTATTCCTCTGTTTTTCATGTCAAATTTTTCTAATATTCTTTTTAATATATTTGATGCAGCAGTCTTAGTTTTTCCACCATTCTTATCTTTTACTTTATAATAGATTTCTACACCATTACCTGCTCCATTAGATGCATTGTAATGTATACTTGTAAATAAATCTGGTTTTATAGTATTTGATAATGCTGTTCTTTCTCCTAAAGCCATTGTTTTATCTGTATCTCTAGTCATAATAACATTTACACCTTTTGAACGTAAATATTCAGTAGTTGCTAATGCTGTATTAAGAGTATATTTCTTTTCTTGTGAACCACCATTTAATCCACTTGTTGCTCCTGAATCAGAACCCCCATGACCTGGGTCTATCACTACAGTTTTTCCTGCAGCATCTCCTGGATTTTCTGGTTCTGTAGGTGAATTATGTTTTGATAAACTAGATGCTATAGAGCTTATAACACTATCTTTCATTCCATCACCAATTTGATATACTGTTCCTGCTGTTTTTTCTGATAAATTTGTAGTGTGATATGCAGAAACATAAGTTTTTGGAGTTATAAGTATTGGAGCTTTTAATTTAGCAGCTAAAGGTCCTGCTGTTATTGAGTCAACTATTATGTCAGATTTTGCAACTAACATTGCACTTAACTCTTGGTCTGGATAGAAAGTCTTAATTACATTTGCATTTGTTTCATGTCTATCTGCACCAGAAACTCTATTTTTTGAAGCTCCATTTTTTGCTATTTTAGATATTTGGTCTATAAGTTTTGATGACAAACTTTGACTACCACCGATGTAATAAGCTTCCTCTAATCCTTGTGAAGATAACCAATCATATGTACCTTGAGGTACAGAATCTTTATTAGATAATATTATAGGTTGTTGGTCTTCACCTGCTTTTGGTGAAATGTTAAGAGCATCATATTCACCAGCATAACCATTTGCTATGTATATTTTATTAACATCGTGATACTTATCTATTTCTTTTGCTATAAGTAAAGATGTTTCGTGTCTATCAACACCACCAATACGAGTTACATTCACATCTACAGCAGATTTGATTTGAGATACTGCCTTTTGTGAAACTGAACCATCATCACCAATGATTATTACATCACTTGGATTTAGACGTTTTAATTCTGCCTTTGTACTTTCTGGTATATCATCTTTATTTGCAAGTAATATTGGGGCATCATAAGTAGAAGCAAGTGGAGTAGCTGTTATCCCATCTGCTGCCAATTCTCCATTAACTATTACAACCTTCTTAGCTCCATCTTTCCAACCTTGTTTACTTATCTCAACAGCAGTTTCAAATCTAGTGGCTCCTGCAAGTTTTTTTACTGGTGCAGAAGTTTTTCTCATATATTCATTTACTGCTTTTGTTGAATTTGCGTCATTTATTATAAACTCTTGTGTAACATCATAATCTTTAAGATTTAATCCCATAGACTCTAAGTCTTCTTTGTTTAAAACTTTTTGTTCATCTTTACCATTTACTTTTATGCTTTGAAGTTCCCATACATTTAAGTATTCTGGGTCTTTATTATAATTTATTACACCTTCATATGTATCTGTCTTTTCATTGTAATTTAAAGTAGCTTCAAGTGGCATATCATAACACATAAAATTTAATGTTATCGAATCAGCATTTAATTTTTCTTTAAATTTCACACTTGCATTCGATTTACTTCCTAACACTACACTTTTTCTTTGTAAATTTATATTAATATCTGAATTAGATTCTGTATTTGCAGTAGTATTTTCCGCTGCTAAAGCCACGTTTGGTGCCACCATTGCTATAGACAACATTCCTGTTGCTAATAATTTTGTACTCTTTTTCATTATATCCCCCCTAGATTTTTAAACCTTTAAATCTTTTTTAAATTCGTCTTGAACTTGTTTTATATTACATAAATTCAATATTATGTAAATCTTTTTTCATTATAGCACAAAAGATTACAAATTGTAATCTTTTTGTAATCTTTTATGGCACGATTTTTAAATTTTATCTAGAGGAAACTTGTATTATATCCGATACTTTCTGTATATTTAAACAAAAACAAAGGAGTTCTTGTCTAAAAAAACATCACACTAAATTTTTATAAATATTTTTTTCTTATACATAATGGACATTACTATAACCCAGAATAAGACATACAATAAAGAAAATACTAGAGAATCCCAAGTTGTACCTGCCCAAGGTGTTATAAGTTCATATGTAACCCACTCTACCAAAGTAGTTGGATAATCGACTTTATCTGTAAGTTTTGGAAGATTCCAAAAAACATGGCTTAATATCTCAAGACACATATATGTAAAAATAGGGCTACTACCAAGTGCTATTATTGGTGTGAATATTTTACTCTTATTTTTGATATCGCATATAAAATAAAATATTGCCAGTAATATACCATAACTTCCAGCCATTAACAGTACAAATGAGCTAGACCATAATCTTTTATTAAATGGAAAATATTGATTAAAGATAAAAGCACATATTAGTAAAATAATACTCATAACTAATATTTTAAAGAATTTTTTGTATTCTCCTATATTTTCTTTTAAAAGTACACATCCCATAGTACAACCCAACATACCTGAAGAAATTGCTACTATACTAGTTAGGAATCCATCTGGTTCAAACTCTGGTTTGTATAAATGACCTTTAAAAAAATGGAAATCCACCAATTGTGCAAGAGAACCTTCTAACTCGAATCCATATGGTTTTGCAACTACATAATAACCTATTATTATAAATGCAGATATACATAAGAATATAATTATTGTCATAGTACTTCCTACGTTTAATTTTTTTAGTAGTAAGTATACTAAACTAGTTACAAAATAAACTAGTCCCATACGTTGAAGTACTCCAAGTATTCTCACAGTACTTAAGTCTTGATTTCCTAGGTAATTTAAGAAAAATCCAAATAATATAAGTAAAATACTTCTCTTAAATATACTAAGTATTATACTTAATGTAGACTTATTGTTTTTTAGTTTACTATTTATTGATATTGGAATTGTAACCCCTAAAGATATAACAAAAAAAGGAAATGCAAAATCTGCAAGTGTTACACCATGCCATATAGCATGTCTTAGTTGAGGATACATTCTCATCCAAGTTCCAGGATTATTACAAACTATCATGAGGGCTATTGATAGCCCTCTTATTATATCTATTGATTTAACTCTGTTTTTCATAATTTTTGTATCTAATTTACCTTCAAATCCACTTTCCATATTACCTCCCCCAAGATTTAACTGTATCTTTAGCTTTATCTATGAATTTATCTAACTATATATCTTCAGATATAGGTCTAAAATATAGCTTTCTTAAATATACATCTTTTTAATTAAGAAATTTCTTTAGAAATCCAAGTTTATCTAATATATCTTGTATCTTATTAATTTTCTGGCTTATAGAATCTATAGTTTTTTCTATTGAATCAACCTTAGCTTCTAAATCCTCAACCTGATTTACTTTTTTATCTATAGTTCCATGATTAGTGATGTCACTATTAGATGAGTTATCTATAAGCTTTCCTATATAACCATCATTAATTAATTTTGTATCATTAGCAGATGCCAATATCATCATTGTTTCTATATCTGAATTTCTAGTATTTTCTATAACTCTACCATTTTTGTCACGAACTGACAATATAGTTATTGTATCATGATTGTTAAATCCACCTTCTCCAATATTTCTAACTATAACATTTACTAAAGTAGCATAGTTATTTACTTCACCATTAGGCATATCTACTGTAATAGTTTTTGAGCAATCGCCTTTTATGTTAATAGTTATTGGCTTATTTGTTACCATTCTAAAAGCCTCATTTACAGTGTCCTCTTTTGGATTAAAATTTATAATATCATTAGGACTTGCAATATTTATCATATCAGTTAATTCTTCAACAGTTTTTGCCTCAAAAACAGTCTTATCTTGTATACTCTTAATCTCATCAAAAGCTTCTTCATTTCCATTTCCACCAACTTGTGTTACAGTACTTAATTTTTTCGTACTAAGTACATCTCTCTGCTTTGTGTTTAGTTTATCTCCAACTAAAACAACTGGTGACTCATTTCTGGCTGCTAATACTCCAACTGCTAATGAATCTATAAGCTGATTTTCATTTTTACTTCCATCCTTAGTAACATATAGATTACTTAAACTTGTATCAGTATAAAATTTTTCTACTACTTTGGCATTAGTTTCATTTCTATCTTTTCCACTCAATCTTTCTGCATTAGGAAGACTCTTTTCTACTGCTCTTGAGACAGAATTTGTACCTCCTATTACATATGCCTTTATAACTTTTTCATCTTTTATAAATTTTTCAAATGGTTCTACTCCATCTTTGGAACTAGATAATATTATAGGCATGTTGTTTTGAGCAGATGGTGCTCCAACACTAACAGCATCACTTAGACCTTTTTCTCCATTTACTACAGCCACTTCTTTAACATCTTTTATGTCTTTCAATTTATTAGCCAAAATCAATGAAGTTTCATATCTATCATTACCACTAATTCTTTCTACATTGAATCCTTCACTTTTCAATTGATTTTCTATATCTTTACTTAAAACAACAGTACCACCTATCAAATAAATGTCTTTAGCTCCTAGACGTTTTATCTCTGCTTTAGTTCTATCATCCAATTTATTATTTTCTGTTAAAAGTATTGGTGCTCCTTTAACTTTTGCAAATGGTGTAGCTGAAAGAGCATCTACTAATGACTTATCATTAACCAGTACTACATTAGTGCTAGAATTATATGCCTTTTGACTTATCTTTACAGCAGTTTCATATCTTCCATTACCTATTATTTTTTCCTCTGTAAGTGCATATGATGAAGTTATAGAAATGCTACTTAAAGTAAGCGCTATTGTCAATGTTGTTAAAATAGTTTTTGGTGCTTTCATTATTATTACCCCCTTATTTTGTTTAAAATCTTACTATATTTATATTATAAAATATCTTTACACTATTTTACAGTTTAAATTTATTACATTTTCATAAATAAAAGCCTTGACCATATTTAGGTCAAGGCTTTCTAATGTTTCATATTTATAAAGTTCTATTAAATATTTTTTAATAATAAAATATATAGTTTTGCTATTTTTCTATTTACTATTTTCCTAAAAGACTATTTAATTCATTAAAAGCACTTTCATTTCCATTTCCACCAACTCTAATAGGAGTTTCTATTTTTTTAGATTTAAGAACATTATTTTGACTTTCATCTAATTTATTTCCAACTAGAACTACTGGTGAATCAGTTTTAGCACCTAATGCTCCTACTGCTAGTCCATCTATTAAGTCACCTTGACTTTTTGAACCATCTTTAACAACAAAAGCATATTTTAAATCTGAATTAGTATAGAATTTGTCTATTATCTTAGCATTAGTTTCATTTCTATTATTTCCTGCAAGTCTTGTTGGATTTGAAAGCTTACTTTCTAAGTTTGATGATAAAGTAGCTGTACCACCAATTATATAAGATTTAGTTATTTTTGGTGAATTTAAAAACTCATCAGCACCTTGTAGCTCACTCTTTTCATTAGTAAGTATTATTGGCATATTGTTATCAGCTGCTGCTGCACCAACACTTATTGCATCTGCAAGTCCATTGACACCATTTGCCACTGCAACTTGTGAAACAGATTTTATACTGTTTAGTTTTTCAGCTAAAGATATACTAGTCTTGTATCTATCACTACCTGAAATTCTTTCTACTGATATACCCATATTGCTAAGTTGAGTTTGTACATTCTTACTTAAAGAATTCTCTCCACCTATTAGATAAACCTTTTTAGTTCCTAATCTTTGTAATTCTGATTTAGTTTTTGAGTCTAAGTTATCTTTTCCTGTTAAAAGGATTGGAGAATCAATTGCTGCTGTAAATGGTGTAGCTGTTAAAGCATCTACTATTGCATTTCCATTTACTAATACTGCATTTTGTGAAGAAGTCCACCCTTTTTGACTAACTTTAACTGCTGTTTCATATCTGTCTGCTCCAGTTAAAGATTCTCCTGAAGTAGCCTGTCCAGAAGATGTTTTTGTTATAGCTTTTATAACAAAGTTGCAAGGAGAAAATTCACTGTATGTATTTATATCTTCAAATTTATTGTTTTGAAGTATGTAACTTTCACCTAAGTTTGCTTTAGCTTCATATAGATAGTATCCATCTATGTTAGTTTCATATGCTAAAGTTGATTTTTCTCTATTAGGATTTGCTGTGTTATCTATAACTACTACTATTGCACCTTTACCTTTTGGAAGGTTATAAGAGTTAGTAGGTACATTTATGTATCCAGAGTATGATACTGTTCCATTTGCAAGTTTTGTCATTGAGTTATTTTGAGGAACTCCATTTACTACTGGTGCATAATATACTTCGTATTTTGCTCCTACAGAGTCTGTTTCAAACATAACTGAGTCAAGTTTTTCATAATCTCTGCTGAAATCAAATACATTTGCTGCAGTTATTTTATTTGACATTATCTTGCTAAGACCAGCATATTCAAGTTGGTACATTTTTTTATCACTGTCTGGTTTTGATACTGATTTCATTGCATAGTTATCTGTATCTGTTAAAATAGTTTTGTCTTCATAAGAAATCCAGAAGAATCCTTTCATAGAGTTGAATTCTCCCCAGCTACTTTTTACTAGCCAGGCTCCATTTGATTCTGGTTTAACATCAGAAGCAAAGTTATCTTTTGAATAATTATCATCCCACCCTACTATAGCTACAGCATGATTTAAAGGTGCTCTCTTATTTGTACAATTATATGCTGTTTCATCTTTATTAAAATATGTTGAATAATGTGCATATCCTGATGTAACAGAACCATATTGCATTATAGCATTTTTTACAGTTTCTTTATCTTTACCAAGACGAATAACATCTGTTACATTAAATTGAGTTGGTGCAGTATCCATATTTGAAGGTCTAGTTGCACCTTGTTCTTCAGATTTAAGATTATATGGTATATCTTTTTCTAATTTAGGTCCTGCCCATGCAGTCAAATATCCTATAGCTGTTACATTTGAGCTACCTGACATATCATCTAAATTCCATCCATATGTTCCACCAGTTGACCACCATCTAAAGTGTTCTTCTGAAAGGTCATAAGTTCCATAACCTTTTAACTTTAAGTATGATTCTAAAGTTGACATACTAGAAAATGCCCAGCATGTATTAAGATTTCCTTGATTTTTTGCTGGTGTAGTCAATCCTAAATTTATTGGATTGTACGATGCACTCGCTTTGTATGATGATGGAAGAGTGCTTCTTCCCTTATTTTGAAGTATTGTACCTTCCATTTCATGCGGAACTGGTATTACTCCATTATATTTTGCTGTGTCTCCGTTTTTGACATCTTCTAGATATTGAAGATACACTTCAGAGTATTCTGCAGTTTCTACTCCATCTAGTGTTTTATTGTTTTCTGCTGATACAGGTACTGTTGACACTATTAAAAAGCAAACTGTCAACAATGCCAGTAGCTTTGACAATTTTTTTGATTTGTACTTTCTCATATTTACCCCCTTGTATGTATTTAATTTTTATTATATCAGATTTCTAAATTTAGGTCATATTTTATTTTGATAAAATATGGATTATAAGTGCATATTAATTGTAGTATTTTATCATATTATTTTTATAATACTTTAAAATATATTGATTTATTAATGAATATGTTATACTAAAATATGTTAGTTATATTTAAGAATAATTACATTTAATCAGTTTAGGAGGATTCCATTTGATTTTAAAAAAGCATAAGGAAACAATATTATATTTATTTTTTGGAGCATTTACTACTATTGTAAATATAATTTCATATTTATTTTTTACTAGAGTTATTTCATTTAATTTTATAACTGCGAATGCTTTTGCTTGGATACTTGCTGTTCTATTTGCCTATGTTACTAACAAGTTTTTTGTATTTGAAAGTAAAATAATCAAACTAAGATTTTTATTTAAGGAGTTTCTGTCTTTTGTTAGTTTTAGGCTACTTTCAGGTATTGTAGAAATGCTTACTATGTATATAATGATTGACTTACTTTTTGTAAATGATATCATTGTAAAAATATTTACTAATATATTTGTTATAATTTTAAATTATCTATTTAGTAAGATGATAATTTTTAAGAATCTTAAATAAAAAATAGCCTACTATTTAAGTAGGCTTAGCCAAATATTTAAATAATATAAATATATTAAATTTTAAGGTGTATGTACGTATTGAATCTTATTTTCTTTTAATTCATCAAAGTGTGATTTTACAGAATGATATCCTATAGCATACTGTCCATTTTCTGGATTCCATTTTTTATAAGCATTCATAGCATTCAATAGTTTATTTTCCTGGCTATTTAAAACTTTCCATACTTCTACATTTGGATTAACTTTCGTGAAATCATTATAATCATATGGTTCTACATAAAATCTTAAATCATTTATTTTTCCTTCTTCATATAACTCTAATGCAGCTTCACCTAAAGCCCTATGGTCTTCATGTATTCCACTAGCTTTATATGGAGTAACTGTTTTTACTCTTGCATTTGGATATTTATCCAAATATTTCAATATTATCTCTTTTGCTTTTTCTTTACTCAATTCTCCATCATGAGCTCTATTTTCTTCTATGTGTATATTACTTTCTTTAACTCCCATTTCCTTACAACTATCTTTAAACTCTTCATCTCTGTATTTTGAGAATTCTTCTTCTGGCAGAGAATATTTATGTATGTCTTTTATATGATATGAGCATGTTCCTCCATCATCTAATACCTTTCTTATTATGGATTTACTACCATCTGTACACAGTATTACATGTGTGTCACTTTTTTCAACATGTTCAATTATTGCATTTCCCATGCTTAAAGTTTCATCATCTTGATGTGGTGAAAAAAATAAAGTTGCTTCTACCAATCTTATATCCTCCTTTTTTAAGAAATATTATATTTTCATAAGACTATTACTATTATGATTATAAATTAATTTCCTTTATTTGTTTACTCTGTATAATTATTTTAAGTTTTATTCATTTTATTTTTTTTTATTTTTATAATTCATGTATCTTTATCATTACTTAAAATTTCTATCCTATTAAATTATGTTAAATTAATATCCATTTTCATTTATGAAACCTTTAATCAATGTTAAAAATATTATTTTTATATCAAAAAAGAATGTCCAATTTTCTATATAGTACAAATCATATTCTATTCGTTTTTCTATTGATGTATCGCCTCTGTATCCATTTACTTGTGCCCATCCTGTTATCCCAGGTCTTACTTGATGTTTAATCATATATTTAGGTATTTCATCTTTGAATCTATTCACAAAAAATGGTCTTTCTGGTCTTGGACCTACAATTGACATATCTCCCCTTAAAACATTAAAGAGTTGAGGTAACTCATCTATACTTGTTTTTCTCATTATAGAACCCCATTTTGTTTTCCTTTGATCATTTTTTGTTGTCCACTTTGTTTTTTCTTCCTCTTTACTTTGTACTTTCATTGATCTAAATTTATACATGTTAAAGTCTTTCCTATTTAAACCTACCCTAACTTGTTTATATATAACTGGACCTTGAGATGTCATCTTTATTATAATTATTGATAACAACATTATTGGAGATGCAATTACTATTGCAAATATAGAAAATATTATATCAAATATTCTTTTACATATATTGTTAACACAATTATCTAGAGGTACACGTCTTATATCTATTATTGTAATTCCATCCAAATCATCCATATATGGTTTTGCTGGCAAATAATCATAATAATATGGAATTATATTTGTTTTTACCCCAGCTTTTTCGCATTGTTTTATTATTTCCTCTAATTTATAAAAATCTTTTGAACTAACTGTTATAAATACTATATCCACATATCTCTCTTGCAATACCTTCTCTATATCATCAAATTTACCTAAAATCGAAATTCCTTCAAATTTATCTTTTTTGTCAAGTTCTTCATCTAGACAACCTAATACATTATATCCCCATTGCCTATTTATCTCTATCTTTTCTATTAGTTTACTTGCTATTTCTGTAGCTCCTACTACTAAGCAATGCTTTTTATTAAAGCCTTTAACCCTGTATCTTCTCAATATGTTTCTTATTAAAACTCTACTCAAACTTGTTAACAAAATATTGTACATTAGAAATAATATAAGAACTACTCTTGAATAATTTATTAATTTTATTATAAATAAAATTAATACCAAAACTAATGCTCCTATTATGTTAGATTTTATAATTTCTTTTATTTCTTTATATAATCTACTTGTTCGTTTTGTACTATACAAATCTAATAAATTATATAATATAAAGTACATTAACATAGAACAAATAGTTGTCATAATATATCCTTTTACACCTATTGAGTTTGTACCTTTTAATAAATAAAATTTTGTATAATACGCTAGAGTAAAGGATAATACAATAATAAACATATCAATTAATATTTGTATCTTATTTAATATCTTTTGATTCTCTTTTATCATGGAAAACACCTTTTTCTAAAATTTTTAATAAATAATCTTGTAAAAGATTTCTAAAAAATAATATTTACCAATTTTAGTTTGATATCCCTCATTTTCTAGTAAATTATTAAACCATTGATAATGATTTTAGTTTTAAATCTTAAATACTAAATATTATTATATAATATTATTTACTTAATAATCTGGTTTATAAAGTATTTAAATATATTAATTATCATTAAAAACTCTATTTTTATATAATTATATAAATTACTCCAACAAAACTTTATCTTTACCATCTTATCTAAAGATTTTATTCCTTCTTTAAATCCTTTTTTATAACTATTCCCATATCCTTTAGTTATAAAAAATATGTATTTTATTAAAAAACCAGTTAAGAGAAATGGAATATTTATTAATATCTGTAAAAATGGCATATTTTTATAGATTAAATATACATTATTTCTAACTGATAGCCTCACCTTAAAATCATTATATCTACTACCAGTAGTACCACTTCCAATATGATAAACTATAGCATCTGAACAATATATATTTGTATATCCATAAATTCTAGCTCTATAGGAAATATCTATATCCTCCATATATGCGAAAAATTTTTCATCAAAATATCCAATTTCATCAAGTATACTTCTTCGGTATATAGCTGCTCCTGCACATGAACTAAATACAATTTTATTCTTATTAAATTTTTTTATACTTTTGCCATCTCCACGCTTTAAAGTCCATCCAATTAGATTATATTCATCACCTGCATCATCTATAATTTCTCGTTCATAGTATCTTATCATTTTTGAAGATGCCGAAAAAATATTTTCATTTGACTCTATAGTTTTTATTAAATTCTCTATCCAGTCTTTTTTTACTTCTGTATCATTATTTAGAAGAATAACATATTCTGAGTTTGATAATTTTATTCCTTCATTTACAGCTACACTAAATCCATAATTTTTATCTAGTTTTTTATATAATATATTTTTATGTTCTTTGAGCCACTCATATGAATCATCTTCAGAATTATTGTCTATTACTATAATCCTAAAGTCATTATATGTTTGAGACAAAACCGAATCTATACAATTCTTTAAATAGCAAGATGCATTGTAATTTGGTATTACTATATCTATCATAATTATTCTCCATATATAGAACTTAATTTATTTACTAAATTAGAAAAATAATCTAATAAATAAATTTATTTTGCTTTTATTTTATTTTTTATTTTCTTGTAAAATTTTTTTGTTTTTTTTAATTTATCACCATTTAATTTTTTCTTAAGTTTATAAATATATATCAAAGGTTTTGAAGAACGTTCTATTGACATTTCAATAGAATTAGTATTAGGTTTAAAATTTTCTCCAAATATTCTTTTTAAAATAACTTTCCATGTAATTGCTGGTGCAAATTCTCCTTCATTGCCATGTAAAGTTTCTGTGTATTTTAATGGAGCAAGACTATTTACTATATACTTATCATTTTGATTTTTATTATAGTATTCTAATGAAAAATCAAATAACTGTCTTTCTATCAAATCCTCATCTTTTAAATCTAAGTTATAAAAATCATAACAAAATTTAACCAAATAATCTTCTAAATCTTTATTAAGAATGTTATTATTATTATTACTTACAATTACAGGATCTACTCTATCATTATTTATCTTGTATTCACAAACACTTTTATATGGAAGATTAGCAAATATTGCTTCAATAAATATCAAAGATGCTGTATTAGTTGTATAATTATATCTAATAGAGTTATCTTTTGTCTGATATATGCTTCTAACATAATAAAATGGCACTTCAATATCATTTCCAAAAATATTTTGTAACAGTCTTTTTAAACAATCTTGTGTATATCCTCTTGCCCAATATTCAACAAATGCAAATTTTTCTTCAAAATTAATCTCTTGATTTAGATATTTGTCAACTACTTCTCTCTGAGAGTTAGCCTTTATAAGTAAATATTCTTTATATTTATCAGAACATTTAATACATGTAATTGCAGAAATTAATGTTTTTTTATCAATATTTTCCTTATCTTTCAAAAATTCTAACTCTGGAAAAATTTTTTGGAAGTTTTCACTATTCATATTTAAAGCATTAATAAGACTTTTAAAATCTGAAACTCCAGAGAAATTTCCGAAATTACCAAAAAACTCATCATCAATTTTGTCAATAAAAGAAGGAATTCTCCATGCTTTTCTTGATCCATAAATGTACTTTGTTTTTAATGATAATTGTTTTATATCTATAATAGCATCTGCAATTTTTTTTAAATGATGTCCATCTCTTGATATAAAATATAAACAATCAATATTGCGTTTTAGAGCATCTTTTATTACCCAACTTACATAAGGTATTAAATAAAGAGAAACATATGCATATGAATAATATGATGATTCTTCCTCAGACCTTTGCCTAAATCTAGACATCATTGCAGATACAAGATATGAGTCATATGTCTGAATTTCATCTACCAACTCTCTTTCATAAGTATTAAATTTTGATATAGGATGTATTACTGATTTAATTCCTAATTGAGATGGTCTTTTCCCATCAGCTATCCTATTATCACCATAATGAATCCATTGCTTATAATTGTAATCTAATTCTTCATAAACTTTCAAAAACAATTTTTTATTAATTTTCCGTACTCCATATTCACTAGATAAGTATAATGGTAATTTACTCAATATTGGATTAGCTTTAAATAAAATCTTTGTTATAATTTCTTTTGGTAAATACATATCACTAATTAAAATTACTTTTTCCTTTTTATTTAACAGTGATTTAACAATTTCTATCATATCATCTTTAGGCTCACAGTTTTCGTATTCACAATCAAGCTCACATTGTTTTAGAAAATCACTTTGTAATTTGGACAAATTATATACTTTTTCTATATGTTTATATATTTCTTCAAAGGTAACTTCTAATCTATTATCATCACGTATATTTACAGTTTTTTTGTAATATTCTCTAACATTTGCTTCTGCTGTCCTACGTATCTTAACAAAATTTTTCTTAATGTATTTAGGTAATTCTACTAAAGAATCTTGTATTTTATCTTGAACATAATAAAAAGTTCCCTCTGGAACTAGAGTATTTCTTTCAATTAAAGTATCAAAAATATCAAAACTGTATAATACAGGTAATTCTCTTGTCAAATCTTGTTTAAAATCTAAAGTTTGGTTAATAATATCCTCTAATGACGTATTATTTGAATATGACCAAAATAAATCATAAATTATTTCTTTTTTTTCAGAATTATCTTCTTGATAATTAGACAAAGAATTTAAAAGTTCGTCAAAGTTATTACATACTTTACCAAAGGTCATTTCCTTATAATCAAAAACTAAATCACGAACATTATTCTTATCCTCATAATCAAATATGTATCTTATAAAATGTGGGATTTTTGAAGCAAAAAGATCATAAAAAATTGAAGAATAATCAACTATTGCTAAATCTATAATATCAAAGATTTCATAAATATCATTTTTATTATCCCAAAACAATATATTTTTACACTTTGAATAAATATTCTTCAAAGCATTGTACTTATAGTCTTTTTCCATTAATGGGTGCATTTTAAAGATTAATAAAATATCTAGTTTTTCTAACTGTCTTATCAAAGCTTCTATATCTGGTATTGCCTTACCAAAGAAATCTAATGTAGAATTTTCCCTGAATGTTGGACAATATATGGCAATTTTAGTATTTGAATCTAAACCTTTTTGCTTTAATATATCATGACTAAATGTTTTTATGTTTTCTTTATATATACAACAAGGATATCCTCCTCTTATAATATGATTATCATCAATGCCACACTGTTCTTTAAAATGCTTTTCCATTAATGGAGAAGTAACCAAAAACAATTGATCATTCATAAATATTTCATTATATTTTATGTATTTTTTAGCTACTTTTTCATTTAGTATTCCTGAATTTAATTTTCTTTCAATAGATTTACATCCAACCCCATGCCATAAATTTAAAATTTTTGCTCCAATTAAATTTGGTGGTATATATTCTTTTACTTGATTCACTACAAATACACCTGTTTTATTTTGAAGTTCTTTACTTTTTTTAGAGTTATATTCAAGGGTATTGTAACCTAATTTTTTAATTAATTTAACTGTCTCTTTAGAATTACAAATCCAATATGTAGTAATATCTTTCCTATGATTATTAATGTAAATAAATAACCATTTAGGATTTCCATCAAACTTATTTCCAGAGTTAAACATCCATATATTATTATCTCTCTTATTTTTACCAGAATTACTCATTTTTACCTCACCTTCCATTAGTTGATAATAATTTTATAATTAATAACACTTTCTAAACATACCATAAAATTTCAAAACTACTTCACTATAAATATATTTTTATGATTTTAAAAGAATTATTACTTTTATGTATATTTTAATAATATCTTATTTAAAAGAATTAAATTTTCCAATCGATAATTGTTTTAAAAGAAGTTGATAAATCATACTCAAAAGCATTATTAATATCTCCAATAGATTTAGCAATTATAATATTTGATATAAGCTTTCGAAGTTGATTTTGCATGCTTATATTTTTCTCTAAAAAACTAATTGTTGATTCAAAATCCTTTCTCCCACTTCTACTACTACCTATAAGACTTATTCCCTTTTCAAGTATCATTCGAGTGTTTATTTCGATTGGAATTTCTGATACACCTAGTATATTTATAGTCCCTTCTGGATTCAGAAATTTTATTATTTGATTAATTGCTTTTCCACTTCCAAGCCCTCCAACAGCTTCAAAGGCATGATCAATATTTAAATGTTTTGGAATCATCTCAATTAAATATACTTCATCAACAAATGAGAAAAAACCTAATTTCTCTTCATGTTTTCCAAAAACCACTATTTTTGATTTAGGATATTTTATTTTTAAGATCAACGAGGTTATAAATCCAACACTTCCATCTCCCCAAACACCTATTATATCTTTATTTATATTTGAATTTTTTTCAAATCGTTCAATAGAATGCATTGACACACTTACTAGTTCTATAAAGGAAGCAATATCTTCATCTATATTATTATACAAGATTACCCTATCTCTTCTCATGAAGACATATTCTTGCATAAAACCATCATAGCCACTAGATCTGAATTTACTATCTTTAATATAGTTTTCACAGATCACATTATCTTTCACCATAGGTGTATTTGGAATCATTGCTACTTTTTCGCCAACTTTAAATTCATTTTTTGGATCAAATACTATTTCTCCTACAGCCTCATGTATTAATGCCATTGGTAATTTTTTTTCTAAAGCCTCTTTCCCCCTCATACCAGTATAATATCTTTGATCAGCTGCACATATTGATAATTTAGTTGGCCTTACTATTAATTCATTCTCTTTTAACTTTATATCCTCTAAAAATACTACAATTTGTTTTGGTGATATTAATCTATATACACTATTTATCATTGCTTGAACCTTCCTTTACTAATGCATTAGCTAACTTTAAATCAAATTGAGTTGTTATTTTTATATTGAATACTTCTCCCAAAACTAACCTTACTTTCTCTCCATTTATAACGAAAATTTTAGCTGCATCTGTTAAAACTTCTTTTTCTTCTTCACTTATTGAGTCATAAAAACCCATTAATTTTTTTATATTAAAACTTTGCGGTGTTTGACCTTGATACATAAAATTTCTTACAGGTATATTAGTTATTGTATCATTATTTTCAGACTCAACAATAGTATCAAATGCTGGTATAACAGTATCTGTAGCGTGATACTTTAAACACATTTTAATATTATCTTCAATTATTCTATTTGTAATAAATGGTCTTATGGAATCATGAGTTACTACTATATCATCATCATTTATTCCCCAATGATTATTTATATATCTAATACCATTCATTATGGACTCATTACGATTTACACCACCTTCACATATGTATATTCTATTTTCAGTTTTCATGTCTATATATTTTTTTATTATATCTATAGTATGTTGCTTCCACTGTTTTGGAACTACAATAATTATTTTATCAATTTTTCTACATAAAACAAACTTTTCCAGTGTGTGTATTATTATAGGTTTATCTCCTAATTTTAAAAACTGTTTTGGCATTTCAGTATTTCCCATACGATTACCTTTGCCTCCAGCTAAGATTTCTCCATATATCATATTTTTCCCCTTCTTATTATAAATTTTTTTCATTAATTATGGTATCAATAATTCTTTTTGTTGCTTTTCCATCAAAATCATCAAAAAACTTTTTTTTAAAATTTCTTACATAATCTAAATCAAACTGATGGTATAATATATAATATACGACATCATCAGTTGTGTAAGCTATAGGTCCAGGTACTAATTTCTTATAGTCATAATAAAAATTTCGTTCATCTAAATATGTTTCCAAATCATATGAAAAAAAAATCATTGGCCTCTCTAACAAAGAATAATCAAATATCACAGATGAATAATCCGTAATTAATATATCAGTAATTATTAATATATCGTTAATTTCTTTATATATTGACAAATCCAAAATATTATTACTATACTTTTTAGGTATTTCTAAATTGCTAATATCCACACTTGGATGTAATTTTAAAATAATTATATATTCACATCCAATAGATTCCAAAATTTTCTCAAAGTTTAGTTTTAAATCAAACTTCTTTCTTTTGTTAATATCTCCTCTAAATGTTGGTGCATAAGTAACTATTTTCTTGCCTTTTAATATAGAGTATTCTTTTAATAAAAATTTCTTTATATTATTTATATATTCTGAGTTTAAAATAAGGTCTGATTTTGGAACTCCTAGTGCAAATATTTTTTCCTCACTTATTCCAAAAGCCTCCGAGTAATACTTATTTACTTCTTTTGAACTGGTTATAACTTTTGTATAGTTTATATGAGCTTTTTTTTCAAATTCAATTGTATTAGAATCCCTCAAATTTATCGCACTAAATCCAAATCTTTTAAAAGCACCGCACGCATGCCATAATTGAATAACCTCAGTTTTCTTTTTAAATTTCATGCCATAAATTCTATAGTAATAATCATCTATAAAAATATACTTTGCTGTTGCAAAATTATAATACATTTTTACTAAATCAATTTTATTTAGATTATTATTCTTTAAATATGTAATTATTTTCAATTTTTTATCTTGACATAAAGCATCATTCAAAATTTTTAAATTTCCATTTAGAAACTCACTTCTATTAGTTGCTAATATAATATTTTTTTCTTTTATTGGAATTATTTTTCCTATAATAAATCCAATCCTAATACATAGATTATCTAATTTTATATTTAAATATTTTTTTAATCCCAATATATTATTACTTATAGAAAAAATTTAATTTCACTTCCTCTCATATATAAAGTAAAAGTATTTTCTTTTATTACTAGAATTCTATTTATAGTTTCAAAACTTTCTTTATAAATAATTTAACACTATTATATTCTTGACCACTATAAATTCCTACAAATAAACCTTCTTTCGCATTATTTTTTATATATTCTCTAATCATTCTATTTTTTATAATGTTTGCATATTTAATATGTTCTTTTTTATTAGTTGTAATAGTATTACCAAATACCTTACTATACTTATTTATCCTTATATGATAGTTAGCCAATGTTTTTTCAAGTACATATATATCAAACTTTAATATAAATCTTATGTAAAATTCCCAATCTTCAAGAACTAGTAAAGACTCATCATAATACCCAATTTCTTCATAAACACAGGTTCTATATAAAAATGATATTGGTGGAAATTGATTGTATTGTAACATTTCATTAATTGATATAACACCTTGCAAATGTTGATTAAATGATTTCGTCCTTTTTATTTTTATAGTATTATTTTTTACATCTTCATACACTTTATTAGTGTGACATACAATTCCCATACAATTATACTTATTTAGTGCTGAAATACTTTCTTCTAAAAAAGTCTCTTTCCATGTATCATCATCATCATGAACTACAACAAAATCAGTTTTTACATTTCTTGCTCCTACATTTATAGCTACATTAAGTCCTTTATTTTCTTTAATATTTACTATTTTTATTCTTCCTTTTATTTTTTCCTTTTTCTGTTCAATAATTTTATTTATCTTGTTTAAATCTCCACCATCATTTACCAGTATTATCACCCAATTTTTATAGGTTTGACATATAATATCATTTAATGCTCTAGATAACATAATATATCTATCTTTAGTTCTCAGTATTATACTAATATCATTATTCATATGTTATTACCTCTGTTTATTAAAATTTATAAATACATTCTTATTTATGCCAAGAAATAATCATAATTATATATTTTTTTATAAATGTCGAATCTATCCTTTTTAAGATATATAACAATATTTTCCTATGATACTTTAAATAGGTTTGTTCAAATATTATCTTATCTTCTATCTGTGATAAAACTAAATTAAATATTTCAAAAAAAGATTGCTTCTCTGACTTACTCAAAATGTTATCTATATTTTTAAATTCATTAATTCTCCATACTAAATCATACATAACAATATATTGGATATATTTAGGTATATAATTACATTCTTTTTTAGAATATGTTAATAAACCCAAAGAAAAATTATTAATATAATCTATGTACCAACTTTTACGTCTCCCACTATTTTGAATAGCAGAACTAAAATCTTTTCTTTTTCTATAAAAATATTTAACATCACTGACTATTCCATACTTATATTTTTTTAGAACTAACTTTGATAATAAACTTGCATCTTCTGCATATTCTAATTTTTTATCAAAATAATTTTTTTTTAATACATCAGATTTAAAAAAAGAACTTGAAGATGATAATTGAATTGCTTGATATTCTTTTTCTATGTCTATAATTCCATTTTTTATAAACTTAGAATTCAATATATGTTCACCACTTTCGTAGTCAAAAAAGTATAGTGGAATTGATACAAAATCAATTTTCTCATAATTTTCTTCAAAAAATGTGTATACACTATCTAAAACATTTTTTTCAAATTTATCATCAGAATCTAAGAAATTAACATATTTACTATTAGAATACTTCAATCCTTCATTTCTAGCATTACTAACCCCTTTATGTTCTAAATTTAGATAAACAACATTTTCATATAATTTATCATACTTTGAACATAAAAAATCACTATTATCTGAACTTCCATCATTAACTAATATAAGTTGTACATTTTCAAATCCAATATTCTGCCCTATAACACTATTAATAGCTTCTTCTAAGTATTGTTCTGTATTATAAATAGCTATTATTATAGAAAATTTATATTTATAATTCATTTTAATTCCTTTACATCTTCAAATATTTTTCATACAAATCACATACTTCATTAGTAGCTCCAGACATTTTTATCTCTCCATTATTCAACCAAATTACTCTATTACATAACCGTCTAACCTGAGAAATAGAATGAGACACAAATAATACTGTTGCCTCTGAATCAATTAGCTCTAACATTCTTTTTTCACTTTTTGCTCTAAACCTTCCATCTCCTACAGATAACACTTCATCAACAATTAATATATCAGGATTCTTTATAGTTGCTATAGAAAAGCCTAATCTTGCCTTCATTCCAGAAGAATAATTTTTAATAGGTGTATCTATAAAGTTTTCAATTTCAGCAAATGCTATTATTCTATCAATATTTTTATTAATAAACTCTCTATCATAACCTAATATCAATCCATTTAAATATATATTTTCACGCCCAGTTAAATCATTATCAAAACCTGCACCTAATTCTAATAATGGTGACACTTTACCATTTACTTTTATAGTTCCTTCTGTAGGTTTTTGTACTCCAGCTACAATTTTAAGTAATGTACTTTTTCCTGAACCATTCAACCCAACAAATCCTATTACGTCTCCTCTTGATATACTTAAATTTATATTTTTCAATGCAATAAAATTATCATATTCTAACTCACCTTTTATTTTTTTTATTACAAACGTCTTAAATGAATCAATTTTTTCTCTTCCTTTTTTAAATTGCATTGAAATATTATTCATCTCTACAATAACATTGTTCATATAAACACTCCTAAATATTTAATATAAATTTATCTTGATTTTTGTAAAATACAGTTATACCTATTACTATATAAAAAATAGCATATATACCGCTCAAAATTATATTTTTTATTGATGTAATTTGACCATATAAGATACAATCTCTAAAAACATATATAACAGGATAAATAGGATTTAGTTTCATAATAAATGCAAAACGTGGATCGATAATATCAATTGAATAAAATATAGCTGACATATACATTATTACAAGTAAAATAACTGAATATATATGCTCCATATCTCTAAAAAATACATTTATTGTAGATAATACTAATCCTATTCCTAAAGAAATAAAAAATAGCATAATCAATGGATATATCATAAATAAATTTATTACCTTAAAATTCACTTTTGTAATAGCCATAACTATAAATAATGGTATCATTGATATAATGAATATTATAAAAGTTGACATAACCTTTGATAATGGATATAAATATTTAGGAATATATATCTTTTTTATTAATGAACTCTTGCTTGTTATTGATCTTAGACATTGATTCGTTGACTGCGAAAAAAAATCATATATTAATCTACCAGACAAACAATATACAGGAAAATTAGGAATAGAGCTCTTAAATATTTGAGAAAATATAAAAGTTAATACTATCATTGTTAATAGCGGATTTAACATACTCCATAATATTCCTAATATAGAGTTTCTGTATTTTAATTTTATATCTCTTTTTATAAATTCATGCAACAATGCTCTGTATTCATTAAATGTTCTGGCATAATTTTTTATTTTTTTCATTTCACTACCTCAAGTTTAATTTTATTTTAAAAAAGACTTAATTTCATCATAAATTCTTTTTGAATTATTTTTGTCTTTAAATTCAAAAAACTTATTCACTCTCTCACAATACATTTTTTTTCTTACATAATTATTAGATGCTATCTCCTCTAAGACTTTTATTAAATCAAATTTATTATTCACTAAATCTCCAAATCCGTCTATTTCGTATGAAAAATATGACTTACCTGCATGTTCATCAAAAAATTCTTCTGCATCAAACTGATAGTAAATATTATTACATCCTATATAAGCTGAATCAAAATGTATGCTAGAATAATCAGTTATAAATATCTTTGAAATTTCTAGTAAAGATTTTATTTCTATTTCTCCGGATTTAAAAATTTTTATTTTATCAGACTTTGACGAAAATAATTCACTGAAAATATCAAAAGCATAATGGGTTATAAATAAAAATTCCAGATTTTCTTCTTCTAAAAACGAAATTAATGCACTATCATTAATAATATCCATTATTTCTAAATAATATTTGGATTTTAAAAAATTATCTTTATTTTCTATTGTATTACTTATGCTTTTATCTGATAATTCAACTAGGTATCTTCTCCATGTAGGTATATATGTTATAATATTATTTTTTGATTTTAAATTCAAATAATCATATCTTGAGAAACCTGTACATATAACATTTAATTCATTATATCCAAATTGCTCTACCATGAATTTTTTTTCTCTTTTTGATACAGTTACAACCAAATCAAAATTTGATATTTTCCTACCATAAACATGACTTACATCTTTATCAGTTACTCCGTGCTGTAAAAATACTTTAATTTTTTGGGGATATAATGATGAAAAATATTTATAAAAAATATTACTTCCCCAAGGTTCTATAATATTTTTTTCTGTACTTGCTATAACATTACTCATAAGAAAAAACATCTTATGTTTTAAACTTCCCTTTAAGATTACCTTCCCAATTTTTCCTACTCTTTTGATATTTTCATTTCCTTTTTCAAGCAAATAGTATGAAGATATATCATCATCAATAGAATTTAAATATTTAAAAAAGGAAATACCATTATCTTGAGCTTGGTCTCCTCTTTCAGAAATAATCCATATGTTCTTTGGAAAAAAAGGAAAATAAAAAAACATACATACTGATGATATAAATAAATCTACAAAACTCATAATATATTTCAATTTTATAATTACACCATCCTTCTAAATTTAAACAACTTCTATTTCATTATTTATATTTGAAATATTAATAAGAAACTTTTCTTACTAGCTCTAATACAATTTTTTATTTTCAAAATAAAATGAATTCATACTCAACATCTTAATAATCTTTATTGGTATTTTTTTATAATTCTTTCCAAGTTTATATCCAATAAATCTAAATCCACTCTCTATAATCAAAGTTGGAATTAAGTAGTATTTATTATTTTTTATTAAAAACTTAATTGCCTCTTTAACAAACATAATTCCTTCTGACTCTGATTTTACTTCACCCAAATAATTATAGTTATCTATAAATGCAACTCCAATATCAAAATTTCTCTTAAACTGTTGTAAATATGTATATTTATGAGAATGTATAACCATAGCATTAGATGCGTAACAAGTTTTTTTACCACCATATATAAATTTACAAGCTATTATCATATCCTCATTCATTATTGTATCATTAGGAAATCCATTGACTTCAAAAAAATCATTTTTAATAAAAGAAGAACAAACATTACTAAAGAAAAAAGTCTTTACACCAAACTTATAAATATCTTCTTTAGACTTTATTATATCATAATTTCCATAATTAAAACTTCTATAAAATGATTCTAAAATATTTGAATCATTCCTTGCTAGTTGTCTTCCATATGTACATACAATTCCACCCTTTCCCAAAGGCTTTATCAATTCCTCTATAAAGTTATCATTCTTAGGATAGGCATCTTGTGTCATGAAAACCAGAACATCACCATTCGCCAATTTAGCAGCTTCATTCCTAGTTTTACCATGATTAAATTCATTTTGTTTTATCTGAACAAATTTTACCATATCATACTTCATACAAATTTTTTTAGTCTTATCTGTAGATTCAGTATCTATTACTATTATTTCACACGGTTTTATAGTTTGTTTTAATAGTTTCTTTATAAGAAAATTAATATACTTTTCTGCATTTTTAGTAGGTATTATTACACTTATATTCAAACTCCTAACTCCTTTCATTATGTTAATCTATATCCTTCATTGTACATATGATAAAAACTTAGATTATGACTATTGTTTTATGTCTAAACACTAAGTACTAGCATTTTTTATTTTTAAAAAATAAAAGATATAAATTTATATAATTAATATATTATCTTAAAATCTACTCTGATTTTCTTTCAAATATTTTATTAGCAGTTAAACCTGCGAATACCCAACATATTATAGAAGTACCTGCCAAACTATCATTAAAAAATCCTTGCATAACATATGCTAAAAAACCAATAAAGAATATGTATAAAAACTTATCATTATTCTTATCTACACAACTATAAAAAGATTTCTTTATTAAGTATAATATTATTCCTATTAAGCCAACTATACCAACTATACCACTCCCATATGCAACACTCATATACCAGCTATGTGGTTTATCTATGACCTCTCCATATGTACTTAAAGCACCATTCTTGTCAATACTAATAAATTTATATGGGAAAGTGTCAAATCCATTCCCAAGTATAGGGTTTTCATTTATAAAATGCATTACCTTACTCCAAATATTTAAACGGTCTGTACTCATTCCATTTATCACTTGAAATACTTTAGAATCTTCCACCTTAACAATGTTTGCACTTGGATTATTCTCTAAAATGCTGTTTTCTTTATTTAATCTATATGAGAAAAATAATAATCCAATTGACACTATAACAACTGAACATATCATTACAAAGTTAAAAAATTTCTTTTTATTTATAAACTTCATTACAACAATCAATAATATAAATGCTACCATCAACATAGGTAATATTAGTACTGATACTTGATTTAATTTACCAAATACAGAGAATGTTTCTTGATATACATTAGGATTATATTTGTTTAATATAGTATATATAATAAAATTAATTACAACTATAATAATTGACCATATACTTAATTCTTTTTTATCCACAAATCTCCATGCTAAAACTAATATAATTGGACATAATAATATAGATGTCAAAAATCCACTTATAGAATTTGATACTAGAACTATTGTAAATGACATAATTGACCCAAGCAATGGGATTATTTTTTTCTTAATATCTTTTTCAAATAACATATACACCAAACTAGCACTAAAAATAACAGCTGCTATTCCACTCATAAGATTAAAATGATATAAAGTCGTCCAAAAAGTTCCAGATAAATTACCTCCACCAATAAGAAATGGTAAAATTTTAAATTCTAAAATATTAATGCCGAAAAATTGAGCTAATCCTAAAAATAAATTTATGATTAAAAATGGAAACAATCCAAAATAGAATAATTTAAAATCCTTTATATTAATTTTAATGTTATATAGGACAAAAAATATAACTATATAGCAAAACCAAGCTAAAGCACCCTCAAATCTGTCAGGATTTCCAAACAATGCTATATCTTTATAGTCAGAAAAAATAGCTGATAATATTACTCCTATTGCCAATATAAATAATATTATATTTATTTTCCTTTGTATTAACTCTTCTTTAAGAATTAATATTTTATACATGAAAAGTCCAGAAACTACTACTGTTCCTAAATATAACATCATTGTTTTATAAAAATTAAAAATCTCCACTCTTTCTCCTGAAGAATACAATGTTAATGTAAAAATTGGACTATAGTTTGTAGAAGTGTATTCATGAGTTATTATAGGTATAACACACATCATAAATAATAATATAAATAAAATAATCTTATCTATTTGTTCGATTTTTCCTCTGTTATAATACTTATCTAACATATACTTCTCCTTTTAATTTAATTGTGATAATACTTTATCTACTCTTTCTTTATAATTCTCTTGTGCTCCTAGTCTAATTGCTTCATCAATCATTTTTTTTGACAATTCTTTGTTACCATTTTTCAAAGCAGTTTCAGAATATAAAAGTACTAATGAAACAGTATTCCTTGTTTGAGGATATCTATTATAAATTTTTTCAATTTCATATTGTAAACTTTTGTAATCATCCATCTTTTCATACAAATTAATCTTAGATACACTTAATGCATCACTTTCTCCATATTTTTTCTCTAATTTAGAAATATCATCTAAAGAAGCTTTTACATCTTCCTTGTCAGAATTGGCTTCAAGATATATATTATAATCCTTTTTTCTCTCAGCAATTTGAGCACTTCCTTGAAACGCAGAAAATCCAAAAACCAAAATTGCTAAAACAGATATTCCTAAAACACATTTATTAGTTATATTCAACTTACCATTTCCTCCTCATTTATTCTCATTTCACTAAGATTCTCCATAAAATGAGTATACACTACTTTTCAAATTATTAAAACTTTATTGAGCAATAATTTTAAAAATTTAATATTAAAAATAGTATATTTATTTTGAACTTAGCACTATACTTTTCCACAAAAATAAGTTATATAGCTACCTTACAATAATTAATCTATTGTAATAAGTTTATATAACCTATTTTTTATATTATTTATTTTGATTTATCTCATACAAATTTTTATATCCTAATAAATATACATAGATCATCATATAGTTTCACATCATGTATTATTTATTTTATTTATAACTTTTTAATGTTGCTGATGAAGTTGTATTGTTATATCCATCATCTATACTCCCTGATCTTCCCCATTTACTTACCTTTCTGTCAGAATCATAGATTTCTACAGCTTCTACATAATATCCATCTGGCGCACTAATCATAAATGAATCTGTAGTTGCTACTTGAGTCCAACTACTTTTTGATATCGTAGTTCCTATACTCATTGCAGATGGTCTATATCTCACTATTCTGTAGTATATCTTATAACTAGAATTTCTAGGTTCTTTTGGTATTTTTAGCATTACTTTTCCCTCTTTTGGAGGAGAACATGGATCTACATATACAGAGATTCCTCCTGCTTCTTTGTCATCATTATCTTTTATATTTTCATCAGTAGCTTGATTACCACTTACTGCTGGAGACTTAGTTCCACTTATTAAATCAATCTTTCCTGAATTTTTTATAGTTGTATTTGATGCATCACTAACTATTTTAGTTATAGTTCCACTATTATTTATATAGGTATTCTTAGATGTATCCAGTAATGTTATTTTCCAAATATCAGCATCTTTTTCATTTTCTATTTTACAACCATTTTGGTCATATATAGTTATCTCATTAATTGACCCTTCATTTACCAAAGTGTTAGCTTTTATATCTTTAATATCCATCTGACCTGTCATATCTCCATAATTATGTATATCTCCATTTGGCATATTGATATTTACTTTTCCACTATATAGCCCATTGAATTCAATTGTTATAGCTTTTTTTGTACTTATATCAATCGATCCTGTTATTTTATCATCATTTTTGAATCTTATGATATCATTAGCATCTGATTTCTTTATAGCTGTATCAAGTTCAGAAATTGTTTCAACTGTATATTTAGTTTCTTCTTGAATTTCATGTACTGACTTAAATACATCTTCATTTCCGTTTCCACCAACTTGTGTAATCTTATCAAAAACTTTGGTATCTAGTATATCTTTTTGGACAGAGTCCAATTTATTACCTGCCAAAAGAACAGGAGAACTATTTTTAGCCGCTAACACACCAACAGCTAAAGAATCAATTAAATCACCTTGTTTTTTCATACCATCTTTAGTTATATATAAATTCTTTAAGTTTGTACCTTTATAAAATTCTTCTATAACTTTTGCATTAGTTTGGTTTCTATTTTCTCCAGAAATTCTTTTAGCATTAGGAAGTGAATTTTTAACATCTTCAGATACAGAATTATTACCACCAACTACATAAGACGTAGTTATATTATTTTTACTTATAAAATCTTTTGAAGTACTAATTCCATTAGTAGTATCTGAAAGTATTATAGGCATATTTCCTTGTGCTGCTGCTGCTCCAACACTTACAGCATCAGCCAGACCTTTTTGCCCATTTACAACAACAATTTTAGAAATATTACTCATACTATCTATTTTTTTAGCTAGTTCTAAAGAAGTAGAATATCTACTATCTCCAGATATCCTCTCTGAGTCTATATTTATACTTTTCAATTCATTTTCCAAATTTGAACTCAGTGTAATATTTCCTCCTATCAAATAAACCTTTGATACATTTAACCTTTTTAATTCAGCTTTAGTTCTTGTATCTATACTATTACTTTGTGTTAATAAAATTGGAGCATTTTTAGCTTTTGCAAAAGGGGTTGCTGATAATGCATCTGCTATTGAGCTATCATTGACTAATACTGCTTCTTTTGAACTTTCCCAACCATTTTTGCTTATTTGTATAGCTGTTTCCCATCTTCCACTACCAACTAAAGATTCTTTTGTTGAAGCATTTACTGTATCTAAAGATAAGCTACTTAACATTATTGTTATTGTCAATAATGATATAATTTTTTTTGGTATATTCATAATTTGTACTCCCTTCATTTTCTAATATATTTCATTTAACACTATTATATCCTAAATAACTTAAGTACTAAGACAAATTGTAATTATAAAAATTTCAATATTCTAAAATCCTCATACATAGTATTAAAACCTCTGATACTGCATAGATAAACTTTATTAAGATAATGAATTATCTATATTTCTATTTAAACTTTTAAAATTACTTATTATCTATAAATTATAATATAAATATAATATTATTTCAATGTATATGATAACTCTGAATCTATTAGAATATTTATTTCATTATACAAAAATTAATCATTTTTTTCCATGTAAAATACTGGAATTGATTTATGTATACATAAAAGTAACAATTTTGTAATTTTTTTTTATTTTACCACTTATAACTAATAGACTTTTAATACTCTTTATAGTATAATATTAAAAGGAAGAAAGAAATTTCAATCATCTCTTTTTTCCGTATTTCTCACACAAAAAGAAGCTATATTTTAAAATAATAACTATTTTAAATATAGCTTCTTTTTTCTAAGTTAAACAATTAAATCATACATTGTTACTTTACACAATTCAAAATAGTTATAAAAACTATTTTGAATTGTATTTTTAATTAATCAAACTTGTACAAATACTGTACTGTTGTTGTTCTTATTTTTCTATTTAGTTCTTCAAACATATCATAGCCTTCTAAAGCATACTCCTTAAATGGATCTTTTTGCGCATATGACTTCAGACCTATATATTGTCTTAATTGATCCATAGCATCTATATGGTCCATCCAATAAGTATCAACTACTTGTAATAAAACTCTCTTTTCTAATTCTTCTATTTTTTCTATGCCAACTACCATTTTTTTAATATCATAAACTCTTTTGGATATTTCATATGTGTGTTGTACAACTTCATCCACACTTTTTTTATCTACACCTGGAATCAACAATGTATTTGGAGGCATAAAATCATTATATAAAGATTTAAAGTAACTATAGTAATCCCTTTGATTAGATAAATATTTCTTAGCGGTGTCTTCTATTATCTCTCTAACCATTTTTTGTATATCTTCAGATATATTTAAATCATTTAAAACTCTATTTCTTTCTTCATATATAACTTTTCTTTGTTCATTAATAGTATCATCATATTTAAGTACATTTTTTCTTTGCTCAAAATTCTTACCTTCTATTCCTCTTTGAGCTCTCTCTATAGCTTTAGATAATGATTTACTCTCAATTGCATCTTCATCTTTAGCATTCATTCTTTTTAAAATCTTTTCAATTCCTTTTCCACCATATAACTTTATCATTTCATCTTCTAAACTAACAAAAAATCTAGATGTTCCTGGATCTCCTTGACGTCCAGAACGACCTCTAAGTTGGTTATCAATTCTTCTTGATTCATGTCTTTCAGTTCCTATAACATATAATCCACCAATATCTCTTACTTTTTCTTCTTCAATTTTATCTCCTGCACCTAGTGCTATATCAGTTCCTCTCCCTGCCATGTTAGTTGCAATAGTAACAGAACCTAACTTTCCAGCTCTTGATATAATTTCAGCTTCTTTATCATGTTGTTTGGCATTTAGAACTTCATGCTTTATTCCTCGTTTTTTTAGCATACTTGAAAGCATTTCTGATTTTTCTATTGAAACAGTACCTACTAATACTGGTTGCTTAGTTTTATTTATCTTTATTATTTCCTCTACAACAGCATTATATTTTGCATCTTCTGTTCTAAATACTTTATCTTGTAAATCAGCTCTTATAACAGGTTTATTTGTTGGTATCTGAACAACATTCAATTTATAAATTGATTCAAATTCGCTTTCTTCTGTTTTTGCAGTACCAGTCATTCCTGAAAGTTTTTCGTATAGTCTAAAGAAATTTTGAAAAGTAACTGTTGCTAATGTTTTAGACTCATCTTTAATTTTTACCCCTTCTTTTGCTTCTATAGCTTGGTGAAGACCATCTGTATACCTTCTTCCATCTAATATCCTACCAGTAAATTCGTCTACTATTTGTATTTCTTCGTCTTGGACAACATATTCGACATCTCTCTCCATTAATTTATGTGCTCTTAATGCTTGATTTGTATGATGATAAATCTCTATATTATCTATATGAGTTATATTTTCTATACCAAAAAAAGTCTCTGCTTTACTTAGACCTGTGTGTGTAAGACATATAGTGTTTTCTTTCTTATCTATCTCATAATCTTCTTCTTTTAAAATTTTAATAAAAGCATTTGCAAGTTCATATAACTTAGTATCTTCTTTTCCACTACCAGCAATTATAAGTGGAGTTCTTGCTTCATCTATCAAAATTGAGTCTACTTCATCTACTATAGAATAATATAACTCTCTTTGAACTTTTTCAGATTTTCTAGTTACCATATTATCTCTTAGATAATCAAATCCAAATTCATTATTTGTACCATAAGTTATATCACAATTATACTGTTTTTTTCTATCTTCAGGTGATAAATCAGCTGTAATAACACCTACACTCATCCCTAAAAATTCATAAACTGGCTGCATAGTTTCTTTATCTCTTTGTGCTAGATATTCATTGACAGTTACTACATGTACTCCTTTTCCTAAAAGAGCATTTAAATATATAGGCGCAACTCCAACTAGTGTCTTACCTTCACCAGTTCTCATTTCTGCTATTTTACCTTGATGCAGTACTATCCCACCGATTAATTGAACTCTATATTGACGCATTCCAAGTACTCTTTTTGAAACTTCTCGAACTACTGCAAAAACTTCTTGTAATATATCATCTAATGACTCTCCTTGTTTCAATCTTTCTTTAAATACATTTGTCATATTTTTTAATTCTTTATCACTTAAAGATTCCATTTTTAGTTCTAAAGTATCTATATCATCAACTATATAATTAAGTACTTTAATTTCTAATTCATCTGATTTATCTACAATTCTATCTAAAACTGTCATTTATAATTTTCCTCCTTATTTACTTTTCAAATACTATTATACATTAAAATTATAGATAAGTAGACATTTTTTTTTAAGTATAGTATAATAGGCTTACTTAAATAAATAATTATATCTTTTATATTTAAGTATTTCTCACAAGAAAAGGAGACTATTAATAGTCTCCTTTTTGTTTTATTCATTAATAGCATAAACTACCTAAAAAGACTCCTATAAAGGAGTCTTTTCATTTAATCTATATGATTTATTACATATCTAATAAATCTTTTATTTTATTTACAACTGAAGTAGCTATACCTTTACCAACTTGTGTTAAATCTTTAGTACCTTTATCACTTACAACCTTACTTATTGCAACAGATTGATCAGAAGATAAAGAGTCAGTAGCTAATATAACTGGAGCAAGTTTATATCCAGCAACTGCTCCTGCAGCTAGTGCATCAACTAATTGATCTTCTTTAGTAGAACCATCTTTAGCAACAAAGAAATTTACTATTCCATTTTCTGATAAAGTATTTTCTGTTTTAGAAGCTTTAGCTATTTCACTACTTGTTCCATAGTATTCTTTTATAACTTCAGAGTTAGTATCTTGTCTATCATCACCTTTAACTCTTGTTACACTCTTACCAGTTGCATCTGATATAGATTCTTCCATATCTTCAGATACACTTGCAAATCCACCTATTATGTCAACATTTGCACTACCTAAGAAGCTATCAGCTTCATCAGATAATTTCTTAGCTTTTCCATCTACAACTACTATTGGAGTTGCATGACCATTAGCACTATTTACAACACCATTAGAATCCATTTTAGTTGAAGCAACTGAAGCTATACTCATCGCATCTGCTAAACCTGTTCCTCCAACCACATATGCTTTATCATTATCTAAACCAATTTCATCTGCAATAGCTAAAGAAGTTGCATATCTATCATCACCAGAGAATCTTTCAACTTTTAATCCCATTGATTCTAATTCTGTTACTACATCTTTAGAAACACTATTTACACCACCAGCTATGTAAACTTTTTTACCAGTTACTGCTGTTGAAGTTTTTAAATCTAAAACTCTTTTTATTTCAGATTTAACTGATGAATCTAATTTATCTTTTGAAGTCAATAATAATGGAGCATCTTTTTCTGCAGCTAAAGGTGCTGCTACTAAACCATCCACTAGTGCATTTGCTCCAACTAGTACTATATTATCTACATCAGATTGAACATCTCTTTTATCACCATAATTATTATAATACTCTTTACTGATTTCTATAGCAGTCTCTATTCTATCATCACCAGCTAAGTTTGTAGTATTTGAATAGCTTGCATTTAATTTTTGTAATTCCTCTACTGCAGTTTTCAGATTACTTTTACTACTAGATTTTAATGTTAATATTACAGGAGTATTTCCACTAGCAGGCTTTCCATTCTCAGTTGTTTCATTTTTGTTATAAGTTGTTGAACCATAAGTTGAAAATCCTTGTAATCTTTTACCATCTGGATAAAGAACTACTTGATAATAACTATCTGTTTTATCAAATGTTTTTCCATTAGCTTCATTTATTATATCTAATGCTGCTTGTAAATCTTTTTTATTAAATACATATTTTTGTGCTATATCCTTTGCTGTATCTTTAGCGTCACTTGATACAATAACTGATTTTTCAGAAGCTGCTACAACTCTAATAACAGTTTCCTTTGATGCATCATCTGCAAACTTTACTTTTATTTCTCCATATTCACCTGATTTAAGATTTTTTAATGTTGTCTTAACATAATCTTCATTATCTTTTTTTAATTCAGATTGAGCTGAATATACAGGTGCATCAACTTTAGTTCCACTACCATTATCTACTTGCTTATTAGCATCATAGAATTTAACATCTACATCAGTTACTTTTTTAGCTAAATTTGCACCACTTGTTATATCTTGTGCTGCTATAAGATCTTTTACTAAATCACTTGCTTTAGTATTTGATACAGTATAGTTTGCACCTCTCTCTAACTCAATTACATCTGACATAGCTGCAAAAACTGGAGCAGCAGATCCTACTACAGTAACAGCTGCCATAGCCATTGCTAAATTTCTTTTCTTCATTTAAAAATTCCTCCCAACATTATATTAAATTACATCTCTTATTATGTACATTAAAATTTCATGTTCATATTAATCCAAATATTTCTCACATCTCTATGATAGACTATATAAAATAAATTTTCAATAATTTATGCAAAATTGTAAGAAGTTTTTTCCAACATTTTTATTTCTTTTTTTACATTTTTCTTTCTTTTAAACTCAAAAATATTTTTTAATTTGTTTTTTATTTTTAAAGTCAGCTATTTAAGAATTCCATTGTAGCATTTACTTCTCCACTTGATGATACGTGCATACCAAATCCAAAACTATAAAATTCACTCTTTAATAAATTTTCATTATATTTTGAAGACTTTTTCCACAAATCAAAAATAGACTTTGCTATCTCTTTTGCCTCTTTATCTCCATATATAGATTTAGTGTTCATAGGTAAATATGCAATATTTTCACCACTTCTCATTCCAAAACCAGAAAATACCTCAGCTGCATTTTTTCCATTAATCTCATGAGCAAATATTTCATTTTCATACATATACTTAGACCATGCATTTGCCATTCCAGTCAAAGATTCCAATTCTTTTAAAGTTTTTTTGCCCTTTTCTTTTCTATAAGAATTAATCAGATTGTATATTTCATTAGAAACCATTGACTTAAACTCATAACTATTTGGTTCGTTTGTATTTGTATTTACAATTACTTTGACATTTACACTAATCTCACACTTTTGACCAAAATTATCATAAGCACTTATTTTTAAAACATAAGTTCCTACCTTACTAGTGTCCACATTTCCATCAATACTAGCCTTTAAATCATTTCCATAATAATCAGTAGCAACTATATTCAACATACTATTATCAAACTTATCTCCTACAGAAATCTCAACATTATTAGCAGTTATTGTAGGCAGTGTATTTTTATCAGATGCAGAACTAATACATTGATCAACAACCTTCTTATCAATCCCACCTAAAGAAGTAACTTCATCCGCACCTCTAAGTACACTCTTATCACTTCCATCATTAACAAGCACTATAGGCTTGTCCTTAGCTAATGGAGCGCCAGCCACAGCATCAACTAACTTATACCCTTGAGAAACATAAAACTTCTTTGTTCCCTTATAAAATCGTTGTATAACCTTCTTATTAGTCTCAAATCTATCCTTTCCAGCAATCCTAACAGAATTAGTCTTACTCACAAGTTCATTACTCATTATCTCCTCTGAACCAAGAGAATAACATTGAACACCACTAACATTAAAAGGTATACTCTTTCCATCTGTAAGTATAACAGGCACTCCATCTCTGGCAGCTACAGAAGAAACACTCATTGCATCAGCTTCACCTGTATATCCATTTACAAAAAATACCTTATCTCCATTATTTACTGGTTTAATAGTAGACATCTCCTTCGCTATAAGATAACTAGTCTTTATCCTATCTTCTCCACCAATTCTCTTAACATCAATCCCCTTACTCTTAAGTTGAGTTTCTACAGATTTACCTATAGTATCTTCTGTTCCTATAACATAAGCATTCTTAACATCCTTTAATCTCTTTTCAACATCTGTTGGTATCTTATCTTTTTGTACCAACATTATAGGCGCTTTAGCCACTCCTGATAATCCACTTGCACTTAATCCATCCACTATAGAATTATCAGTATTTACTAATATAACTGTATCATATATTTGTTTGTCAGCTATTAATGCAGAAGTCTCATATCTATCCTTACCTTGTATCTTTTCTATGCCTGAAAATGCATTAATATTTTGTACACCTGCCATCATTAATGTTACTGCCAATCCTATCGATAATATTCTCTTATTTACCTTCATCGAACTCCTCCTACTAATTTTTTATATAATTCAACTCATTATAAATTACATCCTCAGTAGTTATTCCCTCAAAATTTATAAATTTCTAAAATAAAAAACACCTAAAATACCATAATCTATAAAACAATAACAAAACAGATTACAAAAAGTACTTTAGATGTGATTTTCATTTTATAATATCAGTAAATTAACAAAAAAACAAGATTTATGGTATTTTTTACAAGCTACCCTCACTGCCATTTAAAAATTCTTGAGTAGCATGTACTTGACCATCAGACAATACATAAATTCCAAACCCAGTACTGTAAAACTCATTACTAAGCATATTTGCATTGTACTCAGGAGACTTCTTCCACACTTCAAAGATAGTCTTTGCTACATTCTTAGCATCTTGAGTTGTCTGAGTATCCTTAGAGTTGATATAAATATATGCTATATTCTCTTCACTTCTCATTCCAAATTCAGAAAATACTTGTGGAGCATTTTTACCATCTATATAATGTGCAAAAACTTTTTTATTCATCATATACTTAGACCATGCATTTGCCATCCCCTCTAGCTTACTAGACACTGCCAAAGGTTCTTTACCTTTTTCTTTCCTATAAGAATTGATTAAGTTGTACATTTCAGTAGATACCATTTTTTTGAATTCTGGGCTATTGTAATCATAAGATTTATCATCTAAAACTTCTATCTGAACTCTTTTTTCTGTACTTTTACCCCACTCATCTGTAGCTTTTAATGTCAGTATATATATACCTACTCTATTTGTATCTATAAACCCATCAATTTTTATTGGCAATACCTTCCCAGTATTATCTTTAGCAACTATGTTTAACTTACCACTGTCAAACTTTTCACCTTTATATAGCTCTGTTGTCCCTATTGTAATTGTTGGAGATTGTCCATTTGACTTTGAAGCGCTTATACATTGTTCTATCACCTTGTCACTCAATTCTCCTACAGAAGTTATATGATTTGCTCCTTCCAACACAGATTTATTACTACCATCATTTACTAATACTACTGGATATTCTTTAGTCAGGGGTGCAGCTGCTATAGCATCTACTAACTGATATCCATCTGATATATAGAATCCATCTACATTTTTATAAAAGTAGTCTATTACTTCTTTGTTAGTTTCAAATCTGTCAGTTCCTTCTATTCTAACTGAATTTGTGTTTTTTACTAAAGAACTGCTCATTATCTCCTCTGACCCTATACAATAAGACTGAACATTTTTGACATCAAAAGGCACACTCTTTCCATCTGTAAGTATAATTGGAGCTCCATCTCTAGTAGCTACTGATGATACACTCATTGCATCTGCTTCTCCACTATAGGCATTAGTTAATAGTACTTTGTCCACTTTTTTTATAGTTGCTATTTCTTTAGCTATTAGATAACTTGTTTTTAGTCTATCTTCTCCACCAATTCTTTTTACTTCTATATGTTTAGAATCTAGTTCTTTTTCTACTGATTTACTTATAGTATCTTCTGTACCTATTATGTATGCTTTTTTGATATTTTTTAGACATCTATTTGTCTCTGTTGGTATCTTATTTTTTTGTGTAAATAATATTGGTGCTTTTGTTGCACCCGACAATCCACTTGCACTTAATCCATCTGCAAGCGATTTTTCTGTATTTACTAAAATGGCTGTTTCATAAGTTTGTTTATCAGCTATCTTTGCTGCTGTTTCATATCTATCTTTACCATATATTTTTTCTACTACTGATGATGCATTTACACTTTTGAAGTTTACCAAGATTAATGATACTGCTAGACCTAATGATAATATTTTTTTATTCATTTTCATATCCCCCTGATGATTTTTATGTTTTATATTTATATTGTTTTTACTTTATTTTATTATTTTGTTATTTTTTGTATATTATAAAGTATATCTTATGTAAATATATCCCGTCTATATATTAATATTTTATTTAATTAAAAATTTAAAAACTATCTCTAGTTATATTTTTAATATTTATAAAATATTTTTCATTAATAAATATAATCTACACTATTTTATAAGTTGAATTTAATTCTACTTAAATTATGATACATATCTCACTATAATATTATTAAGGTAATATAAATAAAAATAAGAATGTACTTAGACATATGATTTATATCTAAATACATTCTTATTTTAAACTTACTTATTTATATTTACTTTGATATTTATTTTGATTCAATTAAACTCTTAATCTTATCTACTACAGATGAAGCTATTCCTCCACCTATCTCAAATAACTTAGATGAATTTTTATTTTTCAATGAAATTTCTTGTGATTTATCTAACGTATTTGTAGCAAGTACAACTGGCGAATTATTTTTAGCTGCTAATGGTCCAACTGCTAAAGCATCTATAAGCTTATCTTGATTAGCAACTACAACCCCATCGAGTTTAGATTGAGAATAGAATTTATCTATTACCTTAGCATTTGTCTCTTGTCTATTTTGATCTGCTATTCTATTTTTTGATACATCTTTATTCGTTATTTTTCCAACTTGCTCAATAGCCTTGTTAGATATCTTTTCTACTCCACCAACAAAGTATACATTCGATACTTTATTAGATTTGATAAATTGTTGAGCTTCATTGTCTACACCATCTTTTTGTGTGAGTACTATTGGAGTTTTTTCCTTTCCAGCTAATGATGCTATTGATAATGAATCAGCTTCTCCATTTCCTGACCCTATATACAACTTGCTTACATTATTTGTCTTATCAATTTCTTTTGCTATATTAATAGAAGTTTGATATCTTGTATCTCCACCTATTCTTTGTACTGATATCTTTGAATTTACAGACTTAATTGCTTCAACTACTGCATTTGGCATAGAATTATTTCCACCTATTACAATTACTTTTGATGGATTTAATCTTTTTAACTCTTCTATAGTTTTTTGAGGAAGCTTATCATTTGAAGATAAAAGAATTGGTGAGTTTTTTACACTAGCAAGTGGTGTAGCAGTAAGACCATCCACCATACTTCTGTCTTCTCCATTTACTATCACAACTGTATCTGATTTTGTCCAACCACTTTGAGATATTTTAACAGCAGTTTCAAATCTATCTGCACCTTTTAATTTTTTTACTGTAACATTAGAAGTTGAATCACTTGAACTTCCTCCACTAGAACTACCACCTCCAGATGAGCCACCTGAATTATTATTTCCACCATTATTATTGTCATCTGAATTATCTGGTGGTAACTCATCTGGTTTAGCTAGCTCATTATCAACTACATACTCTAAACTTTTTGGAAGGGTAACTTCAACATACTTACTTATTGTAGCCTTTCTTCCTTTACTTGATTTTTGTGATAATCCAAGCTTCAATACTATATTTGAACCACTTTCCTCTGTTTCTTTACTAACAACAGAGTAGTTTATTCTAATATTATTTAATAAGTATTCTAGTGCTTCACTCTTTTCAACCTTATATTTTTCAGGGTCAGTTTTGCTAGTACCACTTCCACCAATTGGTTTTACTTCATTTTCATTAACAAGAGTAAATACTAGGCCTTCACTAGAACTTATACTTTCAAAGTCTACAGACTTATTATTATATGTAACAATTTTTAAAGCTGGTTTAGCATCTGTCCCATTTCCTAATACTTTATACTCAGCATTTGAGTTACTACCAGATTTCTTTACAGAAATCCTTCCTATACTTAATATATCTCCATCTAGTAAATCTTCACTTGATGTAACATATATATCTAATGTAGTTGTATTATTTCCTTTATTATAATCTGCTCTACAAGTTGCATTAGCATTTCCACTTTTTATCTGTTTTGATATATTATCAGACCACTTAATCTTTTGACCTAGTTCATTATCTATTACTTCAACCTCACCTTGCACCTTTATACTAGCTTGAAACGAATACACTATATTCTCTACTGATTCCACAGAAATATCTATAGTATTCACCTTTTCATATGTCTTTGTTCCTTGCAACACTGGAGCAGCATATGCACATGTCGCACTTCCAGTTATAGCTACTGCCATACTCGACACTGCAACAGTTCTTATAAAAGATTTTCCTTTACTCATTAACACCCGTCCTTATCTATCATCAGCTAGATGAATAAAATCCTTTATCCATCTAGCTTCTTATATTTAATTTATAAATTACCCTAAATTTATAGCTACATTATATATACTTTATTTTTGACAAATTGCTTTTTTAAAACTTTTTTAGCCACTACTCACATAAAATGCCACATATCATACTGCTATCTTAGTCTTTTCAGATTTTCACATACTATTTGTCTCTGACAATATTGCTCTTTACTTTATTATTTACAGTAATTACCTTCTTATCACTTACATCAATAGTACTTCTTGTAGCCTTTCTAGCTTTACTATTACTATCAGTAAGACTTATCGTCTTTAACTCATCATAAGTTTTAGCTCCCACAGGTACATACATTGTATCACTTACAAATCTTTGACCTACTGGAGTATCTCCTTGAAGGTCATTGTATCTATAAAGTTCTGCCTTAATCTTATCACTTAAAGAGTCAAAATCTTCTTTTGGCATATAATAAACCCATGTGCCTTTGCTTATCTCACCTAATTGTCCATTTTTTGGCACATCTGCAAATAAAAGAGCTTCTCCAGAGATAGTTTTATTGTTTTTATCTATAAGTAATGGTAAATTAAATGCTGGATTTCCACTATATTCCCCTGTAATTACTATTGAACCTGCTGGAATCTTGGCTGTTTCATCTTCACTTGTATTAGGGTCATCACTTTGATAGATATAATCCTCTGCTAACTTTCCAATTCCATTAGTACGAGTTTGGTCTACACTATTCACTGTTCCAATCTCTATATTATCACCTGGAGGTCCTATTACATCAAGCTCTGCAACTTCTATATTAGACTTATTGTTAGATATTAATTTTACATATCTAGCCTGATAAGTCCAAAGATTACCATCTTTATTAAATGTAACTCTAGCTTCATTATCTTGGTCTTTTCCTCCACCAACTAAGTCTTGTCCATATTCAAAAGTTCCTTGACTCACATCTTCCCAAGTTTTTTTATCATTACTTACTTGTATCTTGTAAGTAGTCAATGGACTGTATGTTGTGCTAGTATCCTTTCTAAGGTTAAATAGTCCTTTTAGTGAGAACTTTCTAGCTTCTGTCTTTGGTTTTGTATACTTTAATCCAACTATAGGTAATGTCTCTTTCATATCTACTATTATATATGGATTTTCTTCTACATTTATATCTGGGTCTTTTTGTGGGTCTTTGTTCCATTCAGCTTTACTAATTCTCTTTCCTTTATAAGTAGTGCTTGCATCATTATCCTTTATATTATCAATTTCAGGATTTTGTAGTGGTCCATGTGAGTCATTTTCAGTTCTAATGTCACCATCAGAAATAGTGTTTGTTATAAATGACCATGCTGACTTATTAATTTTTCCTTCATCTGATAATTTTACAGTACCAACTTCAAACTCGTCTGTTGGATTTAAGTGATAGTCATATGCAACTACTTTATATGTAAATGCTCTGTTATTAAGAGGAGATATATTGTCAATAAATTGAGCTTTACTATTTCCTTTTGCATCCACAAAACCTACTGTTCTATATTTTACTTGAGTTCCATTTTCTCCATCTAAATAGTTTCCATCACTTCTTATTATTTCATATCCCAATATCTTATCTTTATCTTTATCAACATCTAAATCTATAGCTATCTTATTAGATTTAACTAAAGAGCCACTTTGCACTCCATCAGCAAAACTAGCATTTACCTTAGTATCTTCTGCCATGTTAGATATGTTTTCGTTTAAAATCTTTCTTCTAGCCCCATCATTTACATACTGTATCTTTCTAGTCTCTTTTTCGAACTTCTTACCATCCATTATACTGTTTAGCTCTGGTGTAATCTCTACTCCCCATGCCTTAAAGTAATCTCTTAAATCTTTTTCAACAACACTTGATGCCATAGCAACTAGCATTTGGTCTTTTGGCAAGTTATTTATTGGGTCATCACTTGAAAGTGCTCTGTATTTTCTAGAAATTTTAGCATAGAATGAATCATTACCTAAATCAGCATCTGAATTATTCTTTAACATTGAACCAGTGAAATCATCATCATATGCTAAATGTAATTGCCATAACATTCCAAGTCTTTCAAATACGTTACTTGGTATTCCCAAACTATTTGAAGTAACATGTTCATATATCTTATCCATTGTAGAACCTTCAAGTCTTGAATGTGTCTCATCATCAAATGTCTGAGCAAGTAGTGCAAGTACATTGTTACTAGTCTCACTATATGTCATCTTACCTATATCTGTAACATGCCCTATCTCATGACCTATTCCCCATCCAAATAAACTTCCTCCACTAGCTTTTCCATTAGCATCTATTTGGAAAGGTACTCCATTCATAAGCCCTGGCACTGAACCGTATTCCACTCCTACATGTAGACCAGAAGCATACATAAATGCTCCAATAAACATTCTTTGATATTTTATGTTCATACGAGACTTTGGAGCCATATCATTTTTAGTTATATTAAACTCATTATCGTCTATAGTTCCATTACCATCTAAATCTTGTGTCTTAAATACTCCTCTTTCAGAGTATATTAAATCCATAATTTGTTCCCATGCAAGCATGCTATTATATAGTCTATCTACTTGTGTGTTTAAATCAGAATTTCCTTTTGATATTCCTTGATATACAGCTGTTGCTGGAACATTTAATGTCACTTTGTCACTTTCAATATCAGTAGTGTTTAGTACACCTGTTGTTTCTGAATATCCATATGAATTACCAATATTCGTTCCTGGATAGTATGGTTCTCCTTTTATATCATCCTTATATTTAGCTAATTCTTCTATATAAGTTTTTATTTTTTCTTTAGACTTAGAAACTCCCTCAGGGCTATTGTCATTTATCATTCCATTTAAGTTAAGGTGTGGTATCTTAGTAGCTCCTGCTACACGCACTTTTATATCTCCACCACTTGGAGTATCATAAGGGTATCTTATATATAAGCTTCCTCCACGTTCTGCATCTAAGCTGTGAAGCTTACTCAACTGAATTACATTTTTACCAGTGTTAAGGTTTATTTCTCCACTCTTATATGCTCCAGACTCTCCATAGTATTGTGTATATATTAACTTAGGAGTCTTACCACTTTTACTTCCAACATATATCGTAATTTCATCTCCAGCTCTAGCAGCTACTCCCAATGCCTGCCAGTCATTTCCCATACCTAAGTTATTCGACTTAACAGTATAGTTTCCACTCTTATCTTTATATTTTCCTGATACATTTATATCTTGATTAACAGTAGTCACATCAGTAAGTGTTGCTCTATCATTATATAAGTCTTGAGCTAATTTTAATTCTCTTTCTATAACCGTCTTATATGGATGATATTCTCCACTTGCTGTATCTGGAGTATTAAGTCTATCTTTTAGTTCTGTTATTTTTTCTTGAGTTATACCTTTTTTTAATTCAACTTGTAAATCGTCTGTAAATAAGTCTCTTACCTCTTTTTCTATACTGTCATACTCATAGAATTTAAGCTCTGATATATTAGATTTATATGAATAAGAAGAACAAACACTAACTTGTATCTTAGTCGCATTTATTGGTTCTTTTAATCTAACCATCACGTATTTATTATTATTTACAGGGTCTGTCTTTGTTTCAAAAGGTACATCGCCTAAATTATGTAATTGACCATTTTCATCCCAATAGCGTATCTCAAAGTCATTTATTGTCTTATCAGAAACATCAAATCTAGGTGTAGCCATAAAAGTATCCATAGTATATGCTTTATCAAAAGTTATGATTGGACCTCTATTTGTTCCCTCAGCAGCATTATATTCTGGAAAAGTCCAATGTGTTGTAAAATCTCCATCTACTATATTAAATTTATCAAATGGATTTTTATCACTATATTCACTTTTATCATGTCCAGCTGGATAAGTTACATCTACTATATGATTAGTTGGTATTCCAAATCCAGCATCAGACTTAGGAGTGTTAATCAGTCTATAGTTAGGTGTTGTTGGTGCATCTACACTTTCAGTTGTACCTAGATATATTTTAGACATTCCACTAGTTCCCAAGTGGTTAGTAGCTGTCATTCTAACTTCATATGTTGTATTATCCTTAAGCCCTTCTATTTTTGAACTTGTTCCACGAATAAGTTTATCGTTGTATTTTATCCAAGAACCATTAGAACCTTTTTCTCTGTAATATAAGTCAAAATCTTTAGCTTGTTTATGATTTTTCCAACTTACATCAAGAGCTTTAAATCTTCCTTTAATACTTATGCCTTCTGGTGGCTCTGGTTTTGTATCTGGAACAACTTGAAATTCTAATATACTATCTGGGCTAAATTGTATTGGCTTATAGTTTGAGTCTACATTTTCTGGTACTCCATCTAAATTCTCTGATGTTGCATCTTTATATCCACTAGACCAATCACCATTTAATGACTGTATACTAACTCTATATAGACCATACGCATCTATATCTCTAACCTCTATAGAATTTTTGCTAGTTTGTAATTTTTTAGTTGATAATACTTTTCCTTTGCTATCAATTGTATCTAATATAAGTTCATATGCAGATACATTCACTTCATTGTTCCAATAAAAAGATACCTTTTCATTTCCAACAGCAGTACTAGTCGCTATTTTATTAATTTTAGGTATATTCATATCTGGCTTTGGTATTTCTTTATAAACATTATTTAAAAACTCAACTTTAGATATTTCTGCAAGATTTCTATCATTAGCAGTTGTAGCTGTTATTTTTATAGTTATCTTTTTCACTGCTACTTGTTTACCAAGATTTATCACTATATCGCTATTTTGAACATCTGCATATGTTTCTAAAGCTGACCTACTATATGTAGATGTCGTAGAGTTGTCATCTTTACTAATATTATTATCTTCTTTTGGTGTATCTTTGTCTAAATCAGATTTATCAGTTGATGAGCTTTCTTTATCATTACTTTCCTTATTATTGTTTTCTTGCTCATTTGTATTAGAATTTGATTCTTCTTTATCATTTTTTTCTTCTTGAGTATTATCTGAGTTATTATCAGATTGCTCTGTATTTTCTTCTTTATTATTTACTTCTTCTTGCTGTTCTTCTTTTAAAGTTTTTACATACTCTTTATTTTCATAAGGAATCTCTTGAACATTACCATCTTTATCTGTAACCTCAACTATTCCTTTTGCTGGAGCACTCCCTTCAGGAGCTTTAATATTTATAACTTCCATATCAAGTGCTTCTGATAACGCTATATCCATCACTGCCGGTTTTTCTTCTGATATTTTATCCCCTTTATTTGCTGGAGATATTGTAACTCCACTACTTTCTCCACTAAACAAATCTTCTACAGTACCCTGAATATTTGTATCACTATTTTCTTCTAATGTTACTTTACTTGTATCTACTATAGGATTGGTAGGTACTATACTTTCCAGACTATTTGCATTTTCATTTTGCCCTAGATTTTTATGTACATAGTCTAGGTCAGCAATATCTACCTTTCCATCTCTATTTAAATCATATTCTTTTTTATTTGAATCTATATTTTCTAAAACTTCATTATAATCATTTTTATCTACTTTTCCGTCTCCATTTACATCTCCCATTAAGAATAGTTCATAGTTTAAAGGTTTATTTTTATTATCTACACTTGCTCTATTACTTAATAAAACCCTTTGAGAATAACTTGATATATCAATATCTTTAACTTCTTTACTCTTAAATCCACTTCCAGAGACTTCTACCTTGTATTTTCCAACAGGTAAATTACTGAACATAATATTATAATATGATATATTTTCATCTTTATCTTTTACTTCACTTCTATTGGCAGATAATTTTTTGATAGTATAGCCTATAGAATCTGTTCCTATATTTATACTTCCTGAATTTTTACCTCCAAGTTTTATTATCCCACTATTGTTACTACTATCTTTTAATTGTAGTTGTATATCAGTTATACTTTCTGATTCATTATTTTTGATTGGAAGTGAAAAATTTAAATCCACTTCTAAATTTCCCTTTAGCTTTTCTGTAACTGATTTTTCAACTGACCTTAGTTTCCCCTCTAATATAGGCTCTGCAAAAACATTCAATGGTGCACTACACATAGATACTGCTAGTACACAAGATATTGCCTTTTTCATGAAATAACAATCCTCCCTCAATAAATCTTTAATTTTCCATGAATTTAAATGCTATAGTTTCAGACAATAAAAAAAGACACTCAAAGAGAATCTTTATTATAAATAAAAAGAACTTGCTCTTTTTAGCAACTGGCTGATATGGCTTTGTAAGCTTTAATCCCTATAGTTTTGCGTCATTAGATTTCCCTAATTTTGCCATTTAATTTTCAATGCTTTTATACCCATTTTATACTATATTTAAACTTTTTAGTACAAATTTTTTATATTAAAATACAAAAAAAGAATATTTATATTATTATGTTAATATAAATATTCTTTATCATTATAAATACATTACTTAGATGTTATTTTCTAATTATTATCTTATTACATATTTCCATCACTTATATATACTATCATTATCAAAATATCTAACTCTCGATAAATACTTATTCTTTATATCTTCCATAAAACTCATGTGTTGCATATATCGTCTTATCACCTGTCATAGTTAACCCAAATCCCATTATCTCATATCCTTTATGTAACATATTTGTACCTTCCTCAGGATTGGTCTTCCACTCATTAAAAATAAAGTTTCCTATATCATCTGCATCCCTATTTGTATATACAGGTTTGTCTGGGATTTTATACTTAATTATATTTTCCCCTTGAACAGAAATGTACCCAGACTTAATCTCACTCCAATCTAAGTATTTCAAAAAAGTAGAATACGAATTTTTACCATTTATAGTATGAGATAAAGTCTTTTTATTTGCCATTAAATTAGACCAGTCATTTGCTAGACCTTCTAATCTACTTGCTACAGATAACTCTCTTACACCATTTTCTTTTCTGTATTGTTTTGTAAGAGCATATATTTTTCCCTTTATCCTATCCTTAAATACCTTATCATTTGGATTATAGTACAATCCTTGTTGATTTGGTGAGGCTTGATTTATACATTGCTTGATTACATTTTGATTTATTCCTCCTAGTACAGTCAATTTATCTGCACCACTTAAAATACTCTTATTGCTACCATTTTCAACTAAAACCACAGGTGCATTTTTTGCTATTGTAGAAGCTACCAATGCATCAGTTAGTTGCATACCTTTACTTAAATAAAATTCTTTACTGTCTTTATAAAATTCTTGTATAACTCTTTTATTTGTGTCAAATCTATCTGTTCCACCCAATCTAACAGAATTTGTACTCTTAACCAGTTCATCACTTATTATCTCGCTAGAACCAAGTGCATAACTCTTTAATCCTGTTGTATCAAATCCTACACTGCTTCCATCTGTAAGTATTATAGGTACTCCATCTCTTGCTGCTACTGGCGATGCACTTATTGCATCTGCTTCTCCTGTGATTCCATTAGCTATAATTACCTTATCGATTGGTTTAATTTCTTTGATTTTCTCAGCTATCTTCACACTCGTATCAAATCTATTTTCACCAAATATTCTCTCTACAACCTTATTTTTAGATATCAATTGATTTTCTATACCTTTACTTATAGTCGATTCTGAACCTATTATATATACATTCTTTGCTTTATTTAATCTTTCCATTGTAGTATTTGGGATTTGATTTTGTTTTGTCATTAAAATAGGCGCGTTTAATGCTCCTGCTAAACCACTTGCACTCAAGCCATCTGCCAGGCTATTATCCGAATTGATTAGTATTGCTGTATTATAGTTTTGTTTGTCTGCTATTTTTGCTGCGGTCTCATATCTGTCAGTTCCTTTTATTTGTTCAACTGATGTGAGCGCATTTACTCTAGGAGTATTTACCATTACTAAAAATAGTGTAAGTCCTATAGCAAATATCTTTCTACTATTCTTCATATTTTTTACCCCCAATATTAATTTTTATAATTTTGTTATATTGATTTTACTTAGACTTAATAAAAAGTTACAATTTTGTTACCATATTTTATATATGATACCATAGTTATCCATTTAACTCAAACAATATAGTTAAAGTTTTTATTATTCATAAATTCAAAACATTATAACTTATTTTCTTTAATTAAGTAATAGTCTCGAAAGTTTTATTAAGTTATACACTCAAAATAATACAGTTTAATAAGCATGTATTTTCTATAAACTGTCTTCTATATAAAGTTTTTAAAATCGATATTTTAAGATACAGTGACTACAAGATATAATAATCAAAAAACAATAAAAAGATGGCATCTTAACTTATTTTAAGATACCATCTTTTCATTGTTTCTATTTTAATTGTTTATACTTATTTATTATCTATATTATATCTTACTTAGCTAAACATTATCTAAATAAACTTACAAATTTAAATTTTATATACTATTAGTTTCTAGTAAATAAGTTTATTTTCTCTGCTATTTTCTCAATAGCATTTTTAGCTATTCCTTCACCTATTTGTACTAACTTAGTAGTATTCTTAAGTCTTAATTCAACTACTTCTTCTTGTGACTTAGAAAGTTCTTCTGTAGTTAATATTATTGGTGCTTTTGCACTAGCTGCAAGTGGTGCTGCTGTAAGTGCATCAACTAATTGTCCATTTCCACCTACATAACCATCTTTTGCAACATATGCTTTAGTTGCTCCTGCATAATACTTGTTGATTACTTTAGCATTAGTGTCTTTTCTGTTTTCTCCTGCTAATCTTTCAACTTTATTATTTAAATCTATCTCAACTAATTTGTTTTCAACATCTTTTGATACAGAGTTCTCTCCGCCAACTATTTCTAATTCTTTTCCATTTAATAACTTCTCAGCTTTAGTATCCAATTCGTTACCTGTAACTATTATTGGAGCACCAAATTGAGCAGCTCTAGCAGATATACTCATAGCATCTGCTTCTCCATTTCCACCTACTACGAAAGCAGTTTTAAATGTATCTTTTAATTGTTTTGCTATTTCTAAAGAAGTCTCAAATCTATCTTCTCCAGAAACTCTTTCAACTTTACTTACACCTAACTTAGCAAGTTTTTCTTCAGTTTCTTTTGATATTTTAGATTCTCCACCTACTATATATATTTTCTTAGAAGATAAGTTGCTTCCAAGTACTCTTAATATCTCTGCTTCTATTTCTGATGGTAATGAATCTTTCTTTGATAATAGTATTGGTGCATTTTTTTGAGATGCAAGTGGTGCTGATGCCAATCCATCAACTATAGCATCTTCTCCAACTAAGACTATTGATTCTGCTGCTCCATCATTGAATCTCTCTTTGCTAACCTCTACTGCTGTTGTAAATCTTGAATCTCCAGATAAAACTTCTACTTTTAATTCTTTTCCATCTTTAACATCAGTTAATACTTTGTGTAAGTCTCTTACTAACTTATGGTTTTTACTTGATATGCTTATCGTTTCTGGTTTTTCATTTGTCTTACTTAAAACCATATCAAAGCTTGATTTTTCTGGCTTATCTTTATCATCACTATCTTCTTGCTCTTGAGTAAGTATAGCTACATTTTCAAATGTTAAAGAATATCCATTTTTAACTTTATTAACTATTTGTCTTCCTGATGTAGTTAATCTAACTCCATCAAATAAATCTTCTGCTGATACATCTTGTAAATCTGCATTTTTAACTGTTATTGTATGTAATTCTTTTGATTCTATATCACTATATTTCTTTTCATAGCCTTCAAAAGTACTTTCTTCTGATATTATTTGTTTTGAGAAATCTAAATGTTGGTCTCCTACATTTATAGTAATAACATTTTTTGAATCTTTTGCTCTTTTTACTTCAACTGAGCTTGTAGATTTTATTGTTGCTGTTAATTTGCTCTCAGAATCTTCTGCTAATGTTGTATTGAAAGCATTAACTGCATCTACTATTTCTTGAGCTGTTTTGTAGTTTTCGATTTTATAATCAACTACTTTTCCACCTAAAGTTTGATGACCTTTGTCTTGTATAGTAACTTTTAAACTTTGGCCTTCTGCTAATGTGTTTATTTTGTTTTGTAATTGAGTTGCATTAGTTAAATTTACATTGTCTACTTTTATATCGTAAACTCTATCATTTACATTTGCTCCTGCTTTTGTCTCTTCAAACTTAATTTCTAATGCTTTTCTAACTTCTTCAATTAGTTTAGTAGAATCTTTTGCACTTACTGTGTAACTTTTATCAACATTTTCTGACACAGTGTTATCTGCGAATATTGGTGCTGCTGCACTCATAACTGTGGCTCCTGCCATTACTATTGCCATACTTCTCTTTTTGTTGCTCAACATATTTATGTCCTCCGAATATTGTTTTTTAATTTTTTTATATTCGTATTTCCCACATATAAATAATATTATATATAATATTATTTTTCAATATATTTTATGTGTTTACATAATTTACTAATGCAAAGTTTAAAAATATACGTATAAAAATTTACATTTTGAACACACTATCATACTAATTTTTGCTAATTAATCCTTTACATTTAAATTAAATATACACACTAATTTAATACTATTTTACAAAGTTTAATGCTACTATTTATCACAAGAAGCATTGTAAAACAAAAGAGGATACCTCATAATGATAATAGAATCATTTTAAAGTACCCTCTTAAAAATAACTAAGTCAATAATTTTCTATCTTTCACACTCTTGATTTGCAACTGTACAAGAAGTTTTACAAGCTGATTGACAAGAAGTTTGACACTCTCCACATCCACCTTTTGCAGCACTTTGCTTTAAAGTAGCTTGAGATAAAGTTTTTACATGTTTATTTTCCATTTTCAACGCCTCCATTTCTAATTGTTTCCTATTGATTATATCATAAAACTACTCTAATATAAACTCTATTTAAAGTTGACACCCAGTACGCCTCCAATGCCTCCTGCTGCTGATATTAACAGTAACTTATAAATCATTCCTACTTCAAACACAAACTTTTCTTGTGCTAAAAACACAGTTAAAAAAATACATACTATGTACAAAAGTCCAACTAAAAGTCCATATATAAGACCTTTTTCTTTCATGTGTTTTGAAGTATAAAAACCACCTATAGCTGCAGAAATGGTAGTTATAAATGATGAAACCATGGTTATATTATCCCCACCAATATCTGTAAATGTCAAAAATAAGTTATACACTAATAAAACAGCCAAAGTTATTATATACGCATACCCTAGACCTTTAAAAATATAATTAGATTTTCCCATAAAAAAAACCTCCTCTCAAATTAATATATATTCGAGAAAAGGCTTTTAAATTACTAATTTACTCTTCTTCTATTTCTTCTTTTTTAGATTTAACTGTACCTATAGCCCATTTTTCAAATGGAACTTTAGTTCTATTTGGTCCTAACTCTAGTATTACAACATCATCTTCAACTTTAGCTACACTAGCTACTATTCCACCTATTGTAACAACTTTGTCTCCTACACTTAGGCTACCTCTCATATCTTTTAATTGCTTGTCTTTTTTCTTTTGAGGTCTAATCATTAGGAAATAAAAGATTGCTATTACTACTACCCATAGACCTACACTCATCATTATTTGTTGCTGTGGCATTAATTTTTCACTCCTTCATAAATTATACTCTTTTGTAAAATATAGTAAATATCTATGTAAGAATTTACTTTTCTAGTTTTGAGTACTATTGAATATTATATATTAAAATGATTATAATTAATAGTCCAAACTCTATATTTCATAGCCATATTTTGCAAAAAATTCATTTCTAAAATCCAATAATCTATCTTCCATTATCGCTTGTCTTATTTGCTTCATTAAATTTAGTAAAAAATGAAGGTTATGAGTAGTTATCAATCTAGCACCTAATATTTCATTTGCTTTTATAAGATGTCTTATATAAGCTCTTGAATAGTTTTTACAAGCGTAACAATCACATTCAGGGTCAAGTGGAGTAAAATCTTCAGCATAAGTTGCATTTCTAACTACTACTTTACCTTGACTAGTCATTGCAGTCCCATTCCTAGCTATACGAGTAGGTAAAACACAATCAAACATATCTATACCCCTTATAACACCTTCCACTAAATCATCTGGGCTACCAACTCCCATCAAATATCTTGGTTTGTCTTTTGGCATAAATGGAGTTGTATGTTCTAGTACATCATACATAAGTGGCTTTGGCTCTCCAACACTAAGTCCACCAACAGCATATCCTGGTAAATCAATACTAGTTATCTCTTTTGCTGATTGTTCTCTTAAATCTTTATACATTCCACCTTGTATTATACCAAATAAAGCTTGCTTGTTTGTATTATTATGGGCATCTTTACATCTTTTTAACCATCTTGTTGTTCTTTCTAACGAATTTTTTACATATTCTCTATCTGCTGGGTATGGCGCACACTCATCAAAGGCCATCATTATATCTGACCCCAACGCATTTTGTATTTCCATAGCTTTTTCTGGAGTTAGAAAATGTTTTGAGCCATCTAAATGTGACCTAAATTCTACACCTTCTTCTTTTATCTTTCTTAAAGGCCCTAAGCTAAACACTTGGAACCCCCCACTATCTGTAAGTATTGGCTTATCCCAGTTCATAAACTTATGAAGTCCACCTGCTCTTTTTATAAGCTCATGACCTGGTCTCATATATAAATGGTATGTGTTGCTAAGTATTATTTGTGAGCCAATCTCTTTTAGTTCTTCTGGTGTCATAGATTTGACAGTTGCTTGAGTTCCAACTGGCATAAATATTGGCGTTTCTATTATCCCATGTGGAGTGTGTAATCTTCCTAACCTTGCACCACTCTGTTTGCAAGTTTTTATCAATTCGTATCTTACTGCGTACATAAAGTTCTCCTTAGTAATATTTATTTCTCATTATTTTTTAATATATCCTTATAATAATCTATTTATCTAGTACATTTTCTAAATAGATTTATCTTTATCGTCTTTATCCTGTTGTTCTTTAATTGCTTCTTCATCATGTATACTCGTTATATTAAGAGCACTCTTGTCTTTTGTTACTAAAAACTTTTTTATGGCAAAAAGTCCTGCAATAGCTATAACACCTATTAAAACATCTATCATTCCTTCATTTTTAGGAAGTAACAACATTTTTCTAGCTATAGCATAAAGTAGCGCCTCAATAAATGCTCCTGGTATATGAAGTGATAGCATTACTACAAGTTCAACACCTATCACTAGAAGTAATATTTGTGCTAAGAAGTCGTTAAGCTGACTATATTGTACTGGATTTTGAAAGTCAACTATATATGCTCCCCACATAAGTCTTAACACATCTATAGTCCCTAGAAATACAGCTATTAGAACCACCACTGCTAACACACGTTCAAATATAAAAGCAATCTTTAATATAGGGTTATTCTTTTTTTGTTTTTGTAAACTATGCATCAATTACCTCCCTACTTTATAATCATAGCATCTCCAAAACTGAAGAATCTATATCTTTCTTTTACTGCCTCATTATATGCATTTAAAACATTATCTTTTCCACAAATAGCACTTACTAGCATTATTAATGTAGATTCTGGCAAATGAAAATTAGTAATAAGCTTATCTAGAACTTTAAACTTATAACCTGGATATATAAATATCTCTGTCCATCCACTAGTTTCTTCCATCTTTCCATCTTCATTACAGGCTGACTCTATAGTTCTGCAGCTAGTAGTTCCAACACATATTATATTATTTCCATTTTCTTTTGCTCTATTTATTTTGTCAGCTGCTTCCTGACTAACCATATAATATTCTGAATGCATCTTATGATTTAAAACATCATCTACTTTTACTGGTCTAAAAGTACCTAAACCAACATGTAAAGTTACAAAGGCTATATCCACACCTTTTTCTTTTATTTTGTTTAATAGTTCTTCTGTAAAGTGTAATCCTGCTGTAGGTGCTGCTGCTGAACCATTATGTTTTGAATAAACAGTTTGATATCTCTCTTTTTCATCCAATCTAGCAGTGATATATGGAGGTAGTGGCATGTTTCCAAGTTCATCCAAGATTTCTTCAAAAATCCCATCATAATGGAACTTTATAATTCTTGAGCCTTCATCTGATAAATCCACAACTTCTCCAATTAACTTTCCATTTCCAAAAGAAAACTTAGTACCTACTTTTGCTCTTTTCCCTGGTTTTACTAGAGCTTGCCAAGTATCTTCCTCAGTTCTTTTTAATAATAGAAACTCAATTTTTCCTCCAGTTTCAAGCTTCTCACCTATCAATCTAGCTGGTATAACTCTAGTATTATTTAAGACTAAACAATCCCCTGGATTTAAATATTCTATTACATCTCTAAAGACTTTATGCTCAATATCTCCTGTCTCTTTATCCAGTACCATCAATCTTGAACTAGCTCTATCTTCTATAGGAACTTGAGCTATAAGTTCCTGTGGTAAGTCAAATTTAAAATCACTTGTTTTCAATGTTAAACTTCCTCTCTTAAAATTTCTCTAGCTACAATAATATCAAAAAAACAACTTATTTTCCACAATATTACCATAATCTATCAAGAAATTACTCTTTTTAGCATACATTATATCCACAATATATAGATATTTTTCCACGATATACACGTCTTATCCACAATATATAGATGCAGTACACACAATTTTCATCGTATTTATCCACAGTATCTACAGGTGTAATTACCATTTTGTGGATATGTTTGAATTTTTAGCCATTTTAGAAATATTTCAATTTAATGACTATTCTATTTTATAAGTATTTATATAATCTACTTTTATTTTTCATTAGGATATGGAATTTTTAAGTGTTCATATGCTAATGGCATAGCTACTCTCCCTCTAGGTCCTCTATTTATAAAGCCCAATTGAAGCAAATATGGCTCATATACATCTTCTATCGTATTTCTATCTTCACCAATAGAAGCTGCTAATGTATCAAGACCTACTGGTCCTCCTCTAAACTTTTCTATTATAGTCATAAGAAGCTTCTCATCTACAAAGTCAAGCCCCAAATTATCAACACCCAAAAGTTCTAGTGCATCTTTTGCTACCTTATCAGTTATTTTTCCATCAGCTCTAACTTGTGCAAAATCTCTAACTCTTTTTAATAATCTATTTGCTATTCTTGGAGTCCCTCTTGAACGTTTTGCAAGCTCTAAAGCACCATTAGATTGTATTTCTGCATCTAAAATATTTGATGACCTAAGGACTATTTTTGAAAGTTCATCAACTGTATAGTAATCCAATTTACAAATAACACCAAATCTATCTCTCAGTGGATTTGTAAGCATACCAGCTCTTGTTGTAGCCCCAATAAGCGTGAATTTAGGAAGGTCAAGCCTTATACTCCTTGCAGATGGCCCTTTTCCTATTATTATATCTAAACAAAAGTCTTCCATCGCTGGATACAAAACTTCTTCAACACTTCTGTTGATTCTGTGTATCTCATCTATAAATAAAACATCATTTTCATTTAAGTTTGTAAGTATAGCTGCTAAATCCCCAGCTCTTTCTATTGCAGGACCTGATGTAATCCTTAAATTTACCCCCAACTCATTAGCTATTATACTAGCTAGTGTAGTTTTTCCAAGACCTGGTGGTCCATATAAAAGCACATGGTCTAATTGCTCATTTCTTGATTTAGCTGCCTCTATAAATATGCTAAGTTGCTCTTTTGATTTTTCTTGACCTAAATAATCTTCTAGAGTTTTTGGTCTTAGACTGTTTTCTATATCTATATCTTCTGTCTTCATTGTAGAAGTTATTATTCTATTTTCATCTTCAAAACCTTGCATTTATGCCCCTCCTCTCATACTTTTGGAAATCTACTTTGATATTTTGGAATATACATTCATACTTTAAATATTATTTTAAAATCTAAATGCTATTTCAAAGATTTACTCATTATATATGTAAGTGCTTTCTTTATAATGGTTTCTGTATCCATACCATCCTTTTTACACTTTTGAACTGCATCTTTTGACTCTGATAATGTATAACCTAAGGCTACAAGTGCATCCACAGACTCATCTTGAGATATTAAGGTAGGTTTTTGTGATAATAATGTTGGTTCAAATTCTATGTTATTTTTATCTACCTTGTCTTTAAGTTCTAAGACAATTCTTTCTGCTGTCTTTTTTCCAACACCAGGAGCTTTGGATAGTTTTCCAATATCTTCACTTAAAATATACGCTCCTAACTGTGCTGGTGATGCAAATGATAGTATTGAAAGTGCCACTTTAGGCCCTATCTTAGATACAGATGTAAGTAACTCAAACATCTTAAGTTCCTCCCTACTTACAAAACCACAAAGGCTCATATCATCTTCTCTCACAATTAGTTTAGTATATATTTTTGTAGCCTCTCCCACTTGTAAATTCATGATTGTGTTGGATGATACATTTACCTTATATCCTATACCATTATTTTCAATAACTATATTATCTATATAAATCTCTTCTATTGTACCTTTTATATAACTATACATACTTACCACCTATATTCTTTAGAGTTTTTTCAAGCTTATTTGAATGAGCATGGCAAATAGCCACAGCTAAAGCATCTGCAACATCATCTGGTTTTGGAACCTTTTTTAAACTCAAAAATGAAGTTACCATCTGCTGAACTTGTGCCTTATCTGCTCTTCCATATCCAACTACACCTTGTTTTACTTGAAGTGGAGTGTATTCATATACAGGCTTTCCATTATGAGCACATGCAAGCATAGTAACACCTCTAGCCTGTGCAACTGTTATAGCTGTTTTTACATTTTTGTTGAAGAATAATTCTTCCATTCCAACTTCATCTATATTGTAATTCTTTACTATTGTATCAATTCCTTTATATACAAGTTCCAATCTTCTTGATATATTCATGTGTGCAGGTGTTGTCACTGCTCCATAATCTATTACTTTAAACTTGCTATTTTTGTATTCAACTATACCATATCCAACTATAGCTATACCTGGGTCAATCCCCAATATTATCATTTTTTTAAATTCCCCCTAAAAATAAAAGAAATACCAAAATGTATTTCTCATAAAAACTTATGTTCTAAATTATTATACCATAAATAATATTAACAAATCATAAAATGGTATATGTAAAATATAAAATAAAGTAAAAAAGTTATACCAAAGCAAGATTTTACTTCAGTATAACTTTTATATTTAGTACAAATAAATTATTGTATTTTATAGGAATTAAATGTGACTACAATTTTAATATTAACTTGCTTAGTATTAACTTGCAAAGTCTTCTAATCTTGAATAAGCATCTTCTTCAGTATCCATAACTACACCTTTTTTGATTTCATCTTGAACTGTCTTAGGAAGTGAATCTACTCTTATTTTTGTTTTTTCTACTAATGTTTTATTTCCACTACTATCATATTTATATAATGCTATATTTCCATTATCATTTTCAATTGTATATTTACCTTTTATAGTGGCATTCATTGCTTGTACATCTTTAGTATCACTATATTTAGATTCTACTAGTACTATTTCATTTTTATCCATACTCTTTATTTCTTTGCTTGGATATTCTTTTTTAAAATATGATACTATTTCTGATTTTGTCTTATCTAATAATGATTCTGGAACTATACCAGCCATTGTAAGTGTTCTCTTATAATTAGTTTCATTTTCGCCTTCACTTTGAAGCCAAACTTCACAATTTTTATTTAATCCAAAAGCTTCTTTTGACTTTTCATTCATATTCGCACTAGTACTTACAACTTCACCAGTTTGAACTCCATTATGTTTTAATCTTGTCCCTATATAAACTCCACTACTTAATACAAATACTCCTACTAGTATTAAGGCAGATATTTTCCAAGGAAATAATTCTTTTTTCTTCTTTTCAAACATTGATTACGCCTCCTTTTTATATTATTTTCTCCAAGCTGTAAGTTTTTATACAATTTAGGTAAATTTTAGAAGAAAATATATTTAAATTTCAAATTCCTCTAAGAATAGATATTTTATAAAAGAGAGTTTTCTCTTAAAGGTTATATTCTTGTAATTATATGGACATAATTTATAATAAATAATCGTTTAGGAGGTAATAACTTTGGAAAGAATAAATTGTAATGTAACTAACTGCTCTCATAATAATAGCCATATATGTTATGCAGATAAAATTTTTATAAATGGTGAGAAAGCTCACAATGATAGACATACTTGTTGTAGTTCATTTTTAGATGAGTCTATTTATAGCAATCTATCAAGCAATGTTAATAATAGAAATTGTGAAGAATTAGTATGTAGTGTAAAAAATTGTGAATACAATAAAGATGGTAGCTTATGCACACTTGATAATATATTGGTGGCTCCTGAAACTGATAGAGTAAATCTTTATATTGAGACATGTTGTTCTAGCTTCAAATGTAAATAATCACAATATAAATAAATATAAGGGTGTCAAATATGATTAAACTAACATAGTGTAGAGTATCTACAACTATTAGTTTGATTATACTTGACACCCTTATTTATTTCGAATAAAATCTCATTATTATAATCATATATTATATTATAACTGCAATTAAATTTGATAATTTTCTATAAATTGGTATAATCAATATGTAAATTGAATTTTAAATAAATTAGTCATAAAAATAAAATATCGAGTATATAGTGTTATATTAACTAGAAATGAGGTGCTTATGAGTATATTTTACATTCAATTTCTTTATTTTGTAATTTATAGTTTTATAGGATGGTGTTGTGAGACTACATATTGTTCAATTTTACAGAAGCAATTTGTAAATAGAGGTTTTTTAAATGGACCATTTTGTCCTATATACGGATTTGGAGCATTAGCGATAGTTGCTACATTAACTCCTTTCGTACATAATATCCCCTTGTTGTTTTTATTTAGTATAATTATAACTAGTATAATGGAATATCTTACAAGCTTTGCATTAGAAAAAATATTTAATATGTCCTGGTGGGATTATTCTAAGCATAAATTTAATATTCATGGAAGAGTTTGTCTAGAAAACTCACTTATGTTTGGTGTATTATCATTAATTGTAATGCTTATAGTACATCCTATTGTAGTTGATTTCATTAACTCTATACCTAAAAATATATTATTTATACTGGCTATATCTATAGAAGTTTATTTTGTTTTAGATTTAGTAATTACAGTACATACAATCTTACAATTAAATGGTAAATTAAAACAAATCAATCTTATAATTAAAGAATTAAAAGATAAAAAAGAATACTACAAACTTATTACACAGGAAACTATTGAAAATAAACTTGAGTCTTTGATTGAAAATAGACTTGAGACTTTAGAAGATAGATTTGAAATACTTAAGGAGAAAGAAAACTATCGTTATGCTAAAAACCGTATTGATGAGCTTAAAAATAAACTTAATAATTTATTGTCTAACCACAAATTACTTCATAGACGTATTATCAAAGCATTCCCTAATATGAGCTCTAATAAACATAAAGATATTTTGAATAAAATTAAAGAAGAGATTAAATCAATAAAAAAAGATAAATAGTTTAATAAACATCGTATAAATTCAATAATAAAAATATTAATACATAAGAGTAAGGATTAGAGTATTTTTTATAAAATACTCTAATCCATTGATATTCTAACCCATCAATATCTCAACAGACTCTTTAAGTGTACTAACCTCTCCAACATTACCAGGGAAAATTATATATGGCATATTAGGGAATTTACTTTCTTTACCTGTCATCCATACTGGTATGCCAGGTTTGATTTGTCCCATTACTGTAGCTTTTTTTACTTTAAGTGCTTTAGTACCAACATCACTAGATGTAATCCCACCTTTAGCTATAATGAAATTAGGTCTTACATTAAGCATACCAATTATACTAGTAACAGCATCTGATATCTCTACAGAAATCATAAGTTGTTTATCTCTATCATTTGTATCTAAATCAAAACGCTCTCGTCTAGTATAAACAGCAACAGTTTTTCCATTACTTATTTTCTCTTCTACAACTTGTATAACTCTTTTTACTTCATTTTTTAGACCATTTTCCTGTAGAACTAAATGTTGATTAAACTCTATAAATTCTATTGGATATTTACAATTTCTAAGTTCTTCTAATTGTTGAGTAGTCTTATTTACATGCGAACCAACAAGTATAATTCCTCCATTGGTATTATCTTTTGAAACCAACTCATCTTTAGTAAGTAATGCCTTATCACTCACTCCTCCAAGGACCTTTGTTATAGCAGCAGCACTTCTAAACATAAACTCTTTCCCACTATTTACTGCACGTATAAACGCAATTGCAAATACCTTTACGTCTACATAGTCAGTTGCATTTACAATGACTTTATTGAAATCTTTAACCATTTTAAGTTTTTCTGTTATAGCTTCAATCTTTAATCCTCTAAGCTCTTCAGAAGAAATGTATATCATATCATTAGACTTGTACTTTCCATTTGTCTTTTCTTCACACCACTCACCTATATCAGAAGATTTATAACCAAAAGACTTGTCTTTTGCAAATTCAGTCATTCCTGCTGGTATAAGCATTTCTTCTTCTTTAACATAATGTATATTATCTATAGTGAATCTTCCACCTTCTTTAAAAAATGGCATTATTATTTCACCATCAAATGTCTTTCCTGATAATTTCTCTACTTCACTTTTTAACAAATCGGTTTCAAGAGGATAGTGTCCTCTCATTGTAGAATCACTACGACTTATAATTATAAAATCCTTATTAGTTTTATTCGATACATCCACAATATTTTTTGATATTTCTCTATGTACTTCTGTTGTTTGATTAACAGTAAACCCTCTTGAATTAGTAAGTATAAAAAACATACTATTTTCTTCATTAAAACCTTGCTCTATACTATTTTTGTCCCAATCAGTATAAACAGAAATATCATGAACAGTCTGTACACCTGTTGGGTCATCATCTAATACGATTATCTTTCTATCTAAATTTTTAAGTTCAGTTGCAAGAAGTTCATTTAATTTATCCTCATCTACTTCTTTAAAAGTATTAAGTATATCTATGCTAATTGGTTTTACTTCTCTCATTTAAAACGCCCCTTTATGTAATTTATATAATCTGAATATAACCTATATAATATAACTCAATAGTTTATTATCTATAATCCTGGAAGTGGGATAATTCCATTTATAACACTAAGTAATAGAACCATTATAAATGCTACAACACCAGCAATAGTTCCTCCAATTGTCCAAGAATTTAAAGTATCTTTAACTGATAGTCCACTAAATCTTGAAAGTACCCAGAACCCAGAATCGTTTGGAAGAGAAAAACCAACGCCTCCAGCGCATATAGCAAGTCCTACTAAAACTGGTGACATACCAGTTGCCAAAATAGTAGGCCCTAAAATTGATGATGTCGTTACTAGCGCTACAGTAGCAGAACCTTGAGAAATCCTAAGTAGAGCACTTAATAAGAATCCAAGTACTATAACTGATATACTAAGACCAGACATAGTATCCACTAAAAAATTACCTATACCACTTGCATTTATAACACTACCAAATGCTCCCCCTGAGCCTGTTATTAATAGGATTAGACCTGCTGAATCAGCAGCTTCGATAACAACATCTCCCATAGGTTTAATTATGTATTTCTTTAAAAACACTATTGCTACTAATATTCCAAGAAGTATTGCTATATTTTTATCTCCTATAAATGCAAGTATTCCACTAATTTTAGAACCTTTTTCCACAAACATACTAAATACATTTGATACAAGTATAAGAATTATAGGAAATAATAAAGAGAACATAGAGACCCCAAAACCTGGCACTTCAGAAGAGTTATCATTTTCAAGCTTAATGCTATCTTCTCCTTGTTCTAAATTTTTTTCTCTATCATTCTCATCAATTGCATAAGACGGATATTTTTCAAAACGTTTTCCATAAAGCCATCCACCTACAAGAGCAGCTGGAAAAGCAACAATTATAGAATAAAGTATAAAACTACCCACATTAGCATTTACATTTGCTGCAACTGCCAAAGGTCCTGGTGTTGGTATTACAAGTGCATGCCCTACTATAGTACCAACTCCTAATGCACATACAAATACCATTAGAGATTTCTTAGTTACCCTTGAAACATACTTAATTATAGGCATCATTATAACGAAAGCTGCATCCATAAAAACTGGAATTGAAATTAAAAATCCTGCTGTAGTTACAGCTAATGCACTATTTTTTTCTCCTGTTTTAGCTAACAAACCTTTTGCAATAGATTCTGTAGCTCTTGATTCTGAAAGAATATTTCCAAATATTATTCCAAGACCAATTACAATACCTATACTTCCTAATGTATTTCCAAAACCAGTCGATATTGTAGTTGAAATTTCATTTATAGGCATTCTAACCATAAAGCCTGTAATTATCGATGTTATAAGTAATGCCAAAAATGGATTTACTTTAAACTTAATAATCGATACAAGTAAAATTCCTATAGATATAGCAAATGCTATCAAAAGTCCATATCCTGTAATCATAATTTTTACCCCTTTATCATTCTACTTTATTATTTATTAATCTTATTTCCTTTACTATCATATCAATGTATTTAAAATTAATTGTTATGTTTCTTTATTTCAACACCTGCCAATTTTTCAAAATACTGTGCTATTCCACCATGGTCATCTTCTAAATGCCCATGTACTTTTAATGTCTGCATGATTTCTAATAGTTGACTTGTCATAGGTAGTGGTACATCTAAGTTGTGTGCTGTCTGCATTACATTCTTAATATCTTTTAGATTAATAGATATTTTACCACCTGGTTTAAAGTCACGATTCATAATCATTGGTATCTTCGCATCTAATATTGTACTACCAGCTAGACCTCCTCTTATTGCCTTATAGACTTTTTCTGGGTCTGCTCCTGCTTTTGCTGCAAGTACAAATGCTTCAGATACTGCTGCTATTGTTAGATTAACTATTACTTGATTTGTAAGTTTTGTAACACTTCCACTTCCATTATCTCCAATCAAAATAGATGAACTTCCCATTATATTGAAAAATGGCTCTACTTTTTTATAGATTTCTTCCTTACCACCAGCCATAAAAGCAAGTGTACCATCAATCGCTTTTGGCTCTCCTCCACTTACTGGAGAATCTATAAATTCCAAGTTCATTTCTTTTAATTTATTTGCACACAAAACAGATTCTGTAGGAGTAACTGAACTCATATCCACTATTATACTTCCTTCTTTTAAACTCTTTGTCAAACCATCTGCTCCAAATAATACATCTTGTACAATAGCTCCATTTGGAAGAATAGTAAACACTATCTCACATTCTTTACCCATTTCTAAAATACTTGCATACTTTGCTCCACATGATATAAGTTCATCCACAGCAGATTTATTAATGTCATACACAAAAAGATTACATCCATCTTTCAATAAATTTTTTGCCATTGGTTTTCCCATTATTCCTAATCCAATAAATCCTAATTTCATTTTATCTTCCTCCATATCTTCACATTTTTGAAAACGATTTTTTATGATTTAGAGTATACTACACACCAGTATACCGGTCAATATAAAATGTAAAAGTATTTATTTTAACAATAAATTGTATTTTTTATACATTTTTATTATATTTAGTTATTCTATATGATATTTAATACATACTATTAATTCAAAATACTACACTCTACTTTTTATGTTATTTGTATATTTTAATTAATCTAGCTCTAATGTTAATCAGATATCACTATCTGATAATTTTTCATATTTTATCATCTTCTATGTAATTTAGATTTCAAAAGATTGACCTTATTTTTACTATGTTGTATCCTTAAAATTATATAAGTTTTTGTATTTTTATATTGTTTAGGGGGTATTAGATATGGCTACATTCAAAAGATTACAAGAACAAGCATATGACTACTTAAAAGAATTGATATTATCTGGAGAAATAATAGAAAATGAAATATATTCTGAGACAAAACTTGCTAGTGAAATAGGTATCTCCAGAACGCCAATAAGAGATGCTCTTCAAAGACTTAGCCAAGATGGATTTATAGATATAATTCCAAGTAAAGGTTTTAGAATTCATCAAATCACAGCAAATGAAATTGTAGAGATATTCCAAATACGCTCTGCAATAGAGGGGTTTTGCACTTTTTTAATTACAAGTCAATACAAAGAAGCTAGAGCAATTGAAACTATAAGCAAATTAAAATCTCTTTTAGATAAGCAAAAAGAGATTTTATTAGGTGACAAGAACTTAAACTTCTTTGCTGAATACGATACATTATTTCACACAACAATAGTCTCATATGCTCAAAATACTGAGTTTGATAAGATGTTTAACAGTTATATGTACAGAATAAAAAAACTAGCTCTTGACTCATTGTCACATGAAGGAAGACTTGAAACAACATTAAAAGAACATACAGATATTTTTAATAATATAGCTAATGGATGTATTGAGGATGTTTATAGAACGACACTTGTTCATATGGAAACTCCTAAATACATTAATTTAGAAGATTTTTGCAATAATAAAATATTTTAATATTATCTTTGGTAAAATTATATTTATCTTAAATTAATTTCCCAGTTATAAAAAATAATCTATAATTATAGTGTAACTAATATTATTTTAAGGAGTGATTTTTTTGAACAAAGATGTTGTAACTAATGAAACAATCGACAAAGATTATGCTATTGAAGAAGTTCGTATGGCCTGTAAGCATTTTGGTGATTTATATTTTTATTTTTCCAAAGTGTTATTTGAAGAGTTTGGAGAAGATAAAACTATCGAAATATTAAAGAAAGTTTTGTTTGAAAGGTCCGAAGAAAGAGCTATTGCCATGAGAGAAAGAGCTCATGAAAATGGAGATGAACTAACTGCAGACAATATTATTAGCACAACTGATGTCCCATTCTTAGGCTGGGTTCCTGAATTTGAAGAGTTGCATTGCCCTTATGGAGCTTCCTGGCTTTCAAGATTTGAGGACAATCCTTGGTTCAAAAGATTTGCATCTCTTTATTGTGATGTTACAGATACTACTGTTGCTGAAGTATTTACAGGAGATACATCCCATAAAATAACAAAAAATATTCTATGGGGAGATAAAAGCTGTGAAAGAATATACTTTCATGATGATAAGGTATCTGAAGGTAAGTACACATATGGAAATAAAAATTGTAAATAAATAAATTAAATTTTCTATATTCTTATACTATATTTTGTACTTTTTCATATAAATATTATAACTAGTCTTTTATTTTACTTTGCTTTAACTTAAAGATAATTTAATTTTAATCTATATGTATTACCATATAAGTAATAAGAAAATTATCTTTATAAATTATAGTTTTAAGTTTATAATTTATAAAATATTTATGTTCTTTGTAAAATTTTTTAGGAGCTTCTAATGTTATGCTATAAAACTATCTTGAGAAGGGCTGATTGAATGTTTAATAAAATATATGAAAAGAAAGAATTTATAGTTTTTCAAGTTAAAAAAGGTTATGTAGTTTATAATACTAGAAAGAGTTTTGAAGAAGGTCACACACATTTAAAGCATTTTGAAGCAGCAAAGACAGCTATTGATTTAGCAATAAATAAAAAGATTCCTAGAAGTAAAGATGGTTATTATCTGACTAGTTTAATTCGCATAAGTGATGATTGTTATTACATTGATAAGTTAAGTGAATTATTGTATGTCAGAGAACAAAAAGGTAAAAAAGAAAAGTACTGTAATTCTGGTTATCAGATGTAGCAAGACTAGTTGTGAATTATAAGTACCTTTTAGTCTTAAAACCAAAGAGTATCAGTAAATTCACAAAAATAACTTACTGATACTCTTTTTAATTATATGATTAATATTTAAATATATTACAAATTTTTATAAAAAGTTTTATGCCATCTATTCAGATTCTGTATCTGCAAATTGACTATTATAAAGCTTTTCATAAAATCCACCTTTTTCCATAAGTTCTTCATGGTTCCCCTGCTCTATAATACTTCCATTATTCATAACTAAAATCAAGTCAGCATTACGAATTGTAGAAAGTCTATGTGCTATAACAAAACTAGTTCTACCATTCATAAGATTTCTCATTGCTTTTTGAAGCATAAGTTCCAGTCTAGTATCAACAGAGCTAGTAGCTTCATCAAGTATCAATATCGAAGGGTCTGATATAAAAGCTCTAGCTATAGTTAAAAGCTGTTTTTCTCCCAAAGATATATTAGATGCTTCTTCATTTAAGAACATATTATATCCATCTGGGAGTGTAGTTATAAAATGATGCACATTTGCTACTTTTGCTGCCTGCATAATTTCTTCTTTAGTAGCTCCAAATCTACCATATTCTATATTTTCAAAAATGGTTCCATTAAATAGCCATGTATCTTGAAGTACCATACCAAACATTGAACGTAAGTCTTTACGTTTCATATCCCTTATATCCACTCCATCAATTTTAATAGCACCCTTCTTAACATCATAAAACCTCATCAATAAGTTTATTAATGTTGTTTTACCTGCTCCAGTAGGTCCAACAATAGCTACCATTTGTCCACTTTTTATTTCTGCATTTAAATCTTCTATTAAGGTTGCATCTTCTCCATAACCAAAATTAACATGCTCAAATGTAACATTACCTTTTACATTTTCTATCTTAACTGAATTTTCAACATCAGGTATTTCCTCTTCTTCATCCAATATTTCAAATACACGCTCTATTGCTGCAAAAGAAGATTGTATTACAGTCGATAACTGCGTCATTTGTGAAAGTGGCTGATTTATTTGCCATATGTAACGTACAAATGCCTGTAAATTTCCGACTGTTATTCCTCCACTTACTGCATATATAGAACCAACAACTGCTACTGCTGCAATTCCAAAATAAGTTACTAGTGAAACCATTGGATTCATCATACTTGATATAAATTGTGCCTTAAATCCATTTTCACAAAGTTCCTGATTTACCTTTTTAAAATCTTTTATAGAGTCTTCTTCTTTTCCATATAATTTTATCTCATTAAACCCAGTATACATTTCTTGTACTTTTCCGTTTAGTTTCCCAAGAGCATTTTGTTGTAATGAAAACCTATTTTGTGATTTTTTTACTATAAACTTAGATACAAAATAACTAATTGGAATTATAAAAAGAGCTATAAGAGCCATATATGTGTTAATCGTAAACATCATTGAAAGTGCTAAGATTATTACTAAGATTGAATTTACAATTTGCATAAAACTCTGTTGTAGGGCGTTTGATATTGTATCTACGTCGTTTGATATACGACTTAATACATCTCCAAAACTATTACTATCAAAATAACTAATTGGCAATCTTCTTATCTTATTTTCTACTTCATTTCTTAAATCCCTCATCGTATTTTGGATAGCATTTGTAAGTAAAAAACTTGAAACATAAGTAAAAATTGCATTGGCAACATATATACATGCTAAAAGCACCAATATTTTTATTACATAATTAAAATTTACAGATGCTCCTGGTATTCCTTTTGCTATACGAATTACGTCTTTAGTTAATTGTGTTATTATTAATCCCTCTGTTTTAGGAGCAATTGCATTCATAGTGGCTGCTGAAATTATACATATAATAGCTATAATAAAGGAAAATTTATATCGTTTTACAAATGGAAGAAGTCTACCAATTGTTTGCTTAAAACCTTTAGACTTTTTCATTATTCCAATTCCTCCTTTTTCAACTGAGATGTTGCAATTTCATAGTATATTTCACAATTTTTCAATAATTCCTTATGAGTTCCCATCCCAACAACTTGCCCTTCATTGAGTACTATAATCTTATCAGCATCAATAATAGAACTAATTCTCTGTGCAACAATCAATACAATTGCATCTTTTGTTTCTTTCTTTAACTTGGAACGAAGTATTGCATCAGTTTTAAAATCAAGTGCAGAGAAACTATCATCAAAAATATATATTTCAGGTCTTCTTATAATAGCTCTTGCAATAGAAAGTCTTTGTTTTTGACCTCCTGATACATTTGCCCCACCTTCACTGATTAATTCATCAAATTTTCTAGGTTTTTTTGATATAAATTCATATGCTTGTGCAATTTTGGCTGAATGTTCTAATTCTGATTCTCCTGCCTTATGTTTACCAAATCTAATGTTGTTTGCTATACTACCAGTAAAAAGCAGTGATTTTTGAGGTATAAATCCTATCTTTTTTCTTAAAGCTTTCAAGTCATATTCTCTTATATCTACTCCATTTATCTTAATACTACCTTCTGTTACATCATAAAATCTTGGTATCAAGTTAATAAGAGTACTTTTTCCACTACCAGTACTTCCTATAAATGCAACTGTTTCACCTGTTTTTGCAGTAAATGAAACATCCTTAAGCACAGAAGCCTCTCCATCTGGGTAAGTAAAAGTTACATCATCAAATTCTATAATACCCTTATTTTCAGTCTCTTTAATTCCATTTTCAGGATTTTTTATCAATGGTTCCTCATTTAAAAGTTCCTTTATTCTATTTGCAGACACTTCTGCTCTTGGATACATAATAAATACCATTGAGAAAAGCATGATTGAAAACATGGCATGAAAAAGATATTCCAAAAATGCAACCAACTGTCCAACTTGAATTTCTCCGATATTTATCTTCTCACTTGAAATCCAAAATACAGCCAAAACAGCTATATTTAATAGTAAAAAGAATGCTGGTTGAGTAATTGACATAAGCTTGAATAATTTTTTAGAAACATTAGCATAATATGTATTTGTTTTTTCAAATCTTTCTGTTTCATAATCATCATTTCCAAAAGCTCTAATTACTCTTATTCCTGTTAAATTTTCTCTTGATATAAGGTTTAATTTATCTAGTCCTTTTTGTTGTTTCAAAGATATTGCCTGAGATACTTTTGCTATTATTGCTACCCCAATAATTATAAAAGGTACTGATATAGCTAATACCATTGAAAGCTCTACACTTGTTCTAATTGTCATTATTATACTTATAATAAACATAACTGGTGTTAATAAAGCAGTTCTTAGTAGTATATTCACAAATTGTTGAATTTGAAATGCATCGTTTGTTGTTCTTGTAATCATTGAAGAAATTCCAAACTTATTATATTCAGTATGTGAAAATTCTTGAGATTTTTCAAATATATCATTTCTTATATCTCTAGTTACACTTGTTGATACTTTTGCAGAACAGTAACCCAACAATATACTACCTACAACTCCTATAATAGAAATAATAACAATCACTATTCCCATTTGTTTTATGTAAGCTATATTTTGATTTGCAATACCATTATCAATTATTTTAGCTATTATTGTTGGAATGCCCAATTCAACTAATGCAAAACTAAATATAGCCAGTATATTTAATACTATTAACAACTTATAATTCTTTAAATAACTTAAAATTAATTTCATATTTTTCTCCTTTCTTAGTTTTTGAGATAGTGTAATTACATAATAATACCAAATTTATAAATACTTGATTTTATAAAAAAAGGAGAAAAGAGTTAACGCACTCTCTTCTCCAGCATATTCTTTTTAATACACCCTCCGACAAGTCGCTTATATGTTAACATATTTGACAAGTAATGTCAATTCATATAGCCAAAAGTCTTTTAAATGCTTTATTTCATAACGTTATAACAAATTGGCATGTACTTTATTTTTACTTTTTACTGTATTCTAATTTTACAAGCTCTCCAATATTGCTAGCTTTCTTAAAGTTTAAATTAGTCTTATTTATACCAGATTTAAACAATGGAATCCCTTTACCCAATATTATTGGCAATATATAGATATAATAATCATCAATTAGATTATCTTTCATAAATAATTTTACTATGTCACTTCCCCCAACTATCCAAATGTCTTTTTTATCGTTCTCTTTCTCAAGTTGTTCAATTAATTTTTGAGGTTCTAAATTTGTATACTTTACATTTTCAGTTGTTCCATTAACTGTATTTGAATATACATAGCACTCTTTTCCTTTATAATACCATTCATTAGGACTAAGTTCATTTGCAACTTGTGTATATGTTGAGTTTCCCATAATAATAGTATCAATTGTATTGTAGAAAGTATTATAATCTTCCTCCTGTTGAAAATCTGGATGTATCTCATCTAAAAAACCTACACTACCATTTTCCTCAGCTATATATCCATCTAAACTCATTGCAATGTAAAGTACCACTTTTCTCATATTTGCTACCTCCAATATTTATAGTGTGATTATTCTATGTAAATATCACTTTTTTACTCATTCTATGATACCCTATTAATATTTTCTAAAACAAATTTAAATAAAATTTGTTTTAATTTTAAAAATCATTATATAAATAATTTAAAAACACAATAATTTATTGAAAATTCCAATTAATCTAAATAAACATTGCTCTCACTTAATACTGGTTCTATAATATAATTATAAGATATTAATATTGTAAAGCTATTATTTTAATATAATGGCTTTAATACTTATAATTAATTTTACTTTTGTTGAAAGGTGGTAAATGACATGAAAATTTCAGAAATTGCTACTCCAAGTTTTTTGCTAGATTTAGACCAGTTAGAAAAGAATATTGATACAGTTCAACAAATTTGTTCAAAAAATAATAAGCAACTTTGGCCTATGCTTAAGACACATAAAAGTACTTACATTGCAAAACTTCAAAAAGATGCAGGAGCTACTGGATTTCTCGTTGGAACACTTGATGAAGCTGAAGCTTTAATGAAATCTGGCTTTGAAGATATTATGTTGGCTTACCCTTACATGGGAGATGCAAATATAAATAGAATCTTATCTATGGCATCAAAAATAAATTTAATATGTGCTACAGATAATTTAGAGTGTGCTAAAGCTTACAGTGAAGCTTTTTCTAAAGCTAAAGTTGAATGTAAATTACTTATTATTGTAGATTGTGGCTTACATCGTTTTGGAATTGAACCAGAAAAAGTGGTTGAACTTGCTACTGCAATCTCAAAACTAGAAAATGTAAAAATCATTGGTATAAGTTCACATCCAGGTCAAGTCTATGGTTGTAGTTCTCCAAAAGAAGTTCCAGATGTATGTATTCAAGAAGATTCCTCTATGAATAAAGCATACAAAGCTTTGACTGATAGTGGTTTTAATATAGAAATTGTAGCTTCTGGTAGTACTCCAACAGTTGAAACTGAAGCTGCTTCCAAAACTATAAATGCTATAAGACCTGGAAACTATGTATACTATGATGCTATACAAATAGCTCTAGGTTGTGCTACTGAAGATATGTGTGCTCTTACTGTTATGTGTACTGTAATCTCAAAAAATAGCAATGGATATTATTTAGTTGACTGTGGAAGCAAATGCCTTGGACTTGATAAAGGTGCACATGGAAATAGTAGTATTATTGGATATGGTAGAGTTTGTGGACATCCAGAACTTACTATTGATTCACTTTCAGAAGAGGTTGGAAAAATTAAAGTAAATGGTGAAACTAATATAAAAATTGGTGATAGAATAAGAATTATCCCTAATCATTCTTGCTCAACTGCAAACTTGACAAGTAATTTATTAGGTTTTAGAGGAGACACAATAGAGAAAGTTATCAAAGTTGATATACGAGGAAATTCACAACAAATTCTACTTTAAAAACATATTTATATTAATTTCAAAATATATTTAATATAGTATCAGTATTAAAATTTTTTTAAAATTATAAACTCTAAAAATTATGAATTTAAAAGAAGTTTACTAAAAATGTATTTTAGTAAACTTCTTTTTTAATTAATATATTAATTACTGTACACTAATTATTAATGTTTCAATTCTTGTATATACTGATTCCTATACATACTTTATACTTAAGTTATAATTTCATTTTGTCTACATTAATCCCATAACAGTAAGTAAAACCCTTACTATCAACATTCCTACTACTGCATCAAATATAGGAACTGCCAACAATAACATTCTATACTTCGTACTAGCATTCGCTACAAGTACTATTCTTGCATAGTGACCAACTAGAGTACCCATTAACATACATGGCATAATTAATATAGTTGCTTGTGGTGCAGTAATTAAACCTTGTGCAAATAAGTTTGCTGCTGTTGCTGCTCCTGCTGCCTTAGCAAAGAATGCTGCTATCAAAACTACAACTGATTCTCCAGGTAGTCCAAAAATACCCATTACTGGTCCAAAAACACTTCCTAAAATATCAACTAGTCCAGTTAATTGTAAAAACTGTACTATTACATAACCCATTATCATAGCTGGTAATATTTGTTCAACACCTATGTAGAAACCTTTTTTTGCTCCTCCCATAAATGTTTCAACAGCAGTTTTCTTAGGTTTACTATTTGCAATTGCATTTCCATTAGTTTGTTGACTCATATTACACAGCCTCCTTCATCTTAGTCTTTTTATTTTTTATACTTATAATTAATCTAACTAGATTTGCACCAAGTATCTTACAGAATATCTCTATAAGGATTATTGGACCTAATGCCAATAATGCTATTGGTAAAAGTGGAGCTTGAGTATTTATTGTGTTTAATATAACAGCTGAACCAGCATATTGATATGCTACAAATATAGTTCTTTCATCATCAGTTATTTCTCCACTTTCATATAATTCTTTTGTCATTATTGAAGCAACATCTGAACTAGTAAATGAAGATACAAATGCTATACCTGCTATACCAGGTATGCCAAGTATAGGTCTAAGCAATGGATTGAATATTTTTGATGCTGCTTTCATTCCTCCCATAGACTCAACTACATCTATAAGACCTACAGCAAAACAGACAGTTGGTATCAAAGTTAGTGAAAATAAGAATCCATCTTTTGCTCCAGTTCCTCCTTTACCCATAAAATCTACTCCATCTGATATAGTACCAAATGAACCTGTAAGGTTTGCAAAGTCTAGTGCTTTAAGAAATCCATGACTATCCTTAAAAATTCCTGAAAATAATACTATCAATATAAATAAAGACAAATACCCTTTCCATGTTACCTTATTATCTCCAGTTGTATTATCCATATAAAATCCCCCTTTATACCTCAAATTTATCTAAATTTAAAATAATTGTAGAAATTAATTTCACTCTTTCAAACATCGAATTTACTAACGCATATTCTCTTGATGTATGATTCCATTCTCCTCTTACACCAAAAGAACACATTGCGGGAACGTTTGCAATCGTCAAATAACTGGCATCTGAACTGCCTCCAAGTCTCTTAGCATTTAACTCTCCAAACCCATTTTCTTTCGATACTGTATTTACGAATTTATGAAATCTCATAACATCTTCTGTAGTCTCAAATGCCATCATTTCACTTATAAAGTCAACTTCTGTAGAAGTTCCCTCTATATAAGTTTCTTTACATATTTCTCTAATTCTTTCCTTAACATTCTCCATTTCTTCTACTTTTTCAAATCTAAGGTCTACTTCTATATTACAATCCTCTGGAATAGAATTTGATACTCTTCCTCCCTTAATTACACTTACACTTGCTGTAGTTCCAACCTCAAGGTTGGTCAATTTCTGTATGCGTAATATCTTATTAGCCATTTCTTCTATAGCATTTCTTCCACCTTCAAAGTCATTACCTGCATGTGTCTCTACACCTTTTACATGTACATTACATCCTATTCTTCCTTTTCTACCCACACACAAGCTATTGTCTACTAAGCCAGTTTCCATATTAAAAGCGCAAAGGCCTCCTTTTGCTTCTTTTAATATGACTTCTCCACCAGTTGAATCCTTATGTCCTATCTCTTCATCCCCAGAAAATACTATTTTTATTGGTCTTTCTTTGTATCCTATTTTATTTAAAGCTTTGATAACATATAAAGCAATTACTATTCCACCCTTCATATCTAAAACACCTGGTCCATATGCTTTTCCCTCTATTATTTTAAAAGGATTTTCACCAAATGTACCTATTTCAAATACAGTATCCATATGTCCTGAAAAAATTATTGGCTTTTTATCTATATTAGAACCAAGTGTTCCTATAAGTGTGCTACCATTATCTCCAACATCTACTAGTTCACAATCTAAGCCTTCTTTTTCAAATTCAAGCTTTAATCTATCTGCTAACTTATTTACACTTTCTTTACAATGTGTATAGCTTTCTATATTAACAATCTCTTTCCATAATGAAACTATTTCTTCTCTACTCTCATCAACAAACTCAGAAATCTCATTTAAATATGTATTCATAATAATCTCCTTCATTTTTTAATAAAATATATTCCTTTCCTAAAACTAAGCTTATTTTAGGAAATTTTAAAAGACTAGTCCTTAAATACAAAATATCACAATTATTTTTATCAGTCAACATTTTTTTTCTATATTTTTTGTATTTTCTGATTTTTCTTTCAATTTTCATTTTGTAAAATAAATTGACGCGTTTTATCTACTATTATAAAATGAGGATATAAATTGATTAATTGTAATACTCTCGAAATTTTAAAGGAGGTTTTATGAAATATAAAATTGGATTTTTAACAACATCTTATTTTATGTCAGACAAGTACAAACAAGCTCTTAATGAACTAAAAAATATTTGTGAAATTACATTTATTGAGCTTAAAGGAGAAAATCCTTTTAGTAATTTACCTACTATATACAATGAGCAAGTAGATAATTTTGATGGATTTGTATGTAGTGGTATAGTTCCATATAGCGAACTTGTAATAAACATAAAGGACATAAAAGTACCATTGAACTTTTTAAAACTTGATGAAAGGGATTTTTATAAATACTTATTTAAATTATTAAATAATCAAAAAGATATTGATTTCACAAAATCATTTATGGATTTTTTAAGAGAAGACAATAATTATTACGATATTTATTCGTTAATAGATTCTAATAAATGTCCATATACAATTAAAGATTTTAATATTCCTCAACCTGTATATGACTTTAAGAAATTAAATGATAAATTATTGGAAATACACTTAGATTTATTGAAAAATAATAAGATTAATCTTTCTTTTACGCGAAATTACATCATTAGTTGCGAACTTAATGAGCTTGGGTACAATTGTATATATATGGTTCCATCTACTGAATCAATCTTAAATACATTTAAATCTCTAGTGAATGAAATAACATTACAAAACTTAGACAAAAATAAATCTGCAACTTGTATAGTTACAGTAAATAGCTCAGAATATATAAATGAAGATTTGATATTTAAAAATGATGAGATACAAAACCAAATATATAATACCATCTTAGATTCGCTATCAAAAAATGGTTTTTATGGAGTTCAAGTCAAAAAAAATGATATGAAAATAGAGATACATACTACTAAAGATATGTTAAATAATATGACCAATAATTATACAGACTTTTTTATTTCAGAAGACTTAAAAGAAATTAAGTATAGCTTAAATATTGGTTGGGGTATTGGAAATACAAATATTCATGCAGAACAGAATGCTCGTCAAGCTAATGGTAAATCAGCTTCTTTAGGTGGAAACTGTACTTTTATAGTAAATGATACTAACAATACTATAGGGCCTTTATATTCAAACAAGAACTATCATGATATTGAAGAAAGCTCATTAGCTAATAAAGTTGCTTCTTTTATACCTCTATCTAATACTAATGTATCTAAAATTATGTGCATGATTAATGACAGAAATTCAAATAATGTCTCAGCAGAAATACTATCAGACTATATGAATATAACTCTTAGAAGTGCAAATAGAATATTGAGTATCTTATATAAAGCAGGAATTGCAACCATTGTAAATACAAAGCTTGATAATCAAAGAGGAAGACCAAAAAAAATATATAAAATTGACTTCTTGTCTTTTTTAAATAAGATGTAAATACCTAATTTTTAACTTCTTTGATAAAAAATAATATATTTTTTCTGACTTTAAATAAGTAAAATTTTCAAATCTTGTTAGAAAATTTTACTTATTACTCCAAATTACATGAATATTTCATCAATATATAAAACTATAGAATTTATTAATTTGCAAAATGTTTTCATATATAAATAATAAAATATAGTAGCCACTATAATCTATAATTTATAGTGGCTATTTTTTATATCATCACTTTCTACTAATTTTTTAAAATTGATTATCTTTTTTAAACAGTTTATACCATCCTATTATCAGTAAAACAATAAATACAAGTACATCTATAAAGATGATTACTGTAACATGCTTGACAATATTGCAAATAAAAAATATAGAAAATACTTCTATAGACAAAGCTACAAAACACAAAAAATTCGTTAAATAATCTGCAATAATATCAATATAGAAAGTATGTATCTGTAACCATCTCCATATAAATGGACGTAAAATAAATCTAAACATAACACAAATAACAGGATATGCATAAATAAATTTTTTGTCTACATAGTTAGCTACACCATTATTCCATTGCACAGGAATCTGTGATGGTAACTTTGGAAATATTATTATTGCAATCAACAAACAAGCAAGAGTAATAAATCCCCAAGTAAATTTTCCTCCCCACATATATAAGAAACTTACAGAATCCAATTTAAAAATAGTTTTGTTTTTATTCCAGTATTCTGGTAACTTAATTACATACTCTTCTACTTTCAAATTTAAATAAGTTAATTCATCAGATTCTAACATTGTTTCACATATACTTTTAGCATTTTCTAAATCGGATATTTGAGTTTTAAGAACTTGCTCTTGATTTTCAAGAACTTCATATAATGACACTTTCTGTAATATAATATTACGAATATCCTCAATAGAAATTCCTAATGTACGTAAATATGCTATTTTTTTGATATCCTCCACATTTTCATCTGAATATTCCCTATACCCATTATTTTCATTACGAGTTGGTTTAATTAGAAACTCTTTCTCATAAAAACGAATATTAGAACGAGCTAATCCTGTTTTTTCTTCAACTTCTTTAATTGTCATTTTTAAACACCACCTTCTCATTCTACTAAACTATAACTATGCTCTAGTTTTACATACCTTCATTCTTTATAATGATTTATGATATCTTAAAATCAAGCTCTTTATCTGCTATAATTTTTTATACAATAATCTCTTGTTCTATATCTAAAACTAATATCTAAAACTAGGTTATTTTCTATAAAGTACACTATAAACAAGGTTTACAGTCAAGTATTTTTACTATTTCTTTGATTTCATAAAAAAAGCATAGCAAATCATTTGCCATGCTTTTTTATTTGATTACTGATTCTATATATCCTACTTAATATTTATCTACTATATTGTACTAACCTTACTCATAACATCTTTTGCAAATATAACAGCTTCACATATCTCCTGCTCATCTGGATGACTTTGAGACTCTTCATGATTATTTAACTGTTCACGAATATGCTCATTCTCGGGATGAAGCTTTAGCATCTCTTCATATTTTACTTTCAGCTCTTCTGCTATCTTCCCTTGACATATAAATGAACCTAAGTTTTCATTGTCTTTTGAAACGATTGATTCTATCTTTTTTATAATATTGGCACCATAACTTCCTTTTGTACTAGCTCCCATTGTTCCAAATAGGGCTATCTTTTTGTTGTGAATATTTTCAAGTACTTGTTTTGAATTTTTATCACAAATTCCCTTATCCACCCAATATCCTAGGAATACTATATCATAATTTTCATAGTTAATACTATCATCAACTAATTCACCTATATTTTTAATGTCTTTTTCTCCTTGGATTGCATCATATATAGAATAAGCAATTTTTTTAGTATTTCCAGTCAAACTTGAATATAAAATTAAACTTTTCATGATATACCCTCCTATTTATTTAGATACTTATCTAAGCTTACCAAAAATATATTAATATTAACATATTTTTTAATTGATATAAATATAGTCTAATCTAATATACATCCAAACTGAGAACGTGTTTGTAATGCATCTGCACATTTTTTATTACAATAACAGCACCTTTTAATATCCTCTACTCTTCCATCTTTTACTTTTTGTAACCAATTACTATCTGCTAATAATTGTCTTGACATAGAAACCATATCTACTCTATTATCTGAGATAATATTTTCTATAAAATCTGGACTAGACAATTTTCCAACTCCACATACTGGAAGATTTGTATGTTTTTTCACTTCATCAGCTAAATATAAAAAACATCCTTCATCTTTAAAATAAGGATGATTCTTAGTTGGTATCGTATCTTCTAATTTTGAATGATTTGCAAGTGTTACATGAAAACTATTTACACCTAATAATTCAAATTTTTTTACAAAATACCCAACCTCTGAAAGTAAAACTCCTGCATTACCGTAATGAGGGTTTTCTTGTCTTATCACAAGTTTATAATCTATTGGAATATCCTTAATCTCATTTCGAATGCTTCTTATTATTTCACTTGCAAATCTACTTCTATTATCACATGTTCCACCGTATTCATCATTTCTATTATTAAATATACTTGAAGAAAAACTGCCTATCAGCCTATCTCCATGAATCTGAATCATATCAAATCCCGCTTTTTTTGCATTCAATGCTGCTACTTTAAATAAATCTATAATATCCTTAATTTCTTCTTTTGACATATTTGTTATGTAATCTTTTACTCCATTACTCATGATTTTTTTAATATCATCATGTGAAGTAACCCCTGCCTTCATAGTATCTTTAATCAAATTAATATCATAATCTGAACAAAATATCTGTGCTGATACCTTTGCACCAGAATTGTGTATTTCATCTACAATTTTCTTATACTTTATTACCCCTTCTTCATCAGATAAACTCAAAGCCATCTTATGAAAACTAGGTCTAACAGATACATCTCCTAAAGTAATCAAAGCCACACCTGATTTGGCAATATCACAAAGTTTTTTAATTTTTTCTTCAAACTTGAGACTCATACTTGTAGGTGCAAATGATACTCTATTTTTCAATTCTAAATTGCCAATTTTAATTGGCTTTAACAAATTGCAATACATCCTATTCTTCCTCCACTGTTGTCTTTATATCTTTTACTACATGTAATTTCTTAACTAATTCTTTATACTCTTCATCCGAGAACTCTTTTCTTATATTATTATCCCATTTTGAAAATATATTTTTTATATCTCCTAATACTTCCTCACCCTTATCTGTTACTCTAAGCTGAAAAGCTCTACTGTCATTGGGATTTTGAATTTTTTCTATGTATCCATCTTGCTCTAATCTAGATATAGTTCTTGTTGTATGTGCTTTATCTACTTCAAATTCTGTTGAAACATCATTCAAAGAGCAGTTTCTATTTTTATTGATATAAATTAAATAGAAATACAAACCATTCGTAAGTTTGTATGGCTTTAAGCATTTTTCGCAATAAAGTTTAAAATTTTTTTGTAAATTACAGATAACATACGACAAACTTTCATACTGTAAATTTTTAAAATCCATCTTAAATTTCCCCTCTATAATATATTTGACTATATCAACTATATTATATTAAACAATTAATATAGTCAATAACATTTTACTTTATTAACATAACTTTTATTAATTTGTTAAAAATTTATTCTGCCAAATAATTATGATTAGGTTGAAACTGGAATTTTTAATACTCACTACACATAAATATATTTTATATAAAAGTTTATATTTTCAAACAAATAATTTTTCGAAAATTGTCTAAATTCTGTAAAAATATGATAATATATACATAGGCAATATAAATCTATAAAAGGGAGTGTTACATATGATATCTAATAAAATGCAAACTTTAGTTGCAAACAGCTCCGTTATAAGAGCTATGTTTGAAGAAGGAAAAAAACTTTCTGATATTTATGGAGAAGAAAATGTTTTTGATTTTAGTATAGGAAATCCAAGTGTTGAACCTCCAGAGACTATTAAAGCAGTTATAAATGATATTTTAAATGAAGAATCTCCAAATCTAGTTCATGGATACATGAATAATTCAGGATATGAAGATGTAAGAGATGCTATTGCTGAACATATAAATAAAAAAGATGGATTGAACCTTACAAGAGAAAATTTAATTATGACTTGTGGTGCTGCTGGTGGTCTAAATATTATTTTAAAAACTCTTTTAAATCCTGATGATGAGGTTATTGCTTTTGCCCCATATTTTGGTGAGTATAAAAACTATACAGAAAACTATGATGGAAAGTTAGTAGAAGTTCCTACAAATATAGAAACTTTCGAACCAGATTTAAATGCTCTAAAAAATGCCATTAATTCAAAAACAAGAGCTTTAATAATAAACACTCCAAATAATCCTACTGGTGTTATCTATTCTGAAGAATTATTAAAAAACCTTGGAGAACTATTAGACTCAAAGCAAAAAGAATTAAATACAAATATATATCTAATTTCTGATGAGCCATATAGAGAAATAATTTATGACAGTGCTAAAGTGCCTTGTGTTCTAAAATATTATAAAAATTCATTTATAGGATACTCTTATAGTAAATCATTATCTCTACCTGGTGAACGTATAGGATATATTGTTGCTAATGGACAAATGGATGATTTTGATGATGTTATATCTTCATTAAATGTTGCAAACAGAATACTTGGATTTGTAAATGCTCCTTCTCTTTTCCAAAGAGTTATTTCAAGAAGTTTAGATGCTGAAGTTGATGTAAACATCTATAAAAAGAATTTTGACCTTTTATATAATAGCTTAGTAGATATGGGATTTTCTTGTGTTAAACCTAGTGGTACATTCTATTTATTCCCAAAAGCTCCAATTGAAGACGATAAAAAATTCTGCAATGATGCAAAACAGTTTAATTTATTATTAGTACCAGGTTCTTCTTTTGGTTGTCCAGGCCACTTTAGAATATCGTATTGTGTGTCTTATGACAAAGTTAAAAGCTCTCTACCAGCATTTGAAAAATTAGCTAAACTTTATAATTTAAAATAATTGAATACTGTAATTCAAATAATTAACTACCTTAGTATAGAATTTAAACATTCTATACTAAGGTAGTTTATAATTTTATGTACTATATTTATATACCATATTATACCAATATACTTGAATATTGTAATCTATAGTACTAATATAAATTACAAGGAGGTGTTTGAATTGAAAAAAGGTTATGTTTATATAATACTAACCACCTTATTTTTTAGCTCAATGGAAATTAGTTTAAAAACTGTTACTAATGACTTTAATCCCTTACAAATAACTCTATCAAGATTTTTTGTTGGTGGTTTAATCCTACTACCTTTTGCCATAAAAAGATTAAAATCCCTTAATCTTTCTATTACAAAATCAGACTTAAAATACTTTGCATTTCTAGGTTTTATGTGTGTAGTAGTAAGTATGTCATTGTACCAACTGGCTGTTCTAAACACAAAAGCATCTGTAGTTGCTGTTTTGTTTAGTTGTAATCCAGTATTTGTAATGCTTCTAGCTTACTTAATTTTAAAGGAAAAAATTTATAGGCACAATGTAATTTCACTTATTTTAGAAGTACTTGGAATTATAGTTATCATAAATCCATTGCATACAAAATTAACTCTTAGCGGAATATTCTTGACATTATCTTCTGCTATCATTTTTTCTATGTATACTGTATTTGGTAAAAGAAAGACTTTAAAATTTGGTGGAATAGTTGTAACTTGCTTTAGTTTTATATTTGGAAGTTTAGAAATGTTAATATTAGTTTTACTTACTAAAATTAATTTTATAGCAGATATATTAAATAAAAATAAACTTCATGTATTTGCAAACGTACCTATTTTTAGTGGCTATACTTTACACAATATGCCTATTATGATTTATGTATTTGTATTTGTCACAGGTGTTGGTTATGCGCTTTACTTTATGGCGATGGAAGCTACATCTACTAGTCTTACATCTCTAGTATTCTTCTTTAAACCAGTAATATCTCCAATACTTGCATTATTAATACTTAAAGAAATTATCCCTATTAACATGGTTATAGGAATTTTATTGATAGTAATTGGTTCAATAATTTCTATTATCCCTACGATAATTACTCAAGCACATAATAAGCACGTTGAAGCCTTGTATAAGGAGTAGTAACTTATAATCTATCATAATACATAAGGCAAATTTATTAGCCTTAAACGAAACATAAAAGAGATGCTATCATAATAGCATCTCTTAATTTATATTTATTTTAAATTTTTAAAATTCTCTATTTAGCTAAGTTTTGTAAAAAACTATAAGTTTGTGGACAAGCTGCTTTTAATTTACTATTTGTATCTTGATTTAAATAATAATATGCAAATGCTTCTGCGAAGAATTCTTCTGGATATACACCTAAGTAATTTACATTACCTAAAGAACGCCCTTCTTTAGCAAATATTTGTTTAAACTGTGCTGATTTAGAAATATCATTTAATGCGATATGGTCTACTGCATGTGCTGTTTCATGTAATTCTAAGTTTATTGCATCATGACCTTTACCTTTGTTACTAAATCCAATTCTAAGAGCTACTGAACTTCCACCTAAACCAGGAACATCATCCCAAGTTTTTCCAGTGCCTTCCCAACCCTTAGGAACTACACCTTTTAAATAAGCATATTCTTTTTCATCTGTTAATTTTCCACTTAATAATTTTATTTTTAAATTATCTTGTTTTAAAGCACTTAAATATTTTCCATCTATATTTGCTAATCTACTTACCATAGCATTAGCTTCATTTTTATTGTAATTTCCAGTTGGAAGAACCACTATTTGACTAAGTGTTTCTTTATTTTTTTGTGCAGTTGAACTATCTGCATGTGCACTTACTGGAACTGAACTTATTAAGAATATTGATATTATGGCTATTAATAATTTTTTACTTGGTTTCATATTATTCCCTCCTTTGAGTTAGGCCGGGAGTAATAAATTTCAAAATAAAAAAGATACCCAAGAGTATCTTTGTATATACAAAAAGAAATTTTTACTCTTTTCGGCAACTGGCTGGCGTAGTTTACTAAACTTTAGCCCCTATAGCTTTGCGTGACTAGGTTTCCCTAGTTTTGCCTCATTTAATTTTATATTTATATTATAGCTTATATCTTTCTAATTGTCTATAGATTTTTGGATTTTTTTTCTAAAAAATTATTATTTTTTTACATAATCCTTCAAAAAAAAATATCTTCTAACAATATTTTCACTATTAAATATTGTTTTAGAAGATATTTTTTAATATTACTTATATTTTTATAATGTTAGGGTCTAATTTGTATTCTTGTTTCTTCTTAAGATAATAAGCCCTATAATCGCTCCTAAACCTAATAGTATTTCTCCAGTAAATGTAGTATTGTCTCCTGTCTTTGGTGGTACTGGTGGATTTACTACAGTGTCATTTTTCACTTTATCATTCTTTTCTTCTGATACTGATGGTTTTACTACTTCTGGTATTGGAACAATTGGTTTAACAGGCTTTTCTATTACATCATCTGATGGTGGTACTGGTGGATTTACTACCTCTGGTATTGGAGGATTCACCACATCATCTGATGGTGGTACTGGCGGATTTACTACTATTTCATCTGCATCAGATGGTTTTGATGGTTTTCTCGGTTTATCTGTACTTGGTTTATCTGTGTTTGGTGGTACTGGTGGATTTACTACTGGTTTATCTGGATTTGGTGGTACTGGCGGATTCACTGGTGGATTTTCTTGTTTTATATTTTCTATATTCCCTATATCCACAATTCTACCAATATCTTTATTATCAATATTAACTTTGATTTTATCCTTTAGTTTTTCATATCCACTTGGAGCCATCATTTCCACTAAATAATATGTTCCTGGTCTTTTTACACTAGATTGAATTATACCATCTTCATCACTAACTAAATCCTTAACTACTACATTTCCAGATACATCTTCTAAATTAAATTTAGCACCTGAAAGTGCATTTTTATCTAAAGAATCTACTTTTTTAGCTTCAAAAGCATAACCTTGCTTAGTAGTTTCTACTCCAGGAGGACTTGAGCCATTAATCTGAGCTACATTTTGTATAGTCTCTCCAACTTTTACATCTGTGAAATCAGCATCGAATGTAACCCAACTTTGCACAGGTTCACCTTCTTTTATCTGCTTATATTCATATTTATTTACTAATCTTATAGTATTTTTTCCATCTCCAGCTTCTTTTTTAAGTTCAAGATTATCAGAATATTTTATATTAGATATTTTTAGAGCTGGATTTACTTCATCCAAAAGATTTACTTGCCCTGCATCATAAACTCCATAAGTTGACATATTTATTTTGTATTTAACAATCTGACTGTCATTATTATTTAAGACTTTCTTATCAACTTCTTTTTTTGCACTTATTAATCCAGAGTTTTTCTTAAAACTTATCTCATCGCTTTTATCAACTTGACTGTTATTTGCATCAAGAATAGCTCTATTTGTATAACTATCTTCAATACTAATAACCTTTAATGTATAAGCTATATAAAATTTTGATTCTACTTCTTCTTTACTAAGATTAATTGTAAATCCAGTTATAACTTTATCTACTTGACCACTTTCATTTCTTTTTTCTTCTACTTTATACGAAATGTTGTTTGCAATTTTTTCTTTACTCCAAGGAGTCCAGTTACCATTCATTGGAATTTCTACAACTCTAAAATCATGTCCAGCCTCTCCTGTTGTAGTTAATCTCATACCTTCTGGTATATTGTCTGTTATAACAACATTACTTATTGGTGACTTATCATCATTTACTGAAATCTGATAGTTTATTACTTGACCAACTTGAGTAATATTTGTTGCTCCTGAATGCCCTTTAGTCAAAAGATAATCACTACCTCTATCAAAGATACTTACAGTAGCATCATCTTCTTGTACCTTCTTACCATCAGATTCTATCCTAGCTACATTTTTATACTTATTGCCATGTTTTGCATTTTCGTCACTAATTCTAGCTTTGTATTTAACAGTATATGCTTTATCTATATTTCCAAAATTAACTGATATAGAATTTGCACTTTGTTCAATATTAAAATCACTTACTTCTTTTCCATCACTTGTTACTACACTTACAGAATTATTTACCAATGTCAACCCTTCAGGAAGCTCATCATACAAAGTAATATCTTTCAATTCTTCCTGTTTTTCATTTACTTGTATACTATAATTTATGTCTTTGTTTTTAACTGGCATAAATACTGTAGTTGATTTTCTGCCTTCAACAAGCTTCTTAAGTGTTCCTTTAGACTCTTCTTCTTCACCTTTATCTCCAGGCTTTATTTCTACATCCACATCTCCACTTCCACTTTCTATTTTTCCAGTAGTTTCAATATGAATTTTTGTATTTGTCTCTTCATCAACCTTTTTAACATATGCTTCTAGACCTATTTTTCCTTGCATTATACTTTGATCATTAGGCAGTTCTCTAAATGTAAGTGTATATTCTCCATTACTTTCTGTTTTATCGAAGCATTCACTTGTATAATCTAAATTAACTTTATTAAATACATCTGGCACATTGAAAGTTATTGAATCACCTGCTTGTATTCCCTTTGATGTTGGAGTATAAGTCAAATTAAATGATATTTTTTTCATTGATTCAGTTTCTATTGTACTGTTATTAACTTTTATAATAAATCCATAATCTTTATTCTCTTCATTAAGTTCTTCTTCTAAAGTTTTCAATAAATTTTCATCTTCTAATGGCTTCTCTTCTTTTGGAGTTTGCTCTGTATTTTTATTGTCTAATGGCTTTTCCTCTTCTGGAGTCTGCTCTGGCTTTTTATTATCTGATGGTTTTTCCCCCTCTGGAGTCTGTTCTGGTTTTTTATTGTCTGATGGCTTTTCCTCTTCTGGAGTCTGCTCTGGCTTTTTATTGTCTGATGGTTTTTCTCCCTCTGGAGTCTGTTCTGGTTTTTTATTGTCTGATGGTTTTTCTCCCTCTGGAGTCTGCTCTGGTTTTTTATTGTCTGATGGCTTCTCTCCTTCTGGAGTCTGCTCTGGTTTTTTGTTATCTGATGGCTTCTCTTCTCCACTTGATGAACTAGTTGAGTTATTTTGAATCTGACTGTTATATCCTAATTCCGAAGCATAAGATACAGTTGGATAGATTGTAGATACTACCATACTTAAAATCATAATTAAACTTATTAATAATGCCTTTTTATTTCCCTTCCTCATATAGATTTCTCCCCTCTATACTATCTATAGTTTATAAACTTCCATTGATATCTCATTTAAAGTAACTTTCAGCAAAAACCATATAAAAAAGGCCATGAAAATAAATAAATTTATATCCATAGCCGGTTGCACCACTGACTCAGTATGTCCATAAGGTGCCCAATAATAGAACATACATCAACATCTCTATAATATTTTATAAAAAACAATTAAAATTGTTATATCCATACTAAATACAATTATATATTTATATTATATAATGCCAATATCCTCTTGTCTATATATTTTACATTTTTTTCCTTATAATAATTTCAATTAATCATTAGATAAAATCTTTATCTACCACAATTACACAATTATATTCAGGATTCATATCCTTAACTAATTTAGTTATATCTTCTTTTAAATCTTCATCTGACATATTTTTAGAGAATTCAGAAGGATTAACTACTATATCAAACACTAAATTTTTCTTACTTCCCTTTCCAACTATTCTGAAATCATGCATAGATTTTACAAGACTATTTTTCTTAAGTATTTCTTCAAGTTCTTGCTTTGCTGACATAACTTCTTCATCTTCAAGACATATAGGGTCCATATGAATTACTAAATACATATCTAATTTTTCAGATATTTCTCTCTCAGCAGTATCTATAATTTCATGAATTTCCATTATGTCTATATTTGATGGAATTTCTGCATGTATAGATGCTATACATCTCCCAACTCCATAGTTATGAATTATTAAGTCATGTGTTCCTATAATATGTTCATAAGATAATAATGATTCTATGATAGATTTTACCATTTCTTCATCTGGAGCTTCTCCTAGAAGAGGATTTATAGTATCTTTTACAAGAGAAAATCCTGCATAAAGTATTACTAGTGATACTACAATACCAACATAACCATCTATAGGTAAATTAGTAAATTTGGCTATGACAAATGATATAACTACACAACTTGATGTAAATACATCTCCTAAAGCATCAAGTGAAACTGCTTTTAATGCTGAGGAGTTAATTTTATTTCCCATAAATTTATTAAATTTACTTAGCCAAATTTTAATCATTATAGATGCAATCAAAAGTATAAGTGGTATTACTTCAAACTTTATAGGAACTGGATTTACTATCCTTTCCACAGATGACTTTATAAATTGAAGTCCTACCAACATCACCATAAATGCTACGATTAATGCTGATAAATATTCTATTCTCCCATGTCCAAAAGGATGCTCTTTATCAGCTGGTTTACTTGCTAATTTGAAGCCTATCATAGTTATTGCTGAAGATGCCATATCAGAAAGATTATTAAATGCATCAGCCATTATAGCTATACTTGATGTGAGCACACCTATAGATACCTTTACTACAAATAAAATTAAATTAGATAATATACCTACTATACCAGCTACATAACCATACTTATTTCTAACATCTTTATTTTGAACGTTTTCACTATCTTTGATAAATGTTTTGACTAGGATTTTTGAAAACATGAAACTTACCTCCTTGTCCTCTATTTTATTGACAAATTTTAGAATATATACCTTTATTTATGATAACATAATTCGTATATATCAATAAGATATTATTGATTTTATTTTTATACATTTATTATAAAATGGATGTATTTTTAGTTTAAATTATCGAATTCTAATAAAACTAGTCCTAGATATTTTATAATCTTATCTAGGACTTATATTATTATTTTATACCAACTATTTTATTTATCATAATTGAACCTGTTTCTGGATTTTCAAATTCAATTTTAACACCCTTTATATTAGATAAATCTATGTTTTTAAACTTATCAATAGGTATTATTGTATCGCTTATTGGAGTATATCTTGACCAAAACTCCATAAATTTACCTTCTAAATATTCGTCTCTTATAGCTTTCCCTTCAAAATACTTCATAGCAGACACTTTATCATTATCCAAAGTTACACTACTTTCTTTTCCTTTAGAATCGATTAAGCTAAGTTTAAATGAAACTATTTTATCTTTACTATTTAATTCACTAGGAGAATTTAACGCCCATCTAAATTTTAATGATGAGTAATCTTCTAAATTCTTGTTATTTAAAGGTAATTCTATTTTTCCATCTTTAGACTTCCAATCAACTTCCAATAAATCTAAATTTTCACTTGAACTTATATTATTAAAAAGTTTTGCAGTATCTTTATCTAATCGTTCTGAGTCAACTAACTCTTTTGTATCAACATTACTTGAGTCTATATCTTTAAATAATTTTTTATTGAATAATTCTACAGAACCATTATATTTAACTTTATTTAATGTTTGATACCCATACATCTTATATGGCAACCCCTTTTTACTAAAAATAGGTGATTCACTATTATCAAAATCAAAAATAGATTTCATATAGTCAACTGCATAATTAGAAAAGAAATCTCTATGTTCTTCTTTCCCTAATTTTTCAGGATAGGTTCCATCTGTATCTCGTGGTGGAGAGAACTCTTTTTCTCCTAGAACTGCGTTATATGCATTGTGATTCCCACCTACTAAATAAGTTAATCCCAAAGGACTTTTTCTGTTTTTATCCAAGGATATATTATAAAAAACATCATCTCCACTATGGATAACATCTCCATCATACTCTGATACTATTATTGCTGTTGGTACATCTGGAAATTTCTCTATTGGACTATTATAGGCTGGTGTAAGTGATATAATTCCTTTTATCCCTTTAAATCCTTTTTGTATTTGGTCTTGTGCTATTTTTAATACTCCAGAACCAGCTACAGAATGACCTATAAGACCAATATTATCTAAATCAACTTTGTCTTTAAGATATATTCCAAATCCATTTTTATTGCCATCATACGCATCTTGAAAAGCTTTTATATAAGCTTGAGTTAAATATGTTATTCTCTCGTTTTCTACAGGTTCTCCATACTGAAAAGTATAGTTTACTGAAGTATCAATAGACACTCCTATAATACCATTTTTCGCTAAATCCTCAGTAAGATACTTAAATCCATCTTCAAAATCATTTTCTCCATCTCCATGTTGCCCATGAAAGATTAATACTATAGGTGCTTTTTCTTTTATATCTTTAGGAGCTGATATTATACCTTCTATCTTAAAAGGTATCGTCTTTCCTCTTACAACCATTTCTGATGTTCCCAAACTAAATTTATTAGATTCAATGTTATTATCACTATTTTTTGTTGATTTTATCTCATATCCTATTTTTTCATTTGAAGTTACATTGGAATTAGATTTATTTGTACAACCTGCAAAAAGAACACTTATTATTGATATAGATAAAATCATACTAATCCATTTTTTTGATTTCATAAATTTATTCCTTTCTATATATCTATTTAAATACTATTTATTAGATTTCTAGTAAATCTTCTTTATACCTTCATACTTATTTATTAATCTTTCTAGCATTATAATCTATAATATTATCTGCATTATATAAATCTAAAAATTTATCTTTTTTATTTAATAAAGTAATACCATCTATATTTCTTCTATCAGTAATAATTAAATTTTTATCCTTATAAATTTTTTCGTATGATATTGGACCTACACCTGCAAAAATCGTAAATCCTTTTGACTGAAGATATTCTAAGCCTTCAGATGACTCATCAGGAAATTCACCATATGGAGGTATATATATTTTTGTTTTTCCAACAACTGATTCAACTTCCCTTTGCCATTTAACAGTATCATCTTTAAGCTTTTTTAGAGAAATTTTTTTGAGATTTGGATGCCCATAGCTATGACTAGCAAATTCCCATCCATTTTCTTTTAGCTTATAGACTACTTTCTTGCATTCTTTTAATTCATCATTTCTATTTGGATAATCTCTTTGAATTCTATAACCTAAAATACCTTCAAATCCAGTTACTGCTAAAACTCCTTTTGCATTATTATGAGAAAAGTCAGGATGTAGTTTTACAAAATCTTCAATTAAAGGAACCATCTCTGTTTCTGTACTAATAATGTATTTGCCATCTGGCTTTTTAACATATCCAGCCAACCTGTTATGTTTATCTAGAACAATTTTTTCTGTTATTCCATTCCCTAACATATATTGATTATAATTTATATCATCTATAGATATAATAATTGGTTTTTTTCCTTCTGGTAACAATAGTTTTTTTCTTACTGTTAGCTTTTTACCATCAATTTCCTTTTCCTCATATACATCTTTATATGACACAAGTATAAAGTTTCTTTGATATAAGTTATCTATTATTTTTTTAAATTCTTTTGTAGTAACAAACCATTTGGAAAATGTTTTAGATTCATAATCACCATCAAACGCCATTTCTGGATATACGATTAATGGGTGTACAAATACATGTTCAATCTTACCTTTATAATAGTTACTTATTTTCTCATTATTTTTTTCATATTCTAAATTTGTATCACAAAAAGCATACGAAAAATTGCTGATGGACATAATTATAAATATCGATAATATTATAAACAAATTTTTCATAATATTTCTCCTTCAACATGCTTATAAATAATCAGACCTATTATATTAGAATAAAAGCCTCTTATTTACATTCTTTTTATTTATTATGTTTAATTTGTTTATCACTATACACTATATCAAAAGTAACTTTAATCTAAATTTGTATTTATAATCAATTTAATACATTTATATCAAGTTTTGTATGCTCTATTTATTATGATAGTATAATTTTCCCCAAGTATTATTTATAATATGATTTTTTTATTTATAATATATTTTAATTTGAAACTCTAAAGATGTATCTTTTTATAAATATTTTATATATAAAACAGTTTTTCAATTGATTATTTTTGTATTTTATTTTGATAAATTATAAGTTTATATTTATTTATACTTTATATAATCTATAAATCGCTTAACTGCAAGTGAGGTACTCTTTTTATCTCTTAACGCCATACCAATATTTCGATAAGCTGGTACTTCCAATTCCTTTGCCACAATACGATAAGGAATACGTTGTAAAATAAGTTGTGGCAATATACTAATACCCAAACCACTTTCCACCATAGACATAATTGCATAATCATCCCATGTCGTAAAATGAACTTTAGGAGAAATATTATGACGTTCAAATATTTCAGAGATTTCTGTTTTGGCACCTTTTTCTAATAGCATAAAAGGATAATTACAAAGTGCATCAATTGGAAAGTATTCATACTCTACAAGGGGATGATTTTCAGGTAAAACTACAAGTAATTTATCTTGTTCTAAAAAAATAGTCTCAAACTCTGGAAGTGTAGGAAGTCTCAAAAAACCACAATCAACTCTACCATCTAAAACCCAATTCTCTATTTCTGTATAGTCACCAAGTAATAATTCATAATCAATATTTGGATAGTCCTTTTGAAACTCTCTAATAATATTCGGAAGCCAGTGAGTTGCCACACTTGAAAATGTTCCTATTCGTATAATTCCTGACTTCAATCCATTCAATTCCTCTACTTGCATTTGTAGTTTATAATATTCATTACATACACTTTTAGCAAATGGTAATAATTTCATACCATCAGAAGTTAATCTTACCCCAGAACGCCCACGTTCTAATAGTGATACCCCCCATTCTTTTTCTAAATCATTAATCATACGACTAATACCAGATTGAGAATACTTTAATATATCTGCTGCCTTTGTAAAACTTCCATATTCAACAGCTTTAACAAATGCCCTATATTTTTGAATATTCATATCCATGTTATATACACCTCATATCTATCTGATTTTATCATCTTTTATATGATAAACATTCGCTTTTATAATTTATAACCTTATGATACACTATGCCCATAGGATTTTAAACGGAAAGGAATGAAATAAATCATGTTTTTTGTAAGTGATATTTATACAGAAGCACCTATTAAATTTGATACTCCACTACAAAAAGAGGTATACAGAATATTACAAAATTTGGATATTGAATTTGAACGAGTTGATACAGATGAAGCAATTACAATGGAAGATTGTGTTCAAATTGACAAAAAATTAGATATGAAGATGGTAAAAACTCTATTTCTTTGTAATAGACAAAAAACAGCTTTCTATCTATTTATTATGCCAGGTGATAAACCCTTTAAATCGACTAATTTTAGTAATGCATTAGAAGTATCTAGAGTTTCTTTTGCCCCTGCTGAATTAATGGAGAAGATGTTAGGAACTAAAATCGGTGCAGCGACTATTTTTAGCACTATACTTGACAATGACAATACTGTACAAGTTGTTTTTGATAAGGATGTTGTCAATGAAGAATGGTATGGATGTAGTGATGGCACTACTACCAGTTACATGAAAATTAAAACAAAACAAGTCATTCACAATTTTTTACCTTTTGTAAATCATAACCCATCTATAATCGAATTTTAAATTATGTATTAGAGAAACAATCTATATAATTCTAAAATAAGTCAGAGATACCTGTGTAAAATACAAAACCGCAAAGTAATATTATATATGTTACTTTGCGGTCTCATAAAATTAACTTTTACTACTAATAACTCTAGTTCTACTATTTTTTAGAGTTCTAAGGATTAGTTTTACAAATTCGTTTGACAATAAAATGGTCGATGCAAATAGTATTATCTTTATCCACATATTAAAATCTAAAGAAACAGAGTTAAAGAAGCTCTGGAATACTTGTGTAAATATTATCTGGATTATACCTGTAACAACTATTATTTGTAATGCCAACTTATTCTTAAAGAAATTAGGTATTGTACTGTTAAAACCAAACTCTCGGCAATTCAATGCATTAAAAAGGGCACTGAATGCAAATAAAGAAAATATAACAGTACCTTGCTCATCTGGTGTGGCTCCCAATATATTAAAAGCTGATTGTGTAAATACAATTGTAATTATAAGGATAGCATTTATAATAATGTTTATAGACATAGACCTAGCTATTATTCCAGAATGTCTATTTATTGGTTTTCTTTTCAATACATAATCTCTAACAGGTTCCAATCCCAATGCAAGAGCTGGAGGACCATCCATTATTATATTTACCCATAATAATTGTATGGTAGTAAATGGCATATCTTTACCAGTAAGTTGAGATATTATAGCAATTATAAATGCTACTATATTTACAGTAAGCTGGAACTGTATAAATCTTTGGAAGTTTTCATAAATACCTCTTCCCCATTTTATTCCCTCGACTATGGTACTAAAACTATCATCAGTCAATATTATATCTGCTGCGTTTTTAGATACTTCTGTACCTGAGATTCCCATAGCAATACCAACATCTGCTTGACTGAGAGCTGGAGCATCATTTATACCATCACCTGTTACAGCTACAACCTCACCGCTTTTTTGAAGTGCAGAAACTATTCTCATCTTTGTATCTGGTTTACTTCTTGCTACAATAGATATTCCTTTTATTTCTTCTCTTAACTCTTCATCAGTCAGTACATCTATATAAGTTGCTTCAACTGCCTTTTTCCCATCACTCAATAATCCTAATTCATCTCCAATAGCAGTTGCTGTATTAATATTATCACCTGTAAGCATTTTTACATCTACACCTGCATTAAATGCCTTATCAATAGACTCTTTAACCCCTTCTCTCAATGGGTCTACTATTCCTACAAATCCACTAAATACTAAATTTTCTTCCTTCTCATAACCTCTTGGATTTCCTATTAAATTTAATTCTCCTTCTGAAGTTATTGCAACTTCTGTTCTAGATTTAGTCATCTTTTTATAAGCAAATCCTAAGGTTCTCATAGATTTAATTTGTAACTTTTTAATTTCATCCAAAATACCTTTTTCTATTTTTGGTGTTATTGGAACAATACTTTTTCCTTGTTGCACATAAGAACATTTCTTTAATAATACTTCTGGTGCACCTTTTGAAAGCAGTACATCTGAGTCCTCTTGACGAATTAATGTTGACATTTTCTTTTCTTCTGAACTAAAAGGTATTTGTGATATTAAATAAGTTTGTTTTCTCATTTCATTATAGTTTTTATCATTATGATATAAAAGTAATGCACACTCTGTTGCACTTCCAATATACTTAAATGAATTTTCTTCCTTTTCTATATCGGCAGTTGAATTCACTATACAGTTTTGTTCAAAATAACTATTACTTTGATATTCTCCACTACTTATATACTTACCATCAACATATGCTACTTCTACCATCATCTTATTTTGTGTTAAAGTACCTGTCTTATCAGAACATATTACAGAAACAGAACCTATAGTTTCACAAGCCTCTTTCTTTGTTACTAAAGCATTTATCTTTGCCATCTTTTGCATCGTTATGGCTAAGGTAATATTTATCATAGTTGGCAGACCTTCTGGAACAGTGGCAACTATTAAAGCAATACAAACCATATATGCATTCTTAGCAGGTTCTAATGATTGTAAAAAAGACAAGATACTGCTTGTATCCAAAATCAATAGTCCTTTTCTCTGCATTTGTATAATCATAAACATACACAATAAAGTGGCTATTACACCTGATATTCCTGCTATTTTAGCTCCTAACTTACCTAATTTAATTTGAAGTGGAGTTTGCTGGTCATCATTTGATAAGTTCTGTGCTATCTTACCCATCTCTGTTTTATCACCAATGTGAGTAACAACCATTATTCCCCTACCATATGCTACTAGAGTTCCCCCAAATACCATGTTAATTTGTTTTGCAGGTATTGTATCCTGTTCGATTATTTCTGTTTTAGAATAAACTACCTCCATATCCAATATAGCATCAGCATTTTTAGCTACATCATCAGATTCTCCTGTTAGCATATCTTCTCTAAGCTTCAAATTTATAGATTGTATAAGCCTTCCATCAGCTGGTATCATATCTCCTGTTTCTATATATACAATATCTCCTGGTACTAAGTCATTTTTTGATATTTTAACTATATTTCCATCTCTAAGTGTTTTTACTTCTATATTCTCGGTTAATTTTGATAGAGCATGAGCAGCTTTTTTAGATTTTCCTTCAGTTATTATACCTATAGAAATACCAATAAAAATAGCTCCTAAAATACCTAATGCATCATGTAATTCTCCCACAAATGAGCTTATTACTGCTGCCCCTATAAGAATTAATATCATAGGTTCTGTCAAACTTTCCCCCAACTCGTCCCAAAATGTTCGACCTTCTTTTATGGTAAATTCATTTAATCCATATCTAAGCTTTCTCTCTTCTACCTCATTATCATCAAGTCCAACTTCTGGATTTGTTTTTAAGTATTTTAATACTTCTTTGGTAGGTTTATTATAATACCTCATAACTTTATCCCCCTTGTTAATTATCTATAGAGAATTATATGCTCATGATAGCTTGTATATTACTTTTGAAAAAAAATAAGGAGTTGTCTCAAAATTGATTTTTTCAAATCAAATTTTAAGTTCAACTCCTATTTTGAATTTGTATATGTTATTTTTTATTACTTTTTTATAATAACTAAGTCATTCACTTGTCATATAACAAGCAACTAAATGATTCTGCTTGTATTCAAATAATTTAGGCATTTCTTTTACACAACGTTCTGTTGAAACTTTACAACGCTTCACGAAAGGACATCCTTTTTCACAATTTAAAATATTTTCACTTTCGTCTTGTACATCTATTTCTTCCTCCAGTATATTTCCATCCTTAGGATTTGGAGTCAAAACTGCACACAAAAGCATCTGTGTATATGGATGTAAAGGTGTCTTGTAAACCTCCTCAGCATTTCCAATTTCCACGATTCTACCAGCATACATTACAGCAATCCTATCAGAAATATAACGTACCATGCTCAAGTCATGTGAAATGAATAGATAAGTAAGACCAAGTTCCATCTTTAATTTATATAAAAGATTTATAATCTGACTTTGAATAGAATTATCAAGTGCTGACACTGGCTCATCACATATAATGAAGTTTGGCTGAACTACAAGTGCACGTGCAATATTAATCCTTTGCCTTTGTCCTCCTGAAAATTCATGTGGAAAACGTCCTGCATGTTCTCGTGAGAGACCAGTCATTTCTAGCAATTCATATACTTTTTGTGTCCTTGCATCTTTATCCAACATATTATGGACTTTCAAATTCTCCACAATAATAGATTCTACTGTCATATATGGGTCTAAAGACATGTATGGGTCCTGAAATATCATTTGTGTATGTTGTGCAAATGCCTTTCTTGCACTCTGTCTATGTAGTTCTAGCTTTTTACCTTGAAATAATATTTCACCTTCACTTGATGGATATACACCCATAATTACTCTTGCAAGAGTTGATTTTCCACAACCAGATTCTCCAACAAGACCTAAAGTCTCACCTTTATAAATAGTTAAGTCCACATGATTAACAGCAATATTCTTATGTTTTCTTCCTAAAGAGAAGCTTTTGGATACATCATTTAATTCAAGTAATTTTTCCATCATTCAATTCCTCCTTTGGAAAACTTTCATGTAGGCGCCAACAAGAAGCACTATGACTATTTGACACCTCAAACAAAGGTGGGTCTTCTCTTAAACAAATCTGCATACAATATGGACATCTCTTCGAAAAAGAACAACCTACTGGCAAATTAGATAAATTTGGTGGACTTCCCAATATAGATATCCGTTTACCTATGTCACCTGAGGTAGGAAGTGTTCTTGATAATGCCTGTGTATATGGATGTACTGCTCTATTGAAAAGTTCTTTTACATTACTTTCTTCCACAATTTTTCCAGCATACATCACTGCTACACGGTCTGCTAAATTTGCCACAACACCAAAATCATGAGTAATCAACAGGACAGTTGTACCCATATCTTTTCTAATTTTTGCAATAAGTTTCAAGATTTTCAGTTGTGTAGTAACATCGAGGGCTGTTGTAGGTTCATCTGCAATAAGTAATTTAGGATTACATGCCAAAGCCATAGCAATCATTACACGTTGTCGCATCCCTCCTGAAAATTGATGAGGGTACTGTTCTGCTTGTAGCACAGCATTTGGTATTTGTACCATTTCAAGTAATCTAACTGCCTCTTGCTTACAATCAGATAATGACATTTTTTCTTTTCGATATAGTGATTCTGTAATCTGTTTACCTACTTTCATTGTGGGATTCAAACAAGTTAAAGGGTCTTGAAAAACCATACTAGCTAAATTACCTCTTATTTGCTCCATCTCTTTTTCTGATGCATTCAAAATATCAAAATCCATAAGTTTCAATTCGTCACCCATAATTTTAGCTGGTGGTGAAGGATTCAACTTCAAAATTGACTGTGCCATTACACTTTTACCACAACCACTTTCACCCACTAATGCAAGAATCTCCCCACTGTTCATAGTGAGTGAAACACCTCGAACTGCATTTACTGTTCCATCATATATATCAAAAGATACATTTAAATTCTTAATTCTTAGAATATCTTCCATAATCAGCAAATCTCCTTAATCTAGGATTTAGAGCATCTTGAAGTTGGTCTCCTAAGAGATTGAAAGAAAGCATTATCATGCAAATGAATAGTCCTGGCACTGCAAACCTTATTGGATAAGTTTGAAAAACAGCAATACCTTCATTTGCCATGATTCCAAGTGACGGATATGGTGGTGGAACCCCCATTCCCAACATTGATAAGAATGCTTCTGTAAATATAATTTCTGGAACACTCAATGTCATATGTACAATTATTATACCTAACATATTCGGAATTAGATGGCAGAAAATAATTCGTCCCATACTTGCTCCAGTAATTTTTGCAGCAATTATAAATTCTTTCTCCATGAGAGAAACTACCTGAACCCTCACCAATCGTGCCATGCTAGTCCATCCCACAAGAGTATAAGCTATAATCAGTGTTCCAATTCCCTGTGGAAGAACTGCCATAAGTAAAAGAACAACAACAAGATATGGAATGCCACCAATAATTTCCAATACACGCATCATTACATTATCAACCATTCCACCTATATATCCAGAAATACTACCATATACTACTCCTACTATACCATCTATAATAACAACCACTCCTGCTACTAGGAGTGATACTCGTGTCCCATACCAAATACGTACAAAAACATCACGCCCAAGATTATCTGTACCAAATATATGAGTAATGCCACTACTTGGGTCTTTGCTAAGAAAGGGTTTATTTGCATATGCCACATTCTGAGATGCAAAATCAAAATTACAAGATATTGGGATACACACTGAACCTATAATCAGAATAAGCATCATTATAAACGATACTACTGCAATTTTATTATGATACAATATGGATATAGTCTCTCTCGCAAAACTCATCGATGGGCATACTAGCTTATTATTATCCACCTCTGAATTACCACCATCAACAAAAGCAAAGTCTTCATTAACAAGTATTTTTTTACTACTATCTATTTTCCTCACCTCCTAATCTTACACGGGGGTCTATATAACTGTTCAAAATATCTACAATTAAGTTACATAACACAAGAAACACACCAAAGAACAATGTTGTTCCTATAATTACTGGATAGTCATTGGCCTGTACTGAATTTACAAAGTATTTTCCAAGACCTGGTATAGAAAATACATATTCCACAGCAAACGTCCCAGTCAACAGTACTGCTGTCATAGGACCAAGAACTGTTATTACTGGCATTAATGCATTACGTAGACAATGATGAAGGATAATGTCTTTTTTCTTAATTCCTTTCACCTTTGCTGTACGAATATAATCTTGACTAAGTACATCAAGCATACTAGAGCGCATTAACCTTCCGAGACTTGCCATAGAGCCAAAAGCAAGCGCGAATGCAGGTAAAATCTTACTATTTTCACTTCCCCATCCTATAATTGCAAAAAAATGAATACCAGTAAATTGAAATAACATGATTCCAAAAAAATATTGTAACAATGCTCCCATAATAAATGATGGAACAGATACTCCAAGAAGTACCAAAATCATCGTCAATGTATCCCACTTTGTCCTATGCTTCAAAGCTGCTGCTATCCCTGACAAAACACCTAAAATAATTGTAAAAATCAACGCCCGTATTCCCAGTTCTAGAGAAACAGGGAATGCCTGGGCTATGATATCTGTTACTTGGCGACCAGAGACAATTGAGGAACCAAGGTCTCCATGTATCAAGTTGTTCACATATATTCCATACTGCTCCAATACAGGCTTATCCAGACCATACTTTGTGTCTAAAGCAGCCTTTACATCAGGATTAAGTACCTTGACACCAGAGAAAGGGTCTCCTGGAAGCATCTGCATCAGTAAAAATGTAATAGAAATCAAAACCCAAACAGTAAGTACTGCATAAAGAAGTCGCTTACCGATATATCTCATTTGTAAAGACATATTCTCTACTCCTGTCCTGTTTTTTATTTAATATGTGCATTTAAAATGTTAAAGAACTGAAATGGTGTACGTACTAAACCAACCAATTTATCAGAAATAGCATAAGTAGTACATGTAAAATACATTGGCCCTATAACCATATCATCTATTAGAATTTTTTCTGCCTGTATAAGTATCTCTTGACGTTTTTTAGGGTCACTCTCATTAATAGAATCCTCAATCAACTTATCATACTTTGGATTGGAATACTTTACATGATTATTCATATTTTCTGTTGTATAGTTCTCCAAAAATGTAATTGCATCATTTTCAGAAGGTCCCCAACCATCCATTGCAAAACTATAATCACCATTTGTCATTGCTTCAGACAAAGCTTTCACTGCTGTAAATTTAAGTTCTACATCCAGTCCAAGATTTTCCTTCCATTGTTGTTGCAGATAGGCAGCCTGATTCTGATTATATGTTGTATCTGATGCCCAAAATACAAGTTTAATATCTTTTTTGTCTATGCCAAGTTCTTGTAATGCCTTATCGAGATATTCCTTTGCTTTACCTTTGTCATGCTTAAATAGGCTACCACGTTTTTCTGCATAACTTTTACCATCAATACCTTTTATAACATCTGGTACAAAACCATCGGCTGCTATAGAACCATCATTAATTACATTATCAAGCAGACTCTGCACATCAATAGAATAAGCAAGCGCTTTTCTCAAGTTTATATTAGAAAGATACTTATCTTGTGTATTAAAGCTTAAATACCAAGACCCTCCATCTATATATGATTGAACAGCATCTTTACTTTTTTCTTTCACAAGTTTAATTTGCTCATTATATAAGTTACAAAGGTCAATTTCTCCAGCAGTAAATGCATTCAAACTAGTATTTGCATCTCCTATCATAACCAGCTTCACTTTAGGAATATTAATTTTTGATGCATTATAATATTCCTCAGATTTCTCCATCGTAATATGGTCATCATGAACCCATTCTGTTATTTTATATGCTCCATTTGTCACCATTTTATTAGCATCCTTAGCATACTGTTTATCACCAATTTCCTCATAAGCCTTCTGATTTATCGGCAAGAAGTATGGCTGTGACAAATAAAACAAACCATTAGTCATTGGATGAGACCATTGGATTTCTAATGTGTAATCGTCTAATACCTTTAAGCCAAGCTGAGATTCGTCAACTTCTCCTTTATAGAATGCTTCTCCATTTTTAATATTCTTATATAGATATGCAGCAAATATGCTTCCAGTAGAAGGTTTCATCTGCGTAACCCAAGAATAGTAAAAATCGTTTGCAGTTACTAAGTCTCCATTTGACCATTTTGCATCTTTTTTCAAGTGCATTGTGTAAGTTGTGTCAGTATCATTTATATCCCAACTTTCTGCTAAATCAGCTACTGGTTCATCCTTCTCATTCAACTTTGTAAACCCAGACATACAATGATATAGAATACTTTGAGAAATAGTATCAATCATCGTCATTGGATTCAATTCTGAAGGCTCTGACGTAATATTTAATGTTACCATGTCCTTTTCTTGAGTACCCTGAAATACTGAACCTTGTGTGGTATCTCCTGACTTAGATGTAGCACATGCAACCAAATTAAGTGCAAGCATAGCTACTACTAATAGAGTTATAATCTTTTTAAATCTCATATTTCTCCCCCTCACAAATAATTAATTTTTATAATTCCTTAAAGTCACCCTATGAATCCAATATCGTATTAAACGAATCAATTGACATAGGTTTATAGTAGTAATAGCCTTGAACCATATCACACCCATATTCTTTCAAACACTCTATGTGCTCTTTATACTCTACACCTTCAGCAATCACTTTCATATTTAAAGAATGAATTAAATCTATAATGGTCTTTATTACTAAACTACTATTACCATTTAAGTTGTTTAAAAAAAACTGACGGTCCATCTTGATAATATCAAAACGGGCATTAAGTAATACATTAAAGGAAGAATATCCATCACCAAAATCATCTAGTGAGCATGTAAACCCATATTCCTTAAAATCTGATACTATTTTTTTCAGACGTTCAGTATCATTTAAAGAAATTGATTCCATAAATTCAATTTCAATATAATGCTTTGGAATATTGTATTTTTCAAACACATCAATATAGTCTTGAACAATCTTTGGATCATAAAAGTGTGACTTTGAAATATTAAAACTGATTGGTACAACCTTTTTATTGTTTTTTATTCTTGTGTCCAGATACTGACACATCTGTTCAAAAGTATCTATATCAATTAATACAATATAGCCATTTTGGTTTAAAATAGGAAGAAATTTATATAATGGAATACTATTTCCATCCTTATCAAACCAACGAAGTAGTGCCTCTGCACCTATAACTTCTCCACTTATTAGGCTAACTTTGGGTTGTAGATATGTAACAAATTCATAATCTTTATATGCATCAGCTGTCTCTATTTCCAGTTTCATACGATTCATATAACTCTTATAAAAAGAATCATCATACAGTTCTATACAAGAACTTCTATTAAATAAAGTTTCACTTTCTTTCCTACACAGGTTCGCATAATTTAATGCATCATAAAATGCGACTTTTTGATTAATAATCACATAAATACCCATAGACATAAAAAGGTTTCTATAAATTCGCTCATCATCTATGCGATACAATATGTCTATTAATGGTATCAATCGTTCATATATAAGATAATTAGAGTCATCACACTTTAACAAAAGAGCAAAGTTATCTGCATATAAGTATCCAGCATATTCTTTTTCTTCTAAAAACATCATTATTTTTTGAAAGACCAATGTCAGGATTTCATCTCCTGCTTTACTTCCATACTTTGTATTAAAATAGCGAAAATTTTTAATGTTTAACTGTATTAAAACATATTTTTCTTTGCTATTTTTTATATCACAATATTTTTCCAAAATATATGAAGTATCATATTTTGAGGTGATATTATTTCCCATTTCCATCACGATTGGCTCCTTTATTTATAAATTGTATATACATTTCTTCCCTTATTTTTGGATTGATATAAAGCTAAATCAGACTTTTTAATAAGAGTTAACTCATCACAGCCATGCACATGCATCTCATTATATATTCCAAAAGACAAAGTAAGTTGTTTAGAATTTTTACTTTTTAAATGTACAATATTTTTATCTTTCAACTCTTTTTGAACTGAATTAACAAATGTAATAATTTCATCATCACTTCTATCGACAAGTATGCATGTGAACTCATCTCCTCCATATCGTGTAGCAAAAGCATTATCTGGCAAATTTTTTTTTAATAAAGTAGCAACTTCTTTTATTACCTCATCACCTTTTGAATGACCATAGTAGTCATTATATTCTTTGAAGAAATCGATATCAACCATCACGTATCCAATGGATAAAGTATCCTCATCTTGAATTAATTTACTAATCAGTTTACTGCTGTATCTTCGATTATAGATTTTTGTAAGTTCATCTATATCTGCTACTGTTTGTAAACTGGCTTGCTTTTCCAACATAAGATTCTGTTCTTTTTCTGTTTCATATAGAGAAATAAGACTTTTAAAGCTTTCACGCATCAATATTTTGCTTGCCATTTCTCTTTTTAATATAGTCTCATAAAAAGTTTCATAAAGTTCATCAGTTGCATGTCCAAATAAAATTGCATATTGAACATGTAATTCTTGAATCTTTATCATTATATTCTGGTCTGTATTTTTATACAGTATATCTAGTTGTTTTAAACACCATACTGCATTTTTTTCCTTTTTTAATAAAAGTAAAAATTCCATCAAATTCAGATAAATAGATTTCAGCAAAAACGCATCCTCTTTACTTTCTATCAACCTTTTCATCAAATCATCTATTTTATGTACTGCTTCTATCTCCTTATTTTCTAATAATAGAAGACGTATTTCCCCTTCTATAAATAACAAAGGTAAAATGCCAACATCACATTTTACACTTAAACATTTCTCATGATATTTTCTAGCTTTATCCAGCTCTCCTTGGACACAATAAAGGTGTAATAGGTTAATCAGTATAGTTTTATAATAAAAAACAACATTTTTTACAGGAACATCTTTTATAACATCTAATGCTCTTGTGTAGAATTTCTCTGCAACTGTATATACCCCACTTGTGTAAAATATCTCTGCAATATTGTTATAGAAAATAGCGCATGATTTTTTATCTTTAATTTTATAAGCAATTTGAGTCCCTTTTAAATATGTAGTAAGCGCTGTTATTTCATCACAAATAGTAATATTCCGTAAACCTTCTATTTTAAAATATTCAATTAAAATATCAAAATAGTTTTTATTCTCAGAAAGTTCTCTTGCCTTCTCTGAATGAAAATTATAAGCATCTATATTCCATTTTCTTTGAAAATATTGTGCTAAATACACATGAGCTAATGCTTGTCCATAGAAATAGTTTAACTGTTCTGATATCATCAATAATCTATCACAGTCACGTTTATTAAATCTAAGATTGTGTTCGAAATGGTGCTGAATTCGTTCAATTATCAATTGAATTTGTTCAAATAGTATATTATAGTTATTCATTATGCACCCCTTCCATAGAAAGTATTGATTTAGAGTTATTTCTACCATTATTCTTTACAATATATAATGCTTTGTCTACTTCATCAAATAAATTAAGTACATCAACTTTAGTTGATACTATCTTATTACCATATCCAATTGACAATGTTACTATTTTTGCACATCGTGAATGTATATGTTCAATATTTTTTTCTTTTATTGTTTCTTTTATCTTATTTACATAGTCATCCATTTGTTCAAAGTTCAAATCCCAACTAAGACAGACAAACTCATCACCACCATAACGAAAGACTGCCATTTGTTCATTTGCCTTCTCTTTTAAAATACTCGCTACTTGTTTTAATATTTCATCACCTGCTAAATGACCATAATAATCATTATATTCTTTAAAGTAATCAATATCAAATATTGCAAGGCCAATATTTGTATATTTGTTGCTATTGAGAATTTCATCTTGCTTAATATTAAAATAATAACGATTGTATATATTGGTCAATTCATCATAATTTACAAGGTCATACAATTCTTCTAGTACTTTTTTTGATTGATTATACTTAGTATAAGTGTCATTTAATTCAATTTTTGCAAGTAAACCTTCTACTTTTAGTAGATTTGCTTTTGCCTGTGCTTTTAAATATAAATCGTAATACTCATGATAATGGTAATATAATTCTTGTTTTGTCTCAAATTTCTGTGAGTACTGAATGTTCAACTTACACAATTTCAATAAAGGCTCTGGTTCATCTTCTTTTATTAACTCTCGTAAGAATTGTAATAATTCACTTGATTTTATTTTATTATTAATATGTATCATTGATTCCAATGCATTCATCAAAAACTCTATGATATAAATACGATTTGGAAAAGTCATAATTCCATCATTCAACATTTCTTGTAAATAAAATAAACTCTTTTCTTCATCCTTCATCTCTGAATAATAAAGTAAATATGCATAATCAACATATAATTTTAAATCTTTCTCTTCAAATGGAAGTGAACTCAGTTCTTTAATAGTTAATTTCATCAATTCAAGCCTACCTAACTTTAAATATACATTAACGAAATTAATTAATAGCATTCGCAAAAAACGTGGTTTTGTATCTGGCAGAGAACGTAATACATCCATTGCTTTATATAAATAAAATAATGCTTCATCATATAATTCATAATCCAAATAATAAGCACTAATATTTCCATAATTTACACCAATGCGGTATTTGATGCCTAATTTTTCGGAAATATCCAAGGCTTTTAAAGTGTATTTAAATGCAGATTGTTTATCATACGAATTTGAAAAAAGTAAACTATATAGTGCATAAAACTTTTCTAATAATTCACTTGGATTCTTTTCATTGATATACCCTTGTGCATACTCCAATTCTTTTGATACACATTTCATATTTGGTTCTACATAGAAATAATAATCAGCACGCCATACATATCCAAAAGCCACACTTTGCCAATCTTTATTTTCTTTTGCAAGCGAAATCAGTTTATCACAAAGCCCACAAACAACATCATCATTTACATTAATGTTTTCATGTATTTTTCTCTTTAATTCCTCAATTTCACACAAAGCGTAGTTTTCAATCATGACATTACTCCAAATTTATTTTTTATAACATTATAACACGCAAGTATGGCTTTCCACAATGAGATATCAATTTGTGTTTCATAAGTATTTAAGTTGATTATATGATTATCTCTTGTTGACAATAACATACCTGTTTTTGCCACAATTATAATCTAGTTTTTGCTTTTTTACAGAGCAAGTATCATCTAGATTAGAAGTTCTTAGAAATTATTTTTTTATTTTTTGTACAAAAAGAGGAGATGATTCAAATTTTTATTTTGAGGCATCCCCTTATAGTAATTATATATTATTAGGTTGTTATAGGATTTATAAGCTGTGGGTTATATAAATCAATATATTTAATCTTCAAAATACCCTTCTGGATATAATGGAAACTTAGATATAAGCTCTTGGGCTTCTACTTTACAATCATCTAATACTTCTTTATTATCAATATTATCTGCTACCTTATTCATTATTCCTGCTATCTTTATAACTTCTTTTTCTTTAAGACCTCTTTGAGATATTGATGTAAGACCTATACGAACACCACTAGTTATAAATGGTGACTGTGGGTCATCAGGTATAACATTTTTATTAACAGTTATTCCTACATATTCAAGAGCTTTTTCAAATTGCTTTCCTGTAAGATTTTTGCTTCTTAAATCAACCATAACTATATGGTTATCAGTTCCTCCACTTACAATACTAAAACCATGTGAAATAAGTTCAGATGCTAAAGTCTGAGCATTTACTACCACTTGTTCCATTATTTTTTTAAATTTATCTGTACTTAAGTATAATAGTGAAAACGCTTTTGCTGCAACTGTATTAAGATGTATAGAACCTAATGTTCCTGGGAAAACACCTTTATCAAGTTTCTTTGCATGTTCAGCTTTGCAAAGTACAATACCACTTCTTGGTCCACAGAAAGTTTTTGTTGTAGATGAAGAAACAAAATCTGCATAAGGTACAGGACTAGGAATTACTTTTGCTGCTACCAATCCTGCAACATGTGCCATGTCTACCATGAAGTAAGCCCCTACTTCTTTTGCAACCTTTGATATTCTTTCATAGTCTATTAATCTTGGATATGAACTTGCTCCTGCAATTATCAGTTTTGGTTTACATTCTTTTGCTTTTGCTTCAAGAGCATCATAATCTATGCGCCCAGTACTTGGGTCTACTCCATAAAATTCATATTTATAAATATCATGTAAAAAATTAACTGTGCTACCATGTGTTAAATGTCCACCTTGGTCAAGACGCATACTTAAAACAATATCATTTGGTTTTAGTATTGATGAGTATACACAATAGTTGGCTGTAGAACCTGAATACGGCTGTACATTTACATGTTCTGCTCCAAATACTTCCTTTGCACGCTTAATTGCTAAAGTTTCAAGTTTATCTGCTTCTTCAGAACCTGCCTGAAAACGAGCCCCTGGATAACCTTCTTCAGTTTTATTTGTAAATACACATCCACTTAATTCAAGTACTTCTGTTGGTGCTGTACTTTCAGAAGCTATCATTTCAATATTATGCTCTTGTCTAACCAACTCCCCAGCCACAATGTTATATAACTCTGGGTCTGAAATTTTTGTTGTTTTTAACATACTAATCCTCCTCTTAATTAAAGCATATATTTTATTGGTTTAATCTTTATTAATAAATTTATTATAAATGTCTATAAAATGTAAGATATTCCTCCACCAGGTCCTAATGGTATGCCAATACCCATGAATAGCAATAATATTATTATTTCTATTAATGTAAATGCTACTGAGTATGGAATCATATTCGATATGACAGTACCTATACCTATATCCTTATCATATTTTCTAGCAAAAGCTAATATAACTGGGAAATATGGGAAAAGTGGACTTATTGGATTTGTTGAAGCATCTCCAATACGATAAGCTATTTGAGTTAATGCTGGGTTGAAATCTAGTAGCATAAACATAGGAACAAATATAGGTGCTAAAATCGCCCATTTCGCAGAAGCACTTCCTACAAATAAGTTGATAAATCCGGATAACAATATAAATCCTATTATCAATCCATAACTAGGTATCCCCGATTCTGCCAGTAATTTTGCTCCTGTTATTGATAAAATTGTACCTAAGTTACTAAGATTAAATAAATTAATAAACTGAGATGCTATAAATGCTAGGACTATATATCCACCCATATCACTCATGCTACTACCCATCATAGATACTAATTCTTTGTCATTTTTTATCTTCTTACTTACTTTTCCATACACTAATCCTGGAGTTAAAAATATGATAGTGATTATAGGGACTATGCCTTTCATTAAAGGTGCATTACTAGATAGTATAGAACCATTCTCTGGATCTTTCATAAATGCATTTTCACCTATGCATAGGGCAACTATCACTACCACAACAACTAACAATGATAATAAAGCATATTTTATACCTTTATTTTCAAGTTCACTTAATTCTTGCACATCCTTATCATTTGTTGAATCATTATATTTTGAAAAACGAGGAGCTATAAATTTCTCAGTTACAAATGCTCCTGCAAAAGTTAAAACTATTGCTGATATAAAAGCAAAATAAAGGTTCATTGCTGGATTACCTTGGTAAGATGGGTCCATCATTTGAGCTGCTGGTATTGTAAATCCAGCTAGCAATACATCTGTAGTGCTAAGCATAACATTTGCTGCAAATCCTCCTGCAACACCTGCAAAAGCTGCGAACATACCTACAAGAGGATGTCTTCCAATCCCTAAAAACACAAGTGCTGCAAGTGGTGGTAATATTATAAATCCTACATCTGCTGCTGTATGTGATAACATACCTGCAAATACAATTGCTACAGTTACAAGTTTTTGTGGAACTTTACTTATCCCCTTTTTCATTAACACTTCCATAAATCCAGATTTCTCAGCAACACCTGCTCCAAGCATTGTAACTAATACTAATCCTAATGGAGCAAATGACTGGAAGTTTGTAACTATACTACCTAAATAGGATTGAATCTGCTCTTTTTCTAATAGATTTACTACTTTTACAACTTCTTTTGTAGAAGGATGTATTTCTTCTACTCCTAAATTAGATATAACCGCTGACAATATTAAAACAATTATGCATAGTAATAAAAATATGGTTACTGGGTCTGGAAGTTTATTTCCTGCTCTCTCTACAACATTTAATGCTCTCATCAATAATCCACTATCTTTGTTTTTTTCCTGTGAATTAATTTTACTCAAACTAATCACCCCCATAAACTTTATCTCCAGAAACATTCTATCTTAAATTTTATTTTTTAAATTTATCCATATAATTTATAACAGACTGACATAGTACATTTGTACCTACTAATATAGAATTTTTATCAGCTTTAAATTTAGGATTATGCCATTGATACATACAATCTTGTTCTTTGTTACCTACTCCTAACCAGTAAAAAAATCCTGGTGCTTTTTCCATAAATATAGAAAAATCTTCTCCTCCTGTGGAAGGTATTGGATCAACTATAGCATCTTCTGAATACAAATCACATACAGACTTATAAGCTATTGTGTACATCTCTTTACTGTTTATAACAGCTGGTAGATCAAATAAATAATCTAACTTTGCAGTTGCTTGATATCCACGAGCTATCTCACAAACTATATTTTCCAAATTTTCAGATATTTTCTTTCGTACTTCATTACTAAAGCTTCTACATGTACCTGTCATATCTACTTTTTCTGAAATTACATTATTTGCAGTTCCTCCATTTATAGTACCTATTGATATAACAGCTGATTCTAATGGACTTATGTTTCTGCTTACTATAGTTTGAATACCCATTATAATTGCACTTGATGCTACTATAGGATCTATTGTTCTATTTGGTATACCTCCATGACCTCCAAAGCCATTTACTTCTATCCTAATAGTATCTACTGCTGCCATTAATCCACCTAACTTAACTCCTACTTTTCCACAAGGTATATCTGGGTGATTATGAAGACCAAATATAGCATCAACTTTTGGATTTTCCATTACTCCTCTTTCAACTAGCATCTTCGCACCTTTATTGACTTCTTCTGCTGGTTGAAATATAAACTTTACATTTCCATGAAGACTATCTTTAATGTGAGACAATACATATGCACATCCTACAAGACAAGACGTATGTATATCATGTCCACAAGCATGCATTATACCATCATATTTTGATTTGTATCCAATATCAACCTCTTCATATATTGGTAAAGCATCAATATCTCCTCTTAATGCTACTGTAGGACCATCATATTTTCCTTTTAATAATCCTACTACTCCTGTCTCCATTCCTAGGTCTAATATCTCTATACCTAAACTTACTAACAAATCTTTTATAGCTTTTGTAGTCCTAAATTCTTTAAAACTTAATTCGGGGTGCATATGAATATCTGTAAAAAAATCTAAAATATCTTCTTTATACTTTTCTGAGATTAAAATAAGTTCATGCATACTAACACCTCTCCAAAATTTTATTTTTTTAATTTTTTTGTTAATTTAACTACAAATTATATAAGTTACTAATATTTATAAAGATATTTTTTATAAATTTAATTTAACTTTGTTTATATTTATATTTTACTACATTATTTTAATTAAATATATTATCATATCTTGCAATTTATTTAACTATTTTGACTTTTTCAATTAAGATTATATGAAAAATTTCTTTAACTAGAAACTATTAATGAGTTCCTCTATTCCTGACTTTGTGTTGATTTTTCTCTACATGTAATTGCTTTATACACCATACAAACTAAAATTAAAAGTCCCATATAACCTGTATATGGATATAAAACATTTACTAGTTTACCAAATGGTAAAAAGCCACCTATACAAGCCAAAATAGCTATTACTGTTGTTACAAGTTTAAATTTAGGGTGTTCATCTTCAACTATTCTATTAGTTACAGACCATAAAAGTGGAACAGCTGTTGTATAAATACCTAATATAAGTGCAACTGAGAAAAATACACCTACAATAGGAGCTATATTATCTGCTAAATAAAGTGATGGTATTTCTTTCATATATAGATTTCCTATATCTGAAATCATAGCCAGATACATAACTATTCCAGCAGTCATAAATACTACTCCACCTAATAGGCCTCCCCAGAAAGCATCCTTTTTACTTTCAATCGAAGCTCCCATACCTGTTAAAAAGACAATCATTACAATAATATTTAATGTATTGTATATTACACCTGAAACTATTGGACTTCCTGATGCTTTTGTAACTTCAATATTCTTCATAGCTTCTCCAACCATGGATAATCCATCTAAATGCTTGAATAAGCTTATTAACCCAACAGCAATTGTAAATACTGCTATTACTGGTCCAATACGCCCAAGTATACCTACTAATTTTTCTAGACCCATAGACACTGTAATTAGTGTAGCAATAGCCATTAAAACTCTTCCCAAATAAGGATTTATGCCATAATATTCAGTTAAAGTTGAGCCTGCTCCTGAAATCATTACTATAAGAATTCCAAATAAAAAGATTGGGCTAAACCATTCATAAAATTTTCCTAAAATCTTTCCACAATAAAAGGTATAAATTCTTGTTGGTTCTTTAAGTTTTAATTCTCTACCTCTAGTTATAACTTCAGCACCAAGAAATGAAAATAACACCATTGATATTAATGCTCCAACTAGACCCATATAACCTTGGGAGGCGAAAAATTGGAGTATTTCTTGACCTGTAGCAAAGCCAGAACCAATTGCTGTTGCTAAATAAGCCCCTGCAATATAGATAATATTTTTCACATTCACTTTGTCTGACATATTAAATTACCTCCATTATAAAGTTACCTTCCTTAACAAATATAAATTCCCAGTAAATTAAATGAAAATTCTGTCTTTTTTGAATAGTATTTGATTTACTTTTTTTATTTTGTATATCTTTTTATTTTTATTTATATATATTTTTTTATATAAATAGGTACAGCTTTTATAAGGTTTAATGTTATTAAATATGTTTAAAGCGCTTTAATTTTTTCTATAATTAAAGTATACTTATTCAGACACACTCAAACAATTATCTATATTGACTTTTTATTTATCAATTTCAATTTTTAGTATTCAATTTATATACTTTGGGAGTCATTCCTTTTTCTATCTTAAAGTTTTTGTAAAAATTATTTAGACTATTGTAACCAACCATTTCTGCAATCTCATTTATACTTTTTGTAGTATTTTCAAGTAACTCAATTGATTTTTCTATTCTTATATGATTTAAATATGATATAAAAGTTGTATTCAAATTACTTTTAAAAATCCTAGATATATTGGATGGATTAGTTAAAAACAATTTGGCACAATCATTTAGCTTTAAATCCTTACTATAATTTAAGTTTATATACTCTAGGATTTCATTCAATAAATTATTATTCGTATATTGATAACCAATAATATTTTCTACAGACTTATTAAACTCGTTCATGTCTAATGGTTTAAGGAGTATATCTTTCACATTTAATCTCAAGGCTTTTTGTGCATATTCAAAATAATTAAAAGCAGTTATTACCACAAAGTTTATTTTTTTAGATAGATGAGATGTTTTTTCTATCACTTCTAACCCATTATATATTGGCATTTGAATATCTATAAACACTATGTCTGGCTCTAAATCAATTATTTTATCTACTGCTTCGTCACCAGATGTTGCTTTACCAACAATCTTTATTGGCATATCTTTCATTTCTATAAAGTGTGTTATTATTTTTAAAACAGCTTCTTCATCATCTATTATTAGTGCTCTTCTCATGAGAATTCCTCCCTTTTAGCTTAATAATATAAAAAAGTAAGATATATAAAACAACATAAAAATATCTAATATATTTCTTAACATTTATAAAACTTATTAATTTTAAATAAGCTCTATACATATTCCTTACAATTTTCAATAGGAATTTTAATCATTATGTAAATCCCCTCTTTATCACTTGATTTTATATCCATGTCAAAATCATTCCCATACGCAGACATAAATTTTGTATATATTAAAGACAATCCATGACCATTATTACTATGAATACCCGCCTTTATTTTGTCTATACTATTTTCATCTAAAATAGTTCCATTATTATGAATTTCTATAATAGCATAATCAGAATCTAGTCTTGCAATTATTTCGACTCTTTTTTCTGTATCAATATCTCTAAATCCATGTGTAAAGGCATTTTCTACAATAGGCTGAATAAAGTTAAAAGGTACAGAAATATTATATAACTCCTTAGGAATAAGATAATTTACTTTAAGTGCATCTCCATAGCGTAATTTCTGTAAGTTTAAATAATTTTTAATATATAATATTTCTGATTCTAGTTCCACAAAGCGTAAATCAGACCTCATTGTATATCTAAACATTTTAGATAAATCTATTATTGCACTATATAAATCATAACTACCATCATCAAGTGCTATACTTGCCATTGAATTTAGGGTATTAAATAAAAAATGATGATTTATTCTTAAGTTAGTAACCATGTCTTGAGCTACCTTTAAATTCATTTCAAGTTGCTCTCCATAATGATATGTTCTTGCAATAGTCTTCTCTTTTTCTTGTAAATCCTTTCTTATGTCATTGAATGAACAAAAATTTATTATATTTTTAGATATTTGCTTTAAGAGACGCTTTATACTTCTAGCAGCACCCTCTGGTATATCATATAAATTACTATGTGTTGTATCTAAATTTAAATCAGATAATAATACATAACCACCCCTTATAACACCTATACTATTATTTTTATATAGTATTGGAATATTATATATTGTTATCCCATATTTACATACAAATTGGTTACTACTTTTTTGATTCATACAATCACAGTTTTGAGGAAATTTCATAGGATTACATTTTTCAAAACAAAATAGAGGGAAATAAGGATTTTTTAAAACTATATTCCATGAGTCATCATATATAATTAATGGAATTTTGAATGGGTCTATAAATTGACCACGAATTGATTCTATTGCTGCATATAAATTTAAAGTGCTTTCGCTATAATTTATTAAAGTTTTCTTCAGATAATTATTAGGATTAATATCTATAACTTCACTTTCTCCTACATCATTTACATTATTTGAAACAATAAGTTCTTTTATTGGTCTATCACCTGTATTTATAGTTTCATGTGTACTACCAGATTCTATATAAAAAATCATCCCTTGATAAAATGGCTTCCATACTCCATTTATGATATACAAACCTTCCCCTTCTAAAATATATATCATCTGTTCTTGACCATAATGAACATGATTAAAGTGTTTTTTCCCTTGCATAGTTACTGCAATATATATATTCATAGCCTGCTTCGGATTATTTTCATCATAAGTATGTTTCCATTCAATATATCCCCACTCTGTCTTTTGAATTTTCATAAAAGATTCCTTTCTGCTTGTAAATTATTTATATTTATTTCTCAATAAATATAGTAAATAAAAAAGTGTACATACTCTTTCATATGATAGCTTACTATATCAATATTCATTAGTTTGTACACTTTTTTATATTCATTATTATTTTTTAATTGATTCTAGTTTATTGTATTATTCAAAAGTACATAATTTGACCCTTATCTAATAATAGAAACTCCCATATATGTTCTCAAAACTTCTGGAACAACTACAGAGCCATCTTCTTGTTGATAATTTTCCAATATAGCTGCGACACTTCTTCCAATAGCTAATCCAGATCCATTTAATGTATGTGCATATTCAGCTTTAGAATCTTTATCTCTTTTAAATCTTATTCCTGCTCTTCTAGCTTGAAAATCTTCACAGTTTGAACAAGATGAAATCTCAACATATCTATTATAGCTTGGCATCCAAACTTCTACATCATATTTAAAAGAAGCCGTAAATCCTAAATCACCTGTACATATCTTCACTACTCTATATGGTAATTTCAACAATTGTAGCATTGTTTCGGCATTATTAGTAAGCTTTTCTAACTCATTGTAAGATTCTTCTGGTGCTACTATTTTAACCATTTCTACTTTGTTAAATTGATGTTGTCTTACCAATCCTCTTGTATCTCTTCCAGCAGAACCAGCTTCTGACCTAAAGCATGGAGTATAGGCTGTATAATTTATTGGTAATTGTTCAAATCTAAGTATCTCATTAGCATGTATATTGGTCAAAGGAACTTCTGATGTTGGAATTAGAAAATAGTCAAGTCCTTCTATTTTAAACATATCTTCTTCAAACTTAGGTAATTGTCCTGTACCTAGAAAACTATTTCTATTTGCCATAAATGGTGGAATAACTTCTGTATATCCATTAACGGTTGTATTTGTATCTAAATAAAAATTTAATAAAGCTCTTTCTAATCTAGCTCCTAATCCTCTATAAAGAGTAAATCTTGAACCAGTTATTTTACCTGCTGTTTCAAAGTCAAGTATACCTAGTTCTGTTCCTATTTCCCAATGAGCTTTAGATTTAAAGTCAAAATTAGTAGTATCTCCCCAAGTTCTTACCTCAACATTATCTTCATCAGTTTCACCTTGTGGAACTTCTGGATGTGGCACATTTGGGATTCTCATCAATAGATATTCCATCTTATCTTCTACTTCTTTGAGATTTTGGTCTATAACTTTAATCTTATCAGATAACTCTTTTAACTTAGCCTTTTCGTTTTCTACATCTTTACCTTCTTTTATAAGATTTGGTATATTTTTAGATGATGTATTTAATTCATTTTTCATGACTTCAACTTCTTGAAGTATTTTTCTTCTTTCATCATCTAACTTAACTACTTCATCAAGACTAAAGGCTTTTTCACCTCTTCTTTCCATAGCTTTTTTTATACAATCTAAATTTTCTCTTATTCTTTTTATATCAAGCATTTTTTCCTCCTCAGTACTTAAGATTGGATGTTGTCTCTTAATCTCAAATAACTTTGATAATATATTTCTGTCTGAGGTTAAGAAATCTTTTTTTGTTTTATCCGAACCTATTTATTTTTTTCATTTATTTAGTTATATTTTACTCACTTTTTTATACATTGTCAAATTATATTTAATTAAATTAATATAATTTAACTTTTATTCACCATTTCTATAATTAACTTCATTATAATTATATCAATTTTGCTAATCAATTATCTATTTTGACTTTTTATTTATCAATCTTATATAATTATTCGCTTTTATATAAATTTTTTTGCCTTATGATATAATTTTCTATATATCATTTATTTTGATAGGAGGATTTAAATGAACGATTCAAGTATAGGTAATAAATTGACTTTATGTAGAAAAAAAAAGAATCTCAGTATAAAAGACTTGTCTAAACTAATTAAAGTTACACCTTCATTAATAAGTCAAATTGAAAAAGGAAGTGTAAATCCATCTATAAGTTTTTTAAAATCAATTTCAAATGCTTTAGATGTACCATTAGTCAATTTTTTTATTCCTTCTATAGATAATTTAGAGCTAATTGTGAGAAATAATCAAAGAAGAATATTAATTATGCCAGACTCAAAAGATATTTTATATGAAATGTTGTCAAACAATCCACTTAATGAATTTGAGTTTGCCATTATGAACTTAGCTCCTAAATCTTATTGTAAAGAAAAAAATGGCCATGATGGAGATGAAGTTGCATATATTCTTAAAGGAAGTGTCCAACTTAGCTTAGAAGATGATATATTCCAGCTAAATGAAGGGGATAGTGTCAAAATTCCCTTTGGCATGAGACATCAATGGGGAAATCCTAATGAAATTGAAAGTAAAGTAATATACATAGTTGTTTCATAAACTATTATTTACTTGATTATCTGACCTACTACATAGATAGCTCAATAGATTGATATTTGTTTAAGAAGGTAGAATTAATAAAATTACACTGCTAAATTTTTAATCTAATAAATCGTTGATTTAACCATAATTTTATTTAGTTCTACCTCTTTATTATTTAAGTCTATTTTTATATAGTAACAATCTCATATGAATTTCCTCTATTCTAAAGAATATAATACTTCTCCTTCTCTTATAGTCTTTAGTACTTTAATATCTTTTATTTTCGTAGGGTCGATTGTAAGTGGATTTTCATCTAATATTATCAAATTAGCTAATTTACCTTCTTTAATTGAACCTTTTTTATCTTCTTCAAAATATTGATATGCTGCATTTATAGTAATACCCTTCAAAGCATCTAATGGACTTATCTTTTCATTTTCTCCTATTTGCACACCTCTTTTTGTAATTCTATTAACAGCACACCATACTGTTTCAAGCATATTAGGAGCTATCACTGGTGTATCTTGATGTAGAGTGTAAATTAAACCTTTTTCTATAGTTGTTTTAAGTGGACTAATCTTAAAAGCTCTATCTTCTCCAAGGTTTTTGATATGGATATCACCCCAGTAGTATGTGTGAGCTACAAAGTATGAAGGTATCATATTTATTCTCTTCATATCATCAATTTGGTCTTCTCTTACTGTTTGAGCATGTATCATAACTGGTCTTACATCATTTTTACTATTTTCTTCTTTTAAGCTTAAAACCTTTTCAAATGAATCTATCAACTGGTCTGCTGCTGCATCTCCATTACAATGAGTTAAAAGTTGCATTTTTTCTTCTAATGAAGTATTTATAAATTTCTCTACTTCTTCATTTTTATATATAGGATATCCACAATAATCATCATCTGAATTTTCATATGGTCTAGTTAACCATGCTGTCTTACCTTGTGGAGAACCATCTAAAAATATCTTATATCCACCTATTTTAAATCTATTCGTATATTTTTTTATAAAACCTCTATTTTCATCTGCTACAGACTTACTTTTTTTCAAATCCACATATCCTACAATATCCATCTTTAATTTTTTTTGACTCGCCATTGCTTTTAGAAGGTTAAATTGATTCTCTGCCATTAAACCTTCTTGGGCTGTTGTAATACCATAGCTTAGATATATGTCCTGAGCTTTTTCAATTGATTTAAAAATCTCATCTGGTGATGGTTGTTTTATTTTAGATGATACATTAAAAAAGGCATTTTCCTCTAAATATCCATTTGGTTCTTTACTTCCTTCTACTCTTCCAATATGTCCACCTTCTGGGTCCAGTGTTTCATGAGTAACACCAAGTTGCTTTAATCCTAGAGTGTTTGCAACTCCCATGTGACCAGAAGCATGTGAAATTAGTATTGGATTTTCCGAAGATGCACTATCAAGTACATCTTTGTCTGGATGTCTATTTTCTTCTAAAAAATTATTATCATATGAAAATCCAATTATCCATTCACCTTTTTTTATATTATTTTTCTCTTTGAAATCCTGTATTTTTTTTATTATGTCTTTAAAACTAGTTGCATCTTCTAAAGGAATTAACTTTAGTGTAGTAGCAAAAGCTATCAAGTGACTGTGTGAATCAATAAAAGAAGGCATCAATGTCTTACCTTTTAAATCTATAACTTCTGTATCTTTATTTTTTAAAGCAAGTATATCTTCCTTTGTTCCTATCTTTTTTATTATTTTATCTTTTATGAGAATAGCATCTCCACATATTGAATCTTCCATTGTGATTATATTTCCATTGTAATAAATTTTTTCTTTCATAAAATTCTCCTTAAGCTATCTATTTTTATAAATTTTCTTCATTGTTTTCTTTTTAATTATATTATGTTGTATTAAATTTGTTTCTTTAGACTTTATTCACTCAAAAGTTTTATTTTTAATTATTGTTCGCTAAGAAATAAATACTATTCATTATAAATAAGACAATTCAACAGTCTTTATATTGCTAAAAAGCTTTATAAAATAGTGAGATTAAATATTTGCACTTGATTGTTTTTGCACAATTGTAATTTTTCAAATCATGATGTATCATTTTAAGTATACAGTTACATCATTATTCAGAATATAAATACTTTATTTATCAAAATCATTTGATGTAGTCTGTTCAAATCAATAAATTTAAATATTCTCAGGAGGTTTTTTATGAACAAAGAAAATAAAAATGTAAGAATTGCTGTAGTTCAAGCATCACCAGTCATAATGGATTTAGAAAAAACAGTTGAAAAAGCATTGGGATTAATTAAAGAAGCTGGTAAAAAAGGGGCAAATATTGTAGTTTTTCCAGAAGCATTCATACCTGCATATCCAAGAGGTCTTTCATTTGGATTTGTTGTTGGAAGTAGAACAATGGAAGGTAGAGAAGATTGGAAAAGATACTATGATAATTCTGTGCCAGTTCCCAGTGCTACAACAGATTTATTAGGAAAAGCAGCTCAAGAAGCAGGAGTATACTTATCAATGGGTATAACAGAAAGAGATGGCAATGATATAAACTGTACTCTTTATTGCACAAACTTATTTTTCTCTCCAGAAGGTAAACTTATCGGTAGACATAGAAAACTTAAACCTACAGGAACAGAAAGATGTATTTGGGGCGAAGGAGATGGAAGTACTCTTACAGTAGTTGATACTCCATATGGAAAAATGGGGGGCTTGATTTGTTGGGAAAACTATATGCCATTAGCTAGAACAGCTCTTTATGCTAAGGGAGTAAAACTTTATATAGCTCCTACTGCAGACTCAAGAGAAGAATGGCAATCAACTATGAAACATATTGCTTTAGAAGGAAGATGTTATGTTATTGGATGTAATCAATATGTTGAAAAAAATATGTATCCAACTGACCTTAATTACTATAAAGAATTAGATGTAGAACCAGAAATTATGTGTCCAGGAGGAAGCTGTATAGTTGACCCATTTGGAAAATATGTAGCAGGACCTATTTTCAATAAGGAAGATATGTTAATAGCTGATTTAGACCTAGAAAAGATAGTTCTTAGTAGACTAGATTTTGACTCAGAAGGCCACTATTCAAGACCTGATGTATTTGAATTAATTGTTCATGAATAATCTTTTACATAAAAATCAAAATGAGATACCCTTAAATAAATTTAAGGTATCTCATTTTTTCCTAATATTCTAAAATTAAATTTATAAATTTAATTTAACTATCTACATTTTTTCTAAATCAACTACTGTTCTTCCTACATGCTTTCCTGCCATTATTAAATCTATACTATTATTTAATTCCTCTAATGATACTACATTTACCATATCTTCTAAATCATCTAATTTCCATTCATTAGATAATAAATCCCATATCTTTAATCTTACATCCATTGGGCATTCTACAGAATCTATACCATATAAAGTAACTCCCTTTAAAATAAATGGATACACTGAACTTGTAAACTCAATTCCACCTGCATTACCACAAGTTGTCACTGCTCCACAATACTTAGTTGTCTTTATTGCTGTTGATAAAGTATTACCTCCTACTGTATCTATTACTCCAGCCCATCTCGGTCTAAGTAGAGGTCTACCTGAGTTATCATCCGCTTCTGTTCTATGTATAACATCTTTAACACCTAAATTCAATAATACTTCTTTTTGTTCTTCTAATTTTCCTGTTGAAACTACAACTGAATAACCTAATTTAATCAATATTTTAGCTGCAATTACTGCAACTCCTCCTGTACCACCAGTAACTAATACATCTCCCATATCCTTATCTACAGAGTTTATAAATTTGTATACAGATAAAGCTGCTGTAAATCCTGCTGTACCATAATCCATTGCTTCTTTCAATGAAAGATTTTTTGGAAGTTTCACTACCCAATTAGAGGGAACTCTTATATATTCTGAAAAACCGCCAGAAGTATTCATACCTAAATCATAACCTGTTACTAAAACTTCATCTCCAATTTTAAAATCATCACAGCTACTAGATTCTACTATTCCAGATGCGTCAATTCCTGGTGTATGAGGATATTTTCTAGTAACACCTTTATTTCCATTTGCAGAAAGTGCATCTTTATAATTTAGAGAAGAATATTTTACCTTTATTATAACTTCTCCTTCTGGTAATGAATCTATTTCTCTTTCAATTATATTTCTCTTAAAACTGCCTTCTTCTTCTGTAATATATAATGATTTAAATTTTTTATTCATAAATTTCCTCCCAATACAATTAGTTTTATGTTAAACTAATTATAGTTTATAAATAGTTTTATGTCAAACTAATTTAAATAAATTAAAGATTGGAGATTAATTTATGGAAGATAAATATATTATACATTTCATAAGTAAAACAAAAGCTAATATGGTTAAATTCATTGAAAATAAACTTAGTCAAAATGGTCTGGATGAATTGATACCTACTCATGGAAATATTTTAACTGCACTTTATGAAAACAATGGAATACTTACAATGAAGGAAATTGCAACTAAAATAGGAAAGGATAAATCCACTGTTACAGTGTTAGTTAATAAACTCATAAATCTAGGATATATAGAAAGACAAAAATGTGCCAATGACAAGCGTATTACATATATAAACCTTACAAAAAAAGCATTACTTATAGAAGATACTTTTAACAGTATTTCAACACAAGTGAAAGAAACAGCATACCATAATGTTACAGAAAATGAGAAACAAGAATTTCTTAGAATTTTAAAAAAAATCAACGATAATTTTAAAAATGCTGACCAAATTTAGCATAATTATATCTTCTATTGGAATAATAAATAAAAAGATTTAAATATTGTAAAAATTTATTGTGATAGAGAGGTAGAATATGAATTTAAAAGATAGTAAAACTAAAGAAAATTTATTGAGAGCTTTCGCAGGAGAGAGTCAAGCCAGAAATAGATATAATATTTCTGCATCTGTAGCAAAAAAAGAAGGGTTGTATATAATAGAATCTTTATTTAATTATACTGCTGACCAAGAAAAATCACATGCAAAACAATTCTTTACTAAATTAAAAGAATTTTCTGGTGAAAATATAAGTATATCAGGAGCATACCCTGTAGATTTATATGACAAAACAGAACAACATCTTAAAGCTGCACAACATAATGAACTTCAAGAATGGGATGATGTATATAAAAACTTTGGAAAGACAGCACGTGAAGAAGGATTTGAAGCTATAGCAAAATTATTTGAAAACATAGCTGAAATAGAAAAAGTTCATGGTGATAGATTTGGTAGATATGCTACTGATTTAGAAGAAGGTACTTTATTCAGAAGAAATGAAGATATTCAATGGATATGTACAAATTGTGGACATATACATGTAGGTAAGGAAGCTCCAAAAGCTTGTCCTGTATGTCTTCATCCACAAGGATATTTCTTAGATTTTAAAAACTCATTATTTGAATAAGACAATATAAGTGGCGTTTACTAATCTCCGCGCGGGAAGATAGGAACGCTGCTTTTTTCATACTCTCATATAATCAATTGTATTGGGTAATCTTAAATGATATAATTTTACTCATAATCTGTACATAGATATTGATAATAAAGATACAAATCAATTTATTAGAATTTGGAGGTGGAATTATGAAACACCTTATAACCGAATGTTATGAATTTATAAAAGATTGTAACTTGACTTATGCTTTTTGTGGTGGATATGCAATCGAATTATTTACAAACATAAAAACACGTACTCATTCAGATGTAGATATAACCTTATTTTCTGAAGATAGAAAACATCTCATCGACTATATACTTGGTAAAGGCTTTACAGCAAATATTATAAGTAAACTTTAGATAATCTTTAAATCCTAGATTTCAAGATTAACATGAATAAAAAAGTGTATTTATAACATTAAAATAAACCATAAAGATTACTATAGATATAAAATATCCTTTGAATATAATTTATAGTAATTCATTATGGTTCATTTTATTATTCCCTTAAAACTATACACCAGCTAAATTTATCTGAGATAATTTAGATAAGATAATCTACTATGACAATCTTATACTGATATCGTTTATTTCTTTCATCAAATCGATTTCAATAATTTTGACTACATCTTTTTCAAATCTTACTTTTTTATAATCTAAACAACCTACTACAAATGGAACTCCAAACTTTCTAAATAAATAAATTTTACCATTTTCATTATATATTACTGTAAAGTTCTCTTCTATTATGTTCACTATCAGTTTTAATTCTTCAAAAGTTATTGTAGATTTAACTAAAAATTTCTCTATTATATTTAATATAAGTAGTTCTTTTTTACCTATACTCTGCTCTTTCTTATATAAGTTTTGAAATATTTCCTTTGTATAATTACATATAACTTCTTTACTGAGAATAAAATCAATATCAAACTCTTTATTAGTATCTTTTTTCATAAACATATTTGCAATATCATCAAGAGAAGTCTCTTCTTTCATAGATAATATTAGTTCTATTCTCTCTAGTATTTTATCTCTTGGAAAGAAAGTTTCTTGACCTGTAAAAGCTGATTTTTTTATAAACCATTCTTCTGGTATAATATTTTTTCTTTTCCATCTATATAATTGTCCATAAGATATATTAGTTTTACTCAGTAAATCTTTCTTAGATATTAATTCTTCCATAACTTCTCTAGCCCACCTTTATACTGTTTTTTACAGTAGAATTATCTGAAACTGATAAATTATCACTGTATTCAATATTTCCAACATCACAATTATCTACTAAAGATATATTTTTCCCACGTATATCTTTTATTGATGCATCTTCTAATTCAATAGTATCTCCCTCTATCAAATCACATTTAAATTTTCCAGAAAAAATATTAATAATTTTAATCAGTTGAAAAGCATTTTTACTTCTTCCTATTTTTATATTAGTTGCACCTATCTCCTTACAATAAGAGCCTCCTCCTGAATAAACATATATATTTTCTCCATTTAAAAGACCATCACATTTTATAGCTCCGTATACCTTTATATCTTCACATTCTATATTTGCTTTATTTCTCATTTCACCATATATTTTTATATCTTGTGCATACATATTTTCATTTACACTTAATTGTCCTTTTATTGTAACATTATTGCATTTCAGTTTACCATCGACTTTCTGTTGTGCAGTTATAACCAAGTCATCTATTTCTGCATCTCCATCTATACTAAGTTGCCCATTTACCCTTACACGTTCGGCTTTAAGATTCCCTCTTATAACAGCTTTTCCATTTACAACAAAGTTTTTTATATTTATATCACCTTCAAACTTTGCATCTCCAAACACTTTTACTTCATCACTTGTTACATTTCCTTTTGATTTAGCACTTCCCATGATTTTTATGCTTTCATATTCTCCACTACTTATAAATCCTTCTCCAAGTATTTTTATAGACGCTTTTTCCATACTATTACCTCATTTTAAATTTTATTTTTAAAACTATTTATTACTTATCTTTCTTTAAGTTTACTGTCTCATTTATATTCTTTATTTCAGCAACTATTGAATCTTCATCAATCTCTATACTTTCACTGTACTCCAAACTTTCTATATAACATCCTTTACCTACTTTAATGTTTTTGCCTCTTACAACTTTGATTTCACTATTTTCTAAACTTATTTCATCTGCCTCTATAATATTTGCAAATAACTTACTTTCTGTATATGTTCTAATTGACAATAGACCTAGACCTATTAAATTTGAAGATACTTTTTCAAAATTTATAGGTTTTTTTTCCAACATACGAAACTTTTTGCAATAATCTCCATGACCTTTTTTTATATTTATCCTACTTGCTCCAACTTCATTAAAATTAGAAATTCCATTCAAACTAATATTAATTTCTTCACAGTTTAAAAATCCATTACAATTTAAAATTCCACTTAAATTGATATTTTCACAATCTATATTATTACTGGCTTTTAAATATCCGTTTCCATGAATAGTATCTGACTTTATATTTCCCTCAACATTAATAATTCCACCAGTATCAATTTCAATAGAATTAATATTTCCTGTACATTTAAGAAGTCCAGATATATCCACTTTTGAAGCCAATATATTTCCTTCTACTTTACTTAGACCTGATGTAAAAAATTCATTACATTCTGTTGTCCCAAACACCTTTGCTGAACCAGAAGAATCAAATTTACTACATTTTATACTTCCTTCTATCTTTCCTGTTCCTGCTATATTAACATTATCAAAAATCCCACCTTTACACTTCCCAACTCCATTAAAGCTTAGTGAATTTAATCCTTCATTCATAATGGTATCCTTTCTTTAACGTATTTTATCCTTGAAAATAATATAACAAAACATTGTTACGTTGTCAAGCATAATAATTATATTCAATAAAACACTCCTCATTTAATCTCTATTTTAATTTATATAAGTAATAAAAAAATAATAGGGAAATATTATATCCAAACTATAAATCCAATTTTCTTAGATTTATAGATTAAGTAAAATACATCCCTATTACTCAATATATATTTGTTATATAAACTTCTAAAATATTAGTCTCTAAACTCTATAATAATTTACAATCTGACAGCTTCTACATATTGATGAATTTTTCGATTACATCAGCCAATCTCTCCATATCAGTTGGATAAACTTCTCCTATACTACCTATTCTAAATGTATCTATATCAGTCAATTTACCTGGATAAATAACAAATCCATTCTCTTTTAGATGAGTATAGAATTCCATAAATTCGAAATTTGCATTTTTAGGATATAAGAAAGTTGTTATTACAGGTGATTGAGCACCATCATTTACCAAAGTGTCAAAGCCTAAAGATTTTAATCTTGACGCTATTGTAAACTGATTTTCTTTATATCTAGCGTATCTTTTTTCAACAGACCCTTCTTCTTCTAACTCCAATAACGCTTGATAAAAAGCTCTTACAACATGTGTAGGTGAAGTAAATCTCCATTTACCATTATTCTTCTCCATAGTATCCCATTGTGCATATACATCAAGAGATAATGACTTAGATATACCTTTACATTTAGCCAATTCTTCTTTATTAGCTATTATAAAACCAAATCCAGGTACTCCTTGTATACACTTATTAGAACTACTAACTAGAAAATCTATATTAAAGTCTTCAACATCAATCTCAATTCCTCCAAAACTACTCATAGCATCAACTATATAAATCTTATTATATTCTTTTGCAAGTTTTCCTACTTCTTGTATAGGATTTAATCTACCTGTAGTAGTTTCACAGTGAACCATTGATATATGTGTTATATCTTTATTTTCTTTCAATAAATTTTCTACTACATTTAAATCAACTGCCTCTACATCTTTAAATGTACAATCAACAAATTCTATATTTAAATAATTACATATATCTTTCATTCTCTTTCCGTATGCCCCATTTGCAATTACAAGAAGTTTACCATCTTTTGGAATAGCACTTCCTATTGTAGCCTCTACTGAGAAAGTTCCACTTCCTTGCATTAATACACTTGTGTATTTATCTGTATTTTTTGTTCCTAGAGATACTAATCTTCTTCTAACATCTTGAACTAAGTCATTATATTCAACATCCCAAGTACACCAGTCCTTTAACATAGATGCTCTTACTGATTTAGTGGTAGATAGTGGTCCTGGTGTAAGCAATATGTAATCATTTTCTGGTACAAAGTCTGACTTAATAGTTTCATTTTCTATTTTTACTAAAACATCTTCTAATTGAGCCATAGTTTCTATTACAAAATGTGCACCTGCTTCTTTAAATTTCTTTGAAACAATATCCATCTTAACTTTTAGTTCTTCTTTATCCATGTTATCTACTTCTTCTTGTGTAAGTCCTAATTCGCTTGAACCTTTTATTACAGCAACACTCCACATTCCTGCATTTACGCCTTCTTTTACATCACTGATTGTATCTCCTACCTTTACCATAGAACTCATAGGAGATACTCCTAGAGCTTCAGCATTTTTATAACACATCCAAGGATATGGTCTTCCTTGAGATACTTCTGATGGAGTTACAAGAAAATCTGGTGAATATCCTTTTTTTGCTGCGTTTGGTTCAACTATGTTCATCATTTCTCTTGTATAACCTGTTGTAGAGCCTATTTTTAATCCATTTTTTCTTAATTTCTCAACAGTTTCAACAACATGAGGAATTGGAGTTGTATATTCTTCTAATGTTTCAAATAACATTGGCTCAAATTCAGCATAAAGCTCATTTACATCTTCTTCAGTTGGTGCTTTACCAAATTTTTCTGACCAAAGGTTTTTTATTCTATCCATTTCACACATTTCTCTTATATGGTCTATCTTTAATTTTCCCATAGGTTTTCTTGCTTCTTCCATTGTTACATCTATGCCTCTTCTTTTAAATATCTCTATAAATACATTAAGAGGTGCAAAACATCCATAATCAACTGTTGTTCCAGCCCAATCAAATACTACTGCCTTTATTTTTTCTCCATATATCTTTTTCATATTTATAGCCTCCATAGATTCTTTTAGAATTTTTGTGTTTTTATTTGTTTTTACTTTTAAAGTATAGCTTTTACATGTTAATTATACATCATATTTAGGTTAAATGTATATTAAATTTATGCTTTTAGTTGTTTTTAATTGGCTATACTTGTTTTTACTATTCTATAACAAAACTTCACAAAACTCTAAATTATAAGTTAAAATTCATTTTTTCATCTAAATCTATGAGCTAGTTATATTTTATTGTATTTATTTTGCTTCTATCCATGTTATGTTTATTTCGTTTAATTTATCTCTCCATTCGTTTGGAGGTTCTGTATCACAAATTACAAAGTCTAATTCTTCTAAATCTGCTATTTTATACATACTGACAATTCCAATTTTAGAACTATCACACAATACAAAGCTCTCTTTTGAATTTTTTATATATTCTTTTGATAATAATGCTTTGTTTTGGTCTATACTGCTGATTCCAAAACTATCAAGTATACCTTCACTAGATATAAAAGCTTTATCTACATATAAGTTTTTCATAGTATCTATTGACATTGGGCATGCTGTTCTTTGATGCTTTAAATTTACTTTTCCCCCAATAAAGATAACCTCTCCATCAAATAATCCTTGATTTTCATAAGAAATCAATTTTGACAGTACAGGATAAGAGTTTGTAATTACTTTCAAGTTTTTTACAGATACTATATAATCCACAATCTGTAAATTAGTAGTCCCTTCATCTATTGCTATTGACTCATTGTCATTCACAAATTTAGCTGCATATTTAGCAATACTTTGTTTTTTATCCAAATTAGTACTATTTCTCTTTATATGTGCTGGTTCAATCACTCCATAATTTATTTTTATAGCACCACCATAGACCTTTTTTAATTTATTTTCATTTTCTAATTCTTCTAAATATCTTCTTATTGTCTCTGATGAGACCTCTAGTTTCTTCACTAACTCTTTTGTATTTACCTTACCTTTTGAATCTAATAATTTAAGTATTTCTTTTTTTCTATCTATTGAATTTAAAGACATCGCTTTTCCTCCTAAATATGTATATTTTGCTCCTATAATATTACAATAATACCTACTTTTACAAAATTATTATTACAAACTAAACATTTTCACTAAATTGAAATTCAATTTAAAATAACTTATATTATAATAAAAAAAGTCCATCAAATATTAATATCAGATGGACTTTGTAAAGCTTTGTTTTATAAATTAATATTTAAAACTTAATTATTAATTTATTTTCTTGTTTCCAAGAATTTTACTAAATTATTTACAGTAGACATATCTTTTCTCTCTAAATCAGTTGGTTGAAGTTCTATTCCTAGTCTATTTTCAATTTCAAGTAAAACTTCAATTATAGCTAATGAGTCTAAAAGCTCTGTCTCAAATAAATTAAGGTCTAAATCTTCTCTTATCTCATCAGTTCCTAATACATCTTCAAATATTTCTATAACTGTTTCTTGCATAAATTTGCCTCCTTAAAATTAAGCTAAATAACCTGAGAATATCAGTAATCCAAAACATACAATATGGAATGTAATGAAAATTTGAACTCTCTCGAACCATTTTTCTTTTTTATGTTTTTTATAAAACTTAGATTTTCTCTGGTATATATCAGTTAAAACAAGTGCCAACCCCTGATATACGCCATAAGCAACGTAATACCAAGTTAGACCATGCCAAAATCCCATCGTTATCATGGTTATCATTTGAGCTACATGAGCAGCAGTAGTTCTTTTCTTAAATCTTTTCTTTCTCATTGATGACATAACAAATCTTGAAAAAATATAATCTCCAAACCATCTTGAAAGACTTATATGCCATCTTGTCCAGAATTCCTTCATATCTTTACTTATAAATGGCTTGTCAAAGTTTATAGGTACTTGTATTCCAAAGATATATCCTGTACCTATAGCAAACAAACTATAACCTGCAAAGTCAAAGAATAAATACAAACTGTATGCATACATGTAACTTAAAATATTTATAAAACTCATATCTTTAGGTATTCTTGATACCCAATATGTATTTATCAAAAACGCTATAACAAACTTATAACCTACACCCATAACAATATTTTTTATTCCAGGCAGTAAGTATTCTTCTAGATACTCTTTTCTAGATATTTGTTTTTCCAAATCTTGCTCAAAACGTCTTGACCTATCAATAGGACCAGAACTTAATGTTGGAAAAAATAGCATAAAATAAAGCATTTTTGAAATTTTAACTTCTTTTATAGCTCCATCATAAATTTCAATAACCATTTGTATAGTTCTGAAATTTAAGTATGATATTCCAATAAATCCAATTATTCCAAAAGAAGTAACTGGAGATATTTTATTGATTATTATTGGGAGCATTGATGCAAACAAGAATCCCCAATATATGTATTTATTTTTAGTTTTTCTTCTTACATATTCATATCCCTTAACTATTATCACTTCAAGAATAATAAATATTACTAGATATTTTAGTTGGACATCCATACCTACAATTAAGAATATCATAAATAAACTTGCCAACATACCATAATATTTTATATTCTTACCCATTAGACCTAAAATCACTGCTGGTATTGATGTTAATAATAATATATAAAGATAAAAATAATCTCCATACTGTGAAAAAATCATTAAATTTCCTCCATAAGTTTCTTTCTGTCTATTTTACCATTGATATTTGTTGGAAACTCAGATATTATTGAAATATTTCTTGGAATCATATATGAAGGTATATATTTTCCCAATTCCTTTTTTATTATCATCCCATTTTTAATATTGCTTAAATCATTCTTTTCATTTAACTCAACAATACCTTTTAAGTAAGCAATTTTTTCGTCCTTATATATTGGTAAAACTACTGCATTTTTTACATTATGTACTTTTCTTAAGTTATTCTCTATATCTTCTATTTCAATTCTAAATCCATTTAGTTTTATTTGGAAGTCTTTTCTTCCACAATAGTATATATTTCCATCTAGAAGATATCCCATATCTCCAGTTTTATAAGCTCTCCATTTTACACCATCTATTTCATCATAGAAGAATACTTCATCAGTTTTTTCTTTATTATTAAAGTAACCTTTAGAAACTGATGGTCCAATTATTATAATTTCACCTTTTTCATTTTCTTTAAGCTCATTTCCATCTTCATCAAGTATTTTTATTTTACAGTTTGGCATAGGATATCCAACTGGAAGACTTTTTTCATCATTGATAGCTTCTTGAGTCATATCATTTACACTCACACCAACAGTTGCTTCAGTTGGACCATAACCATTGATGACTCTTGTATTTGGAAATCTACTCATGAGTTCTCTAGTAAGATTTTTTGAAAGTGCTTCTCCTATGAATATCATTGATTCAAGTTTAGGAAGCATTTTACTATTAAATTCTTTTTCTGTCACACATACACCTGCAAAAGAAGGAGTTGACACCCATACAGCTATATCTGACATACTAAACTGTCTAAATAGTTCTTTATAATCTGCCAATACATCTTTTGATATTGAAAATAATGTCGCTCCATGAATAAGACCAGGATATATTGTTGTAACTGAAAGGTCAAAAGAATATGCTGCTTGATTCATTATTACTTTTTCACTTCCATCTATATTTAGATACGGACTTATCCAATCTGAAAAACTATCTAAATTGTTTGAACTTATTTGAACTCCTTTTGGTTTTCCTGTACTTCCTGAAGTAAATAGTACATATGCATTTTCATCATCTTTTACCCAGTTTTCTTTATGTAATGATTTTCCTTGATATTCATTTATTATGTCATTTAGTTTGTTCATATCAATTACATTGATATCTCCAAAATCTTTTTCATCACTAAAATTAAATAGTACTTTTGGTTTTATTTCTTTAGTAACTTCAAAAACTCTATCTATTGGAAAACTAATGTCAAGAGGTACATATGCTCTTCCTGATTTTAAAGCTCCTATCATACATGCCATTATCATATTTTCTTTATTTCCATAAATCACTATCGGAGTGTCTTCTTCTTTGTATACATCTTTTAGAAAAACTGATATAGCATCAGAGTACTGATTTAAATCTTTATAAGAAAGTTTATTTCCATTACACATTAATGCTATTCTATCTGTATTTGAATATTTTTTTATTCCTTCAATAATCTTCATATAAAAATGCTCCTTTAAAATCCGTTATAAATAAATGGCAATTCTTTAAATGGAATAAATGTTAGAACTCCTATCGCCAATATTATAACCATAGTTAAACAAATGCTAGTTACCAATTCCTTATTGCTCTTTAAATATCTTAAATAATCTCTCACAGACATCTACCCATCCTTTCGTACCAAGATGCATTACATCTCTTAAATAATATTTATCTGACCCTTTATCTTTAAGATTTAAAACTTCAAAGCCCTTACTTTCTGCTATTTTTTGTGCTTTATCATAGTATTGGTCTCTTTCCTTTTCAGATATCCCAGTCAAATCATAAAATTTACCCATACTTGGGATTAGTACAACAACTGGCTTAATATCTAAGTCAGTACAGACATTTAACATAAGTTTGTAACTTTCAAACTCCTTAGAAGTTAACAAATCTATGTCTTTATCTCTTCCTTTAAATTGTTCTATACCATCCTTAAAATGCATTTGATAATAATACTTATCAATATTTAGTGGATTTTTACCAACTCTTTTTTTAGCATCTTCAATAGCTTTCTTTCTCTCATGTGACCAATTTATTGGTCTTTTTCTTTTTTCTTTTCTTTTTTCATCTAGTCTAATTAATTTTTTATAAAGTATCCCTTTTTCTTTAAGAGCTATACAATACTTTCTTCCTTGAAAATAAGGCTCTAAAATCGCCTTCTCAGCTTTTTCCGACAAGGTCTTAGGTTCATATAGCTTTGCATATAGTGCTTCTGCTTTATACTCGTCACTTCCCCATAATAGTTTGCTTGATTTTTTTGCATATTCACTCTTATTTTCTTTAGATATTTTTGGATTATCTAAAAATCTATAAAATTGTATTGGTGAAAATCTGGACTGATAATGATGGCTTGTTACCCCATCTTTCTCCATAAACCATTGCATAGAAACTAACAAGACAACCTTTTTGTTATCAACATTAGGATTCATACTTCCTAATATTGCAGCATCTTGTAATGTCTGAGTATAAGCTCTCCCAATTGCAAAAACCTTGTTTTTACTCCTATCCGTATTAAAATAGTACTTCGGATGTTGTTTTGTTGAATTACCAAGTTCTGATGACCCCAAAATCATAATATCTTTTTCTCTCAAAAAATGATTATTTGCTGTAACACCTTTGTCCTTTATATCACTTAAAGTATCATCCATAATTGGAAGCAGATTTTTCTCCCTCAAAAGTTCATCAGTTTTAGAATCAAGAAATTTGTCTAGCCCAAATAAAAATACTACGCCTATTATAAACGGAGTAATAAAGTATACCAATTTTCTCATATTTTCTCTCCTCTAAAAATATTCAAATTTATGTTATTATTAATCATATTAGTTTTGATGTATATATTCAACTACAAAATTGTAATAAAATCGCCAAAACTTTTTTTAATACTGTTACAAAATTGTAAAAAAAATAGAAAAAAAGTACTAAAATAGAGTTTCTTCTTAGTACCTTTTTATACTTATAATTTGACATTTTAATACTTAACTATGTATACATTTTAACTTAATATAAAATTAAATTTATTCAAAAGTATACCTTAATCCCCATTGTTTTCTTATCTCATCCATTAAAGTCATGACATCTATAGACAATTCTATGGTATCAGCTTTTATTTTATTTAAGATACAATTATTAATATATTCAATTTCATATTTTAAAGCTTTTTCTGTATATCCACACTCTATATCTTCAACTCTTCCATCATCTGTATAAGTTATTGTAGCTTTTGATGCTCGTGGAAAATTCTCTATGGTTATAAATCCTAATTCACCTGCAACAACACCTTTTTTAGGCATTTTTGCCCTCATAGTTAATGATATTACAGCCATCTCATCATTGGAATTTTTTAAAATTATTCCAGATTGTTCATCCACACCTGTTTCAAAGTTTTTAACAGTTGTTAAAATCTCACTTGGTTGAGTTGACATAAAGTATCTAGTAAAAGAAAGCGCATATGTACCAATATCAAGCAATGCTCCTCCAGCTAAATCTTGACTAAAAAATCTATTATTAACATCATACTCTTTACAACTTCCAAAAGATACTTGTATCATTTTAATTTTTCCTAAACTTCCAGACTCTAATATATCTTTTAATTTTTTATATAAAGGCATATAATAAATAGTCATTGCCTCTGCCACTATTAAGTTTTTTTCATTAGCTAAAGTTACAATCTTTTTTAGTTGTCTTCCATTTACTGTTATAGCTTTTTCACAAAAAACATGTTTTCCATTTTCTAAGCTTTTCATTATATATTCATAATGATTACAATGTGGAGTAGATATATACACTACATCTATTTCCTTATTCTTTAACATTTTATCATAATCATCATATACTTTTTTTATTCCAAACTTATTCGCAAAGTTCTCAGCTCTTTCAAAACTTCTTGAAGCAACTGCATACACATTACAGCTTAACTCAGTCATAGCTTGTGCAAACTCTGACGCAATAGTTCCAGGTCCCAATATAGCCCACTTTATATTACACATACACATCACCTCATACTTGTTATATTACTATATATTTTATAACATAAATTATATACTATCAGCTGGATAAACAATATTACATTGTCTTCTTATTTCATCCATAAGTTCCATTACGATTGTTGAATTTTCATGAGAGTTTATACTAGATTCCATTTTATTATTATTTATAAGACTTATAAACTCCATAAGTTCATAATACATACCTTCTATTTCTCTAGGTTTTTCCTCTTCTTTTTCTTTTAAAATAGATATATCTTCTTCTCTTCCATCTCTATACTTTATAATAGCTTTTTCAAATAGATTAAGCCTTTCAATTATTATACTCCCCTCTTCTCCTTGTATCTCAGATGGTATATGAGAATCAGCTATTTTTGAATACTGAATTATTGCATCCATGTCATCATATTGAAATATAGCTGAACCTTCTCCATCAACGCCAGTTTGAAGTATATGAGAAATTGCCTTTACTGATTTTGGAGCTCCAAATAGATTTACCATTGGATGTATACAATACACTCCTATGTCCATCAATGCACCATTCGATAACTCTTTTTTAAAAGCATTTTCTATAATTCCATTCTTATATTTATCATATCTCGAAGAATACTGACAATAACTTCCAAAGTATCTTCTTATCTTTCCTATTTTATATAAGTTTTCTTTAACTGCCTTAAAGTTTGGAACACATGTAATCCTCATAGCTTCCATAAGAAGTACATTATTATCTCTAGCTGTTTCTATCATTAGTCTTAATTCTCTTAAATTAGATGCTAATGATTTCTCACAAAGTACATGTTTTTTGTATTTTAAACAAGTAAGAGCTTGTTTTGAATGTATAGCATTTGGAGAAGCTATGTATATAGCATCTATATCATTTGATTTAGCCATTTGTTCTAAATTATCAAAAAAAATACTTGCTCCATATGGTTCTCCAAATTCCTTAGCTTTTTCTAAATCCCTCGAATATACAGCAATCAATTCAAATTCTTGAATCCTAGAAGCAGCTTTTAGAAATATCTTTGATATATTACTAGTCCCAATAATACCAAATCTTACTTTACCCATTATCAATCACTCCCTATTTTCTATATTTTATTTTGATTTAAATAGAAAACTTTATAACCTATTATAATATTCTCAAATAAATTCATCAAATAAAAAAGAAAGCTAATTTTAAATGATTTCATCATTTTAACATAGCTTTCTTTCTACTACAATCTAAGTTTAATCTATACTTTTTAAGTTACCTTTCCACTATATCTCTATTTCCTCTCAATAGTTTTATAGTAAAAACTTCATCTACAAATAGTGCTATCAACAATACAGTTACAAGAATTGGCCAATAAGGAATTATAAGTTGATACAAATTATCAACTATATATACTTGAAAATATCTTACTCCAATAAAAGTCAGTATAGTCCAGTACATAGAAAACTTTAGACATACTATTCCACTACGATTGTACTTGTAATCAGAATAATCCCAATATACCTTATTAAAATATATTTTCATAAGTATACCTGTAATATATTCTACTGTTGTTGGTACTACTAAACATAATAAAAGCAATGCAAATATATTATTTGGGTCAATAAATCTTGAGACCTCTATTATAATCGACATTGCAATTGCATACATTGGCTTAAAGGGACCATTTAAAAATCCATCCTCTTGAAAATGCCCTTGTGTATAATAACTATATAAGTTTTCAATTATCCAACCTATAAAACCATACAAGAAAAAATTAAATAAAAAATATAATAGAGAACCTACATTATCCATGAATATTCCTCCTAGTTGTTTATAATTATTTTTTCTCATATTCATGGATTTATTCTAAATCAAAGAAATTATATTTAATTTATTTAATTTAATATTTTATATTATAGGTTATTACATGTTTTAGAATTCAAACTTTTTAGGTATTCTCTAACTTCTAATAAATTTTCAAGTATCTTATGTGATTGTGCTTTAATCTGTTCATCTGGTTCTTTTAAATCTGGTACATTTATACATCTTATACCACCATTATATGCAGCTTCCACACCCATAGGGGAATCCTCTATAACAATACAATTTTGTGGTTCTATATTTATTTTTTTAGCTGCTTTTAAGAATATTTCTGGATTTGGCTTAGAATTTACAACATCATCCCCACATACTATAGCATCAAAGTACTCTTTTAAGTTTGCTTTAGCTAATCTCTTTACAGCTCTTTCTCTTTTCGTAGATGTTGCAACAGCCATTTTATATCCACTTTCCTTTAAGAAAGAGATTAATTCATTGACTCCTAATTTAATAGGGGCTCCTTCTCTATCCATAAATTCAATCATATTTTTAGTTTTTTCATCATACAAATCTATTATTGGCACAGACTTATCGTATATATTTGTAAGACCTTCTATTATCCCCTTACGATTTCTTCCCATAACCGATGTGTATATTTCTTTAGTCATAGTATATCCATACTTTTCAAATGTCTCTATCCAAAATTCAAGAGATATTCTCTCTGAATCAAATAAAACTCCATCCATATCAAAAATAATTCCTTCTACTTTTTGCATACAATTCCTCCAACATTTTTTGATATAATTATATTACACTTTTTATGATTAATTTTACAACCCTCAATTTATCCAATTCTAATATTGTAAAATTATAGTTTTCAAAAGTAACACTTTGATTTACTTTAATATTTGAACCAAGCATATAGGATATCCATCCACCTATACTGTCAAATCCATCATGTTCTATATCAAGCCCAAAATACTTGTTAATATAGTTAATCGACTCTGTTCCATCAACCAAATAAGAACCTGCTCCTATTTTCTTAATATGAGTCTCTTCTTTGTCAAATTCATCTTGAATTTCTCCAACTATCTCTTCTAATATATCTTCTATTGTAACCACTCCAGATGTACCACCATATTCATCCACTACTATCGCAAGTTGAAGCTTCTCTTTTCTTATTCTCTCAAGAGCCTTATCTATAGTCAAGTTTTCAGATATGTATATAATATCTCTCAATATCTGTTCTAGTTCAATTTTATTTTCATTTATCTTTTGATTATATAAATCTCTTATATGTACAAAACCTAATATATCATCTTTATTTTTTCTACATACTGGGTATCTTGTTACACCTTCTTCTTTTAAAATAGATAATATCTTTTCTTCTGAATCACTTTCATATATACATACCATATCAGTTCTAGGTACCATTATCTCTCTAATTTTCTTTTCCTCAAATTCAAAAATATTATCAACAAATCTTTGTTCTGATTCATCTATAAGACCACTTTTATAACTTTCTTCTACCAATAACCTTATTTCATCACCTGTATGTGGCTCATCAACCTCATCACCTTGTGAATATCCAAATGGTTTAAGAAATAAATCAGTACTTAGGTTGAAAAAATATATTACTGGATATGTTAACTTATAAAATCCTGTTAATAAAAAAGATGTACTTAACATTATCTTTTCTGTATTATAAAGCGCTAAAGCTTTAGGAACCAATTCTCCTATTACAACTTCTACCATCGTTATAATTAAAAAGGAAATAGAAATTGATATAGTATATATAATACTTTCACTAAGATTAAAGATACTTATTATTGGTAAAATTAACTCTTTAACTGTAGATTCTCCCATCCAACCTAATGCAAGTGAACAGAGTGTTATCCCAAGTTGACATGCAGAAAGATAGGAATTTAAATTATCTTTTATTGTTTTACATCTTATTGCATTATTATTGCCTTCAGCTATCATAGTATCTATTCTAGAACTACGAAGCTTTACCATAGCAAATTCACAAGCCACAAAAAAAGCATTTATCAAAACAAGTATTGCTATAAGTGTTACATTTAATAAATCCCGCATAAAGTATTGGTTCTTATAATATAGGAAATTTATAAGAACTCAAAGTTCCCCCCTTATATTTCTAAAATTTAATTTATAATATATATTCTATCATATTTATTAATATATCTTACTTTATTACAAATAATTTTTATATACCAAATAACCCCTTTTAATATTTATGATACGCTATCTAATAAATATTGAAAGGGGTTATTTAAATTATACATCATCAAATAGATTCTAGTGATCTTTCACTGGACTCTTTTCATCTTCACTTAATATTCCTAATTCTTCTTTTTCTGTATTCCACTTTTCAAGTCCATATTTAGATACCTTAACAGCTTCAGCTATGCCTCTGCCAAGTCTTTTTATAGTATTCATACCTACCTCATCTTCTTTTGCACCTTGTTCCTTTGCATCCTTACTCCAAATACTAGCACCAGTATATCCTCCAATAAGACCTCCTGTTACCAATACTTCATGCATTAAAAAGAAATTTATAATTGGTAACCTAGCCATTTCTTGACCACCATATCTAGTCCCTCCAGTAGTTATGGCTGCACCTACTTTGTTTTGTAAATTACATCCATGTACTAAATACATGTGTCTCAATCTATTTAATACAGCAGTCAGTTGAGCAGTTATACCCATATCATAAACAGGAGAACCAATTATAAATCCATCTGCCTCTAGTAATTTTTTTTCTAGTTCTCCCATGTCATCTTGTATTGTACATTTTTCTGCTTTTCTCATACAAGCATCACAATGTATACATGGACCTATATTTTTCCCTCTTACAGTCCAAAAATCAATTTCTATACCTGGTATCTTTTTAGCTTCTTCTAATGCTTGGAGTATTGCATATTCAGTTGCTCCCTTTCTTGGACTTCCACATATTCCCAATATTTTAGCCATAACTATACCTCCTATAAATTTTAATTTAAGCCTCTATTTTTATATCATTAGACTTATTCGATTTTATTGATAATATATACTTAATTATCATTGCTACAATGAATACTGATACTATACAAGAGTTTCCAACTAAAGTTCTAATAATCTCTGGAAACTTTTCCAAAGTCTGAGGAACTGAAGTTATACCTATACTTAAGGTAATTGATACTCCAGCTATAAGATTGTTATCTGATGTGAACCCAGATTGACTTATCATATCATAACCAGCCATAGCAATTGATGAAAATACTATTAAAGTAACTCCTCCTATTATGCACGAAGGTATAGTTGTTATTATTGCTCCCAATAGTGGCGAAAATCCAACTAAAATCAATACAACACCTGTAATTGCCAATACAAATCTACTAGTAACCTTGTTTATAGCCACAATTGCAGCATTTTGACCAAATACTCCAGTCGGTATTGAACTAAATATAGATGCTATTATAGATGTCAAGGCATTTCCCATAGTAGCAGACTCTAATTCTTTATCTGTAACTTCTCTATTCATAGCTCCCATAGTAGCAATTGTTGCAGCTCCCATCATATCAGCTATGGCTACCATAAATAAAATAGCAAACATCAATACTAAATCAAGTCTAAATTCTAAACCAAATGCTAATGGCTTTGGAAATGAAAATATTGGAGTTCCTTGAATTGCTGAAAAATCAACCAATCCAAATACAAGTGACACTAAATAGCCAAATATTATACCTATTAAAATGGCAGCATCTTGAACCAATCCCTTACCAAATTTCATAAGCAAAATTATTGCTATAACGACTATAAGCCCTATCATGAAATTTATAGGTTCTCCAAATGTTGCTGAACCTTCTCCTCCAGCTAAATTTTTTACAGCAGTTGGAAATAGGCTAATACCCATACAGGCAATCATTGTACCTGCTATAATTGGAGTAAATAAATGTCTTATCTTCTTAATTCCAAAAGCTATAAAAAACACTACTATTGCTCCACCAATTTGTGCTCCAAAAAGAGCTTTAAGTCCATATTTTCCAGCTACCGAAAGACAGGCTCCTAAAAATACATAATTGGTACCCATTATTACAGGAAGCTTTGAACCCAACCTATATCCTTTAAATAATGGTATTGGATACAATTGTAGTAAGGTTGCTATTCCAGCTACCAACATAGCTCCTTGCATAAGCATAGTTGACATCTGTTTATCAAGTCCTACTATACTTGATATAAGCATAGCTGGAACCATATTACCTGCTATCATTGAAACAAAATGCTGTAATCCTAAAGGTAATGCTTCTTTTAATGGTGGTCTTCCCTCTAAATGAAATTTTGATGTATCGTGCTCTTTCATAAAATAAATCCTCCCATAAATTTTATTTTCTTTACGACCATGAATTTATTAACAATCAATTTTGAGCTATACACACCTTAATATAGTTAATTTATAACTTGAATGCTATTTATTTTGACCACAATATTATTTATGTATAGTTAGTAATACTAAATCTTATTCCTTGTACTCTCTAAGCTTATATCTTTTATTGATTTCATGCTCTGCCTTTATGAATTCTAAGTTTCCCTCACCCATCAATTCAGACATTTTTTTCTTTCTATCATAGAGCCAGTTTTTATCAATATTTTTATAGTACTTATAATCAGTCCAATATATTATTGATGTTATTTCTCCTGGATTACTTTCACTAATCCATATCTCAGAACCAGCAAACCCCTCTAATAATTCAAGACCTTTAACCCAAATTTCATAGTCTAATTGTAAGTACTTTTCTATTAATTCAGTATCTACCCTAAAAGTTAATTCTTCAACAAATAAAGGTTTTTCAAATACTTTTAATTTCATATTATATACTTCCTTTTTTAATATTTAACTACTTTTCTATACAATTGTTTTCAACTTAATCCACCTATATATAACCACTTCTTATTCTTATATTTATTTCTTACAATATCATTTTCTGACAGGTGGCATATGTATTGATTTATCTAATATTCCCATAGATGCTTCTAAAAAAGCTTCTGATAAGGTTGGATGTCCATGCATAACACTTGCAACTTCTTCAACTGTCAACATAGCTTTCATTGCAACCACAGCCTCATGGATTAAATCACTAGCATTAGGCCCTATAATATGAACCCCATATATTGTAGTTTTATCCTTTGAGGCAATTATCTTGACCATGCCCTCTGAATCATTCATTGTAAGTGCTTTCCCGTTACCAGAAAACTGAAACTTACTGACAACATAATCTAATTTTTTATCCTTAACTTCTTCCTCAGATAATCCAACTGTAGACACCTCTGGGAAAGTAAAAATTGAATTTGGCACTAGATTATAATCTACACTCGTTTTTTCTCCTACCATTCGTTCAACAGCAACTTTACCTTCTTCAGATGCGACATGTGCAAGCATTACTCCTCCAATCACATCTCCAATTGCATATATTCCTGGTACAGAAGTGCAATAATTTTCATCAACTTTTATTCCTTTTTTGTCATAGCTTATACCTAGACCTTCTAGGTTTAACCCATCTACATCAAGCTCTCTTCCTGTAGATATAAGTACATTGTCACAAGGTAGCTTTATTTTTTCTCCATCCTTACTTACCTTTGCAACTAATCCTTCACCATTCTTATATATTTCTTCTACTTTTGATGAAATTATTATTTTTATCCCTCTTTTATTTAGTAATTTACTTAATCTAGAAGATACCTCTTTATCAACCATAGGAATTATAGTATCCAAAAATTCAACAATAGTCACATCTGAACCAAATTCGTTTAAGATTCCTGCAAACTCAATTCCTATAACTCCTCCTCCAACGATTACAATTTGCTTAGGCAAAGTGTCTATTTCTAAGGCTTCTTTACTCGTTATTACTCCTTCTAAATTAGCTCCTTTTATCGGTGGCTTAGAAGATTTTGAGCCAGATGCAATTAAAATATTTTTACCTTTAATTATTTTCTTAGACCCATCCTCCAATTTTATTTCTACAGAATCTTTACTTATTAGTTTTGCTTCACCCTTTTCTATTACTACTTTATTAGCCTTCAACAATCCTTTTACACCACTAGTTAAAGTCTTTACTACCTTTTTCTTTCTTTCTTGTACTTTTTCTAAGTCCAGCCTATATTGTTCAACTTTTATACCATATTCTTCAGCATGATTAAAATAATTTAAAACTTGGGCATCCTTAAACAATGTCTTTGTAGGAATACAACCTGTATTCAAGCAAGTACCTCCAAGTTCATTTTTTTCTATAATTACAACATTTAATCCAAGTTGAGCTCCTCTAATTGCTGCGACATATCCACCTGGTCCACCACCAATTACTATTAAGTCAATGTTCATCTTCACTATTCCCCCTTTTAAATCATAATGGTTAATTCACTATGACCAAAATTTTGCTATCAATATTTATATCCAGTTAAATCTATTTGACTTTTAATATCATAATGGAGTTTTTGACGTGTAAAAATAAAATTATTTTTATGAATTCCTATTGTCAATAATTCTGAATGTGGATGTTCTAAATGGCTATAAGCTATTGTACAACCCGGAGTCATCCTTCCACCTACAAATACCATCGAATAATTTATAAAATATTCATCCAATAACTTATTTTCTATCAAGTGTGTGCAATATGAAGGAGATTCTACACAGACTTTCTCTATTCCTAAATTTTTAAGTACATAAAGTAATACCTCAGAATCTGGCATACTATCTTTTCCAGTGACTATTACAGGAAAAACATCAAAATCTTTATATAATTCTTCAAATGTACAATCATCAACATCTTCAATTGAACTAAAACTTCCTATACACACATGTTTCAGAGGAGAGTTTTCTTTTATATATTCCCAACCATTTGGAGATGTAGCTATGACCATTTTGTATTCTTGGCTTTTATCAACTTTAAATGTGTAGTGATTAAATGGAATATCTGTAGCATCAAAGGAAACTACTACTCCACATGGTTGATATTTTTTATTTAAACAATCTTTTCTTTGTTGTGTCAGACCTTCATCATATACATGACATGTTATTCCAGGTTCATTTTGTAAAGTTTTAGCTCCAATAATCACAGCATCTGAACATGTTCTTAATACATTTAAAACCCAAAAATCTGCTAGAGCACCATCTGGGTCTATAAAATTATTTTTTCCAATTAAAGGACCTGCCTTATTATCTTCATATGCCATCTTTCCATCAGAAGATAAAACCATAGAAGAAAATGTATATGGTCTTTTTTCACTTGCTTGAGGAAAAAATAATTCTGTATAATACTCTACAACATCTGGTATACATACATCTTCTTTAGAATTTGCTTTTATTGCACTTAATAGCTTTTCATTTCTATTCAATACATCTATTTTTAAATTACCTCTTGGTATACTAAAAAATTCAAGGTTATTCATACTCTTACCACCCTCTCTTAATTGTTTTACAATCCATAAATTCTTTTTCCCCACTGTACATTACCTAGACCAACGTCAGATATTAATTTATTTGCTATTTGTTGAGTTTTATATAGAACCTTTTCTTCATCTATAGTAGTTATCTGATTATTCTCCATAACCACTTTCCCATCTATAATAGATGTTTCTATATTATTTGGAGTAGATGAATATATTAGTGAACTAATTGGATCGTGAATTGGTATAGAAATTGAACTTTTGTATGGGTTATAAATTACAATATCGGCGTTTTTTCCTACCTCTATTGAACCTAGTGAGTCCAATTTATTTATAGATTTTGCTCCCCCCAAGGTTGCCATTTCAAGTACACTTGATGAAGGTAAAAGTTTTGCATCTCTATGAGTAACCTTTTGTAATAATGTAGTCATTTTCATCACTTCTAGCATATTTTGAGTATCATTACTAGCAGAGCCATCGCATGCAAGACTTATAGTTAAACCTTCTTCTATAAATCTTGGAATTGGTGCCACTCCTGCTGCTAGAACCATATTAGATACAGGGTTGTGAGATATTTTAACATCATACTTTTTAAATAGCTCTATGTCTTCATCTGACATGTGTATACAATGAACTGCAATAAAATCAGGACCTAAAATCCCCATCTTTTCAAGATATGGTACAGTTCTCATACCTCTATCATCTAAACAATATTTATCATCATCTTCAGTTTCAAGTAAATGCATTGTTATTGGTATATTAAGTTCATCAGCTATCTTTCTTATCTCTTTATAACCATCTTCTGTGTTATCCCATATAATCCCAGGTGCCAATGCCATACTAATTCTTGAATGATTCTTATATTTTTTATCTAATCTTCTAACATCATCAAAGAATTTTTGTTCTGTATCATGATAAGTACAACCAAATTCCTCAGGAAATTTACTTGTATCTGTAAAACCTCTGCCAAGTATCCCTCTTATTCCTAAGTCTTCAAATGCTTGTATTATGCTATCATCAAGTCCTTCTTTTCCATGGCAATACATATAATCGAGTATGGTAGTTGTACCTGTTTTAATTGCTTCTATACACCCTGTTAATGCTGCATAATAGCAACACTCCTCATCTATCTTATGGATAGTTCTTCTAACAGAACTATCAAGCCAGTCTAGTAATAATTTATCTCTTCCTAATCCCTTTAATAAAGTCTGAAATAGGTGAGAATGAGTACTTATAAATCCAGGAAAAACAACTTTATCTTTAGCATCTATAGTTTTTTCTGAAACATATTTTTCTAGTAAAGTAGCCTTTCCTATATCAATTATCTTGCTCTTTTCAATTATTATACAAGCATCTTTTAATATTTCCCTCTCAGTATTCATTGAAATTAGATAAGCGTTTTTAATTATCAAATCTACTTTTCTCATGCAGTAACCTCCATATAAATTTTCGCCATACTTTAATTTTGACAGATAGTTTGGAGAGAAAAAATCTTTCGAGAAACGCATAACAAACTATCTGCCAGATTACTGTGGTTCTATAAAATTATTTTACATCCATCTAAAATCTAAAAGGTTTTGAGTGACTTCTTGAAGAAAACGTGCTCCAGGAGCTCCATCCACAACTCTATGGTCATGAGTCAAGCTCATATTCATTACAGAACCCGCATAAAATGCGCCATCTTTTACAAGAACCTTCTCTATTATACTTCCAATACCTAAAATGGCACTTTCTGGTGTATTTAATACTGGAGTAAAATAAGTTATTCCAAACATACCTAAATTAGTTATAGTAATAGTTCCATTACTCATTTCATCTTGATTTAATTGATTATTTTTAGCTCTTTCACTTAAATCACTCAACTCTATACATATAGTTCTTAAGTCTTTTAAATTTACATTCTTTATTACAGGAACTACTAATCCATTTGGAATGTCTACAGCCACACCTACATTAATCTCATCATTTATTTTAAAATGATTTTCATCAAATACTTGTGTTCTAAGTTTAGGATGATTTTCAAGAGCCTGGGCTACAGCTTTTATTATAAGAGCTGTATAACTCAGTTTAATACCTGCGTTTTTATATTTTTCTTTTAAACTTTTATATACTTTAGTTAGATTTGTAATTTCTAGTTCAGTAGCAATCGTCGTTTGAGCTGTTGTCAATAAACTTTCATGCATTTTTTTTGCTATAACATTTTGCATTTGAGTCATTTTAATTACCACATCATTTTCCCCTATAGTTGTTTTAGTGTTCTTAATTTGAGGAATAGATGTAGCATCTTGCCGTACACTCTTTTCAGATACTTTGCTTTGATTAGTTTCCATTACCTTTTCTTCTAGATTTTTATTCATGAAGTTTTTCAAATCATCAATTGTTATTGCTCCATGTATTCCTGTCCCATCTATATTTGAATAGTTAATACCTTTCTCTTCAGCTATTTTTTTAGCTCTTGGAGTTATTTTCTTCTCCTTCTCCAAATTTTTCTCCTCTGTTATCTGCTCTAAACTTGGAGTATCTTCTTCTTTTTCTATATCTGTTTTAACTGTTAGATTAAGTCCACTAATATCTTCATTTGCATCTGCAATTATACAGATTATTTCCCCACAATTTACGACTTCACCCTCTTCAAACAGTATCTTTCTTAGTACTCCACCTTCTGTTGCTTCAACTGTATTAGTTATCTTATCCGTTTCAATTTCTAAGAGTTCATCTCCCTTATTTACAATGGCACCTTCTTCAATCAACCATGTACCAATTGTCCCATCTTCCATAGAAAGACCAAACTTTGGCATTTTAACCTCTGTAATCATGACTTATCCTCCCTTGATTAATATTGCATAACTTCTCTACAAGCTTTAATTAGATTTTCTAATTTTGGCAAAACAAAGTCTTCTAAAACTGGTGCATATGCCACTGGAGCATCAATTGATGTAACTCTTTTTATTGGTGCACTTAGATACTCAAATACATCTTCATTTATCATGGCAGATATTTCAGCCGCCCATCCTCCTACTCTTGGTCCTTCTTGAGCAATAACCAATCTGCTAGTTTTTGCTACTGATTCTACTATGGTTTTTTTGTCATAAGGAAAAACAGTTCTAAGGTCAATTATTTCTACATTAATTCCTTCTTTTTGAAGTTCATTTGCAGCTTTATGTGCTAGACCTAACATCATTTGAGTAGCTACTATTGTAACATCACTACCAACTCTCTCAATCTCAGCCTCATACAAAGGTATCTCATATGGTTCAACTGGTACTTCGCCCTTAACGTTATACAGCATTTTATGTTCCAAAAATAACACTGGATTATCGTTCTTTATAGCTGATAATAACATCCCCTTAGCTTCATAAGGTGTTGTTGGTGAAACCACTACAAGTCCTGGAGTATTCATAAACCATGATTCTGCACAAACTGAGTGATGATATGCACAGCGTATACCAGCCCCCTGCACTGCACGGACAGTAATTGGACAATGAGCTTTCCCTTGAAACATAAAATTAAGCTTTGCTGCATTATTTACAAGTTGGTCAAAACAAACACCTAAAAAATCTGCAAACATTATCTCAGGTACGGGTCTTAATCCACAAAGAGCTGCTCCATTTGATAATCCTAATATAGCTGACTCTGATAAAGCTGTATCCTTGATTCTATTTGGCCATTTAGCCATTATCCCCTTAGTAATTCCAAAATCTCCACCCATCTTAGCAACATCTTCACCTAATATAAAAACTCTATCATCATTTTCCATAGCTTGATGAAGTGCTTCATTTATTGCCATTCCATACGAAAGTTTTCTTCCCATTATCTTATTTCCACCTCTCTATCAACATATGTGTGTGTAACTGCATCTTTAACATCTGGTGATGGACTCTCCAATGAGAATCTTAGCATTTCTTGAACATCAGCCTCTATTTCTTCTTCAATATTTTTAAGTACATTTTCTGACATACATTCTCTCTCAATAAGTACTTTTCTAGTTAGCTTTATTGGGTCTCTGTCTTTCCAATACTTAACTTCTTCCTCTGGTCTATACGCTGCAGGGTCTCCTGCAAAATGACCTTGCCAACGATAAGTAAGAAACTCTATTAATGTTGGACCTTCACCTTTTCTTGCTCTATCTGCTGCTTTTTCTACTATCTCAATTACTGCTTCTACATCATTCCCATCCACTCTATAACTTGGAATCTCGTATCCTTCACCCCATGTTTTTAATTCTTTTTGAGGATGAGAATCTGTATAGTGTGTAGATATAGCATACTGATTATTAAGTAAACAGTATATTATTGGTAATTTCCATGTAGCTGACATATTGAGACTTTCATGACAAGTACCTTCTCCTAAAGTTCCATCCCCTAAAAATACTGCTGTTACATCATCAGTTTCTTTATATACAGATGCAAAAGCTGTACCTAAGCAAGTTACCATAGTAGAACCTTGTATTCCATTGAATCCCATATTTCTACATTCAATATCGTTTATATGCATTGAACCACCTCTGCCACCATTTATACCTGTAGCTTTAGCAAATATTTCAGCCATTACAAGTTTTGGGTCGGTTCCACAAAGTGCTATAGTTCCATGTCCTCTATGGTCTGGAAATTTATAATCTGTTTTTCTAAGTGCATCTACTACACCTGCTTGACAAGCCTCCTGCCCTATACTTAAATGTACAAATCCTGGTATAGTTCCATTTGCAGCATACTCTTCTATTACTTCTTCAAATCTTCGAATCATAACCATATCACGGTATAATTTTTCTAATCTTGTTTTATCTAACACCATTTTGTATCCCCCTAAATTAATAGAATTTAAATCATTTATTTTAAAAAACTTCTTTCAAGAGCTGAATAATTTATCTCTCCTGATGAAAATGATTTTCCAGTATTTATATTGTGTATCTGTATTTTTCCAATTGAATGTACATCATGGTCTACATAGAAAAAATCTCTTCCTGCTTTTTCAAATACATCCTCAAATAATTCTCCATAATTTGGAGACGAAGTTTTCCCTGCCAATTGATGTATAGTCTTGGCAATAGCAGTATCAGTTGAATCTACCCAAAACTCAGTTTCACTTCCATAAATTAATGCATCGTTTATTCTTCCCATAGTCTTAATTTCATCTTTTACTATTGGCGCTATTGGCGCTTTCCCTCTTGCAAGTACGATTTGACTTGCATCAAAATTTTTTTCAAACATTTTATGGCATACTTGCTCAATGATTCTTGCTGATACCTGCATTGATGCTACGATACACGTACTAGGTGAAATCAATATATATGTGTCTTCAGGTTTTACTTTACAAGCATTTGCAACTTCTAAAATAGTTTTATCATCAGGGTATTTTATATCTTGAATGCATAAGACTGCTTCATGATAATCATCTTTATATGGAGTCATTTCAAAATACCAATCTGATTTAACCCTTGCTAAAGCTCTTGCTGGACCTGACCCTATAGTCGCAAACTCTCCTTCACCTAGTTTCCACCCTGCAATCTGTGAACCCATACATGCGATTAAAGGCTTATCTATGAATACTTCAACAGATGAAAAAGAATATTCTTCATTTAATTTAAAATCTCCCAGTGTCACTATTCCTAAATCACCTATAGAAGCTCTGGTAAACAAAACACCTGCTTTCCAACTTCCACTACAATTTAGACCCATATCAATTATAGTTGCTCCACAATTTGTCTTAATAACCTCACATCCTAAAGATTCTGCATCTTCCAGTATTTCTCTTACTACTACCATCGCCTTTTTATTTAAACTTATCATTTTTATACCTCTCAATATATTTTATTTATGCCTTTTTTCCACAGACATCAATTGCCGCTCCCATTATTGGACTAGCTTCATCAGATGCTAGAAAAGTCACAATTTTTGATACTTCTTCTACTTGCAACATTTCTTCAAGTGGTATTGTAACTGCATCATCATAATCGAATCTTTTTCTTGTATATTCTGTATTTGTCATTCCTAAATATATTGCATTTACATTAATCCCATATTCTTTCACTTCTTCAGATAGAGTTTGAGTAAAACTTACCACACCTCCTTTAGAAGCAGCATATGCACCAAATCCTGGAAAAAAATGTTTTGCTGCTGTTGAACTAATATTTATTATTTTTCCATATTTCTTATCTATCATTGTTTGTAGAACAGCCTTAGTACAATAGAAAGTTCCACTCAAATTTGTCTTTATCTGAGCATCCCATTCTTCAATTGTAGTATCAATTACTGGACATGATTTATGAATAGCAACATTATTAATCAAGACATCTACAGTCCCAAATTTTTCTATTAAGTTTTTAAAGCAATTATCCACATCTTCCGATTTACTTACATCACAAACTGCAACGAATGCTCTCCCTCCTGATTTGATAATTTTGTTCGCAATATTATCCAACTTATTTTTAGTTCTTCCAATCAAAATTACAATTGCACCTTCTATTCCAAAATCTAAAGCAAAACCTGCTCCTAATCCTTGACCTGCTCCTGTTATCACAACAACCTTATCTCTAAATCTTAAATCCATAACCACCACACCCTTTACATTCACAGAATTTATACTTACATCTAGAAAAAGTGCCACACTACAGTATCTAAAATTTCTTAAATAGTTCTTTCTCGTAAGAAAAGATTAAATACTTATATTTTCTAGTAAAATATCTCTCTTTAATGGTAAACTATAAAAATCACAATTTAGTGCATTAGCTACAGCATTTGAAACAGCTGGTGCTGAGGGTACCACTGAACACTCCCCTATACTCTTCGCACCAAATGGACCACCAGGTTCTCCACATTCTATCATGCCTACTTTTACCTTAGGCATTTCACTTGCTTTTATCATATGGTATGAGCGAAATGAATTAGTCTTTATTCTTCCTCTATCATCAAATTCAAGTGCCTCTGTCAAAGCATATCCGATTCCCATCTGAATTGCCCCTTCAATCTGACCTTCTACAGACATTGGATTTAGTGCTTTTCCTACATCATGTACTGCCACATATTCTAGTACCTTTACATCACCTAATTTTGTATCAACTTCAACTTTAGCAAAATGTGCACCATATGAACTTGCGCCAGTGTCTGAAGCAAATGTCTCGACTCCAATAATTTCTCTTAAATTTACTCTTTGTGCATGTATCATAACATCACACAATGTAGCATGTTTATCAGCATTTTTAATAGAATAAACTCTATCTTTTTTTAATTCTATCCATTCTTCATCCTCTTCGAGAAGTTGCGATGCTTCTTTTAAAAGTTGTTTTTTTACTGAGTTAGCAACTTTTAAAGCTGCATTTCCAGATACGAATACTCCTCTACTTGCATAGTCACCTAGATTCCATGGTGATGCTTCTGTATCTGCTTGTATACACTCTATTTTTTCTTGGCTTATTCCAAGTATTTCAGATATAATCTGCACTTGAACACTTACAGATGCATTTCCCATATCATGAGTACCTGTATATAATACAGCTGAACCATCTTCATTCATCTTAAGCATCAAAGCGGTTATATCTCTATGTGCTCCAAAACATCCATTTCCATGTGAGCCAACTGCCATGCCTATACCGATTAAGAATCTCCCACTTGAATCATTTTGTTGTTTAACCTGTTTTTTCCATTCAAATATTTCCATCCCTTTTTTGATACAGTCTATTGGTCTTGGATTACCATGAGGACTTTTAAATCTTTGGTCTATTCCATCAGGCTCAACTAAGTTCTTAAGTTGCAAATCTAAAATATCCATGTTGAGTTTCTTCGCAATCTTATTTAATTGTGATTGTTGACCAAAGAAAGCTTGTGGAGAACCATATCCTCTCATAGCTCCCGCAATTGGAGTATTTGTATACACTGGAATCCCAGTGTATCTCATATTTTCAATTTTATATGCTTTAAAAACCTTATGGCTCATAGCTCCTATTACATTTAGAGCACTTGAGGTGTATGCCCCTGTATTTGTAATAACTTTCATATCTTGTGCTATAATTTTGCCATTTTTCATAACACCTGTTTTTAGGTATACAACTGCACCATGTCTAGTTCTTGTTGAAGCCATAGTTTCTCTCCTGTTAAGCTCTAGTTTTACAGGTCTACCTGATAGTTTTGCCAGTAAAGCCACTATTGGCTCAATGGTAATTTCCAATTTTCCTCCAAAAGCACCTCCAATAGCTGGACTTACCAGTCTTACCTTATTCATTGGTAATTCAAATATTTTAGATAATATTACCCTAAAAGCAAAAGTATTTTGGTTAGGACTATAAACTGTAAGTTTTCCACTATAATCATAGTCTGCAATAGCAACATGAGTTTCTATAGCCCCATGATGTATAGCTGGGAGCGTATATTTATCTTTAAAAATATAATCAGCTTTTTTCATGGCTTCTTCTACATTTCCACATTCTTGCACATTTTTTGGAAGTTTATTACCACCTTTATGTATTGGATAAGCATTTTCTTTTATTGCTTCTTCTGGGTCGAATACTGAAGGTAACTCTTCATACTCAACCTCAATAAGTTTCAACGCCTTTTCAGCTGTTTTTAAATCTTCAGCTGCAACCGCTGCAACTTTATCCCCCACAAAACGAACAATATCATCAAAAATGTATTCAACTTCAGGCAATTCATGTTCATAAAACCTCATTGCGCTGTTAAAAGCTATTCTTGGTGAATTTTTATATGTAGCTATAGCTTTTACTCCTTCTAATTTTTCTGCTTTTGATGTGTCTATTCTCTTAATCTTTGCATGTGCTACAGGGCTAAATAATACCTTGGCATATAGCATATTTGGGATTTTCATATCTGCAGTATATTTAAGTTGACCAGTAGCTTTAAGCACAGCATCCCTTATTGGAACTCTTTCACCTATAACATTCAGTTCACTACTCATATACTGCACCTCCCATTCTTTTTGCTGATAAAAGTATAGCCTCGACAATTTTTACATATCCTGTACATCTACAAAGATTATTGTCTATGGACTTTCTAACATCCATTTCAGAAGGATTTGGATTTTTATCCAGTAAAGCTTTTGCTGACATTATCATACCTGGAGTACAATATCCACATTGTACAGCTCCACAATCAATAAAGGCCTGTTGGATTGGATGTATATTGATTCCATCTGATAATCCTTCAATTGTCAGGATTTTTTTACCCACTGCGTTTCTTGCTAAAATCAAACATGAATTCACTGCTTCTCCATTTAAAATTATTTTACAAGCTCCACAATCACCTGTACTACATCCACATTTACTTCCAGTTAGATTGAATTTTTCTCTTAAGACATAAAGTAAAGTCCACTTATTTTCTATGGCTACCTCTCTCACTCTGCCATTTATATCAAGTTCAATAACCTCCATAACCTTCACCTTCCACCTACAGAATTTAATTATGTATATCTCTATGAAATTTAAAATTTAATTAATTTGTCTGTATTATTTAAGTTCTTTTTTCAACTCTTTTTTACACAAAATCCTCTAATTATAGATAAAAAAAGAGGAGCAAGGCGCTCCTCTTGGATATCCTTTCAGATTATACTTTTATTAAAATGAGTATCATATCTTTTGATTATTCAAGTTTTTAAGGTTTTTGGGTAAAAAAAATAGAAGCAAGGCGCTCCTTCTTGGATATCCTTTCAGATTGTATTTATAAGCTATTAGGTTTCCTTCAAAGTTCAATCCTATTTTTGGTAAAAAAAATAGAAGCAAGGCGCTCCTTCTTGGATATCCTTTAGAATTACGTTCTCTAAGCTTTACAACTTCCTTCACTCTCAACTACATCTTCTTTTTCCTTAGGTAATATGACATTTAGTATTAAAGATAATAAAGCTGTTCCAGATATACCAGTCATTAAAGTGACTACTATACTTGGCAAAAATGCTAATGCAGCTTGATTAAAATAACCACCCATACCAATACCTAATGAAACTGCTAAAATTGTTATGTTACGATTTGTCATTTTACCCATTCCAATAACTTTAATACCTGATGATGCAATTGTTCCAAACATCATAACTAATGTTCCTCCAATAACTGGATTTGGTGTTAAAGCTAATATTTGTGCAAACTTTGGGAAAAATGCTAAAATACCTAATATTACTCCTCCAAGTGCTACTATGTACCTACTTGCAACACCTGTCATACAAATTATTCCTATGTTTGGGCTACCTGATATGACTGGAAGTCCATTGAACAAAGCTGCAAAGCAACTTCCAACTCCATCTGCTCTTACTGCCCTCATCAATTCTTTTTGTGTAGGCAGTCTATTTTCAACAGAACTGACAACACCTGTAGTATCTCCTATTATCTCCATAACTGTTACAATATGAATTGTACATATGGTTATAATAGCCCCTAAGTTAAACTCCAGTCCCCAAAACACAGGTTTCGGCATTGCAAACCAATTTGCTTGTGCCATACTAGAAAAGTCAACCATACCAAATATCACTGCTACTATATACCCTATCACTATTGAAATTATTATGGATGCTACCTTTAGAAAACCTTTTCCAAACTGATTTAAAATGAGTGTCAACAATAATGTAAATACAGCTAAAGAAAAATTAGCAACTACATCAGGGCTATGAACGTCAAATGATACTGCATAGTCAAATGAAGAACTCATAAGTGATAAACCAACTGCTAAAACAACACTTCCTGTAACTGTAGGTGTAAAATATCTATGCAAATATTTTACTGCATAAGGTCCTACTAAAGTTAAAACTAAACTTCCTACAAGTACTGCCCCAAAAGCTCCAGCAATACCAACATCATTATTCGTACTTAAGGCAATTAATGGTGCTACAAAGGTGAAACTACCACCAGTAACAATCGGCAACCGTGACCCTACTGGCCCAATCCCCATAGATTGCAGTATGGTGCTCACTCCTGCAATCAACATCGAACATTGAATCAAAAATGCAGTCTCACTTAGTGAGAGACCCATGCCAACAGCTACTAAAATAGCGCCCGACATAGTACCCGCAAAAGCAGAAAAAACGTGTTGCATACTAAGCGGTATTGCTGTTAGAAACTTTGGCTTGTCATTGAATCCATACTTGTAATTTTCCATATCTTACCCCTTATCGCTCCCGCCATTGCCGCCAAATGTATGGAGCTATGTAATAAATTATTAGTAACCTTAAAAGTTAGAGCCTAATAAATATTGCACAGTTAAATTATGAAGTTTTAGTGATACATTTTGAAATTAGAAAAGCTCTAATTTAAGGAGTGGCGGAGGATTACTTACTAAAAAAATAAAACGTTTGCTTTTGCATTATTTTTATTTTTTGTAAACTAGGTAATTAATCCGATTTTTAATTGTATTATACAGTCACGATTTTAGACTGTCAAGATTATTCTGACAATTTAATTTCGCCTTTATTCGAATTTCTTAAAATAAAAATAGTACTTGTTTTGTAGAATAAAGTCAGCATTAAAATTCTTTAATGTTTAAATTATAGTTATTTTTTTATCATTTTTATTTAACTTTATAAGATATATATAAAGAATTACAAGTCAATCTAAAGTAATTTTACATGTTATCTTCTTATAACAACCATAATATATAATGCTCATCTATATTACATTTATCATATTTCATGTAAGTAAATTATATTAACTAATATATAGAAAACTTCTTCTTGAACAGTTAGAATTTTTCTTTATTAAACGACTGTCATATGATGATAAAGACTATATTTTTCATATACTCACAACCAATAATAGAATATATTTAGAATCGTAATTATATGTTATATCATTTTAATATATATAACCTAATTTAAATTATTTCTATGACTTTTAAGTAATGAAATATATAATCTTTTCTTTAATATAATTTTTATATATTTGTTATAATTTTATCATTTTTTGTTTATAAAATATTTTTTCCAAAACTATATAATTTCTTATTTATCCAATTTTTCTACATAATTTAACGATTAAAAATATTATTTTTTTACCATAAAACGAAAATATTTTTTTATCTTTTTTATATACATATTCACTATTATTAAAATAAATATGATTTTATTACTATTAGTAAAAACGAAATCTGATTTTTATATAAATAAATTTCATATTCCGTCTTTACTTATTTGGCATTTATTTTTTTAATACTTCACCACATTGAGTCTCAGTAACTTTGCCCTCCTCCAATGCGATTTTCCCATTTACAATTACATACTCAACACCTTTAGCTAATAATTGTGGTTTTGAGAAATCAATATCTTCTGACCTAGGATAACTATAGTTTTCTATATCAATAACAGCTATATCAGCTATTTTTCCTTCTTTAAGAATACCTCTATTTTTTATTTTAAATTGTCTGGCTGGCAACGAAGTAACTCTTCTTACAATTTCTTCTAACCTTACACCTGATTTTCTGTACATACTGAAGAAAATTGGAAAGGCTCCTCTTCTTTGTAGTTCAAACCATGACATATCTCCACCTACACTAAACAAACAATCTGAACCAACCATAACAAATGGATTATCAATTATTTTATTGTCATGCAATTTATCTGGGAAATCAGCTCTATACATCCCCCCTAAACAAAAGATAAGCTCTTCATCTCCATATAAAAGTAAATCAAGTAATAATGTATCCTCATCCACACCTTTTTGAATAGCTATTTCACGTATTGATTTTTTTTCCATATCAATATCTTTAGTATTTAAAAGTATTATACTTCCTCTATCTCCAAGTATAAATGCCTCTTTTAATATAAGTGCTCTTCCCTCTTCATTTCTAAGAGCATCCATCACTCCATCCATACCTAATTCAAATAGGCTAGACGATATTGCCATAATAAACTGAATTACTCTTTTCTTTTTCATACAATGCCCAGAACTTCTAGGTACTGTATCAACCATTATATCAACACCATTGTATCTAGCTTTTAATATCTCATCAAAGGCTTCTATTTCAACTGGACTTAAGTGAGATACTTGTACTCTAGCCCCACTTTTTTGACCAACCTCTATAGTTTCTTTTACTGCATTATATCTCCCTATATAATCTCTAATATGAGATGTATATATACCATCATGTTCTTTAATCAACTTTGCAATGTCAACCAGTTCCTCAATATCAGCATACTTACTTGGTATATATGCTAATCCAGTAGATATTCCAAAAGCCCCACTTTTCATACCATCATTTATTATATTTGTAATTTCTTTTTTTTCGTCTTCTGTAGGTGGTCTATCTTTTGACCCTCCCATAACACTCCATCTTATAGTCCCATGCCCCAACAAAAATCCCATATTAATAGAAATACCACTTTTAGATATAAGGTCACAATATTCTGTTAAATTATTCCAATATTTATTTTTATCTATAAGATACTTTTTTTCTTCTTCAAGTAATAAACCATTTTTATACATATATTCATATACATTTTCAGAAGAATATGGTGTTATAGAATGTCCACAATTACCATTTATAGTTGTTGTAACTCCTTGTTTTAGGAATTTTTCAAATTTACCATCTAGTATTGCCACTATCTCTTCATGAACATGAGGGTCAATAAATCCAGGGGTTATAGCTTTCCCAAGGCAATCAATTTTTTTATTTGTGTCGTCATTTATCTCAGAATCTATTTTAACTATTAAATTATCTTTAACTGCTATGTCTCCATAAAAACCAACATCTCCAGTCCCATCTACTATAAATCCATTTTTTAATATTAAATCGTATATCAAGATATTCCCTCCCTAAAATCGTACTTTTAAGTAATTTTTTCTGCAATTTTTTGTACATTAAAACTAAATTATAATACTTAAGAGTTTATTATTATTTCAATGTTATTAATCACTAAGTTTATCTTTATACATAGCTCTTGCAATTAATATAGTCCCAAATACACATATAAGAACTACTAAAGATTGTGGTATTATACCTTGCTTTGATAGTGTAATCGTTAATACAGATATTACGATTGCTACTATACCTAATTTTTTATCCTGTAAAAATACTTGTCCAAATACTGACCCAAATAGAGCTGGTAATATTAAATTTAGTTTTTCTACTACTTCAGCTGGAATCTTAGATAATACACTTCCTCCTAGAATTACTCCTATAGTTAATATACTTATATTCACTAAAATAGATACAGCTATACCTATTGTAGATATTATTGAACCTTCTTCTGTCCCTGATTCAACTTCTGCTGCCTTTTGAGCTGCTATTGAACATGGTAGTCTCATATTAGATATATTTCCAGAAAGAAAACTCATATAAGTTCCTGGTATACCTAAAATTGGAGAATAAGAAACTGGCTCTATTATGTAGTTTGGAGCACTCATACTAACAATTGCCATCGTACTTGCCAATAATGCTGATATTGGAGGCATAAGACCAAATCCAAAACTCAAAATTATTCCAGGAACCAAAGCTGCTATAATACCCAAAGATAAAGTCAATCTTCCATACCTTATCATAAAAGGTAAGTACTCTTCATTGTATATAGATTTTACTTTACTCATAAAACTTCCCCCTTTATATTACTGAAGCTATTATCATTCCACTGAACATTGATATTGTAAGCCCCCACTCTCTTAACCATTTTATATTTTTCTTCTTTTCAATCATACATAATATTATCATTATAGCCATCCCACTTATACATGCAATTGTTCCATTATCAAAACGTAACACCCTATCAGCATTTAGATATGCAAATGAACCTAGCATAGCTCCTAAAGATATTATTGGTATAAATGATTTCTTACCACTAGATATGACATTAGTTATCTTATCCAATTTATGTCCAAACAGTAACGTGAATATTATCCATCCTAAAGAACCAAGTATCATAGTCCAAACCGCATTTGTAAATGCCAATTTTGTCATTTCAGAAGAACCCAAAGTTATACCTAACGCATCTGTTCCAAACCCTGCTGACATAGATTCAAAAATTACAGAACCTATAAACGATAATCTCATCCATGCTATGGGTCCACCCATAGTGACTATAAGTGATACCATTCCAGCAAATATAGTCATTGAAGGTCCTATAGCTGAAATAGCACTACTTTTAACAGCCGATTTTATTTGTTTATCTGTTATTCCCATTGTTTTACCAACTTTACATGATTTTATAGCAAATATAAGAGATTGTACCACTACTATTGATACTGCTACTGTACTTGCTATCCACAAGAGTGGGTGATTGGCTAATTTTAAATAATCCATTTATAAAACCTCCCTATAAATCCTCAACTTTTATTAATACTTCTACTCTATTTACTTATTTCCATATCTGCTTTAATACTCTAAGTATATTTCCTCCCAGTACCTTTTCTATTTCCTCATCACTGTATCCATTTTTCACTAAATATCTAACAATATTTTTTGAAGTCTCAGTTGGATTCTCAAGCCCTTTTACATATTCTACTTTAGGATGTTCTTTTGTACCTGTTATTTTTTTTATATCAAATTTAGCAGCTAATACTGAGTGTAATTTTACATGGTCACCATATACTGTATCTGGTCCAAATGCTACATGGTCTATTCCTACTAAGTTTTTGATATACTCAAAATGCTCCATAAATGAATCTATTGAATGTTCTTTATTTTTCTCAGTTATTGTCGTATGAGGTGCAGCTTCTACACCTATAACGCCTCCTTTTTTAGCACATGCTATTAGCACTTCGTCTGGAGTCAATCTTTTCGTATCCCACAAGCCTCTTGCCCCAACATGACTTAATATTATTGGGTCTTTACTATACTCTATAACATCAAGTGTTGTTTGTGCTCCAACATGAGAACAATCTATTGCCATACCAATCTTATTCATTCTTTCAACAGCTTTTCTACCAAAATTAGTAAGACCTCCGTCTTTTTCTTCTTTTAACCCAGAACCTAACGCGTTGGATTCACTGTATGTGATACCCATTAACCTTATACCAAATCCATATAATATATCTATTCTATCAAGTTCATTCTCTATTGGTGCTGCTCCTTCTAGTGTTGGTATCAATGCCACTTTACCTTCACTTTTAGCTCTATATATGTCTTCCACTTTTTCACACTTTATAACAAAATCTTGGTGTGCTAAATCACATAACCTCATGCCTAAATCAATTAATATGTCATCCCATTTCCATCCTGCATTTGATGTTATTGTGCACACACCATCCATTAGGTTATCAAATATAGCATCGTAATATCCTCTTGATAGTGCTTCATAAGCACATCTTTGTTTACCTTCTCTGTTGTATTCAAATATATCTCTTTCTAAGTGCTCTGGAAATAAAACTGGATGTTCATGTAGAGATATAAATACTTTTTCATCTACTATATTTTTAACTTTAGCTTCTTGAACATCATCTAATTCGATAAGATACTCTTCTACTCTCTTATCTCCTTTACACATCTCAATAGATGAGATATCTTTTCCCTTTTCTAAATAACTATAAGCTTCATATCCTTTATAAGCTGACTTCATAACAACATCCTCCAAATTTTACAATTTTTTTATATTTTCACTATATAGCAATTGATATGCCAAAATATAAGTTTTAATTGCACATTAAATCTTTCAAAAAATAAAAACGGTAGTAAAATGACGATTTACTACTGTTTATTAGAAATAATATTTTTTGTTTATAATTCAATATTTTTAAAATTATCTTAATATTTAAAATAATTTTATTTATTTAAGACTATTATAGGGAGTTTTTAGGGGAGTATCTATTTCTAGTCCCCTATATTTCCCCCTTAAATTTTGCATATGATATAAAATTCTTTCCTTCATCAGTTATAAAGCTCCCTTGTTTTTTTACTCCAGAAGATAGTAATCCATGATTTTTTAACTTATCTATTCTTTTTCTAATTTGGTCTACACTTAATTTTATACTTTTTTCTTTTAAAATTTCTTGTAATTTATTTCTTCCTAAAGATATATTTTTATTATTCCAAGTTTCTATACTCATCAATATACAAATACTCTCATTAAAGAAATTTGATTGTTTGAAATCTAGTATAATTGAATCAAAATTTTCATTAACTAAAGTATTGTTATTTTCAAATTTGAATTGTTCTGGCAAATGCTCATAGTCTACCATGTCTTCCTCTACTATGGTGTCTATATAATAAATCAAATTTTTAAGTTCTCTTACATTACCTGGCCACTTATACAGTTTTAATACCTGCATCGACTTTTCTGTAAAACATTTATTACTATTTATTTCATCCAGGAAATACTTACTTATAAGGGGTATATCTTCCTTACGTGCCCTAAGCCTAGGTATTTCTATATTCAATACATTAATCCTATAATACAAATCTTCTCTAAAGGAACCTTCTTTGATTTTTTTCTTTAAATCCTTATTTGTTGCAGCTATAATTCTAACATCCACAGGTATAATTTTACTTCCACCCATTCTCATGACTTCTTTTTCTTGTAAAACTCTTAACAATCTTTGCTGTACATCCAAGGAGATATCACCTATCTCATCCAAAAAAATTGTTCCTGTATGTGCTCTTTCAAATATCCCTATTTTTCCACCTTTTATAGCTCCTGTAAAACTTCCCTCTTCATAACCAAAAAGTTCACTTTCAATGAGTGTATCTGATAAAGAAGATAGATTTACTGCAACAAACGGCTTGTCTTTTCTTAGAGATTCATTATGTATTGCCTGAGCAAATATTTCCTTTCCTGTTCCATTTTCTCCAAGTATCAACACCGAAAAATTTGTAGATGCTATTTTTCTTGCAATATTAATCTTTTCTTTTATTATCTTACTTTCTCCTACAACATTATCAAATGTGTACTTTGATACAAATCCTTTTGTCTGAAATTTATTTTGAATCTTATCTTCAAGCATCTGAATTGCACTTATATCTTTAATACTTATAATGCTTTTTATACGCTCATTATTTTCATACACATTTACTTTATTAATTATGAGTTTTTTATTATTTAAACTCACTACTTCATCGCTAACTTCATCCTCTTGAAAAAATATTTTTTTGATAGTTTTATCACTAAATAAATCCATAAAATTATTAGATATAATCTCATTTTGGTCTATCCCAACTAGATTAGAAAATACTTTATTGCAATATATAAATTTACCTAATTTATCAATAGAAGCAATACCTTCATCAATAATCTCCAAAAAACTTTTCATAGTTTTATTCATAGTTGTATAATACCTATATCCACTTACTGTATCTTCATTATATTTTTCTTTAATGATATGTAGTTTATCTATAGATATGTTCAGCTTTGTAAAGATTTCTATGACTGTATTTATATCGATTATTTTATCCCCTATGTCTATTATTTGCTTTACATTTTGTGGTATACTATTTCTGCTTCCTGTAATAATTCCAATCTCACATTTAGACTTATCACATCCTGGATAATATGGTATCAGATTAATATGAATTAATCCTAGTTTTCTAATTATCTTGGCTGTTTCATCTGCTGATTCTTTATAATCATCTATAACCATAACTTCAGAATCATTTTCTATACTTATTATCTGATTTATATTTTCAATGTTTATTGTACGATGTATTATTACAATTGGTATATTTTTATCGATATTATTGTGTATGTGTTCTTTTATCTCATTATCTGAACATACTATAAGTTCATACTTTAATAGTTCAATATTTATTCTATCTATATAAACCAAATTATCTATATTGCAAAATTCTCCAAATATATTTTCTAACTGTTTTGAGATATCTATATTTATTTTGTCATCTGTTGATACAAATAAAATATTATGTTTTTTCATACCACCACCTCCTATTTAGTGAATATAGAAACTAATAATTTGGTCTATTGTAGCACTTTTTGAAAAAGTTTTAAATCTTAAAAATCATATTTTATATCATTTGGTATTATTTTCTATAGGAAAGTTGTCTATGCTATCTTTTTTATATATTATTTAATTTCTAATATGATTATTTTGACGTTGTTGAAATAGTAACAAAAATTTAATATAATGTTGTTAATGCATCAACGAATTGGAGGACGGTTCATGAATAAAGAAGAGCAAGTCATAACAGGCTTTAGGAACTTATTTAACAAACTGGCTTGGCTTAATAAGTCTAAGATGGAAGAGGCACTTAAGGATTATAAACCTTCTGAGGTACATTGTATAGAATACATTGCAAAAAATACAGATTCCAACGTAACAAAACTTGCAGAATCTTTTTATATGACTAGAGGAGCCATGAGTAAAGTAACTAAAAAACTCATGAAAAAAGGCTATATTGAAAGTTATCAAAAACAGGATAATAAAAAAGAAATCTATTTTAGGCTTACTAAGCAAGGAAAAGCAATTAACAAAGTTCATGAGGAACTGCATAGAGAATTTCAAGAAAGAGATAAAACTGTATTTGAAGATGTAACAGAAGAGCAACTTAACAGTATGATTAACCTTGTAGAAAGATATAATAATCATTTGGATGCAGAGATTAAAAAACTTGATATAGATATTAAATCAGAATAAATTTAGATGAATAAAATAAAATTACAAGCAACCAGACTCAAACGAGAACAGGTTGCTTTTTTTATTTTTACTTTTTGTTGACAAAGAAACAAAATGATGATACGATAAATATGTTTCCAAGGAACCAAAATAACTTTTGAAAGGAGAATTTAAATGTTCAAATTTAAATCAAACAACAAACGAATCACAGAACAAACCCTAAATAAAAAGGCTTTAACATTTGGTCTTATGTCTGTGTTTCTTTGTGGAATAGGCTTCAGTATTATAAATCCTGTTGTCCCATTCTTAGTACAACCTTATATAACTAATCCAAAAAATCAAGCAATAGTCGTTACGCTACTTACATCCATTTATGCATTCTGTGTATTTTTTGCTGCTCCTGGGCTTGGAGCTTTGAGTGACAGATATGGTCGACGTCCTTTACTCTTAATATGCTTCTTAGGCTCTGCAATTGGATACCTAGTCTTTGGTATGGGAGGAGCTCTATGGGTATTATTTGTAGGACGTATAATAGAAGGTCTAACAGGAGGTAGTATAAGTACTATCTTCGCATATTTTGCAGATATCACTCCTATAGAACAACGAACAAAATACTTTGGATGGGTTAGTGCAGTTGCAGGTGCAGGCGCTGCTATAGGGCCTACTATTGGTGGCTTACTTGCAAGATTTGGTTATTCTGTCCCTATGTATTTTGGCGCTACAATTACTTTATTAAATTTTATCTATGGATTCTTATATATGCCTGAGAGTCTTGATAAAACTAATAGACTTAAAAAGATTACATTTGTAAGATTGAATCCATTCACACAACTCACAAGTGTACTTTCCATAAAGACCTTAAAAAGATTGCTTATATCAGGATTTTTACTTTGGATACCCAATGGCTCTTTGCAGGCTGTCTTCTCTCAATTTACACTAGATACTTTTAATTGGGGGCCTACACTAATTGGACTTATGTTTTCAATTATGGGTATACAAGATATAATTTCACAAGGTTTTATAATGCCAAAACTTCTACTAAAGCTTCGTGATGTACAAATAGTAATTCTAGGAATGGTTTCAGAGATTGCAGGTTACTGTTTTATAGCTACATCAGCTTTATTCTCATTCTATCCTCTTTTTATTATTGGAATGTTTATATTTGGCTTTGGTGATTCAATCTTTGGACCTTCATTCAATGGTATGATATCCAAATCTGTAGATTCTAGTGAACAAGGGAGAATTCAAGGAGGTAGTCAGTCTATTCAATCTTTAGCAAGAATAATTGGACCTATTATTGGAGGTCAAATCTATGTATTATTTGGTCATGCTTCTCCTGCTTTCATGGGTATAATACTTATATCAGCAGCAATATCAGTTCTACACAAAGGTATGCAAATAAATAAATAGCCATATACTTTATTCAGATAAGTATCTATTTTTATTTTCGATTATATATTTATTAATTTTATTTATAAAGGAATTTTTTCTAAATAATATACATAACACTTATCTTTAATGACATATAATAATAGGGTCTCAGAACTTAGTGATAGTTCTAAAACCCCATTTATCTATAGTATATGAAGTGGCATAATACTCCATCTATACCACTTTATAATATACTATTACTTTATTTTAAATATTCTAAGATATCTCTATTCCTCTAAAAACTGTAAGAATTCCTGATTAAATAGTTTGAGTTCATCATAGAATATAGCATGACCACTATACTCAAAAGTATATAAAGTTGAATCTTCTATTTTTTCATTCATAAAAACTGCAAACTCATATGGGCATACTTGGTCTAATTTTCCATGGAAGATACCTGTTGGCACTCTTACACATTTTAAATCATTAAATAATTCTTCATCTCTTAAAGATACTGCTGTTGCAATCGTACCAATACCTGATGCACTAAAACCAATATCGTCAAACCACCTTCTAAAGCTTTCTGATGGATTTGATGCAAATACTTGTTCTCCAAAATTGCTTACCATTTCTGGTCTATCAGTACATGCCTGAGCTATCAAATGATTAACATCTTCACGTGTCATTCCATACAGAAACTCTGGAGGTCTTTGTACAAACGATGGTGCTGCTGCTGCAAGCAATGCTAATTTTGATACCCCATATCCATGAAACAGACTCATATATCTAAGTACAATTGCTCCTCCCATTGAAAAACCAACAAGAGTAAAGTCTTTTAATCCAATAGCATGTACCACCTTATAAATATCATCTGCTAATTGGCTATAAGTATATCCTCCTGATGTCGCACCAGATTTTCCAAAACCTCTTAAATCAATTGAAACTGTTCTATATCCGAGTTTCGGCAGTATGTTAGTTTGATATTCAAATATCTTATGTCCTAATGGCCAGCCATGTATAAAAAGTACTGTTTTTTTAGCACTCGGATTTAAATCATAAACTGCTATATTTATATCATTTACATATACATAATACATATCAATAGCAACTCCCTTCAAGAAAATGTATGATAGTAATTTTATATATATGAATAAAATGATGAATAACTAAACTTTTAAGTTTATCTACAGTACTTTTCTATTGCTTTTTTAAACAAGCCTACATGAACCTTTTCATCTAAAATTATTCTATTTAATATAGCTTTTATATAAGGGTCTTCTATAATACTTATATCTCTATAATAATTATCAATGGCTACATACTCCAAATTTAAATCTGATTTTAGTCTGTCGCAAATGGAATCTCCATAATATACAAAACCACCATTCCAATATGCACCACATGAACTTGTAGAACCCCTGTATATAGGATTTCCACCCAATAGTCTTATTGTCTTAGCTAATATCTCCATATGTAACATCTCTGTTATAGATATATTTACCCACATTTCATTAAGTTCCTTATAATTTTTATCTGAATCAAAATCATGGTATAAGTACTGTGTTACACTTGTAAATTCACTAGCTCTACCAGAATAATCATCCATCAGTAGTTCTGCATAATACTTATTTGGTCCTGATACTCTGATTTCTGGGTATGGTTCATCACTTGAGTATCCCTTTCTCTTATGCATATCGTAATGTGCATCACTCATAATATATCCTCCTTTAAATTTAACATATGATATTAATTGTATGTATCCAAATTCGTCTATATGATTTAAATAACAAAATTTAAATTATAAAGTAAGAAGCCATGTTAATCAAAATTAACATGGCTTTTTACTTTATACAATTATTTTTACTTATTCATCTTTACCTGCTACTGATAATTCTTTAATAGCAACTGAAGGTGAACCTATACTACTCATTGGAAATTCTAAATCATTCCCTATAACTTCAATATCTTTCAACAAGTCAAAATAGTTTCCTGCTACTGTAATTTGCTCTACTGGAAATACTTTTTTACCTTCTTTGATATAAAAGCCTTTAGCTGCTAAAGAAAAATCTCCTGTTACTGAATTTGCACCTGAATGAAGCCCTGCAAAACTAGTAACCATCAATCCTTCACCTATGTCCTTCATAATTTCATCTATAGATTTATCCCCTTTCTCTATATAGAAATTAGTTGGATGTATACCTATAGGTGATGAATATGAAGATTTTATTCCATTTCCTGTAGTTTTTACATTTGCCTTATTAGCCGTCTTTAAATTATGAAGTAAAGTTATAAGCTTGCCATCTGAAATGACTTCTTTTCTAAAGGTAGCTACTCCTTCATCATCAAAAGGAGTAGATGCCATACCATTTTCTAAAAGTGGGTCATCAACTATTGTAACTATAGGAGATGCTATCATATCCCCTTCTCTATCCTTTAATAAAGATAATCCTTTTTGAGCTGAATCAGCATTAAATATTCCAGAGAATGTGCTAAGTAAAGATACCATAGCCTCATTAAACAATATAGTTCTATATTTACCTGATGGAATACTCTTACCCCCTACCTTAGATAAAGCATCTTCAACACCAAGTTTTGCTATCTCGTAAGGCTTTATTTCTTCAATAGAAGTTGCTATATTGTACCCTACTCCATCGTATTTTTGTTCATTGTCTTGTATGATGGGAACTACAAATCCTATGAGCATATTAGTCTTATTACTTAAATCAAGACCTTTAGTATTATATATACCATTACTTGATACAGAATAAGATATAGTACATCTAGATAAATTTATTACTTTATCTGAATAAGCCTTAGTTTCTTTTTCAATTTCTAAAGCTAAATCAATCAACTTATCCGCTTCTAAATTTTCTAGCTCTTTAGAATAAGTCTTTACCTCATTATATTGTTTGTCACCTTCATATATAAATTGTACATCTTCATTTTCAATGGTATTTACTCCATCTTTTGCATTTTTTATCAACATATCAACAGCTTTATCATCCAAAATTTCTGTATAAGAGTAACCTATTTTCCCATTTATCTTCCCTCTAAAAGATAGACCAAAAGACTTATCAAGATTGTATTTTTCAACTTCGCCTTCATATATATTTATACTTAAATTTTCTCCTGTATAATAGTATACCTCACACTCTTCAAAACCTTCACTTAGAGCTTTTTTAAATAATATATCTTTAAAACTTTTAAGTTCCATACTTATCCCTCCTATCTTCCACCTACAGTAATTTCTTTTACTCTTATCATAGGTTGACCTACATTAGTTGGTATACTTCCTGATGATGAACCACACATCCCCTGAGCTTGTTCTAAGTTATCCCCAACCATATCTATGTTCATAAGTACATCGCTACCTTTTCCAATTAAACTAGCGCCTCTAACTGGCTCTTGTATTTCTCCATTTTTTATCAAGTATCCCTCTGAAACTGCAAAATTAAACTCTCCTGTTACAGGATTTACAGAACCACCACCCATTTTTTTAGCATAAAGACCATCTGGTATTGACTTTATAATATCTTCTGGCTTATCTTCTCCAGCAGCAATATAGGTGTTGGTCATTCTTGAAGTTGGAGCGAATTTATAGTTTTGTCTACGAGAGCTTCCTGTAGGATTCATTCCCATTCGTCTTCCATTAAGCTTATCTATCATATAAGACTTTAATATCCCATTTTCGATTAATATATTTTTTTGAGCTGGATTTCCTTCATCATCTATATTCATGGAACCCCAGTAATTTGGTATTGTTCCATCGTCTATAGCCGTAATCTTTGTAGAAGCAATCTGTTGACCTAATTTATCTGCAAATACAGAGTTCCCTTTTGCAACTGCTGTAGCTTCCAGAGAATGTCCACAAGCTTCATGGAAAATTACCCCTCCAAATCCATTATCGATTGCCACCATCATATTGCCTGCTGGACAATTTTTAGCATGTAACATAGTATGTGCTACTCTAGCTGATTCTCTTGCATAGTATTCTGGGTCTATTTCTTCAAATATCTCAAATCCTTTGCAACCTCCTGGTCCTTCAAATCCAGTTTGATTTTCATTGCCTTTAGATGCAACTGAGCTTATTCCAAGTCTAGTTCTTATTCTTCTATCCTCAACATATATCCCTTCAGTATTTGCAATTAATATTTTTTGGTCTTTATCTGAATAATTAACACTTACTTGAGATATATCACTACTAAACTCTTTTGCACTCTTATATGCAATCTTCATTACATTTACTCTATCTCTATTACCTATTGAATTTGGATAAATTTTTATATTATGTATGTTATTTATTTTAATACTGTCATTTAATATTACACTTTTCCCATTTTCTAATTTACCTAAAGCAACAGCAGCTTTATATGCTACATCCAACAGACTATTTAAAGAATTGTCACTTGTATAAGCATAGATACTCTTTAATCCTTTAAATATTCTTATTCCTATACCATAATTTCTTCCACCTATTGCATTTTCTACTTTATTATCTATTAAACTAATAGAATTATTTAAAGTGTCTTCTTCAAAAATCTCAGCAAAGTCTCCTCCGGTAATTAGGCACTTTTCTAATACCTTTGAAGCTATATCTTTTGAAAGCATAAATTTACCTCCTACTTTAAATTTTTAATTAATTTTTATTAAATCCCTTTTCTTATTAAAACATTATATACCACTATTACTTAAAACAAAGTACTTATGAATATATTATACATATGTTTTACACTAAAATGTTATCACATTTTTATTTATACATACCCATATATCCAGATAATTAAAATGTATAATATTATTTGCTATAGAAAATAATACACTCATACATAATAAATGTTAGGAGTGAAATATATGAATCAAGAATATGTAAAAGGAAAGCCTATTTTTACTAATATAAATAAAATCCCAAAACAATTTCCATATCTTACTGAGGATATTGATACTGATGTTATAATTGTTGGTGGCGGCGTTACTGGATGTATTTGTGCTTACTATCTAGCTAAAAATAATATAAAATCAGTCATTCTTGAAAAAGGAAGGATTGCACATGGAAGCACTAGTGTAACCACTTCTCTTTTGCAGTATGAACTAGATGACAATTTGATAGACTTAACGGAAGTTATGACTTTAACTGATGCCTTGAAGGCATACAACCTTTGCTTATCAGCACTTGAAGAATTAGATGAATTTATAGAACTATATGGAAATAAGTGTGATTATGCTAAAAGAGATACTCTACTTTACACTGCTAATAAACTTGAGATTAAGGCTATAAAAGAAGAATATAATTTAAGAAAAGAAAATGGATTTGATGTTGAATATATTGATGAATCTACAAACCCTTTTAGTTTTGATTTAAAGTCAGGGCTGATAGCAAAAAATGGAGGTAGAGAATTAGACCCATATAAATACAGTCATCATTTAATCGATGTAAGTCTAAAAAATGGCCTTCAGGTATATGAAAATACAGAAGTAAAAAAAGTAGATTTTTCAAATGATAAAGTAACTGCTGAGGTATCTTATGGTTATAAAGTTCATGGAAAAAAACTAATTGTAGCTACAGGATATAATACAAGTTTATTTACCAAAAGAAACTTTGCAACTAAGTCAAATACTTTCAATATAGCAACAAAGCCACTTAAAAACATAGATTCTTGGAAAAACAATATTCTAATTAGAGATAACTGCGACCCTTATAATTATCTAAGAACTACGAAAGATAATCGATTAATCATAGGCGGCGAGGATGTAAGTTTTGATGATATAGAAAATGAAACTTTAGCCAATAAAAAGTATGACATTTTAGAGCAAAGATTGAAAAGCATGTTTAAGGATATAAAGGATATACAGATTGAATATAAATATTGTGGTTGTTTTGCTTCTACTTTAGATAATTTAGGATTTATTGGACCAGATAACAAAAACCACAATTTATGGTATTGCCTGGGTTATGGAGCAAATGGAATACTATTTGCAATATTAGGCGGTATAATGTTGAGTGAATTGTATCTTGGTAAAGAAAATAGAAATATGAAATTGTTTAGAGTAAATAGATTTGACAAATAGATATTATACATTAAAAGACTGTACAAAAAGGAGTTTTAGAATTCTAAAACCTAACTTTTATACAGTCTTTTATAATGTTCTTTTTAAAAATACTTTATTTATAATTAAATATAAAGTAAAATATTAAAATATAACTGATAAAATTTAGTCTTAGTATAATATTTAAGTTTATTTGATGAAACATGGAGGAATTATTATGAAAGAAATACTCGTTATTGCTCCTACTAAAGGAACCTATGAAAAATCAATTCACATAGTTAAAAAAAACAAGTATACAAATATTGATGTTGTATTTGGCAATCTAAAAGAAGGGATACCTCTTGCAGAAAAAAGCATTAATCATGGAACTAGAATCATCATAAGCCGAGGTGGTACTTATAATATGCTAAAATCTACTTACAACATACCTATAGTTGAGATTAAAGTAGATGCTTATGATATCATAGAAAGCTATAAAGAAGTAAAAAACTCTAATGAGCCATTTGGAATAATTGGATTTAATAATGTAATCTATGGTTTTGACATCATAGAAGAAATATTAAATAAGAAAATAACTATGATTGAAATTGAAAAAGAAGAAGAAATTTATGATGCTATAGAGAAATACAGAAAAAAAGGTATCAACACATACATAGGAGATACTACTGTTGCACATATTGTTAAAAGACTCAATTGCAAGGGAATATTAATCGAGTCTAGGGAAGAAAATATACTTAGAGCTATTCAACAAGCAGAACAAATACTTGATGCAACCAAAGATGAACAAAAAAGAAGATTACAGATAGAGGCTATGACAGATTTTGTACATGATGGCATAATAACTGTTGACAAAAACTTTATAATCACATTATTTAATAAGAGTGCAGAAAAAATATTTGGCATAAAAAAGGAGAATGCACTTTATCATAACATTATAGATGTTATTCCAAATACAGTCCTACCACAAGTAGTTCAAACTATGGAGCCTCAAATTGGTGAGATACAAAATATAGGAAGTACAAAAATAATTACAAATAGAGTTCCAATCATCGTCGATGGTCAAATTCAAGGAGCTGTTTCTACATTTCAAGATAGTAAGGAGATAAGCTCTTTTGAGCATACAATAAGAAGAAGTCTATTAAATAAAGGTCTTTCTGCTAAGTACACTTTCGATGACATAATACATGCTAGTGAAAAAACGAAAAATTGCATAGAAATTGCAAAGAAATATGCCTGTTATGACACTCCTATGATTATTACTGGAGAATCGGGTGTTGGTAAAGAACTGTTTTGTCAAAGTATACACAACTATAGTAAACGTAAAAATGCACCTTTTGTAGCTGTAAATTGTGCTGCCATACCTCCTTCTTTAATAGAAAGTGAGTTTTTTGGTTATGAGGAAGGTTCATTTACAGGTGCAAGAAAAAAAGGCAAAGCAGGTGTATTTGAACTAGCACATGAAGGTACAATTTTTCTTGATGAAATAAGTGAAATTCCTCTTGAACTTCAAGGACGACTACTGAGAGTCTTACAGGAAAAACAAGTTATGAGAATTGGAGGTGATAAAGTCATTCCTATAGATGTAAAAATTATTTGTGCCTCTAATAAAAACTTAAAAAATATGATGCGTGATGGTTTATTTAGACAAGACCTTTATTTTAGAATAAATATCTTAACTTTATATCTACCTTCATTAAAAGAAAGAAAAGAAGATATTTTAGAATTGTCAGAATTTTTCATACATAAATATTCAATCAAATACAACAAAACACCTTTAATCATCACTCCAAATATCAAGCAAGTACTTCTTGAACGAGAATATGAAGGAAATATAAGAGAATTAGAAGGAATGATGGAAAGGGCTGTTATTGTAGAATCATTTGACTCAATTTTGTTAGAAAAATATAATAGTGAGTATACAAACAATATAGGTAATATGAATAATAATAACTTGGATTGTAATAACTTGGATTTAAATACACTAGAAAAAAAATATATCTACAAAATTTACAACGAAAACAATAGAAATACTACAAAGACTTGTGAAATTTTAAAAATAACTCGCTCTACTCTATGGAGAAAGTTAAAAGAAATTGAAAGTAATGTTTAAAAATAATACATTCTTAATATATCGAAACGTTTTATGTTTAATTTTAATACATAAGGCGTTTATTTATTTTAAATGAAAAACACTATTACATAATAAAATAATTATTTTTAATGTTAAAGTTTACACAATTCTGCTTCTAATTCTAAGTAACTTACCGTGTTTCAAGTAATCAATAAAAATAATCATAATAACTTAAAACATAAAATCTATATATTGGCATAGTAATTGCTTTTAGATACTTATATAAAAATGAAAAGGAGTGATACTAAATGCACATCTTAAAATCAGTGAAAAAGATGCCAGGAGGACTTATGGTATGCCCCCTATTATTGGGAGCACTATTTAATACAGTATGTCCACAAGCCCTAGAAATTGGAGGATTCACAACATCCTTATTTAAAACTGGTGCAATGAGTATACTTGCTCTATTTTGTCTATGTAATGGAGCTCAAATTAACATTAGGCAAGCTGGTAAACCATTGACTAAAGGAATAGCACTTACAGCAACAAAATTCGTAATTGGTGCAGTATTAGGTATTATTGTTAGTAAATTTATAGGTCCTAAAGGTATCCTTGGTATTACACCACTTGCCATAGTTGCTACTATGACTAATTCAAATGGAGGTCTTTTTGCTGCACTTGCAGGAGAATATGGAGACTCTACAGATGTTGGAGCAATATCTATATTATCACTAAATGATGGTCCTTTTTTCACAATGCTTGCTTTTGGAGTGACTGGACTTGCAAATGTACCTATAGTAGCACTATTTGCAGCACTTATACCAATACTACTTGGATTTATACTTGGTAATCTCGATGAAGATATACGAGAATTCCTTGCACCTGGTACAACATTATTAATTCCTTTCTTTGCTTTCCCTTTAGGAGCTGCATTAAACTTTAATCAAATTATAACGGCTGGGTTACCTGGGGTTGCACTTGGTTTAGGAGTTACTCTAATAACAGGTATGGGTGGATACTTTGTAATGAAACTTATACGTGCAGAACATCCAGCAGTAGGTGCAGCAACTGGTACAACGGCTGGTAATGCAGCTGGTACTCCTGAAGCTTTAGCTGCTATAGACCCAACTCTAGCGACAATTGCAGCTGTTTCAACAGTACAAGTTGCTGCTGCTATCATTGTTACAGCAATATGTTGTCCAATGTTAGTTTCTTTCCTAGATAAGAGGGACAAAAGAAAAAAAACTATTTTTAAAACAAATGAAAATATTGAGGTAAATTAACATTTAAGGAGGTAAAAGTAATGAATGCAATTATTCATGCAAACGAAAAAGATAATCTAGTTACATGTGTTAGACCTTTAGTTAAAGGGGAGAAGGTTTCAATTGATGGAGAATCTTACATAGTAAATGATGATATCCCTGTTTTTCACAAGATGGCTACAGAGGATGTAAAAAAAGGTGATGTTGTCTATAAATATGGTGAAGTTATAGGAATCGCAACAGTCAACATAAAAACTGGTGACTATGTTCATGTACATAATATTGAAAGTACACGTGGTCGTGGAGACAAAAAATAGGAGGTAATTAAAATGAAATTAATGGGTTATTTAAGAGAAAATGGACAATTTGGTATTCGTAATCATGTTTTAGTTATTCCAACATCTGTATGTTCAAGTGAGACAGCTACAAGAATAGCATCACTTGTTCCTGGAGCAATAGCTATCCCTCATCAACATGGATGTTGTCAAATTGGTTCTGATATAGAACTTACAGCAAAAACATTGATAGGATTTGGTAAAAATCCTAATGTTGCAGCAGTTTTAGTGGTGGGTCTTGGTTGTGATGGTATTCAAGCAAAAGACTTGGCTTCTGAGATAGCTACAACAGGAAAAAAAGTAGATTATGTTGTTATACAAGAATGTGGTGGAACATTAAAGACAGTCTCTAAAGGAGCTGAAATAATAGGTCAAATGTCTCGTGAAGTATCAAAAGAAGTAAGGGTTGAATTCGATATGAGCGAAATTACATTAGCACTTGAATGTGGTGGCTCTGACCCAACAAGTGGAATAGCTTCAAACCCTTCAATTGGAGTTGCCTCAAACCTTCTTGTAGATGAAGGTGGAAGCAGTATACTAAGTGAGACTACAGAAGTAATTGGTGCAGAACATTTACTAGCTACTCGTTTTGAAGATGAAAAAATGAAAGATAAATTTCTTAAATTTGTAAGTGATGTAGAAAAAAGAGCAATTGCAATGGGAGAAGATTTACGTAGTGGTCAACCTACTCCAGGAAATAAAGCTGGTGGACTTTCAACAATTGAAGAAAAATCACTTGGATGTATGTATAAAGCAGGTAACAAACCATTCAAAGGTGCTCTTGAATATGCTGATATTTTACCTTCTGATAAAAAAGGTCTGTATTTTATGGATACGCCAGGACAAGATATAGATTCTATTACTGGTATGGTAGCAGGTGGTGCACAAATTGTAATTTTTTCAACTGGTAGAGGCACTCCAACAGGAAGCCCAATTTCTCCAGTTATTAAAATCACTGGAAATAGTGATACATACAACAAAATGCCAGATAATATAGATATAAATGCAGGTAGAATCATAACAGATGGTGCTAAGATAGCAGATATAGGTCAAGAAATATTCAGCGAAATAGTGGAAGTCTGTAATGGTAAATATACTAAAGCTGAAAGCCTTGGTCATAGAGAATTTGGTATTTATAGAATTGCTTCTACATTTTAATATCTGATAAATATAATATATAAAGTATCTTTACACTCCCCCTATAAATATACAAGCTAAAAATCTTTTAACATAAAATTTGAAATATATAAAAGGTCTATCTCTCAATAATCAAAATTATTTTTAGATAGACCTTTTATTTTCTAATATATCTATACTCGACTTATTTTAAATTCTCTTCTTAAGAATAATAATACAATTATCATAGCAATAAAATCCGCAATGGGCTGTGCTAACCAAACTCCATCTAAATTAAATTGAATTGGAAGTACAATAATTAATGGTATAAATAAAATAAATTGTCTTAGAAGAGTTAAAAACATAGAATGTTTAACCTTACTTACACATTGGAAATACACAGGTCCTACAATAGAAATTCCCATTATAGGCAATGTAATTAAGTTTATGTTTATACCTCTTACAGCTATCTCCATTAAGTCTGAATCTTTATTAAATATACCTACAAATACTTCTGGAAAAACTTGTACTACTAAAAATCCAAATGATAATATAACAATTGATACTATAATGGATAGTATTAAAGTTTTCTTTGCACGCTCATATTGTTTTGCACCATAATTGTATGATATTATAGTTTGCATACCTTGATTCAAACCAAACACAGGCATCATAAACATCAATAAAATAGATGTAAGTGCTGTCATAGCTCCAATAGCCAAATCTCCACCATAAGCCTTTAGAGAATTATTTGTAAACATATGAGTTATACTTATAGCTACTTCCATAGCAAAAGGTGTCATACCTATTGCAAATACATTTTTAACTATATCTTTATCCAACTTTAAGTTACATTTTTTTAGTTTTAGATTAGACTTCCCTCTTATAAAGTACTGTGTTACCCAAATAAATACTACCACTTGACAGAGTACAGTTGCTATAGCTGCTCCCTTTATGCCTAAATCAAACACAAATATGAATATAGGGTCTAATATTAAATTTAATACACAACCTACAATCATTGTTCTTGCTGCTAATTTTGGATTGCCTTCTGCCCTAATTGCATTATTAAGAGAAAATGCAACTAGATTAAATATACTTCCAACCAATATGACACTCATATAGTCTTTTGCGTAAGAGATTGAATCTTTACTTGCACCCAAAATAAAAAGTATATCTTCTAAAAAAACTAATCCTAATATAGTTATCATTAAAGATATAATTATAGATAATGTTAAAGCATTACCCAATATCTTTTCTGCTTCTTCTTTATTTCTTTCACCTAACTTTATAGACAATCTTGTACTAGCTCCTACCGATATTAGCATTCCAAAAGCTATTATTAGTGTGAATACTGGCATAGTTACACCAAGACCTGCAATAGCTATTGAACCAATTCCGTCCATAGAACCAATAAATGCTCTATCTACTACATTATAAAGCGAAGTCACCATCATTGCTATTATTGCAGGTATCGAATATCTAAGTAATAAAATCCATATTTTTTCGTGCCTTAATGCTTCTTGATTTTCCATGTTGTCACCATTTATACCATGTCATAAGTTATACAAATTGGTTTATTTGTTCTTGGGTCTGTTGCTATTTCTGCATCAATGTTAAATAATTCTTTTAGATTATCTTTTGTCATAACATCATATGCATCACCTTCACAAACTATTTTACCTTTCTTAATACCTATCATGTGGTCAGCAAATCTCGCCGCATTATTAAGTTCATGTATTACCATGACAATAGTTCTTCCTTGTTTTTTATTTAATTCGTCTAATAATTTTAGTATCTCTAACTGATGAGCTAAATCCAAATATGTTGTAGGCTCATCTAGTAGTAATATATCAGTCTCTTGTGCTAAAGCCATAGCTATCCATGCCCTTTGTCTTTGCCCTCCTGATAAATCTTCTATATTTCTATCTTTAAAATCTGAAATTCCAGTAACTTCTAAACTCCAATTTACAATATCTCTATCCTCTTTGCTAGAATTACCAAATCCACTTTTATGAGGAAATCTTCCATAAGAAATTAACTCTGAAACAGTAAGACCACTAGGAGCTTGAGGACTTTGTGGAAGTACAGCCATATCTTTTGCTATTTCTTTAGATTTCTTTTTATAGATATCCTTTCCATTTATATATATACTTCCACTTTTAGGACTAATAATTCTTCCTATAGTTTTAAGTATTGTTGATTTTCCACAACCATTAGCCCCTATTATAGTAGTTATTTTTCCTTTTGGTATATTTAAATTTAAATTTTTTACAATATCTGTGTTTCCATATGATATATTTAAATTCTTAGTATTTATACAGTTCATAACAACACCCTTTCCTAATCATTTGCCAACATTAAATAGATAAAGTATGGCACTCCTATTATAGAAACTACTATACCCACTGGTATTTCTATAGGTGCCAGAATATTTCTAGATATCGTATCTGCTACTAAAAGTAATAATGTTCCTATCAGTGCTGATACTGGTATTAATCTTTTATGTTTTGGTCCTATTATTTTTCTACCTATATGTGGAGCTATTAAACCTAAAAATGAAATACTACCCGCTACTGCTGTAGATACACCAGATAAAATTACTGCATATATTATAAGTCTTCTTCTTTGTTTTTCTACTTCTACACCAAGACTCGTAGATACTTCGTCACCCAAGTTTAAAACATCTATATACTTTGCTTTATACATAGTTATACCCATAAAAACTACTATAAATGGAAGTACAGCTATCACATATTTCCAACTAGTCCCCCAAATACTACCTGATGTCCATGCCATAACTCTATTAAACTCTTGTGTTGTAAATTTCAATTGAAATATCGTCAAAATTGAAGTAAAAGCTATGTTTATACCTATACCAATCAGTAGTAGTCTTGAAGAATTTATACCACCTTTCCATGCAAGAGAATATATAAGAAAAGCTCCAAATAAAGCTCCTACAAGTGCAACAACTGGCATTGTAAATACAGTAAGATTACTCATTCCTTCATAAACATTCCCATTCATAATGTATATATAAACGACTACAAATAATGCAGCACCTGAATTTATTCCCAAAATTCCAGAGTCTGCTAAGTCATTCTTTGTAACACCTTGAAGTATTACACCTGCTGTTGATAATGCTGAACCAACCAAAAGAGCTATGACTATTCTTGGCAATCTCAATTTGAATATAGCAATTTCATGATTCCGTTGACCTTCACCTAAAAAAGTCTTTATAACATCCATTGGTTCTATAGAAAATGAGCCCATGTTTAAACTCACTAGAAAAGTGACAAAAATAAGTACCACTAAAATTGATACAACAAGCAATGTTTTTGAATTGTTTTTCATAATATTTTTCATAGTACTTATTTTTCCCCCTTTCTAACAAGGTATATAAATATTGGCACTCCTATAAGCGCTGTTATAGAACCTACTGGTGTCTCATATGGAGGATTTATCATCCTACTTAATATATCTGTATATACAAGCAATACAGCTCCTAGAACTAGAGAACTTGGTATTATATACTTATAATCTGAACCTACTATTCCTTTAGCTATTTGAGGAACTATAAGACCTATAAAAATAATATTACCAGACACCGAAACAGATGCCCCAGTCATTAATATTACAAGTATTATACATATGAATCTAATAATATTAGTTTTTTGACCTAATCCTATTGCTACTTCTTCTCCAAGGCTTAATATAGTTATTCTTGGAGCCATAACCATAGCTAATATAAATCCAATACCACCAGCTATAAATAATAACTTTACACCTTCCCAATTTACTCCTACAAGACCACCTGATATCCAGAAGCTCAATTGTTGGGATAGATTAAAATACATAGATATCGCTGATGCTAAAGAAATTAACAGTGTCCCAAGTGCTACTCCTGCAAGAGCTAATTTTACATTATTAACTCTTCCTCTTGACTTAGAACTTATAAAATATATAAATAATCCACTTATACTTGCTCCGATAAATGCAAACATCATTACACTAAAGCTTCCATGTATAAGCTGAGGAAGTTTTTTTTGAAGTACTAGTGATATTGCAATTGCAAATGTAGCCCCTTGTGTAATGCCTATAACAGAAGGTTCAGCTATAGGATTTCTTGTTATCCCCTGCATTATTGCCCCAGAAACTGCTAAAAAGCCTCCAACAAGTGCTGCTGCTATTGCCCTTGGAAGTCTAACATCCTTTACTATTCTCATATTTATTCCATCTTCCATTTTTATTAAACTATCTATAACAGTGGATAGATTCATATTTTTTGCCCCAATAGCTATGGATAATACAATTCCAAGTACAAGTACAACTATACTTACTAATATCAACAAATAAGTTAAATTTTTTTTACTAAAATTAGTCAATTATCCTACCTCCTTCTCCCTTTTAATCGTTAGCATAATAACATCTATTAAATATTTTTTAAGCTTTACTAAAAATAGGTGTGAAAAATGAATATCATTATCTCACACCTACTAAGTTAAGAATTACTTTGTTAATTCATTTTTAACTGATTCTAATAATAACTCTTTTCCAATTGGATTATATGATTGACTAAAAAATGGAGCTGCATCAAGTATTGTTACATTTCCATCTTTTACTGCTCTTATTTGAGCCCAGATAGCACTATTTTCTAAATCTTTTTTATCTGATTCTGTTGCAATTACAACTATATGGTCTGCATCTATATCTGTTAGACCTTCCATACTTACCATTGGTAATGTTATTCCATCTTGCTTAGGCATGTTCTCAGGTCTAGCTAGCTTCATATCATCATTGATTAAAGTTCCTATTCCACCATCGCTAAATACCATAAATTGACCTGAACTTGCTAACACTGGTAAATAAGTTTTTTCTCCGTTTTTTTCTGTAACTTCTTTACCTAATTTTGTAGCTTTTTCATCATACTTCTGTAACCAACTTTTAGCATCCTCTTCTTTATCAAATAATTTTGATACATCAGTTAGCTTACTTCTCCAGTCATTTGCATAATCTTTCATCATTACTACAGGTGCTATTTCTTTTAATTGGTCATATATCTTCTCTTGTCTTTGACTCATTATTATTAAATCAGGATTTACTTCTAATATAGCTTCCATATCCATAGTATCCATCATTGAGTGTCCAACTATTTTTACATCTTTAAGCTCTTCTCTTATGTAACTTGGTAATTTATCAGTTTTATATGAGTCTACATTTGCTGTTGCAACAGGTTTATGACCTGCTAATAATAGTTCTTCACTACTTCCTGATATATCAACTATTTTTTTAGGATTTGATGGTATCTTAACCTCTCCTTTAACAGATTGTACAACTCTTGTATCTGAATTATCTTTATCCTCTGTATTTTTATCTGAACATGCTGTAACAAGTACCAGCGTAGTTATAATAGATATAAATATTGCAAGTGATTTTATTTTTTTCATGATTTTTTCTCCTACCTGTTTATTATACTTATATGATATTGATTATCATGAGCACATATTTATTATAGCATTTTTCTGTTTTTAGTCAATATTATTTTGTAAAAGGATAAAAATTCCTAATTAATCTTAATTATATATACTACAGATAAGGTTTTCTTAGTTTTAAGTAATATATTTAAATTTTGATAAAATAACTTTTTCTGCTAAGTAATGATAAAATGATATTATATTGCTAAGCTCCATTAACCTAAAAAAGGATATTGCAGATAAAAATGAGTTTAACAATAATCTTTCTTTATCTTAATTCAATTACATACAAAAAGTTCTCATTCTTATGTAGTTAAACAAGAATGAGAACTTTTATTTAAATGAATATTTCATTATACAGTTCCAGTAAATATGTATTTTTACCCTTTCTTTTTGCCTTGTATAAAGCTGTATCGGCATGATGATATACATCTACAAAGTCTGTATTTATTTTTGAAACTATGACTGCTCCAATACTGACAGAAACCTCTGTTGGTATCGATAACGTCTCTTTCGACTTTGCAACTTCCTTTAAAATCATTTCTAGACGTCCTTTTATTTTCTTTTTATTAATATCATTAAAGAAAATAAAAAATTCATCTCCACCTATACGCCCTACAAAATCGTAAACATCACATGCATTTTTAAGTACACTGGCTACATACTTCAATACTTCATCACCAAACACATGCCCATATAAATCATTAAATCTTTTAAAATTATCAATATCTATAACCCCACATACATATTCATCGTATTCTTCGATTACTCTATTTACAGATTTTTCTAAGCCATATCGATTGAAAAGTTCAGTTAGAGAATCTATTTCAGAATATTTGATTAGTTCACGCTCTCTGTTGCTTCTCCATTCATCTATTTCTTTCTGTTTTTGGATATTCTCACACCTTCCAATTACAATGCTCCATTTATCATTTTCTTTCTTCAGTCCCTTTGCAGAAACATGATACCAGTTCAATTCATGCTTATTGTTGAAAAGTAAAACCTCAACCTCTATCAGACTTTCACATTCTCCCAAGCTGTCCAGAAATAGTTCTTTATTCTCTTTGGTTGGTGATGCTTTTTTATCATCATCATCGTAATCACCACCAAATAATATGAGTGGACATTGTTCATTACTGGAATTGTATTCAAAAAATTGTTCGTGAACCAAAGAAGTAAATGCCTTATATCTTTCTTTTTCAAATTGAAGCTTTTCATTTGTCTCAACCAACTCTGTGATATCCGTATATAACAAGTACATTATAGGATAAATTCCCTTATAATAATCCTCCATGAAAATCCCTTTTACTTTTACCCATATGTTTTTTCCAGTAATATGTTTCAATCGGTAACGCATTTCAAATACTTCTTTATTATTCATAGCATTTACTGTTTCTTTCTGAACATACTCTATATCATCATGATAAATATAAAGACTACTATTAAAACCTTCTTTTTCAATTCGCCCTCTTGTTGTTCCAACTAGTCTTGCTAGACCATCATTATAATAAAGTATAGTAAAATTCTCATCACATGCGAATTTTCCTATCCCATCAGCAGCATACGCAAGCACACCCTCTAATTCTTTATCTTTTGCTTGTGCCATGCGTAACAGATATTCTAAATCCTTATTGTGTTCTTCCTGTGTCTGTTTCATATTTTCATATCCCTCCAGTTTTCTATTTTTCATTATAAATTCTTCTTTATTGAGAACACAATCTATTTTCCATATCAAATTATGATATAATTTTAATTATAAACTCTATAATGTCACATATATAGAACAAGGATATAATTTACAAAAATTAATGCCATAATAAGCTATATAGTTTGTTCAAAAGTATGCAATATCATTTTAACATTGCCAAGTAATAACTAACATATAGAATTCATAATGATAGGAATATACTATCTTTTATATATATGTCTTGTTTCTCATATCAGGATAATTAAATTGTTTGTAACTGTAATTTATGAAATGACTTATTTTATGAAATTATTATAATACTTTTTTACAAAGGTTACAACATATGAGAATACTTTTAATGAAAGCACAAGCAATTGGTGTTTTCATTCTGATTTTATGTCATAAATTATAAAAAAAGTGGGAATATTGTAAAATGGAAAAGGAGTTCCTAAGAGCTCCCTTTTCATTTTACAATATTCCCTTTTATGATAATAATTTTAAATTAATTATTTTCCAATCTTTCATATACATCTATAAATTCTTCTGCTAACTGCTGAAAGTTCATAGATGTCATCAAATGGTCTTGTGCATGAATAAGTATAACACTTATATCAGTTTTATTGCCACTAGCTTCATTTTGTATTAGTTCCGTTTGGAATTTATGAGCTTTATGAATTGATTCTTTTGACTTTTCAATACATTCTCTTGCTTTATCTATATTCCCGCTCTTTGCTTCTTTTATAGCCTCAAATGCCAATCCTTTTGCGTCACCTGCAAATCCAATTATTCCAAAAGATATTTCTATCATTTTTTCATCCATTTATTCTACCTCCTAGATATCTCTATAGCTTGATATGACTAATCCATTCTCTTCTAAAAATTCTTTGACACCTTTAGATGTAAGTATCTTGTGCTCTTTTGTTCTGTCAATCGCATAAGATGTAGAATTTAAAATATAATCATCTAAAAAAGCTGGGTGAGACATAATATCCACTACATCATACTTCATTATTTTGTCTATATTTTTTATAAAAAACTCCTCACTTACATTTTCCTTATAAAAACTATCAATTAATGGGACTATCTTTGAATACTCTAAATTATATTCAAATCCACCTCTTATTGGAAGGTCATACTTATTCACAATCTTCTCTATCACTGGTTTTAAACTTACTAAAGTATGGATATGATGGTGACTATCCAAATGAGATACTTCTATTCCAAGTTCTTTTACTTTATCTATTTGAGCACAAAGTTCTCTATAAATTTCATCACAATCCATGTTTTTAATAATTTCGTCTGTAATTCTTCTAATAAAAAAACCGTCTTTGTCAACAATAGTTTTTAAGTCAGACAATAATGGTCTACCACAACTTAAAGTCATATGAACTCCACAATTTAAAGACTTATTTTCTTTAAGTAATTTTGCTCCATGCTCTACCCCAGGCATATTCGCCATCATAGAAGTAGACTTAACTATTCCATTATTATGAGCTGATATTATACCATAATTAACAGCTTCACAATATCCAAAGTCATCTGCATTTATTATAATTTTAGTCATACCATAACCTACTTTCTATAGACTATCTATTAAATCTAGGAAGATAATCCTTATGAGCTTCTAACATTTCATCCAATATAGTTTTTGCCAAATCATCTGAAGGAATCAATGGGTTGATACAAAGTGCCAAAAGAGCAGATTCATAATCTCCATATACAGCTGCTTTAGCTGCCAATACTTCAAATGACTTAATTTGACTTACTAACCCATGTACAGAATCTGGTAAATATCCTATGCTTAATGGTTTTGGACCATTTTTTGTTATTACACTGCTAACTTCTACAGCTTGCTCGTCTTTAAAGTCTCTTATAGCACCATTGTTTAATGTATTAACTACTTGAATGTCTTTTTTATCATTGTATATAGAACTTATCAAATTACAAGCTGCATCACTATAATAAGCTCCTCCTCTTTTTTCAAGTTGAGGTGGCTTTATATCTAGTTGTTCATCTTTATATAAATCAAATAGTTGCTCCTCTAATTCTTTAACTACTTGACCTCTGGCCTTTCCTTCTTTAAACTCTCTCAACTCATCTTCAAGCATTTCTTTAGTTTTATAATAATATCTATGATATGGACAAGGTATTGCACCTAGAGATTTTATAAATTCTGAATTAAAGTCAATTGCCTTTATGTTTTGCATACTTATGTCTGCTTTAACAAACTTTTCTATCGCTTCTTTTGTAACATCTTCTCCATCTAAAAATACATTTAAACCATAAACCATATGATTAAGACCTGCAAAATCCATACTTATTCTGTCACTTTTTACATTAAATAATTTAGCAACATCGTTTTTTAGATGAATTGGAACATTGCATAAACCTATATATTTTTTAAAATTAGTATATTTGAATACAGCTTCTGTTATTATTCCTGTTGGATTTGTAAAGTTCACCATCCATGCATTTGGACATAATTCTTCCACATCTTTTATTATATCAAATATAACTGGTATTGTGCGAAGGGCTTTGAATAGTCCTCCAGCACCATTAGTTTCTTGACCCATAACTCCATGAGATAAAGGAATAGTTTCATCTTTAATTCTTGCATCTAAAAGCCCTACTCTAAGTTGTGTTGTCACGAAATCTGCATCTTTTAGAGCTTCTCTTCTATCTAAGGTAAGTTTTATTTTCATGTCTATTCCAGCTTTTTTTACCATTCTTTTAGCTAGATTTCCTACTATCTCTAATTTTTCTTTTCCATCCTCTATATCTACAAGCCACAATTCCTTTACAGGTAGCTCTTCATATCTATTTATAAACCCTTCTACAAGCTCAGGAGTATAACTTGAGCCTCCTCCGATTGTAACTATTTTTAGTCCATTTTTCATCTCATTATACCATCCTTACCTATAATTTAGTATATTCTATACAACTCGATAAATTAATTATTCGAATAAAATTACCTAGTTGTTAATTTTTTAGTTTCTTAGCTTCCATTTTTTCAGATGCTATGACGAACGGAATATATATCAATATTGATAGTATTAGATTAAATAATGCTAAAGCTCCACCAGTCCAATCTCCAGTAGCCATTGCTCCGCCTAATATAGGAGGTGTTACCCAAGGTATTTTAGGTAAAATTACTGGTGCTACTAATCCAAAATCTATTGCTAAGTATGATACAGCACTGCATATTACTGGGGCAAGTACAAATGGAATCATAAATATAGGATTTAAAACTATTGGAAGTCCGAATATCAATGGCTCTCCTATATTAAATATTGCTGGTGGTCCACCTAATACTATCATTTCTTTACGTCTTCTTCCTGCTATTATTAAAGCTATAACTAATCCTAACACCACTCCAGAACCACCTAAGTAAACAAATGCATCAAAGAATGAGCCTGCAAGTACATGGTATCCTTCAGTTGCTCCAGCTTGAGCTAAAGCAGCATTTTCTCCACCTAATTTCATAAGTATAGTTTCTGTAAAAGGAAGTGCTATATTTGCACCATGAAGACCGACAGTCCAAAGTATATGAATTATAAATGCAATAAGCATTGTAGAACCTAGACTATCAGCTACATTTGATAGTGGTGCTCCTAAATAAGTGTTTAAAATATCTGTTAAGAAACTTCCATTTGAAAGTATCTTTATGAATAGTCCTATTACTGTAAATATCATTATAGTTAACATTCCTGGTATTAACTTTGCAAATGACCTTGAAACTGCTGGTGGTACTCCATCTGGCATTTTTATAGTTAATTTCTTTACTTTAGATAATCTTACAAATATCTCAGTTGATAATAATCCTATTAATATAGAAGAGAATAATGCTGCTGTACCTAAGTAAGTTTGTTGTATCATTCCCCATCCTTCAACTGCTGTAGTTCCTCCTTCAGGAACTATTTTACCAATTTGTGGAGACATTATGAAAAAGATAGATAGTGCTATAAGTCCAGCCTGTAGTCCATCACTTTCATAAGATTTGGCTAAGAAGTAGGCAACACCTATTACTAAAAATACTGCCATTGTACCTATTGCTCCCCACCAAAGGTCTCCTCCAAATGTAGTCCAGTTCTCTCCGAATATACTTGCCATTAAGTTCTTATATGCTTCTAGTGGCAAGTTGTTTATTAATGTTCCTAATGCACCTACCATAGTTATAGGTATCATCGATATAAATGCATCCCTTACTGCTACTAAGTGCCTTTGAGCTCCTATTTTAGCAGCTACAGGCACTATATATTTATCCATAAATGACATGAATTTTTCCATTTTACATCCTCCAGTACAACTTTATTTCGAATTATTTAATTCTATAGCTCTATCTAACACAGCTTTTCCATTACATCTTCCATAATCCATCATATTTATAACTTCTACTGGAATATTATGTGGTTTTGCCATTTCAGTTGCTTTTCCTAATACATATCTAACTTGAGGTCCTAAAAGTAAGACATCACAATTTTCTATTTCATTTTTTAAGTTTACTTCTGATATAGCCCATATTTCTGCCTCTATACCGTTTTCCTTTGCAGCATCCTCCATTTTTGTAACTAACAAACTAGTTGACATTCCTGCTGAACAAGCTAACATTATTTTTATCATTTTTTTCCCTCCAAATTAGATTTATTAAATGTTTTTAAGTCATAATTTCTTTAAATTATACATTTAAAGTATGCTTTTTTACTAATTATTATTCTAATGTATATATCTTATTTTTAAATGTATATACATTTAATTCTTGATATTATTATATATCAAATGTATATACATTTCAAGAAAACTTTTTCATTTTATTTAAATTTTATTCGACAACAGCACTCAAGGTTAAAGTATATCCATGGTGATATGTGTGTGAGTATTCAAAAACCTCACTATTTTGTAACTTGCAAATTTGATTTATATACAAAAGGGCCTCTGGTTCCTCTAACTTCAAGTTAACCATACACTCTTCATTTGATATTACAGCTTGTACTTCTCTCTCTGACATAGCTATCTTATATCCACACACCTCTTCAACAAAATTATAAAGAGAATTTTCACAATGCATCTTATTTAAATTTGGAAATAGCTTAACTGGCATATAAGTAATCATATATGAAACTCTTGCATCATTTGCTAATCTTACTCTTTTTATTTCCCATACATTTTCTTCCAGACTTATATTTAATCTACTTGATAATTCTTCATCTGCCTGAACTATTTCAAGAGATACCAATATGTTAGATACTTTATATCCTTTACTTTCCATCTCTTTAGTAAATCCACTCACAGATGATATATTATCATATATATTATTTGCAAGAACTATACTTCCTACACCTCTTTGTCTAGCTATATATCCCTCTTTCACTAAATTATTTAATGCAGACCTTACAGTCATTCTAGTTACATTAAACTCTTCACTCAACTGTTTTTCAGAGGGGATTAAATCCCCTTTCTTCAAACTGTCTGAATTTATCAATTCTCTAACATGATTTTCTATAACTTTATAAATTGGCTCTTTCATTTAATTCACTCCTCATTAATTAAATCTTTTACATAATAAGATAATTTTATATACAAACAAAGGAAATGTCTATACATTTAAGATAAATTAAATTTTATTCAGGCATCTTATACAACTTTCCAATTTTCAATAAATATATAAATAAACTTATCATCAGTGTCCCTTTTAAGATACTTGATAAAGTTATACTCCACCATACACCATCTAAGCCTAATATTTCTGGTCTAGATATAAGGTACGCTAATGGTACTCTTGCACCAGTCAATATAGTAACTATAGTAGAAGGTATATAGGTTCTCCCTAATCCTTTGAAAGCTCCTGTTGTAATTATCTCTAAACACATAAAAAACTGAGAATATCCTAAGATTTTAAGATAAGTTGCTCCTTTTTCTATAGCCTCACTTTCATCTATAAAAACAGAAAATATACTCTCTCCTGCAAATACTAATACTAAAGTAGTTATTATTCCAAGTATAGAAGACACAATTATACCTATTTTACATCCTTTGTTTATTCTAGAGTACTTTTTAGCACCATAGTTCTGTCCAACAAAACTCCCTAATGCGACTGCTAATCCTTCAGCAGTCATCCATGATATTGCTTCTATCTGTGAACCAACTTTTTGAACAGCAACAGCAACAGGTCCCCATGATGCCACAATTACTCCTAGTAACATTGAAAACACTGTGAACATTCCATTCTGTACTGCTACAGGAAAACCTAATTTATACAATACTTTATAATATCTAAGTTCTATTTTTCTAAATATTTTTATTCTAAAATATTCTTCTTTACTCTTAAGAACTATACATAAAAAACACATCGTAACTACTATTTGTGCAAATACAGTTGCTATAGCAGCTCCTGCTACACCAAGCCTTGGAGCAGGACCCCATCCGAAAATTAATATAGGGTCAAGTATAATATTAGTTATTAATCCTACTGTATTAATGCAAAAAGGAGTTTTGCTATTTCCAAGACCATTGAAAATTGCAGTAAACACTGGGTTTATAAAATAAAATACCATACCTAAGGCTACTATTATCAAATATTGTCTAGACATAGTTATAACTTCTAAATCTCCCAATTTAAAAAAACCTATCAGTTGTTTATTAAGCACTATTAAAGATATTGTATATATTATTGCTAACATAATATTTATTTCTATTGCTGATTTTATATATGATTTAGTTGCACTTATATTGTTTTCTCCTATACTTTGTGCTACTTTTACTTCTCCGCCTACTTTAGAAATCATAATAAATGCCATTGCAAGCCATGGAAAAAATCCAGCTGTTCCAACCGCAGCTACCGCCTTGCTTCCAACTTTACCAACCCATATCATATCTATCATGTTGTATCCCATTTGTATAAATGAAGTACCCATTATTGGAAGTGATAGTTTAAGTAATTTTTCTGTAATTCTTCCTTCTGTTAAATCAAGCCTATCTTTCATTTCTCACCTCTTATATATTATAAAATTTTTAATTTATTTATACAGTTAGATTCATCAACTTATTTAGTTAAACTCTCTATCGCAAATATAATTGATATATATTCATAAGTATAAATATAATTATCTCCTCAATTCTTATTATAATTCTTATCTTAACATCAATTAAGTAGATATAGCTCAATAAATAATAAACTTATAATTAATTAGAATTCTTTATTCTATGTTTTCCAAAGATTGACAAGTTTTTTTGGGGTTGATATACTAATATTTAAAATATTTTAAATTCTTATGAGGTGAATCAATGAACATAAATGAATATATAAAAGACTCTATTTTAGTTTTTGATGGTGCTATGGGAACATACTATTCTAAACTAAAGAATAACGCTTTCAACTGTGAAATGGCTAATATCAATGATGCCTCTACAATTTTATCTATTCATAGAGAATATATAAGGGCTGGGTGTAAAGCTATTAAAACAAATACCTTTGCTGCCAATGAAATACTATTAGAATGTGATTTTAAAACTGTCAAAGATATTATCAAAAGTGGATATGAAATTGCATTAGAAGCAACAAAAAATACAGATGTATTTGTGTTTGCTGACATAGGTCCTATACCTGCTTTAAATGATAGGGATTTACTATCTGACTATAAAAAAATAGTAGATATATTTTTAGAGATTGGTGCGACAAACTTTATATTTGAAACATTTAGTAGCGATGAATATATACCAGAAATCTCATATTATATAAAGAAAAAACAACCAAATTCATTTATACTAACAGAATTTGCAGTTAATCCTGAGGGATTTACTAGACTTGGAAAAAGTGGTACAAAAGTATTTGAATCTATTTCAAAGAATAAAAACATAGATGCATTAGGATTTAATTGTATCTCTGGACCACATCATTTATTACATTTTATAAAGACAGTTGATATTAATGACAGTATAGTTTCCATTATGCCTAATGCAGGCTATCCTACTATCATCAATAACCGTACTTTTTTTGAGGATAACTCAGACTATTTTTCAGAACAAATGTTAGAAATACTAAATCAAGGAGTCCGTATATTAGGTGGATGCTGTGGTACAACACCAGAATTTATAAAAAAAACTGTTGATACAATAAATTCTTCATACAAATGTGAATCTACTATAGAAAAAGTTATTTCTTCGAAGGAAAAAATTAAACCAATATCAAAAAATAAACTTGTGGAGAAACTTAAAGTAGGCAAAAAAATTATAGCGGTTGAATTAGACCCTCCAATTGATACAGATATTGAATTTTTTATGAACAGTGCTAAAAAATTAAAAGATTATGGAGTTGATGCAATTACAATTGCAGATTGCCCAATAGCTAGAGCAAGAGTTGACAGTAGTTTATTAGCTTGTAAAATAAAGAGAGAATTAGATATTACACCTATACCTCATATGACATGTAGAGATAGGAATATTAATGCAACTAAAGCTCTCCTCTTAGGACTTAATATTGAAAGCATAGATAATGTACTTGTAGTAACTGGAGACCCTATACCATCTGCTGAAAGAGACGAAATAAAAGCTATGTTTAGTTTTAACTCTTCAATATTAGCAAATTACATAAAAACATTGAATGAAAATACATTTAATACACCTTTTAATATATTTGGAGCATTAAATATAAATGCAATAAACTTCGATTCCCAACTTAAACATGCTAAGATTAAAATAGAAAATGGAGTTACTATGTTTTTAACTCAACCAGTTTTAACAGAACAAGCTTTAATGAATCTAAAAAAAGCTAAAAAAATACTGCCTGCAAAGATACTAGGTGGAATAATACCTGTTGTAAGCTATAGAAATGCTTGCTTTATGAATAATGAGATTTCAGGGATTACTGTTTCCAAGAATATTATAGACATGTACAAAGACATTTCAAAAGAAGATTCTACTAAACTTGCTATTACTATATCTACTCAAATAGCAAAAGAAATTGAACCCTATGTGGATGGTTATTATATTATTACACCATTTAAAAGAATTGATATAGTATGTGATATAATAGCAAATATTAATAAATAAAACATTTATAATATAAGTAATATTAAAATATTTATTAAAATATATTATAATTCTAAAAAGCCTTATATTTGAACGTTTTAAGCTTGTTTATTCGTTGTAATTTTTATATATATTTGGTAATATATAGATATGTTATGGTGAAAATTATAGATATATATTAATTATGAGGAGATTGTGGAGGCTCTTTTCACAAAAAATTTAAGATATGAAAATAAATAAAAAATTTAATAGAGTTGATATGCAGGTTTCAATACTTACTGCAATTATTGTAATAATATCTTCTTCGTGTGTATATTTTTTTAATTATCAATTAACTTACAATGATATGATATATACATTGAGTGAAAGGTCTAGACGCATATATGAGTATGTAGAAAAGAATATTGATAAAGATACATTTACTGAAATTAACTCTGAAGAAGACCAATCAAAAGACTCTTATAAAAGTTCTAAAACCTTATTAGAATCTGTAAAAAATACCACAGGAGTTATGTATCTATATACTGCTAAAAAAACAAAAGATGGCTCATTAGTGTATGTTGTTGATGGCTTGGATTCATCTAGAAGTGATTTTAGAAATGCTGGTGATTTGATAGAAAAAGAGATTTGGGGTGATCTTAACAAAGCACTAGATAATAATATATTGCTACCTAAAAAAATTAAAGAAACATCCTGGGGATACATATTCATATCATACTTCCCTATTCATAATAACGATGGTAAAGTTGTTGGAGTAATAGGAATTGAATTTGAAGCAAAACATCAGTACAATACATTTAAATTTATAAGTATAGTTACACCACTTATAGCATTATTGACTTGTCTAATATCAGCATTGGTTGCAGTAGTTCTATTTAAACGTATATCAAATCCTACATATACCGATTTTGCTAATACAGATTACTTAACAGGTCTAAAAAATAGAAATGCTTTCGAAATAGATATGAATAATTTAAACAATTTAAGTTTAAAAAATCTAATATCTATTATATCAATAGATTTAGATGGATTAAAAAAAATTAATGATAAATTTGGTCATCAAACAGGAGATTTATACATTAAGCATGCAAGTAAAATTATACGAGATGTTATAGCTAAAAAGCACGTGGTTTATCGTGTTGGTGGAGATGAATACATAGTCATTCTAAAGAATTCATCTCATGAAGAGATAAATAATACTATAGATAATATCAATTTAAAAATAATTGAAGAAAACTTAACTAATGAGTTGAAATTATCAATGTCTATTGGATATGCTATCTTTGATGAGAATTTAGATTTTTCTTTATTTGATACATATCATCGTGCAGATTCTCAAATGTATGATAATAAAAGGAAATTTAAAGCACGTGATTAATATTAATTCTAAACTTAAAAAGTCTATTCTATAAATAATAAGAATAGACTTTTTAAATTTGTAATCTTTTAAGAATTTCTTTAATTAAGATTTGTTCTTTTTTCCAAACGATTTTTTATGAATTCATGTATTACTTTCACTAATATATTTGTGATTAATATTAATACTGCTAATGCTGCAGCTTGTGCAGTGCTACCTTTATCATCCAATTGTACAATTGATATTGCAGCTACTTTTGAACTTGCAGTATATATAAATACTAAAGCTGATATTGTGACCATAGAGTTTAAGAAAAAATACATAAAGTTTTCTAAAACTGCTGGCAAACAAAGTGGTATAGTTACATTCTTAAGAATTGATGCACTGTTTATTCCCATCGACTTAGCTACCATATCTAATTCTTTATCTACTTTCTTAATAGCTGTAGTTGCAGTTATAAATGCTACTGAAAAGAAATGTACTACATTGCATATAACCATTATAAGTAATGTTCCATATAATCCATTGAATAAGTTTTTAATGTATATTGTATCCTTAAAATTAAACTCTAACTTATTAAAAAACAGTACATAAGATATACCTAAAACCAACCCTGGCAATGCCATAGGTAATGTGCTTAAAAAATATCCAAGTGATTTTAAATATGGAGCTTTTTCTGTTTTTTCATTTAGATATGCAAATAAGAAAACAAAGCTCGTCCCAAGAATAGCTGTCAATAGCGACATTTTTATTGAATTTATAAATGGTGTAATGCCATCAATACTATTTTTCATAGAGAAATGTTCCAGTGTAAGTCTCAAATCATATGGCCAAACAGATATTAATGATGACAAGATTACAGTTAGCATTACAGCTATTATACCAAATGCAATAAACCCTACAATCCCACCAAAAACACTATCTCTTAACTTATTAGATTTAACTTTATATGGAATTGACTTTGAATTTATATATGAATTTTGATTTTTTTCAATTTTTCTAGTTACTATAAATGATATTATTGCAGGTATTAAAAGTAAAATTGATACAGTAGCACCCATTGGCATATTTTGTTGCCCTATAATCTGCTTATACACATCTATTGATAATACATTAAACTCTCCTCCAATTACTTTTGGAGCTCCAAAATCTGTAAAACATAATGTAAATGACACAAATGCAGAACTTATCAAAGAGTACTTTATACTTGGAATTGTTATGCTTATAAATTCTCTTATCTTACTTATACCCATAGTGTTACTAGCTTCATATAATCTATAATCTGTTGAACTTAATGATATATAAAGTATTTGAAATGATTGAGGAAATACATATATAATTTGTGCTAATATTATTCCTACTGCTCCATATATTGGAACATGTATCCCAAGTAAATTAGTTACTAACCCTTGATTCCCAAACAAATATACTAAACCTATTGCATGCATCATTGTTGGAGCAAACATAGGAAACATCGCTAACGACTTAAAAAATCCTTTAAATTTAATTTTCGTCCTTGTTAATGCATACGCATACACTAATGCAAGTGTTAATGATATTACAGTTGATATAATAGATACGAATACTGTATTTTTCAGTGAATTCAACAAAGCTTCAGAAGCTAAGTATTCTTGGAAGTTTTGTAATCCAACAAAGACTCCATCTTTATCTAAAAATGCCTGAACAAATAGATATACTATAGGTGCCAATAAGAATATTACTAAAGACATAACTAATACTGTAAGCATACATTTTTTTATATCTAAATTCATTTTTGATTTAAGACTTATACTTTTAGAACTTATAGCATTATTATTCATATATTTATGCTCCTTTAACTTTTGGATACTTTAAATAGTATTTTTCGTCTATACTTATCTTTACAAGGTCACCTTCTACTAAATTTAAATTAACCCATTCTTTTATAGAAACATCACTTATTATGAAATTTTCATTTAATTTGTCTTTTATTTCCACTCTTAGTAGATTTCCTCTAAACTCTATATTGGATATTATTCCTTGATAATTTTCTTTTGTTGAGTTCTCTATTTGAACATATTCTGGTCTTACAGTTAATATAGAATCTCCATTATCAAAACAGTTTGTATCTCCTATAAATTGAGCTGTAAATAGATTTTGAGGATTTTGGTATATTTCTTCTGGAGTTCCTATCTGCATTATATCTCCTCCATTTAAAATGGCAATTTTATCTGCCATTGTTATAGCTTCTTCTTGGTCATGTGTTACCATTATTGTAGTTATATTAAGTTCTTTTTGTAGTCTCTTAATATCCATTCTAAGCTTGTGTCTAACCTTTGCATCTAATGCCGACATTGGCTCATCTAAAAGTAAAAACTTTGGCTCAAGTGCTAATGCTCTTGCTATTGCAATTCTCTGTTGTTGTCCACCTGACAAAGCTTTAGGATATTTATGGGCTTCATGAGTTAATCCTACTATTTCTAGAACTTCTTTAACTTTATTATCTATTTTTTCTTTTGAAACTTTTCTTTCTTTAAGTGGAAAAGCTATATTGTTATATGCAGTCATATTTGGAAACAATGCATATGATTGGAACACTATTCCAAAACCTCTTTTTGATGGTTCTAGGTTTGTAATATCTTTATCTTGAAGAATTATAGCTCCACTATTTACTTCTTCAAGACCTGCTATTATTCTAAGTAATGTAGTCTTACCACATCCACTAGGTCCAAGTAAGCATAGAAACTCACCTTCTTCAATATCTAAACTAATATTATTTAAAACCCTTTTTTGGTCATAATTTTTAAACACATTATTTATTTTTAAGTAACTCATATCTTATCTCCCCTTATATAATTATATTTTTATTTTAAATTTTACTTGCTTTCAGATTTTGAACCATATTTTGATTCCCAAGTTTTCAATATTGCACTTCTATTTTTTGCAGCAGAGTTTAAATCAACTTCCTTTATTAACTGTTCAAATGGCTTTTTAGTATACCCCTTTGGCACTGGATTATCTGTCTTTATAGAAGTAACTGCTACTTCATGTGAATATCTATTCATAGCCGAATCACTCATTGCCCAGTCTAAAAATATCTTTGCTTCTTTTTTTATATTATCTTTTTTAACTAAGGCATTTGCCTCTAAATCCCAGCCTGAGCCTTCTTTTGGAAATACTACTTCTATAGGTTCACCACTAGATAATTGCTGTGTCGCTCTATATCCAAGTGTAATACCTATTGGATATTCTCCAGAGCCAGCTAGTTTAGCCGGTTTTGAACCTGAATGCGTATATGTAGCTATATTTTTATGTAATTTATCCATATAATTGTAAGCATCTTTTTCGCCCATCATTTGAATAAGTCCTGATACTGTAAGATATCCAGTTCCAGATGATGCTGGATTTGGCATTGTTATAAGTCCTTTATATTCTGGTTTTATCAAATCTTTATAACTTTTAGGAATATCAATACCTAATTTTTTAAGCTCTTTATAATTAACTACTATAGCTGTTTCTGGTACACTCATTCCTACCCAAGATACATCTTTTCCAGTATCTTTGAATTTTTTATCAACCTTATCATAATTTTTCGGCTTATATGCTTCAAGTGCTCCATCTTCTTTTAGCTCTATCATATTCATTGCTGATAAACCCCATATAACATCAGCTTGTGGATTATCTTTTTCTGCTAATAATTTTGAAGCTATTACTCCATGAGAATCCATAACTATCTCTACATCTATATTTGGATGCTCTTCTCTAAAACCTTCCATATAGTAAGCTATTTGCTCTTCCTCTAATGCTGCATATATTGTAAGTTTATTATTTCCTTTTCCCTGAGTAGTTTGTGGTGTTGTTGATATGCAACTTGTCATAAATGTAATTACTACAATACACAGACAAGTAAATATAAATTCTTTCATATCTTCCCCCTTTACGTGTTTTTATCTTTTTTTAATTGTTTTTTATTGTTTTTGCTTATGTTTATATAATACACCTAATTTGTTAATATAAAGTTAAGTGTAAATTAACAGTTCGTTAATTTTTAGAAATTTTTGTTAAATATATTATTTTTGATTAATTATAGTATGTTTTTAAACAATATCTCGTTTTTGTAGTATCTATACTTTTAATTTGAACATAAAAATAAGCCTAACTTCTATAAATTAGAATGTTAGACTTATTTTTATAAGTATTTAATTATACAACCAAATTATTTTTTTTCTTTTCTTCTAGTGCCTTTTTAAGCACCATATCCTTAACCTTCATAAGTCTAGTAGTACTTGCTCTTTCATTTTCTTCAAGCTTCATAGCAATATACTTAATAGTCTCCATGTAATTTGGTATCATTACATTCTCAAGGGCATTAACACGTCTACGTGTCTTTTCTATCTCTTGAGCAAGAAGTTGTGCACTCTTTTCACTTTCTGCAAGTCTTAAAAGTGGCTCCATAGCAGCTGAAAATGCTTCCATAGCAGAGTCTAATTCACCTGATGTAAAAGCAAGACCATAAGGATAAATATCACTTTGATTGTTTTCAGTTTTAAAGTCAAACACAGGAACATCAACACTCATTATATTTTTAGTAGAGACATCTACTGAAACAGATTGCTTTGGCATCATAAGTGCTGAACCTAGATACTCCTGACTCATAACTGCTCTTGCAATTATAAAATTTTTATAAGCACCATCAAGAGCATTTTCTGCTTCTTCACGTAATCGCTTATTTTCTCTTACAATCTCAAGAAATTGTTTCATAAGTTCGTCAAGCTTATCTTTAAGAAGCTTATGACCTCTTGTAGCAGTTTTAAGGAGTTTCTTAAGTCTAGTCATTTCCATACGTGTTGGATTTACATTTAATCTAGCCACAGATATCACTCCTTAGGCATATATTTTTCAAAATATTCATCACGAATACGTTTAAGTTCACTCTTTGGTAACATACTAAGAAGCTTCCATCCAATTTCTAATGTTTGCTCAATAGTTCTGTCAGTTCTAAATCCCTGTGAAACATATTCTTTCTCAAATTCATCTGCAAACTTTGCATACATTAAATCAATCTCAGAAAGTGCAGATTCTCCAAGTATTGCCATAAGTTCTTTTGCATCTTTACCTCTTGAATAAGCTGCAAAAAGCTGGTTCATTGTATCTGCATGGTCCTCACGAGTCTTCCCTTTACCAATCCCTTTATCTTTTAGACGAGAAAGTGATGGTAAAACATCTATAGGAGGCTGTATATCTTTTTTATAAAGTTCACGGCTAAGTATAATCTGCCCTTCTGTAATATATCCTGTAAGGTCAGGAATTGGATGTGTTTTATCTTCCTCAGGCATTGTAAGTATAGGAATCATAGTTATAGAGCCTTCATGCCCTTTCATTTTTCCTGCTCTTTCATACATTGTAGCAAGGTCAGTATAAAGATAACCTGGATATCCACGACGTCCTGGAACTTCCTTTTTAGCTGCTGAAACTTCACGTAATGCCTCTGCATAATTTGTAATATCTGTTATTATAACAAGTACATGCATACCTTGGTCAAAAGCAAGATATTCTGCTGCTGTAAGTGCCATTCTAGGTGTAGATACACGCTCTACAGCTGGGTCATTTGCAAGGTTTACGAATACTACAGAACGGTCAATAGCGCCAGTTGCTTTAAAGTCACTTATAAAGAAATCTGCATCTTCAAAAGTTATACCAACTGCAGCAAACACAACAGCGAACTTAGAATCAGTTCCACGTACTTTTGCCTGTCTTGCAATTTGAACTGCAAGGTTAGCATGTGGCAAACCTGCTGCTGAGAATATAGGAAGCTTTTGCCCTCTAACCAGTGTATTAAGTCCATCTATTGCAGATACCCCAGTCTGTATAAATTCGGCTGGATAGTCACGTGCTGCTGGATTTATCGGAGCTCCATTTATATCAAGTCTTTTATCTGGTATAATTTCTGGTCCTCCATCAATAGGTTTACCCATTCCACTAAAAACACGCCCTAATATATCTGGTGAAACTCCAAAATCAAGACTCTTTCCTAAAAAACGAACTTTACTTTCAGCAAGGTTTATACCTGTTGAACTTTCAAAAAGCTGAACAAGTGCAGTATCTTCATTTACCTCTAGAACTTTACAACGACGAATCTCTCCATTTGAAAGTTCAATCTCTCCAAGTTCATCAAATTTTACACCTTCTACACCGTTTATTAGCATAAGAGGACCGGCTACCTCTTGTATTGACTTATATTCCTTTATCATAGTTCTTCAGCCCCCCTCTTTTTAATAAGGTCTGCAAGCTCGTTGTCTATTTCATTTTCAATTGAATCGTAAGTAGCATCTATACTGTCTTCTTCTACATACTTAGCACGACCAATCTTTTCAAGAACTGAAAGCTTGATAATATCATTTATAGTAACATTTTGCTTGATAGCATCTTGTGCTGACTTATAGAATTTTAATATAAGTCCCATCATTCTATATTGTTTATGAAGTGATGTGTAAGTATCAACTTCATGGAAAGAGTTTTGATGAAGGAAATCCTCTCTTATAGAACGAGTAACTTCTAGTATCAATCTATCTCCATCTGAAAGTGAATCCACACCAACTAATTGAACTATTTCTTGAAGTTCAGATTCAACTTGTAAAAGTTTCATAGCTTGAGCTCTTTGCTCTGAGAAATTATCATTTACATTTTTATCTGTCCATACATCAACTTTTTCCTGATAGAGTGAATAACTTGTTAACCAGTTGATTGCTGGGAAATGACGCTTATATGCCAAAGAAGCATCAAGCCCCCAGAATACTTTTACTATACGAAGTGTTGCTTGGCTGACAGGTTCTGATGTATCACCACCAGGAGGAGAAACTGCACCAATTGCTGTAAGTGTACCTTCCCTATCATCCATACCTAGACAATTTACCTTTCCTGCTCTCTCATAGAATTGAGCAAGACGTGAACCTAAGTATGCAGGATAACCTTCTTCACCAGGCATCTCCTCTAGACGACCACTCATCTCTCTAAGAGCCTCAGCCCATCTTGATGTAGAGTCTGCCATAAGTGCAACACTATATCCCATATCTCTAAAATATTCAGCTATTGTAATACCTGTGTATATAGAAGCTTCACGTGCAGCAACTGGCATGTCTGATGTATTTGCTATAAGCACAGTTCTTTGCATAAGTGACTCACCTGTTCTTGGGTCTTTTAATTCAGGGAACTCAAGAAGAACATCTGTCATTTCATTTCCACGCTCGCCACATCCTATATATACAACTATATCTGCATCTGCCCATTTAGCAAGCTGATGTTGTGTAACAGTTTTTCCACTTCCAAAAGGACCTGGTATAGCTGCTACTCCTCCTTTTGTTATTGGGAAAAATGTATCTATAACTCTTTGACCTGTAACGAGAAGTGAATCTGGTGTTTTCTTTTCTCTATATGGTCTTTCTTTTCTAACTGGCCATTTTTGCATCATAGTTACAGCTATATCTTTACCTTTTTCATCTGTAATAACACAAACCGTATCTTCAACAGTAAATTCTCCAGAATATATTTCTTTTATAGTACCATTAACTCCATAAGGAACCATAATTTTACATTCTACTACAGCTGTTTCTTGAACTCCACCAATTATATCACCAGATACAACTTTATCGCCTACAGCTTTTTTAGGTTTAAATTCCCACTTAACTTCTCTATCAAGTGAAGATACTTCAACACCTTTAGTTATATTAGTACCTGAAATATCATACATTTTTTCAAGTGGACGTTGAATACCATCATAAATAGTTGAAATAAGACCTGGCCCAAGTTCAACACTCATAGGCATTCCAAGAGAAACAACTTCCTCCCCTGGTCCTAGACCAGAAGTCTCCTCATAAACCTGTATAGAAGCTTTATCTCCATGCATTTCTATAATTTCGCCTATAAGATGTTTATCTGAAACTCTTACGACGTCAAACATATTCGCATCTCTCATGCCTTCCGCTACAACAAGCGGTCCTGACACCTTTACAATTGTGCCTGTTTTCATATTCTCTCACCTGCAATCATATACTTTATCAAAATTTAAATACTCCCTCCTGTATTTTATCAATACATACCTTTAGCACTAATAAAATTTGAGATTGTCTTTTATCCAACTTCCATTTATTCTTTAAATAATATATCTGCACCTATAGCACGTTTACTAGATTCTCTTACTTCATTCATACCTAATCCCATACTTCCTCCAATACCTGGAATAACTATAATAGCAGGAAGTTGGTAGTCTTTGTATTTTGCTATTGATTCTTTTGCAAGCAATGATGCCTGTTCTGTAATATAAATTATCGCATACTCATCTTCAACCAACTTATGTATATTTTTTTTAATTTCGTCACTATCATAGGCTGGGAAGATATCTATTCCAAGAGCTAAAAATCCCATGATGCTATCTTTATCTCCAACTACTCCTACCTTATACATAAGCATCCCTTAGCCTTTCTTTTATAGTATCTGCGTCTATATTATTAAGCTTACTAGTCAAAATAATCCTTATTGTTTTTATCTCTGATTCTTTAGCATATAAATAAGCAATTAATGGCTCTAATGTAAGAGGTTTAAATTTCGCTTCTCTAACATATTCCATAAGATAGTCATCACAAAGTTTTTCAAATACAGTGAATCCATTACCCATTCCACTTTTACAGACATCAGAGTAAGAAGTAGATTTAAAACACGATGCTGGAGTGTCTGAAGAAAAAGCTTCTAAGAATTTTTCTTTATCAAGTGAACCACCTGAAACAAACACATTCATAAACATATGGAAATCTTTCTTCATATTCTTAACTCTTATAAAACTTTTTAGATTTGTTAAATCACAAGCTTTCATAACATAATCTATTACAAATTTATTTTGGCTTTCTTTAGCAGTCTCTTTCATACTAGAAAAAGTCGCTTTATCTAAAGCAATATCTACCATCTGACCATTTTGTGTCTTATTATAAACATCAAATGCCTCTACTATGGCTGCTGCCATTATATTAGGTAAATCACTAAAACTACGATTTGCTAAAGATTCTCTAAGCTTAACAAGAGGAATTGTACCTCCATCAATCAAATATTTTTCACCATCTACACCAGAAATTTCTTCTTTAATCAGCACTTTTAAATTATGATAGTCATTTTTATAAAGAAATACATCAACAAATTTTTCTTCAGGAGCTAGACCCTTAAGAATTTCATATGTCTTAGATAATTCTTGAGTCAAAATATTCTCAAAATTATGGATATTATTATTTGATGTATCCACATAACCTGCTTCAGCTATAATTCTTAAAGAGTCTTCAGGGCTTTTGGCTTCTGCCATTTGAATAAACATTTGTCTGTTAAGAAGCTGTTTTTCAAGCACTCTTATTCGTGCCACGGCATAGGGATAAGTTTTTTCTTCTGCCATTTTTTAACCCCTCCTTAATTAAACAAAATTTCTGCTGCAATTTGCTCAATATCTTCATGTTCTACTGCAATTATGGCTTCAAATGAATAATTGTACTCAATGTCACCTTTTTTAACTATAAAGCCTCCAGTAATATCTCTAATTTCATCAGATACTTTAATACCTTTTTTTGATAACATATCTTTCAATGTTTTTTTGTCTTTTTTAGATAATACTATCTGTGAGTCCTCTGTACAGTTTGATTTTTCAATCATATTTAATATAATCTCTTCATATTCACTATCTTTGAGATTTAAAAGTTTATTTTTAGCTTCTAAAATTACTTCTTCTAAAATCTCCTGTTTTTTTGATAATATTTGTTTTTTAGCCTCCATATAAGCTCCTGAAATTTCTTTAGAAGCAGCTTTTTCTGCTTCTGCCTCTGCAAGCTTTGTATAGGAAGCTATTTCCTTTTCAGCTTTTTCATTAGCTGAATTTATTTTTGAATCTGCCTCACTCTTAGCTTTATCCAATATTTCTTGTGCTTCTTGCTTGGCATCAGCTATAATTCTGTCAATCATTTTTTGTTCATTACCCATAGGAGTGCTTCCTCCTTTTCATTTTTTTTACTTATGAATTATAATCTATAATTAACCAACTGCAATTCCATTGTAAGCTAAGAAAGAAACAAGTAGTCCTAAAAGAGCATATGTTTCAACTATCGCTGCAAATGTTATAGCCTTACCAAGTTCTTCAGGTCTTTTGGCAACGATTCCAACCCCTGCTGCTGCTGCCTTACCTTGTGCAATACCTGACACTAAACCAACTAAACCAATTGGAAGTCCTGCCATAAGAAGTTGTAAACCTTGAGCTGATGTTGGTATTGCGTCTCCACCAATAATTCCTGCTTTTGATAAAATAAGGAAAGCTATGATAAATCCATATAAACCTTGTGTACCAGGAAGAAGTTGTAAAACTAGAAGTTGACCGAACTTACTAGGGTCTTCTGTTACAACACCTGCTGCGGCTTGACCTGCTATTGAAGTACCTTTAGCAGAACCCATACCTGCAAATAATGCTGCTATAGCAGCTCCTGATATTGCCAAAAATTGACCATTTCCTAACGCGTTTAAAAATTCCATATTTACATCTCCTTTTTATTAATGCTTGTATATTTTGTTTTATACTTAAACGGAACAAAAGGAACTCCTCCGCCTTCATAAAACTTGTTGAAAAATTCTACATACTGTAACCTACTTGTATGAACATATGCACCTAGTGCATTTATAAGAAGGTTTATTGTGTGTCCTACAACACCAATTACAACTGCAAATATTGGACCAGCTATAGCCCCTAAAAGATTGATAACCTGCCCTATAACTCCTGTTGTTAAACAAAGTGCCATAATTCTTGTATAAGATAATATATCAGCAAAATAACTTGTTATACCATAAAGGCTTGAGAACCCTTTAAAAAGCTTAACAGGAACACCTTTAAAGCTTCTTCCTTGAGTAAGAACAAGACCCAAAGCACCTATAATTGCTAAATATTTTCCTACTTCAGAAAATACACCTATATCTCCTGCAACAAAAGGTATTATAAGTAGACATACCCCAGTTATACATAAATACCAAAAACCTATATCAAAAATTGCATCTATTACCTTTCCATCTCTTATTAATGTATATGCTTTAATTCCCAAACCTACATATATATGGATAATACCGAACAGTAATGACATTCCCATAAGTACCATAACATCCTCCAAAGGATTGATTAAAGCTTTTATAGGAACTAAATCCCCCAAAATACCCCCGAATATAAGACCCCATATAGTAGTTGAAACTCCACAAATACCAATAAGTTTAATTAAATTCCCTTCACCTTTTTGCATTTTTGATTTATATACAATAAATCCACATGCTAGTGCAATTATCATCCCATATGCAGCATCACTCAGCATCATTCCAAAGAATACAACATAAAAGAAAGTCATAATTGTATTTGGGTCAATATCTTTTGTGCTTGGACAGCTATACATATTTGTTACACTTTCAAAAGGTGTTACAATTTTATTGTTTTCAAGCAGAATTGGGAAACCTTCTTCTTTATCCCCTTCCTCTGTCTGAACACAACAATCAAATTTCTCTGTAATTTCTTTAATTAGCTCATCTGCTCTTTTACTTGGTAGCCAACCATTAAGACAGAATGTTGTTTTTGTTTTTACAAGCCTCTCTATAATCTTTTTTTGGTCTCTTTCTATAGTGTAAAAATCATATAGATTTTCAAGTATGTGTATACTATCTGCATGGCTTTTAATTTCTTCTGTTTTATTCTTAGAAACGTTTTCCTGTCTAATTATCATTTCATTATATTTCTTAATAGCTTGTGATGGTGTACCTTCTTCATTTGACAATGCAACTACTGAAAAATTAAATTCTTTTAGAACTTCTAAAGCATTATCAAAAGTTTCTTTCAGAGTAATTAAATAAACATAGTTCATTAACTTGTCGGAATTAATAATTCCAAGGACACTTTCTGGTATTTCATCTTCTAATTTTACTCTTAAGTCATCAATATTTGCACTTGTAGGCACCGTCCCAAGTATAGTTTTTGTATACTTAGTTTCCATATTTTCAAGAGGAATATCAAAATTCACCCATGGTTCTAACATATTTTTATTGTTATTCAGTAGATTTATGTTAGTCCTTATTGTACCTATCTCCTTATGTAGAGCGTTTAACTCCAAAGCCTCAGCATAAATTTGCTCTTCTTTCTCACTATCAATTCTGTTAAACTCTCTTTTTGGTGCAAACATGGCTTTCTTTTGTTTCACTAGTGAAGAAACAATGTTAATTGCTTGATTTACATGAGACATCTTTTGTTCTAGCATTATAACTTCTGATTCTTCGCTATCTTTTACAAGATAATTTTTTAACTCCTCCTCCTCAGTAAGAAAGGCACTATCATCAATCTGAACAAACCCACGGTTCATAAGTAGCTTTAAAATCTGGCTTTTTTGAGCTTCTAAGCCAACAATAGATATTTTGTTCATATTAACTATTGCCATATTATCTCACTACCTTTCCAATAACCGCTTCAATTGCCTTACTTTTTCTTTCTTTAGCAGTTTTTTCAATTTTCAGACATTCACTTTTAGCATCAGCTAAGATTTTATCAACCTCCACCTTACTGTCGGTGACTGCCTTCTCAATAAGAGTTTCTTCCATAAGCTTTGCTTGCTTTTTTACATCAGCAAAGATGCTTTCACATTGGTTTACAGCATCAGCTCTGATAGACTCTGCATCAGTAACAGCTTTTACTTTGATACTGTCTGCTGTCTGCTCTGCCTCAACAATGCTTTTTATTATTTCAAAAGCCATCCAAATCACCTCTCTTACCTTTTTACTATGTATATAACCAATTAGATTTTTTTATTCTAATTAGATTACTACCTCATTGTTAAAGTATAAACAGCATTTTTATATAATAATTAATATTTTTTTACGTTTATCTCTTAATAAAACATATTTTAGAATAGCATTTACTTAGATTTATATCCTTTTTTGACTTACTTTTAGACTATGACATGAGTATGATTTTTTAATACCATTATTTTCAATAATTATAATTTAAAGCGATATGGTTTGTCAATAGCGTTATTCTGTTTTAAAATTAACGTTTTATCGACATTTTTAATTTTTATTTCAATTTTTTTCTATATATAATTTTATTTATTACATATAAAATATTTTTATCTGTTTTTTCAACACTTAGGGCATTGAAACTAATTGTTTTTTTTGAATTTTTAGAAATATCTCACATTATTTCATCTAAGTTTTATAAATCATTAAGCCATATCGATTTTTGTCACCTTATTTTCAACCTAATTTTTTATATTTACTTAGAAATAAATTAAGATTTTCTAAGATTGATAAAATTTACACTTACCTGTGATATTTTTATTTTAACTAGTTATATTGATTTAAAATTGATAATATATCCAGTTACTTTATATATTATATATTCGACAACATTACAAAAAAATCCTCGTACCAATCACTCCAATCTTCAATAGGATATGCAGCTCCTCCATTTACACTTTTCAATAGATTGGATGTATATTCTTCTCCTATAGAAAAAAGTTCACCTATTGTTATATCATAACCTCTAGATTCAACAACTTTACAAAACGAATCCATAACATCACGTTGTTCTCTTGTTTTCATAAGCTCTATTTTGAACTTCTCATCTTTCCTAGCTTCTTCTAAAACCCTAATTAACTTCTCATTCATTATATATTCCTCCTTTTAATAACCTCTATATAAAAATAAAGTCATCTTAAAAAACTAAGATGACTTCACTTAATACTTATAATCGTATATATTCACTAATATAAAATAATTGGTGTACCCGGTTCTATATTTTCATATATCTTCTTTGCTTTAGAAAAAGGAGTATTTACACATCCATGTGAACCTGAAGATCTATATATACCTCCACCAAAAGAGCCTCTCCAAGTAGCATCATGAATTCCTATATTTCCATTGAATGGAAGCCAGTAACTTACAGGAGAACTGTAGCCTTGCCCAGTTAAAGAAACATTTCTAGCCTTATAATTAAGAGGATATATACCTGATGGTGTAGCGAATCCTCTACCTAAATCACCTGTTACAACATCTGTTGATACAAGCATCTCTCCATTTTTAAAGAACCACATATGTTGGTCAGAAAGACTAATCTCTACATATGTCTTTCCAATATCATCTTTATTACGAGATACAGCTTTTTGTATGTAAATAGGTTCTCTTGTAACATTTTTACCAGCTTTTACAACATCAACCAATGCTTTAGCTTCTTTATTTTTGTCTATCAACCAACCATAAATTCCACCTGAAATTGTAATCTCTTTACCTGTTGCAGTCTTAAATGGTCTTGAATCTCCAAAAGTACTATATTTTTTGCTTAGTCCTCTTGCATATTCAACCATTGTATCATTATCAAAGCTTATCTCATAATTCTTTTCTGAATCTACCTTTAACCATTTGTTAATCTCAACACCATCTAAAGTTTCCTTACGGTCACTAAAATCATATGTAACAACTACACCGACATATTTATCTAATGTCTTGATAGCTTCTTTCAATTTTTCTGAATCCTTTGTATTATTTGGTGCTTCATATACCTTATTTTCATCTAAAGAAATAGTAGTTTCTCCAGAATTAATTGATTTTTGTACTAACTTATAAAAATCATCTTTTTTTACTTTGTTTCCAAGTACCTCTGGAACTATAGCATAAGCATTTTTAGTACTATCATACTTAGGGTAAGCACTCTTAGGTTCTACAACTTTTTTACTATCAAAGCAAGCTAGAGCATTAAATTTCTTTTCTAGTAAATCTTTATTATATGAAAGAGTTACCATATTATTATACTCTTTAGATTTAAATATTCCACCAATCCACCCAAATGCACTTTGACTGTCTTTTATCTTTTGGACTTTATCATCTGGTGTAAACTTTAACTCTATATCTTTTGCTTTTATTTGCTCTTTCTTGTTATTTCTTTCCTCCAAGTTTAAAGTATAAGAACTAGTACTTGATGATAATAAGTCATTTACTTGCTCAACCGTTTTTCCTGAAGCTTTAACTCCATTAATAGTTGTTCCAAAATAAAAATGACTTCTAAAAAAGATTGCCATTCCTATATAAGCTACAACTAAAACACCTACTACTATACCTATCTTAATTTTTAGATTTTTTTGCCCACTTTCTTGTTTTACCTCTTTTCCATCAATCATAATTAAATCCTTCCTTACATTATAATTACCTATGTACTTTATTGCTTCTTAAACAAAATCATGTTTGCCTTATTTTATATACCCAAATTACTATAGTATTATTTACATTTTTAAATATAGAGTTATTTTCATGATACTATTTTATGTTTTTGATAAAATAGTTATTGTAAATACCTCCTTTCAAATCCCTTAAATATAGGCTCTGCTATATTAATATATTACCATACTTTTAGGAATCATGGGGATATCTATCTATTTTTGTAACTTTAAACTACTTGTTTTAAAGTTACAAAAATAATTATTTATTGGTTTATTCATCTTAACTTATTTTTTAAAGATTATATTTCAATCTAACATAACGTTGTTATATACATTCTATTTAATTATCTTAGTTTCTATATCTTTTCCATCCGCATATTCTTTAAGTAATTCCTTAGCATAGTCAAAATATTCTTCAATATCAGATTCTTGACTAAAAGAAAATATACAAACTAGTATTTCACTTGCATCCTCTGTTATCATTGCTCTCTCAGAGTCACTAGTTGGACTTCCAAATTTACCTAGTGAATCAGATAATATAGGAAGATTTTCTATGTTTATCAATTCCTTTCCAATTCCTTTATATTGCTCTCCTTCATCTCCTACAGTAAAACATACTGGTGAATGTAATTTACTTACATTATATGTACCTACTGGATACAATGATTTTATTGATATTAGATTATTTATTTCAACTATATTATTTATTGTATAAAGACCTTTACCTTGGATAATTCTTCTAACTAATGCTTCTGAAGATGTTCTATATCTACTTGGATTCTTACCAAGTTCTTTATATGCATTTCTTGCATCTTTAATCTTATCCAATTTTGTAATATCTTCAACTGTTAGACTTTGATTTAAAATGTCACAAAACTCGTTTATTTCATTAATTAATTTTTCTGAACTCTTATTTACTGCTACTTTTGCTTGGATACAACCTAACTTAGCACTAGGCCATCTTTCCTTAAGTTTTTTATCAATACTTACATCTATCATACTCAAACAACTCCTATCCACTAAATTTTTATTAAAGTTTTTATCATCTATACATTATAGTACTATTCCTTTGTTAATGACATGTTTATTAACAAAATAATTTATTTTTAATACAATTTTTGTAAAAGACTATTATTTTTCCTTTATATACAGTCAATATATGACTAAAAATCATAAAAACACTAATTATTTAACAAGAATTTATTAAACTCAAGTATCTATAATTAGTGTTTTATATAAAAATTAAATTTTAATCTTTTAGTAAGTTTATAAAGTTTATCCCTGGCATTGGTCTTGCAAAATAAAATCCTTGGACTAAATCACATCCAAATTGCTTCATTAATTCAGCTTGTTCCTTAGTTTCAACACCTTCTATAATTACAACTAAGTCTAGTGATTTAGCTAGAGATACTATAGATTTTGCTATATTACGGCTTCTCTTATCATTTTCAATACCATCAAGAAATGACCTATCTAATTTAAGTACATCAATTGGCATATCTCTTAAACAACTAATAGAAGAATATCCTGTCCCAAAATCATCCATAGAAATAAAAAATCCATACTTTCTTAACTCATTTAAGACATTCTTTAAAATATTTAATTCATTCATAGCTACAGTTTCTGTTATCTCCAGCTCAATTAAATCTGAATTTATATTATACATCTGTATAGTATCATTGATAAATTTCACTATATCTGGTTGGTATAATTCAACCCTAGATAAATTTACTGAAACTGGAACTATATTTTTACCTTGTTTTTTCCAATCAGATAAATCTCTACATACTCTTTCAAACACAAACCTTCCAATTTTTAAAATCAATTGACTTTTCTCTGCTATGGGAATGAATATTGCTGGACTTATAAATCCGTATTCTGGATGATTCCATCTTATTAGTGCTTCACTTCCTATCATTTCACCATTTACAAGTGAAAACTTAGGTTGATAATATACTTCAAATTGATTTTTTACTAATGCTGTTTTTATATCATCTAAAATAATTGATTCTTCACTAAGCTTATTTCTAACATCCTCATTATAAATAGCATAATTTACATTTTTACCTTTGGCAACAGACCTAGCCATATTTGCCTTATTTACAGCCTTTTGAATATCTACTTCTCCCTCTTCTACAAAGTAAATCCCAACACACAAAGAAATTTCAAATACTGTGTTTAGATTCCTTTCAATATTATCTCGTATGTTATCTAGTTTCCTTATAATTTTATCTCTTCCTTTTTTATAATCACAGAAAATAGAAAAATAATCACTCGAAAGTCTTGCATATATTTCGCCTTCTGTTAGTTCTGATTTCAAAGCTTTTGCTATTGTAATTAACAGATTGTCACCAAATTCATATCCAAAAGTATCATTAATCATCTTAAAATTATTAATATCAAAATATACTATAATATAATTTAAAGATGGTTTATTTAAAAGATATTTACCACACTCTTTATAAAACTTGTTTTGATTTCCTATATGAGTAATCTTATCTTCATAGGCCAAACTTAATACTTCTTTTTCATTAGAATTTTTTATGTACATTATATACAAAATAATTGTAATAAATATAAATACAATCAATAACACTGCATATAAAGCTCTCTTAATAATTTGCTCTGAATTCTTAAATATAACACTTTCTGGAACTGAAAAAATCAAGTTCCAATCCTTTATATAGTTATTTCGCTCATTACCATTATCCATAGTGGCATATCCTAGATATCTTTTTTCCCCTGACATCTCTAAGATTGCTGCACCTGTTTTATTTTCGTATAATTCTTTTTTTAAACTATTTACCTCTTTAATATCATTATCCTGTTTTAACAATTTATAAATATTTTCTGATAGTCTATCTTGTTGAGGATGAAGTATAACTGTACCATTATTTTTTACAACATAAGATATACTGTTATTTTCATAAAAGGATACATTTATAAGTTTCATTAGAGTGTTAACATCATAAGTACAATATAAAACTCCAACCACTTTATTGTCATTTAATATTGGAACTGATATAGTAACTTTTTTTACAGATTTGTCTACTTCATCAACATATGGACTTGAAACATATTTTTTACCTTTAATTGAATTTTTAAAAAATTCTCTATCCTTAACTGAAAATTTATTACCCTTAGTATTTTCTGCATTACCTTTTATGTCAACTATTGCCATAGTATAAAATTTTTGATTTTCCATTTCATCTAAAAGCTTTTTCATTTTTTCTTCATTTGATATGTTTGGATTTGAAGCATAATAATTTGAAAAAATATTTAAAATATCTAAATCTTTTTCAATTTGTTTTTGTGCTAATTGAGAACCTTGTATTGCAACTTCTTTTATATGTACTTCTGCCTCTGATATAAGAAGTTTCTTTGTGTCTTCTATATATATATACCCCATTATCATAAATACTGAGGTCAGCAAAAGAATTATAATTAATGTAACACTCTTATTTATTTTCGTCATTTAACTCCTCCCCTAATTAGTCAATACTTTATATATCTAACATATCTTTTTAATACAAATTTATCATTAATGTTATATACAAATATACCCAAATACAATGCCTAAAACCAGTATAATTATCATATAAAACATCCTTTAATTATTATAATAACACTATTTAACTGAATTTTGAATTAAAGAATAAAAACTATTCATTTCTTCAAATAAAAATCCCTTATACAATAATTTTTATATTATGTATAAGGGACTTTATTTTATCTATTTTTTAGTAATTTATCTTCCATAATATGAATTTAAATACATGTTTTTTATTTCATTCATAAGAGGATATCTTGGATTTGCTCCTGTACATTGGTCATCAAATGCTTGAATTACCATTTCATCTATTGAATCTATGAACTTAGATTCTTCAACCCCAAATTCTTTTATAGTTTTAGGAATACCAACTTTAGATTTTAATTCTTCAATAGCTATTAGTAAGCTTTGGAATTTCTCTTCATCAGAATTTCCTTTTAAACCTAAGAATGAAGCTATTTCAGAATATCTTTTTAACGCTTCTGGATATTTATATTGAGAAAAAGCTCCCATTTTCTTTGGTGCATCTGAAGAATTAAATTTCATAACCTCTGTTATTAAAAGAGCATTTGCAACACCATGTGGTACATGATGGAAAGCACCTAGTTTATGAGCCATAGAGTGACAAACCCCTAAAAATGCATTTGCAAAAGCCATACCTGCCATTGTTGAAGCATTTGCCATTTTTTCTCTAGCTTCTGGGTCTTTTGCTCCATTATTATATGCACGTGGAAGATATTCAAATATACTCTTAATGGCTTGTAGTGCGATACCATTTGTATAATCAGTTGCAAGCATAGATACATATGCCTCTAATGCATGAGTTAAAGCATCTATACCAGAAGCAGAAGTTAAGCTTTTTGGCATATTCATCATCATATCAGAATCAATTATAGCCATATTTGGCATTAATTCATAATCAGCTAGTGGATATTTCACCCCTGTATCCTGGTCAGTTATAACAGCAAATGGTGTTACTTCTGAACCAGTACCTGCTGATGTTGGTATTGCTACAAAATTAGCCTTTTCACCCATTTTAGGGAATGTATAGACTCTTTTTCTTATATCCATAAATCTCATAGCTAGGTCTTGGAAATCTACTTCTGGATGTTCATACAGTGTCCACATTATCTTTCCTGCATCCATTGCACTTCCTCCACCTATAGATATTATTACATCTGGGTTAAATTCTCTCATTGCTTTAGCACCTATCTTGGCACATTCTAAAGTTGGGTCTGGTTCTACTTCAAAGAATGTAGTATGTTTAATATTCATTTCGTCTAATAAGTTAGTCACTGATTTAGTGTATCCATTATTGTAAAGGAAAGTATCTGTTACAATAAAAGCTCTCTTTTTATTCATTACATCTTTAAGTTCTTTTAAAGCTATCCCTAAACAACCCTTTTTGAAATAAACTTTTTCTGGTGCTCTAAACCAAAGCATATTTTCTCTCCTCTCAGCTACTGTCTTAATATTAAGTAAATGCTTAACTCCTACATTTTCAGATACTGAATTTCCACCCCAAGACCCACATCCTAAAGTAAGAGAAGGAGCTAGTTTAAAATTATATAAATCACCTATACCACCTTGAGAAGAAGGAGTATTGATTAAAATTCTACAAGTTTTCATGGCAGAAGTAAATTTATCAAGTTTTTCTCTTTGATTTACATCATCAATATATAGTGAAGATGTATGACCGAATCCTCCATCTTCTACTAACTTTTCTGCTTTTCTAACTGCATCATCAAAATCATTTGCTTTATACATTGCAAGTACTGGTGAAAGTTTTTCATGAGCAAAAGCCTCTTCTAATTCAACTGACTCTACTTCACCAATTAAAACTTTAGCATCCTCTGGAACTTCAAAGCCTGCAAGTTTTGCTATTGTACAAGCTGTCTGCCCAACTATTTTAGAGTTTAATCCTCCATTTACCAAAATTATATTTCTCATTTTTTCTGTTTCATCTTTATTTAATAAATAAGCACCACGCTCTTCAAATTCTTTTTTAACCTCATTATATACATTTTCTAATACTATAACTGATTGTTCTGAAGCACATATCATACCATTGTCAAAAGTCTTAGACACAAGAATTGAATTTACAGCAGTTTTTATATCTGCACTATCATCAATTATTGCTGGTGTATTACCGGCTCCAACTCCAATAGCTGGTTTTCCAGATGAATATGCTGATTTAACCATTCCAGGTCCTCCTGTAGCAAGAGTCAAATCTACTTCTTTCATAACAGTTGTAGTTAATTCTAAAGAAGGTTCATCTATCCATCCTATTATACCTTCAGGAGCTCCAGCTAAAATAGCCGCTTCAAGAACTACTTTTGCAGCTTCTATAGTAGAATTTTTTGCTCTTGGATGTGGAGAGAAGATTATCCCATTTCTAGTTTTAAGTGCCAAAAGCGCTTTAAATATAGCAGTAGAAGTTGGATTAGTTGTAGGTACAACAGCTGCAATAACACCTATTGGTTCAGCAATTTTAGTCATACCAAATGCCTCGTCTTTCTCTATTACACCACAAGTTTTAGTTTCTTTATATGCATTATATATATATTCTGAAGCATAATGATTTTTTATGACTTTATCTTCTGCAATTCCCATACCAGTTTCTTTTTGTGCCATTATGGCTAAAGGAACTCTTTGCTTGTTAGCTGCTAAAGATGCTGCTAAAAAAATCTTATCTACTTGTTCCTGATTATATGTGGCAAATATTTTTTGAGCCTCTCTAATTTTTGCTAATTTTTTAACTAAAGTTTCAACATTATTTACAACACCTACATTAACTGACATAACCTCATCTCCCTTTATATTTTCTATTATATCCTGTTCTTTATTGGCCATTTTAACAACCTCCTAGAATAGTATTTTTTATCCAACTGTTAATTTATTAACAGTATAACATCTTCTTTCTCCATTTTCAAGTTATTTTTTTAACATTTTCTTTTTGTTTAAAACAATCTTACTTGTCCCTCTAATACTCTACTTTATGAATCATTAGCTTCATTATAAATCACTTTATTTTTTATGTAAATTATATAAAAATTCATCTCAAAACTTAATGATAACGTTATTGTTTTAACACAATATTTTCTATTTTCCTTACAAATAAAAATACATACTGATAAGTTTTTTTAATATAGTATAATTAAATATATACATTCACAATTCTTATCTAATACGAAATAAGATATAGTTAATATAATATAAATTCCAGTTTATAAATTAGATTAGGTAAATACTTTTAATATATCATAGAATAAAGTCCAGCAAATAATATTGCTGGACTTTATTAATATCACATAAATATATCACATCACTAATCTATTGGTGTGGACTTTTTATAACAGGTTGCAATTGTTTATTTTCTAAAGCAAGTTCTATAGTTGGAACTATTAACTCAGTATGTGCAATCATAGAATTAGGCTTTGCTTTACAATTATCTTGACCAAAAGGTACAAAATATATGTTTTTAGAATTAAGGAGAATACCAATATTTTTGAAGTTGAAGCTTAGAGCATCATTCGTTGATATTGATATTACTAGTGGTTTATCATTACGAAGATGACCTTTTGCTGCCATCAATACTGGTGAATCTGTAATTCCATTTGCTAATTTTGCAGCAGTATTTCCAGTACAAGGTGCTATTATTATAATATCAGCAATCCCTTTAGGTCCAAATGGCTCTGCTTCTTCAATTGTAACTATAGGCTTATTACCTGTAAGTTCATATGCTTTTTTCATAAATTCTTCAGAATTTCCAAATCTACAATCTATATTTTGTGATACATCTGAAAATATAGTGTGTACATTTGCTCCTTCTTTAACCAAATTCTCTAACTCTATAAATATTTTATCATAAGTACAAAACGAACCAGTAAATCCCACTCCAATTGTAAGTCCTTCAAGTCTCATTTCTAATCCCTTCTTTCATTTATAATATTTTCTATAGCGTTAACAAGAATTTCACCAGATGTTTTTGGTGAATATTTACCAGGAAGCCCAGGACAAAGAGTCGCATTAATACTTGTATCTTTCGTAACAGAATAATCTACTCCACCAGGAGAAGAAGCTATATCGATAATAGTTACTTCCTGTGATACTTTTTCCAGTCTTTCTTTTGTTAAAATACATTCTGGTATAGTGTTAAAAATATAATCAAACTGTAAAAGTTTTTCATCAAGTTGATTCAAAGAAATACTAGAATACCCAAATGCGTTAGCCGTACTTCTTGCATCATTATTTCTTGCTCCAACACATACATTTGCATCTAAAGAGTATAATTTTTTTGCAAGTATTTGTGCACATCTTCCAAAACCTAATACTAAACAATTGCTTTGATGTATATTGATTATACTTCTTTTAATAGCTTCTGCTATAGCTCCTTCAGCTGTAGCAACTGCATTTAAAATAGCAACATCATTCATTTTCATAAAATCACAAACCTGAATAGAGTGTTGCTCACAAAATTTACAAACTTTAGTTGGTATATTACCTCCAAATAATACGTGATTAGGAGATAAATTAATTAGCAAGTTATCAATAGTAGTATCTAGACAACCATCAGTATTTTCAATGTTAACTTGATTCTTTGTAAATGGAATTGGGCATAAAATAATGGAACTTTTGGATAGTGCCTCAGCTAGTGAAGTTGCTTTTCCAACGATTCCATTTATAATTTCATTTGATATTCCATAAGTGACTACAGAATACCCTTTATTAATTAGTTTTTTTACCATGTACACTTGTCGCAGGTCTCCCCCTATAACAGTTATATCGTATTGATTTGACATATTGTAAGCCTCCTTTACTATATACAATATGTTTTTATCAATATATTGGTTCACTAAAATTATTAAATATTATGCCTATAATATTTTTAATAGTGCTAATCTATCTATCTTTTCAGAAGAGGTATATGGAAATGAATTTAAAAAGATAATTTTTCTTGGAATTTCATTTTTTATTAGATTCTCTCTCATTTTAATTAATAAATCTTTCTTTGTAATTTTATCTATAATTGTTACAAATAATGCAATTTGACTTCCTCTTATAGAGTCTGAATATGGTAATACAATTGCATTCTCAATTTGCGGAATTTTTTTCACTTCATTTTCAACCTTAGTAGAGCTAACTTTAAATCCCCCAATATTTACAATATCATCATTTCTTCCTTCAAAAATTAAATATCCATCATCATCAAAATAGCCAATATCATTAACAGAATAGGGTTTTGTTGCATTATATACTGTATATTTTGTATTTACAAAAATCTTTCCATCTCTAACATATACATCTATTTTGGGAAATGGTCTTCCTACACTTAAAGGTTTCTTAATCAATTCATCATAGCATAAATATGTAATGTAGTTTAATTCACTTGCTCCATAATATAAAATAATTTCAGATTTTGGCATATAGTACTTTAAACTTTTTGCAGTATTTTCAAACAATAATTGAGAACCAGTGAAAATACTTACAACATTGAGTATCTCTTCTTTTAAGTGTTTGACTAAGAGTTGTAACTTTGTAGGTATGAGATATATATTCGTTATATTATATTGTTTTATTGTTTTTATCCATGCCTTACAATTCATACCTGAATTTATTACAACACTTCCACCTTCATATAATACTGATATTAAAGAATTTAGATTTCCTGTAAAACTCAATGTTCCATTAATAAATAAAATTGATTCCTTAGATATATTAAAAATATCATTTTGAATAGGAAAGAATCCAACCCAACTCTCATATTTTCTATACAATACTTTTGGAACACTTGTAGAACCTGAAGACAAAACACCCATGCAAATATCTTTATCTATATAATTTATAGGAGTATTATATTGATACATATATATATTAAATTTCGAATTAAATATAGAAAAATTAATTTTCTTTACTCCTTTGTTAGCATCAGATAAATTAATGTTGTCCATAGGCTCATCAGATATAACTATTGAAATATTATTTTTTATTAGAATATCATTCAATACTTTTTTAGAAAGATTATAATGACAAATAATAGGTACATTTTTTGAATAATTAATTGCGAAAAAACTCACTAACTGAAACATTATACTTTTAGAATATATTAAAATAGGTGTATTATCTCCTATATAAATTTGTTTTCCAAGCTCCTCACTATAACTTAACATATTTTCATAAGTATGTTTTTCTCCATCTATAATTAAAAAATCTTTATTTTTATGACTATCTCTTTTTATTTTTAGAAGTTCATAGTAGTTCATAATCTACACCCTTTCAATTAATAAGGCTGAACCCAATCCACCAGCTGCAGCTATAGAACAAATCCCATATCTACCATTAGTCTTTTCTAATGCCTTTAAAAGATGTAATGCAATAATTGCACCTGAAGCACCATATGGATGGCCATATGCTAAAGCTCCACCAAATACATTGTATCTATCAATCAATTCTGGATATTTTCTTTGAAACAGTACATCTATAACTGCAAATGCTTCATTAAATTCAACAGCAGATATATCTAGATAATTAATTTTTTCTATTTCTAAAATTTTTTCCATTGCTTTTATAGCAGATGTTGGACTTAAATTTGTATCTGTTCCTATTGTACAGGCATTAACAATCTTTGCTTTAGGTTTCTTTTTTGTATTTTCTATGTATTTTTTAGAGCACAATATAATAAATGAAGCTCCATCATTAATAAGAGATGAATTTGCTGCATTTGTAATAGTTTCTTTTCCCAAAATGGCTGGAACTCTGTCTAATAATCTTTGGCTCATCTTATCACGTATACCCTCATCATAAGAACTATTATCTATAGGATATATAATATCTTCAAGCACTTTATCTTCTCTCGCCTTCTTTGCTCTTTTATGACTTTCTTTCACCCAAAAATCCAATTCTACTTTCTCAATTTGATACAATTTTGCTACTCTCTCTGCACCTTCTAACATGCTATTTTCACTATTATCATCAGGTGAAAATTGAGCAACCGTATAATTAGGATTCTTTATATCATATCGTTTATCATTTTTATGGTATGTACGCATTGGTTGCAGAGAACTACTTTCAAATCCACCAGCAATAATTAAATCACACTGCCCAGATTTAATTTTTGAAAATGCTATCTCTATGCTCATCATGGCAGAAGCACACTGCATATCTACAGTAAAAGCAGGTACTTCATTTGACACACCTGCTGTTAAAGTCATTAATCTTGCTATATTACCACCTGTTCCAACTGCATTTCCACATATAATCTCATCAATCTTATCAATTTCATATTTTTCAATTAGATGTTTTAATACACTTGCGCCTAATGATTCAGGTTGAACAAATTGAAATATCCCATTTTTTAGACCTATATGACTTCTAAGTCCTCCTAATATAAAAACTTCTTCCATATATTATAATTTCTCCTTATAATAGATTTCTTTTTAGTACATTATTTAATTTAATACCTAAAAAAGATGCAATAACTGCTTTTATTGTATCACCAATTAAAAATGGTACAACAGCTGCAAAAAGTGCTGCTTCTACTGTCATTTGATTAAAATAACACATAAATACTGTTCCCATAAAATATATAATTGGCATACCAATAAAAATTGTTATTAGTATATATCGTTTAATATCATTATTTTTTCCTTTTAATAAACTAATGATTAATGCTGCAAACAAAAATCCAAAATAAAAACCTCCTGTTGGACTTAACAATTTTCCAATCCCAGATGTTCCTCCACCAAATACTGGTATTCCAATTAAACCTATCATTATATATACGCCAACTGTGCTAAATGCTTGTCTTGGTGTTAAAATCAAAGCTATTAAATTTATCATTATTGTTTGTGCTGTTACTCCTGCTGGTGTAAATGGCAATGGTATATATATGTAGGATGATATACATAACAATGCTACACATATTGACATTTTAGTTAAATCTTGAATATTTACCTTAGTATTTTTCATTTTTATAATTCCCTTCATATATCTTATTCAATTTAGTTTATATGTATATATACAAGTTTTCTATCAAAGCTTTGTTTTAGTATAAAAGAAAGACGTTTTTTTGTCAACTCGAAACATATTTTAGGTTTACATTTCATTTTTAAGTAAACTGTGGATTAATGCTTTATATTTTAATGGTCATTTAGAAAAATTTATTTAGAAACAAACCTATTTTGTCTATACTTGTAAATTATAATATGATATATTTTTATATGAGATTTTATTTTATATAAAAATAATAAGGAAGTGATGATATGAAAATTAATGAAGATAATTTAAATAATATAGATGAAGAGTTGGATGAACTTAGTAAGAAAGTTTATTTAGATTCACCAGATTTTTGGATAAGCATTTCTGACAAAGTAATAGATAAAGTATTTGATGAGATGTTATTATTCTTTGCAGTTAAGTATAATTACTTTAATATATTATCCTTTGCTATTGAGAATAATTATATAGACTTGAATGTACCATCAAAAAATAAAGAATATCCTAATATAATGAGTCATCTTTTAGATACAGCAAAACAGAATGAAGATAAAAAAATTTATAATTATCTTCTAAATTTAAATAAGGACAAAACTATAGATGAAAGTTCAGATTTAAATGATTTAGATTGTAATACTAGTTGTGATACTCTTGAAAAAAAAGATATATATATTCCAAAATACTTGTGTCCAAACTGTAATTCTAATATTTTTGATACTGGTTATAAAGTATCAAATGACATAATATATAAATTTTCTTTTGAAAAATCTGAACCTGTTGAAATATCTAGTGAAATTGCTTCTATCAAATGTTGTAATTGTGAAGAATTCTTAGAAAATGTTACATCCGATAAATTATATAGTATATGTAAAATCCAAAACTGTAATAATTGTGGTTCTAATTTAACTAAAGTCGGTATTCTTGAAAAGAAAAAAATGGAGTTTGATGAAAATACTGAAGAATTTGGATATGTTTCAACATCTTATTGTTGTGGAAATTGCGACTCTGAAATAGATTTATCTCAAAAAGAATACTTTAATATTTTATAATTTCAAATAAGAATAATATTTCATTAGATACTATATAAGTTTTAGAATATACAAAGAGAAACATTTTTATAATGATTAAAATTGCTATGAAACTAGATTTTACTAAGTCAGTCTCATAGCAATTTTCTATTATCAATCATAATTAAACTTTATCAAACTCTTATAAGTATTCTTTTTATTTATTTATAGTACCAACCATAACTCTTAAATCGATTGTTATATCAGATATACCTGATTCTAACAACATTAAAATATCCTCTTCATCTAAGGATGATGTCAAAGGTGTCATTTTAATTAAATTACTTAAGTTTAATACATTGATATTGGTCTTATAATTAATTCTATTATCATAAATCAAATCAAGATGCTTCTTAAATACATCTACAATATTTTTATTATCATAATCACTATTTTTTATATTTTTCTGTATACTTGTTCTTATTTCTTTTAAATAATTTAATTCTGGAACAATCTTTACTACTATTCCACCATTATTTAAAACTCTTGTAAACTCCTTATAGTTTGCAGGAGAAAGTACATTTAATATTATATCAAACTTACTATCTTGAAGTGGTATGTTTGCTAAATCTGAAATACACCATATAATTTCATTTTCTTCTCTTGTAGCAATAGAAATCCCTTCTTTAGCTATGTCAATTCCAATTAATTTACATCTATTATTAATCTCTTCATCTTCATATAATTTATTTAAGAAATATCCTTCACCACAACCTGCATCTAATATGTAGTTACTATACTTATTTAAAGTACAATTTTTAATTATAGATTTTATTTCTTCTATTAAATAATCATACACATTAGAATTATATATTTCATGTCTTGACTCAAATAGTTCTTTATCATAAATAGTTTTTGTATTGCTATTTAATAAATTTACATATCCTTTTTTAGATATATCAAAACAGTGTTTGTTCACACATTTAACACTATTTTTATCAACTTCAGCCATATTTTCTTTGCAAAGTGGGCATTTAAATACTTCTATATTTTCGTTAAGTAGTAATCTAGTTGTTTCTATCTTTTTTAGTTTACCAGTATTTTTCTTATTTACACTACTTATATTCTGTTTCATTTCCATAATCTCCTTAAATTTACTATTTAATTTAAATAGCACGAAATTATGGCTACTTGTATAAGATAACTTTTTCTAGATTATATAAAATATGTTATAAGTTGTTGTAAGATAGCCACAATTTGTGCACTATCTTCTTATTCTAATGTAATACATAAATGCTCTTTTATTCATTATAGTTCCCCCTGTCATTATGTTTATTTAATGTCTTAAGTACATATAAGTCATAATTTCAAAAAATATTTTTTAAATTATGACTAACGAAATAATAAATACATTAATTATCCTTTTAGTCGAATATATTAATATTAGTTACTATATTCCATTATGTATTCTTTAAATCCTGAGTCTTCATTTATTTGCTCTTTTACTATGCTGAATCCTTTTTTATTATAAAATCCAACTGCTTTTTTATTGTCTTTGTATACTGCTAGACTTAGATTCTTGTATTCTTTAGTTGCATAGTCTAAAAGTTTACTTCCTATACCTAGGTTTTGATAGTTTGTACTTATAAATAAGGCTCCTATGAAGCTTTTATTTATTATGCTTATAAATCCTTTTATTTCTTGACCATCCTCATATACAAACGTATCTGATATAGGTATATATTCATTTTTGACAGTGTTATAGTTATTTTCCCAGTATTCTTTACTTATAAAGTCATGTGCTTTGATTGTGCTTTCTTTCCATATTTCCATGATTTTGTTTATATCTTTGTCATTTGATTTTCTTATCATAAATTTTATTCCACCTCATTTTTATGTTGATTTTTATTTATAGTATAAGTTTCCTTCATTTATATACTGCTTAGTTAATATAAAACAAAATAATTATCCAAATAAAGTTTTTGGATATGCAACTTTACATACCACTTAGTTAATATAAAACTTTTATTATATCGTCTAATTTTTCTTTAATTTTCCCCTTTACATACCACTTAGTTAATATAAAACAAGCAGAGTAAGAGCTTATCAGATAATAAGAAAAACCTTTACATACCACTTAGTTAATATAAAACTCGCAACTTTTATTTTACTATCATTTAGTATTCCCGTCTTTACATACCACTTAGTTAATATAAAACACATTAAATTATTTTATTAGTCCATTATATTCTATTTCTTTACATACCACTTAGTTAATATAAAACGCATTGGCTCAACTAACCTTTTACGTTTATAGTGTACTTTACATACCACTTAGTTAATATAAAACAGTTATATTGTAAACTTCAACTTCTTCTAGTCCTTCCTTTACATACCACTTAGTTAATATAAAACTTAATAGCTGGGATTGGGGTTGCTTTTGCAGGTTTGCTTTACATACCACTTAGTTAATATAAAACTTCTTTAGTTGATTCGGGTTCGAGCGGATTAGATGCCTTTACATACCACTTAGTTAATATAAAACAATGTTTGATTGGACTCTCTAGTTTTTCAATGCCATACCTTTACATACCACTTAGTTAATATAAAACTCTGCAAGAAGCTGGATATACATTTATGGAGCCTAGCTTTACATACCACTTAGTTAATATAAAACTACCATCTACTTTATTTTTTTCTATATTTAATTTAACTTTACATACCACTTAGTTAATATAAAACGACTAAAATCAAGAGAAACAACATCAGGAACATCAAACTTTACATACCACTTAGTTAATATAAAACAAGAAAAATAGAAGTGGCATACCTTCTTTTTAGAGACTTTACATACCACTTAGTTAATATAAAACAATAATATCAATTGCAGAAGAAGAAGGACGAAAACACTTTACATACCACTTAGTTAATATAAAACACCAAAATAGGTGTAATTGAATAGCTTGAAAATGCTACACTCACGCAATCATGATTCAATAAAAACATCAAAATTTGCAGTGAGCGAGCAATAGTGCAATTAATAACAATTATCAGTCCCCTTCAATCTCTTATATTCCAACTGTTAAGCCCTATTTTAGCACAAATATCGCTCACTGCAAACCTATATAAACATTTCATCAGAATACTTATCAATACCATAACATTTCTTTTTAATTGAATTAGGATTTTTTATCTCATAAACATAAATCGAATCTTCACTATTATCAATAATCTTTTCTATTTCAGAAATACATTTATGTAGCTTCCCATCAGTAATATCTCCTTCAAAAACAGAATTCTGAGTCCAAGTCAAATATTTTCTAAGTATTTTTCTAACCCTGTTTAATGACCTTGCTTCAACAACATCATAAGTAACAATGACAAACATACTTTACCACCATACCTTTAAAACTTTATACTTTTCATCATTGATAAAATGTTTAATTAATTTATAACATTCTAACCTTATAAACATTCTATATGAAACTTTTCTATTAAGATTTCTATGTTTTATAGTTGTCTGCATCTTATTTTCAAATTCTTGCAGAAATTTCTTCTTTCCTTTTTCACTTAAATAACAAATTTTATCCTGATATTCAAAATCACTCTTATTAATTCTTTTGTTATTAATCAAGCTAAAAATTATTGTGTCAATTATAATTGGCTTGAAAATCTCTGCAATGTCTAAGCTTAAGGAAAATCTCTTTGTCGATGGTTCATGTAAAAAACTTATTGTAGGGTCAAGCTGTGTCTTATATATTTCACTTAAAACATTTGTATACATTATGCTATTTCCAAAAGACATAAGAGCATTTACTGGGTCTTTAGGAGGTCTTTTTTCTCTCTTGTAAAACTCAAAGTCATCTTTCAATATTTGATTAAATGATTTGTAGTATGTTTTTCTTATTCTTCCTTCTTTACCCATAAGTTCTGATATTTCTTTGACATCATTCAAACTATTTAGTTCATCTTTTATAGTATCAATTAAGCTTTCATCAACTTTATAGTATCTCATATTTCTTAAAATATGGTATGCCGCACTTTCCACAAAGGATTTTGCTAAGTATAGTCTTTCATTTTTACCTAAATAGCAAGCTGATTGAGATACTAAACTGAACCCTGATACATTTTTCTTTCTTGGATAATACGTACCTGAATAATATCCATAGTAATTATAAAAATGAAGCATAACTCCATACTGACTTATATAATTTATAAGTTTTGTGTTTAAATCCACTTCCCCATATATATGAATATCATCAACTTGTTCTACTAGTAATATTTTTTTCTCACCTTCTAAATTATAATAGTAAATCGTATTTTCTTTTCTTTTTATACTCCCATTACTTATAATATAATAATCTCTATACATTGTTACTCCTCCTTCACGAAACAAAATTCATAATAAGCACATTTTGTACAATAAGATTTCTTTTCAATTTTGGGAGGAGATAACTTCATGTTTATTTCATTTATATTTATAAGTGTATTTTCAATAATTCTTTCTTTTTCCTCTGTCAATATCAATTCTTCTTGTTTCTTTTCCTTAACATAATTTATAGTTCCTTTTTTCTCTATCCCCATACTATTTTTTAAATAGTATAAGTAATAGTATAACTGCATTTCATCTGCTTCTTTCATCTTTGAACTTATTTTTACTTCTTTTACATACTCGTCCTTTATTATATCTAATTTCAAGATATCATCAATCAACACTTCTTTATTTTTCATTCTTTTATATGACTCTTCATGTACTATCTTTCCAGACAATACTCTATCACTATTTTGTTCCATAGTTATTCCTTTAGAGAATAACCATAGCTTTCTTTTGCACACATAGTAATAATTTATCTTTACACCTTGAACTTTTAATAATTCTAAATCTATTGGCACAAAATCACCTTCTTTAGTAAATTTTAGCCACATTGTTAATATAAAAATCAAATAAATTGGTCTATTTCCTTACCTATAATCACACCTTTGCCAAATATCTGTTTTGTATGCTCATTTTCATGTATATCATATTTATATAAAAGTATCTTTAAATCTTCCAGACCTTTCACCCGTATATCTACTATATTTTGTTTAGCTTTATATATTGGTAAATTTACAGTTTTTTTAATTATCTCCCTTCTTGCTTTTTTTCTCTTAGACTTTATTTCATTTATCAATTGTCTATCATCATTTCTATATGCCTCTGTAAGTTCTTCTCCCAACTCTTCATAATCTTTTATTAAAGTTTTTTCAATTTTGCTATATATATCCTCTGGTATTACTGTATACCCTTCAATATTTCTAAGTATATTTTGTGCCTCGTTAGAGCCTAAACTATATGGTGTTATAGTATCTAAAATATTTAAAGCACTAGTAAATCTTTTTTTAAAGCCTGTACCTTCTAAATTTTCTTCAGAGTATAGCATATTAACCATTTCTACCTTATATTTTTCTTCCATCTTCAAACATTCTTTGCCATTTATAAAAGATTTCAATATCTCAAGTCCTTTTTCTAAAATCTCTTTATCATAAATACTACCTATTCCTGTAGCTTCTTCTGTATATATAAATATATTTGGACTATTTTCTTCATACTCTCGACTTCTATAACATCTACCAAATCTTTGAAATAAGCTATCTAGTGTTGAATTTTCTGTATGAAGTTCATCAAAATCAATATCAAGGGATGCTTCCACTAATTGTGTAGTAATCCAAATACCATTACTATCACTATCTGCAAACTCTTTTATATATTTTTCTAGCTTTGCCCTATCCTCTTGTACATACATAGAATGTAAAAGATTTACATTAATCTCTATTCTTTTTGACTTAACTATATCTTCTATTAATTCATATTTTTCTATAGCACTTTTAACTGTGTTTACTATTACAAGAACCTTTTTATTCATTCCACTTTGTATTACTTTTTCCAGACTTTCATCTATTGAATTTTCTACAATAGACACACAATGTCTTATTTTCTCTGTATTACATATCAAGTCAGCTAAGTTACTATCAATTACACCTCTTTTTTCTAGTTCATCTATATATATCTTTGGCATAGTAGCTGTCATTATCATAAATCTTCCACCTATTTTATGAATCATTTCTATACCTTTTACCAATACAGCTGCTATTTCTGGTGAATATGCTTGTATCTCATCTATTACTACTTTTGAATATGCTAATGTTGAATACACTTTTTCATACCCTCTATACAAAAAAGGAAATTTAAATATTTGGTCTATTGTGGAAAATGTCAGTTTACAAGATAATAACTTTGCTAAATCTACAATCTCATTTGAATTTTCCTGATTACTTTCTTCTAGATAATCTATTGCTGTTGAATGTAACAGACCTAAGAATGTATCATTTGATTCTCCTACTCCAATTATATTTTTTGCTCTATCAAATAACGCATTTATACTTACTCTTAATGGCAGTGTGAAAAATGCCTTATCCTTATCTATCCAAATTAAAGCAGTTTCTGTTTTTCCCATCCCTGTAGATGCAATTAGTATTATATTCTTGTTTCTATTCAATTTAGCAAATGACTGAACTTCTCTTAAACTGCCAAACTCTTTTACTAAATGTTTTTCTGTATATTCGCCTATATTCATATTACTATTGCACTCAACAATCTCATGAGCAGAAGCACTGTGGTCTAATCTATGTAGTATACCTTTTAACATAATATATAGATTATAGTATTTGTGATTTTTATCTATTCTTTTTATTACACTTTGTATATACACTTTACTTAATTTTTCGGTTCTTATTGGATATCTAACTTTAAATTCATGTTGTAATTCATAAACTTTATTTATTAAATCCTCATCTAATATTTTTTGTATTAAAACTTTAAAATCTTTATCTATAAATATATCTCTTTCATGATGATATACAATAACTTGATTTAATACTGCTCTCAGTTCTCTATCCTTTTCCTTGTCTACATAACTATAATCAATAAATGCAGGAGAAAGATAATTATGACCTACATTATTTTCTAGATGAGTTACTATCTTAGGTTCATTTGTTTCAATATCTATATTACTTCTTATTAGTTTTTGAAATGGAGAAAATGATTTTCCAATATCATGAAATTCTATAACAAAATCAAGTAATTGCCAAAACCTCTCTTCCTCCAAAAAATTTAGTCTATTTATATTTGTTCCATAGCATTCTCTTAGCACATTCATTTGTTTTAAAAGCTCATCAGTATGTTCCCTCAGTGTTTCTACTGGATTAGATTTAGCATATATCATACTCATCCACCTAACTTATATTATTAAAATATAGTAAATCCATCTCATTATCTAAAAATATCTCTCCAACTGTTAAAGTATTTCCATCCTCTACATAATAACTATCTACCTTATTCCAAACTCTTTTCTTGTCTTTATTAGAATCATTCTTATAATAACTATTGAGTCTATAACTTATACCACTTATATCTGTATCTTCTAAACTTGACTTTGGTATATATATAGGTATTCTTATATTATATTCTGATAACATATAATTTTCATAATCATCTAATTGCATATCAGAGTCTACTTCAAACTTATTAACTTCTACAAATCTAATATCATTAACTCTTACTAAATCTTCTTTTCTTCCTAATGATAAATGTTCATTACAATTAAATAAATTATCATATAATTTTTTTAATAATTCAAAATCTCCTCCTATATGAATTATTAAGTTTACATTTAACAACATATGACTATTCATTGGCATAGATGTAATACTATCCTTTTTATAAAAATATGTTGTCTGATAATTATTAAATATACTTTCATATGTTCCTTGTACACTTATATTAAATGGTATATACTCTGTAGCATTTAATATTTTGTGAATTAATCCATTTACTGTAGAATATGGTGGTAGTGGATAAGTTTCTGTAATTTTCATAGCAAATGGTTTTTTATAGCATGCAGTTTCTTGAAATAAATCTAATTTCAATACTTTCATATTAATTCACCTCATAATATTCCTTTACTTCTTTAACTAATTGTCCAAAAAATTTATCTACACTTAAAAATTTATCTTCAAATAACTCTTTAAACTCTTCTTTATTTGTAAATGTTCCATCTACCATTCCAACATAAGTAAATTCTTTTAGACCCTTTCCTAAAAAAGTACCTTGAACTACTTCTTCTATTGCTGACTTATTTACTTTAAATCCATTTTTATCTCCTTTTAATTTTATTCTTCCTAAGAAAAATGGATTTGCTATTTCATACACTCCTCCTACTACAAACAGAGGAGATAAATTTTCTTGTCTACCTCTAATATTTCTATTTAATACTTTTATTATTTCTAAAAATTCTACTACTCGTTTACATTTATCTTTATTATCAAGTTCTATATCTCCATCTTTACCTATTTTAGATAAATCTATAGTCACTGTATATGTATAATAGCTTAAATGTTGTTCTATGTTTGCAAGATTAGGGTGTTCTCCTATTCTATCTGCTAATCCTTTATTATTTAAAAAGTCCATATCACTTCTATATGGCTCAAGAGAAATTGCATTACTTAATCTTACAGTAGCTTCTCTGGTCAATGAACCTCCTTTTTTATCTTTCTCATCTTTTTTATTTGTTTTCATATATCCAAATAAATCCATTTCTTCTGATTCTCTTATACTTATGTTATCTTTAAATTGAACTGTACCTTTTCCTTTATCAACAACTTGTAAATTCCAATTAAATAACTCTGAGGCTAATCGTACTATATCATATCTTAAACATTGACGAGATGCAAATGTGTAGAGATTTCCATCTCCTCTACTTAGTTTTTTTAATTCGGATATATTTGTTATTCCTTCACCATAGTTCAAACTTTGAGCTTGTGTTATTATTGTAAATGTTAATCCTCTTTTCATATTATTTTTCCTCCTTATTAGTTATTCTTCTATTTTTTCTATCATATTTTTCTGACATTAGTCCCATTGTAAATGCGTATCCTATGGATTCAAAATCTAAATCCTCCTCACTAAGCATCTGTAAAAACGCTTCTGGTGGAGTTTTTTCACATGGTGAAAAAATTCTTAAAATTGTTTGAAAAAAATCATTCTTATTGCCAACCTTAATCAAATTTAAAAGCCTATATGTTATTCCTTCTATTTTATTTTTAGCATTCTTATCAATATAATAATCATGTATTTCACAACCTGATTCATAAACTTCTCTTAATGTTTTATATTCCATTTTATATACTCCTCTCTTATAGTTATTTACTATTGTTCTTAATTGAACCAGTTTAAAGCAATCTGCTCCTGATATATTTGATTTATTGCTACCTTCCATATCATTTTTAACTTTATTTCTTAATGTATTATTAATTAAATGCTTCAAATCCCTATTTTTCAAAAGGAAATCTAATATATTTGCTTTAAGTTTATAATCATATATACTCTGTATTTTTTTATTTGTCTCCTTGTTTGTAAAGACTTTTGCCAAATAAGTAGGAATATTAAAATAATTTATCTTACACTTTTTAGAATCTATACTTGCTTTAAATTCTACAAAAAGTATATTACGAAGCTGCCATTCACTTTTTAATTTATTTTCTTCTACTATACTTTTTATAAGTTTATTAAAAGGAGTCTCATCTTGAAAACTTGAAGACTCATCTTTCTGAATTTTCAAATTGTTGTTTCTTTCAAAAAGCTCATTTATAGAAGTATCCATATTAACAAATAAATAAAACTCATTTTCTTCATTAGACAGATAATTTTTTCTTGTATAAGTAGCTCCTGCTGGTGTACAGAACAATATTAGTTTACAAACATCACATATTGATGTTGTATATTCCTGATTCCAAAACATATTTCTAGCATTATTAGTACTTACTCCAAGTGGGGCAAAATTACTTTCTGAGTATTCATCTAATATCCCTTTATATGAGCCACACATTTCACAGACTTCTAAACTATCCATATACAATCTTATATCTTCAATACTCTTATTTTTCTTTATAAATTTATTGTTTATTTCCTTCATAATTTTTTCTATAGTATTTATACTAGACTTACTGACCTTTTTTTCATTTACATCTTTAGATATACTATCTAATCTATCATTTAAATAGATTTTTAATTTATCATAGTCATTCTCTTCTAATAAATCTTCTAATTCTCCTAAATATATGATTTGTCTTAAATAGTCATTAAACATTACTTGTTTTAATCCATCTAAATCTAATTTAGCCTTAGCAACATTAAAAAAACTAACTTGTCCAAAATAATTATCTTGAACTACATATTTATAAAGATTGGCTGTAAGTCTGTCATTTATTGATTTTAGTTTAAATATATCAATAATATCATCAATTAAGGTTTCTAATAAATTAAATTCATCATAACTTTTTATCTTAGAAATAATATCTAGCTTTTCTTTTATCAAGTTAGAATTATCTTCATCAAATTTTTTAACCTTATCATTTTGTTGTTTTATATTATCTTTAATTTTCTTAATTCCATCTTTGATTTTATCAGGCTTAGATTTAATAAAATTTATACTGTAATCAACACTCTTTCTAATCCTTTTTGATACATCATATTCCTCCATGAAGTAATCAAAATAATACTCATGAAAGTTTTCAAGAAAGGAACTATCAAATTCAATATAGTCTTCCATAATAAATATTTCTGATTTCTTGTCTGCTTTTTTTATTATGTTTAAAAATCCAACTATACCCATATTAAAAAACCAGTCTCCTCTATAAACCCTTAACTTCATTTATCTCACCTCCATTCTAAAATATCTACATCTCCAAATCCCTGTGCTCGTCTAAAACCTATTCCTAGGTTGTAGATAAGATTTAAGTCATCAATATCACCTTTTAATATAAACTTACCTTTGTAACCATTAACATATTGATACTCTTTGCCTGTTATTTTTTTAAATTCTCTTAAACTTTCTTTCACTACTATCTTTTTAAGACCTACATTTTCAAACTCTAACTTTCTTTTTAATCCATGCCCCCTATAGTTTTTGATAACTTCATTAGTTATATAGTTTAACTCTTCTATATATCCATCATCATCTATCTCCAAGAATTTTCCTTCTTTAGATTTTATGCAAATTGGAGATAGTGCATTAAATAGTACCATCCCTTTTGTTACCTTCTTTTCTCTTGATAAGTCTATTCTAATCCTTGTAAGTTCATATTCTTTATATAAGCACTTTTTAGAAACCATTAATCCATTATACATATGAAAACCTAATTCTAAATCTGGAGTACTTATATTTAATATTACTTTATCTTTAATAATAAAATTATCGCCTTCAATACTATATTTTTTTATATAAACTGAAAATGTGAAGTTTTTAGTTTTTTTATTATTTTTTTCATTATAATAGTACATATTTTTATAATAATCTTCATTAGACTTTCTTATAGCTTCTTTTATAATACTCATAAAAAGTGAATTATAAGATATTGGTATACACTCTGTACTAAATTCAATTTTCATTTTCATAATATCACCTCTCTCAACTAATATATTAACACTAGACCGTGAAGTATATCTGTCTGAATATAAATTATTTGAAAAAATCAGTAAATTTTCTTCATTTTTTCAATTTCTGACAATATATCATCTCTAAATCTAATAGGTTCTATAACTTCAACACAAGCTCCCATACTCAAAATCCAACTTTTTATCTCTTCATAACCTCTCATTTTAGCTTTAAATAGTATAGAATTATTGTCATACTCTATAATCTTTTGATTATTAACCCAAACTTTCTCCTTTATAATTGTTGAAAATGGATGGCTAATTTTTATAACAACATTAATTTCTTCTCCCTTATAAATGCCTATACTATTTTTACTGTATTCATCCCAATTAAAACTTTTATCTACACTATATTTTTCTTCTAAAACCTTATAACTTTTAATTCTACACAATTTAAAATCTATAAACTTAATCCTTTTTTCACAAAAAGCTACCATATAGGTATCTGATTTATAATTAAATAAACCGTATGGATGAACAATTCTTTCGCTACTGCCTGAATTTAATGAATAATATTCTATCCAAAGCTTACGTTTTGTGGTATATGCTCTAGTTATTTCATTACATTTATTTTTTTCAAACTCATAATTATAATTGCGTTGTGCTTGTACTGTGAAATAATCCATATATGTATCTCTTTTTTCTCCTGTATTTAATACTGCTTTTATTTTTTCTACAATACTATTAAATTCATTTTTGTAAATATCATTATTATACTCTAGTTGTGAATTTATCATATCTAGAATTGAAACTTCACTATCTAATAATTTAATTAATGAGATACTATTACATTTGTCTATTTCATATCCACCATAAATTCCAGGTGTTGAATTTATAAATATACCTGCTTGTTCTAAATATTCCTTATAACTTTTTATTTGCCTTTCACTTACTTCCAACTCTTCTGCTAGCTCTTTACACTTCATTCTTCCTCTACTTTGAATTAATATCATCATTCTTATTGTATTAGCTAATTTACTAATGAATAACACCTCCTAATAATATTAATTAATATCTTGTATTGTTTATTTCTACACATATATACATATAACCTCCTTATGTTTTATATAAGTAGAATATTTTACTATATTAGATGCTTATTATGACATATTAGTATATAATCTTAATAATTAATACAATAAAAAATATTACTGAAAAAATAAATATTTATAATTCCAGTAATATTAATTAATTTTAAATACTTTTATTAGTTAATAAACTACTCTAAAAATTAACTAAATTTAACCTTATCTCTTTTAAATAATTATTTCTCACAATTAAGAAATACACTATTTGAACTAAAAACAGACTTCCCATTACCAAAACTGCTGAAGATGCTACCTCTATATCAAAAGAATTCCTCAGTGCAGTAAGTGCAAATATAGAATGTATAACTGCCACTACATAAGGCAACAAAAACACAATTCCAATCTCAATAGTTGAAGCTTTTTTAATCTCATTATATGTCATTCCCAATTTATTTAACTGCTCATACTTTTTCTTGTCAACTTGACAATCCATATAAAACTTATTATATAAAAAGCTACTTGTAGTAACAAAGAAAATCATACCTATAAATATTGCCAAAAACATAAATGTAGAATATGTTAATTTACCAGTTTCTATCATTAATTCTTTAGAGAAAAATAAATATGGTTGCATTCCAGACTCATCATTAAATTTATTCTCAAATTGCCTACATATATCTGTGGTTTTACTTGAATTAGCTACTTCAAATGCAGTAAATCTATCTACTATAAATTTTGATTTTATACTATCATAAAAATTATCCTTTACCACATACATATTATCATAATAGGCTGGCATAACACACTCTTCTACTTGTTTTGATACCTTTAGACTTTTATTCCCTACAACAACATTTTCTTTAACTTTCTTATCTCCTGGTAAGTCTGATGAAAGCAATGATATAGATTCATTATCTTCAAAACTTATAGGCTTAACTCCTATAATCTTTGTAATTTCCAAATACTTAGATTCTTTCATAATTCTCACATTAAAATCGCTTTTCTTAGGAAATACAGTTTTAAATTCTCCATTAATTCTTGTATAATCTATATTTTCTTTTCTTAACTTACTTTCTATAAATCTCATTCTTTCCTCATCTTTTTCTTTACTATCAGGCTTGCTAGTATCATTATGCAAAGTCATTGTTGAATAATACATTGTGTTAGGATATATTAAATTAATTTGACGCTTTACATCTTTCCAAAATGAATAAACTGTTCCTATAGCAGTAAATGCTACTGCAGAAGTGATAGCTATCAAAAAGAATATCCTAGCATTATCCTTTACTTTGTAAATTAAATTTGAAATCCAAAGCATATTTGTATTTTTTCTATAAAATTTCTTATTTAATTTTAGCTTTTTTAGAAAAAACACACTAAATTGAGAAAAAAATAAATAGGTTGCTAATATAGTAAGAGATGTAACTGGAACTAAGCGTAGATATGTTGTATATTGGTCAGTTGATGTAATAGCATTATAATATGCTATTACAAACAGACAAATACTTAATATAACAAATACTAGTGATGTTTTAGGCTCTGGTTTTGGAGTTTTTGTACCTTTAAGCAATCTCAATACTTGATTTTCCTTAACTATAAAAGAAGTAAATACTGATGTTAATATAGCCAAAACTATAAAGTAAATTAACGTAGATAATATTGCATTTATTGGTATATAGAACTTTAATGGTGATAATTCTAAAAAGGTAGACATAATCACTAAAAATATCTTTGCAAAGACTAAACCTATTATTATTCCAATTACAGAAGATGCTATATTTATTATTATATTTTCTATAAAAATCAACTTCATTACCTGTCGCTTTGATATACCTGTAATGTAAAGTATTCCAAATTCTTTATATCTACTTTTAAGAAATATACTCACTGAGTAAAACACAAAGAAGAATAAAAATAAATATGCAATTATTTTACTCATCTTAAGTCCCTCTTTTAGATAATCAGGAAATTGAGATATCTCTAAATCTGGATGACTCGTAAACATAATAAAAGAAAATAGTAGTGCAGAGGATATAACAATACTTGCTAAATACCCTAAATAGGCTTTAATATTTCTTGAAATATTGTTGATTGCAAATTGTTTTATATTCATTAATTATCGCCCCCCAATAATGTAAGTACATCCATTATCTCTTGATAAAACTGCTCTCTACTGCTCCCTTTATATATTTCATTATATATGGCTCCATCTTTTATAAATAAAATCCTACTACAGTAGCTTGCAGCCAATGGGTCATGGGTCACCATCATAGTAGTAACCTTATTTTCTCTATTTATATTCTCAAATAACTCCATTACAATCTTTGACGACTTCGAATCTAAATTACCAGTTGGTTCATCAGCTAAAAGTATTGATGGTCTGTTTATTAATGCTCTAGCAATAGCAGTTCGCTGAGCTTGACCACCTGATACTTCAAAGGTTCTTTTTTCTAATAAATCTTTTATTCCTAAGATTCCAGATACTTCATCTAATCTATTATTTTGTTCTCTTACACTAACCCTATCTAATGTCAATGGCAATACTATATTTTCACCTATAGTTAAAGTATCTAATAAATTAAAATCCTGAAATACAAAACCTAACTCTATTCTTCTAAATAATGCAAGTTCTTCACCTTTTAATAATAGGGGATTCTTACCTTTTAGCTCTATAGTCCCTGTAGTGGGTTTATCAATAGTAGAAATCATATTTAAAAGAGTAGTTTTACCACTACCAGATGGCCCCATAATTCCTACAAATTCTCCATCTTCTATACTGAAATTTATATCATTTAATGCATTAAAAATTATTTTCTTACCATATACTTTACTTAAATTATTTACAGTTAAAATTTTCATTATTAACTATCCTCTCTAATCTAATTTTTGAAATAACATATATATTTATTTGTTAATTATTATTTATATTGGTTAGCTAATTTTCGTAAATAATAAATATATTTTAATCTATACACTAATTATATTTGTAAAAGCTAATATAGCAAGTAATATCCCCATAAGTATCCTATATATAGCAAATACGCTCATTGATTTTTTCTTTAGGAAATTAACGAATTTTTCCATAACCACGATTGATACAATAAAAGCTACTATAAATCCGACTATCAAGGCAATCCACAATGTTGGTGTCATTATTGAATAATCAAATTCAAATAAATCCTTTCCTGATGAAGCTACCATAGCTGGTACAGCTAAAAAGAAAGAGAATTCAGCTGCTATAGGAGAATTAAGTCCTGCTATCCATCCACCCATAATAGTAGATGCACTTCTTGACATACCTGGCCATGCAGATAAAACTTGTAAAACTCCAACCTTTAATGCTTGTATTGGTGTGATTTTGTCTATATTGTCAGTAGAATGTTTCTTTTTTCTAAATAAAGTCTCTACCACTAGTAATAAAATCCCACCTACTATAAATCCTATAATTACAGATTGTAAATTAAACAAGGATTTTATATTGTCATAAAATAGAACTCCCACAATAGCAAATGGAATACATGCTATAATTACATTCATTCCAAATTTAAAGCCAGTCTTTCCTTCTTTTCCACCAGTAAATATAAACTTAAAAAATTCTATAACACTATCTTTTATTTTTTTCCAATAAAGTACTACTACTGCTAATATTGCTCCAAGTTGTATTACAACCTCAAACATTTCAGCAAATTGTCCTTTAAAATCTATCAAGCTACCAACCAATATCATATGACCAGTAGATGAAACTGGGATAAATTCCGTAAGCCCCTCTACTATAGCTATCATAACTGATTTTAATATAAAAATAATATCTAAGCTCATCAATAAACATCCTTTCCTTTTTGCAAAATTTATTTTTTATGTTATTTCTTATACTAATTGTAATTTAGATTAGAAAATTTAACTATCTACAAACATTACACAAACCTTACAGCTATGTAAGGTTTGCAAGTAAACTCTATTAAAATTTGATTTTTTAACTGTAATTATCTCATTCAACAAGTGATATATAAATCAATAAAAAACATAATCAATTAAAAATTTATTATAGTAGATTATTCATATTATCTTTATTAAACATTATTGAAACTTCTGTACCCTTTCCTACTTCTGATTTTATACTAACTTTATGCCCTAAATCATCACATACTTTTTTTACTAGATAGAGTCCCATACCTGTAGACTCCCCAAACTTACGACCATTTTCCCCTGTAAAAAACGGGTCAAATACTCTTTTTATGTCTTTAGAAACAATACCAACTCCCTCGTCTATTATACTTAGAATCACATAATTATTATTTTCTTCAGACCTTATAGTTAAGTAGTTGCTATAACCCTTAGAGTATTTCACACCATTTGTAATCAATTGGCTTATTATAAATTTCATCCATTTTATATCTGTATAAACATAAGTAAATTTGTCTATTTTTATCTTCGGAATAACTTCACTTTTTATAAACAATCTCTTTTCTTCATTTACAATACTAACTACAATTTCATTCAATCTAGCTTTTTCAACCACAAAATCTTTTTGGAAATTATCTGCCCTTGCAAAGTGCATCGCCATATTTAGACCTTTATTTAATCTGTCTAGCTCTTCTCTTATATTTTCTGTTACTTCTTCTCCCTCATATTCTTGAAGTTGAAGACTTATAACTGATATTGGTGTTTTCATCTGGTGAATCCACTGGTTGATGAAAGTTAAATGCTCACTATGTACTTTTTTATGTTCTTGTATCATTGATTGATATAACTTATGTTGTTGTTTTAAAATAGCTGATATATTTCTTCCCAAGAAGGAATTCCCTAAATACAAGAATGATTCATCCAAAGATTTTATGCCTTTCTTGAACAGAGTATATACTTCTCTATGCTTATAGTACTTATATATTAAAAAACACACTAATATAAAAGAGCTAAACAAAAGAATATATAAACTCTCTCCAAAATTGATAAATTTCATAAGATTACAATAAATAATTGTCATAAATATCCCTATATAATATATAAAAATATAACCCTTACAATCTCTAAAAAATAATTTCATATTTTCTCCTTACCAATTTTTATTTAATTTATATCCTAATCCTCGTACAGTCTGAATAGCATTATCTATACCTAATTCCTCAAATCTTTTTCTTATTCTGCTAACATTTACATTTAGAGTATTTTCTTCTACAAACTCAATATCGTCCCATATCTTTTCTAACAGATAATCTCTACTTACAACTTTTGGGTATTTTCTAATGAGACATTCAATCAATATCCCTTCTTTCTTAGTAATAATTAGAACCTTTCCACCTAATTCTAGTTCCAATCTTTCTGGATAAAACTTCAATCCATTTAATTCAACTATTCTTTCATCTATTTTAGGTGAATATTCACCATATACCCTTCTTATATGACTCTTTATCTTTGCCATTACTACATCATAATAAAAAGGTTTTGTTATATAATCATCTGCTCCACTTTCTAAAGCTCTAATCTGGTCTACATTTCCATCTCTAGCTGATATAAAAATTATAGGTAAATTGGACTGTTGTCTAATACATCTACACCAGTAAAAACCATCAAATTTAGGTAAATTTACATCTAATAACACTAAATCTGGCTTAAATGTTTCAAATGCAATCATTATATTGTCAAAGTTTTCTTCAACAATCACTTCAAATCCATATTTTTCAATATAATCCTTAAGTAATGTACTTATTGATATATCATCTTCCACAAGATATATTTTATAACTCATAGGTTCCTCCCAATATCTATTTTAAGATTAACTAACCCTACTAAAAATAAATATAATTATTAATATAAAATAGAAAAAGTTACCTTAATTAAGGTAACTTAAACTTTTATTATAGTTTCTATTTAATATTATTTTAGCACAATTTCTACTTAGTAGCGTATATTAATTCTTTTATATCTACTTTTTTCTCTTGTAGTCCATTTTTTATTAAGAAATTTTGTGTGTCTTCAAGTGAAGATATGTCTTTGTCTGTTATATCTAAACTAAAATCATACCAAGCGTATAACTCTTTAGTTTCTTCAACACTTAAATCAACCTCTTTAGCTACTTTTTCTATAGCTTCATCAAAATTATTATTTACATATTCTAAAGTTTCTTTTTCAACCTTCATAAATCTTTCAACTATCTCTGGATGTTTATTTGCAAAATCTGTACTAACAGCGGTTACTATTATACCATCTACTAAACCTTCACCATTTGCTACAAGTTTACTTCCAGACTTCATAGCTTTAAGAGCTGCTGGTCCAGCAATCAATGCAGCATCAACACTACCATCAGCAAGAGCTGCTGATGCTTCTGGAATACCCATGTTAATAAACTCTACATCATCCATACTTAATCCTTCTTTATCAAGAGCTGCAATTAATACTTGATGTAGTATAGTTCCCTTTGGTCCCGCTACCTTCTTACCAGCTAAATCTGCTGCTGATTTTATTGAACCATCGTTAGTTAAAATCATAAATCCTTTTGGTGACCTACTATAAGTATTTAGTATTTTTAATTCTACTCCGTTAGACGCAGCTATCAAAGCTGATGTACCACCTAGTGCATGTAAAAAGTCTATTTCTCCAGCAGCTAAGGCCTGTGTCTGTTCTGGTCCTGTAGTAATTTCGTGGAAATTAACTTTTATATTATCCTTTTTAAATTCCTTTCCAAATAAATCATCCTGTTTTTGAATTATAGAAGGAACATTTAATGGTGATTTTACATAAGTTAAATTTATTTCTGAAAGTTTTTCTACATCATCTTTTTTAGCACATCCAGCTAATGATGTTGTTGCAAGTGTTAATATCGTTATACCTACTAATAGTTTTTTTAATTTCATTTATTTTACTCCTTAAAATATTATTAATTTCTTTAAATGCCTTTATTTGATTTCATTGTCATTAAAATATCTTTTTTTAATTTAATATAATAGTCTGAAGTCAAATCTCTATTATAATCATCTTCTATATTAAATTCTTTTATTTTTCTTTTGTCTGTAAAAACAACTATTTTTTTGCCTATCTTTAATGCTTCATCGATATCATGAGTTACAAATATTACACCTTTATTAGTTGATTTATGTATTCTTATAACTTCGTTTTGCATATCAATCCTTGTAAAATAATCTAATGCCGAAAAAGGCTCGTCCATAAACAACATATCTGGATTGAAAGAAAGAGCTCTGGCTATACTCACTCTCTGTGCCATACCTCCTGATAATTCATTTGGATAAGAGTTTTTAAATTTCTGTAAGTTCATCATCTTAAGATATTTTTCTACATCAATATAATTTTTCTTATTAGGTCTATTAGGGTTATTTAAATTATCATTAGTTTCTAAATCTATGGAATCATCACTTGTACTTTTATTAGCAATACTTTTCTGATGTTTAAATTTGCCAAGTACTTTACTTAAAATGGTGTTTTTTCTTTGGTTATGAAAAGCTATATTTTCACTTACATTTAACCAAGGCATCAATCTACTCTCTTGAAATACAAATCCTACATTAGGTTTATGCTCCTTATTATCTTTAATAAATCTAATCTCGCCACCATTTATATTTTCAAGAGATGCAATTGCTCTAAGTAATGTGGTCTTTCCACATCCACTTTCACCTAAAATTACAGTTATATGATTTTTATCTATATTTAAAGAAATATCACTAAGAACTATGTGCTCTTTATTGTCAACTTCATAACTTTTAGATAGATTTCTGATTATATAACCAGAATCACATACTAAATTATTCATATGCTTCCACCATCTTTCCCTTGCTTACCTTTTTAACAATAATTGAAAATATATAATCCGTAATTATTCCTAAAAGTCCAATTACGATTATACCTACAATGACAACATCTGTCCTAGACATTTCCTTTCCATCAGATATCAAGTAACCAAGACCTGATGAAGCTGCTACAAGCTCTGCTCCAATAATAGCTCTAAAACTATATCCAAGAGCCAACTTTAGTCCAACTGCAATATCAAGAATGGCATTAGGTATAATTATTTTAAATATTATCTGAAGTTTTGAAAACTCAAATACTCTACCTACTTCAATCAGTTTTGAGTCACAATTCCTAATCCCCTTCAATGTGCTTGTAAAGATTGGAAAAAAAGAAGCCAAAACTATAATTATAATTTTTGATTCTTCTCCTATACCAAACCATAGTATAAGCATTGGTATTAAAGCAAGTGGAGGTGTATTTCTTAAAAAATTTATTAGTGATTTAAAATATTCATATACTCCACTATAAATTCCAAAGAATATTCCTAAGGGTACACCTATCGCAGTACTTATTGCAAATCCTATCAAAACTCTTTTCATACTTGCATATACATTAATAAATATTGAACCATCACTTATCATGTTTAAAAATGTACTATACACCTTTTCAGGTGATGGTAATATATAATCACTCCAAATACCAAGATAATTAGTAATTTTCCATAATAAAAGAATTATAAAAAATATCAAAACACTTTTTACTAGACTTAAAAACTTATTATTAAATTTATTGACCATTTACAAACCATCTCCATTATTACATCCATCTTTACAATAAAACATTTCTACTATATCATACTTATCTTCAGAATTATTTCTTATATTTTGTATTTCACTTAAGATTTCTTCTTCACTTGATACTTCAAGAACTTTTTCAAAAGAATCTTTGAAATATCCTAATGGAATTGGAGATTCGTCTATCTTTCCAAGTGATTTTATACCTTCTTTTTCAGCAAATTCTTTCCATGTATAAAATATAGCATTACTCTTATCCTTAAATTTTTCACTTGCAAAATCCCTTAATTGTGTACATGGACAGGTTACTATCAACATATCCTCTTCACTTTTGATATATTTATCATATAAAACCCTACAAGTTCTTACCAGTATTGGTTCTATCATAGGTACCTCAAAACTATCTATCAAATTATTTCTTTTTAAAAGATTTATACTTTCTGGACATCTGCAATCTAACATTGTATTTTCAGTCTTTTTTGCATACTCTTTGTACTGCTTCTTTACATATTCCAATTGTGGCTCACATTCTGCCATTATGTACCCCTTTTTTATCAAATTTTCTTTGACAAGTTGAAACTTTTCCCCATACATTCTTTCTGCCACTGGATTTATTAGAAGATATTTATTCATAGCTCCTCCTATTATTTAATATTGAATATTATTATCAATTACTAGTTTAAATGAGCACTTAAATTTTGTCAATATATTAAATTTTTCTTAATAAAATAATCTTTATCTACATTTTTTTGCTATTTAAATTAAAATATTAAATAGTATATTCAATTTATTTTAAATAATAATATACACATATTGCTAGTAACCTATTTATATAATAATCTATAAATATTATATAATGATATGTACATAATTAGTATTAATATTTGATAATAATATCAATAAAAGTAGAAATATTTGGAAGTATTATAAGAAATTAAATCGAATATTGAAACTAAAATAAAAAGGTGAAGTCTAAACAGACTTCACCTTTTACAATCTTTATAAATATTTCATTTTAACATCATCTATAATTTGCAAAATTTTATTTCTAATATCTATTGGTTCCAATACTTCAATGTTGTTTCCAAAAGAAAGTATATATCCATAAATCCAATCATTTTTTGGATACTTTACTGTTACAACAAAATCTCCATCATTATCATGCAATATATTATCAATATCAAATTCATCATACACTCTATAGCCTACATTTTTAGAAATTTTCAACTTTAAAGTAACACTTTCATTCTCATATTCTTTTATCTCTCCAACTTCAATTGGTATACTCCTTATAAAGGTCTGTTCACAAACACATATATTTCTCATCCTTACAATCTTAAAAATTCTATAATCACTTTTTTGACGACAATAAGCTTTGATATACCAAGACTTCTCTTTAAACCAAAGCATAAGTGGTTCCACACAACGCTTTGTTACTTTTCCATAAGTATTTATATACTCAAAAGTTATAATATTGCAATCTAAAATGGCCGATTTTATTTTTATAAATTTATCTTTCTCTATATCATTGCTACCCCAATGAGAAAAATCTACAGTTATCCAGTTTATATCTGGCTTACAAAATAAAGGTCTAAGTTTTGATAAAGTTGAATCAACCTCTGGATATTTAATCATATTTAAACTTTCTAATGATGCTAGAATTTCTTTCTGCTCTTTCTCAGATAAAATGGACTTATCAAAAGTAAAATTATCCAAAATACCTATACCCCCATTTCTACCTTTGTCAGTATAAATTGGAATACCAGAAGCTGACAGTATTTCAACATCTCTACAAATAGTTCTCCTAGATACTTCAAAGTGTTCAGCTAATTCTGTTGCAGTTACTTTTTTCTTATCTAAAAGGATATAAATAATTTCAAACAATCTATTACTTTTCATATAATCACCTCATTACTTTATTATAGTATAACAATAAAGCAATATAATACCACAATAGAACACTTATATTTCTCTTTTTGCCTCAAAACGCAAAACAGTTTTTAATGAATCAGGCGATACTTTTCTAGCATCACTTATGTAAATTTCACGATGTATATTAGATTTTCTTATAAGATTATTTCTTTTACAAAATTCACTCATAATATCAAAACTTTCTGGTTCATTATCATATGAACCTACATGAAGCATTTGGACGCACAATCCTTCATTCATAGACTCAAACCTAACTTTTTCAAGAAGATTATGTGGCTTCTTCTTTTTTACTATATCAATAGCTTTATCCAACAAGTCCTGTGTAACAAAATCTGGCTGACGTATCATCATAGTATAAATTAAATCTTCTTTAATAAGTATATCTGAACATTTGCTTTTTTCTCCTTTATCCCATATAGCTTCTAAGGGAAAAACAGTATAATCAAAATATCCTTCTGGCACAATTCCCTTCTTAGGCATAGTTTTTATTGCATATGCCAAAGAATAAAGCACTCCTATTGCTTCAGTAAATTCTTTATCATTTGGGTCTCCACCACCTCTTAACATGATAAATTTTTGCTCTGGTACTTCAACCACTATAGGATTCTCTTTAGGTAAGTATAGTTCTTTGTCTTTTTTTCTCCATTCATATTTCATAAAAAATACCTCCGTATATATATTTTATACATTGATATTATCATGGTAAAAGTGACAACAGTGTGTCACAATTTATACATTATATTATAAAATCTTCATCTTCTAATTCCTCATATACTCCTTTTTGGTATCCATTCCCCTTCGTTGAAAAGAAATCATGTGTTTTAGTTTCCGTACTAAGACCATTCAATACAATTGGATTGATAGCATCTACAGTATATAATTTCTCAAATCCTAGATTTTCTAAAGCCCTATTTGCATTATATTTTAAAAAGTTTACAACCTCTTTCTCAAGTCCACTTTCTTTATATATAACATTTGTATATTCTATTTCATTATCCATGAGGCTGTTAAGTATAGAGTACATATTCTCTTCTAATTTATTTTTCTCAATTTCATCAAATTCGTCGTATATTTCTTGTGCAAGCAATCCTATATACTTACCATGCAAAGACTCATCTCTAAGAATAAGTGATATTATTTCTCCACTAGCAACCATCTTTCCTTGACCAGATAGATATAGTGGATAAAAGAACCCTGAATAAAACAAGAAACTCTCCAAAAATACGCTTGTAACCATTGATAAATACAAGCCCTTTTGATTTGTAGTATTCTCATATTGAGCTAAAACTAAATCAGCCTTTTTTTGTAAAGTTGGTTCTGTCTCTATCCACTCAAACAACTCATCTATTTCCGAATTAGAAAGTAAAGTCATAAATATAGAGGAATAGCTTTTGGCATGTATTTCTTCCATAGTCCCCATAAAAGATAAGACAGCCTTTCTTTGCAGATTTTCTGTTAAACTCATCATTGATGGTATTCCATTATTCCCTTGTTTTGTATCCAATAATGTTAAACCACCCAATACTTTTTTATATAATTCCTTTTCCTTATCACTTAGTTCATTCCATACCTTGATATCCTTAGAAACAGATATTTCTTCAGGCAGCCAAAATTGTTTTACATTTTGTTCCCAAAAAGCCTGTGTAAATCCATCTTCTTCTCTATTCCAGTTAACTGCATTATGTATTTTATGTAAATTAAATGTCATATATTTCTCTCCCTATACTGAACATACTAAACACTCATGAGTGTCTCTTGTCATCTTTGTTCTTGTGTAATATAAACTTTTCAGACCTTTTTTATATGCATATATGTAATGTCTAGCTATGTCTCTAGTTGTCTTTTCATCTGTGACAAACAGTGTTGTTGATATGCCTTGGTCAACATGATTTTGAACTGTTGCTACTAAATCTATTACTTTTCTCATATCCATCCTGTATGCTGATTGATAATATAATATATTGTCATTTGTTAAAAATGGCATCGGATATATTGTAGTAGAATCTCCATATGTTCTTACTTCTACTGGTTCAGTAATTGGCATTATACTTGATGTAGCATTTTGCACATAACTAATACTTTGGGTTGGTGCTATCGCCATCAAATAAGCATTATAGATGCCTTTTTCTTTTACTTCATCTAACAAACTTGCCCAATCTTCTTTAGTTGGTATATGGATACCTTCAAATAATGACCTTACCTTCTCTGACTTTGGTAAATAAGATTGCTCATAGTATTTTGATAGTACTTTGCTTTTTCTACCTTTAGCATATTCTGATTTATTAAAGCCTTCAAAAGTTTGATTTTTTTCTATAGCTATTTTCATTGATGCTTTAATTGAGTAATATCTAATCATTGCAAAAAATACATTAGAAAACTCTATGGCATCCTCTGAAGTATATAAGATATTTTCTCTTACTAAATATCCATGTAAATTCATAGCTCCCAATCCTATAGAGTGAGACTTACTATTGCTATTACTAACTGTTGGTACTGGTTTTATATCTGTGCTATCTGCTACAAATGACAATGCCCTTATTGCTGTCTCAACTGTACTTTCTATAGTTTTATTATCCATAACATTAGCTATATTTAAAGAACCAAGGTTACAACTTATATCTTGTCCCCACTCATTTTTACCCCCATAACCTTCTATTTGTGAAGGTGTCTGATATTGGAATATCTCGCAACATAAGTTAGACATCTTGACCATTCCAACATCTCTTAATGTATGTTCCTTATTTGCTATGTCTATGTATACTACATATGGATATCCACTTTCTTGTTGCATCTGTGCTATTTTAGTCAGCATTTGTCTAGGATTTATTTCTTTTTTTCTTATATCCTTATCATTAACCAACTTTTCGTACCACTCATTCATTTCTATCTCATCAAGATAAACTCCATACTTCTTGTAAACAGTGTGAGGATAAAATGCATATGCAATCTCATTTTTTTCTGCTAATTCCATAAACTTATCGGGTATTATAGCTCCTAGTGATAATGTAGCAAGTCTTATTTTCTCATCAGCATTTATCTTTTTTGTATCCATCAGCAATTCAAAATCAGGATGAAATACAGTAAGATAAACTGCTCCAGAACCCTGTCTAGCTCCCATTTGATTAAAATAACTAAAGGATTGCTCCAGCATCTTTGCTACACCAACAACTCCTCCAGCTGCTCCTTCTATATCTTTGATTGATTCACCTGATGCTCTAAGTTTGGATAAATTTAGTGCAACTCCTCCACCAATCTTTGATAAATGATTTGATGAAGATATAGCATATGATATACCTTCTGTACTATCTTCTACAGATAATAAGAAACATGATACCATCTCTCCAGCTCTTTTTCTTCCAGCATTTAAAAATGTTGGGGTAGCTGGTTGAAACTCTTGTTTTACTATTTTTTCTGTAAGACTTAGAGCCAAGCTTTCATTACCATTTCCCAATGTCAAAGCTACAATTAATACTTTCTCATTATATGTTTCTAATATTTCTTTTCCATCATTACTTTTTAATGCATAATTTTGGTAAAACTTGTTTGCACTCATATATGATTGAAATTTAAACTGGTACTCCTCAATAAACTTATATACCATTTTGATAAAATCCATACTGTATTTATTTATTACTTCTTCTGAATAATAACCTTCATCTATTAAGTACTTTAATCTTTCTTCCAAATCTTTAAATTTTTTCAACTTTGGTTTTATAAATTCTTCTATGTAACTACTTAAGGCTTCTTTGTCCTTTTCTAATTGATACTTACCTTGTTCATTTTTAATTATCACTTGATTGTTAAGCTCTATCCAATTCATTATTTACCGTCCTTTTAACATAATCTTGTGCTATAATTTCATTTAATTTGCTTATTATTCCACTTAATCCTTACCAGTTTAAATTTTATAAATAGCATATAACCTCATAAATATAATATGTATTTTTTAAAAATAAAAGCACTACATATAGTCAGCGCTTTATCTATTATATACTACATATAGTATATACACAAATTTTTTTATATCTAAACTTTTATTATTCTTTTGCTTATATTATATTTGTTTTCAAGAAATTCTAACTAATTTAACATAAAATTAATTTAGATATTCTTCATATAGTATTTTTATTTCTTGTGTTGAGATTTTAATAATATATTAAGTATTTTATACAATAATTAGGAGTTTTTCATTTATTGTTATATAATTATATATATAGTTATTTTGCTATTATTAAGGTATAAAAATAAATTCATGAAGGTGATTTTTATGAGAGATATTTCTAAATATGAACTTGAAAAAATACTTGAAAAACATTATCTATGGCTTAAAAACAACAATGATGGAGAAAGAGCAGATTTAAGAGAAGTAAAATTAGAAAATATGGATTTAAAGGGATACTGCTTAAGTAATATTGATTTTTCATGGTCTGACCTTATTAATTTAAATTTAGAAAAAGCAGATTTAGAAAATTCTAGCTTTAGTAATTCTTATTTTTCAAATTGTTCATTAAAAAATTCTATATTAAAAAAAGCAGACCTAAGTGGAGCTAATTTCAGATTTTGTGATTTATCTAACTCAGATATTAGAGGAACTAATTTAGAAAATTCCAATTTAGAATATGCTACTTTGGATGGATTAATATCAGATGAAAGTACACGTTTCTTTAAATTGTACTGTCCTGAAAAAGGAGCATTTATAGGTTATAAAAAATGTTTTAATTTTAGAATGGTACAATTATTAATCCCAAGTGATGCAAAAAGAGTATCTGCTACATCAAATGCCTGTAGATGTGACAAAGCAAAAGTACTCTCAATTACAAGTATAGATGGTAAAGAATCTTTTAAAAGTGCTCGTGCATATGCTGATGAAAATTTCATATATCGAGTGGGGGAAACGATTATAGCTAAAGAATTTAATGAAAATAGATGGCAAGAATCAACTACAGGAATTCACTTTTTTCTAACTAGAGAAGAAGCTATTGGCTATTTATAAATGAATACCTTTTATAGTATATAGAACAATTAAATAATAAAAAAAGAGTATCCTTAATAATATTTGAAAATTATTAAGATACTCTTTTATACACTTTGTAGTTTACAATTACATTTTATTTTATAATCTATAGCAAATTATCTATACTGATACTATCCATAACTTTTGAAACTTTATCTATATATTCTATATTATTACTCAACTCATTATAATATTTCTTACTCTCATCTATGTTCCTAAATGAATAAACTTTTTTATCCAATTTTAAAGCCTCTTTTATAATATCTAGGTTTCTTTTATTTGTTTCTCCTACACTAAACCCTGTGTCTATTATAACCTTAGACTCATTTAAATTTCTAATAGCCAAATCGAAACTCTCATCACTTATTGGCTCAAATGGCTTTTCTGTAAACATCTTTATTCCCATAGTTCTACCAATTTCATAATCAATATCATTTTCATGTATTACTCCAGAATATAGACCTATTCCTTTTTTAGTAAAAGCTCTATAAATTGGTGTAGCTTTACCTCCACCACCAATTATAAAAACTTCATTTTTAGATTTATTACTAATTTCTACTGCACCTAAGAGACTATTAAAATTTTTATCATCCAATTCATAAAGTGAATTTATAATATCTTCATCCACTACATCTTCAGGCTGTCCATAAGCTATGACTTTATTGTTCTTTATAAGAGCAACTTTATCACAACTTTTTAATGCTATATCTATTTCATGTAATGAAAGTATTACAGAAATTGATTTTTCCTTACTTAATTTTTTTAGTATATTTATAAGCTCTAACCTATGTTTTATATCTAAGTGAGTTGTAGGTTCATCCAATATAATTATTTCTGGCTCTTGAACTAAAGCTCTTGCAACTAATACTTTTTGTTTCTCTCCGTCACTTAGTTCATCAAAATATCTTTTTTTTAAGTGCAGTGCATCTACAGATTCTAATGCTTCATCTACCAGTATTAAATCTTTTTTAGATAAGCTACCAAAAAATCCTGTATATGGATACCTTCCTATATTAACTATATCTTGTACAGTCATTAAATCGCCTAATAATCTATTTGTAAGTACTAAAGCCATTTTTTTCGATAATGCCTTTCTTGATATATGATTTACATCTATGTCATTTAAATATATATCCCCTTTTATTGGCGTTATAAGTTTAGATAAAGACCTTAATATAGTAGTTTTTCCAGCACCATTACTTCCTAAAAGACATAATATTTCTCCATTTTTTACCTCTATATTTATATCACTCACAACTACTCTTTTATTATATCCTACACTTAAATTATTAGTTTTCAACATATCTAAGACCTGTCCTTCCTTCTCATCAATAGGATTACTACAATTGGTGCACCTAATAAAGATGTTATTGTACTTATTGGTAACTCCACTGGTGATAAAATTACTCTTGATATTAAATCACAAAGAGCTGTAACTATACTTCCTAAAAAGATTACCACTGGTATCAATACTCTATTGTCTGATGTCTTAAATATCAATTTCGAAATTTGTGGTACTGCAAGTCCAATAAATCCTATAGGACCTGCAAATGCTGATACTACTGCAGCTAGTATACTAGATATAAATACTACCAAAACTCTAAAAAATTTTATATTTATACCAATACTTTTAGCGTACTCTTCTCCTAATAAAAAAGCATTTAGAGGTTTTATTATAAATATACTCATTAAAAGACCTAACACACCAATCAATATAAGTATCTCTACTTTCTCCCAAGTAAATCCAGAAAAACTTCCCATAGACCAAACAGTAAATTCCTTTAATTTTTCGCTATTTGCAAATGATTGTAGTACATTAGTTATACCACTACACACATATCCGGTCATAATTCCTATTATTAAAAGAGTTGTTATATTCTTTACCTTACTTGCAAATAAAATTACAACAGACATTACAATCAAAGCTCCTATAAATGCTGCCACAAATATACTCATTGAAGTTACATTTTCGAACCCTAATGTATATCCACCCAAAAGCATAAGTGCTACTGATAAGGTAGAACCTGAAGATACACCTAATATATATGGTTCAACTATTGGATTCTTAAAAAATATCTGTAGTAAGATTCCTGATACTGCTAAACAAGCTCCACCCATCATGGTTGCAAGTACTCTTGGAATCCTTATATTGTATATTATTTTATAATGTTCTGTATTGTCCATACCTCTTAATACAACATCTATTATTTCTTTAAACTCAATTTTTACAGAGCCAAATGCTACACACACTAAAAAAGTAAGTATCATACCTATAATTAGTCCTATAAATATTGTAGTATTCTTTATTCTCATTTTATTGATAAAATCCATTTATATACCCCTCTTAACAAATCTATATTAACTAAAATCCATAAAACTCATCTTTTAGTGTCGTATTCTATATTATTTATCATAATTTATATAATGCTTAATTTTTTCGTCTGTAGTCCCTGGATGAAACATCTCAACTAAATCTACTATTAATTCATCTGTCTTATCTACTGATTGATAATAATCTGGTGCAAACACCCATAAGTTACCATTTTTCACAACATCCAAATCAGCCAATATAGGTGCACTAGATTTTATAGAATCTAAGTTTGGTGCATAATCTGAACTTGATGAGTATACAAATATATCTGCATCTTTTGCAACTTCATGTAGTTGTTCAATACTCACTCTTCCTTCATTTGAATCTATTGAAGCACATGCATTTATTCCACCAGCCATTCTTATCATATTATCTACATATGAATCTTTAGGTGCTACATAAGCATTTCCTTCATATACAGATGCCCATACTACCTTAGGCTTGCTTTTGTTTTTTATTTTTTTGCTTACTTCTTCTACCTTTTGCACTGTTTTATTCAACTCACTAGTTGCTATATCTTCTTTATCATAAAATGCAGCTATTAAACTTGTCCACTCCATTCTTCCAAATGGGTTTTGCTCTTTATATTCATTATCTACAACATAATTAAGTCCTAATTCTTTTAGTTTATCAATAAATTTTGTATCAGCTTCTGACAAGCCACTACTCACTATAGTCAAATCAGGATTTAAGTCTACTATTTTTTCATAATCTGGTGCTAAGTTTGAACCAACATAATGTATCTTTCCATCCTTCATTAAATCTTTAATTTCTTTAATAGTCCAATACTGTTCTTCTGTTGTTACTGCTTTTATACTATCTAACTCACCTATTGTTCTTAGAGAGCAAGCTTGTGTTGTAGATGCTATTAAGACATTATCTACAGGTGTTCTAACTATATTAGCATTTTTATATTTTTCAGGAATTTCAATTTTTTTAGGTATTAAAATTAGTTCTCTTTTATCTCCATCAGTTACTTTTTTAATTCCATCCTCCAAATCCTCAACACTAAATCCACTTGCATATTTTAATTCTAACTTCTTACCACTACTAACTTGTGCATTATCTTTATCATTTTTACTACATCCTATAAGACCTCCTACTAAAAAAACTATCATGATAATTAGAAAAAATTGCTTTAAAACATTTACTTTACATTTCATCTCTTTCACTCCAATATTTTATTTTTATAAGTGGTTAAAAACTTTAATAACATACATTTTTAAAATATTTCTTATTAAAACTATATTAAAGTCATCTTTAATAATTATAACCGTTTAATAAAATAAAAAACTTCTCCTAATTTAGAAAGGAGAAGTTTATATATCAACTTTACAAAAAATGAATTGATATTTCATTTTATTATAAATTACAATTTCCACCCTAAATTGCACCTATGTAATACTGGGCAGGTCTCCTGACTCACGGCTTTTCCTCTATCACCCTTCCCAAAATTTAATATAAATCTCAGTGGATTTTGATTTCGTATCCGTATACAGTAGCGGGGGCTGTAGTGAATTTACATCACTTTCCCTATTAAACTAATCTAGTACCCTAATATTATTTAATTTTTATTAAGATAATTGTAGTTTATTGTTGGTCACTTTGCAAGGTTGATTTTACATATAAAATAAAGAGTGCTTTAAAATGACTATAAAAATCATTTTAAAGCACTCTTTATTTTTTTGCTATATATCTAATTAAGCAGTTAGCATATATTTAATTCATTCATCAATCTTTTAATCTCACATACTTGATTTTCATTTGGTTTTATAAAAGGTGCAGTCATATAATCACTTACTTGTAATCCTCTTATGTTCATAGCTTTTTTCATTGCTGGTATGAATGGGTTTGTTATTAAATAAAAATCCATTGCTTTGTTGATATATTTTTGAATTTCTATAACCTTGTCCATATCTCTATTATTATAAGCTTCTGCCCATTTTGAGCAAACTTCTGGAATTAAATTTGATAAACCTCCTATACAACCTGCTCCCCCAGACATTACATTATGTATAAAGTTTTCATCATAACCACTGTATATCTTAAAATTTGGGAACTCTGCTTTCATAGTATTTATTAAGTCTCTAGTGTGTCCCATCAAAGTTACTGTATCCTTATAACCAACTATATTTTTATGTTTTTTTACAAGTTTTAATGTAAGTTCTGGACTCAAATCATAACCAGTTCTATCTGGATAATTGTATAGATATATTTCAGCTTCTGTGTTTTTAGCTATTTCACTATAAAACAACTCAATACTGTCATCATCAAGAGAGAAATAGTAAGGACTTATTATCATAACTCCATCAGCTCCACTATTATGCGCATAATTTGAAAGCTCTATAGATTCTTTTATACTCATACGGCTTGTCCCTATAAACACTTTTACTCTCTTATTAACATGACTAATTACTAAGTCTATAAGTTCTTTTTGCATATCCATGGACATATTAAAGAACTCTCCAGTGCTTCCCATTATAACTAGACCATCTACACCGCCATCTATAAGATGTTCGTATACTTTCTTATTTCCTTCTTTATCTAAATTTCCTTTTTCATCAAATATTGTAACCACTGGTGTCAAAAATTCTGCTTTCATAATTTAAACTCCTAAAATTTATTTTAATATGTTCGTTTAATACATTCAGGTTTTGTCTTAACATTAGCTATATTAAAACATTTACTTAATGTAATTTCTTAAAATTCCAATACCTTCAATCTCACATTCAATCACATCTCCACTACTCATGTATCGAGGAGGTGAAAACCCCATACCAACTCCAGAAGGTGTGCCTGTAGCTATAATATCTCCAGCCTCTAAAGTCATACCTTTTGAAAGTTCTGAAACCATGTCTGAAATGTCTGATATGAATAACCTTGTATTAGAATTTTGTCTTTCTTCACCATTTACTCTACTGCATACCTTAAGTTTTATAGGAAAAGAAATGGCACTTTTATGTAAGATACATGGACCTAAAGATGTAAATGTATCTAAACCCTTTCCTCTAAACCATTGAACATGCTCTTTTTGTAACTTTCTAGCAGAAATATCATTTATAACAGTGTATCCAAAGATATAATCTTCGACTTCTTCTTTTTTAATGTTAACACCTGTTTTACCTATTACTACTCCAAGTTCAACTTCATAGTCTAATTGACTATTGATATCAAAATGACCATCTATATCATCTTCTGGACCTATCGCCTTTGTCACACGTTTTGTAAAATAAACTGTTTTTTTGGGTTCTTCAAAGCTATCATCAAAGTGAGTTTGAGTTTCTTCAAGATGGTCCTTATAGTTCACTCCCACACATAAAATATCATGTATAGGTTTTTCTATAGGAACATGTATAGTACATTCTTCTCTTTTAAAAGCATCATAATTGTGGAATTTACCTTCCTTTATAATACTTTTTAGTTTAATAATATCGCTTTTAGATATATTTTTAATTAAATCATTTAAATCCTTAAAAGATTTACTAAGATTTAAGGATTTAATGTCTACAATAAATAATTCATCTTTAGAAAAAATTCCTATCCTTTTACATTCATTTTTTCCTTCAGTAAAACTGACAAACTTCATAATCTCATCCTTTATTAAAATTCTATGTATTCAGTTTTTTACTTAAATCTTATACATAGTTACATACTCTAGCTATTGCCATTTCAGTATATCCAAGAGACTCTGCTTTTGATTGTTTTCCATTTGCTACATCTACAATCATATTTAATAAATCATCTGTTAATTCTTCCATTGTTTGTGGACCATATATGACTGGGCTAGCGTCAAAATCCATATTATCTTCCATATTTGCAAAAGTTATTTTATTTCCAGTTATCTTTATTACTGGAGCTATTGGATTTCCTGATGGAGTTCCTCTACCTGTACTAAATACTACTATCTGAGCTCCTCCTGCAACCATACCAGCAACAGATGAAGCATCATTCCCAGGTGTATCCATTATAACAAGACCTTTTTTATCAATTTGTTTAGCATAATCATATACTTCACTTATTGGTCTATGACCACCTTTATGTATACAACCTAGTGACTTTTCTTCAAGACTTGTTAAACCACCAGCTATATTTCCAGGAGATGGATTTCCTTCTCTTACCTCTTCTCCAACTAATTTTAATGAATTTTCATATCTATGTACTATATGTAATATTTTCTCTTTTACTTCTTCATTTACTGCTCTTCTAGCTAATATATGTTCTGCTCCTATAAACTCAGTAGTTTCACTTAAAATTGATGTTGCTCCTAAATCAACCAACTTATCACTTAATTCACCTATTAGTGGATTTGCTGCTAATCCACTTGTTGGGTCAGACCCTCCACACTCAGTTCCTAGTATAATTTCAGATATTGGAAATTCTTCTTTTCTAAGCAAAGACGCCTCTTGAGCCATTTCTCTAGCATAACGAACTGCCTTTTCTATAGTTTTCAAGGTTCCATGTTCTTCCTGTATTACAAGAGTTTTTATTGGCTTATTTGTTCTCTCTTTTATTGCATCGACTACCAAATCATTCTGACAATTTTCACATCCTAAAGAAACAACTATTACCCCATATACATTTGGATTTGCTGCATATCCAGCCATAACATCCATAGTCAGTTGTTGGTCTGAATTTACTTGTGAACATCCATTTTGATTATTAAAAGTAACTGCCCCTTGAACTTGAGATGCTATTATTCTAGTTGTATCTGATGCACAAACACTAGTAGGCAATACTAATATGTGGTTTCTTATACCAACTCTTCCATCTGGTCTTCTATATCCATAAAATTTCATACTGATTTCCTCCTAAAATAATCTATATACCTTCTGTGATTTTTATATATTATAACTTTTGTTCACTAATCAAATATTTAAAATCATATTTGACAATTATTAAATAGTAAAAAGCAATGAATTTAAATTCTATAAACTTATAAGAATTATTTTATACATTGACCATAGCTTGTTCATCCAAATCTTCTCTGACACTTCTAACATTATGAATATGTACATGTTGACCAATTTTTATTTCCTGATTTGCTTCCCCTATATGCTCTCCATACTTAGTAACTTTATCGCCTTCATCCATATCTTTTATAGCAAGCTTATGATAAATAGTTATATCATCTAGTGCTGTAATCGTTTTTACTGTTTTATCTTTTAATTTAAAACTAATTTCACTATTCTTAGCTATTGCTTCAATAGCTACTGCAACATTATCTTTTTCATCAATTATCACTGCATTTATCATTATTCTTATTCTCCTTTGTAAATAATATAATTTTATTAATATCCTAAAATCTAATTAAAGAGTTTGCTATTTAAACAGTAACTTATGTAATATTAAGCTACTATTGTTCCATCCTCATTTTGTTTTGGAAACTTAGGACATCCATACTTCTTAGCCCACCAACTAGTTATAAGAGGTACTAATATTGCAGTGACAACTACTGCAGCTGCTACTTGAGTTGTTGCTGTTGCAACATATGGTTGCCATGATGGGTCAACTAATGCAACAGCAGCAGGTACTGCAATTGCATTTCCAGCAGTTGTAGCTACAGCCCATCCTGCATATCCTGGGCGTTTTCCTATAAATCTATCACAGAATACTATAAATATACCTCCTACAAACACAGATATTAATCCAAGTAGTACTCCTGATAATCCTCCTTTTAATATACTTGCAAGATTTATACTACTACCTAACGCAAATCCTACAAAAGGCACAAGCAAATTACACCCTGGCTCTAAAAATTCTTTCATTTTTTTATCAAAATTACCTATTATCATACCAACAAGTATTGGTACTATTGCAGCCAATAAAGACAACAAAGGTACATTTGCAAGACCTGAAGTCCCAAGAGCTATTAATGTAAAAAATGGTCCATCATTTAAAGTAAGTAAACTCATAGTTGCACAATCTGTTTCATCTCCATATGAAGTCATCAATGAAAGATATATACTACCATTACTATTTGTAACTGCACTTATAACAGCCAATGTTGTAAGACCAAGTACTCCATCCATTCCAAATAGTTTACCTATAAGGATACCTATTAAAGCACCTATAGCAAATTTTGAACCAAGAAGTATTCCACCCCTTTTTAGAACTTTTGGCATTTCTCTAAATTGAAGTTGAGTTCCCAAGCACACTAGCTGGACCCCAATTATAGTTGCAGACCCAACACTTGAAAATACTGCTGTTGTAAAGGAACCTATTTGTACAATATCTGGGCAAAATGTATTAATGAAAGCTGCTATAAACATTGGAACTATCATCATACCTGCAGGAATTTTTTTAATAAAATCCATTATCATAAAGTTACTCCTCCTAAAACATGATATTTAATTACTCTTATTAAATTTTTAGCTTTAATTCTAACGGCCGTTTCGGTTCGTATTTAAGAACTAAGTTTTTATTTACGAATCTTTGAATTAATGATAGCATTTTCCTTTTTACGAGCCAATAAGAAAAATAAATTTTTGTCAAAATTTTTTCAAATTGTCTGATAATATATTATGTATTATCAAATGGCTTCATTATATGCAAAAACACAAAGCAATAAAAAATATATAATACTCAAACGTACAAAATTATTTAGTTAATTTGAACAATAGGCAAATTATAATGTACAATTCATAATATTTTGATATATCTATACAAAATACAGCTATTAAATAGATTCTCTTAAATTATATAACTAAATATCATCAACTTTCTTTAGGTATATTTTGGAAATTAATATAATTATTAATGTAGAACTATCAAAAAATAGCTGCTAGTCTTTGAATAAAGAACTTCTTTATATACAAATCTACATATTTATTTTCCACATTGTAAAATATCCCATAGTGTGCTAAAATCAACATATTCTAATACTTTAAATTAATAAAAAGAGGGGGGAAATTTATGACTTCAGATAATCATCGCCCAACAGCTAGGATATTAGATATTTTAGAAGCATTAGCTGAATCCGAAAACGGATATACTCTCACTGAAATAGCAGATGCTATTAATGCTCCAAAAAGTAGCATCTTTCCTATAGTTCACACACTTAGTGCTAGAAAATATATTACTATTGATAAGAATACATCCAAATACTCTATAGGGATACGTTCTTACACATTAGGCTCTTCATTTTTTGAAAAGAGAACTATTTTTAATTATGTAATTGAAGAAATGACTAATATAGTTAATTCTTGTTCTGAGACTTGCCAGCTTGGTATACTTGATAACAATGAAGTTCTTTATGTTGGTAAAGTAGATTCTCCAGAACCAATTAGACTTATTTCTTATGTTGGTAAAAAAATACCTGCTAATTGCACAGGTCTTGGAAAAGCTCTTTTATGTGATTTTGATAAGGAAACACTAATAAGTTTATATCCAGATGGTTTAAAAGGATTTACAGAAAAATCAATTACAGATTTTGATGTTTTATATGAGCAACTTCTTGAAGTTAAAAAAACACAAATAGCTTCAGAATGTGAAGAATCAATGCAACACCTAAAATGTTTTGCTGTACCAATAAGAAAAAATGGATGTATAAGAGCTGCTATTAGTGTAACACTACCGCTATTTAGAGCTAATGAAGAAAAAATAGAACTAATAAAAGAGTTACTTTTAAATGCTCAAAAAAATATTCAATCTATGATGGAAGAACGTAATGAAGATATTATAATAAATTAAGTTAATATTTTGTATATGGATATGCTAAAAACCGTAATAATTAAAAATTTTATTTTAAGCTGGCATATTTATTTGATTATACAATAAAAAACAAAGTTACTGATTTAGCTACAGTAGCTTTGTTTTTTTATGGTATTTTTTATTTTTTTGTTGACATGATAAAAATACTATGTTAAATTCTAATCATAATCGTATTTACGAATTAAGTTCTTATATAAGAACCAATGTATCTAAATTAATCTAAGACATAATGTATGATGGGCAAACTTATGGAAGATTATTAGATATATTCCTTACATAAAAATCAATTTAAAATAAAAGGAGATTTTAGTTATGAGCATTTATTATGTCCCACCAATAAATTTACTTGGAAAAGGATGCCTTAGTGAAGCTAAAGATTCTATTAAATCACTTGAAACTAAAAAAGCATTTGTTGTTAGTGATAAATTTCTAGTTTCAAATGGCACTGTAAAAAAGGTAACAGATATTCTATCTCAAATAGGTGTAGATTTTGTTGTTTATGATGAAGTTAAACAAAATCCAACTGTAACCAATGTAAATAAAGGACTTGAAATATTAAAGTCAGAGAATTGTGATTTTGTTATTACTATAGGAGGGGGTTCTCCACAAGACTGTGGTAAGGCCGTTTCTATATTAGCTGCTAATGGAGGGGATATTAGAGATTATGAAGGTGTTAACAAAACTTCTAAAAAATGTCTTCCTATTGTAGCCATAACTACTACTGCTGGTACCTCTGCTGAAGTTACAATAAACTATGTTATAACTGACGAAGAAAGACATGTAAAAATGATAATGGTTGATACCAATTCATTAGCTACAATGACAGTAAATGACCCAGAGTTAATGATTAGTAAACCATCTAATTTAACAGCCGCAACTGGTATGGATGCGTTAACTCATGCTATAGAAGCTATAGTAGCTAATGGAGCTTATGATGTCACAGATTCAACTGCTTTATATTCTATAAAACAGATATTTAAATACCTTCCAAGAGCTGTTAAAAATGGTAATGACATCGAAGCTAGAGAACAAATGTGTTATGCTTGTTTCTTAAATGGAATCGCCTTTAGTAATGCAGGACTTGGGAATGTACATGCCATGGCTCATCAATTAGGAGGTTTATATGATTTACCTCATGGAGTATGTAATGCCATGCTACTTCCAATAGTTGAAGAAGAAAATGCCAAATCTGCTCCTTCTAAATTCCGTTCAATCGCTGAAATTATTGGAATGGATATACATAATAAATCAGATAAAGAGTGTGTTGACTTTGTAATAAATAAAATAAAGACTCTTTCTGAAGAAGTTGGAATACCAAAATCTTTAAAAGATGTAGGTGTTGATAATCCTAATTTTGAGTTACTTGCAGAAAACGCTATGAAAGATGCCTGTGCTGGAGCTAATCCTGTTTTCTTTGATAAAGATAAACTTATAGAACTGTTTATGAAAATATCTTAATTATAACAACCTACCCCATAAATTAATTATATACTTATAAGAGAGTGCCTCAAAATACCTTTATTTTATTACTTGCACTCTCTTACTACACCTTTAAAATCGTAATTCTTATCAAAGACTGACATATACTCTTGTTAATTAAGAATCCTAGCTCTTAATTAACAAATCAAATATTTTATTAATGAATTATGACTGTTGTTGTGTCTGGAATATTATCGTATATCCATTTTGCATTTTCCGTATTTAATCTTATACAACCATGACTGAGAGCTTCACCAAGTCTACCATCTATTATATAGCTACCTGTTGAATCATATAATACAGAATGATAATAATATCCGCCTTTAATTCTAGTAGCATACTTAACCGAATACTCATCTGTTCCAAAAGAAGGTTTTCTTCCACTTATATAAAATGTACCTGTTATAGTTGGAGTTTCAGGTTTCCCTATAGTACATTGCCACTTGTAAAGTTGACCCCAACTTCCATTATCTTTCTTAAAAATATAAGTATACTTATTTCTAAGGTCTGTCACAATTAGATAATCACTCGTACTTTTAATATTATTTTCATTAACAAATTTAGTCATATCAGTATAAAAATACTTATAATCTAACTCATTAGGTTTATTTCCATCAGTTGATAAGAAATAATTAAAAACATATCCTATTTTGTCATCATATACAACTTTACTCCAATCCCCATCTACTTCTAGAACTTCGACCCTAGATTTTTCAGGAATTACTGTAATTATATTTGAAGTTGTAGATTTGTCTTCTCTTAAGTTTAAGTTACTCCAAGTATATTCGCTTACCGATACCAAGTCTTTATATACATATCCTTCTTGAGAATTATACATTACTTTAATCCATTCATCTTCTTCATCTAATACCTCCATTTTTGCTCCTTGAGGTATTACAGTTATAATACTTGAATTTGTAGATTTACCAGACCTCAAGTTTACATTTACTAAAGCATATTTATATATAGGTGCTCTATATTTTTTAATATTTATTTTAGTTAACTTCACACATACCATCCTCTCATATGTCTTTTTACAACATTTTATGAAATTCGATATGTATTCGTTCTCCTATTTTAGAACTTTACTTATATTACTAATATTATTGCTGTATATAAACTTATCTTTTTTCACTTATATTTATCTATTTATTTAAATTTACAATATTACAACCCTCAATATATTCTTCAATTATACCTCTAGTAACATTAAAATAACTTATACATTTATCAACTATGACTGCATCACTACTAACTACTCTATCTAATTTTTCTAATACAACATCTGCATTTTTTACTAGTTCTACTTCAGTTTCAATGCCCCAATTCTTAGCATGCTCCAATATCTTATACTTTAAATTTCCTGAATTAGAAACTGGAGAGTCTAGGTAAAATCTAATTTTTTGTGCATTGTATTTATTAAAAAATTCTCCTATCAACTTTAAAGCTTCTTCTGTTTTATCTATAATCTTATATGTTCCCCTAAGTCCTGCTAAATCTCTTATATTACCATCACTACCTATTACCAGAGTTCCACCAGATAGTGCTACTTCTATAGCTATTATCAAATTAAAACCATCTATATTTATAAGTTCTTCTTTGATTTTATCTAGAGAAAGTCTTTTTGATTGTCTTATTATATTTTTTGCGTCAGTACATACTGCCCTTTTTAGTGCATCTCTTTGTCTTATGGAAAACTGATATCTATCTCCAACGAAAGTAACAACTGGGTCTATTTTATAATCCCTATTTATTAACCATTCTATTTCTTCCTTGGCCTTTATAAGTCTTATTAATTCATTACTAGAAAACCATCTCTTGTCACTTTCATCAAATCCTCTTTTAGACACTTTATTCATATGATTTCACCACCCTATTTTAAACATTGCCATACTACCCTAAGTATGAAAAACTTACTCTTTTAAAATATTTTTTATACTATTATATTATCCATTTAAGTTATCCAATACTTAAATTATACCGTTTAATTCCAGTTTATAATACAAAATAATAAATTCTATAGTACCTTTATAACTTTGCAATACAAAAAGGATACTATTAGTAATTTATTATAGTATCCTTTTTATAAAATCTATTTATAATGATAATTTTAGGCTTTATATATTAAATTTATTTTATACTTCCTTTATCATATTAGGAGATAAAATATCATTAAGAGCTTCTGTCATAGTTGGATGTGCATAAACACGGTCTCTTAAATATGTGTACTCTACTTCTAAATCTATAGCTAATTGAATTAAATGGATAATCTCACTTGAATCTTCACATATCATAGTAGCTCCAAGTATCTTATTTGATTTTTTATCTATTACAACCTTTATAAATCCATCTGTCTTACCAATTTGCTTAGCTCTTGGAATTGCTTCAACTGGCATCTTTGCTACTAATACTTCATATCCTTTTTCCTTAGCTTGTTTAACATTAAGACCAACTCTTGAAAATGCTGGACTTATAAATATAGAATTTGGTATATTTTTTCTATCACTATTTGTTCTAGTTTTATCTCCAAATAACTGATTAATAATTATACGATAGTCATCTAGTGAAATATAAGTAAATTGTGGACCTCCGTTTATATCTCCTATAGCCCATATATGCTCTTTGTTAGTTTTAAGAGTGTTTGATACTTTAATAAACCCTCTTTCATTTAATTCTATACCTGCATTTTCTAGTCCTAAGCCCTCAGTATTTGCCTTTCTTCCTGTAGCTACAAGTATCATATTGCTTGTTAATTCCTGTAATTTACCTTCTATTTCATACTCTACTATAGCTAAGTTAGAAACTTCTTTAATCTCTTTTATCTTTGCATTATTTATAATTTTTACATTTCTCTTTTCAAGTAATTTTATTATCTCTTCTGAATCCTCAGTATCTTCATTTGGTAAAATACCATTATTAGAATTTAATATTGTAACTTCTGCTCCAAATGAACTGTAAATACCTGCAAACTCTAGACCTATAAAGCCAGCTCCTATGATTGTCATTTTTTTAGGTAGAGTTCTTAAATTCATAAGAGACTCACTATCATATACTACATTCTTATTTTCCACACCTTTAATATTAGGTATAAATGGTCTTGAGCCAGTATTAACAAATATCTTATCTGCTACTAATTCATAAACTTCATTTTCAGTTCTAACTTGAACTGTATTTTCATCAATAAAAGTCCCCATTCCTGTGAATATCGTTACATTCTCATTTGAATTTAATTTATTATAGTTAGCTTCTCTAAGTTTTGTAATTAAAGTTTCTTTTTTGTCTATAGCTTTCTCATATTCAACTTGAGCTTCATCCCAAGAACTTATATGTTTTACTTTTACACTGTTTGCTGAATTCTCTAAACTTTTGGTTGGTATACATGCCACATTTATACATGTTCCACCATACATCTTATTTGACTTTTCTATTAAAGCTACTTTTAATCCTTTATTTGCCAAATCCCCTGCTAATGTTTTTCCACCTTTTCCAAATCCTATTATTATTGCATCAAATGTTTTTTTCATATAATTTTCAACCCCTTCTTGTGTTATTTATACCTTTACTATAACAAGATTATCTAGGTAGTACAATTAGGCACTTTTTTGTAACCTTAAATTTATTTAAGTCCTTATATTTAAACATTTTAATTTATTTATTTCTTTGATTCTCAATAAAAGATGCCATAGTCTGTTTATCCATAGCTCCTGGAATATACTGAGTTACATATCCTTCCTTATCAATTATAAATGTAGTTGGAAAAGCATTAATCCCATATTGATACGCTAACGCTCCATCTTCATCAAGTGCAACTGGGAAAGTATATCCTTCTTCTTTTAAGAAGTTAACCACATGTTCTCTTGAGCCTTCTCTACCTAAATTAGGTGAAGCTACTCCTAAAATTACTACATCTTCATTATTTTTCTTATAGTCTTTATATAGTTGTTCTATGTGAGGCATTTCTTCTTTACATGGAGGACACCATGTAGCCCAGAAATTCAAAAATACAACTTTGCCTTCATAATCACTTAATTTATGTGTTTTACCATATTGGTCTGTTAGAGTAAAATCAATAGACTTTATTCTTTCTTCATCTTTAGACCCCGCTCCATCACTAGAGTCTTTTTGACCATCATTAACACTAGAATTATCTCCTTTATCCTTAGAACTTGATTGTTTATTATCTTCCTGATTACTTTCAATCTTACTATTTTGTGGGATATTAAAATGTTTGCTTATACTTCCAAATCCATTCACCATCATTAATATTCCTGATACTATAAGTATAAGCCCACCTGTTTTCTTAATAATTTCCATGTTGGATTTTATCTTATCTATAGTTTTAAATAGTTTACTATAAAACATAGATGTAATTATGAATGGCAAAATAAATCCAATAGTATATACTGCTATTAAAAGATTTGCACTAAGGTGATTGCTCGAACTTGAAACCATTACTAATACAGATGCTAGTATTGGACCAATACAAGGTGTCCACCCAAAACTAAATGTAAACCCTAATATAAAAGCTGTCACTGCTTTCATTTCTTTAAACTTTACATTAAATCTTTTTTCTCTATTCAGTATTGAAGACTTAATTATCCCCATGTAAAATAAGCCCATGATAATAATTATAATCCCACCAATGAACATTATTAAATCTTTATTCTCACTAAAGAACATACTCAATACTCTTACCGATGAACCTAATATAAAAAACGTAGTAGAGATTCCAAGAGCAAAGAATATAGTATTTTTAAATAGAGAACTTCTTATAAAATTTGTCTTTCCTTCTTTTAAACTCTCCACACTACTATTTGATAATATACTTAAATAAATAGGCAGAATTGGCAATATACATGGTGAAAAGAACGACACTATACCTTCTATAAATACTAAAAATAAATTTACATTTTGCAAATTAAAATTCCTCCTTATTTTATTTCCAATATTACAATTTTATTGCTATACCAGAATCAGATTAAAAACATGCAATTTTAATACCTTTTTTACTCATAGTTTAACTGCTTCATTCTAAATTTCATAGTAAGTTTTAAGGTTTATTTATCACAATTTAAGTTTTTATTGCTCCACATTATCATTTTTTCCATAACAGGAAGCAATAGTAATCCTGACTCGCTTAAAAAATATGTTGACTCTACAATATTATTAACCAGCCTTTTTTTCTTAACTATAATTTCTTGTTCAATTAAAAAATCTAATTGTTGAGTTAGCATTTTCTTACTACACTCTGGTATAGCTCTTTGTAACTCTCCAAATCGTTTTTTATCTTTTTGTATTTCCCAGATTATTATTGCTACCCACTTTTTACCTAATATACTTGATAAAGCCTCTACTGGACAATCATATATCATATCATCTATATTGTACATTTTACTCTCCTCTTTTCTTTAATTATTAAATGAATTTTTATAGCAGTATGTTTATGGATATTATGTATACTTCTAACTTTATTTAATTAAAATTTTTATTATATGTATCCCTAAAAACAAATTATTTTAAATGTCATGTAATTAATATATCAGTTTTATATAAATATCACAATTGGTCACTTTTTTGTAACTACATAGAACTTAACACAAAATCAAATTGAATAATTGTTATTGAAATATATATCTTAATTCATTTTATTAAAATTTTATTGATTCCAAGCTACCCATAAAATTACTCTAATATAATAGTTCTTTGTTTAAACTGCTTATCCTGTTAAACTATTCCTCTACTTTAACAAATTTCATATGAAATACTAAACTTATACATTAATATTTACCCAAATTTATGCAAATTAAAAAGTCTGACCAATTACTATCAGTCAGACTTTAAACAATAAACTTATTTTTCACTTATAAATCTAATAATATTGAAATAACATCAAAAGGTGCTATTTCATAAACTTGTTGTTCTTGTAATTCTTCTATTGCATTTACTATTTTCCCGTTTCTATTTTTAAATATTTGCTCATCTAATATCATTTTTTTACTAGTTGGATTTTCCAATCTTATTACAAACTTTTCTTCATTATAGTAAGAAGGGTAACATGCTGACACAAGGTAGCGCTCTGGTAAAGATATTATTTCCAATTCTCTACTTACGGATTTTTCAACAATAGATTTTTGAATCTTATTATCTATACGATACAAAAAGAAATTGTAGTCCTGTAATTGATAACTTACACATTCTTTTAGATAATTGTGAGTTAAACTTGCAACTTCTAATTCATCAAATGGCTTGGAATTCATGTATACTGCAAATGAGAACTCTATCTCTTTAAGAATTTGAGCTTTATCAGTTTTAATTCTTACATGACCCTTTTTAGTCGTGTCACCAGAAGCACGTCCTGGTCTATATAATAAATCAGGTTTACCTAATTCGTCTGTAGTAGCAAGTAAAGTCAGTGCAATCTCATCTTCAATATGTTGATATTCTTTTATTCCTCTAGTAAATACAGTACAACTTCTATTTTGATTTGTTAGTGTAATATTACTTTCTAAAGGTTCTAAATCTATAGGCATCTCATTATAAATTTTTTCCCAGTTATCAACAACTCCATTTTCTCTTGTTATATACCCAAATGGTAATGATGCTATATTTCTGTTATCTTTTATATCAGTTCTTACATGAACACGTAATCTATGATTGTGTATTGCGTTATCAACATAAAGTTTTATATCTATTAATGGACTTTCCTTTACTAAAGTAATACTAGCTTTTACATTTACTTTTCCATTAAGGTTTTTATTTTTCCTATCTTCTAATGTAAGTGGTAGTAAAGTTGTACCTTCAACCATTATTTTTTCATATCCCATAACTTTTTCTGTAGATACTTTATTAAATGAAAGTTTGATATCTTCATCATCTTTTAATGGAGAAAAATCATAAGTATCTCCTGCGTTTCCACTGTCTTTTAATGTTAAAAAGTTTGATATATAAGTGCCATCTTTAAGCTGTAAATTTAAGCTTCCATCTTCATACATTATCTTATAATTATCATTAGATATAAAGGTATCATTAGATTCATTAAGTATTAACATTTCCTTATCACTTGATTCAAAACTAACAACTTTATATCCAAGTGCAGGAAGCTGTATATTTATTCTTATTTTTAATATATAATAACCTGGCTCTTCAATAAATATATTACCAGCAGGTGTCTCTTCTAATATGTTTTCTCTCGATTTAACATAAGTTTCTTCAATTATAGTAGCCTCTACATCTTCTTTAAAACAAATATTTTTACTATCACTTACAACTTGTATTTCTTTATATCCATTAAAACTTTTAGCTTCTGTATTAAATATTAAAATATCATTTTTAGATAATTTAAGCCCTTCTGAAATTTTTTTGACAATAGTATTTTCAATACTGTCACAGATTTCGTTTGCTTCTCTTATACGATGAAGAATATCATCTGTCACAATATCAGTTACACATCCAGCCAAACTATCATGTGCTTGTCCTTCTAAAAGTTTCTTCCATGTATTTATCAATAGTTGATTACTTATTTTAATGTTACTTTTTTTAGCAATTACTAACAATGGTTCTATCCTTTTAATCAGCTTATTTTCTAGTTTATCACAGGCTAATTTTATATCCATTCTACTAGAACCAATTGATTTATGTATTCTTGCAAGTACTGGCTCTCTAAATTCACCCCTATAACTTTCTAGTGACTCTATAGATTTTACATAATTCAAAAACTCTTGATATGAACTTGTTATATATGAATGCTTTCCAATATCATTAATCTCTTTAACTTTATTTTTAAAATCACCTATTATATTCAACTGGTCATTTCCTGAAGGTATTAGTACCTCCTCTACATCACTATAAGATTTAATGAAATCAATTGCAGGGTCTAAACGTCCATTAACATACTTTGATGAAGGCTCCAAAAGCATACCTGTTCCATATCCATGTGGCATATTTACAGCATATATATAACTTTCACCATTTAGGCTTTTCCACTTAAAATATGGTGATTGAACCTGTTTACCAAGATGTATACCTCTCCAAAAGAATATATTGTCAAGACCTACATGTTTTAATAAGACAGGCATTTGTGCATTAAACCCAAATGTATCTGGTAAATATCCAATTTTCATATACTTACCATATTTTTTACTTTCAAAAATACCAATCATTAAGTTTCTTAAAATAGACTCTCCTCTAGCAAAGAATGCATCTGTTTGAGTAAACCATGGTCCAATATGCAGTCTATCTTCCTTTATTAACTTTTTGATGATTTCTATTTTTTCTCTATGTAGTTGTACATAGTCATCCAAAATAGAAAGCTGTCCATCAAGTACAAAACTTACATCTGTGTTACGTTCTAGTTCATCAATTACATCTGTAAATAGTTGTTCACTAAGTACTAATGCATCACCAGAAGTAAAATACCATTCTCTATCCCAATGTGTATGATTAACAATATGTGCTTTTACCATTTAATCTCCTCTGTTCTTTATCTTTTATATTTAAGTCTAAAATCAATATTTAATACCTTATGTAGAATAAGGTTTATATTGAATTTTAAGATTCCCACTCTGCTTCATCAAAATCATCTTCTTCAAATTCATCATCTTCAATTACTGGATTTCCACGTAATACTATAACTAAACCAGCCACAATTGCTGTTCCAACTGCTATTGATAATATATACATTGGCCAGTTCTCAACTGTAAACCACCCATAAAACCCACTAATTGGAGTTGCATTTACTGAACCTAGACCAACTGCCATAGCTGAGGCAATCGCTGTTCCAATCACACATGAAGGGATTACTTTCAATGGAGATTCTACTGCAAAAGGAATAGCCCCTTCACTTACTCCAATTAATCCCATTATAAGAGAAGATTTACCTGCTTCACGTAACTGCTTATTATACTTCTGTTTTGCTAATATAGTAGCAAGCCCCAATCCTAATGGTGGTATAACAATTCCCACCATTGCAGCAGTATTAGGTGCATAAATTCCGCTTGTTAATAATGCAAGTGATGTTGTTAAAGCGGCTTTATTAACTGGTCCTCCTAAGTCAACTGCCATCATAGCTCCAATAATAGCTGCCATTAATATCTGATTTGTACCTGATAATCCATTTAACCAATTTTCTAATCCAGTATTTAATGTAGCAAAAGGAATCCCTATCACATAATTTATTAATACAACAGTGATTAATGTACCGAATACTGGAACTATGAATATTGGCACTATTGAAGCTGCTGATTTTGGTAGCTTAACATGATTTTTAATAAATAAACATGTATATCCTGCTATCAAACCAACCGCTAAAGCTCCTAAAAATCCAGCTCCTATATCTTTAGCAATCATACCTCCAACAAGACCTGGTACAATGGCTAATTTATCAGCTATAGAAAATCCTATAAATGCAGCAATTACAGGAAACATTAATCCTAAAGCAGTGCCTCCAAAACCATCTAAATCATGCAATATTCTAACAATACTACTAGCACTTTCTGCATATTTAGCATCCCATATATCTGGTATATTATAGAAAGAACCACCCACACGAGATATTGCCATTATCATAGCGCCTGCAATTACTAATGGAATCATATATGAAATTCCTGTTAAGACATGTTTTTTTAACTCAGAGACTATCTTTTTTAACATTCTACTTTCCTCCACTTATTTATTGTCAATTAACTTTAGTGCATCATTTATTACTTTTTCCGCATCCTTTATAGGTGCATTAACTGGTACTTCTAATATTTCTTTTCCTTCAAAACGTTCGGCATTTCTAACTTTAGTATCTACTGCAAATATTACTACTTCTGCAATTTGCGCATCCTTTGTAGTTAATTCATTATCTATTCCTGTAGCTCCTTGTGTTTCAACCTTTATAAGGTGCCCCATTTTTTTTGAAGCTTTCTTTAATGCTTGTGCTGCCATATATGTATGTGCAACTCCTGTTGCACATGCTGTTACTGCTATAATTTTTCTTTTCATCTCTACATATCTCCTTCATTAAATATATTAATTATTTCTTGTTCTGTATTAGCTAATTTTAGTGCATCTACATTATCATCATCCATAAGCTTAGTAGCCAATTTAGATAATAATACAAGATGATTACTATCCTTATCAATGTTACTTATAGCCAGTAAGAAAATACTATCTACTGGTTTTTCATCTAAAGCATCCCACTCAATCTTATTTTTAGTTCTTGCAAATATTATAGAAGATTGCTTGACAGCATCGCTTTTCCCATGAGGAATAGCAATACCATTACCAATACCTGTAGTTGCATGTTCTTCTCTTTCTAAAACAGACTTAACATATTCTTCTTCATTATCTACAATTCCGTTTTTAACAAATATGCTACTTAATTCTTTTATTGTTTCTTCTTTTGTGCTTGTAGCAAGATTAAAAACAATTTGCTCTTTTTTTAATACATCTGATATTTTCACTATATATTCTCCTCCATTAGCAAATCGTACACTTCTTTTGGTGAAGTTGCACTTAGTATGTCATCTATATTTTTTTTATTGTCAATGAAGTCATAAAAAACTTCATATATTTCATCAAGCTCCAGGTTTTTGTCATTTTCTAATGAAATAAAGAAAATAACTTCTACTTTTTCATTTCCCCATATAATAGGATTTTTTAAAGTTGCAATAGATATATTAGATTTTTTAATATATCTAGGATTAGCATGAGGTGTGGCTATAGATTGAAAAGATGTGTAAGATAAATTTTCTCTCTCAATTGCACTCTCAGCTACTCCTTCTTTTGCAAAACCTTTTTTTATCAAATTATCTGTTATATGTTTAATTACTTCTTCATAATTTGAAGCTTCAATATTTAATAAAATATTTTCTTCAAAAATTAAGTTTTTAAAAGATTTATATTTTTTAGAAGTACTTACTGAAACATTTTGTATATTTTTTTCTAATGTTCTTATATCACTTTCATTTAAAATAGGGCTAACTATTATTGTAGGAATAGTTTCTAACTCTAAATAAATAGTACTTATCACCAAGTCAGCATCAATTTTACTAGATATTAATTCTTGTACAGAAAGTATCTTTTCAATTTTTATCATAGGAAAGTATTTTTTTATTCTTGCAGATAATAATCTGGATGAGCCTAGACCTGTACTACATACTAGAACTACTCTAACATTTTGTGGAAGTTCTTTCATTCTTTCCCTAAAAGCTTCAAAATGTAGTGCTATATAAGCACATTCATCATCATTTATCCTAATATCATATATAAATTCAATTACTTTCTTTAAATCTAAAGCCTGTTCAAATGATAAAGAAAAGTTTTGCTTGATTGTATTTACATATGGATTTTTAATACTAAGACCATATTTCAATCTATTTATTGATGAATGTACATGTGAAGTAAGTCCATCAATCAAATCTTTGTCATAAGCTGTCTCATACAATGTATTTTTAATAATCTCTCGAAGATTTGAGATATTATTTGTATTTGTCTCATAGTGATTATCTGGAGTATCTTTCAGTTCAGCAGTGTCTCTATGTTGGTCAGCTGCTACTAAATGTAAGTTTATATATCCAATTTCAGATTTTGGCAATAATATCGAAAACTTTTGCTCTAGTTGTTTTGCCAAATAATTTGTATTTGACATTTGATTATTTTCAATATTTCCGACATACAAACTTTCTTCTATATACTCACCTTTTCTAATCCTCTCTACAGCTATGGCTAAATGGATAACTAATGACTGAAACTCATAATCAGAAAACTCAAAATTTCTTTCTCTGCTGAAATTCCTAAGAATATCAATAATTATGGATAAATCATCTTCAGAAAAAATACCATTTACATCTGCTTGTATCTTTTCAAAGGCCTGATAAAAGCTTTCTTGTTCTTGCTTAATATACCAGTTTCTACTCCAAAATTTATGTATAAACTTAGCAGTAAGTTGCCTTTTATCTCTTTCACTTATATCCAATTTTATTCCTTTACTAGGTTTCTTATATATAGAGACGCCTTCGTTTTTTAGTAATTTTTCAACCTCAGCTAAATCTCTTTCAATAGTTCCACGACTTATATATAATTCGTCAGAAATTTGTTGTATAGTAATATAATCATTACTTTTTAACAATATTGAATATATATATATTACTCTCTCCTCTCTAGTTGTAGGAATTTGACTTCCTTTATTATCTAGGTAAGGAAGTATTTTTTTTAAATCTCCGTCAATATAAACTCCTATTTTAGGTTTTCTTACTAAAGAAAGACCTATCTTTTTAAGCACTGCTTCTACTTCTTTAAGAGATTTTGAAACTGTTTTTTCTGAAACATCTAAATCATCTGCTATTTCTTTGACAGTTGTATGACCTTCTTTTAATAAAAACTTTATTATTCTAATTTCACGATTTTGAATCATATCAGTTAACATTTTCAAATTTACTCCTTCCCTTTGTTTTTATTTTAATGGAAAATGTTTTTCTAAAAAACTACTAATATTTCCTTATTAAATACAGTAATTTTGATGTATTGAATACTTTAATTTTAGATGATAAATTAAAAACTGTCTAAATTTAATGTGAAAGGAAATAACCTAATGCTGACAATAATTATTGCTTTGCTTCCTGTAATGGGATGGGGATTGATGCCAATAGTTGCAAATCTAAAAAAAAGTTCTCCTTATGAACAACTTTTAGGTACATCTATAAGTGCGTTTATATTTTCCACTATAATAACTTTAGTTATACATCCTGAGATTACATTTTTTTCATTTCTTGTAAGTATGATTTCTGGGATATTCTGGAGTTTGGGGCAACTAATGCAGTTTAAAGCAATTCAAATTACTAGTGTCTCTAAAGTAATGCCGATTTCAAATGGTTCACAATTGACTTTTACAACATTATTAGCTGTAATCTTATTTAATGAGTGGAGTAGTTCTAAAATGTTTTTGATTGGTTCCTTGTCGATATTATGTATAGTACTTGGCATACTTCTTACAAACTATCAAACAAAAAAATCTACTAATAATGATATGTTAAAATGTGTTGGAGTTGTATTATTGTCTTCCTTATTTTTAGCATTATATGTTGTAACTAATCAAATATTTTCAATAGAAGGATATAGAATTATATTACCTCAATCTGTTGGTATGTTGATAACTTCATTTATTATTGTTAAGTATTTTTCTAAAGAAATTATATATAAGGAAAATGTTTTATTTAATTTAATTACTGGAGTACTATGGTCAATAGCGAATTTAGGTATGTTTATAACAACTAATGCATTGGGAGTTACAATAAGTTTTTCTATTTCCCAAAGTTGTGTGATAGTAGCCACTTTAGGAGGTATTATATTCTTTAAAGAGAAGAAAAATAAAAAAGAATGGCTTTCTATTTTTCTTGGCATAATATTAATCATGTTTGGTGTCCTTATGCTAAGTATTATAAAGTAAATATTTTATTTGCTTTAACTAATCTATTTATATATTTAGAGTTAATTGTATTATTAAAATTAGTTACATAATTGAAGCCTGTAAATTTATTCTTCAAAATTTACAGGCTCTTATAATCCTATTTAATATTAAGTTTTTCATCTTCAACAAGTTTATTTGCAACCCACTCTGTGACCTGACCTGTTATTTTAATGCAGTGTTCCTTTCTTTCAGGAGACATAAAGTTATCTCCATCCCACTTCTTTGTAATAACTCTACAACATGTTGCGCCATATTCCTTTTTAATATAATCATGTAAATCCTTAGCATATTCAAACATCTTTGGATTCATAGTTTCACCATGAACTCTTCCGTATACAATACCTAAAGCCATTTCACCTCCAGATATTGCTCCACAAAGACATTGTGCTTTTCCAAGTCCTATTGGAAATCCTGATGCTAACTTAGTTATCTCAGGACTCAAAGGTTGTCCTAAAGCATCATTTATTGTTTGAAGAACTGCTTCAGAACAAAAAAACTCTCCTTTTCTAAAGTATTCTTCTGCTATTGCTCTAACCTCTTTTACATATTCCTCTTTTGTTTTCATTTGTTTATCCTCCAATAAAATTAAGCTAAATCAAGTCTCTAAAATTAATATCACTTTCATCTATTGATATTAATATCTTTACTAAATACGTATATTTAATAATTTTTATTTAGCTTTAGATGTAGTTTCTGATTTACCAAGATATATAATAAATAAAATTAAAACATACAAAATAATCACTGTAGCTATTATCTCTTCTAGTTTAGAAGCATATAAAATCCAACTCACAGGATGACCTGATTTAGTTAGATAACCATTCATTAGTTTCATGCCCATTGCACTTATTGCCATAGGGAATGTAAATGCAGCAAAACTTGGATAAAAAGGTAATCTTAATAATTTTGGTAAATACCCCAAAACTATAATATAAAATACAATTGAAAGTATAAATAACAAGTATAATATTACACTATTTTTATCTGAAAAAGAATTAATATATCCAGACAATAGTAATGACCCTGGTGCAGCTAATATAGCTATACTTGGTAAAGATGGTTCAGGCATTTCCTTGATTATCCACACTCTTTTTAAAACTACAGGTATAAGAACTATATAAGATATAAATCCTATCCAAAAAGCAATTTTACCTATTAAAAGCTGATTAAATGCTGGTGCTGTAACACTTGCTGCAACTATCCCAACATATACTATATACCAAGATGGAAATACTGCTTTTATTGAGAATTTAACTAAGAATTTCTTACTAAATAAGACTATCAACACAATATGACCTACAACTCCAATGCTCCAAATTACAATACCTAATTCTAAGGATAATGGTTTTATATATGTAGCAAATATCATTGTTGCCATTGTTACAGTTGGAAATGTACTTGATATTAAGGGATTTTCTAATTGCTCTTTAACACCCTTTTTAAGTAATACTATTTTGACTATATAAATTGCGTATAAAACAAACCCTATAAATCCAATTACATTACGTAATGATTCACTATAAGATTGTAGTAAGTTACCTAGAGTAAATATCGATAAAATCAAACTTGCAATAGGTATAGGATATTTTTTTAAAAAATTCAAATTCTACCTCCTTTGTTACTTAAGTTATTTGTATTTTTAATTATAGCAAAAAAATGGTCAAATTGACATATTATGACCATTTTTCTTGTATAGAAAATATCTATTAAGTTTAATTTCATCATTATAAATATCTATATTCTTAATATATTAAAGCAATTGACTTATTTTAAATCAAACATACTAATTTGTGTATCCTCACTTTTATCTACTTTAATACTCTTCATGTATCTAGTGCTTATTTTAGCATCTGCTCTTAAAGTCCCTATAAGTAATTTATTGTCTTCTTTATAAAGTCTATAATTTTCTTCTACTTTAGTATAATTAAAATTAGCATAACAATACAAACAATAATGTCTGCAAGTATTGTATTGTCCTATATCAACACTTTTGACACACTCACAAACAGCTCTTTGTGTATCATCTTTTTTTACTTCTACTTCACTACCTATAATCTTTGATATTAACTTATCGTCAATACACTTACTTTTTCCAATCCCAAATTTACTTAGATTATATTCTTCTGAACACATTTCAAGCGCTATACCATATTTATGAGCAATCCTAGAAAGCTCTTTTGATAGCATTTCTACTTCTGCAATTTCTAATGGTTTTATATGTAATGATTTAGTATTAAATTTCGTTTTTTTATATAAATCAATAAAACTTATTATACATTTTTCTGTAAATCCATCAAGTTGATTACATAACCTTTCAAATGCTTTAATATGGTAACCTACAGTATACTTTTCACTTAGAAAAATTGGGTCATATCTTAAAATCACTCTTTCTTTACCTATTTTTCCAGACAATTTCTTAAATGAATCTATTACCTTTTGTTTATCTGAAATTCGTGTTTCTACTTCTTTGCCATATGATGTTATAGTATAGTGAAAATAATATTTATAGTCTTTTAATTTATTTAAATCATGTATCATTGGAGTTACATCCTTTGTCCAAAATACAAAACAATCGACAGTATGTGGATTTAACTCTATCTTACTAACTTGCTTTGGATTCATTGGATTAATAACATATACAAAACCTTCTTTAAGCCTGTTAAAAAACCATTTACTATAGAAAGCAGGTATATCAGTTCTCCTACTCACACTTACTATCATATTCAATCTCCTTATTAATATAATTATGCTCTAATATATTTTAACATAATATCTAGTAGACTTATTTCTGATTTGCATATTTTAATGACCATGGACAACTCATCATGCACTTCAATACACAAAAACACTTTGAAATATCAATAAGAGACTCTCTTTTACCTGGCAAAGCCCACTCATTTCCATGTATAGCTTTTGCAGTACAGTTTTCTACACAAATATTACAGTCTAAACACTTCGAATCCATTAAAGGATATCTTTCAACATAAATTGGAGCATCTGTAAGTACAGTACACATACTAAAAGCACAACCATATTTCTCAGTTACAAACAAATTATTTTTTCCCATAAATCCAATACCGCTAATATTTGCTATGGTCTTATGTGGTAAAGTACTAATACCTGATTGCATTGTTGGATTAATATAGCCTTTTTCAGAATATCCATGTTCTAGATTATTTTTTTCTGATTGAGAATAAGCTTTATAACCTTTATCTTGAATATATTTTGAAATCCAATCAGCTAACTCTTCTGCTTTTTCCTCCTTTTCTAAGAAATCATCATTATCTGTAGATAAGTTGTTATATATATCTGTAACGAATTTTTTTGATAATCCTATACAAAATAAAATTGCTTTAGAAAAACCATGTGTTTGACTTGCTGGAAATTCAGATATATCAACAAAACGAACAATATCTACACCTTTACTGTGTAAAATATATTTCAACTCATCATTCATATTTAACTCCTTCCACAATTAACAAAGTAAAATAACCTTATATGTTAGTAGACTTTACTATTATCATTATGTTAACCAGTACTTTGTACATTCTTTATTTCTACTCATAAAACCATATTCAATTAAATATCTTCTAATTGTTGCAAAATCATTATATATAGATTTTAAAATCTGATTAACTTCCTTTTCCGAATATTGCTTCCCATACTCAAATTTTTCCAAAATCTTAGATAAAATTACAACTTTTTTCTTTTCCTTTGATGAAAATACTTTTAATTTTAGAGGATTCATACTTTCAAATGAGGTCTCTAAAATGTGTTTTCTCTCTTCTTCAGTTACTACATATCTTTCGTCAACCATTTTAGCATGCTCATGGATTGGTATTATAGTACTACCTCTATTAGATTTTTCTTCAAACACAGACTCATACAATGCTAAATACAATTTGGCTTGTTTTGCTTTTTCTCTAAACATAAATTTTTGATGGCGAATAGTAGATGTAGATACTTCAACCTTTTTTGCAATTTCCTTATCTGGTAAATCACTAATAAATAATTGAAATAATTGTTTTTGATTTTCAGTCAGTGTGTTGTACTTTGAATCGCCATTAATCAATTTTTCCAAGTAATCACTGTGCTCTAATTCCATATGCAATTCAATAGCCTTTGAGGCTTCAAAGAATCTATCACCTATTCTGTATATTTCTCCCACTTCATATGTTTTTTCACATGTAATGCAAATATAACAATTTAACTCATCATTAAATACATAACCTTGTTTAATATCATTAATAGAAAGATTTTCAATTTTCATATATCCACCTCTGTTCTATAGTTTATTATTTATATAGATACATTATATTAAAGTTTATTAATAAGGTCAACGTTTTTGTTTTTTGTTTATAAAGTCCGTTTATTTATTGATTTGAAATTGCAATATAAAAAAAGAAATTCCTCAATTAATAATTAAAGAATTCCTTTTTATTCAACAAACCTATTTGATTAATTAAACTATAAATTTATAGATACTAATCCTATATTTTAGTTTTTTATTTAAATTCGATTACAGTGTCTTTTCCACCTTCAACACTATTGCCTACATTATATGTATTCATATTGTACTCTGAATAATTAGTTATTGTAACTGGAGTAATAAGTGATATACCCTTTGATTCAATCAAAGAACGGTTAATTTTCAACATTGGTGTCCCTTCTTTGACCTGTTCACCCACACTTACTAATGCTTCAAACCCTTCGCCTTTTAAATTTACAGTATCTAAACCAACATGAATAAGAAGCTCCATCCCATTTTCTAATTCTATTACAAATGCATGTTTAGTTTCTGCTATTACTGCTATCTTTCCATTAATTGGCGCATAAACAATGTCTCCTGTAGAATCTATAGCTACACCTTCTCCCATAAGTTTTTGAGAAAATACAGCATCTGGAATTCTAGATAATTCTATTACTTTCCCTGATATGGGCGACTTTATTGATTTCTTTTTAAACATCTTGAACATAAAACATACTCTCCTTCTTTACTTTTAACCATTATTAGCTGCTTTTAGTTTCTCCCCTAGACTTCCTCCTGGATGGTATTTATAAAAATCAGCTGAATCAAAATTACTATTTTTAGATAATGCACATGCAATAGAATCTCCTAAAACTAAAGTAATTGTAGATGATGTTGTTGGTGCTAAATTTAAGTGGTCTGCTTCATCCTTTGCTGGATATATTAAAGCATAATCACACTCTGTTGCCAATACTGAATTTCTATTTGAAGTAAATGCAATGGTTTTAGAACCAATTGCTTTAACATACTTTATACAATTTACTACTTCCATAGAATTTCCACTATTTGAGATTAGAATTGTAATATCTTTGCTTTCAATCATTCCCAAATCTCCATGTACTGCCTCTGTTGCATGTACAAAAAAGCTTGGTGTTCCAGTACTGGCAAATGTAGCTGCCAATTTCTTACCTATATGTGCAGATTTACCTACACCCATAAAAATCACTTTACCTTCACAGTTGGCAATTTCATTAACTATACTTTCATATTCAATACCTGCTTCATCTATTAAACATTTTATGGCATTCATTTCAGTAGTCATAACATCAACCATTGTTTTTAAATAGCTCATAACTATCTCCCTTTCTATATTAAATATTTTTTGCAATATAATCTATAGTTTTTTTAATTCTATTTAAACCATGTTCAAGTTTCTCCCTTGAACATGCTACATTTAATCGTAAATAAAACTCACTTTCTTCTCCATATACATTTCCTGACATAATAGCTACTTCTCCAATATCCATCAATAACTTTTGGAATTCTTCACTACTTATCTTAAGGTCAGAAAAATCTATCCAAGCAAAATAACAACCTTCTGGCATAACCAACTTTAATGGTCCTAAATTATCTTTTATATAATTAATTGTATATTCAAGATTTTCTTTAAGATATTTTAATAGCTCATCCAACCAATATTCACAATCATTGTAACAAACCATTGTTGCTAGTATTGCTAGTATTGCAGGAGAATTTACAAAATCACGATATCTAGTGATATTTTCAAATTTATTTCTAGTACCATCATTTGGTATAATCACATATGACCCAGTCAATGCTGGTATATTAAAAGACTTCGATACTGATGTACAAATAAATATGGAATCTAAATAGCTTTCTGCAACCTTTAAAATAGGAGTCATTCTATTATCATAAACAATATCCATATGTATATCATCTGATATTATCTTTACATTATTATCCTTACAAATGCCTATCATCTTAGCAAGTTCTAACTCACTCCACACTCTCCCAGTTGGATTATGTGGATTGCATAAAATAAATATCTTAGACTTCTTACATTTTTTCTCAAAATCATCAAAATCAATCAAATAGAATCCACCTTCATTTATAAGAGGCGATTTTATAATATTACGATTATTATTTGCTATAACATCATAAAAAGCATTATATGCAGGAGTATTTATCAGAATTCCATCTCCTTCATCACTGAATATCTCAATAAGCTTACTAATTGAGTACATTACACTAGGACTGTAATATATCCAATTACCATCAATATAACAGTTAAATCTTTTAGTGTACCAGTTTATAACTGAATTTCTAAAATCATCATGTTTCCATCTACTGTATCCCAAAACTCTATGATTTAATCTTTCTTGCAAGGCTTCTGTTATTTCATGCGGAAACTCTAAGTCCATATCTGATATTGTAAAAGGAAGTAATCCTTTTTTTCCAAATCTATCCTCTACATAATCCCATTGGGTACAATATGTACCCAATCGGTCTATTTTTTTATCAAAGTTAATCATTGCATGCCTCCAAATGACCTTCCATAGCTTTATCCATTTGCTTTCTTAAAGAATACACTTGAGTTCCTATAATTACTTGTATTGTGTGTTCATCCAATTTAACAACTGCTATACCACCAGCTTCTTTAATTGCATCCTCATTTATTAATGATACATCTTGCAATTTTAGACGTAATCTAGTTACACAATTGTCTAATGATAATATATTAGACTGTCCGCCTAAAGCAGATATCATTTGCTGTCCTTTATATGTAGATAGGTTTTTAAAATCTGAACCATTACCCTCAGATACTTTTATCTCTTTATCTTCACGTCCTGGAGTTTTTATATTAAACTTAATAATTGCCCACTTAAATACAAAATAGTAAATTGCAAAGTATAAAGCGGCTACTAATACTGCTATTGGCCATCCTGTAGCCGTTCCTCTTAACACACCAAAACTTATGAATGCAATTAAATCTCCTGTGAATCCCATTAATACACCTAAGTATGGAAGCACCATGTTTGCTAAACCATTCATAAATGTATGGAAAGCAAATAATGCTGGTGAGATAAATAAGAATAAGAATTCTATTGGCTCACTTATACCACCTATAATAACTGTTAAAACTCCTGATATTAAAAGCCCTTTAAGTGCTTTTCTGTTTTCTGGTTTTGCTGTACGATATATAGCTAATGCAGCACCAGCTAGTCCATATTGAATCATTAATTTACCTTGCTCCATTTTACCAGCTAAATCAAGAGGTATAATCTGATTATTCTCTACATATGCCATAAACATATTCAATGTCCCAAAGTATGTTTCTCCATCAATAACAGCAGTTCCACCTATTGGTGTAAAACGGAATACAGATGTTACAAGATGATTTAATCCAAATGGAATTGTAACTCTTTCTGCTACTGCATATGAGAAATATCCTAATGGCCCTGCTGAAGAAATCCATTTACCTAAATTTTGGAATGCATTGAAAAATGGTGGCCAAACAATAGGTATTAATAAACCAACAATACTCATAACTATTAAACTAACAATTGGAACTAGTCTTGGACCACTGTAGAATCCTAATGACTCTGGCATTTTCAAATTACTAACTTTATCATATATGGCATAAACGATTAGACCTGCTACAATACCACCTAAAACACTCGTATTATATGTTTGTATTCCCATAATCATAGCTTGACCATTAGTTGACATTTGGTCTATTGGTACTAATAAATCAGCTCTTGTTAAATAAAAATTTGTACCTATGTGCATTGCTATAAATCCTACTAGACCTGAAAAAGCTCCAAACTCTTTTTCTTTTTTTAATAATCCTAATGGAATTGCCATTGCAAATAATGCTCCCAAATTATTAAATGCAAATAATCCTATTGTCAGCATGAAATTTAAAATCATGTTGACATATTCATTTCCTAAAAACGGAACCATGGCAATCATCTTAGGGTCTGTAAAACCTGCACCAAGTCCTAACATCATCCCTGAAACACTAAGTAGCGCTATTGGGAACATAAACGTTTTTCCTAACATTTGGAAGAAGTTCCATAAACCTAACTTATTTTTTTTCATAATTTTACCCTCCTATTTTCATATAAAAACATAATCAAATTTATAGAAAAACCTAAATCAAAAAACTCAATCTAATAATTAAGTTCAATGATTTAGGTTTTGCCTGCTCAACCAGTTACAATCCTAAAATTCACTGTCTATATTTAATAAAAAAACCTAAATCAAAAAACTTAACCTAATAGTTAAATTCAATGATTTAGGTTTTGCCTGCTTAACCAGTTACAATCCTAAAACTCACTGCTTGTATTTAATAAAAAAACCTAAATCAAAAAACTTAATCTAATAGTTAAGTTCAATGATTTAGGTTTTGCCTGCTTAACCAGTTACAATCCTAAAACTCACTGTCTGTATTTAATAAAAAAGCCTAAATCAAAAAACTTAATCTAATAGTTAAGTTCAATGACTTAGGTTTTGCCTGCTTATCAGTTACAATCCTAACAACCACTGTTTGTTATTTTATTTATGTGAATCATTAGATATAATTCTTCTTCTTTACTAATTTTATATTCAAATCTGTCTAATACCAATGCTGCAATTTCTTGAGTACATATTTTAGGTTTATTATAATTTTTATTCACCAACTTGTACATATCTTCAATATCACTATCTTTATAAGTTTCTTTTCTTAAAATCCTTTGAACAAAAAACTTTAAGTGAGTTATAAGTCTAGTGTAATTTAGTGAATTTACATCTAATTTAAACCCATGTACTTCTTCAATTATCTGAATAACTTGTTTTGAAAACTCTAGTATATTAATACCCTCATCTTTTTGAGAATTCTCCAACCCATTGATTATATGAATAGCAATATATCCAGCTTCATCTTCAGGCAACTTTATTCCTATCTTTTTTTCAATTTCATTAATTGCCCATAATCCAAATTCAAATTCTTCTCTATAAAGTTGTTTTGTCTCATTCAATATTAAGTTTGGTAATTTTATACCTTGTTTTTCTCTTTGGACAGCAAATTCTATGTGACTCGTTAAGGCTAATATTATTGAATCATTTACTTGAGTATTTAAAACTTCATTAGCCTTTTCTATAATTTCTTCTGAAATTTTAAAGTATTCAATAGAGGTCTTGTTAAGTATTTGATTGTATTTGTCTTTTTGATTATCTTGAACAAAATATTTTTTAGAAATCAAACTTTCATCTATCAAATCTCCTACTTTTTTCTTAAATCCAACTCCAGCACCAGTAATAATTATTTCTGTGCCATCTTCCAGGGAGCTTACTACTACATTGTTATTAAATATTTTTTTTATATTCACTATAAATCCCCTCTAAAAAAAATCTCTCATCACACTTACATAGTATATTATATTTAATTTAATGTCAATATTTAAAATTTCATTTTCGAATATATTTTGCATTTTACCCTATAATACTACAATAACAAAATATTTTAATTGTTTCCAATCAAATTGTCATATTTTATCGTTTTTTTATTTAAATATATTTAAGTATTTCTTTTCTGTATTTAATTAATTAAAATTAATCTATATTTTATATCCTCAAATTATTTTTTAATTATTTTCCAGTATTTTCAAGTGTTCCATTTTAATTTTTATATATATTTATTGAAATTCAGATTATAGTGTATTTCTAATCTTTTTTTAAATATATATATTAACTAATATAAATTTTAATTCTTAAAAATTAGGCCATATTTTTTACAATATTTTATATAATTTTATTATGTATTGTATTTTTCTTTTTTTGTCAAATTATTATACTTATTTATCTCTTATAACTTTATAAAATACTTTTTTAATTATTTACAATACATTTTTATTCTTTTTATTTAACCATATCTTTACTATTTTTATAAGTTTACTATTCATTTCTATTACTATATTCAATGACCATTTAACATTTTATGTAAAATTTATAAAAAAATGTATATAAATTTAAATAAGTGACTATACTAAAAACATGATACGGATAACCAATAAGTTCAACCTATCTCCCCCAAAATAGAATGAGTTACAGTTCCCCCCAACTGTAGCTCATTTTCGTGTAATTTAGTAGTTTAATCTATCTCATTGTCTCTACTTTTTATAAACATTAATTTTCCATTATTTATTCCCCACAACTCATCAGCACATAAAGCGACTCTGTCAAAAGTTGTAGCTATTATCACACATTTATTATCTTTAGATGCTAGTTCGTAAAATACATCTACCAATTTTTTTTCACTTTTATCATCAATATTTTCTATAATATCATCACAAATTATTAAATCTGGCTTATTAGATAATGCTCTAGCAATACATACCTTTTTCTTATCATAGTGAGATAAATCTTTCACTTTCCAATTTGCTTTTTCTCTATTAATTCCTGCTTTTTCTAGAATCTTATATGCAATTTCATTCTTATTCTTTTCTCTATTTCCACCAATCATCATAGTAAGAATAATATTATCTAAAACAGTAGCATTATTTAACAAGTTATAGCCTTTAAATATTGCACCTACATGCTTATTCCTATAAATATTTTTATTTACATCTTTTAAATCTTCACCATTATATATAATGCTTCCACTAGTGCAATCATCAAGACCTGCTATTATAGACAACAAAGTGCTCTTTCCCGCTCTAGTTTTTCCTATAATGACATACATTTTTCCAGTTTCAAATTCTACACTGACATCTTTTAATACAAACTTACTACTACTCTCATATTTATAATTAACATCAATTAATTTAAGTATTGACAATCTGCATCACCTAATTTCTATCATAGATTATTTGTATTGGTTTGTACATAATTGTACTATATATGGATACTATACTAGTTAACAATACCAATATTATTGATATAATAATTATATTAAACATAAAATTTAAAGTAGATTTAGCTTTTAAACTTTTCATCTCTTGCTTGGTGATATTGTCATTTATATTTATATCTTTATCTCCCACATAATCAAACAAATAGTCATTATATGTTATATTGTATTTATATTGATATTCAAAAGCATAATTTGATATTGCTTTTTCCGATATACTTGCAATTCCTAATCCAAGTATAATACATATAAAAATCATTATGATACTTTCATAAATAAAGCTTCTGACTATCTTAAATTTAGACATTCCAATTAGCATTAGTACTCCTATATCATATTTTATTTTTTTAATTGATATTACAGAACTTATCATTAACAGTATTGAACCTAACACTAATATTCCAAGAGTAACCGTAAAAGTTACACTAGACAAATGTTTTATTGGAGTCATCAATTTATGATATGCTGACTCATCTATAGTAACTTTATAGATTTCACTTAGCCCCTTATTTCTTAGTTCTTTCTCAAAGACTTTTCTACTATTAGAGTCTCTAAGTAAAAAGCTAGCACTTGTATAAATCATCTGATTTTCTGGTTTAATCTTTTTTTCAAACTCAGCTATAGTATTATATGAGGTTAATATATTGTTGTATATACTTATATCTTGAGTATTTTCTACTTTATTGCCAGTTTTTTTCTTATATATGCCTACTATTTTTAGATTTAACTTCACATTAGTATCATAATCATTTAGCAAAGATATTGTATCTCCAACCTTAAACTTACTAACACCTAGAAAGTCTTCACTTACTATACATTCATTGTCTTTTTGGAATACTCTTCCTTTGCTTATATCTAAATTATAATATTTGAGGCTGGTATTTTTATCTGTAAACCCCATAACTACACAACTTGTAACTATATTATCATAGGCACGATTTTTATCATTACTAACTATATTTTTTTTATTATTATCAAGGTATACCACAAGATTTCCTATCAGTGACATTTTCTTTACATATTTTGATTTTGAAAAATTTAAATAGTCATCTAAATTTAAAATATCATATCCTCTCAAGTATTCTATTGAATCATTTTGGACAATCTTTTTCTCATTAATTTTAATACTAACCTGTGAATCAAGTTTTTTCTCATATTCTTGCTTTATAATAGATGAACTTAAATTTATTATTGAGAAAATAGATATTGATAAAACCATTAATAACATAATAACTATACTAAATGAACTATAAACTTTATTTCTAATCAGATTTTTGATTGCGTTATTTAAAATATACACTTTATATCTCCTCTTATTAATTGAATACTATGTTAGCAATATTATTATAATTTTTATTAGTTGTTAATTATATTCTTTAAATACTAAATAAAAAGTTGAACCTTTATTTTCTTCACTTTCAACCCATATAAAACCATTACATAAATTACATACATGCTTTACTAAACTAAGGCCTATACCATACCCATCTTTATTTAGCTCATTTATTCTATACCTATCATAAAATATTTTATCTATATAATGTTTATTCATTCCAATACCATTATCTTTTACCAATACAATAACACTGCCCTTTTGATTTTTTACATTTACATATATATCTTTACCTTCTCCATATTTTATTGCATTATCTAAAAGATTGGATACTCCTCTATAAATCCACTTTTCTTTTCCATAGATACTCATATTTTCATCTTCATCAAAATCAAATTTCAAATTACTATATATTTTAGAATAATTATCACACACTTGTGCACATATTAAGGCTATATCAATCTCATACATATCCTCATTATTTTTTATATCACTTATTGCAAGTACATCTTCTATGCTATTTGAAACTTTATCAAGAGTATTTAATAATTCCTTATTTCCATCAAGCTCTAAACTTGTTTTCAATATAGATATAGCATTTTTTTGTTCATGTGATAGATATGAATTCAATCTTTTATAGTCCTCAATATGAGAATCAAATTTATTTTTTAAATCTTTATATACTCCAGACATAACTGGGTCTATGCTCAATATTTCATTCTCATTTTCAATGTTATTTATATTATTTAATATCTCTATTCTTTCTTTAAAATCCAATCGATTTAGTATCGCTAAAAGTATAAAATTAGACGTTACTATAAAAGCAAAAAATAATATCATCACTACATTAAAATTACTTTTAAGTATAAGCTCATAATTATTCATTACCACTTTATCTGTATCATACATATTGTCTAAGGTTATTTCACCCTTATATGGAGTTAAGTCATTATAAACTGAGTTCTTATCTATATCGGGTGTATTTATAATATATTTTAGACCTATTGCAAAAATCACAAAAACTATAACAGAATATAAAATTAATACTATAGTTTTTTTATCCTTTAATCCTTGCATATAGAATATCCTATCCCTCTAGTTGTTATTATTATCTCTTTACCTGCAACTTCTTTTAATTTCTTTTTTAATCTAGCTATATGTACCCTTAATACAGATGATAATGGGTCAAAATATTCATCATAAACATGTTCTGATATATCTATACCTGACACAATATTTGGATACCTACTTGCAATATATTCTGCTATATCAAATTCTTTAGTTCCCAACTTTACCTCTTTATCATATACATACACTTTTCTTGATGCTGGATTTATTGTAATAGGTCCTGCTTTAATATCTGGGTTTGTCCTACCATAAAATCTTCTTATAATAGCTTGTATCCTAGCTCTTAATTCTATAATTTGAAATGGCTTTACTATATAATCATCAGCTCCTAAATCAAGACCTTTAGCTAACTCATTTACTCCATCTCTCGCAGTTACAATTATTATTGGTGTACTTAGATTATTACTTCTAAAAAATTCTAATATCTCTATTCCATCTTTATCAGGTAAATTTAAATCTAATAATATAGCATCATAGTCATTTATAAATGCTTTTTCTTCTCCATCTAATCCACAATTTGCTATATCTACTACAAGCCCTTCATTTTCCAAACCTGACTTTATATTATAAGAAAGTTCCTTATTATCCTCTATTATTAATACTCTCACATAATCATCTCCTAAATAAAATATCAATCTCTTTATTATATATAATGAATGTTTATTGAATGTTAACCTAGCTTTATAACTATTTATATTTTAAACAAAACTCAACCTTATTATTATTCAAATATTTGTACTTGTCAAATTTGAGTTGAAGCAATCCAGTCTTTAAATATCTCAACAAGATATTTAACAATCAATGTATTAATAAATTCAATAAAGGATTTAACAGTCATTAATTAACAAAATCTTTTATAAAAACATAACATATATTAAACAAGCTCTTGATTAAAACTTAAGCTTGTTTAATAAAAAATAAAATAGTTTATTAGATAAGGGGTTTTTTTATGCCATTCATGGATTTATCAGAATACATTGAAGGTGCAAATCTTAAAGTTAAAACTAAGAATAGTGAAGCTGTTAAAAGAATATATTTTAACAACTCCGCTACTCCATTAGTTTTAAAAAACGTGGTGGATAACTTAAATTGTGAGATTCCTTGGCTTACTTATATTAATGCTCCAGGAATACTCTCAGAAAAAAATACTTTAGAGTATGAGAATGTACGACATACTATTCTAAAGCTTATTGATGCAGACAAAGAAAAAGACTCTGTTATTTATGTCAAAAGTGCTACAGAAGGAATCAACTTATTAGCAGAATTTTTTAAAAATGAAAATTCAAATAAACTTGTTATTACTACAGCAATGGAGCATATGGCTAATTACTTACCTTTTAAAGTTAACTTTCCTACAAAGGTTGTTGGAATTACAGAAAAAGGAGAACTTGATTTATGCCAATTAGAAAATATGCTTAAAAATAATGCTGGTAATGTATCTCTTGTTACAGTCACAGGTGCTAGTAATGTTACAGGTATAACCACTCCTATATATGAAATAGCAAGGATGGCTCATAAGTATGGTGCCAAGATATTAGTGGATATTGTTCAAGTAATTCAGCATAAACCTTTTTCGATGATGCCACATGAATGTGATGAGCATATAGATTTTATTGTTTTTAGTGGACACAAATGCTATTCACCACTAAATGGTGGTGCTCTAGTAGGTCCTAAATCATTCTTTGAAAAATTTACACCTGTGCTATATGGCTCAGGTTCTACTAAATTTGTATCTGATGACAAAATAATATATGCAAATGTACCTCAGCGTTTTGAAGCAGGATATCCAGAGTATTTTGGAACTCTTGCAATGGGAAAAGCACTAAATACTTTAAATAAAATTGGATTAAACAGGATTTCAAAATACGAGAGAGAATTATTTTTATATGCTAAAGAAGAATTGAAGAAAATACCTAATGTGATAATATATGGAGATAAATCAAACAATGTAATTATCCCAAATATATCATTCAATATAAGCAATATGTATTATAAGGATGTAGCAAAATATTTAGTTGATGACTTTGGAATAGAAACTGGGGCTGGAGTAGTAGGAGCAGATATTTATGTACAAAAACTATTAGGTATAAGTCCAAAAGAAGCATACATCAGATTTATGAGGGAAAATCCTGTAGGTCTTGTTAGGATAAGTTTAGGAATGTACAATACTTTTGATGAAATAGATAGATTTATATATGCTATTAAAACTTTGGCTTTTAAATAAGCTTTTTCTATTCTTTTTCAGCAATAGATAAAGATTAGTATTATTTTCAAATAAAAAATGAACTATATCAAAATACTTTTAATCGTCAAAAGAAATACATTTTTTATACAAAACTTATATAATATTCAATGTAAAAAGGTGAATTCATATAATAGAATTCACCTTTTTACATTGAAGCTTTATTTTTAAATAACATTTTTCAATGTTGGGGGATGTATTAAAAAAATAATACCTAGAGTTTTTATTAATCTTATCTAATAAGTGTCAACAAGCACAGACTTCTTTATCCTTTGCTTATCTAAGTAAGAAATTGCGCTAGATACAGCTGTCTGACCTTGTCCTGCTGATTTTAAATATTGATATGGTTTACCAGCACAATCTCCTGCTACATATAAACCTTCAATATTTGTGTTCATATTTTTATCTGATTTTATATGTGAATCTTCTACTTCTAACCCTGGAACCATATATTTTGGCGATACACTATCTTTTATAATGAATATACCATCTATATCCAACTCGCTTTTTCTAAGTACTAATTTATTAACTAATTTTTCACCCTTTATTTCTAAAGGTCTATCATCTATTATATTTATGCTACTATTGATTTTATTTTCTAATTTGTACATAGGTATATAGTACACACTACTTGCTATTTCACTTAAAAAGTTCGCTTCTTCTTCTGCTTCATGATTGTATCCTATTATAGCCACTTTTTTATTTCTATATAACATGGCATCACATGTTGCACAATATCCTACTCCCTTTCCGAGATATTCTTCTTCTCCATTTATCATCTTTCCATATTCAATACCTGTTGCCAGTACAACTGTAGTTGATTCATATGTATCATTTCCAGAAACTAATGTAAAATATTCACCCATACTATATACATTATTAATTCTTTTTTGAGTTATCTCTATTCCCATATCATCTATATGTTTTTTAAATTTATCTTTAAGCTGTAAGCCACTTATATTCCCAATTCCCAAATAGTTTTCTATAGAAGGTGCTTTAATAAGTTTTTGACTTATATCTTCAATTCCAAATAAAATTATATTTTTGTTTCTAATTTTGGCATTTATAGCAGCTGCAAGTCCTGCTGGACCACTTCCTATTATCGCAATATCATATCTCATAGTCTCACCTATTATTTAATAACCTTTCCTTTTTCTTTTATATAAATAATATATCAACATATGATATAATTGGCAATTAGGCACTTATTTGTAACCACTTTAAAGATTTGTACAATATAAATATAAACAAAAAACTCATTATGATGAGTTTTTTGTTTATATATGAGATTTATTTTAATTACATATATGATTCAACTTTGTTTTTTAAATTCTCTTTAGGTATAAAACCTATTAATCTATCTACAGGTTTCCCATCTTTAAATATTATTACAGTTGGTACTGTAGATACTTCAAATTGCTGAGCTAATTCTATACTTTGGTCTATATCCACTTTTAAAAAGTTTGCTTTTTCAGCCATCTCATTTCCTAAGGCTTCATATACTGGTGATAACATCTTACAAGGCCCACACCAAGTTGCGAAGAAATCTACAACTACTAATCCATCTTTATTTTCTACTTCGTTTATAAAATCATTATTATTTATTATTTTTGACATAATATATATCTCCTTTATTGTTTTCTTGATATTAATATACTACGACCCATTCAACAGTTCAATTAGTCACTTTTTTGTAACTACTCATTTTTAGTAACTTTAATCTAATGCTAAGCATGATTGTAATGTTAAATATTTATAATATGTGTTTTTATTTTTTATTTAATTATAGTTGACATTTCGCTATTTAAGTTATAAAATTTAATTAATAACTACCTATGTAGTTACTAATTTCTTATGAAAGGAGTTTACCTATGGATGATATAGTTAGTGAATTACAAAATATAGGATTTACAAAATATGAATCTCAAATATACATAGCATTATTAAAAGAAAATCCTTTAACAGGATACGAGATAAGTAAATTATCAGGTGTCCCACAGTCAAAAGTCTATGAAAATATAACAAAACTAATAAACAATAATATAATTGTCAATGTTGGAACCGACCCTATTAAATATGTCCCTATAAATCCTAGTGAATTATTAAAAAATAAAAAAGAAGAATTTAATAATTCTATAGACAAACTAAACGATAACTTACAGGTATTAAATAAGGGTAAAAGTATAGAATATGTTTTAAATATAAAAGGCGATAAAAATATATTAAAAAAAGCAACAGAAATGATAAACAATGCAAAGCAAGAAATTATAATTACTTGCCCTTATGAGGAAATTCTTGAACTAAAAAATGACCTTCTAATTGCCTGTAAAAAAAATATTAATGTTGAAATACTACTTTTAGAAAATAAAAATATTGAAGGTCTAAGTAACATTCATATTCATGGAGGAAATAATACTACACTTGAAAATAAAAAGTTTTATAAAGGGATTATTTTAATTGTAGATGACAATGAAATATTGACAGGAAACTTATCTAAAGGAAGTGAAGCTATTTCAATCTGGACAAGAAACTCTAATATATTATATATTGGAGCTCAATACATAAAACATGAAATTTATATTTCAGAAAAAACAAAAGGAGGTTTTAAAAATGAATAAAATTAATATTAAACAAGTTGATGCCTTTACAACTATACCTTTTGGTGGAAATCCTGCTGGTGTAGTTACTGATGCATCCAATATTTCTGATGAAATCAAGCAAAATGTAGCTAAAGAAATGAATTTATCAGAGACTGCATTTGTTTCAAAGTCAAATGTGGCAGATTTCAAGGTACAATTCTTTACACCTGGCTTAGAAGTTGATTTATGTGGGCATGCAACAGTAGGAACTTTTCATGCACTTTTAGAAGAGGGAAAACTTGATACTAATAAAAATATTTTTTATCAAGAAACAAAAGCTGGTGTACTATCTGTAGAACTTAAAGAAATAGATAATGAAAATATATTTATGATGGAACAAAATCCCCCTGAATTTGAAAATCTAGATAGTTACAGAAAAGAGCTTGCACAAATGATAGGTGTAAATGAAGATAGATTACTTGATTATCCAATTATGAAGGTAAATACTGGACTTTGGTGGCTTGTACTTGGATTAAAGTCTCTGGATGATTTAAAAAATATTTCTCCTGACTTAAATGAAATCAAAAAATTTAGTGGTAAAAATAACATAATTGGTATAACTCCATTCTGTACAGAAACTATAGACGAAAAATGTGACTATCATTTAAGATCTATTGCTCCATATGTTGGAGTTACAGAAGACCCTGTATGCGGAACTGGAAATGCTTGTGTATCATCTTATATAGTACAGCATAATATTTTAGAGAAAACTAGTTTTATTGGTGAACAAGGTAACTTTATAAATAGACCTGGAAAGGTATATGTAAATATAACAAAAGAAAATAATGATATCTCTTCTGTAAAAATCGGAGGAAGTGCTTATACTGTTTTAAGTGGAGAAATTATGTATTAATTCTCTATCTAATTTAATATAAAAAAATACTAGCCAACTAAGACTAGTATTTTTTATCTATTTTTTAATAAATTCACTTCAATATATAATAATGTAATACTTAAAAGTAAATTTTTATTGTTATTACTAATTAGCTACAAATCAGCCTAATACAATATAATCATAATAGATTAATTCATATAAAATAATTGTTATTTACTGATTATTTATCCTCTTCAACAAGTTTACTTAATGTCTTGTCAGATAAGAATAATAGTATAGCTGCAACAAATAGTATTGCTGGAATTACAGTATATACCTTAATCATATCAAATTTAAGAGTGAATGCATATATATATCCATACCCTTGACCAGCTAGGAAAGTAGCACATGTCCATACTCCCATAAGAACACCTAGAAGTTTCTTAGGTGCATACTTACTTACAAAAGAGTTACCAAGTGGTGAGAATAGCATTTCTCCAAAACTTAGAAGTATACCAAACATGATTATCCATATTATACTAGCTTTAGCAGTTTCAGGAGCTCCAACCCCTCTTGAAAGTTCTGCTCCAACAAGCATTAAGAATGCAAGACCTAAGAATGCTAATCCAAGACCTGTCTTTTTAAATAAACTTATATCTCCTTGTGGTCTACTAGCAAGTTTGAACCATAATGCTCCAAGAACTGGACCTAGTCCTATACATACAAGTGCATTTAATGAGTCAAACCAAGCAAGAGGAATTTCAAACCCTCCAATAGTCATGTCTACAAATGCTGCACCATAATCATAAACTGCAAGATAAGTTAAGTACCAGAATAACCAGAAAACTACAGAGAAGAATGAAATAAGTATAATAGCCCAAATTCTCTTCTTATCCATACCTGTAAGAGGCGAATTATCTTTTGCTTCAACTTTTTCAGCAACTACGCCTTCTTTAAATGGTCTCTTTCCTGCATTTCCAAGGAATCTCCATCCATATGTGAACCATATTGCACCTATTACACAAAGTACAGCTGCTATGAAGAAACATTGAGAGAATCCAAGTATACCATTTTTTGCAAATGTTTTAAGATAAAGAATACCAACTGCTGTAGTTCCAATAAAAGAACCTATATTAACAAAAGAATACTGTACTGAGAATGCTGTATCAAGCTCTTCTTGATTATCAAAAAGCTGTCCATTTACTGCAGATACATTTCCTTTAAAGAATGCAGTACCAATTGAAACTAATATTATCATTGCATTTACCATAGAAACTGTAGTTGCAATAGAACCAAGATAATATCCAACTCCCATGATAAGCATACCTATAGGTATAGTATATCTAGCTCCTATCCATCTATCTGATATATATCCCCCAATGATTGGTGCAAGATATGTGAATGCAACAAGGTTAGCTTGCATTATAGCAGCTTGTCCCTTATCTATTCCAAGTCCACCATGAATTACAGCTGTTGTAAGGAATATATAAATTAAAAACTTTGCAGAATAATATGCTGCTCTTTCAAATGAGAAAGTTGTAGAGCAGATATAAAATCCTATAGGGAATTTACCCTTCTTATTTACTGTTGTGCTCATAAGTTTAAATCCTTTCTTAATTGTATTTTTATATTTTTACGTTATATCCAGATTCTTCCTTTTTAACGAAAGATATGGTGATATTGTTTTGTAAAACAATTTGTAATAATTATTAAGATAATTGCGTTTTTATTTGTAGAGTTTATCTTTTCATGGAACAAATTTAATGTTTTTTTTGATTATAAATTTAAATTATATAAATTCATTATTTTCAGATATATTTATAAGTCATTAGATTCTTATTTAAAACCATGAAAAAGCTTCACCATAGCAATTCTTATTTTTTTACGTGATAGTATTTTACAAACTAAATTCCTCCTTTTGTGGCAACTTATATGATTACATTTAAGTGCTTTTTTAAAGGAGTCTTGAATAAAGCAACATATATTTATTTAAATAATGTTTATTTACTTTTTAAATCTATATATTACTTCATCTAACCAATTCTCAACTTAAATAAATAAACTACTATCTATTCACAGATTAGATTTATTTCTTGTGATTAAACTTATACTAAAAACTGTGAATGTAAACATAAAAACTTTTACTTTAAAGTGATTATCAATATATTCGCTTTAATAGTATTAACCAAAGCTGTGTTATGTATTTATAATATATTTCACACAAAAATGCTTCAATTTGAAAACTTTTTCACGAATATTTGTTTTTCACCTCCCCCTATTTATTTCACCATGTAAATCGTACCATAAATATATACTTCTATGCAAGGAAAAAATCGATTAATCGACAGTAAATAATTAGAAAAATTTAAATTATATTTGTCATATTTATTATATAAAATATTTTGTATGGAAATATAAGTTAAATCAATACCTAGAATGTTTTTTTAGAAATGAAATTTTTACTTTTTTATTAGTTTACTTATTGCTTAAAATAAGCTTTTTGTATCCAATATATAATAACCAAATTATATATTTCAAAATAGATATATTTTTTGAAAGTAATGACAATAAATAAGAGATAAAAAAATCCAAATTGAATTAAAAAAATCTATTAAGTTAATTAAATAACTGTTATATATTTAATTAACTTAATAGATTTCATTAATTTTCAAACTTATATATACTTTATCTTCTAAAAATGATTTATAATCTTAAATTTCTAAATATAGATAAATACAATTATTCCAGCTATATTATAAATAATCTAACTAAATACATCTAATGAGTATTTTTTAACAAAATATAATCATTTATAAATAATTATATTTATTTATTATCTTAATGGCACTTTAATTAAAAAAGAAAAAGTTTATTTAAAAACAAACTATTAAACCATTACATACTACTCCAATAAAATGCTCAACAAATTTTGTACACCTATAATTTTTCAAGTTATACTGTAAATATACAGTAATTTCCTTGATTATAAGTATCATTATATATTTAGTCTTATTTTGTCGATTATATTTTTAAAAAATCTCATAATCAAAAAATACTCTATTACAATAGATTTTCATGTATAAAAAATAGTCCCTAAATAAATAACTATAAATGAAATTTAAATAAGATGGATTCTATTCAACATAGTATCCATCTTATTTGCTTAAAATAAAAAAATATTTGATAATATTATACACTTTAGAATCTAGATAACCCATCATACTATCAACCTAAATATTCAATTTTTAAAATTGATTAAAAACAACAAAAAAATATTCATAAACATATATTTTAAAATTATTTTTAAATTTTATTTTATCTTTTGTATTGAATATTACTTTTTCAAATTTATTACAGTCTATATTTAAATTATGTATAGTTACTTTAAATTTAATATTTTTTATGTTCTAATACTTACAATTTAAATTATATTCTGCTCGTATTTTTTAATTATATTTTATTAGACTATGATTTTTAAATAAAAGATACTATAAAATACTTTATTGAGGTATACGACTTGATATATATGAACTAACTTCATCAGGAGAGATATCTAAAATAGTTGCAAATTCTTCATTCAATAATCTTTCGGCTTCTTTCATTATATTGTCATCTGCTTGATGTGTTTTTTTACCAATAGATTTTACATACTCTTTATTATCATATATACTCCTTATTAATTTTATTAGCTCTTCACATTTACCATTTCTAAGTATTTTTTTAAATTGCTCACTTCTTGTTTTTTCATTGTCTATCCATAATGTATCCATATTAGGAATATCATTTATTAATGAAATAACATTAATTTTAGAAAGTAACTTTCTCATTGGTACTTTCTCATTATCTACAGGAATTTTTATTACTGTGTTACTAGAATAAATAGGACTTAACACGTAATACTCTTTTTTTATTCCATTTGTAAATTGTTCATTTGTTATATCCAGGACTTTGCATACTCCTGTCATACCATACATTATATAATCATCAACCTTAAACAAAAACATCACCATCCTTAATAAAAAATAGCTTTGGCAACTGAATTCATCTTGCCAAAACTATCTGCTATATATTAATTTTAACATATTTTGGACCTTTAATGTAAATAAAACTTATATTATTAAAATAAAAAAAATACATTAACCACTAATTAATGTATTTTTTATATTTGCATAACAAATATAACTGAAAATAGTTTATATTTTATGAGTACTTATAAAATTGGAGCTTGACTATTCATTGAATATCCATCATTTCTTACATCATTTATCTCTAATATTTCATTCTTTACTTCAACTTTAGTAAGTTTCTTAACTGCTCCATAAGGCTCTTTCAATGAAAGCTCATCTCCTCTTCCAGAAATAACCCATAAAATCTTGTACCCTTTAGGTGCTACTTGTAGCTTATTTTCCCCTTTACCATCAGTAAAGTAAACCAACAAATTAATCTTTTTATTATTTGCATATTCAAATACTGGAGAAAATCTAGTACCTCCACCCATACGAATTCTATCTTTTATATCTTTTTCGTTTCTCACTTTATATACACGTCTAATTTCATTATCACATTCTATAATTGTAATTTCATGACTATAGTTTTTCACAATATTAAGAACTTCTTTAATCGCTTGTTTAAACTCTTCATCACTGATACTTCCGCTTATATCAAAAGCAACTGCTATTTCTGCCTTATGACTTCTAAGTTCCCCTCTCAAGTCTAATCTATTTGGTTGTCTTCTATTCCTTCTTGTTATAGTCTTTTTTTTATTACTTTCAACTGTACCCATTATCCTATTAAGATACAAGTTCCATGGCAATTCGCCTTTACTATTTTTAAGTGATGATATCATACTTTCTAAATAAGCAGAAATTTTGCCTTTTTGAGAGCTATTAATAAATTTTTCAGTAAATTCTTTAAGAGTTTTTTCATCTATATCATTAGATTCTTCCCAAATATTATGAGTTTTTTTTGGGCTATAATTAGTTTCTATATTTCCATATTTATCACTATCATCTTCTTCACCATCTTTGTCCTCTTCTAGTAAATCTAATTCAGTTTGAATCTTTTCTACATAATACTCAAAAGGCTCATATGGCTCAAGTTTTAAGGAGTATTTTAAATTTACCCATTCCAAAGTAGTTGCATATGGTGGTAAATTATTCAAGAATTTATTTACTACTATGTCCATTGCCATATTAATAGCTAATGTACTATACTTTCCCTTTAATTCTTTAGCTCTAACCAAATGCATAGATAATATATGATGAATTTCATGTTTAATTGTAGTTTCCATTTGCTCTATATCAAGTGTTAAAAAAATCATTGGATTAAAGTAAATAACATATTTAGCCCCTTTAAAATTTACACCTGTGGGGCTACTTATATCAAATCTTATCTCTCTTGACATCTGAAACAAAAAATACCCATAAAAATTATCCTTTTCTTCCATAAGACTTAAATTAACTTTATCTATAAGATTAAAAAATTCATCCTTAAAATCTTTTGGTATGTCTACATCAAATTTCTCATTCGCACGATTTGCCTTTAACATAGAATGAGTACTTATAATTTCACTTGCTTTATTATAAAGTTCTTTTGCTTTATTATCAAAATAATTTTCCATACATTATCCCCTTATTAGACTATAAGATTCAAAATATGATTTTACGAACTCTTCATTTTCTATAGCTTTTTTATACACTTCTGTATAACTGTTTCTAATATCCTTCATAATTCCTATCATTAAATCCACAGGATATACTTTTAAAAATTCAATAAATCTATTAATATATTGGTTTGACTCATATTTATCATTCTTTATATTTAATTCTAAGTTTTTTAAAATATTCATAGCTGATAGATAAAGCCTTGTATGACTCTCATCTTTTACTCTTTCTATAATAGAATCATCCATAGATTCTCCTAAAAAAACATCTTCATAAGATATTAATGGTTTAGAATCTGATTCAATAAAACTTATAAACTCTTCTGCAATAACCTTACCTATATTCCCTTTTATAACGTTTAAAAATACTGCTCTAGGAATTGAATTATTTTTTTCCTTATAAACTTTATAAATTTTAGATACTCTTTCATAACTTCTAGGAGTTGCTCTTACATCATCTTCATTTATTTTGTGAAGATATTCTGGAAAAGTAGAAATAAACTCTATAACTTTTCTTTCAATACCTTCATCAACTGCCCATTTTAACCATTGTGTATGCTCACTCTCCATATTTAGCCATACAAATCTGTTTTCTTGAGCTGCATCCATATCCACAACTTGATAATCAAAGTCTGAACCATATTTACTTGATGGGTTCATTGCTGCTAAAATCTTTACATCATCATGTAACTTATATCCATTAATCTCTCTATTCAAAATTAAGTTCATAAGTTCTTGTTGCACTGTATGCTCACAACGATTTATCTCGTCTATAAATAAAAGAACAATCTTACCCTTGGATATTTCTTCATCAATTTCTCTTAATTTATTATGAACCGCATATACTGTTGTTTTCTTTTCAACCTTATATCCATTGGAATTAACTCCTACATAAGATTCTATAGTTGGAAGACCTCCTATTTCACCCTCTTTAAGTAGGTTTCCATCAATAACAACTAAACTCCATTCATTTTCTTCAGCAAGCTTTTTTGCTAAAGCTGTTTTTCCTATCCCACTTTCACCCACTATTAAAGGTACTTCTCCAGTGGATAATATTAAGTCAACGCTTTTTAATGTGTCTATAAAATTCATTTTTCTCTCTCCTACATAATCTTTAATTTCTCGTCCACAGCTATTTTTTTTGTTGTCTTACTCCCATACTTATAAATAAACATAATTTTATCTATTGGTATATTTTCACTATTCCTATCTATAACACTACAGTTTAAAAAATCTCTAACATATTTTTCTTCAACATTTTCCTTTGATAATACTTCTTTTAATACTCCCTCTAGGTCATCTTTAGATATTTTCTTTATAATATATTTAATCACTAAAATATTAACTTTCAAGAATTCTAATATTTTGTTCTTATCTAAATCAGTTATAAAACCAATAGCTGCTTCATTATTTTTTATAGCTATAATTTCAGTATTATAACTAGGTGAATCTATATATCTTAATGCATCATAACTTATTCTAACTGCCTCTTCTTGTACACTTTCATAAGGCTCTTTTATAAATTTTATTGAATCATAATTTTTTCTTACTGCTAATAATTGTAACTCCTCACTTGGATTTTTAGCATACTTAATAGCCCACCCAGCTTGATTTATAGCCATCTTAATAACTCTATCAGTTGGATTTTTGATATAGTCTAGTATACTCCACCCTTCATTTACCGCTTTTATCATCATATCTTCTGTTGGATTATCTACAAATTTAATTGCTCTAACATTATTATCTATTGCTAATTCTTGCATTTCTCTAGTTGGATTATTTATATATTCTAGTACAAGACCATTTTCTTTGATAGCTAGTAGTTTCATTTCGTCAGTTGGATTATTTAAAGTAGATATAATATTAGGATTATTTTTTATCATTTCAATAACTCTTGATTTTTCCATAATATTCCTTTCTTTCTATAATTATTTTTATCTCTATACTAATTATAATAATCTATTCCTATTTATATAATTGTTTCTTATTATAATTAATATACTTTTTAAGCAAATTTAAACAGAATAATTATACCAATATATAAAAAAATTTCTAGAATCCAATAAAATTAAATACAGATACATAAATATATTTCCATTATTTATAAAATTAAATAAAATTTTAACACTTCTGCTTATACTAAAAAAAGACTAGACAATATGTCCAGCCTTCTTTTTATATAAATTTAAATTATTTTAATCATTAGCATCTAGCCACTTAGTTAAAACTTCTATATATTTATCATTTTCTTCAACAAATGGCATATGTCTTGAATACTCAAATAACTCCCATTTGCTATTAGGAATTCTATCATACATAGTTTTTGCAATATATGGTGAACATAAATCTATTGCCCCACTAGTTACTAAACAAGGTTCCTTGATTTCATGTAATCTATCTGTAAACTCATATCCAGAAAGAGTTCCTGTAGGCGAAAATTCATTTTGTCCCCATCCTACAATATATGCTTCAGAACCTGATTTTTTAGGTCTTCTTAGGCATTCAGGAGAATCTTCTGTCACCTCACCTGCACAGTACATTTCCATAAATTTTTCTAGCGCATCATTATATTCCTTGCTAGAGTAATCTCCTGTACTTACTGCATCAAGCAATGCTTTTTGGTCGGCTTCATCCATATATGAGATTCTTCTTTTTTGTTCTTTCTCCCAAAGCTTTGCAGAGGAAAGAGTAGATGAAAGAATGTATGACTTTATACCTTGTGGTTTATACTCAATTGCATACCAAATAGCCTGCATACCTCCCCAAGATTGACCCAATAGATGAATTTCTTCAAGCCCTAGATGTTTTCTCAGTTCAATAAGCTCCTTTATCCAAGTATCAGCATTAAATAACTCAGGGTGCCCTTCTACAAATGAATTACCACAGCCAATTTGGTCATACATTATTACTTGTCTACCACTTTCAGCTATCTTGTCTAACACTTCAAAATAGTTGTGTGTAGAGCCTGGTCCTCCGTGAAGTAGTACTAATGGTTTCTTTCCTTCAATGTTTTCTCCTACTATACGATAATAGGTTTTAAAACCTTCAAAAGGCATATATCCTTCAGTAATTTTCATTTTTATCTCCTCCAATTTGCTATTATGAACAATAATTAAGTTCATTAATATGGCTATTTAAAACTTATAATACATATTTATTTATGTATTTTAATCTTTATATTTACGTTCATAAATAGTATAACATAAAAGAAAAAAATCTCCATACCAAATCAATTATAAAATAACATTAACTATATAATTTTATTTTCTGTTAATAATAATAGATATATTTATGGTTATATTGTTCACTAATATAATAGTAATTTAAAATATTATTTCCTAAATATAGTATAATTATTTTATATTCATTAGAATATTTTGTATTCTACAATGTTTTACATTAAAAAAGATATCTTTGTATTTCTATTTGCTTATCTTTTTATCGGCTTTTACAGTATTTTTTAAATAAAATATTGTTAACTCCATTTCAAATAAAATTGATTTTATGATAAAATTATTTTTATTATATTTTAAAGGAGGTTTGTATTTGAACAATATTGATTTACTTAAAGTTATAAAATTATCTTTAGGGTGCTCTCTTGCTATATTTATTGCTTGGTTATTAAAATTAGAATACTCAATGGTTGCTGGAGTTATAGTGTTACTTACAGTAAAGAACACTAAAAAAGAGACACTTAAAGGTTCTATTGGAAAAATTTACGGGTTTCTTCTATGTACTATTTTCTCATACCTATGTTTTAATATTTTAGGATATAATTTAACTTCATTTTCAATATTCATATTTATAATAATATTGCTTTGCTTTTTATTCAATATACAAGATGTTATTGCAATGTGTATAGTTTTAGGTTCACATTACTTTCTTCAAGGAGAAACATCTGCTAAATGGATTTTAAATGAAGCTGGTATATTTGTAATAGGTACTGGAATAGGAGTTATAATTAATATGTATATCCCAACCAATATACATAAAATTTATGAAGTGCAAAAAAAGTTACAAGAAGAAGTGAGTAATGTACTTATAGATATTGCTGAAATCATTGTAAATCCTAAAAAAGAAAGTGGATATAACAGAGATTTATATACTCTAAATACACTTATCGATAGTAGTATTTCTGAAGCCTATGACAAAATAAATAATACTTTATTAAGTGATACAAAATTTTTTTTAGACCACATGGAAATCGTAAAAAGTCAACGTGACATCTTAGAAAATTTATATATCTATGTATCTCAACTAAGTTTTGCTCCTCCACAAGCTCATATTCTCTCTGCCTTCATACATAAGATAGGTTATACTGAATTTGAAGCTGAGACAGGGAGTCTACTACTTGAAGAATTGGATAGATTATTGTTAAGCATGCAAAATCAACCTTTGCCTGTAAATAGAATAGAATTTGAAAATAGGGCTATTTTATTCTTATGCTTGACTAAGTTAAAACAATTTTTAATTAATCGTATACACGCTCAGGAACTTAGAGACAATAATTTTTATAAATAAAAAACCTAATGTAATATAAACATTAGGTTTTTATTGTAGTATATTTCATATATTTATTCCAAGTAGTAATAAATAAATATATATGAATAGATTTTTCAATTTTATGATTCTTTTCTTAAACTCATTATTAATTAATGTTTTAACTTATTTAGTTTTCTGTTTAAGGTGTTATCAATTTATCTTCATCACCAGGTTTTAAGTCTAATTGCTCTGGGATATCTTGTTGTTCTTGTACATTTACAGGCTTTTTTTTCTCTGCATTTCCTTGATTGTCATTCCCTTCACATCCTACTGTAGCAAATGCTACCATTGATATTATTATTGCTGTTGATAGTTTTTTATTAATTTTCATACTATTCTCCTTTAGTTAAATTTGTTAAAATTCTAATATCTTCTATTATATACAACTACTGTTTATTAAAAGTTAACCTATTAAATATTATTTATTAAATTACTTAAGTTATCTTTATTATAAATAATTTTTATTCTGATTTTAGAGCGACTATTGGTTGTAGTTTAGATGCTTTATTCGCAGGGGATATACCAAATACTACCCCCATAAATATGGCAAACCCCACTGCTATAAATACTACATTCCAGGCTATATATGTCTCAGCATTCATAGAATTTAATATAGGGATAGACCCAAATATACCTATTATAGAACCTACTACACCACCTATAAAGCTTATTGTGAGAGATTCTACTAGAAACTGTGTCAATATAAATTTTCTTGGACATCCTAAGGCTTTTCTTATACCTATTTCTTTAGTTCGTTCTGTAACAGATACTAACATCATATTCATTATACCTATACCAGCTACAAATAATGATATACTCGCTATCGCTCCAACCATTAAGTTCATAATACTATCCATAGATTTCATGGATTCTAGCATTTCCTTATTACTTGCCACATAAAAATCAGTCACTCCCATACCTTTTTTATTGAAATAAGCTTTTATTTCACTCATTGATAACATTACAGTATCATTTGAAGAAGATTTTACATTTATTTTAGATATATCACTTAGACCTAAAATAATTTGTGCTGTTTCAAAAGGAATGTATAGATTCTCATCTTCTGGACTATCATAACTTTCATCAAGCTTATCTAATACACCTATAACTTTATAAGGTATAGCTTTTATGTCTATGTTCTTTCCAATAGCATCTCCTGTTGGAAACAAATCACTAGCAACCTTACTACCCAATACAACTACTTTTGTAGATTTATCATTATCTATTGGCATAATAAATCTTCCATTTTTAAGTTCACGATTATTTAATTTTGCGTAATTTCCATCTGTTCCAACTATATTTCTTTGACTATCTTTTTTATTATAACTAACAGTCGCAGACTTATTTGTCTCTGGAGATATTTCTTTTATATTCTTGCTACTTTTTAAAGCCTTCAAGTCAAAGTCACTTATCTTTTTGTCACCATATACATTTGTAGTTATAAGGTCTAATGGTTTTGATTCAAAACTCTTGTACATACTCTGTTGGCTACCTATAGATATAGTAACAAATAGAATTACACTAGCTGTTCCAATGGATATACCTAATATAGTAAGAAATGAACGCAATTTATTAAATTTTATTTCTCCTAAAGCTATTTTTATTATTGGTAAAATGTTCATATGCTCACCTCCTATTCAAAAATTTCACCATCTTTTATCCTTATCAATCTTGTAGCATTTCTTGCTATATCCATATCATGAGTTATCATAACTATAGTCTTTCCTTCTTTATTTAAACCTTCTAATATATTAAGTATTTCTTCACTTGTTTTGCTATCTAATGCACCTGTTGGCTCATCAGCTAATAATATTTGAGGATTTGTAGCTAAGGCTCTAGCTATAGCTACTCTTTGTTGTTGACCTCCAGATAATTGATTTGGCTTATTATTTTTTTTATCTCTTAACCCAACTTTATCAAGGCATCCCAAAGCTATTTTTCTCTGTTCTTTTGGTGTTTTTCCTTGATAAATAAGTGGTAACTCTACATTTTCCAAGGCAGATAGTTTGCTTAATAAATTAAAGTTTTGAAATATAAATCCTATTGTTCTATTTCTTACTACACTCAATTCATCTTCATTCAAAGATGTTATACTTTTACCATCTAATATATATTCTCCTTTGTCAGCCAAGTCTAAACACCCAATAATATTCATAAAAGTTGATTTTCCTGAACCTGATGGTCCTATTATCGATACAAATTCTCCATGTTTTATATTCAATGATACTTTTTTTAGGATTGTTATTTTTTCATCACCTATCCTATAAGTCTTTAATAAATCTTTAGCTTGTATTACATAATTATTCACAAATTATCACCTCTCTAGCCTACTTGCTTATCTATCTTTGGACTTGATTCTTGATTTTCATTAGAACTTATAGGTGATTGAATACTTACACTTTCCCCGTATAAAAGACCTTTTGTAACTTCTATATTTTCTGAATCACTCTCACCTACTTCTATGTATCTTTTCTTATTTGTTTCTCCTATAGTTACATAGTATCCTTTTTCATCTTTTTGAACTGTATCTATAGGAATTTTTAATATATTTTTAATTTCACTTATTAATATTGTACCTGTTACAGACATCCCATCCTTTAACTGTTGTAACACTAAATCTTCTTCTTGCAACCATCCAGTAGTTTTATCACTCAATTCAATTTTATACCAATTATATTTTTTATCAATTAGTTTAACCTTTTCGCCTTGAACCAGCTTTCTAATACTATTACTTCCTGATGAGTTACTCTTTCTAAGAATCACTTCTTTTTTAGCTATACTTGATTCTATGTTCTCTTTTTCTAATCCTTTTAATTTAACTGCATTTTTTGATACCCAACCTTCAGTACTGTTTTTTAATCTTATCTTGACCCAGTTATTTTTCTTTTCTAGTATATAAAATACTTCTCCTTTTTCTATTTTATTATCTGACATATACTCTTTAGATGGGCCTTTTCTTAGAACCAAATTGGAATGAGTGCTTTCTCCTAATTCCATTACAGGATTATCCATTGACACAGTTACTGTATATGTTGGATTCTCTCCTTCATTAACTTTATTAGATATTTCAGATATCCTTCCTATGATATTATCATTTGGAAATGCTTTCGATTTTACATTAACAATTTGGCCTATTTTTAACTTAGATATATCATACTGATTTATTGATAATGTCACTACTATCTCATTTAAGTTTGTTTCTTTTTTATCACTTAGAGATACCTTTCCTCCTGCCTCTACAACTGTCTTTATATCTCCTCTTTGAACTTTTACAATTCTATTTTGAGCTATTATATTGTGTTGTTCAGCTTCTAAACTTTTACTTTTGTTTATATATACACCTGTTGTGGTACCTAATATACACAATGAAATAGCTGATGCAACTAAAACCTTTTTTGATCTTTTCATTATTTATTCCTCCTTGAGTATTATTTATATTGCAATCACATATTAGTATTTTTTAATAGTTGCTATTCTAATTTTATTTTGTTTCAACAAATATAACATTCTAATGTTAATCTAATGTTTATATATATTATTATTTAATAGGTTAATTTTTCTGTTCATTTTTGTTATTTTTAAATGAATAACTTTTATTTATTAAATAGCTATTCGTTCATAGACTATATTTACATAAAAATAAAAGGAGAGCTTAAATTGCTATCCCTTTATCTATATCCCTAAAATCTATGTCTTATTTAAAAAATACTATATAATTAATATTAAATGTAGAGACAGTTTTCAATGAAAAAAATATATATAGTTTTTCTAAAGTATATATATCTTTGTCTTTAATCTTGTTAGATTATCTTTCTCGTATCCTAATTATTCATGTTTAAATAATCTGATATATCATAAAAATAAATATTAAAAATTGTATATGAGTCATTTTCTGAACGGACATCAATATCATGACCCAAATTATCTATCATTTTCTTTACAAAATATAACCCCATTCCAGTAGACTTATACAATTGATTCCTTCCATTTGTACCTGTAAAACCTTTATCAAAAATCCTAACTATATCTTCTTCACTTATGCCTATTCCAAAATCTTTTATAGATAATACTACTCCATTTTCTAACTCCCTTGAATCAAACTCAATTTTACCAGCTTTTTTAGAATACTTTATGGCATTATTAATAATTTGGTCTAAAATATATGACATACATTTAGAGTCTGTATAGACATCATAGTCTAGTTTATTTAAACTAACTTCAATGTTATTTTTTATAAGCAAAAATGAGTTATTTTTTATGGCCATTTTTACTAATTTTTCTAATTTAACCTTATTTATAAATACATCTTCAAACATGGTATTACTTCTACTACTATATAAAATGGAGTTAACTAAAAAGTTTATCTTAGCAACTTGATTCTTAATATCTATACTATCTTCTATACTGCTTAACCTATCTGTAATTATACTCAAAGAAGATATTGGAATCTTTATTTCATGAACCCACTTAGCCATGTACTCATCTAATTCTTTTAAAGATTGTTTATAAATTTCTATATCATTGTTATTTTTTATTTTTAGATTTTCTATAATAGCTCTCATTAGATTCTCTTCAAAAGATTGTCCCCCAACCAAATAACCATCTATTTCACCATTATCTTCTATACAATCATATAAACTTTTATAACTATTTCTAAAGCTGATATAATCCACAACAAAAAATAATATTGTTATAAAGAGTACTAAAAAATCTAAATATACCAACTCTGCATATTTATTTTTAAATACATCTATAGCAAATAAGTATATATTTATTATACTGACTATAATTAAACAGATGATAAGATACTTAGACCTACCTTTTAAATATTTCGCTATCATTGTATTATATATCCTATGCCCTTCTTAGTTTTTATAAAATCATCAAACCCTAATTCTTTAATTTTACTTCTCAATCTATTAATATTTACAGTAAGTGCATTGTCTGTAACAAATTCATCATTGTCCCATAAAGTCATCATCAGGCTTTCTCTTGATACAATTCTATTTTTATTTTTTAACAATAAAGTTAAAATTTTTATTTCATTTTTAGTTAATTCTAAACTTTTATCATTGTATTTGTGCTTTATAATTCCTCTACCTACATCAAACATCAACTCTTCACAGTACATAATACTACTAGAGTCACTATAATTGTAAACTCTTCTTATTATACCGTTTATTTTGGTAACTAATATATCTATAGAAAATGGTTTGGTAATATAATCGTCTGCTCCATTATTTATCCCCATTATTAAATCCATGTCAGAATCTCTTGACGATAAAAATATTATTGGTACATTGGAAATAGCTCTAATTTTCTCACACCAGTAAAACCCATTATATAATGGTAAGTTTACATCTAAAAGTACTACATCTGGTTTTTTATCTATAAATTCATCTAATACTATCTCAAAGTTATTAATTAATTCTATGCTAAATCCCCATTTATCCAATGCAAGAGCAATTTCTTTGGATAAATCAATATCATCTTCTACTAATAAAATTTTATACATTTATGTATTCTCCATTATTTTAATATTTAACTATACTATGAACTATTACTATAATAACATATTTTATTATATAGGTTGATTAACCAAATTGTTTCGTTAATCAACAAGGAGACTCTTATTAAAAGAATCTCCTTTCTTTTTAGCAATTTATCAATTAATTTTTATATACTACACGCTTAAACTTACTGACAGATATTGCTCCATATATTATAAATATCATCAAGCATATAACTAAACTTAGTATATATATACCAAATAAATTAGTCATCAACAAATCTCCTGCTAACCTCAATGCAAAATAGCTAGATATTGTTGCACTTAACATTGGTAAAGTATAAAAAATAGCTACTTCTTTAAGTATAGCTCTATTTATATCTTTTTCTGTAGTACCTATTTTTAATAAAATCTTATATTTATCTTTATCTTCATATGCATCACTATATATTTTCATGTAAATTATACTTCCAGCTACAAGTGCAAATACTAAGAATAAAAATACAAGTACTACATATGCAAATTTCATCCATTGCCCCTCATTTAGAGCTTTATGTCCATTCTGAATATAGCTATTTTTTAAATTTAGATTCTTTTCAAGATTTTTAAACATCAATTGGCTATTTTCTTCTTGATACACCTTTGCTCCATAAAAATATATTTGTTGTCCTTTATCTCTTAATTTGAAATATGTATCATCATCTACTACTATGATGCTTTGATTAAATCCTGTGCCTAACACTGGAACTTTTACTTCTCCCTTTGAAATATTATATAAATATCCATCAAGGTTTACATGAGCTTCTTTTGTGGCTATTGATACTATAGTTTGAGGACTTTTTAACTCTATTACATTACCTCCTCTAACTAGCTTATCACTATACTCTCTTAATTCTTCATCATGACCATTTGCTTTAAGAATACTACTAAAATCACTATATTTCATTATCGTATTAGTTTTATCATAAATATTCTTACTATCTGTGTTTTCTAAAATTGTTAGTTCGGGATTTACTGAATATTTTATCTTATTAGTATCTTTTATTATATTCTCTATTTGTGTTTTATTCACTTCATCTTTGTCCATTGAAACTATACTGGCAGTATATACATTTCTTTGCTCTTGAGCATTTTGATGTATAAATTTCATTGCAACTGATGCTCCAAGAGTAGATATTGTAGTGGTTATAATTATTGCTATTATAGCATAAGTTTTATAGTTTTTATTTAATCTGTAATTTATATTGTTTATTGCAATTATATTGTTTCCATTAAATAATATTTTTTTATTTTTTATTATAATATCAAATATAACAGGAACAACTGATTTAAATAGTCCATAAGTCCCAACTATTATTATAGCTATGACAGGTATTACACTCATTATATTTCCAGTCCTTATATTAGTAGAAAGGTAATAACCATATCCTATTACTATAATTGATATTATAGCTAAAATATATATCCCTATTCCTACTTTAGGTATTTTTTCTTGCTTTTTAGATGTATTAATTAGATTTATTACGCTACTTCTACATATTGTTATAAAACCTTTTATAGCCATTACTATAAATATAGAAATAAATATCAAAGTAGTATATAGTATAGCTTCCATGCTAAGCCCATTAGATACATTTATATCAAATCCAGATAATTTTATTATCACTACTTGAAAAAATCTAGAGGTTATTATTCCTATAATTATTCCTGTTATACAAGAACTTACCCCTATAAGCATATTTTCTACAAAATATATTCTTCCTATCGTATATAAGTCTAACCCCATAAAAGACAATATCCCAATTTCTTTTGACCTATTTTTAAAAAATATATTTGTTGCATACCAGATGAAGAAAAATAAAAATACTGATAATATCATTATTACAGCTATTAACACTGATAATGTAAAATTTTTATTTTCTCCTTGCAATACATTTATAGCATCACCATATCTTAATAATTCAAAATTAGTTAGTACAACTACTGAAAAAACCATAGATATAAAAAATGCTAGATATGTTCTTATGTTACTTTTAAAGTTATTATAAGCAATTCCAAGTATACTCACTTACATGTCACCTCCCATAGAGGCCAACATATCCATAATTTTTTTATAAAATTCTTTTCTATTACTTCCTTTGTTTAATTTACACTTTATATTCCCATCATTTATCATGTATACTTCATTAGAATAACTTGCAGTTAGAGGGTCATGTGTAATCATTATAATAGTAGCATTATTTTCTCTATTTATTCTTTCTAATGATTCTAAAAGTTCATATGCTGACTTAGAGTCTAAAGCACCTGTTGGCTCATCTGCAAATATAACTGCTGGGTTTGTAATTAATGACCTAGCTGCTGCTCCTCTTTGTTTTTGCCCTCCTGATAACTGATAAGGATATTTATCTAAATGATTTTCTAATCCAAATTTTTTGGCTATAGAAAATACCTTAGCTTCTATTTCCTTACTTTTCTTTTTTCCTAATGCTAGAGGAAGTGCTATATTATCCATTAACTTCATGTTATCTAATAAATTATAGTCTTGAAATATAAATCCTATTTTTTCTCTTCTTAGTTTTGACAGTTCATTATTTTTTACTTTTGATATATTAATTCCATCTAGGATTATCTCTCCTGAAGTTTGTTTATCAAGTGTAGACATAAGATTTAGTAATGTTGTTTTCCCTGCACCAGATGGACCCATTATCGCTATAAAATCACCTTCATTAACTGTAAGAGATATATTTTTTAATACATTTGTTCTAAATCCTTTTATCCCATAATCTTTTGATATATTTTTTATTTTTAATATTTCTTTCATAATAATAGCCTCCAGTTGCTAATTTTTTAATATATGTTTATTTTAAAGGTTTTATATAGATAAATCCTTAAGCAAATATTACATTTTAACTGTTAACATTACACTTTCGTAACATAGGTAAAAAGGCTATTAAAGTATTTAGTCTATAGCTTTATATTATCAATTTATATTTGAGATATGTTTTTTAGCACTCTCAAAATTGTTAACTACTCTAAAATTATTTGATTTATTTAGCTCTCGCATTAATTCTGAAAATCTTTTATTTATCCTGCTTTCATCATCAATAATTGCAACAACTTGTATCCTATAAGTCATAAATTTTTGTAATGCAATACCTGCTAGCCCAGTTTTTAGATTTAAAAAATCATCTGAAAATGCATTATTACTAAGCATAAGATAATTTATACCATGCTCCATACATAGAGATATAATATCCATTATTTCTCCTTCAGAATTAAATTTACTCTCTAAAAAAATATATTTTCTGTCATTTTGTTCTTTTATATTATAATTCATCTTTTTCCTCATTTCTGTTTTAAATATTTTCCATTAATATGGATATAGAACCTAACATATCCTCAATAAACTTTATATCTCCCCATAACATAACTCTAAGCCTATTTTCATTTTCATTATATTTCAAGTTAATAGTAGAGCCACCTGACATTGAAGTTGGATTATTTACAAGTGCCAAAAGTAAGTTTGATAAACGTGAGTATTCATTATTTGAAATACTATTTATGTCAACTACTGTAGATACATTAATCTTTGGAATACATCCTAGTTCTTTAGATGAATTCAATTTAAATTCTAAACCATTATTCTTATCACTCTTTACATCCATAAACCTATCTAAATCTTCTTTTGATATCCTCCATTGTTTGCCAACTTTATTAGCTTTTAATTTTCCATCTTTTATAAATTTTCTTATTGTCTTATGATGCATTTCTAAAATATTTGCAACTTGGTCTATTGTATAAAATTTTTCGTCCATAATTACACTTACCTTTCATTTGATAATAATAACATCTTAATTTAGAAATATCAAAAAGTCAAATTTATTTTGTATTTTATTGCTATTTATTAGATTTTAATATACTTTAATTCTATCTTATTGCATTCTAATATTTTCTAGTAACTTATTATAATATCTTTACTAAACTTATAAATTAAATTGCTTAATCATGTCCAACTATAATGAAAAATCTCTTAAGTAAAAAAGCAATTTGAAAAGATTTAAAATCTTTTCAAATTGCTTTTCACAGTGTATTTTTACATTTTTATATTTCAATATTTCAACTAACAAGATAACTTTTAAAAGCTTTCTAATTATTAATATTTTCAAGCTCTAGTACCTTTTTTATACAATTATCATCTTCAAAATTCATAGCTCTATCACAATCTTTCACTTTAAAGTCTGGAATAGTTTTAAATTCTTCATCACATATTCCATTCTTATTTAGATACATACAACTCGCCATTCTAACTATCAGACCACTATTTTTTAAGTTAAACAACACAGGATCTATACATCCACCATCTCCTCCAGTAGTTTCACCTACTAAAGTAGCAAATTTAGTTTCCTTACAAAACATAGCAAATGACTCTGATGATGAATATATCTTTTTATCTACAAGTAAATATATATTTCCTTTAAACTTCAAGTCATTTTCTGCTTTTATGGTATAAGAAGTATTTTCAAAATCACTAAAATCTTTCATAATTTCTTTTGGTGCATTTTTCTTTATGTTTGTTGGTAAGTTTTCTATAGGTTCTAATTTTATATTTCTTACACTTGTGTATTTTCTTACTATTTCATTATTATTCCTATAAATTCTATATCCATTTATTTCAACATCATTTTTTATAAGTTTTGATACAATACCTTGCCAGTATCTATCACTGCCACCTGAGTTTCCTCTTATATCGATAATTAAAGCTTTATGTTTTTCTAAAGTATTAATATAGGTTTCAATATCCTTTAAATCATTGCCTATAGGCCCACTCTTTGATGACATTGATGGTAGATACATATATCCTACTTTTCCTTTGATTACATCTTCTAAAATTAATTTTTTTCTTGCAAAAATATTATTTGGGACTTTTATTTTAGTATTTATAGAATCATATCTATCCACAACTTTTTCATCATTAAGAAAATCATACCAATCATTATTAGAATATGATTTTTTAAAAAGCTCATATCGTTTTTTATTGTCAATTACCTCTGTATGTTTATTATTTAATTCAGATAATATGGATGACATTTCTTCTATAAATTCTTCATCATTTTCAGTACTCTTTATTCTTTTTATATATTCATCCTTATTTTCTAACCAATCAGTATTATTAATCCTTTTATTTACATTTAGATAAGGATATCCTGTTTTTATAACATTATATACATGCTTAAAATCATCTACTTTTTCTGCTTCAGATAGTTGATTTTTTTGGGAATAAGTAGAATTACCTAATAAAATTATAAATGTTAAAATAATTACTAAAAACAATATTTTCTTTTTCATATAATTCTCATCAACTTTCAAATTTTAGATTTTATTATATTAGTAACATCATAAATATCTAATAATATTTAGATTTTATTATAATTCTTATATTAGTTAGACATTTTTAATATCTTAATATTCTTATCGTAAATAGAAATTACTATTCTTCTCTTTTTTAAATTCTTTTAACTAAAAATAATTTTAAACAAATTAAAATGTAAGAGTCAAATAATTACTACATTTTATCATATATCTAAAGTATTTGTAAAAATAGATAAATTATTTTACTATTTTAGGGCACACTTACTATCAAGAAATCAACATAAAACTTCAAAATAGGAGAGATACATATGGTATTTTTTATAGTAGGATTTATAGCCTCTATTATAGGTGCAATTTCTGGACTTGGTGGTGGGATTATCATAAAACCAGTGCTAGATGCAGTAACTGAACTAGATGCTTCAGTTATAAATTTTTTATCAACATGTGCAGTATTTGCTATGTCTTGTTCTGCTGTTACTAAACATATTAAATATAAAACTAAATTTGAAAAACCTACAACTGTATTACTTGGAATAGGTGCAATTTTAGGTGGTTTAATTGGCACTGAGATATTTGAACTTGTAGTTGATTTTATTAACAAAGATAGGTTTATAAAGCTAATTCAAAATGGACTCCTTTTGTCTTTATTAGTAACCATATTGGTATACATAAATCTACCTAACAAAAAACAATTCAATATAAAGAATCGTATATTTACAGTTTTGCTTGGATATACTTTAGGAATGATTTCATCTTTTTTAGGAATAGGAGGAGGCCCTATAAATATAACTGCTCTGACATTATTTTTTTCAATGAATTTAAAAAGTGCATCTGTTAACTCAATAATACTAATACTATTCTCACAAGCTTCAAAGATAATAACTCTATTAATTTCAAAATCAATACCTTCAGAGCTTGAAATACCGATGTTACTATATATAATTCCAGCTGCAATTTTAGGTGGAATACTCGGTACAACTATTAATAAAAAAATAAATAAAAATAATTTAATCATTGCTTATAATTCAGTCATGTTATTCGTTATTATGACATGTCTGTGGAATATAATGAGATTATTTTAAAGGAGAGGCTATCAATGAACAAAACTAATTTATTTGAAACAATTCAAAATACTTATATATATGGATATCCAATAGTAGGTATGTATGAATTACTCTATACACAAGTTATTAATCCAAAAACTAAATCAACAAATTTTAATGAGTTTGCTCACACTGCCACTGTAGCATCACCAAAAACATCATTTATACCAGCACCAAACAATGATACAACATATTCAAGAGCTTGGCTAGACTTACGTGAACAACCAGCAGTAATAGAAGTTCCAGATACTAATGATAGATACTACTCTATACAATTATTAGACTTATTTACAGAAACAATTACTAATATTGGAAGAAGATTAACAGGTACAAAGTCAAATAGATTTACTATTATCGGACCAGATTGGAATGGTGACTTACCTAAAGATACCAATGTGATTAAGAGTGATACACCTTTTGCATTAGCATTTTTAAGAATTCTTATCCATGATAAAAACGATGTTCAAGAAGTTAAAGATATACAAAACAAGTTTAAAATACATAGACTTTCTGAAACGTCTAATAAAACATCTCATGATGACCATGATACCAAGGATTTACCAATATATAAAAATTCAAATTACCATGAATTCTTTGAAACCCTTAATAACATACTTTTATTAATTCCAACCTTAAAAACTAGGACAAACATATTATCATTAAAGCAACTAAAAGAAGTTCCTGATGATATATTAAATGAAGCTTGTAATAGTGCAATAAAACTTATTAATGAAGGTGGCTTAGAATTTGGAGAATCCCATAACTTTTGGAGAGTAGCTAGAAAAGGTATTGGTAATTATGGAGAGGACTATTTACAACGTTCCATAGTTTGGCATAAAGGTGCTTTAGCTAATCAACCAGAAGAATCTTTATACCCAAGTACTTTCCAAGATAGTACTGGTCAATTTTTAGATGGAAATTTCGATTATGAGATAAAGTTCAATAAAAATCAACTTCCTCCTGTCAGCCAATTTTGGTCATTAACAATGTATTTGTTTAAAAATGTGTTCTTAGTAGATAATGAGATTGACCGTTACTCTATTGGAGACCGTACAAAAGGACTATCTTACGCTGAAGATGGTTCACTAACTATATATATACAAAATAAATCACCTAAAGATAAAAATAAAATATCAAACTGGTTACCATCCCCTAAAGAGAAATTTTACATGACACTAAGGTTATATGGTCCAAGTAAAGATGCCATTTTAGGTAAATGGTTACCTCCAGTTGTTACTAGAGTAAACCAATAAATTTTTTAATATTTAAAAGGAGTAATATTCATGAGTAATTTTGCTTATACTGAAAAATCAAAATTTGTTAATCCTAGATTGACAGAGCATTCTAAAACAATGGAACAAAAAATTTATAAAACAGGCGAAAATGTATATAGTGCAGTTGGTTTTGGATTATCTTATCCTATAATGATTGAGGGCACTGATGGAATTATAATTATTGACCCAGGTGAAACCATTGAAATGATGGAAGAAATCATGAAGCATTTTCGTAAGATTACTGATAAACCCATTAAGGCTGTCATAATCTCTCATAATCATGGTGACCACTGGGGTGGTATGAGTGTTTGTGTAAATCAAAAACAAAGCCAAAATAAAGAAATTCTAGTTATTGTTGATGAAACATTTATAAAACACTTCTCTCAAGCTAGTGGAGAACTACTAGATATTAGAATGGGAAGAGCTGTTTGGATGTATGGTTCTGTACTTCCTAAGGGAGAACATGGTTATGTTAATTTAGGATGTGGACCAGTTTTATCAAAAGGTTCTAATAAATTTATTGAACCGAATACATTTTCATCTGTTGAAGATGGATTAAAAATAACTATATCAGGAGTTGATTTAGAACTATTCCACTGTGAAGCTGAAACTGAAGATGCTATGTGTATATTTTTACCTAAAGAAAAGATAATGTTTGTTGGAGATGCTGTTCAGGGTGAAATATTCCCCAATATATATACTGTTAGAGGCACCGTTCGTGATGCTAAGAAATGGTACACAGGAATTGATAAAATTCGTGAATATCAACCACATTATTTAGTTGGAACTCATATGAGACCTTTACATGGTAAAGATGAATGTAATTCACTTCTAACAGATTATAGAGATGCCATACAATATACTCATGACCAAGCTGTTAGACTTATAAATATGGGTTATACTCCTGATTATGCAATAAATGAATTAGGAAAACTTCCTCCTCATCTATTTCAAAGAGAGCGTTTAGGTGAATTTTATGGAACATTTAAGCAGGGAGTTAAAGCTGTCTATGACCAATATATAGGTTGGTTCAATGGTGAGGCAAGTAAATTAAATCCGATTTATCCTAAAGATTCAGCTAAAAAATATGTGAAAATTATGGGTGGCCGTGAAATAATATTAGCTGAGGCTAAGAAAGCTATTGATGAAAAAGACTATGAATGGGCTACAGAGATATTAAATTATCCTATACGTATAGATAATAATGATATGGAGGCTAGAAGACTTAAAGCAACTGCTATTCGCATGCTTGGATACCAAACAGAAAATGCTACTTGGCGTAATTGGTATTTGACTAGTGCTCTTGCATTAGATGGAGGTTTTGAACAGATAGTAAATCAAGTTGGAGCCAATGCTGGATTTCCTCCATTTTCAAACTCATTTATAGGCCTAACATCCAAGGCCATGTTTGAATCTTTTAAGGTTAAATTAAATGGCCCTAAATGTTCTGATATTCATATGACACTATTAGCATGTGTGACTGATACTAATGAAGCATTTAAGCTAGAGCTACGTAGAGGGATTGTTGAAATACATAATCAGGATAGTTATGTAAAAGCTGATGTTTCAATTGATGCTTCTAAAGAGATTTGGGCAAAACTAATTACAAAAGAAATCACAATTACCCAAACTATTGAAAATGGTTTAGTACAATGTGATGACCCTAAAAGAGCTCAAGAGTATTTAGACTTATTTGATAATTTTACACCATTTGTAAATATGCCATTTTGGCTGCAATAATTTTTAAAATACCTATTTTGAATTTGTTAATTCAAAATAGGTATTTTATTATGATTTTAATTTGATTTTGTATTTTATAGATTATATCTACTTCTTAGACATTGTATCTACTTCATATATGTATCTATTAAGTATAGCTTCTAGCATTTCTTGTCTTCCAGACTTATTCTTTATAAGTGGCATTTGTAATGCATAAGTTTCTAATTCTTTAAATCCAACCTTACCATCTACTATATCTTTACCTATACCTTCACTAAAACTAGAGTATCTTTCTTTAGTAAAGTTCTCAAATACCTTATCTTCTAATAATTTATGAGCTACTAATAATCCCTTTGCAAATGTATCCATACCTGCAATATATGCTAGGAATAAGTCTTCTACTTCAAAAGATGCTCTTCTTACTTTAGAATCGAAATTGAAGCCTCCTGGAGCTATCCCTCCTTGCTTTAATACTTCATACATAGCAAGTGTTGCATCGTATATATTTGTTGGAAATTGGTCTGTATCCCACCCTAATAATAAGTCTCCTTGATTTGCATCTATACTTCCTAAAACATCATTTATTCTTGCCATATTTAATTCATGTTGGAAAGTATGACCTGCAAGTGTAGCATGGTTTGCTTCTATATTCATTTTAAAGTATTTATCTAGATTATACTTTCTTAAGAATCCTAAAACAGTAGCAGTATCAAAATCATATTGATGTTTAGTAGGCTCTTTTGGCTTAGGTTCTATTAAAAATTGTCCAGTAAATCCTATTTCTTTAGCATAATCTAAAGCCATTTGTAGAAATCTTGCAAAGTTGTCCATTTCAAGTTCTGTATTAGTGTTAAGTAAAGTTTCATAACCTTCTCTTCCACCCCAGAATACAAAGTTTTCTCCTCCTAAATACTTAGTTATTTCCATAGCTTTCTTAACTTGAGCTGCTGCATAAGCATAAACATTAGCATTACATGTTGTAGATGCCCCATGAACAAATCTTGGGTTTCCAAACATATTAGCAGTTCCCCATAATAGCTTTATACCTGTTTCTTTCATCTTAACTTTTATGTACTCAACTATTTCATCTAATATCTTATTTGTTTCTTCTAAATCTTTTCCTTCTGGAGCTATGTCTCTGTCATGAAAACAGAAATATTCAATTCCCATCTTAGACATAAATTCAAACCCTGCATTAACTTTAATCTTTGCAATTTCAATTGGGTCTGTTATATTATTCCAAGGTCTATCTACTGTACCTACTCCAAATGGGTCATTACCTTCTCCACATAAAGTATGCCAATAACTCATTGCAAATCTTAAGTGTTCTTTCATAGTCTTATTGCCTACTACTTGTTCAGGATTGTAGTATCTAAATGCTAACTCATTGTTAGATTGTGGACCTTCAAATTTTATCTGTCCTATTCCTTTAAATATTTCACTCATTTTATATCCTCCTAATGTTTTACACATATGATGTATGTAATATTTTTTTATTTAAAACTATCTTTTATATTCATTTATAAGCTATTTTTATTACTCTTATTTAAAGTTAACTACTTCATCTAATAATTTAAAGTCATCTTTTAAAGAATTATATATCTTTTTATATAAGCTATGATATTTCTTGTATATATCTACATTTTGATTGATTGGCTCTAATTTAGTTGAAGTTTTTATTATAACCTCACAAGCTTTTTGGACACTTTCGTATATTCCAGCTCCTACTAATGCAAGAATTGCAACTCCTAGAGCTGGTCCTTCACTTGAATTTATAGTATATACAACTTGATTAAACATATCCGCTTGCATCTGTCTCCATACTTTACTTTTAGCTCCTCCACCTGAAGCTCTTACTTCATTGACTTCTATATTAAGTTTTTCTATTATACCCATACAATCTTTTAGACTATATGAAACTCCCTCCATAATTGACCTTGCCATTTCTTTTTTAGAATGTATTGGAGATAATCCAAAGAATACTCCTCTTGCATAAGGGTCAAGATGAGGAGTTCTCTCCCCCATCATGTATGGTAGGTAAAGTAATCCATTGCATCCTGTTGGTACTTGGCTTACTTGACTATTTATAATTTCATATACATCTCTACCTAAAGAGTTTGATACTTCCAATTCACTTTGGCAAAAATTATCTTTAAACCATTTTAATGACAATCCAGCTCCTTGAGTAACTCCCATAACATGCCATGTATTTGGTATTGCATGACAAAAAGTATGAACTCTACCTTCCTTATCAATTTTCGGTTCTTTTGTATATGCAAAGACTACACCTGATGTACCAATAGTAGATGAAACTATTCCATCTTTAACTATTCCATTTCCTATAGCTCCTGCTGCTTGGTCTCCAGCCCCACCTACAACTATTGTTCCTTCTTTAAGCCCTGTTAAGTTTGCTACTTCCCTAGTCACATACCCTGTAATTTCTTGAGATTCATAAACTTTACCTAAAAGGCTTTTATCTATGTTTAACTTTTCTAGTACTTCATCGCTCCAATTTCTTTTTCTTATATCAAGTAATTGCATACCACTTGCATCTGATACTTCTGTAGCATATTCACCTGTCAATTTGTATCTTATATAATCTTTTGGAAGAAGTATTTTATTAGTATTTTCATAAATGTCAGGCTCGTTATTCCTAACCCATAATATCTTCGATGCTGTAAATCCTGTAAGCGCTGGATTAGCAGTTATTTCAATCAATCTTTCTTTACCTACTAAATCAGTTATCTCTTCACATTCTTTTACTGTACGTTGGTCACACCATATTATAGAGTTTCTTAGAGTATTTCCTTCTTTGTCTAGCATAACTAAACCATGCATCTGCCCAGATAATCCAATTCCTTTTATACATTCACTACTTATATTTGAACTTTGAACTACATGTCTTATGGATTCAACTACTCCTTCCCACCAATCATTTGCATCCTGTTCTGCCCAACCTGCTTTCTTTTGTATAAGAGGATATTCATATGTACAACTTTTTATAGTATTTCCTAGTTTATCAAATAAGACTGTCTTAGTACCTGATGTACCAATATCCACACCTAATACATACTCCAACTTCATCCCTCCTTGAGACATCACTTCATAATTATCGTTTTCCTAATTCAATTTTTTTATATTTTAGGCATATTTTACTTGCTTTATTTTTGTTAGTATATTAAACTAACTTATGAACTAATAATAAAATATTTAATTATCTTTGTCAATGCAAAATAACCTTTTATTTTTGTCTGAAAAGTATTACAATATTATTTTAAGGAGGAATATCAAATTGGTTACTGATAAATACACAATTCGAGAAATGAATGAAAGATTGGTACTTGAACAAATTATAAAGAATGGTCCTATTTCTAGAGCAAGTATAGCCTCTTCTATAGGATTAAATAAAGCAACTATATCTGCTATTACCAAAAAACTTATCGATGAGTCTTTGATTCATGAAATAGGAATTGGAAATAGTACCCATAGTGGTGGAAGAAAACCCATACTTTTAGTATTCAATAAATGTGCGGGAATTTCTTTAAGTATGGATATTGGATATGACTATATATTTTCTTCTCTATCTTACTTAGATGGAACTATTATAAAATCTAAGAAATTAACAGATATACAAGTCAATAAAGATAACGTTATACAATTGATAGATGAAATTATAGATAGTTATAATATGTCCAAAATAGACACTCCTTATAATGTAATAGGGCTAACTTTAGCTATACATGGGATTACTTGTGAAAATAATATATTATTCACTCCATATTATAATCTCAATGAGATTGATTTATATGGTATCCTAAGTAAAAAATACAACTTCCCTATTCATATAGAAAACGAAGCAAACTTAACAGCTTTAGCTGAGAGTACTTTTTCAACTGTACATAATTCACTACTTAGTCTTAGTATTCATAGTGGATTTGGTTCAGGCATTATAATAAACAATAAATTATATAGTGGTAGAAATGGTATGAGTGGTGAAATTGGTCATACTATTATCATGCCTAATGGTAAACTATGTCCATGTGGAAACCGTGGCTGTTTAGAACAATATTGCTCAGAGAAAAAAGTATTTGAACAGATTTGTTCTTTAGAAAATATGTCTAAAATAGATTCTGATATGGTAAAACAATTATACTATGAAGATAATCAGAATACTAAAAAAGTTATCCATGAATTTTGTAGTTACCTATCGCTAGCTATAAACAATGCTATTGCAACTTATGCTCCTGAGATAATATATTTAAATAGCGAAATAATCAGAAATATACCTGAAATATTAGAGATTACAAAAGATATGCTGGTTAGCTCTTTTAACAAAGGCATAAATATAGAAATTTCATCATTAGGTTCTGAGGCATCTCTATATGGTGGTTCTGCTGTAAATATTAAAAGCTTCTTAAATATACAAAACCTAACTTTGATGAATGAAATAAATGATAAAATAGCTGTGCTATAATATTGAATAATCTGAGAACTAGCTTATTTAAGCTAGTTACATTTTTTAATATCTAAGTGAATCTATCTATTGCTTTTGCTACAATTGTAATGGAACATAAAAAAATATAACTACATCTAAATCAACCTTTACAACAGATGAATCACTTCATAAGTCACTTTATTTAATAGCTTCGATATTATATATAAGTGAATTCAAAGTTTTAGAAACTGACCTAAATTATTAAATCAATCAAATATTCATCTTAATTAAATATTAGTTATAGTAATTATGAAAGTCAAAAAAGTTAAGAATATCTTAAGACATGTACTATTTTTATAAAAATAAAAATAAGCTTAAATAAGGGTTATGACTATATAGCCATAACCCCTTTAAACTGTACATTCTAAAATTAAATTTATTCTAGTACTTACACAAAATTATTTGTATTCTTTTTCTTATACGTTATATATTAATTAAATCTTAACATTATCTACTCATCATCAGATAATAAACTTGTTGTTGGCTCAACAATAGAAATATTATCTTTCCCTATTTGCTCTAATTTTACTGCTAATTCTTTTGCATCTGAAAAAGCTGATTCAACAACCATACCTAAATTTAGTCCTGAAATAATCTTAATTCTGCTATCACTACTAGCCTCTAATAAAGCTGCATTGCATGGAGTTCCACCTAGTAAATCCACCATTATAACTATTTCTGAACTTTCCTTATATACTTCCAAGGCTTTCTTAAGTTTTTTTATTGTTCCTTCAATTCCATCATCTTGTTTCATATTTACAGTAGGATAATCTATAGAATTTCCTATTATCATTTTTGCAGAATTTAATACTTCTTCAGCCATATTTCCATGACTCATTAAAATAATACTATTCATTTTAATACACCTCTCTAAATCTATAAAATGTCTACAAGATAAGTTTTCTTATCATCAGGTGTCATTATAGTTGTTATTTCAACACCTTCATCTAAAAGTTTTTTGAAGGCTTCTTTCTCTTCTTCTGTAACACTGATATTAGGTTTTAATACTGTTGTATCTTTTCTACTTGACATATTTCCTACATTTATATTATGTATTTTTAATCCAGCCTCTACAAATGGAATAAGGTCAACAGGAGACTTGACAATTAATAATACATTTTGTCCTTCATACTTCCCAGCAGTAATATTTTTTATAGCAGTTTCTTCTGTAATTATAGATGATGCTATTCCAGCAGGTGTAGCCATTCTTAGAACTTGTTTTTGAACAGAATTATTAGCTACTGCATCATTTACTACCATTAATCTTGTAACACCTAATTTATTACTCCACATAGTTGCAACTTGACCATGGATTAAACGGTCATCTATACGAATATTTTTAATACCTTTCATTTCCATATCTAATATCATCCTTTCCTTATTTTAAAATACCTAATGCATATAAAATTATTGAAACAACCATTACACCTAAAATTAAGTATATAGGCTTTACATTCTTTTTAAGAGCCCAATAAACAACCAGAACTAAAATTGCAGGAACTAGTCCAGGCATAATTTGGTCTAATATTTCTTGACCTTTCATTGTAAAGTCGCCTTGTTGAAAATTCAAAGCAACATTAGCTTTTACTACAGATGGTATTAATGCACCTACCACCATTAATCCTAAAATAGATGTACTTTCAGTTAAAATCTTCAAACTTTTTTCAATTGAAGATATTAGCTTAGTACCTGATGTATATCCAGCATTAAATAATGGTATACTTAATAATTTTAATGCTACACTCACTGCAATCCATAGTAGGATTCCAAATGGGCTCCCATCTATCGCCATATTAGCTGCTATTGCTCCAAAAATTGTCCATGGAATAACAACAAATAAACTATCTCCTAAACCTGCTACAGGTCCCATCAATCCTGTTTTAATTGAAGTAACAGCCTCTTCAGTATCTTCACTTGATAATTCCTCCATAGCTACATTAATACCCAAAATATAAGGTGCAACCCATGGATTCGTATTAAAAAATTGTAAATGATTTAATACAGCATTTTGAAGTTTCTCTGGATTATCTTTGTATACTACCTTTAAAAATGGCAATACTGCATAACAATATGCTAAAGCTTGCATCTTCTCGTAATTTGAAGAGACAGAACTCGTGAAAAACCAACGCCATAAAACACTTTTTTTAACTTTTTCATTTGATTTATTTACTGATACATTATCACTCATCTTCATCCATACCTCCTACCACAGTATAATGTTGTGCTTGATTTTCTACATTCTTTTTGTAAATTATAAGTGCAATTGCTCCTCCAATTAAAGCTACACCTAACAATGGTACTTTCATATATACTGCTAAAACAAAACCAATTACTAAATAACTAAAATACTCTTTAGCAGGAAGGTATCTAAGTAATAATCCTATTCCTACTGCTGGAAGTAATCCTCCAGCTACTGTTAAACCACCTGTTAACCATTCAGGTGTATATTTTAAAATTGTGTTAATTAAAGAAGGTCCAAATATTACAGATAGAGCAACTGGAATACCTGTTGTAGCTGCTGTTAGTAATACTCCTAACATTTGCATATATGTTATATTTTTATAATTTCCTTTTCTAGCTCCATCTTCTGCTTTATGAACTAGCCATATACCAATAGTATTTCTAAGAACATCTAATTGTACCATCAATAAAGCAACTGGAATACCTATAGAGATTCCTACAGATGCGTCTTGCTTAGTTGTAATAGTTATAAATGTTGCTACTATACTTGCTGTCTGATAATCAGGTATTGATGCTCCACCAAAATTACTAATACCTAATGATAATAGTTGTAGTGTACCTCCGATATATAAACCTGTGTTTATATCACCTAAGATAAGACCAGTAATAAAACCTGCTGTTACTGGTTGATATGTTCCAAACATTGTTGAATTTTTTTCATAGTTTATAAAAAATCCATATACTACTATTAATAATAATTGCCATAATTGTGGTTCCATTATGATTTCACCTCACTCAAAATATTTTTTAACTCTTCAAAGTTATACTTAGAATTTTGCTTTAAGAATATAGGAATTTCTTCAAGAGGGCATTCAATTTCATAAACTTTTCCACCTTCATAACTAACCCCACTAAAGATATTTTCCCATGTATATCCTTTTGGCAAATATACTTTTCTACTTCTGTCTTTATAATTCATTATTGGAGCAACCAAGATTTCATCTCCAAGCATATATGTATTATCAATCTCCCAAGCTTTATCATCTTCAGGAAATTCATAAAATAAAGTTCTCATAACTGGTGTTCCTTCTTCATGAGCTTCTTTCATCAATTTTGATAAATAAGTTTTTATACTTTCTCTAATTTTGATAAACTTTGTAAGAATTACTTCAACTTCTTCGCCATAAGACCATATTTCATTAGGAGCTCCTGTTACCATTGAACCTCCACCTTTATTTGATAATGGTTTGCTATGAGGTAATCTATCTCCATGCATTCTCAAAATTGGTGAAAAAGTAGCATATTGAAACCATCTTACCATAAGCTCTCTAAATTCTGGGTCTTTAGGATTTCCTCCATGGAAACCTCCAATATCTGTAGTCCACCATGGTATACCTGCTAGTCCCATATTTAATCCTGTATTTACTTGATTATTAAAAGCTTCAAAACTAGAATCAATATCACCAGACCATACCAAAGCTCCATACTTTTGAGCTCCTGCCCAAGCTCCTCTTACAAGAGTTACAACAGACTCTGTATCATCATGTAAACCATGATAAATCATTTTTAAATAATCAATCGGATAAATATTGCCACAACTTAAAACATTTCCTTTTTTATATCTATAGTTATCAAAATCATAAACAGAATATCCAGGTTCAGCTACATCTAACCAATAATAGTTAATTCCAAGTTGTTTATAATTTTTATCTATTCTATCCCAAACATAGTCCCTTGCGTTTCTGTTTGTCATGTCTACAAATACTGTATTTCCTTGAATTTGCATTGTCATTCTGACACCACGATTAACATTAACTAGATAACCATTTTCTAAATAATCATTGTAATTTTCTGCATCACTTTGAACTGTAGGCCATACAGATACCATTGGCTCTACTGAATACTCTTCTTTTAGTTTCCTAACTAATTCTTTAGGATTTTCCCAATAATCTAGGTCAAATTTATATTCACCTTGCTTAGGCCAATGAAAATAATCAATTGCAATTGATGAAAGTTTAATTCCTCTTTTAGAGTATTCTTCCACAACATCTAAAACTTCTTCTGAAGTTCTATATCTTAATTTACTTTGCCATAGCCCCAAAAGGTTTTCAGGCATCATAGGGACAGTCCCTGTGACTTGAGAATAATTTTTGTTTAACTCTTTTGGACTTTCTCCACAAGTAATCCAATAATCTATAAATTTTGTAGAAAACATCTTCCATTCTGTCATATTTTTGGCGAAAGATACTTTTCCAATCCCTGGATTATTCCATAAAAATCCATAACCTAAACTAGAAATATAAAAAGGAACTGATATTTGAGAATTTCTTTGAGCCAATTCTAGTACAGTATTCTTTAAATCTAAAAATTTATGTTGATATTGTCCCATTCCAAAAACCTTTTCAGAAGGCTCAGACTCAAATCTAGTAGTTACTTCAAAATCACCATTGTAACTTGGTCGATATTCTCTTGATTTTAATTTAAGAGTAGAGTTAAAATCTTTGGTAATTTCAATTGTACCTACATCTTCTCCACCATCATCATGTTTTACAGCTCTTAATCGGATATACTCTTTCAATAATATTTCATTTTTATCATTGTAAAAAGTAATTCTATCTCTATGGTCTAAGACAGCCTTTATTTTCCCATTTTTAATGACTACACTACCATCTTCATTTTTATTAATTATAATATCGTCTTTATTTAACTTAGGTTTTTCGTCAAGAGCATAGTTTTCGTCAACAAAATTTTGGTCTACAAATGACCTGATACGTAAAGAATTTTTTCCCCATGCTTCTATTCGCAATAGTTCATTGTCAAATCTTTTTTCAATATAATCTTCAAATATTCTTACCACAGCCACCCTCCTAAATAGATGATATAGTGTTATATTTAATGTACTGTTAGGTCAACTACTCTAATATATGAGTTGATGTAAATGACTTTATACCATCATTTATTTGTACATTAAACTAACTTACCAATAATATACTTTATTTGACTCTATTTGTCAATCGTTTTCCATAATTTAACGTAATTTTCCAATTTAATAAAAGATAATACTTTTTAATGTCTTAAATTTATTTTAATTTATATTTTTTTAGTTTCTCATAATTAGAAAGTATAACAAATCATATATTTCTAGTAGTCTTTTTATTATACTGACCCATATGTATTAAATCATTATATATTAGTAATGGATATAATTTGAATTTGTTAGTAATTTGATTGATTCATACATATTTTTGATATAATTGATGGATTTTACGGCAAAACAAAAGATACTAGCTTTACTAAACTAGTATCTTCAAGAGTTTTATTCTTTTAATTTTAAAATTACTACAAATTTAATTTATATAAATAATCATTTTATAAATTCATTTATATCATTATAGGTATTCAATACTCTTTTAATAGTAAATAGTTATCATGCCTTATGAAAATATATTTATTTTCCTTCTTTAGCTTCATTAAATCCAACTATTGGTATATTCAAATTATATTCATTAAGTAATTTTTCTAACTCTTCTATAAAAATTCCTTTGCCATTTACTAATTGTACATCATTTATTTTATTCTTCAAATCAGTACAACCACACAATTCACCAAACCATTTTTCAGAACTACAAGTCTTATTATAACCACAACTTGGGCTACCATCTATTGCTATAATACTTTTTATATTGTAATTATTTTTTAAGTATTCATCAAACTGCATTATATAAGGTACTAACATTTGTCTACATTGTTGTCTAAAAAAACTATTATCAAACTGTTCTTTTACATGCCCCCACCTATTTATTCCATACATAATTATCTCTGGACATGGTAGTTGAATTAGTCCATATCCATTATTTATTAAATTTACTGCTATATTTTGTGCACCTTTAAATTCTGATGAACCCTCTACTTTGGAGTTACAGTTTAATATACAATGACATACCACTACTATCTCTCTATTTCTTTTCATAATAATCTCCTTAGTTATTCTTAATTTTAATAATACTACATATTTTGCTAATTATATTATTTATTTGCTCTATATTTGTAATATTCTATATAGAAATATACAATTAGTAATCTTTTATAATCTATAATATGATAAATGTATACATTTTTTAGGAGGTATTATAATTGAATACTAAAAAAATCACATTTTCTTCAATGTGTATAGTCATTAACATTGTATTAGGTATATTTATATCTATGATAAACATACCATTATTATTTTTAGATACAGTTGGTACTGTGCTTGGGGCTGTTGTCTTAGGTCCTTTTTGGGGTGCCCTTATTGGTGGTTGTACAAATTTAGTTTTAGGTGTTATATCAGGACCTACAAATATTCCTTTTGCCCTTGTAAACATTGCTCTTGGTCTTATTGTTGGTTATATTTCTAAGAAAAAAGGGTTTGATTATAAAAATGCTATTATCACAGGAATAATTTTAGCTATTGTTTGTCCTTTAATTGGTACTCCTATTTCAGTTTTATTGTTTGGTGGCTTGAGTGGAAGTGGTGCTGATTTATTGGTTGGTTTTTTAGTTCAGTCTGGGCAGGAGATATTTACTGCTGCATTCTTTCCAAGAATTCTAAGCAATATAGTTGACAAGCCTTTATCTTGCATTATGGTTGTATATTTTATAAGTAAAATGCCTAAAGGTTTTATAAGTCAATATAGCAGAAATACATCTAGTTTGTCTTAATGAGTTATTTGTACATATGATTTATTAATAAAGTCATAGATTTATTTTTGTATAATATTTTTTATTAGACCTTAATATTAAAAATTTAATTAGATAGTATTTAAATTAATTTAATTATCTAATTTATTACCAAAAAAGAGATATTGCAGAAAAATTCAATATCTCTTTTTGTATATCTATGTTATACATATTCAATTGTTTATTTTACTCTAATATTAAACTATAAATTTAGTCTTTATACTTGTTAGGATTATTTGACTTATCTACAAAATCCTTTCTACATTCTAATACAATTATAACTTTAAGACTTGTATAATATGTTTTTACTAGATTTATCTAGATACTTGAAGAACTAGTTATTTAGTTAAATAAATATGCACTAAATCTTCTCTATTTTATTTCTTAATTTTTCTGTAATTGTATATAACTTTATCTCAAATGTTCATAAAATTATTTTCTTTTATTAACACTCCACTGTTCCTACTGCTTTTCCTACACATCCGCAAACTTCCATTCTACTCTTAACAAACTCTTTAACTGAATCTAAACCTTTTTTACCATACTTCTTAGGGTCAATCACTTCTGGGTCAGAATTAAGTACATCCTTAACTCCATTGCTATAAGCAATTCTTAATTCTGTTGCATAATTAACCTTACAAATTCCTCTTTTTATAGATTCTTTAATCATCTCATCTGGTATTCCAGACCCACCATGTAACACTAATGGAACTGATACCACTTCTCTAATGTTAGATAATCTATCTAAATCAAGCTTTGGTTCTCCTTTATATAGACCATGTGCTGTACCTATTGCTACTGCTAGAGATGATACTCCAGTTCTCTCTACAAACTCTTTTGCTTCTAGTGGGTCTGTGTATGCTCCACCATCTCCACCATCTAAGTCGTCTTCCTTACCTCCAACTTTACCTAATTCAGCTTCAACAGGTATATCTGAAGGCGTACATGCATCTACAACAGATTTGGATATTGAAATATTGTCTTCATAACTTTCATGAGAACCATCAATCATAATAGAAGTGTATCCAACTCTAAGTGCTTGCATAGCTAGCTCAAAACTTGAACCGTGGTCTAAGTGCATTGCTACAGGGATACTTGCCTTTTCTGATGCTACCTTTACATTTGCTAAATAATAATCTAGCCCTGCATACTTTATTGTTGAAGGTGTTGTTTGTAGTATCACAGGTGATTTAAGTTCCTCAGCTGCCTCTATTACTGCCATAACCATCTCCATATTTTCAACATTAAATGCACCCACTGCATAATGTCCTTCTTGTGCATCTAATAATATTTGTTTAGTTGTCACTAATGCCATAATTAATCCTCCTATATACTTATACTGATTTCTTCATTATTCAATTTTGATACTATTTCTCTACTTGTCTTACTATTTAGTAACTCATTTAAAAATTCTTCATGCATTAACTTTGAAGATAGTTGAGATAATGTCTTTAAGTGTAAATTATCACCATTATCTGTCGCTGCTATCATAAATATAATATGTACTAGACTTCCATCCTCTGATTCAAAATCAAAACCTTCTTTTGATATACCTACTGCTACACGTGGTATTTTTACTGCATCTGTTTTTGCGTGTGGTATCGCTATCCCCATACCAAATCCTGTAGACGATATTTCTTCTCTCTTATAAATTTCTTTTTTAAATTTATTCTTATCTGAAAGAATACCTGATTTATCAAGTATTTCAACCATCTCATCAATTACATCTGCTTTCTTTTTTCCTTTAACATTTAAAACTACTGTTTCTTCATCATATAAAGTTATGCCATTAGATACGTTTTCCAATCTTGTAATGTTATCTGTGCTTTTATGTCTATTTTCATCTTTGATTTCAGTTGTATTTTCTGTAGTAGTTTTGTTATCTACTACTTTAGGTGTAACCAACATATAAAGTATGGCTCCTACTAATGAACCTAACAATATACACCCTACCCATAAAAGTGGCTTATTGACTAATCCTAGAACCAAAAATCCTCCATGTGGAGCTGGTACTTCTATTTTCATTATATAAGTTAAAATTGCTGATATTGATGAACCAATCATAAGTACTGGCAACACTTTTAATGGATTCTTTGCTGCAAAAGGTATTGCTCCTTCTGTTATGTGAGTACTACCTAGTATATAGTTAATTAACCCTGCTGCTCTATCTTCTTCTGTAAATCTATTTTTAAATAAAGTAGATGCTATTGCTATTACTAGTGGTGGTGTTATACAAGCTGCAGATACACCTGCCATAAATAAATAGTTTCCTTGTCCTAGAAGCATAGTTCCAGTTACATATGCTGCTTTATTTACTGGACCTCCCATATCAAATGCTGACATACAACCTATTACGATTCCTAATATTATAGGACTTGAGTTTTGTAACCCTGAAAGGAAGTTCATCATAGCATTGTTAAGTGCTGAACATGGCCCTCCAAGTAATAACATAACTACACCAACAAAACCTACACTCACTATAGGAATTATAAAAATTGATTTAAGACCTTCTAACTGTCTTGGTAATTTTCTTAATATATGTACAAATAAATTTACTAAGTAACCTGCTAAAAATCCTGCTATAATTCCACCTAAAAATCCTGAACCTGTATCAAATGATATCATTCCTCCAACAAGACCTGCTAACATACCAGGTCTTCCTGATATAGATTGAGCTATAAACGCTGCTAATACAGGAACCATCAAATTCATAGAATATCCACCAACAGATTTTAATGTAGCTGCTATCTGATTATACTGTTCTGAATTTGGGTCAAATGAGTAAATACCCCATAAAAATGATATGGCAGTTAGTACTCCACCTGCTACTACTAAAGGTAACATATGGGATACACCATTCATTAAGTCCTTATATAACTTTTGACCAAATGACAAATTACCTTCTTCTTTAAGTTTGCTACTTGATGTACTTCCTTTTCTAATAGGTACTTTCTCATCAATGCACCTTTGTATAAGCTCACTAGCTTTGTGTATGCCTTCTTTGACAGGTACTTCTATTACTGGCTTTCCATTGAATCTATCCATATCAACGTTTTTATCACAAGCCACTATTATTGCATCTGCCATTTCGATATCTTTTGCTGTTAGTTTATTTTCTACTCCTATAGCTCCATTCGTTTCAACTTTTATATCACAACCTAATTCTTTGGCAGCTTTTTTTAGCGCTTCTTCTGCCATAAAAGTATGAGCTATCCCAGTTGGGCAACCTGTTACACCTAAAATCATCCTCTTACCCATTTCTATACCACCTTTCTAACTTTTATATTTTTTATATAATCTTCTACATTCTCCAAATTACCTATACCATTACTTTCAGCTACACTTGCTCCTGTTGCTGATGACCTTTTTAATGCATTTTCAATATCTTCTTGATTTTCCAACCATATACTCAAAAAAGCAGCCAATGCAGAGTCTCCTGCACAAGCAGAGCTAACAACTGTAACAGGTTGAGTACTAGCATAATAAATTGATTTTCCATTATAAAAATAAGAACCTTTTTCCCCTAAGGTTAATAAGATATTTTGAGCACCTTTCAAGTGTAGTAACTTAAGTACATCTTTAATATCTTCTTCATCTCTTACAATAATTCCAAATATATCTTTGATTTCTTCATCATTTGGTTTTATCAAATATGGATTATATTGTAGTAATTCCTTTAACTTTGGTGAACTTATATCCAGTATTATTTTTATATTTTTATTTTTACAAATCTTAAATATATCTTCATAGTAATTATCATCAATTCCAGGTGGCAGACTACCACTTATTGATAGATGACTTATATCTTCTAAAGACTCTATCTTCTCCAACATATCTAGTTTTTGTTTTTCATTTACATATGAGCCAGAATTAACAAACTTAAACTCATCACTTCCATCATTTAAAAATATATTTATACGAGTAGTATCTTCTACCCAAGTGGGTAATACATCAAACCCTCTCTTTTCACTTTCTTCAACTATATATCTTCCTGAGAATCCTCCAAAAAAACCTAATATCTTAGATTCTATACCATAATAACCTAGTACAAATGATACATTTAGACCTTTTCCATTAGGAGAATATATTGCATTTGATGTACGATTTACTAATTTACTCTTTATACCATTAGTAGATATATTCATGTCTATTGCAGGATTCGTAGTTAATGTATATATCATTGTCTTCCCCCTTGTTTCTGTTATGTATGTTTTCATTATAATAAAAAAGTCTATGAAAATCTTTTCACAAATAGAAAATTGATTTTCATAGACTTTTAAATTTAATTCTCAGAATTATTATACCTAACCATATAGTCTATAATTATCCTAGATATAATATACAAGGGTAACCTAGATGATACTTCATATTCAGAAATAGATATATGCTCATGCTTATATCCCACAATATATAAATCTGAATGCTTTATAAGTTTTGCATTTTCACTACAACAACATGTTATAACTTTAGCGCCTCCTAAATTGGCATTTTGTGCTGACTCTACAAGTTCTACAGTGTTTCCATTCAATGAAAAAATAATTATAAGCTCATCTTTTTTTATTGATTTAGATTTTATTTTCATTATGTTAGGGTCATTTATAAAGACCACATTGAAATCGAGCAGTTGCAACTTAAGACTAAACTCTTTTGCTACATATTCAGTAAGTCCTCTTGCTAAAATATATATCTTACTAGACTCGTTTATAGCTTTTATTATATTAATTAATGTAGTTAAAGATATTTGTTCTATAACCCTCTGTGCTTCAATAAAAGATTTATTTATTATGTCTCCCATATTTTGTATGTCATCATTTTCATCTTTTACTGTTAGTCTATACCTAAGTTCATTAAATCCATTTAAACCACATTTTCTAATTGCCCTTGAAACAGTTGCTGGAGATGAATATGTCTCATGAGCAATCTCTACTATAGATAATTCTGGCAATATTGACTCATTTTCATTTATAAATTTAATTATTTCAAGTTCTGTCTTAGTTAGATTTTCAGAATTACTTTTGTTTAGCTCAATTATCATATTTTTCTCTCCTTATATCTAAATTTATCAAATATTATATAAATAATCTATTACCTCTTAATTACTTATTTTTATACACAATTAAGATTTAGTCAATGTCTATTTATAATATCATGATTTTGTACTTCAATTCATTATATTATTATAATATTCTGTAATAAAAATAAATAGGCTATCACATTGAAAACACCTAAATTAATGTGTAACAGCTTTCTTTTTTCATCTAATTTTAATATGACTTATTTCTTGACTGTTGTACACTAGTTATAAGATTAAATATTTGTATTGTTGTCGCAGTCATATTATTACTTGCAATTTTTTTATCCATAGCCTCTTCTATTGTCATAGCTCTATTTACTATAGAAAAATAAGCATCTATTCCCTCTTCATTACACTTAATTGCATCTTCAGTTGTTGCCCCAGCTAAACCTATTACTTTTACTCCATATTTTTTAGCTAATTTTGCAACTCCTATTGGTGCCTTACCCATTGCAGTTTGATTGTCTAATCTACCTTCTCCTGTTATTACAAAGTCTACATCTTGCAATTCATCCTCTAATTTAATTTCTTCTAATATTATTTTTATACCTGATTCTAGCTTTGAATTTAAGAATGCTAAAAAGGCAAATCCTAAGCCTCCTGCTGCTCCTACACCTTCTACATTAGCTATTTCTTTACCTAAGTCATCTTTGACTATATTAGAAAAATTTCTAAGCCCACTATCTAACTCTTCAATTATTTCTGGTGTTGCACCTTTTTGAGGTCCATATATGTATGTGGCTCCATTTTTTCCAAACAATGGATTGTTTACATCGCAGGCTATTTTAAAGTTACATTCATCTAATTCTTTTAGTCTATTATCTATTTTTATATGTCTTATTTTTTTTAGAACTTTTCCACCTAAACCTACTAATTTGTTATTCTCATCATAAAACTCAAATCCTAATGCTTGAAGCATACCCACTCCTGCATCATTGGTAGCACTACCACCTAAACCTACTATAAAATTTCTATAACCCTTCTTTATTGCTTCCTTTATTATTTCTCCGACACCATAAGTTGTAGTGTACAAAGGATTTCTAAATTCTGTTGGCACTAATGTCAATCCTGATGCTTGAGCAATTTCTATTATTACAGTATTTGTGTCCTTTAATAATCCATATGTCGCATTTACTTTCTTAACTATTGGTCCAATAACTGATATAGTTACTTTTTCACCATTCATACCTTGAACTAAAGCATCTACAGTACCCTCACCACCATCAGCAAGTGGCAGTATCTTTACTTCTGCATCTTTTTCGACTTTTAATATTCCTCTTTTGATTGCGTTTGCTGCTTCAATTGAAGATAAACTCCCCTTAAATGAATCTATAGAGATTAATATTTTCATATTTATCTACTCCTTATTTTAATATACAATTTTATAAGACTAATTTTCCTTTTATTTTATACTCTATATTTCTTTGTATATAAATTATCCTATTTTTTCATTACAAAAAAGGTCAGATATATATGAAATAGATTTTATTCTTATAGAATTATTTACCTAATTATTATCATACATCTTTCTCTTTATATACCTAGAATTATTATAACATCCCTTAAATTCTATAATATTAATAAAAGAGGTATTACCAATTTTCAAGTAATACCTCTTTGTTTTATGTTTAATTTAAATTAATTTAAGTGATTTTTCTTAATCTCATCAAGTAGTCCATCTTCTAAATAAATTTCTAATGCACAACCCACCATTGCCTTTACCGCTTTATGAAGTTTATCATAAGCTTCCGTAGAATTTGCATAATTTAGAAACTCTTTTTCATGTACATATACCATTGGATTTATATCTAAAGCTATTTCTGTATACATAGTAGGACAAACTTGACTTACATTACCTATATCTGTAGAACCTACTGGTCCCTCTTTTCCCTCTAATATATCTGTTATGCCTGCTTCAATTAAATTATTTTTTGTTATATTTTGAAGTACTTTATTATTTATTATATTATCAAAAGAATTTTCAAAATATCTATAAGATAGCTTAGCTCCTGTCATTAATTCTGCACCTTTTGCACAGTTTATAACCTTTTTAGTTACTTCATCTAAATAACTTCTTTCAGCAGCTCTTACGAAAAACTTACAAGCTGCTTTTTCTGGAACTATATTCGGTGCTTCCCCTCCATTTGAAACTATGCCATGTATTCTAACATCTGATTTTACATGTTGTCTTAGAGCATTTATTCCAGCAAAAGTAAGTTGTACTGCGTCCAAAGCATTAACTCCCATATGAGGATGACTAGCTGCATGTGCTGATACACCTTCAAAACTAAATTCTAATGAATCTATTGCTAAAGCCTTACAATTTATATTATTAAAAGCTTCTATATGCATCTGATAGCTTACATCAATATCGTCAAAAGCTCCTGCTTTAACTAAGTCACATTTTCCTCCTGTTGTTTCTTCAGCTGGTGTTCCTATTAGTACAATTTTTCCTTTAAAACTTTCTTTTAACTTGCTTAATACTATACAAGCCCCTAGTGTAGATGCCGCAATCCAGTTATGACCACAAGCATGACCTGGTTCTTTATCTTCTCCATATCCAGGAAGTGCATCATACTCAGCTAAAAATGCTATAGTAGGACCATCACTATCCCCTAGTTCTGCTCTAAAAGCAGTATCTATATTGCAGTATGGATAAGTTGTATCAAATCCATACTCTTTCATTTTCTCTACTAAATATTTTGATGATATATATTCTTCTTCCCCTAGTTCTGGGTTGTTGAATATAAAATCACATACTTCTTCAATTTGTTTTCCAAGTTCATTCTCTATATCATAAGCTCTTTTCTTTATACTCTCTATCATAACTTACCTCCTATTAAAATCCTAGATATAATCCTACTGTCAAAAATACCATTACAAGAATTGTTAATACTACCATTAGAGGAACTACGAATCTAACCCACTTTGACCAAGGAATATTAGCTACTGCTAGTGCTCCCATTAAAACACCTGATGTAGGAGTTATTAAGTTAGTTACACCTATACCAAATTGATACGCTGTAACTATCATTTGTCTAGATACATCTACTAAATCTCCAAGTGGTGCAAGTACAGGTATCGTAAGTGATGCAAGCCCTGATGCTGATGGTATTAAAAATGCTATTAATCCTTCTATTAAGAAAGTTAAATTTATAAATATAGTTTTTGGTAATCCATTTAATAAATTTGCTGCAGAATTTAAAATTGTATCTATTATAAATCCATTTTCTGCTATTATTACGATTCCACGTGCAAATGCTATACACAACCCTGCTGTCATTAAATCTCCTGCTCCACTTATAAATGAATTAACTATTTCATCTTGTTTAAGCCCTGATGCTATTCCAGATATTATACCTATGGCTGTAAATATCATTGCAATTTCAGCTATATACCATTCTAATCTTAAAACTCCAAATATCATAATTCCCATACCTATTACAAAAATTGCTATTACAATGGCTTCTCTTTTTGTAAATTCTTTTATAGTTGTATCACTATTAGTTATTGATTCTTGATTCAGTGATATATCATGTACTAAAGACTTTTTAGGGTCTTTTTTCACTCTATTAGCATACATCATAACAAATGCTATAGATATAGCCATATATATTATAAACATAACAACTCTAAACTCTATTCCAGAACCTGGTGCTATTTGTGACAATGCCTGTGCTATTCCTACAGAGAAAGGATTAGTAGTAGCCGCTCCAAATCCAGCTGTTGCCCCTATAAATACTGTTGCCACCGCGGTTAACGAATCATATCCCATGCTGGTCATAAGTGGAATAAATATCATATAAAAAGGTAATGTTTCTTCACTCATTCCAAAAGTTGTACCACCAAGACCAAATAAAATCATTGATATAGGTATTATTAAAAATTGAAACTTCTTCATTCTATTTACAGTATGTGCTATAATTGCTTCTATTGCACCTGTTTTGTTAACTATTCCAAAAGCTCCTCCAACTATCAAAACAAATCCAACGACTTCAGCTGCATCTATAAATCCATTTATAGGAGCTGAAAATACATCAGTAACACCTTGTGGATTTGATGGTGCTTTTTCATAAGTTCCAGCAACAACAACTGACCTTCCGTCTATATCTACCCTTTCAAAATTTCCACTTGGTACTATCCAAGTAAGAACTGCCATTACTACTATTAATAAGAATATTATAGTAAGTGTCTGCGGCATAGTAAACCTCTTCTTTTTTAAACTGCTCATTTGTATTCTCCCCACTTTTAAATTAAAATATTTTATTATTGCATCCCTTTTCTATCCTATTTTGTATAGATGTAAAAAAGCTCAACATGGATACATGTTGAGCTAAATGTGCTAAATACAACATACCTACATCTTCCCTTTATCTTATTTAAGATAGCTCTCCATCAAAATTCGGGATGATTTTGATGACAGTACTGTACCTATTAAATACAGTCCCAGCACTAGCTTTGGACACTAGCACTTCGGCAATTACTCCTTTTATATTGATTCATTGGCTTCCGGCCTCTTCAATATTAATCTTAGTAAATGCAACCTCTACCTCAATCTTTTTATTAGACGAGGTAATGCTTATTAAATTTTATTTATTGTAAATAATTGTAGCATAATATGTCGAGATTGTAAATATTTTCAATATAATAATACTTACATTTAATGACATTAACAAGTTTAATTAATACTATTCCAATATATAATCACAACCTTAGTTTTATGTTTGAAAATATATTTATTTTCTCTTCTTTCTATTACATTGTTTATATATTTATCCACCACTTCAACAAAATTAATATTTTTATTTAATTCAGCCTTAATTTTAAGATATATGTCTTCTATACTATCGAATTCAATTTCATTTTCTACGTCAATAAACTTTATATCTGCACATATATTCAAAGAATGTAATATATTTGGAATATATATATAATCTGGACAAGTTCTATCCTTCTCTCCTAAAGCAATATATAAGTCATTAAATAATGGCTTTTGAATAGTTCTTACTATAATTACTTTTTCTTTAGCTAACTTATTCATTTTATTCAATGCATCTTTAATATTCCAAATTCTATAAAGAGAATTTACAGATAAAATGTAGTCACTACACTCAAAATTGACATCTTCCCATTTACCTTGCATTGTTTTTATATTGGTTATATTATATCCTCTAATCTTTTCTTCAAGCATATCAAGCATATCTCTTGAAAAATCATTAGCAATTACAACTTTACATTTCTTAGAAAGTGGTATAGTGAATTTTCCTGTCCCTGCACCTATTTCTATAAGATTTTTTCCTTTCTCTATTAATTTATCAATAAAATCAAATACTTCTTTTGAATAATCATAAAGAGTTGGCTTATCATCATATTTATGAGATAATTTTTTAAAAAATAATCTTTCTACCTCATCATCAAAAGCTCTTTCCTTTGAATATCCTTCTTTACTTTCAATATATTCATGCCATTTTTTTTCGAAATCTATATCTTTGTAATACATGATTAATCACCCTTTCTAAAATGTTAAGATTAAGTTTTATCAACATAATAATTGATTAATTAAATACTTAGCTAAATGACTGGTGATTATATTCTAAAAGTTAATAAAATTCTCGATAAGCTCTTTAGTATAAGCATGCTTTGCACCTTTATATAATTCTTTTGAACCTATAATTTCAACTATTTTACCATTTAACATAACTGCAATTTCATCACTAAATTCCTTAACTAAGTCTATATCATGAGATATAAATAAATAGGTTATATTAAACTGTCTTTGAGCTTTCTTCAAGACTTGTACAACTTGAGCCTGCACAGATACATCTAACATTGATGTAGGCTCATCCAATATTATAAATTTAGGCTTTAATAAAAGTACTCTAGCTAAAGCAACTCTTTGTATTTGTCCTCCACTTACTTGATATGGGTATCTAGTTAAGATTTCTTCACTAAGTCCAACAAAACTTAAATATTCCCTTATAAGTTCTGTTGATTTATTCTTCTCATAGATTTTATGAATTTTTAATGGCTCTATAAGGCTATCATATATAGTTTTCTTAGGACTTAGAGCCGAATCTGGATGTTGAAATATTACTTGCATCTCTTTTCTTAAATTCCTCATCTTAGAAAAATTATAATTACTTATATCTCTACCATTAAAATAAATTTTGCCTCCATCAGATTTAATAAGTCTTAAAATAAGCCTTGATAAAGTTGATTTTCCACACCCACTTTCTCCCACAAGACCCAAAGTCTTTCCTTCTTCTATTTCAAATGATACGTCATCTACTGCCTTGACTATTTTCTTGTTAATTATTCCACTCCTAAACTCTTTGTAAAGATTACAAATTTTTATCATAAATAAAACACCTCACCTTTGAACCATTAACATCAAATAATACTGGCTCATAATCAGAACATGATTTTTTTGCAACTTTACATCTTGGAAAAAACCTACATCCTTTTGGTAAGTCTGTTAGACTTGGTGCTATTCCATCAATAGGCATTAATTTTTTACTTGGTTGTGAATCAATTAAACCTCTTGTATAAGGATGTAATGGATTGTTAAATATACTATCTTTGGAACCTTTTTCTATGATTTTACCTGCATACATAACCATAACTTCATCACAGAGTTTTTTAGCTAACATTAAATCATGTGTTATGAGTACCATGCTAACACCCATATTACTTCTTAAATCATAAAATACCTCATATACTTGTTTTCTTATTATGGCATCTAACCCTTTAGTTGGTTCATCTGCAATTATCCAGTTTGGTTTTAGTGCTGTCCCTATAGCTGCTAATGCCCTTTGACTCATTCCTCCACTTAGTTGGAAACCATAAGAATTATAAATTAAATCAGTATTTGAAAAAGAAAATTTTCTTAATATCTCTAAACTTTTCTTTTTACAAGAGCCCTTCCTTTCTTTTTCATGATAATGGAAAAGTTCATTAATATGACTTCCTATCTTTAGTATTGGATTGAAAGAACTCGATGGATTTTGTGGTATTAATGCTATCTTTTTTCCTCTAATTTCTCTAATTTCTTTTTCCTTAAGTTTTAGTAAATCTTTATCCTCATATAAAATGCTACCTGAAATAATTGAATTATTAGATACAAGATTTAAAATTCCTAATCCGAGTACTGATTTTCCACTACCAGTTTCTCCAATAATTCCTGTAACTTTACCACTTTGAAAAGTTACAGATACTCCATCTACAGCTTTCACTTTTCCTTCCTTAGTATTAAAATAAATTTTTAAATCTTTTATATTTATATCTCTACTCATATTTTTTAATTCCTTCTAAAGATATTGACTTAAAGAATTGTTTTTTTCATCAAACATGTCCCTTAATGCATCTCCAACTAAATTTATACTACAACACAACAGTAATATACTAAATCCTGGTGCTAGTAACAGATTAGGATAACTTCTAAAATGAGTTTTAGCATCATTTATCATAACTCCCCAATCGGCCTGTGGAGGCTGTATCCCTAATCCTAAAAAACTCAGTGATGCCATAGAAAGTACACTTTTACCTATCCTTATTGTAAATAGTACTATGAATGGAGCAAATATATTTGGAATTATATAATGAAAAATTATGTGAAGATGACTGGCACCTAATGCTCTTGCACCTTCAACATACTTTTCTTCTTTTACCTTTAATACTTCTCCTCTAACTACTCTTGAAAATCCAGCCCAAGAAGTAAATACTATTGCTATTAATAAACTTTTTATTCCTGGACCAAGAACTCCAGCAAGGGCAATCATAAAACTAAGACTTGGAAGACCTTGAAATATATTTACAATCGACTGAATTACTATATCTACTATACCACCACAATACCCTGCTACTATGCCTACAAAGCTACCAAATATCATTGTTAACAAAGTTGCTACAAACGCTAAAGATATAGACACTCTAGCTCCATACAATATCCTACTTAAAATATCTCTTCCTAGAGTATCTGTCCCAAGTATATGCTCTTTAGATATTCCCATTAACCTGTCAGCCATTTGCACCTTATTAGGGTCATATGGAGCTAATTTAGGAGCAAAAAAAGCAACAAGTATCATAATTATTAACACCAAAAAAGCTACTTTATGTATAAATAATATTCCTTTAAATTTCTCCATATCATTTACCTCCTATCCTTATTTTAGGATTAAGAAATAGATAACATATATCTACAACTAAACTAAACAATACAAATATAATTCCTGTAAATAGTACATATCCTTGTACAACAGGATAATCTCTACTCATTATTCCTTGTATTACATAGCTTCCCATACCTGGAATACTAAAAATAACTTCAACTACTGTAGAGCCTCCTAAAATTGCACCAAAATAGTTTCCTAAAACAGTTACAATAGGCATTAAAGAGTTTAAAAAAGCATACTTAAAAGTAACTATCCTATTTGGCAATCCTTTAGACTTTGCTACTGTTATGTAGTTTTGTCCCATACTTTCTATTAAAGTTGCTCTATTTAACCTAGCTACAGTTCCTATTGTTCCAGCTGCTAAAACAAATCCAGGCATTATTAAGTGTTTAATTGTTCCATACCCACTTGTAGGTAACCACCTAAGAGTTTCACAAAATATACCTAGCATGATAATGGCTAACCAAAATCCTGGGATAGAAGTCAGAAATAATGATACAAAAGTCCCAATCTTATCTATAGCTGAATCCTTCCTAAGAGCCATGATTATAGCTAATGGTATAGACAATACTATAACAAAAAACATAGCCATTAAAGATAAAGAGAAGGTTATTGGCAACCTTCTCAATATATCTTCTGTTATAGATGTCTTTTTGATATAGGAAAGTCCTAAATCTCCAGTTATAGCTTTTTTAGTCCAATTAATATACTGAACTATAATACTATCATTTAATCCTAGTTCTTCTCTAACTATTTCTATTTCTTCTTCTGTAGGAGCAGAAATACCATCCATGCTTAAATATTCAACTGCTGGGTCGCCAGGAGCTATAACACCCAATATAAATGCTAAAAATGTTATTCCTATCAAAATAGGAATAGTCATCAATATTCTTCTAATCAAATATTTAAATGAATTTTTCACTACTCACTCCACTCCATACTTGCTAATGTAGTTCCATATAATGTAGGCTTGTACCCAGTTATTTTTTTATTATAGGCAATTAAGTTAACATCTTCAAATAATGGTATAGCTGATGGATGTTGTGCTGATATATCTTGAAGTTCATCATATATTTTACTTCTTTCATCTAAATCCATTGTTTTTTCTAATTTAGCTATCAACTCATCTGCTCTTTCATTTTTATAACCTAATGAATAAGCTATATTACTTGAACCTGTACTTCTCATATAACTATCGAATATAGAAAATGGCTCTGCATTTGGAAGCCCTTGAGTGTGAAGAGCTATATCATAATTTCCTGTTTTTTGTGCTTCCTTAAAAGCAGCTCCATCAAGTATAGTTATTTTAGAATTTAACCCAACTTCACTTAATACAGATTGTATATACTCTGCCACAGTTTTATATGGGTAACGGTCTACTCCATAAGATGGAATTATAAATTCTAGCTCTTTTGTTTCTCCTTTTAATTCGTTATTTATGATTTTTTTTGCTTTTTCAGCATCATAAATAGGTTTAATTTCCTTACCAAAAGGAGAACCTTGGTTTAATATATTCATAGTTGGAGTTCCATATCCTCCATAAAATTTATTTACTATAGTTTCTCTATCTATCAATAAACTTAATGCTTCTTTTATTTTTACATTATTAAATGGTGCTCTCGTACCATTTGTTGATATAAATTGAGTTATTGTTGATGGAGATGATTTAATCTCAAAGTTTTCATCCTTTACTAGTTCACTTGCTAACTCAGGAGTAATTGCTCCTAGGTCCATAACACCCATAATTTCTTCTGATTTAAGTGCTGTATAACGAGTCTGAGCATCTTTAATTACATTTACTCTTACATTTTTAACTTTACTTTTCTCTCCATAATAATCTTGATTTCTCTCTAATAAAACATATTGTTCTTTTTCTCTGTCTTTTATTTTAAATGGACCAGTTCCTTGTGCATACTTAGTAAAATCTCCTGTTTGCACATCAAAACACTCTGGGCTATACATAGCACTTCCAAACCTCGCCATATTATATATTAAAGTTGATATTGGCTTGCTAAAAGTAAGTTTAACTTCATAGTCTGAAACTTTACTCACCTCTTGTAAATTAGGATATGTTTTTTCTATATCAAATGAATAAAAAGGTGAAGATTTAGTTTTCATACTCATATAACGCTCAAAGTTTTTTACTACTGAATCAGCATTTAACTCTACTCCATCATGGAATTTCACACCTTTCTTTATTGTAAATGTCCATTCTTTATAGTCATCTGAATTTGACCACTTCTCTGCAAGTTCTGCTTTTGGTTTGCCATCATCACCTAACCCTATTAATGGCTCCCATACATAAAGTATTGAACTTGTGTAATATGCATCTTGCTCTCCTGGAGCCAAATCTCTAGCTGCTGCTAAAACTACTTCCTTTTCATTATTCATTTTGCTAACATCATTTTTTTCTTTTGGCTTACTACATCCAGCTAACAAGGATAACATTAACACAACTGTTAAAATCACACTAATTAACTTCTTATTTGAGTTCTTCCTCATTATATACTTCCCCCTTGTTTATAAATATGAGCATAAAAAAAGCTATAGCAAATAATGCTATAACATCCCATTTTAATATGTATACTTCAATTTCTAAATTTCATATACAAAATAATAAGTTTAGTTGCTCCCCCCTAAATTTATTTATTAATATTTAATGCAGGTATCTGACTTACACATTTAATCCCTCAATTTTGCCAAGTAACTCTGGTATTATGTGGAATTTATTCATGCTTACAGTGATGGGTTCGTGTTGGATTTTCACCAACTTCCCTACTCTTTAAATATATTTATTCAGTTATTAAGTTAATTGTATGCAATCTTATATAGATTGTCAACTTAAATCAAAATCTAGCACTATTTGCAAGATAAAGTATTGTAAAAATAAGGTCTAGTACTGTATTAATTTTCATATAAAAAAATGAAATTAATACAGTATTAAATTTTGTATCTATATATTTAAAATTTTTAACAATACATCATTATCATATTTCATAGTAAAACTTCATTTTCTTTATCATTCCTATTTGACGAAATTCACCAATGACAAATACAATAATTTTATTTTTATTTTTTTACTAATGTTTCATTATTATTCAAATTATTTTAATATGTTCCTCTTTTCAATAAAAAGAACTCAAGTATATATGTATAAAACAGCCCTAGATTTCCACATATATATTTGTGTTCTTTTTATAATTTGCAACATCTTTAAAACTATGAATATTTCGCTATAATGATAAATTTTTATTTAAATATGATAGCACTATTTTAAAGTAAATTACCATAAAAAATCATTCTATTTTATCATGAACTATTTATCCAACTCTTTTTTAAGATAAATTGGTGGATACCTAACACTTTTTAATTCTTCATTACTTTTTAGAAGCTTATTATTTTCTACATTATAAATTTGTAGCATAACTTTATTTACATATAGAGCATAATAATCATCACTATAAAAATACTGATATTCATACTGTGAATCATCTTTGTAATTTACTCTATACAGTATTCCTTTGTAACTTGCTTTCTTTGCCTTTTCTTTTGTAATACTCTTTATATCATCTTCTGAAACACCTTGTTTTTCCATATATTTATTGATATATATCTCAGCATCCTTCCATGGCTTGAAATAATTATTATATACAACACTTCCTGATATACCTACAATACCTATAATTAATACTAATAAAATAAATTTATATTTTCTCATGTTAATTTCCCTCCTTTTATTATTTAAAACTTATCATCATTCACAAAAAAAAGATGTTATATTTTTCTATTAAAATATAACATCCCTCATATTTAACATCAATATATATGCCCTAACTGGTGGGTTAAAAGACCTCACTGTCAGTATTTTTTCTAAATTTATATCCTCAACAATATGACTTTATCAACTGTAATATTACATCAGCTGCCTTCTTTGAACCTCCTGCATTATAAAAGCTTTTAGATAGTTTAATTACATTTTCTTTATATTCATTGTTATTCATAACTTTAAATACTATATCTTTAATATTTCTTGACCTATTTTCTTTTAACATAATCCCTGCACCTAAATAAGCAACTCTATTAGCTACCATTCTCTGTTCTGAATGTTGTGGAAATAAGACCATAGGTACACCATAATACAAACTTTCATTTACACTATTCATACCACAATGAGTAATAAACACATCAGTTTCTTGAAGTATAGCAATCTGTTCAACACTATTTTTAACTTCAAAATTATTTGGTATATGCCCTAAACTTTTAATGTCAGTATCTCTACCAACAGACATGATTACATCAACATCACAATCTTTAAATGCATTTATACAGTTTTCATAAAAGTTAATATTTTTATTATTAATCGTGCCAAGTGAAATATATATAAGCTTTTTCTTTTTATCTTTAGGTTCGACAATCAACTTTGATACCGATGGTCCTACAAAGGAATACTTACTGGAAAAAGTTTCTGCCATTGGTTGAAATTCTTTTGATGTATATACAAGAGTATTTGTATCATTGTCATTGGAAACCATAGAGATAAAATTTTTTACATCATATCCTTTTCTTTGTAGTAGCTTTATTTTTTTATTAATGAGTCTCATACCAAAAATCGTACGGATAACTTCCATAAAACTTTGCTTCATCATCTTTGCTGTATATTTATTAAATGCAAAAGTTGTTGTAGAGCATATATATGGAATATTAAGTTTTTGTGCAAACAACTTCCCCCAAAAGCTTAATGAATCTGATACAACACAATCTGGATTAAAATCTTTAAGTTCTCTACATACTTTTTCCTCCAAAGATATCGTAGTACATACTATCATATCAATTAACCCAGAGAAATCTTTGCCAATTTTTTTCTCATCTTCAGGACGTAATTCTGGAAGATATTTATCACAACCAATAAATTTTGCTCCAGCATCTTCAATTTTATATTTAAATTCATTAAAAGAATAATACAATACTTCATTCCCTCTATTGACTAATTCACGAACTACTTCAATTGTAGGATTAGTATGACCATATGCAGGAATGCTGAAAAATACTATTTTACTCATACTTTATCCATCCTTTTATAATTTTTTAAAATCACTCTTCTTTATCTGTTACTCCCATATGACCTATGAAATTTACTAAATCACGTTGATGAACAATTCCTAATCCTCTTTCTTCATCTCCAAGTATCAATAATTTATCTCCTGTATTTATATTAAATATATCCCTTGCTTCTTTTGGAATAACAATCTGACCACATTCTCCAACTACAACAGCTCCAAAGAAAAATTTCCCTTTAGGTGGTACTATAATACCTGTTTTTTCTTCTGAATGATTAACTAAGTCATCTAGTTTGACATTGTACAATTTTGCAAGTTTAATACAATTATCTATATCAGGAACAGATTCTCCACTTTCCCATTTTGCTACTGATTGTCTGGATATATTAAGCTTCTCAGCTAAATCCTCTTGTGTATACTGATGAATTTTTCTTAGTCTTTTCAAATTTGTATTAAGCATATTTTTCATATCTCCTATATTTATCGTACTAAATTTATTATTTAAATTCTATCAACTAATTTTAACATTTATGTATATATTCATATACATTTCTCTTATATAAGCTTATCCTTAAATATATTATAAAAAAATTTATAATTACTAGATACAATCTTTAGTTTATCTAAAATGGCATCTTCTATTTATAAAGGTACAAGTAGTAAAAATATATATACTATTATATTTACAATTAACTTTATAATTTTAAATTTGTTTAAATTTATTAATTATGGTATTTTATTTTATGAGGTGATTTAGTTGAAAAAAATAATAAAAGTAGTTGCTGCAATTATAGAAAATGAGAATAATGAAATTCTATGTGCTCTTAGAGCTCCAGATATGTCTCTACCAAATCACTGGGAATTTCCAGGTGGAAAAGTTAAAGAAGGAGAATATTTATTTGATGCAATAGAAAGAGAAATACAAGAAGAATTAAGTTGTAAAGTGAAAGCAGATATTATATTTGCTGAAAATACTCATGAATATGAAAAAATTATAGTAAACTTAATTGGTATAAAATGTTCATTAATAGAGGAGTTTCCTACTCCGAATGAACACTCCAAGTTAATTTACCTTAAAAAAGAAAACTTAAGCTCTTTAGTATGGGCTCCTGCAGATATCCCTATTGTAAAAGAGGTAATGAAATAGGGATATATTAATATATCCCTATTTCATTACCTCTACTTTTTTTATAAATTCTCTATATATTTTAACAGGAACTTCTTGATGAAGTTTTATCTTCATGGTTATAGGCTTTTCCCCTCTATATTCTACAGAATCACCCTTACCTATATAAATATATGGTTGTGCCTTCTTATCTATTTCTTTATATTTTCTCACAAATAAGTGTAAGTTAACTTTTCTATCTTTATTATGAATTAAATTCTTCCCTCTATCAGTTGACTGTCGTGTAGAATTTGGAGATTGCCACTGAAAATAATGTTGATTTAGAAATTTGTCCTTATAATTTATCCTTTCATCTATTCCTTCTTCCTTATGTAAATCAATAAATAGGAAATATTCATTCCCATTAACCAAAAGTCCACTCCCTCTAAATGCAGAATGAATCTTTCTATAATTAGAAAGTAATGCTATATCAATCATTTTGTACTGTTCATATAACTTTAAGAATGGTACTCCATAGTAATCTTCTTTGAACTCTTTTTCATATCTAATAATCCCATATGTAATAGCATCCTCTATATATTTTCTATATTTTTTATCATTAATTATTTGGGTAAATATACTACTTCTATACAAAGTATCACCTTTATACTCTATTAGTTTAACCTTATTTTTTATTATTGATGAATCGCAATATTGATGATTCAAACATTCAAAAGCATGAATTACACTATCATAGTCTATTTTATTAATATACTTTAATATTTCATTAGTTGCTATTTCTATGTTAATACTCTCATAATTTAATAAATATTTAAGTATGATAAATTCATTTATTCTTTTTAAAGGTAAACTAGCATTTAATTCTTTTAATATTTTTTCAAAATCCTTATCCATTAATAATGTTTTAATACTATCATCCTTTTCTATCTTACCTATAAAACTTAAATAAGTCCCATCTTTATCTATAAACTTAACTGGGTCTGGTGAACCATCAAATTTTATATAATCTAATAAGAAATATGGTACTCTTCCTCCACATAAGATTTTGAATTGATTATATTCATCCTTCAAATATTGTGCTGACCTGAAATTTTCTCCATCAATCTGTGTTAGAATTCTTTCCTTAGAGATTTCATCAATTTGAATATGAGTACATCCTGGTATATTAGCAAAATCAGTACTTACAGCTACCTTTATGCTATCCTTATCATAATATCTTGCACCATTTAAAGCTATAGCTATTAAAAAGGACTTCTTATGATTTCCTATAAAATCAAGTACTGTTAAAAATTCTTTATCTCCACTTTTTCTAAGCCCTCTCCCTAATTGTTGAATAAATATTATAGGAGATGCAGTAGGTCGTAGCATTAAAATAGTATTTATAGAAGGTATATCAACACCTTCATTAAATATATCAACAGTAAATATAGCCTGCAAACTATCCTTATTACTTTCTAATTGTTCAATATATTCTTGTCTTTTATCAATAGAATCCTCACCACAAAGTGCAACACTATTTATACCTCTTTTCTTAAACTCTTCAGCCATATACCTTGCATGTTCTATATTTACACAGAATCCTAATAATTTTCTAAACTGTCCATCATGTCCATAAAAATTCATTTTTTCAATAATAAAATCTACTCTTTTGTGTATCATTAAGCGTTTAGCTAACTCTGATGTATTCTCTAAATCAACATTCTCTAAATCTACACCTTCAACATCTGTTATACCAAAGTAATGAAATGGTATTACTAAATCTTCTTCAAGTGCTTCATGCAATCTAACTTCTAAGGCAACATTATTATCAAAAAGCTCAAATACACTTAAACTGTCACATCTCTCTGGAGTAGCAGTCATACCTAATGTAAACTTAGGTTTAAAGTAATTCAAAATATTTAAATATGATTTACTGGCACTATGATGAGCTTCATCAATTATAATATAATCGAAACAATCCTCTTCAAACTCAGTATAATGCTTATTCATAGTTTGTATTGTTGCAAATAGATAATCTGCGTCAGAGTTTTTTTTATTACCAGTAAATAAACCTGTTTTTAAATTCATTCCTTTTAACAATCTATAAAATGTTTCTTTGGCCTTTTTTAAAATTTCTTCCCTATGAACTATGAATAATAATCTCTTAGGTTTAAATTCCATTACATCAAATGCGGACATATATGTCTTTCCTGTTCCAGTAGCAGCAATAACTAAAGCTTTATTTTCTCCATGAGTCCTTAGCCTTTCTAAGTTTTCCATAGCTTTTATTTGCATCTTATTAGGTCTAATTGGTACAAAATTATCAAACACCATTTTTCTTTTTGATTCTGCTCTTTTAATTTCATTTAAAAATAACATATATCTTTGTAACACTTCATCATTAAGATTTGAACTCATCTTCCAAAGGTTATCATACTCCTTCAATACATCTTTTATAAATGGCTCATCTTCTTTTGAAACTATCTTTACATTCCATTCTATATTACTTTTTAATGCACTTTGAGTAATATTTGAAGAACCTATTATAATTTTATAATGGTCTTCATTTTCAAAAATATATACCTTTGTATGAAAACCTTTTTCTCTATCTGCTATGAATATTTTCATATCTATATTGTTAAATTCTTGTATTTTTTCTAATGCTTTTGGTTCTGTAAAATTTAGATATGTAGTAGTTATTATCTTGCCTTTTACATTTTTTTCTTCCAATTCTTTAAATGTATCTAGCAACAATTGTACTCCACTATAATTTATAAATGCTACACTAAAATAAAATGATTTACATTCTTTTAAATTTTTTTTTAGTTCATTTAATAAATTACTATATTTTGAATTTATAATTAGTTGTTTTGATTCCTGCATTTTTTTCCCCTTAATTGTTATAAATATGTTTAAATTATAGCATAAAAATATAGAAGAATCCTTATTTTTGCTTGTATAGCTATTTAATTATTAGACATATCGTGTCTATTACTATTAAATAAATAAAACCATACAAAGTAATATAATTTGCATGGCTCTATATCTATTAATCTACACCTAACACAGCTTTAATTTTAGGAGCTCTTGGCCCAAATATAACTTAAACTGAGTTTTTCTTCCTAATAACTCCACTTGCACCTAGCTCATTTACCCAATATTACTTTAAAGAACACATTTATGAATGAACCTTCCTATATTAACCCAGTAAGCCCCAAATCAGAAAATTTTTCCATATTTGCAAAAGCTGATCCTAATCCTATAAATACTCCTGCTATGACAAGTAATACTCCCCATAAGTACTAAGTTAATTATACTGATATTTCTAAGATAGCTAATAAGACAAAGTATTTACCTAAAGAATGGATAAATAAAGAATACAATCATATAACTGAAGAATATCTAAATTATTTATTAATTTTTCAACCATTTACTAGAAAGTTATTACAATTCAATATATTCAATACTTTTACTTTTAAATTACTGGTAACTATCACACTGACAATTATAAAATGTTATGTGAGAGACACTTTATAGATTTTCATGATGGACACGATTTTCAGTAATAATGTCTATTACCCATTTATCATTTTTAATACATTATAATTAATTAGACAATAAATATTTGAGCATGATATCATTATATATAATAATACAAATAAATATAGTTTTTGTCTTGACTAGAAAAAGTAAAAGTTATATAAATGATTTAATAATTAAATAATTTCAATTAAAATAAATGGTAAATGACTAACACAAATATTAAAAAATATCAAACAGTTAAGCTTATAATCATAAAATAGGTAAATGAATATAATCATTCGGCTAATTTAAAGTTTATAAACACTAATCTATCTAAAGAATCGTATTTTATAAAAAACTATTTATTTCAATTTGAATATAATTTTAACTAACACAATAGATTAAGATAGTATCTAACATAAAATAATTATAATAATTGAAAAGGAAGTAATCTATGAAAATAGCAATCATAACAACCGAATTTTTAAAAGAATTTGTAGAGAATTCTATAAAAAAATTAAATATTAATATAGAAATTGAAATATATATTTATAATAACTTTTCTCATGTTGGAGATTTATATCTAGAAATTGAAGATAAATTTGATGGATTCGCAGTCAGTGGACCTATCCCTAAGGAAGCTATTACAAAAAAAGCTGGTTCTATAAAAAAACCTTTAGTTGATTTTGGTACTGATTTACAAAGTTATTATGATATGTTTCTAAAACTTATTTTTAAATACAATACATTAGATTTTTCTAGGGCATACTTTGACCTAATGGATTGGGCAGATAATCCAAAAAACATATCATATTATCTATCAAATGGCACATTTGGAGATTTAATGTGTAGTATTAATGCAAATGCCTCTAAAATGAGTTTATATGATATAGCAGAACTTGAAAAAAGTATTGCAAAAAAACATATTGATTTATGGAATGAAGGTAAAATTGATTTTTCTACTACTCGTTTTAGTAGTATTGTTCCTCTGCTACAAGATGCAGGAGTAAATTTTCATTTCATATATCCTGACATAGATTTATTAAAAAACACTTTTAACAACTTAATAAAAGACATCAATTTACATAGAATGAAGATAAACCAACCAGGTGTAATATATATAACAGTTAAAGATACAAACCATGATGATTATACTATAGACCAAATTTATAAAATATTAAACAATCTAAAAAAAGATAAATTAACTGATTTTATAATTGAGAAAGATAGTAGCTCTTTTAAAATTTTTACTAAATGTGAGACCATTAAATCATTAACTAAAAATTTTACTACATGTTATATAAAAGAATCTATTGAAAATAGTATAAATCTTAAAGTATGTGTTGGATATGGGATTGGTAATAACATAAAACAAGCTATGTCTAATGCCATAAATGCTAATAAGGAATCTAAAATAAATCCTTTAAATTACAGTTTCTTAGTTAATGAAAGTTATGAGACAATAGGGCCTTTACTATGTGATAAGTTACTTACAGTTTCAAATAAAGTAACTCCACACATAAATACAATTGCCAAAAATTCTAAATTGTCTACTCTTACTATTCAAAAAATTATATCCGTCATTGAAATTCTACAAAAAGATGAAGTTACTCCTAAGGAATTATCTTCATGTTTAAATGTAACAGTAAGAACTGCCAATAGATTTTTAAGTAGTCTCTTGAAATCTGGAAATGCTACTATATTATATGAAAAACAAAACTCAACAAAAGGTAGACCTGAAAGAGTATACAAATTATTTATATCAGAAGATAAATATTAAAATATAGTATATAGAGAAATCTTTTATCACTGAGCAGTAAATAAAATTATATAATTTTTTAAAAGGTATATCTTGTATTTGTATTTTAAGATATACCTTTTGAATATTTATTAATAATTTATGTTATTGTCTGTTAAACTATATTTTAAACTTTATATCTCATTTAAGGGGTTGGAATATCATCTGGAATAGGACACTTATATGTCTTTCCATTCATATTTTTATCAAATTCTTCCTTCGCTTTTTTAGCTATTTCTGGATTGTTAAGTATTTTAGCTCCAAACATCGCCATAATTTTTGCTGCATATATCATACCTTTTTCTCCAATAGAACTTCCTGCACAAGATGTAAACTGCCAACTATGCCCAGGAGCACATAAATTTGTGCATCCTGTAAAAAAGTATGCTGTAGGAACTATATGCATTACATCTCCAATGTCAGTAGAGCCATAACTATTGAAATTTGTAACATTTCCTCCACCATAATATAGATGAGTTCCTTCTGGCAAATTATATTTACCTATCATAGCACTATATTGTTGTGTACTTTGTCTATCTAACTCAGCTGCAAAATCCAATTCATCTTGAGTCCAAGGCTCTTGTTTAATATCATCCATACATTCTGATACAAGATTTGCTAAAATATGATTGTTTAGAGTATTGTAACATCCTCCTAAAAACTCTACTTCAATCTCAGTCTCCGTCATCATTGCAGCTCCTTTTGCTACTTTTATAAGTCTTTCATATGTATTTTCCACAGTCTCCCTGCTTAAAGCTCTTGTATAGTACCATACTGATGCTTTATCAGGAACTATGTTAGGTGCTACTCCTCCATCTGTAATAGTATAATGAATTCTTACATCAGAAGTAACATGCTCTCTCAAATAATTAGCTCCTACGTTAGTAAGTTCTACAGCATCTAAGGCACTTCTTCCATTTTGAGGGTCTGAACCAGCATGTGCAGTTTTTCCTTTAAAATGAAATTTTACAGAGTTAACAGCTGTTGATATACCAACTGTAGCTTCGCTAATTTTATTTGGATGAAAGTTTATAGCTAAGTCTAATCCTTCAAATGCTCCACCTCTAGCCATAAACCCTTTACCTGTTAATTGTTCTTCCCCTGGACATGCATAAAACACTATAGTCCCACTTAAATTATTTTCTATCATTTCTCTTTTAAGACCCACTACTGCTCCTACATGTGCAGTACATAATAGATTATGTCCACATCCATGACCATAACCTCCCAATTCAAATGCTTCTTGCTTTGTTGAAACTTTTTGACTTAAACCAGGTAGTGCATCAAATTCTCCCATAAAACCTATAACTGGCTTACCTGAACCAAAACTTGCCTTAATAGCTGTAGCTAGACCTGCCACTCCTACTTCTACATTAAAGCCTTCGAATCTTAGAAAATTTGCTGTATTCTCACATGCCTTAAACTCTCTAAATGCCTTTTCTGGATTTTCCCATATCTTTTTACTCAAATCATCAAGTTTAAATCTTTTTTCATCTATCTCACTTATAGATATACTTCCTATCATTACTTATACCCCCTATAAATATATTCATGTTAACCAAATATAAGTGGACCTATTATACTAGCAAATGCCACTGAAGCAATAGTTACAGTAACAAATCCTCCTATAATCATCTTTGGTAACAAATAATCTGTTGCTCTTTGCTTTTCTTCTTCAGTTCCTTCCATTGCATCAATACCTTCGTTAGAAATTATCTGTGTTGCTGGATAAGCAAGCATACAAGTTACACCAATTGCAGCTGACATTCTTGGAGAATATCCTAACAGCTTTCCCACAATTGCAGTAAATAATATTATAAATACAGAACCTACAACAAGTATCCCTATAGTTGGAACAATCATTCCAAATAATGCTGTCGGAGTCACCTTAGCAAGTCCTCCAGGTAACATCAACATACAACCAAACATTATAATTCCATTAGATTGAGATTTATCTAAAATCCCTTTTTCTAAAAAGCCTATCCTTGTAAAAATTAACCCTACTAACAAACATGCTATATTGGGATTTAAATAATAATTTGTAGGAGTAAATCCAGGTATTATAGTTGCCAATCCCACAAAATTACCAATCATAGCTACACTTGAAAGTTTCGCAAGATATACTAGAGTGGATGATTTTTTACTTGACTCTTCTTTGAAAATCTTCATACTTGGAAGTCTAAAATTACTTTTTATTTCATCTTTAAAAAAATCTCCCTTATCTCTTTTAAATTTTAATTCTTTATTTATACAATATGTTGTTATAGGAATACCAAAGAATTTTTGAAATGATAAGACTAGAATTACAAATGCTGCAAGTTCAGGTCTATTTGCTGCTTCTGCTACAGTTGTCACGATAATTCCAGCAACAGTAGAACCTGCTATTGGAGGTGCTGCTATTAAAGCATACTCTCTACCAAATAACATACTACCCACTGTGAAACACCCAACTGCTATGCCTACAATACCTACTACTGCAATTACAACCGTTTTCCATTCGTGACATAAGTCTTCAAGATTTATAAGTGTTCCTAAATTGGTTATTAGTAATGCTATACCAAAGTTACTCATTGCAGCTAATATCCCTGATGCACCTGTAACATCTTTTGGCAGAATATTTGTCCAAAACCCTAATAAAAATATAATACATACAAATAGCAACGTTGAAATTGCACCTTTTGTTTTCTTAGATAAGAACTCACTAAAAGCATAAATCATTACACATACAGTAAAGCATGTAAGTGGATTCCAAAAATTTTCCATTGTTGTTTCCTCCTGAATATAATAATTTTTTATCAATAAAACAATAATTATAAAATGTATATTTTGCAGTTACTTTTGACTACATATAGCACAACTTAATATCTTTTACATTCATTATTCGTCCTAAATTATTCTTAAAATACCTAAATAAATATATCTACAGTTACCTTTTTAAATGTTAACTATAAACTATTAACTTACTAGATTTTTTTATCCATTAACTCTCTAGATTATTGGATAAATATAGAATTGTACCACAATTATCTTTAATTTTAATATACATGTTAGAAAATTTATATTAATTTAAATATTGATATAGTATTTATACTTTATATATGTCTTAAATTATTCCTAAAATGTCTAATATAAATTAATAACATATCTATTACTATTGTTAAAAGATATTTTATTCCAGGTTTTCTTTAAGTTTAAAGATAAACTTATATTTAATATTGTTCTCCCTTCTTCAAAATAAATTTTATCTAATAACTTTGAAAATCACATTTTAAGAAATAAAGTTATTTATCATATTAAATCAGTGATAAATTATAGGGTTACTAGTCTTAAATTATTCTCAAAATAGCCACAAAAAATTATTAAATTTTAAAGATACTAACTTTCATATTATTAGACTATTCTTGATATAAATTATAATTTCAAAGTTTACTTCTGTCAATATATTCTGACAATTTTTTTATAATCAGGAAGATTAATCTCCTTTCAATAAAAAAGACCCAAGCATATATGTATAGAGTGTTCCTCTATTTTCACATATATACTTGAACTCTGGCTTCTAATTAGTAACATGCTCAAAATCATGACTAAGTCATATAATCAAAATTCTTTTTCGTTTAATTTTAATATACTATCTATATAAACCTATCAAAGATTTCATAAATATTTTTTTATTTCATGGACTTCACATATATTATATATCAAGTGCTGCATGATATCCTTGATATACTGCAGTAGTTATAGTAGATGGACGTACACAGTCACCTATTTGTGCTACATATGGAGCACAATCTATTAGCTCATCTACTATATTTCTATTAGCTCTTTGACCAAGTGCACATACAACATGTGTTCCTGAAACTAAAATTTCATTACCATTTTTATCAGCACAAAGAACGCCTTCCTCTGATACTTTTAATCCTCTAAATTCTGTATGTACTTCAACACCTTGTTTTTCTATTTCATCTAAAAGTATTGGACGATGTCTTATATTTGCATCTGGAGCAAGTTCACTTCTCATTTCCACTAGATGAACCTTCTTACCTCCTTTAGCTAAATGTATTGCTGTTTCACATCCAGCAAGACCTCCACCAAGCACTATTATTTCTTTCGCAGCTTCAATCTTATCTTTTTCTATATAATAATTGTTTACAACTATCACATTATCACCATCAAGTCCTGGAATTGGCGGAACTAGTGGAGATGAACCTACTGCTATTATTAGGGCATCCACATTTTCTTTTTCTACATACCCTTTAGTAACGTTTGTGTTTAAGCGTATTTCTACACCTTCATCTTTTGCTAATTTACTAAAAGTATTTCCAAGTTCATACATCTCATATTTAAATGGTATGGCTTGTTCTCCTTTTAATATTCCTCCCAATGCATCTGATTTTTCGCAAAGTATTACTTTATGACCACGTTGTGCCGCTGTTATTGCTGCTTTTAATCCACCTGGACCTCCACCTGCTACTAAAACTTTTTTAGGTTTTAATATTGGAGTTATTTCCATACCTTCTATTTCACGACCTATAAGTGGATTTACTGTACATCTTCTAGTGGAAGTTGCAGCTCTTTCAGCCATACAAGTGAAACATCTTAAACACTTAACTATATCCTCATCTCTATTTGACATTACTTTTCTTGGAAGTTCATGGTCTGCTAACAATGATCTTGCCATTTCAACTACATCAGCTTTTCCACTAGCTATTATCTCTTCCATTTGAGCTGGGTCATTTAGTCCACCAAGAGTTGCAACTGCTACTCTTACATGTTTTTTGATTTCTGCTGCAAGATAAACATTGCATCCATGAGGTACAAACATAGATGGATGTGTTATTCCAAATCCTCTTTGATATGTTCCTGCTGAAACATGAAGTAAGTCTATTCTTGACTCTAATAGCTTAGATATTTCAATCCCCTCAGCTAAATCATATCCACCTTCAAATAATTCAGAACCACTTAATCTAAATTCTATTGGGAATCCTGGACCTACAGCTTCACGAACACTATCTAATACTTCTTGTGCGAAACGTACTCTATTTTCTAAAGTACCTCCATATTTATCAGTTCTTTTATTAAAGTATGGTGATAAGAATTGATTGATTAACCATCCATGTCCTCCATGAACCATTATCATTTCAAACCCAGCTCTTTTAGCAAGACCTGCAACTTCTCCATAAGATTTTACTATATCATCTATTAATTCTTGAGTTAACTCCTTCACTTCTAGACCATCAGCCCTTATACTTGGGCTTACTCCGTACTGTGACAAACCTTGCTTTTTGCTTTTATCCACTAAGTAAGTTCCTGCATATTGACCAGAATGCGATAGTTCCACACTTGGTACTGCGCCATGACGTCTTATGGCATCTGCCGTATATGTAAAACTAGCTAAAGAATCAACTACTTTTAAATCTAAATGATATGCATGTGAACCATCAGTTTCTGGATGAACCATACATTCACTTATAGTTACAGCTCCAGCCCCACCTTTTGCTCTTAATTCATAAAATGCTGTAGACTTTGGTCCTATTGTACAATCAGCTGTTATATCTGTTCCACCCATTGGTGCAGAAAACATTCTATTTTTGAATATTACATTTCCTATTTTAATTGGCTTGCATAAATTTGGATATTTTCTTTTCATAATATTATCTCCTCCATATTAGCTTACTTTTTTACTTTGATATTTTAATATTTCTTTATTATTTACAAATCTATAAACAAAGGTTAATCCTAAGCCTATTATTGCCATAACAATTCCTATTGTGAAGGCTCTCGTATAATTACCATCCACTGCATAAACGTTTTTCATTATTGTAGGACCAATATATCCTGCAAATGCAAATCCTATGAACATAATTCCATAATTAACACTATTATTTTTAGGACCAAACTGGTCTACTGTAAATCCTGGGAATACCCCCATAAATGACCCAAAACATACCCCTATAATAGAAATACCTATGTAAAACTTCACTATTTCTCCTTGTACTGAAGTTGATAAATACAATAAACCTACAATTGAAATTAGAAATGCCATTGATAAAGTATTTATTCTACCTATCTTATCTGATATATAGCCTGCTACAATACGGCCTGCTGTATTGAATAAAGCTAAAACAGAAACTGCCATCGCAGCTGTTGCTGATGTCATTCCTATCATATTTTGTGCTAAAGCAGATGCCATGGATGTACACATCAATCCATAAAACGCTCCACATGTTAATAAAATAATCATCACATAGAATATAGGTGAAGAAAGCATTTCTCTCCAATCTTTATTTTTTAACTGTTTGCCTTGCATAACTGGTGGTATCCATCCTTCTGGGACAAAATCATCTGGACATTTTTCAATAAAAAATGATGCTCCACATACAACTATAAGAAATACTATCCCTATTGACTTAAATGCTGTTGTAATACCAAAGTTAGCAGTTATGCCATTTGCTATTGGTGGTATAATTACAGAACTAAATCCATAAGCAGCAGTTGTTACTCCCCCTACTAACCCACGTTTATCTGGGAAAAATTTAACAGAGTTACTTATTGTACATCCATATACCATACCAACCCCAAGACCTAGTATGATTCCATATGTTAATATCAACATTGGTAAACTTTTTGAAAATCCAGATAAAATCATTCCAATTCCAAATATAAGTCCTCCTACAAAAATAACTTTCTTAGGACCAAACTTATCATTTATTCGTCCTCCAGTAATCATAGTTATAGGACCAACAGAATTAGTAACTGTGAATACTATTGCTAAAGTTCCTGCAGTAAATACTGTCCCATTAATTCCACTTAAGTATTCCGCCATAGGTGTAGCAAATACACTCCATGCATAGATTGACCCAATGCACAAATTAATAAAACAACTTGCGATTAATATAATCCATCTTTTTTTAGTATAGTTCATTATTTTTTCCCCTCCAAATAATTCAATCTATTCCTTTTATTTACGTTAATATTATCATAATAATGTTTTCATGTAAATACAAACATGTAATAAATTACATGTTTGTATTTACATTTGTTTTATTTAACCTATTTTTTTATAAAAAATGATATAATATACTTATTGATAATAATACTAAAGAGGTGAAATATGGGAACCCTTAAATATGCGATATTAGGACTATTAAATAGAAAACCTATGACAGGATACGATTTAAGTAAAGAGTTTAATTTTCAACTAAATGAATTTTGGAGTGCAAAACACAGTCAAATTTATCCAGAGTTAAAAAAATTAACTAATGAGGATTTAATAGTTCATGAAGTTGAAATTAGTGGTGATGTGTTAGAAAAAAAAGTTTACTACATAACAGAAAAAGGAAAAGAAGAGTTTTTAATTTGGTTATCTAAAGACATCCCAATGGAACCTACTCCTAAAAATAAGTTTAGATTGAGAGTATATTTTTATAATAATCTAGATTTAGAGAATAGAATTGCTTTACTTAAACATCAATGTATTGAGCATAGTAAAAGACTTGAATTTTTAATAAGTCAAAAAGATGCTTATACTGAAATTCCTGATTTTTATGATGATTATTTTGGTGATTATCTTGTATTAGATGGTGCAATTATAAGAGAAGAAGGTCAAATTAAATGGCTAAATAACTGTATAGATATTTGCCTACAACAAAGTAAAAAATAAATATCAGAAATAATTTTAAAAAATCTATACAACATTAATTAGATGATTCCTATATTAAATAGGAACCATCTTTTTTATGCCTATTAATTCTTTTAATTATTATCGCCATGTACATACTTAATCTATCTCATCTTTTAGATATTTAAAATACCCTACAAAATAGATTTTTTAGGTATCTACTCTATAGGGCACATCTTAATTTAATTCTATTTTAATAGATTTTTATAGCTATTAAATCTAAAATTAACCACAATCAATCTAATATAATAATTATAAGTTATCTCTACAATATATTTTTGTAAGTTTAAATAATTGGTACAAAAATAAAAAATTATACTCAATACTAGTTTTATATTATTCTTATATTAATACAAATCTTCACCATTTGAAGCAATTACTTTCTTATACCATTCAAAACTTTTCTTTTTACTTCTTTTCAAACTTCCATCACCACTATTATCTCTATCTACATATATAAATCCATAACGCTTTTCCATTTCACCCGTACTAGCACTTACTAAATCAATAGGACCCCACATAGTATATCCTAGTAAATCTACTCCATCTATAGAAACTGCATCATACATAGCTTTTATATGTTCTCTTAAATAATCGATTCTATAATCATCTTCTACATAACCATTTTCATCAGCTATATCTTTAGCTCCTAATCCATTTTCTACAATAAATAATGGCTTTTCATATCTATCATATACATGATTTAACGTAATTCTTAGACCTAGTGGGTCAATTGGCCATCCCCATTGACTATATGAAAGATATGGATTTTTAGCAGATGTAAATATATTTCCTTCAGCTACATCATCTACACTTTTATCCGTTCTAACGCAACGGCTGTTATAATATGAGAATGCAATAAAATCTACAGTGTGTTTATTTAATAATTCAATATCACCAGGTTCCATTTCTGGTGTAATACCTTTTTGTTCCATATACTTCAATGCATAATTGGGATATCTACCCTTAGATTGTACATCTATAAAAAAATAATTTTCTCTATCTAGCTTTGTAGCTTCCCATACATCATTAGGATTACAACTATAAGGGTATACACTTCCAGCCGCAAACATACACCCAACTAGATTATTTGCATCAACTTCATGAGCTATTTTAGTTGCAACTGCACTAGCCACAAGTTCATGATGAGCAGCTTGATATTTTATCTTTTCAATATCTTCACCTTCTTCAAAACAAATACCAGCCCCCATAAATGGAGCATGTAGAATCATATTTATTTCATTAAAGGTCAACCAATACTTCACTAATCCTTTATATCTTCTAAAAATGACATTACATAATTTCTCATAAAAACCTATCATCTTACGATTACGCCATGCACCATATTTTTCAATTAAATACATAGGACAGTCAAAATGTGTAATAGTAACTAATGGCTCTATATTATATTTTTTACATTCTTTAAATATATTTTCATAAAATTGAAGACCTTTTTCATTTGGTGTTTCTTCGTCACCTTTTGGGAATATTCTACTCCATGCAATACTCATTCTGTATACTTTAAATCCCATTTCACCAAACAACTTTATATCTTCTTTATAATTATGATACATATCAATACCAGTTTGAGCTGGATAATAATGCTCATCATCAAAATCAAACATTTTTAATTTTCCTGTAATAACTGCTGTTCTATCTTTTCCTGTTGGACATACATCTACATTTGCTAGACCTCTTCCATCTTCATTATATCCACCTTCGCATTGATTAGCAGCAGTAGCTCCTCCCCAAAGAAAATCTTTTCTAAAACTCATAGTTAAGCCTCCTAAAATCACACTAAAGCATTAACTTATGCTAATACTTTAGTCTTTCATTAATACCTTAGTATTTTATTAACACCATAATCTTTTACTAAAATATAACTGTAATCAGATTATCTTCTAATTCAGTACTTTTACTTTCTGTTTCTACTACATCTAAAAATTGTGATGAATTTGTAATAACAATTGGAGTTACAACACTATATCGCGACTCTTTTATTACATCAATATCAAATTTTAGCATTGTTTGACCTTTTGTAATCCTGTCACCTTGTTTTATATATGCCTCAAAACCTCTTCCTTCTAATTGAATCGTATTTAATCCAATATGAATAAGCACTTCAACACCTGCATCTGAAAGAATTCCTATAGCATGCAAGCTTGGGAATAAGGTTGTAACCACTCCATCTACTGGTGCAACTACTTTTCCATCACTAGGCATTATTGCTACACCTTGACCCAGTACACCAGATGCAAATGCTGCATCTTCTATATCACTTAAATTTAATACTTCTCCTTTTATAGGACTTGCTATTATCTCTTTTTCTAATTTAACAGACTTAACTTCTTTTGTTTCTTCTTCTACTTTATTTTTTACCTCTTTAGACTCTTCTGTTTTCTCATCTTTATATAAAACCATAGTTAATACAAAAGCTACAATCATTGATATAGCTATACCAGAAAGAGCTACTATTAAGTTACTCATTCCTCCATCTGGTTCAATCATTGCTGGAAGTTCGAATATCCCCATCCCTCCAGTTATAAACTTTCTAAGATTAAAGAATCCATAGAAAGCTCCTCCAATACCACTAGCGATACAACTTATTATAAATGGTTTCTTTAAAGGTAATAACATTCCATAAATTGCTGGTTCTGTAACTCCAAATATACCAGATATAAAGTTTGGTATTGCCATCTCTCTTAATTTCTTATTTTTAGTCTTAAAAAATATCGCTAATACAACTGCCGAACTTGCAAATGTACAAGCAAAGAATGGCATCATAACATTATCGTATCCTAAAGTCATAACATTATTTATATATACAGGGATAAACCCCCAGTGCATACCAAAAATAACAAGAATTTGCCAAGTAAATCCTACTATAGCACCTGCTAATAATGGACTAAAATCTCTTACTGAAAGTACAACTTGTGAAATAAGTGTAGAACCAAATGTTGCTATAGGACCTATAACTATAAGTGCAACAGGTACTGTTACTAATAACGTAAGCATTGGTACAAAGAAGAACTTAACTAAGTCTGGAATAAATTTATTAAATAATTTCTCACACTTAGATGCAAAATACACTATAAATATAATTGGTACAACTGTTCCAGTGTAATCCATTGATATTATTGGTAATCCAAAGAAATCAATATATACTGGTGATGCAAACATCGTCCCTTTAAATAATGTGTACATCGCATCTGTACCTGCTGATATACTGCTGCCTTGTATAGCAGGATAACACATTGCAGCTCCTAATGCTAATCCCAGCATTGGTTTTAAACCAAACTTTTTAGCTGAAGTATATCCTAAAAATAAAGGAAGAAATGTAAACAATGCATCTCCTGTTGCATTTATTACCATATACACACCAGATACATCACTATATAATCCCATTGCTACAAATAAAGCATTAAAACCTTTTAACATACCACAGGCTGCCATTATTCCTAGTACTGGCTGGAAAATTCCTGATATTATATCTATACATTTATCTAACATACTACCTGATTTTTTAGTTTCCGAATTTGTACTTGATTCATTTAAGTCAATTATTTCAACTACATCTTTATATACAGCTTCAACATGATTTCCTATAACCACTTGATATTGTCCTCCACTTTTCATTACAGTAACAATACCTTCCATATTTTTCAACACATCATCATTTGCTATACTTTCATCTTTTAATGTAAAACGTAATCTCGTAATACAGTGTACTAGTCCACTAATATTTTCTTTTCCTCCAACATTTTTTACTACGTCTTGTGCTAATTGCTTGTATTTTCCCATTTTCTCCTCCATATTCCATTTAAATTAATTTTTTGAAATTTGAAGGTTTGGCCAACTCAATGTTACCATCCAACCATAGGTATATCTTTTTAGTATCACTCCTTTCAACAACTATTCCCATATAAACTACTACAAGATTATTCAACTTACATTTTTGAATCTTTAACTACTTTAGCTAAATGTATAGTTAAATATATAAGTTCATCATCTGTTAATATGTAGTTATATTGTTTTTTAATAAATTTTTTAATTTTGATTACACATTCAAACTCTTTATTATACTTAGACTTAATAATACTTAATAACTCTTTGTCTGTCTCACCTTCATGTGCACTATTTAAAAGTAATCTCTGTGCAAAGAATTTAAGATGCATTATAAATCTATAATAAAATACTGATTCTTCATGAAATTCTATCCTAAAATGATATCTAACTATACTAAGTACTTCTTGTATTAACTTTGTAATATCAGATGCCAAAGTATGACCTTCACTTAGCTGGGCATTGACTATATGAAAAGCTATAAATCCAGCTTCATCTTCAGGCAATTTTACACCTGTTTTGCTTTCAATAATGTCCAGTGCTTTCATTCCAATTTCAAACTCTTCTTTGTAAAACCTTTTAATTTCCCAAAGTATTGCATTTTTTACGTTTATTCCTTCTTTCATTCTTTGAATTGCAGAATATGTATGGTCACTTAGCGATATATAAATACTTTCATTTAAGTTCTTGTTTAACTTTGTCTGTGCATATTCTATAATTTCACTTGATAATTTCATATGCTCTATAGGAATATTATTAAGTAATTCTTGTAGCTTATTTGATATTTCTTTGTTTGATATTCTAAATACTTTGTTTACTTTAGTTTTATCTATTAGACTACCTTTTGATTTTTGATAACCAATGCCTTTACCCATGACGATAATTTCTTCATCATTTTCATCTAATGTGATTACAACATTATTGTTTAATATCTTATTAATTATCATGATTATCCTCCTTTTAAGCATAAAAAAAGCTTATCCATAATAATGGGCATACTCCTTCCTAGGATACTGCTATTATTAATGAATAAGCTTAGCTTGTACTTAAACAATTACTACCTAATTCCAATTATTATGATAAAACATTAGACATATTTTGTCAACGTTTTCTTTATATATTCCATCTTATACAACTATTATTTAATGGTAATCAAATTCTTTACCAATAAATATTAAAAAGATTAATGTGCTATAATTTCTTTAACTAGTAAATTTTATATTTATTACAATACAATATATCCATAAATTACTTTATTAGAACAAAAGCATTAGGGGTCAAAATAAAAAATAGTTAGGGAGATATAATTATGATTTTATATTTTAGTGGTACTGGTAATAGCCGATATATAGCTCGCAAAATTGCACAAGAATTAAGTGATGAGCTAATATCATTAAATCAACTTATAAAAGAAGAGAAAACAGATGACCTAATATCAACAAACAAGCCATTCATATTCGTATGCCCTACTTATGCATGGAGATTACCAATAGTGGTTACAGATTTTATAAAAAAAACAAAGTTTTTAGGCAACAAGAAAGTTTACTTCATAATGACCTGTGGTGGTGATACAGCAAAATCCATAAACTATATTAAAAAATTATGTAAATACAAAGAGTGGCAACTAAAAGGTATGGCAGAAATTAAAATGCCAGAAAATTATATAGCTTTATTTCCTACACCAGATAAAGAAACAGCAAAACAAATTATTGAAGAAGCAGATAAACAAATCTATAAAATTGTTTCTGATATAAATGATGAAAATGAATTTGAAATCATTACCCCTAGTGGTTTAGGAGGTACAATTAAAAGTGGTATAACAAATGTAGTTTTTTATAAAATGATTATTAATGCTAAAGGATTTCACTATACTGATAAATGTATTGGCTGTGGCAAATGTGTAGAACTATGTCCTTTAAATAATATTAATTTAAAAAAACAAAAGCCAAATTGGGGAAATAACTGCACTCATTGTATGGCATGTATTTGTGGTTGCCCTACTGAGGCTATCGAGTATAAAAATAATACTCAGCATAAAGAAAGATACTATTTAGAATAATATATTTTTGTTATTTGAACTATTAAAGAAGGTAGCCTCAAAAACGATTTTTAAAATCATTTCTGAGACTACCTCCTTTTTATTAAATCACTTTACTTTACTCACCTTTTCTTATATCATTTTCACCAATATGTTGTATTCCAATAAATATAAGATTTATTAACTCTGTTAATGATTTCCATTGTGATTTTTTTGAATCGAGATAATAATAATTTTTTGTTCCTTCTCTACGTACATTAACAATTTCTGCTTCTTTCAATATTTTAAGATGATGAGATACAGCAGGACGAGAAAGATGTGTTTTTTCTGTAATTTCTCCCACTCGTATTCCATTAAAATCACTTTCTAAAAGCGTAATTAAAATTAACTGTCTAGTTTCATCACCCATAGCAGAGATAGCCTTACGACATTCTTTAAATCTAGATGTTATTTCTTGCATTCTTTGCTGACATTCTTTTTCCATAAAATCCTCCTCCTCTTATAAGTATCTAACATTTGCTGGTTCTTTTTGTGCAGTACGTCTATATTTAACATCTGGATATCCAATCACTAGTGTTGTGAGTACATGAGCCCTGTGTTTTAGACCTAAAAGTTTCTTTAGCTTTAGTGAATTATTTGCTACATCTGAAAAATATCCACTAAATAAAACTCCTAAACCATAAGATTCTGCCATTAGTGCCATATTTGATGCTGCAAGTGAACCACTAATCTTATCTTTTGTAACTATCATTATTGCAGTAGGAGCATTTTTGAAAAAAAAGTTATCATCAATCGAAACTTCCTTTGAATATTTAACAGCGATATTTGCAATAGGCTTTATTTTTCTAAAAAATTTCACTGCTTCCTTCTCATATATTAATTTTTTATTATCCAAAACAATATATGAAATATCTTGTGAGTTTTTAGCACTAGGTGTATATCTACCAGCTTCTATAATTTGATTTATAATTTCTGAAGAAACATCTTTATCTTTAAACTTACGGATACTTCTTCTTGATTTGATTGCCATTAGTAATTCATCTGGGTCTATATTCGGCTTCTTTGTAAGTTCTATTGGTGGTTCATCAAACCCTGTTAGTGTAATAGCCTCTTTTGGACAGATTGCTGCACAATGCCCACACATTAAACAATCTTGATTTTTTATTACTGATTTTTTATTTTTTATATCTATATTATTTACTGGACAATCATTTTTACAAAGTCCACATCCAATACAAAGTTCTTTATTAACTTCAATTATATGCTTATATCTCATATGCTTTTATCTACCTTTCGTTCATTAGTTTAAACTATTATAACACGTAGATATTTTTTATATTCATTGGTAAAGAATTTGATTACCATTAAATTTTTACCCTCTCTATTACACAAGATTTTCATACATTTTAAAGCATTATGGTTTTCATATAATAAGTTTCTTTTATTTATTGTTATAACAAATAACAAAAAAGCACATCCCCAATCAGATGCACATTTTAAATAAATATATCTTTTATAAGAATTATAATCCATGTAGATTTCACCAAATTTTCTTAGATTAATTCAATACCTCAAAATAAATTCAAATTTATAGTTCATATAATATCTAGGCTTCATAAAATACATCTAATATTTCTTTTTTAGTATGTGCATTTAAAAGCTTTTCACTTATATCTTTACCACCTAAAATATAAGATATTTTAGACATTAATATTATGTCCTCATTTCCTTCAGATTGTGGCATAGCAAACATAATTATTACTTTTACAGGCAATCCATCTATGCTTGGCCAATCTACACCTTCTACAGATTTACCTATTACCACAGATGCTTTCTTTACATACTTTGTTTTCCCATGTGGCATAGCCATCTGATAACCTATACTTGTAGAGCCTATTTTCTCTCTATGCTTTAGTGCCTTTATAAACTTGCTTCTTGAAGTTATACTTCCTTTATCGTATAATTTATCTACTAATTCTTGTATTATGCCTTCTTTTGTAGTTGATTTTAAATCTAAAATAATATTTTCTTCGCTTAATATATCTCTAATTTCCATTTATTTTCTCCAGTATATTGTTATTAAATAATATTTTAATATCCTCTTTTCTTTCGCAATCTATTATATAATTTATATAGTTCTTTTGCCTGTATAGATTTGATACTTCAATCAAAATATGCTTTAAAAAACTACGATTACTAGTTTCTAAATAAAGATTAATCGTTCTATTAATATTATCAACATTCATTATTCCTCTATTTACTTTACTTTGATTACATATATATATATTTAAATCTTTTCCTAATGAGATAGATTCATATTTACTGCTTAAATTCATACCTATTAAACTTCTCATCTGACTTACATCAAAATTAAAATATATATTATCTTTTAAATATACACCTAATAAGTTTGTATCTAAGACCATATTATTTTGAGGTTTATTAAGTAAGGCATTTTTTATATTATTAATGTCACTTTCCATTAATAGTACTGATACAACTATATGTAATTTGTCTTTCAAGTCTAAATTTACAGTAGATATTACAAAATCTACATCATCTAAATTTCGCTTATTCAATTGATGCATAGGAATTATATCAACTATAGTCCACTCAGGAAATTCTCTTTTTAATCTAGCTGCAAGAAGCTGAGACGTTCCATATCCTGTATTACAAACTACTATTACTCTTTTATCACTCATATTTCTTTCTATAGCTGCTTGAAAATATGTAGCTAGATATGAAACTTCATCTATACTAATATTTTTTAGATTATAATACTCTGTCATAATATTTATAGTCATCATGCACAACCCCAGTACATCCGAAAATCTCTCTCGTATCTCTTCTAATAATGGGTTTTTTATTTGGATATCATATCTTAATCTGTTTAACATGTGTCTTACATGAGATGCTAGACTTTTTTGTAATAATTCATCATCTCTAAGATTTATATTTAAAAACTGTGACATATTCTCTATCATTATAGATGACACTTTTTCACTATCACTTAATATATCTGATTCATCATTGCTACTCTTATTACTTTCGCTACTAAATCCAGATGATACTAAATATATATAAATATATTTAATTTCATCTTTAGTTATTTTTACTCTGTATCTATTTTCTATTTTACCTATAAGTGTAGTTACCTTTTGATATACTAACTCATCCAAATTACATATAGAAACTTCCTTTTCCTCCTGGAACTCTATTTGATTACCTTCTCCAACTCTCTTTAAGCATATAAGTATATGTGTAATTAAATTTATATAGTAGGGCTGACTTATAACATATCCTAAATTATCTTCCAATTCTGTGATTATAGTTTCTACGAATATAATAGAATCAATATCAAATAAATTTATCAATGCACTAAATGTAGCAGAGTCTAATCTTGTTAACTCAGATATATCATGCTGTTCATAATTTTCATCTAATAAATCATCCACCATCTTAGCAATCGATTTCCTTATGTCCACTTCTTTACCTATAATTTTAGTTCCTTCTAAGGTTTTATTAAGTTTTAAATTATATTCTTTTATCCATTCCTCTATATATTTAAAATCATTTACTATAGAGGTTTTACTTACATAATATTTATCCGATAGCTGATTTATTGAAGTTATATTACTTGAATTTAATAATAGATATTTTAAAATTTCCATTCTTCTTTGCTCTACTGATAAAGATTTATTTCCCTTTGATTGTATGTTTAAACTATTAATTAAGTCTATATTGTTCTTTGCTGAGGCTTCTATTAATATTCCACAACCTCTTTTTATATCAATTTTTATATTAAAAGTTTCTAGATATACCTCAATAATCTTCAAATCTTTTTGTAATGTTTTATCTGATACATTTAATTTATCTTTAAAGTATTTTATAGGTCTATATTCATTTTCGTTTAATATCAATTTAAGAAATTCAATTTGTCTTGATACAAGCATACTTATGCCCCCTACCTATTTTTTGATATTTCTATTAAGTACTATTTTAGCATATTTCATAGCTATGTAAGAATACTAAGATACTTCTGTATCGTAAAAGAATTTATGATACACTTTACAAAATTCATATAATATAGAATATAATTTCAAAATAAAAAATAAGGATATTGAGATATAACCAACTACTTATTCAATATCCTTATTTTCAATTTTATTTATAATTTAAGCACTAAGTACTTCAAATTCACTACTTTCACTCTTTATAGTAGGCTTTGTTATCCCTATAATTAATGTTGTTATTACTGTTCCAACTAATATACAAGCTATATACGCAATTGGTGAACTACATGCAAATGGTATTACAAATATTCCTCCATGTGGTGCCATCAAGGTTATATCTAAACTCATACATATTGCACCACCTATACAAGAACCAATTATATTTGCTGGAATCATTCTTAGCGGGTCCGCAGCTGCAAATGGTATTGCCCCTTCTGTTATGAAAGATGCACCCATTATAGCAGTTGGTAGTGCTGACTTTCTTTCTTCTTTAGTAAACTTATTTTTGAATATTAACATAGCTAATGCTATTGCTAATGGAGGCACCATTCCTCCTACCATTAATGCAGCTGATGGTTCAAATACATTACTAGAGAACATAGCTAATCCAAATGCAGAAGCCGTTTTATTAATAGGGCCTCCCATATCTGATGCCATCATTCCTGCTAATATTGCACCTAATAATATTTTATTAGTTCCAGACATACTTTGTAACCAAGACTGTAAAGCTTCATTTAACCATGATGCTGGTGTATTAACTATGAAGAACATTATAGCTCCACTTGTAAACGCAATTAACAGTGGACATATCAGTACAGCATTTACTCCCTTTAATACATCTGGTAAGTTTTCTGTTATCTTAATTACTCCTAAAGCTATGTATCCTGTTGCAAATCCTGCTACCATACCCCCCAGAAATCCTGAACCTCCAATAACTGCCATAAAACCAGCTATCATAGCAGGAGCAAAACCTTGCCTTCCAGCAATTGATTTAGCTATAAAACCAGCAAGTATTGGTATGAATAACTTAAATGCTGAGTCACCTCCAAGTTGCCCAAAGAATCCAGCTATAGGGTTGTATGTTTCGTGAGTCGGGTCTGATGCAAATATACCAAACATAAATGCTATAGCTATACCAATCCCACCTATTACTACAAATGGAATCATTTCAGATACACCATTCATTAAGTGTTTATAAATACCTTTTTTCTCTGCTCCTTGAAGTATTTCTTTTGAATCTTCTAAAGTTTTTCCACCTGGCTTAATTTCTTTAGCCATGCCATTTTCAGCATTTATAATTAAATTTTTAGCTAATGAAACATTTTTAGCATCTGCTACTTTCTTTTGTAATACTTTCTTTCCTATAAATCTACTTGTTTGAATTTCTCTATCACAAGCTATAATCACATACTCTGCTTTTTTTATATCCTCTTTAGTTAACTTATTTTCTATACCTATAGCTCCATGTGTTTCTATTTTAACTTCATATCCAAGTTCTTGCCCTGCTTCTTCTAATGCTTTTTTTGCCATAAAAGTATGAGCTATCCCTGTTGGACATCCTGTTATTCCAACTATAAGACCTTTACTTTGATTATTACTTAAATCTCCTGATTCTACAGCCTTACAATTAAATATATTTAATATTTCATATGGAGTTTCTGCATTTAGTAGATTCTTGATAAGATTTTCATCCATTAAATATGTAGCTAGTTTAGATATAATCTTAAGATGAGCATCCAAACCTGATTCTGGAATTGCTATCATAAAAAATGACCTAAGTTTCTGACCATCATTATCCACAATATCCTTATCTGTTCTTAAATACATCATCACAGGTTGATTTACTGCACTTGACTTGGCATGAGGGATAGCTATTAAATTTCCCATGTTGGTTGGTGATTCTTTTTCACGTTTATTAATATCAATTATAAACTTTTCTTTATCATTTATATAATTTCCATGATACAAATGATTTGCCATATAATCAATTACTTCTTTCTTAGTTTTAAATTGTTTATCTAATACAATACAATCGCTACGTAATATTTGCTCTATCATAGACTCTCACCTCCTCGTAAATTGTTATCCAATCACTAATTCTTCTTTTTGTGAAAAACATTTTAATTTATCTATGTCATTAAATAAATTCATTTTAAACTCTATAACCTCCCTTGCAGCTTCTATACATTGTGGATATATAGCATCTGGTTCATATAAACTTGGGTTTTGTTCTAATACTTCTCTGCACTTCTTATAATATGCTGATTTAACATCACTTGAAATATTTACTTTACAAACTCCTAGTTTAACTGCTTGTGCTATTTCTTCATCTGGATTTGATGAGCCTCCATGAAGGACTAAAGGTATGTCTACTACTTCTTTTATTTCTTTCAATAAGTCTAATCTAAGTTCTGGTTTAAATCCTTTTGGATATATACCATGTGCTGTACCAATTGCAATAGCTAGTGTATCTACTCCTGTTTTTTCAACAAAATCCCTAGCTAATTGTGGATTTGTATATATTATTTCATCAGAGCCACCTTCTCCTGATGTTCCAGTTGTCCCTATTGTGCCAAGTTCTCCTTCTACAGATACATTTAATCCTCTTGCTATTTCTACTATTTCTCTAGATATAGCTACATTTTCTTCATATGGTAAATGTGACCCATCAATCATTACTGATGTAAATCCACATCTTATAGCTCTTAATATTTGATTTTTATTTGCTCCATGGTCTAAGTGTATTACCATTGGTACCTTACTCTTATTTGCTTCTTCTATGCAACTAGCTACAAAGCTATCTTCTAGAAAACTTAACTCATTTGGGTGTATTGCAAGGATTACTGGTGCATTTTTTTCATTAGCACTCTGTACCACTGCTTTAAGTATTTGCCCACTTCCTATATTAAATGCTGGTACTGCAAATTTATTTTCTTGTGCCACTTGTAACATTTCCTTCATATTTATTAACATATTGTACCTCCTGATATTTTTAATTTTAAATTTTGATTTATTTGTTATTGGTTTTGTTGTTGTTTATATTTAAATAATATCAGGGTAATAAAAGTCAGAAAATAACAATCGTTTTCCTTATTGAAAAGGAACTTTTATTATATATTCTTAGTTCCTTTTCAATAAGGAATTTTTAGAAGCCTGTATCATAGTTAACCATACTTACTATGTAAAGCTTCTCTTCTTAACTATTTTAATATATCTTATCCGTCCTAATTCTTTATAATAATCAATTAGATAAATATAACTATAATCTCTTTAAAGCTTCAAATTATTGCATTCTAACAAATTAATATTATAAATTGCAATAATAATTCATAAAGCAAATATATACCAAATTATAAAATTTTATAAAATAATTTAGTGCCCTAATTTTTTAAACTTACTTATTATCAATACTCAAGAAGCTAAAAAGTATACTCTAATAATTGCACTTACTTTGTAAGTCTTCATTTAAATTCTATACTATAGCTATATCATCTAATTTATCAAAAGATGTAAACATATCAAATACCCTACTTTCATTTACTAGAAAATTAATGGTTAATAATAGTATATTTTACATACATGTAGATATAAATTTTAAAATACTAGTACCATAGTTAATACTATATTGATATCAAAAAAATCAAAAAGATATTAGCCAACTAGCTAATATCTTTTTGTGGATTTCAATAGTAGAGATGATTTATAGGAATCATACTCACAATTATCTAATTTTTCACTGTCATAAACTTGACATAAAACACCAAAAGTACACTCCTTTAGTTTATTTCCAAGAAATAAAGAGTCTTAGTCTTCTAACCATCAATTTATAAATTAGTATCTGTTATTTTATGTAAATCTTTTTCTATCTAATTTAAAAATTACTCCTAATGCTATATAGCATATACCAATTACTAATACACCATAAGCCATAGATACTCCTATCTTAAACTCTTGCATATTAGTTACAATGGAAATTGAAATAGGTCTATTGTAAACACCATAAAGCAAGGCTGACATTGTATATTCTCCAATTGTACGAATGAATACTAATATAGCTCCTGAAATTATCCCTGGCATCATATTTGGTATTATTACATTATAAAAGGTTTGTACTCTTCCAGCACCTAAACTCCTTGATGATTCTTCTAGTCCTAAATTTATTGACCTCATAGCAACCTCATTAGATGAAAATAGTAATGGTAAAGCATAAATTGCATATGCTATAGGTAAAATATAAAAACCACCTATTAAGGACTCATTAAAAGCAAATATACTTTTTTGATTAAATGTATTAATTAGGTTAACTGCAATGGCACTTGCAGGCATACTCCAAGGTAACATTATAATAAATTTTGCTAGTCGATTATATGTATTATCCTTTTTAATTACTAAATACGAAACTGGTACAGTAATTATCAATCCTAATGCTACTGCCATTAAAGACATTTTCAAGCTATTTAAAATAGGCTGTAATACACGTGATTTTTGGAAAATCATCTGGTAGTTCTCCAGTGTAAAGTCTCTAGGAAATATGGTCGTCATAATTGAATGTGTACTTACAAATGATAAGTATACAATAGTAATTATAGGAAGCATAATTATAATAATTTGTATTTCAATAATAATCTTACATACAAATGTAAATAAGTCTTTTTTTCTATTATCGACTTTATAACTTTGAGATTTTAAGGAGGATACTACTCCATATTTTTTGCCATAATACTGTAACAAGAGCATAAATGCAATCCCCATTAGTAACAAAGTAATTACTTGAACTGATGCTATATCCATGTGATTATTAGCCTTAGACCTAACAATCTGAGTGCTCAAAACTTTAAAACCACCACCTATAAGATTTGGTGCTGAGAAAGAACTAATCCCTGATGCAAAAGTTATAATAGTAGAAGTTATAACAGCAGGTGTAATAACAGGCCATATTACATCAAAAAATACTCTTAGCTTTGATGCTCCCATTCCTTTTGCAGCTTCAACTGTTGAGTAATCTACATATTTTAAGGCAACATATACATTTAAATAAAAATACACATACTGAGTATATGCGACTACAAATAAAATCCCTTTTAATCCACTAAAATCATAGGGTTTGTTGATAAAGGAAAGTAAAATTTCTATAGATTTTGTAACTATCCCACTTTCTCCATAAAGCTGAATACATGCAATTACCATAATTACTCCAGGAATCATCATTGGACTTAGTAAAAGAATATGTATGATTTTTTTGTGTTTATCACAAACAAATGTCATATACAGGGCAAGTGATATTCCCATAATTCCACATACAAGTACAGAACCTAATCCCAAAATTATAGTATTACTTACTACCCTTAAATTATTAGTGTTTGAAAAGTATTCTTTGAAAACTTCAAAAGAATATCCACCTTCACTTTGGAATGCTTGTGCAAAGGTATTAGCTATTGGAACGATAATATACCCAATCAGAATCCAAAATAATATACTGTATAAAATAATAGAAATAATATTTTTAGGTGTGAATTTACTATGGTTTATTTTTTTAATCATATTATTCACCTTTCAACACACCTAGATATGCCCTATCCCCTACATTTAATTTATTACTATTATTCATCCTATTAAGTTCAGTCACTTGATATTTTTTCCCATTATTTGATACTGTATATTCTAAGATTGGACCTAAAAAATTCTTAGATTCTACTTTTACTTTTACAAACCCTCTTTGGTTAGTGTTTTGCAATAATACCATTTCTTCAGGTCTTTTATAAATATATGGCTTTGTCTCTTTTTCAATATTAAAATTAACATAATCCTCTTTTTCAATACAGTTTGAAGTACCTACAAAGTTTGCCACAAAATCATTCAATGGTCTTTTGTAAACTTCCATTGGCATATCAATTTGAAGAACTTTCCCCTTATCCATTATAGCTATTCTATCAGAAATAGCTAAAGCTTCTTGTTGATCATGAGTAATAAATAAAGTAGTAATACCTATCTTTTTCTGTATCTCTCTTATTTCTTCTCTCATTTTGACTCTTAAAGCTACATCTAAATTAGACATTGGCTCATCTAATAAAAGCATCGTAGGCTCAGTAGCTAATGCTCTTGCTACTGCCACTCTTTGTTGCTGTCCACCAGATAGTTCATCAATCTTTTTTTTCCTAAAATTTTTCATTCCTGCCAATTCTAAATAAGTATCACATTTTTCTACTATAATTTTTTTAGATAACTTTTTTATTTTCAATCCATAAGATACATTTTCTTCTACAGTCATATTCGGAAACAGTGCATAGTTTTGAAAAACAGTTCCCATATTTCTATTTTCTGGTTCTAGGTTAGTAATATCTTTATCACCAACATAAATACTTCCAGAAGAAGGTTTTATAAATCCACCAATTATTCTTAAAATAGTCGTTTTACCACATCCAGAAGGACCTAATAAAGTAAAAAACTCGCCTTCTTTAATGGATATATTAACATCATGCAATACTTTTTCTTTTCCATAATAATGATTAATTTCCTTTAATTCTATATTCTTCATATCGACCCCGCAAATTATCTAATATTTATAAATGAATTACTTCATATCGTTGACTACTTCATTAATTGCTCAAAATCTATTTTATTTAATATCAGTGCATTAGTATCATTTGGTTGTATGAGTTATACAAAAATCATGACATACCATAGTTCCCTTATACGTAAAATAGCGAGGAAAATCCTCACTATTTTTGTATATAATATTAAATTATCTAACTAGACTATTTTATAGTTTTATTGTTATCTATTATATCTGTTTCCCACTTTTCAATCCAGTTAGACTGATTTTTTCCAATTACAGACCAATCTACATCCATAGCTTTATATTCTTTTGACATCCATTTTGGTGAATCTTTAAGTGCAGAATCTAATGTTGGTATACGGTTAAAATCATTTGCAATCATAGCTTGAATCTTAGCACTTCCAACAAAATCTACAAATTTAGCTGCTACATTTGGATGTGGAGCATTTTTTAGAGCTGCTACACAGTCTGTGATTACTACAGAACCACTCTGTGCATCTACAACTTCTAATGGCATATTATTTTTTTCTTTATTATCTATTATATCACTTAACACTGCAACAGATATCGCAGCCTCACCTTTACCAATTGCTGAATACATAACACTTCCACTATTGTAGTAGTTCTTGATATTTTTATTTAAACCTTCAAGGTACTTCCAAGCTTCAGCTTCACTCTTAGTAGTTGAATAGTAATTGATTAAGTTACTAACAGTAGAACGCATAGATGATGATAATGAGTCTCTAGTAACTATTAAATCTTTATATTCTTCTTTTGTTAAATCGCTCCAATCTTTTGGTGCTTTATCCGCTGATAATAATTTTGTGTTATAAAACATCATTACTGGTGTTTTTATAGTTCCATACCAATATCCTTCTGAGTCTTTATAAGACTTGTCTAATTCATTATTCCAGCTTGGTTCAGTCTTTTCATATAATCCTTCTTCTTTTAATTGCATATATGTAGATGTATCTCCACCAAACATTACATCTGCTTGTGGATTATCTTTTTCACTTCTAACGCGGTCTGCTAATTCACCTTTTAAGTTTATGAATTCAACATTAACTCCTGTTTCCTTTGTAAATTCCTCAGAAATTGCTCCTAACATATCCTCACCATGAGTAGTATATACTACTAATGTATCCTCTAATTTATCACTTTTTGATGTGTTATCATTGCTACAAGCTACAAGTAATAATGACATTACCACAGTTAATAAAATAGCTGCTATTTTTCTCTTCATATTAACTCCTCCCCCCATATTCTCCATGTTCATTTTAAATGTTATTATTCTTATAGTCAACGATTCGACAATAATCTATATAATTGTATTTTTCTATATACTCCTGTTTTATTATTGTTTTTTTCTATAGTTATACTTATTTTTATACATATAATTTTTATATTCACATTAATCCATTTTTCAATCTGAGTATTTTATTTCTTCAAGACATATTTTAAGTATTAGTATTATCATTATGCACATAAAAAGTGACCTATAAATAGACCACCTGAACGAATGCTTATATAGTATGAATACTTTCTTATAGCACTTATTATTTTTATCTAGTCCACCTTCAATAAATAATGTATATATGTGGGTTCTATTTTAAATATTAATCAAAAGTATTGACTACTTCTTATATAAATATTTTTAACAAATTTAATAATTAAATAACCATATTTCATTAGTCATCTTATAAATGTTTATAACCTATCCACTATTCTTCTTCAATAAATTCAAATAAATTTTCTACTGTAGTATCGAATACTTTCGCGATATCCATCGCTAACTTTAAAGAAGGATTATATTTTCCATTTTCTAAATGTACAATAGTCTCACGTCTTACTCCAACTGATTTAGCAAGTTCATTTTGTGTCATAAGGAGTGTTTCCCTATACTCTTTTATTTTTGTCTTCATCAATATTGACACTTAGTTACATATCCCCCTTTTATCAAAGTACATATACAAAATTAATTTGGATAATGATTGTATAAATAATACTGCAATAAGAATTATTCCAGTATCCTGGTTTGATATATTTATATTCCTTGTATAAGGAGTTGCAAAGAAGATAGCAATTATAACTATGGAATACATCATTATTGTTATTGCAATCTGATTAACCTTTGATAGTATAAATTTAGATGATTCATCAACTAAATCATTATATTTTTTATTATAAACTGAATAGCATCCAAAGACTATTAACCAGCTCAGTCCTGGAAGAGATGCAGTACTTGGACCTTTAAAAATATACTTAGTAGCTAATACAGCTATAAAAAGATAAGTTATTACAAGTAATTCTAAGATGAGCTTTGACTTTACTCCAGTTTCTGATTTAGACATATAAAATCACTCCTTAAAAGTTATATTTTAATTTTTTATTTTCGTTGATATTGCCACTCAGTTACATATCCCTCTTTTATCAAAATATATATACAAGATTAATTTAGCTAAAGATTGTATAAATAATACTGCTAAGAGAATTATACCTATATCCAAATTTGATATATCCAAATCTCTTGCATGATTAGCTGAAAAGAGAACAGCTATTACAAACATAGAGTATAGCATTATTTTTGATGCAATTTGATCAACCTTTAACAACATAAGTTTTGATGCCTCGTCAATTAAATCATTATATTTTTTATTATACATTGAGTCAAATGCCCAAAAAACTAATAAGATTATAAAAGTAATCCAAATACCTTCTTCTTTAAAAATAAACTTTTTTAATAATAAGTCTATAAATAAATAGGATAACATCAGGAATTCTGAAACAAGATTTGCTTTAACACCAAGCTTCGATCTAGACATATAAAATCACTCCTTAAAAGTTATATATTTATAACACTTCATGTTATAAATATATAACTTTTCCAAATAAATTGCAAGAAAATATTGTAAATTCTTAATAATTTTTTATAGGTATAGCTTATAAAATATTTCATGATAAGCATAGAATAGTTACAAATAATATTATAAAACTACTTATTTATTCACTTTTATAGAACTATATCTCTAAAAAATTCTACTACTTAATATATTACTTAATAAAAATTACAATACAGTATTAGATTAGTTTATTATATCTATCCTCTTAATCATATTATTTACTAACTATTACTCTAATTAATACGCAATATTGAAATGTATAATTATACAACCTAAATTCACTTCAATATCCTTCAAAAATACCTTTTTTTGTGGCTGGAGTATGGGTATGGATTTCATAACCAAAATAAAAAACCACTTATCTATTGCCATAGAGAAAGTGGTTTAGATTTTGAATTTAAAAATAAATCTTAAATTTATTTATTACAATTCATTAATTCGAAAAAATATTTAGAGTCATGTGTCTTATAAAGATTTAACCAAGAACTTAATGCTTCTTCTTTAAAAACATCTAAAACTTTTAAAACTTGTATCGTAAATTCTAATGGTGCAATTCCTGAAGCAGTAATTAAATTTTCATCACTAATTGCAGATTCCATTTTATAATATTTTTCTCCAGAATAACTTGGTATCACCATTTTTAGAAATTCCAAATCATTACTTGTATGATTTCTAAAATCTAGTAAACCTGTTTTAGCTAGTCCTAAAGTAGCACCACAAATAGCTGCAACGATAGACCCTTGTCTCAAAGCCTCTTTAGCTTTTTCTAATATTATCTCATGACCTATAGATGTCCAAGTATTTCCCCCTGGCAAAATTAATAAATCATTACTTTCCATATCGAACTCATCAACTGTAATCTCAGGCAAAACTTTTAATCCACCCATTGTTATAATAGGATTTTTATCAATTCCTACCGTAATTACTTTTAGTGGTTTTAATCCTTTTTTAAAATATCTTCCTGTATTTAATTCAGCAGTTAAATATCCAACTTCCCAATCTGACATAGTATCAAATACATACATATATACTTTTCTATTTTTCATCTTTTACTCCTTATCTTATTAATTAATATACCTATATTGTAAAATAACTTAACTGACAGACTCTGTCAGTTAAGTTATTAAATTTGATAATGATTAATTAATTCGAGTAAATTTTCAACTACTTTATCCCTAAGACTTAATGGTTCAATTATTTGTATCGATTTTCTATAAGTTATAAGTATATTTGGTACATATGTAAATATTATCTCTTCTTGAAGTTTAAATATTGCTTTATTTGAAGTCCTTTCTTTCAAATAATATCCTAGAAGCCAATGCTGACATAAGTTGTCCAATGCATTTATCTTTCCTTCTATAACTAATTGTATAGTATTATCTTCATCTTTTGTTTCGTCCATAATCCCCTTTATAAAGAATTCACTTGCTGAAAATTCCTTTGGTCTATTAAAAGTATTTGCTGTTTCTATAACACTACTAATTCTATCTACCCTAAAACTACGAATCTCATTTCTCATTTGACAAAATGCTACTATGTACCAATTATTATTCCAACGAACAATTCCATATGGATTTATAATCCTACATTTTGATTTTTCTTCACTAGCTGTGTGATAGTCAATTTCTACAGATAATTCATTTGCTATACTATTTTTTAACTTTTTAAGTCCAGATTCTATGGATATTTTTCCAGTGGGTTTTATTACTTCAAAACCTATTAAATGTTTTGTTAAAATTTCTTCTTGTTTTTGATTTGAATACATTTTTAACTTTGACGTTGCTTTATCTAGTGTTTCATCTAAGAAACACCCTTCTTCTTTAGCAAATATAGCTGCATGAAGTAGTGCAGTTTGCTCTTCTGTATCGAAAAAAAGAGGTGCTTTGATGAAATTATTTAAAAGTGTATATCCACCATTATGACCTGTATCTGAAATTATAGGTATTCCACTGGCAGATAATGTATCAATGTGTCTGTAGACAGTTCTTATGTTTATTTCTAGGTTTTCAGATATTTGTTTTGCGGTAATTTTTTTATCTGAGTTTAACATCCATAGTATGGACATCATATTATCAATTTTGGCCATATAGTTTTACCTCTTCATGTGTGTTTTATAAGTTAATTATATATGTTATTAAATTCATTTTCAAAAAAAGATATTAGCAATTTGCTAATATCTTTTGTGGATTTCAATGGTGGAGACGAGGGGAGTCTATAAGTGGTTATTTGATTGTTTTGTTGGTTTTTGTGAATATAGGTATATGGCTATTTAGTTATGATATCGGAGCAATTTTTTTGGTTGTTTTTTATTGTTTATTTTTGTAGTTGGGGTATTGTTGGGGTATGATTTTGTATTACCCAAAAATCTTGATGGTTCCATAATATAAATCAAACTCTCAGTTAAGTTTTTTAATGAATAGGTAAATATTATTTGTACTCATAACAATATAGTTTACACATAATTTTATATATACTTTCTGATATATCTGCAACTAGCTTAGTGTAATTTAAACAGGCAATAAAGACTGAAACAGATTCAGAAGGTGATTCATTTATAACTAACTTAGTGTAATTTAAACATTAGATACAACAAGATTAGTACCTTTATGAACCTTATTTATAACTAACTTAGTGTAATTTAAACTTTAAAATTATTTATATAATAATCACAATTGTTTTATATTTATAACTAACTTAGTGTAATTTAAACGATGATTATGCGACGTTTTATTAAAAAGAAGCGAAAATTTATAACTAACTTAGTGTAATTTAAACCTTCAAAATCATCAAAAGTATTAAAAGTACTTTCACTATTTATAACTAACTTAGTGTAATTTAAACTTTCTTTAATGAGATATTATTCTTAGCAAAAAGAAAATTTATAACTAACTTAGTGTAATTTAAACCTCCTCCACCATCACCATCTGAATAATATACCCAATGATTTATAACTAACTTAGTGTAATTTAAACCCAGAATGGTTTAATCAACTTGGCGAACAAATTAGTCAATTTATAACTAACTTAGTGTAATTTAAACGTAGATATGATATGCTATTAGACAAATCGTACGCTTATTTATAACTAACTTAGTGTAATTTAAACACTATAGCTTAGAATTGTCTTGGAAACTTGCGAACATATTTATAACTAACTTAGTGTAATTTAAACCTACCAAAAGGTATGTTTATATTTGACTTTGCATATCAATTTATAACTAACTTAGTGTAATTTAAACGTGTTAAAAAGCTCCTATTATTAATCTAAGCTAGACTGATTTATAACTAACTTAGTGTAATTTAAACTTTAATTTTAAGTCGTTCAAGTTCTTTTTCCTGCTCATTTATAACTAACTTAGTGTAATTTAAACTTGGGAGAGGATATGTAAAAGCATACTCTCAATATAAATTTATAACTAACTTAGTGTAATTTAAACGATTCTTTTTTGAATGTTGAGGATTTTGTTAATGCAATTTATAACTAACTTAGTGTAATTTAAACTTGTTTGAAAGATTTTGTCTTGTTTGTCCTGTTTTTTATTTATAACTAACTTAGTGTAATTTAAACTGATGATGAAACTAAATATATACTTAGTAATCCTCAATTTATAACTAACTTAGTGTAATTTAAACTTTTTAGTTGGATACGAGCAAATTAAAAGGGGTTCTAATTTATAACTAACTTAGTGTAATTTAAACCCCAAATAAAACTACAGTAATTCCAATACTTATAGTATTATTAAAATGAATAATTTGCAGTGAGCCCTAAGTAGTGTTTTTTGATACAATCAAAAATACAGTTGTAATCTTTGCCATCACTAATTTACAGCCACTTATGTAATTTTTTCGCTCACTGCAAAACCAAAACTACTAAATATTATTTTTAAGACATAATAAATTTAAAAACATATCTAACATAGAATTATTGCATACTTTTTGATATAAGATAACAATATAAAAAGATATTAATTAAACAATCAATATCTTTTATACTCAAAATACAAACTATTAAAAATATGTCTATGTCTTTAATTAGTTTTTTCATTATCTAAAATATATAAATATTATCATATGATTTCTATATATTTTAATATAACTTGCTTATATTAACATTTTTATTCTTAATATCTCAACTAATTTAGTTTAATTCAAACACATAATATAAGCATGGTATTTTATAACTAATATAGTACAATTTAAATAATAAGCTTCAACATAATTATATATAAAAACATGTATATTTACAACTATCTAAATAAATACTCCTAATCGAATTCTAGACCTAATTTATTAGCATAACTATAGCTTGTAACAATTACATCATTATCTTCATAAAACATATTTCTATTGGAATTATATCTTTTTACAGATACATTTACAAATAATGAACTAGCTTCCAAGTACATTTTTTGATTTAAAAACAATTTATACTCATCTATTAAACTTTCAGGTATAACACTAATACTATCATTATTAAGCATGTCAATACTAGCAGATTTATTCCAGACGCCTACTCTCATGTTTCTTATTATAATTTCTAAGGTAGTTTTATGCTTGTTGTATTTATCCATATCTATATCCAGATAGACATTATCTAAATAAAATGAAACTTTACTCTCATTAACTATAGAATTATCTTTATGTATTATCTCTGATATTACTGTGTCTGTTCTATTTACTATATCATAATCATATATATTAAGATTCATATCATAATCATATATATATACATTACTTAATTCCTTATTTTCGCCCTTTCTATTTACTCTACCAAACCTTTGTAACAACGAATCAAAAGGAGCTAACTCTGTATAAAGTACATCATAACTTATATCTAAGCTCACCTCTATACTTTGAGTACCTATCAATAAAAAACTTTTTTCTATACCTTCTTCTGCTTGTTCCCTATCTCTAGTGTTAAATCTACCATGTATTAGTTTAGGATTATAACTTTGAAGCTTCCTATATAATTCTTGAGCTAAATCCACTGAATTAACACATATTAATACCCTTTTTCCTTGAATCATATCATTTTCTATTTTGTCTAAACTATCTAGTATACTTTTATTTATTCTATTTAGCTTATGTCTGTTTATTAAATCATTCTTATCTGGCTCAATAATTGTACTTATTTTCAATCTTTCCTGTATTAACTTTTTTAAGCAAGTTGGTATACTTGCACTCATTATACATATTTGTATATTTAAGTTTTCTTTTAAATATTTTAAGAACTCCAATGTATAACACAATACTCTTGTATCAAAACAATGTATTTCATCAACTATAAATATACTATCTTTTAATTGTGATAGTAACATTTCAAATCTTTTACAAGAAAATATAGACTTTACCAACTGAAATATAGTGCATACATTAATCTGTTTTACACTCTTTTTGTATATCTGATAAAGTTGTTTTATATCTTCTTCATCGCTGATTTTATTCAAAAAATATGGAGCTTTACTATGTAACATACTTACACTTATATTCCTATTATGGAAATTTTCATACAAAGAATTTATGCTTGCTGTATAAGGAAGTATATAATACACTCTCTTACTTTTATCTTCATTTTGAGCTAGGTTACTCCAATACAATGATGTTGCTGTTTTTCCAAGACCTGTCATAGCCATTATCATTATATCTTCATTTTTATCCATATTTAAGACTTTTTCTTGTATTGAATTATAACTTACACCCTTTGGTAGACTAAAATCTTTAATAGAGTTAAATCCTTTATCTATACTTTTAATTCCAGCAGAAGCTATATGGTCACAATATTGCAAGTAACCTTTTAATAATATATTTTCAAGTTTTCTAGTATCATCATTTCTTGCTCTTGATATTTCCTTTATAAATGGTCTTATATCTTCTACTTCAACATCTAATATTTCCTTTAATTCATTCAATTCAATTTCATAAATAGAATTTGTTATTTGACCCTCTAAAAACTTTATATCTTTATGGTGAGTTAATATAGCTAGCTTCTGACCTCTCTTTAAATGCTTAATACTTGCTGACAATAACTCATGCCTAACCCTTCTTATTGTATTTTCAATATTATCTTGGAAACTTTTTACTACTTTTCCTACATCATGACATACAATTGCCTCATTCAAATCGTTTCTCATATCATCAGATATATTATATATACTAACTAATTGATTCATTATGTAATTCATATCTTCATTATGCTTATCTATACTTATCCCATCTGATTTAGCTTTATACTTATCTAAACTATTCATTATGTTACCTTTATAAAGTTTCTTTTAGAAATTTTTTATAACTCTCAAAAGCTTCATGTACATTTGATATTTTTATAAAATCATATTCTTCAAATTCTTCTTCTAGACATTTCTTTATTTGTTCCTTTTCATTATTAACTTCTATCTCATTAAATGTATCATCATAAAATTTATTTATCCCAATCCATATATCACTTTGTCTAAATTCTTCATTTTGTTCTATAGATTCTTTTAACATCTCTATATCTAATCCATTCTCTTTGACAATTCCTTGAAATACATTATTTCCCCATGAGTATTCCCCCAATACAACAAATTTTGGTTTTGTATCAGTTAAATGATTTGTCTTATTTCCTTCTATGCTTAAGTATTCTAGTGATTTTAGAAGAGCCTCTATTCTTTTAAACTTTTCTTCTTTATCTAACTTTTCAACACCAATTGATTTAGCTTCTAAAGTTGTATAATCTCTATGCTCACTTGCTATATCAGATATATCATATTCTCCTATCTTTCCTATATTAAGATTTGCTATATTTGCATGTACTCCTGAATATACCTCAACTTGATATGGCATACTATCTCCTGTAGTTCCACAAACATTCCACTCCCATTCAACCTTTCTATTTGATACATTTATTAAAGAGTTCATTTGCCATCTTGACTTTCTTTTTTTAGTTATATTTGCTTCATATTTCTTCTTATTTTTTTTATATATTTCTTTTTCTTCATCTGATAATTCATTGTACACATCTTCTTCTATAGATAATTTTTCTGCCATCATAAAGCCAAATATATCATCTGTCGCATATTTAAATGGGTTTGGAATCAATTTTACTTGTTTACCATCTTTAGTTTTAATATTTTGTTCATAGCCACAAACTTGCTCCATAAATAGCTTTTGATTATATTTCTGACATTGACTTGATATTCTACTTCTATTTCCTATTTTTTTTGTATAAGTAGAGTTCTTATAGGAATTATTTTTCTTTTCTACTTCACTGCTACTTCCATTTAATCGTCCACACAAAACTTCTATTGCATAGCCTATATTTAACATTCTATTTGAATTTTTATTTTCCATTTTAACCCTCCATAATATTATTAAATTAAACTTACTAATATTAAATTTTTAATCTGTCTAAAACCTTTTACATCATCCAATTCTATATAATCATCTGTTTCTAATAACTTTTCTCCAGTATCTTCATAATATATTTCATTTAAATTAACTAACCAGTCCTCATATGCATGAAATTTACCTAACATTTTCAATTCTTTGTAAATTTTGTCTATATCTAAGTTACTAGCTTTTAATTTTTCTGTTAGTTTTTTTATTATATCAATTTTAACTTTTTTCAATATATTCACCTCCCTGTTTAAAAATACAATAAGTTCATCAGAAGCTATTTTCTCTCTCTTGTCCAAATTATAGATTTTTCTGAGATAGTTACTTTCTAAAGTACCTCTTAGTACATCTATATCTAGGTGTAAATCTTTAAACTCTCTTAGTAATGCTTCTTTTTGCAATTTCATTAACAAATTTACATCACTATTTTTTATGTTATTTACTTGAATATCCTGAGATTGACCAGAGTTATTAAACATATATTGCTCTATATGCCCATCAAATGAGTTATATTTACAAATTAGACTCTCTAATAATTCTATAGTTGAATATTTTTCTTTTTCTTTCTTTGCTCTCAACTCTATATCAATTAAATTTTCTTGTTGCATATTGTAAGTGTAATCTTCCATAAATTCATTTGATGTGGAATTGTATAAAAAAGCATACTTACTCACTCTACAATTTAAAATTGAATACATAGTCAATACTAAACAGTATGGGCATATATTCAAACCTTGCAAGTTATTAGAAAAATTATAAAATGTATTTGCAACTAAATTAGGCATATAGCTTCTTCCTATATTATATTCTTTATCCTCAATTTTAACTTTAGCTTTATATTGACCACACAAACTACAATATTCATTTCCTTTATTTTCAACAAAACCTTTTAGTTTATCCTTTAAAGTAACTTTTCCTTTTGGTTGAGTTAATGTAGAATTACTAAAACACATACTTTTTAAATTAGAGTATTTTTCGCAACTTACAAATTCCTCAATTTTATCACTCATTAAATCTATACTATTCTCTATATATTGATAAGTTATATCATTAACATCTTTATTCAAATAATGAGCTAATACATATAGACCATTATCAACAAATACATTGTAACTTCTATCCATGTTAAGCCCTCCTAGAAGTTATATAAGTTAATAACCCCATTCCTATACTATTTTTTTCCCCTAGTCCACAATAATAAATAACTTTTTGCATATCCTTATCAGCTTCTACAAATATTTCAAAGTCTGTATACCCAATTACAAATCCTTTTCCTTTTATATTGGTTACATATTTCTTTTTTACTGATAAGACATCCTCAATATCAAAATATACTTCACCAGTATATTCTTTATTATATATAAGCTTATATTTTTTCATTAAATTATCATGCAATGCTTTATAAAACTCTTCTTGCATTGGATTTAAATATACTTGCTTTTTACTTTTTAAGTCATATAGACTTGCTACAATAGGTGACCTTACTTTATAAAGTGTTATACTATTAAAACCTATCTTTGAATCTTCATCCATATTTGATAATTTAAACTCTATATTATATAGTTTAAAAACCTTACATTTAATAAAACCTTTTATTATGTTATTTAATATATCATCATATCCACTTAGAATTAATCTAATTTTTGTTCGAGAATTCAAATGTATTCCTTCTTTTGAATATTTAGCATCTTCAAACATCATTGTATAATTAAATAGTTTAAATACCTTTTTATCTATTTTATAACCTTCATTGTGAAGGCTTAGTGCTTTTCTTCTATCATTAACTTCAATAGCTTCATATATCCTTTTCATTAGCTCATACTGGTAATTGTAATCTAATACAACTTCATTATCCACTGTGAGTATCAAATATCTTCTTACTAAATGCATTTAATTACTCCTCCTTTTTTCCAATTCCATAAGAAAATATTCTGTTTCTCATCTTCATCATAATATTTATTATATTCAAACTCATTATTTTCTCTTACCATTGATGAATATATATCATAATAACCCTTCTTTTCATTATATTTTGTTAATGTATTTATTCTTTTTATCATTCCATCTCCAATATTAATATCTGTATACTGATTGTATCCAACAGCTTCTTTATCTATTAGATTTACTTTAATTTCACCTAAGGACAGTACCTTTGCTAAGCAATTTGTCTTACCTAAACATAGTGGTTCATTAAATTCTATATTTTTGTTAATATCTGTATATATGATGAGTTTAGGATTAATTAGATATTCAATAGGACATACATCAGTTTGAAATCTATCACTATCTGTTAATGTCTTTACATTTGGATTTATTTCTTTATATATCGTTTGTAAGTCCTTAAATGTACCATTATGATATATAACATATCCCAGTGTAAAATCATCGATTTCTTCACCATATATATTTTTCAAAATTCCAACGATTGTTGATATTGGTGGAATCTCATATGTTCTTTGTATCTTGCTATGCATAGGAATTTTAAAGTGAGCTATATCTCCAATTATTTCTATCTTATTTAATATCATTTTATCTCCTCAAATATTTAATATAAATTTCGTAATATATGTTTATTTTATAAAATTAGACATATATCTTTAAATGCCTTTATTTTTTTCCACTATTTTACTTCAAAAAACAAAATACCATCAGTCTATTGTATAGGTAGTTTATTATAAAAAAATTGTTTCTCCATAAAATAAGAGTTCAGAATATGCTATAATTTAATTTATATAATATTAAACAATTAAAATTTTCTACAAAGTACAATTTTAATACCTTTTCTAGCATATACATTTCATCACACAATTTTACTTATTCTCATACTACACATTACATAATTATTTTTTTTATAAAATTTTTATTATATAATCCTAATCGCCTTATATCCATGTATAATATAAGCATGGTACGGTTTTATTTATTCAACCTACAATTTACATAAAGAAATGAGGTGATAATACATAATGTTTTCTAATAAAAAAATCCGAGAGTTCAAAAAATTCCTAAAAGAATTAACTGAACTCGTCCTTCAAGTTGGCACATTTTTAACTGTCGTAAAAATAGTCATCTTTGGTATAATCTAAAATTTTAAATATAAGGGAAGGTTCCAGCTTCCCTTATATTTAAATTATAGTAGATAATTATTTTAATTACAAATAAAAATTTAATCTTAATACACATAAATTCAAAATAATAATTTTATATACTATTCAAAGCTTATTTTTCATTGATAACTACACATTTAATTCCTTACATCTTCAAAAACTCTTTATTTACAATATGTCAAATTAACTATTTAATAATTCAATCATAAATCTGGCTCCTGCCTTAAAACCAAGCTTATAACCAAGTTCTCTTTCAATCTCTACAACTGAATTAAATAAATCATTTAATTCTATTAATACATCCATTTTCTTTTCTTCTGATAAATTTTTTTCTAATAATTTATTAGCCTTCTTAATTTCTTTCCAACTTTCAATATAATATTTGTCTTTTTCTAAAATATCTCTATACATATGTTCATTTATCCAATAATCAAAATATATTTCTATAATTTCATCATACATTTTAGTACCTCCTTGACTTTCATCTGGTACTTAATATATACTTAACTTGTGTAGGTTAGTGTACATTAAGTACCTAATTTATAAAGGTAGTTGTTATATTTATATGGCAGCTACCTTTTTCTAATAAATTTTTCAATCTAAATACTATATATTTTAAATCTTCATTGCTTGCGATTAAGGATTATATACTTTTCTTCTAACACTCCTTAAACAATAGTTTATATCACTTAATAAATTATATTTTTTTATACCTCCTTTACCTTCTTGCATTCCTTAAAAGAAAACAAACTTCCTATATACCAATAAGGTCTAAAACCTGATTCCCCATCTCTATTTTTAGCAACTATAATCTCACTTAAATTAGCTCCAAAACCTTTTTCTCTACGCCTTAATTCTTTTATATCCTCTATTCCCATTGTCTTACAATAATCAAGAGCCTCTTTCTCTGTAGGTCTATGAATATATATAACTGAATTAGAATCCATATATATCTGTTTTGAACTTCTCATTACTCTATCCCCTTTTGGTCTTTCATCCTTCAATTCATCATTCAATTGAGCCAACTGTATAATTGGAATATTAAAATCTAAAGTAATCTTTTTTATTTGCCTTGATAAATCAGCAAATTTAGCTTCTCCAACTTCTTTACCTTCGTAATCCAAAATCTGAAGGTAATCAATTATAACAACATCTGGTTTAATACTTTTTATTTCTCTCTTAATTCCTGATATTGTATTTACTGAATCATTAATATAGAGATTATTTTCCTGATTTAAAGTACTTAAAGCATTTATGTATTTAATTATTTCTTCTTCATTTAGATTTCTATTCTTCATTTTTACAACTGATATTCCAGTTAAAGAAGCTATGTTTCTAAACAAAATTTGTATATCACTCATTTCCCCACTTATAAAAAGTACTTTTTTACCTTGAAATACTACATTTCTCATTATCTGCAAAGCTAGTGCTGTTTTTCCTCTTCCACTTTTGGCTGCTATTGTAATTAATTCACCACTATATAGACCTCCAATAGTTTCATCTAAAAATTTTATTCCTATATTGATACCTTCTTCAATTTCATCATTTATGTATTCAAAGGCTCTTTCTGATATAGCTGTTATACTAGAATCCTTCTTAACCAATTTCTGATTAACTTCATTAACGTATTTTTCTAATTGATATATAAGTGTATTATCATCTATTTCACCTAATTTGAATTTATTAAATTTATCAATTATATTTCTATTTTTATATTTTTCAATAACTATCTCAATATAATGGGATACATTACCTATAGTTGGAACTATTGTTGATAGTTTTGTCAAATAACTTATACCTCCAACATAATCTATAAGCCCCTTTTTCTTTAAATCTTCTGTAAGAGTTATTATGTCTATAGGCTCATCCCTTTTATGTATATCTTTCACTGAATTGAATATATGTTTGTGTTCTTGATGATAAAACATATCTTCACTTATTAATATCTCAACCTCTTCTATTTTCCTCGAATCTAGTAAAATACTACCTAATATAGATTGTTCTGCTTCTGTGTTCTTAACTAAATTACTCATATTATCCATAATATAAACTCCCTACCACTTTAATTGTGAATCATCTGGACTATATGCATCTGCATTTACTTTGACATTAATTGATTTATCTTGATAATTGCCTTCTAATATCTTAATAAAATTATTTTGGCTCATTATCCAATCAAAATTTGCCTTCCAACCTTTTTCGTTGCTTCCATTTAAAAAACTAGTTTTACTAACTATATGAATAATTTCTAATACAGTCTCTTTATCATATTCTTTTATCCTAGCATTAATTACTTTTTTTCTAGCCTCTGTAAGTTTCTTTACTTTTGATAGTTCTGTACAAGTAGTATTGAATTTTTCTATAATTTCACTGTATATTTTACTTTTTTCATTATTTACATTCTTGTTAGTTGTTAGTTGCTTGTTAATTGCATGTTGATTAGTCTGTTGATTTTCTTCATTAGATTGATATAGCTCCCAGTTTTCAATAGTTATAAGCCTATTTTTGTTTGTTGATTCATTTGTTAGAAATCCATATCTTTCAAATTTCTTTAAAGCAGTTCTTACATTCTGAATACTTACATCTTTTGAACACATATTTGCTATGCTTTCCAAAGATGTTATTAACTGTCCTGATTTAACTTCATATTCTTTACCTCCATAAACCCATTTATTAGGCTTATGATTAACTGACAGCAATAGGTTTATGAGTATATCTCTTTGTTTGGAATTACAATCTTTATATAGTGGGCTTTCTTTTATCTTTCTATGAAGCTTTATCCAACCTAGATTACTCAAATACTATCACCCACTTAAACCTATAATTTTATGCCATTTGCATTTTCAATAAACCAATCATCTAGTTTATTTTTTATTATGTATACTCTATTATCTATCCATATACAAGGAAATCCTTTATTTTTAGAATGACATAACTGTCTAAATTTTGATTCCCCTATGGGATAAATTTTAGAAGCTTCTTTACATGTGATAAGTTGAGCTTTATCTCTTCTATATGTCTGTATCTCCTTGTACCCTTTTGCCCTTTCTTGTGCTTCTTGTTCTTGTTTGACAAGTATATTCAATGTAGCTTGTAGTGTTTTAAGAACTTCTAGATTATTTGTATCTGCCATACATCATTCCTCCTTATCAAAAAATAATTCTTCTACACTTGTATCTAGTTCTTGAGCCAATTTTAACATCAACATATTACTTGGATTTTTTGATTTACCTCTTTCTAAAGAAGATAAATAATATCTTGAGATGCCAACTTTTTCAGCTAATTCATATTGCTTTATACCTTTTTCAATTCTTTTTAATTTGAGTTTCATTGATTTCCTCCTTTCTTTCATACCCATTTTGTGTATTCTCATTTCTATAAAATATTCTAACACCCATTCGGTGTATTGTCAATATATTTAAGTGTATCAATAGACCCATTTAGTGCTATAATGTATTTGAGGTGAAATTATGATAAATAATACAATTGGAAAAAAGATTAAACAATATAGAAAATCTATAAATATGTCAAGGGATGAGTTAGCTAATAAGATTGGTTGCTCAGTTTATGCTGTAGCTAAATATGAGCAAGGCCAAAGAAAGCCTAGTTTAGATATGATAAAAAAAATATCTACTGCATTATCAATTCCTATAAATAGGCTTATTATTGATGAAAGTGATTTAGATACTTCAACAAATAATTATACTAATTTAAAAGAATTGGATTTAGTTGTAAAAACATTTGATAATTACTCAGCAAAACTCATCGGAAATAATATAAGCAAATTTAGAAATATAAATAATATATCTCTCAAAGAACTCTCAGAAAAAATAAATTGTTCTGAGAATGAAATTATAAATTATGAGAATGGAACAAAAATGCCTAGAATTGAAATATTAAAAAAAATAGCACTTGCTACTTATACTAATATTGAAGACTTATTTGGATTTCCATTAGAAGAGATAAAAATCGATAACCAAACAATCCTCTATAGAAATCCCCAGACTGGATATATTATAGATAACTTTCTTATCGATTTTATAAATAAAGATATTAACATAGATAATACTCCAGTTTCTTATTATATAGATAAGTCAGAATTTGATTTAGTAATTCATATATTAAAAAATTATGGTTATGATGTAAAAACAGATTATAAGACAAAGTTTGAAATTGCAGATAATGCAGATACAATAAAACCAATTAGCTTAAACTTCTCTGACTTCAAAGACTTCTCCAAAAATCTAAATTGGGTGATAAATGGTCTTGTTGAAAATTTTATACAAGAAAACTCTAATGGTCTTATTGAAGATGAGGATGAAGAATATTAATATTACACATTTTCAAAATATGGGTTTACCTATTAACTTTTATACATTCATAGTTAATAAATAAAAATTAGATATGAAAGGAGCTAAAATCATGAATAAATCATATATACCAAAATACACACATAAATTCCCTACTAATCTACCTCATGGAGATAAAAAATATACTTTAACATACATTAGAAGAATGATAAGTGAATTTGTATATGATATGGGTAACCTAGAAAATAACCCCTTCACATTCCCAGAGGTACAAACATTACTTGATGGTATAACAGTAGGTGGACATAAATTAAGTGACCAAAATCAAATACTAAATATCAAATCATCATGGGATTATATAATAAAATTAAGTAACAAAGAAAACTTATCTTTAAATAAAGATACAATTTGCTCTATACATAAAATAGTTGCAAAAGATGAAGCTCTAATTGTTGGAGATTTTAGAAACGGTAACATAGGTATAGCTGGTACTACTCAATATGAGTGCATAGAAGCCACTCTATTAAATAATTTATTTATAAGTGACATAAGTATCATAAATAAAATAACTAACCCCTTAGAAAAGGCTATAATAATAAATTTATGGTTGTCCTATTGTCAATTCTTCTATGATGGTAACAAAAGAACTGCTCGACTTACCTCAAACCTAATACTTATAAGTAATGATATAGGAGTTCTATCAATACCAGCCAAACATAAACAAGAATACAACACATTAATGCTAAACTTCTATGAAACACTAGAAGCTGATGAAGTTATAAAATTCTTATTAGAGAAATGTATTACATTCTTCGATGGATATAACTATAAATCATATAAGGAGTTGTTTAAAAATGGCAACTAAAAGAGCTAATGGAGAAGGCTCTATCGGAAAATATAAAGATGGTTGGCGTTCTCGTATAATGATTGGTTATAATGAAGATGGAAAACCAATAAGAAAAGAATTTTATGGTAAAACTCAAAAGGAAGTTAAAGATAAACTAGATGCTTATAAAAAACAATATTATTTAAACTCTGATATTTCAGATGATAAAATAACTTTAGAGCATTGGTTTTACAATTGGTTATTTGAATATAGAATAAAAGATTTAAAACCTAAGTCATTTGAAAGATATGAAAGCATCTATCGTAATTATATTAAAGATACTGATTTAGGTAATGTTAAATTAAAAGACTTAAGAGTATCCCACATACAAAAATATTACAATAGATTGCTTGATTCCAATAAAAGTATACCTACTATAAGACAAATAAACACTAAACTGAAAACCTGCTTATCAGAAGCTGAAAAACAAGGTCTTATACAACGTAACTATTGTACTATGGTAAATATACCAGTTGAAAAAAAGGAAAATAAGCTTGAAATATTGACTCTTGAACAACAAAAGAGTTTTATAAAAGCTATAGATGGTCATAAATTAGAGGTATTATTTTTACTTGCTCTTGGTACTGGACTTAGATTAGGAGAATTATTAGGACTTAAATGGTTTGATATTGATTTTAAAAATTCTAATTTAACAGTTAAAAGAACTCTTCAAAGAACATATTTTATAGATAAAAATGGAAATAGAGAGCTTAAAGTATTAGAACAAGAGCCAAAGACATCAAATTCTTACAGAACTGTGCCTATTCCAAAGGATGTCTTAAATAAATTGAAAGAGAATAAAGTAAATCAAAATTCGGATATATTAAAGGCTGGAGAATTATATAGAAATGATAATTATGTATTTTGTAATGAATTAGGTGTCCCTATCGATGATAAAAGACCTTTAAGGAATTTAAAGTCCATATTAAATAGCTTAAATATAGAGCCTATAAAGTTTCATGGTCTTAGAAAAACTTATGCAACTAGACTTTTTGAGAATGATGTCCCTCCTAAAACTGTACAAGTTTTAATGGGTCATTATGATATATCAATAACTTTAAATATATATACTCAAGTTATGGAAGATAAGAAGGTTGAAGCTGTAGAAAAGTTGAATAAAATATTTTCATTGTAAAAATCAAATACATATAAATATTGTGATTTCATATAGTTAATTACAAAATCAAAATAAGGATACAAATTAATTTTATATTATCTTGTATCCTTATTTCGTATCTAGTTTTAATTATTTATCTTGGATAGCCTTTATGGTACATTAATCCATTTTCTAACATTAATTCTTGAGCCAAGTATATATGACCCTTACAGTGCATATCTGATACACCCTCACTTATAAGTTTATATGTTTCAGAAGTATATAAATAATCCATACTTTCTTCCAAACTCTTGCCTGTCTGCCTAGAAAATTCTAATATAATTTTTTTATATAGTATCTGTAATAATGTTTTATTTGCTTCCATAAGCACTATACCTCCTCTTCACATCTAAACTTTAAATATTTATCTATTACATTTTGATTGGTTATACATATTTGTTCATTTGGTTTATAGTATTTTAATCTTTTTAAAGCTTCATCTTTTTCAATAAGATTATCTTGATACAGTTCTATTGTATTGTAAATCTTATCATCAGCAATTCCACCTATTATAACATCATATTTCATATATACATCACTCATATTTCTACATTCTAATATAAAGTCAAGCCATTCTAAATTATAACTATCGAATATTTTTACATTACAAATTTTTTTTAATTCATCAATATCTAAAGAATAGCTATTTAAATATGCTTTTTTACCCCTTTTCTTAAAACGTTCTGTCCAGTTAAGTGCCTGTGTTTTTATACTAGTTAAATAGAATCCTTTTCCAAAATCTAAAGAATCTCTTGAAAAGGTAATATTAGGCGTTTTTACCACACAGTATGAACCATGATATACAATCATTATATCACACCCTTTTCTTTAAGCACTTGTATTAAATCTTGCACTATATAACTTTTACTTTGAGAATGTAGTGCTTCATAGCAAGGTATTATATAGTTATCTAAAATATCAGTATCATGTTTAAGAAGTTTATAAACTCCTTCTGAATCTATATTCAACTTTTCTGCTAAAGCTTCAATGCAAAAAATAGAAAATTCTAGTTTTCTTTCATCCATTACAAACCTCAACTCCTATCAAACTTATATAATATATATTTTTATTAATTAACAACTTCAACTGTTTTACATTTATAAAAATATTATATCATAAAGTAGATATTAAAATTCTATGTTACCTAATATCATAATAAATAAAGGCTTTTTATACACCCTAAATGCACCCCAATATACCTACAAAAAAACCTCATTTTCTGTGGTTGGGGTACGGTTGGTGGATTTTATCACCAAAACAAAAAATACCAGTCAATAAAGACTAGTATTTTCAAGTATTTCATCATTCTTTTTTCAAAATTGGTGGAGACGAGGGGATGCTACATTCTTATTTTTACATCTCCATGTCTCATCACTTTTTGTGTTATATCAACACTTATAATTTTTATATTTCATATATATTTTTATAAGTTCATGTATATTATTAAATTAGTTGTGTGCTAAATGTGTGCTAAATTCATATATTATTTATTTTGGCTTACGTTTTTTTGTACTTGTCTTTGTGTAGGATATTCCTGTACCTGGGATACTAAGTGTTGCGGATTTTCTTCCTTTTGAATTTACAGATACTCTCGCACCTTTTACACCTGCACTTACACCTACACTTTTCTTACCTAAGTTTAGTTTTACCCCTCCACCTAAATTTATACTTTTTCTAAAGTTGAATCCCATAAAAATCCCCCCTATTAAATATAATTAATTAAATTATACTTGTAAAATGAATATATTACAACTTTTAGATATAGTTTATATTTTAATAAAATGACTCTATCATTATACTTTATTTTCATGTAAAATCGTTCGACAAATTGCTGATATAAACCCTTAAATATGCTATAAATTAAAGTATATTACTTTATTAAAACGAGGTGCTAAAATGTTAAGTATAAATGAAATGAGAATTGAAAGAATTCATTATAGTCTATTAGTAAGTAATTATATAAATTCTATCGATTTAGGAAGCAAAACTTTAAAAAAGGTAAATAGATTTATAATATTCACACTTATTGTTAATGCTTTTTTCTGTTGGTGTAGTTCTTCCCCTGAAAGCAATATGTATATTGCTATTCCTCAACCTTTTAATCATTATGTAAATTTATTTATTATAGAATCTTTTGTTATTGTAGCAGCTACTTCTTTTTTAATCTCAGTGTCTGGAGCATACAAAGAATCAGCAATAAAATCGTTACATGGTATTGGTAAGCAAACTCATATTTTTAATATTTTTATAATAAGCGAATTGCAGAAAAAAGGTATAAAAATAGATGAAAAGGATAAAGAAGATATACTTAGAGTTATACGTAAGGAAGACATTCCAGATGTTTACTTTATTGAAAGAGACTTTGAAATCTTTTTAGAAAATTATTTAAATAAACATTATTTAAATAAAAGTCAATATGATATATCAATTAATTTAAGATATAACTTGACAAAATTAATTTTATTAAATCAATGTATTGAAAGAACTTTAATATATACAAAAGAAGACTCTTCATTTAAGTATGCACTTATTGTTAAAAATAATATTTCTCTCATCTATTAAACAATAAAATTATAATATTATCTATATTCCAAGCCCTATAACCATAGAATTTGGAATATAGTAATTATAATATATAATTATATTTTCACAAATTCTCTAGCTTTATCCATTGTTGACCACACATCACTTCCATATATTTGAGTAAATCTTTCGCTTGTAGTCTTACTCATTTCCTTCATTTCATTACAAGTTACTCCACCAATTACATATAGATTTTGTGTTTGGTGTGGCTTATAGTCTTTTATATCTGTAACTAAATAACTTTCTTTTAATCTCTTGTAATATAATCCTAAGATGTCTGCTGATACTTTATCATCACCGCTATATACTATTGTATGTTTGACCATCTTTTTCTCCTCTGTATTATCTATTTTCTTATTTAATATACCCTCAGCTATTAGCTTTGCAACTGTATTTTTATTTTTAATATAGTAATCTGTATCTGCTTTACTGTCTACAAAGCATACCTCAATCAATATTGCTGGTGCTTTTGTATGACTAAGCCAATACAAGCCCCTTACATCCGATTTAGCACCCCTATTTTTAAATACCATTGATAGTTTATCATTGACTCTATTTGCATACATTTTGCCATTATTAGTTTTGTATATTGTTTCTGTACCCATTGGATTTAGAGTTGTGCTATTTGCATTGAAATGGATTTGCACTGCCAAGCCTATGTCTTGTTTATTTGCTATTTGACATTGTTCAGATAGATAATTATTCGATTTATCTATCTTGCCAGTATATACAGTTGCTCCACCTTGTTTTAACCATTTCACTATTAAGTCAGTTAGTATTCTATTTTCTTTTCCTTCATCTATATAACCTACTGCTCCAGTTCCTTTACCTGTTAACGTATGCCCTGGTACTATTGCTATTTTCATTACTTATTTTCCTCCTTTAACATTCAATTCATCTGTCATTGTATCTAGTAAATTTCCTATTTTCTCTTTTAGTTTTTTAGGAACTGGTAACCCACATAGATACATATTTTTTAATATACTTACACTTTCATACAAAATGAATAAAATAGAGAAAAATTCAGATATTCCAAGATGATTTAATCTCAGAAAATCAATCCATTCTTGTGGTAACATAAATAAAAAGTTAAACTTTGTAAGTATGTCAACTACTGCTAGAAAAAATATACATGCTATCATTGCAACTTTTCTTATTCCTCCATTTATGCCAAAAGAGCTATTAAACTGATGTGTTTTTATTGCTCTTAAACAACCTAGTAATGTATCAAATGCTATTGCTAATATTACTAACTTTATAAATATATTTGTTGCTAAAAAAACTATTGTTATATTCATACATCCTCCTAATTTTGTATTAAAATAGGACTTAGAATTATCTAAGCCCATAAAAAAAGAACCTCTTAAATTGTAGGTTCTGCTCCTTCTACTACTCCACTTTCTTTAATTATATAATCTTCTACTGCTTTTCTATACTCTGTGTTAGTAACATCATCTAGTTGAAATTCTCTATTTTTCAAAGGGTTTAATCCCCCATTTAGTATTCTCTCTGACAATATTCTTACTACAACATTATTTATATTCATTACAACAATCCTCCCACTTTTTCATTTTCTGCAATCAATAATTGATTTTCTAACTCTTGCATTCTCTGTTGTTCTTCTGTTAATTCTATTTTTATTTCTTCTAAAATTGGACACTTTGTTTCTACATTTATTCTGGTCACTCTATATTTATCATAGTCAATATAGTCATATCTCAAATCTATATATTCTATTTTTTTAATATCTTTTCGTTTTGGGACATTTCCTTTCGCTTGACCTTCATAAAAAATTACCTCTCCGTCTTCATCATAAAAAATTCTTCTTCCTATTTCTATATATTCAATCATACTATTCTCCTTTATCTTTTAAGCAATTGCATAGAAATAATGCGGTATTTTATAGTCTTTTACTGGTAAAATACAAGTGTTTCCTACCATGCAATCAAATTTATTTGGCATATACATTTCTCCAAAATTACTAGGTTGAGGTACTGATGTTATAATATTGCGAAAAGATGAGTAAAAAGTAAAATTACACACATCAATATTATAAGCTTCTCTGTAGACAATAATAAATTTTGGTGTGAAAGCTAAATTAAAACTTATTGCATTTATTGAACAAGTTTTTGGTGTATTATTATCTACTTGATAAATTTGAAAAGTTTTTTCTCCAACTTGAGTACATTCTCCTTGTGCAATAAAAATATTTTCTATGTTTAATACTTTATCTATTAAATTTTTCATGCTTTCAGTTTTATTTGCAGATATATTTTTAATAGACAAACTGATTGCTAGTGTATTTTTTAATGTTTCTATTTTTGTTTTAGTTACATCCAGTTTATCCGTGCTTAAAAATGGGCTTCCTAACATATTTGTTATATTATTTTTGCCAATTTGTAATTCATTTTTTACACTTTCTAATGCTGCCATAAGCTCCCCTAAACTAGCATTATCAGTTAATTTTTCTGTCATATCTTCACCTCATTTATATCATATCTATTAAATTATTTACTATAGTAATTCCTTTTGCTTTCTGACCATTTACTTCTGTTGACAGTTCTTTCAACGCTCCTTCTACATTATCACTTTCAAATAAATTATCAGTATCTTCTATAGTTACTTTCTTTGCTTCTAAAACAAGATTTCTAACTTTGTTAACTAACTCTTTGAAAGTCAATTAAATCACCTCTTTCCAATAAAAAAAGAACCTTCTATGCTGGTTCTACTGGTGTTTCTTCTTTATTTAATAAACCTGTTAACTCTAAATATTGTTCCTCTGTAATTCTATTTACTGCATAGAATACATCCATCTTATGTTGTAAATCCTCCTTAGTGCTATAATTCTTTTGTTCTATCATTAATTTTAATAAGTTATACATATTAATTCCTCCTAAAGATTGTTATTTAATTTCATATTTTCTATTTCAAATGCTGCATTTACTATCTCACTATCTCTATTTTTATTTTCTTCTTTTAACATACTTAGTTCTTCTTCTAATGCTTGTAATCTCTTTTGTTCATCGGTCAAAACAATTTCTATATTTTTTAAAACAGGTTCTTTTGTAACTGGATTTATTGACTCTATATACTGTTTACTATAGTCTATACTTCCAAACTCAACATCTAAGTAATGTAATTCGGTTATTGTATCATGCTCTGATACATCTCCTGTTGTTTCTCCAGTTTGAAGTAATATTTTTCCGTCTTGATTATAAATTATTCTATTTCCTCTTTCCATTTTAATTACCGCCTTTCATATTATTCATAAGCATACCATGTAAAGCTTTCTCCAGCTTTGCAACGATATATCGCATCACTTGCACCAGTACGTGCATCACGATAAGTACGTAAAACAAAATTGCTACTATCTGCACTTAGAACAAACATATGAGCATTAAAAAAATATTCGCTACTCCTATCAACACGACCAACAGAAGTAAATCTGTTTAAATTATTAACAGCATAAAAGTTTAAATCATAACTACCATCGTGAAGAATAATTTTTTCAACAATGATAAGACTAGGAGTAAAATTTAGATTAATAGGAACAGTAAGACTTCTCGCATAGTCACTACCAGCCGAATATCGTGAGTAAAAATTGTCATAATCATTTTGAGTAAAAGTATAAGTACCACTAGCCCATTTTTTACGTTGACTAAGCTGATTATTCAATTCAGTTATCCTATTTTGCAACTCCTCAACACTAGCATCCGAACTATCAAAAGAAGTTTTAATTTTCTCTGACAGTTCCACAAGTGTATTATTTAAACTTGATTCAATATTCTTTAATGCCAATACATTTATAATACTTGTTTTCCCATTCTTAAACCCTTCTCCAATTTCTACTAATTTAGATGATATATCTTGTAAAGTTGCATCTGTTTGAAGTGGCATAATTTCTTTACTGATACTTAAAACCTTCTCAGAAGTTGCATTTTCTGCATCTGTAGCTACTATTTTAAGTGTGTGTATTGCATTGTCTGTAAGTTCATAGTTTATTGTTTTTTCTGTTATTAAATCTGTAGTAAATGTATCTTTTAGCACATCATCAAGATACCATTCTATTTTACTTAAATTATTATCTAAGTCAGATACTACATACTTTGCAGAAGTAGAACTATATGAATTAACCAAAATAGATGGCTTATTATTTGTTCTTGTAAATGTTACTGTCTTGCTTGTTACTAAACCTCCATCTTCTGTACTTATTTCTATTACTATTGAATTTGAAGAGTTGAGTGCTAATGGTACTATTTGTTCATCAGTTAATTTGAGTTTATAATTATTATCACTAGAATTTGTTTTTGTTTCTATTATTGTGCCATTTAATTTTTCTGTAACAATGAATTTTATGCTTGGCTCATTATCTATAATTTTGTAGTTTATTTCACATCCTCTGCTAATGTTATCAATTACAATATCAATAACAGGGTCAGGTATAAATCTTACTGTAGTTGTTTGTTGTACTACATCATCAATATCAGTTGATACGCCTCCAACTCTATAGTTCATCATATAAGATTCTTTATATAAATCTTTATCTCTGAATATATCTATATCTTTATTAGTATATAAATGAAAATAAGCTGTATAAAATTTTCCATCTTCTTCAAATTCATATCGTTGAGCAAGTATATCTAATTCTGTATAGATACCTCTTCTTTTTTTCACAGTTCTATTGTATTTCCAAATTTTCACTTTATCACCTCTCTTTCTACATTGGTATTAAATTACTATTTATGTTTGATATAATATCGGCTTTGATTCCTGTTAATTGCTCTGCTACTTTATTAATTTCCTCATGTATTTTTTCGCTTGAATAAGTAGTCATTTCAGACACTCTATTATCATCAACAGTCGCATTAATTAAACTAGTTTGTGCATTCCCATTTATCAAATACACATACATTTTAATATTTTCTTCATTCCTAACAAGAATGCTATTATCATCAATAGCTCTAGCATTTGGTGTAAGTGCTTCTCCAATTTCATCATATAAAGCTATTAGTATTCTTTTAGTCAATAAAGGATGATTTATAGTTACTTCATACATGCTAGTTTCACTATTTAAAACCCAATCATCTGTTTCTATGATATGTGTATGAGATACATTAACTCCCCCTGCAACGATACTGTCAATCTTGATATTTTGTTTCTCGTTTTCTGTGTCAATTCTAGTGTTTAACTCTGTCTTAGCAGTTTCTATGTTGCTTGTTAACTCTGTTTTAGTTGTATCTATTTTACTATCTAAAGTTTGTATATCTTTTAATGTTGCCAAAATGACAGTTGGGTCTACTTTTAAATTTACACTTGAAGTGTTAGAGACTACTAAAATAATTTTTATAACTAAATCTTTTACGCTCCCACTATCAGCTGTTGGTTTATATGTTTCGGGATATTTAGATACTGCAATTAATTGATTTAACGAGTCAAATATACCTACTTCCCTTATCATAAATCCACCAACGCTACCTGGTATTACAGTTTCTATTACTATCCAGTTTGGATTTTCTTCATCTACTTTTACATTGTTTACAGAACCTTCCCAAACTATTTTTTTAAGTGTTGTCTGTTCTTCTGTTGGATTATATTCCGCTCCTGCTCCATCACCAAGTTGTAATTTAACTAAATCTACTTTATTACCAAGTGCGGTAGCATTTGCAATAGATGCCTTACCTATCTTTGTTAAAAGGGTATAATATTTTTGTTCTGCCAACTATATCACCTCCTGCTTTGGGTATAAAGTTACTTTTTCCATACTCCTATCATTACCTGTAGCTATAGTTAATTCTCCAAAGCTTTCAAAGTTTGTTGGTGCATATGGGTATATGGTAACTGTTTCACCTGTATTCATTGTAGAACCTGCAAACATATCATTTTTATTGAATAAAAGCATCTCAAATTTATGTTCAAGATGACATGGTTTTATTTCTTCTATTTTCTTATCTAACTCCAAGATAGTGTTATAACTACAATTATTTGTTATAAAACTAAGCGTAAAACTAAATAGATTACTGAATACTTCTACATCAACATTAGTCTTTGTATAAGCTTCTGAGATAGCTTTTATTACTCCTATAGTAGTTGTGCCTTTGCCCCTCATTTTTGCTGTTATATTACTTCTTCTATCTTCTATACTTAAATCAAATCTATTTTTAATAGATAAAATATTTTCCCAGTAATCGAGTCCCCATGTTGCAGTATCTACAAAGAACTGGTCAAAAGTATCGTCATAAGTTTCTCTAAGCGTCTCTAGTTCTATGTCATAAGCTTCTTGTATTTTTCTTGTAACATCATTGTTATAAAATTGAGGTAGCTTATCAATTAACTTCATTAAACCACCTCACTAAATTCTAAGGTTGTAACACTTGGGACTTTATCTTCTTCAAAACTTATATTTTCAGCTTTATTATTTAAAAGTAAATTACTAAAGTCATGTAGACCTTCTACACTTGCAAGTATTGCACTTACTTTAGTGTAAATTATTTCTTTATTAACATTTATTAAATAGCTATTAATGCTTTCTAAGAAACTTTCTTTTACAAAATCTAGTGTGTATCCTGCTTCTAGCTTTATAGTTGCACTTATATTTACATCAAGTGGCGAAGGTGTTGTGACTGTTAGTGTACATCCTATTGGCATTTCTGCCTCGATATGTTCTCTACATTTAGTTATTATTTCTTCTTCAACAGCTTGATTATTTTGACCAAATAATAAAACCTTCACTGTTCCTGCTCCATCCCATCTTGGATAAACCTTAGCATTATAGACCCCATCAACCTCTAAAGCCCATTCCTCATAGTGTGCTTTATTTCCACTTGTAGCTTGATTTTTCTGTATTTTATAGAATCTCTCTTTTAATTCTTCGTCTGTTTCTATTTCTGTCCCACCTTGGAATGCTAAATTATTATAAATTTTAGTTATGCCATTTATTTCGTCTTGTAGCTTAAATTCTGTGTTTGCAGGTATATTATATCTAATTCCGATTTCTAAAGCCTGTATCGGGCTTGTATTTTGTTCGATTTCTGAACTAATTACTATATCTTTAATTACCACGAATAATAGCTCGTTGTAAGAAATAATAGTTCCGTTTTGAATAGTTGTTCCAACTTTTCCCTCGAATGTCACTTCCCCTGTAGCTTCTGTTCCTAGTTTTCTATACACTCCAAATTCATTTACTCTCTTATCTAAAAAATCATCGAAGTTATCTTCTATAAAAGCTTTCTTATGAAGGTATGAAAGTTCTATATAGAATTTTGCTAATTCACTATTAACAGGAGATACCATATCACTTAAAAAAGAACCCTCGCCTTTATAGATATTTAAATCTATATTGGATAGAGTTCTGCTTTTAACAACATCATATGTTTGACTACTATACATTAACTTCCACCTCTCCATAAATTGTATTTATAGTTATGTCTACACTTAATAAATCATCTGTAAATTTTGTATTTGCAACATTAATATCTAGTATATATGGATTAACTAATAGAGACTCTTTTATATACCTAGATGCTTCACTTTCTGTAAGACCTTTACTATACTTTTGACCTATTAATTCAGATAGCTCTGTTCCATAATTCCACGAATGTACCTCATGCTCGTATCTATTAGTTTTAATACATTTGTATACCCAAACTTTGATAGCTTCATTTCCTTCAACAACTTTAAAATCTCCATTTTCTAAAATAGGCTCATCTTTTTCAAAATTCCAAGCCACTTCTCTGAATAATTCTAACTCTTTTTCTTTTGATATTTCGTAGTCTGCTGGTACTCCTATAAATGGGAATATTGTACTCATTATAAGCTCACCAACTTACTTACAACAGCAAATTTATCACCTATCTTAAACATTATTACTGTGTCCTCTTCCTCAAAAGTATCTATAAACGGATTTTTTATTTCATGTTTATGTTCTTGACTTGTTTCTGTATCAAATAATTCTATCTGTCTATCAAGTATCCAACTATCTATTAAAATATCTTCTTTTTCTAATATAATGTTATTTACCTCTATTTTTAAATTTGGTAATTTATCTTTAACTTTTCCAATAAAAAAAGAAGGTTCATTATAATGTTTTCCTTCTTCTCTTATTATTCCTATAAATTCATTGATTGGATTAGCCATTATTTCACCTCTCTTTTATAAAACCCTTCGAGCTGTAGCAAAATTTTTAGTGTAATAACTACTGTTTGTTTTTGTTATTTTAACTACATCACCTGCTTGTGGTGCATGTAAAAATTCTCCATTTCCTATATATAAACCAACATGACTAACTGGGTCGTGGAAAAACACTAAATCACCTGCTTGTAATTTTTTTTCATCTATTTTCTTCCCTGTTGTAGCTTGTTGTCTTGATGTTCTCGGTAGATTAACATTAACTTTTTTAAAACAATATACCATTAACCCCGAACAGTCAAAATTACTAGGTCCATTTCCACCCCATTTATAAGGCTTACCTAGATGTTTTTTTGCTTCTGCTATTACTGTACCTGCTTTTCCTGTTGCATTTGTATATCCTGTGCCATCTCCAATTATTATGCTTCCTTTTCTTCTTCCAAAATCATTACATTCTTTTTCACTAGACATTAATATATCTATTCTATACACTCCATTTTTTAAGTCAATCGCTCCACCTCTATCCGTTACTGTATAAGTTTTGCCATCAATTTTAGTGCCAGGACATTTTGCTTGAATTTGTGTTTTAAATTTAAGTTTACTAGGTGCAGCACAAGTATTATTGCTAGGTACAAGCCTTTTGTTGTCCATTGCTTGATAATATCCACCCTCAAGTGGGTTATTTGAAGGATAATATGCTGTAAATTCTGCTTTTACTTCTTTCCCATTCAGAGTGCCTTCGCCACTACTCAAATCAGAACTTTCTTCTTTCTGTTCATCTTGTCCTGCTGTCTTTTCATCCATGATATTTTGAAAATTCAAATCTAAATCTATCTCATAATTTCCGTTGCTATCCCAGTTGTGCTTATCTGTGTCTATATAAAATAACCCCACAAGTCCTGTATAGCTATCCTTAACCTTTACACCTCTACCAGTTATACAAGTCACGTCACCATATCCTTTCAGATTGCAAGTCTGTTCTATTCCTTTAAACTCACTTTCAACATCTACAGTATTGTTTTCTTGTTGTTGTATAACTTTTTGCATAATCACTCCAACATCTTTAAAAATTTCATTGTCAATTTTTTCGCTAATTTTATTGCCATACTGGTCTACTACTGAGACCTTGTTTTTTACATTCTCCATACTTTCTGAAAAACTAGTATTTATAAGATTAGAACCTTCTTCAAACATAACATTTAATGTAACAGTTCCTTTTTCAATGATATTAAATTTATCTACATTAGACTCTATCATATACTTTTTTTTAGTTGTCTTACTAGCTTCTGTATATGCACTCATTATAGTATCATAGCCAGTTACACCAATAAACATCTTAGTATATTTGACATTAGTTTTAGGTATATTTCCAATTGAAAGTTTATTGTCATTAAAAACTTGTTTTGCAATATCTTCAACTAACTTATCTTTAAAATTGTATGATACCTCGCTTTGTGTAAGTAAAAATCCCATGTCTTTTGATGTAAAGCTAATACTATTATTACTGGAGTCTTTAGACCTATTAATTATCATTCCTCGATAGATTTCTTTATCATCTACATAAAAACAAACTGTACTAGCTATAGGTATATCTACCTGTCTAAAATTAATATCAGAAGCTGATTGTACTACAGAAAATTCTAATGTCCTTGATGGGGACTTATAATCACCTGACCATGTAACTTTTTCTACTATATCAGTTATATCATAGATATTACCACTTTTTATGTGTACTTTTAACTTTATATTATTAATTATAAATCACCTCCAAACTATGGGATTACTAACACCCAACCCTCTTTTATTATGTCAGGATTTTTAATTAATTTTTTATTCGCATCATAAATCTTCTTCCACAAATCTCCATTTCCATAATATTTTTTTGCAAGTGACCATAGGCTATCGTCTTTACCTACTTTATGTGTCTTTTGTTTTGTATCGAATCCTTTTGTCAAAGGAACATTTTTTGCAGAAGATAGCTTTTCATCATTATTAGTATTTACTTTAGGTATCTGTATTCTTTTATACTCTTTTAAGCTTAATGTAAAATGTATATCTCGTGTTCCATCTTGTTTCCCATACTTAAAACTTTCTATAATGACCTCCATGTTTATATTTGTTTCAGTTATTATATATCTTAAAATTAGTCCCTGTTCCATCCACTTTTTAAGTTTTTCTACACAGTCATATGGTTGTGGAAATCCTTTATAATTACAAAAATGATATTCTTGGCTTGGGAAGAAACTAGTTACCTCTGTTGTTCTAAGCCCTACACCACCACATACTATTATTTCTCCAAGTTTCAATACATTTGATGTATTTGTATTTATATTTCCATTTATCTCAAAGCTTGAAGGGAAAACAGGAAATCTAAAAGCATCATTTGCCTGCCTAAGCCACATTTCCATTAAACTACTCCTCCTACTTTTGCCATTTGTATTTCTGTTATTAATCTTGACATAATCTTTTCAATATCTGCGTCTTCTCTAATTACTATAGTTTCGGCTAACTTCGGAATAGATATATTATAATTTACATTTCCTTCTTGTTTCTGTCTTAATGTAGGTATGCTCTTATTAACAATAGATTTACTTTCTGAATTAGTAAAAACTTTAGAACCTCTTGGCATTTGCACAAGTTCTGGACCATGTTCACCAACTACACTAAGTCCACCACTCCAGTACTTTGTACCAGTAGCATTTCCTGCTAATTTACCAACAACCCAGTTAAATCCATCACTTAATCCATTTGCTGCACCTGCTATTCCATCTATAAGTGGTTTTATATAATCAGATGCTTTTTTAACTACTTTCATAACACTATCAAAAACATTTTTAAAAATCTTACCCATAGATTTTAAAGTACTTCCAACATTTGAAAAAACTGGCGAAAACTTAGAAATTAAAGAACTTACAATAGGAGCTACAGTTTTGACAGCAGAAGCAATTCCTGATAGAACAGACGAGGCAACAGAAAGTAATCCCATAAAAATCGGAGCTAACGCACTTATAACTTGCCCGATTATTGGTGCAACTGTTGATACAATTGAAGATATAGCACTAAATGCTGTCTGAAAAATAGGTGCTAGCGTTGGCATTTGCTGCTGAAACCATCCTATTGCTGTTCCTATACCACTTGTTATTTTTGTACCTACTTCTAGTATCTTAGGGCTTGCCTGGTCTATAAATCCAATTAATCCAGACATTACAGGCTTCAAAGGTTCTAACATACCTAACCCAATATCTGCTACATTAGATTTTAACTTCCCCATTATTGTAGAAAGTAGTCCAGAGCCACTCTCTGCTAGTTTACCTGCACCTCCTGCATACATTGTTTCTAATTTTTTTTGCACATCTTTTGGGTCATCTGTACTACTTGCCTTGACTCCAAATTCTGTCAATCTAGCCATCTCTCCAATGTTCATATCCGCCAAGGCTTCCATAGCATCACCAACAGTTTTACCTGGATTTAACGCTGCCATATCTTCAGCTAATTTTACCATCTGCATAGCATCCTTTGTGTTTCCTCCTGCAATTTGTAAAGAACGAGTTCCTGCTGATATAACTTCCCCAGTTTCAAAAGGTGTGGCATTAGCATTTCCTCTTAATTCTTTTAAATAACTTGCACTCATACCATCTAACTCTTTACTAGATTTACCTTTATTTCCAACCCCCATAAAATGTCTCATGCTTATTTGTTGTTGCTCTAGTTCCATACCACTTTTAACAGTAGCAGCAGCCGCACCTGCTGCCATTCCAATTGGGACTATAGTAGATAAACTTGTAAGGCGATTTTTTATTTTATCAATCATTCCTTTTGTTTCATCTTTTAGTTTTATAGCTGGTCTTGCAATAAATCTCCCAAAAGCCTTTACGTTTGACTTTATTCTCTCAACTTTTTCACTTGCCAAATCCTTAATTGCAACTATTTTTACAAGTTTAGTCCTAAGAGGTGCTAGTTTTTGGTTTAGATTCTGCATAACTCTATTAGCAGGTGTTGCGTCCATTCTTATACGCATACGTTCCCTACTTGCTGCACGCATTTCATTCCTTGTTCTTCTAACTTCCCTTTGGAATTGCGTTTGCTCTCTTCTAATTCCTCGCATAGTTGCACTCATGTTGTCTTTTAGAGATATAACTGCACTTATATGTCTTCTAGCCATTTTTTGAACCTCCAAACATAGCACTTATCAGTTCAGAAATAAGTTTTATTTTTTCTTCTTCTTCATATAGCATACTAGCAATATAAAAATTTTTTCTTGTCATTCTTAAATTAGTCAATTTATCTAAGTCAATCCCTCTATCTAAGTAATGACTAAACATTTGCATTTCTATATCGCTTTTAATTAGTTTTTTAAGCTTTCAATCTCCTCAACAGTTCCAAAACCTGCAAATTTCATAGCAATTTTAGCAATATCAGTAATTTCTCCTGGTTCAAATAAGATGTCAACTATTTCTAATGGGTCATTACATTTAAATTCATCCTGTAATTTTTCATTCTTTAAATTTGGATTTTTAACTACTTCATAAACAAAATATTTTTCACCTTCATCTGCATCCTCCATTTCAGTCGCATCAATACATAATTCCCTATCAGGTTTTGCAATTTCTATATTTGCACCAAGAGAAGGAATATATAATTGCTTTGTTTCTTCACTTTTATTTGAAAAATATTCTTTTCTTCTTAAAATGTCTTCTATTGTTATTATTTCTTTTTTATTTTTTTTGTTATCCATTTTTTAATCCTCCTAATATTTTTACATAAAAAAGGATAGTAAAAAACTATCCTTAAATCTCCTCAATTTCATCAATAACATCTGCATCATTTGGCGTAAATCCAAAGCTTAATTCTTCTTCAATTTTTCCACCTTTTTCAAACTGAGCTAAAGCTAACTCATTAAACCAAACATTGTTAATAGTGGTTGCTTCTGATTGTTTTCCAAGTGTCCCAGGGTCTTTCAACTTACTCGTGATTGTGCTTCTTGGGTCTTCTCCATTTTTCCATGCTTCCAGTAATTTTTTCTTACCACGTGAATATACTTTACCAAGTTTTATGGTTCCTTCCCCACTTAAAGATGTTATTTTAGAGTCCTTACTCATTCCATATTGAACTTCTTCTCTATTTGCTGTCACCTTAGCTTCAAAGCTGAGAACTTCTGCGATTAAACTTCCATCTAGCCAAAGCTTACCCCAAGTACCAGAAATCTGCCTACTTCCTAAAATATTGCTATTATCACCCATTTAATTAATCACCTCACTTACATATATATTTTAAATTTCAAATCCTCCATTGCATCTGTAATTATTATACTTCCCTCTGCAAATACATAAGAACCAGTATTGGCTTCTTTTATTTGTTGCTCTGTCATTTCGCTATAATCAATGCCTTTTTCTTTTAAATACTTCTTATGTGCTTCTATATCTATTTGTGCAGATGCCTCTTGACTATTATCTAGTACTTCATCACGCTGTAGTTCTTTAAAATAATTATTTACAGCAGATAAAAACAGTATTTTATTATCATACTTATTTGTAACTTTTCCTACATAATTTTCATTCCAAGTTTGCAAAATATCATCTTGTATCATATCTGATGCTTCAACAATTTTTATTTTCTTTAAGTCCTCTATCTCACTTTTACCTAATGTCACCAAAGAGTTTACACCTCTTGCTATTCTTATTCCATTATTACTTATAAGAATTAACTCTCCTCTTTCAACAGCTTCATCTGGATTTTCACTTGCTTCTATTTCAGTTACTTCATCTAAAACAAAATAAGTACAACTCTCTGAAAGAGATATCCCTGCTAAAATACCTGCAACTCTTGCTGTGTACTCTGCTGTTGTGTAATCTTTTTCATTAACTTTTATTCCTGTTGTTGTAAAATTTATGATAGCTTTTTCATTTGCATCTGATATATTTGGTAAAACAGCCTTATATATTTTCTTTTGTCTTCTAGCTCCTTTTATCCAGTTGACTACTTTAGTTTTGTCAGCCTCTGCATCTATCCAAGGAATAGCTATATAATTAAACTTTTTTAAATCTAAAGCTTTCAGCACATCATCTAAAGTTCTTTTATCTTCAACTGAATCATTCATAACTTCTATAATGACCTTGTTAGGACTTCCTAAAAATGCAAGTCTTATATAATCATAATTTTCTTTTGTAAATTCAGTTTCATTTATATCCATCAAAAAATCTAAGGAATAAGACTTCTTTGTTGCAGTAGTATCTTTAAGAACTAAAGCGACAATTCCTCTTTGACTTCTAAATTTTATAGTTTTTGAGCGTCTCTCAAACTCAATTATGGCTTCTGGTAATCCCAAGATATATACCTCCTTTAAATATTCATTTCAAGATTTTGCATAAGTTCGTATTCACTTTCATCTTCTGGTATAATTTCTGTTACTTGCAAATTAAATTTATATTGTAGAATATTTTCAATTATTTCTGCATTTTTTTCTTCTATTGTCAATTCCCCATCGTCAATTTCTAAAATGCAATCCTGGAATAATACATTTAATCTATCAATCATTTCTAAGTTTTCTAACTCTGTTTTCCCTCTAGGAAAATAATGTATATTAACTATTAATTTATTACTTGCAAATCCAGGGTCATTTGAAATTTCAACAGGAATAATTTGAATAAAGAAAGCAGGCTTTTCAAACCCGCTTCTTATCTCATTTGCTACTATTTTTATTTTTAAAGGCTTTAATTTATCTACTATAGCCTTTTTTACAGAGACTATTTTTAACATATTTTTTCTCCTATAAATTAAACATTTTATCAAGAAATTTATCAACTTTTTTATCTATCTTAGGGGATTGGTGTTCCATAGTCTGTTGCAGCATATGCTTTCCTTCCACATATCCCCCATTTTTTGTTGACCAACCATTTTCTTGTAGATGTGCATGTGGTGAATTGTTTTTTAATAAACCCATACAATTTCCTTTTTTTTGCGTTACCTTAGTTTTCCAATTGTCTTTCATATGTTTACTTCTTCTATACTTTTTTGGCTTTTTATCAGACTTAGGTGTTCTTGCTATAGCTTCACCTTTACAACCTCCAACAATTCCATTCATTAATTTTTTGGCTTCTTTAGGATATTCTTTAGCTAGTCGATTAACAATTCTATTTGTATAGCTATCTAATCCACCTACATTAAAATCTGTATTACTCGTTATAAACACCCTCTTTATAAACAACACAATCAATATTAGTTTCGTATTGATTTAATTCTTTTATATTATTTACATGCTTAATATCATAAATAATTCCATCATGGACAATCCTCATATCTTCGGTTATATCAGTTCTATATCTTACTTTAAACCTATAGGAATATTCAGTGCCTTCTTTATCTAAGATATAGTTACTACTCTTTCTTAATAAAGACTTATTCGCCCACAACGTTATATAAGTAGTCCATCCTTTGATAATTTCGCCGATTATATTTTCTGCCTCTCCAAATACTTGAACCTCTATTCTTTGTGTTAATTTTCCAACATCCAATTACTTATACCTCCCACATATACTAAGTTGAGATATTATGCTTTCTAAAACAAACCTAACTTTTTCACTATTACTTTCTGTTGCTCCCCTTTTCTCATACTGCTCTGCAACATACATTTTTACATATAAACTAGCGAGTTCAGATTTATTATTTTCATTAAAAACCTTCCCTGTCTGATTCTCCAAGCTTTCCTCTGCTACTTTCAGAAAAGACAAAAGCAGATTATTGTCTTCGTTATAATCTGCTTCTAATCTTAAATATTCTTTTATTTCTTCTAATGATACAATCATTCAAAACACCTACTTCGTAACTGTACTAGTTTTTTTTACTATCATACCAAAAGCCTTGCTACTTATAACATTACCATCAACTAGAGAATAAGTTAAATAATCTGTTTTTCTACTTTTTACATGTTCTTCTGTATATAAAGTTACATCTTCATTTATATTTATTGCATAACCTTTAGTTATATTTCCAGCAAGAATTTCTCCATCTGCCATACTATCATCCATCTTGACAACTCTTCCAAATAGTCTACCAATACCATCGCTATTTACAGTATCAGGAATAAAAATTGGCTTCCCTGTTGTATCTAATATTTCTGCTAATTGCGTCCATATAGTTGTACTATTAGCATAAATACAAGCCCCATTACTCCATTTGTTTAGTACAGACATTAGCTTAGTTATATCAGTATAGGCTATTTTATCAGTGTACTCTATTAGTTGAGTTTTATTAATTTCTTTACTTAAAACAGTTTTTATTCCAAGTGGTTGAGGCTTAAAAGAATCACTTTCTCCTGGCTTTCCTTTTCCATTAATAATGGCTTTCGCCAATGCTGCCCCCATTTTTTCAGCTAATAAGGTAGTTATATATGGAATAAACTCATCAATACTCATTTTTCTTAACTTCCATGATACAGTTATATCTTTTGAAAGGTCACAACCTTTTAATGTTATTTCTTTTAATTTGTAGCCATCCTCTTTGACCTCTGTTTCTTCATCATACCACTCTGCATCATCACCACCATCTTCCTCTGCTATGATTGTCAAATCACCTTTTACAAAAGTTGGTGAAGTGTCTCCAAAAAGAGGATACATATCTCCAATTTCTTTCCATATGCCTGTAGCTACAGTTTTAGGAATTAAAATAGTGTTACTTTCAGTTGTCTGAACCTCAGCCTTATATTCCATATTTACTTTATTAAATACTTCTTCCTCTTCTGTGCTTAATGGCTTCCTTAACATATCCTTAGCCCAAGCATTTTTATATTTTTCTTGCTCATCTTTAATAAATGTGTCTTCTGTACCTTCTATTCTACCTTTATTATTAGTTAAATTAAAAATAGTAGGGTGTATTTTATTACTATCCTGTAATGCTTTTAAATTTGCTCTAGCTTTTGCATTTCTTTCATATTCCTCGTCTAATGCTTTTATCTTATTAGCTATTTTTTCAGCTTCTTCCGTCTTTTCCTCTCCTGTTCCTTCTTCTCCAACTTCATCATCAAGTAATTTTTGTGCTTCGTCTATCATTTCTTGTCTTTTTTTAAAATATTCTTCTCTAGTCATTTTTAATCCCCCTAAATTTAATAAGCCCAACCTAAGTTGGACTCTTTTTTTATTATTATTTTCTTTTTCTCCATCAATCTTATCTATTTTATTTTTTAAAGCATTAGGTATTTTATCATACTTATTAAAATAATTGCCCACACAAGCAGCTACCTCTTTTACTTCATCAACTTCAAAATCAAAATAATTTGATGCTTCTCTACCAGTAAACCAAGTCTCATTTTTTAACATTTCTTTTATTTCTTCAATGTCAATTCCTTCTCTTAGATTCTCTTTATATACATTTAAAATTCCTTCTTCTATCCTATCTAAATCTTCAGCTGATTTAATTAATTTATCTGAATTATATGCACCCCATAGACCTAGCCAAGGTTTGTGTATCATAAAATAAGCATTGCTAGGGATTACAACTCTATCACCTGCTAAAGCTATTACACTTGCGATACTTGCAGCAACACCATCTATATAAACAGTTTTAAAACCCTGGTGTCGCTTTAGCATATTATATATTGCCATACCTGCAAATACAGAACCACCGCCAGAATTGATATAAATATTTAAATCTTTTCCCTGTTCATGTGTTAAAAAATCTTTTATTGCAAGTGGGTATTGGTCTTCTTCTGTCCAAGCATCCCACTCGTCACAGACAATATCACCATAAAAAAATAAATCTGCATTTGTCTCTGTAGAGTTTTTAACTTTTAAAAAGTCTTTCAAATTATCCTTTATTTGTATGTTCGTTTTCATTTCTATTGACAATACTTTCACCTTCTTTTTCTAATACAGCTGTATCTAATCTTCTCAAAGCCCTATCTCCTCCATCAATTGGCATTAGATTTAACACAGCTCTCCATTCATTTGGAGTCAAAGCTCCTCTATCAACCATTTGTACTAGACCCAATTTAGTAGACATACTTGCACATTGAAGATTAGATGATTCAAAAACTATCTTGTTTCCAAAACTTCTCTCTTTCCTTGTAAATAATTTTCTGGTATACTCATTTCCCAATTGGATTCCTAGAGGCTCTATCTCTGATTCATAATATGCATTCCACTCATCTTCTGAATATTTACTCTGTACTATATTTTCATTTATATTAAAAAAATTGTATAACCTCTGTGTTGTTTTATCCATTTGTGCTGCATTAGGAACATAGCTTTCTGGCTTAACTTGCTCTACATCATATTTTGGGTCAATAGCAGCTGCTCCACCTTCTCCTAAATCTATTTTTAAATAATTATCAATAAACTTTTTAGTCTCAATTTTTATGTCTTCTGGTTTAAGAACTTGTTTAAACTTCAATAGCCACTTAATCACATTGCTATTTTGTATTGCTTTAACAACTCCCTGGTCTGTTGTGTTAACAATTTCCATTAAATTAATTAAAGACATGCTAGGAGATGTACCAAATATATCATTGTCACTAAAATCTTTTCTAAGGTGTATAATCTTATTATATGGATAAGTTAGAGCTTTTCCATTCTTTAGCTTAAACTTCAAATTAAGCACATTAGCTTCATCATATACAGCCTCTACACTAAAAGCTACTACTGGATAAATTTGGTTTGGTATCCCAAATTCATCATCAATTATTATTGCAAAAGCATTTCCATTAAGCTCTAATTGAGTGACCATCTTTTCTTGCAATAACTGACCTGACATAAGTGGATTTGGGTCTTCCAATAAAAACCTTATACTTGCCATTGGATTAATTTCAAAACCATTTAAACTATCTCTAATATGTTTTGCTACCATCTTTCCTACTGCTTTTGATTTTGTTCTTATAAGTCCTCTTATAATATCACTCCTATATAGGTCTCCATTCCAGCAAAAAAATCCATTCCCTTCTACAGTTACTAATTCTATCTTAGTTACAATATCTTTACTTTTATTATTAAAATTTAGTAACCCCATCTTTCACCTTCCTTAAATCATATTCTGATATTCTGTATCATGATTTTTAAGTGTTGTATATGCGTTTAATAGTGCTGCTGCTAAATCTATACGCTTTCTTCTATTGTTTGTTTTACATGGTTGTATATTTTCATTCTTATCTATATCTATAGCCATATTAGATAAGCACCATTTCATTATAGGATTATTATTGTAATTCACAATTTTACTTTTTAAATCTGCTTTAAGTTGATACATAGGGCTTGATAATGTTTTTTTACCTTGATGTACTTTTTCCATTGCTTCTTTACCAAAATAACCCTCCATTTCCTCCACCCAATAAGCTGCTGACCATGCATCATATCCAACCCAAGGTAAATATATCCCATATTGTTCTCTAACTTCTAAAAACCACTCTGTTACATATTTGGGATGTACTTTATTACCAGGACATGTTCTAATTAACCCTTGTTCATACCATAAGTTATAAGGAATTCTATCTTCCTTACTTCTTTCCTCTAACAAATCATGTGGTAACCATGCCATACTCAAAACATATATATTCTCATCATTTCCACACATAAAAATAACAACTGCTGCAGTTAAGTCAGTTGTCTTAGATAAGTCAGTTCCACCAATTCCATAGTTAGGTCTTAAATCTAATACATTAAACTTATCTTTGTTGTTTAATTCATCAAACATAAGCCATGTTTCGCTTGAAGTTTCTCTTATGTTAAAGTCTTTAGTAAGTAAGTTTTTAACCAATAGAGAATTTGACTTTGCCTTATTTACTTTTTTTTCAAGTTGTTCTATTTTTTTTATTGTACCTAAACCTGGATTAGCTTTTTTATAAGCTGATGGTTCTAACCATTCTTTCTTGTTGTCTAGCTCATAAATTATAGGTAAAAAAGTCTCATCTTTATATCCATTTTCATCTTCATAACCATTTAAAAGCATTTCTGCCTCTTCATATTTAATATCAAATATACTCTCTCTTACTGTTCCAGCTGTTGATGTTATAAATATAAGTGGTTCATCTCTTGAACTAGTTCCATCAACTATTACATCGTATAAATCTTTACTTTTCCAAGCATGTATTTCATCAAGCAAAGCACAATGAACATTAAGACCATCTTGTGTATTACTATCGGAACCTAATGGTCTGAAAGAGCTATCATTAAAACTACTAACCATATCAGCCACTAATGGTTTTATTCTTCTTAATAATGAAGGTGACTTTTTTACCATTCGCTTAGCTTCACTCCATATTATTTTAGCTTGGTCTTTCTTTGTTGCAACTGCAAATATTTCTGCACCCGGCTCTCCATCTGCTATCATCATATATAGACCTATAGATGATGCAAGAGTAGACTTTCCATTTTTTCTAGCAACTATTAACATTACCTCTTGATATTTTCTAGTTCCATCTATTTTGTGTACAATACCAAAAGTTGTAGCTACTAATGACTTTTGCCATAACTCTAATATGAATGGCTTCCCACCAAGCTTGCCCTTGCTATGCTTACAATAGTTTTCAATAAACTCTATAACATGATTACCTTTTTTTGAATCATACTCCCACTCTGAATCTGAATCATGTATAATTCTAACTACTTCTTTATAAACCTTATGCACCTTTATGCTTACAACCTCTTGACCCTCTTCTATCTTATTCCAATATTCTAAGATTGGATTATAATTAAATGGATATCTTAACATTGCTTTTCACTTACAAAATCATCAAAACCATCATCAATGATTTTAGGAGTATCTTTTGGTAATAGAGCAAGGAGCTTATCATTTAATGTTGTATATCTTTGAATCATAGTATTGTATGTTTTAACATATGGGCTTTCTCTTAAAATTGAATATTCCCCTTGTTGCATTTCATCTATTACTCCAAAGAGATTTATATTCTCCTTTAATTCTTCTAATGTAATCCTCATAAATGCACTTTCTTGTATAAGACCTTCTACACTTTTTTTCTTTTTTTCATCAACATCTTTAAATATCCTATTAAGTCTATTTATTTCTTTTTTAATCTTTGCTTCTTTAGTTATATTATTCTTAATCGACATATTTCTCACTTCCCTACAACTTATCTAAGGGTGGGGGGTATGTTAAAATGACCTATATGTTGTTTGGAGGTTGGTCATCGGTATTTCTAAATGGCTAAATAACTACTTTTTAGGGGGGAGTAAGACCTATAATTCAATCAAATCTCCATTCTCATTAAACATCAATCCATCTTGTAAAACTTCATATTTGGCAAAGTGTTCTTTATTATGACAATTCTGACACAACAACTCTAGGTTACCCCAACTTAATGTTATATCAATATCATCAATATTATCTGGATTAATATATTTTTTATGATGAACAATATCTCCTAGACCTCCACACCTTTCACATAGTCCATGCTTTGCTTGAAAATAACTATCTCTACATTCTTTCCAAGTCTTACTTAAATAAAACTTTTTAGCATACTGTTTCATAACACATCCCTCTGCCTCTTATTATTTTCATAAATCAACCCTCCTAAATTTCGACATATCATTATATTTATACTTGAATTTAATACTATTGAAATCTTGCTCTAACAATACATATTACATATTCTGTATCCTTCATTTATTTACATATAAAATACCTTGTACAGTTGTCATATCAATATATCTAAGTATGACAGATTGATACACAAAAATATGAACAATACATCAATTTATTATGTATCCTTCATAAGTTTTTTTTAAAAATAGTATAAGTATATTTAATAGTATCTAAAACTTGAATAGGCTTTATTTAAATGGTCTTGATTTATTCCGATATAGTTCAGAGTCACGCTTGGGCTACTATGATTAAATATCCTCTGTAATGTTACAACATCCTTAGTTTGTTTATAATAATGATATCCAAATGTCTTACGCATAGTATGTGTTCCAAGTCTTTCTATTCCAAATAATTCACCTAAATTCTTTATTATATCATAAGCTCTATTTCTCTCAATAGCTTTGTTATAACCACTTCTACTTTTAATTAGAAATTCTTTCAAATCTTTATCTTGAGTATAACTTTTTAATTCTTTTTTCAATATTGGATTTATCTTTATAATTTTTTTCTTACTTGTCTTTTTTTCTTTTAGTGTTATATATTCTTTTCCTCTTACATCTTTAATTCTAAGTTTTAATATATCTGATATTCTTAAACCAGTGTAAATTCCCATAAGAAATAGTATATGGTCTCTCTCATTTGTTTTTTTTAAATAATCACACATATTTTCCAATACAGATAAGTCTCTAATAGGTTCAACAAAATTCATTATCTACATTCTTTTGCTCCTTTCAGCTTTTCAAATTTTATAGAATAGTCATGGTCAAAATTAGGAATCTTCTCCATTTCTTTTTTCAACTCTTTTTCCTCTTTGGATAGTTTATACTCTTTATTAATTACCCTACCTATATCTACCCATTCCATATCATACTCCTTTCTATACATAAAAAAAGACCAGGTTTCATAACCTAGTCTTTCATCAGAGCAAAGTTACCAATCTCAGCTCTGTAGCTTAATATACTTAACCATGTTTTTATTATATATCAAGTTAAGTATAAAAAGAGTATACATTTAGTATAATAATCGTATAATTTTAGTATAGTTTTAGTATAATTTTTAGTCATAACCCAAACACTTTTTTTACACCTTTAGTATAATCACTACATAAAACCCAACTTAATAGGTATAATGGTAATTTTGTCACTAGCCAATGTAATTAACTCAATAAATCTTTTAACTTATTTATAATCTCTATACGCATTTGTTTACATCTTGCAGTAGAAAAACCTATTTTATTAGCTACATATCTCCATGAATTATTTTTATTACTAAAATATCTGCACTTAATCAATTCAACTTCATCTTCACTTAATAAAGACATTGCATTGTCAATTTTTTTTATTAGAATCTCTTTTTCTTCTACCTCTCTTTTTATTGCTTCTATTTCTTTTTCCTTATTTAATACTTCACTTTCAACTAAATTTGATGAGTTACGAGTTTGAGAAGTTTTTTCGGTATAGCCTATAGCTCTACATCCCAAATAGGAATTTTCTTTCTTTTTTATATCTAAATTTAAATGATTTATTTCTGCTTTTATCCTGTTATAACCATATAATTTACCCTCTGCTCTTTTAAATGTATCATCTTTTACATTATTCATCACATTTAATCTCCTTTTTAATAATTATTTGCTACAAATTTCTCTACCTTGCATAGCATGTTTACCATCATATAATCCGGCTTTATATGAATAACTATCAATTCCACTTTCTTCTAAAGACTTACATTTTTTAACACCCATCCTTTTACTTAATACATAATTCTTATACTCTTTTTCCACTTCTTTTGGAATAACTAATGCTAGTTTTGTGCTTTGTTCCTCTAACTTAGACCTAATACCATCCATATATCCTATAACATAGCTATTATAGATACCAACACAATATCCATCTTCTTTTAATTTTTTATAAACCATTTTATTCGCATGACTATGTCCTAGTTTAAATAAAAAAGAGAATACTTCTTTGGCTACCTCTGAATCCATGCTTCTACCATAAAATGATATGTTTCTTCCCCTAGTAAAAGTTTTACATCTAAAATTGCTTGCTATTATTGATGCTAATTCATATTTCCATGCCCTTGATACTTTTACATATTCATATGATACTTTTATTTCTTCTTCGTCCTCTCCTTCATTAATATCCATTACATCTATATCATACTTAGCCATCAATCTTTGTGCTTTTAATATAGCGGATTGAGCCTCTTCATAACTTGTATTATTGGTTGATAGAGCTAGCAATTTCTTAATTTTATTAATTATCTTATCATCCATTTCTTCTCCCCCTTGCATAAGCTACACACTTCTTACAACAATAAACACTTTTTTGCAACTCTAATTTATAAAACCTTCTACCACACCATCCACAAAAAATATACTTACCAGGCTTTAAAGTTTTATCTTTATACTTACACTTACTCATTTAAATCCACCCCTTTAAAAAGGTATATCTGGGTCATTTTCTATAGCTGTATAGTTTGGTTGCTTTGGTTCTTCTACATGCTTTTTGTAATCTAAAAATTGAATTCCTTTTGTAACAACTTTTGTATATGTTCTTCTTTCACCATCTTTTTCATAATTATTGACTCTTATTGACCCTTGTAATGATATAAGCCTTCCTTTCTCTAAATAATTGGCACAAATCTCTGCTGACTTGCCAATAACCTCTATGTTAATAAAATCAGCCTCTCTAGTTCCATCTTTTCTAACAAAATCTCTATTTATAGCAATTTGAAAAGTTGCTACTGGTGTGCCTGTTACTGGAATATATCTTAAATCTGGTTGTCTTGCGATTCTGCCAACTAAACTTACACTATTCATTTTTCTTACCTCCAAAAATATCATCCTCTATAACTGCTTGAACAAATTTTTTATTATGGTCATATCCAAAATCTTTTTTAAGTTCAGTATTATCATTGGTATAGAATCTTTTACGTTCTGAATTAAAATAAGTTCTTATGGTTATTCTCTGTTTTCCAGTTATCCTATTTTTCAATATCAATATAGAACTTTCATCTTTCCCATCTTCAACTGTTCTGATTGTCTTTAATACATAATCAGCTAAATTTACAACCTCACTTGCTCCAGATACATCAAACATTGAAGGTTCATTATTCATATGACTACTCTTATTTGGATGAGCTACAAGTATAATTACAAGCCCATATTTTTTAGCTACTCTTTTTAATTCCTTTGCTAAATTTTCTTGTTTTTCGTACTTATCCTTACCATTACTATCTATAGTCATTAAATTATCAAGAATAAACAATCTAACACCTTTTCTTGTATATAAATGTTCTATCGTCTGTATTAGATTTTTTTCATTAGCTTTTGAATCTTCACCATATATATAAAACTTTCCTTTTATCCACTCGGAAATAAGTTCCCATGAATATTCAGTTGCATCCTTGTATTTTTCTCCCAATGAATTTATCATTGTTTCTAGGTGATAATCATTACAAACAGTTCTTACAAACCATTCTTTTAACTGATATGATGGTAATTCACCAGAATAAATAAATGTTTTATATCCATCTGAAATTGCATTTGCAACTATTTGATTAATTATAGTTGATTTACCACTACTTGGGTCACCAGTAATTATTGTCATGCTTCCATAAGTAAGTCCATTCATTTTTTCATCCAGAACTCTAAAACCTGTTTTGATACACATTTTACTACTTTTATTTCTCTTGACTAATGAAGCATCAATATACAAATCATCAATCTTTTTAGCATCTAAGGCTATTTCTTTTACTTCATCAAGGAAAGATACAATTTCAATTGTAGAACTCGTGGTAACTTGATTTATAGCTTCATTTAGCTTTTCACTTATTGCTCTTTTTTTAGACAATTCCTTTACAATTTCTATATAGTACTTGGCATTTGAAACAGTTGGAACTATAGTCGTTAAACTTGTTATATAACTTAATCCTCCAACATCTTTAAGTTGGTTTACAATATTTAGTTCATCTGTAAGTGTAATAATGTCAATTGCCTTATCCTCATTGCTTAACTTAATCATAGTTTTATATATTATTTTATTGCTATTATATAAAAAATCATCTTCTAGTAGATTACACTCTTTACAGACATAAACGACTGTATTATCTAGCATAATAGAACCAAGGATACTTTGTTCTGCCTGCAAATTATTTAATTCTAGCACTCTCATTCCCTCCTAGAAAGATTCAAAATTTTTTAAGTTTAAATAACTTTTCCCTTGTTGTTTTAAATCTTTTAACTTTTTCTTTTTTTCACTTTTATATTTTAGGTACAACTGGTCATACTGCTTTCTGAACTTAGAAGCACTTAAAATATTTGTACACCAGAAACTATCGTTTTGGCAGAACCTAATTAGTTCTTGAACTTCTTCTAAATTTCTTTTATCTAATCTGAGAACATAATCAAATTCTTTTGACCAGTTTTGCAAGTTAGGCTCTTTTGCATTAGGATTATTTTTTCTTATATGCTTAAATAAAAACTCTGCTAGTCGATACTCGTTAGAGGTCTCGACATATAGTTTTTTATTCCTTATTCCTTGTTCCTTAATAAGTGGAGCGTCCAAGGTTCCTTCAAGGTTCGTCTTAGGTTCCTCAACATTGTAAACATTGCTATTTTCAACAGTTTCCAAGGTTCCTTTTAGGTTCTTTTTAGGTTCGTTTAAGGTTCCTAAAATAGCCTTTATTGATACAAGTTTTCCAGTAGCTGGTTTTGGATTTTTCCCCTTCACTCCCATTGAAATTTCAACGAATAATCCTTCATCAACAAACTTTTTCAATATTGTTTTTATCTTTTTTCTTCCTACTTTGAAGTCTTTTAGTGACTCTTCAATTTGCCTATCAGTATATTTAACAATCATGGTCTCAAGGTCACTTCTTAAATATAATTGATGATATACTAGTAATTCTTCTGGCGACATATCCAATGGAGAAAACATATATCTCATTGTTTACCACCTACTTATTAACATTTTCCACACATTATTTTAGAATTCGCCACCAATATTGTCTAAAAACCATTCATCAACTTTATCTCTTAAAATAAATATTTTTCTGCCCACTGTAAATGCAGGGAATCCTTTTATATGAGTCATTTCATATGAATTATTTATACCTATACCATATTCTTCGGAAAACTCTTTTACAGTCATCACCTTTTTAGATTTTTTAGTTTTAAAATTTACAACCTTTGTTTGCATATTTTCATTAACTTCCATAAAAATACCCCCTATTTTTTTGCAAATTTCAATGCTAATATAGCTTCAAATATAGCATCTAATTCTTTCATAGTAGTATTCCATACTATTTCTTCATGTTCTTCAATTACATCATCTTCAACTATGTCTATGAAATCATCTTCTTTTTTTAAGTAATCTTTGATTTCCTTATGTAACTTCAAAGTTATGCTTGAAAGACTTCTCAGTTCCAGTTTTGGTAAAAACATTACTCCCGCTTCTGTGGTCTTTCTAACATGCTCATAGCCTAAAAGACTGTTATTATATGTATAAACCATTTTGGCTACTATTGCATTTGGTGGTATTCTTTTATCATTTTCATATGCTCTTAAACTCTCTACTGATATATTTAGTAGCTCAGATGCTTTTTCTTGTGTTAGATTAGTGTTTTCTCTACTTAATTGATAGATGTTTTGGTATTTTTCAGACATTCAATTTCACCTCTATTTGTTATAAGCTTATATTGTAAACTACTTTTTTGCTTATATCTTATTTGTCATTTGCAAAAATTATTTTTTCTACTGTAGTATTAAAAAATTTCGCTATTTTAATTGCTCTCTTTAGAGAAGGAGTTCTTTCACCTGTTTCATACATTGCAATTGTACTATTACCAATATTTAATTGTTTTGCTAAATCTCTTTGAGTTAAATTATTTCTAATTCTTAAATCAGATAATCTTTCAGCTTTCATTTCGTGACCCCCTTTCATTTATACTCGCGTTTTGTAAGCTTAAATTTATTATACTTCTCTTAAGTGAGCTAGTCAAGTTATTTTTCACGTTTTGTAAGCAAATTTATTTTTATATATTTTTGCTCACTTTTTGTGATACAATGTCTTATAAACGAGGTGATTTTATGATAGGTAAAAAACTTGCTCAGTTAAGAAAAGATGCAGGTCTGAACCAACGTGATTTAGCTAAAAAGTTAAATATTGGTAATAGCACTTTAGCAATGTATGAATTAGATAAACGTGAACCAGATTTCAAAACATTAGAAAAAATAGCCGACTTTTTTAATGTGTCTGTAGATTATCTATTTGGTAGAACATCCTCAAAAGAAATAGAAATAGATGAGGATGTAAAAGAAATAACTGACATGATATTTGAACTTGATGAAGAAAGTAGAAAAGCAATTTTTCATATGCTTGATACTTTAATAAAGAAAAATAAATAAAAAAATACATTGATAAAATAATCAATGTATTTTTTTATTTATTTTTTAGTTTATATATTCCGATAATACATAATTTAACTCATCTTTCAGTTCTCTTATATCTATAATCTCATCCATACGATACTCTGTAGGCTCATCATTTTGATTTGGTAAAGATATTAGCTTATCAGAAGGAGTGAGCTTTATATTACATATCCATGACTTATCGTTATCTTTATATAGTACCTTTAGCCAATCTTTATCCTTCCTATATGTTATATCTTCTTTACATGAAAAATCTACCAAAATATCTTGTACTATATTAAAAGCTTCTTTTTCTTCCCTACTTATTTCTTGCAAATGCTCTTCTTTTGTAACATCTGTTTTTATGTCTTTTTTATGACATTCTTCATCTTTCTTTATTTTTTCTTTTTCAACTTTTTCTTTAGCTTTTTTTTCTGAATCCTCTTTTGATTTTTGTTCAGTCATTTTCTTTTTTTCATTTTCATTTTCTTCGTTATTACTTTCTAGTAATGTTTTCAATTTCTCATTCATAAAATCAGTCGCAAATTGTAGAATAGACCTTTTTACAATAGGTCTAAATTTTTCTACAACATTCTGTGTTTTTACACCATTATAAAAGTCATTTATTATAAATCGTACAAATTCATCAGATGGGTTCTCAAGCTGTTCATTTAATTGTTCTTTTATTAGATTAGTATATTTTGATTCAGAAGCTATATTAAAAACTACATCTATATCAAAATTTGTTTTTGCAAATTTTTTTAAGTGAGATATTTTATTTTCATCTATATCCAGTAAATTTATAGTCATAAATGGCTTTTCATCCATTATATTTTTTTCTTCTAAATCTGTAAAGAACTTATAAATTATTCCATTTGTAAGTATTGCAAATCTCGCCTCAGTAGCTGTAAAATATCTGAACAATTGTGCATCATGTTTTGTAAGCTTATCTTTTATATTCTTGGCTTCTATTAAAATAATTGGCTTGCCATCTTCTAGTATTGCATAATCGACTTTTTCCCCTCTTTTAACTCCAACATCTGCTGTATATTCTGGCATAAATTCTAATGGATTGAAAACATCATATTCTAAGATTTGAAAGAATGGCATTATTAATGCTGTTTTTGTTGCTTCTTCTGTACTTAAATTTCCTTTTATCACCTCTATTCTTTTACTAAATTGTTTTATTTTATCTGAAAAATCCACATAATCGCCTCCCCCTAAAAAATGCTTGGATTTATGGTTTGTTATTTTTATTATACAATAATTTTGTTTTAAATAAGAAAGATATGTCAATATATATTTCTGAATCGTTCGACAAAATAAAATACATTGACAATATGCCAATGTATTTTATGGAATATTTATTAAATTTAATAATGTAACTCTATTTCATCTCTTCTTTCTTCTGCGATTTTAATTACAAATTCTATAAAATAATCATAATCTTTCTTATTCATTTTTTTCAGCTCACTTATAGAAATGGCTTTTTTCTCCTTCTCTTTGCACATAAAATCACCCCTATTTTGATAAAAAAATTAAAATTGCTACTTTTAAATAATCTTATGCACATGAGTTATTTATACTTATATATTACCATATTTTACCATACCAAAAATATTCGTACGACGAATATTCTGACCTACTTCGACATATAATAATATTGGGTGACATCTAATGCTAAAACAAGCTAGAAAAGACAAAAACTTAACTCAAAAACAATTAAGTAAAATCGCTAATATTAGTCAAAGTTATATTTCACGCTTAGAACAAGATATTTTTATAAATAGTCCTACTATACGACAAATTATATCATTATCAAAAGCATTAGATATTAGTGCTTATAAATTATCAAATTATTTTATCGACAAAGAAAATGCGTATAATAAAAAAAGATAATTATGTAGTATAATAAATATAATTAATACTGTATAAGAGGTGACAAAATGGCAACTAAAAGAGCTAATGGCGAGGGGTCTATTGTTAAAAATATAAGAAATGGTATTCAAATAGGATGGCGTGCTTCTATAAGTATTGGTCGTGATGAAAAGGGCAAACTTATAAGAAAACAATTTACTGGAAAAACACAAAAAGAGGTAAAAGAAAAATTAGATATTTATAGGACAAAGATGCTCTTAGGCTCTATAGTCTCCGCTGATAAAATAACCTTTGAGGATTGGTTTTATACTTGGTTATTTGATTATAGAGCAAAAGATTTAAAACCTAAGTCTTTTGAAAGATATGAGGGCATTTATAGAAATTACATAAAAGATACTGAACTTGGAAAAATAAAATTAATAGACTTAAGAGCTACACATATACAAAGATATTACAATAAACTTATGGATATATATAATAAACCTGCATCAACAATTGTAACTCTAAATACAAGATTAAAACCTTGTTTAACAGAAGCAGAAAAACAAGGTTATATACAAAAAAATTATTGTAAAATGGTAACACTCCCCTCTGATAACAAGATAAAAGAAGTACAAATATTAAGTCTTGCTGACCAGAAGAAATTTATTGATAGCATTGATGGAGATAAGTTTGAAATACTTTTTCTTCTTGCTTTGAGTACTGGTTTAAGATTAGGGGAATTACTTGGTTTGAAATGGAGTGATATTAGTTTTGATGATGAGTCTTTAACTGTTAATAGAACTTTGCAACGAGTTACTGAAATAAATAAAGATGGAACTAGAGAAAAAAAGGTTATTGAACAGTATCCAAAGACTAAAAATTCTATAAGAACAGTTCCTATTCCAAGAAATATTTTAGTTAAATTAAAAAGACATAAAATACAACAAACAGAACAAAGATTATTGTTAGGTGATGCTTATGTAAATAATAATTATGTAATTTGTAATGATACAGGTCTTGCTTTAAACAATAATAGACCTGGTAAAATTTTAGATTCTTTGCTAAAAAAATTAAATATACCTAAAATTAAATTTCATGCTCTTAGACATACATATGCAACACGATTATTCGAGGCTGGTGTCCCTCCTAAGACTGTTCAGACGTTAATGGGTCATTATGATATAAGTATAACTATGGATATATATACACACGTTATGCACAATACCAAGCAAGATGCTGTTGATAAAATAAATGATATTTTTTGATAGAAATAAGGTATATTAAATTTTACCATTTTTAATCTAAATCCATGGTTGTGTGCTGATTGTGTGTTTTCCAACAAAACAAAAAGGATTACTTAGCCTAAAGCTAAGTAATCCCAGTCATTTCATCATTCTTTTTTCAAAATTGGTGGAGACGAGGGGAGTCGAACCCCTGTCCGTAAGTCTTTTCCTCGTTGCATCTACATGCTTAGCCAACTTCACTAATATCTCGCCTCACATAACGCCAAGTGGCAGGCTCTATGCTTAGCCAGTCCCAATTAATCTACTTTAAGTCGAGACACCCTTAAAGTAGTTCCCTGCATAATGACGTCCAGTCTTAGCCGGCAGGAGGACTAAGAGGGACGAGCAGCAACTAGGCTGCTATCGCGAAATTATCGTCTGCGTTTATTTTAAAGTTCCCCAGTTTTTACGTGACCCAGAGTAACACGACATGCAGCCTCAAGTTCCAAACCCACGTCGAAACCTTTACGCCCCCTTGAGTAGTTTATAGTCCAGTAGACTTTTCACAAACTTTATCACCATTTTTATTAAATTTTTAATGTATATATAATATAATACTTTTAAGAATAAAAATCAATGTTATGTTCTAGATAATAAAGAATTTTATTCTAAAAAATACACTTTTATCTAATTTAATACTTGCCTGTCATTTCTCTTTCTATACGTCTTTGTGCATCTTTCTTAGCCATATCTTGACGCTTATCATATAACTTCTTACCTTTTGCTAAAGCAATTTCTACTTTAACTTTACCATTTTTTAGATATAAACTAAGTGGTATAAGTGAATACCCCTTTATAGTAGTTGCTCCAATAAGTTTTCTTATCTCATGCTTATGAAGCAATAATTTTCTAACTCTTAAAGGATCCACATTGAATATATTTCCTTGCTCATATGGACTTATATGAACTTGTTTCAAAAATACTTCACTATTATCTACAGATGCGTATCCATCACTTAAGTTAACTTTACCTTGTCTTATTGATTTTACTTCTGTTCCTTTTAATTCAATTCCACATTCATAAGTTTCTTCTATAAAATATTCATGTCGTGCTCTTTTGTTTGTTGCTAATACTTTCTTACCAGCCATATAAATCTCACCTTCTTTGCTAGAAATTTCTTCAATCAATATTAAGAATTTACTAAATTTTTCATTCTACTAAATCATTTGACTAACCTGTATAATAACATATTTAGGAATTTTAGTCAAGATTACACTAATATATTAAGTTTCTTAAGTAATATAATAAATAATGAATCGAAATAAATAACAAGCCATATCAAATACATTCAATACCAAGCTAAATTTAATTCTAAACTCAATTTATTAACTTCAAAACAAAAACTACTCTATCTTTATCTTTTAACATACCCATAAAATATAATACCCACAAATAATAAATAATACTCAAAATATCCATTTAAATAATCACACTTACTTAAACAATACCACTTCAACTATAACCATCTTAAAATTTCTTAAAAGATATAAAAATTTTATGATAAAGTAGCCATTTTTCCAAAAAAAATGTAATATATAATTATATCTTGTAATATTTTAGAGATAAATCTTAACATAGTAGGGAGAAATTTGTATGGATTTAAGCAAAAAAGTAAGAATTTTAGAAAATGCATCAGATGGTAAAAGTGAATTTGAGATATTGGAATTTGAAAAACTTGAAGGCGCTTCTAGCCCAATGATGGCAATGGGATTATATTTTGCTAGAGAAGCTGGCTTAAGAGCTAGACAAATTAAGATAAAACTAAATAATTCATCAATAAAAACAGAAGCTGGTGCATTATATTATTATAAAGGAAATATATCTTCTGAAACTAAGATTGGTGGAGTTGGAGGTCTTTTCAAAAAAGGAATATCAGGAGCACTTACTAATGAATCAATGATGAAACCTGTATATAAAGGTACTGGTGAAGTTTACTTAGAACCTTCTTTTAGACATTATTTATTTATGAGTCTTGATAACGACTCAATAGTTGTTGATAAAGGATTATTCTATTGTTGTTCTGATACAATAGACGTAAAGGCATTTACACAAAAGAATTTCTCATCTGCTTTACTTGGTGGTGAAGGTTTCTTCCAAATAGAATTAAGTGGTACTGGTGTAATCGTTCTAGAATGTGTTGTCCCTCAAAGTGAAATTGTAGAGTATGAATTAAAAAATGGAGAAGAATTAAAGGTAGATGGCAACTTTGCAATAGCAAGAACATCTGGAGTTAATTTCTCTGTTACTAAATCAGATAAGTCTTTAATTGGTTCTGCTTTAAATGGTGAAGGTTTCTTAAATACGTTTACTGGTAATGGTACAGTATGGTTAGCACCAACTCAAGTAATGTACGAAAAATTAAGCTTTGGTTCAATGCCTACTAATGATAATATGAATAATAAAGTTTCTAGACAAAAATAGTAGTTTTATAAATACTTACTAAATCATTATGAAATTTATAAAATTGTTATAGGTTTTATTTGACTATCACTGTGAAATCATTATGAAATTTATAAAATTACTATCGGTTTTATTTGACTATCACTGTGAATCAATATAAAATTTATAAAATTACTATAAGTTTTATTAGATTATTATTGTAAAATCACCATAAAATTTATAAAATCAATATAGATTTTATTTGACTATCACTATGAATTCACTATATAAGTTATAAAATTACTATAGATTTTATTAAACTATTATTGTGAAATCACTATAAAATATAAATTTGAGAGCTTTTAATAAAATTCAATATATATATTCTTATACTAATAGATAAATACATCTATTTACATACATAAATATCAAATTATATCTTGTGTATATAAAAATAAACTTGTATTTCATAAATGTACTTTTTATTTCTATTACCTTCATTTTATTAAAGCTCTCATTTTATTACCTAACCTTCCTTTTTATAGGTTTTATCAATAGAGATATGATTATCAACACTACACTTCCAGATATCAACCAATGTTTTTCATCAAAACTGCCTTGACTCATAGACATTATAAAAAAATTTCCAACATACTTATCTTTAGTCATCATATTTAAAATTAAATATCCTATAGACACCATATATCCAATGATTGTATTGTTAAATAAATTCGAAAAAAACATTCCCAAACTTCCAACAAACATAGCTGATGCAAAACTTCCAACAATATACTCAGTTACTGGAAAATCCCCATCTAAATATATTAAAATATTTACAAAACCTATGATTAAAACAGCTATACTTATAATTGACATCAGTATTCTAATTAATTGTACAACAACTTGAGATAATGTTTTTGATGATACTATCTCATCAATCTCTTTTGATTGTTCTAGTGAAAATATAGGTACCAACATTATTATTCCTACTATTACAACATAATTTTCTAGGCAGATGGCTGCTGAAATTCTATCTAAATTAGCTACTCCTTGTATTAGAGGAATCAAACATAACAATATAATTGAACATATCAAATTAATTAAAGTGCTTAATTTGAAGTTTTCTTTTATTAAAAGTAAACAGTTTTGAAAACTTTGACCCAACATCAAGATTCCCCCTTCTTTTTTGCTCATATAAGAATATAGTTAATAAGACAATCACTAATGCACCTAGACTCATCATAAGCCTATTACTCATAATTTGATTAAAGTTTTGTGCAACAATATTCCCACTCAGCACACTATTATGTCTTATCATTAACCCCATTGTTGGATAATCACCTTTAAGACCTGTAGAATTTATACTGTAAAACCACCAAGTTAATTGAACAATAATTGCTATTGGTGTATCTGTTAATATAGTAAGGCTCATACCTATAGCTGTAGTTATCATAAGTGTTGGAAGTAGCCACCATATTGTATATTTTATAAATGCTAAATTATCAACTGATATCCCTTCATTTTTGCCAAATGAAATCAAAGGAAGCAAATCTTTTATACCTAAAATTAATACTGGTAATAACATCATAAAAACAAGTGCAAAATATCTTGATAAAACTATTTTGTATGACGATACTTGTTTTGAATAAATAATTTCCCTCATTCTTGAACGTTTATCTTTAAGTGACATGAAAACTGCCACAAATACTGGAAATATACTTAAAACTATACCCATGTAATCACAAAAAAGTCTTGCATACCCATTACTAACTTTATCTTTTTGTATCGTATAGTTATAATTCTGCATTGCTTCATTATAAGTAATTGGAATCACTCCAAATCTTTGCAATTTATCAAAGGCATATGCAGACCCTCCACCTAAAATACCATCTACTTTTTGCATTATTTCTTCAAATCTTCCAATAGATATTCTTGAATAATCTGTTTTGATGCTATCTCCATTTTTCCATAGTGAATTTATTTCCTCAATACTTCTGCCAGTTATCTCTTCTATATATTCTTCTATAGTCTTAGTTTTATTTTGGTCCAATTTTATAGATTTAGCTATTCCTGTTGGATATGTTGTATATGAGTTTTCTTGATATTCTCTAATTAAATTTATAGTTGCATTTGGAATGACTTCTTCTGTTTTCATAGATTCTTTTTGACCATATGGATACTGATTGTGTATAGAATAATATTCCTCAATATTTTCTACCCTTTGAGGAGCAACTAATGGATTCCCATCAGTGGGAACATTTTTACTTATATCTTTAGAAACTGAACCACCAAGTTGAGAAACATAGAAAGATAATAAAAACATAATATACTATACTTTTTAATATATTTTTACATTCTTTTACAAATAGATTCATATCTTCTCTCCCCCCATTAGAAGCATATAGCCATCTTCAATAGTTGGATTGCATTCTACTGCATTTTCGAAAGGTTTATCATCTGATATGACCCTAAGTATAGCCTTTCCACCTTGGGTTAACATACCTATAACTACAAATCTACTTTTTATATTTTCAATATCTTTTTTATCTACTTCAATACTATATACTTTTCCTTCAGCTAGTTTTGCTAATGCCTCAGTAGAGCCATTGTATATAACTTTTCCACTATCTAATATAGCCACATTTTCACATGTAGCTTCTATGTCTCCAACAATATGTGTTGATAATATAATAATTCTATCATTTGCAATTTCGCATAATAGATTTCTAAATCTTATACGTTCTTCTGGGTCAAGACCTGCTGTTGGTTCATCTACTATTAAAACTCTTGGATTATGAATTAGCGCTTGTGCTATACCAAGCCTTCTATTCATACCTCCAGATAAAGACTTTACCTTAACATTTTGATGATTAGTAAGGTTTACTTTACTTAATAACTTGCATATAATTTTTCTTCTTTTTCTTAGTGGTATATTCGATAAAACTGCTAAATAATCCATTGCCTTATATACTGTCATATTGGGATACATTGAAAAATCTTGTGGTAAATACCCAACCATATTCCTAATATCTTTAGTATTCTCAATAGGAACTCCACACATATCTACTGAACCTTCTGTTTTGGATAACAGAGTAGCTAAAATTCTCATAAAAGTCGTTTTTCCTGCTCCATTTCTTCCTAAAAGCCCAAACATTCCACTGTCAATTTCAAGATTTATACTATCAAGAGCACTTTTTGTCCCAAATCTCTTACTAAGGTTAGACACTGATATTTTCGTTTCCATATATAAATACACCTCCAGAAATAGTTTTATAGAATTGTGTTTCTATAAACTTTTTATTGTATTTTCATAATAAATTCTAAAACTTAAGATATTGTTTATAAATTTCTAAATTTTTCCTAAAGATTTTAATTTTGCTACTTTTAATTAAAATATCTATATTTTTAATTTTTACTTATTTTATTTGTGAATCCATTTTATATAATAAAAAGATATGGTGGATGGCTAAAAGAATTATTTATAATGGATAGCTTTCAATGTGATGGTAAGTTGCTATAACGGAAAAATATTGTAGATAACTAAAAAAATTATTGGATATAAGAGATTAGCTTCAAAAGATAGTTGATTTACATAGTGAAAAATAAGATAAGTATACAAAAGAATTGTTGGATATAAGAGATTAGCTTCAAAAGATAGTTGATTTGCATAATGAAAAATAAGATAAGTATACAAAAGAATTGTTGGATATAAGAGATTAACTTCAAAAGATAGTTGATTTGCATAATGAAAAAATAAGATAAGTATACAAAAGAATTGTTGGATATAAGAGATAAATTTTTTAAAAAATTAATTCACATAATAAAAAAATATAATATCTAATTAAAAGAATTATTTAATATAATAAGTTAGCTTCAAAAATAAATCGAGTCACATAATGAAAAAATATTATAGATATACAAGAGAATTATAGGACACAATAGATAAATTTCAAAAATATAGTAGATTCAAAAATATAATTAAAAAATCCTCTATTTTATCAATTGAATTAGAATCTGAAAGATTATTAAATGCCTATTGTAGACTCATATATTTCAGAATCATATTATATATTCTGTTCTAAGAAATATTTATCACATACTTACATCCTAATGATACTAACTTAGGATAAATCATTTAGCCTTTTAAGATAAATAAAATATATGTAGCTACACACCTCAAGAATCTAAAAATAATTGATGTATTTTAAAGTGCTACTATTAAATAAATAATTAAAAGGCTAATATGTACCTTCCATTATAAAATCATACTTCCTCATGTCTAAGATATGTAAATATATTAATTGTTCATAGTTTTCTAGTAATCATCACATTATATAAAATATTGCTGCTTGTCTCTCATTAGCAGCTTCTTCTATAAACTTTTTAAGTTCAATTAAATTTGCCCAGACATAATCAAAAAACTCTTCTTCATTCTCATCATCCATAACAGGGTAAATATTATTTTCTAACATCTCACTAATATTAAATTTTTCTCTAAACTTCTGTTCTTCCAAACTGTCCATTGCTTCTGATAGCTTCTTTACATCATCAGCAGTAATCAGCATTGCAGGAGGTTCTCCATCAATCTCCATAAATACATTTCCACTCATTACTAGTTTGCTAAATATATTATCATCCTCTCCTCCAAATGGACAACCTGTTAAAGTAAAGTGAATAGCATGCCATGCTTTATCAATACTGATAGTATTATCTTCATCCATATCTCCAAAAACAAGGCCTTGTAAGTTATCTTCTGCTTGTTGTAATTTCAAAACATTTTCTTCACTTATTCTAATATAACATCCTATCATACCCATAATTCTATTCCTCCTAAGTAGTGTTTTTTTTATTTTAACACTAAATTTATATAAAGTAATATATTGTTATAAATTAAATAAAACAAAAATTTATGTAGAACAAAAAAATAAGTGCATCTCAAGTTTTAAATGATACACTTATTTTATATTAAAAATTTATTTTCTAAATATCTGTTTTTAACTAAGTATTTTTATATTACCTATTTTCATTAAATACTTTCATATTATCTATTTTCATTAAATATTTTCTAACTACTAATTTTCATTGAGAATTAAGTATTATAAATTTAGTTATACCATAAATACACAACTTCTCATATCTATTTTAGATGTTTTACTTATTCCTCTATTTTTTCAACTATTTCAAAATCAATTTCTTTAAAGTCTACATTTACACCCTCAACTTTTATCTTAACTAAATCACCTATCTTATATGACTTCTTAGTTCTTTCTCCTACAACACTATAAGAACTCTCACCATAAATATAATAATCATCATTCATATTTGCAAGTCTTATCAATCCTTCTATAGTATTATCTAGCTCAACAAATATTCCAAATGAAGTTACACTAGACACAACACCTTCAAACTCTTGACCAACTTTATCCTTCATATAAAGAGCCTTATAGAAATCATGTACATCCCTTTCAGCCAATTCTGCTTTTCTTTCTTTTTCAGATGATTGAACAGATGCATAATCCACTATAGTAGTAAGCTGTTCTTGTCTCTTTCCACTTATCTTATTATTTAAAGATTCTTTTATTATTCTATGAATTTGAAGGTCAGGATATCTTCTTATCGGTGAAGTAAAGTGGCAGTAGAATTTAGCAGCTAATCCAAAATGTCCACTACATTCTGGTGAATACTTGGCTTGTTTTAAAGAACGAAGCATTATAGTACTAATAGCACCTTCCTCTTTTTTGCCCTTTATCTTCTCTATTATGCCTTGTAATGCTTTTGGATGTACTTCTTCTTTATCACCTTTTATTACATATCCAAATGTAGATATAAACTTACTTAATTCTTCCATTTTTTCCAAAGATGGTGTCTCATGTATTCTATACACAAATGGTATCCCCATCCAATAAAAATGTTCTGCAATTGTTTCATTACTTATAAGCATAAATTCTTCTATTATTTTATTAGATATTCTTCTTTCATATGGCTTTATATCTGCAACTTCACCTTTTCCATTTAGAATTATCTTTGCTTCTGGGAAATTGAAATCTATAGCCCCTCTTTTTTCCCTTCTTGACATAAGAATTCTAGCTAAAACCTCAGCATTCTTAAAGTCATCTGCAACATGTTCAAAAGTCTGTTTAAGTTTTTCATCATCTTTCTCTAATATGTCAGATACTTCTGTATAGGTCATTCTAGCTTTTGAATTTATTATAGATTCACATATCTCATGTTTAACTACATTTCCTTTATGGTCTATTTCCATAAATATAGAAAGAGTTAACTTATCTTCAAATGGATTTAAACTACATACCCCATTTGAAAGAGTCTTTGGCAACATTGGTATTACTTTATCTACTAAATAAACTGATGTAGCTCTTTTTAAAGCTTCTTTATCAAGTTTATTTTTTTCTCTTACATAGTGTGTAACATCAGCTATATGAACCCCTAATTTAAAGTTTTTATTAGGTAGTATTTCTATTGATATAGCATCATCTAAATCTTTTGCGTCATCTCCATCTATAGTAAATATGTTTAAATCTCTTAAATCTCTTCTTCTTTTTAGCTCTTCTTGAGGAATTTCAACAGCTACAGCCTCAGCTTCTTGCAACACTTTCTTTGGAAACTCTTCTGGCAAACCATGTTCTCTTATTATAGAATCTATTTCTACGCCTCTTTCACCTTTTTGACCTAGTATCTCTATAATTTTTCCTTCTGGTTTTCTATCCTCTTGTGGCCATACTGTAATTTCACATACTACTTTATCATTATCTACTGCTCCACTAAAATGTTTTTTAGGTATATATATATCTTTAGTAAATTTCTTGTTATCTGGTGTCACAAATCCAAAGGTTTTGCTTGATTGAAAAGTACCCACTATTCTAGTTATCTCTCTCTTTATAACTTTTACTATTCTTCCTTCAGCTCTCTTTTCTTCAGTCGCAGGCACAACTATTTCTGCCATAACTCTATCGTTATGCATAGCTCCATTTATATTGTCACTTGAGATAAATAAATCTTGTGTATACTCAGCATCAGACTCCACAAACCCAAATCCTTTTTTATGTGCTATAAATTTTCCAACAAAATATCCCATTTGATTTGGAGATATTATTTTTCCTTTCTTAGTAAAACTTATATAACCATCTTCTTCTAATTCATTTAAAAAATTATAAAACATTGGCATTTCTGATGAATGTATATCAAAAATTTCTGCTAATTCTTCTTTTTTTAGAGGATTATATGCACTTTCATTTATTAATCCTAGCAAACTCTCTTTAAGTCCTGGTATCATTTTTCCCTCCTATTTTAATCTTTCATTATATTATTTATTGTTTATATTACATTACCCTTTATATTCTTTAGAACAAAACTTTTTTATTAATTACATATGACTTTTTATACTTTTTATTATTCCTACAAGCTAAATTACTTATTTATATTTTAGTATTATTATAAATTGTAAAGTAATAACTTAAAACACTATTATGATGATTCTTTAAAAATAAATTATCTGTATAAATGTCATTATGATTGTTTAAATTACTATTTATCATCTACTTTATCACCTAATTATACACTATCATATAAGATTGGTAAAATATTCATCTCATATAAGTATTACTATATAATAATTTATTCTATTAGTATACTCAAATCATGTAAAATTTATATAACTCAATTAATTTTTTAAACACAACTTCATAATATAAAACTCTTAATAAAAGTAAATTTATATGTTAAATTAGGTTGATTTTTTATTATTTTTTATTTATGCTAGTACTAAAGACTTGCAAACGTTTTTTGACAAGTCTTTATTTTATCTAAACTAAACAAACTTTTTTTTACAAATAAATACATGAAATTTAAACTAATCTACTTATTGGAGGAGATAAAATTGGAAGAAGTAATTGCAAAAATTATTACTATAGAAAATGGCTTTAAAGAAATTGAAACTATAGCTAAAAAGATTGTAAAGAATAATGAATCAAAAAAATGTTATTATCTGTCAATCTACTTATATAGATCAGAATACTATCAAGTAAGAGAATTGGCAGTGTTTATACTTGGCTTTATATCAATAACTATTTCTGAAGCTTTGTTATTTTTAAAAGATAATGTGAGTAAAGATGAAAACTGGAGAGTACAAGAAATACTAGCTAAATCATTTGATTATTATTGTAGCCAAGTAGGATATGAAAAAGCGCTTCCTGTGATAAAAGAATGGATTTATTCTGACAGTCCAAATATAAAAAGAGCTGTCACAGAAGGGCTTAGGATTTGGACCAATCGAGATTATTTTAAATCTAATCCTGATGCCGCTATATCTATACTTTCTAGTTTGAAAGATAATGATAGTGAATACTTAAGAAAATCGGTTGGTAATGCTCTTAAAGATATAAGTAAAAAATATCCCGATTTAATAAAAAAAGAATTAGATTCATGGGATATCTCAAATAAAAAAGTTGAGTTTGTATATAAGCTTGCTTCAAAGCGTATATTAGCAAAATAAATTGGAGGTGACCTTATTTGAAACTTCGTGATGAATATACTTGCCCCTTAGAGTTAACACATGATATGATAAAAGGCAAATGGAAATCTATTATATTATGGAGATTACGTATGGGACCTACTTCCTTATCAAAACTTGAGAAAGAGATTAATGGTATTAATCAAAAAATGTTGCTTGAACAACTTAAAGAATTAATCGAGTTTGGTCTTGTAGATAAAAAGACATATGATGGTTACCCACTTAAGGTTGAATATTCACTTACACCTATTAGAGGAAAACAGATGTTAGATGCTTTAGCTATAATGCAAGATATAGGAATTAACTTTATGCTTGATAATGGGATGGAAGATGTCCTTAAGGAAAAGGGTATTTTGAAATAAATAGATACACACAAAAAAGTAAGTAATTTACCATTATTTTCAATTAGTATATAATTAAATTATAGAAATATTCTATTAATTTATTATATATTTAGGAGGTAAATTATTATGAAAGTAACTAGTACTGGTATAGTAAATGGTGTTATAGAAGATAAATATGGAAAAAGAGGAACTCAATTCAATGAAGGTGGTATGCCTACATACTCATTACCTCTAAAGTTTGAAGATGCTCCAAAGAATACAGTATCCTTTGCTATATTTTTAGAAGACAAAGACTCTGTCCCTGTATGTGGATTCGCGTGGATACATTGGTTAGCTATAAATATAACAAGAGATGAGTTAAAAGAAAATGAAAGTATAACAGCTACTGATTTTGTTCAAGGAACTACTAGCTGGCATGGTAAACTAGGAGGTCTTGATAGATTAGAAGCCAGTGTATATGGTGGTATGGCACCTCCAGACAGACCTCATGTTTATGAGATACATGTATTTGCACTTGATACTATTCTTGACCTTGAAAAAGGATTCTATATGAATGAGTTTTTCAAAGCTATTGATGGACATGTTTTAGAGACAGTTACATTAAAAGGAAGTTATTCTAATTAATTAGATTACTATAGCTAATCATTAATTAAATGCCTACATTTGATTAATGATTAGCTTAATTGTTATTAGAATATTTTTTATATTTTAATTAACAGATTACATTAAATTCTACAATTTGCATAAAATTCAACACTCTACATGAAATTCAATAATCAATATAAAATTAGACAATCAATATAAATTGTATTAGTTTATACAATGAAACAAATTTATGTTAAGTTTATCAATTTATAAAATTTTAAGGAGTTGTTATGATAAAGAAAATAGACCATGTAGTAATTACTACTAATAATATAGAAAATTGTATCAGATTTTACACCAAACTTGGTTTTACATTTAAGGAAATGAATAAAAGATATGAACTTTATGCTGGAGATTTCAAGATAAATGTCCATATAAAAGGTCATGAACTTTCACCACATAGCAAAAATATACAAACAGGTAGTGCTGATTTATGTTTTGAAATAAATGAGAATATTGATGAGACAAAAAAATACTTAGAACAAAATGATATTCAAGTTGAACAAGGAATTGTAGAACGTACAGGAGTCTTAGGTAAAATGAAATCCATTTATTTAAGAGACCCTGATGGAAATTTAATTGAATTATCGAGTTATGGGGAATAGACTTTGGAAAATTTAATTCTATCAGTAAATGTTGTTCTTCCTTTGTTTCTCACAATGTCACTTGGATATGTTCTAAAAAAATTAGGTTTATTTGATGAACATACCTTAAATAAAATGAATAATATTTGTTTCAAATCTTTCTTGCCATTATTATTATTTTTTAACATATATAACACAGATTTAAATGGCTCTCTTAATTTTAGACTTATGGTTGTGGCTGTTATAATCATTTTTTCAACCTTCTTAATCCTAGTTTTTATTATCCCTAAAATTGAAAAAGATAATAAATCAAGAGGTGCATTAATACAAGGTATATTCCGTAGCAATTTCGTTATATTTGGTATACCTGTAACAATTTCACTATTTGGAGATAAGAGCATTGGAGTCACATCTTTATTAATTGCAGTCATTGTACCTATGTTTAACGTATTGTCTGTTATAATACTTGAAATTTTTAGAGGTGGTAAAGTAAATATAAAACATATGATTAAAGGTATTATAACAAATCCACTTATAATAGCTTCTGCAATAGGCCTTATCATGTTAATTTTAGATATCAATATTCCTACATTTTTACATAAGACAATTGGAGATATATCCAAAATTGCAACACCTTTATCTCTTATAATCCTCGGAGGCTCTTTTAGTTTTTCTTCTATAAAGGGACATACAAGACCTATTGTATTTGGGGTATGTGGAAGACTTATACTTGTACCTACTATATTCTTGCCAATTAGTATTCTTCTTGGATTTAGAAATGTAGAATTAGCTTCGCTTATGATAATGTTATCTGCTCCAACTGCAGTTTCTTCATTTACAATGGCACAACAGATGGATTCTGATAGTGAACTAGCTGGTCAAATTGTAGTGTTTACCTCTGCATTCTCTATAATTACAGTATTTTTAATAATATTTATTTTAAAACAGAATAATCTTATTTAAACTAATCCTATCTAAATATTTGGATTTACTTATTAAATGTTCAAATTTGCTTATATGATATTTTATAGTTGTATGCTTTTACTTCTACATCATATTTACGATATAAGCCTTAATGAAGATTATTTTATAAAATATTATGAAAGTGTTATTTATATTTACAAAATATTAGCTATACTATAAAACTTAATGGAGATGATTTTATGAAACCTTATGAAAATACTGCTGCTATTTGTGGCTTATTTTGTGGCACTTGTCCTGAATACCCTAAAAACTGTCATGGTTGTCTCTCAGATAATGTCAACGTTGAATGTTCAATTTGTGACCACGGATTTAGAGATTGTGCAGAATTAAATAATGTTACACGATGTTATGAATGTGATAAATTCCCTTGTGATAGATTACATGATTTTAAAAACAAACATATTGTTAACGGAATTTACCATCATAAAAATGTTATTAATAATCTACAGTATATGAAAGAAAATAGTGTTCCCAAATGGATTGAAAAACAAATCACTGAAAGTACTTGTCCAAATTGTAATAAACTAATTTTCTGGTTTGATAAAGATACGCATAAATGTAAATAATTAAAATACCTAACTTAATCTTTAAAATAAAAACAGGACTAACAATATAAAATTATTAGTCCTGTTCTTATTTTTTTACTTTACGTACTTTCATTAAAAACTAAATTTAATTTTTAAATATTTTCCAAATGCACTAATTAAATAATGGCCAGTTATTCAACAATATCATTACTTCTTAACTATAAGTAATGCCAATGCATTTATAAAAAATAATACTGCTGTTATCTTTGTAACTCTAGCAAGAAATGCTTGTTTCCCTTTTGGTTTAAAGTAAGCTTGACTTCCTTCTCCACCAAACTCTGAAGGCAAAGCATTCTTTGAATCTTGAGGCATTATGCTAATTACTAGTAAAATCCCTAGTACTACTTGCACACCCATTAAAATGTTGCTCATTATTGCCCCTCCTATCTATTTATTACTTAAATTTCATTACTCTTTAGTGTATCACAATAACATAGCCATTTCAAGACCATTATGTTATAAATCATCTACAAAAATAATACGCAATTACTATATCTTTTTTGAATAACGTACTTCTAATAATTTTTTTCCAATATATATCTCTTTCTCAAAATCATCACAAGTAAAACCACTTTTTTTATAGGAATTTATAGCTCTAGTATTGTCTTTTAGAACCCATATCGTTATATATGAATATCCTAAATTACTTAATCTATCAACACAAAATTGTAATCCCTTTTTTGTCACAGATGTTCCCCAAAAATCTGGATGGAAATATATAGAATATACTTCTCCAACACATTTTGGAGCATTATCCTCATGACTTCTATTTAATGAAGCAAAGCCAGCAGGCATACCATCCACTTTAAAAAGATAATATTCCTCTTCAGCTTTTGGAATAACATTTTGAAAAACTTCTGCTCTTTTTTCAGAAGTGAATTCATCTATTATATTATCTGGAATAATTCCTTTATATGCTTTTCTCCATGAACAAGAATGTATAAGACCCATTTCTGTAGCATTTTCACTTGTAGCTCGTATAATCTCTAAATTCATAAAAACACCATCCTATTGACAAATTAATACGATTATCGTACTATATTAGTACGATAATCGTATCATATATGGAGGTAAAAGTCAATGAATCCTGTAAAAGAGCTAAGCAACCTGTGGCATATTGTTAGTATGCAGATGAAAACAGAAATGTGTAGTGGTAAATATCCTACTATTTATGGTATTTCTTTAGTAGAATTAAGCATTTTAGAAATAGTTGAACAGTATCCAAACAGTATGATGAAAGAAATTAGTGAAATTTTAGAATTGCCAAAAAGTACATTAACAAGTGCTGTAAAACGTCTTGAATTAAAAAAATTTATTAAAAAAAATCCCTGTGTTAAAGATAAAAGGGGGTATAACTTAGTTTTAACTGAATTGGGTTTAAAAGCTCAAAAAGAACATAGAGATGTAGAAATAATTGTATTTAAAAATCTCTTACATCAATTAGATAAAGATGAAATAGAAACTTTTATTCATATTTTTTCTAAAGCTGTGAATAAAAGTGAGAAATGAAATATAAAAAAAGGATAAGTGAATTGAAAAATCAACTATCACTTATCCTTTATAAGATAAAGTTTAATCTTTTATATTATATTTTTAATCTTTAATAACTATTTTTTTAAATTATAGAAAGATTTTAATCCACAGTATCTAGCTTGCTCTCCAACCATTTCTTCTATTCTTAATAATTGGTTGTACTTAGCAACTCTATCAGTTCTTGATGGAGCACCAGTTTTTATTTGACCAGCATTTACTGCAACAGCTAAATCTGCTATAGTAGAATCTTCAGTTTCTCCTGATCTATGAGATATAACAGCAGTATATCCTGCTCTCTTAGCCATTTCTATAGCATCTAAAGTCTCAGTTATTGTACCTATTTGGTTAACTTTAACTAATATAGAGTTAGCTACTCCATTTTCAATTCCTTTTTCTAATCTCTCTGTATTAGTAACAAATAAGTCGTCACCAACTAATTGTAATTTGTTTCCTAATTTTTCAGTTAATAACTTCCATCCATCCCAATCTTCTTCGTCTAAACCATCTTCTATAGTTATTATTGGGAAGTTGTTTGACCAATCTTCATATAAAGCAACCATTTCAGCAGCAGTTAACTCTTTTCCTTCTCCTGCTAAAACATATTTTTTAGTATCTTTGTTGTACATTTCTGTAGCAGCAACGTCAAGTCCTAACATAACATCTTCACCTGGCTTATATCCAGCTTTTGCTATAGCTTCAACTATTAATTCTAAAGCTTCTCTGTTTGAACCTAAGTTTGGAGCAAATCCACCTTCGTCACCAACACCACAAGCTAATCCTTTTTCGCCTAAAACTTTCTTTAATGAATGGAATACTTCTGCACCCATTCTTAAACCTTCTTTAAAGCAACAAGCACCTACTGGTAATATCATGAATTCTTGAACATCAACATTATTATCAGCATGCTCTCCACCGTTTAATATGTTCATCATTGGAACAGGTAATTGTTTAGCATTTACTCCACCTAAATATTGGAATAATGGAAGACCTATTTCATCAGCAGCTGCTCTAGCTACTGCCATTGAAACACCTAAGATAGCATTAGCTCCTAATTTACCTTTGTTTGGAGTTCCATCTAATTCTATCATGATTGCATCTATCGCTGGTTGGTCAAATGCATCCATTCCTTCTATTTCTGGTGCTATTATTTCATTTACGTTAGCAACAGCTATTTCTACACCTTTTCCTAAGTATCTATCTTTATCTCCATCTCTTAATTCAACAGCTTCAAAAGCTCCTGTAGATGCTCCTGATGGTACTATTGCTCTTCCCATTGCTCCATCTTCTAATACTACTTCAACTTCTACAGTTGGATTTCCTCTTGAGTCTAATACTTCTCTAGCATATACTAATTCAATAACTGACATTTGTATATCTCCCTTCGATTTTCTATTAGTTAAATTTTCATTTACTGTAAACATCCGTCTACTATTTTAATCTACTTTTTATATTATAGTACATAAAGCCCTTTTTGAAAATTAGATACAAATTTATTTGATGGGTAAATTTGTAAAAGTTTCTATTTTAATTTTATTTTTTAATTTATATAAGTTAAAAAACTTGTCCGAAATTCAAAAACAATCTTCAATACACTAATATTAGTAATAGATTTAAAATATTAAACATAAAATGTACAACTAATGATTCTAAAATTTTTGCTTTTATAATATATATTAATTATTATTATTTATTATTTTGAAATAAGTGAATGACCAGTCATTTCTTCTGGTTTTTCTAACTTCATCATATCTAAAACAGTTGGTGCTATATCAGATAATCTTCCTCCATCCAATAATTTTGCACTTTCAAATTCTTGACCAACTACAATAAATGGCACTGGATTAATAGAATGAGCTGTTACAGTCTTTCCTGTTTCTGGGTCTAACATATATTCAGCATTTCCGTGGTCAGCAGTTATTATTGCACTTCCACCTAATTCTACTATTTTATCTATTAATTTTCCTACACAAGTGTCCACAGTCTCAACAGCTATTATAGCCGCTTCTACACTTCCTGTGTGACCTACCATATCAGGATTTGCAAAGTTTAACACTATAAAGTCAAACTTATCTTCTCCTAATTTCTCCAAAGCTTTATCTGTCAACTCATCTGCTGACATTTCTGGTTGTAAATCATAAGTTGCAACCTTTGGAGAAGGTATCAATAATCTTTCTTCACCTTTATTTGGTTCTTCTACTCCACCATTGAAGAAGAAAGTTACATGTGCATATTTTTCAGTTTCAGCAGCTCTAAGTTGAGTCTTTCCATTATTAGCTAGATACTCACCTAGAGTATTAGTTAAAGATTGAGGTCCAAATGCTATATGCACGTTTTTTATAGTTATATCATACTCTGTTAAGCATACAAAGAAGTTTTTAATATCTTCTCTTTTAAAGCCATCAAACTCTTCACAAACCAGAGCTCTAGTTATTTGTCTAGCTCTATCTGGTCTAAAGTTAAAGAATATAATTGAATCATTTTCCTTTATACTTCCAACTGCCTTATCATCTTTCATAATAACTGTTGGCATTATAAACTCATCATTTTTTCCATTGTCATAAGAGTTCTGAATAGCTTCCTCAATAGAAGTTGCTTTTTCACCAATACCTCTAACCATAGCATTGTATGCAAGTTCTACTCTTTCCCATCTCTTATCTCTATCCATAGCATAATATCTACCAGAAACTGTAGCAAATTCTCCTACTCCAATTTCATCCATACTAGCTTGTACTTCTTTGGCATATTCAAGTGCACTCTGAGGGTCAGTATCTCTACCATCAGTAAATGCATGAACATACACCTTTTTTATACCTTTATCTTTTGCCATTTTGATTATAGCTTTAAGATGGTCTATATGTGAATGTACTCCTCCATCAGACAAAAGTCCCATTACATGAAGAGAATTCTCTTTTGCATTATCCATAGCTTCACATAAAACTTCATTATTAAAAAAGTCACCATCTTTTATAGATTTTGTTATTCTAGTTAAATCTTGATATACAATTCTACCTGCACCTATATTAGTATGACCAACTTCTGAATTTCCCATTTGACCATCAGGTAAACCAACATCAAGACCACTGGCATTTATCAATGTGTTTGGATACTCTTTCATTATTTTATCTAAGTTAGGAGTTTTGGACTTAGCAATTGCATTTCCATTAACATCCTTATTATATCCAAACCCGTCCATAATAATTAAAGCAACTGGTTTTTTCATCATTTCACTCCTTAGAAATTAACAAGGTCTAGGTAGTCATTACTAGCTAAACTAGCTCCACCTACTAAAGCTCCATCTATATCACTTTGACCCATTATTTCAGCTACATTTGAAGGTTTAACACTTCCACCGTATTGTATTCTAACTTCATTAGCTAATTCTCCATATAATCCTTTTATAACTTCTCTTATATATGATATAACATCATTAGCATCTTCAGCAGTTGCAGTTTTACCAGTTCCAATAGCCCAAATTGGCTCATATGCAACAACTACTTTTGCTAAATCATCTTTAAGAACATTTTCTAAAGCTTTTTCAACTTGAACTTTACAAACATCTTTAGTTTTTCCAGCTTCTCTTTGCTCTAAAGTTTCTCCAACACATAGTATTGGGTCTATTTCTACTTCTAAAGCTTTTAAAACTTTTTTATTTACAGTTTCATCAGTTTCATTGAAGTATTGTCTTCTTTCTGAATGTCCTATTACAACATAGTCCATATCTATTTCTTTTAACATAAGAGGTGAAACTTCTCCTGTAAATGCTCCCTTTTCTTCAAAGTGCATATTTTGAGCACCTATCTTTATATTTGTACCCTTAGTAGCTTCTTTTAAATCCTTTAATAAAGTAAATGGCGCACATATAACAGCCTCTACTTTATCAGAATTCACTTTATCTTTAATTTCATTTACAAATTCTAAAGCTTCTTTTATTGTTTTATGCATTTTCCAGTTTCCTGCAATTATAGGTTTTCTCATTTTACAATCTCCTCTATATATTAGTTTATTTATTATCTAATGCTGCAATACCTGGTAATTCTTTACCTTCTAAGAATTCTAGTGATGCTCCTCCACCTGTTGATACGTGAGTCATTTTATCACCAAATCCTAATTGATTAACTGCTGCTGCACTATCTCCACCACCAATTACAGTAGTTGCATCAGTTAACTCTGCCATAGCCTTAGCTACTGATAATGTTCCATTTGCAAAGTTCTCAAATTCAAACACTCCCATTGGTCCATTCCATACTACAGTTTTTGATTCTTTTATAGTTTTTACGAAGTTTGCTATAGTCTTAGGTCCCATATCTAATCCCATATAATCTTCTTTTACATTAGCATCTTCTGTTACTATTGGAGTTGCATCTGGTGCAAAATGGTCTGCCATAACAACATCTACTGGTAATAGTAAATTAACACCTTTATTTCTAGCTTTCTCCATCATTTCTTTTGCATATTCTACCTTATCTATTTCAAGTAGAGATGTTCCTACTTCATAACCTTGAGCTTTTAAGAATGTGTAAGCCATTCCTCCACCTATTATTAGGTTGTCGACTTTTTCTAATAATTCGTTTATAACAGCTAATTTATCAGAAACTTTAGCTCCTCCAAGTATAGCAGTAAATGGTCTTACTGGATTTGCAACAGCTTCTCCTAAGAATTTTAATTCTTTTTGAATTAAGTATCCGCAAACTCTCTCTTGTAAAAATTCTCCCGCTCCAACTGTTGAACAATGTGCTCTATGAGCAGTTCCAAACGCATCATTTACAAATATTTCAGCAAGTGAAGCCAATTCTTTAGAGTAGTTTTCTTCGTTTTTAGTTTCTTCTTTTCTATATCTAGTATTCTCTAATAATACTACATCTCCGTTTTCCATATTCTCAGTAGCTTTTTTGGCATTTTCTCCTACAACATTATCGTCCGCTGCAAATACCACTTCTTTACCTAACATTTCAGATAATCTCTTTGCAACTGGTGCTAAAGATAATTCTGGTTTTGCTTCTCCCTTTGGTTTTCCTAAATGAGAGCATAATATAACTTTTGCTCCTTTAGAAATCAAATATTGAATCGTTGGTAAAGCTCCGTTCAATCTATTTTCATCAGTAATTACACCATCTTGTAATGGCACATTAAAGTCACATCTCACTAATACTTTTTTTCCGCACACATCAATATCTTCTATAGTTTTTTTGTTAAGCATTGACATAAATATCTCTCCTTTTAATAAAGTAATTTTTTATTGCCAAGTATAATATAGTACATACTTTTACCCTATTAAATATATCATATTATCATATTTTTATATATAGTATGTAACATTATTTAGGTGTATTTTATATATTTTTTCTTAAAAAAAGTCCTGAGTCCGTAGTATTAAACTACAAACTCGGACTTTGTCAATCTACTTTTCTATTTTCTCAAAGCTGACTATTTTGCTAATTGTGCAAAGTATCCTAAAGTTCTTATTAATTGAGAAGTATAAGACATTTCATTATCATACCAAGAAACAACTTTAACTAATTGCTTTCCATCTACTTCCATAACTTTTGTTTGAGTAGCGTCAAATAATGAACCGTAGCTTATTCCGATTATGTCAGAAGATACTAACATTTCTTCAGTGTATCCGAAAGATTCGTTTGAAGCTTCTTTCATAGCTGCATTTATTTCTTCAACTGTAACATTTTTTCCTAATGTACAAATTAATTCAGTTATTGAACCAGTTACAACTGGTACTCTTTGTGCTGCACCATCTAATTTTCCTTTTAATGAAGGTATTACTAGACCGATTGCTTTTGCAGCTCCTGTAGTGTTTGGAACTATATTTCCAGCAGCAGCTCTAGCTCTTCTTAAATCACCTTTTGGATGAGGACCATCTAAAGTATTTTGATCATTAGTGTATGCATGTATAGTAGTCATTAATCCTTTTTCTATACCGTATTTGTCGTTTAACACTTTAGCCATTGGAGCTAAACAGTTAGTTGTACAAGAAGCTCCTGATATAACTGTTTCAGAACCGTCTAATATGTCACTGTTTGTATTGAATACTATTGTTTTTAAATCTCCAGTAGCTGGTGCAGATATAACAACTTTTTTAGCTCCTGCTTGTATATGAGCTTCAGCTTTATCTTTAGATGTAAAGAATCCTGTACATTCTAATACTATATCTACTCCTAGTTCAGCCCATGGTAGGTCAGCAGGATTTCTTTCTGCTGTTACTTTTATTTCTTTTCCGTTTACTACAAAAGCACCTTCTTTAACTTCTATCTCTCCATTAAATCTTCCTTGAGCTGTATCATATTTAAATAAATGAGCTAACATTTTAGCGTCTGTTAAGTCGTTTATCGCAACAACTTCGAACATATCTTGTTGCTCCATCATTTTTCTTAATGCTAATCTTCCTATTCTTCCAAATCCATTTATAGCTACTTTAACCATTTTCGCTACCTCCTATAAAGTAAATGTATGTTTTCTAGCTCTATGCTAGGTCTTGACTTTTATAATAATGACAATATCTTATAAGCACTTTCTTCATCTGTTACAAGAACCATGTTTTTATGCATATTTGATATGGCTAATAAGGCTTCTACTTTTTCAGTACCTGCAAAGATTGCAATAGTTTCTTTTACTTGTTTAACTGTCTCTAAATCAATTCCAACAGTGTTCAATTTATAAACTATTTCTCCATCTTTGTTAAAATAATATCCAAACGCTTCTCCAACCGCATTTTTAGATAATATCTCATCGACCTTATCCTCTGGAAGTTTTCTTCTCTTTGCCATGACATCTGCTCTACCTATACTAAAAACTAAAATGTTGGTTCTTTTAATATACTCTAAAGTTGTCTTAATCTCTGGCACTTGGCTAAGAGTTTTCATTGCACTTTCGTCCAACTCATCTGGTATATGTAAAAGTTTGCAATTAGAATGTAACTTCTTACTTACTGAAGCAACTATATTATTAGATTGCATCTCTACATCAGTTCCCATACTTCCTCTAGCTGGTACTATTGTAGAGTTTGGGTATCTCTTATCAGTTTTAATAACGTTTGAAAACTCCAACATAGTGCTTCCACCAGTTATTGAAACAATGTCTCCATCTTTTAAAATGTTTAAGAAATACTCACATCCATATCGAGTTACATCTTTTAGTAAACTTCCATTTTCATCACAGCTTCCAGGAACTAGTATTACCTTTTTTATTCCAAGCTTTTCTCTAACTCTATCTTGTAACTTAGACAATCCCATTATGTCACTCATGATGTCTTTAAGTTTGTCTAACAAATCCGAACCTTCTTTAGTGATGGTCATTCCAGATACAGCCACATCTATAAGCCCTTGTTCTTTTAAAAACTCTGTCTCTGACCTAATTATTCTTTCACTAATTTCTAATATATTTGATAAGGTTCTTCTACCTATTGGTTCGCTTAAAGATATTTGTCTTAAAATAGAGTATCTTCTTTCCATAAGTTCAATTGCCTGTGGAATTAATTTCTTTTGAATTTCTAATAAGTTCTTCATAACATACTCCTTATTACTTTCCTTTCGGGACTTTTTTTGTCCCTAGTGTTTATTTAAGTCCCACAAGATATTTTTATTTTATAGGATTTGCGTATAGATTTCAATAGTTTTTCAAAAACTTTTTTATTTTTTTGTTTTGTAGAACATTTCTCCACCATTTTCAAATTACAGTATTTTTTATTTTTATATAATGTTTTTTATATATATTTTTATATTATTTATACTCTATGTGTTTTTCCTTTTGTAATTATTAAATTTAATAATAATATTTTATTTATACTAGCATTCTTCTTCTAATATCTAATCATTCTTTCCAAACTTTTATATAATTATGTTTTCTATTTTTTAGCATTTTATTTCATAACATTTTTAGCCTAATTTTCATTCCCCTTTTAATTAGCCTTTTCCCCTTGTTATACAGATATTTGTCTTTTACTTATTAGTATTCTTTTCTCTTACTTGAAGATAAAATTCCTAATTCTTCACGATATTTGGCAACTGTTCTTCTTGCAACATTGATTCCTTTTTCTTTTAATAGCTTAGATATATGGTCATCACTCAAAGGTTTCTTTTTATTTTCGTCTTTTATTGTTTCCTTTATAATTTTTTTTATGCTTGTACTAGATGCCATTTCATTATTCTCAGTCTCAATGGCACTACTAAAGAAATATCTAAATTCATATACACCAAAAGGTGTTAGCATATATTTACCATTTACACCTCTACTTATAGTAGATTCATGAAATTCTAATTTTTCTGCTATGTCTTTCATCTTTAAAGGTTTTATATATTTTGTACCCTTTCTCAAAAATTCTTCTTGAGCTTTTACTATTTCTTCTGCAATCTTAAGTACGGTAGTTTTCCTACTCTCTATATTTTTCATAAGCCCTGTTGCTGAATTTAGTCTTTCTTTTATAAATTCCTTTGCACTTTCATCAGACTGTGAATTTTTTAATATATCTTTATAATAACTATTGATTCTTATCTGATAAGAATCTTTCTCATTTAAATATACAATAAATTCATCATCAATTTTTTCTACAGTTACGTCTGGTTGAATGTACACACTTTTTTCTACTGAGCAAGTTCTTCCTGGTTTTGGGTCTAATGTTTTAATTATATTTATTAGTTCAACACACTTTTGTAGTGACATATTGTATTTTTTACTTATCTCTTTGTATTTATTATTTGCAATCAAATTTAAGTCTTTTGTAACGATTTCCTCTAAAATTTCATTATATATTCCTAAACTTGCCATTTGAATCATCAGACATTCTGAAAGACTTCTTGCTCCTACCCCACTAGGTTCCAACTGCTGAACACTAATCAAACATTTTTCAAAAAGTTCCTCATCTATCTTTAAAGTATCAACAATTACTTTTTCCTCAGTTCTTAAATATCCATCTTCATCTAAACTGTCAATTATATACTCACAGACTTCCAATTCTTTATCTGTCAGTTTATATAAACTTATCTGAAATTTTAAATCCTCATATAAATTTGACGAATATTTAACTAAATTTTCTAGATTAACTTCATTATCGGGATTATAACTTATATCTGTTCTGTCTAAACGTCTTGACTTATCCATGTCCTTTATATATTCTTCCCAATTTATTTCCCCACTTTTTTCAACTTCAACTAATGGGTTATTCTCTGCTTCTCTTTTAATCTCTTCTTCTAATTCTAACTTACTCATATTTAATATTGATAATGATTGCTTGAGTTGTGTAGTCATTATTAGCTTCTGAGACTGAGTTAATTCTAGACTATTATTAAAATTCATTCTGCTCACCTCTCAATTTTATTAAACTTATTTTATAAAAGAAAAACCCTCCTGTATATGTATATTCTATCATTTAAAATATACCTTATGCAAAAGGGTTTTTTTTATTTACAATTTCATCTATTTTTTTATTTAATATTTCTTTTTTTTGTTACTTTTTTTTGCTATATGGAGTATTTTGTAGTGGTAGTTCAGTTCTAAACTCTTTATCAAATACATAATAGGCATTTTGTACTGCTGGTGCAGTAGGAACTGTACAAATTTCTCCTACGCCTTTTGCTCCATAAGCCAGTAAATCTTTGTTCTTTTCAACTATTACAGCTTGTATTTCTGGTATATCTGTAGATTTAAATAAACCTAATGTACCAAATTTAGCTGTAGGCACAGAATTTACTACTGGGTAATCCTCAGTTAGAGCATATCCAAGACCCATAACTACTCCACCTTCTATTTGCCCTTCTAAACTGATTGGATTTATAGCTCTTCCAACATCATGCGCTGCTACTACTTTTTCCAATTTTCCATTTTCATCCAACATTACAACTTGTGTTGCGTATCCATAAGCAACATGGCTTACTGGATTTTCTTTGTCACAACCCATTTTGTCTGTATCACTTGCATATTCGCCGTAAAGCTCTTCTCCCTCTAGCTCATGTAAAGTTTTACCAGCTCCTAAAACTTCTTTTAATTTATTTGATGCAACTTTAGTAGCTTCTCCTGTAAATACTGTCTGTCTTGAAGCTGTAGTATTACCAGAATCTGGTGTAAGATGAGTATCTGGAACTTCATGCACTATACTTTCAGGTGGTAAACCAGTAGCCTCACAAACTACTTGAGTCATAACAGTACCAAGACCTTGACCTATACAAGAAGCACTTGTTCTTATATGAACTCTTCCATCTTTTATTACTAATCTGCATCTTCCAACATCAGGTATACCAACTCCAACGCCACTATTCTTCATTGCACAAGCTATACCTGCACGTGGATGCTTTTCATACTCTTCTTTCACAGCTTCTAGTGTTTCTGCCATTGCTGTTCCTTCATCTGCAAATTGACCATTTGGTAAAACTTGACCAGGTCTTATTGCATTTTTATATCTTATTTCCCAAGGTGATATGCCTGCCATCTCAGCAAGTAAATTTAGGTTACATTCTGTTGCAAAACAACTCTGTGTAACTCCAAAACCTCTAAATGCTCCACCAGGAGGATTGTTAGTGTATACTGCTGTTCCTGTTATATCAATGTCTTGATAATTATATGGACCTGCTGCATGAGTGCACAATCTTTGTAGTACTGGACCTCCAAGAGATGCATATGCACCTGTATCAGATATTATAGTTGCTTTCATACCTGTTAAATATCCATTTTCATCACATGCTGTCGTAAATTCCATTTCTGTGGCATGTCGTTTTGGATGGACAATAATACTCTCTTTTCTTGTTAACTGTACCTTTACAAATCTTTTCGTATGATAAGCAAGTAGGGCTGCATGGTGTTGAACGCTCATATCTTCTTTTCCACCAAATCCTCCACCTACCATTTTATTTATCACTCTTACTTTCTCATGTGGTAATCCTAACATATCTGCACATTCATGTTGAGTAGCAAATACACCTTGGTCTGTTGAATAGATTATTACTCCATCTTCTTCATAAGGACCAGCTACTGCACATTCAGGCTCTAAAAATGCGTGTTCTGTAGCAGGTGTAGTATATCTTTTAGTTACAACATATTTTGAATTTTCTATCTTTTCTTCAGCGTTTCCTCTTACTAAATGTTCCTTAACAAGTACATTACCTGTCTCATGTATCTTTGGAGCATCTTCTCTAAGAGCATCTGCTGTAGTACTTAATGGTGTTAATTCTTCGTAATCTATCTTAACTAGCTTTTTTGCTTCTTCTAATGCTTCTCTAGTTTCTGATGCTACTAGGACTATTCCATCACCTAAATATCTAGTTATTTCACCTTCTGGTATTAAGGTGTCCCAATCCTTCTTTAAGTGACCTACTTTTATAGTTCCTGGAATGTCTTTAGCTGTTAACACTGCAACAACTCCTGGATATGCTTTTGCTTCTTCTATATCTATTTTTTTAACTAAAGCTCTAGGATATTTTGCTCTAACTGCTGAACCATAAATCATACCCTCAATTCTCATATCATCTACATATTCAGAGTATCCAAGTGCTTTACCTACTGCATCAACTCTAGGAAGATTTTCACCTACTAGACCTTTACAATTTACCTTTGGTACATCTATATCTTCTCTAAAAATCTTTGCTGCTAAATCGACAGCTTTAATTATTTTTACATACCCTGTACATCTACATATATTACCTTTTAAAGCTTTCTTTATATCATCTTCAGTAGGATTATTATTAACGTCTATGAGTGCTTTTGAACTAATTACCATACCTGGAATGCAAAATCCACATTGTACAGCTCCTTGGCTAGCAAAAGAATATGCAAAAACATCTCTTTCTCTTTCTGATAATCCCTCTATAGTTGTTATGTTTTTTCCAGCTAATTTATCAGTTTTAAATACACATGCTTTAGTTGCTTTACCATCTATTATAACCATACATGTTCCACAAGCACCTTCTGAACATCCATTTTTAACTGAAGTTATATTCATATCTTCTCTAAGGAAGTCTAAAAGTTTTTTGCCTTCTTTTGCAACAACTTTCTTTCCATTTAATATAAATTCTACCATTCTCTAGCCCCCTTTGTTAGACGCCTCTTTATATATCTCCCACTTGGAGTATTACAGATTAACTCTCCCTCTCTAACTACTTCTTTTCCTCTTAAATAAACATGTTCTATTTGACAATCCACTTCATACCCTTCATAAGGTGTATAATCTACATTTTGCAATTGTTTCTTTGCTTCTATTTTAAATTTTTTGTTTGGATTTAAGACTAGTATATCTGCATCACTACCTATTTCTATAGTTCCTTTATTAGGATACATTCCAAATAACTTTGCTGCATTAGTTGATGTTACTTCTACCATTTTGTTAATAGATATTTTGTTTTTACATACTCCATATGTGTATAAAAGACTCATTCTGTGTTCTACACCTGGAGAACCATTTGGTATTTTGCTGAAATCGTTTATTCCAAACTCTTTTTGTCCCCTATAATTAAAAGAACAATGGTCTGTTCCTATAGTATCTATTTGATTATCTGAAATAGCATTCCATAATATTTCATTATTTTCTTTATTTCTTAAAGGTGGTGACATAACATATTTAGCACTTTCAAACCCATCTAAATCATACAATTTATCATTTAATAGAAGGTACTGAGGACAAGTTTCAACTATTACATCCACACCTCTTTGCTTAGCTTTTAAAACTTCATCCAAGGATTCTTTGCAACTTAGATGAACTACATACACCTTAGAATTTGCAACTTCAGCTATCTTCATAAGCCTTGAAGTAGCTTCTGCCTCAAGTATAGCTGGTCTAGTTAATTGATGATATTTTGGAGACAAATTATTTTCTGCCCTTGCTTTATCCACAAGTTCACATATTATATCCCCATTTTCACAATGGAATCCAATAATTCCACCTATCTCTTCTGCTTTTCTCAAGGCTTCAAATATGACACCATCATCAACTTGAAGACTTCCCTTATATGCCATATACAATTTAAACGAAGATACTCCTTCTTTCACCATATCTTCCATTTCATTACAAACTGAGTCATTCCAGTCTGTTATAGCCATGTGAAAACCATAATCTGAATAGGACTTATCTTTGGCTTTTTCATGCCATTCTTCTAATCCTTCTCTTAAAGAACATCCCTTAGCTTGTGTCGCAAAATCCAATATAGTAGTAGTTCCTCCAACTACAGCAGCTTTTGTTCCTGTCTCAAAGTTATCTGCTGTTTTAGTGACCCCTGTATCTAAGTCAAAGTGAGTGTGTGTATCTATACCTCCTGGTATAACATAAGAATCACTAACATCGACTATTTCATCATTTTCTTTTGATATATCAAAACCTATATCGACTATTTTTTCATCTTCTATTCTTACATCTGCACAGTAAGTTTTTTCACTTGTTACTACTTTCCCACCTTTTAAAACAATTCCCATATAGACTCCACCTTACTTATAATGTATCAATTTATTTTATCTCAAGAAATTAACTTAAAGTAATTTTACTAGAACTCTTATACATCCTAAACTGAACTAGAATAGTTTTGTATATTGCTTTATATTAGATTATTACTATAGCTCGTCTATTAATCTCATATATTTATCTCTTCAGTATATATTACTCTAAGTTAATTATTAAATTTCTATACAATATTATTCGTTTACAGCTTCTACTTGATTGTAGCAGATACTTAAAGCTCCTTTTGGACATCTAGTTACACATAGTCCACATCCAAAACACTTGTCTGCATCTATATTTAATTTATCTGTAACTTCTAATGCTTCATATACACAACTTGTTACACATTGCTTACATTTAATACACTTATTATCATCTACAACTGGAGCTACTGAATGAGTTCTAAATCCTCTAGCTGCCATCTTTTTATGAGTTAATCCTTTTATTTCATTAACATCATCATATCCGTTTTCATCTAAAAATTCATTTAATTCTTTAGCAATTTTTCCATAGATAGAAGGTCCTTTAAGAATTGCTTCTGTACATACTTGAACAGCACTTGCTCCAGCCATCATCATTTCAGCTACATCTTTTCCACAAGTGATTCCACCAACACCTATTATTGGTATATTTACAACTTGAGAAGCTTCATATATACATCTTATTGCTAAAGGTCTTATTGGTGCACCTGATAGCCATCCATATCCAGCTTTACTTCCCATTATAGGGTATCCTGTATTTACATCTATAGCCATACATGGTCCAAATGAGTTTATCATTACAAGTCCATCTGCTCCTGCTTCTTCAACAGCTTTTGCAATAGTTTGAATATCAGTATGAGGACTCATTTTCATAAATACTGGTACGTCTAAAACAGCTTTTGCTGCTTTTAAAGCATTTACTATTGGAGCAACATCTGTACCTACATAATGAGTAGATAATTCAACTGCATCAGCATAAGGTTTCACTAAAGGAGCAACCTCAGCTATTTGCTCTGCTGAATACCCCATACTTACTATTACTGGAAGACCTGTTTCTTTTACTTTTTTGTATTCTTCTTCTATCCATTGTTCTTTTGGAAGCTCTGACCATAATTCTGTGTTTAAGAAACCACTATTAGTCTTTGCCATACATGGTCTTGGTACATCTGCTGGTAATACAGATATAGTTTTTGTACATATAGCTCCTGCTCCACCTTTTGCTGCTTCCTGACAGAGAGCACCATCTTTTGCTCCAGGACCTGCTGCTGTCATAACTGGGTTTAAGAATTCCATTCCATATAAATTAACTTTTAAATTAGCCATATTATTATCTCTCCCTTAATTAAATATTTTTAATATTTATCTTATATTCTTTTATTTGTATTTGTTATTTATTTTTTCTTTATATTATTTCTATTTTGCTTCTTCAACTTTATTATTCTTCTCTTTTTTAGAACCTAATTCATTGAAGAATATATTTAAAAGTACTGCTGATAAACTACCTGTTGTTATTCCACTATGGAATATTGTTTGTACCCAAGTTGGGAAATTATTATAGAAAGCAGGATTTGTTAGTGGTATCATAGATAAACCAACACTAACCGCTACTATAACTCCATTTTTAGTTCCATCAAATTTTACTTTACTTAGAGTTTTTACTCCTCCAACCATTACCATTCCAAACATTGCAAACCCTACGCCTCCAAGAACAGGTTTAGGTATCGCTCCTATTATTGCTGCAAATTTTGGTAAGAAACCAAGTACTAGCAATATAACCCCTGCATAAACTGCTATAAATCTTGATTTTATACCTGTAAGACCTACTATTCCTGTGTTTTGACCAAATGGAGTTATTGGGAATGAGTTGAATATTCCAGATAAAGCTGTAGATATTCCATCTCCAAATAAACCTCTTTTAATATTTTTACCTGTTACTTCTTTATCCACCATTTCATGAATAGCTATCATATTACCAACTGATTCTGTCATAAGTACTAACATAATTAAGCACAATGATAGTATTGCAGATGGTTCGAATCTAGGCATTCCAAATTTTAAAGGTACATTTAAGTTAAGCCAACCAACTCCATTTACTGCACTAAAATCTGCCATTCCAACTGCCATGGAAAGTAGTGTACCAAGTACTATACCTACCAATATAGCTGTACTATTCCAAATTCCTTTTAAGAATTTAAATGAAAGTAAAGTTATTGCCAATACTGCCAGAGCTAATGCTAATGAGTTTGGTTCAACCGCTTCCAATTTGTTGTCAGTTATCCACTTTATCCCAACTGGAAATAGTGAAATACCTATTACCATAACAACTGTTCCAGTAACTACACTAGGAAAAAATCTTATTAATTTTTCAAATACTGGAGCAAGTAATATACAAAACAATCCAGCTACGATTACAGAGCCAAATACTGTCTGTATTGCAACCTGAGAATCACTATATGATGAGGCTATTGCTGTCATACCTGCCACAGCGGCAAAACTAGTTCCTTCTATTACTGGTATTTTAGCACCTACAATATTTCCTATACCAACACTTTGTATGAGTGTTCCTATCCCTGCCATAAATAAGCAAGCATTTATTAAAAAAACAATACTAGCATGATCTAGTCGTGCAGCACTTCCTATCATCATAGGAACCGCTACTGCTCCTGCACACATTGCCAAAACGTGCTGTAGTGAAAATACCCAAGATTTGGATACGGGTAACCTTTCATCTACTGGAGCTATTTTAGGGCTTTTATCTTGAGACATTTTGGGTCTCCCTTCTATATTTAATTTAATATTCTATTCCGTATATTTTTTATCTATATACTTCATTTAAATTCCTATTTTTGTCTAAGTTATATTTTATAATGTTTAAATTCTATTCCATAAATTTTGGCTTAATTCTCTACTTTTAGCTAAAATACTTTCTTCGTCTATGTTTACTAACTTTCTATCTTTCATAAGTACCTTTCCATTTATAATAGTCGTATCTACACTTCTTCCACTCATACCAAAGATAGTGTGTCCCCCTATTGTATTTTCTGTCAATGGAGTATGTGGTATATAATCAACTACTATTACATCTGCATAAGCACCTTTTTTAAGTACTCCTAGGTCATTTTTATAATAAGCTTTAGCTATTTTTCTATTGTTATCAAATAACATTGTTTGTGACTCTCCAAACCCAACTCTTGGGTCTTTTAAGTGGTGTTTGTGAATTATATTAGCAACTTTTAGTGATTCAAACATATCACTAGTATATCCGTCAGTTCCTAGACCTACTGTAACACCTCTTTTTAATAATTCTATTGCTGGAGAGCATCCAACTGCATTTCCCATATTAGATTCTGGATTATGAACTACAAATGTATTTGTTTTATTTAAAAGACTTATTTCATCTGTGCTTATATATATACAATGAACTGCTATAGTCTTTTCCTTTAGTACTCCAAAGTCATTAAATCTTTCTAAAACTCTCTTTCCATATTTGTCTATATTGTACTGTAAATCGTCTATACCCTCAGCAACATGTACATGATACCCTGTATCAAGACCATCCATTTCTGAAGCACATTTATTTAATGTATCATCAGATAGTGTAAAGGCAGCATGAAGACCAAACATACCTTTTATCATGTCTGTATCATCTTTTTGAGCGTATTTTATGAAGTTTACGTTTTCATTGATACCCTGTTGAATTGTATCTCCACCATCTCTATCAGATACCTCATAGCAAAGGCATGTTCTTATTCCTAAGTCCTTTGCAACATCTGATATTGTAAACAAACTTCCTTCAATTGCATTTGGACTTGCATGATGGTCATAAACTGTTGTTACACCATTTTTTATACACTCTATATACGTTGCATATGCACTGTATTTAGTATCTTCTAGTGTAAGTTGTTTATCAAGTCTCCACCATAAATTGTTTAGTATCTCTAAAAAATTCTCAGAAGGTTTTCCTGGAACTGCCATTCCTCTAGCAAATGAACTGTATATATGCATATGTGAATTTATTAGACCAGGCATGATTATCTTCTTGCCTGCATCTATAAATTCATGTACTGGATATTTCGCTTTCATTTCCTCTGTAGTACCTATATCTTCAATTAGATTATCGTTTATTACTACACATCCATCTTCCATATAGGGATTTAAAGAATCTTGGCTTATTAGCCTCCCATTCCCCACTAAAATCATAAATATTCCTCCTTAAAGCTAAGATTTAATTTTTAAGTACTTTTCCTGCTTTAATTTTATTGTATTTTCCTTCTTCAACAACACAATTTCCATTTATAATTACATAATCTATACCTGTAGGGTACTGCATAGAATCTATAAAATCATCGCATCCACTAACTGTATCCTTATCAAATATAACTATATCTGCAAAATATCCTTCTTTTAATTCTCCTCTATCTTTTATACTAAAGCTTGTAGCTGCTTTTTTAGTCATTTTATAGACAGCTTCTTCAATTGTTAGCACATTTAACTCTCTAACATATCTTCCTAGTATTTTAGGGAAAGAACCATAAGCTCTTGGATGTGGTTTACCTGCTAAAAGACCATCTGTACATACATTTTGCTCGTCTCTTTTCATAAATCCTATTATATGTTCTTCCAATCCATAGAAATCTACCATTCCAACTGCATTTTCTTCTTCTTTTAATAAATCAAACGTTGCATCTAGTGGGTCTTTTCCTCTCATTTTTCCAATTTCTAATAGGCTCTTACCAATTGTATCTTTATTTTTTTCTGTTTTTACGCTTGTTACAAAGATTTGGTCTATCCCTGCAAATTCTATAAAGTTATCCCAGCCTTTTATTCCATTTGCTATATCTTTTTTCATTTTTGCTCTTTCATTTTCATCACTTAGTCTTTCTATTAACTTATCAGTTCCTCCAGAATGTGCCCATGGAGGTAAAACTACTCCAAGCATTGTACTTCCTGCAGCATATGGATACTGGTCAAAAGATACTCTTATTCCTTCTTTTTCTGCTTTTTCTAAAAGCTCTATAACTTGAGGTATATACTTCCAATTTGATTTACCACAAACCTTAAAGTGTGAAAAATGAACTTTTACTCCTGATTGTTTTCCAATTTCTATAATTTCTTCCATTGATGTTAAAATTGTGTCTGCTTCACTTCTTTGGTGAACTACAAATACTCCATCATATTTTGCTACGACCTTACACATTTCTATAATTTCTTCTGTCAATGAATATGCACAAGGTATATATATAAGTCCAGTAGACAAGCCTATAGCTCCTGCTTTTAATTCTCTCTCTGTGATTTCACACATCTTTTGAATTTCTTCTTTAGTTGCAGGTCTATCTTCAAGCCCCATTGCTTCCATTCTAACGTTTCCATGAGGTACTAAATAAGTTTCATTTAAGCCTACCCCATTATTATCCATCATTTTTAGATAATTCTCTGTTGTTTCATATTTCCAATCAATTTCATCACTTTCACCATCTAGGCCTGCTAAATTTTTTCTCCAAGAAGATATATGTTCTTGAGGTAGAGGGGCCATAGATATACCATCTTGGCCCAACACTTCTGTTGTAATTCCCTGTCTAATCTTTACCTCATTATATGGATTAACTAAAATCACTAGGTCTGAATGGCTATGAGTATCTATGAAACCTGGACATATAACTCTACCTTTTGCATCTATAACTTTGTCAGCTTCTTCATTTAAATCCTGTGATATTTTTAATATTTTCTCATCTTCTATTAAAATATCTCCTTCATATGCTGGTGTTTTACTTCCATCTACTATAAGCCCATGTTTTATTAAAGTTCTCACAAAACCATCTCCTAATTATTTTTTATAAACTGATTTTAATATACCATAATATCCTTCTGCACCTTTGAATAATTGGTCTAATTCTATATGCTCATCTATTGTGTGAGCAAGATTTTCTTTAGAAGGACCAAATCCTATTGTTCTTATTCCAGCCTCACCTGCATAGTGGCTTCCATTTGTACAGAATGAGTATTGAGTTATTTCTGAATCTATTCCAGCTTCTTTTAATCCTTTATATGCTGCTTGAACAAATTCATCCTCTTCATCATATAACCAACCTGGGAAGAATCTCTCACTTTCTATAGTATTTCCTGTGTAACAATCAGCTTTTTCAACTGCATAAGAAACTTTTGCATTTAATTCTGCATCTTCTTTCATCATTTCATCTAGTAATGCTTGTATTGGAGCTAATACTCCTTCTCTTGTTTCTCCAACTAATAATCTTCTATCAAAAGTTGCTTTACAGTAATCTGGCACTACTGAAGCTCCTGGATATGGAGAAGATTTTATATCTGTTAAAACTAGTATCCCATCACCTAAAACTGGATGAGTTGGAGGTACTAATTGTTGTATCTTTTGGATTACATTAGCCATTTTATAAACTGCATTTATACCTTTTTCTGGATTAGCAGAGTGAGCTGGTTTACCAAAAGTCTCTACTACTATTTCTCCTCTACCTCTTTGACCAATCTTTAAGTTTAGCTCTGAAGATTCACCTATCACAACATAATCAGGCTCAACAGCCTTACTTATTTCTCTAGCTGAAACTCCTTCAAATATTTCTTCGTGAACAACTCCTGCTACGTATAATTCACCTTCAAAATCTTTGTTAGTATCTTCTGCAAAGTATGAAACAGCAGCCATCATAGCACTTACTTGCCCCTTCATATCAGAAGTTCCTCTACCATATATTTTTCCATCTACTATTCTCGCTTCAAAAGGAGGAACACTCCATTTACTTGCATCTGGAACTGGAACTGTATCTATATGCCCATCAAATAATATTTTTTTACCTGGTTTGTTTCCTTTTATACATCCTACTATATTTCCATATCTATCTCTTGACCAGCTATCAAAACCTAGCAAAGCAAAGTTTTCTTCTATTGCTTTTACTACATTTTCTTCATGACCTGAATAACTAGCATTTCTTATTAAATCTTGGCATACTTCAGTTAATTGTTTTTTTCTTATTTCATTTAACATTTTGATATTCCCCCATATAATTTTTAATTTGTTGATGTTTCACTTTGATATTTTACTTTTTTAATTTATACTTTACTTAATTTATTGATTTTTCACTTCTTTAATATTTTATTTATTAAATTTTTATTTAGACTTTATTTTAATTTTATTTAATTCTTATTTTAAATCTTTTATTTACTTTGGCACTCACCATTCCAAACTATATCTTTATATTTATCAGGGTCAGTGTCTCCTTCTGTACTTATTAATAATACTTTAGAATTTTCATCTAATTTTAAAGCTTCTCTTAAATCTTTTAAATCTTCACTTTCAAGGATTGAAACTAATGCTCCAGTTGTAACTGCTCCAGATTCTCCAGAAATTACTTTTTCATCTCCTCTTAGAGGATTTCCTAGTATTCTCATACCTTTAGCAGAAACCCAGTCTGGTGCTGAAACGAATGCTGATGAATAATTTTTTAACACTTCAAATCCTATAGTGTTTGGCTCTCCACAAGCAAGACCAGCCATTATAGTTGGCATATCTCCTCCAACAAATCTTGGTTTTCCATCTCCTGCTTCTGCTGATTTATAGTAACAATCAGCTTCATCAGCTTCTACTACTACTGTTATTGGGCATTCATTGTATATTGAAGCAACATATCCTTGAACTGCACCAGCAAGTGAACCAACTCCTGCTTGCACAAATACGTGTGTTGGTCTATCTACTCCATATTCTTTTAATTGCTCTATCGCTTCTTTAGCCATAGTTCCATATCCTTGCATTATCCATGCTGGGATTTCTTCATATCCATCCCATGCTGTATCTTGAACCATTACTCCGTGGTCATCAGCTTCTGCATAATCATTAGCTAATCTTACTGCATCATCATAGTTTAAGTCTGTTATACTAGCGTCTGCTCCTTCTCCTTTGATTTTGTTTAATCTAAATTCAGAAGAACCTTTTGGCATTAATACAACAGATTTTTGACCTAATTTATTAGCTGTCCAAGCAACTCCTCTACCATGATTTCCATCTGTAGCTGTAAAGAAAGTTATTTCTCCTAATTTTTCTTTTATTTCTTTTGAAGTTAATTTGTCATATCCTAGTTCAGATATATCTGTATCTAATCTTTGAGCTAAATATCTACCCATAGAGTAAGAACCACCTAAAACTTTAAATGCGTTTAATCCAAATCTATAAGATTCATCTTTAACATATATTCCGCTTACTCCTAATGATTTTGCTAAGTTATCTAACTTAACTAAAGGAGTTTTTTCATATTGTGGAAAGCTCTCATGGAAAGCTTTAGCCTTTGCAATTTCTTCATCTTTTAAAAATTCAATCCCTTTTTCTTTTTCCTCAGATTTAGGTAGATTATTTAATTTCCATTTTATTTCTCTCATTTATTTTATATTCCCCTTTCAAATTTTTCGGTGTCATTTTAAGTTTTTATCTTTGTGTCTTCTAGTAAAGCAATTACTATGCCAATATTATTTATTCTAAAAATATTTTTTTTATGTTGGAATTACATACTTTTATAAAATTTCTTTAAAGTTTATAAATTTTGAATGTGAAAAATAAGATTTATAAAAGAAAAAATTCTCATATTGGGAAATTTTTATCAATACGAGAATTATCAATTCGAGAAACCGTTTCTTTGTTTTAATTTTTCCTTTATTATGCTCTTATTCTTTATGTGTCTATTATTTTGTTGGATATATTACTGTATTTTATTTTCTATAAATATCTGGTTATAACCTTCTATAATTTTATATTTTGATTTTTTGTGTTGTTACTATTTATATATATTCTATATTTACACTTAGCAATCTAGCATAGTAATTTCCTATCATTTATATTAGTAAAATATATTCATGTTAGTACAGTATACATTTGTATATCAACATTTTCATATCAACGCAATATATAGATACTAAGCATAGTATATAGATACTTATAATTTTGGCTTTCCATTATATTAATTTTATTCTTCTTCCAATTTTCTATATAACGTAGCTAGACCTATCCCTAAGTCTTTCGCTATTTTTTTCTTTGTCTTTGTATCTCTTCCATACTTATTTAACAATTTACTTATGTAAGTCAACTCTAATTCTTTAATAGAAAGTATCCTTTCTTGATTTTCTACTATTCCTTCAACTATATCATCTTCAAACGTTATACCTGTACTCTTACATACATTTCCATTAATATTATAATAGTTCAAAATATCTAATGGAAGCATATCTTTATATATTATTCCATCATCTCCAACTAAATTCATCATATACTCAACTGCATTTTCCAGTTCCCTTATATTTCCCGGCCAATTATAGTTAATCAACATATTCATAACATTTTCTTCTATTTTATTCAATTGAATACCTAATTCTAAAGAATATTTAGAAGCAAATTTCATCATTATTGCTTCTATATCATCTTTTCTTTCTCTAAGAGGTGGCAAATTTATAGGAATTACATTTAGTCTATAGTATAAATCATCCCTAAACTTACCTTCATTTACTAATTTCAGTAAATTTTTATTTGTAGCTGCAATTACTCTTATATCTAAATCAATAAGCTTATTTGACCCAATTCTCGCAAATTTTCTCTCTTGTAAGACTCTAAGTAACTTTGCTTGTAGAGGCATTGATAAATCGCCCATTTCATCAAGAAATATAACACCTTCATTTGCTAGTTCAAATTTACCTACCTTACCTCCACTACTAGCTCCACTAAATGCACCCTTTATATATCCAAACAGTTCACTTTCAAGAAGGTTTTCTGGAATAGCAGCACAATTTATAGCAATAAATGGCTTATTCCATCTACTACCTTCTGCATGTATCGCTCTAGCAATTAGCTCTTTACCTGTACCACTTTCACCAGTTATAAGAACAGTCGAATTTGATTTTGCCAATTTCTTAGTTCTCTCTTTAACTTTCACCATAGATTCTGAATTTCCAATTATAGACTCTATATCACTATTTCCCCATCCACTATTTACCTTTCCATTTCCTTTATGGTTGATATATGTCTTATCAAATATTATTATTTTGTCATATTGATTTATATATGGATATACAGGAATTATTTTGGCATTTATATTATAAATCTTGCTATCAATATCAATTTCTAGTAATTCATGTCCATTTGAGGAGGATTCAACAGATACTATATTTACTATATTTTCTATTAGATTTTTCTCAATATCTAATTTTTTTAGAGCTATATTGTTTATATAGGATATTTTGCTATTTATATCCAGTATTATAACGCCTTTTTCAACGTTTTCAATTATTTCTATCATCATATTCATTTTTCTGCTACTATTTTTTGACGCTTCGTGTTCTTCTATCTTCATGGAAATTAAATCGCATATATGATTGACAAATTTTAAATAATTATCTATTTTTGCACTTATTTCTACTTTTTTAGTTTTATCTGTACTAATAGCACCAATTACCCCTATAGTACGATTATTATATTTTATTGGGACTGCTATTATTACTTTATTTAGGCATTTCATGTAATGGGAACATTCTATACAAAGCTGATTATCACATATATCCAATACGACTAATTCCTGACCTGTCTGTATAACTTTATCATAAATAAAACCCTCAGTAACAACGCTTTCATTTATCTTTGATTTATATAGACCTGTGCCACTAATCCTTATTAATCTATCGTCAACTATTTCAATATCTACATCTAATACACTAGCTACTGTTTCAGTGTATTTTATCATTTCTTGTTGAAATTCTTTTAATTTACTTAACATAGTCTCCCCCATTATAATTTAATTTACCAAATTATCAGTTTAGCTATATTTTAACATATAGTCAATTTTTAAAATATATATAAAACATTACTTATTTATATATTTGGATTAAAATAGATAATATTAATTATAAAAAGATTGTTTTACATATTGATTACCTTAATTATAATATAGAAATAATAAAATGAATAATCATACAATAATAAAATACAAAAAAGCCTTCCTCTTGTAACAGATATATTTTTGGCACAAAATATACATTACATGAGAAAAGCTCAATAGTTAAATATTTAGATAGATTTTTATATAGACTTTTTTAATATAAACTTTTTTGTTTTAATTGTAGACTTTTTTTATTAGTTTTTAATTTTCATTAGTTTTGTTATTGGTTTTATTGTTATAATACTGCCATTGCTTCAATTTCTAAAACTGCATCTTTTGGTAATTGAGCAACTTGTACACATGATCTTGCTGGTGGATTTTCTTTAAAATATGTAGCGTACACTTCATTAATATCATTAAAATCTTTTAAATCTTTTACGAATACTGTAGTCTTAAATATTTTATCCATACTTGTACCAGCTTGTTCTAATATTGCCTTTACATTATCTAAAGAAGCTTTTGTTGCTTCTTTTGGGTCAGATACTAACTCACCAGTTTTCATATCTATTGGAAGTTGACCTGATGTAGAAACTATATTTCCAACTTGTATCGCTTGAGAATATGGTCCAATTGCTCCTGGAGCTTTCTCTGTAGCTATTACTACTTTTGACATAATTTCACCTCCTATTATTAGGTTATATTTACAGGAAAATAAAATTTCCTAAACATCAATATCAATATGAACTTTTAGATTAAATTTCAAATCTAAAACTTCAAATAATCAATACTTAGATGATTATATTTATTTGTATCCATGTTAACTTTTATTAAAGCAATTAACATGCCAAACTTTACCTATATATAAAATTTTGTGAAGTCATTCAAACTAGCCATATCCAAATATTTTTATAAGAAAATGCCCCAAAATCACTTTTTTCTAATGTCAATTTTTTTCTCATATATAGAATTTTACCAACTTGAGAATTCTTGTTTTGAGAATTTATTGATTAAGACTGGCTTCTTAATCTTAAATCATCAAGTTATTACATATGAAAGAACTATAGTTGACAATCCAACTGCCATAAATAGCAAAACCTTTACCCAAACCTTATTTACTCTAGTTATCATAGAGCCTATTGAAAATATAATAGCCAAATATAATAGTAACCAAAAAATTATCAATACCTATCACCATTGCTGAGAACTCACAAATCACTCTTTTAATAATCTTTCTTCACAACATTACCCCTCTCATAATAAATTCATAATCTATGATTAAATTATTATGTTGATTATCTCCCAGCAACTTTCTCCTTTCCTACTTTTTAAATCTTTTATAGAATTGTATCATGTCTAAGTGAATTTTCATACTATTAAGTCTTTTTTCTAAATAAAGCATTAGCTCTCATTCTATGCCCAATAATGTAAGATTATAGTTATTTTATTGATTTCAATAAATTTATTTAATATACTGATATTAATTATTTTTATATGAAATTATTATTTATTAGGGGGATTTTTTAATATGGGTAAAAGTGAATTAACAGCAGAAACAACAGAGGAAATGTTAAATGTATTAAGTGGTAAAGATTATAATATTGCTTGTGATTTACATGAACTTGGCAAATCATTAGATTGCAAAATTGAGCCAAAGACAGGAGCTCGTTCTTACAAAATAGTATATTCAACTAAAAAACCAAAACGTAGCTTATTTACTATTGAATGTAATGAAAAAAAATGGAGGGTTAAAGCAAATCTTTTTCATCTAAACTCATATAGAAATTCTGTAGAAGAATGCTCTAAAACTATTAAGGAAAGTATCACTAAAACTCGTACTTGTAAAAAATGTAATTCAAAGTGTATTGGTGGCTCTTCATTTGAATTAGATGGGAAATCTTACTTAACTTGTATAGGAAGTGGTCATTATTTTGCAAATATGGAAGAAGTTGATTGGAAAAGCCTAGAAGAATTAATTACTAAAGAAAATAATATAATGCAAGAATCTGTATAAATTTTTATAGTGATTATTAAAATATATGGGTGACACTAGGTATTTAAATAAACATTGTAAATAAAGGACAGATTAAAATTAATCTGTCCTTTATTTTATACAAACATACTATACCAACTTGCCCATTTCATATGCCTCTTTCATTGACTCACTGCCCTTAATCTCTCCTACATGCCAAACTCCTACACCATATACTATACCTTTTTCTTTAGACCCATTTAAACATGATGTGAACCCTCTAAAACCTTCTATTGTTCTTTCCATATCATCCACATTTTTATCTGCTGCTGCAACAATAAAATAGAAATCTTTATCACAAATTTCAGTATATCTGGAACAAGTTCTATCAATCATAGTTTTCATTTGTCCATTCATAGTATAAAAATAAACTGGAGTTGCTAAAACAATCACATCTGCTTTAATCATTTTTTCAAGAATTTCTCCCATATCATCCTTCTGTGGGCAACTTGCTCCTTTTTCATAACAGGCACCACATCCAGTACAATAGTTAACATCCTTATCTTTTAAAAATATCTTCTCTACTTTATTTTTTGATTCTAATGCCCCTTGCATAAATTGGTCACACAATAAATCAGAATTTCCACCTTTTCTAGGGCTTGCGGACACTATTAATACATTTTTACTCATAATATGCTTCCTCCACTTATTTATTTATGCTGTTTTCTAATGTCTTTTCTTTTTCAACAAAACCTTCTTCATATCTATCAATCTTAAAATTTAATCGTTCCAAAGTTTTTTGCATTTCTTCCATTCTTTTTGCCAACTGATTTCTTTGTTCTATTAAGAGTTCTTTTCTCGCTTGAATAGTACTATTTCCCTGTTGAAACATAGCCACATATTCAATCAATGTCTCAATAGAAAGACCTGCACCTCTCATACATTTTATAAAATTAACCCACTCGCAATCTTTTTCTGTAAAAGCCCTAATTCCACTTTTATTTCTACCTACAGGTGGTATCAGACCAATTCGTTCATAATATCGTAAAGTATCTGCTGAAAGTCCGTATTTTTTGCTAACTTCTGAAATTGTCATACATATATACCTCTCTCTTGATATTGTATAGATTAAAATATCATTAAATAATTTAAATAATATTCTATCGAAATTGCTTATTCTATTTATCTATAGTCAGCAATTTATCAAAATTATTTACCCTATTTATCTACATGTAATTGTTTTCAAAATTATTTATCCTGTTTATTTATAGCTATTAATTATTTTTCAAAAATTTCTGCCACATTCTTTAAGGCATCTATAATTTTAATATGTTGTGGGCAACTTTCCTCACATTGTTTACATCCAATACAATCTGATGCTTTACCATAAGTCTTAGTGTAGTTATTGTAGTAAACCATCTGTGTTGAAAATCCAGCGTTAAGAGCTTGTTTTTCTGAATTATACAATGCAAAGTAGTTTGGAATAGCAATATTTTTTGGGCATCCTTCTACACAATATTGACAGGCAGTACATGGAACTGCTATTGATTCATTAATAATTTCTACAGCTTCATCTATAACATCATATTCATCTTTTGTGAATGGTTTGAAGTCTTGCATATACCCTGTATTATCTAATAATTGTTCCATATTTGACATTCCACTTAAGACCATTATTACATTGTCTTTACTTGCTGCAAAACGGATTGCCCAAGATGGTATTGACATATCTGAATTATAATCATGGAATAACTTCTCTGCTTTTTCTGGTATTTTGGCAAGTGTGCCACCTTTTACTGGCTCCATAACAATCACAGGTTTATTATGTTTCTCTGCTATCTCATAACATTTTCTAGACTGTATACTTTCATTGTCCCAGTCTATATAGTTAATCTGTAATTGTACAAAATCTACCTCTGGATGCTCAGTCAAGACTTCATCTAATAATTCTGCACTGTCATGAAAAGAAAAACCAATATTCTTTATCTTACCTTCCTTTTTCTTTTCTTCAATAAACTTAAAACTATCAAATTTTTTAGCTATTTCATAATGCGATACACCTATATTGTGTAAAAGATAATAATCAAAATAATCTACGCCACACTTTTCTAACTGCTCATTAAAAATAGTTTCTTGTTCTTCTTTTTTCTTTAAAACCATTAATGGTAGTTTTGTAGCTACAGTAAAACTATCTCTTTTATGTCTCTTTACTAAAGATTCTCTTAGTGCTATCTCGCTTTTTCCCATATGGTATACATATGCTGTATCAAAATATGTAAATCCTCTCTCCAAGAAAGTATCAACCATTTTATTTAAATATTCCATATCAATAGTTGTAACATCATTTTCATCCTTTATTGGTAAACGCATTAATCCAAAACCTAATTTTTTTGCCTCCATCGTCTTACTTCCCCCTTTAAAACTTATTTGTTTTATTTCTCTTTTAACTTCTCTTTTGAATATATATAAATCTTGTATAATTATACTTTACTACTTGGAGTTAACTTCAAGTCAATAGATTTTTTTATTTTTAAGATAAATATTATAAAAATATAGTTTTCGATATTAATCTACTGCATGTTCTTTCCATTTCCCACTTCTCCAACGCCACAAGAAACATAGGCTTCGGAAAACCCAGTCCATAAGCATTGCTATAAATACACTCAAAACACCAATTCCCACAACATAGGCTAATAGATAGCTACAACCAATACGAAAAATAATCATAGAAAAAATAGAAATAATCATGGGATACTTCACATCACCAGCAGCCCTAAATGAGTTTGGCAATACAAAGGAGAGAGGCCAAATAGTTATCCAGCCAATAATGTGAATAATCATAATCTCAAAAGCCAAATAAAACGTAATATTAGATAGATTGTAAAGATTGAGAATAGGATTTAATAGAAGTAAAATTCCTAAATTTAGTATAATCATATAAATCCAAGATAATTTAAGCATATACTTTGTATATAAAGTGGCATGTTTAAACTCCTTAGCACCTACACATTGAGCCACTACAGTAGTAATTGCTAGACCTAATGCTTGACCTGGAATAGTCGCTACATTAAGGAGACTTCCTGTCACTGCATTTGCTGTAATTGCACTTGTTCCAAATACGGCAATCAAGCTTGTAAGAATTATTCTTCCTATTTGAAAAACACTATTTTCTAGACTTGCAGGAATGCTAATTTTTAAGATACTTTTGATTGTATCTAAGTTAATATCCCAAAACGAATACGAACGAATAGAAATTTTTAATTTAGGATTACGTAACATAAACAGGGTTGTTGTAGCTCCAACTATTCGTGCAGTTAAAGTACCTAGTGCTGCACCTAATACCCCTAATTGCAAACCATATATTAATAAAGCATTTATCCCTATATTGATTATATTCATAATAAGAGAATTAATCATAGCAATTTTAGTATCTCCCATAGCTCTAAATAAAGCTACTGACGAACTATAAATAGCTATAAAAGGAAAAGAAACTGCTGTTATATAGAAATAAGTTCTAGCGTTTCTCATGACATCATACTCTATAGCTCCAAAAAATAACGACAAAAGTCTGTGATTAAAAATCAAACAGATTGTCATAAATAACATAGATATCCCTAAACTGACAATCAACAACTGCTTTCCAGCAAGATTGCTCTTTTCTGAGTTTTTGCTACCTAGATATTGACCTGCTACTATAGCACCACCAGTAGCAAGAGCTGTTAACAGGTAAATAAGCAAAGTATTGATTGTATCTACAAGAGAAACACCAGAAACTGCACTTTCTCCCACTGAAGATACCATCAATGTATCAAACATACCTATTGATAACATCAATGTCTGCTCAATTATCAATGGAATGATTATTTTTCTTAAACTTTTTTTAGAAAACATTCCCTTTTTAAAAATATCTGTTTTCTGTAAATCTTTATTTATTTTTTCTATTTCTGGCATAACGCAACTCTCCTCTATCAATAAAATTCTTTCAGGGCTAATAATAGCATTGCATATTGAAATGGAAAAGTACTGTCTTTTTATGTTTATAGTATCAAATGTGCTACTAAGTATCTCAAAATAAAGTGTGTTGAATTTAAAAATACTCTGCTTTATACTTAAATTCAAGGAGAGGTTTTTATGAAAAATAATTCATCAAAAGTTGAACGATGTGAAACGATAGTCAAGATACAAAAAATATTAGGTGGCAAATGGAAAATTGAAATTCTCTACTATATATCTTTAAAAACAAGACGATTTGGAGAACTACAACGACAGATTGGAAATATTACTCAATCTACATTAACAAAACAACTTAGAGAACTAGAAGCAGATGGTTTTATTTCTAGACATATTTATGAAGAAATCCCACCTAAGGTAGAATATTCTCTAACAGATTTAGGAATAAGTTTTGTTCCTGTTTTAGAAAATATGAAACAATGGGGAAAAGCTTATTTGTCAAATGATAAAAATGAATAGTGTATACCCCTTTTAAAAAACATTTTCCTGTTTATATTTATGCTACAATATTAAATATAAATAGGAAAATTTTATGTTTAAATAATCTTATCTGTTGATTTTATAATATTAGATTCAGTATCAACTTGATTTTAAGATTATATTTTACTAAATAATGCTAAATAATAAAATTTTAAAGATTGTGAGGTAAAAATATGAATAGGAAAAATTTAGCTATATTGGTATCGGGTATGATGTTTTTTTCTAGTTCTTCAGTAATTTTTGCAAATAACACTACAAAGCAAGAGCGACTAATAGGTAAAACAAGATATGAAACAGCCGTAGAAGTAAGTAAATTAGGATGGGTTCAATCAAAAACAGCTATTCTTGTTAATGGTAACTCTATTCAAAGTGCTCTTTGCGCAAATCCATTTGCTATACTAAAGAATGCACCTATTCTTTTAGTAAATAGTAATAGCATTGAGAGTTCGACTAAAGCTGAACTTAAAAGGCTTGGAGTAGACAATGTATACATAGTAGATAGCGGAAATAGTATTTCTGCTAAAGTAGAAAATGAAATAAAATCACTTAACATAAAGATAAATAAAGTAGCAGGAAATAATATATATGAAATGTCTACAAATGTACTTAAAGAAATAGATAAGATAAAAAAAGTAGAAAATGTTGCTATTGTAAATGGATTAAAGGGATTATCTGATGCAGTCAGTATAGCTTCTCCTGCAGCAGTACACAATATGCCTATAATACTAGTATCAGACGAAAATAGCAATGATAACAGTATAAATTTCTTAAATAATAGGTCTATAAAAAAATCTTATATAGTTGGAGGAAATAAGGTCTTATCAGACAACATAGTAAAAAAATATCCAAACAAAGAAAGAATCAGTGGCTCAGATAGAAACAATACTAATGCAAAAATTATCGAACGATTTTATAAAGACAAAAAGATAAATAATATATTTGTAGCCAAAGATGGTATTAATCAAGAAAATGCACTGGTAGATTCACTATCAATAGGAGTACTAGCTGCTAAAGAAAATTCACCTATAATGATATCTAATGGTAACCTTGTAGATAGTCAAAAAGAATTCATAAAAAACAAAGACATCGATGAAATAACACAAGTAGGAGGAGGATATAACCAAAAAGCATTTGAAGATATTTTAAAACTAAAAAACGTCAACATAAGAAATAAAACTAAAAAACTATCTTTAATACAGGCTAAAGAAATATTAAAACAAGCTCTTCCAGGAAACAATGTTTTGGTTTGTTACTATGATGAAGATGATAATAAGTATGATTGCAAAGTTCTAAAAGATAATGTTGTATATGAGGTAGAGATTGATGCATACTTTGGTAAAATAATAGAAATTGAAAAAGATGATGACTTAAATGATAACAATCTAGGTACAAAAAATATATCATTAGATAAAGCTAAATCTATAGCACTAGATGCTATTCCTAATGGTAATTTAATCTATTGCAAATACGATGCTGAAGATAATGAATATGAAGCTAAAATAGTAAAGGATAATAAAACATATGAATTAGATATAAATGCATTTGATGGAAGAATTGTAGATATTGATATGGACAATGATTCTGATGATGACTTTGATGACAATGATAATAATCATAATAACTCTAATACTAATGACAATAATTCCATTATTGGTGCTGAAAAGGCTAAATCAATAATGCTGGATAAAGTACCTGGTGGAAAAATAGTAAAATTTGAATATGATGAAGATGACAAAGAATACGAAGGTGAAATAATAAAAGGAAATACTGAATATGAGATAACAATCAATGCAATTACTGGTAAGATATTAGAATTTGAAATAGATAATTAATAAAATTCATACTTTTATTAATTATTATAAAGCTATAAATACTGGATTTTTCTGTATTTATGGCTTTTTTATTTTTTGTTTTTTAAATATTGTGTCTCTCACATACAATTTAACTTAAAGCTAATAAAATGTATTCGATATTATATATCTTGATAATAATCTACTATTTCAATACTTTGATAATAATTCCTTTATTGCTTTACACAAAATTGTTGCGTGATTTACTCATGAATTAACAATAAAGTTAATATATAATTTGACTGTAACGAGATGAAGGGAGGTATATACAATGAATACCATATTAAAAGTAAATAGCATAACTAAAATTTATACTAAAGGTCAAAAACCGAGTTTAGATAAGGTGTCCTTTAATGTATCAGAAGGAGAATTTATAGGGATAATGGGGGCCTCTGGTTCTGGAAAAACCACTCTTCTTAATGTATTATCTACAATTGATAAACCAACGAGTGGAGATATTTTCATAAACAATGTGAACTTGAAGTCACTTAATGATGCCAGTTCTGCTGATTTTCGTAGAGATAATTTAGGTTTTATCTTTCAAGAATATTTTTTACTAGATAGTCTCACAATTTTTGAAAATATTTCAGTACCTCTTACACTTCAAAAACTACCTCCAGATAAAATAGAAAACATGGTAAGAAGTCTATCCGAACGATTTGGTATAACTGCTCAATTAAATAAATATCCAAATGAATTATCTGGAGGTCAAAGACAGAGAGCTTCAGCAGTTAGAGCAATAGTTAAACAACCTAGCATTCTGTTTGCAGACGAGCCAACAGGCGCTTTAGATTCCAACTCAGCTACCGAACTACTCTACTCACTACAAGAAGCAAATGAGGAATTGAAAACTACAATTTTAATGGTAACGCATGATGCCTATGCAGCTAGTTTTGCAAATAGAATTTTGATTTTTAAAGATGGCTATATCATTAAAGAGATAAACAAGGAGCAAAACAACAGGCATACATTTTATGAATTGATTATTAAAGAAATTACAAAATTGGATACTAAAAGATAGGAGGATAATTTAGTGAACATTTTTTACATGGCAATAAAAAACCTTAAAAAAAACTTTTCAGTCTATTCTCTATATATGCTTTCAGTCTCTTTTGTTATCACTGTATTTTTTGCATTTACTTCATTTTCTGTTAATAAAGTAATGTTAGAAAAGATTTCAACTGATGGCAGAGTTGAGTCTATGTGTAATGTTATATCTATATTTTTAATGGCATTTGTTATCTTCTATATGGCATACTCAAATCGATTCTTCTTGAGACGTCGTACAAAAGAACTAGGCATATATGCTTTACTTGGCTATCGCAAGTTTACAATCTTATCGCTACTTACTTTTGAGAATATATTAATTTGTAGTGGAGCTCTTATTATTGGATTGATATTGGGGGCATTGGCTCATAAGGGTATTGTGTTTGGAATTAATGCACTTCTCAATTTATCAATTGACAATTCACAAATCCAATTTTTTAATATGGGTGCAATATCTAAAACAATACTCTTTATAGTATTAGTTATTTTAGTATTAGCTATATCAAATGGTAAATTCCTTTATAAGACTTCACTTATAAAATTAGTGAGATATGAAAAGAGTGCAGAAAAAAAGTTGAAGTTCAGAAAACTTCCAGCTTTTATAGGTTTTATCATGATTTTAGGTGGCTATTGTTTAGCATTAGATATTCTTCATGGAGTTAAGTCAGTATGGATACGTATAGGATTTTACCAAATAGGCTTGATAACTATGATTATTATCGTAGTTGGTACAGTTCTCTTTATCAGTTCCTTTCTTCCATACATTATGCAATATAGCAAAAAAAATAAACGAGCTTTCTATACAGATATAAAGATAATAACTACTCCAAACTTTATCTATCGCATTCGCTCAAATTCTAAAACTCTAATTATGCTTACACTGCTCTGTGCTGCTACTTTAACAGTTTCAAGTGTTATGGCACTCTCTTTATACTATCCAATTGCATCAATTTCACGTATTGCACCTTCAGAGATAGAATTTAGAGTAGAAAAAAATGAGCAAATTGAAGATGTAAAACAAATTGTAAGTCAATATACATCTAATACAGATGATGTTATTTTTACACAGACAGATATTTATAAAGTGAAATCTTCAGCAAAAAACCTTCCACTTGAATATGCAATTGGTGAATCTAAGAATAATTTATCTAAAAATAGTTCCTCTAAAAAAGTTATTCCAAGAGAAGCGGGGTTTGAATGTATATCTTTTTCTGATTACTATACTTTATTAAAGGCACAAAATCGAATAAAACTACTAAAACAACTTCCCTCTTTAAGAGATAATGAATGTATTTTGATGAAATATCAACCAAATAATGATGGAAGTAGTGAAAATGGAACGATTTATCCACTACTCATCAATGATAAAGAAATACCTATAACTGTGAGAGAAACATCTTTAAACAATGCCATTTCCTTTGGTAATAGTGTTGGAACGCTTGTTGTTAGTGATAGTATATATAGGGAAATAGCTCAAAATAAGTTACCAACAACGAGTATTGTGAGTATCAATGGTAAATCAATTAAAAACAACGAAAGATTATATAGTAAGCTCTCAGGTTATTTAAATAAAAGTCCTTATTTGCAAGGGCATTCCCACAGGATTAATGACTTACTATCAATTAATAGCTCTACATTTCTTTTAATAGGATTTCTTGTTGTTTTATTCTTTATTGCTGTTGGAAGTATTTTATACTTTAACAATATATCAGCAATTTCAGATTCAAAGTCTGATTATGTTATTTTACAAAAAATGGGCTACACTAATGTTCAAATAAAAAAAATTATTAAGAAGCAGGTGTTGCCATTTTTTAATATTCCGTTTTTACTTGGGATATCAGACTGTGTATTTGCTACTTTGGTCTATAAAACCGCTTTGATGCAAAATTTACTTGGAAACTCATTTTCACAATACATACCTGTAATTATTGCGATTTTCTCAACTGCCATAGTATATTTAATATATTATATACTCACTACTAAATCTTGTTGTAAAATCGTATTAAAAAAATAACATCTTCCAAATCGTCATACTTAAATGTGTGACGATTTAGGACACTTTATTTATTTATAAATATTTGATATAATACAAAACTATAAATTCATAGGTTTAATGTAACCATAAACTTGATATAATACAATACTATAAATCTATAAGGAGGTGTATAAGATTGCCAAACTTTAATTTAAAAATATTATTTTTAGGAAATTATATCCTGTCACTCCTCTTTATGGTAACTTCCGCAAATATTGAAACTTCTATGAGTATACAAAACATCATTCCCTTAATAATTGCAACATTATTACTTATAGATATTACATATATAACGTCTTGTAATGTCAGAGAAAATCATACTATCTCATTGTTTTGTGGATTGTTAGTGCTAGATAGTTGGTATTTACTTCTATCCTCTGTAGTAACACCAGTAAGCACTATTATTTTTGAAATGTTAAGCCCAATTATATTGTATATCTCTATCAAGTTTATACTTTTATTTTTGTTTCAAGGTAGTGGATATAAGTTTCGCAAAATAATAGACATTTTATTACTTATCACCTGCTTTGGTACAATTATGGGAATATTTATTTCTAAAAGAATATATGCTGGTATATATGGGCTACAGTTTGTAGTAAGTGTAACAGGCTTTTTATATATTGTTTTTTACCATTGGAAAAGGGTTAATTTTGTTATAAGAAGTGAAAAAAAACCTATATTTATTTCTATATTTATAACACTAATAGGATTTATTATTTATTACTTTTTCACAATAAAAATATCAAATCATATTAGTAATTTTGGCATCTATCTAACTGTATTGATATTTTCTATGAGTATTCATGGGATTGTACTTAGAGAAAATGATAGTTTTCCTCTTTCAACAATCTTTAGCCTAAAACAAGGGACTATTCTTCTTTTTATAAGTATCACATTAATTAATATGATAGTGATATTTAGTGGTGGCAATTTATCTATAATATTAATAGCTATAAATACCTTATTTATGTTAATTTTTATTTGTAATATTCTTTTGGAATTTAATCTAAGACATGAAAAAAATCAAATAACTAAAGATAGCAAGTACACTCTCGCATTAGAAAAATTAAAACAAGAGGAACAACTAAAAGCAGAGTTTTCTAATTTTTTACATGATGATATATTGCAGGACTTGCTTTCAATAAAAAACATGACAAGTAAGTCGTATCGCCCAGATGTACAAGATATTATATATGAAACACTTAACAACTTAAACACACTAATAAGAAATCAAATGCAAGACTATCATCCTGTAATATTAAAAAATTTGACAGTAAAAGAAAATTATCAGAATTTAATTGAAAGTGTCTCCTTATCTTTTCCACAAAGAAACATCTTAGTTTCATTTACATGTTCTGATACTTTATTCTTAGTTGAGCCATATGATATATTGATATACCGTTTAATTAAAGAATTGTTGACAAATGTATATAAACACTCAAATGGTAACCACGCATGGATAACTTTATCACTTAAAAAATACATAATAAAATTAGATATTAGTGATAATGGTATGACAAATACATCCTTTAAAACTCATTTAGATACATCTAAAATTCCTTTAGATGCAACAAATCATAAAGGAATTGTATCAATTAAAGAACAAGTAGAAAATCTAGGAGGAACAATAAACATATCTGATAACATACCTCATGGTGCTTGTGTGCAAATTACAATACCTATGAAAGGAGATGGTTCTTATAAATATTTTATTAGTTGACGACCATATACTTTTTGCTAAGAGCTTGTCCATTGCATTAGAAGAATATGATGAAATTGAAAAATTTTATTCTACACAAGACGTTCATAATTTATCAGAAATGATTATAGATAAAAGAATAGACATTGTCTTAATGGACATAAATCTTAGAGATTTAAGTGAATGTAGTGGATTAGAGGTAGCTTATAATCTACTAGAAACTAACCCTACTATTAAAATAATAATGTTAACTGGATATGACCTACCAGTTTATAAATATGAAGCTAAAAAAATAGGTATCTGTGGATTCCTTAATAAAAATATTAGCCCTGATAGTTTAATTGATTCTCTATTAAATGTCTATCAAGGTAGAACTTGCTTTCCATCTGAAAATGATGAAATAATTATTGAAGATTTGACAATTATGGAGAAAAAAATATTACAACTTATATGTAGTGGTAAAAAAAGAAAAATGATTGCTGATGAATTATACATAAGTGAAAGGACATTATCAAATCATTTACAACACATATATGACAAACTAAATGTTTCTTCATCAGTTGAGGCCATTACAAAAGCAATTCAAATGGGTTATATTTCTCCAGTATGTTAAAAAAATAGTGTGTATTTCTCACTAAAAAAATACACACTATTTTTTAATATACTGTTTATTCTTACATATACTCATATTTTAATCAACTAAAAACAAACTAACCTCTTAATAAATATCTCTATACAGTTACTCATACATATCCTCACAGCTATCCCCATAATTACAAGGTCTTAAAGAACTTTCTTCACTTAAATACGACTTAAAGTCACTGCTAAACAAAATTGCTGGTTCTATATACATCTCCATAGATGTATATCTCCATTTTCTTACCTTTGCCTCTATAACCTTATAGAAATCTTCTAAACTATACCCTTCTTTTAATCTTTCATCTATAATCTCCTTAGTTATACCTAAATCAACTTTAAAATTTTTTCCTGATTCATTATTTAGTTTTCTTATAATAACTTCATGAATACTTTCTAAAGCTTTGTAAGTTGATTCTTCAAGTGTATTTTTATTTAAATTCTTTTTATTTAAATTGTTTTTTAATAGCTCTTTTTTCTTTGTCTCATTTTCTGTTTCACATCCTGTATCAATTACACACTCATAGTCTTCGTCTATACTCTCTTCATCTATACATCCATATGTGTTGGCATTATTGGTTTTGAACAACTTATCTCTATGTTTATATTTCATAGTTTTTTGAGTATTGTTAATAGTTCCATTAATATATTTCTCTATATTTTTGAAAATATCACTATTTCTCGTTACAACCTCTGTATTACTATCTTCAGAACAAACATAACTATATACAGAACAACAATTCCCCTTTACGCCTCTACTTATTAGTCTCAATATGCCTAAATCTATAAACTCATTTACAAGTCTGCTTATTGTAGATATGGATACATCAAGGTCGGATGCAGCTTTTCTTACTGTCATCATAAATTGCCCTCTTGGCAAAGTCTTTTTTAATCTTTGTATATTTTCCTTTCTCATTACATAATGATTAAATCTTATTCTATTTACATCACTTCGTTCATTAAAATATAATACTGCTGAATTTAATTGATAAAAACTGTTACTCATATTCTCACTCTCCCAATTTAAATAAATAATCATTTATAAAAGTATTTAGATTTGTAAATAATCTATTAGATGATTATTTTTATTTTAAAGCTTTAAGTATAATAAGTTAATGGTGTAGATTTAACTTTTTTATTTAAACAATAAATTTAATATTATTTTTAATATAAAAATTTTATTAAACTACTCTACCTTAACTAACTTCAGTTCTTATTCACCTGATAACTATCCCATATAATAAGTTATGTATTTATATAAATACACAATCAAAAATAAATCACTATGGTATACTAATTATTACAAATATCATACTGATATCTACAAAGACAAATATAAGACATCTTATACTTTTTATTAATTATAAAAAAATTGGATACTACCTTATTTCCCATAAATTATAAATATATAAGATTTTATTACTACCACTTAGTTAATATACAGTTTACACAATGAGGAGGGATATTTATGACAAGCTCAAAAAGTAAAACAGAATATCTAAATCGTATTTGCAAAGTACAAGACTATATAGAAGAACATCTACATGAACCACTTTCTCTTGATGAACTTTCCAATATAGCAGGATTTTCAAAATTTCATTTTCATAGAATTTTCAAAGCCATAGAAAAAGAAACCTTATCTCAGTATGTAAATAGGTTAAAACTAGAGAACGCAACAGCTTTTCTTATTCATCGTACTGATATGACAATTACTGATATTGCTCATTACTTTGGTTTTACTGATTCTGCAGTTTTTTCTAGAGCATTTAAAAATTATTATAAAATAAGCCCTATAAAATATAGAAATAATTATAGCAAGAATTGCAAAGAACCATATAAAATTTCTCAGTACAATAGAAGCATATCAAAACCTAAAGTTAAGAATACTAGAGAGGTTAAGGGTGAAATTGAAATTTTGGAACTTGATAATATGAATACTGTGTATACTAGATATACTGGTTCATATGGCAATTTAACTAGTACTTTCCCAAAACTTTTAGAAAAGCTCTTTACATATGTAAGTGAGCAGAATCTAATTGGACTTGATAATACAAAAATATTAGCTATTTATCATGATAATCCACAATTTACACAGGAGCATCAATTAAGGACTAGTATTTGTATGACAATTCCAAATAATAAGATTGTCAAAGAAAATAATAATATTGGCAATATGATAATACCTTCTGGAAAGTATCTTGTGGGACATTTTGATATTTCAAAATATGAATACAGTGATGCTTGGGATTTTATGTATAGCGAATGGTTATCAAATAGTAATTACAAGTTAAGAGCATCCTTCCCGTTTGAAGTATATCTTAATAACCCAAATAATCACCCTCAAAATAGGCACTTGGTTGATATATATTTACCTATAGAACCTTTTTAATGACCTCATCTAAATTATTCTTGCACTAAGGATTCAAATATCCCTATTTTACGGTTTGATAAGATTGATAAAATGAGGTGAACCAATGAAAGAAATAAAAATTAATGGAGCTAAGATACACAATCTTAAAAATATAGATGTTTCTATCCCAAAAGATAAACTTATTGTTGCAACAGGTGTCAGTGGCTCAGGTAAATCCAGCCTTATGTTTGACATTGTATTTGAAGAGGGGCGTAAACAATATCTGCAATCTTTAGGTATACTTTTAGGTATTGATAAGGAAGATAAATTCGATAATATTCAAGGTCTAGCTCCTACTATAGCTGTTCAACAAAATATTATTCGTCAAAGTAATCCTCGTTCAACAGTAGGTACAAGAACCAATATACTTAATATGCTTACACTATTGTACTCAACAGAAGGACAGATAATGTGTACGATGTGTAATACTCCTGTAGACACTAATCTAATTTGTAATAATTGTGGTCATGAAGAGGAACGATTGAGACCAAGTTACTTTTCGTACAATTCTTCAGATGGAATGTGTATGAAATGTTCTGGGCATGGGGCATATTTTGAGATTAATATTGAAAAGCTAGTCTTGGATAAGCATGATACCTTAAAGCAAGTCTTAAATAGGGCAAAAATCACACCAGGATATTTAAGAGTATTATCTAAAAAATTCAAAGATTACTTAGAGATACAATTCTTACAATTACCTGAGGAAGTAAAAAATGAAGTACTCTATGGGCATTATGAAAATGGTAAAAAAAGTTCCTCTTTATCAAAATTATTTCACAACCGTTACAAAAGAGGTGAAGATTTGAATGGAATTTATACTATGACTGTTTGTTCTGATTGTGATGGCTTTAAGATTGGTGAAGAAGCACGTGGAGTACTCCTAAATGGAAAACATATTGGTGAACTTGGAAAAATGACGATTTTAGAAGTTGATAAGTTTCTCAAAATCTTATTGAATCAAGAAAATTTAAGCATATTTGCTACAAACATTATAAATGATATTTTAACTAAAACAAGACACCTAATAGAATCACGATTAGGTCATTTATCCTTATACAGAGAAATGTCAACTTTAAGTGGTGGAGAAATACAAAGACTATTTTTAAATTCACATCTTGATTCAGAGATGGATTCGTTAATTTATGTACTTGATGAGCCAACTGCTGGATTACATGAATCAGAAAAGATAGACATCTTAAAGTCCATCAAAAAACTTAAAGACTTAGGTAATACAGTTATAGTAGTTGAACATGATAGAAATACAATTGAAATGGCAGAACATATTATTGATATTGGTCCAAAGGCTGGTATTGAAGGTGGACAGCTTGTGTATCAAGGAGATTTAGAAGGTCTACTTCAATCAGATAAATCTCTCACTGGACAATATTTATCAGGAAAATACTCAATGCCTAAGAAATTAACCTCTAAAAATATTACTAATATTGATAAAATACCTTGTATAACTATCCAAAATGCAAATACAAACAACCTTAAAAATGTAACAGTATCACTACCTTTGGGTGCTATGGTTGGAATATCTGGTAAATCAGGCAGTGGAAAAAGTTCACTTGTATCAGACACCCTACTCCCTCTTCTTAGAAGTTACTTTAATAACCACAATATAAATAGTAGCACAGATAGTGAAATAAGTGATGAAGATGATTATACACTTGTTGAAACTATAGCAGACAGATTGATAGGTACTAAGTACATTTCTGGATATTCAGAGATATCTCAATCCCCTATTGGCAAAAATATGAACTCAACTCCTGCATCTTATATTGGTATATGGGATAAGATACGTACATTATTTGCAAATCAATCAGAATCAATAAAACGAGGATTTACAGCTGGTCATTTTTCATTTAATTCTAAAGGAGCTTGTCCTAAATGTAGTGGTAGTGGATATGAAAAAGTCTGGCTTGGTACTAATTTGAGTATAGACCATATATGCAGTGAATGTCATGGAAAGAGATTTAATGATGAGTCTTTATCTATTAGATATAAAAATAAAAATATTCATGATGTTTTAAATATGAGTGTTTCTGAATCTGTAGATTTCTTTGGAGATATTCCAAATATTGTTTCACACTTAAATGTACTAGAACAAATAGGTATGGGATATATAAAATTGGGTCAACCTACTCCTACTTTAAGTGGAGGTGAGTCCCAAAGAGTTAAGCTTGCAAAAGAAATTGGTAAAAAACGAACTGGTAATATCCTTTATGTATTGGATGAGCCAACTACTGGTCTAAGTCTATATGATACTGCTAAACTAATTAAACTATTGGATGAATTAGTAGCAAATGGAAACTCTGTAATTGTTGTTGAACATGATATAGATGTTTTAAAAGTTTGCGATTGGATTGTTGAACTTGGTCCAGAAGGTGGTGATAAGGGAGGTTACGTAATTGCAGAAGGCTCTCCTAACTCTCTAAAAGAAAATCCAAAATCTATAACAGGAAGGTATCTATAATGAATAAAAACAACTGCTTAGATTTAACATTTGAAAATGTAGACCCTTCAATCGTTGGGATGAGTTCAAAAAAACTTTCACAGCTTGAACCTTTAATAATTTCACAATATAGTAATATAAATGGGATAATTATTTCAAGGAAAGGAAATATAGTCTTTGAAAAATATTACAATGGTTATAATGTTGATGATACTTTTCATGTTGCCTCAGTTACAAAAAATATTATATCTGCTTTAATTGGTATTGCAATAGATAAAGGCTATATAAAAGATATTGACCAAAAAGTTGTTGATTTTTTCCCTGAATACATTTGTAGTCCTTCTGAAATATGTAAAAAAGCAGTAACTATACGCCATTTACTTACAATGACTGCACCATACCCTTTTAAAAATATGACTGAGTCATTAGAGAGACTTTGTAAACAGAAAGATTGGATAAAGTATACTCTGAATCAACTTGGTCAAAAAGGGAATATTGGAACTTTCAAATATTCATCTGCTGGAACTCATCTGCTTTCAGCTATTATCACGAAGACTACTGGTAAATCTGCTCGTGAATTTGCTAATGAACACTTATTTAAACCTATTGGTATGAAAGTGATACCAGATTATGATATGAATGATTTCGGTTTTGAAGATTTATTTGGGAAAAATCTTAAGGGTTGGGCAAAAGATAGGCAAGGTAATTCTACAGGTGGTTGGGGGCTTACATTGAGTGCTAGAGATATGTTACGATTTGGTTTTCTGTATTTAAATAATGGCATTTGGAATAATAAAAGTATTATATCTAAATCATGGATTGAAGAATCAGTCAAAATGAATACTAATGAGTATGGCTATCTATGGTGGTTATGTGAAAAAGATGGAGCTTTATGGTATTCAGCAATGGGCTCTGGGGGAAATGCTATCTGTTGTATTCCACAATATGACTTAGTAATAGCCATACCATCTAAGATAGTTTTTAAACCTCGTGATAGATGGGAACTTATTCAAAAACATATACTTACTGCTATAGTAGATTAACCATACTACAGATAGCAAAACCCTCCACTATAACACCAGACTTTGGTTTAGTGATATTATGATTGATACTACATACATAAAGGAGTTGAATACTAATGAACACTTACACGACATCAGAAATAGCAGATTTAATTGGTGTACATCCTAATACAGTTCGTTTATATGAAGAGCTCAACTTAATACCTAGACCTAAGCGTAATACCAATGGATACCGTATCTTTAATGATTTTCATATAGAGCAATTTAGGTTTGCTCGCACAGCCTTAAAAATTGAAGTTATGCAAAGAGGATTGAGAAAAAACGCTCTTGAAATTATCAAAACATCAGCAAGTAGAGACTTTGATAAGGCTATTTGTCTTGTAGAGCACTATTTACAACAATTAGAAATAGAAAAATCTAATGCTGAGGAAGCACTTACTATTGTTGCACAAATTTTAAACGGAACTACTACTGAAACAAATAAATTATTTTTAACTAGAAAAGAAACTGCTGAACACTTAAAAGTTACAATAGATACTTTAAGAAACTGGGAGATGAATGGTTTACTAAAAGTAAAAAGAAAACAAAATGGTTATCGTGTATATACTGATGAAGATATAAAGCGACTTAAAATTATTAGTTCACTTCGTTGCGCTAACTATTCTCTTTCAGCTATTTTACGAATGTTAAATGCTTTATCTTGTAATCCGAATACCAATATTAAGGTTGTCATTGACACTCCAAAAGAAGATGATGAAATTATATCAGTATGTGATAAGTTGATAACTTCATTGAAAGAAGCTGAACATAATGCAAAAACCATGAAAACCCATCTTCAAATTATGAAAAAACAATTTTCTTAACCCTACACTCTAACTCCAGACTTTGATTTGTGTGTTATCCTTAAGACCGAGAAAAATTCAACACATAAATCAAAGGAGGAATAGAATGGAAAATAAAAATAATAATTCTACATGGAAGAAAAAAGTAATCACCTTTCTAGCTAGCCAATATATTTCCTTATTTGGCTCATCACTTGTACAGATGGCACTTATATGGTATGTCACACTTCAAACATCATCAGGTATATGGGTAACAATTTTGACTATATGTTCCTTTATCCCTCAAATGATAATTTCTTTTTTTGCTGGTGTGTGGGCAGACTACTACAATAGGAAATTTCTCATCATTGTATCAGATGCAATAATTGCTATCTCTACAGTAGTTCTAATTCTATTTATGATGTCATCAACTGGAACAAAGGATGAAATGATAGCTATAGCAATAATATCTGTTATACATTCATTGGGAAGTGGCGTGCAAACACCTGCTGTAAGTGCAATGATTCCTCAACTTGTACCAGAAGAACATTTAATGCGTTTTAATGGGATAAATGGTAGTCTACAATCTATAGTACAATTTATCGTCCCTATTGTAGCTGCAACAATCCTTAGCTTTGGAAATAAAATAAGTCAAATTCTTTTAATTGATATATTCACTGCAATTATAGCTATTGTATTACTGATATTTATCAAGATTCCTAAACATAACATACCAAAACAAGTTGAGAAAGTATCATTTTTTGCAGATATGGTATCAGGAATAAGGTACTGCTTTTCAAATAAATTCATTAGAAAAATACTTTTTACTTATAGTGCCTTCATGCTTCTCTGTGTTCCATCAGGCTTTCTTATAGGACTGTTGATTGAACGTACATTTGGCAAGGGTTATATATATCTGTCTATTATTGAAATGATTGGATTTTTAGGTATGGTTTTAGGTGGATTGATTATAGGAATCTTTGGTGGCTTTAAAAACAGAAATAAGACCTTTTTCTTAGCAATATTATCTTATGCTATTTTCTCAATTATTTTAGGTCTTGTAACACACGCTTGGCAATTTTTTATATTTATGTTTTTTACCAATTTTTCTATTCCAATTATTCAGGCATCAGCTATGACTATGTTGCAAGAACATGTAGCACCACAAATGCAAGGTCGAGTTCTTAGTTTACCTATCATTATATATACGGGCTTTATTCCCCTTGGTATGATGGTTTTTGGACCAATGGCAGATACAATATCTATTAATAATTTAATCATAATATCAGGTATTATACTCTTATTTTTTGCCTTGTCTATTCCCTACTCAAAACAGTTTTATAAGCAAGGAATATTTAAGTCAAAAGAATCTAAATAATATATACTAGGATAATACTACTTCCGTTTCTATAGTAAATTCAATAAATATCGATACTTAAATTTACTGTAGAAACGGAGGAAAACAAAAGTATTCATATCTTACAAATATCTATAAGTCATGATAATTATATTTAGTTATCTACTAAAAGATAACTTCCTATTTTTATCTAAAATCATATACAAAATAAACCATGCTATACAATGTAAGATTAAAATCACAATATCTTTTACAACGATAGAATTCCCATTGATAATCAACATAATTCCATTGAATGTAGCTACTGAAGGAATCATATAACATACATTCCCTATACCACTCATATCAATCCCCAGAAGATATATTAGTAATGGTGCACCTATAAATAAAATCATTATTATTTTAATATAAATAATACCCACCATAAGACCTTCTGACAACTTACCAATAAATAGACCTATCAATGATGAAATAAATGCTGAAAACACAACAAGTAACAACATCATTATCATATCTAACATAGAAATATTCAGACATATAAACACAGTTATCATTGAAGATAGACACCCACATAAAAATCCTAAAAATACCTTCTGTATAATATACTGACTTCGACTTTGTGGTAAAACCTCATTTATAAATGCTATTCCATCTTCTTTTTCAGATATAATATTCATTGCATTAAAGGTACACCCCATAAACATAGCTGTAATTAGAATCATAGCAATAAAAATATTTTGAAATTCTTTTAAAATACTATCTTTAGGTAATATTGTAATCTCAGAGCCTTTTAAATCTTCATTTATTCTAAAAATCTTCGGTAATATATTTCCTACATTTTTTATAGCATTAGTTTCATCTCCATAAAGTATAGTTTTAATCCCTTTGCTATCACTTATGACTCCAATTGTATTTGTTTTAATGTCCTTAATTTCACTCATTAAATGATTCTCTGTTTGATATAAACTTACTGTTCCATACCTTTTTAACCACTGCTCTGTTTGTATGGAAAGTGTATCTTTTACTATACCAAAGTGTAGTTCTCCTATTGAAGATATATCAATCCTTCCCATAAAAGTTATTAAAATCGCCATAATAACTGGTAAGAAGAAGGAAATTATGCACATTTTATCTTTTCTTATACTCTTTAACTGGTAACGTAATCCTATCAACATTATCCCTCCCTAACCAACTCTTTATTAAAAATATTTTTTACAATTAAAAACAGAGCTACTATTGTTAAAGAACATACAATAAAATAGATTGATTCATTTGTAAAACTTGTAAAAAAAGCTTTTTTAAGTTGACTATAGACATGATAAAAAGGATGATATTTAATCCAACTTATTTTAAAAGATGTATTTGCAGACAAAAATACAGGTGTTGTTATAAATACGGCAACCAAAAGATACACAAGAGAAAATTGTTTAAAATCCCTCAATAACATTGAACACCCAAATCCAATCAAAGACATAATAATTGATAAAATACTAACTTGAACTAATATTTGAGGTAGTATTTTTATTCCTTCAGAAATCTCAATATTAAGTACTACTAAAAGCACTGTAAAACACAAGTCACATATCAAGAAAGCAAATATCTTTGATAATATAAAAAGACTTCTTTTTACAGGTAAAATACCAGTAATACGCATTACCCCCATCTGTTTTTCTTTAAACAGTAAAGAAGCAATCCCAAGAAATCCAATAGCTACAATTTCAAAGAACAAAATCTCACAAGTCATTTCTTTTCTTAGTTTTATCTCAGATATATCTTTATCACTTATTTGAATTATTCCATCGTTATCCGAGTTTTTAGTATTCTTATCTTTTTCCGATATTAACAAAGACAATGCATAGTCAGTTCTGTAATTATCAACACCATTAATTCCTTCATGTAAGATTACTTTTGGTTTACCATCACTCATATCAAGACCAATGGCATTCGTATCTTCATCCAGTTTTGATTTTAATTCATATATAGAAGATACTTTATGAATTAATGAAGAGACATCCATGCTTGTATTCTCTGGATTATATAAATATACATTATTATGATAGCTATCCTCATCCATAAATTTTACATAACCAAAGTTAATGTAACATGAATAAAGAATAAGAGACGCGAGTGTTAATACAAAAAATTTACCATAAATCATCATCCAAAAATCTTTTTTTATTAAGGTGAAAAATTTAGAATACATTACTCCAACATCCTTCCTGTATATTTGATAAAAATTTCTTCTAGTGTAGGTTCTTTAGAATGTACATTTAAAATTTCGTCATAATTAAAAGTCATTCCAAATTTCAGTTCTTGTATATCTAAAATTTTAATATATCTTTTACCATTATGTATAAATTCCACCTCGACTTTGTTATTACTATTTTTTGTTTTTAGATTTTTAGGAGTATCTATTGTTATAATCTTGCCATCTGCTATAAATGCCACCTTATCACACATTAAATCTGCGTCCATCATATTATGTGTAGTCAAAAATATAGTTGTTCCTTTTTTTCTTTCTTCTTCAATAATCTTACGAAATAACACAGCTCCAGATGGGTCAAGCCCACTAGTAGGTTCATCTAAAAATAACAATCTTGGGTTACTTACTAATGCTCTTGCCATACTAATACGTTGCTTCATCCCTTTTGAATATGAAGATACAGGCTTATTTATAAATGATTTCTTAAACTCTAATAACTCTAAAAGCTCATGTATATCTCTCCTCTGATTTTTAGGATAAAAAGATGAAAAATATTCTAAATTATCAATTGCACTTAAGTTTGTATATAAATAAGGAAATTCAAATAAAACACCAATCTTTTGATATAAATACTCTGTATATGTTTCAACTTCTTTGCCAAAAATTGACATTTGACCATTATATCCTTTTAAAACACCATTTAAGATTTTTTGTGTTGTGGATTTTCCTGAACCATTAGGTCCAAGAAATCCAAATATCTCTCCTTCTTTTACTTCAAAATTAAGCCCATGTAATATTTCTTTATCTTTCCCATAAGAAAATGTCAACTCTTTTACTTTTATCATCTGTCATGACCTCCTCTATCACTTTTTTCTTTTTGTCGTTTATCCCACCACTTTACAAATTTAATTTTAAATGGAATAGAAACTAATACTATCAATACAATAATCAGCCATGTAGACCATCTCATAAGTGCTCCCCCTCTCCAATTTATTTGACTACTTTTCTAATCTTTTTTAATTTATTTAACTTATTTTATTTCCATCCTGTGAAATCGAAGTGTCTCTCTTGTGAAATCGAGGTGAAATAATAAAAAGCCCTGTTTTCATTAAGAAAACAAGGCTTTTATAAGTTTCATATCAAGAACTTATAAATTAGTACTCCTTTGTTCAGAAATCGGAATTATAAAATAAAACTCTACTCCTTTATCATAATTTTTTACACCATATTCTAGCCCTTGCATTGTAAGTATTTGTGAAACAATTGCAAGTCCTAGACCTGACCCTCCTGTACGCTGAGATTGAGCACTTCGATAAAATTTAGACCAAATCTTTGAAATCTCTTCTTGCTCTATAGCCCTACCTTCATTGTACATTTTAAATGAAAGTAGTCCATCTAAACATGTAATAGATAAATCTAAATTTCCATCACATATAACATGTTTTTTTGCATTAACAATCAGATTTTCTACTACTTGCTCCATTCTCATTTTATCTGCCACTACAAAAACTTCATGTTCTGGTAAATCATATGTAAAATAGAAGTTGACATCTGGTATATCAATTAAAAGACGACCTGCTACAGTTTCAACAAACTCTATAAAATCAAAACATTCTGGATTAAGTTTGGAGACTCCTGCCTCTAATGAAGATAAATCTAATAGCGATACAATCATATTATTCATTCTATCCGTTTCCTCTATAATAACACCCATATAATTTTTCTTTTTTTCTTCATCAACTTCATCCATAAGCCCTTCTGTATATGCACGTATGATACCAAGAGGAGTCTTCATTTCATGTGAAATTGTATCTACCAATTCTTTTCTTTGCTCTAATAACATCCTTTCCTTATTTACATCTTCTTCAAGTTGGATATTCGCATTTTCCAGTTCTAATAATGCTTGTTGTAGATTTTTAGACATTGTATTCAAGCTCCTAGAAAGTTCTCCAAATTCATCATTAGTATTTACAGTACATGGATTAGAAAAATCAAGTTGAGACATACTCTTTGCCGATTTATTTATAGATGTGATTGGTTCTGAAATAAATTTACCCAATAAAAAATCAATATTCATAATTAATATAACTAGTATTATAAACCAAATCCAAAATTCAAATTTAGTATCCATCGAAAATTCTTCAACAAGTAAGTAAAAGAATATGATTAGTGCTCCTGATAATTTAGAGAGAAAAAATACTTTTTTTCTGACTGAATGTAGTCCAAAATTCTTTTTAATCCAGTTTGAAATATCTACATTTTTTATTATTTCTTTAAGTTTTCTTAATCTGTTCATTCTTTAACCTCAAACTTATATCCTGAACGAATTAATGTAACTATATGATGTCCTTCAGTCCCGAGTTTTTTACGTAAAGTTTTTATGTGTGTATCCACAGTTCGTGTATTACCCTCAAAATCATACCCCCATATACAAGTCAAAAGTTTTTCCCTAGAGAAAACTTGATTAGGGTTTTCCATAAATAAATTCAACAATTCATATTCTTTGTATGTTAAATCCATCAAATTATCTTCTACATATACTTGTCTTGATGTTAGCATAATATGTATCTTTCCTAAGTTTAGCGAATTTTTTGGAATATTACTAGTGCATCTACGTAATAAGGCATTAACTTTTGCTAAGAGTACTTTGGGACTAAATGGCTTTGTTATATAGTCATCTGCCCCATACTCATACCCCTTTAATTTATCTTCCTCTTCCCCTTTAGCTGTCAATATAATAATAGGTATATTAGTCATTTCACGTGAAACTCTACATACTGAGAATCCATCTAAATATGGCATCATAATGTCCAATATCATTAAATCTATATTATTGTTTTTTAATATTGCAAGTGCTTCAACTCCATCATCAGCAGTTATGCAAGTATATCCTCCTTTTTGCATGTATTCTACAATAATATCTTGCATTCTTTTTTCGTCTTCTACAACCAGTATTTTAGCCATTTTTGTTTATCACCTCTTTTTGTAGACTTTATTTTAGTCTATATTACTTTATTTATTTTGCAACTATTTTTAATAGTATTATTATAGTATTACTGATAAAAATAGCCTACTAACTTATATCTCAAGTTAGCAGGCTAAAATCTTTCTAAAATAATAATTATATTACTTTGCTACTATTCTATTTTTTCGATTAAAATATATTCTAAAACAAATATCTTCAATTAATGAATAAATTGCACTTGTTATAAAGTACAGACCTATTGCTACTGGAGTTCTAACAGTCAATATAAGACTTGTTATAGTAGTTACTAAAGCCATTTGCTTGTTAAACTTTACTTGAGAATTCACCTTAAAATACGGTATATAATTCACCAAATTTGAAGCTAACATAATTAATGTATATATACAAGGCAGTACAAATAAATTATCAAATGTACCTAAATTAGCAATCCATGGAATTATAATTGTTGTAAATTCCTTTGTCATATCTAGACATACATGATATAACGCATATACTACTGGCATTTGCACTAAAATTATAAGGCATCCCAGCATACTCTTCATGCTTTCTACAGAATTTACTTGTATTTGCTTTTCCAATTCTTTAGTATCATTCTTATACTTTTCTTTTATATGTTCCATCTTTTCTGCTAATTCTTGTTGTTTTTTTACAGAAAATCTTTGTTTCAATGACAGTGGCATTAGTACTAACTTCACTATTAAAGTTATAAGTACGATAGAAATCCCAAAATCTCCTGTAAAATTAAATAATATACTTAATAATCCTTGTAATATACTTGAAATGAAATCCATTTTATTATCTCCTTTTATTTTTAATCTTTAGAATTATAATAGATTCATTTCAAATTAAAACAGACTACAATACCTCCAAATATCATATTTTTGAAAAACGATATACTGTTTAGGTAATCTTTCTTCAGAATATGTAATTCTATTTACAAATATGTCTCTTATTAAAACATATGTAATTCTATTATTTAAGAGGTCTTTACAAAAATAAATTATACTTCCAATGATAGATACCAATAATGTCATATAAATTAGTATATATATCATACTATCCATATCTAATTTCACTACATCACCTCTTCAGTATTTATACTTAGTTTTAAATAATTTGAGTTTTTATATTTAGTTTTAAATAATTATAGTATATAAATTATCTAATGTAAACATACATATTATTATATTTACCATATTTTATCGACAATATTTTATATTTATAAGTATCCAATACTTTCATATGTAACTTTTAATAGAAAACATATATGTTACTCTTTTCCACATCTGAACCTCCCATGACTAAAATCACAGGGTTCCTGCTTCATAGGATTTCGTATAATTAACAAAACAATACTAAATTTTTATAGTTTATTTTTCTATAATCCTTAATATAATATCAAATACAGCCCTATCTCAAGATTAATGACTTTTTTCCTGATTAATGCTAAAATAATTAAAAATGGAAACTAAAACTCATATGTATTTTCCCAAAAAATAAATGGAGGTTACTTAAGATGATAAGTGATTCTATATCAAAAAGACGCAGTATTAGAAAATATAAAAATCAAAGTATTTCACATGAAACTATAGAAAAAATAATTAAAGCTGGAATAAATGCACCTTCATCTAAAAACAGACAACCATGGCATTTTGTTGTTGTCACTGAAAAGGAAAAAGAATCCATGCTTAAAGCTATGAGCAAAGGTATTCAAAATGAAATTGATGACAATGGACTTCTTCCAGAAAGCCGTCAACATATAGCTGGTGCAAATTATACAGTCAAAATTATGGAACAAGCTCCAGTAACAATCTTTATTTTAAACAAATTAGGTAAATCACCTTTAGAAAGCCTCTCTGCTGAAGAACGCTTCTATGAAATGGCAAACATACAATCAATTGGCGCTGCAATTCAAAACATGTCACTTATGGCTGTAGAATTAGGTCTAGGTAGTCTTTGGATTTGTGATATATATTTTGCATATCATGAATTACGTGAGTGGCTAGACACAGATAATCAATTGGTAGCAGCAATATCTTTAGGTTATCCTGATGAAGAGCCATCAATGAGACCTAGATTACCATTAAGTGATGTAACTGAGTGGAGATAGGTTTTTGTTTTTATTAAAAAAATAAACATTATAAATAGTGCATTTTCCTGAACTATTATGCAGAGTGGATTGTTTTTTAAACAATCTTTTCAAGTGAGATAATGTATCTACACTCTGCAATCTAACTGTAGCTCTTGAAAATGCACCTTTAAAGTTATACATGAATATTATTTTAGTGTTAATCAATAAAATTTAATTTATTATATTTCTTAGAGATTCTATTATACTTCCACAATCTCCTTATGATTACCTATCACCTTATTTTGCTTTATGGTTAATGACTTCATTTCATGAAGTGCAAAGTATATACATACAATTGCTGCCGCAGCATCTGCTATTGGACCTGCAAACATTACTCCATCAATTCCCATAAACATTGGTAAGATTACTATCAATGGAATTAGGAATAGAATCTGACGAGTCAATGAAGTAAAAAGTCCCAATACTGATTTCCCAATTGATGTAAAGAAAGTTGATGATACTATTTGAACACCATTTATAAATGTTAAGAATAAGAAAGTTCTAAAATAATGCTCTGCAAATATAAAATAAGTCTCATTTCCATTACCAAATATAGATGTAATTTGTCTTGGGAATAGTTGGAAACACAAGAATGCAATAATAGCTATAACAGTTGCACTTCCTACTGCAAGCTTATATGCTTCTTTTACACGATTATACTTTTCAGCTCCATAATTATATCCTATAATCGGTTGCATACCTTGTGATATACCTATAATTATAGATATAAAAATCATATTTACTTTAATAATAATACCAACACAAGCAAGTGGAATATCACTTCCATAAACTGACCTAGCTCCATAGTATGCCAATGTATTGTTCATAACTATCTGTGTTACAGTCATTGCTAATTGGTTAAAACATGAACTTGAACCTAGTGCAAATATATGTTTATAAATTATACTTTCTAATTTAAAACTTCTCTTATGTAATTTAATATGTTGAAAATTCTTTATATAATAAACACTGATTGCAAAAGATATAAGCTGCCCAATGACAGTTGCTAAAGCAGACCCAGCAATACCCATATCAAAAACAAAGATGAATAGTGGATTTAATATTGTATTAATGACTGCTCCTACTAACATACAAAACATAGAAGCTTTTGGTCTCCCATCTGCAAGTATCAACTTACTCATTCCAGTGGACATTATAAGAAATGGCAATCCGATTGATGTAATTTTTGTGTATGTGTGTGCATAAGGTAGTATTTCTGATGTAGATCCAAAGAATTTTAACAATGGTGTCAAAAATATTGATACTATTACAAACAAACTTACTCCAAAAATAGCCATCAAACAAATAGAATTTCCTGCTGCTTTTGTAGCCTTTTCTGAGTTTTTAGCTCCTAATTCTAATGAACACTTAGATGCTCCTCCAATACCTAATAATAAGGCAATTGCTGTACATATTGTAGTTAATGGGAAAGTAACATTTGTAGCAGCGTTACCTAATACCCCAACACCTTGCCCAATAAATATTTGGTCAACAATGTTATATAAGGCACTTACTAACATTGCTATAATACTAGGAATTGCATACTTAGTTAATAATTTTGAAACTTTATCATACTCCAATGGTTCTTTATATTTTTCTTCCAATTTCCTTCGCCTCCAATTTTGCTTCTTCATTCATATCAATAGCTAAAAATGCAACTTTTTCTAACATTGATATAAATAACTCTTTCTCTTCTTTCTCAAATGAACTCAACAATTCTTCCACATATCCATTTGTTATTTTTAATATTTCATCATAACATTCTAAAGATTTCTCTGTAGGGTATAAATGCCATGTTCTTTTATCCTTTACACTTGGTTTTCTAGTGATGAATCCTTCTTTTTCTAAGTTTGCCAAAGCTCTTGTTATATTACTAGGATTCACAAGGATTTTTTTAAATATAGTATCTTGTGTAATACCTGGATTATTACATATGTGTAACACATAAAAATATTGGCTATTATTGATTCCAATGTCCGCCAATTTCCTGTCAATATAATTTGTATTATATCTATTTATAATGGAAACCCATTTTAATAGCTCTCTCATATTCTCTCCTTTTTATTATTCGTCGTCATTTTTGCGTACGCAATAATCTATTTGCTCATGCAATTATTTTACTGCTAATTTTACTCTTTGTCAATAGTACCCAAATTTATATCTAAATTATAAAGTTACTATAAATTTTATATATTAGACTATTACTCTAATTTAACTATTTTTAATTTCTCACTAATATTTAATTACCTTTTATTAATTTTTTTGCATGATTATTTATCAATTACTTTTAAGTTTGTTTTAAAAGGCATCTTGACACAATGTTTATTATCTGTGATAATATTTATATCGAATCGATATATATCTAATTGATACTAGGAGGCAATATGTTAGAATACATTATTTTAGGATTCTTAATGGAAGAAGAATTGAGTGGGTACGACTTAAAGCAATGGATGTCGCATAGTACATCATACTTTTTTGATGCTAGTTTTGGCAGTATCTATCCAGCACTTAAAAGATTAGAGACAAAGGGGTATATCCACTGTCATGAAGCTATTGACGGTAGCAAATTTAAAAAACTATATTCTATAACTGATGCAGGTAAAGAATACTTTCTTGAATGGCTAAAGAAACCGATAAAATTTTCTAAAACAAAGCAAGACCATCTTGTTAATATATTCTTTTACAAGTATCTACCTAAAGAAATAATTGAAGCAAACTTAAAACTATTTATAGCTGAGGTTGAATTACTCTCAGATAAACTAAATAAACAAAAAATTGATGCAGAAAAAAATCATTGTATTGAAGAATATGCATACATGTATTCCACAATGATTTATGGAGTTGACTATTATAGTTTTGTAATTAACTGGTGTAAAGATTTACTAAAAAAATTTTAAGATATAATTTTTAAAAATAAGCATACATAAAAGGAGATGAAACTTATGAGACTTTTAATACATGATTTAACTGAAGAAGAATTAGATAGACTATCACCTAAACTTGATGACAACATAAAAATACTTCCAAACACAAAAGAAATTCACAAGTGTATTGGTTGTTTTGGTTGCTGGATTAAAACTCCTACTGAATGTGTTATAAAAGATTATTATAGTAATATGAGTAAACTTATAAATGAATCTGATGAGCTTATTATAATAAGCAGATGTTGTTATGGGGGGTTTAGCCCTTTTGTAAAAAATATACTTGATAAAAGTATTAGCTATATCCTACCATACTTTGTAATGAAAGATAATATGATGCGTCATAAAAGTAGATATAGCAAACAAATAAATTTAAAAGCCATCTTCTATGGAAATCACATTACAGAAGCTGAAAAAGACACTGCTGCCAAATTAGTACATGGAAATTCTATAAATTTTAATATGAAAGAACACTCTGTTTGTTTTTATGAAAATATACAAGATATAAGAGGTGAATCTATATGAATATAACAATGATAAATGGTAGTCCAAAAGTAAATAAAAATAATTCACAATATTTTTTATCTGAAGTAGAACAACTTATTCAAAAGGACAATGAAATTTTTACATTTAAAGTAGATAACCCTTCTAAATATCCTGATGCTCTTAATGCTATACTTAATTGTGATAGATTGATAATTGCATTTCCTCTTTATGTAGATGGTATTCCATCTCATTTAGTTCATTTTTTAGAGGAGTGTGAAAAATTTTTAAAAACACAAAATAAAAAGCCTATTCCAGTGTATGCAATTGTTAACTGTGGATTCTATGAGGGTAAACATAATCATTTGGCAATTCAGATGGTAGAACATTGGTGTAAAAAGGTCAACTTTATATGGGTTCAAGGTGTTGGAATTGGCGCTGGGGAGATGTTTGGTTCACTGACTTCTGTGCCTTTAGATAAAGGTCCTAAGAAAAAATTAGGCATTACACTAAAAGAATTATCAAAAAATATACTTAATGACAATATAAATCTTGATAATCCTCATAAAAATAATATTTTTATTTCACCTAATTTTCCTAGATTTCTATATAAATTTATGGGTAATTATCAATGGAATCCTCAAGCTAAATCAAATGGCTTAACTAAGAGTGATATACTAAAAAAATAAAAAATAGAATGGTATAACAATATCAAAAAAACCATCAAGTATAGCAAAGCCATTCATCTTGATGGTTTTTATTATATTTATATTCACTGGACAATAGATAACATAAAATCCACCTAATTTCTATATCTTACAATTTATTTCTTTTCTTTATGCGCTGTGATGATTGTATAACTATAAGCATTTACTGTTATAATACAATCATCTACACTTGCATACCAGTTCTTTCCCTTTCTATTGATAACAGTACTTGAAGATTCTATTTTGGTTTTACACCAGTTCACTACATTATTAGTCTCCAAAGAAAGGTTTTTCTTAATTCTTACTACACCTAATTCTGTTGTATGCAATTTATCTAGGTTTATAAGTAATTCATTTTTTGAATTCATTTGTATTGTAACACCTCATCCTTTACAAAGTTAAATATATTATTTAATTCTATTTTATCATAACCTTATAATAAAATAGATTCTTTCCTACTGTTTAAAAATTACTTATTTATACATAGAGTTATAAAACTATTTTTATATGAATTTGTCTCCTTTATATTGCTACTTTTTTAAAGAATTGGAACCCAAAACTGAATTTCGCTCAAACCACTATCATCAACATTTTCTCCATATTTTACAAAATCATATAAATTATTTTCATTAAATTGGCAACTTGAGTTAGGAAACCATTCTTGATAGATATATTCTACAACATTTTGCATACTATCTTCATTTTTTCCAATGAATGTAAAAACAATATAATTACTTTTTGGCAATGTGAATTTTTCCATTCCATTAGGTATTTTACCAAAACAAGATACCTGCGCCCCTGCAATATATGTAAATGTAGGTGTATTTTCAATTTCTTTAAAATCACTATAATCATTGACTCCAATTAAGAAATCTAAATCCACTTTGTTTTCTATCAAGCCTTTATTTTTATGCAAATCCCTCCAACACTTTCCAATAACATGAAATCCTCTTTTTACTTTACCAGAATAACCAACAATATTTATATCTTTACAGTCAACTTTTTTAACATCTAAAATCATATCTCCACGTAATTTTTTTCGATTATTAATATCAAATTTTAATTGTATTGGCAAGAAGTCTTTATGTTTTCTAAAAAAATTTGGACTAGATTTAAACATTTTTTTAAATCTATGTGAAAAAGAACGTTGTGTGTCATAACCTGATATGAAAGCAATTTCAATAATTGGCTTTTCTGTAAAAATAAGCATTCTCGCCGCTTCAGTCAATCTACGTCTTTGTATATAATTATGAACAGTAAAACCTACAACAGATGTAAATATTCTATGTAAATGGTACTTTGAATAACCTGTTTCTTTAGCAATAGCTTCTAAATTCAACATTTCATCCAAAAGATGTATTTCTATATAATCCAAAGCTTTTTCAACAGTAATTAAATTATTATCCACCTAAAACACCTCCTGTTTTAAAGATAACATATTATTTTAGTTTATTTTTCACATTTTTTGCTAATATTTTGATTTATTTTCTTACATATAAAAGGCACCTCAACTTGAAGTACCTTTCCATCACATGTTTATTTTTATACTCTAAATATCGTTTTTGAAATCATAAAATACTATATATAGACTCTATCAAAATTACTCTATATAAGCTTTATTCAGCTTCTCTAATCCTATCAACTATACTATCTTTAGAAACATTATGATAAACCATCAATGGTACTATAGATGTTATCAAGAATACTATCAATACACTCATTGCCAATGCTTCTACTGGATAAGTATACACAGAGTATCTTAATTTCATAATATTAAATCCTAAAAATGTTGCCATGCTTCCAAATATAAGATTTATAATAGTTATTATTACACCATAATAAAAGCCCTCAAGTATTATCATTTTCTTAAGCTGTGTTTTTGTCATTCCTACTGCTTCAATCATTGCAAATTCCTGTTTACGAGACATTATATTCGTTATCATAGTATTTATAAAGTTTAATACTCCAATTAATCCTATTATAAGCACTGCACTCATACCTACAATCTTTATGACTTTTTGACTTTCTCGTGCTTCTTCTATATAAATATTTTTTGAGTAAATCTTTGTATATGGGTTACTATATTTTTCATTCAAATTTTTTATTTTATCTTCAATAGATTTCACATTGCCATTTACATCTATTATTAGATTTTGTACATATGATTTTTCAACCATATTTCTAAAGTCATTTTCATTGATATACATTCTAATTTGGAAATTCTTTGCTCCATCAAGAACTGCCATAACTTTAAATTCAGTATCTACATACCCTTCATCTATATTATTTCCTTTTAAATATTTAAATTTAATTTTGTCTCCTGCTTTTATCTTACTTCCTTTATGCCCATTAATTACCACATATCCACCTGCATCAAATTTCTTCTCATCTATATCACCTGATAATATCTTAGGATTTTTTTCAGAATATATGATATTATTCTTTGACAATTTACTTAGTAATTCTCCTGAAGATAATCCAATTGTATCAGAAGTTAAGAATCCTCTTTCCTTTGCATCTTCATCTGGATTTCTATTTTGAAGAAATTGCTTTTTATATTCTGTATCTACTTCTTGAGTCAATATCTCATCTTTCAAATCGCCTTCATAAGCTATATAACTTAAATCTTTGTATAACTTACTTACCTTACTTACTCCATCTAAATTTTTAATATCTTTAATTAACTTTTCATCAATTGGAATAATATCATTCTCTTCAAATTTTACAGAATCGACAAGACCATGATGTATTTCTATATCTCCTAACATCATACCTTCAGCAGCTTTTTCTGGATTAGAGCTACTTATAATTGCAGATACAGTTAAGAATATTATAGAGCTTAACGACATAGAAACCAAAACTAAAATTGCTTTGCGTTTATTTCTAAATAGATTTGAAAGTGCCATTTTATGAAGTTTAGAACCATTTCTACCTTTTTTAGATTTACGTCTAACCCTATTACTTTTATCACTATATCTAACTGCATCTATAGGTGATACAGAGCTTACAATCTTAGCAGGTTTTTGACATGAAAGTCTTACAGTTATATATGAAAACACAATGGCAAATACAAATATTAATGGATTAAAATATTCAAATGCGTTACTATTTAATCCGTCCATAAATTTACCAACCAAAGGAACAAATATCATCCCCAATAAAAAACCTAATACTAGACCTATTGGTATTGCTACTACACATAGTCTATTAGCTTGTTTAATAATCAATTTTTTTAATTGATATGGTGATGTTCCTATTGTTTTTAATAAGCCATAATATTTTATATCTTTAACTACTGAAATATAAAAGATATTGTAAATTAACAAGTATCCACTTAAAAGAATAAGTACTATGATTAATATTATTGGTAATATATTTTTAATCATTTCTTTAAAAGTGGTTCCTTGTTTACTTAGATATACAGGATTTATGCTTGCTTTTCCTGAATATGGTTGAATCTTCTTAATTAATTCATCAAATCTAGCTTGCAAATTATTATCATCTAAGAAATTAAGAACTAGACTTGTAGCCGCTACTTCATTTTTTTCCTTATAATTATTATAGAAAGCTTCACTTGCATATACATCATGTAGAGGTATTGCTGTGGCTGTCTTGTATCCAAAATATCCACTTAATATAAATTTGAAAGTTTCTTTTTCATCAGTTGATACTCCATCTTTAACTTTTGAAATTATCACCTTTACTTCAGTACCTATTTTATGAGGTAACTTCAACATATCTAGTACTTCTATAGGCATAACTATTTCATCATTATTCTTTGGTAAACTTCCTTCAATCATCTCTACATTTACAGCATTTTCAAGACTTTTTTCATCATAGACAGCCAAATTCACCGCCTGTGTTGAAAACTCTGGATTTTTTAAACTTCCTATATTCTTCATTATACCAATACTGTTTTTGTCTACTGAACTATCTTTTTTTATAATTTCAATCTGTCTTTTATTTACATCCTGAAGTTGAACATGGCTATTTGTTCCATATTCCATAGCTTTATAGCTATCAAAGGCTTCTAACATACTATATCCTACTGTAAATAACGATGTAAATAAAATTGTCGTCAACGCTATCGCAATTACTGAAACTAAATTCCTCGTTTTATTTGCTTTAAAGCTTCTATCACTCAACTTTTTTATGATTTCTTTATTGTTATTTTCTAACATCAGTCTCACCTCTATTTACAACTTTTCCATCTTCAATTCTTATAATTCTATCTGCCATTTGAGCAATTTGTTCATTATGGGTTATCATAATTATAGTTTGACTAAACTTGCTACTAGTAACTTTTAAAAGACCTAATACATCCTGTTCTGTTTTACTATCTAAGTTACCTGTTGGTTCATCAGCTAATATTATAGATGGCTTTGTAGCCAAGGCTCTTGCAATAGCTACTCTCTGTTGTTGTCCTCCTGATAGATTATTTGGTAAATCATCCACTTTTTGAGTAAGCCCTAAAACTTGTATTATTTCATCTACATATTTATTGTCTATTTTGCATCCATCAAGTTCAATTGGTAATACTATATTTTCATAAACATTTAGTATTGGAACTAAATTATAATTTTGAAATACAAATCCTACATTACGTCTTCTAAATATTGTAAGCTCTTCATCATCCATATTGAATATATTGTTACTTTCAATAATTACTTCTCCACTACTCGCTCTATCAAGACCTCCTATCATATGTAGTAATGTACTTTTTCCACTGCCTGATGTTCCTACTATTGCAACAAATTCACCTCTATTTATACTTATATTTATTCCATCTAAAGCTTTTACTATATTTTCATCTTTTCCATAATATTTTTTTAAATTCTTAGTTTCCAGTATCTTCATAATCATATCTCCCTACTAACTTTTTTTAATATATTTTCCAAACACATGCCAAAATTCTAATTTGATAAGTTTTTTACTTAGAATAAATTTCTTACTTAGATATTATCATCTAAACATCTTTTAATCCTCACAGGACTGTTATATTTTAGACATCAATTATAACAGTTTTGAGATATTTAAATAAAAATAGTGTATATGATGTTGTTTAACAAACACTATATACACTATTTCCAAGGATTTTAAATATAAATTTTTAATAAGTATTACACTTGCCCTTTAATATTGTCCTCAATTTTTCATATAGATATTGAATGTAGTTCCAATGTTTTTTTGAGAATCAACTTTTATATATCCATTCTGTTTATTTATAATTTCTCTTGCTAAATACAGCCCCACTCCTATCCCATCTGTATTTGTGACTTCTATACTTCTATAAAACCTCTTAAATATATTATTTATATCGCTCTCATCTATACCTATTCCAGTATCACTTATAATAATCTTAGTAAAGATGTCCATCTTATCAACTTTTATTCCTACCTTACCACCTTCAGGCGTATATTTGACTGCATTTTCTATAATATTAAATATAGCTTCACCAGTCCACTTTTTATCATGATAAACCTCTACCTTATCATCTAAATCAATTTCTAGTGATATATTTTTCTCCTCAAGCCTTAAAAACACACCACTTAAAGCACTTGCGATAGTATCGCTTATTCTGCTTTTAGTTACATTTAAAGATATAATTCCAGTTTCTAGTCTCGATATTTTTATAAGAGACTTTCCTAGCCAGTCTAATTTATTTACCTGATTTTGCATATTTTCTAAAAACAGTATTTGATTTTTTCTATCCAATTCTTTTTGCAACAAAGTCTCATTGTACATTGATATATTAGCTATTGGTATTTTTATTTGATGTGATATATCTGATATTAGAGTTTTTATATTTTCTTTTTCATCTAAATACTTATTGTTTTTAATTTCTATTACTTCTATCATATGCTTTACTTTATTTTGAACTTTTGCAGTTAAAGTATCTTCATTTAAATTAAACTTAATATTTTTATTACCTACTATAAAATCATCTATATTACATACAATATTATTACTAAAGTCAACTATATCTCTTCTTATTTTAAATACAAAAAATAATGATATTAGAAACATAAAGATTATAAAAATCAAAATGATACAATCAATATTTGTAAGAATATCAATTGAATTAGGATACATATATAAGATTTTATTAGTTTGTGATTTCAGAACTATCAAGGTTAATATAGATACTATAAAATATACAATAGAAATACTTTTATAGTAGTTTTTCATTGAAGTTTTGCTATTTCTCATCTTGTTCACCAGCCCACATATATCCTATTCCATAAACAGTCCTTATATATTTATGTTTAGATGTTTTTTGGTCTATTCGTTTTCTCAATCTATTTATATTTACAGTTAATGCATGTTCCTCCATATATTCACTATCACTATCCCATATTGCATCTATCAATGCTTGTCTTGTAACTATTTCATTTTTATGTTGTACTAATTGTTTTAGAATCTTATATTCTATAGGTGAAAAAACTATACTTTCATTGTTCCTACTAACTGTCATTTTATCAAAATTAAATTCAAACTCACCCTCAATTAGAATATTTTCTTGTATCTCACTACCACACCTTCTAAGCAGTGCTTTTATTCTCTGCATTAATATGTTTATACTAAATGGTTTTGTTATATAATCATCTGCTCCTATCTTAAATCCATTTACAATATCAGATTCCATATCACAAGCTGTCAAAAAAAGAATCCCTATCTTTGAATCATTTCTTATACCTTTACAAAATTCAAATCCACTTCCATCAGGAAGATTTATATCTAGTATAATTAAATTTATTTTTTCTGTCTTAAATTTTTCTTTTGCTTCTTTTAGATTATATGTTGGTATAACTTGAAAGCCTTCACTTTGCAAGTTAAAACATATACCATTATTAAGCATGACATCATCTTCTACAACCATTATAGTCTCCATTTTATTTCCCCCAAATTACATATGTATACTGAATTATTAAGCTTCTAGTTTCTTTTATTATACTAATTTTATTTTCTCAAATACTACTATTTTGCATAATTTTTTATTATATACAACTTATATACAACAAAAAGAGTGTATATTTAGTAATTTACTTATTATACACTCTATGCTATTTACATTTTATATGAAATATTAATACTTACTACTTTTAATATCATCTCTAGAATTTTTATTTGAGTTTACTATAATCCTCATCATCTATTATAGATTTTTTTATATTCAATAATTGGTCTACAAATTGATTAGCAGGAGAGTTTAAAATATTCTTAGGAGTGTCATACTGTTGAATAACTCCATGATTTAATACCAAAGTCTTTGTACCTAAAATCAAGGCTTCATAAATATCATGTGTAATAAATATAATTGTAACTCCTGTTTTTTTATGAATTTCTTTTATCTCTTTCTGTAATTGCTTTCGTGTAATCTCATCTACTGCTCCAAAAGGTTCATCCATAAGTAAAATTTCGGGTGAAGAAGCTAGAGCTCTTGCAATACCTACACGTTGTTGTTGACCACCAGATAATTCCGATGGATAACGAACTTTCATATCATTTGGTAAACCCACTATCCCCATCCACTTGTCTACAGCACTTTTCACTTCTAATTTATTTTTTTTATTGAGAAGATTTGGTACATATGAAATATTTTCTTCAACAGTCATATGAGGAAAAAGAACACTTCCCTGTACGCAATATCCTATTTTTCTTCTTAATTTAATTAAGTCTTCGTTTTTAATATCTGTTTGATTTATCAATATATTACCACTATCTGGCAAAATTAAACCATTAATCATTTTTAAAAGAGTTGTCTTACCTGAACCAGATGAACCAATAACAGTTAAAAATTCTCCTTTTTCTATATCTAAATCAAGATTATTTATTATAGCTTTATCATCATATTGTTTTTCAATATTTTTAAATTGTATAATAGGTGTCATTATATTTCCTCCAATTATAAAAGACCTTTTTTATTCAAAAACTCACGTGCGACTTCTCTAGGTTCTAAATTATTGTTTTCTACATCATAATTCATTTTAGCCATTTCTTTATCAGTCAAAATATTTTCGACCATTTTAAATACTTTTGATAACTCTGGATGTTCCTCTAATACTTCTGAACGGACAACATTTCCACATTGATAAGATGGATAAAAGCTTTTATCATCCTTCAAAACTACAACATCTGAAACACTGTACTGACCATCAGTTGTAAATATAGGCATTACATCAATTTTACCCTCATTGATAGCTTGATATTTTAATCCAATGTCCAAATCAATTGTATTTTTAAAGTTTAATCCATATGTATTACACAATGGAGTATATCCATCCTCTCTCTCATAAAAATCATACTCTGCTCCAAATGTTAATTCAGAAGATATCTGTTTTAAATCTGAGATATTCTTTAAATTATATTTTTCTGCAATCTCTTTTCTAACTGCTAATGCATAACTATTAGAAAATCCATACATACCAGTCCATTGCATTTTAAGTTTATTTTTGTATTCTGATTGTAGTTTATTAAACATATCTTCAGTATATAATTCATTTTTCTTTAATACCATATTCCAGCCTGTTCCTGTATACTCTGGATAAATATCAAATTCTCCATTTTCCATAGCTGGCTGAATATTAGACGTTCCTCCACCTACACCTTGTGTAATTTCTACTTTTAGACCTGTATTCTTCTCAATTAAAATATCCAACATCTCACCAAGAATATATTGTTCAGTCATAGGTTTTGTAGCAATATGAATAGTTTGAGCTTTTGAAGAATTAAAGAAGTATGACGTAAAGATGGCTAGCACTATAATAAGACTTCCTAGAATGGCAAAAACTTTTTTTCTATTTTTCTTTTTTCTTTTTCTTTGAAAAAAGCTTTCTACTAATCCTAAAATAAAATCAAATACTAAAGCTAATAGAGCGATAAGTATACTTCCAGTAATTGTCATCACTGTATTATTTGTAGTGATTCCTCTATATATGGCTACACCTAACCCTCCTGCACCTATAAATGAAGCAATACCAGCTAATGCAATTGTCATAATGACCATGTTTCTAATACCAGACATAATAACTGGTAAGGCTAGTGGAAGCTTTATTTTATATAGTATCTGAAAATCTGTACTTCCCATACCTCTAGCTGCTTCAAGAAGATTTTTATCTACGTTAGTAATTCCAGTATATGTATTTCTAACCATAGGCAATAATGCATAAATAGTAAGAGCAATAACGGCAGTAGTATTTCCAATCCCAGAAAATGGTATCAAAAACCCCAACATAGAAATTGATGGAATAGTATATAGAAAATTGATAGTTCCTAATATAGGTTTAGAAGAACTATGATATTCACTTACAATAATACCAATTATACCACCTAAAATAATTGCAATTATTATAGAAATAATAGAAATCGTCAAATGCTCTATAGATAATTTTATAAAAAAATCACTTCTCTCAGATAATAATGTCAAAATATCATTTATCATTTATCTCACTCCTTTTTATGAGTTTTACTTAACAAGATTTAAATTTTAATTTAGTAATAGTACTTATTTTAATATATCAATAAATTATTCCATAAATTACATGTTAAGATTATAATATCAAACTTACAAGTAGGCACAAAAAAGTAACTATCGGAGAATACTCTCTCAATATTCTCCATAAAAATAAGAAAAAATGCCAGAACCGTTAAAAGTTTGATATTTAAACGGATTTCTGACACTATATTTAATTAAATTTGAATATTTCTTATCTTATTTACTACTGTTAAGTTTAAGTATCATTTTATATACCCATTCTACTTATTAATATATCATATATTAATTATATTTTACTTATTATACTATATATTTTGCTGTTAATGATACTCTATTGTTGCACAATTGTTTTGGAGTTCCTTCAAATATTATTTTACCACCTTTTGCTCCACCTTCAGGACCTATATCAATAATCCAATCTGCTCTTTTTATTACATCTATATTATGTTCAATTATTATAACTGTATTTCCATTATCTACAATTTCTTCAATTATAATTATAAAATTTTCAATATCAGATATATGAAGCCCTGTTGTAGGCTCATCCAATATATATATTGAGCTTTCCTTATTTAATTCGCTAGCGAGCTTTAATCTTTGGCATTCTCCACCAGATAATGTATCGAGAGTTTGCCCTAAAGTAAGGTATTCGATACCCATTTTTTCAATACATTGTAATTTTGTTTTAATCTGTCTTAAACTAAAAAATTCAATTGCATCTAGTACAGACATTTCAAGAACTTCTATTATATTCTTCCCTTGGAATTTATATTCTAAAACCTCTTTTTTAAATTTTTTGCCTTCACAAATATTACAAATACTCTTTATGCTATCCATAAAGGCAAGATTCATTTCTACTATCCCAGAACCTTTACAATTATCACAGGCTCCCTCTGAATTTGAACTGAATAAAGAAGCTTTTACTCCATTTGTTTTTGCAAATACATTTCTTATATGGTTCATAATGCCACTATATGTTGCTAAACTTGACCTTGAGTTTACTGACACAGGACTTTGGTCTATAAGTACAGCATTAGGATTTTGCTTTAAAAGTTCGTCCTTAATTAATGTGCTTTTACCCGCACCTGCTACTCCAGTAACTAGAGTCAATACACCCTTAGGTATTTTAATAGATATATTTTTTAAGTTGTTTGTATTGCAGTTTTTAAGTTCTAAATATCCTCTATGCTCTCTTACATTTTCTTTAATAGCAAGAGATTTATTTAAGGCATTCCCTGTAACCGTTCCACTTACAAGTAGATTTTCATAACTCCCTTCATACACAATTTTTCCACCATACTTACCAGCCTTTGGTCCCACATCTACAATGTGGTCTGCAATTTTAATAACATCTGGGTCATGTTCAACAACTATAATCGTATTTCCTTTATCACGTAATTGTCTTAAAAGGTTATTTAATTTATATACATCTTTTGGATGAAGCCCTACACTTGGTTCATCAAAGATATACATTAAATCTACCAAATTACTATTCAGATATTTGACCATCTTTATACGCTGAGATTCACCTCCTGATAGGGAAGATGTCTCTCTATCTAAACTTAAGTATCCAAGACCTATATCTATAATACTATTTAATTTTTCTATTATTCCCTTAAGTAGAGGTTGTGCTTCTGCTTTATCTATATTTTTAATAACTTCAACTAATTCATCAATTTGCATACTAGTTAAATCTGCTATATTATAGCCATTAATTAAAGACTTGTACACTCTTTCATGAAGTCTTCTCCCATTGCATATAGGACATTTGTCTTCTATAAGTAGTTTGCTCAACTTTTTCTTAGTAGTGTCTGAGATTTCTCCTTCTTTACTTAAATATAGACGATTAAATTTAACCATTAACCCTTCATATGTCATGTTTGATTGACCAGCATTTTCTACTTTAACCTTTTCTGCTTTACCATATAAGAACTTTTCTAAGTCTCTTTCTGAATAATCACATATTCTTTTATCATTATCGAAGAATCTTGATTCAGCAAATATATTCCAGTGCCAAGAGCCTATTCCAAATCCTGAAAGCAATATGGCTCCTTCATTTAGTGATTTATTAGTATCAAGAATCTGACTCATATTAGGAATTAGTTTTTTTCCAAGCCCATGACAGTGTTGACACATACCCTCAATATCATTAAAAGAAAACATGTTAGCATTACCTATATACTCACTGCCAAATCTTGAATATAAAGTTCTTAAGAATGAATTTACATCTGTAATAGTCCCTAGAGTTGATCTTGAATTGCCACCAAGTCTACTTTGGTCTATGATAATTGGTGTTGATAGGTTTTCTATACAATCAGCTTTAACTTCTCCATATCTAGGTAAAAAACTCCTTATAAAAGTACTAAACCTTTCATTTAATTGACGTTGAGATTCTTTTGCAATTGTCTCAAATACAATAGATGATTTCCCAGAACCTGATACACCTGTAAATATGGTTATTTTTCTTTTTGGTATTGTTAAAGATACATTTTTTAAATTGTTCTCTCTGCATCCTTTTAAAATTATAAACTCATTCTTCATAGTTTCCCTCCTACATTGTTTTTATCCAAATTGCTCTTTATTTTTCATAAACACAGGTCAAATTATAGCATGTAGGTTTTATATAGTAGTATAATGTAGGGTTCAATTTTTATGGAAAATATAAAAAAGTATCTTATTTACGATTTTAAAATCATAAATAAGATACTTTTTTACATAATTAAAACACTGCAATTTAGATATCAAATGTAACCTATTGTTTCTAAAAAATTAATCTTCACTTAACACAGATGTAAGTTCAGGGTCATTTAAAAGATGTTCAAAATAGCTATGTGCTGAAATATATCCTATACCATACATTTTACGTTTTGAATTTACAACCTTATATTCATAACATGCACTCTTTACTTTATTATAGTCATTAAAATCCACAGCCTTATAAATAGCTCTTTCGTTTCTTGGTATATACTTCACATATTTTGGCTTGATAAAATATAAATCATCTTGTATTTTACGCTCACGTTTAAGCTTCTTTAAAACTTCTCCATTCTTTCTATGCATTATATGGTCATCATACTTGTAATGATGAGCGATATGAGTGACATCACCTTTAAATTTATGCTCAAAGTCTAATATCGTCTTCTCCATTAACTCATAATGTGTTCCTTCTTTTTTATCTATATCTGCAAGTATAATCACATTTTGAGGTTTTACCCCAAGTTCTTTCAAAGCAGATTTAAATTCATTGTTTCTAAGCTCCTCTTTTTGCTTTCTAGTTAGATTTCTAAACTTGGTATTAGCTTTAAAAACGTTAACTCCAGTGCCATCTGAGACTAGTACAACATATACATTATTTACACCACACTGTTTTATAGCATCTACAATTGCACTTCCTCCCCATAAGACTTCATCATCTTGATGTTGAGGATAAAATACTGCTGCTGATTTAAATTTTCTGCTATTGCTTTCAGGAATAGGCATTTCAAGTTTTCCATCAAAATTCCTTGCAATTAAAAATATAATCAATAATACTAATATACTTATGCCTATGTGCTTTGTTTTATTTTCCATATTTAAAATTTTCTCCTTCGTATCAATTCAAATATTTGATAAATCCTTGTGGCAAATAGGTTGAAATACACAAATTATTTTACAATATTTTATAGTTTCATACAATCTTTGACACGAACTATAATAAAATAAAAAAGCCTTCTAACCGCAATATTGCAAATATCACAGCCAGAAAGCTTCTCAATTCTTAAAATTTATTAAGCTTATTTTTAATCTAAATATGTCTATTTTAGATAAATTATACTTTAATTACAATATGAATGCGACTATTTTCATAGTCTACATTTCTTTTAAAACTTCAAGTAACTCTTCTTCGCTATACATGTACTTCTTATTACAGAATTGACAACCAACTTCTGCCTTTTTATCTTCTTCTATTATTTCAGCTAATGATTTTTTACCTATTGCAACTAAAGCAGTTTTTACTCTTTCCTTTGAACATTCACACATAAAGCCAACTTCACAAGTATCAAGTATTTTAGGCTCCAAACCATCTAAAACAATATTTAATATATCTTCTGGAGATTTTCCTTCTTTCAGTAGATTAGTTACTGAAGGTAATTTAGCTACATTTTCTTCTAATTTAGCAATAGTCTCTTCTTCTGCATCTGGCATCAATTGTACTATAAATCCTCCAGCAAACTCTACTTCTTCTTCTTTTGTAAGTACACCTAAAGCTACTACTGATGGAGTTTGTTCTGATACTGCAAAATAATACGTAAAGTCTTCTGCAATTTCTCCACTTACTAATGGATAAGTACCATTATATGGCTCTCTAAGACCTAAGTCTTTAATAACCTTTACAACACCTTCTGTACCTACTGCTGCCGCTACATTTAACTTACCATTTGGATAGTCCTCAACCTCTACTTGTGGATTTCCTACATATCCTTTTACCATACCTTTAGAATTGGCTGTTGCAATAATAGTTCCAATTGGACCTCCACCCTTTATTATTACAGTCAATTTATCACTATCATTTTTCATCATTAGTCCCATTATAGATGTTGCAGTTAATGTTCTTCCAAGTGCGGCTGTTGCTACTTTTGTAGTTTCATGTAATCTTCTAGCTTCTTCTACTGTATTTCTAGTAGTTGCAACAAATGCTCTAACTTGACCATTTCCTGATGTCGCTCTTAGTACATAATCTCTCATTCATATTCCTCCATATTTCATTAATTTTCTAATTTTACTATTTTAATTTTAATATATAAATACTTACCTCTTTAAGTCTTAGGTAAGAGTTCTTCTATATTATAGTTACTCTCAATTTATAAAGCTTTATAATTATTAAAAAGTAACGGTTTATAAAACATCATCACTTTGTTTTAATATATAAACTTGTATTTATTATATTTTTATATGATGTTTATCTTCTGTACACATACAAAACACAATTTTTTACTTTTTACAAAGATATATTATTTTTTACATACAAAAAATATCCTTTGACTTTCTTCATTAGGCTCATCAAATGTAAAATCTCCATAAGATTTTATATATTTAAATCCAGATTCTTTAAGCATATCAACTATTTCATCTTCAGTGTACGCCCTTTGCTGATGTACTTCTTCAAATCTTTCAAACTTTCCACATTCATCTTTAATAAAAAATGTTAGCTCCATTTCAATTAAATTTTCTTCATCATCAAAGTAATTTTGCCACATATATGCTATATCTTCTCTATTTTCACCATACATATTATTTCCTAATATATTGGCTAATTTATAAAAAGAACTTATATCAAATATAAATATTCCATCTTTTTTTAATAATTCGTATGTCTTTGAAAATACATTTTCCAAATCATCATCATAGGTTATATAGTTGAATCCATCACAAGCACAAAGCACACAATCCAAATCAGATATTTCAAAATCAAGTTCTGATATATCTTGTTGGAGTAAGACCAACTCTACTCCTTCTTTTTCTGCTTTTTCTCTTGCTACACTAAGCATCTCATCAGATATATCTATACCAGCTATATCATAACTTTTTTTAGTTAATGGAATTGTAAGATTCCCTGTACCACATGCCAATTCCAATATATTTTTTACTTTTACACCTTCATCATTTATTATATCTTCTATATATTTAACCCAGCCTTCATAATCAACTTCATTCATAAGTTCATCGTATACAAACGCAAAATCGCTATATTGACTCATCCTTTTTATTCTGCCCCTCCACAATCTTTTTCAGCCTCTTTTTACGTGAAGTAAGCATACCTCCAATTCTTCCAGCTTCCTTGGCTGTAAGCCCTGCCCATCCACGTTCTCCAACTTTGTCCATAAGACCTAGTTCTGAGGCTATCTCATATTTCATTATATCATCATTTGTCAATATTTTAGTATTCTTGCTATTAGTTATCTTCTTTTCTCTTTGTATATTTTCTTTCAAAAAAATCACCCCTTCTTATTTGTATTTTTGTCAATTAAAAGAAATTTATACAAATATGTAAGGGGTATTTATCAATTCACATTTTTTTAAATTTAAGTATTTTAACTTTTTAATCTTTATAAGTTACTTTTTAATCTATAGCCTCTTTATATTTCAATAATTTTGCATAGACGTTCAGTGCATTTACACATATCTTTTCATCAAAATTAAAGTTTATATTATGAAGACCATTTACAAATCCTTTTTCCTCATTTTTTGAACCTAACATAAAAAATAAACCTGGTACTTCCTTTTGATAATAAGAAAAATCTTCTGATATCATAAGTGGCTCTAACTCCACAACAGTATCATCTCCAACAGCTGTTACAAATTCTTGATACAAGTCCTTGTCATTTTTAACAGCAATATAATCGTCTATGATATTTATATTAACCTTGCAGTTATAAGCCAGTTCAAACCCTCTAGCAAGTTCTCTAACTCTAAGCTTCATTTTCTCATACACTTCTGGACTGAAACATCTCATAGTACCTTCCATCTTTATGTTTTCAGCTATTATATTTCTTCTAGCTCCACCTTCAATTCTACCAATAGTCAATACTGCATTGTCTATTGGACTTATATTTCTCGATACTATCGTTTGAAGTGAACTTATAAAGTTTGAAGCTATTACTATCCCATCAATTCCATTTTGTGGCATAGCACCATGTCCACTTTTAGACACTATTTCTATATCAATATCTCCTATTTGAGCCATAAAGTATCCTTCTCTTGTACCAACATAACCTTCTGGCAACTCTGGATATATATGAAGCCCATATATTTCATCAACATTATATTTTCTAAGTACACCTTCATTTATTAAAGCTTTTGCTCCCCCTGGTCCTTCTTCTGCTGGTTGAAAGATGAATATTATATTATCATTTAGCTCTTCTTGATTGTCATTCATATACTCAATTAATCCAAGTAATATAGTAGCATGTCCATCATGACCACATAAATGTTTTACACCTTCCTCGCTATGAAGCCCATCTATATCAGCTCTAAAAGCTATATCTTTTTTAGGTCTTTTTCCTTCTATTATTCCTACTATACCTGTTTCTAAGTAAACTTCATACTTAATCCCCAATTTATCAAGATAATCCCTTATGTATTTTGAAGTCTTATATTCTTTTCTCCCAATCTCTGCAATTGGATTTAATGCCTTTCTATGCTTATAAAGTTGTTCTTGTAAATACGATGCATCTCTCATGTAATCTCCTCCAAATTCTAATTTATTAAAAAATATTTCTATATCTCTCATAATTAAAACATTATATAACAAACCACACTAATTAAAAATAAAAAGTTAAATTTAATATAAAAATATTTTACATTATTAAATAATTCACCATTAATAATAATTCCCCTGTTTCATAAATCAAAACAGGGGAATTATTACTTAAAAATTTTATTTTTTAACAAGAGAAGAAATGTTTAGCAAGTCCACCCTTAGCAGTTTCTTTATATTTATCCATCATATCGATACCAGTTTCTTTCATTGTTTCAACAACTTGGTCCAAGGAGACAGAGTGTGAGCCATCAGTTAATAATGCATAATTAGCCGCATCATAAGCTCTTTGAGCTGCCATAGCATTTCTTTCTATACATGGAATTTGGACATATCCATATACAGGGTCACAAGTCATTCCTAGATGATGCTCAAGTGCTATTTCTGCTGCATATTCAATATGGTCTATAGTACCACCTTTTAGGTATGCTACTGCCGCTGCTGCCATAGAACAAGCTGCACCAACTTCACCCTGACAACCTACCTCTGCACCAGATATTGAGGCATTAGTCTTTATTATATTACCTATTATCCCAGCTACAAGTAATGCTTCAATAATTTTTTGGTCATCATACTTATAGAAATCTTGCATTGCAAAGAATATTCCTGGTATTACACCAGCAGAACCACAAGTTGGAGCTGTAACTATTATATTACCAGAAGCATTTTGCTCTGAAGCTGCTAGTGCATATGCATATACAAGTGTTGAGAAGTTTTTATCTTTTTGATATGCATTATAAAATGTACTTGCTCTTCTTTTTAATAGTAATTTACCTGGTATTATTTCATCTGTACTTAGTCCATCATCAATAGATTTTCTCATAGCATCTTTTATAGTTTTTATATAATCTTTTATGTCTTCTGGTTCACATTCCAACACAAAATCTACTAAAGTCTTATTATTTTCCTTACACCATTTTACTATTTCATCCATAGTATCTAAGTGGTATATACTATTACTTTTATTATTTCTTTGACCTTCTTCTGCTATAGTTCCTCCTCCAACAGAATATACAGTCCATTCAGCTGTTACATTTCCATCCTTATCTAAAGCTTCAAACTTCATCCCATTTGGGTGAAAGTCTTTTATAATATCTTCTTCCCAAACAATTTCAACTTTTTTTGGTGATATAGTTTTTTCAATTATATAGTCAGTTAAATGCCCTTTACCCGTAGCTGCCAAACTACCATATAATATTGCTCTAAAACTTTCTGCATTTGGGTTTTCATTTTTAAATCTTTCTGCTGCTCTTTGTGGTCCCATAGTATGAGAACTTGAAGGCCCACTTCCTATTTTAAAAAGTTCCTTTAAAGTATCCATATTATTCCTCCTAAATTTACGGTATTATTGCTTATTATTAGATTTTACGCACATATTTATTATAACCTAAATATATTAATTATTAGTTATTAAATTCGCATAAAATTTATTTTTTATTTCCATTTTGGTATATTTTATTAAATTAATATGCATATTTTGAGAATAAAACATTTATTTCAAATTTTTGTAATATTAATATAATATAAATATCTTATTTAAACAGTTAAGATATTAACTATACCTATTAAAATTAATTAATTTGTACTATAATTATTATTGTACTTAAAAAATTAAATTTAGATAAAAAAGGAGATTTGATTATATGTTATTTAAAGGTTCTGCTGTTGCTTTAGTTACCCCATTTACAGAGGATAATAATGTCAACTTCGAAAAATTAGGTGAATTAATCGAATACCACATTGAGAATGACACAGATGCACTAGTTGTTTGTGGAACAACAGGTGAGGCAACTACTATGAGTGAATCTGAAATTTTTGCTGTAATAAAATATACAGTTGAAAAAGTTAACAAAAGAATACCTGTCATTGCAGGTACTGGTTCAAACAATACTATGTTGTCTGTTCATATGAGTCAAGAAGCTGAAAAATTAGGAGTGGATGGTCTTTTAATAATAACTCCTTACTATAATAAGACTAATGAAAAAGGTCTTAAACTTCACTTTGAAACAATAGCAAATAGTGTTAAGTTACCAATTATTTTATACAATGTACCTGGAAGAACTAAAGTAAACATAAAGCCAACTGTTGTGGCTGAACTTGCTAAAATAGATAATATAGTTGCTGTAAAGGAAGCAAGTGGAGATTTGGCTCAAGTTGCGGAAATAGCTAAATTAGTACCTAAAGACTTTGCTATATACTCCGGTAATGATGATACCATACTACCATTATTATCATTAGGTGGAAGTGGTGTTATCTCTGTACTTGCTAACATCTGTCCTAAGGAAACACATGACTTAGTAACTAAATTCTTTAAAGGTGATATTGAAGGCTCAAAAAAATTACAACTTGATATGGATGCTTTAATTGCTGCCTTATTTATAGAAGTAAATCCAGTACCAGTTAAAACTGCCATGAATATTTTAGGTTTTAATGTTGGAGATTTAAGACTTCCTCTAGCTGAAATGGAGGAAACTAATCTTAATGTATTAAAACAAGAATTGACAAATTCTGGATTTAAATTTTAGCAATATTTATATAAATAAGTTGATTTTTTCTTAAATATGTATTATTATTAGAATAATCAAATTTTAATATCCTATTAACCTAGGGTAGAGGTAGCTGTAACTAAGAGTATCCAATAGTAGCTGGCAGGCGTTAATGATTGGAAAAAGGATTTACAGCCGAAGAAAATATTTCTTGCAATTATATTTTCTGGGATTACACATAATATGTGTAATACTGTCACTTATATTATAAGTGATGAGCTACAGGGTTTACTTTGAGTGATAAATTAGACGTACAAAGTATACCTTTGTACGTTTTTTGTATATAATTAAAGTTGTTAATATAATATTAAAGTTTTTAGATATAAAAAAATATTAACATATCTTACTTGTATAACTAAAATCAAATAAAACAATGTTTTAATAATTTAAAATTGGGGTGAATTTATATGAAAAAAGTAAACGTGGCGATAGTTGGTGCTACTGGAATGGTAGGTAGAACATTTTTAAAAGTATTAGAAGAAAGAAATTTTCCAATAGAAAATCTATTTTTATTCTCTTCTTCTAAATCAGCTGGTTCTAAAGTAACATTTTGTGGTAAAGAATATATAGTAGAAGAATTAAAGGAAACTTCATTTACTGATAGAGGTATACAAATAGCATTATTCTCTGCTGGAGGAAGTATTAGTGAGAAGTATGCTCCAATAGCAGCATCAAATGGAATCTTAGTAGTAGATAATTCTAGTCACTGGAGAATGGACCCAGATGTTCCTTTAGTAGTTCCTGAAGTAAATCCTGAAGCAATAAAAGAACATAAGGGCATAATAGCTAATCCTAACTGCTCTACTATACAAGCTATGGTTCCTCTTAAGCCACTTGATGATAAGTACAAAATTAAGAGAGTTGTATACTCTACTTACCAAGCTGTATCTGGTTCTGGTGTTAAAGGTGTTGAAGATTTAGAGAAAGGAATGAACGGTAATCCTACTGGATTCTACCCTCATCAAATATCTTACAATTGTCTTCCTCATATAGATTCATTTACTGAAAATGGATATACTAAGGAAGAAATGAAAATGGTAAATGAAACTATGAAAATACTTGGTAACTACGACTTAAAAATAACTGCAACTACTGTAAGAGTTCCAGTAAGAAATGGTCATAGTGAATCTATAAATGTTGAATTTAATAATCCATTTGAATTAGAAGATTTAGTGAAAACACTTGAAGAAGCTCCAGGTGTTGTAGTAGTTGATAATCCTGCTAAAAATGAATATCCAACTGCTGTAGAATTTGACAATAGAGATGAAGTATTTGTCGGAAGAATAAGAAGAGACTTCAGTGTTGACAATGGTGTAAATCTTTGGGTTGTAGCTGACAATATCAGAAAAGGTGCTGCAACTAATGCAATTCAAATAGCTGAAATGGCTTTATCATACGATTTAGTATAATATACAAACTTGTATAAATATATAATTTTGTAAAATATTAATAATAACACAAAAATAAGCATTAGAAGTAACTGTAATATAAAACACAAAAATAAAAAAGAGGGGATTGATTTTATATGATATTTAAAGGTTCTGCTGTTGCTCTAGTTACACCATTTACAAAGGATAACAAAGTTGATTTTGACAAATTAGGTGAATTGGTTGAGTACCAGATAGCTAATGGTACTGATGCTATAGTATCTTGTGGTACTACTGGTGAAGCTAATACTATGACTGATGAAGAACAACTTGCTACTATTAAGTATGTTGTAGAAAAAGTTAATAAAAGAGTTCCTGTTATAGCTGGAAGTGGTTCTAATGATACTATGCACTCAGTTAATCTAAGCCAGGAAGCTGAAAAATTAGGAGTAGATGCTCTATTAATCATAACTCCTTATTACAATAAAGCTAATAAAGCTGGGCTTAAACGTCACTTTGAAACAATAGCTAACAGTGTCAAACTTCCAATTATACTTTACAATGTCCCTGGAAGAACTTGTGTAAATATAAGTCCTAGCCTTATAGTTGAACTTGCTAAAATAGATAATATAGTCGCTGTAAAAGAAGCTAGTGGAGACCTAGGACAGGTTGCAGAAATAGCTAGTTTAGTTCCAGATGACTTTGCTATCTACTCTGGTAACGATGATACTATACTTCCTTTATTATCTTTAGGAGGTCAAGGAGTTATATCAGTACTTGCTAATGTTTGCCCTCAAGAAACTCACGATTTAGTAGCCAAATTCTTTGAAGGTGATATAGAAGGCTCTAGAAAATTACAACTTGGTATGGATGCTCTAATAGCAGCGTTATTTATAGAAGTAAATCCTATACCAGTTAAGACTGCAATGAATTTACTAGGATTCAATGTTGGAGATTTAAGATTACCTCTAGCAGAAATGGACCCAGCAAATTTAGAAGTATTAAAGAAAGAATTAGTTAACTTTGGACTAAAAGTTAATGCATAGTAAAAATTGATGCATGGTAAAAAATAAGTTTGGTCAAAAGTTAGCCCTTAATCATAGGAGGAAATTATGTTAAAAGTTATAGCAACTGGTTATGATGGAAAAATGGGTAAGATTTTAGCCGATACTATAAGAGAAGATAGTGAATTAGAATTGGTATGTGTTGCAGCTAGAGGTATGGATAGTTGTGAAGGCGACCTTAAAATCTATGAAGATATGAGCACTATAGTTGAAAATGTTGATGTAGTTATAGACTTTTCTCATCACTCTAATTTAGATAATATCTTATCTTATGTTTTAAAGACTAAGACACCTTTAGTAATTGCTACTACTGGATATAATGATGAAGAAATGAACAAAATACATGAAGCGGCTAAGGTTATTCCTGTATTCCAATCATATAATATGTCTCTTGGTGTAAATGTATTAGTAAAATTGGTTAAAGATGCAGCTAAATTATTAGAAGGATTTGATATAGAAATAATAGAAAAACATCACAACAGAAAAGTAGATGCCCCAAGTGGTACAGCTGTTATGATTGCTAACGCTATAAAAGAAGTTTTACCAAACGTTGAAAATAATTATGGTAGATATGGTCGTAGTGCAAAAAGACAACCAAATGAAGTTGGTATTCATGCTATAAGAGGTGGAAATATTGTTGGTGAACATGATGCTCTATTTGCAGGAGATAATGAAGTACTTACAATAAGTCATCAAGCCCAATCTCGTGGTATCTTTGCAAGTGGTTCTATAGCTGCTGCTAAATATTTAGTTAAACAAAAACCAGGATTTTATAATATGGATAGCATGTTAGGACAATAATAATATAATGAGAATACACAGTTTAACTCAAATATATGTAATAAATAAATTTATTTGATACTATGCTTAATATAATAAAAAATCTATAAAATAAAATATAAATAATGAAAAGTAAGTATATACTAAAATTGATAAATAAGTATATAATAAAAGAAATATAATGAAATACAAGGAGAATTAACAAATGGTAAATTTAAACGATGCTTATGAAATAGCAAGATATATAAAAGAAGTTAAAAAGAAAACACCTGTTAAGGTATATGTAAATACTAACTCTTTACATTTCCAATCAACTGATAAATTTAAAGTATTTGGATGCAATGGTTCTTATATATTTATAGGTGACTATGAAGATATAATGGAAGTATTAGATAAACATGGTAACGATATAATAGATACTCATGTAGAATATGATAGAAGAAATTCTGCTATTCCTCTAAAAAATACTTTAAGTGAACATGCTAGAATTGAGCCAGGTGCAATAATAAGAGACATGGTTACTATAGAAAAAAATGCTGTTGTAATGATGGGAGCTGTTATAAATATAGGAGCTGTTATTGGTGAAGGTTCTATGGTAGATATGAATGCTGTTATTGGAGCTAGAGGTACTCTTGGCAAAAATGTTCATTTAGGTGCTGGAGCTGTTGTTGCTGGTGTTTTAGAGCCACCTTCTGCTACTCCTGTTATAGTTGAAGATGATGTTTTGATAGGAGCTAACGCAGTTATTCTTGAAGGTGTTAGAATCGGTAAAGGTGCTGTTGTTGCAGCTGGTGCTATTGTAACTACTGATGTAGAAGCTGGTGCTGTTGTTGCTGGTTCTCCTGCTAAAGTTATAAAAATGAAAGATGAAAAAACGGCTGACAAGACTAAACTTATGGATGACCTTAGAAATTTAGACTAATTAAATAAGTAATGTGTAAGCAAAAGGGTGTCTCAACATGAATTTAATTCATTAGAGACACCCTCTTTTTAGGATATTTGAAATTATTTAAAATGTCTTAACTTTACCCTAGATTAATATATTGAACCACTATTTACAACTGGTTGTGCATCTTTATTACCACAAAGGACAACCAATAGATTACTTACCATAGCTGCTTTACGTTCTTCATCTAAAGTTACAACATTGTTTTCACTTAAATTAGTTAGTGCCATTTCTACCATACTTACAGCCCCTTCAACAATCTTTTTACGTGCGGCTATTATAGCCTCTGCTTGTTGACGTTGTAACATTGCTGCTGCAATCTCTGGTGCATAAGAAAGGTGAGTAATTCTCACTTCACACACTTCAATTCCTGCAATATCAACTCTTGATTGTAATTCGTCTTTTAATTTATCTGCTATTTCTTGACTACTACCACGAAGAGATTTCTCATCGCCATCTTCAGACACATCGTATGGATAAAGTCTTGAAACATTACGAATAGTCGAATCACATTGAATAGATAAAAATGTATTATAATTATCCACATTAAATACTGCCTTTGTTGCATCTATAACCTTCCAAATTACAACAACTCCTATTATAATCGGATTTCCTAATAAATCATTAACTTTCTGCTTTTCGTTATTAAGGGTCATTGTTTTTAAAGATACTTTTTTGCCTCTTGGATTAGATGATATATCTACTTTTTCATCAGATGAAGATTTCGATATATTAATTCCTGATGATGTTGGATTTATTGCAGAACAAAATGGATTTACCCAATAGTATCCTTCTTTTTTTATAGTTCCATAATAGTTACCAAACAAAACAAGAACTATAGCTTCCTTAGGATTAATCATTTTTAGTCCAAAACATAGGATAAAATCTACTAGTATAAATACAAGCCCTAAAATTAACATAAGTGAGCCTATCCCAGCAAAACCATTATCAAGTTTTATTATTCCAAAAACCATAATAGCTATTGAAACTACTAAAAATAAGATAATCATTATCAAAGCTACTACTCCATTAAATGTCTTCGCTTCTTTCTCTTGATAAGTTTTTTCTTCTTTTAACATATCTATCACTCCCATCTTAGTATATTAAGTTAAGATATTTCTAATTTAATAATATCACTTTTAATACCCTAAATGTTGGGTTTGAAGTTAATACTCTAAATTTTTATCTATATTTATATATATCCTTATTGTTTTTAATCTATTAATACTGATTTTTAAGTAAATTTTATAGAATATGAACTTATATTTAATATATATTAAATTTGAATACTCTCTTTTAGATATCCAGTAAATTATAATCCTATTCTCACTAATATTATTTTATATAAATTATATTAGTGATAAAATAAACTTATAGTAATACAACAAATTTTTATTAATTTCATAGGAGGAATTTATGTTGAAAGTTATAGTTAGTGGTTATAATGGAACGATGGGAAGAGTATTAGCAGAATGCGTAAAAAAAGATATCGAATTAGAACTAGTGTGTGGTGTAGCTAGGTCTGCTGATGAAAAAAGTTGTCATAACGATACAAAGCTTTATAAAACAATGACTGATGTGACTGAAAAAGCTGATGTTATAATAGATTTTTCACATCATGACACTTTAGAGCCAATATTATCATATGCACTAAAAAATAATACACCTGTAGTATTAGCCACTACTGGCTATGATGATAGTGATTTAAACAGAATAGAAGAAGCATCAAAAAATATTCCTATATTATTATCATCAAATACATCTCTTGGAGTAAATATATTAATAAAATTGGTTAAAGATGCATCAAAGATGTTAAATGGTTTTGATATTGAAATCATAGAAAAACATCACAATAGAAAAGAAGATGCTCCTAGTGGAACTGCTACTATGATAGCAAATGCAATTAAAGAAGTATTACCTGAAAGTATAAATACACATGGAAGATACGGTAGAGATTGCAAAAGAAAACCAAACGAGATTGGAATACATTCTATAAGAGGTGGTAATATAATCAGTGACCATGATGTTATATTTGCAGGCGATAATGAAGTTCTTACATTAAGTCATCATTCTCAATCTGATGAGGTGTTTGCAAACGGTTCTATAGTTGCTGCTAAATTCTTAATTACTAGACAATCTGGACTTTATAAAATGTCAGATATATTAGGATAGTTTTTTATACATAATAAATCTCAATCTATTTATATATTCATACTTAAAAGTTCGAATACTTAATAGATTGAGATTTTAATATATTTCTAAAGTTTATAACTTCTATAATTTGCTTTCGTATATAAATATTCTTCTAGCTATTATTTTGTTAATTATTTATATGGAATTATATTATTTACTTTTTTATAATTTTTTTATTTATCATATAAATTATTGTATTCTATATACTGATACATATCCAGCTGGTGAAGTACCTGTTGTACCTGAACCAAAGGTAAAGCTTAAAGTTACTGCTGCTGCTCTAGCATCAACTAAAAAGCTTAAACTTACGCTTACATCTGATGAGGTAAGTGTATTTACTGCTTTTGCAACAAAGTTATTTTGAGCTGTTCCATTAAAGTTAGTAGTAATTGCCATAAACCCTGCAAGTGAAAGTGTAGCACGTATACCAAAAGATACATTATATATTCCTCCAACTGCAAGATTTATAGTACTGCTTGTTGGTAAAGTTATATTAGTTCCATTTACAAATGATGAGTTAAATGTCACTAATGAATTATTCACTAAGCTTGAGGAAGATACTGTAAATTGTGCATTGTTTGATGCCAATGCTCCTGTTGCTCCAGTATTTCCTGTTGGACCTGTCGCTCCATTCGCCCCAGTTGCTCCGGTTGCTCCAGTTGCTCCAGCCACTCCATTTGCTCCAGTTGCTCCAGTTGGACCTATCACACCTGCTGTTCCATTTGCTCCAGTTGCTCCGGTTGCCCCTGTTGGTCCTACTGTTCCATTTGCCCCTGTCGCTCCGGTTGCTCCGGTTGCTCCAGCTACTCCATTTGCCCCTGTTGGACCTGTTGGACCTATTGCCCCTACTGCTCCATCTGCTCCGGTCGCTCCTACTGCTCCTGTTGGACCTGCTACTCCATTCGCTCCAGTTGCTCCAGTTGACCCTGTTGGTCCTACTTCTCCATCTGCTCCTGTTGGGCCTGTTGCTCCCACTGCTCCTGTTGGGCCTATAGTACCTGCTGCTCCGGTTGCTCCAGTCGCTCCTGTTGCTCCTACTGCTCCATTTACTCCTGTTGAGCCTGTTGCTCCTGTCGCTCCTACTGCTCCATCTGCTCCCGTTGGGCCTGTTGGACCTGTATTTCCTGTTGGACCTATTGCCCCATCTATACCTGTTGCTCCTACTGCTCCTGTTGGACCCGCTTCTCCATCTGCTCCTGTTGGGCCTGTTGCTCCTATTGCTCCAGTAGAACCTGTTACTCCATTTACTCCAGTTGCTCCCGTTGTTCCTGTTGGACCTGTTGCCCCTGTATTTCCGGTTGCTCCTGTTTCTCCAGTTATTCCATTTGCCCCTGTTGCTCCTGTATTTCCGGTTGGACCTGTTATCCCATTGGCTCCGGTTGCTCCTGTATTCCCTGTTACTCCTGTTGGACCAGTTGCTCCGGTTGCTCCTGCATTTCCTGTTGGACCTGTTATTCCATTCGCTCCTGTATTTCCTGTTGCTCCTGTTGGACCTGTAGAACCTGTTATTCCATTTACTCCTGTTGCTCCTTTGTTTCCTGTTGGGCCAGTTATTCCATTGGCTCCGGTTGCTCCTGTATTTCCTGTTGGACCTGTTATTCCATTGGCTCCGGTTGCTCCGGTTGCTCCAGTTGGACCTGTTATTCCTGTAGCTCCATTTACTCCTGTCGCTCCTGTATTTCCTGTTGGACCTGTTATTCCATTTACTCCTGTCGCTCCTGTATTTCCTGTTGGACCTGTTATCCCATTGGCTCCTGTCGCTCCTGTTGTTCCTTTAGGGCCTGTTGGCCCTGTTGGCCCTATAGGACCCGTTGGCCCTGTTGGCCCTATAGGACCCGTTGGTCCTGTTGGACCTACGTCTTGATATAAGCTTGGACCTGAATTGTCTTTATAATCACTCATATAATAAATCCTCTCCCTTTTAAAATTAGAGCAATACTCTATAAATATTGAGTATTGCTCTATATTATTATATGAATCGACAATTTCTTATGTGAGAATATATCTATTTACTTATATCAATATCTATACTTTGATTATTAAATGTCGTTATGTTATTAACTTCTTTGCTCCAATCTTCTATTATTGGAGTAACACTTACTTTTTTAACATCTTTTTTGACTTCATACTCTAAATAAGATTCAATATAATTACCTTTAGAATAATCTAGGCCATAGCCTCCCGCTCCACTAAGTAATTCCAAACTTTTTCCTTTTGAATCTTTAAGTTCAAAACCTAATATTTTTGGAGTTTTATCATCTTTATTAAAATTATATTCATTAGTCTTAAACCCATACATTACTCTAATCTTTGTAGGAGAAACTCGTATCTCTTTTATTAATAAATCTATATCAACATTTTTATTTTTTAATCTTACATTCTTATCTACATTATAAATTCTTGTATCTTTTGCTATATTTGAACCATTTATACTAGTATTAAATGTCCAATTCCCACTTAGATACCCATTTAAGTGCTTACCTTCTACTCCTCCCATATTTCCTATCTCTATCTCTTTTGATGTCTTTATATTCTTATTTAACTCATACTCAACTTTATTTATGCTTATACTTATATCATAGTCTTTATTTAAATCAACATTTTTCAATAAGTCAAAATTTTCTACATCACTTTTTCCATCTCCATCTTTATCCAAGTTCTCAAGTTTACATGTCATAACCATATTAGTAGTCCCATCTTTATTTTTTTCTGATGTAGAAGGCCCTGACACTGAAACAAAACTCATATCTCCAACTTTAATTTTAATATCATCAATTCCTAAGAATCCATTTTCTTTCTTTAATCCCAAAGCATCTTTATCAAGTTTACTATCATCAACACTTATATTTAGCAATAGTTCTCCATCTCCAAGCATTATCTCATTTAATGTTATACTTATTCCCTTATCTGTAACAACACTATCTACAATATTTTTATAAGGTTTGAGTTCTTCAGTATCCTTATTAAAGAAATATTCTATTTGTTTTCCTATATGTTGCATGTATGCTAAAGTAGTTTCATTAGTAAATGCAGATGTCCCTAAAATAACTACTGATAATCCTCCTACAAGAGCATACCTCTTAAAATTATTACTCTTATTATATTTAACCTTAGATTTCATTCTTTTTTTCATCTCCTCTTTTTCTCCACTACTCAATACAATGTCATCATATTCTTCTATATCTATCTTTGTCTCATTAAATAAATCAAATTTATCTTTCATAAAAAATCTCCTTTTCTTCTATATTTTTCATATTCAAATACTTGCTATTATACATTTTATATTTAAGCTTTCTTCCTATTTAAATGAACTTTCATCTTTTTTCTACCTCTTGAGAGTCTATTATGTAAATTTTCAACAGTAGTCTCATTTTGTGTTGCTATGTCTTTTAGAGAGATATCTTCTAAATAATACTTTCTAAAGAGCTCTGCATCTTTATCACTTAATGTACTTATAAGTTCGTTTACTTCCTCTTCAATTTCTTTTTTATCCAATTTTTTATCTATATAGAGTATTTCTCTATCTTCCAATTCCAAGTGCATATTATTATTTGTGTACTTTTTCCTATAATTGATTGCTCTATATTTAGAAATAGAACCTATCCAATTTTTAAAAGAATTCTTTTCGCTATCAAATTTTTCTATGTTATTCCATATTGATAAAAGTACATCGTCTATACACTCTTCCTCATAGATTCTAGCATTAGCAAGGGTTCTTCTAACTATAGATGTTATAAAATTTCCATACTCATCAATAAGCATTTCCATCCCTTTTTCCTTTTGCTTTTTTATATTTTTAATTATCAGTTTATCTTCCAAATTAATACCTCCTTTGTAAAAGCCTTTACAACTACTAATACAATTAAAAATCTCATTTCCTATCACTTATTTTAAATTTTTTTATTATATTTATAAAAATAGAAATAGTTGAATTGTATAAAATTAAACTAACCCTACTTTAAATTACTTTTCAAACAAAAAAATGCCTCAACATGATTAAAAAAATCATATTAAGGCATCCACAAAATTATATAATTCCTTATCTATCTTCATCAGTAACATTAAATATATAAGGAACATTTCTATAGTAATCACCAAAATCAAATCCATACCCAACCACGAACTTATCTTCTATTTCAAATCCACAATAATCTGGCACTAAATCGACTTTTCTTCTACTTGGTTTGTCCAAAAGGACACAACATTTTAAACTTGCTGGATTTTTATCTTTTAAATGTTTTAATACAAAATCCATAGTCAATGCAGAATCGGTAATATCATCTACAACCAACACATCATATCCTGCTATATCAGTAGTTACATCTGAAACTACTTTAACCCTTCCAGTACTTTCTTCACTATTTCCATAACTAGATGTAGTCATAAAATTAACTCTAAGTGGTAAATTTATATTTCTAACTAAGTCCGCACAAAATATAAAACTACCTTTTAATAGAGAAACTACCATAAGATTTTTATCTTTATAATCTTTTTCTATAACTGCTCCTAATTCTTTTAATTTATCTTTAATTTTTTCTTCTGAATACAACATTTCCCATTTTTTTGTTTCTATATCCATAAAAAGACCTCCAATTGTAATAATCCTTCTTAATTTTATAAGAGATTGCTCACTTTTTCAATACTCTTATTCAATATTAGCCAATATTATTGAGTTTTTAAGTACATTCAACAATTATTAACAACGTATCTTATATTTTAAATGTCTCATATATTAATACTAAATTACATACTATATATTTTAGACAAAAAAAGAAAAAACTTGCAATAACAAGTTTTTTCCATTTATACATAATCATATTTTATTAGGGGCACTAATTAAATTTATTTATGTTATTTCTACTGTATTTTATAAGATAAAAATATTTTAAAATACTAATCAACTTTATTCATATCATTCATTACATTTAAGATTATCTCATCTGTTATAGACATACCTTTATCACTTACTTTACCTAAGTTTTGTATACTTTGCTCAACACTTGAACCAACAATACCATTTAGTGGTGGTACAAAGCAGTCTTGCTTAGCTATTATAGCACTTTGTATAGCAGCAGATGCAGCAGATGATAATTTTAATGCACAACCAGCTTTTGCTCCATCACATATCATTCCACTTAGGTCAGCTATCATATTTTCTATAGCTCCTTCTATTTGCTTTTCAGTACCATTCATAAGCCAAGAGATACCTGCAGTAGCTCCAGTAGATGCAGCAACTCCACATCCACATACAGCAGATAATCTTCCTGTATAGTTCTTAATATAACCAGTTACTAGATGTGATATAGCTAAAGCTTTTGCTAGTCTTTCATCAGATTGTGGGAATTTTTTATTGTAAGCAACTATTGGAAGAATTGCTGTTAAACCGTGGTTTCCACTACCATTTGAACTCATAACAGGCATTTTTACTCCTGCCATTCTTGCATCTGAAGCTCCAGCAGTTAACATCATTGCATAGTTTATAACATCATTACCTAAAAGACCTTCTTCCATAGATTTTTTAATTCCATATCCAACACCAATACCAGTTTTTTGCTTTAATCCATATTCAGCCATTTCTTCATTCATTTTTACTCCATCTAGTAAAAACTCTATATCTTTAAAATCAATATCTTCTATATTTTTTACTAATTCTTGTATAGTTACAGTATCCATTAAGCTCTCAGCTTTTTCTGCTGAATCATTTGAAGCTGATACTTTTGGTTCATTATCTAGTAATACTTCTCCATCTTTCTCTAAGTATGTGAAGTTATCATGTTTAGTTCTTATTCTCACTTTAGAAGTATGATTTGCTCCTTTTAATACAACTTCTATAAATACTTTCTCTCTTGTATCAGCAGGTGTTATTGATAAAGGAGTGTTATCCATGTAACCTTCAGCTACTTTAACTTCTTCTTTTGTTAAAGTTTCTAAAACACTTAATCCGTTTTCAGAATGACCTCCTACTATGCCTAGAGCTGCTGCTATTTTTAATCCTAATCTTTCAGTCCCTGGTATACCTACGCACATACCATTTTTATATATACTAGGACTAACTAACATACGATTTTCAACTATTTCTTCTCCTAACAATTCTTTTGCTTTTGCACATGCAAGTGCTAAAGCTACTGGCTCAGTACATCCTACCGCTGGCTTAACTTCTGCCTTTAACATTTCTACCAATTCTTTTCTTATATCTCTCATTTTATATAAACCTCCCAATTAAGTTTAGATTTAGTACTCAAATAATTTTATTAAATAATTTCTTATCTATATTTATAGCAAGATACATGCCATATTTTTATTTTTTCTATATTTTTATTTTAATACGCTATAATCATTGCTATAGCTGATTCTATATATATACTTTTTTTATTTATACAAAGATTTCATATTACCTTTAATCAAGAAAACAATGAAAATTTCGCAAAAAGACAAAAAAAAATCTCAAAATGAGATTCTATATCATTTTGAGACGGTTAACATATACTATTTTTTAGATTTAAATATACATGATTCAAAGTACTCATAATAAATAGTTATGATTCTGTTAAAATTTATAAATTTAGAGAAATTCAAACAGTTAGCATTTTTATTTATATTCAAGTTTTATATAACTTTTTATTACCTTCTTATGTTTCTATGAGATTATATTGTATTTTTCAATTTTTCTATATAATGTAGCTCTTGATATCCCAAGTGCTTTAGCTGTTAATTCTTTATCTTTTTTATAATCTTTGAATCTATTTAAAGCTTTTATTATCTCAATTTTCTCAAGCTCATCAAGCGGAACTATTCTATCACTTTTAACTTCCAATTCTTCTACAGATGTGTTTTTTATCTTCTGAGGAATCACATTCATTGTAATGACTGGAGATGAGGACATATTCACACTATATTCAATCATATTCTGTAGTTCTCTTATATTACCTGGCCACTTATATTCAATCATAGCATCGACAACCCTACTATCTATATCAATAACATTTTTATCTAGTTTTTTTGAGTACTCTTTAACCATATGCTTAATTATAAGTGGTATATCATCTTTTCTTTCTCTTAAACTAGGTAATTTTATAGGTATAACATTTAATCTATAATATAAATCTTCTCTAAAAGTCCCATTTTGAACCATTTTTTCTAAATCCTTATTTGTCGCAGCAATAATTCTTACATCTATCAAAACATTTGATTTACTTCCAATTTTATTGAGCTCTTTTTCTTGTAAGACTCTCAATAGCTTTGACTGTAAGTGCAAACTCATATCTCCTATCTCATCCAAAAAGATACTCCCTTTATGAGCTACCTCAAACATTCCAAGCTTTCCACCTTTTTTAGCTCCAGTAAAAGCCCCCTCTTCATATCCAAATAATTCACTCTCTAATAAATTATCTGGTATCGCTGCACAGTTTACAGCTATAAAAGGATTATCAACCCTATTACTATGATTGTGTATAGCTCTTGCAAAGAGTTCTTTACCTGTTCCACTTTCGCCAGTAATAAGTACTGTTGAAGTTGACTTAGAAGCTATCAGTGCTTCTTTTTTAGAGTTTCTTATGGCAACACTTTCTCCAATTATATTTTCTAATTTTATCTTATAATCTTTATTAATCTTATTGTAGTTTTTTATAGCATCTCTTTTATCTATGAAATCAATAACATATCCTTTTAATTCATTTTTTAATACTATTTTATTGATATTATATATTCCTTTTGAATCATATCCATATCTCTTATAAAAAAAGCTACATGATTTATCTTTCTTAAAGTTATTTATGGAAGGTTTCTGTATAAAATCCAATTCAGCAAATATATTTTTTCCAGTTATATTATCCTTTAGATTAAAAAGCTCCTTAAATTTTGAGTTATATTTATCAATTTTGCCATCTACATCAATAGATACAACAGCCTTATCCATGTTGTTTAATAGAGTTTCTAATTTTTTCTTTTCTAATTCCAGTTCATATGTTTTAATTTGAGCTTTTAATTTGCTCGATATTAAATCTGCCATCTTACCTAAAAAGTTTATAAGACCACTTTTATTGTTTTCTATAATCTGTGCCTGCTCTTTTGTAAAGGCTATAAGGCCTATAACGCCATGAGAATCGCCATCACATATAATAGGGCAACACACCTCTGCAAACTCTACACAAACATCATTCTTATAGCATTCCTTGCATATATCACTACGCTTTGGGTCGTCTATTAGTATTGTAATTTGTTCTGTGAGTGATTTTTTAAAAGCAGTATATTTATCTACTTTTTCACCTATTTTATCTACATAAATCCCTGTTCCTGCAATCCTAAATAACTCTTTATTTACTATAGTCACATCTATATTGAGTACTGATACTATAGCCTCAGCTATATTTTGAATATCAGATTTTATATATTCTAGACCTATCATAATCATCATTCCTTATTTTTTCTTAACATAAGTATTTGTCTTATTTCTTTAAGAATCAAGTATATCTTATTTAAAGTAAATTGGATTGACATTAGGATTACAAAGAGCATAACAATTATTATCAACTCATAATTTATTTCCATCTAAACATCTCCTTATAACAAAAGACTAGGCTTAACCTAGTCTTTTATATTATATCCATATTTATATTTTAACTCATTTATCTTCTTTTTCCCACATAAATATATCTTAATTTATTTGATTCTTTAATCATACCATCAAAGTTTAATCTTGAAAATATATTGAATACTTCATGTGGATAGTGAATCTTTGCAACAGAACCACAAAACTTATGTTTAAGATAGTTTAACTTAACTTTTAAATTTTTTAAATTTAAATCCTCTAATATAACCTCTCCATTGCCCTTTAAAACTCTTTGTATTTCAGATGAAGCTTTTTCACAATCTGTAATAACATTAAATTGGTCTACTATTATTATCTTGTTGAAATGATTATCATCAAACGGTAAAAACTCTAACTTACCTTTAACTACATTACAATTTTCATTATATACTAAAGAATAACAGACATCTTCATAGTTACTATTCTCCAGTATAGTTACAGAAGTACCAAGACCTCTCAATCTCTTGCCTAGGTTTCCTATATGACCAACAAGCAATATTTTATCACCTACATTATACTCAATTGTATCCAAAAAACATTCTAATTCATCAGATGTATATTTAGCTTTAACTGGCTGTCTATTTATCTGATACAATATGCTTTTCACAATGCTTCACCTCTTCATTTCCTCAATTATAAATTATGTACAGATTACATTATAATAAATGGCGAGCAACTATTCAAGAGATATTTCATTAGTATTTTTTTAAACAATCTTTATGGATTTTAATATGTTATTATAGCAGAATTATTGATATTTTGTTTATAAAAAACAGTATACTTTTTTAGTCTATTCGTTGTTATTTTCATCCAATCTTTTTATTTTAGATATGGATACTTCATATGCCATTTTTTTAATTACATTATTTTCATCTATTTTCTTCTCATATTCTCTACTTTGAACCCTACCCCAAAGCTGTATCCTGTCACCAACTTTTAGATTCTTTGCAAATTTAGCATTTCTTCCCCATACTATTGATGGTATATAGTCAGATTTATTATAAGGTCTATTAATAGCCACTAATAAATCGGTTATTTCCCTTCCTAGAGGAGTCTTCCTATACACAGGCTCCTTACATACATATCCATCTAGAAATATACTATTGGGGTCTTTATTTTCCTCATCTATGCTTTTTATTTCTCTGACAAACACAGTGAGTACTAATCTATTTTTATTATTTAATGTTTTATTATATGATCTTAATTGACCTACGACATTGACTAAATTTTGTTTATCAAGGTCAATATCTTGAAGAAGTCTTTCTGATACAGTCATTGGAAGTATATCAAAAGAATCACTTAGTCTGTTTATTTTTATTTTCATATTATAAAATTTTTCTCCAAATATCTCATGACTAAATTCTAGCTTATTGTCTAACTCCCCTCTTAAGTTTACTACGTTATTCTCATCTTTAACAGCTATCATATTTTATCCCTCCACAATTGTTAATTCTTATATTTCTGGTATCAGCTTATATAATAAATATATTTGGAAGAGATGTATTTTATTACAAATCTTTGATTGCTATTTAAAAATTTTTATTTAGTTATAAATTTCATTTAATCTTTTCATTTTGAATTTATAAAATTGTTATTAGGTTTATATATCATGATACTGATTAATTGCTCTATTTCACCTTAGATTATTTGTAAAACTCTTTATATATTCTTCAAGTCATATATAACTTATTTTAAATATTTGTATACAAGTAAATTCAATACCTTAGATTTATTCAAATAATTCAAACAATTTCCAAGTCATTATAAACTTAATTTTTATTAGATATAAGTTATTTTAGACTTGATATAATAATGCTTTTATTAATCTGTATTAATATATGAACGTTTATTGAGTTTATTGAGTATAAAATATAAATATTTAACTTCAAATTATATCTTAATTTTTAGAAATATGACAATTTCTACATCTAATTTACCAAATTATTATATATATTACACAATTGGCATATTAATTGCTTTATATAATTATATTAATTTAATAAATAAAAAACTGCCTTAAAATATTAAATTAATATTTTAAAGCAGTTTATAGTTTTGTTATTAGCTGTAATATTTAATAAACACTAAGCAGTCTTTTTATTTTTATTTGCAGCCATTATCATTGTAGCAGAAGTGTAAGCTATAACAACTATTACTAATGCTTTTAATATATCCATTGGTAGAGTTTTTACTATATATGCAGCTACGAAAACCCCTATTAGACCACAGATAGCTATTATAACTGATGCTTTTTTAGTATATGCATCTTCTTTTATGAATTTCATACTTGCAACTGGCATTAATAATGCACAAGAACCCATAACTATTGGGAATGCAACTTTTGCAGACATTCCTAAGAAGTAAACCATTGCCATACCAGGAGCATATAGACCTATACCAGCTGTCATTAAAGCACCTAGTATAAAGTTACCTAATACACCTATTACTAATTTAACACCAGTAAGACCTAATTCATTTCCTCCACCTGGTAATACGTTAACCCAAGGATGACCTAATAACATTAATATTGCTGTTAATGCTAGAGTTACACCCATAACAAGTTGTATTTTTCTTTCGTCCATCTTAGCTATTATTCCTGCACCTATGTATGAACCAACAGCTGCAGCCACAACCATAGATATTAGAGTAACACCATCAACTGGTATGATTGATGTAAATATGAATGCTTCTGTAACAACTGGAATAGTATGTGCTACGTTTAATGTACCAGGCATTTTTTTATCTGGTATATTTAATTTTAAAGCTTTTGACATTGCTATTGTTGGAGCAAATGACCCTATTCCTAATGTATCAAAGAAGTCTGTTATAAATCCTGTTACAGCAACTTTTGGAGTACTTTGTTCTTCTAGTTTCCCCTCTTTGTTTGCTTTAGCTACGTCTTTACCAAACACAACTGCAAAGATTGCTGCGAATACTACGTATAATGCCTTTAATATTGCTACCATAATCCATCCTCCTATTTTTTTATTTTTTAATATATTCTGAATCTTATAGCCTAAAAGCTATAGAATAGTAGCCACTAAAAGGCTACTATTCTATTTTAATTTCCCAATTTATTTATTACTTATTTAAGAATAAATCCATGTTTAAGTGGATCTTCTTCATCTATTACAAAATGATTGAATCCAGTTATATAAGCAGAACCAGTTATTTTAGGTACTATAGCATTGAAATCTGCAACTTTAGTTTCTTCAACTATTTCACCTTTGAATAAAGTTCCTAATATACTTTCATATACGAATTTTTCTCCTACTTTTAATTCACCTTTAGCATGTAAAGTAGCTAATTTAGCACTTGTTCCAGTTCCACATGGAGATCTGTCAACTTGACCTTGACCAAATATAACTACATTTTTGTAAGTAGCTTCTGGATGAGTTGGCTCATCATATATTTCAACTAAGTCTACAGTTTTTATGTGAGCTAAAGTTGGATGTTGTATTTCTATTTGCTCATTTATTATATCTCTAAGTTTCATAGCTAACTCAGTTAATTTACCAGCATTTTGAGGTTCGATTTTTAAACCTAATTGACTTGCATGTATTATAGCAAAGAAGCTTCCACCAAATGATATGTCAAATTTAACTGTTCCAACACCTGGTAATTCAACTTCAACACCTTCTTTATATAAGAAAGCTGGCACGTTTAAGAATGATACTTCTTTAGCTTTTCCATCTACAACTGTAACTTCTCCTCTTATTATTCCTGCTGGAGCTTCCATAACTACATGAGTTATAGGCTCTACTGCTGGAACTACACCTGTTTCTATAGCTGCTGTCATAGCTCCTATTGTACCATGGCCACACATATTAAGGTATCCGCCACCGTCCATGAAGATTATTCCAAAGTCAGCATCTGGACAACAAGGTTGAGTCATTACAGAACCAAACATATCATTATGTCCTCTTGGCTCTAACATTATAGCAGTTCTTAAATAATCTAGATTTTTTTCTAAATATTCTTTTTTCTCAGGCATAGAATTTCCTTTTACGTTAGGTATTCCACCTACAACTATTCTAGTTGCTTCACCTGCTGTATGAGAGTCTATAGCTTGTATACTTCTGCTAAATTTCATATCAAATTCCCCCTTAGGTTTATTTTGCGTGTTCACGCATTTTTAATTTTAGGAAAGCTAATGCTTTTTTAACATCAACTTCATTCATGTGATTGTCTCCAACTACTTCTGTTTCTATGTAGCTTGTTGTCTTTTTATAATCAATTATAGTAGCTTTATCCAAATATGGATTGGTAATTACTAATCCATCTGCTCCCATAATAGTAAGACCAACTGTAGGTATATCTGATTTTACAAATTCTGATATAGCATTTGTAAAATCAATATGCTGGTTTCCTGCCATATCTAAAGTTATAATCACTCCATCAGGTCGCAATGATTCAATCCATCTTCCAAGTCTAGTTGCTAAAAATGTTTTCCATTCATTGTGCTCTGATGTCCCAACTACAACCACTCCTAACAAGTCTATGTCAGAATCATTATCTATCAAATCTAGTAATGGGTCTCTAAATATATGAAGTGATGTGTTTTTCATTGATGTAGAAATTCCCACAAAACTCATTCCCTTACTTAAATTTCTTATCCATGCTTTCTCATTTTAAGTTTTAAAAACGCTAAAGCTTTTTTAGCATCTATTTCACTTGTATTGTTTTCTCCAACTACTTCTGTCTCTATACCTTCTTTTGATTTGTTCATATCAACTATAGTATTCATATATTGATTACTTACAACAAATTTAGCTTGAGTACCATTAAATGTAACTCCAACTACAGGTATATCTCTTTTTCCTATTTCTTCAAATGTATTGGCATAGTCAACATGTGAGTTTCCCCATCCATCTGATGAAACTATAGCTCCATCTGCTCTCATGGCTTCCAGCCAAGCGGCTGTTCTTTGTCCCACAAAAGTCTTATTCTCGTTTCCATCTGGAGTTCCTACTACTATTACTCCAAGTAAGTCTACATCTTTATCACTTTCAACAATGTCTAAAAGCGGGTCTCTAAAGTGATGAAGAGATGTTTCTTTTGTTGAAGGTCCTATTCCCATAATATCCACCTCTCTTAAGTCATAGCTCTAAGGGCACCATCTCTGTATTCATTAGGAGATATAATCATAGGTACATTTCCCATATCTATAATTGATGTCCCTCCTTCAAAACCACTAGGCTCCTTTGAGAATAACTGATTGTCATACATAGCACCTTGACCTGCTATTTGTTTTACTATGACAACCTTTTTTGCATTTGGTCGAATTTTGTCAAAATATTCACGAACTTGAGTAGCATTTCTTCCGTCTTCCATTTTCAAAGACGTTCTTATTTCTTGTATAAAATCATCACATGCTCTAAATGCTGCAAGAGGAAGTGTTCTTTCGAAAGGTAAACCTCCCTTTAGAGTCACATCTACATGAATTATATAATCTTCAACTGATGGGGTTCCATATCTACCAAACACCATTTGTTCTTTCAGAATTCCTTCTGAAGAGCCAAATTCATGCATTTGATTTCCATCTTCATCTGCACCAGTTAACATTACATATACACCAGTTAAAGTATGTGTAATTCCCTCTCCCAATCTGCCTAAAACTTTGGTTGATATTGGTATAATGTCCATAATAGTGTTAATTTCTCTGTCATAATCTCCAGGCTTTATGATATCTACTTTTATGTCTGTTATTAAATCTTCTTTTTCTTTTATTTCATCTATACTTGATAAATTGATTGTAAGTACATCTTTCTTTATAGAAGTTTTTGAACCGAAATTAACTTCATTCATATGAAACGGTTTTATAACAAGTCTTCTCATTATTTTTTCTTCCATAATATCCACCTTTGTTCTTAAAACCCCTCTCCCAACTGTGTGGGAGAAGGGTTTTATATTTTCAAATATAAATTACATTTTAAACGTGAGCTTTATATTCGTATGGTAATGGAACTATCTTACCAGCAGATGGTATTGCAACTAATTGCTCTAATGTATCTCTTAATATATGTGTTTGCATTTCTATGTTATGTGGTTCACCAGCATTAGCACCCATTGGAACTAATGGAGCAACTGCTCTAGGAGTTCCGTTTTGTCTAACTACTGGAGGAAGAGCTGCAATTATTATTGTTGGTATTCCAGCTTCCTCTATTGCTCTCTGCACGATCACGGCAGTTCTATGGCAAGTACCTCAGCCAGCTGTCATGACTACACCGTCTACTCCCTCTTCCTTAAGTTTAGCAGCGATAGCAGGACCAGTTTCTTCAGTGAAGACATGTTGGTTTCCTCCACCACCCATGAATGCGTAGTGCATAGGAGCTACTGCTTTTATAAATCCTTCTGCAGCTAATTCATGTAATCTATCTATAGGAAACATACAGTTTATATCTTTGTTTACATCTCCATTATCATATCCACCATGTGATACCATCATTTCATCAACTGTAGCTGTATTAGGTACGGCTCTAAATGTAGTATCTCCTGCTAGATTAAATCTCTTGTCAGATTTTAAGTGAACACCAGCTGCTGTAGCTAAAGCTATAGTCATATCTTTTAATTCTTTAGTTACAGGAGTCCAAACTGGAGGAGGTGTTATTGGAACGAATATTTCAGATTGAAGTCCTTGTACTGTTGTAAGGCTCATATATTTCCTCTCCCTTCTATTTTCAAACGATTATTTATTATTTTTCTTCTTGCTTTGATTGCATTTCTTCTTGTTTTTCTTTTTCTCTCCTAATATTTTCTACATACTCTTGATTAGGCTCTGGACTTAATACCTCAGGATAGCTTAGCATGAATCCAACTTCTTGACCTATCTTAAGTTCGTAGTCAGTTATAAGCATTCTATTAGGTATTTTAAATTGTCCAAGTCTACCTTTCAGGTCTATAGTCACTCCACCACCTTTGATGTCAACTATAATACCCTCATAAAAAGTCTCTGATGAGATATATTTTAATCTATCCATTATAATTCTACCTCTCTACACTATTTTAAACTTGGATCTAAATTTATACTATTATCTAAATCTTAGTTTTCGTCTTTTTCGTATATTTCTCTTCTTTTCTTACTCATTGGTAAAGATTGCTCATTATCTTCTAATGCTATTTTTTCTCCTGTAACTTTTTCTATAGCCTCTATGTTATTTAATTTAACATTTGGATTCCATTTTCTTTCAGGAGCTTTAACTTCTACATCAGCTATAGCATTTTTAAGCATAGCCATTATTCTAACAGCATCTTCTGGAGCTAAAGTATTGTTAGATAATATTTCATTCTCTATACCTTGCTTAGACTTGTTATTATCTACCATGTGAGTCATGTATTTATTACCAACAACTAGAGCACCTTGAACAGCTGAGAAACTTACACCAACTACTGGTATACCTCTCATACCTATTTGCTCTATGTGAGATGCGAAGTCTATATGGTTGTTTCCGAAACCTTCAGTAGTTACTACAGCTCCATCAACTTCCATAGCTTCAACTAACATACCTAATCTCTTAGATACATAGAATTTCTCAGCATTTACTTGTGGAGAACCAACAAATACAACACCTACTAAATCTATTTCTTCATCTTGCATAGCTCTTATTACTAATGGCTCTCTCCAGTAATGTCTTGACATTTCTTTTGATGCAGGTCCTATACAAGTTAATGCATGGATACCACCATCTAATACTTCAAGTGGAGATAATACAACTGGCATGTTTCCTAAGTCAACGTTTGGTTGAGCTCCTAATGTACCAACTGGCTCAACTGGTAATATTAGGTTGTCATGCATTGCACCTTGTCCCATTATTTCTTTTATAACAACAACTTTCTTTTTACCTTCTCTTCTGTATTGCTCTATTACTTCTTCATCAACTACTAAAGAGTTGTCAACTGTTTTTAATGCTTCTCTTATTTCTTGAGTTACATAGTCAAATGCACGGTGAGCAGCTAGAGGTCCTGGTCTTTCCATGTTAGTTCCTGCTTTTATTGTTACTTGACCTTTGATGAATATTTCACCTTTGTCAGCAGCACCTGGTCTACCCCACATCATAGTAGTATTTAACTCACCTTCTGAAGAACCGAATTCACCTATTTGAACTCCATTTTCATCTGTACCAGTTAATACCATTACAGCTCCATCTATAACTCTAGTTATACCTGAGCCTAATTCGCCTTCTTCTTTAGTAGCGATTGGTTGTATATCTAATACAGCTTCACTGTAAGTTTCATATTTATCAGGAGTTATTATTTCTAATTTCATATCTACAACTAACTCTTGAGTATCATTAGCTTCTTTACATATTTCTTCAGCTTTTCTGATGTATAAAGTAGTTCCTTCTATTTTAGTCTCATCAGCAAATTCAACTTTATCTATTTTAAAGTGTTTTTTAGTTAAGCTTCTTAAAAGTTTCTTTTCTGCAACTTTTGGAGCTACTTCTGCTGCACCTGCTACTGGAGCTGCAACGTTTGCTACTGGAGCAGCAACTCCTGCTTGACCAGCTACTGATAAAGGTATTTCTAAGCTTATATTTTTACCTTCACCTATGTGTATTTTAACTGTTTCACCTAAAACTCCTGTGCTTACTGGCACTACTGCTTCTAAAGCTGCTGGAGCTTCTTCTACTACTGCTTCTTCTGCTACTACTTCTTTAGCCTCTCCTGCTTTGTATCCTTCTACGTTTTCTGTAGTCATTGGAGATAGCGCATCTAAAGTTTCTTTTAACTTAGCTCCTAGTACTTGACCTATAGTTAATCCATTTTCTGGTATTGTTAATAATCCAGAATCCTCTAAGTCTGCAAATATTGCTGGATCTTCTAAGTTTTCTGGTGCTATTATTGTTCCCGCTTCAAATCTACAACAACATACTGCTGGGTCATTTGCATGGGCTTGAGCTGTTTCTAAAGTTATTGACATAGTATAAAATACCTCCTTACATTATTTTCTTATTTATTATTTTAAATCTCGATTCCTCAACAGGTAACCCCTTAACTGAGGAATCAAGTAAATTAAAACCTACTTAAATAGTTGTATTTTAACTATTATTTTTGTGGTACTACTCCCATTTGAGTAGCAATTGCTAAAGGTATCTCTAAGTTTATATCTTTACCTTCTTGTATGTGTATTTTTATTACTTGACCTGTTGTAGCTTGTGCCAAAGTAGCTACAGGTGCTACTGGAACTTCTACTTCTTCTTCAGTAGACTCCTCAACATCTGTTTCTGCTGTTTTATATCCTTCTACATTATCTGTAGTCATTGGAGATAAAGCATCTAAAGTTTTTGTTAACTTAGCTCCTAATACTTGACCTACTGTTAAATGATTTTCTGGTATAACTAACAATCCTGAATCTTCCAAATCTCCAAATATTGCTGGATCTTCTAAATTTTCTGGTGCTATTATTGTTCCTTCTTCGAATCTACAGCAGCATACTGCTGGGTCATTTGCATGAGCTTGAGCTGTTTCTAAAGTTATTGACATATAAAATGCCTCCTTCTTTTGATTTTTAATTTATATTGATATCTTAACACTTTTAATAATCAACATTTTTACTGTTCCCTACTAACAGCTCTAAGTGTTAAGATTTTTAAACCACGTAAGTCATCAAAATTATTGTTTTTTTCTCATTTGAAGTCACTTTATATATAAGCAATTCCTATGCCAACTTATTAACAAAAAGATTTTTTCTATAATAGATTCTCCTCTTATCGCTATTTTTAGCCAAATATCACATAAATATTTATTTAAAACAGTTTATTTTTTATATATGTAAACATTTTCTCAAACAAAAAAAAGTGTCAATTTATCAACACTTTTTCATTTTTTTTAACACACCTACATACACATCATTGTTACAACCATTGATTTCACTATATTTCAGACTTATATTTATTATTTTGTCAAAATTTAGTCATGTGTCATATTTTAGACACATCTATTTTATATTGGTCTATCTTATAATACAATGTAGTTCTTGGTATATTTAATATTTTGGCTGCTTTAGCTTTATTTCCGTTGGACATTTTAAGTGCCTTTGTTATATTTTTTACTTCAATCTTTTGAGTAGCTTTTGTCAAATCTAAAGGATATTCCTCTTCCTCAATACTCTTATTAGTGGAATCCATCATATAACTTGGTACATCTTCCACCTCTATTCTAGAGTTTTGAGATAAAACAACCATATTTTCAATTGTATTTTTTAATTCTCTAATGTTGCCTTTCCATCTGTAATTTTGAAATATATCTATTACATCTTTGCTAATTGTAAGAACAGATTTATTGTTTTGTTTACATATTTCTTCTAAAAAACTATGAACTAATAATCCTATATCTTCTTTTCTTTCTCTTAGTGGTGGAATCTTTATCTCCACAACATTTAATCTATAATATAAATCTTCTCTAAACTTTTCTGACTTTACCATTTTCTCTAAGTCTTTATTGGTAGCCGATATTATTCTAGGATTTATTTTTATTGTAGTATCTCCACCAACTCTTCTTATTTCTTTTTCTTGCAACACCCTAAGCAACTTAGCCTGCATGCTAAGAGGTAAATCAGCAATTTCATCTAAAAATACGGTTCCATCCTTTGCAAGTTCAAATATACCTATTCTACCTTTTTTACTTGCTCCAGTAAATGCACCTGATTCATACCCAAAAAACTCACTTTCAAATAACTCATTTGGTATGGCACTACAGTTAACAGGTATAAATTGACCTTTTCTTTCACTATAATCATGAATAGCTCTTGCAAATACTTCTTTACCTGTACCACTTTCGCCCCAAATAAATATACTACTATTGGTTCTAGCTACTTGTTTTGCAATCGCTTTCGATTTTTCCAATTTATAACTTTTACCTAAAATTTTATCAAAGCTACCTTTGGATAGGTTTTTAACTTCATTCTTTAAATATTTCAATGTGTCATTTACCTTTTCAAGTTCAAGAGAAAGTATCTTTGCTTCTGTAACATCAACCTCTGTACATACAACACCAATAAATTCTTCCTTATAAAATATAGGATTCGCATGAACTAATGCATACATATTTTCTTTTTTATCCGTAAAATATAAGTCACTCATACCGATTTTACTATTTAATACTTTTTCTGAAATAGTATTTTCCAAAAATTCGTTCATCGGTCGACCGACTATGTCTTCAGATTTTATATCATACCTTTCCTCCATAAACTTATTCCACAATATAACTACACCTTCGTTATTTATAGCACAAATTCCTTCTTTAATTTGTCCTATAATATATTTCAAAGTCAATCCATAGTCTTCTAAATGCATATATAAATAGTCTCTAATATGCTCTTGTTTTAAGACTCCAATAATTTTATTGTCTCTAAGAACAGGAAGAATTCCTATATTTTTCAATATCATTATATCTCTACACTCATCTAAGGTTAAACCTTCACTGACATATATTACATCTTTTTTCATTATAAGTTTTACTGGCTGACCGTCATACTTCTTATGCATGTCATAAAGATTATGTATATCTGTCATAGATATAATACCTTTTAATTCACCAGATGAATCTATTACCATTAGAGTTTTTGTATTGCTTTTTATCATTTCTTTTATTGCATCTTCAATTCTTGTGTCTTCGTCTATAGTTGTAAATTTTGTATCCATTACCTCTTCTACTTTTTTTACTTCTGGTATCGAAAACATAAAGTCCCCCCTTTATAGTAGTACATCATCAAAACTTATTTATATATATTTATTCTAGCATATCATAATAACAATTCATTAAATAATTAATATTAAAATTTATTAAGTTATTAATATACAAATTTCTAATATAAATTCATGTAAATACTAAAATTAACACTTAAATCTATACAAATGAAACCAAATGAATTATACCCTTAGTATATTATTTTTTCAATACTATTTTCACCTTCAAGTTATTTTTCTATTCACAAAACAATTAACATATGTTTTCAAAAAGGTTATACTTACATAAAAAAATGCCTCAAAGTGATTTTAAATCAATTTGAGACAATATATTTTTAAATTTAATAACAAACAATACTTCATATTAATTTTTTGTTCTTTTAGTTTGATATACCAATCCACAAATTGCTATAATGCCAATAAGTACATATGGCACTATTTGAGTTTCATCACCTGTTTTTGGTGATTTTACAACTGTGTCATTTGTTGGTGGTACTGGTGGATTTACTATTGTATTATCTTTTGATGGTACTGATGTATTTTCCACTACATCACCTGATGGTGGCACTGGTGGGTTTACCAATGTATCATCATTTGTTGGTGGTATTGGTGGATTTACCACTGTATCATCATCTGATGGTGGTACTGGTGGATTTATCACTGTATCATCTGTTGGTGGCACTGGTGGATTTATCACTGTGTCATCTGTTGGTGGTGATGGTTTAGGTTTATGACCATTTGAGTTATCATTACCATTATATGGTGGTATTGGTGGATTCACATCTGGGTTTCCATCTGTTGGTACACCTATATTGAAATTAACTTCTTCACCACTTTTTTGTTCTATTGTATAGCTCAATAAATTTTGCTTACTAGCTGGTAGTGTAGATGAGTGGTCTTTTTTTCCAAAATCGAAAACTGTCTTAAAATATTGAATAGCTTTTGGGAAAATATAATCATAAGATAACGCAGATATCTTATCTTTTACATCTGGCTTATCTACACTCTTAAGTTTAAACTTTTGTTGTGTTGAAATTTCTACTTCACCTGTACCTATTATATTTCCATTTTCATCATAAGCAGTTACTCCATCTGGTAATTTCAACTTAACCACACCACTATAACCCACTAGAGCTACAGCTTCTGTTTCGTAAGTTCCATCTTGATTTTTATCAAATTTAATATCAGTTAAACCATTACTTAAACTAGGTTTTCCTGTATCATTTGGCTTTAACTCCTTACGACCAGCTTCTAATAATGCTTCTAAATAAGCTTTTCTATTTATTGCTGCTTCTTTGCCTTTTAGATACTCAGCTTTTTCTTCTTCTGTTTTTGCATCTGCTATAAATCTATCATAAAGTTTTATAGTATTTTGATATAACTTAAGTCTTTCTTGCTCATTCATTTGTCCAAGTGTAATCCAAATTGCATCTTGAGTAACAGAATGAGCCATAATTTCATATTCTTTTCCACCTAAATTAAATTGTTGCTTATATCCAAATCCATCAAACTCAGAACCTGCATATAGTATAGATTTAATTGCATCTTCATTTTGATTTTCTTGACCATTAAAGTCTTCTGCTGGTAAATATGGACTCTTATGTTCACTACTTGGAGATTTTAAATGATTATTATAACAGAATGCAGTTTGGTCTCCATCTTCACCTTCTATTACATATTTACCATCCTTAGAACTTCCACCTATAAGACCTTCTATTACATAATCGAAAGTTAAAGTTTTTGTATTCTCATCAAATCTTATATTAAAATAAGGTCTATCTGAACCATCTGTTTCTTTTAATAAAAAAGTATTCTTTACTTTTGAATTTTTATCATTATACCAAAGACTAGTATTTCCATCCTTTGAAGTAAGTACTTCATTAATTTCTGACTGTCCATCTGTTTTTACATCATTTTCGTCTCCCCAGAAATTATATACAAGCTTATTTATTTGAGATATAGTAAGATTAAGAATATCTTCAATATTCTTATTCAAACTCATTTCTTCTACTTCTAATTCTTCCTCTTCTTGTGATGGTATAATTTCATCTAATGGTTTCTCTCCATCTGGAATTTCTTCTCCTGATGGTTTCTCTCCATCTGGTGTTTCTCCTCCTGATGGTTTCTCTCCATCTGGTGTTTCTCCTCCTGATGGCTTCTCCCCATCTGGTGTTTCTCCTCCTGATGGTTTCTCTCCATCTGGTGTTTCTCCTCCTGATGGTTTCTCTCCATCTGGTGTTTCTCCTCCTGATGGCTTCTCTCCATCTGGTGTTTCTCCTCCTGATGGCTTCTCTCCATCTGGTGTTTCTCCTCCTGATGGTTTCTCTCCATCTGGTGTTTCTCCTCCTGATGGTTTCTCTCCGTCTGGTGTTTCTCCTCCTGATGGTTTCTCTCCGTCTGGTGTTTCTCCTCCTGATGGTTTCTCTCCATCAAGTATTGTATCTTTTCCACTTACTTCGTCAGCATAAGATATTATTGGTGCAAATGCAGTAAATGCTATACTAAAAGCAATTACTAAACTAACTATACTTGATTTTTTAATTTTTATTTTCAAGATTTTCCTCCTATTTATATTTATAGCAGGTTGCACTACTAACTCCATATATCTTTTAAGTGCCCAAATTTAAGATATACTTCACAGTTTCTATAAATAGGTTTTTAGTAATTTTTATGTCTGTAATACTTTTTATTTTTTTGTAATACTTTTTATTTTTTAAGTGCACTCTTTACGAACATTCTAAAATTATTAGCAAGAGACAAAAACTTATTTCCACACTAAAAAAGATACTTTAGAGTATCTTGAGATAATACAAAAAATCTTAACTCTATTGGATAATTGACTCAATTCAATTTTTATATGTCAATATGGCCACATATCTGAGTTTGTTTTTGTCTAATATAATTTTAATAGCTATTGCCACTATTATATAGTATATATTATATTTTGTCTATTTTTTCCATATTATTTATATTATTCGTTAATGTTATCGACATATCACAACAAAAAACATCCTTGAAAATAATTTTAAAATTTTTTCCAAGGATGTTTTATTATATATTTTTATATTATTTTATTTTTAATCTTACATCACCTTTTATTCTTCTTATTAATGGGTGATTAACTGTTCTCATTACATGGTCAGTAATATGATATACACCTAATTTTAATTTTGGTGCAGAACCCATTACTGTATTACTACAGTCAGTACAGTTTCCGATTAATATAACTTCTGCTCCAGCTTTCTTAAATTCTATACATTTTTGAGCTTGTCCTGGACAGTGTCCTGGATTTTCACATTTTAATGCACCTTTAATTTCTTGAGCTTGTTTACATTTTTGAACTGATACTATATCAGTAACTCCCATTTTAGCTGCTATGTCTCTCATTCTTTCTTCATTAGGTCCACATGCACAGACTAAAAGACCCATTTTTCTCTTTTCATTAACAAATGGCATAGTAACGATTATACCACCACTAGTTTTAGTTATTGGAGTATCTAAAGTAGTAGCTTTACCAGTGAAAGGTCCTCCTAAGATTATTTCACCATATTCACCTTTTATTCCACCAGCTCTTTCAATTAATTCTCCAACAGTAGTTCCGATTGGCACATCTTCAAATACTATAGATTCTTTTCCACTGTTTAATTGACCAACTACAGTTACATTTTTAGATATAACTGGTCTTTTTTTCTCAACAGCTTCTACTATTCTAGTTAACGTTTCTACATTTATTACTACTGCATTAGCTTCTGAAGGTAATTGAGTTGGCTCAAGTAATTTACCTAGAACATCTCTTACTATCGCTCTCTCTTCTCCCATTGGGTACATGTCAACTAGTTCTGCAACTTCTATGTTATCTCCTGGCTTTATTACTTTCTTGAATGCTGCTATTGCTTCTGGATGCTTGCTTTTTATTGCTAGCATACCTTTTCCAGCATTAGTAACTTCCATAGCATACTTTATACCTTGGTAAACTATTTCTGGTCTTTCTTCTATTTCTTTTATGTTATGAGCTAATAAAGGTTCACATTCAGCAGCATTTGCTAATATTGTTCCACCTTTTAAATCTATGTTTAATTTTATATGAGTAGGGAATCCTGCTCCACCCATTCCCACAACTCCAGCTTCTTTAATTAGGTCAAGTATACCTTCTCCTTTTAATGGTTCAAAAGTATCATCTTGCACTTCATCAGCTTCAATTACTATAGCTTGGTCATTTATTTCACTTATTTTTCCGCTAACACTGGCATAAATATTTGCCCCTAATCCTGCTGGTTCTGCGATTAGAGTTCCTTTTTTTACTACATCTCCAACACTTACTACTGGCTTATCTGGACCACCAACGTGTTGTTTTAATAAAATAGAATATAGTTTGTTCAACTAGTACGCCCCCTTAAGTATATTAATTTTTTTTATAAGCTTGTTCAAATAATGTTAATGTTGTTTTTCTATTACAATGTCTTAACATATTGTTTATTTCTATAGAACATATCGATTATTAACAAAGCAATTTCTATGCCAACTTTTAAACAAACTTATACCCTTTGAAAATACTATCTTACAGCATCCATAATTTCTTTTAGACATTTAAACTCATTTTGAAAAAGTCAATTATTAGACACTTTTTTAATCAATTTAATCTATAATTATTGATATCGCATACATGCATAAAAAGTGTCAATAAATAGACACCGTCTTTTTATCGACACTTTTCTAACATATACTATATAATTTACCACAACTTTACTTAAAATATACATTTACTGCTTGTCAATTCCTAGGTTTTTGCACTCCATTAGAATCAACTATGTAATTATCTTTATACAATAAGTCAGATACTTTTACTAAACTGTATCCATCTTTTTTAAGTTTACTTATTATAGTATCTAAATAGTTATCTACATCATTTATATTAGCATGAAATAAAACTATTGAACCAGGTTGAGATTCTTTTATTACTTTTTCAATTACGTGATTTGGACCAAGTTCTTTCCAATCTATAGAGTCTACATCCCACTTAATTACTTTATAACCTAAATCACTGCAAATGTCCATAGCTTTGTTGTTTACATCTCCAAAAGGTGGTCTAAACAAATTAGTCCTTTTTCCTGTTATATTAAATATTTTTCCTGATGTAGTTTCTACTTCCTTTTTTATATCTTCTTTTGATATTTCTTTCAAATTCGCATGGGTATTTGAATGATTTCCAATTTCATGTCCTTTTTCATCTATAGACTTTACAATATCTTGATTATCATCTACCCAGCTACCAACTAGAAAAAAAGTAGCTTTTACATTATGTTTATCTAAAATCTTTAGAATTTCATCCATATTATTAGTTCCCCACGCAACATCAAAACTTAAAGCTATTTTTTTCTCATTTGTATCAACTTTATATATAGGCATTTTTGAGTTATCAGAATTGGAACATATGTACTTTATTCCATAAACAAGAGCAAATATTAATACTAATAATAATGAAAAAAATAAAACACTATATATCAAAGCTTTAGTTCTTTTGACTTCTCTTTTCATACAATTCCCCCTTTTAAATAATTTCTTCTATATTTAAAATTTATTTTTTTTTAGCTCAAAAAAGTACTGTAATATTTAATTTATAAGACAATAAGTAAAAAAACAAAGCCTATATTGTTCTAGTTAGATGCTTCAAAATCTTCATTTATTTAATTTTTTAATATTTTTTACATTTTTACCTTTATTTTTCTGTATATATTGTTTTTATTTTGGAGAAATTAGTATTAACATCACATAAATAAAAGTGTTGTTAGACATCATAAACTAATTATTTGAGGAGGAAATTTACTATGTCAAATTCAAACAGAACAGTAGTGCCAGAAGCAAAAGCTGCTTTAAACCAAATGAAATTAGAAATAGCTAACGAAATAGGTTTATCTAACTATGAAAACATAGACAAAGGTAACTTAACAGCTAGAGAAAATGGATATGTTGGTGGATACATGACTAAGAAATTAGTTGAAATGGCTGAAAGACAAATGGCTGGAAAATAGATAGTAAATTTTGACACCTGGGTATCAACAGGGCTGCTAATTAGTAGCCCTGTTTCTCTGTATTTGTTTATAAAATTAATTTTATATGATTTGTTAAAGATTCATAATACTATACAAATTGTTCTTTTAATTTTGTATAAATTAGTTTAATATATTATATATAGAAATAGTTTGACGGAGGATGATATTTATGTTTGAAAACTCGTCTGAAGAATTAGCGTATCATAAACTTTTAATTTTATATATATTAGAAAAAATTAAAATGGATTTAACTAATTCTCAAATAACTCAAGTAGTATTAGAGACTGAGATGATGAATTACTTTTCATTGCAACAGCTTTTATCTCAGCTTATGGAATCTAAGTTTTTGACTACATATAAAGACTCTGACAGAGAATATTATGCTCTTACTCAAAGAGGCGTAGAAAGTCTAGAATACTTCTTTAATCGAATACCTACTAGTGTTACAGAAAAAATAGACAAGTATATAGATTCTAATAAAGAAAATTTACTAGCAGATACTCAAGTAAAGTCTAGTTTTGTAAAACAAAGTGATAATGAATTTATTGTCAACCTTAGAGTCATAGAAAATCAGTCTAACTTAATAGATTTAAATCTAAATGTTTCATCAGAAAAACAAGCAAAACTTATTTGCAACAACTGGAAAAATAATGCATCTTATATGTATGCCGAAGTTATCGACTTACTTATAAGAGACATACATTAAGGCCTACAAACAAATTATAGTTGTAGGCTCTTTTCCTACCTTAATTTCTTTTATCAATTTGTTATTTGCAGTTTCATAAACTTTTACTGAGTTTTCTTGTGTATCTGATACGAATAATAGCCTTTCATCTTTAGATATTTCTAATCCCTGTGGAATTCCGTTTATCTCAATATTTCCAATGTATCTACTTGTTGTATAATCTAAAATTCTCACATTATTATAACCCAAATCAGCGACATAAACTTTTTTCCCACTATAATTAAATCTTATTTCTACTGGTAATAAGAATTCATATAATACCTTTTTAATATCCATACTTACTTCATCAACTATTATAAGCTTTCCATCGAGTGTTGATATATACATTTCTTTCTTTTGTTTATCAAGTTCTATATGCCAGGCTCTAAAGTCCATATTAATTTTCTTTTGTATATTTTTATTTATTGTATCTATACATACTATTGAATTTATACATGGTACATATAACTTCTTGCTTTCTCTGTCAAAATCAAATCCATGCGGCATATTATCAACACCAATAATTCCTATTGGATTTAATGTGTTTTTATCCAATACATATATACTATTAGAATCTTCATTTGCTACAAATAATTCATTATCACTAAGCACAACTTGACTAAGACTTCCTCCTATGGAAACAGTATCAATTATTTTATCATTGCTTAAATCCAAGACATAGAGTATCCCATTACTTGAGCTAGGTATGTATATTAAATTTTTTTCTTTTTCTATGCAAAAATGATGTGGATATATATTATCTTCTAATACTATTTCCTTTTCTAGCTCAAGTGTAGAATAATCAACTATGCTAATACTCTTTGATAGATAGTTAGAAATATAGATTTTCACATAACCCCTCCTCTCCACAATACATATACTACAATAATATATTATTTCATTAGCTTGTATTATGCTTTATAGTTGCATTATTACGCATATATTTGGTATTATTATTAATGTTAAAAAAATGAAATAATATTTAATGGAGGTCTTTTTAATGAAAGTAACATTTAACCCAAGCGGTGTCTGTTGTAGAGAAATGGTTTTTGAAGTGGATGAAAATAATGTGATTGTTGATGCTGAGTTCATAGGAGGATGTAATGGTAATTTATCAGGGCTTAGAAGCTTAATCATTGGTCAAAATGCCCTTGAAGTTGCTGATAAATTAAATGGTATTGATTGTGGAGGAAAAGGTACTTCTTGCCCAGACCAGTTATCTAAAGCTATACGTCAATCTATATAATTACTGCTATATAAACATCAGAAAAATTATTAAAAACTTATTTTATATAAAAAGAGCTATCTAAGTTAGTAGATAGCTCTTTTTCATATTTTTATTTGTATTCATATATTTATTTTATAAAGTTATAATTTCTTTACTAAAGTTCTCACTGTACCAATCATATATAAAGAACCTGCACTTATTATCACATCATCCTTATTTGATGTTTCTAATGTATAATTTACTGCATCTTCTATCTCATGTTTTGATGTTACATCATCTACATATTTTAATACTTTCTCTTTTAGTATATCTGAATTTATGGCTCTTGGATTGCTAGGTGTTGTTGTTATTACCTTATTAAAATGTGGCAATAATATATCTAAAACACTATCAATGTCTTTATCTTCTAACATGCCTATTAATAGAGTTAAACTTCTATCTTTAAAATTATTATTAAGTGCCTTTGCTAAAGATTTTGCTCCATCTTCATTATGTGCACCATCTATTATAAAAATTGGATTTTCTTTTATTTTTTCTATTCTCCCTGGCCACTTAGTAGTTATAAGCCCTTTTCTTATAGATTTTTCATTTATATTTTCTAATTTATTTATATCTTTTAGATATTTTATTACACTTATTGCCAATATAGAATTATTTATCTGATGTTCACCTATCAATTTTATTTCAAGGTCTTTGTAAATTTCTTTCATTACAGTACAGTCATATATTTGAGATTCTATATCTGATTTCTTTATATTTATATTATCAAAATTAACTTCTATATATTGTGCTTTTTTCTCATTGCAAACTGACTTTATGACATTTTTTGCTTCATCAGTCTGGTCATATACAAGCACTACTCCATTTTCCTTTATTATACCAGCCTTTTCATATGCTATTTTTTCTATCGTATCTCCAAGTATCCCTGTATGATCTAAACTTATAGATGCTATCACGCTTACAAGTGATTTTGTTATTATATTTGTAGCATCATATCTTCCGCCTAGACCAACTTCTAACGCTACAAAATCCACCTTTTGCTCTGAATAGTAATAAAATGCCATTGCAGTAACCACCTCAAACTCTGTTGGATATGCATAGCCTTGTCCTACCATAATATCTATTTTTTCTTTTATTAATTCAATTATCCTAGCAACATCGTCTTGTGGTATATTTTCTCCATTTACTCTTATACGTTCAGTAAAGGTTTCTAAATACGGAGATGTATATAAACCAACTTTATATCCACACTCTCTTAGTATATTAGAAACAAAAGAACACACTGAGCCTTTTCCATTAGTTCCAGCTACATGTATTATATTTAAAGTTTCTTGTGGATTCCCCAATAATTCTAATAATTTTCCAATATTCTCTAGACCTAATCTTACACCAAATTTATTGGTTTGTGATATATACTCTAATGCTTCTTCATATTTCATTATCTAATTCCCCCTGTATCGGCATTTTCTTTTATGTTATCTAATTATAGTATATTTTCTGCTTTTAATCTACTGACAAAGAATACATATAATCTAATACCTTATACATTAAATCTAACTACTTCTTCTTTATTTATAATTTTTTATTTATATACATTTCTACTAACTCAGTTAATGTATATATTGAAACTAAATCATATTTAGATATATCCATATAATTAAATTTTATGTTAAATACCTGTTCTAATTTTTGAAGTAAATTAAAACAATTATCATAAACTAATCCTATTTCTTTATTAAAAAGACTACCTTGAAATAATTTTTCATTATCAGCTTTAATATTTAGGCAATCTCTAACAACATCAGCAACTTTCATAAGAAGAGTATTTTCTTTGTCATACAAATCAAGTTTAAAGTTTGGAATTCTACTATATTCATTGAAATCAAAACTATGCCAATGATTTTTAGTTGCTAATAGTTCAAGTTTATCATTTAAATCAGATATTGCTATATCTGGATTTTCTGACAATATCTTAGCTATTTTACCAGTAAACTTTGCTGCTACATAGCTATTACATTTTGGTGGTAATCTGTAAGAGTTGTTTATATCACAACTTATATATGAATTACTATCCATAACACATTGAACATCATATCTTTTATTGTACCAAAAAGAATCATTTACATCTAAAGTAAATCCTCTAACTCCTATAACATTATTAAACATTGCTGGATAACTTAAGTCAAAGTTATTAGATAATGAACATACTATTATTTTTCCTTTTCTAAACAATTCATAACAAACCTCAAATAATCCCTTAACACTTTCTACTCCTATGACTGATAAACTTAAGTTAATCAATCTTATGTTAGTGTCTAAAAGATATTTTAATGCTTCTTCAAGAACTTTTATATCTGCAATACTATCTTTTCCTAAAACTTTTATGACAAATAGCTCTACATCTTCATATTCCTTCTTTATTATTGATGCACAAGCAGTTCCATGACCATCTTCATCATCAAATTTATCTGATATAAAAATATAATCATGTATACATTCAAAAGCAATTCCTCCAACTAAGTTATCCTTTAAGTAATCATGTTCTTTATCTATTCCTGTATCTACTACTGCAACCTTAACTTTATTATTCATATCACATATATTCTCCATTACTAAAAGTTTTTAATATATCTATGTTAATTAGTTCATCTTAAACTTTAATTTAAGTTGCACAATTTCTCTTTTAAATGCCCTATTTGTTTCTAAAAACATAAATTAAGTATACTATATATTCAATTTATATTCATTATATCAATTATTATCATTAAATTGTTAAATAATAAGATAAAATTTTTAGATTTATATCACAATTTAGAATTATTTGTAAAAAGGAGATTATCCTTCTTATAAGACAATCCCCTTGTATACTTTATTTATAATTAACCATCAATTACACATTCTACTTTTTTATTTAAATATCATAAATCTCAATTTTATTTAGGGGAATAATTATTTATATACTATAAGAACATTAATTTAAATGTAATTGTCTTGCAGTCTATTTTACAAAACATCTTATTCTACAAGGTATGAATCAATATGTAAAAAAACACCAAAGATAGCGAATAAATATACATTTAAATCAATATATAAAAACTTGCGCCAAGTAAGCTCTAAAAAATTTATATAGGCATTATCCTAATGACTAATGCCTACACCCTTATACATTATATCATATTTCAATAAATAAATTGCATAAAAGGAAATCTTTTAATAGAATTAAACTATTTATAAATTCATTACTATAAGTTCTACAAATTATAAATGCTTCTTTTAATATATATACTGCATCGCCTCAGGCATTGATATAACTAATTAAAATAGATATAATAAAATGAAACAAATATTTATAGAATTTTATAAATATTCATTATTTTAGAGAGGTGATTATATTTGAGAGAAGAAATATCAAGAAAAGAAATTTTAAAGGAAAGTTTTCTGACATCAATCCCAATATTTCTAGGATATATTCCATTAGGACTTATTTGTGGTATTATGCTTCAAAAAGCAGGGTTATCTGCCTTTTACATATTAATGATGTCACTTATGGTATTTGCAGGTAGCTCGCAGTTTGTAGCTGCTTCAATGTTGGCTTCAAATGGAAGTATTGCTTCAATAATACTAACCACATTTATATTGAATCTTCGTAATTTTTTAATGAGTTCCAACTTACATATGCATATAAAAAATAAAAATATGAGGTTTCTAATGTATTTTTGTCATGGTGTTACAGATGAAACATTCGCTATAAACTTAGAAAAATACACTTATGGCAATTGGACAGATAGACACGCATTATACCTAAACAATCTTTGTATAATAGTATGGGCTGGTAGTTGTTTCTTAGGAGCATTTCTTGGAGAAGTTGTCACTATAAGTGATTCTGTTGCAGGCTTTCTACTTACAGCAATGTTCATAACATTAGTAGTTAATCAAATTAAAAGTAAAGTATATATACTCGTTTCAGTGCTTTCTATCCTATTATCAATAGTTTTATATACTTTCTTTAAAAGCAGTTTAGTCATTATAATAGCATCTATTTTATCTGCTTTATTTGGATTCTATATACAAAAATCAACTCGCAAGAAGGAGGAAATCTATGAATACTAATTACATACTTATAGTTATTTTAGGTATGGCAATTGTCACTTATATTCCGAGAATTTTGCCTATGATAATATTTTCAAAAAATGATATGCCTGATTCTATTAAAGACATCATGAAGTTTATACCTATAGCTATACTTAGTTCACTTATAGCAAAGGATATTTTTTTTAATGGAGATACTTTATATATGTCATTCACCAATCCAAAAATTATATCAGGTGTAATAGTACTATTAGTAGCTTATAAATTCAAGTCTATTGCTATCTCAATAGCTGTAGGTGCAATATCTATATGCTTTTTCGGAGTCATATTGTAAGATTTAATATTCTTTAATGTATATTAAAAAACTAAGATGCTGAAAAATACTGCATATAGAAATCAGTCATAATATACTAATAATTAATCTATTATAATTGTGCACTCCACATAATGAAATAATATCAAGAATCTATAAGCTACTATTTTACATCATAATAAAGGCTGTCTTAATACAGAGAATTTTTTCCATACTAAGACAGTCTTGAATCAATAGCTCTGTGATGACTTTAAATATTTTTTAAAATATTTTAGTTTACCTTTTTCAAAATTAATACATTATATCACATAACAAGCTTGTTAATGCTACTTTTAAATCTTTAAGTCTATACTTACTAATAGGTATAAACTTCTCATTAATAGTAATCATATTATCTCCAAGATCTTCTATTCTTCTCAAATTGACAATAAAACTCGTGTGACATCTGAAAAATCCATTTTCACACAGTAACTTTTCTGCTTGTTTCATGCTCATATTGGCTTTATAATCTCTCCCTAATGTATGTACAACTAAATCTCTCTTTACAGTTTCAACATATAAAATAGAATCTATAAGTATTCTATTAAATCCTTTTTTACTATTTAAAACTATATAACGCTCCTTCTTTCTTTGAAGGTTATCAATACAAAGATTTACACCCATTGCAAAGTTATTATACTCTATAGGTTTTACTAAATATCTATAAGCACGTACTTCATAACCTTGGGGGGCATACTCTGAAAAAGCAGTTGTAAATATAATTTCTACTTTTTCATCAAACTTTCTTATTTTTTTAGCCACCTCAATTCCATTGATATCTTTCATTTGGATGTCTAAAAATATAATGTCAATTTTTTCTGGGTATCTGGATATTAAATCTTCTCCACAGGAGAATTCCAGTATTTGATAATTTAGACACCTTTCAGACAAAAGTTTTTCTGCAAATTCCTTCAGTATGCTTCTTTGTATTTTTTCGTCATCACATATAACTACCCTGAACATAATATCACCTCCAAATCTAAAATATCATTTAGTTTACTTTATTTCAATTTACAAACTGTACTCATTGACTTTTATATTCAAATTTTTTTACAAACTTAAATTGTCGATTAAACTACCTCTAGTAATTATCTTTGATACATAAAGTTAAATTACGATAAATTCATCTATTTTTCTAGATATATTGTGTAAAAAATATATGAAAATAAATGTAATATGTATTTTATCATCCTATATTAAATATCATAATATAGCAAATTTTTATTACTTATAATTTTTTTATATATAGGATTAATATACTCATAAAATAAGATAAAAATATAACACATCTGTAATGAATTATAACATCATATTTGTATATATAGAAAGAAAAACATACAAAAAGTACAGATTACGTACTTTTTGTATGTTTTTATTAACTATTGTATCTATTTTATTTTAGATTCTAAATTTGTTAGTCTCTCTTCAACAGATTTAATCATTTCTTCAAATTTTTCCTTTTTGGCTTTTTCTTCTTCAATTAGACTCTCAGGAGCTTTTGCTAGGAATCCTTGGTTTGCAAGTTTTCCATTAACCCTCTTTATTTCTCCTTCTAATTTTTTCTTTTCTTTAGATAATCTCTCAATTTCTTTTTCAAAATCAACTAGTTCATTAAGAGGTATAAATATCTCAACACCATCAATAACTACTCCAACTGCATCTTCTGGAACATTAGATTTATCTTTTGCTATCTCAACATTTGAAGCAGATGCTAAAGTTATAAAATAATCTTTACCAAGTTCAATAGCTTCTATCTTTTCTTCACTTGGTACTATTATCAACTTAGCTTTTTTAGAAGGCGGTACATTCATTTCTGCTCTCACATTTCTTATACTTCTTATACCTTCCATTAATAAGTTCATCATTTCTTCTTCTTCAACCATGTTATCTTCTTCATTATATTTTGGCCACTCAGATACTATTATACATCCTTCAACAGTAGGAAGATAAGTGTATATTTCCTCTGTTATAAATGGCATATATGGATGTAATAATTTTAATATCTTTTCAAGAACATAAGTCAATGTGTATAATGCTGCAGATTTAGCGTTTGTATCTTCTCCATATAATCTAGGTTTAACCATTTCAATATACCAGTCACAGTACTCTGACCAAGTGAAATCATATATCTTTTGAAGTGCTATTCCTAAATCAAACTTATCCATATTATTAGTTGCTTCTTTTACAATATTATTTGCTCTTGATATTATCCATTTATCTGCTAGAGTTAAGTTATCTTCAACACTTTCTCTAGTTATGTTTTTAATTATATCTTCATCAATATTCATAAATACAAATCTTGATGCATTCCACAATTTATTGGCAAAGTTTCTAGCAAATTCTACTCTTTCCATATAGAATCTCATATCATTTCCTGGGGAATTTCCAGTTGTTAATGTAAATCTTAGTGCATCAGCTCCATATTGCTCGATTATCTCTAATGGGTCAATACCATTTCCTAAAGATTTACTCATCTTTCTCCCTTGAGAATCTCTAACCAATCCATGAACTAATACATGGTCAAATGGCTTCTCATTCATACAGAACATACCTGCAAATGCCATTCTAACTACCCAGAAGAATATTATATCGTATCCTGTAACAAGCACGCTTGTTGGGTAATAGTAATCTAAAGCTTCAGTTTTATTTGGCCATCCTAAAGTAGAGAAAGGCCATAGTGCAGAACTAAACCAAGTATCTAATGCATCTTCATCTTGCTTAAAATGAGTGCTTCCACATTTAGGACATTTATCTGGCATTTCTTTTGCAACTACTGTTTCTCCACATTCCTGACAATAGTAAGCTGGTATTTGATGGCCCCACCATAATTGTCTTGATATACACCAATCTCTTATATTTTCTAACCATTGTAAATAAGTTTTATCAAATTTTTCTGGAACAAATTCTAGTTCTCCGTTTTTAAGAATGTCTATAGCTGGTTTTGCAAGTTCTTCCATCTTAACAAACCATTGCTCTGATAGCCTAGGCTCAACTACTGTATGGCATCTGTAACAAGTTCCTACATTATGATTATGCTCTTTTATGTTAATTAGGTAACCTTGCTCTTTTAAGTCTGCTACGATAGCTTTTCTGCACTCAAATCTATCCATACCTTCATATTTTCCACAAACTTCATTCATAGTTCCATCTTCATTCATAGTATTTAGCTGTTCAAGATTATGTCTTAATCCTACTTCAAAATCATTAGGGTCATGAGCTGGAGTCATCTTAACTGCACCAGTTCCAAACTCTAAGTCAACATAACTATCTGCAACTATTGGAAGTTCTCTTCCTACTAATGGAAGTATTGCTGTTTTTCCTATTAAGTGTTTATATCTATCATCTTCTGGATTTACTGCTATACCAGTATCTCCTATCATCGTCTCAGGTCTAGTTGTGGCTATTTCTAAGAAATCCTCACTATCTTTTAGTTGGTATTTTATATGATAAAAGTTTCCGTCATGTTCTTCATGTTCAACTTCTGCATCTGATAAAGTAGTTTTACAATCTGGGCACCAGTTTATTATTCTATTTCCTCTGTATATATGACCTTTTTCATATAGCTTTACAAAGAATTCTATAACTGCTTCATTACACCCTTCATCCATAGTAAATCTCTCTTTATCCCAATCACAAGAGTCTCCTAATTGTTTAAGCTGATTAGATATTTTTCCTCCAAATTCATCTTTCCATTCCCAAGCTCTCTTTAAAAATTCATCTCTACCTATTTCATACTTTGTTTTACCTTCTTCTTTTTTTATTCTTTCAACAACTTTAACTTCGGTTGCTATAGAAGCATGGTCTGTTCCTGGAAGCCAAAAAGCTTCATACCCATCCATACGCTTCCATCTGATTAATATATCCTGAAGTGTATGGTCAAGAGCATGTCCCATATGCAATTGCCCTGTTATGTTTGGTGGTGGCATCATTATTGTAAATGGTTTTTTATCTGGATTTGGTTTAGATTTAAAATACCCTTCATCCATCCATTTTTTATATAACCTAGCCTCAAAATCTTTTGGATTATAAGTTTTTGATAAGTTCGTATTTTCCATTGTCTTGCCTCCTGTATTTTTATAAATAAATTTTTTAAAATATCTCTAGAAATAAAAAAGAGCCCTTCATCCTCTTTAAAAAGGACGAAAAGCTCGCGTTACCACCTTAATTCCAAAGCTTAAAACACATTAATATATAATCAAATATTGTTTAATGTTGTTTTATCAACTTTGACTCTCAAAGAATTTAACGGTTCTAACCGTCTAAACTTACTAACAGTTCAGTTTAGAAACTCCAAAGCTACATTCAGCAAACCTTATACTCAGAAAATCTTACAGCCAGTGAATTTTCCTCTCTTTTAGTAGTATTTACTTACTCCTCTTCTTCTCAGTCTTTAATGTTACATATTATTATATACAAATATTATTCTTTTTGTCAATTATTTTTATTTTATTTTTTCTGAATTTTCTTAATTGTATTTTTATATTTTATGACAATTCCTATTTTCTATACTATCTTTTCAACTTATTTCATTTTCTAATTCCAACAAATATACTATTATTTCGTTTAAATCTTAACAATATTTTTTCAATTTCACATTATATTTTCTTTACATTTCGCTTATTATTCTGTATTTTTTATATTCTATTTTATAAATTATATGTTTTATTTCATAAATAATTTACTCTATTTTTTACTATATTTAAATTTATTATAAATTTTCTTGCCAGAAATTTTTAGGTGTAATATTCTCTGTAATTGGCAATATTGTGTATCCTCTCTCTTTTAAAATTCTTATAATGTTATTTAAAGCATTTAAACTTTGTTCTTTCTCATGAATTAACACTACCAATTCATCTCTTTTTCTTCCATAATACAATATATTACTAACTATTTGACTTGTAGAAGATTTCCAATCTTGTGTATCCAAATTCCAGTCCCAAATTAAATAATCATTTGCCATAAGTTTACTATATGAACCTTCTGGCATATATGGTTTACTTCCATATGGTAATCTTATTAATTTTGAGCTCTGACCAGTTATATCTTGTAAAGTATCATTACATGTATTAAACTCACCAACTGTTACTTCTGGACTTTTATATAGCTTATGTATATCATGACTTACACTATGAAAACCAATTGAATTTTTCTCTTCTAATACCCTTTTTACTTCTTCTTTATGGTTTTTCATATTTTGATTAAGCATGAAAAATGTCGCTTTGACATCATTTTCTTTTAAAATATCAAGTAGTGCATTTGTATATTTTGATGGTCCGTCATCTATTGTTATGTACGCTACTTTTTCAGAAGTAGCTCCAGGTCCTTTTGATTCCTCTTGAGATGCTTTATACATAATTTCTCCTAAAGTATTACTTTGAGAAAGTAATTCTAGTGTATTTTCTTCTTTCGCGCTTATATTTTGTACTGGAACATTATTAATTTTTTCTTCTAATAATGTCCCAGTTAAAATTAAAACAGCTATAAGAAATATCCTTATAATTACATGAAAAACAGCCTTATTATCTTTAATTTTCATCCCCCATATCTCCCTTTTATAAAAGCATAAGTTTAAGAGTAAAAAAATTACTTTTTATACTTATTCTCTTTTTTATTGCTTTTTATATCTCTACTAAATATTTTTTTCACTTTTTCTTCTTCTTTTTCTCCTAGAGTTTCTACTCTTTTTATTCCTAAAGAAGTTAAAAATTGCAATACATTTAAATTGTCAAAAGGAGTTTCCATATTTGTACTTTCACTATATTCATCAACATTTTTAGTTCCTTCTTCTACACTTAAAATACGTTTAGGACCTCCTACACAGCCTCCTACACACCCCATTCCTTCTATAAATGTAGCTTCTATCTCCTTATTTAGAACTTTTTTCAAACCGTCCATACATTCTTTTGTTCCTTCAAATGCTTTTTCTTCAAATTTTATATTCTTGTCAATTCTTCTAACTGATAACTTAACTGCTTTACTTACACCTCCTGTTCTAGCATAAACTCTACCTGAAAGGGATGCCTCTACTCTATTACTTTCATCCATGATTGCTGGATTTAACTCTAATGCATCAAATATTTCTTGTAATTCTTTAAATGTAAGCACAAAATCAACTGCATCCTTTATATCTTCTAACATTGCTTCTTTCTTTTTTGCCATACAAGGACCTATGAATACAACTTTAGCATCTGGATTTAAAATTTTAACCGCTCTACCACAAGCAATCATAGGAGAAACAGATGGTGATACATTCTCTAATATTTGAGGAAAACTATTTTGTATCAAGCTGACCCAAATAGGACAGCAACAACTAGTTATAAAGCATCCTTCTTCATCTTTTTTCATATGTTCATAATAGTCATATGCTTCTTTTGCAGTAAGCATATCTGCCGCCAAGGCAACTTCTATCATATCTTCAAATCCTATCTTTTTTAACGCAGTTCTTAATTTACCAGGGCTTACATCTTTTCCAAACTGACCTACAAAAGCTGGTGCTACTATTGCATATACAGGACTTTTTATATCTTTCAATAACTTTATCATTGGTATGAATTCTATCTTATCTGATATTGCACCCAACTTACATCTTGATACACAATCGCCACAAGCACTACATACATCTTCCTCATTACAATTAATATGCTTGCTTCTTATCTTACATGACTCATCTTCCTTATTATTTTCATCACAATATTTGCAAGCATCTGATATTATAGATATTATTGGTCTTTTGACTTCATCTAAATTTACAGCTTCATGTAGTGTATCTTTTAGATTTTTATCTGTATCTCCTGTTACATCTAATCCCATAGTTACCCTAATTAGATTTACCATAGTATCTTTATCAAATTCTTCACCAAAATTAGTTTTTAAATTTTCATTTAAATTTTCACTCAATATTTTTTGGGGTAAGTTTTCAATATCTTCTGTATCATCATTCCACACTGCCTTTACAAGTTCTCCAAAAAGCTTCATCTTATATATTTCTAATATTTTAGAATTATCATTTCTAGTATCCATAAAAAATAGTACCTCCGTAAATTAAACTTATATATGTTTAATATTTACAAAGATACTATTTTTTATTTATTATTTACTTACTATTATTGATATAATTTATTTAATTTCTTTAACATCTCTATTTCAAGCATTATTTTCATTAGATGATAGTTGAATACAGGACTTTTTTCTTCGTCTATATTCCAATCTAATTCATCCACATTATATATTTTCTTAAGGTATTTATATGTATGCTCCTTTAAATAAAGTTTATTTTCTAGTAACTCTATAGACTGCATATGAAAATGTATTTCTCTACATATCCTTAAGGCATTCTCGATTTTTTCTACATTGGTTTCACTCAAACTATAATCCAATTCATCAATAAGTTTTGAGTATATTTCTTCTAATTTTTCCACTTCTTCTTCGAATCTCTCTACATCTAAATTATTTTTTCTAAGTATTTTATCTTCAATAAGTGACATTGAAAGTTCTTCTATCTTTTTAAATTCATCTATAACACTATTTAGATAATTAGGTCTAGCAACATAGTAATTAACAAGTACCCCAAACAAAACACCTACAGATGTGTCTAGTACCCTATGTAAAGAATAGTATACAGGGTCATTATTTCCTACACCTAAATGTATAGCTAGAAAAGTTACACAAGCAACTACTACTGACTTTATTTTAAACAGATTACATAAATATATTGCGCACATTACTCCTAGACCACATAAAAATGGGTCTCCAGCTTTAGTGATGGCAAATATGAATCCTATTATACCACCTAAAATAGTACCTTCCACTCTATTGATTCCTGTTTTTAAAGACCCTTTTACTGTATCTTGGACAGAAATTATACATGCTACCAGAGAATAAAACATATTCTCAACTAAATAGTCACCAAGAATCATACATAAAGTTACACTAATTCCTGTTTTTATAGTTCTCATACCCATCTTTTGAAGTTTCAAAGTTCCACCTCCTAAAAGCACCTTATATAAAATACGCATCCTCATATTTAATATGTTCCTAGTATATCACAATTTTTTAAATTTACCCATTAATCATAATTTTTTATCAATTACTTATTAATTTAGACAATAAAAAAAGCTGCTTTAAAGCAGCTTTTTATCCTATCTCTACCATTTTACCTTCAATTGCAAAAATTATCTTTTCACATACATTTGTTATATGGTCTCCAATTCGTTCAAGATATCTTCCTATAAGTAAAAGTTTTACTCCTTGGTCTATGGTATTCGTATTTTCATGCATTATTTTTAAACAATCAACTTGTACTTGTTCATACAAACCATCTACAATGTCATCTTTAGTTCCAACATCATAAGCTATACTTGCATCAAATAAGATTAAAGCTTCTCTAGTCTGAGACATCATAGACTTACATTCTTTTGCCATCTTAGGAATATCTATCAGCTCCTTTATATAAGCTTCTCCACCTATTTTCAGCATTTCTCTAGCTATGTTAGCTGCATAATCTCCTATTCTTTCTAACTCTATTGATATATTTCCTAATGAATAAATAAACCTTAAGTCTCTTGCCATTGGTTGTTTCAATACGATTAGTTCTATACTCTTATCTCTTATCTCTTCTCTCAATTTATTTATCTCTTCGTCATTTTCTACTACTTTTCTTGCACCTTCTAAATCCTTCTCTATCATACAAGTCACAGACTTTTCTATTGCTTCTTCACACTTTTCCATCATAAGTACTGTTTGTTCCTTTAAAGTATCAATACTTATATCTAAGCTATTATTGACCATTGTCTAACTCCTTTATAGTTATATATTTTAACCAAATCTACCTGTTATATAGTCTTCTGTTCTTTTATCTATAGGAGTGGTAAACATAGTTTTTGTATCACTAAATTCTATAACTTCTCCATTTAAGAAAAAAGCTGTTTCATCTGATATACGAGCAGCTTGCTGCATATTATGAGTAACTATGACTATTGTGTACTCCTTTTTTAAATCTTCTATAAGTTCTTCAACTTTTAATGTTGAAATTGGGTCTAAAGCAGATGTAGGTTCATCCATAAGAATAACTTCTGGTCTCATAGCAATTGCTCTTGCTATACATATACGTTGTTGCTGTCCACCAGATAGCCCTAATGCAGATGATTTAAGTCTATCTTTAACCTCATCCCAAATAGCTGCCCCTTTCAAACTTTCTTCTACAATCTTATCTAATCGTTTCTTATCTCTTAGTCCCTGTGTACGTGGACCATATGCAACATTATCATATATACTCATAGGAAATGGATTTGGTTTTTGAAATACCATCCCTACTTTAGTACGAAGATTTATGACATCATCTGAAGTATATATGTCTTCTCCATCTACAAAAATATTGCCTTTAATTGTTACATCTTCTATTAAGTCATTCATTCTATTTAATGTTCTTATAAAAGTTGATTTTCCACATCCTGATGGACCTATTAAAGCAGTAACTTTATTTTCTTTTATATCCATATTTATTTTATTTAATGCTTGCTTGTCACCATAAAATAAATCCAAATCTTTTACACTCATTTTTATCTTATCGATTAATTCCATTATTTACACCTCTTAAATTTAATAATTAGCCTTATTTAACTTCTTAGCAACAAATCTTGCTAGCATATTTAGTGCTAATACAATTACTATTAAAACAATGCCTATACTAGCTGCCGCCGCTATATCTCCACTCTCTTTAGTTAGTAAGTATGAGTGTACAGTTAATGTTCTTGCACTATCAAATATTCCCCCTGGCATCTTAGCCACAGTACCTGCTGTAAGTAAGATTGCTGCTGATTCTCCAATTATACGACCAACTGACAAGATTACTCCTGATAAGATTCCTGGTATCGCACTTGGAAGTACTACCTTATATAATGTCTGAAATTTAGTAGCTCCTAATGCTAATGATGATTCTCTGTATGCTTGAGGTACTGTTTTTAAAGCTTCTTCTGTTGTACGAATTATTACTGGCAATATTATTATTGCAACTGTAAGCGAACCTGCAACTATTGAGTATCCCATTTTTAACGTAACAACAAAGAAAATTCCTCCAAATAATCCATATACTATAGATGGTATTCCTGATAAACTTTCAGTTGCAAATCTTATTGCTGTAACTACTTTTCCTTTTTTTGCATATTCTTGCAGATATATAGCAGCTAAGATTCCTATAGGAGTTGCCACAACTATAGAAACTACTACTGTGTATAATGTTGTAATTATCATTGGAAGTATACCACCATCACCTGATGCTGAATAATTGCTAAATAAGAAATTAAAATTCATATTTCCAATTCCCTTTATAAATATAAATCCTACTATGGCTACTAATGATACTATTGTAAATAGTGCTGATAGGTATACTAATAATTTTAATGTATTCTCTCTGAACTTTCTCATCCTAATTTACCGCCTTATTTGAAAGTTTATTTAAAACTAAGTTTAAGATTAATATAAATGTAAACAACACTACTCCAGTTGCAAATAACATTTCTTGATGTGTACCAAATGCATATCCCATTTCAAGTGCTATATTAGTTGTAAGTGGTCTTACACTATCTGTTATTGAAGTTGGCATAACTGGTGAGTTTCCTGCAACAAGTATTACTGCCATTGTTTCTCCTAAAGCTCTTCCTACTCCTAATACTACTGCAGCTAATACTCCAGATTTTGCAGCTGGTAATACAACTTTAAATATTGTTTCTATTTTTGATGCACCAAGTGCTAATGAACCTTCTTTATATGCTTTTGGCACTGCTCTTATAGCAGTTTCTGATACAGATATTATTGTTGGTAACATCATTACTGCTAATACTATTACTATTGCTAATAAACTTTGACCTTTTGGAAGATTGAATATATTTTGTATCATTGGAACTATCACTGCAAGACCAAATACACCATATAATACTGAAGGTATACCTGCTAAAAGCTCAACTGCTGGTGACATTATTTTTGCTAATCTCTTAGGTGCTACTTCTGCTATAAATATAGATGTTAATATCCCTACTGGTACTCCTATCACAAGTGCTCCAAGTGTTGCAAATATTGATGCTACTATCATAGATGATATTCCAAATTTATTAGCAGAAGGAACCCAATCTGCACCAGTTAAAAAATCTATAAATGAGTATCCCTCAAATATAAATGGTCTTAATCCTTTATAAAATACAAATCCTATTATCAAAAGTAAACTTGCAACTGCTACCAAAGCGCTAAGTAGAAAAATATTTTTTGCTACTTTTTCAACTATATACTTTGTCTTGTTGCCATTATTATCATTTTTTTCTAAACCTACTAACCTAGATTTTACTATCATAATATCCTCCCATTAAAATATACTTATCAATTTTCATTCTGTATTCAAAATTTAAATTTTTATAATTCGTATCAATTAAATTTTCTATACTTTTATTCTACTTTTTTTAAGTTAAATCTATATTAGGATTAAGTTAAACAAGTGTAAAATTATATTCACTTTTTTAACATTGATTTTACTTTTAGAACTATTTTTGACATTTAGTTTACATTATGATGGTATTTGATTATATTAAAATAGCAGATATAAGTAATAATACATTTCCATGTAACTCATTACTTATATCTGCTATTGATATTTATTAATTAAATTTAGTCCTTTATAACCTATACATTCATATTATTCCTTATTAAAATAGTATCCTGCTCCTCTTATTGTTATAATTTTTTGAGGATTTTTATAATCTTTTTCTATTTTCTTTCTCAATCCGTTCACTGCAACTACTACACTATAATTATCCTCTAAATATTCATTTAACCACACATGTTCATATATCTCTTTAGTAGTCAATGTCTTTTCAGGATTCTCTATAAAATAATTTAATAGTTTATTCTCTGTTGGAGTTAATTTTATTATTTTGTCCTCTAATTTTATTACTCCACTAGTTCTATTATATTCCTCTAATTTTGAATTATTTTCATTACTATTTACATATGAAGTTACTCTTCTTAAAATTGCTTTTACTTTTGCATATAAAATTTCCAAATTTAGAGGTTTAATTAAATAATCATCTCCACCAGAATTTAAGGCATTTAAAATACTTTGGTCTTCATTTATGTAAGTCATATAAACAATTGGACAAGTAGTTACATTTCTTATTTTCTTGCAAAGAGTCCATCCATCACCATCAGTTAGGATTATCTCTAAAAATATTAAATCATATTTATTACTAAATATTTTTCCAATAGCTTCTTCACAGCTATAGGCTAAATCTATATTTATCCCTTTTCCTTCTAAAAAGTTTTTCAATTCCTGGCAATTATTCTTGTCTCCATCTATTATCAATATCTTAGTTTGCATTATAATCACTCCTAAATATCATTATTCTTTTATATTAAATAATCCATTACTATGAAAAACATAGACTTAATTTTATTGTAAAAACAGTTCCTTTTCCTAGCTGCGAATCTACAAAAATTTCTCCATTATGTTCTTTTACAATGGACTTTACAATATATAACCCTAACCCTTGACCTGTTGAAATGTCAGTATCTCTTGCTGTAAAGAATCGTTCAAATATCTTTGGTATATTTTCTGGTGGTATTCCTTTACCATTATCACAAACTTTAATAACTGCAAATCCATCTTCTTTATTCATTGACAAACTTATTTCCCCATCAAATGAAGTAAAACTTAAAGCATTATAGATTAAATTTTCAAATGCTCTAGCTAATCTTTCTTTATTTATATTTGCATATATCTTTTTCTCTAACATATACAATTCAAAATTCACACCACATGCTTGTGTGTCTGGTAAGTTATTTTCATATATCTCCTTGATGAAATCATTTAGACATATCTTCTCACTAATACCAATCTCTTTATCTTGTGATGTAAATTCTTGTAGACTACGTACTCTATTTTGTACCTCATTCGATTTTTGATTTATCGCATATAGATAAGTTTTTGTTTCTTCATCTACACGAATATTACCAACCTTTATTAAATCTATAAATGCCTGTATAGCTGAAACAGGTGCTTTTAAATCATGAGCCACATCGGCTAAGAACTTTTTACGTTCATTTAATAGTGTTGTAAGTTCATTAGTTCTTATTTCGACTTCATGTTCAAGATTCTTTGTTAGTTTCTCATTTTCTTTTATTATCATCTTGTTCCTATGTATCATCATAATAGAAAATAACATTACAATCATAAATCCACAGTATTCTGTTTGCCATCCCGTAAATATAGGCTCAAACCTGTTACTAGTTACTACATCAAATAATACACTAATACCAAACACAATGTTCACTGAAACTAAAATATAAGAAATTAAATGCTCAGAGCATGTCTTTTTATAGATTGAAACCAGTGAAGACACCAGTATATAAATAAATACAATATATTTATATATATCTATTAATTTTCCATACATATCAACAAAATATATATCATATGGGAGAAGAACAACTGGTATCACAATAGATATGATACACATTGTAATTCCTAATGGTAAAATTAAAAATCTATATCCTTTATTTCCTTCTATTTTTGATATACTTCCATTTATACAAATAATACATAAGACTGCTATAAAATATGATGAATCTTCAACTGCATATGTAAAATTCACTAAAGGAAGTCCCAATAAATGTACAAAGGGATATGATACATGTATTGCAAAGAAAATACACATACATCCAAAATAAAAGTAGAGTTTACTTTTTTTTGATAAAAACCAAACAGCCAATGAAAATATAGCTATTGCAAAAGTTGTGAAACAAATTATACTATAAAAAAGTAATCGATAAAATATCATATTGCTTACGTCTTTTGTTTCCCCTAATGCAGGTGGATAATACATACCACTATAATAATGTGAGAAATTAGATACATTGATTATAATTTCTGTATCTTTCTTTGCAACAAAACTCACTACTGAATTTTTAATTTTAGGTCTATACTTCTCTGTGCCTACATCTCCTAATTTGGAAGCTAGTTCTCCATTTATCCATACTTCACTTGCACAAAAAATTTCAGGGATCTCTAAACTTAACACCTTATCCTTACCTTCATTTTTTATTCTCATACGATAAGTTGCATTACCATATGGTGATTGGTTCTCTTTTCTCATCGAGAAATCTGGATATTGACCTATAAAAATGTATTCTGGTTTTATATGTTTTTCTATAAAATTATTTGGTTTATATATTTTATGATTATAAAACTCCCAGTCATCTATTAGGAATACAAGTTTATTTTTAGTAAAAGTATCATTATTTATAGTTAAAATTCCATTACTTGCTCTAATAGACTTATATGTATATTTATTATCATATTTATACAGAAGATTTAATCCTGTTATTGCCAACAGAGAGACTATCAATACAATGAGTGTTCCTTTTAGCATATTATACTTTTTCATTGCATCAACCACATCTCTTTCATAGTAGTACTAAATAAAACAAGAACTATTTATTGATTCCAGTATCTCACTTATGGTACAAACTTATATCCTTTTCCCCATACGGTTTGAATGTATTGATGTTCTCTGCTTAAAGAATTAATTTTTTTCCTCATCTGTGCAATATGAACCTGTACTGTATGTTGTTCTCCAATATCAGGCATTTTCCAAACTTGATTATATATTTCTATTTTTGAGAATACTTGTTCTTTATTTTCAGCTAGAAACAACAGTATTTCAAACTCCATGGTGGTTAAGTCAATACTTTTTTCGTCAAAAGTTACTTTTCTTGAATTCACATTTATTACTAAAGATGAAAACTTTAACACATTAGGAACTGATGTAATGTTTTTATATTGCCTCATACGAGCATATATTCTAAGTTCAAGCTCTTTTAAGCTATATGGTTTTGTTATATAGTCATCCCCTCCAGCTAAGAATCCCTGAACTCTTTTTTCTTCATGTTCATAATTAGATAAAAATATTATAGGTATGTTAACCTTTTCTTTTATAAGATTGCATACCTTATATCCATCTAAGTCTGGCAATGAAATATCTAGAATTATACAATCTAAAACTACACTTTCTACTATCTTCATAGCACCTCTAGCTGTCTTAGATGTATATACATTAAAACCTATATTTGAAAAATAAATTTGATTTATATTTAAAATATCAACATCATCATCTACAATTAGTAAGTTATACATTACACCACTCCATTCAAAAATATTTCAATCATAGTCTCAGATTTTAATTATTACAAATTATGATGTTTTATTTTTTATATAACTGGTATTATTATTTTATAATATCTTTACAAACTAGACTATAAAACTTAAGTATTTTTGAATAATTCTTGAATATTTTATAAAATATTAAGATTCATTATTAAATACTAATCAAAGTCTCCGATTGTTGGAAAATGGAGCTTAAGGCGATTTTATATTATAAATTTATTATTTCTCTATAAACTTGTTCATCAGCTAGTTTGAGTATTGATTTATGTCGTTTATATAGTTATAATATAAAATAAATTGGATTATTTTGGTAAATATATTGTTACAAAAAGTTTATATTTCGCATCTTAAAGTTTATAAAAGCTTTATTTTCTTATTATAATTGTATTATGCTTTTTTAAAAATTCCCCTTTTCCAACAAATGGCTACTTTACAAGCCAAAATTCCGTATATTAAATTAAATCTAACTACTAAATAAGATAGTATTTAGTTTTTTTATATTTTTGTTAAATTTAAAACAAAAAAAGGCTATGCAATATAAAATTATATTCATAGCCGGTTGCACCACTAACTCCATATACCCCTAGATGCCCAATAATAAGGTATACTTCTCAGTTTCTAAAATATTTGTGTTGAAAAATTTTAATACATTTTAATAAATTTCCTTTTTATTCTAACATTGTAATATTATTTTGTCAATATTCCAATATTCTTTAGAGATAATGCACTAAAATATCTATTATATAATTAAAATATTTGAATTTCTATCACCAATAATAGACAATACCCTGCAAGTTATAGCAACATTTTTATGTGCTTATCTTACAGGGTAATATATCTATTTTATATTAAATATTCATTTTATTGATTAACTTTAATAAATCCTTTTTCTGAAACAAGTGCTTGTCCTTCATCACTCAATATATAATCGATTAAAGCTTTCCCTTTTTCTGATAAATTATCTTCTTTATTAACTAATATAAATGGTCTTGATATTGGATATTTATTAGCTATTACATTTGCATCAGTTGCTTCAACATCATTTATTTTCAAACTATTAACCTTTTCATCAACATATCCAAATGATATATATCCTATAGCATTTTCATTTCCTTCAACTGTAGTTTTTATATTTCCTGAACCATCACTTATTTGTGCATCTTTAGTTAATTCTTCTGATTTGAATCCTACAATTTCTTGGAATCCATCTCTAGTTCCTGAACCTTCTTCTCTTGATACAATTACTATTGGTGCATCATTTCCTCCTACGTCTTTCCAGTTAGTTATCTTTCCTGTATAAATACCTTTAACATCATCCATTGTTAGATTTTTTACTGGGTTAGCAGTATTAGTTATCAATGCTATACCATCTATCGCTATCTTAGTTTCCTTTAATCCAGCACTTTTTTCTTCATCTTTTAAATCTCTTGAACTCATTCCTATCTCAGATGTTCCTTCTATAGCATTTTTTATACCTCCAGAAGAACCAATCTGTTGTACTTCTACACTAACACCTTGATTTTTTTCCTGAAACTTTTCTCCGATAGTTTCCATAAGAGGACCTATTGAAGTCGAACCTGAAACAGAAACTTTATTTGAGTCTCCTGAACCTCCTGATCCAGAACCACATCCTACTGCTAAAACTCCAACTAACATTGTACTAGCTAAAAGAACTCCTATTTTCTTTTTAAACATTTCACTTACCCCCGCTTATATTTTAATTTTTTTATTGTCACAGTTTCTATATTTTAATAATACATATTTTTTGTTAAGTGAATATTAGAGCGAGGTTAAGTAAGTGTAAATATTGTTAAATGCATGTAAAGATTTAATTTTGTACGGTATATTTCAAATTAGATTAATTTTTTTAAGTTTCCTTTGAAGCATATGAATATCATACAACATATGTCATTATTATAAGCGTTCTCTAAAACCATTGATTTACTATATTTTATAACTCTTTTTCTAGTTTCTTAACTAAACCAGCAAATACATTTAAAGCTTCCTCTACAGATTCTTTTTTTGTCATATCTACACCAGCAGTCTTTAATTGTTCTAAAGGATACTCTGACCCTCCACTTTTTAAAAAGTTTATATATCTATCTACAGCAGTACCTCCTTCTGAAAGTATCTGTTGGCTTAGAGCACTTGCAGCCGAAAACCCTGTAGCATACTTATATACATAGAAATTTGAATAAAAATGAGGAATTCTAGCCCACTCTATTCCTATTTGTTTATCTACTATTGCAGATTTTCCATAATACTTTTCATTTAGTTTATAGTATATATCAGTAAATTCATCAGCTGTAAGTGGCTCTCCACCCTCTACTCTTCCATGTACAATTTTTTCAAATTCAGCAAACATAGTTTGTCTATGGACTGTAGTCCTAAATTGTTCTAAATAATAATTTAGTAGATATATAGTTTCATCTTTAGACTTAGAATTTTCTAATAAATAATTTATAAGAAGTAATTCATTTAAAGTAGAAGCAACTTCTGCAACGAATATTTTGTAGTCTGAATATAAAAATGGCTGACTTGTTCTTGAATAATGGCTATGGACAGAGTGGCCCAATTCATGAATTAAAGTAAATAGAGAATTAAGGTCATTTTTATAGCTCATTAATATATAAGGATGCGAATCATAACTTCCCCAAGAATAAGCTCCTCCTTTTTTACCTTCATTATCATATACATCAATCCAACCTTCTTCAAAAGCATTTCTTATAACTTTCAAGTATTCTTCTCCCAAAGGCTTAAGTGCCTCTAATATGATATCCTGTGCTTTGTCATATGGTATATCCATGTCAAATTTATCTGTCAAAGGAACATATAAATCATACATGTGTATTTCACTTAACCCTAAAAATTTCTTTTTAAGTTCAACATATTTATTCAAAGTAGGGAGACTTTCATCTATAGCTGATATAAGATTATTGTAGACATCTAAACTTACATCATCTGAAAATAAAGAAGCTTCTATTGCTGAATTATATTTTCTAGTTTTTGCATAAAATATCTCTGACTTTACCCCACCATAAAGTGTTGATGCAAATGTATTTTTATACTTTCCATAAGTTGAAAATACACCTTCAAAAGCTTCTTTTCTAACTCTACCATTTTTACTTTTTATAAATAAAGAGTAATTAGAATGAGAAAGCTTAACTTTATTACCTTCTTCATCTTCTATCTCAGGAAATTCCATATCTGCATATGTTAACATATCATATACATTTTCTGGAACTGTTGATAGTTCTGATGTAGCTGCAAGTATTTCTTCTTCTCTTTCGCTTAAAGTATGAGGTTTATCTCTTAATATATCCTTGATATACTTTGCATAAAAAGACAACTTCTCATCCTTTAAATATTCATTTAATTTATTCTCTTCTATAGCCAGTATCTCTGGAACTATATAAGAAGTAGCCACACCCAAATCAGTTGATAACATTTCTGTCTTAGTAGCTCTACCTTGATTGTCATTAATTCTAGTGTCTTCATGTTGTTTCATATGAGTATATACATATAGATTTTGAACAATCCTAGATGCATTTTCAGAGATATTTAATACTTTATATAAATTCTCTTTACTATCAGAAACTTTACCTTTATATCCTTTTACCTCTTGAATAAGATTTTTTACTTTGCTTATATCTTTTTCGATGTCTTCTTTACTAGAATACATCTTATCTATCTTCCACTTATACTTTTCTTCCATTGTACTTCTATCAGTTCCCATATAATACACCTCTATTTTGATTTGTTTTTATATTTTATTCTCTTTACAAAATATATTGTATATATTTTAGTCCAAATAATCTACATTTATTACTCCTTCTATCATATTTATTTCTTTCATAACATCATGTAAGTGTATTCTTTTGCCATAAGATACAAAAAAATTAACCTTCCAGTATTCTTCATTACGACATTCTATTTCCATGTTTCTTACAATAAGTTGATTTTTTTCAAATTTATCATATAAAAAAGGTATTGAATCCAGATTACTTAGTTTTAATATCAGCACATTTTTTTCTTGACTGAATAGAAAAGTATTTATTATTCTAAGTACAAATAATGCTATCATTACAAATAGCCCGCCTAAAATTGACAATTCGTAATAACCATAACCTACTGCTATTCCAATACATGCAGTTGCCCACATACCAGCAGCTGTAGTAAGTCCCTTTACTCCACCTTTATTTTTTAAAATTGCTCCTGCACCTAAAAAACCAATTCCAGATAATACTTGGGCAGGCATTCTTGCTGGATCAGCATTTGTATATAAATTATAATCAAAAAATAACTGAATTGAAGTTATCGAAACAATACAAGAACCTATTGCTATTAATATATGTGTCCTAAATCCCGCAAATTGCCTTATTTTTTCTCTCTCTAAACCTATTATTCCTCCTATTATTAGGGCTAAAAATAATCTTATTGCTATCTCCTTGCTTCCTATATCAACCATAATATAAAACCCTCCTGACTTAATCATAATTATGTCCTACAGATAATCTACACATCAGAAATAATATTTTATATCTTAATATTATTATTAATATATGTAAAATATGGCTATCTGTTAATTTTTGATACAAAAAAACCCACAACTGTGGGCTATTTGCATAAGTACATGTATTTATTTATTAATATATCTATTTTCTTACTTGATTCTACTAACTCTTCTTGAAATATTTCTGGATATTCTATGTATGTATTTATCTCTTCCCTAACTGCTTCAATTTCATTTTTTAACGCTTCTAATTCATTGTTCGCCATAATAATCACCACTATTACAAATTTGTATATTTTTATATACATTTTATCAAACAATATTATATTTTGTCAATATTATGTCAATAAAACTTACTATAAAAGTGCTTCAACTTGGGTACTGTATACCTAGATACTAAGCCTACAAACATACCCGTTACCAATGATGCCATTAACATAAATGGTAAGTATCCTATAGTAAGTATATTTTCTATAATTAAACTTGCAACTATTAATTGACCTATATTATGTCCTATTGCACCTATAATGCTTATTCCTATCAATGATAAACCTTTTATTTTACTTGCTAAATACATAAATAAAAGACTTAGATAAGCTCCTCCTATACTAAATAGAAGATAAGACAAAGGACCTGCGAATATTGATGACAAAATTACCCTGATAGTAACAATTATAACAGTATCTTTGACACCTAACAACATTAATGAAATTAAAGTTATAATATTGCTCAAACCCAATTTTGCCCCTGGAAATATAACTATAAGAGGATTTGGTATGTATGTCTCTAATACATATAAAGCTAAACTATACCCTATCATAAGACCTAAAAATGTCATTTTTCTAGTTTTCATTAAGTTAACTCCTTCAAAATTTATCTATCATCTTACATTATAATACAAAATATATAAAAACACCTAATTTAGATTAAAATATTTTTCAATTTGTTTAGAATAAATATTAGTGATTTCAATGTTCAATTACCTCTATACTTCTTGACTTTTTGTATCATACTTGTTACAATTTTAATGATAATGAATTTCATTAGGAGGTGCTAATAATGACTGTTTACGATTTAAAAATAGGAGAAAAAGGACTTATTAATAGTATAGATGGAGATATTAAATTATCTAAAAGATTACTTGCACTTGGATGTATAAATAGTACTGAAATAGAAGTTAAAAAGGTTGCTCCATTTGGAGACCCAATTATAATCAGATTTAGAGGTTTTGACCTTGCTATTAGAAAATCTGATGCTAAAAATATTTCTTTACAATAATAGAGGAGGAGCTACCCGTGATTAATGTAGCATTATTAGGAAACCCAAATGTTGGTAAAACTACTGTTTTTAACCTACTTACAGGTTCAAATCAATATGTAGGTAACTGGCCTGGTGTTACTATAGAAAAAAAAGAAGGATTTATTGGGAAAGAAATAAAGGTTGTAGATTTACCAGGTATATATGCAATGGATACTTTCTCAAATGAAGAAAAAGTTTCTAAGTCATATTTAGAAAATGAAGATGTTGATGTAATAGTAAATGTAGTGGATGCCTCTAACTTATCGAGAAACCTATATTTAACAACTCAACTTATGCAATTTAAAAAACCTATAGTTATACTGCTTAATATGTTAGATATAGCAGAATCTAAAGGTATTAATATAGATGCTAAAAAATTAGGTGAAGAACTTGGAGTAATCGTTGTTCCAATTATTGCAAAAAAGAAAAATGGCGTTGAGAAAATAGAAGAAGAAATTAAAGGAGCTACCCAAAAAGCTTTTATATATCAAACAAATTTTGGAAGTGAAACAGAAACATACAAAAAATTAGAATCCATGTTATCAAGATGTACAAAAACTACATATACACAAAAAAAATCTATCAGTGATAAAATAGACAATATAGTTTTAAATCCCATATTAGCCTATCCAATATTTATTGGTGTATTGTTCCTCTTATTTAAATTTACCTTTGATTGGGTCGGAGGACCACTACAAGAGGGCTTTGCTAGTCTTATAGAAACTTATATCTCTACACCTGCTAGTGATATGTTATCTAACTCTAGTCCATGGTTTAAGTCACTTATAGTTGATGGTATAATTGGAGGTGTTGGTGGTACTTTACCATTCTTCCCTTTAATATTTACATTATTTTTTGGTATATCATTATTTGAAGATAGTGGATATATGTCAAGAACAGCATTTTTAATGGATAAAGTTATGAGAAAGGTTGGTCTATCTGGTAAAGCTTTTATACCTATAGTTATGGGTATGGGATGTTCTTCTCCAGCTATAATGGCAACTAGAACATTGGAAAGTGAAAAAGACAGAAGGGTTACAGCTCTTATTGCACCACTTATGACTTGTGGAGCAAAACTACCTATATATGCACTATTTGTAGCTATATTCTTTCCACATAATGCTGCTTTAGTGACTACATCACTATATTTAGTTGGTATAGTTATGGCAATCGTAATTGCATTATTCTTAAATAAAACAGCATTTAAAACAGAGGCTGAACCATTTATATTAGAATTACCAGAATATAGAGTTCCTACTATAGATGCACTTATTAAAAATACATGGAACAAATCAAAAGGTTTCTTAATAAGAGTTGTTACTGTTATGTTTGCAATGTCAGTTGTAATTTGGGGACTTTCTTCATTTAATGTCTTTGGATATACAGAAGATATAAATGTAAGCTTTTTAGCTACTTTGGGGCATATTATAGCTCCTATATTCAAGCCTCTTGGTTTTGATGACTGGAGAACTTCAGTTGCCATTTTAAGTGGTCTTGGAGCAAAAGAAATCGTAGTAAACTCTTTAAATATACTATATGGCAATCTAACTGTTGTATTGCCAACAATATTTAATGGAGTTACTGCATATACTTTCTTGATATTTACTGCTTTATATACTCCATGTATAGCTGCACTTGCAACTATGAAAAAAGAATATGGTAATAAGATGATGTTTGCATCATTTGCATATCAGTTTATATTAGCATGGATAATGGCATTTATAGTTAAAAGTATTGGTGGAGTATTATTTATGGGTAATTCAGTAATGGAAGCTTTGATAGGCGGAATAATTATAGTTATTGCATTTGTAATTTTATTTAACAAATTCAAATCTACAAAGAATGGAGACGGTTGTAGTGGATGCTCTGGTTGTTCTGGATGTCCAAGTTCTAATTCTTGCTCAGATGATAAAAATAATAAAAAGAGCAGTACACACTAATATAGAAATATTTTAATTTGAAAATAAATTTAAAGAACTATCTTTTACACATAGTTTTACAAAAATCTTATTATAAAATAGAAGAAGCTATCACACAAACAATTTTAAATTGTTATGTGATAGCTTTTTTTACTTGTTAAGCTTCTTACTACCTAACTTCATGTGGAACTTAGTATCTTTTGGAATACTTGGGTCTACTCCTCTTAATGTAGGTATTTCTCCACATATTAATTGTATAGGTATTATAAAGTTGAATGTTTGATAATAAGGATTATCTATAATGATACTTATAAACTTTATCTTCCTGCTATGATACAGTTACAATATAGTTAAAAAATTATCCAGTTAATCGTTAACCTTTAAGTAATAAATTATCACTCAATCATTAATCTGTTTCATAGATTAATCTTCTTTTTTTTGTATCTCATATGTTTCTTCACTATCATATAATTCTTTGAATAATCTTGCAGTTTTTTTCCCTGCTTTTGCATAAGCTTTTCCGACTTCAATACCAGTATCACGATATGCATTCCCAATTTTTTTAGAAGAAGATACAATATTCTCTATTTCTTTTTTTATACTATTCATATATATTCCACCTTTCTAAAGCCTTGATTTTTATTTTAAGTAGAGTATACTATTATATAATATTATACACAATGTATAGATTTTAATATTTTATATGAATTTATACAATTTAAATTATATTTGTATATATTTATACATATATTAAAAAATTATTAAAGACTATTGGAGACAATTAGAACATGAAAAAAGAAAGAAGAGATATAAGAAAATCAAGAGAATCAATAAAACAAGCCTTTATTAAACTAAGTATAAACCATGATATTAATAAAATTACTGTGAAAGAAATTTTAGAATTAGCTGATGTAAGTAGGGGAACATTTTATGCTCATTTTAAAGATATTTACGAAGTTCAAGAGCAAATAGAAGAAGAACTCTTCAATAAATGCCTGTCTGTAATGAAAGAAAGCAATATTTACGATATAGTTGAAAATCCATATCCTCAAATTTTAGAGGTTGTTATTTTCTTCCAAAAACATGCAAGTACAATTAAAAATTTATCTTGTAATGGTAGAAATGCATCTTTCTTTTATAAATACAAAGATATACTAAAAAAAGGACTCCAAGAAAGTAGTCACACAATAAAAGATAAAAAAACTGTAGACATTTTAGATGCTTGTATTATAGGAGGAATTATAGATGGCTGTTTAGAGATGATTTCTAAAGAGTATAGCGAAAACAATATAGAAACAGCAGAAAAGACTGCAAAAACTATTAGCACATTTATTGCACATGGTATGAATGGACTAAAAAATAAAATCTAAAATAAAAATGTCTCAAAACAAACCATGAGAGTAATTTTGAGACATTTATTTTTATATTATTCGTAATTTATTATTTACTCATATCTTTAGATTTATCTATAGCAGCAACAATAGATTTTATAACTGCTGATCTAAACCCTTCTTCTTCTAACACTCTAACTGCTTCTATAGTAGTCCCTGCTGGAGAACAAACCATATCTTTTAATTCACCTGGATGTTTACCAGTTTCAAGAACCATCTTAGCTGACCCCATAACTGCTTGTGATGTAAATTTATAAGCTTGTTGTCTTGGCATACCAGCTAATACTGCTGCATCTGCCATAGCTTCTATAAACATAAATACATATGCAGGAGAAGACCCACTAACACCTGTAACAGTATCCATTAAATATTCTGATACTATCTCTGCCTCTCCAAATGATTCAAATAAAGCCTTAATCGTATTTAGTTCTTCATCAGTTACATTATTATTTTTACAAAGGGCCGACATTCCTTCCCCAACAAGAGCTGGAGTATTTGGCATTACTCTTACTATTTTTTTATCTGAACCTATAATATTTTCTAATGCTTCTATAGTTTTTCCTGCTGCTATTGATACTATTATTTTATCTGCATCTATTAATTCTTTAAGTGGAGTTAAAGCTTTTTCACATATATTAGGCTTAAGTGCCACTAGTATTACATCAGAATTTGAAACAGCTACCTTTGAATCAGTTGTAGTGTTTACTGGAAATTCTGCTTTTACTTTATCTAAAGCAATTTGGCTTAAGTCTGATACAGTTATATCTTCTGCTTTTACTAGACCTGATTTTACTATACCACCTATCATTGCACTTCCCATATTTCCTGAACCAATAAATCCTAAAGTTTTCATATCAAATCTCCTTTTTTCTATTAGTTTTTATTTTAAAGTAGCTAAATTAACTGTATTTTAACTGCTTAAAATTGTCTTATACTCATGAAATTTAACCTCATTATATTAATATAATTTATTCCTATTGTAAGGCTTATTAAATATAAATTTAACGATTTTTTCATTAAACTTAACGAGCTAACTTCCAATTTAGAAAGTTAGCTCATAATTAATCTTAAATTTTTCAAATGGTATCTAATAGTATATACTCTATTATACCAGTTGCGTTTTTATATGGTAATAAGTTTTGTTAACAAACAATCCTAGAATGTTTGCTCAGTTCTTCCTATTATCTCATCTTGTAGTGTTCTACTTAGGTTATTAAAATGGTCACTATATCCTGCGACTCTAACTATTAGGTCTTTATAATCTTGAGGATTCTTTTGAGCTTCTAATAATACGTTTTTATCAAATACATTGAATTGTATATGATGTCCATCCATATTAAAGTATGCTCTTACTAGATTCGCCATATTATCCAATCCTTTTTCCCCTTGAACTACTGATGGTGCAAATCTTTGATTTAATAATGTTCCACCAGTTTTTATATGGTCCATCTTAGCACAAGATTTTATAACTGCTGTAGGTCCATTAGTATCCCCACCTTTTTCAGGTGAGATTCCCTCTGAAACTGGTTTTGCACAAAGTCTACCATTTGGACTTGCTCCCATAATTTCACCAAAGTATACATGACAAGTTGTTGGTAGCATATCTACTCTATATTCTCCACCACAAACAGTTGGTCTACCAGTTACCTCATTATAATATGTGTTGAATATATCTTGCATTATTTCATCAGCATAATCATCATCATTTCCATATTTAGGAGTCTTATTTGAAACTAAATTAAATATAGCTTCGTATCCTTCAAAGTTAGCATCAAGTGCTTTAAGTAATGTATCCATATCGAATTTTTTCTTATCGAATACATTATATTTTATTGCTGTTAAACTATCTGTTATAGTTCCTATACCAACACCTTGTATATATCTAGTGTTGTATCTCGCTCCACCTCTTTGATAGTCTTTACCTTTTTCTATACAATCATCAACTATTGTAGACATAAGTGGGCAAGGCATGTGTTTTGCACATATATTTTCTATTACAGCATTTCCTTCTATTTTTATATCAATCATATAATGTAATTGCTTTTTAAACGCATCAAATAATTCTTCATAAGATTTAAAACTTCTAGGGTCTCCAGTTTTAATACCTATTTGTTTTTTGTTAATTGGGTCATACCCATCATTTAATGTTAATTCAAGTATCTTTGGAATATTCATATATCCAGTTAAAACATATGCTTCTTTACCAAAACATCCAGTTTCAACACAACCACTAGTTCCACCAAGTCTTGCATCTTCTATAGTCTTTCCAGCTTCCATAAGCTCTTGCACTATTGCTTCAGTATTATAAAATGCTGGTTGCCCCCAACCTTTTCTTGATATTTCACAAGCTCTCTTTAAGAACTTTTGAGGAGTTTTTTTACTTATTTGAACGTTTGAGCTTGGTTGTATCAACTTCATCTCATCCATAACATCAAGTATTATATAACTAACTTCATTAACGCCATCTTGACCATCTGGGTTTATTCCACCAGTATTTATATTTGCAAAGTCTGTATATGTGCTGCTTTCTTTTAATGTTATACCAACTTTTGGTGGTGCTGGTTGATTATTAAATTTAACCCATAAGCATTCAAGTAATTCTTGTGCTTTATCTCTATCTAGTATTCCGTTTTCTACATCTCTTTCATAGAAAGGATTTAGATGCTGGTCAAGTCTTCCTGGAGTAAAAGCATCCCATATATTAAGCTCAGTAGTAACTCCTATATGAACAAACCAGTACATTTGTATAGCTTGATGATAAGTTTCAGGTTTATGAGCTGGTACAACATCACAAGTTTCAGCAATTAGTAATAAATCTTTTTTCTTAGCTTCATCTGTTTCTTCTTCTGCCATTTGTCTTGCTTTCTCAGCATATCTCTTACCTAATATCACCATTGCATCACAAGCTATTGCCATAGCTTCTAAATCAGCTTTTTTATTATAAGCATCTAAATCATTAAGAAAATCTAATTCTTTTAGTCTTGTTTCTACATCTTTCTTTAAATCTAAAAACCCTTTTTTATATATTGTATCTCCACAAACTGTATGCCCAGGAGCTCTTTGCTCCATAAACTCTGTGAACATACCTGCTTCATATGCCGCTAACCATTCTGGTGTCATTGCATTTATTATTTTTTCTCTTGTTTGTCTCTTTTTCCAGAAAGGTATTATTTCTTCCTGTTGTATTTTTTTAGCTTCTTCAGATACACTGAAATTTATTATATCTCTGTTGTGCATTACATCTAAATCTTCTAATGTATGACAACAAATTTCTGGATATGTTGGTGCTCCATTAGGAGAATCACCTTTTTCACCGACTATTAATTCGCCATCATTTATGCTAAGAGTTCTATTTTCAATATAATGCTTAAATGATAAAGCACGAAGTACAGGAATCTCTACACTTCCCTCGTATTTTTTATAAGCTTCTGTCATAAGTACTGCTCTTTCAATAGATATGTGTGGTTCTGCATTAACACTTTCTTCTCTTAATTTTTTAGTTCTCTCAAAAGTTCCTCTTGACATTTTATTACCCCCCAATCTTAGTATTGAAATTACTTGCTTCAAATAGCTCTTTTATTTCTTCTAATTTTTCTTCAGTTGGTCTTTGTAATTCTTCTCCCTCATACTTTTTATATATCTTATCATACTTATGTTTACCAATATTATGATATGGAAGAAGACTTACATCTTTTATATTCAAAGGCTTTAAAAACTCTATCATTTTTTTAACCTCTAAATTTTCATCATCTACATTTACTCCTACAATTAATGGTATTCTTATATTTATATTCGCTCCTAATTCACTCAAAAGTTTAACATTTTTTAATATCAAGTCATTTGATTTTCCTGTAAATTTTATGTGCTTTTCTTCATCAATAAGCTTAATATCATATAAAAATAAATCTGCACATTTTGCAACTCTCTCATAATTTTCTGACTTTGCATAGCCACAAGTATCAATTGCTACATGAATCCCCTTTGATTTGCACATATTTATTACTCCACAAATAAAATCCATATCTTGAGCCATTACTTCCCCACCTGATAGAGTTACTCCTCCACCCGATTCTTCATAAAAAATTCTATCTTTCTCTATCTCTTTAACCAAGTTTTTTACAGAATACTCTTGACCGACAATCTCTCTTGCATTATTTACACAATAGTCTAAGCAAGTTTCACAAAATTCACACTTGTCTTGGTCTAAACATATTTTTGTTTCCCCTTTAAAAATTGCTTTATGAGGGCATATGTTTATACATGCTTCACATTTTGAACATCTTTCCTCATTATACAGAACTTGTTTTGTATATGTTTGACTCTCTGGATTATGACACCAAACACATTCAAGTGGACATCCTTTAAAAAAAACCGTACTTCTTATTCCTGGTCCATCATGTATACTACATTTTTGTAAATTTATAACTAATGGATTCATAATTTTTCACCCCTAAATAATATCCATTTCATTTTTTCACTTTTATGCGATTCTTCTTCATATACTATATCTATGAAAAGCATTTCTACAATTACATAATACTATATTTGTTATTATTTTGTCTATATTTTTTTAGTCATATTAAAAAAATTTATTTTATTGTGATATTTATATTGATTTTATAAATTAAATTTAAATATTTATTAAATTTATTTTTATAAGTAAATATAGCTATAATACATAAACAATATATTATTTTTGTTAATTTAGATATATATGCTATAAAAATTAAATAAAAATAGAGACTACACTTTATCATGTAGTCTCTATCTCTCTAGTCATATTTAGAAATTCACATTTATTGTTACTGCTTTTCCGCCTCTATTTACTGTAATTTTTGTACTAGCTCCTTTTGAGAAAGTATATAGCTTTTTATTTAGGTCATTCATACCTGTTATATTTGCATCTCCTACTTTAGTTATAATATCTCCTACTTTTACACCAGCTTTTTCTGCTGATGAACCAGATACTACTTCTGCAACATAAACACCTTTATCAGTACTTAATTTTGTACCTGTAGCTGCTTCATAGTTTGATACATCTGTACCTTTTATACCTAAAGTCACTTTTTCATATTTTCCGTTTTTTATTACTTCTTCAACTATGCTTTTAGCAGTATTAATTGGTATTGCAAATCCTAGTCCTTCTGCTTGAGAAGCTTTTGCTGTGTTTATACCGATTACTTGACCTTTTTGATTTAATAATGGTCCTCCACTATTTCCTGCATTTATACTTGCGTCAGTTTGTAATAAACCAGTCATATTAGTTTTTTCTGTTTGTATAGTTCTATCTAAACCACTTATTATCCCTTGAGTAACTGTTTTTTGAAAATCTAATCCAAGCGGATTACCTATTGCTATTGATATATCTCCAACTTTTACTTTATCACTATCAGCAAATTCTGCTGGTGTTAAACCAGTTTTATCAACTTTAACTATAGCTAAATCAAGTTGTTGGTCAAACCATACAACTTTACCTGAAGTTGTTGAACCATCATTAAATAGTACATTTACACTTGTAGCTTGACCATCTGATATAACATGAGAATTTGTAAGTATATAGCCATTTGAATCTACTATGATTCCAGTTCCTACACCTTGTGTTTCAGTTGGAATTGCAAACATATTATTATTATCAACACTAGTTGTCGTAATACCTACAACAGATGGTGTAGCTTTTTCTGCAACTGCTTGATAAATATTTTGACTCTTACCATCATCATTTACAACTATTGGCGTAGAGTTGCCTGTACTTTTACTTCCTAAATTATCTTTAACTAAAATTATTGTTAGCAAACTACTAAGTATTGAACTTATTATAGCGACTAATATTACTAAACTTATACCTTTCTTTCTTCTTGACATCTCATACCACTCCCTATCTAATATAATATAAATTATCAAAATATATTTTTCCCAATTTTTCATAAAAAAATGAAATCATCTATTTTGAGTAAACTCCTTTTCGATGATTTCATTATATTATTTTAATCTTAATTAAACCTTAACTATTTGAAATTATTTAAGTCTTTTTTCTAATTCTTCCTTTTCTTTTTCATAGCCTGGTTTTCCTAATAAAGCAAACATATTTTTCTTATAGGCTTCTACTCCTGGTTGGTCAAATGGATTAACTCCCAATAAATATCCACTTATTCCACAAGCTTTTTCAAAGAAATACACTAAATACCCAAAATTATATTCATCTAATTGAGGTATATTTATTATTAAATTAGGCACTTTTCCATCTGTATGAGCTAATAGAGTTCCTTCAAAAGCTTTATGATTAACAAAATCTACAGTCTTACCTGCTAGATAGTTTAGACCATCTAAATCTACTTCTTCTGAATTTATAGTTATATTTCTCTTACAGTTTTCAACATTAAGTACTGTCTCAAATAAAAGTCTTTTCCCATCTTGAATATATTGACCCATAGAGTGTAAATCTGTTGAAAAATCTACAGAAGCAGGGAATAAACCTTTATTTTCTTTTCCTTCACTTTCACCATAAAGCTGTTTCCACCACTCACTTACATAATGTAATTGAGGTTCGTAGTTAACTAATAGCTCTACATCTTTTCCTTTTCTATGTAAAATTGTTCTAGCAACAGCATATCTATAACTATCATTACTTTTTAAATCAGGATTTTGAAATGCTTCTCTGGCATCATTTGCACCTTTCATCATAGCATCAATATCAAGACCTGCAGCAGCTATAGGAAGTAATCCCACTGCTGTTAATACAGAAAAACGACCACCTACATCATCTGGTATTACAAAAGTCTCATACCCTTCTTCTGTAGCTAATTGTCTAAGTGCACCTTTACTTGAATCTGTTGTTGCATAAATTCTCTTTTTCGCTTCTTCTTTACCATACTTTTTCTCTAAGTAGTCTTTAAATATTCTAAAAGCAAGAGCTGGTTCCGTAGTAGTTCCTGATTTAGATATTACATTTACAGAGATATCTTTGCCTTCAATTACATCCAATAAATCCATAATGTATGTTGAGCTTATATTATGTCCTACGAAATATACTTCTGGAGCCTTTCTCTGTTCTTTTTTAATTCCATTTCTAAAAGAATGGCTTACCATATCTATAGCAGCTCTTGAACCTAAATAAGAGCCTCCTATACCTATTACTAGAAGAACATCTGAGTCAGATTTTATCTTTTCAGCAGATTTTTTTATTCTATCAAACTCTTCCTTATCATAATTTTCAGGAAGGTCTATCCAATCTAAAAAAGTATTTCCTAAACCTGTTTTGTTATGTAACATGTCATGCGCAATATCTACATATGGTTGCATAACATCTATTTCGTTTTGACAAAAAAACTCTGTAGCTTTACTATAATCAAAATTTATTTTTCCCATTTAAATCCCTCTTTTCAGCATATTCGTTTTAAAGAGATTATAACACAAAATATGGGTGTTTTTTTTAAAAGTTTGCCACAAAATTGTACATATATCACCATTTGTTATTAGGAAATCGGTTCTTCTAAATACTATAACTATCTACAAATTATAAATTTTTAATCAAATAAAATTATGAGAAATCATTACTTGTCTGAATTTTTAGTAAATACTAAAATACCTTCATTGTGAATAGGTATACACCCAATATAACTATATTATAAATAACTAGTTCAACAAAAAGAAACTCTAAACGTATCATTTAGAGTTTCTTTTTTTATTGATTTTCTATTTTAATTCTTATATTATCTTTAATCATTTCCCAATCTCTTAGCTATAACTTGTTGTGCTATGTTGACAGCATGGTCAGAAATTCTTTCTAGATTACTTATTACATCCAAATAAATAACTCCATTTTCTATACTACATAGATTATTATTTAATCTATACATATGATTAGCTCTACAAGATTTCTCCATTATATCAACCTGCTCTTCAATTTTTATAACCTTACAAGCCAAATCTACATTATCCGTTCTCATTGATTCCAATGCATAAGTATATGCTGAAACAACTTTATTGTACATAACATCAAGTTCAGATTGTCCTTCTTCTGAGAAAGAAATATTTGAATCTATTGCAACTTGTGATAACTCAGCTATATTTTTAGCATGGTCACCAATTCTTTCTATATCATTAACTGTATTAAACAATGTATCTACAACTTCTCTCGAATCATCATCTAAAGGTGCCTTTGAAAGTTTAAGTAAGTAATTCAAAATAGCTTTCTGCAAGTCATTGATTAATCTCTCTCGTCTATATGTCTTGTCTATTTTTTCAGTTGAATGTTCTACTAAAGCTTCCATAGATGCATTTAAACTTTCCTTAGCTTTTTCACCCATACGAAGTGTTTCTTTTATCGTATTTGCAAGTGCTATAGAAGGAGTTTCTATCATTCTATCATCTATATATTTAATAGTCTTAGCTTCATCTTCATCTATATCGCCTTCTTTATCAGGAACAAGTTTTATTGCTAACTTTATGATAATCTTTGTAAATGGTAAAAGTATTAAGACAGATATTATATTAAACAGAGTATGTGTATTAGCTATTTGTCTTGCAACATTACTTGGGTCCCAACTTGTAACCATATTTACTACTGGTTTGTTTAATAATATTAAGAATATCACCGTTCCTAAAACATTAAAGATTAGATGCATCATAGCTGCTCTTCGTGCGTTTTTATTGGCACCAATACTCGATAACAGTGAAGTTACACATGTACCAATATTTTGACCATAAAGAATTGGCAATGCTGCAGATAATGGCACTAGACCTTCTGCCGCTAATGCAACCAACATACCCATAGAGGCACTTGAACTTTGTATTATTGCTGTAATCCCAAATCCCAATAATAATCCAAGTAGTGGATATCTACCAAATGTAACTAGTAAGTCAGTAAAGCCTTGATAGTCTCTTAGTGGCTCAACTGCCATTTTCATAAAATCCATACCTGTAAACAATATACCAAAACCTATAAGTATTTCGGCTATATTTTTTATCCTAGGCTTATTTCCAAATAAATAAAGTATAATACCTATACCTAATGCTACTGGAGCCATACCAGTTAAATCAAAAGATACCAATTGAGCTGTAACAGTAGTACCTATATTGGCACCCATTATGACCCCTATCGCCTGTTTTAAGGTCATTATACCTGCATTTACGAAACCGACAACCATTACAGTAGTAGCACTTGAACTTTGTATTACTGCTGTAACTCCTGTACCTACTAAAACTCCCATAAATAGGTTACTAGTAAGTAATTTTATTATCTTCTTTAGCTTTGTCCCAGCAGATTTTTGTAGACCTTCTCCCATAAGGTTCATACCATATAAGAACAGACCTAATCCACCCATTAGACTTATTATAATGTTCAAATTATTTCCTCCTTGTAAAGAGATTACTGTATCTAAAAATTTTATAACCTATTGTATTTTATCAAATTATAGGAGTAGTAATGTTAAATTTATGTTAAATATTAAAAAATCATTAAATTTATGTTAAATTTTTGTATTATTAGTGTATTTTTGTATTATTTTTTCTGCACATTTTATACCATCAACTGCTGCTGTAACTATCCCACCTGCATATCCTGCACCTTCACCACATGGATATAGATTCTTAACACTTATTGACTCTAAAGTATTCTCATCTCTTACTATTCTTATTGGCGATGATGACCTAGTTTCTACTCCAGTTAAAACAGCATCATACATTGCAAATCCATTCAATTTTTTATCAAGAGATATAAATGCCTCTCTCATAGTTTCTGTTACAAAACTAGGTAAACATTCACTTAAATTTGTAAGTGTATATCCAGGTCTATATGATGGCTCAACACTTCCTAAATTTGTAGAGGTTCTATTATTGATAAAGTCTCCAACAAGTTGAACGGGTGCATTATAATTTTTTCCACCTAATTCAAAGGCTAATTTTTCATATTTTTGTTGGAAATGTACACCTGCTAGAGGATTATCACTCTTAAAATCTTCTGGAGTTATATTTACTAAAAATGCACTGTTTGCATTTACTTTATCTCTTGCATGTTCACTCATACCATTTGTAACTATTTCAAAATCATTTGATGCAGATGCTATGACACTACCACCTGGACACATACAAAAAGTATACGCTGTTCTTCCATTTGAAACGTGCTCTATAAGTCTATAATCAGCCGCTCCTAGTCTCGGATGATTGTAAAACTCCTTATATTGTGCTTTATTTATTAAATCTTGTGGGTGCTCAACTCTAGCTCCTATTGCAAAAGGTTTTTGAATTATTTTTACACCTCTTGAATACAACATTTCATAAGTATCTCTTGCACTATGCCCAACAGCTAATATAACTGTATCTGTATCTATTTTTTCAGTATCATTTATTGTTACAGATTGTATAGAATCATTTGATACAACTACATCTGTAACTTTTGAATTAAACCTAACTTGACCACCTAAATTTATTATTTCATTTCTTATATTTTTAACTACATTTTTTAATATATCTGTTCCTACATGTGGTTTATGTGAATATAAGATTTCATCTGGTGCTCCAAATTGAACCAGCTCTTCTAATACTTTTCTACATCGTATATCTTTTATTCTAGTTGTAAGTTTCCCATCTGAAAAAGTCCCTGCTCCACCTTCTCCAAATTGAACATTTGAATTATTTTTAAATTTTCTAGTTGTCCAAAAATCACTAATATCTTTAGTTCTATTTTCTACATCAAGACCTCTTTCAAGTATGATTGGTTCATAACCCATTTGAGCCAAAATCAAACCTGCAAACAAGCCTGCTGGTCCACTACCAATTACTAAAGGATTATTCTTTAATTTTTTATTACCCATGCTTACATTTACATATCTGAATTCCTTTATTTTTGTTACATCTTTTATTTCTGAACTGAGTATTTTATTTTCATCTTTAACTTCTACATCTACAGAATAAACAAACTCCATTTTTCCTTTTTTTCTAGCATCTATAGATTCTTTATATATACTGTATTTGACTAAGTTTTTTTCCTTTATTCTTAGCTTCTTAAGTACAATATCTTTTAATAAAGATATATCTTTATCTATTCCAAGTTTTATATTAGATACTCTTAACATATTGTTTTCCTCTCTTAGATTGTAATATAAAAAAGCTAGGGTTATTCCTAGCTTTCTACAAATATAACTTCTATATTCTCTTTTACTAGATTTTCTACCCAAATCTCGTCTAACACAAAATTCTTTATTTTATTTACAACAATTGCTTTATCTAAATCTTTTTTCAAGTTTTTTACTAAGGCCATTGCTTCAACTGACTTATTCAATCTTTCAATATACAGAGAATTCACTTTAATTAATACAACACTTAATTCACACACATATAATTCTTCACTACCTAAAGTAATTTCATCATTATAGTTATACACGCTAAATTCATGTACATTTTCGTAAGGTGTTATATTTTCTATTCCTACATAGTCCATTTATTTATCCTCTTTTAGTTATAAGACCTCTTATAACTTTCATGTTATTAAACACTTTTTCTAAGAAGTTTTCTGCTTCTTCATTATCTAAAAGATTTATTTCAAGGTTATCATTTTCTATAATACCTTTAGATTTGCAGTATTCTTTTGCTATTTCTGTTAGTTCATTTTTTTTATCCATAGATAAATCGAACTCTTTATAGTCTATTATTATATATTGTTTGGTATCAGGTGATACACCATTATTATATCCTATTTCTATATGATAAATAACTGCATATATTTCTTCTCCATTGTACACAGGTACTGCTGGATTAGATTTTATAAAGTTCGTTGACACAGCAATTGCATTTCCTAAACTAAGACTCATTATTAATACCTCTTTCTCAACATTATACATATATTATACTATATATTCTTTATCTATGACTTAAAGCTTTTTATAATTAATTAAGATATTTTTAAATCTTTGTATCTTTTTCCTAACGTACTAGAACTTATATCATATTTTTTTGATATTTGTACTTGAGTTATAGGTTGTCCTGCTTCTTTCTTAACATAATATTCAACAGCAGCTGCCCAACCATTTTCAGCTCCTTTTATATTTTCATGTTTTTTCTTATACTCATTCCAAAATTCTATACAGGCATCTATATTTTCTTCTTCTACATTTTCTTTAAGAGTATCTAAAACTTTACACTCTATTTCAGCTAATTCATTTTCTGAATTAACTTTTATGCCTTTCTTATCTCTTTCTCTCTTTAAGTATTCAGCTATACTTGGGTCTAAAAGCTGTTGTATATACTTGTATAGTATATGTGTATGATAAATTAAGAAAGTCTTCATATCTTTGTATAAGTCTTGATATTGATTAAATAAATTCATAACATCTTTTAATATTATGTCTTTAACTTCATTTGATATACTTATAGTTACATCTATAAGTATGTTAGTTCCTTCAATATCAATAATTCTAGCTATCATACAACTTCCGCTTTTAAAACTTCTTAGAAGTTTTACATCTTCTGTGTAAAGTTCATTCCCACTTAGACAATCTTTTAAGGCTATTCTTCCCACAGAAACTTCTTTTACTTCATAAATACTTACATATGATTCAAATAGACTTTTTAATATTGATACTTCTGATTGACTTAGGTTTGCACCATTTTCTTCAAGAAACCCAACTGTCATAACCTTTTTATTTTCCATTATGTGGTCTTGTATTAAATAAGTATTAAAAAATCTTTCAAACTTTTCATTTACACTATCATTTTGCATTATATAAAACATTTCTTTAGCTTTTTCGCATTCGTCTTTGAATTTATCCTGTCTTGAATAATCATATAACTTTGAATATAAATCTGTATATTGTTTTTGTGAAAGTTCAGTTTTTCTGCATGCTCTTTCTGAAACAATATCTTTATTTAAACAACACTTCTTGTATTTTTTGCCACTTCCACAAGGGCATAGCTCATTTCTCCCTAACAATATGACTTCCACTCCCTTATTATTAAATTAAAGTACAATTTGTTATTATACCATTTTTTTATTAATCAATCTATAGTATAAGTAAATATTCTCTTAAATTCACTTATATTTTGGTATAATATATTAACTTTAATTAGGATTTCGATAAAATCACTAACAATCCCTCTTGTAGAAATGGATTATCGTAAAACTAATTCCTCTATAAAATTTTATTAATTGATAATAGTTTTTTACTTTATCTATTCTTTTTTGTTATATGACTCTAATTGTCATTTTACATTCAATAATATTGTCTTTTCCTTGTTCATACTTATTAGAAATGTTTTGAACATCTAAATTACTCGCTTTCAATTTGTTAATTTCTATTTTTTCAAGTTTATTATTTAAATTTAAATTCTTCATTAAACCTTCAATTTTCAATACATTCTCAAGTTCACCATTAACTTTTATTTCTAAATTAACTTGTTTTTTATTATTATTATCTAAGCTGCTTTCTTGGTTAATATATTCTATATTTACTATATCTCTCAATTTATTTTCTACTAATAACACCATATCTTTATCTGTTTTTTTATCTAAAAATGAATTATTAAAATTACTTTTCAATTCTTCATTTCCATTTAATTCAACATTTTCTATATATTTATCATCTTTATAACTATTATCCTTTATTTGATAATTATCTTGCTTATTTATTTTATCCATTAGATTTTGTTTTTCTTTCCTCAAACTAGTCAAGTTTTTTTCTAGTGGACTTAATATTATATTAGTAGCTAATACAATAATTAATATGAACAATATTTTAAGTAGATTTTTTTCTCTATTATTTAATCTCAAAAACAATCACCCATCTAACTTTTTATTCTAAATTTGTAATTTTCTCCATCTCTTACAATACTGTCTATATAATAATCTTTTATGTAACTTATTTTTCTCAGATTATTTAAAATATCTAAATCATTACATATGCCTTCCATTTCCAGCTTATTTTTATCTATTGATATTTTAGTAATGTTATTTATTCCTACAATTTCATATATTTTTTTTATTTCGTTAAGTTTTATTTTAGAAAATTTCTCTCTAGTCTTTTCAGCAACTGGTATAGTCTGTTTTGGTTCATTTATTGAATTATTTTTACTTATATAATTTTCAAGTTCATTTATAGATTTCATATAAATAAACGACTTAAATAAAATACATGTTAAAATTAAAACTATTATTACTTTATATACCTTATTACAAGGTTTATTTTCTTTTAATCCATTGAGAAAATTCATAGTTTTACAAGATTTCATTTAAACAAGCATTCCTATACTACTTATATAATTTATACTGCTATTTTCTAAATCTCTATCAAAATTATTTTCTATTTTTACTTTATCTTTTAATTTCAATGGACTTATTTCTATATACCTATCTGTATCTTTAAAGCATTCTTTAATAAAATAATTTTCTATCCCATAGTAATAGATGCACTTAAAACTACTTAATAGCTTCTTTACTGATTCATAGGATTTTATTTCTTTTGATAGTAAGTATGTTTCTTCTATTTTTTTATCTCTTGTTATATTTATAATGAACTGATTTTTTTTACACTCTATAAAAATCCCTTCTTCTAAAAAATTTTCTATCAAGTCTAAGTTTATGAGTTTTTGTAATATATCAAAATTTATATTTATGACCTTTGGATTTAAGTTTAGATTTGTTGAAATGCTCTTAATTAATTGAATAATAATCTTTGGAAAAAGAACTACTTGTATATTCAATTTCCCATGACTAGAATTTATAACTTTATATTTTATTGAATAGTTGTTTATATTTATTGGAATGTATTGTGTTATTTCAAATTCAATCATATTTAATATATCTCTTTTTTTCTTAGTGTCTAGAATCTCAATATTTCTAATTACTATGTCTTGAATTTGGATATTAAAGTATAAATTTTTATATGATATTTTTAATTTACCTATCTCCTCTTTTACAAATCTAACTACATCTTCTATGTATCTAATCTTAATAATATCTTTACTATCATTTTTTATATTAAAATTTATCTCTTTTGTGACTGATTTATCTATAAAAATTTTTTTGTGATTTTTTCTTAAAAATACAATCCTTATGTAATCATCATTTATCTCTAAATTTAAAATTTTTTTAATTACAACCATCTCCTTTGATTAAAATATAAAACTACATAGATGTAAATATTACTTTGGATAGAATTGTTTAGAATTTACATTTACACTTATATCTGCTCCACTATCACTTATAACAAGTTCAAATTTACCTGATGTACTTTGAGGAACTGGAACAGTATTCAAATATCCTTTTTCCTTTAAAGATTCTACGCTTAGAGATTGTGTTATGTTTTCATCATCATTAATAGCCATACTTGCTGCTGTTACTATATTGGCAGCATTTGTATAATCTGCATTTAGTTTTGCACTTTCTTGAACCTTACTGTACTTAACTAATGCTATACTAGATATAACACCTAAAATTGTTACTACTACAATCATTTCAACAAGTGTAAATCCCTTTCGTTTTTTATTTATCAATTAAATATTCTCTCCTTTTAAAAATTTTATTAGATAAAATTTATTTTTTTCTTAAAAACTAGTAACTGCATCAAACATAGGAATAACCATAGCTAAAATAAAAGTTCCAATAATTAATCCCATAAAAACAATTAAAATAGGCTCTATAAATTTCATTATTTGCTCTATTTTATTATTTAATTCACTTTCATAGAATTTATTTATTACATCTAAGCTTTTATCTAGTTTTCCGCTTTCTTCTCCTGTATTTGCCATTGAAATAAATAATTTAGGAAAAATATTTGCTAGATTCAAGGACTTACCTATACCATTTCCTTTTTTTATATAGTTATTGGAAATCTTTAGCCTTTCACAAATAAACTCATTATCTACTACACTTGCTGACATTTCTATAGCTTCCACTATTTGTATTCCACTACTAATTAAAATAGACAAGGCTCTAGAAAATCTGGTTGTAGCTACTAACTGATTAATTTTTCTTATAAAAGGCATTTTAAATTTCAGAGAATTAATTAATCTTTTTACATTATCATTAGTTATAAGAAAATAAATGGTTGCTATAAAAAATAATAAAAAGCTAAGCATAAGATAACCTAGGTTATTTGTAACTATTGTGGATATTCCTATTAAGACTCTAGTTATTAAAGGTGGCTCAATTCCATTACTTGTAAAAACCACCTGAAAGTTAGGTATTACAAATACGAATATAAATATCATTGACACGATAGATAATACTATAAGTATTATTGGATAGATTGAAATATTTATTATTTTCATTTTTAATTTGTATTCTTTATCATAATAATTAGATAAATCATTCATTATTACATCTAGGTTTCCACTGGTTTCTCCTGCTCTTACCATGCTTATAAAGAATTTAGAAAATGTCCCTGTTATCTGAAATGATTCTGCTATTGAGTTACCTTTTTGGATGTGATTTGATACTATATTAAGCAAATTTTTTACTTTTTTACTAGACTGACCCTCAATGACTTCAAATATCTTTGTAATTTCACATCCAGATTCTAATAATATACCTATCTCTTTGCAAATTACTCTAACTTCTTTATCACTAACTCTATTTAATATTAAATAGAATTTTTCTAAATTATAAAATATACTTTTAGATAATCTCATGTACTATAATTCCTTCCAAATTATATTAATTGCAATTAAATAAACTCAATATTTTTTAATTTAATACATTCAATTTTGTTTCACTTAAATATAACTTATGTTCAAACATTTTAATTAAATCATTTCATTTACTACTAGACATTCTTCTAATGTTGTTATTTTTTCATTTATTAGTCTTTTACAACTATCTTCAAATGTTATCATTCCATTTTTTTGTGCCACGTCTTTAATAGCACTAGAATCATCCATATTTCTTATACATGTTCTCATGTCATCATTTACTTCTAATATTTCATAAATTGCCGTTCTTCCAAAATACCCTTTGTCATTACATCTTTCACAGCCTACAGCTACTTTAGTATTTACATCTCCACTAAAATTATCTTTTATCATAATCTCATGACTACAATGATTACAAACTTTTCTAACCAATTTTTGAGATATAACACCTATAAGAGATGCATTTAAAAGATATGGTGGTATTTGCATTTCTAATAATCTAGCTATAGAAGACACTGCATCATTAGTGTGCAAAGTACTTATAACTAAATGACCTGTTATAGCTGCTCTTACTGCTATTTTAGCAGTTTCTGCATCTCTTATTTCTCCGACCATTATTATATCTGGGTCTTGTCTTAATATTGCTCTAAGACCCACATCAAAACTTAGTCCTACTTTTGAGTTTACTTGAATCTGACTTATACCATCCATCTTATACTCTACTGGATTTTCTATAGTCATTATATTTTTATTTATACCTTTTAAATCATTTAATAGGGAATATACTGTTGTAGTCTTTCCGCTACCTGTAGGTCCTGTCACTAGTAATATTCCTGCTCTTTTACTTATTATATTATTTATAGATTTTATCGCTTCCTCTGAAAAACCAAGTTCTAACTTATCTTTTAAGAAAGAGTCTCTATTAAGTATTCTTAAAACAATTTTTTCACCATATACAGTTGGTATTGATGAGACTCTAATATCAATTAAATTCCCTCCTAACTTTATATCCACTCTGCCATCTTGTGGAAGTCTTTTTTCCGTTATATCCATTGAGGCCTTTAATTTGACTACAGTAGATAATGATGGATATATATCAATTAAAAACTTTGATACTTCTTTTAGTTCTCCATCTACTCTCATTCTCACTATTAAATGCTCTTTAAATGGTTCTATATGTATATCACTTGCGTTTTCTTTTATAGCTTTATCTAAAAGATTTTCAAATAATTTTTTTGCATAATCTTCATCAAGTTCAAAGTTATTGTAATATTTATCAATCTTCTCACTTATAAGTTCTTTTTTCTCTTTTTTCAATATAATTTCTTTACCTGTCGCCAATCTTAAATCCTGTAGAGCATATATATCTTCATCTTCTATTTCTACTACTAAATTATCATCTTGAAATTCTACTGGAAATACATTATATTTTTTTGCTAGCTTTTCTGGTATTAACATTGGTAAGCTGCTTTCCTCTAATATAATCTTAATCACCCTTTATATACTTTAATTTATTAGGTATATTCATTTTTTTCATAGAGATATTTTCTTCAGTTTTTATACTTACTTTCATTGGATAAGTAGTTTGTATACTATCTAAATATTTACTGCCTTTATCTACATAATTAGATAGTTTATTTTTATCCCCAATACATTTTATTTCATAGGGCTGTGCCACAGGAACTCCATTTATGTTTATATGACTTCCTGCAAGTACAACTTCTGAGTATTGATTGATTCTTTGACCATTTATTTCTATGTATTTTCCTCCATTTACTTTTAATTCATTTATGACTTTTACAAGTATTTTATTATAGTCTATACTATTTGCTATATTCCCTGTTTTTTCATCTATAGCATCTATACTTACTACTATTCCACTGCCTTTCACATCTGAATATGATAAACCATTTCTAAGATTTTCTATTTCTGAGATTTCTTCAGAATTTTTTTGATTTTTTTTCATTGAATCAATTTCTTCATCTAATCTATCTTTTTCTTTTGTTAATTCTTTTATAGACTTTCTTGTCAATTTTATTTCTTTTCTTATTGACTTATCTTTACTTGTATAAACTGTTTCTTCATTACTATAATCTCTAAATATGGTTCCAACAAGTATACCTAAAATAGTACTTGCTAGTATTATAAACACATATTGTTTTTTCATACTGTATTACTCCTTACAAATTTATTTTTATATGATAATTTTCTTTGATTAAATATTGAACATTTACATATGTTTATTATATCAAACTTATATATTAAAATTCATCTTTAGTATATAATATCATACATCAAAAAAAGCAAAATGGCATAGCTTCAAAGCTACACCAATTTACTAAAAATTATATTTTATAATTAACATCTAATTTAAGATATTTTTTTATACATTTTCCTCGTATTTTAAAATTCGCTTAACTAGTTTGTCTCTTAACTTTCCAACTTCATCAAATCTCATATTAGGGCTATAGTAACTTTCTATAATATCATGTTTAGATTTAGCTCTCTTAAGATTTAACACAGCCCAACAAATTAAATCATCCAAAACTTTCTCGTCAAATTTAATATCTTCTTCATATTTAAGTAATTTTTCTCTATTTAAAAATTGATTTAAATTAATTGTATCCTCTTCTTTAAAGGTTGTGCTTATAGTTATACCTATATCTAGGTCAGTCAATAGCACAGTCTCAATTTTTTCTGGAATAAGTGGATAATGATAAACTTCTACATTTAAACCCTTTTCAATAGCTTTCTTATACACTTTGTTTAATAGTGTAGTCTTGCCAGTGCCTATTTCTCCATCCAAATAATAAACCTTATTTACATCTTTTAAAATATTTTCTGTATAATCTAAGCATCCTACAGGAGTTATGGCTGAGCCAAATAAATGCTTCTCTCTTCTCAAATTCCCTGTGCTCTCAACTCCATCAAACAATTTTTTAATAAATTCTTCTGTAACTAGATTCACTTTACCATAATCCATACAGTCAGAATATTTTTCCTCTATGTCTCTAAAAATTGGTTCTGATGCTTTTAAAAACTTAAATGCTCTTTTAAATGCGTTACTAATGTCTTTATCGTATGCCGATATTTCTTGTCTATTTTTTTCTAACTCTTCTGTATTCCAGTAATCGCCTAAATTAATTATCTCATCTAAAGCTCCTGGTAACTTTGGGTCCATAGTGTGTGGAGCAGTTGCATCCATAAGTACCACGCCTAATTCCTTTATAACTACACCGTCCAATGAACTTGGGTCAGAAGGACAGTTATATAATTCAACATCATATCCTCTACTTAAAAATTCTTTATAAATTTTTTTCATAAGTGAAGATTTTCCCACTCCAGGACCACCTTTTAAACAAAAAACTCTTTTTACATTCTCAGGAATTATATATTCAAAAAAAGAATATGAGCCTTGTGATGTGTTCCCACCTGGAAATGCCTTTTTAACCTTTCCTTCCATATTAGCGCCTCCTCATAATTTACAATATCTCTTAATTAAGATATTAATATTATACGAGTTTTGTTACAGCTTTATGCTTTTGATAAATCTAAAACTTATCATTTAATACCATTGACAAATTAATTTTATATACTTATAGTAGATTCTATACTGTATTATTTAATTTTTACATGCTTTTTATTTGGAAGTATAATTTAGCACTTTATACAGTAATATAGTTGCATATTACTTAAATCCAATTGTTTCTGTTGTAATTTTATGTTAAAATAATATTACAAAATACATCTGTTTTTCTTCAGAAACGGGTGAAATTCCCTATCGGCGGTAAAAGCCCGCGAGCCTTATGGCATAATTTGGTCAGATTCCAAAGCCGACAGTAAAATCTGGATGGTAGAAGAAAATAGTATATGAGTACCTTTATGTAATTTTACATGAGTAATCTATACAACTCCTTCAACTACCGTATTTATTCATGAAATTAAACACATTCGAGGTACCTAAGATGTAGGTGCTTTTTTTGTTGTTTATTTTATAACTATTCTGTACTTATAAAATCTACTATATAAAAGATTGGAGTGTTATCATGAAACAAAAATGGATAGTATTAATTATCATCTGTATTGGTGTATTTATGTCTACTCTTGATGGAAGTATACTAAATATCGCAAATCCTACAATTGCTACTGACTTTAAAATTAACATGTCACAGATTCAGTGGGTTGTAACAGCTTATATGCTTGTCGTAACAGCTACTATGTTATTTTTTGGAAAACTTGGCGATAAAGTAGGCTCAAATCGACTATACACATTAGGATTTTTTGTATTCACAATAGGTTCTTTTCTGTGTAGTATATCACACAACTTGTCAACATTAATTTCTTCAAGAATATTTCAAGCTGTTGGAGCAAGTATTTTAATGGCAACTGGACTTGGTATAGTTTCTAATGCATTTCCAGCAAATGAAAAAGGAAAGGCTATAGGAATTACTGGAGCGGTAGTTGGTATAGGAAATATGAGTGGTCCTGTAATTGGAGGGATACTTTTAGAACATTTCGGATGGCCTTCTATTTTTATTATCAATATACCCATTGGTATTATAGCAGTCTTTCTTGGAATTAAATTTCTTCCTAGACCTGTTTTAGATGAACAAAATAAGAGCTTTGATATTCCAGGTCTTCTGCTCTTTGCGACTTGTACTACACTTATATTACTTGCGATGAATGGAAAAGGAAATACAAGATTGTATCTAGGTATAGCATCACTTATAATCTTCTTATTATTAGCATTAAGAGAAGTAAAGTTTGAACAGAGCTTTATTGACCTACCTTTATTTAAAAATAGAAATTTCACTGTAGGCAATATCATTGGAATTGCTTGTTACTTTCCTCAAATGGCAGTGTCTTTCCTACTTCCATTTTATTTAGAGCAATTAAAAAATTTATCTCCTATGATGGCTGGTTCTGTAATGACTGTCCATCCACTTATTATGGTACTTATAGCTCCTATTGCAGGTTCTCTTTCTGATAAACATGGTGCAAAGAATATTCTAACAGCTTCTTTTTCATTTATGACTATTGCCCTCGTTGGAATGGCACTTTTAAAAGCAGATTCACCATTATCTCTTTTAATTGTATGCTTAGTTATTTTCGGACTTGGTCTAGGTGCTTTTAGTTCACCAAACAATAGTAGCATTCTTGCAGATGTTCCTCCTCAAAAACAAGGATATGGAGGTAGCTTTCTTGCAACAGTTCGTAATTTATCATTTGCTCTTGGTACAGCATTTTTTAGTAGCTTCTTTGCACAAAGCCTTACATATAATCAAAATTTCAAAAGCCATACAGCAGCCTATGTAATAGCTAGTAATCAATCTTATTGGATTGCAGCAGCAGTATGTTTTATAGGACTTATACTAACTATTTTCTTTATGAGAAAAACAGAAAAATCTATTTCTTAAATATGCTAATTTATATTAAATTGTGTAGTTTTTTTAATTTTTAAAAATAAATTGCTAATATTTATTGCTTATAGTCAATAAGGATGCCCGAAAATGTCCATTAAAACCATTTCTAGGCATCCTTATTTTATTTTGATATTAATACGATTAAAGCTAATCTAATGTTATTTTATATAGATTATTTAAACAAGTATTATATCAGCATTTGATACTTTAAATTTAATCTACTGTTATCTCATATCCATGTTGCTTATATTGATTTACAATTTCTTCCCATAATTCTTCAACACCAGTCTTTTTTAATGAGGATACAGGTATTACTTTTTCGCTACTTTCCATTTGTAATTTTTTTCTTATTATACTTATATGTTTTTGATATTGCCCTCTAGATATTTTATCTGCCTTAGTTGCAATAACCACACAGTTATATCCAAAGTGTTTTATCCATTCATACATAAGCTTATCGTCTGCTGTAGGCTCATGTCTAATATCTACAAGTAGAAATATAGAACATAATTCTTGTCTACTTTCTAGATATCTTTCCATTATACCTCCCCATTTTTCTTTTTCAGACTTAGCTATCTTTGCATATCCATAACCTGGAAGGTCAACAAAATAAAATTCATTATTTATTAGATAAAAGTTTATAGTTCTAGTCTTCCCTGGTGTTTGACTAGTTCTAGCAAAATTTCTCCTATTAAGCAATGTGTTTATTATTGATGATTTTCCAACATTTGACCTACCTGCTAATGCTATCTCTGGAACGCCTTCTGCTGGATACTGTGATTTATTCACAGCACTCATAGTTATCTCTGAGCTTCTAATTTTCATTCTTCTCACCACTCTTTAATAAAGCTTGTTCTAGTACTTCATCCATATGTTCTACAAGTACAAACTCCATTTTTTCTTTTACGTTTTCTGGTATTTCATCTAAATCAGCTTCACACTCTTTAGGAATTAATACTTTTGTTATACCAGCTCTATGAGCTGCTAATAATTTTTCTTTAACTCCCCCTACTGCTAAGACTCTTCCTCTTAAAGTTATCTCTCCTGTCATAGCTATATTACCTGGAACAGGTCTTTTAGTAAGTGCTGAAATTACTGCAAGAGCCATAGTTATACCAGCTGATGGTCCATCTTTTGGGACAGCACCTTCTGGAATGTGTATATGAATATCATTTGTTTTATAAAATTCTGGGTCTATATCAAACTTGTCCACTATTGATCTTATATAAGATATCCCTGTCTTAGCAGATTCCTTCATAACATCCCCTAGCTTCCCAGTCAATACAATTTCGCCTTTACCTTTAAGTACATTTACTTCTACTTCAAGTGTAACTCCACCAACTGCTGTCCATGCAAGACCATTTACTAAGCCTATTTGAGGATTAACTTCTGCAAGTTGATACTTAAATAAGTCTTTTCCAAGATATGTTTCTAAGTCAGACTTATTTACAACAACTTCTTCAAGAGTTGGGTCTTCAACATATTTTTTTGCAACTTTTCTACAGATTTTACCAATAGTTCTTTCTAATGTTCTTACACCTGCTTCTCTTGTATAATGATTTATTATACTTCTTAAAGTCTCATCATCCATTTTTATGAAGTTTTCTTTTAAAGCATGTTCTTTAATTTGTTTTGGAAGTAAATATTTTTTTGCTATATTTAATTTTTCTTCTTCTATATATCCAGATACTTCTATTATTTCCATTCTGTCTAACAATGGTCTTGGTATATTACCTAAACTGTTTGCTGTTGTAACAAATAGTATTTTTGATAAATCAAAAGGTATTTCTAAGTAGTGGTCTACAAAGTCCTTATTTTGCTCTGGGTCTAATACTTCTAGCATTGCTGAAGCTGGGTCACCTTTATAATCTGCTGCCATTTTATCTATCTCATCAAATAAAAATACAGGATTTTTTGTTTGTGCTTCTTTTACTCCATTTATTATTCTTCCTGGAATTGAACCTACATAAGTTCTTCTATGACCTCTTATTTCTGCTTCATCTCTAACTCCACCTAAAGATATTCTTACAAACTTTCTATTCAATGCTCTAGCTATTGATTTTACTATAGATGTTTTTCCTGTTCCTGGAGGACCAACTAAACATATTATAGGACCTTTAAGTGATTTAGCAAGTGTTCTTATAGCTAGATACTCTAGTATTCTTTCTTTTACTTTCTCTAATCCATAATGGTCTTCATCTAATATAGCATTTGCCTTATTTATATCCAGCTTATCTTTTGTCTCCTTATTCCATGGCAATGAAAATATAGTATCTAAATAATTTCTACTTACAGATACATCTGGAGACATTGAAGATATTTTTGAAAATTTATCTATCTCTTTTTCTATTTTTTCCTTAGTCGTCTTAGGTGCTTTTATTTTCTTAAGCTTTTCTCTGTATTCATCAGCTTCAGAATTTATATCTTCTTCTTCACCTAATTCTTTTTGTATGGCTTTTAATTGTTCTCTAAGATAATATTCTTTTTGAACTTTATTCATCTGTTTTTTAACTCTTAAAGTTATCTTCTTTTCTATTTTTAGAATATCTATCTCCTCTAATAGTATAGAATAAATAAGCTCAAGTCTTTTCTTAATATCAAATTCTTCTAGTATTTCTTGTTTTTGGCTTGACTTTAGATATATATTTGCAGCTATTGTATCTATAAATCTATCAACATCTTCTATATCAGCCAAAGATATTAATATTTCTGGTGATACTCTATTTCCAATATTTATATACTCTTCGAAGGCATCAAATACATTTCTTACAAATGCTTCGATTTCAATTTCTGTCTCACTATCTAAATTGTCACTATCGAAAACTATTTCTTCTATTACTGCTTTGAAATATCCTTCTTCTTGTTCTATTTGTTTTACTCTACCCCTTGATACACCTTCAACCAAAACACGAACTGTATCTCCTGGTAATTTTATCATTTGTTTAACTTTACAAATTGTTCCTACATGATAAAAATCATCTTCTCCTGGCTCATCGACTTCAGCTTCTTTTTGAGATGTTAAAAATATAAGTTCTTCCTCCATCATCGCTTGGTCTAAAGCTTTAAGAGATATCTCTCTTCCTATATCAAAATTTAGTATCATATATGGAAATATTGCTAATCCTCTTAGAGGAATTAATGGTAATTCATGATCTATTTTAGTATAATTTTGTTCCATCAACATTACTCCTTTTCTCGTCTAATTATTTTGCTTTTAATATTATATATTCGAACAAGTTAATTTTCAACATTAATGATAAATTCTTAGCATATTATATTATTATTTTATTATGATATAATATTAATGTTAGTATACTTAGATGTTATTTATCTTTTGGAGGTTTCTATTATGTTGAAATTGTTTTTAACTTTTTTAAAAATCGGTGCGTTTACATTTGGTGGTGGATACGCTATGGTTCCTCTTATACAAGATGAACTTGTAAACAAACAAAAACTTTTAGAGCAGGAAGAATTTATCGATTTTCTATCCATAGCTCAAAGTTACCCTGGAGTACTGGCAATTAATATATCTGTATTATTAGGATATAAACTTTATGGTATACCAGGAGTCCTTATATGTACCTTAGGCTCTGCTTTACCATCATTTTGTATAGTGCTAGTCTTATCATATCTATATTTTAAAAATTCATCATCCAAAGTTTTAGATGGATTTTTTAAAGGAGTTGCCCCTGTTGTAATAGCTCTTATATTGTATTCTTTTACGAGCATGTTTAAGAAACTGCCAAAGTCTAGAACTAACATACTACTATTAATTATAGCAGTTTTATCTGTTGGTGTATTCAATATAAGCCCTATTTATTTAATAATTGGAGGAGGTGTATATAGTCTATGTCAGAAATAACACTACTCTTTTTAATATTCCTTAAAATAGGAGCCTTTAGTTTTGGTGGTGGTTATGCCATGCTACCATTTATTCAACAAGAATTCATATCTAAATACCACCTTATAACTAATCAAGAATTCTTGGATTTACTTGCTATATCACAATCTACACCAGGTCCTGTAGCAATAAATAGTGCTACATTCGTAGGATTTAAGACTGCAGGTTTTTTTGGTTCTATGTCTGCAACTATTGGTGTAACGGTTTTTGCGTTAATAGGTCTAACTATTATATCAAAGTTATTTTCTAAGTTCAAAAATAATAAAAAAGTAGAAAATTTATTGATGGTTCTTAGACCAATTACTTTGGGATTTATATTATCAGCAGCTTTTTCATCTGCCAAAGAAGTTAATTGGGACTTATATGGAATAATTGCATTTATAGCATCATTTTATCTTTTATATAAAGGAAAAATTGGCTCTATTGCAATTGTATTCGTCTTTGGTATTCTAGGTATATTACTCTCATTTTTATAATGTAGTATCTAGTTTTATATTAAGCATATTAACATAAAAAAAGGAGCTTTTAAAGCTCCTTTTCATCATCTTATGCACTTTCCTCTTGATCCTTAAGTACTATGATAGGATTTACTGAGTCTTCGTTCACAGATTTCTCTGTTACTATAACCTTCTTTATATTATCTCTAGATGGCACCTCAAACATAGTCTCCATCATTACGCTTTCAACTATACTTCTAAGCCCTCTAGCTCCTGTATTTCTTTCTATAGCTTTTTTAGCTATTGCACGAAGAGCACCTTCTTCAAATTCTAGTTCAACATCATCCAACTCTAATAGTTTTTTATACTGTTTTACTAGAGCATTTTTAGGTTCTTGTAATATCTGCATCAATGCATCTTCATCCAGTAATTCTAAAGTAGCTAAAACTGGTATTCTTCCTATAAATTCAGGTATTATACCATATTTTAATAAATCCTCTGGAAGTACTTTTTCATATAACTTTCCTAAATCTAATTCTTTTTTACTTTCTATCTTAGCTCCAAAACCTAGTGTTTTATCTCCACCACGTTTTTGGATTATTTTTTCTAATCCATCAAAAGCTCCACCTAATATAAACAATACATTAGTAGTATCTATCTTTAGGAATTCTTGATGAGGATGTTTTCTTCCTCCTTGTGGCGGAACATTTGCAACAGTACCCTCTAGTATTTTTAGAAGGGCTTGTTGAACACCTTCACCACTTACATCTCTAGTTATAGATGGATTTTCAGATTTTCTTGCAATTTTATCTATCTCATCTATATATATTATACCTCTTTCAGCTTTTTCTATATCAAAATCAGCAGCTTGAATAAGTTTTAGAAGTATGTTTTCAACATCTTCTCCAACATATCCAGCTTCAGTTAATGATGTAGCATCAGCCATTGCAAAAGGTACATTAAGAGTTCTTGCTAGAGTTTGAGCAAGTAATGTCTTTCCAGAACCAGTAGGTCCTAATAAAAGTATATTACTCTTTTGAATTTCTATATCTTTGTTACTAGATTTTTTACTGTATATTCTCTTGTAATGATTATACACTGCAACTGATAAAGCTTTTTTAGCTTTTTCTTGACCTATTACATAATCATTTAGAATCTCCATCATTTCCTTTGGCTTTGGTAATGATGTAGTATCTTCATCTATAGTATCTTCTATCTCTTCTTGAATTATTTCGTCACAAAGTTCAACACACTCGTCACAAATATATACATTTGGACCTGCAATTAATCTTCTTACTTGATCTTGATTTTTACCGCAGAATGAACACTTTAATTGTCGTTTTTCTTCATATTTAGACATATTAACACCTCTCTCTATCTACGGTCTCTTTGTAAATACTTCATCTATTAAACCATATTCTTTGGCTTCTATTGCACTCATGAAGTTATCACGTTCAGTATCCATTTTTATTTTCTCTAATGGCTGACCAGTTCTTTCAGATAATATCTCATTTAAAGTTTCTTTTATTTTTAAAATTCTTTTTGCATGAATTTCTATATCTGTTGCTTGACCTTGAGCTCCACCTAATGGTTGATGTATCATTATTTCACTATTTGGTAGTGCTAGTCTTTTTCCTTTTGCTCCTGCTGCCAACAAGAATGCTCCCATAGAAGCAGCCATACCTATACATATAGTACTTACATCTGGTTTGATGTATTGCATAGTATCATATATAGCCATTCCAGAAGTTATACTTCCTCCTGGAGAATTTATATATAAATGTATATCTTTGTCTGGGTCTTCAGCTTCTAAAAATAATAGCTGTGCTACTATAAGCCCTGCTGTGGCATCGTTAACTTGATCTCCTAAGAAGATTATTCTGTCTTTTAATAGTCTAGAAAAAATATCATAAGATCTTTCTCCTCTTCCTGTTTGTTCAACAACTACAGGTACTAATGCCATGGTTTCATACCCCCTTTATTCTATATAATTTACAGTAGCTTTTTTTGAGCTACTGTAAATTATTATACGCATTTAACTAAATTATATTTGCACATCATTATATACTAAACATTCTATAACGTCAACTATATTAGTTAGCGTTTATTTTATTAAGCTATTGTTGCATTCTCAACTAATAAATCTATTGTTTTTCTTATCTTTATTTGTCCTTTTATATCTTCTTTATCAGCATCTCTTAAAGAAGCTTCTATTTTGTCTATTTCCATATTGTAAGCAGAAGCCATTTTTTCTAACTCAGCTTTAAATTCTTCTTCTGTTGCTTCAATTCCTTCAGCTTTAGTTATTGCTTCTAATACTAGAGAAGATTTAACTAATTTTTTAGCATCTTCTTTTCTTTCTTCTCTTAATTCTTCCATAGTTCTACCAGTCATCTCTAATAATTGTTGTAATCCAAATCCTTGATATTGTAATTGGTAGTTAAGTTCGTTTAACATATTATCTATTTGATGTTGTACCATAACTTCTGGTATTTCTATTTCTGTATTTTCAGCAACTTTTTCTACTACTGAATTTCTAGTTTCTGCATCTGCTTTATTTTTAGCTTCTTCTTCTAATTTAGCTCTTACATCTGCTTTTAACTCATCTAAAGTATCAAATTCACTAGTATCTTTAGCAAATTCATCATCTAATGCAGATAATTCTTTTACTTTTACATCATTTATCTTCACATTAAATACAACTGGCTTTCCAGCTAAATCTTGTGAGTGGTATTCTTCTGGGAAAGTAACATTAACTTCTACTTCTTCACCAGCTTTTTTTCCTACTAATTGTTCTTCAAATCCTGGTATAAATGTGTTTGAACCTATAACTAAGTTATAATTTTCACCTTTACCACCTTCAAAAGCTACACCATTTTCAAAACCTTCAAAGTCTATTATAGCTGTATCCCCATCTTCTAAAGCTTTGTCTTCTACACTTACTAGTCTAGCATTTTTTTCAACCATTTCTTGTAATTTAGCTTCAACATTTTCGTCACTTACAGTATTCTCAACCTTAGCTATTTCTATACCCTTGTAGTTTCCTAATTCAAACTCTGGCTTAACTTCTACATTAAGAACCATAACTAATCCATTATCTTTGCTTATTTCTTCTATGTCTAAATCTGGATTGTCTATTGGGTCTATATCTAATTCCTTGATAGCTTCTGGATAAACTTCTGGGAATAATATTTCTATAGCATCATTATAGAATATGCCTTTTCCGTATTGAGTCTCTATAACAATTCTTGGAGCTTTACCTTTTCTAAATCCAGGTATATTGTATTTATTTCTGCTTTTATTATAAGCCTTATTTACTGATGCTTCAAATTTATTGTTATCTACTGTTATTTTTAAAGTAACTTTATTACCCTCTTTTTTAATTAGTTCTGCTTTCATCCTTCTAATCCTCCTAGTGATATTTATGTAATACCCGATAATGGTATCATAATTCATTCTATTTATAATTCAACCACTTAATTATATCACATAAGTTTTTTTATTTACAAGTGTTCCATTAATATCGTTGCACTTATTTGATAAATTTTAATTTTTTAAGCGTTTTTTGACGTTTTTTTGGATAAATACACCGTTATATACGTATTTCTTCAATATTTATGTCATTATCTTCTATGTCCATAATAACAAAACTTTTATACGATACTCCTCTTGGAAGTGAAGTACTTCCAGGATTTATGTAAAGCACATTATCTTTAACTTCTCTAAACGGAGTATGGGTATGACCAAATACAACTATATCAGCTCCAACTTCATTTGCCTTGTTTTCTAACATCTGTGTTCCGTATTTTACACCATACTTATCTCCATGGCATAAAAATATAGTTTTATTTGCTACTTCAAAGACAACTTCTTCCTCAACAGCATCAAAGTCACAATTACCTTTAACTGCAATAATTCCCACATTAGTCATACTATGAATATATCTTGAGTCTGTGAAATTGTCCCCTGCATGAATTATTAGGTCACATTCTTTCAAATATGGTATTGCTTTTTCCATATTTTTAATCATCATATGTGTGTCACTTACTATACCTATCTTCATTACTTCACTACCCTTTTTATAAACTCTTGCTTCATAAATTTTAGTGCATTTGCTCTGTGGCTGATTGAATTTTTTATAACACTAGGTATCTCACCGAAGGTTTTATTGTATCCTTTTACTATAAATAAGCTATCATATCCAAAGCCATTTTTACCCTTTTCTTCAAAACCTATTGTTCCTTCACAGATTCCTCTTACTACAAACTCTTTTCCATCTGGAAAAACTACTGCTATTGCAGAGACGAATCTTGCACTTCTTTTACTGATTGGTACATTTTGCATAGCTTTTAATAGCTTTTCTCTATTTTCTTCATCGGTTGCATTTTCTCCTGCATATCTAGCTGAATAAACACCAGGTTTTTTGCCTAAAGCATCTACTTCTAAGCCCGAATCATCTGATATGGCTATAAGTTTAGTTTTTCTAGCTATTGTTCTAGCTTTTATCAATGCGTTATGCTCAAATGTTTTTCCATCCTCAACTATTTCTATTCCTGCTAGGTCAACATCTTTTAAAGAATACACTGTATATTCAAAGTCCTTTAAGATTTCGCCTATTTCTTCTAGTTTATGAGCATTATTAGTAGCAATTACTACCTCATTACCATACTCCATACCTAATATCTCATCTGCTATTTCACCTAAAGCTTCTCTTTGAAACCTTATTAATTCTTTATTCCCTTTTTCTCCTAACTCTAACAATAAATTTAAATCTTTTCTTGAAAAAGGTTTCTCTTCTCCAGTACCCTGTACTTCTACAAACTCACACTTATCAGTCATTATTATATTCATGTCTACCTGTGCTTTAGAATCTTCTTCGTAACATAAATCTAGCAAATGTGTTTCATTTACTATACCAACACTAATTGCAGATACAAAATTTGTTATTGGCATTTCTTTTATCGTCTTTGCTTTATATAATTTATATATTGCTTCTGCAACTGCTACAAATGCCCCTGTTATAGATGCTGTTCTAGTTCCACCATCAGCTTGTATAACATCACAATCTACCCAAATAGTTCTTTCACCTAATTTATTTAAATCTACAACAGACCTTATTGCTCTTCCTATTAATCTTTGTATCTCTTGTGTTCTTCCGTCGATTTTCCCCCTAGATGCATCTCTTATCTTTCTTTGTTGTGTCGCTCTTGGTAGCATAGAATATTCAGCATTTATCCATCCAGTACCACTATTTCTTAAAAAAGGAGGTACTTTCTCTTCCACTGATGCAGTACATATAACCTTTGTCTCCCCCATCTCTATAAGAACAGAGCCTTCTGCATACTTTGTATAATTTCTGCTTATCTTTACAGGTCTTATCTGGTCATTACTTCTATCATAACTTCTGGTCATTTTCATATCCTTTCTTATGTTTTTTATATTTTATAAAGTTATTTTTTATAATTTTTAATTTCATCAGATATTATATTGTTTTTTTATAATCTCATTAGCTTACTGAACTATTCTATCATTAATTATAGTAGTTTTCTAGTAAATTAAACGACTTTTTAGCTCTCTAATACAGCTTTTACTTCATCTTTCGATGATAAATTCAATAATTCTAAAAAACTTTCTTCATCTATAACTTTAATTCCTAAATCATTTGCTTTAGTAAGCTTAGAACCAGCTTCCTCTCCTGCCAAAACAAACGTTGTTGATTTACTTACACTAGAGGTAGCTTTTCCACCTCTTTTTTCTATCATATCTTTTGCATCATTTCTTTTTAATGTAGGAAGTGTACCAGTCAATACTATTTTCATTCCTTCAAATATCTTTTCTACATTTTCTCCTGTATTATCTGATGATTCTGTGTTTACTCCCACACTTTTCAACTTGTTTATAACATTCATATTTTTGTCTTCCTTAAAAAACTCGACAACGCTATTTGCCATTATACTTCCGAATTCCTCTAATTCTTCCAGTTGCTCACTTGTTGAAGAAATCACCTCATCTAAGTCCTTGAAGTTAGATGCAAGTATCTTAGCCGCTTTAACTCCTATAAATTTAATACCTAATCCATTTATAAGTCTCCATAAATCATTTTCCTTTGATTTTTCAATTGAATTTATTAAATTATCAGCAGACTTTTCACCCATTCTCTCTAGGTCGACTACATCTTCCTTTTTTATATAGTATAAATCAGACACATCTTGAATTATTTTTTCATTTAACAACAATGTAATTATCGATTCCCCTAAACCATCTATATTCATTGCATCTCTTGACACAAAGTGTATAATTCCTCTTCTTATTTGCGCTGGGCAAGACATGTTTATACACTTTACAGCAGCCTCTCCTTCTAATCTTACTGTTGGCTCTGAACATACAGGGCATTTTTCTGGCATCTTAAAATCTATTTCATCTCCAGTACGTTCTTCTTTTATAACTTCTAAAACTTGAGGTATTATATCACCCGCTTTTTGAACTAATACTGTATCATTTATCTTTATATCTTTTTCTCTTATATAATCTTCATTATGAAGTGTAGCTCTACTTACAGTAGTACCTGCAAGTCTGACTGGTTCAAGTATTGCTGAAGGTGTTATTGTACCAGTTCTACCAACTTCTACTATTATATCTATTATTTTAGTTTTTTTCTTCTCTGCTGGAAACTTATATGCAATTGCCCATCTAGGACTTTTTGCTGTATATCCCATTTCTTCCCTTTGTTTTATATTGTTTACTTTTATTACCATACCATCTATCTCATATTCCAAATTACCTCTATTCTCTGTCCAGTATTCAATGTGTTCAATAACTTCATCAATACTTTTACAAACTTTGTAACTTTGGCTTACTGAGAATCCTAGTTCTTCTAAATACTCTAATGATTCACTATGACTTTTTAAATTATATTCTTCTATATTCTCCATATTAAATACAAATATATCTAAAGGTCTTTTTGCAGTTAATTTTGGGTCTAATTGTCTTAGTGAACCTGCTGCAAGATTCCTTGGATTAGCGAATAATGGTTGTTCTTGTTCTTCTTGTTGCTCGTTTACTTTTCTAAAATTATCTTTTGATATATATACTTCGCCTCTAACTATTAGTTCTTTTCTGTCACTTATTTTAAGAGGTATACTTTTTACTGTCATTAAATTGCGAGAAATATCTTCTCCTACAATCCCATCACCTCTAGTTGCTCCTTTTTCGAACTCTCCATTACTATAAGTAAGACCTACAGAAAGACCATCTATTTTAAACTCAACAACATATTCAACATTATCTCCTACATATTCTTGAACCCTCTTATCAAAGTCTCTCAGGTCTTGCTCTGAGAAAGCATTCGATAGACTTAACATAGGAGTTTTATGAACAATTTGATTGAATTTATCTAATGGCTTACCTCCTACCCTATTTGTTGGAGAATCAATTCTCTTTAGTTCAGGATTTTCTTCCTCTAAAGAAATTAATTCTTTCATTAATTTATCATATTCATAGTCTGATATTTCTGGGCTATCCTGATTATAATACCTTTCATTATGGTAGTTTATTTTCTCTATAAGTTTATTAATTTCATCTTTAACGCTCACTTTTGCACCTCTTTATATTTTTTAAATTAAATTCCTTTGAAATTTCCTTATAATTGATTATTTCCTATTTATACATTTTTTAGTATATCACTTTTTTGACTTTAAATTTATTACAAAAAAGTACTTGTCCAAAAATCTACACATAATGTAGGAACTCTTGCTCTAAGTCTGTGGATATTGTGAGGAAGTATAATTATTGTGTCGCTTTGCTTTTCAATTATATAAGTTTCATGCTCAAAATACTAAATATTCCATGTTGAGTTGTCAAAGAACATAAAGTAGTTGTGATTTACTAAATTCAAAAAGGAGTTAGACTTAAAATTTGATTAGAAAAAATCAATTTTAAGACAACTCCTTTTATTTTTATCAACTTTTTTTATATTTAATAATTTTTTTATATTTAATAACCTCTTGATATATCTACAACGTTATCGATAGGTTTATTCTCCATTATATAGTGTTTCAAATTATTATAAACCATATTAAATGTTCTTTCCTTATTCTTATCAGATACCCAAGAATTATGAGGAGTTACTATGACATTTTCGCACTCCCATAACTTATTATCTTGACCCAAAGGTTCACTTTCAAATACATCTAATGCTACACCTCTGAATTTTTCTACACAGTCTTCTAAATCTTTCTGATTAACTGTATTTCCTCTACCAACATTAATAAATACAGACCCCTCTTTCATCAGTTCAAACATGTCTTTATTTACTATCCCATCTGTACTTTTTGTAGAAGGCATTGCTACAACAACTATATCACATTCTTCAAATACAACATTCATATTATCAGTGGCAAAACATTTATCAAAGTATTTTTTACTACTTCCATTAGTATTAACACCCCATATTTCTAGTCCAAAAGCCTTCAGTCTTTTAGCTGCTTCTGATGATATAGTCCCTGTTCCAAGAAATCCAACTCTTTGCCCATATAATTCTGATACAGAAAAATCCATCTTCCATTCTTTATTTTGTTGCTGTTTAAAAAGTTTCGCACTATTTTTATAGATTTCTAAAATATACATAACTATACTTTCACCAATCGGTATACTATATCCACCTCTATTATTTGCTATTTTAATATCTCTCTTTAATACTTCTTCTTTTGGAAGTTGGTCTATACCTACACTAGTTGTTTGTATATATTTTAAATTTTTCATTTTAGAAATATCTAGTCTACTAAATGGATTGTATGTAACTAGTACATCTGCTGTATTTACATCTTCATTATTTTCAATACTATCTTCAGAGTAATGTATAACATCATATCCTAATTCACTTATTTTCTCAAACTTTTCTTTTCCATAATTTATTGTAAATAAAACTTTCATATTAATCTCCTTCATCCACTCATATTAAAATTTTTATATCCTACAGTATAATATGATACTTAATGTATATTAGTTAAACTCACTAGAAGATGTCTCAAAATTATTTATGCTCAATTGTTTTTCCTAATGCCATAGCATTACGTTCTTGAACTAAATTTTCTATTAAATTATTTAATGTCCAATCAATAGATGTTTCAGTTACTATAGCTGTAAAAGGTCTATTTATCCTCACTTTTTTTAATCCTTCTAAAAATGCATTCACTTGTGTACTTGATGTATTATTAAATATCACAGACTTACTTTTAATTCCATTTTCACATTCATTTGATGTATTTCCATCCAAAATATCTCTAATTATGTTATCTCCATTTTTATCACTTAAGATAATGTGGTCTCTTATTCCAGCAAAATTACTAATATTTTTAATTAGTGATAATTCTTTTTTATTAAAATTTACAAGCATAATACACTTTCTATTGTGTATTTTATCTAGATTATTATTATTTATTTTTTCAAATGACATTTTATCCATCCTTTCATTTATCTATCTATATATGTTAATTTACCCCATCCGTTTAAAATAATCAATTTTTAATAGATAATTTTTATATTAATACCCAAAATTACATTTAAATAGCTATACTATCCAAAACTAATCTATAAAACTAGAATAATTAGATTAATATTTACAAATCCTAATCTAAAGGAGAGATACAATGAATACACTACTAAATAATAAATTTAGCATTAAAAACTTTTCAAATGCCTGGGTTATAGTACTTGGTTGCATGTTGATACAAGCTATTCCATTTAATCTTGTAGCTACTATACAACCTCAGTTTATAAGTTATGTTGTAGAAGGAGAAGGCTTTAGTTTGGCATCTTTTTCTCTAATATTCACCATTGGTACGATTGCTTCAGCGATTGTATCACCTTTTATAGGTAAATTATTTTCTAAAGTCAATATTAAGACACTATATTTATTAGGTTGTATAATTTCTAGTATTGCTTTTGCTACTTTTTCTATATGTACTGAACTATGGCAATTTTATACTTTATCGTGTATTGTACAAGTTGGTGCTACAATTATATCTGCTATAGGTATACCTGTTTTAATAAGTGCATGGTTTGATGAAGAAAGTAAAGGAAAAGCTCTAGGATTTGCATTTGCTGGTGGTTCTATTGGTAGTATATTTCTACAACCACTTGTAGTTCGTTTATTAGCATCTCAAGGATATAGTCGTTCTTATCTAATATTCGGAATTGCAGCATTGATAATTGGTATACCTATAATATTATTCATACTTAGAATGCCTAAAGATGCCAGTGAAATAGTGAAATCTAAAGGAAAAAAAGAGAAATCATCTGATGTTATTTCTTCTTCAGTATGGGGTTATACACTAAAAGAAGCTAAAAAAATCAAATATTTTTGGATTATGGCAATGGGATTTATATTTGTAGGGATATATGTTTCATCTTTATCTGTACAATATCCAACTTATCTTAGAAATTATCTAAATCCAATTTTAGTAGGAACAGTAGGTTCCGTTTTTGCTTTATTCGCTCTCGTTGGTAATATATTTGGAGGATTATTGTTTGATAAATTTGGTCAAGTAAAACCACTTATTATAGCTTTTATATTGGTCCTTATAGCTACTTTATCACTGCTACTTGTAGATGAATCTTCTACTTTTGCATTTGTGTTTGCTACCTTGAAAGGACTTTCTGTATTTGCTTATATGATTGGACCAGCTTATTTAACAGGTACTTTCTTTGGTCAAAAGGAGTTTGGTAGTATATATGGAATCGTACAATTAATTTTTGCAGTGGGCTTTGCATTAGGTTCAACATTATTTGGATTACTAGTTGATAACTTTGGTTATAGATTTTCTTGGTACATTATAATTTTATCAGTTATAATTGCCTATACTTTACTTATTATAACTTCTATAGGAATGAAAAAAATGAATAAAGAAAGACTTGATAAACTAATGCAATAATTGATTTTTAATATATAAATAATATATAAAAAGATGGAACTCTTAATAATAAATAGAGCTCCATCTTTTTATATATTACAATATAGCTAATTTTCTTTTGTTTTTAACTTTACTATCTATATCCTCATCCTTAACTATAGTAAATGCTTTAGTTGGACAGACATTTACACATGCAGGTCCTTCTGGAGATTCTATACAAAAATCACATTTATTTGCTGTCATTCTTTCTCTAAAGCAAAGTTTTCCTTCGTCTATATCTTTTAATGTAACTATATCTATTGCACCTATAGGACACGCTAACATACAAGTCTTACATCCTATACAGTTTTCTTCATTTATTTTTATTGTGTTTCCTACTCTAACTATACCACCATTTGGACATGCCTTTGCACAAGGAGCATCTTCACAATGTCTACATTGTATTGGAGCACTAACTTCCTTTGTCTTTATAACAGAAAGTTTTGGGTTAAAATTTATCTCATCAGGATTTTTGTAAAAAATATCTTCATCTGAATGTGCAACCACACATCCTATCATACAAGTTCTACATCCTATGCACTTATCAGGGTCCGCTATAACAAAATAGTTCATTACTTAGCCACTTCCTTTCCTATACAATATGTAGTGTGTAATAAATGATGAGACTTTTCTCCTAATGGTTCTACTAGATATTCATCATACAATTTTTTAATCTCAGGGTTCTCATGAGATTTTCTAACTGCTAAATGTTCATCATGTACATATGTTGCTTTTGTTCTATTTTCATAAGCCAATTCTTTATATTCTTCTAGTAAAATTTTCGGTTGACCTCCACCACTTACACATCCAACAGGACAAGTCATAACTTCAATAAAATCTACATCTAATTTTCCTTTTTCTAAATCTTCAAGTACTGGTATTACATTTTTCAATCCACTTACTACTCCAACTCTTAGGTCTAAATCCCCTATCTTAATAGTTGACTTTCTAAAACCATTCTCTCCTCTTACTTGTTTTACTTCTACATCAGGAATACTTTCACCAGTTATAAGCTCATAACCAGTTCTTATAGCAGCTTCCATAACTCCACCAGTAACACCAAATATAGTTCCAGCTCCACTGTAACTACCTAAAGGACTATCAAATTTTTCTTCTCTTAAGTTTTTAAAGTCAATTCCCATATCTTTTATTAGGTAAGCTAATTCTCTTGTAGTTAATACTACATCTACATCCCTATATCCACTAGAATCCATTTCTTCTCTATCACATTCATATTTTTTACATGTACATGGCATTATAGAAACACTAAATATCTTTGATACATCTACATTATTTATTTCTGCGCCATAAGTTTTAAATATCGCACCACCCATCTGTTGAGGTGATTTACAAGAAGATAAATGATTAGTTAATTTAGGATAATTTTTTTCCATAAATTTTACCCATGCTGGACAACAAGATGTAAACATTGGAAGAGTTCCACCTTCTGTTACTCTTTTAATTAACTCACTACCTTCTTCCATAATAGTTAAATCTGCTGCAAAGTTAGTATCATAAACTCTATCAAAGTTTAAAGCTCTAAGTGCCGCTGCCATTTTGCCAGCACCTAAATATCCTAGATAATATCCAAAATCTTCTCCTAAAGCTACTCTAACCGCTGGTGCACATTGAACCATAGTAAATACATTTGGGTCATTTAAAGCCTTTTTAACCTTATCCACATCACATACATTATATGCTGCAAATATAGGTTCATTTATAGACTCTGGTATATCCCTTTCTTGTTTTTTACTTTGTAAAAATTCGAATCCTTCATCTATAACTGAAGCATAAGATTTACAAGTTTGAACACATTGACCACACATAACACATCTATCTAAATTTATTTCTTGTGGTTTCCCCTCTTCACCTTCAATAGCATTTACTGGACAGACTTTGGAACATTCTCTGCATCCAGTACATAAATCTTTATCTATATTTATTATCATAAACGTCACCTACCCCTGTATCCTTTATTTATTTGTTAACAATAAGCTAAGTGCAGCCTGTCTATTCTTAGCCTTTTTGTCATCTATTGGAGTAACAAGTTTTAAAGCTTCCTGAGGACATGCACTTACACAAGCTATCTTTTCATTGTCTTTACATAAGTCACATTTATAAGCTATTTTTTTATTTTCTTCTAAAATTACTTGTTCTACTTCTTTACCATCTTCATATTGTGGAAGTAAATCTATAGCTCCAAAAGGACATGCTAGCAGACAAGTTTTACATCCTATACATTTTTCTTCATTTACAGACATAATATTATTTTCTTTGATTATAGCTTTTTGTGGACATGAGTTTAGACAAGGAGCATCTTCACAATGTCTACATTGTATTGGCATACAGAAAGTATCACCTTTTACCAAATAAAGTCTAGGTATAACAGGTATATCAACCGTTCCAACTGTATAACCTACATTATTATGTTGATTATGCATTGTAAAACAAGCTACTTCACAAGCTCTACAGCCTGTACATTTGTTTGGGTCTGCTATTACAAAAGAGCCTATTTTATTTTTCATATTATCCCACCTTTCAATCTGTATATTTCTAACTCCCTAGTTATTTTCCATTATATATATTTATATATTTTAATATTTTATCAGTACTTATATTTCGCTTACATTTTTTACACAAATTGTATGTGTTTTCATATACTTTATCAGTATCATCAATTAATGCTCCACAGATTTCACACTTTGAATATTTTTGTTCTTCTTTTTTAGCACACATATACTCAGTCTCACTTTTTGATAACTCTCTGTGGATTTGCATAAATATTCATTCGTCTTCCTCTCACAAATCCAATAAGAGTTATATTTAATTTTTTAGAAAGCTCTATTGATAAATTAGTTGGTGCCGATTTTGATACTACAATAGGAATTTGAGTCATAGCTGCTTTCAGTATCATCTCTAATGATATTCTTCCACTTACTGCTACAATTTTATCTTTCAATGATATTTCATTTAAGACGCAAAATCCAATCGCCTTATCCATTGCATTATGTCTCGCCACATCTTCACAGGTTACTATATTTTTATCATAATTAAATATGGACACACTGTGCACTCCACCCGTGTTTTTGAATAAGTCTGACGAATTTAAATTTCTATCCATTATGCTATAAATCGTATCATAATTTATTTTTATATCACTCTCCACAGGAGTACATTTTATATAGTCTAGTGAATTCAAAAATATAATTTGCTCATCTTCTATTTCCTGTTTATTTTGAATATTTACTTTTGCAAAACGTTCCTTCTCATTTATCTCTAAGCTTAACAAATTTTTTTGGTTTTCTATATATCCCTTGGTTTTCAAAAAACCAACTACAAGCTCTTTTAAATTATGTGGTGTACATAAAAATGTATTTACATATTTACCATTTAAAATAAAACTAAGTGGATATTCTGCAATTATTTCTTCATTGTCTGTTGATAGTTCATATTCATTTACTTTATTTACTTCTACATTAAAAGAATTCAGATATTTGTAATTCACTAGACTACAACTGTTTTCAAAAACTTCATCTTTGCTATTTTCTTGTAATTTAGTTTTTGAGTATATATTATTCATAAAATATTAGCCTTTCCGCTTTTTATAAATCTTTAATCCAATTAACTACTAAATATTTGTAGCAGTCATTTTATCTTTAAGATTTTGATACTCTTCTTTCACACATTTTTCTGCTAATTCTTGGTCTTCAAGTTTCTCAAGTTTAACAGCACAATATTTATATTCTGGTGTTTTAGATATAGGGTCCAAATTTGCTATTGTAAGTTCATTACAAGCTCCAACCCACCACTGATAAGTCATATATGTTGCACCTTCTTTAACTCTATCAGTAACTGTTGCTCTTGTTATTACACTTCCTCTTCTTGAACTGATTCTAACTAGTTCATCATCTTCAATTCCTAGTTTTTCAGCATCATTACAATTTATTTGAACACGACCTGGTTCATCTTCTAATGAACTAAGCGTTCTACAATTACCAGTCATAGTTCTTACTGAATAATGTCCAACTTCTCTTACAGTACATAAACTAAATGGATAATCATCATCTTCAACTTCCATAGGTGGTCTCCATTCAGCAGCAAATAAATTACCTTTTCCATTAGGAGTAGAAAACTTCTGACCTTCATATAGATACATAGTTCCCTTATCTTCTATACTTTCACTCTTGCAAGGCCACTGAACGCACCCTTGAGATTCTATTTTTTCATAAGTAGCACCTAAGAAACTTGGACATAGTTGTCTAAGTTCATCCCATATTTCTTTAGTATTTTTATAGTTCATAGGGTATCCCATTGCTGTAGAGATTTCACTTATAATTTGCCAATCTGGTTTTACATCTCCTTGTGGCTCTATAGCCTTTCTCATCAATTGGAATCCTCTATCTGCACATGTATATACTCCTTCATGTTCTCCCCAAGAAGTAGCTGGAAGTATGACATCAGCGTGAAGAGCTGTCTTATTCATAAATATATCTTGAACAACTACAAATTCCAATTCATCTAAAGCTTCTCTAACTTCTGATGCGTCTGGGTCACTTTGTACTGGGTCTTCTCCAAATATATAATAAGCTTTAAGCTTTTTCTCTTTTAGTACTAAGTTTGGAACTTGAGTTAAACTATAACCATTGTTAGGAGATAACTTTACACTCCAAGCATTTTCAAACTTTTCTCTTATCTTATCATCAGTTACATTTTGATACCCTGGATATACATTAGGAAGAGCCCCCATATCACAAGCTCCTTGTACATTGTTTTGTCCACGTACAGGTCCTATTCCAACGCTTTCTCTACCAAAATTACCTGTAAGTAAAGCAATTGATGCAAGCCCTTTAACTACATCAACAGCTTGTCCAAATTGACAGACTCCCATTCCATAAAGTATCATAGCTTTCTTACCTTTTGCATATTCCCTCATAGCTTTTCTTATAAGCTCTTCTGGGATTCCTGTAACCTTTTCAGCATATTTAGCTGTATATGGTTTAACAATTTCTTTATACTCATCAAATCCTTGTGTATGATTTTGAACAAAGTCTTTATTGTAAAGACCTTCTTCTATCAAGACATTTCCAAAAGCATTTACTAAAACCATGTTTGTTCCACCTTTTATAGGTAGATGTATATCAGCAATTCTTGCAGATTCAGTTAATCTAGGGTCAGTAACAATTAATTTAGCTCCATTTTTTTTAGCTTTTACTATTCTATTTGCTACTATTGGATGTGAATCTGCTCCATTATATCCAAATATAAATAAAACATCTGCATTTTCTATCTCGGGTATAGAATTAGACATTGCACCACTACCTAATGAGTAAGCCAGACCGGCTACAGATGGTGCATGTCAGACACGAGCGCAATGGTCAACATTATTAGTTCCTACTGCAGCTCTCATAAATTTTTGCATTATATAATTTGCTTCATTACCAGGTCCTCTTGCAGAACCTGTTCCCATAATAGAATCAGGACCATATTTTTCTTTAATTTCATTTAATCTTGAAGCTGTATAACTTATAGCTTCATCCCATTCAACCTCTTCTAATACACCTTGTTTTCTTATCATTGGCTTTTTTAGCCTAGGTGTTAAAATTTTAGGGTCATTTAGAAAATCCCATCCATAACGACCTTTTAAGCACAAACTTTCTTGATTTGTTCTACCATTAGCTGGCTCAGCTCTTAATATCTTATTGTCTTTTACCACTAGATATAACTGACACCCAGCTCCACAGTATGGACAAACTGTTAAAATTTTTTTCTCCATACATTTCCCCCCTTAGATTTATCCCCTGATAAGTAAAATTTACCTTAAAGATAATGAAATGTTTTTATAATATGCAAAATTACAAATATTTTGCAATACTATCTATTAAATTCAACAATTTTCTCACAATTCCTTTTATATTTTAAAAAAAATATGTCATAATAATCTTTATATTTCAACCATCTAATTAAAATATTCTAGTTCTTATGACATATTTTTTAATCTACGCTTATTTAAATGTATTTAATTTTCACCTAAAACTACATTTCTTCCAATCCTATTTTTCATTCTGTAGTGAGTGATTACAGTAAATATTCCACTTCCAATCAAAATCAAGTAGTACATAAATCCACCATATAAAAATACCGCATATCCCATCAAAGGTTGAGGGAATACTGATTTGAATATAGTGAAAAATGCTAATTCATTAGCCCCTACATTTCCAGGTGTTGGTATTGGTGATATTGCCATATATAAAAACGCTTGTAGTGTTAATATATAGATATAACTATAGCCTTGTAAATTAAATGCTTTGTATATCCAAAATGAAACACTAAAGTAAGCACTTAATTGAATAAAAGTTACTATTATAGTTGAAATTAATACTTTTTTATTCTTGGCAAAAAAACTTATCGCTTTACTATAATCATCTATAAAACTTTCTATAGATTCAATCTTATTATCTAAAAATTTTAAAAATTTAATCTTCGATAAATGCTTAATAGAAACTCTCATAAAATATTTTATTTTTTGAGGATTTAAAATAACTAATATTATCATAATTAGGACAAATAAGTTAATAGCTATCCCTAGAAAAACTAAAGGCATAATCACTTTCATCTGTTTTTCTAACATAGAAAAATTCATTAGCACAAGTATTGTACAATAAAAAGTAACTACTATTTGAAAAATAATAGACTTATTGGTAACAACTGCACTTGCCTTACTAAGTGGCATTTTACATTTTTTAAGCACATATATCTGTACAGGTTGACTTCCTGAAGCAAAAGGAGTTATTAAATTATAATAAAATCCCATAATGGCCAACTTAAAACCAATAAATCTAATATTAACTTTGTGAGTACTTTCTATAATTATCTTCATTACTACTCCTTCAAGCATTATATGAGACATTATTGCCAAAGCACCTATGAATAAAAATTTCTTATCTACCATAACTATAACATTTGATAACATTTTAATGTCTAATGTTTTAAACACTAGATAAATCGTTATACCTATTAGTAAAAATAAAAATGTATACTGTAGTAAACTCTTTCTAATATTCTTTAGTTTATCCATTAGAGATAACCATCCTTTTCTCAAGATTTAATACCAAATACCTTATTATTAGTATACACTACGAATATTAATATTTTATAACAAAATACCTTACAATTTTGTCATTCACAAAAAATATTAATCTATAAATTAAATTTTAATATATAGATTAATATTTTACAAACATTTTGTAGATATATATAATATTTTCACTAAATCGCACGTCTATTTATTACATCCATTTATATCCTATACCCCATACAGTTTCTATTGTATAAACATCATATTGTTTTAATTTACTTCGTATATTTTTTATATGTTCTGTAATAGCACTTATATCACTTTCTCCATCAAAACCATATACTGACTCATATATTCTTTCTTTTGAAAATACTTGCCCCTTATTTTTTGCTAAAAATTCACATATCAAATATTCACTCTTAGTAAAATTAATTTTTTTGCCATCAATTGAAACTTCTTTTCCTAAAAAATTAAATTGAACATTTGATATATTTAATAAATTTTTTTTCTCTCTATTTTCTCTTCTTAGATGAGCAGTTATTCTAGCCCTTAATTCTCCTACACCAAAAGGCTTTGTTATATAGTCATCTGCTCCTATACCAAGACCATACATAATATCACTTTCCATATTTTTAGCTGTCAAAAACAGTATTGGACAATCAACCTTATTCCTTATAGCTTTGCATACTTCAAAACCATCAATCTTAGGCATCATTACATCTAGTATTATTAGATTAAAAGAGTTAAAATTTATATCCATGGCATTCTCTACATCACTAATTACCTTCACTTCATGACCATCTCTTTTTAATATGTTTTCAATCAGCTTTAACATATCTAGCTCATCATCTATTACTAATATCTTAGACATACTAACTCCTCCATTTATATGTTTAATAACATTTTAATCTGTACCTTTAATAAATCTCTTTGCAAATTTACATCTAATATTATACTCCCATATTATAGCTTACAATAACTACTTAATATTTTACAAATAAAATATTTTAGATACAAAAACTTTACATTCCAAGTACTTTGTATTTATTTTATATGTGTTTACTTAAATATCAAAATTTATTTAATAACTTATTATTGTAATATTTTAAATATGTAATAAAATCAATAATAAGACAACTTCTTATGAACACATCTTTAATTATTTAAATTGGAGGAAAAAATTATGGATGAAAAGTTAACAAAAAGTAATTATAATGTTCCATTTGACTATGCTAGAGAAAAATTTAAAGAATTAGACCCTCATACAATTAGTAATTTAAGTAATATATCTTTCAACAGTGATTTAAACAGATTTACACTAATTTTTTTTGATAGACGATATATCATAGATTATCCAAGTGGAGAAGTTTGGAATGATAATGATAGTATCTGTAAGAACTTTGAACTTAAAATTTTGATAGTTAGATACTTAATTAATGCTAAGGGTATTCCTAGAACTAATAAATATGTAACTTTTAAAGAAATACCTGGTGGCAATGTTTACTATCCAAACTTTTTAAACAGAACTTTAGCTAGGCTTTCAGAAGTTTTTACATCTCAAATAGAAAAATATAAGTTAGTTATGGAAAATATGGGAGCTGAAAAAGTAGATATGGGTGATTTAGCTTATAAGTTCACATATATGGGTAATACTTCTATGATATTTATACTTTGGTTTGGAGATGATGAGTTTCCTCCAAATTCAAATATATTATTTGATTCTAATATAATTTATTATTTTAATGCAGAAGATTTAGCAGTTGTTCCTGATACAGCTATAGATGCTATCCTGAATAAAATAAAGCAAATATAAATATCAATAATATCATAATAAAATTTTTTATAGATTTATACTGAATATAATATGAAATGGAGTCACAAAAATGAATGTAGAAAATCAATATTTATCAGATATTGAAGTAATATTATCACACAGACATGATAATGGTGCAGACTATTGGACTACACCTGACAAACGTTTAATAAAAGGTTCCCCTTTCTCCACTCTTGATAGTATACTTTATTTGTTAGAATTAGGTGTGAACTCGGATGATACTTTACTTCAAGAATGTGCTGAATTGATATTTAGCACATGGCGAGAAGATGGACGTTTTAAATTATATCCAAATGGAGGTATTTACCCTTGCCATACTGCTAACGCAGCTAATGTACTTTGTCATATGGGTTATGCACTTGACATTAGAATGCATAAAACATTTCAATATTTTTTAGATACACAGTATACTGATGGTGGATGGCGTTGCAATAAATTTAGTTTTGGTCGGGGTCCAGAAACTGAATACTCAAATCCTCTTCCAACACTTAATATACTAAACGCATTCCGTTTTAGTAATTATCTAAATAAAGAGTCAAAACTTGACAAAGCTGTAGATTTTCTACTTGACCATTGGACTATTAAAAAACCAATTGGCCCTTGTCATTATGGAATTGGTACATTATTCATGCAAGTTGAATATCCTTTCCGTAATTATAACCTATTCCTTTACGTTTATGTTTTATCATTTTACAATCGTGCAAAACAGGATAAAAGATTTTTAGAAGCTTTAAAAACACTTGAATCTAAGATGATAGATAATAAAATTATTGTCGAACGTGTAGTTCCAAAACTATCCAAGTTATCTTTCTGTAAAAAAGGTAAACCAAGTACATTGGCTACAAAACACTACTATGAAATATTAAAAAATTTAGAAAGATAATAGTTATACATAAAAATAGTGGCTTTTCATTTTTCATAGCCACTATTTTTTAAAATGATGTAGTAATAGAACATATATTAAGCTAGTTATTCTGGTCAATTTGAAGATTTCTACTTCTACTTACCTATCTCTAACATAATTTCATAATTTAATTTACTTTTCTTTAAATCAACTCCAGATATACTTTTAATAATCCCGCAATCTAACATTTCATCAAATTTCTTCCTGGATAGACCTAGTTTTTCACGTAATAATGTTGATACCTTTAGCTGAGACGGATACTTACTTACAATTCTAACTTGTGTGAGGTCATTAATGTTAATTTCTTGACCTACTATTTTGTATTCTGGAATACCAACTTCTGCTCCATTTCTATGTAAAAGTTCTACATTCATAGCATATTGCTTAACAAGATTACTATCATTAGTATGAAATTGTTCCAGTATTTCTGGATTTAAGTTTTTTGGATTAACACGAGAATATATAGTTGAGTTCCATGTTGAATCACAATTTGAACACTTATATATTAACCATATATCTAAATATTTATGTTGAGCATTAACTCTAAATAAATCTGAACAAATATATTCAATCTTTTTTCCACATTTTTTACAATACCTAATTACAGGTAGTTGGGAAGCATATTCCACTTCCCAAATTATTTCTTGCATAAATACAATTTCCTTTCTATTAATATTACTAAACTAATAGAAAGTTATGAAAAGGTGGAATATAATCAAGTATTTTTCTCAAAACAAGACCTCCTAATTTTAATAAATTTTAATTTCTCTTATACAAAAGACTAGTACTTCTTATTAAGTACTTTACAGCTGACTTTGTTACAACTTGTATAAGTTATTGAAATTACTTAAATTATAACATCCACCTAAAAGAAACTATACCTCAAACACTTTTATCAAAAGAAAATGAGTCAGTATAATTATAAAATTACACGGACTCATTCTTAACTATCTTTTCTTTTTTTCTTGTAATACAATTCTTTGAATGCTTTTCAAAGATAAATAATATTTTTCTGATAAGTATTTCAAATCATATCCAACTTGATAATCTTCGTAAATTTGCATATTTCTAATGGATAACTCTTCACGAGTAGATGTATTACTTCCCCATTCTTTTTTATTATTATATTTTCTCGGAATATATATATATTCTCCATCTACATATTCTTGTATTAATTTGAGTAATTCTTCTGGTAATATATGTATTGCTTTTTTATAGCTCATTTTTGCTCTCCTATTAAATAGTAATTTTTTATTAGGAATAGCAAAGGGCTATTTATATATTAAATTTTATATTTGCAATAGCCCTTGCTATGCAAAAATAAAGATTAAATCAAACATAAATTTTCACCCCTCCTTATACATTACAACAATACATATAAGTCTATCAATAGCATAAATAGTTGTCAATCAATACAAATTCTTTATTTATATTTTTTCTATCTTTACGACTCATTACACATATAATCAGAATCTTTAATTGAGGTTAAATCTTTATCTTGATGGATTTATTACTGAACAAGGAACTCCAACTATACATTTTCCACAAATGTCACATCCACCTATATAAGAATACTTAGCTTCATTTAGCATACACATCTCATAACACTTATTTCTATTAAACCCATCTTCTTTTAAGGCTCCTTTTACACATTTACTTACACACTTTTTACAACTGTTATACTGTTTATATAAACAGTATTCTTGTTTTGGTCTTTTAGTTGGCTCTAATTCTAAACTTGTGATTATACTTCCTATCCTTCCACAACACCCTTTTTCTGTAATAAGCATATTATTTAATCCAAAGGTTCCCAGACCTGCTATGAATGCAATATGTCTTTGTGACCAATCACTAATTAATTTGTTATTATCAAAATTATATGAACCAGGAATAGCATATGAACTAAATCCTATTTTTTCTAATTCTTCACATAAAAAATTGTTCAAATCTGAAATTAATCTATTAGTTTCTATGTATGCTCTTGCCCAAATTTCTGAACATTCAAATCCTCCAACATTACTATTGTTCACACTTTCATCAAAAGGTATAAAATATGTAATTATAGTTTTACCATCTTTCAGAAAGTCTTTTGGCATAGCATGAGATGTTCCTACAGCACTTTTTAACTGATGAAACATATCGTCTTCAACAGATGCATAAGCAAATAAAAGTTCTTGCCATTTTGTAGTTATATTATTTGATTTACAATAATCTTTTACAAAATTATTCATTAATATCTCAATCTTATTTTTCACAATATCCCCCCTAGACAATTTCCTATTTCAAATTTAATGTTATTATTTTATATTATATAATAGTACTTTATATTGTGCTCATCAATTAATATTAGATTAATACTAAAACTATATCTATCAATTTAGTATTAAGAAAGCTTCTAATATCCATAAGATACTAGAAGCCTTTTTTTAATTATCTAATCTAATTTATTGAAATTCCTGCACTTGCATATCCTGCTACAGTATTAACTAATGAAAGTCCTGAAGCTGTTGCAGTAAATACTAGTAAGAATCGTGTTTCTGCTGTTGCTGCTATATTTAATCCAGTTGTAATTCCATGTGAAACTGAACCAATTGATAATATACCTGTAAGAGGTGGAGCTAGTGTAACTGTTGCTCCTGGTACTGCTGTAAATGAGTTATTTGGTGCAGTTGATTGGTAAAGTGTTGCTGTAATTGTAACTGTTGAACCAACAATTGAAAGCGCTGCTGTTGTACTGAAATATGCTGAAATAGATGTTATTGTTCCAGCTCTTGGCATTGAGAATGCAAAGTTAGTCAATGTTCCTGCTGCGTTTGTAAGGTCTATTACTCCACCAACTATACTTAAGCCTGGAGCTGAACTACCAAAACCAACAAATCCTGGAGTACCTACTAATCCGCCAGCTATAGTTGTAAGTGATAGTGGTATGCCTGATGCAAAAGGTATTATTGCACTAGCTCCTGTTGGACCTGTTGCTCCTGTTACTCCTGTATTTCCTGTCGCCCCTGTTGTTCCTGTATTTCCTGTTGCTCCTGTTGGACCTACTAATCCATCTGCCCCTGTGTTTCCTGTTGCTCCTGTTGGACCTGTTGCTCCATCTGCTCCTGTATTTCCTGTTGCTCCTGTTGGGCCTGTTACTCCTGTCGCTCCATTTGCTCCTGTATTTCCTGTTGCTCCTGTTGGACCTACTAATCCATCTGCTCCTGTATTTCCTGTTGCTCCTGTTGGACCTGTTGCTCCATCTGCTCCTGTATTCCCTGTTGCTCCTGTCGCTCCTGTTGGGCCTGCTACTCCATCTGCTCCTGTATTTCCTGTTGCTCCTGTTGGACCTACTAATCCATCTGCCCCTGTTGGACCTGTTGCTCCTGTTGCCCCTGTTGCTCCTGTTATGCCTACTCCTGTTGCTCCTGTATTTCCTGTTGGGCCTGTTATTCCTATTCCTGTTGCTCCTGTTGGACCTGTTGGACCTACTAATCCATTTGCTCCTGTATTTCCTGTTGCTCCTGTTACTCCTGTTGGACCTGTTGCTCCATCTGCTCCTGTGTTTCCTGTTGCTCCTGTTGGCCCTATTAGACCTGCTGTTCCTGTTGCTCCTGTTGCTCCTGTTGGGCCTGTTGCTCCTGTATCTCCTGTTGCTCCTGTTGGCCCTATTAAACCTGTCGCTCCTGTTACTCCTACTCCTGTTGGACCTGTTGGACCCGTTGGACCTGTTATTCCTATTCCTGTATTTCCTGTTGCTCCTGTTGGGCCTGTTGCTCCATCTGCTCCTGTTGTCCCTGTTGCTCCTGTTGGGCCTGTTACTCCATCTGCTCCTGTTGGACCTGTTGCTCCTGTTGGGCCTGTTATTCCTATTCCTGTTGCTCCTGTCGCTCCTGTTGGGCCTGTTACTCCAGGTGTTCCTGTTGCTCCTGTTGGCCCTATTAGACCTGTTGCTCCTGTTACTCCTACTCCTGTTGCTCCTGTTGGACCTGTTGGACCTGTTATTCCTATTCCTGTTACTCCTGTTGCCCCTGTTGGACCTGTTGCTCCATCTGCTCCTGTATCTCCTGTTGCTCCTGTTGGACCTGTTATTCCTGTTGCTCCAGGTGTTCCTGTTGCTCCTGTATTTCCTGTTGGACCTGCTAATCCATTTGCTCCTGTTGGGCCTGTTGGTCCCGTTGGACCTGTTGCTCCAGGTGTTCCTGTTGCTCCTGTTCCTCCAGGTGCTCCTGTTACTCCAGCTGCTCCATTTGCTCCTGTTGCTCCTGTTGGTCCTGTTGGGCCTGTTATTCCAAAGCCTGTCGCTCCTGTTGCTCCTGTTGGGCCTGTTATTCCATTTGCTCCTGTTACTCCTGTTGGACCTGTTGGACCTGTTACTCCATCTGCTCCTGTATTTCCTGTTGCTCCTGTTACTCCTGTTGGGCCTGTTATTCCAAAGCCTGTCGCTCCTGTTGCTCCTGTTGGACCTGGTGACCCTGTTGCCCCTGTTGGGCCTCTTAATCCTGTTGCTCCTGTGTTTCCTGTCACTCCTGTATTTCCTGTTGGGCCTGTTGGGCCTGTTGGACCTGTTGCTCCTATTCCTGGACCTCTTGGACCTGTTGGACCCGTCGGACCCGTTGCTCCTGTTCTACCTCTTGGACCCATTGGACCCGTTGGCCCTACACATGATGGCGGACACCCGTGATGACAATCACAGCTATTACAATTATCATGACCACCATTGCAGTCATCATAGCCATTATCGCAATCATTGTCATCAAATGGGCCAAAATATTTATTTCTACTCATTATTAAAAGCACCTCCTAATATATTTGAGCTTTTAAGCTCTATATATAATATGTCAAATTTAGTATTATTGTGACTTATCAATTATTTTTAAATTTACTAAAATAGTTTTCATTATGCAAAATAGCACTATCATTAGGTTTAATTTCTTTTGCTTTTTCATGATAATAAATAGCTTTATCTGCTTCTCCTAATCTGTCATAACACACACTCAATTGTATATATGGTATATATCCATAACAATCATTTGATTTAAATCCTCCATTAATATCATTTTTGTCTCTTGTTAATGCTACCTTATACCAAAAAATAGACTCTTTATATTTTTGTCTATCAAACATATGCTTTCCTACATCACAGCAAACTTCTGCTCTTGGCTCATCAAATTCAAAACTTCTAAATAAAGAATATAAGGCATTTTTTTCATCATTAATTAAGTAATAACATGTGGCTAAATCTCTGCAAGCACTGATACAATCCTCAATCCAACCTCTAGATGAATCTAAAAATTTAGTAAAACCTTCTATTGCTTCCTCATACCTTGCATTATAGTAGAGTTCTCTTGAATAATAAAATTGATGTCTTGGCTCTAATACTCTACCTTCTGAAATCATTTTTTCAAATATTCTTAGATTTCTTAAAGGGTCCTGTCTGTTTAGTTTTTTATGAGATATTGCAAAGTCAGAATAAAATAGTTTTCCAACAAGAGGTATTACTTCATGAATAGGGTCAACCCATTTGTAATTAGAACTTCTTTTAAACAGTCGTTCTCTATAATATGATAAAGTTGGTTTGCCGTTTTCATCAAAGGAGACATTGTATTTTGCCATGACAATATCAATAGAAGTATCTAAGCTTTCTTTAATTTTCAATAATTCTTTCCTATTATCTTCTAAAATTATGTCATCTGCATCAAGCCACATTATATAGTCTTTAGAAGCTTTAGAAAATGAAAAATTCCTTGCAGCAGAGAAATCATCTATCCATTCAAAATCGTATACCTTGTCTGTATATTTTGAGACTATTTCTTTTGTGGAATCTGTAGAACCAGTATCTACAACTATAATTTCATCTACTATATCCTTTACACACTCTAAACATCTGCCTATAACCTCTTCTTCATTCTTAACAATCATGCACAAACTTATTGTAATCATAATGTACAACTCCTTTGTCTTCTATATATTACAGACATAAGTAATATATGGTATTTCTCATCAATTTGTTATTGAAATTTCAGAAACTTTTACCGACAAAAAAAACAGTATATAACTTTATTTATCCTATTTATCCATAGTTCATTTTTATTTAATTCAGAATTCTAATACTTTGATTTGTTTGATATATACTTTTGAGCTATCATAAATATAAGAAATAGTTAAATTTATTCATTATTTATTCATTTATAATAAAAAAACCAAACTACTTTTTATGGGAGGCAAATTATGAAAAAATACTTTGAAACATTAAAATCTAACGGAGCTGATATTGCTATTTCAATAGCCCCTAAAACAATTCTCACCGCAGCATGGACAATTTATAAATGTCAATTTGGTTGCAACACATTTGGTCATAGCCATTGTTGTCCACCTAATGTCCCAACCTATCAACAAACACAAGCAATAATAGATTGTTATGATAAAGCCATTCTATTTAGATGTCATGAAATGAGCATTGTTACTCCTTTAGCTGTCAAACTTGCAAGAGAACTATTTTTAGATGGATATTATAAGGTAATTGCTTTTGGAAGTGGACCTTGTACAATGTGTGCTAAGTGTAACCCTACTACTTGTAATTTTCCTAACAAAACAGCTCCATCAATGGAAGCTTGTGGCATTGATGTATTTGCTACAGTAAGGTCAAATGGGCTAGAAATAAATACCTTAAAAGAAAAAGGAGAAACTCAAAACCATTTTGGTCTATTGTTGGTTGATTAAAAAATGTGGTTATAGCTCCGAAAAACTTTTCTTTTTTAAATAAAAAATAACCACGTTTATCTAAACATGGTTATTTTTTATTATCTATATATTGTAGATTGGATTCTGAAATAAAATTTCTACTCTTCTTTATTCATTATATAATCAATTAGCCCATATTCTTTAGCTTCTAGTGCAGTCATAAAATTATCTCTGTCTGTATCTATTCTAATATCTTCTATTGATTTTCCTGTATTTTTAGAAAGAATTCCATCCAATTTTTCTTTTGTTTTCAACATATGATCTACTGCTATTTTTACATCGGTTGTTTGTCCTTTAGCTCCACCCATTGGTTGATGAATCATAATCTCTGCATTAGGTAAAGCACATCTTTTTCCATTTGTCCCTCCTGCAAGTAAAAAAGCACTCATACTTGCTGCCATACCAATACAAATAGTTGATACATCACATTTTACATAATGCATTGTATCATATATAGCAAATCCTGCTGTAACAGAGCCTCCAGGGCTATTTATATATATAATTATATCTGAATCTGGGTCATCTGATTCTAGTAATAGTAATTGAGCTACTACTAGGCTTGCAATATCATCATTAATTTCTTCTCCTATAAATATAATTCTATCTTTTAATAATCTCGAATATATATCATAAGACCTTTCCCCTTGACCAGTTTGTTCAATTACATGTGGTACTAAACTCATGCTACTTTCACCTCACAATTAATGTTAAAGTTAAGAGAAGAATTGATTTCATCTCTTCTTTGTTTATAATTAATACTTGTATAAGACATACATTTTGCATTTTGGATTTGATGATTTAGATTTAAAACAAATCTCTGTTGTATAGGATAAAATTCATCTTTATTTCTATATACTTGTGGAGACTCTTTGTATAAGTTTCTAAATGCCAGTGTAAATGATTGATGTGTAGAATATCCTGCTATAATAGCTATGTCTATAATATATTTATCTGTAAATATAAGTTGTCTAGCTGCTTCAGTAAGTCTCCTTCTCTGTATGTATTGATGAATAGTACATCCTACAATATTTGTAAACATTCTGTGTAAATGGTATTTTGAATAATTAGCAATATCAGCTATTTTATCTAAATTTAGATTTTCTGTAAGATTTTCTTCTATATAATCAATAATGTCCATAATCACATCTGTATTTGTTTTCAACTTCATCCTCTCCTTTTAAGTATTATAACCTATGCAAAAACTTTTTTCTTAATATAAATTGCTATCTTAACTTAGTTAATAGTCGTAAAATATCTACAACATAATATTAAATATTCCAATATAAAAATAATAACGATACATTAATATAATAACTATTATTAAAATGTCAACTCAATTGTATCCATTATATAAATCACTAAAGATTCTATCTATGTATCTTTGTTCATATGTATTATTTTACTGAGTATTTCTATACCTTTTTCAATTTCATCAAGACTAAGATGAGCATAACCTAGTATAATTTCATGGTCATATTCTAACATATTCTTAATTGCATACTGCTGTATAGGATAAACTTTTATATTTGCTTCAAAAATTTTATTAATCAAGCTTTCTGTAAACTTGATATTATAAAAATGAACAACTATATGAAGGCCTGCTGCCTCACCTTTTATTTTAAATTCATTTTTAAACTCAGTGTTTAATACTTCAATAAGGTGTTTACGTTTTCTATTATATAGTTTCTTCATTCTAAATATATACTTCTCTAAGCTTCCATCTCTAATAAACTCAGCTAGTACATACTGAAATATTGTTTCTGTATGAACATCAGAGTACATTTTCATAACTTTATAATCCTCTAAAATATTATCTGGTAGTAACATGAATCCGACACGAATAGCTGGAGATAATATTTTACTAAAAGAACCTATATAAATTACTTTATTTGGATTAAGTTCATAAAGAGAACTAATTGGTTGTCCCTCATATCTGAATTCACTGTCATAGTCATCTTCAATTATATAGTAACTATTCTCTATTGCACATCTAATAAGTTCTAGTCTTCTTTGAATAGGTAAAATACCCCCTAAGGGATATTGATGAGAAGGAGTAGTATAAACAAAAGAAATGCCTTTCACTGATTTTATTAAATCAGTATTAATACCCTTATCATCTACTTTAATTCCAATAACCGAATATCCAATAGATGAAATAACCTTTAGTAAGCCTTTATGAATAGGGTCTTCTACAACTACTTTTTTATTGTTTTTATATAAAAGTTGTGAAATTAGGGATAATCCCTGTGTTGAACCAGAAACAATCATAATGTTTTTGGGATTACATCTAATACCTCTAGTGCGAAATAAGTACTTAGATATTTCTACTCTCAATCCCCATACACCAGCAACACTTCCATATCTAAAATCTAAATCTGATAAATCATACAGTATTTGTTTGTATAACTTTGAAAATTCTTTACGCGGAAATAGTTTTAATTCTGGAATACCAGAACGAAAATCTATGCAGTTTTTTTGTTTATTGATATGCAAATTATCTACATTTTCAAAAGTGTAATTTAACTTAAAATCAACATTACACTCTGATATACCTTTAGCTATGATTGTCCCATAACCATTTTTTGTATCCAGATATCCTTCTGCTATTAATTGATTATATGCATCTAAAACTGTATTGCGAGATACAGATAATTCTTTTGACAAAGTTCTAGATGATGGCAATTTTTGTTCGAATTTTAAGCTTCCATCCAAAATCATACCCTTTATTTCACAATAAATTTGTCTTGATAGTGATATATTGCTATTTCTATTAATCGTAATCCACACTTTAATACCTCCAAAAGTGGTTCTATAAAATTGCTATAAAAGTGGAACTACAAAATCCACTTTTATCTTGCTAAGATTATATCATAAAATATAAAATAAAAAGGAGTCTATATTATGCTAGAAATATCAAATAAAGTAAAAGAAATTTATCCTAACCTTAAATTTGGAGTTATGGTTATAAATATTATAAATTCAAATACTAATAAAGAAAATTTTCTATTTCTTAAAAACTCTGTAACTGAAACTATCATTAAACAACACCCAGAATACAATCGTCAAGAAAAAATTAAAACAGAACCTATTTCAAATTACATAAAATATTATAAAAGATTTAAGAAAACTTACCCTGTATTACTTCAATTAGAATCTCTCTTGTTAAAACAAAAAAATATCCCAGATGTAGGCATAACAGTTGAATCAATGTTTTTAGCAGAATTAAAAAACCTTCTTTTAACAGCAGGACATAACCTTGATAAGATAGAATTACCTTTGAAAATAGATGTAGCAAGTGGTGGTGAACATTTTTATGGGATAAGTGATAAAGAACAGGTCTTAACAAAGTATGATTTATTTTTATCTGATAACATTGGTATATTATCCAGCATTCTTAATGGACCAGATAAACGAACATCTATAACAAAAGATACTAAAAATATTTTGTATTTTGTATATGGAGTTGATGGAATATCAGAAAAACAAATTCAAGAGCATCTAAATGATATAAAAGACTATATCTCAAGTGCTTTTTCAGATTTAAAAGTTAATTCAATAGATATATTTTAGTTAGTTCGTAAAACCCTCACATTTAATAAACATTTTAAACAAATAAATTAGTGAAGTATATCTTCTCTTAAAATCAGATACACTTCACTAAAATTAACTTCATGTAGATATTACTTATTTTAAATTTTACTTATCACAAATATTTTATTATATTTATTATGTAAATAACTTAATTTTTGATTAAAGAGTTTCATAAGAAACAATTTCACTTAAAGAAACACGAGTTTTTTCATGTCTATCTGGGCTTTCTGGTGTTTTAGATTCATATCCTATTAATAATATATTTATTGGTTCTAGATTGTCTGGCAAGCTAAACTCTTCTCTAATTACATCTGGATTAAAATAGCACACCCAAACACTTCCTAATCCAAGTTCAGTTGCCTGTAACATCATGTGGTCAGTGACTATACTTGTATCAATATCTGTAAGTTGTTTTCCATCAAAAGGTCTTGTCCAAACTTTTTCCTTATCTCCACACACAATAATTGCTAATGGTGCATCATATATATTGGCAGCCTTAGAAAGTTTATTCAGACCTTTTTCTTCTTGAATAACAATTAATCTTTGTGGTTGACGATTACCACCAGTTGGAGCTATTCTCGCAACATCTAAAACTTTCTCAAGCTTTTCTTTTTCAACCTTTCTATCCTGATAATTACGACAAGAATATCTTTTTTTTGCAAGTTCAACAAAATTCATTTACTTACCTCCTATCATTTTATTAGGTTACATTGATGATTCATTTAACCTATGCTATAATTTTATCACTATAACTTTATATTACAATAATGCACTTTTTTGTAATATAGTACCTAAAAAGATACTTTAAAATATATGAAAGGAGCTTAAAAATGAAAAAATGTCCTAGTAATTATAGTTGTCCAATAGAAGCAACACTTGCATTGATTGGTGGTAAATACAAGACACTTATACTTTGGCATCTTAAAGACACTATATTGAGATTTAATGAGCTAAGAAAATTAATTCCTAAAGCAACACCTAAAATGTTAACTCAACAGCTACGTGAATTAGAAGCAGATGGTTTAATTATAAGAGTTGTTTATCCTGTTGTTCCTCCAAAAGTAGAATATTCACTATCAGATTTTGGAAAGAGTATTATTCCAATTTTAGATTGCATGTGTGACTGGGGTTCTGATTACTTAGAAAATCTATAACTCATTATAGTTTAAATCCCATAGCTAGTTTAACAATCTCCATTTGCTCTCTAGTTGTCAACATTTCCAAAAGCTTGAAAGCTACATGTGGAGCAGTTTCTGGACAATATGAAGTTATAATATTTTTATCTACAACAATTGGTTCATTAATTACATTTACATCAAACTCGCTTAATTGTTTTTGCCTTTGACCATTTTTCAAATGATATGTAGTAGCTTTACGATTTTTTAAAACTCCACTCTTGCCAACTGGCAATGCTGCCACACAAATAGATGCAATTATCTTTTCTTTTGAGTCAAATTCTCTTATTAAGTTTAAAAATGGCATATCATATGCTTCTTCATAAAATCCAAACTCTTCAAATCCCCCAGGAATAGCCAGAGCATCATAATCATCAACACATACTTCTTCTATGGTCTTATCAACCAATACTGGAATATTAAATGTACTTATAACCTCCTTTTTAAATCCACAAGTTACTACATCAATATCACAAGCATAATCATTACGAGCCCATCCCATAACATCTATAAATACGCTGAATTCCATAGTTTCAAAACCCTTTGCTAAAAAAACTAAAACTTTCATATTATATTTTCCTCCTAAAATTTAGTTAAAATAAAGATAAATAATATACTTAATATTTAGCTACTTAATATATTTTAAAAATACTTTTACATGTATTGATTTCTTCCTTAATCGTAGATAGGACAATAGTTGTATTAGCTTTCTGAATTCCCTTGATTTTTTTTAATGTTATAGATATAAATTCTTCAAGGTCACTAGTATCTTCTGCTAATACTTTTATTAAATAATCATACTCCCCTGAAATATGATGACACTCCAATACAGTCTCATGTTCCAATATAATTTGTTTAAAATCTTCTATACTTTTGGATAAATCAGTATTGATAAATATAAAAGCCAAAAGTTTGTATTCTGTTTTTTCTCTATTGATTTGAATGGTATACTTTTGAATTATATTTGATTGCTCCATTTTCTTTATGCGTTCTGAAACTGCTGGTATTGATAAATTGACTTGTCTGCTTATTTCAGAAGTTGAGGCTCTACTATTCTTCTTTAGAGAATTAATTATTTTTAAATCTATCTCATCTATAGCTGTTCACCTCCTTAATTATTTAGTATAATTCTAACTAATATTTTATATTAAGTAAATAATTTTAATTATTTCAATAAAATTTAATACAAATACATCATTTTTCCTTAAAATTTTAGTTTTTTCAAATAAAATAATATATAATACTTGAAATTATTTAAAATTTAATTAATACTGTTCTTTTTATTGTTCATGATACAATACTTATTTTCACAATAATAAAAAACACTTCATAATTTATGAAGTGCCTTTGCTGTATATTTAATTTTTTTAGTCATTTTTACATATCATACATAAATGATTGCCAGAACTACACTCAATATCATAAGTGATACATAATAGAGGAACGTTTTTATGTTCAATTTGTGACCTTGACGCCAGACTGGTCAATGCACTCTAATGAATCCGCCAAATCCACTCTACTCTGGAGTACATCTTCTTGCATAATTTGGAACATCCACTCTGGCTCCTCTTGGCAAGGACTGTGGGCAGAATTTTCAAAGGTATAAAATCCCTTGAGAGGTGCCTGCAACACACGGATATACTCTTCAGCCAGAGAATAGGACACCTTGTAGTCATATTTGCCGTGCAACATATAGACTGGAACCTCCAGGCAAGGAACTTCCTTAAACAAATCGCCGCATAGGACATAGCTCCAAAGACATGTCAAGGAGAACGAACCACCTCTGAGGTACTGCATCTTCTCCTTCCAAGTATATCCCTTAAAGCATAGAAGAATCATGACTATTTCTAGTCTGGAAATACTGTTGTGCATTAGGCCAATTCCAAGTTGATTCATGCAGACATTTCGTATATTATGATACTTCATGTTCATCTCTTTCCAATTATCAATACGGAATTTTTCCAACTTATATACCATCTTCTTGTTGCCAACAGTGCGGTATTTCTGAAGCATATAATCATACGCCAACTGCTCTGATTTCGCTTGCTGGCACACCTGAGCTATACCAATATAGGCGTAAAAGTACTCTGGTGCTCGCTGAACTGCAAACATACCCAGAAAAGATCCACAAGAGTGACCCATCACGTATATTTTCTTCTTTCCAAAACGCTCTTTAAGATATTTAGCCACTGCAAGTATATCTGAAATCATCTGCTCAATGGTCATCGATTCTTTTGGAATCGTGCTACTGTAGGAGATGCCACTGCCCCTCTGCTCCCACCAGCAAATGGTGAACAGCTTCTCTAACCCAGCGGGATACTTCTTCGTAAAACAGATTTCCGGCGATCCAGGTCCGCCATGTAGAAACAAAAGTACTGGCCCGTTGGTGTCCTCGCTCTGCAAAAACATTCCCTGTCGCATACCATTAATCTCAACAAAAATCTTTTCATCCAGATGTTTTCTCATAGTTACCTTCCTCCATTTATATCATTAAGTTATATACTGCTAAAATCTTTTTATCTCATAGCATTGCTTAGGGCATAGTTGTTTAACCATTTATAAAATACTTTCATAAGAAAATCAACACTTATAAATAAAATACCAACTGCTACACAGCTTAAAGCACATGAAATAACATACGTTTGAAAAGAATATGACAAAATAGTTGCAGACTTATATAAAATAAAGGAGCATATCGGTAGTATAATAAGTGACGTAAAAATACCAGGAACAAAATGTTTAAATATAATTGTGAAAGGAATATGTACTAAAATAAAATGAGCTGTGAAAGCAAAGAACACCCCATACCAAACATAATAGCTTTGAAACAGAATGCTAAAAAAAGCAATTAGAACTTGAATTAAAAACAATATACCAATAGTCATTGAAAAAGATGCTGTATCTATGAAATGTCCATATGGTTTCTTTTTCATATTGGGTATCTCTAATAAACTTTTAAATTTCTTCTTCCAATGACCAACAAATATAATTTCTTCAAAATCATGTAGCATAAATAAAATGGGTAAACTCCATACAATAACATTTATATCTGACATATTAATCCTCCTATTCTTTGTGTCACATTTGTGACACTTTTAGTATTTATAGTATAATTCCTATGAATAATGATGTCAATATATATAGTAAAAGTGCTACAATCAAGCCAAAAATGTGACAATAGACGATTTTATAAAAAAATTTTATGAAGTACATATACACTGGTAATAAAAAAAGTGATAATCAGTTTTTATACTGTTATCACCTTTTTTAAACTTGAAATTTTCATTGCATCAAGTCTAATTCATAGATAGTAGACTAGTGGAAAAATGTATCCTTAATTCCTTCATATCTACTCAATAACCATTATGTTTTAGTTCATATTTGATATTTTATTCTTTATTTATTAGAATCTTTAATATATCATTATAACAACTTAAATATTTATATAATTTTCTATATACCTTTAGACTTTTCCAGTTTTTGAACAAACATATCTTTTGGCATAGGTCTAGCATACAAATACCCCTGTGCATAATAACAATTAATACTCATTAAAAACTCTGCCTGTTCTATATTTTCAACACCTTCACAAATCACTTCTAACCCTAAGTCATTTGCCATTTCAACTACTTTACTTATAATCTTCCCTTCTCCTTTAGAATTATCTAATAGAGATTTATCTATCTTTAGAATATCTACAGAAACTTGATTTAGAAGATTCAAAGAAGAATAACCTGACCCAAAATCATCAACAGAAATAAAAAATCCAAGTTCCTTAATCTTCTTTATCATATCATTTGATATGCTATCATTTTCAAACAAGCTTTCAGTTATCTCAAGTTCAATTATATTTCTAGGTATATTATATTTAACAAGTAAATTTTGTAATCTATATATATAATCTTTTCTTTGAAAATGTGCTCTTGATTGATTTACAGAAATTGAAATTGGTTTAATTCCAGAATCCACCCAAAAACGAGTCAATCTACATACTTCATCCAACACAAAAAAATCAACTTCTATAATTCCACCACTCTTTTCAAGTATAGGAATAAATTCTCCTGGGTTCATAAAACCAAGTTCTTTATGATTCCACCTAACAAGTGCTTCTGCTCCAATAATTTCATTTGTTCTCATATCAAATTTAGGTTGATAATAAACTTGGAATTCCCCATTTTCTAATGCATAATCTATTCTATCAACAATCTCTTTCTCTTTTTTAAGACTTTCTCTAAGTGACTCATCAAAATACACTATAGATGACTTACTTTCCTTTGCTTTTCTTCTAGCAATTTCAGCATAGTCAATAGCTTTGGTAACTGCAACATTCTCAGATTCAATATTGTATACTCCAAAGTTTGGCTTGACTTTAATACTAAAGCCTTTCACTTCAAAATATGATATATCCTCACTTATACTATTAAGAACTCGTTCCAAATCTTTCTTAAACTCATACGGTAAAAGAAAAAGAAAATGGTCTGCTTTTACATGGGCTAATAAAGATGTATCACCTATAGTCTTTTTTAGAGCTAAAACAATTTCTTTTATAATTATATCTCCAGAATCTCTCCCATAGTTCTCATTTATTACAGCAAATTTCTTTATATCAAAAGCAACCAGTGCATAATACTTTTCTTTATGTTTTTCCAAAAGCTTTGTTGTCTCTTTTTCAAATCCATTGTAATTCCAAATACCATTAATTGTATCTTTAAATGCTAAATCAAAAATATGTACTGAGTGTCTTCTGTTAATTGCAATTATATAAGAAAGCACTGCTATTATAATTAAGAAAAAGCAAAAAGAAGCTAAAACTGTCTGAACTGGATGCTGGTGTACAAATTGAGATAAGCTAGTATCATAATTTTGAAACATTGTATGTTTTGCAATAATTTCAGAACAAGCATCCTTATTAAGTGAATTTATTCTTTTATCTAAAATAGAATATAGTACTGGATTTGTATCTTGGTTGACACCTAAGGATATGTTAGTTTTATAATCAGTAACCAAAATTGCTTTTAAATTATTATAATCTTTTTGTATATAGTTTTCAGCAGAATATGTATTTATAAATGCTACATCTGCATCGCCTCTTTCTACTGCATTTATAGCCAGTTTTTCGGATTTATAACTTTTAATTTTAGCTTTGTCATAACGTTTTTTGATATACTCATCATTAAATTTATCATTGTCTACAACGGCAATATTGTTAAATTTAGTATTCTTATAATTCTTAGTTATTGCACTGTAATTCAATTCCATATAAGGAGATGTAATTTTTATTCCATTCTGCTCTGACCAACCATAATCAGAATTAAAAAAGTATATTACATCTGCTTTTCCTTCTTTTAACATATTGATTGATTCTTTATATGAATTGGTTTCTATATAATCTATATTTAAACCAAGGTCTTTAACAATTAAATTAAACATATCTGATATTATACCATTAAATTTCCCATTTTCTAAATACGATAGTGGATATGATTCTGGCATACTAACTACACGTATACTATTATTTCTTTTTAGATAATTATGTTCTTCTTTAGAAAGAATAAACTCATTTTTATTGCCAGATTGATAATACTTACTATACAAATTAAACTTATATGCAGGATTATCCATTTCAATGTCTTCCAGAGCATTGTTAACTTCTTGCAACAATTGAGTATTACCTTTTTTTACGATACAATAAAATGAAGATGGAGAAAATTGAGCAATTACATTTTCATTTTTAGCCTTTCTTAAACTACTAGTTAATATAGCATCTACTTTTCCATTTTTTAATGCTTTTTCTAACTCTTCTTGATTTTTAAAATATTTAGATGTGTAATTAAATTCTTTTTCATGTGCAAATCTTTTTAAATTTTCATTTCTACTATTACTATCAAGTAACCCAATCACCATTCCATTAAAATTTTTATAATCATTTGGTAAATATTTTAAATTTCCACGTTTTACTGTAATACGTGCATAACTACTCCCCATTGGCAATTCTGAGAAGTCAAATTTTTCTGCACGCTCTTTTGTATACTGTGCAGATGTAAGCAAATCAATCTGACCATTTTCTAACATAGTTTGACATTCTTCCCATGTACCAGATACATATTCGTATGTCCAACCAGTATGCTTTGCAATCTCATGGAGATACTCATACCCATACCCACTTCTATTTCCAGTTTCATTATACTCATGATACCCTTCAAACTCAAAAAAACCTACTTTTACCACACGTTTTTCTGATGTAGCAATTGCTTGTATTGGGAGACACATAAATACTACACAGCTAATTAAAGACATTATAAAAACTATTCTTTTAATCGACACAAACCTGATTCCCCTTTGTAAAAGACTTTATTGAAATTGCTTTCGATTATTTTCATAATAACTCATTTACATTATCTTACTAATGATATTATATTCAAAGTATACCTGTTTATATAATCATAAATAAACACATATCTTTAATAACTACTTTAAATGTATACCTTCATATGTAAATTTTGCATTTATTTTATTTCTAACAATTATATATGTATATTAGCATATCCTTGAAAATTCAACAATAGTATTCAACTTGTTCTACAGGTTATAATATCTTGTAAAGATAATCTTATACTATATCAAAATTATGGAGAATTATTATAATTAACACTATCCTACACCTTAATAATATAATTTTAATTTATTATGTTATCAAAGTGACTACATGAAAATAGCTTTTTTGGTTGACTATAACTATGTATTATGATAACATGATTTAAGCTATAATTAGTAAAATATAATTTAAATAAATAAGATAATACCAAAAGTACTAAAGTACAGTTTAAATATAAATAAACTAGAATTAAGATTAGGATGTGAACAATTATGATTTATATAGAATTAGTTAAACTTGTTAGAAAACTTAACTCTACACAAATGTATACGATGAAGCGTTGTGTAGAGGTTAATCTGGAAGCTTAGAGCTTTCTATCTTCATCGGCAAATATAGGTTTAGTATAGTTTTTTAGCTATGCTTATTTAAAATTGCCTATTTGCCGATAGATATATAGATTTTCTGGTCATAGACAACAATGCTTGTCTATGACCTTTTGTTTTTCCAAAAGCAGAGGTCGGCATTTTAGAATGCCTTTCCTCTGCTTTTTTTATTTTCATAAATTTTTAATAAAAGAAAAGGAGTTTGAATTATGAGTTTATTAAAAGTAACTAATTTATCACAAGGTTTTATGGATAAGTCACTGTATGAGAAAGCTAACTTTGATTTATTCAAAGGTGAACATATTGGTATAGTTGGTCAAAATGGTGTAGGGAAAAGTACCTTAATTAAAATTTTATTAGGAGAAGTTATTCCAGATGAAGGAGAAATCAAGTGGCAAACTAATATCAAAATAGGTCATTTAGACCAATATGCAGAAATTAATAGAGATACAACAATATCCCTCTATTTGCACTCTGCATTTGAAGAACTTTATAAAATAGAAAAGGAGATGAATTTACTATATCAAAAAAGTGCTCTATCTGGAAATGAACAACTCCTGATTAAGGCATCAGAGTATCAAGAACAACTAATAGCAAGCAACTTCTATTCCATAGACAATGAAGTGAACAAAATAGCAAATGGTCTTGGATTAGATTCGATAGGAATGAATCGTGTAGTTGGAGAACTTAGTGGAGGACAAAGAGCAAAAGTAATCTTGGCAAAATTACTGCTTTCTAATCATGAAGTTTTATTATTAGATGAGCCAACAAACTTTTTAGATAAAGAACATGTTGAATGGCTTTCAAGTTATTTAAATACATTTGCTGGAGCATTTATTGTAGTTTCCCACGATTTTGACTTTTTAGAGAAAATCTCTACAGGCATTCTTGATATAGAGTTTGGCATGATTAAAAAATATCATGGAAAATATTCAGAGTTTCTTAAACAAAAATCACATTTAAGGGAGGATTATATTAGAAGATATCAAGCACAACAAAAGAAAATAGAAAAAGAAGAAACATTTATACGTAAAAATAAAGCTGGGGTAAATTCAAAAATTGCAAGAGGAAGACAAAAACAATTGGATAAAATAGAAAGAATAGCTCCTCCTAGTTTTGTAGGAAAACCAAATGTTCAATTTTCAGAGATTGAAATATCTGCTCAAAATGCTCTTACAGTTACCAATCTTGAAGTTGGCTACTACTATTCTTTGCTTCCAAAACTAAATTTTTCTGTTGATGGAGGTCAAAAAATAGTTATAACTGGATTTAATGGAATTGGTAAATCGACTTTGTTAAAGACATTAGTTAAAGATATTCCTTGCATAGCTGGAAGTTTTAAGTTTTCAGACCAAGTTAAAATTGGTTATTATGAACAAGATTTAAAATGGGAGAATCCCACTAAAACGCCACTTCAAATAGTGGCAGATAAGTATCCAAAGTTTAATACAAAGGAGATTAGACGTCACCTAGCCAAATGCGGAGTAAAAGAAGAGCATGTTTCAAGAAGTATATCTACTCTAAGTGGTGGTGAACAATCTAAGGTTAAATTATGTTGTATGATATTATCTCCTTGCAATTTTTTAATTCTAGATGAACCAACCAACCATTTTGATGCAGAAACAAAGGATGCTTTACAAAATGCTTTAAAACAGTTTAAAGGAAGTATCATACTAGTATCTCATGAAGAAAAATTTTATAAAGGTTGGATTGATAAGGTATTTAACATAGAGAAACAATTAATATAAATCTATCTATGATATTGTTTAATCAATACTTCAATACATGTATTAATGTTTGGTTAAAGTCTCATAGCTAGGAAACTAAAAAGATAAGAATCTAATAGACTGCAAAGTCTATTGCTGGAATACAAATATTAATAGGCACTCATAAATAAGTGCCTATTAACATTAAAATCCATTCTAATCAACTCTATTTACAAGTTTATATCCTAGACCTTTAACTGTTATGAGTAATTTAGGATTTGAAGGATTATCTTCGATTTTTTCTCGTATATGACGTATATGTACCATAATTGTATTATCACAGATACTGCTATATTCTCCCCACACTTTTTCATATAATCTTTCCTTACCTATAATTTTATTTATATTTTGACCCATATAACTTAAAAGTTGATACTCTCTTCCAGTTAACCCAATTTCATTTCCATCTTTATAAACACGGCTTCCTTCTGTATCAATAGTAATCTTACCTAACTTAATAACTACATCATATGATGGTATAATGCTTTGGTATTGTTGTCTACGCAATTGAGCTTTAACTCGAAATACAACCTCTCTTGGGCTAAATGGCTTCGTTATATAATCATCGCCACCACTACTAAGACCAAGTATTTTGTCAATCTCATCATCTTTTGATGAAAGAAAAAGAATTGAACAATATGAGAACTCTCTAATTTTTTTACACACTTCTATCCCATCTACATCTGGTAACATTATATCAAGAATAATAATATCTGGACATTCTATCTTACACAAAGAAATAGCATCTAAACCATTGTAGACTTTAATAATATTTTTAAAACCATCATTTATAAGTACTTCTTCAATTAAATCTATTATATCTTTTTCATCATCAACAAGTAATATTTTTTTATTAAAGTATGTCTCCATATTAAAATCGCTCCTATAAAGAGTTATTTTTTTCTATTTAATCCTCTCACTCTCTATCTTTTGCTTAAAGTATATTCAAATAATTAAATAAAATCAAGTATAAATTAAATTCTAATTAATCATAACTTTTATCATATTAATTTAAATAATTAAATAAAAATTTATCAGAATTAGCAAAGATACTCTATCCTTTTAACAATTTGACCTCGATGATTTATTAGTTTTCCAGTAATATCTGTATAAACATTAGAAGTACAAATTGAAAAGTAAGCCTCTCCAATAGTATCTGGCTCTAGTATAATAAGGTTTTGTAAATATGTAAATATTTTCCAATGAGAATTAAACTTATTAATTGTTTCTTTACTCATTTTTGTTGCTGGCACAAAACCCATAAAAAATAGTTTGCTTAATTCCATATCCTTCATCTTCCCTACAATCATGGAAGTCTCTACCCATTTTAAAAAACATAATTTCCCTTATGTGTAAGCTTTAATCTTCAATATTATAAGAATAATATTCTGTTTATAATTGACTTTGCCTAAAGTACATTGTAAAATATAAACAGAACAGTATTTTGTTTATTTGAGCGAAGTAAATACGTGATAAAAAATCGTAAAGGAGGTTGATTATGAAAATTTTATTTATAAATTTACCTTTTTCTGGACATGTATACCCTACCCTTGGGTTAGTAGAAAAGCTAGTGCATAAAGGTAATTCCGTAACATACTTACTAACTGAAGAATGGAAAGATAAAATTTTAGAAATGGGCTCTGATTTTCTTTGTTATGAAGATGACAGAAAACTTTCTATTCAAATAAAAAATGCCTATCAAGCTTCTATAAAAGTAGTCCATAAATTTGACTTAATTATTTATGAACATCTTTTCTTTTTAGGAAAGCATATAGCAGAAAGGTTCAATAAGCCTGTTATTAGGATTATTACTGCACCAGCTCCTAATGAAATTCTGATGAAAGAATTTATTAACTCTGGTGGAATATTAAGTATATTTCGTTTTGAATGGATATGTCGCAGATGGACTAAAAAAGTATCAAATGGTGTTAAATTGATGACTAACTCTTGGTTAAAAGAAATTACCGAAAATCCTCCAGAGCTCAATCTTGTATATACTATAAAAAAATTTCAGCCATATGCAGAAGATTTTCCAGAAGATAAGTTTATATTTCTTGGTACTTCTATTTACCAACGTAATAAAAAGAATGAGTTTATATTTCCAGAATTTAAAAATAATTTAATTTATATTTCTTTGGGTACAGTAGTAAATAAAGCAATGGCATTTTACAAAAAGTGTATCAATGCGTTTAAAGATGAAAATGTAACTGTCATTATGTCTGTTGGTAATTCAATAAATATATCAGACTTCAATGAGATACCAAATAATTTTTATATTTATCCCTTTGTACCACAACTTGAGATATTAGAGAAATCAAATGTTTTTATTACTCATGGTGGTTTAAATAGTGTTATGGAATCCCTTTATTTTGGTGTTCCTATGGTTGTTATACCATTTATGAGTGACCAACCAGCTAATGCACAACAAATTGAACTCTTAAATTTAGGAAAAAAAATTTCACATAAACATATTACAAGTGATATTCTTAAAGATTCTACTTTAGCTGTTCTTAATGATTCGACTATAACTCAAAATATAATTCTTATGCAAAAAGAAATTAGAAGTGCAGGTAGTAATGAATTTGGTGCTGATTTGATTATGCAATATATGAATAACAAAATATTAAAAGAATGAATCCAAAAGAAGAAATACAATAAAAGCCCATAAATAATAGAAAAAGCTTTATTTATGGGCTAAATGATATACAGTTAAAAAGATATGTGTTAACTGCAATTATTCTTATATATAGTTATACTTATTCTTATATTTACATATAAAACTAACTGTTAAAAATAAGGTTAAAAGCTCAGCAATTGGTACTGCTAGCCAAATTCCATATATATCTAATATATTTGGTAATATCATCAAACCTGTAGTTATAAAACCAAACGTACGTAAAAAAGATAGTATTACAGATATCTTTCCATTTGATAGTGCTGTAAACATAGATGATGCAAAAATATTGAATCCACAAAAAATAAAACTAAAAGAAAATATATAAAATCCAGACTTTGTAATCTGATAAACATTGCTTCCTCTTTGAGAAAAAATCTCTACTATCCCTGGTGAACAGAGCATAGAAAACACAAATACCAATAAAGAAGCTACTGAAATAAATAATATGCAGATTTTAAAAATGTATTTTAACTGTGTATTATTTCTACTTCCATAATTATAACTTATTATTGGAGCAACTCCCATTGAAAAACCTATATAAAGTGAAGTTAAAAGAAACTGAGAATAAATAATTATTGTAATAGCTGCAACTCCATCCTCCCCAATCAATTTCATCATTATAATATTGAATAAAAAAGTAGTAACTGCTGTTGATAATTGACTCACCATTTCAGAAGAACCATTAAAACAAGCCTCAAATAATACTTTCTTATCTATTTTAGGCATACAAAATCTAAGTACTCCCCTGTTTTTCGAAAAGAAAACTAATCCTGCAATAGTAGGAATTATATATCCTATACCAGTTGCAAGTGCCGCTCCACCAATACCCATTTGTAATGGAACAATAAATACATAGTCTAAAATTATATTAGTAAACCCTGCACCTATCACCAACCATAATCCAAACTTGGGCTTTCCAGCTGTTACAAATAGACTTTGAAATAATACTTGTAATATGTTAGCAGAAGCAAAAACCAAAATAATAAAAAGATATGAGCGACAATATTTAATCAAAATTTCACTTGCTCCTAACCATATAATAATATAGTCTATAAACATAATCCCAATACCAGTAATTATCATCCCAAGTGCAATTCCAGATAATACTATTAAAGTAAAAATTTCCTTAGCTTCATCAGCCTCACCGTTTCCCATCTTATGAGCTACTATAGCGTTCCCCCCAGTAGCAAGCATAGTTCCAAGTCCAACTATAATATTAATAATTGGACAGACAATATTAATTGCTGATAAAGCATTTGTATTAACAAATCTTGAAACGAATATAGTATCGACAATTGTATATAATCCCATAAAAATCATCATAAAAATAGTAGGAAATGCAAATTTTAATAGAGAAAACAAATTAAATCTTTGTGCAAGTAAATTATCCTCCACATGAAGATTATCTTGTTTCTGATTTTCTGAATAAGATATATCACTCATTCTGGTCATTCTCCTGTGCATTACTTATATTTAAAATTATATCCAACCTATTAGACATTAAAAGACCTCCTTCCTCCATAAAGATTATATCTAATTACTTGGATAGATTTTTAATTAATCTTGCTATTCTATAATTATACTAATAAACAAATTTATATTAACTACTTGCACTTTTATAATGCCTCATACCTAACTTCCAAAATCTACACATAAATAATGTAAACAAAAATACAATTAAGATTGAATATATCAATCCATTCATTGTTATTGTTCCTGCCAAAATTTGAGTTGGAATTGTTGACATAATTCCATATGGTAAAATTAAATAGAATAATAATTTAAAAACACCTTCATATATTACGCCAGGTATTTTCATGTTCATTGGTAATAAATTATCTTCTAGTCTCATTATAGCGGAAGATGATATAACAAAAAATGAAACTGTCCGAAGTATAATACCTACATCATAGAAAAGTAATGTCATCAATAACACCATACAGATATACATTATTACTGTGATATAAGTTATCTTTGGATTTAATTCAGACACCCCATATAAAACTATGATTATACTTGCCAAAATTAATGGGGATGAACCAATATTAATATTTTCAAATGTCAATCTAAATAGTGGGGCTATTGGTTTTGTAATATAATAATCTAATTCTCCTTCTTGAATTTTTCTTGGAATATCATAGATACCAAAAAAGAAAATTGTCATATTTATCGCATTTATTAATGAAAAAGTTCCTATAAATATTAACATCTCTCCATGTTGCCAACCTCCTATTGAGTCTATATGAGAATATATACCATTAAACATTAATAGTTGTAATATAAATAACGAACTGTCTACAAAAAATGCTCCAAAAAAATCAAATCTAAATACCATCATCTTTGATAATTTCATCTTTAGTAACATAAATATTATTTTGAAATTTTTTTTCATCATATCCCCACCCCATCAAATAGCGTTCTCATTCTTTTATACATAAGTTTATTCATTATAAAAAAGAGCAGAACCCATAATGATATAATAATCAACCCTTGTACTGCCTCATTGCTATTTCTTCCTATTAGTAACATAGATGGTAAATATGCTGTATAATAAAATGGAAATATCTTCATGACTGTTACTACAAGTTCTGGTAAAAGTATAAGTGGTATCATTGTTCCTGTAACAAATTCAGAGATGTTTTCAATTATCATTCTAAAAAATCCAATTTCAAGAAATTTAAACGATAAAATTCCAATAAAGAAATGGAGTTGCATCATAAAAATAAGCCCTAAAGAAATCATTAAGATTGAAATCACTATTTGAACTGGATTGGATGTAAAAGCAAAATCCAATTTAAATATGAAAATCCATACAAATGCAGAAATCATATTAAATACAAAATAAAAACATGTCATTCCAAAATTTTTAGCAATAAAATAATTTTGAACATTAATTGGAATAATCATATATTTTGAAAATGTACCTAGTTTCACACGATTACATATCTCTTCACTAGTACTCTTTGACATATCAATACCTGATAAAAATGAGCTTATTATGTAATAAGACAACATTGAATTAAATGTAAAGCCAGAAACTATTTTATTTTCACCAAAAACTGCTTTCCATAAGATATAAGCAAATAAAATTTTTATAATAGTAAACATCATATTAACTACTACATCAAATCTCCAGATAAGTTGTACTTTGAAATTAATTTTGGCTACTTCATAATATCTTCGGATATTCTGTTTAAATTTATAAAACATTGAATGACTAGAACATACCTGATTATAGTTGCTCACGATACTCCTCACTTCCTTTCTTATATATTCTCTCTACAATATTACCTATATCTTCTTCTTCAATTATCACATCCTTGACATCATAATTATCAAAAATCCATTTAACAGTTTCATTCCCTCTTTCTTTTGGCATAACTACTGATATCTTATGCTTCGTTTGCTCAATGATTTTACAATCTTTTGGAAATTTAATATCAGTTTCGTCAGCGAAACTAACTGTTATTTTTTTATATTTTTGGAAATGATTAAACAATTCTTCTGTAGAGCCATCATATATTTTATGACTATTTTCTACAACGATACTTCTACTACATAAACTCTTAATATCTTCCATATAATGAGAAGTAAGCATAATAGTAGTCCCTTTTGTTGCATTCACTTCTTTTAGAAAATATCTAATTTGTTTTTGTGCCACTGCATCTAGACCTATTGTTGGTTCATCTAAAAATAATATTTTAGGGTTATGGAGAAGGGCTACTATTAATTCCATTTTCATTCTCTCTCCTAAAGAAAGTGTCCTAACTTGAACATTAAGATAGTCTGATACCTCAAATAATTCTATAAAGTAATCTAGGTTTCTTTTATACTCTTCATCAGATATATCGTATAACTCTTTAAATAAAAGAAATGTATCTGCTGGTGTCAATTCAAAGAATAGTTGACTTTTTTGTCCCATAACAACAGCATATTGTTTTTTAAAGTTATTTTCCAGTTTATTAGGATAATAACCCATAACAGATATTTCTCCAGAAGATGGCGCAATAATACCAGTTAGCATCTTAACAAGAGTAGTTTTGCCAGCTCCATTTTGACCTATTAATCCAACAAATTCGCCTTCATCCACTTTTAAATCAAATGATGATATAGCTATTTTTTCTGTGTATTTCCTGTTAAATAAAGATTTTACACTTCCTATAAGACCTGGCTCTTTCTCAAACCTTTTATAAGATTTAGTCAGTCGACTAAGTTCAATTATACTCACTTCAACTACCTCCATATTTAATAATTTATATAAAAAAAGCCCACAGGTACATCTGCCTTTTTCTGTGCATATATTGACCAACACAAAAACAGAAAACTCCTGTGGACTAGAAAATTTAATACTTTCTATTTCAACATAATTATAATCAAAATAATACTATGCAAAATTAATAAAAGTGTAGCAGATTAAAGCCCACTACACCATAATTTAACAAAGTAATATATATTTCAAATACTATCTGTTGTCATATGTCAGTTATCTATAAAGGCAGAATAAGACACACAAATTAAATGTATCAAAAATACACTTAAAAATTCTGGTTATACAGAATATATGCGTCTCCAACTATTTAATTGTTGGTTACCATTATATAACTCCGACATCAAGGCACTCCTCTCATAGTATTCTTATTGACATCATATCATAAAGATTATTTGCATTCAAGCATAGATTAAAACTCTGATATATTTAGAAATATCTATGATATATACTAATGAGCAGATGTAATAGATAGTTTTTCAATTTGACTTTATTATAACTCATATTTAGTTCTATTTATGATTCTAAATAATTTATTTTATTAGCTAGTGATTTCGTGCTAATAAACGAAACTATTATTGAAAGTACTGTAATAGCGATTGTTGGTATCATTGTAAGAGTTGAAAGGGATAAAATATTAGTAACTAAAGCGCAAAGTATTACTGCGACCACAATTGTTGTTGGTACAGATTTACGCTTGAACCCAATTGACATTGATATTGCTGAAAATCCCCCTGCTATAATAGCCATCATCAATGTTATAAAAATAGACTTAATTATTATACTAATTGAAAGATTATCATTAACAATTGGAAAAACTGATTCGCTTAAGAAAAAAATAACAAACATTAGTAAATTACTTAAAATTATTCCTCCAACAGTAAATAAAGTTACTAGTAAGAATTTAGAATAAAACATCTTTTTTCTTTCAATTGGATAAGAAAATAGTAACATAGCTCGTTTGCCAATATATTCATCAATAATAAATCGCGAGTGCATGACAGAACCAAGTACACAAAAACATGTCATATTTATAGAACTAACAATAGATAGTATACCTATATAACCAAAAAATTCCCCATCTGAACCTATCATAGACATATATGCAAACATATATAGCATACAGAGACTACACATAGTAATGATTCCTGTAGCTATTAAATAGCTTTTAATATTGGTACGCCTTAATTCTAACCTCATCAAATTATTCACATGTATTTCCTCCACTCATAATATTAAAGAAATACTCTTCTAACCCCTCTGGAAATTTTTCCTTAATAGATGATAAAGTAATTTCTTCCACAATACTACCATTTACAATCACACCAATAATATCTGCAATATGCTCAATTTCACTAAGAATATGACTAGATATTAGAATAGTCATATTTTCTTCTTGAACAAGTCTTATAAAAAGTTCTCTCATTTCACGTATTCCCATTGGGTCTAGCCCATTTATTGGCTCATCAAGTATCAAAATATTCGGCTTATGAATAATTGCTCTAGCTATTCCTAATCGTTGTCTCATGCCAAGAGAAAATTGGGATACAGGCTGTTTCCCCGTACTAACAAGTCCTACATCATTTAATGTTTTTTCAATGTCATCATTAATATAACCCATATATTTAAGGTGCATTTCTAAATTTTCTGTAGCAGAAAGATGGTCATAAAAAATAGGAGATTCAATCATGCAACCAAGTCGTTTCAATATCTTATTATGGTTTTTACTAATATCTAAACCGAAAATATTTATTTGTCCATAGGTTGGATTTAATAATCCTGCTATAAGTTTAAAAATTGTTGTTTTTCCTGCACCATTTGCTCCTAGAAATCCATAAATTACCCCCTGTGGAACTGTCATATTACATCTACAAATAACTTCTTTCCTATCAAAGGTTTTGGTTAAGTTTTGAACATTAATAATTTTATTATTCATATAATATCTCCTCATGTTTTAGTTAATAGATACTTCTTTTCACTTTGTATTTAGTTACTATGCACAAACAGTAACATATCTTTACATACAGTTACATAAATCAAATATTCTTAGCAAATCTATAATAGTCATCATATTGACTATTATAGATTATCATAAGTTTAAAATATTGTCAATATGATGACGATTATTAGTTATTTAAATAAAACAATAAACAAAGTTTGCCACCAGAACCTTGTTAAAGTACAAACTGGTGGCAAATCTAACATATTAATAGTATATAGACTAAGAAGATGACTGAACAGAATAAAAACAGCTGCACTCATATCCTAATTATCTTACTTATTTTTAAAATATTTTTTATTTAACTTTGATATATTTTTAAATTTCTTTTCTTTTTCCGCCAAATAGTTTCTTTTGTCGTCTGCAAATACTGCTTCAGTTTTTAGCTTACGATATGATTCCCATCTTTTAGGCGAGAGTTCCTGTTGTGCAATAGCTTCCCAAATAGCACATCCTGGTTCTGAGGTATGAGTGCAATTGCGAAAACGACATTTTCCTAAGTAAGCTTCTACATCTGCAAAACTTTTATCTAATCCCTCTAAAACATCCCACATTCCCAACTCTCGCATACCTGGTGTGTCAATAACAATACCGCCACCTGAGATTAAAAACAACTCTCGTCTAGTTGTGGTATGTCGCCCTTTATCATCATCTATGCGAATTTGCTTTGTATTTAGAAGTTCTTCACCCAACATACAATTAATTAATGAAGATTTTCCAACTCCTGATGAACCAAGCAAAGCAATAGTACAACCTGATTTAATATACTTGGAAAGCTGTTGCCATCCATCTAGCTCTATAGTTGAAGTAACAACTACATCTACTCCCAAAGCTACAGAATTAATTGCATGTAGCTTACGATACAAATTGTTGCATAAGTCCGCTTTAGTAAGTACTACTACTGGAATTGCTCCACTTTCCCATGTCATAGACAAGTACCTCTCTAATCGATGAATGTTAAAATCCTTGTTTAGTGACATACACAGAAAAACAATGTCCATGTTAGCTGCAACTACCTGTTCCTCATTTGTATTTCCAGCAGACTTACGCATGAATAAGCTTTTTCTACGAAGCACATGATGAATAATAGCATTACCATTTTTACCAGTACATCGGTCTAACATAACAAAATCTCCAATAGCTGGAAAGTCAGATGGTATAGTAGCTTCAAAACGTAACTTTCCTGATACCTCTGCAAAAAGTTCACCACTCTCACATATCACATGATAAATATTCTTTTCCTGTGATACAATACGTGCAATATACAGACCATTATATTCGATACTCTGAGTTATAAAGCTATTATCCAGACCATATTCCTGTAAATCAATCTGTTTTACATCTTTCATTTTTCTTCCTCCTTTTCTAATTTTTCAGTGATTTTTTCCAGTGGAAATGGTGGTTGTGCCAATGGTTTTAGTGCAATCGACATCAATTTTACCTGATTGTCATCTGCTGCCACTCGATTAGAACTAAGATGACCACATCGTATGCAACGATGAATAATTGCCCACTCACCATTTTTTCTTACCCACACTCCAATAGGCTCCATATTACCGTCACAATCTGCAGCACGGTCACCAGGAATAATATCCACATGAAGACTATGTAGGCAATGTGGACAATGATTTCTATGTTGTGTCCCAGAACCTTCAGGAACTACAAGACAACCACACTTTTTGCAGATAAAATTATCTAGGCAAGAATTATCCTGATAATAAGCTCGTTTTCTATTTGTATAATTCATTTTTAAATCCTCCTTAAAATAAACATTTTACGATTTCCACTAGGTCTCAATTCTTTTTAAAATCTGTTATAAGACTCTGTCCGCTCATTAAGTTCAATAATGCTTATTTTCTCAATATCTTTTATTTTTAACAAAAAAAGTCCACAGGTATTTATATCTGCCTTTTTATGTGGTATATATTTACCTACACAAAAACAGAAAACTCCTGTGGACTAGAAAATTTAATATTTTCTATTTCAACATAATTATATTCGAAATAATACTATGTAAAATTAATAAAGGTGTAGCAGATTAAAGCCCACTACACCACAATTTAACAAAGTAATATATAATATTATTATTTGTTGTCATATGTTAGTTATCTATAAAGGCAGAATAAGACACAATAATTAAATGTATCAAAAATACACTTAAAAATTCTGATTATACAGAATATATGCGTCTCCAACTATTTATTTGTTGTTTACCATTATATATAACTCCGACATCAAGCAAAACTCTCCTTTTCTAATAATATTATTGCTATTTTACCATAAAATATTTTTACATTCAACTACAATTTAATATACTTATACATTTAACGTTCTCTCTTTTCTATTATAAAAACTAAAATAAATTCTTATTTTTAGTTATACTCTACTATAAAAACTTTATTTAGTTTTGTTTTTATTATTATCTAATACTACTCCAATAAGTAACCCAATGGATATACCAATAGCTAAATTTTTAAATACTAAACCCAAAATAACACCAAAGCATAATCCCAATCCCAAATAACTTACATTCTCATCTTTCATGTTTCTTACTCTCTCCTATCCATATTTATCTATATTATATTAAAATAATCTATATTGCTTTTTAAAAGTGCATATCTTACATTCTTAAATTTTATAAGATTATAGCCTTTTTTCCTTAATTTATCATTTTAAAATTTTAATTTATAAACTAAATTTGCCACCGAAATTAAATTACAGTGGCAAATACAATATATCATCTATATAAATGTTACTATTTCTTGACTATCTTAGCTACAGTTTCCACATGTGTAGAATGAGGGAACATATCTACAGGTTGTGCCTCAACACATTTAAATCCATGTACATTTAGATAATCTAAATCCCTAGCTAAAGTAGAAGGATTACAAGAAACATAAACAATTCTCTCAGGATTCATTGAAACAATAGTTTCTAAAACCTTTTCGTCACATCCTTTTCTAGGCGGGTCTACAACTACAACATTAGCAGTTTTACCCTCACTATACATCTTAGGCACAACCTCTTCTGCCTTACCAACATAGAATTCGGCATTATGTATGTTGTTTAATCTAGCATTTATCTTAGCATCGTTTATAGCGTCTTCTATAATCTCTATTCCATAAACTTTTTTAACATTTCGCGCCAAAAACAAAGATATCGTACCTATACCACAGTAAATATCAAAAACAGTATCAGTATCCTTTAGATTTGCATACTCAAGAGCTTTATCATATAATACTTTAGTTTGGACAGGATTCACTTGGAAAAATGATAATGGCGAAATCTCAAACACTAAATCACCTATATAATCATTTATTTTACCATCACCATAGACAACTATATTTTCTCTTCCTAGAATAGCATTAGTATCTTTTTGATTTATATTTACAACCAAAGTCTTAAAACCAGGTATATTTTCCTTAAGCACTGAAGCTAATTCTTTAAGATATGGAAGTTTATTTCCATTAGCTACTAATACAACCATCACTTCTTTAGTTGTAAAACCTATTTTGGTTACCAAGTGTCTAATTAATCCTGCATGAGTCTTTTCATCATATATACTTACCTTATAGGCTCTTATATATGTTTTTATTATCTTAACAATTTTATCATTTATCTCATGTTGTATTACACATTTTTCTGTCGATATTACATCATGAGTCTTCTTTTTATAAAAACCAATAATTGGAATACCATCATTTTTTTGTATTGGAAATTGTGCTTTATTTCTATATCTATATGGATTCTCCATTCCTATAGTATCATGAACTTCTACATCCTCTAACTTACCTATTCTCGTAAGTACTTGCTTAACTTCATTCGTTTTCATTTCAAGTTGCTTATTATAATCTAAATCCTGTATCTGACATCCTCCACAATCCCTAAGATTGTCATTACACACTCTTTTTACTCTAAATGGAGACTTTTCTATTATTTCAACAATATCTCCTACAGCGTAATTTTTCTTTACCTTATTAATCCTAACTTTCACTTTATCTTGTATTAATCCGCCCTCTACAAAAACTGTAATACCATTGTACTTTCCTACTCCTACTCCGCCTTGTCCAATGTCTACTATATCTACAATATACACTTCGTTTTTCGAAAGCATAAATCACCCTCCAATCAATCTATTATATTTAAATCTTTACAAACTTTTTCCTTTAAATTTATATTAAAATATTGCTATTAACTAAACTATATTTTTTACTAAGCTACAATATTTTATTTTACCAAAAAAAAAGGAGCTTATAAAGCCCCTTGATAAATAAATTTATTATTTTTCCTATAAAACTCTAGTTGAACCTCTATATACCACACCTCTTGATGCATCCACAGTTACAACTTCTCCATCTTTTACTAGATTTGTTATATCTGTTGCAGATACAATAACTGGTATATCTAAATTTATGCCTACAATAGCTGTATGTGATGTCATTCCACCATTTTCAGTTACTACAGCTCCTGCTTTCTCTATATAATTGTTCATTTCAGCATCAGTAGTTGTAGAAACAAGTATGTCTCCTTCATTGAAATCTATACAAGTTTCCCCATTTTTTATTACACGAACTTTACCTTCTACTGTTTGAGTACCCACACCTATACCTTGAACAATTTCTTCACTTATTACATGAACTTTTATTAAGTTAGTAGTTCCACTTACTCCTACTGGCACTCCAGCAGTTATAACTACTAATTCTCCATTATCTATATAATCTGCTTGTCTAGCTGCCTCTATTGCTTTTTCTATAACTTCATCTGTATTTCCTGCAACAGAAGATTTAACTGGATAAACTCCCCATGTAAGAGCTAGTTTATTCATAGTCTTTTCATTGTTTGTAGTTGCTATTATCGGAGATTTTGGTCTAAACTTAGATACCATTCTAGCAGTATATCCTGAAGAAGTAGATGTTATTATAGCTGATGCATTTAAATCTACTGCTGTTGTACAAGTTGCATGACTTATTGCATCTGTTACAGTAACATTATTAGTTCCATTTTCCTTTAGTAATCTATCATAATCTAAAGTTTCTTCTGTTCTTTTTGCTATTGTAGCCATCATTTTTACTGCTTCTACAGGATATTTTCCAGCAGCAGTTTCTCCAGATAACATTATCGCATCTGTTCCATCATATATAGCATTAGCAACATCTGTAACTTCTGCTCTTGTTGGTCTTGGATTTCTTATCATAGAATCAAGCATTTGAGTCGCAGTTACAACTGGTTTTGCTAGTTCATTACATTTTTTTATCATCATTTTCTGAACTATTGGCATCTCTTCAGTTGGTATCTCAACACCTAAATCACCTCTAGCCACCATTATACCATCAGAAACCTTTAATATTTCATCTAAGTTTTCTACACCTTCTTGGTTTTCTATCTTGGATATTATTTGTATATCAGTTGCATTATTGTTTTCTAGTATTTCTCTTATTGCTAATACATCAGATGCTTTTCTTACAAAAGAAGCTGCTATATAATCTATACCTTCACTTATTCCAAACTCTATATCACTTACATCTTTAGGAGTTATTGCTGGTAAATTTATCTTAACACCAGGTACATTTACTCCTTTATGATTTTTAACTATTCCTGAGTTTTCAACAATACAAACTATGTCTTCTCCATTTATTTCTTTTACTCTTAATCCAACCAGACCATCATCTATTAATATAGAATCTCCTGCTTTAACGTCTTCAGCAAGTCCTTTATAGCTTACTGTACACATTTCTTTAGTCCCCATAACATCTTTCATAGTTATAGTGAATTTTTGCCCTTCTTCTAAAAATACCTCTGGGTCTTCAAAATTACCTGTTCTAATTTCTGGACCTTTTGTGTCTAATAATATAGCAACTGGCTTATTTAGTTTTTCTCTAACTTTTTTAGCCATATCTATTCTTTCCTTATGTTCTTCATGTGAACCATGAGAAAAGTTAAATCTACATACATTTAGACCATTTTGCATAAGTTGAGTTAAAACTTCTTCACTTTGTGATGCTGGACCTAGTGTACAAACAATTTTTGTCTTCTTTACATTATTTAACATATTTGCTCCTCCTGAGATATTATTCCAAAGATTTATTTTTAATACTAAAACTTATATAGATAATATTTTTGCCATCTCATAAGCTTCTTTATCAAATACTTTCTTTTGAGCTAAAGCTTCGCTTATTTCTAAATCAATTATCTTATTTTCTTTTATTCCTACAACTCTAGCTGATTTTCCATCTAGTAATAATTCTACTGCTCTTACACCAAGTCTACTTGCTAATATTCTATCAAATACAGTTGGGCTTCCTCCTCTTTGGACATGCCCCAATACAGTTACTCTTAAATCTGCTCCTGACTCTTTTTTAAGTTCCTTTTCTAAATCGCTAGCACTTCCGACTCCTTCTGCTAAAACGATTATACTATGTCTCTTTCCTCTTTTTTGAGTAGTTTTTAGTCTTAAAGCAACTTCATCTACTTTAATTTCTACTTCTGGCACTATTATAGTTTCAGCGCCTCCTGCAAGACCTGCATATAGAGCTAAGTCGCCACAGTGTCTTCCCATGACTTCTACTATATTAACTCTTTCATGAGAAGAAGATGTATCTCTTATCTTACCTATAGCATCTATAATAGTATTCATTGCAGTATCAAATCCTATAGTATAATCTGTATATGCTAAATCGTTGTCTATAGTTCCTGGTATACCTATAGCTGGAAATCCTAAGTCACTAAGTTTTTGAGCTCCTGTAAATGAGCCATCTCCACCAATTACAACTAAACAGTCGATTTTATACTTTTTAAGAATTTTTACTGCTTTTAGTCTACCTTCTTCTGTTTTGAATTCTTCACATCTAGAAGATTTTAATATAGTTCCTCCTCTGTGTATGATATCCCCAACAGAAGATAAGTTCATTTCAGTTAAGTCTTCCTCTAATAATCCCTTGTATCCTCTATTAATTCCGTATACTTTGCATCCATAATATATTGCTGACCTTACAACCGCTCTAATCGCAGCATTCATTCCTGGAGCATCTCCTCCACTTGTTAGTAATCCTATAGTTTTCATTTTCTACCTCCTTGGATTTTATGTCAATTTTTTATTATAATCATTGTTATTGTATGTTAATGGACTTTTTTTGTCCCTATATCATTTTTCAATCCCATCAAGACTAAAAAAATTAAATGTCCTTAAATGTCCATTTTGTGATATTATATCACAAAACGGACAATATTTTTCATATTATTATAATATATTTAGATTTTTATCCAAAAAACTAAGCTTTTATTTTTATGTTATCTTTAGGAAGTAACGTCTCTAAGTTATTTATAAATTCATCACATATACAAGTCAATATTCCTGTCATTTTATATGCTTTACGCTTACCATTTATATTTTCATCCATAGGATATAGATATATACTATCATTACCTGGATGTTGTTTAGCTATTTCTACAATATTATTGGTTGTATCTGTGTCAGACATACTATTTATTTTCAAATACAATTTTTTACCACTTTCTGGTTTAATATTTTGTATACTTTTAGTTCTTCCTGAATTGTAGTTTCTATTCGCAAAATCAGTATTATCGTTTATATCTTTTATTTCTCTAGCTATAAGTTTTGCATTTTCTCCTTCTTTTATACTTAATGTTCCTTTCACATAGATTATATTATCTTCATTTAGAATCACATTATATTTTTGTAATAATTGGGGAAAAACTACTATTTCTATAGCTCCATACAAATCTTCTAATTCAATAAATGCCATAATTTCATTTCGCTTTGTAGTTTTTATAGTTTTATTTACAATCATTCCACCCATTATGGCCTCTGTTTCATTCATTTGTATATATGCTTCTTCATCCTCTTTTAATGAATTTAATTTTACATTATCTATAGATGTCTTTTCTTGCAGCTCTTTTTCAAATTGTGATAAAGGATGCCCACTTACATACATTCCTAATACTTCTTTTTCAAGGTTAAGTTTTTCTCTTTCTTCATATTCTTGCCTTTTAGGTAAACTATATATTTGTTGAAAATCATTATCTTCTTCACTATCTCCAAAAGCATCGAATAGAGAAATCTGACCTTGAACATTTTTCTTTCTATCCATAGATACACTTTCTAATAAGCTTTCATATCCTGCCATTAAACTAGCTCTATTTTCACTTATGTTATCAAATGCTCCACATTTTATTAGACTTTCTATTACTCTCTTATTTGTATCTTTTTGGTCTAATCTTTTAACCAAATCTACTAAATCTATAAATAACCCATTAGATTCTCTTTCATCAATTATGTTGTTTATTATATTTACACCAACATTTTTTACAGCTGCTAGACCAAATCTTATATTGTTCCCTTCAACTGAAAACTTTGAAAAACTTTTATTTATATCTGGAGGCAATACATCTATTTCTAATGCTTTACATTCTCTTATATACTCAACTACCTTGTCAGTATTCCCCATAACACTCGTTATCAATGCTGCCATAAATTCAACTGGATAATATGTCTTTAGATAAGCTGTCTCATATGCTAAAACTCCATATGCTGCCGCATGTGATTTATTAAATGCATAACGAGCAAAATCTATCATATCATCAAATATTTTATTAGCTATTTCTTCTTCTACACCATTTCTGATACAACCTGCAATTTCTATGTTACCATCTTCATCAAACTTACCATGAATAAAATATTGTCTTTCTTCTTCCATTACATCCATCTTTTTCTTACTCATGGCTCTTCTAACCAAGTCACTTCGACCATAACTATAACCACCCAAATCTCTAACAACCTGCATAACTTGTTCTTGATATACCAAACAACCATAGGTTACTTCCATTATAGGCTTTAGTTTTTCATGTAGGTATGTTACATCATTTGGATTGCTTTTATTTTTTATATATGCAGGTATAGAATCCATTGGGCCTGGTCTAAATAGAGATATACCCGCTACAATATCCTCAAAGTTGTCTGGTCTTAGTTGCTTAATAAAGCTTCTCATACCAGCACTCTCCAATTGGAATACTCCTAATGTATTTCCAGATGAAAGCATCTCATATACCTTTGGGTCATCATAATCCATCTTTGAAAAGTCTATTTTTTCTGTATAATTTTTTATAACTCTATTTTTTTCTATTAAATCAAGAGTATCTCTTATAACTGTAAGTGTTCTTAATCCAAGAAAGTCCATCTTCAAAAGACCAAGTTCTTCAAGTGTTGTCATAGTAAATTGTGTTGTTATTGCATCTTGATGCTTATATAAAGGGACATACTCATCCACAGGATTTTTTGATATAACTACTCCTGCTGCATGAGTAGAAGCATGTCTTAGCATACCTTCTATCTGTTTAGATATATTTATTATCTCTTTTGTTTCAGGGTCTTGGTCATATAATTCTTTAAAATTAGGATTTGTATCTAGAGCTTTATCTATTGTCATTCCTAAAGCAAAAGGAATTTCTTTGGCTATCTTGTCAACTTTATTGTAACCTATATCTAACACTCTTCCAACATCTCTTATTGCAGCTTTTGCACCCATTGTCCCAAAAGTTATTATTTGTGCGACATGGTCATCACCATATTTTCTCTTTACATAATCTATAACTTCTTCTCTTCTCTCATAACAAAAATCTATATCTATATCTGGCATAGATATACGTTCTGGATTTAAGAAACGTTCAAACAGGAGAGAATATTTTATTGGGTCTATATCAGTTATTTTAAGTGTGTATGCTACTATTGAACCTGCTGCACTACCTCTACCTGGTCCTACTATAATATTATTTTCTTTAGAGAAATTTATGAAATCCCATACAATTAAGAAGTACTCCACATAACCCATTTTCTCAATTACATCTAATTCATAATTTAGTCTCTCTAGCACCTCGTCACTAGGATTATCATATCTCTCTTTTAATCCATTAAAACATAACTCCCTTAAGTAAGTTTCTGGTGTATATCCTTTTGGAACATCATACTTAGGAAGATGTATAGTATTAAAATCAAACTCTACATTACACATGTCAGCTATTTTCGTAGTATTATCAATAGCCTCTAATGCATATGGAAATAGTTCTTCCATTTCTTCTCTCGATTTTAAATAGAACTCATCACTACCAAATCTCATTCTATTTGGGTCATTTAATGTTTTTCCCATTTGAATACACATAAGTACATCATGTATCTTTGAATCTTCCTTATTTACATAATGAACATCATTAGTTGCAACTATTGGAATACCAGTCTCTTTTGATAACTTCACTAATCCAGAATTTACTTCTTTCTGTTCAGGTAAATTATGGTCTTGAATCTCTAAAAAGAAATTTTCTTCTCCAAATATATCTCTGTAATCAATAGCAAATTGCTTCGCCTTATCATAATTTCTATTCATTAAGGCACGTGCTACATCTCCTGCAAGGCATGCAGAAAGTGCTATAATTCCCTTATTGTGTTTTTTAAGTTCTTCCATGTCAACTCTAGGCTTATAATAAAAACCTTCTACATATGAAGTTGAAACTATTTTTATTAAATTTTTATAACCTTCTATATTTTTAGCTAACAGAACTAAATGTCCTTGATATTTATCATAGTTTGGGTCTTTATCTCTAAGTCCACGTGCAGCTGTATAAACTTCACACCCTATAATTGGCTTTATTCCTTCTTCTATAGCTGTTTTGTAGAAATCTATAACACCAAACATACAACCATGGTCAGTGATAGCTATTGAGCTCATATTTAACTCCTTAGCTCTTTTTATAAGTTTTTTCACCCTCGAAAATCCATCGAGTAAACTATACTCAGTATGTACATGAAGATGAGCAAAATCTTTGTTCATTAAATCACCTCCTGTTTTATAAATTTAATTTTACCACAAATATATGTCTTAAAACAAAAACAGAGACTTTTATCTCAAAATAGGGATTAACTTCAACATATTCCATATATATGTTAGAAATTAATGCTTATTCTGAGATTGTCCCCTCAATTTATTGCAATGATTTTTTTCTCAAATCTGTCGCGATTTCCTCTATTTTTCTGAGCCTGTGATTGACACCAGATTTTCCTATTGGTGGCTCTAACATCTCTCCAAGTTCTTTGAGAGTCATATCCTCATACTCAATTCTAATCTTAGCTATTTCTTGTAAATTTTCTGGCAAACTGCTAATTCCTATAGTTTCTTGTATAAACTTAATATTTTCTACTTGTCTTACTGCTGCATTTACTGTTTTAGAAAGGTTAGCTGTCTCACAATTTACTATCCTGTTTACATTGTTTCTCATTTCTTTTACTATTTTAGTATTTTGGAGACTTAAAAGAGCGTGGTGTCCTCCTATAATACTCAGCAAATCAGATATTTGTTCACTCTCTTTAATATAAACAACATGATTATTTTTTCTAGCCACAATTTTACTATTAAAACCTAAAGAGTTTATAAGTTCTTTTAAAGACTCTGCAAACTCCTCGTTGTTAGTCACAAATTCCATATGATAGTTCTTTTCTGGGTCACTTATAGAACCTCCACCAAGAAAAGCTCCTCTTATGAAAGCTCTTTTACATACTTCGTGTTTAATTAAGTTATCTGGAATTTTATTTATAGTAAAAAAGCCTTCTTTATCTTCAAGTATACCTAATCTTTTTAATAACATTTCTGAACCCATTTCACTTGTTACCATTAATACATAACTGTTATTTCTCTTCAACATTTGATTCTTATTTACAGAGATTGTAGTATTAATATTAAAATTCTTTTTTAATAACTTAAATACTTTTCGGGCTATTGAATTTAATTCTGTTGTTATCTTTAGATTTAGCTTTTTATATCCAACAATTTGTATACTTCCCCCTGATTTGACTAGAGCTGATAATTCAGCTATATTACAACATTCATTCTCAGATACAATTCTCGCTAGTTCATTTTTGGTTTCAGTTGAAAAAGACATATCTATCACCCATTAACTAATTTTTCTTTAACCTTTTTTTTATTTCTTGTAATGCGACCTTTATTATCTCCTTTTCATCATCGTACCTAGCTAGGTCTACTACTCTATCTAGATGGATAAATTTAGCATCAATAAAGCCTTCCTCTTTTTGTGGAATAGTATCCATATTCTTTGCTTGCATCAAATACCAAAAAACTGTTTTATGAACTGCTCTGTTTTCATCCCAGTTTTCTTTGAATGTATAATGTATTTCACCCAAATATTTCAATATATCTGCTTTTACTCCAGTTTCTTCACTTACTTCACGTAATGCTGCCTCTTGGTTATTTTCCCCTTCTTCTACTTTTCCTTTGGGTAGCACCCAATCTCCATTGAACTTCCTTAGTAAAAGAATCGTATTGCCAAACAGGACTACACCACCAGCACTAACCTCTTCTCTCATCGATGTTCACTCCTTAAAACTAACATAATGATAAGGATTTCTACACAATTTTTTAAAATCCTTTTTTACTAACTTTTGTTGTAATTATGATTTAGGGCTAACTCAATAACTATGTTAGATATATACTTTGCATCATGTCTTATATAATTATTTTTTATTTCAATTAAATTCTTTTCTACAGTTCTTATACCCAGCTCTTTTAATTTTTCTTTTTGCTTTTTATCTAGCAAAACTTGTTCTGCTCCATCCTGTCTATATAAGTCAAGCATTTCCTCGGGTAATATTTCATTGTTTGCTATTACATAATCTATCAAATTTTCATCAGTATGCTTTACTATAGCATTAACATGCTCTAATACGTTGTAACCTTCTGTCTCTCCTGGTTGAGTCATTATATTTGATATATATACCTTTGGCGCTACAGACGATTTAATGGCCTCTACAATTCCATCTACAAGTAAATTTGGTATTATGCTTGTATATAAACTTCCAGGGCCCATGATTATAATGTCAGCATCATAAATAGAAGCAATAACATCCTTTAATGGTTTGACATCTTTTGGATTTAAGAAAATTTCGTCAATAGAGCTTTTTTGACTTTTTGATTCTTTAGGTATGCTAGATTCTCCATTTATTATGTTGCCATTTTCCAATTTAGCAACTAAATTTACATCTTCTAAAGTTACTGGCAAAACTCTTCCTGTTATAGCAAAAATCTCACTTAATTTATACACAGCTTTTTCAAAGTTTCCATATAGTCCATTCATAGCAGCCAGAAATAAATTTCCAAAACTCTGACCTTTCAAAAGTCCTTCTGTAAACCTATATTGCATGACTTCATTCATTGTTGGTTCTATATTTGCAAGTGCTAGTAAACAGTTTCTTATATCTCCTGGTGGTAGCATTCCTAAGTCTTCTCTCAGTACACCTGAACCTCCACCATCATCAGCAACAGTAACAATCGCAGTTATATTCTGTGTAGTATGTTTAAGACCTCTTAAAAATACTGACTGACCAGTACCTCCACCTATCACGACCACATTTGGGTCTCTATTTTCAACAATAGACCTTTGAAACAATTTTACTTTTTCATTCTTTGCTTTTTTATATATAAATAACGATACAATTAATGCAATCCAACCTAAAATTCCTACAATAATAAGTAATTTAGCCATGTTTGCCTCCATTATCGTAACATAGAGTCTCTATGTTTCTTTACAACCCTATATCCTTTATTAGATAAATCCTCCGCTATAAGATTTGTTATAGTAACTGACCTATGTCTTCCACCTGTACATCCAACACCAATTACTAAATGTTGTTTTCCTTCCTCTATATATTGAGGCACTAAAAAATGAATCATATCTAAAAGTTTTATATAAAATTCTTCACTGATTTTAGAATTCATAACATAATCTCTAACTTCTTTATCATCACCAGTTTTAGACCTTAATTCTTCAACATAATAGGGATTTGGAAGAAATCTTACATCGAATACTAAATCTGCATCAGCAAGTATACCATGTTTAAATCCAAAAGATACTACAGATATAGTTAAGTTTGGATTATCTTCACCAGAAGAATATATTTTTTTTATTTCTTCTTTAAGGTCTTTTGGCTTCATATTAGTTGTATCAATTATACATGTAGATAATTCCTTTAAAGGCTCCATTATCTTTCTTTCCATCTTTATACCTTCTGGAATCTGCATGTCTTTTGCCAATGGATGATTTCTTCTCGTCATTTTATATCTTTTTAACAATACATCATCATTACAATCCAAATAGACCATTTCATATTCATAATTTTCTTTTTCCAAGTAATTTAAGCTTTCGTGAAGAGCCTCAAAAAACTTTCTTCCTCTTATATCTATCCCTAGAGCAACTTTATCAATACTTGAATTTGGTTGATAACATAATTCTGCAAATTTAGTTATCAAAGCAGGAGGTAGATTATCTACACAATAAAATCCCATATCCTCTAAAGCTCTCATTGTCTCACTTTTTCCAGATCCTGAAAGACCTGTAACTATAACAAATTTCATTGCTAACTCCTCCCTTTTATCTTATGTTTATTCTATTATAATGTTTTCTACTAACGATACATCTAGATTAGAATCAGATATAGTCTTTATCGCTAGCTCAAAGTCACCAACTCTTTGTGGACAATGTGCATCTGAGCCTATTACAAATGTATTTTTTAACTCTTTTATCTTGTTTAACTGATTCACATTTAAAAAAGAATGACTACTATTTATTTCAAGTCTAGTATCTGTCTTTTTTGCTATCTTTGCTACTTCTTCTATATATACATCGCCTTTATCTCCAGGATGAGTAATTACAAAAATATCATTATTACTCATAGCATTTATTACAGCTTTTGTATTATATTCCTTTGCTTTTTCAGTTTTGAATACATAATTATTACAATGATTCAATAAACTTTTTAATGATGTTGGAGTAGAACCAAAATGATATCCAGCCATAATATAATCAAATTCTTTAATGAACTTATCATCCATATCTATATTGCCTTTATCATCTAATATGTTACACTCCATACCCAAGAGTATATTTATATCACTATATTTATCATTCAAATGGTTTACTTCTTCTCTCATTTTAAGAATATCTTTTTTCTTTACGCCATATGCAATATGTTTATAACTATGGTCTGATATCCCTATTGTCTTTATTCCTTTAGAAATGGCCACCTTTACATTGTCTTCAATAGTCCCTTTTCCATGACTATATAATGTATGTGTATGATAATCAGCCAATATTTTCATTTGTTAATCCTCTCCAAGTATTTTGACTTCTTCTTCCAACATAACCCCAAACTTGGCATGTACGGCACTTTTTATAACATATATTAAATCTAAGATATCTTTAGCATTTGCTTCTCCTTTATTAACTACAAATCCACAATGCTTCTCAGATACTTGTGCACCTCTCAAAGTAAGACCTCTTAATCCAGTTTCTTCTATTAATTTACCTGCAAAATATCCTGTTGGTCTCTTAAACGTACTTCCTGCACTAGCAAAATTTAATGGTTGTTTAGTTATTCTTCTTGTTGCCAAATCGTCCATTAAACTTTTTATTTCATCATAGTTTCCTTTTTGTAATTCTAATTCTGCTGATAAAGCTATATAGCCATTTTTTGATATTATACTTTTTCTATACCCAAATTCCATCTGTTCATTTGATAGTTCAAATATATTTCCTTCCATATCCATCAATCTTACTGACTTTACTATATCTTTCATTTCACCGCCATATGCGCCAGCATTCATGGCTAATGCGCCTCCCAATGTTCCAGGTATTCCCGAAGCAAACTCAAATCCTTTTAATTCCTGCTTTTGAAGAGCTTTACCTAAAACTGATAATAAAACTCCTGACTGAGCAATCATTCTAGTATCATTTATCTCATAAGAATTGAAATTATCTGCTAACTCTATTACAATGCCTCTTATTCCACCATCTTTAATTAAAATGTTTGAACCATTTCCGATTATTAAATATGGAATAGATTCTTTTTTTACCAAAAGAAGTACATTTTTTAATTGTTCTTCTGTTCTGGGTCTAACCAATATATCTGCAGGTCCTCCTACTCTAAATGAAATATGCTTTTTCATAGGTTCATCAACTTTTATATCATCTTTACTTAATATATTTAATAAATTTTCATATATATCTTGATTATTCATTGTATTTCCTCCCAAATTATACTGAACTTTAGCTGTCATTCTTATTTAAATTACATTAATATATAGTATTAACTATATTCAATAATATATGATTTTGCTTATCATATGGATTTTATATTTTAAGTTTCTTAATTACAAACTATATTCAATAAATATATAATAAATTAAAAAAAAAAAAATAACAATATATAAAAGAATATAAATAATTTAAAAAAAGCATCAATATCACTGATATCAATGCTTTAAAAGGCAATTTAATTCGTATTATTTATCTAACTATTTTTAACATAGCAAAGATAATAAATTCCTCCAACTATTACAGAACCTCCAACGATATTTCCAAGTGTTACAAATAGCAAATTAGTTATGAATTGAACCATAGTAATATCTGCTCCTAATACCATTCCCATTGGTATAAAAAACATGTTTGCAACGCTATGTTGGAATCCACATAACACAAATAGCATTATTACTGTCCAGCATGAACCTAACTTTGACATTACATCTTGAGATGCTGTAGCCATCCATACAGATAAGACTACTAGAACATTACAAAGTATTCCTTTTAAAAACATGGAAAGCATAGTCGAATTAACTTTAGCTTCTGCCACGGCTATAGCTTTTGTAGCTGCATCTCCTGTCAATGTAGAAGAATAAAATACAAGTGCTACTAACAAAATTGAACCTACTAAATTTGCAAAATAAACCAGTCCCCAGTTTCTTAACATTTTTCCTAATGTTATTTTTTTGTCCATAAGTGGAATAAGCATTAAAGTATTTCCAGTGAATAACTCTGCTCCTGCTACCACTACAAGCATAAGACCTACTGGAAAGACCATAGCACTTAAAAAACTAGCTACCCCTGGGTCTATCTTAGCAAAAGTCTGACTAACTATCATACTTCCCAATGCCCCTAACCCTATAAATGCTCCTCCAAATAAACCTAATAAAATTGCATTTTGTGTTGAAATATTCGCTTTTTTGATGCCAGCACTTATTGTTGCTTGTGCTGTTTCCCCAGGTGTCAAGAATCCTTTACTCATAAATCCTTCCCCCTTAAAAATTATACTTTTCCTTGTCTTTTTATGGCAATAATTATATAATAACAATATGATATATAATAAATTTTATTAATATAAAAAATATACTATATGCATATATATAGTTGTCTCATATAATTATATTATTTATTATATACCAACTTTGTTAATTTCGAAATAATTTATATTGAATTTGAAAAATTTACCTCTCGATTATTTATTTTACTTTTTTATTGTTGAGGTATTATATATAATAGATATATGTTTGTGTTATTATATATAATTACTTATTTTAATAAATATTTGAAGGAGGAAATTTTATGTTTGATATATCATTTTTCGAAGTGTCAATATATGAAATAGCAGTTACTACAATATATATAATTAATTTCATGGTTATACTAAACCTTATCTTTAGGGAAAAAAGAAACATAAATACAACTCTAACATGGCTTCTTATATTAGTATTAATCCCTGCACTTGGATTCATACTTTATATAGCTTTTGGTAGAAACATTTCAAAAAACAATATGTTTAGATTAAAAGAAAAGGATGACAAGATAATCAAAAGTAACATACTAGATACTCAGGTTAAGTTACAATCTACTTCTGAAATTGATTCAGACATACATCAACATAAGGATATGATTTATGCATTAGCTAATTCAAATAATGCTCATTATACCAATAATAATGATGTGTGGATTTATGCTGAGTCTAGTCAATTTTTTAACAGTCTTCTTGATGAACTTAAAAAGGCTAAAAAATATATAAACATACAATTTTACATTTTCAAAGATGACAAAATCGGAACTGAAATAATCGACATTCTAGTAGCTAAAGCTAAAGAAGGTGTCGAGGTAAGACTTTTATTTGACGCCGTTGGTGGTAGAACACTAAAAAATAGTACACTTTCTAGACTTAAAGAAAGTGGTGTTAAGGTTGGAAGTTTCTTCCCATCATTTTTAAAAATTGTAAACTTTAACTTAAACTATAGAAATCACCGAAAAATTGTTGTCATTGATGGTAAAGTAGGGTTTGTAGGTGGATATAATGTTGGTGATGAATATTTAGGTAGAAATCCAAAATTTGGTCTATGGAGAGATACACATACTAAACTTACTGGTGATTGTGTAATTGACCTAAACATGAGATTTATCCTTGATTGGAGATACACAACTAAAGAGGATTTAGACTTAGAAAAGTACTTTATAGAAGAAGAAACAAACTCTAATCATCCTTCTGAAAATATTGGGATTCAGATAGTATCAAGTGGTCCAGATATATCAGAGCTTGACGAAATTAAATACGGTTACCTTAAAATGATTCAGAAGGCTAGAAAGTATATATATATACAGAGTCCTTATTTAATACTTGACTCAACATTTATAGATACTTTAAAAATAGCTTGTTTATCTGGTGTTGATGTAAGAATTATGATTCCTTCTAAACCTGACCATCCTTTTGTATACTGGGCATCATATTCATATGCTGGAGAACTTTTAAATTTTGGAGCTAAAATTTATACTTATGGACAAAATGCATTTTTACATGCTAAGACGATAGTTATAGATGATTCTATCTGCTCTATAGGAACAGCCAATATGGATATAAGAAGTTTCGAGCTTAATTTTGAAGTAAATGCATTTATGTACTCTTCAAAAAAAGCATTGGAACAAAGGATTATATTTGAAAATGATATTTTAGAGTCAAAAGAAATAACATTAGAGATATATAATTCTAGGTCCACTTATATAAAAATTAAGGAATCAATTTCTAGACTATTATCAGCAGTTTTATAAATCTTTTATTTTATAAAAATTTTATATTTCGGTTTATTTTTTAAAGTTTTTTATATATATTATTTTTTTTTTATTGAATTCAGTTCATTTTTTTTATTTTTTTTTAACTATTCTGAATTATTTTATATTATAATAGACTAGTATAGTTTTTATTTTAATAGGTAACTTTTTTGCATTGTTTTTATGAATAAAGAAATTGTTGTATATTGTTCTTTCTTTATTGTTTTGGTTTTGTTCACCAACATTAAGGTTGGGGTCAACTCATGGTTAATTATTTTTTGAGAAATAATAACTTTAAAAAGAAAAGGGGGATTTGTTATGTGCGATTTTATTTCACACAACAAGCAATTATTTGACGAACTAGATATATTTATTGACTCTCTTGCAACAAAGGAAGGTGCGTTAATACAAGTTCTACATGAGGCACAAGGTATTTTTGGATATCTTCCAAAAGAAGTTCAGCTTCATGTTGCTAGAAAACTTGGAGTAGCTCCTGCAAAGGTATATGGGGTTGTTACATTCTATTCTTATTTTACTACAGAACCTGTAGGTAAGTATAAAATCAGTGTCTGTCTAGGTACTGTATGTTTTGTAAAAGGTGCTGACAAAATATTAAGCGCTTTTGAAAAACAACTTGGTATAAAAGTTGGAGAAACTACTAGTGATTTTAAATTTTCTTTAGAAGGTTTAAGATGTTTGGGGGCATGTGGTTTAGCTCCAGTTGTTACTGTAAATGGTAAAGTTTATGGTAAGGTAAAACCTGACCAAGTAAGCGAAATATTAGATACTTATAGAGAATTAGAATTGAATTGTTAAGAGGGGTGAATAAATAATGCGTAAAGTAAATTCATTTGATGAATTAAAAGTTTTAGCTGATGAGCTGAAACCTAATCTTAGCTTAAGAAAAAATTATTCTAAGGAAAATGTATTAAGAAGAGAATTACTTGTTTGTTGTGATACTGGGTGTACATCTTCAAACAGTATAGAAATAGTTAGTGAATTAGAAAATGAAATAAAAAAATCAGGAATCCAAGACAAAGTTACTGTTCGTTTGACAGGTTGTTTTGGTTTCTGTGCTCAAGGTCCTATCGTAAAAGTTTATCCTGATAACGTTTTCTACGTGAAGGTTGAGCCATCAGATGCTGAAAAGATAGTTCAAAGTCACTTAATCAGAAATACAGTTGTTGAGGAATTATTATATGAAGAAGAATCTTTAAGCAAAAAAGTAGAAGAACAAGAGGAAATGTCTTTCTACAAAAAGCAATTACGTATAGCTTTAAAAAACTGTGGACTTATAGACCCAGATAGCATAGAAGAATATATTGCCAATGATGGTTATTTAGCTCTAGGCAAATGTTTAACTTCTCTTACTCCTCAAGAAGTTATTGCAGAAGTAAAAACTTCTGGTCTTCGTGGTAGAGGTGGTGCTGGTTTCCCTACAGGTTCTAAATGGGAAGCTGCTTCAAAAAATCCTGCTGGCCCAACAGATAAAAAGTTTGTTGTCTGTAATGCTGACGAAGGTGACCCAGGTGCATTTATGGATAGGTCAGTACTTGAAGGTGACCCTCATAGTGTACTTGAAGCTATGGCAATATGCGGATATGCTATAGGTTCTGATACAGGTTACATATACATAAGAGCAGAATATCCAAAATCTATAGAAAGATTAAAAGTAGCTATAGCTCAAGCTGAAAAATATGGTTTACTTGGTGAAAATATATTAGGTACTGGATTTAACTTCAAATTAGAATTAAAATACGGTGCAGGAGCTTTCGTTTGCGGTGAAGGTACAGCTCTAATGCATTCAATTGAAGGTAGACGTGGTGAACCTAGAATGAAGACTTACAGTTCTTCTAAGAGTGGTTTATGGAAATCTCCTACTTGCTTAAACAATGTTGAAACTTTTGCAAATATACCAGCAATCATACTGAATGGTGGAAGTTGGTTTGCTAACTTAGGTACTGAAGATTCTAGTGGTACTAAAGTCTTTGCTCTTGGTGGAAAAGTGGAAAATGTAGGGCTTGTTGAAGTTCCAATGGGTACTACTTTAAGAGATATTGTATTTGAAATTGGTGGAGGAATCCCTGAAGGTAAACAATTCAAGGCAGTTCAAACAGGTGGACCATCTGGTGGATGTATACCAACTGAACATTTGGACATTCCTATAGATTTTGGTTCATTAAGTTCTATAGGTTCAATGATGGGTTCTGGTGGTATGCTTGTTCTTGATGAATCTGACTGTATGGTAGATATAGCCAAGTTCTTCCTTGAATTTACTGTTGAAGAATCTTGTGGTAAATGTACACCTTGTCGTATAGGTACTACAAGATTATTAGAAATATTAACTAAAATTACAGAAGGTAATGGTACTCTACAAGATTTAGATGACCTAGAAAACCTTGCTGAAACTATACAAACTGCTTCATTATGTGGTCTTGGTAAAGCTGCTCCAAACCCTGTTTTAAGTACTCTTCAATACTTCAAAGATGAGTATATAGCTCATGTTGTGGATAAGAAATGTCCTGCTGGCAAATGCCAAAACTTACTTTCTTACTTTATAACAGATGCTTGTAAGGGTTGTACAAAATGTTCTAGAGTGTGTCCTGCTGGTTGTATAACAGGTTCTGTTAAGGAACAACATACAATAGATACTTCTAAGTGTCTAAAATGTGGTGCTTGTATAGATAATTGTACATTTAATGCTATAATCAAGAAATAACTTATTTGGAGGAGGAATAACAATGAGTTTAGTTAATTTAACTATTAATGGCAAACACGTTTCAGCACCTAGTGGAACTTCTATCTTAGATGCTGCGAAATTAATAAATATAAAAATACACAACCTTTGTCATTTACATATGAATGAAATAGATAAGCTTGACACTTGTGCTTCTTGTCGTGTTTGTATGGTTGAGACAGAGAGAGGCTTAGTTCCAGCTTGTGGAACAGTTATAAAGGAAGGTATGAGAGTTCAAACTAATAGTGCAAAAGCATTAAATGCTCGTAGAACTATTGTTGAATTATTGTTATCAGACCATCCACAAGATTGTTTTGTATGTGAAAAAAATGGAGATTGTGAATTACAAACTATAGCTGCTGATTTAGGAGTAAGAAAAATAAGATATCAAGGTTCTAAATCTTTTGCAGGTAAAGATACTTCTACTAAGTCTTTAGTTAAAGACCACTCTAAGTGTATATTATGTAGAAGATGTGAAACTGTATGTAATGATATACAGACAGTAGGAGCATTGTCTGGAGTTAATCGTGGATTTAATACTTTAGTTAGTACATTCTTTAACTCTGATATGGTTGAAACAGAGTGTACATTCTGTGGTCAATGTATATCTGTCTGTCCAACTGGAGCATTAACAGAAGTAGATAATGTACCTAAACTTTGGGATGTTTTAAATAAAAAAGAAAAAACTATAGTAGTTCAAGTTGCTCCTGCTGTAAGAGTTGCAATTGGTGAAGAATTTGGATTAGAACCAGGTTCAATTTCTACAGGAAAAATGGTAGCTGCTTTAAAAGCACTTGGATTTGAACATGTCTTTGATACAAACTTTGGTGCAGACTTCACTATCATGGAAGAAGCTACTGAATTTATAGAAAGAATCCAAAGTGGTGAAAATCTTCCTATATTGACTAGTTGTTGTCCTGCATGGGTAAACTTCTTAGAGCACAATTACCCAGATAAGTTAAATTTAGCATCTAGCTGTAAGTCTCCTCAAGGTATGTTTGGTTCTATAGCTAAAAATTACTATGCACCTAAAATATTAGGAATCAATCCTGAAGAGCTTTATGTTGTATCTGTAATGCCTTGTGTAGCTAAAAAATATGAAGCTTCAAGAGAAGAATTAAGTGAATCTGGAATACTAGATGTTGACCTTTCTATAACTACTAGAGAGTTAGCTAAAATGATAAAAGAAGCTGCTATTGATTTGCCTAATCTTCAAGACCAAGATTTTGATAATCCTTTAGGAAAATCTACAGGTGCTGCATCTATATTTGGAGCAAGTGGTGGAGTTCTAGAAGCTGCTCTACGTACTTCATATGAGAAGATAACTAATAAGACTTTAGATAATGTAAACTTCACTACTGTCAGAGGTCTTAAAGGAATCAGAGAAGCAAGTATAGATGTTGATGGAACTACAGTTAATGTGTGTATTGTAAATACACTTAAAAATGCTAGAAAGATTATGGATAAGGTCAGAAGTGGAGAATGTAAATATCATATTATAGAAGTTATGGCATGTCCTGGTGGATGTGTTGGAGGTGCTGGTCAACCTTATCACCATGGTAATACTGAAATAGTTGATAGACGTGCAAATGCATTATATGAAATAGATAGAAATAAAGCTATACGTAAGTCTCATGAAAATCCTGATTTACAAGCTATTTATAAAGACTTCTTTGGAGACCCAAATAGTGATGTTGCTCATAAATATCTTCATACTCATTACTTCGATAAGAGTTGTATTTATGGAGAATGTCCACAAGAATGTGCTTGTGAGGAATCTAAATAAGTTCTAATAATTATAGAAATTAAGTGTTCTTAAATAAAAGGATTGCCTTAAAATACTCTTAAGTACTTTAAGACAATCCTTTATTAGTTTAATTTAATACAATTTTTTAGACTCCTATAAATTAAAGAATTCCAGCCATTCTCATAAGTTGTTTTGCATTTGTAGTTTTACATCTTCCATTTTTTATCATATAGTCAAAATGAATTTTATCATCTACATAGTATTCTGAAAAGTGATAGTTCACAACTTCAACATCTCCACTACCTGAAAGGTCACATAACTCAAAATCATGTGTTGTAACCATACTTATAACCCATGGTCTTGATAGTTTCTTTACTGCCTCACTTGCTCCAATAATTCTATCAGCAGAGTTAGTTCCCTTAAAAATCTCATCCACTAAAACCAACATTGGTAATTCCTTCAAACTATATTGAATCATTGATTTTATTCTGAGAATCTCAGCATAAAAAGTTGATATTCCTTGGCTTACATCATCTTGTATTCTCATAGATGTAAATATAGCCATGCAAGTTGCATCAAAATTCTTAGCACATACTGGTCCTCCTGCGTATGCTAACACTAAGTTCACTCCTATACTTCTTAAAAATGTTGTTTTTCCAGACATATTTGAACCTGTAATAATACATGTCTGAGAGTTTAATTGTATTGAATTTGCTATAACATTTTTTTCTGCTATCAATGGATGATATACTTCTCCTACATTTAACCTTGGAGTATCTTCATATTTTATTTCTGGAAAGCATGTATTATCCTTTACATGGCCAATAACTGTTAAACTTATTAGAGCCTCAAATTCTCCAATAGATTCTAACCAGCCTCTAATTTGATTTCCATACACACCTTTCCATCGTTCCAGTGATTCTGCACAATGATAATTCCACATAAGAACACCACAAGCAACTATATATAATATCTGATTATATCTTAAATTCACAGCATTTCCTATTGAATTCAATTGTTTAATACCTTTTGAAACACCACTTCCCTTAGAAAGTTTTTCTTGTAATTCTTTTAAGTAAGCACTTTCAAATTTCTCTTTTTCTAAAACCTCAAACATTTTTTCATACACCTGTATATTTCTACTAAATGAAAATAATGGAGAAAGAGTTTGCATAAGTTTTGTATGCCCAAAACCACTAAATCCTAACTGTATTATAAAAAGTAGAAAAACAGGTAAAATAGGTAAAAAACCTAATGTGAAAAATATAAAAGATAGGATTGTAGCAGTAGGTAAACCCCAAGTAAAAATATGCATCCATTTTGGTATATATATATCTTTATTTTCTCCATAATCTATAAAGGCTTCTATACTACCATCAGAATTATTTTTTTGCTCCTTACCAATTATATTGCTTAGTGTTTGAATATGAATAGAAAAATCATCTTTTGATAAAAGCTCTTTTATTGCTATTTGTCTCTCTGATATTATCTTCTCATCTGGATTTTCATTCCATAATGACTTAGCCAAAGATTTCTTCCCATAAGACGTATTAGCCACACAGATATATTGATACAACGAAGCTCTTCCAAACAAATCTAAATCTTTTGCTTGTGAGTTCTCATCTTCTAAATATTCTTTCCCATCTATCTTGAAGTCTTTCCAGTCATCTCCAAATCGTTTGATATACTTATCGACTACATCAATCTTACTTTTAAAATATATTTCTTCTTCTTTTACTTTATTATGAACAACTAAGAGTACTATAAACACTACAATTGCTACAACTCCAACAAAAATACCAGCTATATTTTTATTATAAAGCCCAATAGCAAATCCTGCTACTACTATCAAAAAAGAGATTAATCTAGTTGTGCTTATATTATTTGACTTTTTGCTTAAGAGCAATTCTCTTTCAGTAGTACTTTCTAAAAGTTTACTAAAATAGTCTATTCCCATAAAAAATTCCAACTTTCTCATTATATAATAAAATCTAAATATAAAATTAATCTAGTGTAATTTTAATCTATTACTTTAAATTATCCTTATCTGATATATATTATTAATAAATATTATATACAACTTAATTTTAATATTATTCTATACTACTTAGTATCAATTAATTTTGATAGTTTTTTAGTAAACTCTTGAGCTGCATCATATCCCATTCCTCTTTGTCTAAAATTCATTGCTGCTACTTCTAATATCATAGCAGTATTTCTTCCAGGCTTAACAGGTACAACTAATTTTTCTACATTAACACCAAGTATCTCTTCATATTCTTTATCAAGTCCAAGTCTATCATAATACTTAGTTTCATCCCAAGCTTCTAGATGAACTACTAAATCAATCATTTTAGAATTTTTAATTGCTCCTACACCATACAGACTTCTGACATCTATTATTCCTATTCCTCTTATTTCAAGGAAATGTCTTATTAATTCAGGTGACTGCCCCATCAACATACTTTCATCCAGTTTTCTTATTTCCACAGCATCATCTGCAACTAGTCTATTTCCTCTTTGAATCAATTCTAATGCTGTTTCTGACTTTCCTATACTACTTTCACCTTTTATCAGTACACCTATCCCATAAATATCAACTAACACACCATGAATTGTTGTGTGTGGTGCTAACTTGTTATCCAAATAATTTGATAGTCTATTTATAAGTCTAGTTGTATTTCTATTTGTACTCAAAAGTATTCTTTTATATTTTTTAGCTTTTTCAATTACATCTGGCTTGATTTCCAAGTCTCTAGAGATTATTAGAGCGGGTATTTCATATGAAAAAAATCTATTTAACACTTCTTCTCTAATATTATTATCCATCAATCCAAAGAAATTATATTCTGTTTTTCCAACTATTTGTATTCTTTCATACGCAAAGTAATCAAAATATCCTGCAAACTGTAATCCTGGTCTATTTATATCTTGAGAGTAGACATAATAATCTACATCATCTGGCATGTACACAACTTTTAACTTCAAGTCTTTTATTATCTCTCTTATTGATACCTTATTGCTAGTTTCCATTAGTTTTCTTCCTTCCTAAAAAAATTATAAACATTATCTGCGATGCTTTTATTCATTCCATCTACTTCTAGTAGTTCTTCCATAGTAGCTTTTTTTATAGCCTCTATATCCTTAAAGTGATTCAGTAATGATTTCTTTCTTTTTTCACCTATTCCTTGTATATCATCTAAGATAGATTTTGTCAAAGCTTTATTTCTTAAGCTTCGATGATATGTTATTGCATAATTGTGAACTTCTTCTTGTATACTAGCAATAAATCTATATAAATTGCTTGTTTTATCTAGCTCTATTTCTTTTCCTTTGCATATCAATCCTTTGGTTCTATGCTTATCATCTTTGTACATTCCCCAAAGAGGTATCTCTACATCATTAAGTTCTAATACTTTTTTTACTGCACTAACTTGCCCTTTTCCACCATCCAACAATATCAAGTCAGGTAAATTTCCATGTTTTAATCTTCTGTCTACAATTTCAGCCATAGAATCATAATCATTAGGTCCAATGACTGTTTTTATTTTATATCTTCTGTATTCTTTTTTATCTTTTTTAGCATTTGTATATACTACCATAGAACCAATCGAATCTACACCTTGTATATTCGATATATCATAAGCCTCTATTCTTATTGGTAATTTTTCTAGATTTAATAGACGTTTTAATTCTTCTAATGCTCCAATACTCTTTTCATATTTTCTTTTGTTCATATCAGAAAACTTTTCAAGATACTCTACAGCATTTTTTCTTACCATTTCAACAAGACTTTTCTTTTCTCCCTTTTGTGGGACTCTTATTGTTACTTTTTGACCTTTTTTAGATGATAACCATTCTTCTAATATAGAGCTATCTTCTATCTCGTCTTCTATAATTAATTCTTTAGGTATATACTCTTGCTCATTGTAAAATTGTTTTACAAATGAACCTAATATAGAAGCTCTTGGGCTATCCATTACACCTTCTAATATAAAGTGTTCCCTACCTACAATCTTACCATTTCTGATAAAAAATACCTGTACACAGGCTTCATTATGAGCCCTTGCCATTGCAACTACATCTTGATTTAAGTCACTTACATTAGTATCTATTTTTTGTTTCTGTATCAACTCTTCAAGACTCTTTATTTTATCTCTATATACAGCAGCTTCCTCAAATCTAAAATTCATAGAACTCTCATTCATCTTTTCCTTTAAAAGCTCCATCAATTTTTCTTCTTTACCAGATAGACACATTATAATTTCTTCTATCATCTTTCCATATTCCTCTTTAGAAATATTTCCTGTACAAGGTCCTAGACATTTATTTATGTGCAGATTTAAACAAGGTCTTGTTTTATTCTTTATTGCTTTTTCGATATCTATTTTACAACTTCTTATTGGATAGGTACTATTTATAAGTTCCAAAGTATCATTTACAGCAGTTATATTAGTATATGGTCCAAAATACTTTGCCTTATCCTTAAGAACTCTTCTAACCTTTAAGATTCTTGGATAATCTTCATTTGTAGTTACTTTGATATATGGATAAGTTTTATCATCTCTAAGTACTACATTATACTTAGGTCTGTATCTTTTTATTAGATTACATTCAAGTATTAATGCCTCCAACTCTGAATCCGTTATAATATACTCAAATTTATATATATTTTTAACCATAGATTTTACTTTAGATGTATGGTTTTTTGAAGATTGAAAATACTGCCTTACCCTATTTTTTAAAGATATGGCCTTTCCCACATATATTATATGGTCGTATTTATCTTTCATTAAATATACTCCGGGCTCAGAAGGTAATTTTTTTAAATGTTCTTGTATATCAAACATCTCGCCCTCCAAAACATTAAATTTTATATTAAAATTATACCCTAAAATGTGAAATTTAAAAAGTTATACAATTTCCAATACTTTAGACAAGTTAAAGTCCATATCCCCCTTCTATAATTGATTCAAAAACAAACCTAAATATGAAGAGTAATATGGACTTTATAATTTTGTTGACTACTTATAACTTATAGTTAACTAACTTCTAAAAAATGTAATTAACTTATGTCTCTAATTTTAATATTTATCACATTTTATATAATTTAAGAAAAATATTTCTTTAAGAATTGACCTGTATAAGAACCATCAACTTTAGATACTTCTTTTGGTGTTCCAGTTGCAACTACAGTTCCACCTTTATCTCCACCTTCTGGTCCTAGGTCTATTACATAATCACAAGTCTTTATAACGTCTAAATTATGCTCTATAACTATAATTGTATTTCCTGTATCTGCTAATCTTTGTAATACTTGAATTAGCTTGTCTACATCTGCCATGTGAAGTCCAGTAGTAGGCTCATCTAATATATACAAGGTCTTACCTGTTGGTCTTTTACTAAGTTCGGCAGCTAATTTTATACGTTGTGCTTCTCCTCCTGATAATTGAGTTGAAGGCTGTCCTAATTTTATATATGAAAGTCCTACATCCATTAAAGTATCTAGTTTTCTTTTTATATTTGGTATATTTTCGAAAAATTCAACAGCTTCTTCCACATTCATATCAAGTATATCAGATATAGTTTTATCTTTATATTTTACTTGTAGTGTTTCTCTATTATATCTTTCACCCTTACAAATCTCACAAGGAACATATACATCAGGTAAGAAATGCATTTCTATTTTTATTATTCCATCACCCTTACAAGCTTCACATCTACCGCCTTTTACATTGAAACTAAATCTTCCTTTTTTATAACCTCTTGCCTTAGCTTCATTAGTTGCTGCAAAGATATCTCTTATAAAATCAAATACGCCTGTATAAGTAGCAGGATTTGAACGAGGCGTTCTACCAATTGGGCTTTGGTCTATGTTTATAACTTTATCTATATTTTCAATTCCTTTTATTTCCTTATGTTTACCAGCTCTTTGTTTAAGTCTATTTACTTTACTTGCAACACCTTTGTAAAGTATATCGTTTATCAGTGTACTTTTTCCAGAACCTGAAACACCTGTTATACATGTAAATTTACCTAATGGGAATTTTATATCAATATTTTTTAGATTATTTTCTGATGCTTTAACTATTTCTATAAAATTTCCATTTCCTTCTCTAGTAGTCTCAGGAAGTAATATTTGTTTTTTACCACTTAGATACTGACCTGTTATTGAGTTCTCATTTTCAATTATTTCATCCAAAGTCCCCTGTGCAACTATTTCACCACCATGTATACCTGCACCTGGTCCAATATCTAAAACATAATCAGCTTCTCTCATTGTATCTTCATCATGCTCTACAACAATTAATGTATTTCCTAAGTCTGTTAGGTGTCTAAGGGTACCTATAAGCCTATCATTGTCTCTTTGATGAAGTCCTATACTTGGCTCATCAAGTACATATAAAACTCCAACCAATGCAGAACCTATTTGAGTCGCTAATCTTATACGTTGTGCTTCTCCTCCTGATAGAGTTCCAGCTTTTCTTGATAAATTTAAATAATCAAGACCTACATCTCTTAAGAACATAGCTCTTCCTTTTATCTCTTTTATAATCTCATGAGCTATAAATCTCTGTTTTTCTGTAAGACTTATATTTTCCATAAAGTCAATTAATTCATTTACAGATAAGTTTGTAACTTCCATTATATTTTTTCCATCAACCAAAACAGATAAAACTTCCTTTTTGAGTCTCATCCCTTTACATTTTGGACATGGTCTCTCTGCCATATATTCTTCAATCTTATCTCTCATGTACTCTGAGTTAGTTTCGTTGTATCTTCTCTCTAAATTTACTATTACTCCTTCAAAGTATGACTTATAATTTCTAGTTCCTCCAAATTTTGATTCATAAGTAAACTCTACAATTATATTGTCCTTACCATAAAGTAATTCCTCAACAAAATCTTCTGGTAAATCTTTAAATGGTGTTGTCAAAGATACATTAAAATGTTCTGCTAAGCTTTTTATCATTTTACTATAATAAGTATCATCATTAACACCTGTTGACCCCCATGCTGCAACTGCACCTTGTTTTATTGATAATTCTTTATTTGGTACTACTAATTCTGGGTCAACTTCTTTACTTTCTCCAAGACCATTACAAACATCACAAGCACCAAAAGGAGCATTAAATGAAAACATTCTTGGAGATAATTCTTCTATACCAATTCCATGTTCTGGGCATGCAAATTTAGTTGAAAAAAGAATTTCTTCTCCATCTATTATTTGAGCTATTACAAGTCCATCTGATAACTTAACTGCAGTTTCAATTGAATCTGCTAATCTAGATTCAATTCCATCTTTAATTACTATTCTGTCTACTACAACTTCTATATTATGTTTTTGGTTTTTATTTAGAACTATATCATCACTAACCTCATAGTTTTCGCCATTAACTCTAACTCTTACAAATCCTTCTTTTTTGATATTGTCAAAGACCTTTTTATGTGTACCTTTTTGTCCTCTAACAATTGGTGAAAGTATTTGTAACTTCGTTCTATCTGGAAAATCTAGCATTTTATCAACTATTTCTTGAATAGTCATTTGACTTATTTTTTCACCACATGTAGGGCAGTATACATCTCCTACTCTTGCAAATAATAATCTTAAATAGTCGTATATTTCTGTTACTGTTCCAACAGTAGAACGTGGGTTTTTTGAAGTAGTCTTTTGGTCAATTGATATAGCTGGTGATAAACCCTCAATATATTCTACATTTGGCTTTTCCATTTGACCTAAAAATTGTCTAGCATAGGCTGATAGACTCTCTACATATCTTCTTTGACCTTCTGCATATATTGTATCGAATGCCAAAGAAGACTTTCCAGAACCTGACAACCCAGTAAAAACAATAAATTTGTCTCTTGGTAATTCTAAATCTACATTTTTTAAATTATGTTCTTTTGCCCCTCTTATTATAATTTTATCTTCCATAATTTTGTTTTTACCTCTCTATTTTTCCAATTTTTCTTCTAATTGTTTTACTTTATCTCTAAGTTCTGCTGCTCTCTCAAATTGTAAGTTTTGAGCAGCTTCCATCATCTCTGATTTTAATTTTTCTATATTATCTCTTATTTCATCTTTATCATCTGTGTCAGATATTCCATATACAACTTCTTCCTCTGCTACCTTAGTAGCTTCTATACTATCTCTTATACTTTTCTGTATAGTCTTAGGAGTGATGTTATGTTCTTCATTATATAGATTTTGTATATCTCTTCTTCTCCTTGTTTCATCAATAGCATTTTGCATTGAGTCGGTTATTCTATCTGCGTACATAATTACTCTTCCATTTTCATTTCTCGCTGCACGTCCAATAGTCTGTATTAAAGCTGTTTCGGAACGTAAGAAACCTTCTTTATCAGCATCCAAAATCGCTATAAGTGAAACCTCTGGTATATCTAATCCTTCTCTAAGTAGATTTATTCCTACAAGTACATCAAACTTTCCTAGTCTTAAATCTCTTATTATTTCTGTTCTTTCTAATGTAACTATATCTGAATGCAAATATTTAACTTTTATCCCTATCTCTTTAAGATAATTAGTCAAGTCCTCACTCATTTTTTTAGTTAAAGTAGTTATAAGCACTCTTTCGTTTTTTTCTATATTTTTAGTTATTTCTCCTACCAAATTGTCTATTTGATTATTGATAGGTCTTACTTCTACAATTGGGTCTAAAAGCCCAGTTGGTCTTATTATCTGTTCTGCTATAGTTTCTGAATGTTGAATTTCATAAGGTCCTGGTGTAGCACTTACAAACAACATTTGATTTATATTTCCTTCAAATTCTTGAAAGTTTAATGGTCTATTGTCAAGTGCAGAAGGTAATCTGAATCCATTCTCTATAAGGGATGTCTTTCTAGACCTATCTCCTGCATACATACCTCTTACTTGTGGTATAGTAACATGTGCCTCATCTACAATTATCAAATAATCATCTGGAAAGAAATCCATTAAAGTATATGGCTTTTCTCCTTCTTCTCTACCTGTAATATGTCTTGAGTAGTTCTCTATACCTTGACAAAACCCTATTTCCTTTAGCATTTCTATATCGTACTTAGTTCTTTGTTCAATTCTTTGAGCTTCTAAAAGTCTATCATTTTCCTTAAAAGCTTTTATTTGCTCTTGAAGTTCTTCTTCTATTTCTACAATTGCATTTTCAATTCTTTCTGGTGTTGTTACGTAGTGAGATGCGGGGAATATAACAATGTGGTTTCTAGTGCCAACAATCTTTCCTGTTACATAATCAATCTCTGTTATTCTATCTACCTCATCACCAAAAAACTCTATTCTTATTGCTTTTTCATCGTTACTTGCTGGAAATATCTCTAGTATATCTCCTCTGACTCTAAAGGTACCTCTTGTAAAGTTTATATCATTTCTTTCGTATTGTATCTCTATTAACCTTTTTATTACATCATCTCTGTCTCTTTGCATACCTGGTCTTATAGATAGCATAAGTTCTTTATAATCTTTTGGATCACCCAATCCATATATACAAGATACAGATGATATTATTATAGTATCTCTTCTTTCTAAAATAGATGCTGTAGCAGAATGTCGAAGTTTATCTATTTCATCATTTATGCTTGCATCTTTTTCTATATAAGTGTCACTGTGAGCTACATATGCTTCTGGTTGATAGTAATCATAGTAACTTACAAAATATTCAACTGCATTGTCTGGGAAAAATTCTTTAAACTCACTGTAAAGCTGTGCTGCTAGTGTCTTATTGTGAGCCATTATTAGGGTAGGTTTTTTAACTTGCTGAATGATGTTTGCCATTGTGAATGTTTTTCCTGAACCCGTTACTCCTAATAATGTTGAAAATTTCTCATTTTTATTTATAGAATCCACTATTGATTTAATAGCTTCTGGTTGGTCACCTGTAGGTTTGAAGTCTGATTTTATTTTAAAATCCACGGTATCACTCCTTCTTTCGAACATTAGTTCCTGACATTTATTATTATATCATACCTTTATAAAATTGTTTAAGTTATTTTAAATATTTTACCCATTTAAATTTTACTTAAATCTAAAATATAAAAAAAGACTTCTATCTTTACAATAGAAGTCTATAATATATGGAAAATAAATACTTTCTTCAACTTATATAATAAAATCAAATGCTTCTTTTTCAGCTTCGTCCAACTTTAAATTGAATAACTTTAATATAGTTGCTGCATGTGCTCTCAAATCTCCTGTTTCTATAATCACACCACTTTTAATATTTGGACCAAAAGCTATAAATGGAGGTCTATTACCCTTAGTAGGTAAATGACCATGTGTCGCAACAGCGAATTTATAATCCTTTATATCTGAATCCTTTATAATACTTCCCTCTAAATCATTACCAAATGAAATTCCTTCAATACCTTCAATTACCATTTCGAAATCGCCTTCAAGACCAAGTTCAGATGCTTCCTCTTTGCTAAAAATATTCTCTATAAATAATTCTTCTTTAAATTCCTCAAGTAGCTCTTTTAGCTCGGTTAATCTATCTAAGTTATTTACTATTATTTGAGCTGATATACCAGAAGAATTTACATAAGCATCAAAATGTTTAACTTCTCTATCTTCTACTGTTATAAATCCTCTTGATTTAAGTAAAACATTTAGATTTATAACTTTATCAACTCTAAGATGACCATGGTCTCCAAGTATTATAAAATTTGTATCTTCATATGTACCCGCATCCTTTGTAGCTTGAATTATATCTCCTAACCATTCATCATTCATTTTCAATGCTTTGTCTACTTGCTCATTAAATAAGCCATAATTATGTCTTGTATGGTCCAATGTTGCCAAATGTATCAACATTAAATCTGGCTTATAGTCCTTTATAATATCTACTGCACAGTTTACTCCAAACAAATCCATGTTAGGTTCTAACTTCCAATCAATGTAATGACAATGTTTATTGTAAATACCATCCATTATAACCTTACTAGAGCTTTTTTCAAAAGTCTCTCTTGGGTCATCTTCTCTATTAGGAGCCCATATTTCTGCAATGTTATAGTCTATATTTGGATTTGCCCCCATTACAGGCCATAATACACTAGAGGTAGTTAGATTGTTTTCTTTTGCTACATCTACAATAGTTTTTGTTTTTATGTCCTTTGAATACCAGTACCAATCTTTATTTTCTTTATTTGGGTCAAATTTTTCATTATGATATATACCATGTTTTTTAGGATATACTCCTGTAACCATACTAGTATGGCATGGATATGTTAAAGTAGGATACACACAATTTATATTTTTTACTATAGAACAATTTTCTAATATAGATTTAAAATTTGGTAGATTTTTTACGAATTCTAAGTCTTTTTCAAATAAAGAATCTACTGATAATACTATAACTTTTGTCATTTACATTACCTCTTCATTCATATATTATTAAATACTTTTAATTAACTTACAAGTATACATGATTATTTATTTGTTTTGTCTATTACTGCTTGCATTGCAGAAGTCCCTTTGTTTACTGCATCTTTTGGAGATACATTTAAATCAGTAAGTCCCTTTTTAATCTCATCCATTAGCTTATCAGTTGCTTCTTTATATCCATTTAACATTGGAAGTGCAACAGCATATTGTAATTGGTCAGTTGCGACTTTATATTGAGGTTTCTCTTTATATAGCGTTTGTAATTTTTCTGACTTTGTCGCATCTTCAGTTGTTGGTAAGTACCCTGTTGATGAGCTAAACTGAACTATCTTATCTGTTTGAGTCATCCATTTTATAAACTCTGCACTTGCTTCTTTTTCTTTATCTGTTCCTCCTTCAAGCATAACTAGGTTTGCTCCACCTGTAGGAGTTGCGTATTTTTGATTCTTTGGTAAAAATGCTGTTGATATTTCAAATTTACCTTCTGTTTGTTGCATAAGTCCTGCTAAATCTGCTGTTGATGTAAATATCATACCTACTTTACCATTTACAAAGTCTTGTTTTGCCACATCCCAGGCATTATAGTCTTCACCAGGAGGCATTTTCATTATTCCATCTTTCATCATATCTTGCCAGAATTTAACTGGTGCTTGTCCTGCTTCATTATTAAATGCTACTTTTTTACCATTAGTTATTTCTCCTCCACTTTGCATTACCATAGCTTCATAGAACCAAATATCTATTGGTGTTTCAAAACCATAAGTATCTTCCAATTTATTTGTCATCTTACTAGCATAATCTTTAAGTTCTTCCCATGACTTTGGACCTGAAGGGTCAAGACTTGCTTTAGTTGCCATATCTTTATTTATGTATAATATTGGGGTACTTCTATTAAATGGCATCCCAACAAATTTGTTTTCATAATAAGAATTTGTTAAAAGACCAGAAAAAAATCTTTCTTGGTATGTTTTATCGAAATACTTGCTCATATCCACTAAAGCTCCTGCTGATGCGAATGTACCTGTTTGAGTTATTTCTAATAATGTTACATCTGGTTGGTCTTTAGAAGTTAAAGCTGCTTGTAATTTTGTTGCATTTTCATAGTAATCTTTCTGTTTTAGCATATTTACTTGTACATCTTTATGCTCACTATTAAACTGGTCAACCATTTTTTGTGCAGTTTCACCATTAGTACCGCCTAAAGGAGCCCAGAAATCTATCTTTGTAATATTGCTATCAGTCTTTTCTCCTTTAGATGTATTTGAATCATTAGAATTTGAACACCCAACTAAAGAACCTAATAATAATGTTATTGCTAATCCTGTTGCTAATTTTCTTTTAAGCTTCATTTTCATCCTCCAAATTTAGTCTTTAATTTTTTATTTTATTCCTGAATACATAAAAGCTTCTTTTACCTTTTTATTTGCAAATATATATACAAGAATTATTGGTAAAATTAGAATTATATTTCCTGCCATTATTACATTCCATGCAGTAATCCCTTCTGAAGATTTAAGAAGTGCTACTCCTATAGGTAAAGTTCTTATAGCATCTGTATTTGTCATTACTAGAGGCCAGAAGTAGTTATTCCAATGATATATAAAATTGAATAATATAAATGTTATTACTGCTGGTTTTGCCATAGGAACCATTATCTTAAACATTATTTTTAAATCAGAAGCATTATCTAGTTTAGCTGCTTCAATAATCTCATCTGAAATCTGCATAAAATTTTGTCTAAGTAGAAATATACCAAATGAAGATGTCATAAATGGAATTATAAGTGGAACATATGTATTTATAAATCCAAACTTACTCATCATCATATATACTGGTAAAAAAGTCACCTGTGGTGGAATCATTAGACCTATAAGCAAAAGCCCAAATAATACTTTTTCGCCTTTAAATTTAATTTTAGAAAATGCATATGCTGCTGGAACCATCACTAAAAACTGTATAACTAAAACACTTCCTGTTACAAACACACTGTTTAGTAAATATCTAAAAAATGGACCTGAGTTCCATGCTGTACTATAATTTTCTAACACTATATCATTTGGTATTATAGTAGGTGGTAATTGCATCATTTCTTGTGGATTTTTAAAAGATGTAGATAACATCCATATAAAAGGGAATATAAATACTGCAGATAAAAGTAATAAAATTAATACTTCTATTGATTTTGATGCTATTTTTTTTATATCAACTTTGTCTTTTTTGATAGGTTGTATAATATCCATTTTATCCTCCTTCTTGATAGGCCTTATACTGTCTTTTTTTATTTATTGATAGTGAACTTTCTTTGACAATAATCTGAAATTAGCATATGTAGCAATCATAACTATAGCTAGTAAAAACATGCTTGCCGCACTTGCTTGTCCTATATCATAATATATAAATCCAGACTCATATATATAATAAGATAACATGTTAGTTGAACCTAATGGTCCACCTTGTGTCATTATACTTATCTCATCAAATACTTGAAATGATGCAGTTGTTGTTGTTATCATAAGAAAAAATATTGTTGGTGACAGTAATGGTAATGTCACTTTAAAGAAATTAGTTATCTTGTTTGCATTATCTAGTTTAGATGCCTCATATATATAGTTTGGTATGGATTTGAGACCTGACAACACGATTAAAATATTATACCCAAGAGTTTTCCATATTCCTATTAGAATCAATGACATTAAAGCTGAACTTTCACTTGAAAGCCATTTTGATGTTGGTAAATGTAATGTTGACAGTATCCAGTTTAAAAAACCATACTGTGGCTCCATAATCCAAAGCCACAATACAGCTACAGATACTAGTGAAATTACATGTGGTGTAAAGATTATACTTTGCGTCAAATTGTGTATTATAGAGTTTTTATTTAACCAAACAGCAAGTACTATAGCTAATGAAATAGATATAACTACCATAAAAAAAGTATAAATTGCTGTATTAGTTATAGTTTGTATAAATTCTGGATTCTTTAAAAGTTCTGTATAGTTGTTTAATCCTACATTTTCAAAAGTCGAGCTAAGAAGGCTACCTGATTTAAAGCTTAGAGATATTGTCTTGATTATTGGATATACTATAAACAAAAGAGTTCCTATAATAGCAGGTGTTATATATAAATATGCTTTGTTAAATCGCTTTTTCATAAATATCTCCTTTGATTTTAGAATACATATTTTTACATTTTTTTAAATCTTCTATTCTTTCTCCATCTTTGTCAAAATAATATAAATCTTTTTCTAACACACTTATTCTTAAGGTTCTTCCAATATCAAATATATCATTTTCTGTTTTAACTCTTATCTCACTATCAAGAACAGATAAACAGTATATAGTTTCATTTCCCAAGACTTCTTTAGTAACTACTTTTCCAAACAAGCTAAATACACCATCATTTTTTCCATCTATATTTATACTCTCTAGTGTTGCTTTTTCTGGTCTAAATCCAAACTTAACATCATTTTTGATATTTAATATATTCATACAAGGATTTCCAATAAACTGGGCTACAAATAAATTTTTAGGATTTTGATATATTTTCTTTGGGGAACCTATTTGCATTATCTTACCTTTGTTCATTATCACTATCTTATCCGCCATTGACATTGCCTCAACTTGGTCATGAGTTACATAAACAAATGTAGATTTTAATTTTTGATGTAATTGTATTAATTCTGTTCTCATTTGATTTCTTAATTTAGCATCTAAATTCGATAATGGTTCATCCATTAAAAATACCTTTGGATTTTTAACCATCGCTCTAGCAAGTGCTACTCTTTGTCTTTGACCTCCAGATAGATTACCTGGTTTCACATTTAAATATTCTTGTAATCCTACCACATCAATAACTTCTGTTATAAGCTCTTCTCTTTTTCCCTTAGATACTTTCTTATTCTTAAGACCAAATTCTATATTTTCTTTGACAGTCATATGTGGATATAATGCATAGTTCTGAAATACCATAGCTATATCTCTTTTACTGGCATCTGTCTTTGTTACATCATTTTCTTCAATTTTTAATTTACCTGAAGTTATATCTTCAAGGCCTGCAATCATTCTTAGTGTAGTAGATTTACCACAGCCACTTGGGCCTACCAACACTGTAAAAGAACCGTCTTCTATAGTAAGATTTAAGTTTTCTATAACAGGATTTTTTTTATTATAAGATTTTGTGACATTTTCTAGTCTTATATCTGCCATTTTTTATCCTCCTAAAATATTTGATTTTATTTTATGATTTACTTATAGATTAATAATACTCTTAATTTGTAAAGGGTATATTAAGACAAAGTGAATATATAGTAAACTTATTAAAATGAAGGTTAAATTGTAAACATTTTTTGTTAAATATACTAAAGTTAAATAAATATGCTATTTATATTATTTATAACTTTCTATAGTTTCTATATTTAGTGTTTAGTATAACAATATAATTCTAATTTACAGAATGATATATAAGACTTTTTATTTTTATGAGATTAGAGTTGAAAATAAAAGAAAATAAAAAAGACCTCTATGGGGGATAGAGGCCTTTAAGTGGGGGAGATTGAGTAATTTATTTTTGCTATATTAAGTTTTACAATTATATTATGTCCCAAATTTGCAGTGTCTAAACATAAAAAACAAAACTTTTTTTAATTTTAATAAATTTACTCAAAAAAAAATTACGTGGCTACGTCCTACTCTCCCAGGCAGTTTCCCACCAAGTACCATCAGCGCTAGAGAGCTTAACTTCTGTGTTCGGAATGGGAACAGGTGTATCCTCTCTGCTATTGTAACCACATAATCTTTATGCTTAATATCTCTATTAAGTTTTTAGAATCTAGTAATACTAGTTTCTTTAGAGTTAACACTCTAAAAACTGCACATATATTTTACTGAATGAACATCAAATAATTTGGTCAAGTCCTCGACCTATTAGTATCGATAAGCTAAATACATTGCTGCACTTACACCTTCGACCTATCAACCAGATAGTCTTTCTGGGGTCTTACCCTTGCGGTGGGAAATCTTATCTTGAAGTCGGCTTCGCGCTTAGATGCTTTCAGCGCTTATCCATTCCGTACATAGCTACCCAGCCATGCCCTTGGCAGAACAACTGGTACACCAGAGGTACGTCCATCCCGGTCCTCTCGTACTAAGGACAGGTCTTCTCAAATTTCCTACGCCTGCGACGGATAGGGACCGAACTGTCTCACGACGTTCTGAACCCAGCTCGCGTACCACTTTAATGGGCGAACAGCCCAACCCTTGGGACCTACTACAGCCCCAGGATGTGATGAGCCGACATCGAGGTGCCAAACCTCCCCGTCGATGTGGACTCTTGGGGGAGATAAGCCTGTTATCCCCAGGGTAGCTTTTATCCGTTGAGCGATGGCCCTTCCACGCAGAACCACCGGATCACTAAGTCCGATTTTCATCCTTGCTCGACCTGTATGTCTTGCAATCAAGCTCTCTTTTGCCTTTACACTCTACGTACGATTTCCGACCGTACTGAGAGAACCTTTGAGCGCCTCCGTTACCTTTTGGGAGGCGACCGCCCCAGTCAAACTGCCCACCTGACAGTGTCCCAAGACCAGATTCATGGCCTATGGTTAGAGTCCCAGTACTACAAGGGTGGTATCCCAAGGATGGCTCCGCCAAAACTGGCGTCCTGGTTTCAAAGCCTCCCACCTATCCTGTACATGTAGTACCAAGACCCAATGTCAAGCTACAGTAAAGCTCCATGGGGTCTTTCCGTCCTGTCGCAGGTATCCGGCATCTTCACCGGAATTACAATTTCACCGAGTCTGTTGTTGAGACAGTGCCCAAATCGTTACGCCTTTCGTGCGGGTCGGAACTTACCCGACAAGGAATTTCGCTACCTTAGGACCGTTATAGTTACGGCCGCCGTTTACTGGGGCTTAAGTTCACTGCTTCGATTGCTCTAACAGATCCCCTTAACCTTCCAGCACCGGGCAGGCGTCAGCTCCTATACATCGTCTTGCGACTTAGCAGAAACCTATGTTTTTGGTAAACAGTCGCTTGGGCCTATTCTCTGCGGCCACCAGATGGTGGCACCCCTTATCCCTAAGTTACGGGGTCATTTTGCCGAGTTCCTTAACAACAGTTCTCTCGCGGGCCTTAGGATACTCTCCTCACCCACCTGTGTCGGTTTGCGGTACGGGTACCTTTAACCTCGATAGAGACTTTTCTTGACAGTGTGAAATCAGCTACTTCGCTACTAAATTTCGCTCCCCATCACATCCCAGCATTATCAAAGCGGATTTACCTACTCTGACTGCCTCAATGCTTGGGCACACATAACCAACAGTGTGCTTAGCTTATCCTACTGTGTCATCCCATCTCTCAAACGGTTATCGGTAGTACAGGAATATCAACCTGTTGTCCATCACCTACGCCTTTCGGCCTCAGCTTAGGTCCCGACTAACCCAGGGCGGACGAACCTTCCCCTGGAAACCTTGGGTTTACGGCCTGTGGGATTCTCACCCACATCTCGCTACTCATGCCAACATTCTCACTCCCATACTGTCCACATGTCCTTACGGTCATGCTTCAACCCGTATGGGAAGCTCCCCTACCCATCATAATGATGCCGTAGCTTCGGTAGTAAGTTTTAGCCCCGGAAATCTTCGGCGCAGGATCACTCGACCAGTGAGCTATTACGCACTCTTTGAATGAGTGGCTGCTTCTAAGCCAACATCCTGGTTGTCTGTGCAATCCCACATCCTTTACCACTTAACTTACATTTAGGGACCTTAGCTGACGATCTGGGCTGTTGCCCTTTCGACTATGAATCTTATCACCCACAGTCTGACTCCCAAGTATAAGATGACGGCATTCGGAGTTTGATAGTCTTCGGTAGGTGCAATACCCCCTAGGACATTCAGTGCTCTACCTCCGTATCTCTCACCTTGAGGCTAGCCCTAAAGCTATTTCGGGGAGAACCAGCTATCTCCGGGCTCGATTGGAATTTCACTGCTACCCACAAGTCATCCCCGAGCTTTTCAACGCTCGTGGGTTCGGACCTCCACGAAATTTTACTTTCGCTTCATCCTGCTCATGGGTAGGTCGCCCGGTTTCGGGTCTACGTCAAGTAACTGAACGCTCAGTTAAAACTCGCTTTCGCTACGGCTCCACACCTTAAGTGCTTAACCTTGCTACTTAACGTAACTCGTTGGCCCGTTCTACAAAAAGTACGCGGTCACACAAGAAATGTGCTTCCACAGCTTGTAAGTGCAGGGTTTCAGGTTCTATTTCACTCCCCTCCCGGGGTTCTTTTCACCTTTCCCTCACGGTACTATACGCTATCGGTCACTAGGTAGTATTTAGCCTTGGAGGGTGGTCCCTCCTGCTTCCCACAGGGTTTCACGTGTCCCGTGGTACTCTGGATCATATCTAAAGTCTTCTCGTTTAACATACAGGACTATTACCTTCTGTGGTGGGTCTTTCCAAACCTCTTCAATTACGATACCTCTTCGTTATGATATGTCCGCAACCCCAATAAAGAAAACTTTATTGGTTTGGGCTCTTCCGCGTTCGCTCGCCGCTACTTACGAAATCGAATTTCTTTCTCTTCCTTCAGGTACTTAGATGTTTCAGTTCCCTGAGTTCCCCTCATTAAGCTATGAATTCACTTAATGATACTTAGACATTACTCTAAGTGAGTTTCCTCATTCGGAAATCTTCGGATCAAAGTTTACGTGCAACTCCCCGAAGCTTATCGCAGCTTATCGCGTCCTTCATCGGCTCCTAGTGCCAAGGCATCCGCCCTGCACCCTTAATAACTTGACCAGTTAAAAAGGTTTGATAGATTAAAGTCTATCAACTTGATAATTTTAAAAAGTTATCAGCTTTATATATTACAAATTAGATGTCATATCACTAAATATATATGCAGTTTTTAAGGTGCTAACGCACATCTTCAACAAACAAACTTCACATTGGTTTAGTTTATTTGGTTGATTCAAGTGCTAATTTTGAGTATTCGTAAAAACGAACCCTCAAAATTAAACAGTAGGCAATTCTCCTTAGAAAGGAGGTGATCCAGCCGCACCTTCCGATACGGCTACCTTGTTACGACTTCACCCCAGTTATTGATTCCACCTTCGACGACTTCTTCCAAAAGGTTAGATAATCGGCTTCGGGCGTCTCCAACTCCCGTGGTGTGACGGGCGGTGTGTACAAGACCCGGGAACGCATTCACCGCAGCATTCTGATCTGCGATTACTAGTAACTCCAGCTTCATGTAGGCGAGTTTCAGCCTACAATCCGAACTGAGAGTAGCTTTAAGGGATTAGCTCCACCTTACGGCTTGGCAACCCTCTGTACTACCCATTGTAGCACGTGTGTAGCCCTAAGCATAAGGGGCATGATGATTTGACGTCATCCCCACCTTCCTCCAGGTTATCCCTGGCAGTCTCTCTAGAGTGCCCAACTTAATGATGGCAACTAAAGACAAGGGTTGCGCTCGTTGCGGGACTTAACCCAACATCTCACGACACGAGCTGACGACAACCATGCACCACCTGTCACCAATGTCCCCGAAGGGAACTCTCCGATTAAGGAGATGTCATTGGGATGTCAAGCTTAGGTAAGGTTCTTCGCGTTGCTTCGAATTAAACCACATGCTCCGCTACTTGTGCGGGTCCCCGTCAATTCCTTTGAGTTTCACTCTTGCGAGCGTACTTCCCAGGCGGAGTACTTAATGCGTTAGCTGCGGCACCGAGGGGGGTAACCCCCAACACCTAGTACTCATCGTTTACAGCGTGGACTACCAGGGTATCTAATCCTGTTTGCTCCCCACGCTTTCGTGCCTCAGCGTCAGTTACAGTCCAGAGAGCCGCCTTCGCAACTGGTGTTCCTCCTAATATCTACGCATTTCACCGCTACACTAGGAATTCCACTCTCCTCTCCTGCACTCAAGTCTCCCAGTTTCAAGAGCTTACTACGGTTGAGCCGTAGCCTTTCACTCCTGACTTGAAAGACCGCCTACGCACCCTTTACGCCCAGTAAATCCGGATAACGCTAGCCCCCTACGTATTACCGCGGCTGCTGGCACGTAGTTAGCCGGGGCTTCCTCCTCAAGTACCGTCATTATCTTCCTTGAGGACAGAGTTTTACGACCCGAAGGCCTTCATCACTCACGCGGCGTTGCTGCATCAGGCTTTCGCCCATTGTGCAATATTCCCCACTGCTGCCTCCCGTAGGAGTTTGGACCGTGTCTCAGTTCCAATGTGGCCGATCACCCTCTCAGGTCGGCTACTGATCGTCGCCTTGGTAAGCCGTTACCTTACCAACTAGCTAATCAGACGCGGGTCCATCCTGTACTGGCTCACCTTTGATATTTAAGAGATGCCTCTCAAATATGTTATCCCGTATTAGCATACCTTTCGGTATGTTATCCGTGTGTACAGGGTAGGTTACCCACGCGTTACTCACCCGTCCGCCGCTCTTTACCGAAGTAAATCGCTCAACTTGCATGTGTTAGGCACGCCGCCAGCGTTCATCCTGAGCCAGGATCAAACTCTCAAATAAAAGTTTATCAGGCTCAGATACTATTGTTATCAAAATATCTGGCTTTATGGTTTGTTTCTTGTTTTATAAATTAACCTACTGTTTAATTTTCAAAGTTCATTTTTCATGTTTGCCCTTTTCTTAAGGACAAGTAATACTATATCACCTTAAAAATAATCCGTCAACACCTTTTCAATATTTTTTATTTTATTTTTTAGACATCAAGTTTCTTTAACTCTTCTAAATCGAGTGTTATCAACATGTTAAGTATATTTTTTCTTTTACTTTTATCTTCATATTTTTCTATAACTTTTTTTCTAATATCGCCTAATACATTTAAATATTCCTCATACTCTTCAGTATATATATCTTCAAGTTCCTTTTTTATCTTTGATGATAGTGAAGGACTCTTGCCTCCAGTAGATATACTTATAAGTAAATCGCCTCTTTTTATATATGATGGGACAGTAAAATTTGATACCTCTACATTATCAACAACATTTACCAACTTATTTTCCTCTCTACAATATAATCCTATTTCCATATTCAATTCTCTATTATTTGTTGCAGCAATTATTACAGAGGCATTTTTTATATACATTTCTTTGTAATCATCTTTTATTATCTTTATATCGCCTTCCAAATCATAAAACTTATTTAAAATTTGTTTAGAAACTATAGTAACACTTTTATTGAAATTTAAAAGATTTTTACATTTCCTATATGCAACTTCTCCTCCACCGATTATAACTACATCTAAATCATCTAATTCTAAATTAATAGGATATAGCATTTTATACCTCCGAAATTTATTTAATTACATAAATAAAGTATAGAAATTATAAATTAGTATCTATTCTTATTTGATGAAACTCTAAATAAAAACACTCTAAAATATCTAATTACAATTCCTATACTTTTTAAAATTATTTTTCTTTCTAAAATTTATTTTTGTAACAACTTAGCAATGTCTTTAGCAAAATAAGTTATTATTATATCTGCACCTGCTCTTTTTATAGATGTAATTGATTCAAGAATCACATCTTCATTTAATAAACCTTCTTTCACAGCATATTTAAGCATAGAATATTCTCCACTTACATTATAAGCTGCTAGAGGTAAATCAAAGTTGTCTTTAACTCTTCTTATGATATCTAAATATGATAATGCAGGTTTAACCATAAGTATATCTGCACCTTCTAATATATCAAGCTCAGTTTCTCTTATGGCTTCATTGCTATTTGCTGGGTCCATTTGATATGTTTTTCTATCTCCAAAAGATGGTGCTGAATGAGCTGCTTCTCTAAAAGGTCCATAGTAATTTGAAGCATATTTAACGCTATAAGCCATTATTCCTATATTCTCTAACCCATTTTCATCTAAAGCTTCTCTTATCGCTTGTATTCTTCCATCCATCATATCAGATGGAGCTACCATATCTGCTCCAGCTTTAGCATGACTTACAGATATTTTAGCTAAATACTCTAATGATTTATCATTATCAACATAACCAGTATCAGTTAAAATTCCACAATGTCCATGGCTTGTATATTGACACATACAGACATCTGTTATTACATTCATCTCTGGATTTATTTCTTTAACTTTTCTGATTGCCTTTTGAACTATTCCATTATCATTAAAAGCTTGTGAAGCACACTCATCTTTCTCATTCGGCACACCAAACAACATTATATGTTCAATGCCTAACTCACTTATTTCTTTTATTTCTTCCTCTAACATATCTATAGATAGATGATAAACATCTGGTAAAGATTTAATTTCTTCTTTTATATTTTCTCCTTCTACTACAAACAGTGGATATATTAAATCTTCTACATTCACTTTAGTCTCTCTTACTAAGTTTCTAATTGCTTTACTTGCTCTCAATCTTCTTGGTCTTCTTAACATGATAATCCTCCAAAATTAATTTTTTATGATTAAATCTACTAATGAATCTATAGTAGATGTAGTGGCTTCTTTATATAACTTTATTCCTAAACTTTTTATTGTCTCTGTAGTTATAGGCCCTATAGATAGTGTTTTTATTTTGTCTAATATTTTAATATTTTCTTTTCCTATAATTTCAATGAGATTGTTTACTGTTGATGAACTAGTAAATGTTATATAATCTATATCATTAGAATTTAAAATATCTAATATCTCATCTTTTTTATCTTCATCTATTACTGTTTTATATGTATGCACTTCTGTTACTTCACAAATATCCTTAAGCTTGTCAACTAGATAATCTCTAGCATTTTCCGCTCTAGGTATAAGTATATTATCACTGCTTTTCAAGATAGGCATTAGCTCTTCATATAGTGATTCTGCTACAAATTTTTTAGGTACTATATCTGCTATAATTCCTCTTTTTTTCAATTCATTTGATGTAGCAGAGCCTATAGCACATATTTTTAAATTAGATAATATTCTTAAATCAAAATTCATTTCAATTATTTTTTCAAAAAAGATTTCTACAGCATTTTTACTAGTTAATATTAGATAATTATATTTATTTATATTTTTTATCTCATTTTCTAACTTAATATTATCTTGTAGCTTTTCTATCTTTATAGTAGGTATTTCAACTGGATTTCCACCTAAATCCATTATCTTTTCCACCAATACACTATTTTGATTCCTAGACCTAGTCACAGCAATACTTTTCCCAAATAAAGGTTTATTCTCAAAGAAATTCAACTTTTCTCTAAGAGCTACAACACTTCCAACTACTATAAGGGTTGGTGGTTTTACTTCTTCTTTAATAGCAGTTTCATAAACATTCTCAAGTGTAGATGTAACGACCCTTTGATTATATCTAGTTGCCCAACTTATAAGAGCAACTGGTGTATCCTTATCTTTTCCCTCTTTCATTAAATTTTCACTTATTTTCTTTAAATTTGATATTCCCATTAAAAACACAAGAGTACCTTTATTATTTGCAAGAGCATTCCAATTTAATTCTCCACTATCATCACCCTTCAAATGACCTGTTATTACATGAAATGATGAAGCATGTTCTCTATGTGTTATAGGTATACCAGCATAACATAAACCTCCTATAGCAGAAGTTATTCCTGGAACTACTTCAAATTCTATACCCTCATCTACTAAAGTCTCTGCTTCTTCTCCCCCTCTACCAAATACATAAGGGTCTCCTCCCTTAAGGCGAGTCACATATTTTCCTTCTTTAGCTTTTTCCGCTATAATTCTATTTATATCTTCCTGTGGCAAAATATGATTACTTGATGCCTTTCCTACATATATAAGCTCACAATCAGGCTTAGCTTCTCTTAAATAACTACTATTTGCTAATCTATCATACACTATCACATCTGATTTTTTTATGCACTCTAAACCTTTTAAAGTCATGAGTTTATAATCACCTGGTCCTGCACCTACTAAGTAAACTTTACCCTTCATAATTTTCATACTCCTCCAATACAAGTTTAGCCAGCTTTAAACCTAACTCTCTAGGAGAAGAAATATCTCCCTCCATAGATTTAATTACTACTTTAGTTCCTTCTGAATCTCCATATAAACCAGTAAGATGTATCTTATCTTGGATTATTTCACAATAAGCAGCCATTGGAATATGGCAACTTCCGTTAACACCATCCAAAAAACCTCTCTCAGCTAGTATTTGGATTTCTGTATTATCATCTTTTAGCGAATTTACTATTTCTTCTATATTACTATCATTACTTCTTATTTCTATAGCCAAGGCTCCTTGAGCAGGAGCTGGTATAACAACATCAACAGGTAAATAAGAACTTATTTTTTCTTGTAAATTGGCTCTTATTATTCCTGATGCAGCCAACACAATACCATGCATATTTTCATCTTTTATTTTTCGTATTCTAGTTTCCACATTACCTCTAACTTGTACTATATTTAGGTCGGGTCTCTGTTTTAATAATTGAAATTTTCTTCTTTTACTTCCCGTTCCTATTACTGCTCCATGAGGTAAATCATCTAAACTTTTATATCCTTCTCTAAGTATTAGAACATCTCTTGGGTCTTCTCTCTTAGGTGTATGAGCAAATTTTAGTCCATCTGCTAAATAAGATGGCATATCTTTCATACTATGTACTGCTATATCTATCTTTCTATCCAATAATTGCTGCTCTATTTCTTTAACAAACAATCCTTTATCGCCTATTTTATCTAGGGAAACATTTTGAATCAAATCCCCTTTTGTCTTTATGACTTTAACCTCAAAACTAATATCTTGATACTTCTTTTTTAGTTCATTAATTACCCATTCTGTTTGTATAAGTGCTAGATTACTACCCCTAGTTCCAACCACGATATTCATACTAAATCTCCTTTAAAATATTACCTTTATCTATTTTATTTTGTTCTCTTTATTTACTAGTATTGTAGAAAAATAAGATATCTTATCTTCAAGATGTGCCTCTCGTAAATCTTTAAATACAGTTTCACCTTCTTGAGACGAATTACTTACTAAAATAGCATATTCTATCAGATTGTATTTTTCTAGTTTTTTTATTATTTCTTTAAAGTTCTTATAAACTTTCATCAATACTATTGAATTATAATTTTGTAAAGCATGTTCTATTTTATCATCTTCCATAGTACAAGGAACTATTACCAAAGCTTCCTTATCCATAACTAATGGGAAATTTTGATTAGATGCTATATTAGAAAATGATGAAATCCCTGGTATAGTTTCCACTTCTATTTCGTCTGATATTCTGTTCATTATATACACATATGTACTATAAATCATAGGGTCTCCTAGTGTTACAAATCCTACATTTTTTCCATTCTTAACATCTACAACAATCTCTTCAGCTACATTATCCCATGCTATATTTTTTTCATTACCATCAAAACACATTGGAAAATGTCTAGATTTTATCTCTATTGATTCATTTAAGTATTCTTTAACTATTGATAGAGCTAAGCTATCTCCACCTTTTTTTGATTCTGGAGTATATAAAATATCTAATTTCTTTAATGTACTAACTGCTTTCATTGTAAGTAAAGAACTATCTCCTGGTCCTGCTCCTATACCATAAAACTTAACATTTTCTGCACATTTATTCGCATGACGAACAAACTTATCTTGTATATAAGGATTTTCACCTAAGCCTTTTAAATGTATATTTACATTAAACCCACTCTCTTCTAAGATTGTTTTCCACGAATCTTCTTCATCTCCTGCCATATCATTTATAGCATGGTCACCTGCAACTAACATAAATGGCATCAGATTAACAGTTTTTATATTACCTTCTTTCAATCTTCTTATTACATGCTCTATTTCTGGATAACCTTCAACTGTACCAACATAAGCATTTATTCCATTATCTCTAAGCATATATTCTAATGCTGGATATGCTGAATGTGATTCATGAATAGTACCATGACCCATAAATACTACTGCTTCATCATTTTTCATATGAGGGATTTGATGTTTAATTGCCTCTACAGATTCTTGATAGTCTTCAATATGTGTAAGTAAAGGTCTACCTAATACAATCTTTTTAAATTTAGATGAGTAGCCTTCCACTTGCTCTTTTAACTTGTTAAATTCTTCTCCACATATAATATGAAGCGTTTGAATTATTACTTCATCATATCCTTGTTCATATATTTTATCTAAAGCTTGTATCGGATTATCTATCTCTATTCCGTCTCTTTTTTTTATTTTATTTATTATCATATTTGATGTATAAGCTCTAAAAAAATCATAGTTTCTTAATGAATCTTTTATTTTATTTTCACACATATCTATTGTCTTTTCTCTCGTTTCATGGTAGCTTGTACCAAAACTCACTACTAATAAGGCCTTCTTCATATGTTCTCCTCCTAAAAATTACACAAGTATGTCTTTAATTTTATTTATATCATTAATTACATTTTCATAGTTAATTGATTCTCGCTTAATAATTATTACTGGTATATTGAAACTTTTACATGCATTTACTTTTTCTAAGAAACCACCTGCTATTCCACTTTCTTTTGTTATAACTAAGTCTATACCATAATGTTTATACGTTTCTTCGTTTATACACTGGCTAAACGGACCTTTCATAGCTATTATATTGTCTGCATTTAAACCTAATTTTTCACAGCTTAGTATAACTTCACTAGTTGGAAGAACTCTAACTACTAAGTTTTTATCATTTATTTTTTCTATAAATCTATTTAGATTCTTACTTCCTGTTCCTATAAATATATTTTTTCCTATTTTATTTGCTATTTCACAGGCTTCTTCAATTGTATTTACTATAAACTTATTATCATATTCTATTTCTTCAATTAGAGATTTTCTCTCAAATCTTATATATTCTATATTCAATAGCTTTGCGCAATACATAGCATTTTTAGATACTTCAACTGCATAAGGATGAGTTGCATCTATTAGTTTTACTATATGATTAGCTTTTATAAATTTTAGCATTTCTTCTTGTCCGAGTTTCCCTAAAATTATATTCTTCGTATGTCGTTGTGCAAGCTCCTTTCCATAATCTGTGGTCACTGAAAGGATGTATGGTTGCTTTAGTTCATTTATCTTATCGCATATAGATAAGCTATCTGAAGTCCCTCCTAAAATCAAAATCATACTGTATAACCTCTTGGAGTTATCATCAACTCACCATCAATATAAGTAGATTTATTTCCGATTATAACCATTGTGGTCATATCAACTTTTTCAAAATCCATATTTTCAAAAGTACATACAAATTTTTCTTCCTTTTCTCTTCCTACATCTTTGACCACTCCAACAGGTGTATTTCCACTTTTAAATTCACCCATTATCTTAAATGCTTTACTTAGATGTTCACTTCTTCCTTTACTTCTTGGATTATATAAACAAATTACAAAGTCAGCTTCAGCAGCTAATTTCAATCTTTTTTCAATCACTTCCCATGGAGTCATTAAATCACTTAAACTTATATGACAAAAATCATGCATAATAGGGGCTCCAAGTATAGCCGCTGCACCAATACTTGCAGTAACACCTGGAATCACTTTTACTTTTATATCTTCTTTTTCTTTAGATATTAATTCTAAAATAAGTCCTGCCATTCCATATATCCCAGCATCTCCACTACTTACAACTGCTACTTTTTTTCCTTTTTTAGCTTCCTCTACCGCTTGTTTACATCTATCAACCTCTTGTCTCATACCATTTTGAATTATTTCTTTATTTTGTATAAATTCTTCTATTAAATTTATATAAGTCTTATATCCAACAATAGCCTCAGAATCTTCTATTGCTTTTATTGCCTCTAAAGTCATGGTATCTTTACTTCCTGGACCAATTCCTACAACATATATCATATTTTTATTCTCCCCACTGAAAAAGTTATTCCTTTATATTTGTGTTTTTCAACTATTAAGTTTCCTTTGCTTAAAAGATATGCCACTGGCTCTGCTACTGAATACACACCCACATTTTTTTTAACAAAATCGGATTTCTCAAATAAATTATCAACCTTTGATATTTCGTCTATTGAAAATGTTTTAAATGGTATTTGTAGTACTTTTGATAAATCAATGATTGCCTTCTCATCTTTTTTCAGCTCTATACTCCCAATCGTGCTTATTGCTCTTATATCTATATTTTGTTTATTAAGAAATTCTACAAGGGAGTTATACATTAACTCACTATCTGTATTTCTTCTACAACCAATTCCTATTACTATATCTTTTGGAATTACTCTTATTATTTTTTCATTAATATAGTCATCCTCAGACTTGTTATCTGTGTTTAAATGTTTAGCATCTCTAATACAACTTATTTTGTGGCTTATTATAACTATTTTTTCTACGTACTTATCTAATAAACTCTCTTTTAATTCATCAATGTTTTCTATAAGCTTAAATCCTCTATTATCAACTTGATACTCTTTATCAGCATATAAGCCAACACATTTATTGTTAACTAACATAGAATTTACTTCTTTTACATTTTCTCTAAAATTATCAATGTGTGCACCTAGTTTTTTTGCTATCATGTCTAATGAAGCTTTTTGATTTATATCAGTGGCTGTTGTTATTACTGGGTTAGCACCAATAAGATTACTTATATACTGTGTTAAATTATTTGCTCCTCCAACATGCCCACTCAATAAACTTATTACGTTTTTACCTTTCTCATCTAGTACTAAAATTGCAGGGTCGCTAAACTTACTCACTATATAAGGTGCTATACTTCGTACAACTATACCTGTAGCCATTATAAATACTATGTAATCAAATTTATTAAACACTTCTCCAACAAAATCACTCAGCTTCTTTTGAACTATATGTACACATGTTTCTTGCAAATTTAAATTAGTTTTTTTATTTTTTATTTGATATACAACACAATTATCTACTAGAGATTTTATCTTTATAGCTAGATTCTTACCATTTTCTGTAATACAGATTATAGCAATATTACCCTCTATATTCATGTTTAAAATCCTTGTCATATAACTTTGAGTTATTATATTCTTCTCCTAAAAATCTTCCAACCATTATTAAAGCAGTTTTATTTATGTTATTTTCTTTAACTTTTACAGCTATATCACTTAAAGTTCCTTTAACTACTTTTTCATCCGCCCAAGTTGCTTTATATATAACTGCTATAGGAGTATCTTTTGGATATCCACCTTCCAGTAATCTAGACACAACTTTCTCAATTTCTTGAACAGATAAAAATATTACCATAGATGTCTGATGCTTAGCATATGATTGTATTGATTCCTTCTCTGGAACCGGAGTTCTTCCTTCCATTCTTGTTATAATTACACTTTGAGAAATTTCTGGGACTGTATATTCAACCCCTAAAGATGAAGCTGCTCCTAAAAAAGAACTTACTCCTGGAGTACAATCATAATCTATATTCAATTTATTTAAGTCCTCCACTTGTTCTCTAATTGAACCATATATAGAAAAATCACCTGTTTGCAATCTTACAACAGACTTATTATTTTCTATACCTTCTCTCATGACATCTATTATCTCTTGTAAATCCATATGTGCGCTATTATGTATTTTGCAATCTTCTTTACAGTATTCCAAAAGTTCAGGATTAACAAGTGAACCTGCATATATTACTACATCTGCATTACTTAATAATTTGTATCCTTTTAATGTTATTAATTCTTTATCTCCAGGTCCTGCTCCTACAAAATGTACTTTATTCATAATCATTTTCCCCTTTTTCACAAGATATTATATATATAGGATTTAGTGGTTTAAAGTATTCACCTTTTCCTAGTTTCTCTAGTTTAGAAACATTCAAAACGCATACATCTATTTCTTTAAATCCATGTTTTCTAAGTAATTTTAAAGTTTGATTAAAAGTATCAATTATTATAAAATTAGCTACGAGTCTTCCTCCTATAACTAAATTATTTTTAGACCATTCTATTATTTCTTCTAAATTATTTCCTGTCCCACCAAGAAAAATAGACTCAACTTGGCTATTTAAACCTATATCAATTGGAGCATATCCTTTTATTACTTCTATATTCTTTAAGTCGAACTTTTTTATATTTTTCTCTATAAGTTCTATAGCAACATCATTTTTCTCTATAGATATAACATTTAGATTAGGATAATTATATGCAGCCTCAATACTTACACTTCCTGTACCAGCCCCTATATCTATAAAGTTTTTAGCATTCACTAAATTCAACTTACTTATTGATATTGCTCTAACTTCTTCTTTAGTAATTGGAACTTTACCTGTTATAAATTCACTATTCTTCATCTAAAATCACCACAACATTCATCTCGAAATTATTCATTCTTATTATCTCTTCTGGTTTAGCTATTGTTATTTTTTCATTTTCATATGATAAATTTTCTCCTACTACAATAATCTTATTTAAATTTCTATCCATTATTTCCTTACTTATTTGTTTTGGCCCTATTTTAGAATCTGTAACCATACATACTTTTTTATGTGATAGTATATAATCAAAATCTGGTACTTTACCATGACTACTTGTGATATATACATCATTCATATCCACATATATTTTTGAAAATATGTATTGTAATGAACTAATTCCAGAAACCATATTTATCATCTTATTGTCAATATTATTAGATAAGTATCTGCCTATACCATATATTAATGGGTCACCAGAAGCTATTACTGATATTTGCTTTTCTTTATTATTATTTATGTACTCTATAATTTCTCTCAGATTAGAATCTAGGATTATTTTTTCTCCTTCGAAGTTTTTTATAGATTCTAGATTCCTCTTACCACCAATTAATACATCAGAAGTGGAAATTAGATTTTCACCTTTTTTTGTTATATAGTCCAAGTTTCCAGGCCCTAGACCTATTATGTTTATCATATAAAAACCTCCACTAATGCATCTGTATTATCCGATTTCCCTAATAATGACTTATCCATTGAAAATATTATTACTTCCACATCAATATCATCCGAATCTTCATTTAAGTATTGTTTTACTCTATCCCTACATTTGTTACTCAATATATTATACACTTGTTTATATTCACTGTTATTTATTATATCTACAGCTTCTTCAGATGTTAGACACTGATTTATTTTATTTAAAAATTCATATGTAGCTCCCATTAAGGCTAGATTTGCCACTAATATCTCACTTCTAGCATCTGCCACTTTACTATGGGTATTAAAAATACCAGCAGATAGTTTTATAAACTTACCTATATGACCAGCCATCAATATTTTTTTATATCCTATTCTTTGAGCTTCTTTAATCATATATCCTACAAAATTACTTGTTCTGACTACATACTTAATGTCCAAGTTTAGTTTTTCTCTTATAAACTGTTCCCCATGATTTCCTGGAACCAATATTATTTTATCTAAACCTTGCTCTTTTTTCATTTGAAGTTCTATGGACAAGGATTTTTTCCATCCTTCATCACTCATAGGTTCAACAATACCAGTTGTACCTATTATAGATATTCCTCCAACTATACCTAATCTTGGATTAAATGTTTTCTTTGCTATTGTTTCTCCTTGTGGAGCAAAGATTGTTATTTTTAAAACTTTATTATCTCCAAGGATAGATTCAAAATTACTTCCTATAAGCTTTCTTATTTCCTTATTTATCATTTTAATTGGAGCCGGATTTATAGCTGGCTTACCAATATCTACACTTAATCCTTTTTTTGTTACTACTCCAATACCAGTTCCACCATAAACTCTAATATACTTATGAAGTTCATTTTGACTATCATCATTAGTATTTATATCATCAATATCATATAAGGTAAGATACTCTTTATCCCCATCATTTTTGGACACGATTTCAGCTCTTGCATAAATATCCATAGTATGAGTTGCATCTATGTCATCCCCACCATCTTTTTTTATGGAACATTCCACAAAAGTGTTAGAAATATTTATATTATCAACCTTTAATGATAATGGTATCCCTTTAGGAGTATCTATGTTTATAGTATCAATTTTATTTTTTGTCATCAGCATATATACAGCAGCCTTAGACGCACCTGTTGCACATGAACCTGTAGTATATCCTCTTCGATATTTTTTACCATCTATATACACATATTCTTCCATACATATACCTACATAGTATATAATATAGCATTTACGATTGCTGCTGCTAAATTACTACCACCTTTTCTACCTTTAGAAATTATATATGGTATATCTGTTTTTTCAACTTCATCTTTTGATTCTTGTGCTCCTACAAAACCTACAGGGACTCCTATAACTGCATCTAAATCTAATTTTCCTTCTGATTTCATCTCCATAACCTTATATAAAGCGGTTGGTGCATTTCCCAAAACAAATATCTTTCTTCCATCTTCTTTAGCTGCAATTTCTACTGCTGCCATAGAACGGGTAATTCCTTTTTCTTTAGCTAATTTCGCAGTTTCTTCATCTGCCACTAAACATTTATATTTACATCCTAATGCTTCTAGTTTTCTTTTATTTATCCCACTAAGAGCCATATTTGTATCAGTATAAATACTAGCATTATTTTTTAGTGCATCTATTATACTATCTACTGCTTCATCTGATATTTTTAATATGTCTAAGTAATCAAAATCAGCAGTAGTATGTATGGCCCTTTTTATTATTTTCTCTTCAATATTATTCTTAAAGCTATAATCTGGTCTAATCTCATCTATTATTTCTTGTATTAATTCAAAACTTTTTTCTTCTATTTTCATAGGATTCTTTATATATTGCATTCTATTTCCCCCTTAATTCCTCCATTTATTATGTTCAATGTATAAATCTTATTATAAACAGAATCTATATTAGATTCACATAATACATCTATTATCTTTTTATCATCCATAAATTTATCAATTAAAATACCTACTACTGTACCACTGTGAGCAATGTTTACTCCATATGCGCCACATTTTTTTGATATTTTTATTATTTCACTTAGGTACTCTTTTTTTTCTATATTTTCGTTTGCTAAGCTACTTAAAGTACAAGCTTCTCCAACTAGGGATAAGTTATCTTTTTTTAATCCTTCTTCCAAAATAGTAAATGACTTTTTTATAACTTCTCTATTTTCTATTTTTAAGGTGTTATAATCTTTCCTCAGTCTGATTTTCATAGTATCTAGTACTTTGTTTGGTTCAAGTATTATAACTTTTGCATTGCTTAGATTCCCTAAGTATTTTATAACAGTTCCATTTAGAGGATTAAATATACTATTTTTATCTATAAATATAGAATCTGTTGGTTCTATTTCTGCTGCTAATTTACAAATTTCTTCACTACTCAAATCTTTATCTATCAATGACAATGTTGCCTTTATAGTAGCTCCTATATCAGCAGTAGAACTTGCCATCCCTTTTCCAACAGGTATTTTGCTATCTATATTTAAAGAAAGATTTTTAGTATCTTTTTTAGGCAGATTAAACTTTTCAAATACCTTCTCAATTGCTAGCCTTGACTTACGTCTACCTAAATTTATATCTATTAATTTTTCTTCAATATACACCTTGGAATACATATCTATTGCATATGAGCATAGATATTCTTCACTATCAATTATTCCTTGTACAAACTCTCCACAAGATGCTGGGCATATTCCATAAGATTTCATTTTAATCACCCAATAAATTTTTTATATTTTCTATAAGAATTTTATTATCTTCATGAGATTTTATAGCCACTCTTATAAAGCTATCATCTAATCCCACAAAGTTAGAAGCATCTCTAACCAATAGATTTCCTTGCTTAAACAAATCTTTTTTCAATTCTATAGATGTTTTTTTATAAGTTTTTATCAAAATAAAATTAGCATCTGTGTTATAGACCTTTATATTTTTTACGTTTCTCAACTCTTGTAACATATATTTTCTTTCTTCTATGTAATACTCTTTACTATTTCTAATATACTCTTTATCTTCAAAAATAAAATCAGACAGTATATCTGCAAAAGAGTTTATAGTCCATGGCTCTTTGTATTCATAAATTTTGTTCATAATGTTAGTATTACTTGTAATACCATATCCTAACCTCAAGCCAGGCATACCAAAAAACTTAGTCACAGCTTTAATTATGAATATATTTTTGTTTGATTCTATATATTTGACTAAGCTATATTCATTTTCATCTTCGACAAATTCCATAAAAGTTTCATCAATTATTAACAGCTTATTATATTGACCTAATAGATAAACAAGTTCCTTTAAGTCTTGAACATTTCCACTAGGATTATTTGGGTTGCATATAAATAAGCTATCGAATTTTTCAATGTTATTTTTTATTATATCTATATCAATTTTAAAGTTATTTTCTGAATCTAACTCTAAATCTATAATATCTAGATTGTTTAACTTAGCACTTCTTCTATATTCTGAAAATGTAGGATTTATTATAGCTAATCTTTTTTTAAGACTCTTCATAAGCAAATAAATCACTTCTGTAGCACCATTTCCAGGTATTATAAAGTTTGAATTTATACCTATATATTTTGATATATTTTCTCTCAGGTTTGTATAGTTTATATCTGGATAATTCCTACACTCTTCCAATCCTTTTAAAATGTATCTTTCTAAATTTGGTAATACATTTGGATTTATATTTGAACTAAAATCTATTATTTCTTTTGGGTCTTTCCCATATAATTTCGCCATTTCATCTACATTGGCACCATGCCCTAAATCCTTCATCTATGTCCCCCTTAAGTTCGCAAACCATCATTTATATAATTAATTTAATTAAAATCATCCTACATAACACATATACTAGTGTAAATACCAATATAGATGTAAACGAAGATGCATACATAATTTTATTCGTTTTAATTATATCCTCTTTATCTATTTCTCTAAGCTTATCCCCTATTGTTGGCTTATATACTTTTTCCCCAAAATAAAAGTTAGTACCTCCTAGTTGGATTCCTAAAGCACCAGATACTGCACCCTCTGAAAAAGCACAATTTGGACTTTTATGATTCTTTCTATCTCTAATAGATATTTTAAAACAATTCCTATAGTTATAATGTAAAAAGAAGCTTCCAATAGTCATAAGGACAATAGATATTCTGGCTGGTATATAATTAGCTATATCATCAATCTTAGCAGAAGCAAAGCCAATATCTTTATATTTTTCATTTTTATACCCAACAGTTGAATCTAATGTATTTATAGCTTTATATGCCATAGCAAGCGGTGCTCCTCCAATAAATGCATAAAACATAGGTGCAATTATACCATCTACAGTATTTTCTGCAACAGTTTCTACAGTTGCCCTTATTATCTCAGATTCACTTAGATTAGTAGTATCTCTACCTACTATATAAGATAACTGGGTTCTAGATTTTTCTATATCTCCAGTTTTTAATACATCATAAATTTTTAATGCTTCATCTTTCAAACATTTTGTAGCTAGTGTTGTATAAATTATAAAACCATTTACTACAACACTCAATAATCCATTAAAACTAAATAACTTCACTATAGCATAGGTTATTAAATAAGTTATTCCAACAGTTATAAACCATAATATAAATCCGCCAAACTTTAACTGCTTATCACTCTTAAAGACTTTTCTTATCATATCTTGAGTAAAATTTATAAGTTTACCAATAAACCTCACTGGATGAGGAAAAGAATATGGGTCTCCTACAATTAAATCTGTCACATACCCTATATAAATAGATAAAATATTCATTTACTTATTTCCTTTATTTAAAAAATTTTCTATACAGTTTAAATTATTATAAAAATGCGTATGAAGATATGTGGCTAAAGTATTTCCTTTACTATAACCGCCATCCCATTCTTCCACTATAGTTCCATCTCTTTCTTTTTTCATTGAATATGCACATTTTTCATCACTTTCAAATATTGAATGATGAAACTCATGCCCTTTAATAACCTCTCCTTTTTTGGATAAAAGAGTGTTTTCTTTAGCTACACCAATACAGTATCCAAATCTTTTTAAAGAAGATGTCATCTTACTAATTCCACTGAATATACCAACCATATTAAATTCTTGTTCTTCTTGATTCAATAGTTTCTCACCTAGGTACATCAGCCCCCCACATTCTGCATAAATTGGGATGTTATTGTTATGTGCTTCTAATATAGAGGCTCTCATTGACTCATTTGCCTCCAATTCTTTTCCAAATATCTCTGGAAATCCTCCTCCAATATAAATATAATCTGAAGTTGGAACTGATGTATCTTCAAGAGGGCTAAAATAGTTTATCTCCAATCCAAGCTCTTCTAAAAGCTCTATATTTTCTCTATAATAAAAATTAAATGCCTTATCATATGCTATAGCTATTGATTTATTCTTAACATGCTTTTTTATTTCATTACCTTCTATCAAAGTTTGAAAATCAAAATCACTCTCAAACTCATCACTTTCTGAAATTTCAATTATTCTATCAATATCTATATAACTTTCAATTTCATCAGCTAAAGTGTAAAATTTTTCTCTTAAAGATTTCATCTCCACACTAGGAACCAATCCTAAATGTCTAGACTCTAAAGAAAATTTATTATTTGGAGGAAAATATCCCAATACTTCAACATTACAGTATTTCTCTATAGAGTTCTTAATTATTTGATAATGGCTATTAGTCTTAACATTATTTACTATGACACCTTTTATATTTACATCTTTATCTAATTCCTTATATCCTAGCACCATAGCAGCACTAGATGCCGCCATAGATTTCCCATTTATAACTAATATAACAGGTGATTTTAACACCTTCGAAGTATGTGAGCTTGTACAGTTATCTAAATCTATTCCAAAACCATCATACAACCCCATAACACCTTCTATTACTGATATGTCTGCATCTTTTGAGGATTTATTTACTATATACTTTATTTTTTCATCATCTAACATATAAGAATCTAGATTTCTGGAATGTCTTCCAGTTATAAAAGTGTGGTATGAAGGGTCTATATAGTCTGGCCCTACTTTATATGGTTGTACTTTCATATTTCTCTTAACTAAAGCTTGCATTATTCCTAATGAAATTGTCGTCTTGCCTACTCCACTACTAGTACCCGCAATTAAAATTTTTTTCATAATACACCTCCTACCTAAATTATAAATACAGAATAATTATTATTTCATAATCTCATATATTTTCTTCATATCTAAATGTTCTCTTAAAAAATCAGCCAATTTATCATATTCTTTATCTTTGAATTCATCAAAAGAATTTACCTTGCTTTCTAATTCTTGTAGACCCTTTTTCTTCCTTATGTTATTTAAAATTGTTCTTGTAAAACTTATTTCATCAAAAATTCCATGAATATAAGTTCCAATTATATTACCATCTTTATTTATACTTCCTTCAGTGTAGTTCACTTCTTCGTCTAATTTTTTTGTTATCAAATCTAAGCTTCTTACACCATCACCTCGATTTGTAATACCCATATGAATTTCATAACCTTTTACTTTCTTTCCTTTAAGGTCATTCATATATTCACCCGTACATTCAACAATAGTAGCTTCTACCTGCGTAGTAGTCTTTACTTTTTCAAATATTGTTTCTGTATCTAAGAGACCTATACCATCAACTTCTTCAATTTCACTCTCAACATGATAAGGGTCTTTTAATTTCTTACCTAGCATTTGATAACCACCACATATACCAAATATCAATTTACCCTGACCATGTAAATTTTTAATTTGTGATTCAAGACCACTTTTTCTTATATATGTTAAATCATCTATAGTACTTTTAGTTCCAGGTATTATTACTATATCTGGATTTCCTAAAGATTCTCCATAATCTACATACCTGATACTTACATCTTCTTGTGTTTCAAATATATTGAAATCTGTAAAGTTTGACATGTGGGGAGTTCTAATTATTTCTATGTGTATGTCACCTTTATTCATTTTTTTCTTAAATCTAGTAGTCACACTATCCTCATCTTCTATTTTTATATCTGTATAAGGAACTACTCCTATAACAGGTACTTTTATGATGTCTTCTAGCATCTTTACTCCATCTTGTAAAAGCTCTTTTTTTCCTCTAAATTTATTAATTATTACACCTTTTACTCTTTTTTTCTCATCTTCATTTAATAAAAGCATTGTCCCTACTAATGAGGCGAATACTCCTCCCCTATCAATATCTCCAACTATTATTACAGGTGCATCTGCTATTTCTGCCATACCCATATTAGATATATCTCTATCTTTTAAATTTATCTCTGCATTACTGCCTGCACCTTCCATAACTACAATATCATAAGTTGAATTCAAGCTATCAAAAGTATCTTTCAATATATCTACTAATTCTAGTTTGTAATCATGATATTGAGAAGAAGGCATCTCCCCTATAACTTTCCCTCTTACAATAACTTGACTTTTGTTATTTCCAGAAGGTTTTAATAAAACTGGATTCATATCAGCTATTGGCTCTATTTTTGCTGCCTCGGCTTGAAATACTTGTGCTCTTCCCATTTCTAATCCTTCTTTAGTTATAAAGGAATTTAAAGCCATATTTTGAGACTTAAAAGGAGCAACAGTATAACCATCTTGTTTAAATATTCTGCACAAACCTGCTACTAAGATACTTTTACCTACGTTTGATGCCGTTCCTTGTAGCATTATTTTTTTCCCCACTTTCTAACCCCTCCTTGTTAAAATTTACTAAAATTCCAATAAAAAAAGTCCTATTGCTTCTAAAGATAGGACTTTTATACGTATTAATTAAAAATCTTTCACCCCGAAGACCTCTTGTTTTAAATTAAATTAGGCAGGTATCCTGGCTTAACTTCATCCTACTTCTATAACCTTCCCATCAAATTGACAGTGGTATTTATAGTTTCGTTGGTTTCACAGTAGCGGGGGCTGCAAAGGCATCTAACCTTTTTCCCTTTTAACATATAATTAAGAACCTAATTTTAATCTAATATTCTATTTTCATTGATAATTTTACAAATATATATTGTAATGTTTAATTTTGATTAAATTATATAAAGTTTGTAAAATTCATTTTATCTACTACAGTAAAACCACTATTAACTTCTAAAACTGTAATAGATGCATTATCAATTTTAAAGTTCCAATGATATTTATAACTACCAGAAATCAAATGTGTTATTATATTTCTTATTGTTCCTGCATGAGAACATATAAGTATTGTTTTTATATCTGAATGACTATCATTTTCTAAAAGTATATTATCAATTTCTTTTGCCACTCTTTTATAAGAGTCTATAAGACTTTCTCCATTTGGATATCTATAGTTGTTACCTTCTTCTATCATTTTTTCAAACTCTTCGGGATATTTGACTTTAATTTCTTCAAAAGTTATTCCTTCAAAGTCTCCAAAACTAATTTCTCTTAAAGCTCCCTTTTCTTCTATTTCTATTAATTTTAATCTTGATATTTTTTCTATTGTATCCTTGGTGCGTGAAGATGGTGTTGTGTAAATTCGGTCTATATTTTCATGAGTTAGGTATTCAGTAATTTTATCTATTTGCATTTTGCCTTCTTCACTTATACAACTATTTATGTGACCTGATAATCTTCCTTTTTTATTATCATTTGTCAATGCATGTCTTATTAGTATTAATCTTATCACATTATCACCACTTTTTATTTTTAAAAAAACATAAAAATTAACAAATATATATAAATCAAATATACAAGTTCTGAAAGTTCTATTCCACAACCTAATATATCTCCAGTTACTCCATCAATCTTTTTATAGATATGTTTTTTGAACAATGTTATAAATACAAAAACTACTATAGCTGAACCTAATATTTTAATCAATACTATATCAGGTAATAAAAATATAAATTTAGTAATAAGAATAACTATCAATGATGTGTATACTATAGCTGTTATTAACATATTTGTAGTCAGTTTTCCTATAAATAAATTTCCCATTCCTTTTTCTCTTGGTGTCACAGTTTTATATGTCAATAACATTACTCCTAACCTTGCAATCATTGGCATAAATATTATAATCCATAATGAATTATTACTTATTATATTGTATATGAATCCAACCTTTAATAAAAGCACAAACATAATTGCCAAAAGTGAATTTGTACCTAATCTTGAATCTTTCATTATTTCAAGCATTTTTTCTTTATCTCTATAGCTATATATTGCATCAAATGTATCTCCTAGTCCGTCTATATGAAGACCTCCAGTAATTAATACTCCTGCTAGAGTTATTATTATAGAAGCTATAAATGGGTCAAATAAAAGCATAGAAATCCATCCTATTAAGTAGGATAATATACCAATGACAAAACCTACAAGTGGAAAATACACTATTGATTTATAAAATTCATCATCAAATCCTACATTTAATTTTATAGGTATCCTTGTTAAAAACTGTAGTATTAAAATAAATCTTTTCATAGTCACATACTACTCCTTTATTTTCATAGGTATGCCACTAACTACAAAATAAACTTCATTACTTTTTGATGCTATGTATTGATTTATGCGACCTACAATATCAGCATATATCCTACTAAGTTTATTCCCAGGAACAATTCCCATACCTAATTCATTTGTAACAAATACAAAGTATAGATTTGTTTTTTCTATTTCTTCAATAAGTTTTATAACTTGTTCTTTTATATACTCTTCCAAGTTATTTATTTCTTCTTGAGTAGACTCTTCTATATTTAGATTGTGTTTAAACATTAGGTTATTTACTAATAAAGTTACACAATCTAGTATAACAGTTTCATGTTCTTTGTATAGCTGTCTAATTATGGAATATATATCTTCATATATTTCATATGTATCCCAATTTCTAGGTCTATCCTCTTGATGCTTTTTTACCCTATCTTTCATCTCATCATCAAATGGAATAGAAGTTGCTATATAAGCTGTCTTATTATTCCTATTTAAACATAGCTTTTCTGCAAAGTTACTCTTTCCTGACCTAGCTCCTCCTGTTACCAGAACAATTTCACTCATCAAAACACTCCTACATATTAAATTTTTATACCTTATCTTCCCATGTCAATTTCATCGAAAGTTGCCATATTCTTATAAGTATAATTTGAAGCTTCTATTATGTTAAATGCTAATGCAGCTCCACTTCCTTCACCCAATCTCATATCCATATTTAGTAAAGGGTCTAATTTCAATATATCTAAGGCTCTCTTAGTTCCTGATTCTGCTGACAGATGAGATGCTATCATATATTCTCTAGTTTTTGGATTTATCTTATACGCAATCAATGCTGCTGCATAAGAAATAAATCCATCGATTACTACTGGAATTCTATTAGCACTACATCCTAATATTACACCTGCCATTGAACCTATTTCAAATCCACCTACTTTAGATAAAATATCTACTCCATCAGTTGGGTTTGGATTATTAATCTCAATAGCTTTTCTAATTACTTCAGCTTTATGTTTTAGTCTCTCTTTTTTAAGACCTGCACCTATACCAGTAACTTCTAATGGGTCACATCCTGAAATTACAGATATTATTGCTGTACTTGGAGTAGTATTTGCTATACCCATCTCTCCAATACCAATAACCTTATAATCTTTTTCTATACACTGTTCTGCTATTTCAATTCCTATCTCTAAGCATCTAACAGCTTCTTGTTTACTCATAGCTGGCCCTTTCGCCATATTTGATGTTCCTTTTCTAATCTTGTAATCTAATACTCCATCTAGTTTTTCATCACAGTTTATTCCTACATCTACAGCTACAACATCTGCCCCTACAAATTTACTTATTACTCCTACTCCACACAATCCCTTTGAAAAATTTGGAAATTGTAGTTTTGTTATATTTTGAGGGTCAGGTGCCACTCCTTCTTCATATACACCATGGTCTCCTGCAAAAGCTATTATGACTTTTTTACTTGTATCAAAATTTTCATTGCCAAATATTCCTGATAATTGCATACAAATGTCTTCTATTTTTCCTAAGCTTCCAGTTGGATGTATAAGCCTGTCCAATCTTTGCTTTGTTTTTTCAATAGAAGCATTATCTAAAGAATATATATTTTTTGATATACTTTCTAATAAACTCATTTTCTATCCTCCCAACATTTTTTTATTTTTTAAATTATCTTTTTAGATAAAAAATACTCTTATTTTCTAAAAATTTCAACTTTTTATTTTTATTTTTACATACTTACAGAAATTATTCTACATTTTATCTGTATTTCCTTTATTTTCCATTATGAATTTGCATACAATTAGATGATTTTTGTAAAAATATACTTAAAAGAACTTTAAGGAGATGATATTGTGGATGATTTTTCTAAATTAAAAAATTTATATGAAGATGGATATAGATGTATTTATCATGATTGTGTAGATAATAATTATACTATCTATCTTAAGAATTTTTATACGGAAGGTTCAGAAACTATCGAGTTAAGTAGTGAATCAGATTTCTCACAATTCAAAGATTATATAGATGGACTCAGAATGTCTTAAATATTATGAAACCCATTAAAATAGGGAGTTTAACAACTCCCTATTTTGAAGTCACAATTTTTTTTATAAGCTTTAAAAGTTCGTCTCGGTTTACTTCTCTTTCATTTTTTCTGTCCTTATACTCTTGAAAGTTAACAACTCTTGTATTTGGTTTTTCCATAAACTCACTTCCCATTTAACATTATTAACTTATCTTAATATATTTTATTCTATACAATTTATCTATTTCCTTCTATTTATAATACAAAATTTCTTAAATAATCCCAAATTTTCAAAACAAAATTTTCAAAATATACTAAAATCTACCTTTCAAATATAATATCAAATAAAATTTAATAATCCTTATACTTTATAGTATAATATACTCATAAAATATAATAAAGGAGATTTTAAATGAATATATTACAAAATGAAAAGTTAATTATAGAATCAAACAATACTGGTGCTGAACTCACTAAAATATTTTCTAAAAAATATGATAGAGACATTCTTTGGAATGGTAATAAAAAATATTGGGGTAGACAATCACCTATATTATTTCCTATAGTAGGTAAGCTTTTTGATAATGAAACTATAATAGAGGAAAATTTATACAACATGACTCAGCATGGGTTTGCTAGAAATATGGATTTTGAGATTGTAGATAAAGGAGATACATTCATATCTTATAAGTTAGCAGATAATGAATCTACTTTAAAAAAGTATCCATATTCTTTTGAGCTAATCATAAATTACACATTAAATGATAACAGTATAAATATAGAGTGGATTGTAAAAAATACTGACTCTAAAGATATATTCTTTTCTATAGGTGGACATCCTGCATTTAATCTTCCTCTTTTTGAACAAAATGATTTTTCTAAATATCATCTTGAATTTAAAAAAAGAAATGATGTGGAAAAAATCAATTTAAATACTTCTTTTACAGACGATATAACATTTATTGGAGATTTAAAAAACTTACAGTTAAGTCCAGAATTATTCAAGAATGATGCCTTGATATACACTAATATAGATGAAGTATCTATCTGTAATAACAATGATAACAAGTATATAACTCTATCTATGCAAGATTTCCCTCTAGTTGGTATTTGGACTCCTTATTATAGTGAAACTAATTCTACTGCTCCATTTTTATGTATAGAACCTTGGTATGGTCTTGCTGATAGTATACATTCTAATAAAATTTATAAAGACAAGAAGTTCATTAATAAACTTGGTAAAGGAAAAGTTTTTACTGCTTCTTACAGTATAAATATACATTAAATAAAAGTCAGTTAAAAAGTTGTATTTTTAGGTTCGCATTTTTGTAAAATATTATAGTAAATTAATATGAAAAGTTTCTATTAAAAATAAAGAGTGGATATTTTCAATTATCCACTCTTTTATAGTACACTTTATTTTATAGTATAAGTTTACAAGAATTAAATCCTATTTATCAATCTGCTCTCTAAGCCACTTAGTTGCTACATCCAGTTGCTTATTTTCATCTTTTTCTTCAATTGTAGGCTTTATTCCTTTTTCATTGATATAATCTCCATTAGGTGTAAAATATTGAGCAGTAGTTAGTTTGTATCCTGTTCCATCTTTTAATCTTACAACTGACTGTACTAACCCTTTACCAAAAGTTGTTGTCCCTACAGAAATACCTTCTTTATTATCAACGATTGCAGCTGTTAATATCTCAGCCGCAGAAGCACTTTCTCCATTAGTTAAGACAACTATTGGGAGTCCTAATTTTTCTTTATCAGATTTCAAGTACTCAGTATTTCCTTTATTATCTTTTGTATATACTATAGTTCCTTCACCAATTAGCTCATCAGCAACTTCTTTACATATATCCAGCATTCCACCAGGATTGTTTCTAAGGTCTATTACTAACCCCTTAATATTCTTTGCTTTTAATTCTTTTAAAGCTTTGTCAAAGTCAGTATATGTACTTGATATAAATTGAGTGATTTCTATATATCCTAAATCATTATCAATTACTTTACTTTCTATACTTTTCTCAACTATTTGCTCTGTCTTTACTTTAAAGTTTAGATGTTTGTCTTCTCTTAATATAGTCAACTCTACTACTTTTCCTTTTTTACCTTTCATCATACGCACAGCTTCATCTGAATTCTTATATGATACAGATTTTCCATTAACTTTTACTAGTTTATCCCCTGCTTTTACACCTGCTTTTTCTGCTGGGGAATCTTTCATAGGAACTACCACTAGTCCTCCATCTTTTGATGCACCTATATACATACCTACACCAACATATGAGCCTTCACTATCATTTATTAAGTCTTCCATTTCATCTTTAGTGTAATAACCAGAGTACTTATCATTTGTACCTAAGAATAATCCTTTTGATGCTCCATCTACTAAGTCAGCATCAGATACTTTTTTATAAAAATCTTGTTTTATAATAGTCTCTAATCCTAACAACTTATCATATTTTTTATAGTCCTCATAGAGTTCTTTCGATATTACAACCTTATTTCCCAATGTTAACTGAAAGGCTGATGTAGTCATCGCCGTTATAATTACTAAAATCACCCCTAAAAAAATAGCTTTCTTCTTTGAAATCACAAGATACATCTCCTTTTACATAAACTATTATTATTATATGACTAGCTGTTATTTTTATTACATTTACCCAAATATATTGCTTTATTATTATAAACTATACTAAAATTTATATTAAATACAATTGCTTTACACATTATAACACATTAAGGGGGAATATTTTATGAAAAAAGAATTTAGAAAAAAAGTTATTGAGACCAGAAAAAATAAGAATGCAGATTTTGTACTTAATAATTCAAATTTAATAACAGAAAAATTACTTCAGATGAAAGATATAAGAAATGCAACTAATATAATGCTTTATCTCGACTTCAATAATGAAGTTCAAACAGATAACTTAATCCAAAAACTTTTATCCCTGAAGAAAATAGTCTCAAGCCCTATAACAATAAAAGAAAATCATACATTAATCCCTACTCAAATAACAGATTTAAAAGAAGGATTGAGAATTGGAGCATATGGAATAAGAGAACCTAAAGAAAAATCGCCTACAATCGATATTAAGACCTTAGATGTTGTAATTGTACCAGCTGTAGCATATGATATAAATTGCTATAGACTAGGATATGGTGGAGGATTTTATGATAGGTTTTTAGAAGACTTAAGAAAAGATGCTATAACTATAGGAATAGCATTTGATTTCCAAATATTCAATTCTATCCCAAAAGAAACTCATGATGCACAATTAAATTATATAGTTACTGAAACTAGAATTATCACACCAGACAATTAGGACAGCAAATATTTTAATATTATATAATAAACATCTTAAGTCATGGCTTTTAAAAGAATAATAAACATATATCATTTACTCATAATAATAAAAACCATGACTTTATTATATAAATCACTTAGTCGTTTAGCTATAAAACATATTTTTATTTAATTGAATTTAATTCTATCCTATCTGGAAGCTCACTCATATTTGTTTCAACAACTATGTACGGATAAGAATCCTCCTTATCTTTATACTTTATCTTGACTCTTAAAACATTCTTCCCTTCTTCACTCACACTTTCTATTTTGTTCATTTCTATACCATATTTATTATTTCCTCTAGTTACTATGATGTATATTTTGTCATCAATTTTAGCTGCCAATGCTCTTTCTTCATTTGTATACTTATCCATGACATCAAGTATTTTTTCTGGTATTGAATTTCTTTGTAATATAGTATAATCTACAGGCTTAGATTTCTCTACAAACATACTTGGTATGAATATAAATCCACCTATAACAAATACAAGAGCTATAACTCCATAAATTATACCTTTAATATTAAACTTTACATTCAATCTTATCACTCCTCCTATCTATTTAAATATATGATTTACAACCTTATCTTAGACTCTAAATTATTGATTAGAATATGTTTATCCATAATTATAAATATATGTAATACAATAAAAAAACATGTTTTCGATATTTTTTAATAAATAAAACATAAAATAAAAAGAGCTATATTAAAACAATTTAATTGTTTTAATATAGCTCTTTGATTTTCAATCTTAAAATATTTATTTATCACTAACGCCTTCTTGATATCCAGAGGTCTTTGTAATCTGTCTATAAAGGACACAGACCAGTATTATGACTCCCATATATCCAGTGTATGGATATAAAATACCAACCAGCTTATCAAATGGTAGGAATCCACCTATAAGACCTAATATAGCTGTTATTAATGTTATTATTTTAAACTTAGGATGATTATCATCAACAAATCTATTAGTTACTGACCATAATAGAGGTACAGCTGTTGTATATATACCTAATATAAGAATTATTGAGAATAAAACTCCAACTATTGGTGAAATCTTATCAGCTAAGAATAATGAAGGTATTGCTTTTGAATATAAGTTTCCTATATCAGAAAGAATAGCTAAATGCATCATTATAGCTGCTGCCATAAGTGCTACCCCACCTAATATACCACCACAAACGGCTTCTTTTTTATTAGCAGCACTTGCTCCTAAACCTGTTAAGAACGCCATGACAACGATTGTATTATAAGTAGTGTATATTACACCAGATAGGTACGCATTTGGAACTGGCTTAGATATTTTTACAGTACTAAGAACTTCTGCTGCTTGACCTATATTACCTATATTATGAGCTAAACTTATACCACCAACTAAAAGTGTAAAGATTATTATTATAGGTCCTATTCCACCCAGTATCTTTGATAATTTATCAAGACCTAGTGAAACAGTTAATAATGCTACTACTGCCATACCAACTCTACCTACAAATGGATTTAATCCATAGTACTCAGTTAAAGTTGCTCCTGCTCCTGAAATCATTACTACGAAAACACCAAATAAGAATAATGGTCCAAACCACTCAAAGAATATTCCTAAATACTTACCACAATAAACACGATAAATTTTAATAGGCTCTTTAAGTTGAAGTTCTTTACCTTTTGACATAACTGAAGCACCCATCCATGAGAATAATACCATTGAAATTATCCCACCAATAACTCCTGCAAAACCATAAAAAGTGAAAAATTGCATTATTTCCTGTCCTGTTGCAAATCCAGAACCAATTACTGTTGCTACATAAGCTCCTGCAAAACTTATGACTGTTTTAACGTTTACCTTTTCTGACATATCTCAGTTACCTCCCCACGTGAAATTTTTCATCTGCTTAAACAATTCTATAAACTACCTATAATTTCCTTTAACATAAAATACATGATAACTGTTTTAGAGCTTTTTAGTATAATAACTTAAAACTTATAATATATTTTTTATACAGTATACCTCCCTTCATAAGATTTAATAAATTCTTTTTTGTCTAAGTAGCTTTTATATATAAAATTAATTTCCCTATAAACTATATATTAGTCATATTTTTCTGAATAGTCAATATATATTTGAATATTTTCTCTATTTTTGTAAAAATTTGAATATTTTATTACATTTTTGATATATTGATATCATGTATAAAAAAGAGAGATATAAATTAATACATACCTTTATATCTCTCCTTCAAATATATTATATTATTAACAAATATGAATAATTTATATGTCTTAAATTCTTTTTGCAAGAATGGCTTCTTTGACAACTTTTATTATATCATCACAAGTTAATTCATATTTTTTTAACAATTCATTTGGGGCACCAGATTCTCCAAACGAATCTTTAACTCCAACTTTTTTTACTATAGTTGGATAAGACTCTCCAACTACTTCACTTACAGCAGAACCTAGTCCTCCAATTATACTATGTTCTTCTACAGTTACTATTGCATTTGTTTCTTTTGCTGTTTTTAATATTAAATCTTTATCTATAGGCTTTATTGTAGACATATTTATGACCCTAGCACTTATACCTTCTTCTTGCAACTTTTCTTGTGCCAGTATAGCCTCATTTACCATAATTCCACAAGCTATAATCGATACATCATCACCATCTCTTAAAACTGTACCTTTTCCTATTTCAAACTCATAGTTTTCATCAAATAAAACTGGTACTGAACTTCTTCCTAGCCTAACATAAACAGGCCCATTATATTTAGCTACTTCAAAAATCATTTTCTCTGTTTCAATACCATCAGCTGGAACAAGAACTGTCATATTTGGTATAGCTCTCATTATAGCAATATCCTCCACACTTTCATGAGATGCTCCATCTTCTCCAACAGTAAGACCTGCATGAGTAGCACAGATTTTTACATTTAGTTTTGGATAGCAAACTGAATTTCTTATAATCTCAAAAGCTCTTCCTGTAGCAAACATAGCAAAAGTACTTGCAAAAGGTATTTTGCCAGCAGTTGATAATCCACAAGCAGCACCTATTAAATTTTGTTCCGCTATACCCATATTAAAAAATCTATCTGGAAATAATTTGTAAAAGTCATGTGTTTTTGTAGATTTTGATAGGTCTGCATCTAACACAACAACATTGTCATTTATTTGACCTAGTTTTACTAATGCTTTACCATATGCCTCTCTCGTCGCCATTTTACTCATTGTCAGCACCTCCTAGTTCAAGCAAGGCTTTTTCTAACTCTTCGTCACTTGGAGCTGTTCCGTGCCATCCTGCTTGATTTTCCATAAAAGATATTCCTTTGCCTTTTATAGTTTTTGCAATTATCATTGTAGGTTTTTTAACTGTTGATTTAGCTATATCAAGAGCAGCAAATATTTGGTCAAAATCATGTCCATCTATTTCAATTACATTCCACCCAAAAGCTTTAAATTTATCAACTATTGAACCCAAATTCATTACACTTTCCGTATCTCCGTCTATTTGAAGCCCATTATTATCTAAAAAAGCAATTAAATTATCAAGCTTATAATGCGCTGCACTCATAGCAGCTTCCCAAACAATACCCTCTTGAACTTCTCCATCACCAAGTAAAGTATATACATTCCATGGGGCATTATCCAACTTTGATGCCATCGCCATACCACATGCAACTGAAAAACCTTGCCCTAGAGAGCCTGTAGATATCTCTATACCAGGCGTGCCTTTCATATCTGGATGCCCTTGTAACATTCTTCCAATTTTCCTTAGACCATTTAGTTCTTCCTTATCAAAATATCCTTTTTCAGCCAATGTAGCATATAATGCTGGTGCAGCATGTCCTTTTGATAATACAAATCTATCTCTATCCTCCATTTTAGGCTTTGAAGAATCCACATTCATTTCATCAAAGTATAACGCAGTAAGTATTTCAACTACTGATAATGACCCTCCTGGATGTCCAGATTTGGCTCTATGTATCATAGAAACTATATCTCTTCTTATGATACGCGCAATCTCATTTAATCCTTTATGGTCTCTCATGCAATTACCTCCCTTGAGTTCGTAATTTTATATCAATTCCATATTATTATATCACTTTTATGCTATTTTTTTGCGTTATTTTTGATTTTCTTAACACACCCTATTAAAATTAAACTCTAAAAGATATTTTTAAAGAAAAGAGGGATTGTCTAATAAAAGACAAATCCCTCTTTAAAAAGTAAACAATCCTAAACTTATTTGAAGTCCATCATCTACTTTTATCATCATATTTTCATCTAGACAACCAATTTTCTCCCTCAGTCTCTTTTTATCAATAGTTCTAATTTGCTCTAAAAGAATTACTGAGTCTTTATTAAGCCCATATTCATTGGAACTTATCTCTACATGAGTAGGTAATTTGGCTTTATTAATCTGAGATGTTATAGCTGATACTATAACTGTAGGACTATATTTATTACCTACATCATTTTGTATTATCAGAACAGGTCTAACGCCTCCCTGCTCTGAACCAACAACTGGACTTAAATCAGCGTAATATAAATCACCACGCTTTATTTCACAATTAGTACTCACCTTGGGCAATCTTCCCTTCATTTTTATCATCAGAAGATACTTCTTCAACTGTCATACCTAACTCAGCCAATGACAGATTGATTTGACCCATTTCTCTATAACCCGTTTTCATAGATTCTTTAATATGAATTCTCTTTTTCTGAGTTATATAGAACTGAAAAGCAGCTTTTGCAAAATCTTCTCTGTTACTGTTCTCCATCTGAACTATACTATCAACTTCAGAAATCAGAGAGTCTGGTAAAGTAACTTCTATTTTTTCTTTACTTTTATCGTACACAAAATCGCCTCCCAGATTATAATATCATGGTTTTATTTTAGCAAATAACTGTTTATTTGTACAAGCTCATTATTTTCCATATAAACACGGTCAACTCTTCTTGATATCATACATAACACTTCATAGTTTATAGTTCCTAAGTCTTGGGCTATACGTTCAGCTGTAACTTCACCTTCTCCAAATAGTATAACCTCATCTCCAACTTTTATGTCTATATCTTTGTCAATTCTAACCATTATTTGATCCATACATATTCTACCAACTACATCAAACACTTCTCCTTTAATAAGAACCTTTGGATTTTTTTGAATTCTAGTAAACCCATCTGCATATCCTATTGGAATTGTAGCGATTGTTTCTTTACCAGTAGTTGTATACTTTAGCCCATAACTTATTCCTATACCTGGTTCAACTTGTTTTATATGTCCGATTTTTGATTTTAATTTCATTGCTGGTTTTAGTTCTAATCTTTCTTTAAACACATCATCAGATGGATAATGACCATATAATATTATTCCTGCTCTTACCATATTTAACCTTAAATCAGGGCAATCCATAATAGCTGCACTGTTTGATACATGTTTTATAGCTATTTTTACACCAGCTTCGTCCAACTTATCAGACATAAATTTATAATTATTAGCTTGTTTATAAGTGTACTCTTTACTTACTTCATCAGCTGTAGCGAAATGAGTAAACATACCTTCTAAATTTATATATTCTAATTTATTTAATTTTATTATTTCCTGTACTGACTCCTCATTAGGTTGGAAACCTATTCTAGTCATTCCTGAGTCTATTTTAATGTGAACACAGGCTTTTTCTCCTAAAGATTTTGCAACTTCGTTTATCTTTTGTGCTGTTTCTAAAGAATAAACTGTCATAGTTATTTTATTTTTTATAGAATCTTCGAAAGCTTCGTCTGGAGTATATCCTAAATTTAAAATAGGAAGTGTTATGCCATTTTGTCTAAGTTCAATTCCTTCAGCAGTTCTTGCTACTGCTAAATAATCTACTTTTTCTTTTTCTAGTAATTTTGCAACTTCTACTGCACCATGTCCATATGCATCAGCTTTTATTACTCCACAAACCTTAATATCTTCTTCTAATAAATTTTTAATATTATTTAAGTTAAATCTTAAGTTATCTAGATTTATCTCTGCCCATGTAGGCACTGTTATTTTTTGCATTTCTTTAGTCCCCCTTAGTTTCTGTATTCAAAATTTTTGTATTTTACTGTAAATCTTGGCACTCCTTCTTTATCCAATACTTCCATTTTTTCAGGGTTCTTTGTGTCAGCATTTACATATAATACTTGCTTATTAAAATATTTATTATCCCCAGGAATAAAAGTTTCTAGAACCAAATGTCCTTTGGATAACTTTATTTTCATCTCTTCGTTTTGAAGATAATTTTTTATAAAGTCTCCTATAAAAAGATATTGATTGTTCTTTCCTGTATTAGGTAATTCCACTATATCGCTGATATTTGGATTTTTAACTAATATTTTATCACCTTGATACTCTATACTCTTCCCTTTTAAATGTTTTGGGGAAATTACTTCTAATTTATAGTTATCAGTTTTTTTATAAGTATGAATTAAAACATAATTGTGTGGGCTCTTATTTCCAAATACTTCTACTTCAGCTTTACAACTGTAAGAATTCATATCAGAAATCTGCTTTTGAAAGTCTTTGTATACTTCTTCTTTTGTGGACTGTCGCTTTTGGCATCCTATTACAATTATAACCAGTGCCAAAAACATAATACATACTATGGTCCACTTTTTTCTCACATCACACCTCCTACTCTAGTTTATTCATTGTATAAAGCTTTTATTATATCATATCTACAAATTATACCTTTAAGTTTATTGTCATCATCTACCACAGGAACTCTATTTATTGATTTTTTAATCATTAGATTGGCTACATCATCAAACTTATCATCTTCATGAACCTTTATTATATCTTTAGACATAAGTTCTCCAACTTTATAAGCAGCCACTTGCTTTATATCTTTTTCTACCTTTTTTAAATCATCTAAGAAAATCAATCCTTGTAATAGATTTATATAGAGAGGTGCTTCTATATATTTTTCCTTTTTAAGAATATCTGTTTCAGAAATTACTCCAACAACTCTGTTTTCTGAATCTACAACAGGCAAACCTCCTATTTTTTCTGCAATTAGCATATTAGCTACATCTGCTATACTATCATCTTGTTTTGCTACTATTACATCTGTTGTCATTATTTCTTTTGCTGTTTTGTCCATCATAATGTAATCACTCCTTAGTCCTTAATTATGGTTATCGCATTTGCTATAGCATAATCTTTTGAATGTGATATTGAAACTTTTATTTCTAAAACATTATAATCTATGCACATTTTTGCGAGATTATTATAAGTTTTTACTATTGGCTTTCCCATTTCATTTCTGAGAACTTCTATGTCTTTAAAGTTAAATACTCTAATCCCTGTGCCCATAGATTTACTTATAGCTTCTTTAGCTGCGAAATTGCCTGCTATACTTTCTGCTTTAAAATTCTTCGAGTTAAAATATTCAATTTCTTTATCAGTAAATATTTTTTCCAAAAACCTGTTATTTTTTTCTACAGCTTTTTTTATTCTGTCAATTTCAATTATGTCTACACCAATATCAAATATATTCATTGTTCCTCCAGAAAATTTATAATGATTCTTTAAATATTAATAATGAATTTATAAATTTACTATTGATAATACATATTATTATTTAGTTTATGTTACTTATCTTAATTTAATAATCATTATAATAAAATTGTAACTTTTAAAATTATTTGTAATGAATATTATATACAAATCTATTATATTATTTATTATACTACACAACTAAGCAAATTTTTTAAATTTTATAAAAATTTTATATATATTTATTATATGAAGATGTTTTCACTTACATAAAACCTATCTAAACCTTCTTTATATTCTTAATTACAACATAATTTTGCAGTAAATTTAAATTTTTTGTGAATTTATTATCACTAAAAAATTACATTTTCTTTGTTATTTTATTAACATCAAAAATAAAAAAAGCCATTTTATCCAAAATATTTTTTGGTCAAAATGACTTTTAAGATTATAAACTAATTTATTAAATCCATTCAGCAGATTCTGTTAATATAACAGTTTTATTTTGAGCTACATTAACGAATCCTTCTGCTATCTTCGCCTCTTTAAAACTTCCATCTTTTTTTATCTTTAAAGTTCCTACAGGTATACCTGAAACAAATGGTATATGACCTTTCAATACTCCTTTGTCCCCTTTTGTAGTTCTAACTACTATCATTTCAACATCTCCATCATAAAAAGTATTATCTGGAGTTACAACTTTCAATGAAAATTCACTAGCCATGACTACATACTTCCCTTCGCTTTTTTAACAGCATCTTCTATTGTTCCTACAAACAAGAATGCTGACTCTGGTAAGTTATCATGTTTACCCTCAAGGATTTCTTTAAATCCTCTTACAGTCTCTTTAACAGGAACATATTGACCTGGATTTCCTGTAAATTGCTCAGCAACTGTAAATGACTGAGATAAGAATCTTTGTATCTTTCTGGCACGTGCAACTATTAACTTATCTTCATCAGACAATTCATCCATACCAAGTATAGCGATTATATCTTGAAGTTCTTTATATCTTTGAAGTATTGATTGTACTCCTCTGGCTACTTCATAATGTTCCTTTCCTACTATATTAGGGTCAAGAATTCTTGATGTAGATTCAAGAGGGTCAACTGCTGGATATATACCCAATGATGATATCTGTCTAGATAAAACTGTTTTTGCATCTAAGTGAGAGAATGTTGTAGCTGGTGCTGGGTCAGTTAAGTCATCTGCTGGCACATATACTGCTTGAACAGATGTTATTGAACCTTTCTTAGTTGATGTTATTCTCTCTTGAAGCGCACCCATTTCAGTAGCTAATGTTGGCTGATAACCAACAGCTGATGGCATACGTCCTAGAAGTGCTGAAACTTCTGAACCAGCTTGTGTGAAACGGAATATATTATCAACGAAAAGTAAAACGTCTTGTCCTTGTTCATCTCTAAAATGCTCTGCCATTGTAAGTCCAGTTAAAGCAACTCTCATTCTTGCTCCAGGTGGCTCATTCATCTGACCAAACACTAGAGCAGTTTTGTTTATAACCCCAGACTCACTCATCTCTCCATAAAGGTCATTACCTTCTCTTGTTCTTTCTCCTACTCCTGAGAATACAGAAATACCACCATGTTGCTTAGCAATATTGTTTATAAGTTCTTGTATTAAAACTGTTTTTCCTACTCCTGCGCCTCCAAATAGACCTATTTTTCCACCTTTTAGATATGGTGCTAGTAAGTCAACTACCTTAATACCTGTTTCCAGTATTTCAGCTGTAGTTTCTAGTTCATCATACGCTGGTGCTGGTCTATGTATAGGTAATTTAGGTGCAGATTTCGGAGCTGGTTTTCCATCAACTGGTTTTCCAAGAACATTAAATATTCTACCTAAAGTCTCGTCTCCAACAGGAACACTTATTGGTCCGCCTGTATCTACAACTTCCATACCTCTTACAAGTCCGTCTGTTGCACTCATAGATATACATCTTACAGTATCATCACCTATATGTTGAGCAACTTCTGCAACTATTTCTTTATCTCCTAACTTTATTACTAACGCATTTAATAAGTTAGGTAGGCTTTGTTCACTATCAAACTTAACATCTAGTACAGCTCCTACAATCTGTACTACTTTACCTACATTTGCCATTTCCTAACCTCCCTATTTTAGAGCTTCAACTCCACCAACTATCTCTGTTATTTCTTGAGTTACAGCTGACTGTCTTGCTCTGTTATAACTTAACTCTAAATTAGATAGCATTTCATTCGCATTATCTGTAGCTGATTCCATCGCAGTTCTTCTAGCACCTTGCTCTGATGCAAAAGATTCCAAGATTCCACCATATACTGTACCTGATATAAACTGAGGTACAATATAACTTAAAACTGCCTCTGCTGATGGTATATATTGTACTTTTGATTTACTTTGCTTTTCTTCTTTTATTATGATTCCATGGTCATCTGTATCTTTTTCAAAAACTAATGGAAGCAATTTTAAAATTTCAACTTCTTGTGATAAAGCTGATTTAAATTTTGTATAAGAAATATAAACTTCATCTACTTCACCTTTTTTATACAAGTCAATAATAGTTTGTGAAATTTCTATCGCATCTTCATATCCACAAGCTTCAACACTATTTATATCTTTTGCTATATTGTAATCTCTTTTAGAAAAGAATTCGTGAGCTTTCTTTCCTACAGTTATGACTGTTTCCTTTTTACCTTGCATATGAGATACAGACTCCTTTAACACATTGGAATTGTATCCACCAGCAAGACCTCTGTCTCCAGCTACTACTATATAGCACTTATTTTTTACTTCTCTTTCTTTTAAAAATTCATTTCTAACTCCACGTGTTGTTTGGGCTATATCTTTTACTGTATCGTACAAAGTATTAAAGTATTCTCTTGAATCTTCAGCTTTTTCTTTTGCTTTTCTAAGCTTAGAAGATGCAACTAGTTCCATAGCTTTAGTTATTTGTTTTGTACTTTCAACAGTTCCCATACGTATTTTGATTGCTTTAATTCCAGCTCCTGCCAATTAATTTACCTCCTTTTTTAAAAAGGATTATACTTCAACAACAAACTTTTCTTTAAATTCATTTATTGCATCTGTTAAATCATGAGTGAAGTCATCTCCACTTAATATTTTTCTTGATATTTCTGGATAATTATTATCTACAAATGCATACAATTCTGATTCAAATCTCGCTATATTATCTATTGGAATATCCTCTAGATGATTATTTATAACAGCGTATATTATCATAACTTGATTTTCAACTTTTATTGGTTGATGCTCACCTTGTTTTAATATCTCAACTATTCTTTCACCTTGAGCAAGTCTCTTTTTAGTATCTTCATCTAAGTCAGAACCAAATTGTGAGAATGCTGCAAGTTCTCTATATTGTGAATATGCAAGTTTTAATGTACCTGCAACCTTTTTCATTGCTTTAATTTGCGCAGAACCACCAACCCTCGATACTGATATACCAGGGTCAACTGCTGGTCTTACACCTGAATAGAATAATTCTGGTTGTAAGTATATTTGACCATCTGTTATAGATATAACATTTGTTGGTATATATGCAGAAACGTCACCAGCTTGAGTTTCTATTATAGGTAAAGCAGTCATTGAACCTCCACCTAATTCATCTGATAACTTAGCTGCTCTTTCAAGTAATCTTGAATGTAAATAGAATACATCTCCAGGATATGCTTCACGTCCTGGTGGTCTTCTAAGTAATAATGACATTTCTCTATATGCAACGGCTTGTTTACTTAAATCATCATATACTATAAGTACATGTTTTCCATTGTACATAAATTCTTCACCCATTGCTGCTCCAGCATATGGTGCTATATATTGAAGTGGTGCTGATTCTGATGCTGTTGCTGAAACTACTATTGTATAGTCTAAAGCTCCACCTTTTTCTAGTGAATTAACCAATTGAGCTATAGTAGAACGTTTTTGCCCAATTGCTACATATATACATATAACATCTTTTCCTTTTTGATTTAATATAGTGTCAATAACTATAGATGTTTTACCAGTTTGTCTGTCACCTATTATTAACTCCCTTTGACCTCTACCAATTGGTATCATTGAGTCTATTGATTTGATTCCTGTTTGTAATGGTTCATAAACAGATCTTCTATTTATTATACCAGGTGCCTCAGATTCAACTGGTCTAGTTTTTGTATACGCTACAGGCCCTTTTCCATCTATTGGTTGACCTAGAGAATTTACAACTCTACCTAGTAAAGCTTCTCCAACTGGAACTTCGACTATTCTTCCAGTCCTCTTAACTATGTCACCTTCTTTTATTTCACTGTCATCACCAAGTATAACAGCTCCAACTACTTCTTCTTCTAAGTTAAGTGCCATACCATATATTTCACCTGGGAACTCTAGTAACTCACCAGACATAGCTTTCTCTAATCCATATACACTCGCTATACCATCCCCAACTGTTAAAACACTACCTGTATCTGTCAACTCAACTTTATTCTCATAATTTTTTATTTGCTGCTTAATTATAGAACTTATTTCTTCAGGTTTTAAGTTCATGGGTTCACCGCCATTCTTAAGATATTACTTCAGATAGCTTTTCTTTCATCTTATCTAGACGAGTTTTTACAGTGCCATCTATCTGCTCATTTCCAATTCTAACTAGAACTCCCCCTAGTATAGTCTTGTCAACTACATTTTCTATAGTAACATTTTTATTATATTTACTTGAAAGTTTAACTTCAAGTTCTTTAATATCTGTTTCACTCATTGGAATAGCACTTATTGCTACACCAGCAATTACATTATTTTTCTTATTTAATAATTCTTTATAAGCTAATTCTATATCTTCTAAATATGATATTCTATCTTTGTCTACCAGGACCTTCAAGAAGTTTTTTATGTTAGAACTTACTTCTTTACTAAAAATAATTTCTACTAAGTTTTTCTTTTCTGATTTTGAAACTAATGGTGATTTTAAAACTTTGTAGAAATCTTTACTAACTTTAGTCATCATATCTACTACTTTTTCTAATTCTTTAAACAATAAATCAGTTGAATTTTCTTCTTCTCCTAATTGAAATAGGGCTTCAGCATATCTGTTGGCTATTACATTTATCATTTAGCTTCCCCTACCTCTTTTATAAAGTTTTCTATCAATTCTTCATGTTTAGATTTATCTAAATCTTTTTCAATAACCTTAGATGCTGCAAGTAATGCTATATTAGATATATCATTCTTAATTTCATTTATAACCTTTTGTCTTTCTTGTTCTACATCTTTACTTGCTTTTTCTTTTATATCAAGAGCATCTTTCTTTGCAGTATTTACTATATCATCTGATTTCTGTTCTGCTCTTATAGTTGCTTGTTTTATGATTTCTTGACCTTCATCTTTAGCAAAATTGATTTTTGACTCATATTCTTTTTTCAGAGCTAAACCTTCATTTTTTGCTTTTTCGCCTTCTGCCAAATCATTTTTAATATCATTTTCTCTTGATTGAATTATATTTAATACTGGCTTAAATAAAAGCTTTCTCAGAAGTAAAAATATTATAAAGGTATTAACAATCTGGAACACAAATTCCCATGTTATACCTACTAGTGCTTTCTCCATAATTATCCTCCTTTCCATAAATCATAACTACTTATAATCACGAGAAGAAAAAACTCTTCTCATGATTATAAGTTTGAGATGATTTACCTATAAACCTATCTCAAAATATTTAAGGACTAAATCTACATTCCTAAGTATTTAAAGAATGGATTTACGAATAGAAGTATTATTGATATAACCAAACCATATATTGCTGAAGACTCTGCTATAGCAACACCTAGTAATAAAGTTGAAGTTATATCACCTTTAGCTTCTGGTTGGTTTCCTACTGCTTCTGCTGCTTTACCTGCTGCTACACCTTGACCTATCCCTGCACCTATACCTGTTGCAACTGCTATTCCTGCACCTATTGCTGATGCTGCCGCTACTATTGCTGTTTCCATAATTATTTCCTCCTTAAAACTTTAAATTTTTAAATTATTTTATTTTTATCTTAATATAAGTTGATTTCTTAATCTAATTCTCCTGCACTTGATATAAACACCATTGTTAACATTATGAATATATATGCTTGTAACAATCCTGCAAACAAGTCAAAATACAAGTGCAATGGTACTGGTATTAGTATCTGTCCAATTGGTATTGATAATCCTGGTATTAAACTAGATACAAAACCTAAAAGCTGATAAAATAGACCCATTATAATTGTTCCACCTAAAATATTCCCAAATGGACGGAAACTTAATGATATTGGTCTAGCTAACTCACCTATAATATTGATTGGTAACATTACAGGAAGTGGTTGAGCCAATTCTTTAAAGTACGATAATCCCTTAAATTTAACTCCTGCAAAATAAATCATAAAAAATGTAATCATTGCCCATGCAGCAGTTGTATCCAAGTCGGTTGTTGGTGATCTTAATCCAAGTAATGGGCTTAAATTTGAGCATGCGAAAAATAAAAACAAACTTCCTATGTATGGTATCATATATGGCATTCTTTTTATTGTGTTTTTACCCATAACATTTGTAACCATTTTAGCAAGACCACCTATTGCAAATTCCAAAAATATTTGGATTTTACTAGTTGGAACTTTTTTTAAGTTTCTAGTCAAGAAATAAGATGCTATCGCTAAAAAGGCCATTATTCCCCAACTCACTAGTATTGTTTCACTAATTTTAAAGTTTCCTATGAGATAATAATGCGCTTGACTCATACTTATGCCTCCTTCCTCTTTAATTTATTTATAAAGTTTTTTGATAATATGACAAACTTTGTACTCAATAATCCTAATGCTGTTCCGATTATATTTAAATGTGGTACTTTAGCTGAAGCAATTAGAACAACTGCCATTATAAATAACCTAATGGTATATTGTGCTGATGCATACGCTTGTGCTTTTCCAGCAGGAAATGTCACTGATTTTTCCAGTGATATTGCCAATAATCTAAAATTTAACATAGCTATTATAGAGCCAAATATAAGTCCCAATAATACAGGCTTACTTAATGTTGATGTTATCAACATTAGCACAATTAAAATTACATCAAATATTACTATACCCTTTGTTACTGACCTTACTTGGTTAAGTAATTTTATATCCAATATATCACTTCCTTCGTGTATATACTATTAGAGTTTTATAAACACCACTGAAAGCTCCTCCAACACCTAACAATAAAAATATTATTGTCAGAACTGGACTAGTATTTAATTTACTATCTAAAAATTTTCCTAAGAAAGTACATCCTAATATTGATATTACAATCATCAATCCTATTTGGCTTATTAAACTAAACAACTTTGCAATTTCCATATGTGTATTTCTTTTACTCATAAATAGTATCCCTCATTATTACAAAATAAATAACATTTAATTAATCTATATCATAAATTTATTTAATTATAAAATATATCTTACTACTAATCTGATTATTTTTCAAACACTTTCTTTTAACCATATAATTCTGCTGTCATATTTTATCATTTATTGTCATGTCATTCCTATTTACTAAAATTTTATGAGCTCTATTCCTGCTTCTTTTAACAATTCTGTAGACATGTCATCTGGATAATCGCCTTCATAAACAATTTTTAATATACCCGCATTTATGCACATTTTTGCACACAAAACACAAGGCCTTGTAGTAACATACAAAGTTGCTCCATCTACACTAATACCATTATGAGCAGCTTGTATTATGGCATTTTGTTCAGCATGTAATGCTCTACACAATTCATGTCTTTCTCCTGAAGGAATATTCAATTCCTGCCTTTTACATCCAATATTTTCACAGTGTTCAAGATTTCTTGGAGAGCCATTATATCCAGTTGTTAATATTTGTTTGTCCCTTACAATGACAGCACCTACTTGCCTTCTAATACAAGTTGAACGCTTTTTCACTACTTCTGCAATTTCCATGAAGTATTCATCCCATGATGGTCTCATAATTTACTTTTCTCCTCTTTGCTTATGTACTGGTCTTATATATTTATTAGATTTCAAGCTAAATAAATACTTATTTTTATATTATATACACATGTTAATTGAATGTCCAATAAAAAAAGAGCATTTTTACCATTTAAATTTTAAATACCCGTTATATGCTCTCTTTAATCTATTAAATTTATTATATCATCTTAACAAAATATTAATAGTCTTATCTAATATAATTTAATTTTTTGGATAGATTCCATTGTTTAATATGGCTTCTAAAACCCCTCCAGCTATGCATCTAGCTTTATCTGATATTGTGAAAGCATTCTTAACTTCTTCTTTTCTAGGGTCTATGTCTAGTATTTTTAAATTTTCACTTACCTTTGCTCCATCTTTTAATAATCCTCTAAGCACTCCAGGTATTGTTGCTCTAACTTCATGCTTTTTTTCATAATCACTAATATAACAAACTAAGTCTCCTTTTTCAACTATATCGCCTATCTTACATACATTTTCCATTATCCCAGTATGCTGTGAATGCATTACTCTTTCTTTAGCAAAACCTTTTATTGCACCTGGTATTCCTGTATTTTTTTCTGCTTTACCATTAGTTATTATTCTTCCTAGGTTATGACCTCTCATTGTTTCTATAACAATATCTACATCTTCCCCTGCACAAAACCCAGGACCTAAAGCTATTGTAAGTGGTGCCATATCTTTAGTTGTACCCAAGTTTTTCTTAGCTAATATCCCATCAACCAAAACAATAGGATTTATCTTAGATAGCATTTTTCCTTTTGGGTCTATAATTAATGCTACTTTATCTTGAGACAATGTCTCTTCTATTTCTTTTTCAGTATTACAAAGTATGCACTCTACCCCTTCAACAATTACCTTTTTTTCATAAACAGCTTCACAAAAAGAAATTTGTCTTCTTATAGCCAATGGTTCTTCTATTTCTAGAGCAATTACTTTAAAACCACTATTGTGTAATTTATGGATAACTGCTGTCGCTAAATCTCCTGCTCCTCTTACCACTATACAATTTTTCATATATTATCACTCCTAATAATATCATTCATATTCTATTTCTAATTTAATTAATACACATCAACTTAATTGTAAGCAACTAACATGCCATATTTAAAAACACTAATATTTTGTAGGTTCCTGTAAAATAGCCATTCTTTTTTAATTGGTAAAAACTTTTTATTCTCAATTCGAGAAATTTATCAATTCAAGAATTACTATTTTGAGAAAAAGACATAAAAAGGAACCTTCTTATATAAAATTATATATTATATAAGAAGGCCCCCAAGAAATATTTATTGTTATTTATTTTTATTTAGTTCCAAACAATCTATCTCCAGCATCACCAAGACCAGGAATTATATATCCATGTTCATTCAATTTTTCGTCAATTGATGCAACATATATATCAACATCATCATGATATTTTTGTACTTCTGCTATACCTTCTGGTGCAGCCACTAAATTAGCTAATTTTATACTTTTAGCTCCTTTAGATTTAAGTAAATCTATAGCTGCTACAGCAGACCCACCTGTTGCAAGCATAGGGTCAACTACTATTATATCTCTTTCTCCTATATCTTGAGGAAGTTTACAATAGTATTCAACTGGTTTTAATGTTTCTGGGTCTCTATATAATCCTACATGTCCAACTTTTGCTGCTGGCATTAAGCTCACTAATCCATCCACCATTCCAAGACCTGCTCTTAAAATTGGAATTATTGCCAACTTTTTACCTGCAACTACTTTAGACGATGTTTTTTGAATAGGAGTTTCTATTTCTACATCTTTTAATGGTATATCTTTTGTTATTTCGTATCCCATCAGCATCGCAATTTCAGTTAAAAGTTCTCTAAAATCCTTAGAACCAGTATTTTTATCTCTCATTAAAGTTAATTTATGTTGTATTAATGGATGATTTGTCTCTACCACTTTACTCATTTTGATAATTCCTCCTGATAAAACTGTAATTTTTATTATTTATTATGTTTTTCTTCTATTGATTTAATCATATTTACTCTTCTAGCATGTCTATCACCTTCAAAATCTGTGTTAATCCATGCTTCAACTATTTCAAGTGCTAGACCTTTTCCTAAAACTCTTTCACCTAATGACAGCATATTTGCATCATTATGTGCTTTTGACATTTTTGCAGAAAATACATCTGATACAACTGCACATCTTATTCCAGGAACCTTATTTGCAGCTAAAGATATTCCTATACCTGTACCACAACATAATATTCCATAATCTACTTCTTTATCTACAACTGCATTTGCAACTACTTCTCCATAAACAGGATAATCAACAGAATCCGTAGCATTATTAGTTCCATAATCTACACATTCTATCCCTTTACCTTCTAAATAGCTTATTATCTCTTTTTTTAAATTGTATCCTCCATGGTCACAACCTAATCCTATTTTCATTTGTTTATCCTCCATTTTATATTTTTTTTACTATTTCGTTGACAGAATATATTATTTCTTTCATAGTATCTTTATAAGTATCTAAATTTCCACCAAATGGATCAGATATATCTGACTCATTCTCATTTACAAACCCTTTAAAAGTATACACTTTTTCTTTGCATTTTGGAACTGCTTGTGCTAAAATTTCTTTATGAGATTTAGTCATAGTTAGTATTATATCCGAGTTATCAATTAATTCCTTAGTAATTACTTTACTTCTATGATTTGATAAGTCTATACCCAATTCTTTTAATACTTCTATAGAATGTTTAGAAGCATTCATACCATCTACTGTGGATATACCTGCTGATGATACACAATATTCTTCAATATTTCTTCCAGATTCTTCAATTGCCTTCTTTAATATAGCCTCAGCCATAGGGCTTCTACAGGTATTGCCTGTACACACAATAAGTATATTCATATTTTACAACTCCCTTTTAAGCCTTTATTACTTTGTATCCTGCTGACTTAAGTAGTCTATTCATAATTGCTTGTCCAACACCAGTCTTAGGAAACTCCTCTGAATATATGACATCAATACCCTTTTTATCCATTTCTATAAGAGCATCAAACAGGTTGCTTGCAACTTCTTCAAGAGTGCTTCCTAAATCTATTACTTCTCCATCATAAAACTCTCTATTTCTACTAATACACATTACGCCTGTTTTTAGGCCTTTCTCTTTATTAGATTTTATCATATCATTAATCTTTGTTGCTACATTTTCTCTTTTTCCAGATATAATATATACATCTGCATTTGGAGAATAGTGTTTATACTTCATTCCAGGAGCCTTAGCTTTTTGATTATCTTCTTTTTTACTTAATGATGGGTCAAGTTTTACTTCGCCAAGAAGTTCTTCCAAAACTTCTTTAGTTATGCTTCCTGGTCTCAATATCATTGGAGTTTCTTCTGTTAAATCTAACACAGTTGATTCCAATCCAAAGTTACTATCTCCTCCCAAAACTATTCCATCTACTCTTCCATTCATTTCTTCATACACATGTTTTGCTTTTGTTGGAGATGGTCTCCCAGATATATTTGCAGAAGGCGCTGCAATAGGTACACCAGCTTCTTTTATTATTGCCCTGGCAATAACATTAGAAGGCATTCTTATTGCAACTGTATCAAGCCCCCCACTAGTTCTATATGGAATTATATCTTTCTTATTTAATATTATTGTTATAGGTCCTGGCCAAAGCTTTTCTATAACAAGTTTAGCTTTATCACTTACATCTTTAGCTAAATCATACACTTCTTCTTTTTCATATATGTGCACTATTAATGGATTATCACTAGGTCTTCCTTTAGCTTCATAAATCTTCTTTACCGCATTTTCATCTAACGCATTTGCACCTAGCCCATATACTGTCTCAGTTGGAAAGATAACTGTTTTACCTTCTCTAAGAAGTTTTGCTTGTATTTTTATTTCCTCATAATCAATATTATTTATATCAATACTACTTATAATAGTTTTCATCTTTTGTATGCCTGCTTTCATTTTAATTTTATATATAGTTTACAATTATTGTACCTACCAAAAAACCAATTATACAATACACACTTTTTGAATGCGGAAAAATTTCTTCCAATACAACATACATCATTGTACCACCTGCTGTAGCAAGAAATACACCTATAAGAGACGTAAATGCCCCTCCAAAATAAACACCTAGAAAACTTCCTAGACCCATAGGTAGTCCAGCTATCAAAGTAAATAAAATGACCTTACCTAATTTCATTTTATTGCAAACTAAACCCAATGCCATAGCTAATCCCTCTGGTATATTGTGTAGACCTATAACTATAGCAAGAGTTATGCCTAAGCTTTCCGTTGACATGAAAGAAGAACCTATAGCTAATCCCTCTGGTAAATTATGTAGTAATATACTTATGAATATAAGATACCCAGATGCCATACTTCCAGATACATCTAATTTTGTTTTTATGTACATAGTTATGAGAGCGCCAACAAATGTAAATATAACTGTATTGATTATTCCCATTTTGTCCATTGATTCTTTCATCAAATCAAATACCACTACAGCTAACATTATTCCGCCAGATAATCCCATAAAGAAATTTAGATATTTATCAACTTCTTTTTTAAAAATAGCTGATATTACTCCTCCTAATCCTGTCCCTATAACACCTGCCAAAAGCCCAATCATTGTTACTTTTAGTATCATATAACCCTCCTATACTTGTATATAACAATTATATACAGTAGAATATGATAACATGACCTAAAATGCAAAATAGCTGTTTCAAAATAGAAAATAATTTCTAGAAAGAAACAGCCCCTTTAAAGCATTACTTATATTGCAGTCATTTTCTCTGTTTGGTCAACAGTAATTAAAGCATCTATCATTTCATCTATATCTCCATCTAAGAATGCATCTAGCTTATATAAAGTTAAATTTATTCTATGGTCACTTATTCTACCTTGAGGGAAATTATATGTTCTTATTCTTTCTGATCTGTCTCCTGTTCCAACCTGGCTCTTTCTTTCTGCTGCTATATCTTTGTGTTGTTCTGCCAATGCTTTATCGTAAAGTCTAGCTTTTAATATTTTTAAAGCTTGCTCTTTATTTTTTAATTGTGATTTTCCATCCTGACAAGATACTACTTCACCTGTAGGTATATGTGTTACCCTAACTGCAGAGTCAGTAGTGTTTACACTTTGCCCTCCATTACCTGAAGAACGGAAAACATCTATTCTTAAATCATTTGGATTTATTTCAACTTCTACATCTTCAACTTCTGGTAATACTGCAACAGTAGAAGTTGATGTGTGTATTCTTCCACCAGATTCAGTTGATGGTATTCTTTGAACTCTATGAACTCCAGACTCATACTTTAATCTTGAGTATGCTCCTTTACCTTTTATCATAAAAGATACTTCTTTATATCCACCGACTCCAGTATCACTTGCACTTAATAATTCTATTTTCCATCTTCTTCTCTCAGCATATCTTGAATACATTCTAAATAAATCGCCTGCAAATAGAGCTGCTTCATCTCCTCCAGCTCCACCTCTAATTTCAACTATAACGTTCTTGTCATCATTAGGGTCTTTAGGTAATAATAATATTTTTATTTCGTCCTCTAGAGGTTCTACTTTTTCTTCCATCTCAGCTAACTCCATTTTAGCTAATTCCCTTAATTCTTCATCTGACTCTTCTTGTAAAATATCTTTTGATTCTTTTATACTATCTAAAACATTTTTATACTCTCTGTATTTCATAACTATAGGCTCTAAGTCAGCATGTTCTTTTATATACTTTTGCCAAACTTTTTGATCATTTATTATATCAGGGTCACCTATTTTTTCACTTAAGTCTTTATATGTATCTTCCAATACCTCTAATTTTTTTAACATACTTTCACCTCGATTAAATGTAACATATCAATTGTTGATTATATCATATATTGTAACCTATAACAACTCTATCAATGCCTTGAATATCCTTCTTTGTATATATTTTTTTATATCCATTACTTTTCATGATATTAATAACATCCTCAGCTTGATTATGACCAACTTCATATGCTAATATTCCACATCTACTTAGATATTTCTTACCTTGCTCTGTTATTTTTCTATAAAAATCTAATCCATCTTCTCCACCTTCAAGAGCATTATATGGCTCATAATCTTTTACTTGTGTATGCAAAGTTTCTATATCTTGTTTTTTAATATATGGTGGATTTGAAACTATGATGTCAAATTTTATATTGCTATCACTTATTGCTGTAAATAAGTCGGAATTAATGAACTCTGTCTTTTCATCAACTCCATTTATGATAGAATTTTTTTTAGCTATTTCTAAAGCTATTTCTGATACATCAAAAGACATGACTTTAGAATTTTCAATGTACTTTGCTAAACTAACTGTAATAGCACCAGAACCAGTACCTATGTCTAATATGCTTATATCTTTTTTTTCTTTACATATTTCAATTATTTCTTCTACTAAAGTTTCTGTATCTGGTCTTGGAATTAATACACCTTCCTTAACAAAGAAATCTAATCCCATAAATTCTCTATTTTCAACTATATAGGCTATTGGTCTTCCATTTAATCTTTCTTGCGCAAAACCTATAAATTTTGTTTCTTGTTCTTCAGCTAACTCTTTATTTAGATTTAAGTGAATATACAGCCTGTCAACATCACCTAAAGCTTTTTGCAATAATAACTCTGTATCTAATCTTGGAGTATCGCTTATATCTTTAAATGTATCTGAATATTTAATAATTATATCTCTTATCGTCATAATAAATATCCTTTTCTTTAATCTACTACTGCCTTTAATGCTTCTAAGGCTACCTCTAGCTGCTCATCATCAGGCTCTTTTGTTGTAAAATATTGCAACATCATCCCTGGGTATGCAACAATTTTAGTGAATCTATTATCATATTTTCCAAGAATCCTGATTACCTCATAAGATAAACCTGCTACTATTGGCACACATATGATTCTCATAAATATTCTAAGAATTGGATTTGGCCAACCAAAAAATGCAAATAATATTATTGATACAGCCATAACTATAAATAAAAAATTTGTACCACATCTAGGATGTAACCTTTTAAATTTTCTAGCGTTTTCTACTGTAAGTTCTAAATCATTTTCATAGCAATATATAGATTTATGTTCTGCACCATGATATTGAAATACTCTTTCTATATCCTTGCTTCGTGAGATTAGTACTATATATGCAAATAATATAACTATTCTTATAATACCTTCTATTAAATTGAGCATAAAGTCATTAGGCATTACTTTAGAAAAAGCTCCTCCTACTAATGTAGGTATGAAAATAAATAATCCAGCAGAAAGTAGCATTGCTATGACCAATGAAAATATTATAATGATATCATTCGCTTTATCTTTAAAAATTTTCTTTATAAATAAATCAAATTTATCTTCTTCGGCTTCTTCCATAAAAAATTCTGAAGAAAAATTCAAACTTTTTATACCTTGAATCATTGTATCTATCATAACAAAAGAACCTCTAACAAAAGGTATCTTATCTATATTCTTATCTCTTACCCAACTTTTTATTCTATCTTCTTTTAGTGCTATTTCTCCGTCACTTTTTCTAACAGCTACTGCTCTTTTGTCTTTTGACTGCATCATTACACCTTCAATAACAGCTTGCCCACCTACAGCTTGTTTTGCCATCCACTCACCTCATTTTATTGTATTTAGAATACTCAATTTTACATATTTATTATTATAATACAAAAAGACAATTTAAAGTAGAATATGAATGTTTTTTTGTAATAAAATAGGAGTTGGCTTCCTCCAACTCCATTTTTATAAAAATTAATCCATTTTGAATCTTTTTTTGAATTTGTCGATTCTTCCACCTTTTTCTATGTTCTTTTGTTTTCCTGTATAGAATGGATGGCACTCTGAACATATTTCAACTTTTATTTCGTCCTTAGTTGAACCAGCAGCAAATGTGTTCCCACAAGCACAACGCACTTCAACTGGATTGTATTTTGGTTGTATTTCCTTTTGCATTATAGTCACCTCTTCTCTTTATTTAAAAAAATTAATTATATTAACTTTCTTTTTACATTATCAACTACATTATTATAGCACAACTTATTGTGCCATTCAAGTGATTTTTCCATTACTTTATATAATCTATATTTACATTTATATTACTAACTTTACAAATTCTTTATTGATTTTACAAACTCTTTATTGTCTTTAGTTCTTTTGATAAGCTCAATAACTTTATCTGTAATTTCCATTACTGAATTATTACTCATTTCTCTTCTTAATCTCCAAAGAGCTGTCTTTTCTTCATCATCAAGCAATAAGTCATCTCTTCTTGTCCCAGATTTGTAAATATCTATTGCAGGGAATATTCTTTTTTCAGCTAATTTTCTATCTAAATGCAATTCCATATTTCCTGTACCTTTAAATTCCTCAAATATTACATCGTCCATCCTAGAACCAGTTTCGACTAATGCTGTTCCTAGTATTGTCAAAGAACCACCTTGTCTAATGTTTCTAGCTGCTCCAAAGAACTTTTTAGGTCCATGAAGTGCACCAGGGTCAATACCTCCAGACAAAGTTCTACCTGTAGGAGATATTGTAAGGTTATATGCTCTTGCTAATCTAGTTATACTATCTAGCAAGATTACCACATCTTTCCCATGTTCAACTAATCTTTGAGCTCTATTTAGTACCATCTCTGCAACTTTAACATGATGGCTTGATACTTGGTCAAAGGTAGAGTATATAACATCTCCTTCAATGGATTCTTTCATGTCAGTAACTTCTTCTGGTCTTTCATCTATAAGAAGTACTATAAGTTCAACATTTGGATGATTTTTAGCTATGCTATTTGCAACACTTTTTAAAAGAACTGTTTTCCCAGCTTTTGGAGGTGCTACTATTAATCCCCTTTGCCCTTTTCCTATCGGAGAAATTAAATCTATAATTCTTGTAGCTATTTCATTTCTATTAGTTTCCAGTGTAAGTCGCTCTTCTGGGAATATTGGTGTTAATGTCTCAAATGCATTTCTTTGTATAGCTGTATCAGGGTTTTCATCATTTATTTTTTGAACGTATAAAAGCGCTCTAAATTTCTCTCCACTTTTTGGATGTCTAGTTATCCCTTTAATTTTATCTCCTGTTTTCATATTAAATCTTCTTATTTGAGATGGCGAAACGTAAACATCTCCTTCAGTAGATAAATAATTTGAACCTCTTAAAAAACCAAATCCATCTGGCAAAATTTCAAGTACACCTACTACCTCATCTTCCTTTGATGTGTTAAATTCATCAACTATCTTAGATTCATCGACTTGTTTAGGCATATAATAGTTTTTATTATTATTTCTGACCATTCTATTAGATATATTTGATGCCTTATTACAATCATTTACATTTGTTGTCTTATTATAATCATTTCTTGGGTTTCTGTTTTCTTGGTTTTGGGAAATATTTTGAGTATCTATTTCTTTCTTGTTGTATGATTTGGTAGGGCTCTTATGTTCAACTTCTTTTTCTATACTCTCACGCTCTATATTTTCTTTTCTATTTTTTATGTCTTCTTTAATCTCTTCATTTTTTTCTTTAATCTCTTCGCTTACTTTTTCTTCATTTTTACTTTTAGAATTTATAATCTCAATTAACTCATTTTTCTTATATGTAGTAATTGATTTTATTTTTAATTCTTTAGCTATCTCTCGTAGCTCAACTAAGGTTTTACTTCCTAATCCTTCTAATACTTTATCATCTAAAATCAAAAAAATCCTCCTCATCTATATATTCATTTATATACATACTTATTTTGGAAATTGAAGGCATGAAAAAGAAAAGTTTTATTTAAACAGTTAAGTCTAATAATATCACTATTTATACATTATGGTCAATAAATAAAATTTAAAACACTATCATCTATTATATTATTGTATTTCAAGTCCAATCTTAGCATATTTTTATAAATTTATCACTATATTTATATCTTATAATAATATTTTCCTTTAAAATATGCAACTATTATAAAATTTTTTTTTTACATTTATAAATTCTAAAAACCATATATAACTAAAATGTTGTAAGTTTTTAACTACATTAAGTTATATATGGTTTTTATATTTATGTATGTCCATTGTAGTTATTTATCCTATTACATGGTTGCAAGCATACTTAAAACAGCTGTTATGCTTGTTAAGACAAGAATCCCTACAATTCCAACAGCTATTATTCTATTAATTTTTTTCTGACTTGATTTTGCCACAGTACATCACCTTTCACTAATTATTTTTGAATTTCAAGTTCTTTAATGTTGCAGACCTCAGATGAATCAAATTCTTCATCTGTACTATTGTATAACACATTTTTATCTTTATCAAATTCGTCACATACATGTTTTAAATACTGGATAAAATCTTTCTTAAGGTCTTCTTTTTTTAGAGCAAAATCAACAGTAGCTTCTAAAAATCCTAATTTATCACCAACATCGTATCTCTTTCCTTCAAAATTGTATGCATACATAGCTTCTTTTTTAGACAATATTTTTAGAGCATCTGTTAGTTGTACTTCTCCACCTTTACCTGGTGGTAAATCCTTAAGAATATCAAATATTTCAGGAGTTATTATATATCTACCTAAGATAGCAATATTTGAAGGAGCTTTTCCTGGCTCTGGCTTTTCTACCATATCTTTTACCTTATAAACCCTACCTTCTATATTTTTTGCCTCTATTATACCATATTTATTAGTATCTTCTGGATTCACTTTTTGAACACCTAATATTGTAGTTCTATACTCTTCATATGCATCTGTTAATTGCTTTAAACAAGGAACATCATTATCTACAATATCATCACCTAACATTACTGCAAAAGGCTCATCACCTATAAAGTGTCTAGCACAATAAATTGCATCTCCCAATCCTTTTGGCTCTTTCTGTCTTATATAATGTATGTTAATCATGTTAGATATATTTTGGACTATCTCTAACAATTCCTTTTTGCCTTTTTTCTCCAAGTCAAGTTCCAATTCTACGGATTTATCAAAGTGGTCTTCAATAGATTTTTTATTTCTACCAGTTATTATTAGTATTTCCTCTATCCCTGAGGCCACAGCTTCTTCTATTATGTATTGTAGAGTTGGCTTATCAACTATTGGTAACATTTCTTTTGGTTGTGCCTTAGTAGCTGGCAAAAACCTAGTCCCTAAACCTGCTGCTGGTATTACAGCTTTCTTAACTTTAATTTGCATAGAATCATCTCCCACTAATTAATAAATAAAAAGCCCTATTTTGATAGGACTTTAAACTTTTAGTATATTTTATCATTAATTCGATATATTTACCATGTGGATTATAATAATCTTTTATAATAGCTTTTCAAGTTCTGCTACTAAGCTGTCAAATTTTTTAATTGTATTTTCTATAGGCTTTGTATTAGTTAAGTTTATTCCACTTGATTTTAACAAGTTTATTGGATAATCTGAGCTTCCTTTTTTAAGAAAATTTATATAGTTGTCTGAGCCATTTTTTAGTATGTCTTGGGCAAAACTTACTCCTGCACTACAACCTGTTGCATATTTATAGACATAGAAACTATTGTAAAAATGTGGGATTCTAGCCCATCCGACCTTAGATAATTGGTCTAATTCATAGCTTTGTCCATAATATTTTTTAAGAAGTTGTCCCCAAACATCATTTAATACTAATGCATTTACACTTTTTCCTTTTTCCACTAACTCATGTATAGTTTTTTCAAATTCAGCATACATAGTTTGTGTATAAAGAGTATCTTTTATTAAGTCTAGATATTGTGTTATATAATAAGCTTTTTCATCATTACCCTTAGCTTCTCTTATAAGCATCTCATAAAGTAATGCTTCATTAGTTGTAGATGCAACCTCATGAGTAAATATAGATGGATTTGAATTAAAATAATTTTGATTCTTGGAACTTAAATATTCATATACAGCATGACCAAGTTCATGAGATAAAGTTGAAACTGAACCTAATGAATTATTATAATTCAAAAGTATATACGGATGATTTTCATAAACAGATAAGCAATATCCACCACTTACTTTATTTTCATGAGAATAAACATCTATCCACTTTTCATTGAAAGCTTTATAGACTACATCATTATATTCTTTTCCTAAAGGTGATAATGCCGAATATACTATACTCTGTGCTTTTTCATAGTTAATATTATCATCAACAGCTTTAATTATTGGTACAAACATATCATATGAATGAACCTTATCTAATTTTAAGACTTTTTTTCTTAAATCTATATATTTGTGTAGACTGTCCATGTTCCCATTTACAGTTCTTATTAAATTATTGTATACTTTTTCATCTACATTATCAGACTCTAAAAACATTTCTAGAGAAGACTCATAACCTCTCTCTTGAGAATAAAAAATATTCTTTTTAACTTGACCAGTAATTAAACCTGCAATTGTATTTATATTATCATTGTAAGTTATAAGTTCATCTTGATAAGCTTTTTTTCTATTTTCTCTATCTGATGATTCTAGCTCACTAGCATATTGAGCTGGTGTCAAATTAGTTTTTCTATCCATATTTCTAAACAATTCATAAACTTGACTTGGAAGACTACTTATGGAAGACACTTTACTTAGTATATCTTCTGACTTATCATCCAAATAATGTACTTTATTTCTTCTTATATCTCTTAAATATGCACCATATTTTCTATTTATATTTTTATTTGAAATAATTTTCTTATAATCTTTGTTTGATAATTTTAATATCTCTAATTCTAAATCCGAACAAATCCCCATATAATTACCATAAGATTTACTTATAATATCATTCATATCTAGGTATTTATACGAATTTTTATTAGTATCTTGTTTTAATTTTACATAGGCAGATAGTCTATTTAATCTTATATCAAGTTTTTCCTTGATATTTAAGGCAAAAGACAAGTGTGTTGGTGATTTTGTTACTTTACCTATGTAATTTTTTAATTCTTTTGTATCTTTATCAAAACTTTTAAGTTCTTTTTTCCATTGGTCATCACTTTTAAACAAAGATTGTAGGTTCCAACACGTTTTTTCATAATCTATTTCTTGTTTTTTTTCAGCATCATCTTCAGTATCATTATTCATGACAGTAACTGCTCTATCATTATTTTTTTGATATCCTTGGTCAGCTTTTATACTTATTATTAACATGCAAAAAATAGAAATAAATAAAGGTATTATTGCTTTGCACAATTTTCTATTCATAAAAAGCCATCCTTTCAATAAATTTACTTAATAATAGGATGGCTTTTTTTAGATATATTATTCAATTATTCATACTATATAAATAAATATCGAATTAATAGTTATCCACATAATAATCAACATATTCACAGGCTTTGTTTTCCTAGAAATTTAGTTATTTCAACATGAATCTCTTTCGATAATAGCTTTTGTTTTTTCTTTTTTTACATTTTATTAACATTTATGGCATACTTATCAACAAATTTTGTTGATTTATATGTTTTTTTTGTTAATAACTATACTTTTTTCAAAAGTCTATTAACATATTATACACAAGTTATCCACATATTATACACATAATTTTATAAACCTTATTTTGTACATATCTTCGTAACTAAAACAGTCATATCATCTTCGATTTGTAACGCTTGTAACTCTAATGCTCTATCTAATATTAAATTTGAAATTTCTTTTGGATTTGTAGTCTCTATATTCTTTAAGAAGTATATTAACCAATTATCACCTAAATTGTTATTTCTTCCTGCATCTACAATTCCATCAGAAACCATTATAACATAGTCTCCTTCCTTAACTTTTACATTTTTTCTATCAATTTTTACATCAGATAATATACCCACAGGTAATGATGATGATGATATTAAGTCGACTTCTCCATCATCTCTTTTTATATAGGTAGAACACGCTCCCATCTTTATAGTTTCTAAACATCCTCGTTTTAAATCTAAAATTCCTAAATCTAAAGTTGAAAACATCTCCTCTGAAGACTTTAATAGCAACATATTATTTATAGTATCTATAACTATTTCGTCTTTAATTTTCGCATCTATCATTTTTTCTAATATATCAATAGTGGCGGAAGATTCTTCATATGCTTTTTTGCCTTTCCCCATACCATCACTTATAGCCATCATATATTTACCATCATTTATCTCCATATATGTGTAATTGTCTCCACAAAGAATATGCCCATCCCTAGACATAGCTGAAACTTCTGTAACAGCCTTATATTTTTGGGATTTAACAAATGTTGCCTTACATTTACCTCCTAAACAATGGCACCCTATTTTTCTAACAGACATATTTTCACCTACTAGGTCTGAAATTATATTTACAATTTTATCTTCACACATACATCCATCATGGCAAGTTTTCTTTTCTATTGATATTTCAAATTCACTGTTACTCTTTGTTAAGTAACTTACTTTATCAACAGTTATGTCATATCTCTCCAATTGCTCATATATATTTTTTTCCTTTTCTATATCCAGCATTATATCGCCCTCTAAATCTTGAGATAACGATTTAATTGATTTTGAGATACTTCTTATCTGATTTGCTATTAATTTTCTACTTTCTGAAAACTTCACACTCCAATCATAATCTAATACAAACATTTTGTAATAGTGATTTGATATTTTCACTATTGACTCTGGTTTCATACATTCCTTTCTAAAGTTTTTAGGTATATCGTTTAGGCTTAACTCCCCTTTCTCCTCAATTTTTTCAAGAATGTTATATATCATAGTGTATGTATGATTAAATCTTGATTCCCAGCACATTCTTCTCATACTACAACTTTTACATTCATCATTATGAATCATATCTATTACATTTGCTATATCTCTTTGGTCTAATACCTTATCTTTTTCTCTTATCTTATCAAATGTATCTGCAAGGTCATCGTAAGTTTTATAAATACTATTTAATCGACTATTAGTTAAGTTCTTACTTCTCATAATATAATCGTATACGATTTCATTTGAAGCTACATTACTTTTTATTAATTTTTCAATCTTATTAAATAACTTCTCTGGCAACACTATAACTATCAAACACCCCAATAATATATCTCTTAATTGCATCATATTAGAAGCAACACCAGAAGTATATAGGTATATTATTGTCCAACTTAGAATATATCCTAATATACAGAAATATTTATTTATTTTATTAAATGCACCACTTATTAATCCTGAAAAAGAATATATACCCATATAAATGGCTGATGTTATGTTATTTAGAATGGATGCTACTCCAATAATTACACCACTAGAAGCTCCCATCGTAGCTCCTCCTACTATTGAGGTCAGTAATATCAATACGGTGGATAAAATGGTCCTTATCGATATTCCAAACAAGGATATATCACCTATTCCCATTATGCTAAAGGTTAGCAGTAAACTTATTGATATAGCTTCTTCTGTCCGTACAGACATCCTATTATTGACGTTGGCCATTAGACCTATCCCATAAGAAAATACATATACAGATATAAACATTATTATTGCTTCTACACCTGCTATAAGAAGATTATACGTATACCTATCTGAGAAGAAAGCTTGTCCCATGGAAATTGGAAGTAATATCATTGCACTTATAAAGGCTACCTTTGCAATTGAATCTGATAATTTCAACTTTTTATTCACTGCCATAAATATTGTAAGGCACACAGCATATTTTGCTACATTTCCAAAATCATTAGATGATAACAATATTCCTAATAACGTTGATATGAATACAGGTATCTTGTATTTGTCAATCTTTGATGCACATATAAAAAATGCAATTCCTAAAGGAGCTACAGAGTCTACTATAATAGACCTACTAAGTAAAAATCCCATTACGGCGAATGCCACCGTAGTAAAATCAATATATCCGCTTATTAATTTTATGACATTTGGTTTTACAGTCTTACTTTCCACAACTGCTACACTTCTTTGCATAAAAAAACCTCCTCATTTGTTTATATTAAGAATTGTAACAAAGAGGAGTAATTTTTTTTGTCATAATCGGTTTTAAAAATCAAAAAATATTAATACATTTTTTTTGACTTTTGACATATTAAGCCTTCCAAATTATCGTATTCACTTACGGTTATTTCTTCTATTTCTAATTTTTCCATTATTATATTCAATATTTTTACACCAGCAGTTATAATATCTGCACGTTTTTCTTGTAGCCCTTTTAAGTTCTTTTTATCACTTAATGTCATGTTTATTAATTTTTGTAGAATTTCTTCTATTTCTTTTTTGTGTATTTTACTATTATGTATTTTTTCCATAGAGTAGACTTCTAATTCTTGATTCATTGCTGATAATGATGTAATCGTCCCACCTATACCTATAAGATTTTTTAATCCTCTTTCTTTTATGTAATTTAAAGTTTCATAAAGCTCGTTATATATAAATGTACTCATACTTTCAAACTCTTCTTTTTCAATAATATCATGCTTTAAAAATCTCTCTGTCATTCTAAGAGCTCCTACATTTTCGCTTTTATTAAATTTAATTCCATCTGAGTCACCTATAATAAATTCTGTAGAACCCCCTCCAATATCTATAACAATAATATCATCATTACCTTGTATTCCTTCTAAGACACCCTTAAATCCTAAATTTGATTCTTCTATTCCTGTAACCACATCAACATTTATTCCAGTTTTTTCTTTTGCGAGTTTAACAAAATAATCTCCATTTTTACTATCTCTAAGGGCAGATGTCCCCATACAGTATACCTTCTCACACTTCTCATCATTACACTTATCAGAGAATTCTTTTAATGCATCTATGTTTCTTTTAATAGCATCTTCCTTTATATATCCTTCATTATCTACACCATGACCAATTCTAGTTGTATTAACAAATTTTTTTCTATTTGTGAGATTTCCATCTCTATAATCTGCTATTAATAATCTCATTGAGTTTGTCCCAATGTCTATAGCTCCTACTTTCACTATAAAATACCTCCTCAATAAAAATAAAAAGCCATTCTTAAACTGAATGACTTTTTTATTAAATCTTAAATTTTAAAATCAATACATCTGTAAACCTATTAGCAAGTTTTAGTCAACGGTTTATATCAACATAAACGGTTTCATTGGGTTTTACCATATTTAATCTTTTTCTTGCTATTTCTTCTAAGTCTCCTTCATATGATTTTTCATCTTTCTTTAAGCTGTTTATTTGTACTTCAGTCTTTTTTAATTGTTTATTTAGACTTGCTATTTCTTTTTTATACTCTTTGGCTTTTGTGTACTCAAATACAAACCCTGTCATCATACTAAAAAGCGATATTCCTAAAAATAAACTGATAACAATAATTTGTCCTGAAAATTTTTTTCTTAAGTTCATTTTCCCTACACCCTTTTTTTAGTTTTATTTTTTTTCTTCTTAGGTTTTGATTTTTTCTTGCTCTTTAACTTTTTATTTGATTTTCTTTTTATATTTTTCTTTGTTGCTATAAATATATTAGGTATATAAAATATAATATCAAATAGTAGGTGTAGTGAATAGATTATAACGTAATACAAATTATTTAAAAAACTGACTATGTATTGTACAACTTTTTTTAAAAAATTCCTCACAAAACAGATTATTTTATTGATAATTGATAAAACAATTTTACTTATGGTGTTATAGTATAAAATAAAACCAATAAACAAAGCCACAAAATGGTAATATCTTAAATCGAAAAATTCTGTAAGATTTATTGTTACAAATATTATAGCTGTTGCTAGAAACCAAAACAGTACATCAAAGATTATTGCTAAATAATTGATAAATTTAAAGTTTCCTCTTAAACCTCTATAAAAATCAAACAATACTCCTATAAGTATTCCACCATAAATAGTAGCATAAAAAATGCTTACGTCTTGAGTGAAAGGTATCATTTATCTAAATACCTTTTTCAAGAAACTCTCTTGTGGCTTTTTAGGCTTTGCATACACCATAGAATTTATAGTTCCATCTATGCTAATTATATTTTCGTCTATACTTAGCTTGCTCATATCTAGGTTCTCGCCCTCAATTACCATCTCGCCGACAGAAGTTTTAAGCTCAACTCTTTTATCATTAAAAGAATATATGTGCTCGACTCCTGAAATAACCAGCTTTGATCTATCTTTCAAAGTTATGTTCTGTTCCATAATATCCCCCCAGTAAATATTTCACTAATACTACTATTAATATACTAGAGGACTATCAATTTTATTCTAAAATTTCGTACATTTCTTTTGCATCATTTTTTAACACATGCTCTTTTACTTCATTTATCTTAAGCCTCATCTTCTTCTCTCCAAATTGTATTTCTAATGTGTCTCCAATATTCACTTCTGAAGAAGATTTAGCAACTTTTCCATTTATAGTGACAATTCCTTTATCACATGCATCCTTAGCAACAGTTCTTCTCTTTATAATCCTAGATACTTTTAAAAACTTATCTAATCTCATAATTATCACCTTCCTTAGTTCTATAGAAAAAGTGTGGTAAATTTATCCACACTTTTTCACAAGATTTCTAATTATCCATTTATTATATCCTTTAATCCTTTTCCAGCTTTGAAAACTGGTGCTTTAGAAGCTGGTATATCTATAACTTGCTCTGGATCTCTTGGATTTCTTCCTTGTCTAGCAGCTCTTTCTCTTGTCTCAAATGTTCCAAATCCAACTAATTGAACTTTTTCGTTATTTACTAGTGCATCTTGAACAGAACTCATAAATGCGTTTAACGCAGCCTCTGCTTCCTTCTTTGTTAATCCACTTTTTTCTGCCATCTTTGATACTAATTCAGCTTTATTCACGATATTTACCTCCTAAAAATGTTTATAATATAGACTTCTATCTTTGTGATAAAAGTTCTAGATTTTTGACAAATTTCCTTCCACAATTTTATTGTTTTTTAGCCTGATTCCAAAATTCATCCATCTCTTCAAGTGTCATGTCTTCTAATTTTTTATTTAAATTCATTGCACTTTTCTCTACAAACTCAAATCTATTTATGAATTTATCGGTAGTACAGTTCAAGGCTTCTCCTGAGTCTATGTCTAAAAATCTAGCTAGATTTACTATCGAAAATAATAAATCGCCTAGTTCTTCCTTTATGTATTTTATATTCCCGACCCTGTGTTCGTCAAGTAATTCCTGATATTCTTCTTCAATTTTTTTAAATACATCTTCTACATTGTCCCAATCAAAGCCAACAAGGGCTGCTTTATGTTGAACTTTACTAGCCTTCATAAGAGCTGGTAGATGCTTTGGTATTCTTCTAAGGCCATCTGTTATAGTACTTTCGCCCTTTTCTTCTTTTTTTAATTCTTCCCAAGTTTTTTCAAACTTAGACATATCTAGTTTTACACCACTAAATATATGAGGATGTCTATGAATTAATTTTTTACATATTCCATTTACTACTTCTTTTAAATCAAAGTAGCCTTCCTCATTTCCTATCTGACAATGGAATATAACTTGTAAAAGAACATCTCCTAGTTCTTCTACCATTTCATCTATATCATTATTATCAATTGCATTACAAAGTTCATATGCTTCCTCTATAACAGAATTTTTTAATGATTGATGCGTTTGTTTTTTATCCCACTCACATCCAGCTGGACTTCTAAGTGTGTTAACTATTATTTCTAAGTCATGTACTGTATTATACATCTTTTTAGAACTTTTGGGTATATATAAGCTAGTTAAATAGTCAAAAAAGTTTTCATTTCTGTCCAATTCGCACAGCTTTATAAACTTTTTACTTTCTAAATCTTTGACACCTGCTCCATTTACTATACATACTTCTTGATTATAGTCATAATATTCCATAAGCTTTAACTTTACATTAGATGCTATAAATTTATCATATACTTGAGTTATTATCATACTAGTATCTAAATCTATATATGAATTTTCTATTTCAAAGGCATCTATCAATTTAAATCCCTCAGATGGGTCTATAGCCAAATAGTTAAACATAGCGTCTACAAAGCTCATAGAAGGCAATATCTCCACTGTTATGTGTTTTTCATTGGCTAGTCTTTCTATTATACTTACAGTCTTTTCTGCGACTCTTGGATGACCAGGAACAGCATATATTAAGTCACCTTTTATAGATTCTTCTATGATAAACTCAGATATTTTTAAATAAACATTCTCAAAATTTTCTTCATTTTCATAAAAATAGTCTAAAGAAGTGTATTGTATAGTTTCTTTAAGTTTATCAATTATTGGATGTTTCTCTGTTCTAAAAAAAACTCTAGGGCTATTTCTTAAAGATTCTAATGCCCCTTGGCTTATAAGAGAATAATCTCCTGGCCCAAGACCTACAATACTTATCTTACCCATAACATCACTCCTATTAGCAAATTTCACTTTATTTTTGTATTATCATACAAATAAGGAGCTTTACTATTTGTATAGTATTTCCTTTATTTGCATATATATTCCTATATTATCTTATAAGTTTAACTTTTTTTAACAATTTATATAGTTTATCACCTTTTGGCATAGTTAAAATTTCTTCTTTTTTAATTCCTCCTATTCCAAGTATAACTACTACATATACAATTCCACCAACACATATTGCAATTATTGTAGATATGCTATTTCCCAAGAATCCAACTAAAGCACCATAACTTAACTTAACCATTATAAACATTGTCAAAACTGTTATAAATGGCTTTATTATAAATTCTTTTTTAGGGAAGTTTACATTCATGTGCTTTTTAACATATAACAAGTTAATCATAGCTGCCACAAAGTATGCTGTAACTGTACCAAAGGCAGAACCTAATACATTAACATCTGGTATTCCTGTTAAAGTATAACTTATTACAATCTTACATAACATACCAGCACATAATGCTATTACAGGTACTATTGGTTTTCCCATTCCTTGAATTATACCAGTCAACGTTTGTATTAATCCTAAAAATAATACACATGGAGTAAGAGTAAATAAAATGGTTCCTACAGAAGATGGTTCATGTGGAAATAAAAGACCCATTATTGGTATTGCTAAAGAAGCCATACCAAACGCACAAGGTAATACTATAAGTAATGTTACCTTAACTGCACTCTTAGTATCTTTTCTAGCTTTTGACTTGTTTCCTAATGCATATGCTTTAGAAATTGCTGGAACTAAGCTCATACTCATTGCAGTTGTTATAACAGCTGGTAAATTTATTGTGGCCATTGCCATACCTGTTAACTGACCAAACATTGAATTTGCCACTTTGTATGTAAATCCTGCTTCCATAAGTCTTCTTATCACTATAACATTATCTATCATATTTACAAGTGGCATTACTGATGCTCCTATTGTTATAGGAATAGCAACAGTTAAAAGCTTTTTAAAAATATAAGAAACTCTCTCATCTTTAAATCTTTGACTTGCATCTATCTCTGCTCTACGCTCTTTTCTACCTAGCATATAAGCAAACATCAAATAAATCATAGATGCTATTGAACCTATTGTAGCTCCTGATATGGCACCAGCTGCCCCAAAAGTCTGACCTAGACTTTTCATAAGTAAATAAGCCAAAGTAAGACCTAATACAACTCTAAAAAATTGCTCTGCAACTTGAGACACAGCAATCTTAGTCATATCCTGTCTCCCTTGGAAATAACCTCTATATGCAGACATTGCAGGAACAAATAATAATGCTGGAGCAATAGCTTTCATAGAGTATAATGCACCTGGATTTTTCATTACGTTTGTTACTATGTAGTCAGCACCAAAAAATAATATACAAAATGATATTATTCCAGTCATAAATAAAACTGTATGTGATACCTTAAATATCTTATTTGCACCTTTAAAATTTCCAATGGCAACTTTTTCCGAAACCAATTTTGCCACAGCTGTTGGGAATCCAGCAGTAGCTAATGTTAAAAATAGAGTATACACAGGATAAGCAGCCTGATAATATCCCATCCCTTCTGAACCAATCATGTTACCAAGGGGAATTCTAAAAAATCCTCCCATTATTTTCACGATTACACCCGCTAGTCCAAGTATAAGGGCTCCTTTTAAAAAGGAGTCTTTATTTTTGTTATTGTTCATAACATAACCTCCATACTGTTTATATAACAAACTTTAATATACCATATTTTTAATGCTATATTCAATATTTTACACAAAAACTTCAAAAGACCTTCATTTAAAAGGTCTTTATGATAAAATTATTGAACTTGTTTTCCTAAAAAGTTAGCAGCAATTTTTAAAGATTTTTCTTCACTTTCTGCAATTGTATCTTTATCTTTTGAAACGACTACAATTGAACCTATACAGTCTCCAGATGCACTAATTATAGGCATTATAACTTGACTAGTATATTCTTTTTGATCTTCTTTAAATAAAGGTAAAATATTTTTATCTTTTGAATATTTTACTGTTCTTTCACTTATTATTGCTTCTAACTCGTCACTTATACTTTTTTCTTTATAATCTTTTTTAGGAAGTTTAGATACAGCTATTATAGAATCTAAATCTGTTATCAATACACCATATCCTAATACTTCAGCTAATGTCTCAGCATATTCTTGAGAGAATTCATTTAATTCTCCTATTGGAGAGTATTTTTTAAGTATGACTTCTCCATCTTTTGCTGTGAATATCTCTAAAGGGTCTCCTTCTCTAATTCTTAATGTCTTTCTTATCTCTTTTGGTATAACTACCCTTCCAAGATCATCTATTCTTCTAACTATGCCTGTTGCTTTCATATTTTTTAATCCCTCCATAAATTACTTTAAGTTTATTTTTACCATTGTTAAGAAAAATATACAAAAAAAGCTATATCTTATCTAGATATAGCTTTTTTAAGCATATTACTCTTTTTTTAGTTTTTAGATTGTGATTTTATCTATTACTTTTTCATCTTTTTCTACTTTAGCTTCTTTAGTTAATTTTTCTATTTGCTCTTGATACTTATTTTTTAATAATTGGTCTTTTATAGTTTCTTTTGCATCTTCAAATGAAGTTTGCTCATTTACTCTGTCTGTTACTTTAATTATATGATATCCATATTGAGTTTCAACTAAATTAGATACTTCACCCTTTTTCATAGAAAAAGCAGCTTCTTCAAACTCAGCAACCATTTGACCTCTTGAGAAGAAACCTAATTTACCACCATCGCTCGCTGTAGAGTCTTGTGAATATTTTTTTGCTACTTTAGCAAAATCTTCACCTGCTTTAACTTCTTTAAGCGCTTCTTCAGCCTTTTTCTTAGCTTCTGCTTTTTTATCATCTGAAAGTGGTTTGTTATTATCATCTACTGTTTTCAATAGAATATGAGAAGCTTCTACTTCATCTTTTTTAAATTCATCTTTATGTGAATCATAATATTTTTTCATTTCTTCATCTGATATTTTAGTCTTTTTAGTAAAGCTACTTTGATAATTTTGCATAGCTAAATCTTTCTCTTGTTGATCTTTTAAAAATGCATCATCTATTCCTAACTTTTTAAGTTGTTCTTTATATTTTTCGTCTTTACTCATAGCATCTTTTAAATCTTTAAGACTTTTCTCAACATCTTCTTTTTTAGGAAGTAAGTTATCTTTTTTAGCTTGAGAATATATTACTTCTGTTGTTATAAGTTGGTCAAGAATTAAATCCTTAAACTTGTCCTTATATTTTACACCTTTTTCAACTTCTTTATCCCATATATCTTTTCCATAAGTTTGTTCCATAGAATCTTTATAAAGAGCTATAGTTTTTTTAAATTCATCTGATGATATCTTTGTTCCTTCAACTGTCGCCACAGTTTCTCCTTCACTAGAACTACAGGCAGTTATAGATACTACCAAAATCATAGCTATTGCCAATGTTATTACCTTTTTCAAATTTAAAACATCCCTTCTTAAAGTTACAAGTTATTTTACCTTGCACATTTTTTCTAATAATTCTTCTAATTCTGTAACTATATTATAACCTATTTTCTGTTTAGTTCTATACTTTGTTATTGGAACTAATAATATTTCATCTTTTAATTGTCTTATTTTTTCTATTTTCAATACCTTACACAATGATTTTATATAAGCTATTGTAAGTAATGTCTGAACTGGTTTAGGTATATCAGAGAATCTATCCTCAAGTTCTTCTTGTATCTCTAGCATATCCTCTTTATTTTCAATAGAAGCAATTTTTTTGTACATTTCAATCTTAATCAATTCATCTTTTATATAATTATCTGGAATGTATGCATTTACACTTAAGTCTATTTCAACATCAATTTCTTCCACAATAGGCTCACCTTTAACCTTTTTAATTGCGTCATTAAGCATTTTAACATACAAATCATAACCTATAACTGCCATATGACCATGTTGCTGAGAACCTAAGATATTTCCAGCTCCTCTTATTTCAAGGTCTCTCATTGCTATTTTGAAACCTGAACCAAACTCTGTAAACTCCCTGACAGCTTTTAATCGTTTTTCGGCTATCTCACTTAGAGTCTTGTCTTTTTCATATAAAAGATATGCATATCCTTGTCTTGAGCTTCTTCCAACCCTACCTCTCAATTGGTAAAGTTGAGCTAATCCCATCTTATCTGCATCATATATAATCATTGTATTTGCGTTGGATATGTCCATACCAGTTTCAATTATTGTAGTACAAACTAGTACATCATAGTCTTTATTTAAAAATCCTAGGATTATATTTTCTAATGATTTAGAAGTCATTCTTCCATGTGCAACAGCTACTCTAGCGTCTGGTACGAGCTTTTGAATCATACTTGCCATCTCTTCAATATGCTCAACTCTATTGTATACGAAAAATACCTGTCCACCTCTACTTAATTCTCTCTCTATTTCATCTTGAATTACGCTTTCCTTACTCTCTGTAACATATGTTATTACAGGATGTCTTTCTTGTGGAGGTTCTTCTATAACACTCATATCTCTTATTCCACTTAGAGACATATGTAAGGTTCTTGGTATAGGAGTTGCTGAAAGTGTAAGTACATCTACTGTAGATTTAATTTTCTTTAAAGCTTCCTTATGTTTTACCCCAAATCTTTGCTCCTCGTCAATAACTACTAGACCTAAGTTTGGTAAATTTATATCTTTGGATATTATTCTATGTGTTCCAATCAAGATATCTACTAATCCTTTTTTAGCATCTTCAATAATTTGTTTTTGTTGTTTTGGAGTTTTAAACCTACTTAAAACTTCAACTCTCAAAGGATAACTTTCAAATCTTTCTTTAAATGTATTATAATGCTGTTGGGCTAATATGGTTGTTGGAACTAATACAGCAACTTGTTTTTGATCCATACAAGCCTTGAAAATACTTCTAATCGCTACCTCTGTTTTTCCATAACCAACATCTCCACATACAAGTCTGTCCATTACCTTACTTGATTCCATATCTTTTTTAGTTTCTTCTATTGCCTTTAATTGGTCTTCTGTTTCTTGATATGGAAACAATGACTCAAACTCTGCTTGCCAAGGTGTATCTTTCGAGAACTTATATCCTTGTATTTTTTCACGTTTTGCGTAAAGTTCAATTAAGTCCTTCGTCATGTCCTCAATTTCTTTTTTAACTTTTGCTTTTGCCTTTGTCCATTCATTGGTTCCAAGCTTATTTAACTTAACTTTTTCTACCTCTGCACCAATGTATTTCTGTACTTTATCCATCTGGTCTATTGGCACATATAGGTTATCTCCACCTTGATAAACTATTTTCATGTAATCTTTTTTAATAGCATTTACTGTAATCTGTTCAATACCTGTGTATCTACCTACACCACTATTTTCATGTACTACATAATCACCAACACTTAAATCTAAAAATGACTCTATCTTTTTCCCTTTTTTAGCTTTTTTATTGCTCGCTTTAGATGCTCTTTTATAAACACCTATCATTTCATTATCTGTTATAACAGCAAACTTTATGGATTTATACTGGAAACCGCTGTTTATATGTGCAGGTACAATTATAATTTGAGAAGATTTAATTTCAAGGTCTCTGTTTTTAGAAACAGTTGTTTCTAAGCCTTTATCCAATAAATCTTTACTTAATTTAGTTGCTCTTTCCAATGTATTTGTTGCTAAAATTATTTTGTATCCATTGTATTTCAGCCGATTTAATTCTTCGATTAACAAGTCTACTTTTCCATTAAATGTAGGAACTTCTCTACTTTCAAAGTTGATTATAGATTTTATAGAAAAATTATTTATAGACTTTGGCAATAGTGAGTTTAAAACCACAGACTTGTCTTTTACTAGATATTCTAAGTCTGTATAATGATATAGTAATTTTCCTTGATTTTTAATAGCTAAACCTCTTTCAAGATTCAGTTTATAATTTTCTCTAAACTCATTTATATAATTTTCGCATCTTTCTTTAAGTCTCGTTATATCATTTATAAATACTATTGCATCATCTGCTAAGTAAGTAAATATACTTTTGTTTTCTTCTGGGTAAATATAATCTATATAATTTTCTACTCCTTCAAAATAAGTCTTGCTTGATATATAGTCTATATTTTGAAATGTACCTTCGTCAGTAGTCTTAGTTGTTTCTTTTTTTAGTTTAACTAAGGCATCTGTAGTTTTCTCTGGATAAATAAATTCTCTGGATGGGGTAATAGAAAACTGTTGTAATTTATCAATTGATTTTTGCGAATATACGTCAAAAGTTCGTATGGAATCTATCTCATCATCAAATAATTCCATACGAATTGGATTTGTATATTCAAGTGAAAATACATCTATAATTCCACCTCTTATACTAAATTGACCAAACCCCTCTATTTTTGAAACTCTCTCATATCCTAATGAAACTAGTTTTTCAGTTAATTTTTCTAAATCTAAGCTATCTCCCACTTTATAATGAGATACACTATCAAGTAAAACTTGTTTTGGTATGTATTTTCTTAAAACTGCTTCAATAGAAGTTACTAAAATTATTTTTTCCTTATTGGCTAGTTTTAACAATACTTTTAATTTTTTTGCCTCTTCATTTCTGTCCTTTGCATCTAAGTGATAAAAATAAATATCTTGAAATCCTAAATATTCAACTTTATCTTCAATATAAAAACTTAAATCTTCATATACTTTCTTTGCTTCTAAATCACTACTTGTTATAAAAATCATTTGTCGTGATAAATCATTAAATATAGAATAAGATATATGAGGTTTTTGTACTGGCAAAAGTCCATTAACTAATAATGAACCTTTTGTATTTTTTATACAGTTTATTATATCTTTATACTCTTTTGAATTTTGCAAAGGATATAAAAAAACATCATTCATTTAAATCTCCCTCTCACTATCCATTGTATTTGTTCATAGACATATCTATATTTTCTCTTATTATCGAGTCAATAGCACATGCCGCTTTTTCTAATGCTTCATTTATATTATCAGATTCTTCTTTTCTAAATCTAGAAAGTACAAAATCAGCTAAATCTTGACCAACTGCTGGCTTAGATACACCTACTCTTACTCTTGGAAAATCATTTGAACCTAGGCATTTAGTTATAGACTTCATGCCATTATGTGTTCCTCCACTTCCCTTTTTTCTTATACGTATCTTTCCAACCTCTAAGTCTATATCATCATATACTACTACTATATTATTTAAATCAACCTTATAATATTTATATATATCTATTAATGTTTCTCCACTTAAATTCATATAAGTTTGCGGTTTTACTAATAATACTTTTTCAGTACCTACTCTTCCTTCACCAATTAAAGCTTTATGCTTTATTTTAGTAACACTAATGTTGTATTCTTTTGCAAGAATATCTATAACATCAAATCCAACGTTATGTCTAGTCTTCTCATACTTCTTTCCTGGATTGCCTAACCCTACTACTACGTACATTTCTTACCTCCTGTTATATAAATTTGTATAACAAACTATAATAAAAATCAAATATATTATACTCTGTAAATATTATTATAATTGTCGATAAGGAAATAAAAGGTGTGAAAGGAATTTGCCTTTTTATGTTTATACCTTTAAATATTTTAGTTATGTATAAAACAACAAAAAACAAAAACGCTAAAATAAATGATAAAACTATCACATAAAGCCCATAATTATTTCCCAATGCAAAGCAACATAAGCTATAGAGACCTACATCTCCATAGCCTAATCCTTTTGTTAATTTAGCAATAATATAAGGTATAATAAAGCCTATCGCTAGTCCAATTATATGATTTATATAGTCAAACTTGACAATATTGCAAAAAACCAAAAAAATTATACCTTGAACTATTATACCACTAACTATTGTTATATCATATACATATATTGTGTAGTAATCTATAATGGATATAATTATTAGAAATGGGATTAATACCATATATTGTACACATTCTACACTAATCCCAAATTTTAGATATATTAATATAGATAAAACTACAGTTATTATGTAAATAAAAAACATATCATATAGATTCTTCTTTTCTATATCACAAAATATACTTAGAGATTTATTTATCAAATGCGCAAAAAATAAGGAAATTATTATTATATACTCCATAATCTACAGCACGTTAGTAATAGGGTTAATAATAATATTGTCCTTATTGAATACTTTAATTCATTTTTATAAAAATTAAAACTTGCTTAAGTCTAACGATTGTCTACATAATAATAGAAAAATAAAGTTCAAGTAATTGTTTCCCACATAAGATTGTTATTAATGCTCCAATTGATATGAATGGACCATAAGGTATAACAGAATTATATTCCTTTTTCTTTATCTTACTTAATATTATCACACAAATTCCATATACTGCACCTACATAAACACTTAGTAGGGCAGTCAAAAGACCATTCTTAACACCCATATAAAGTCCTATCATTGCAAATAGCTTAATGTCTCCTCCACCCATACACTCTTTTTTTACTATAAATTCAATCAAAAGCACAATAAGCCAAACACTACCTCCACAAGTAAAAGCTCCTATAATCGAATTCTTAATTGGTATTTCTTTAAAAAAGAGATTAAAAATTACAGCAAATATAGCTCCAAAAATAAGTATTTTATCTGGTATTATAAAGTGGTCAATATCTATAAATGTTATTATAATCAATAAAGACACAAGAACTAAATAATAAATAGTTGTTGTGGATATTCCATATATCATAAACACTGTTAAAAATAAAATTCCTGTAATTAATTCTACTATAGCATATCTACTAGAAATTTTCTCATAACAATATCTACATTTTCTACCACTTATCAAATAGCTTAGTACTGGTATTAAATCTATAGGCTTTAGCCTAGTGTTGCAACTCATACAACGGGAGGGAGGGCTAGAAATAGATATCTCTTCTGGAATCCTAAAAATACAAACATTAAAGAAACTTCCAAATACTAATCCAACTATAAATACGTATAAATTAACGATTATAATGTCCATTATAATTTACTCCACCTATCATTCTTGTCATAAATTCTTGGTCAGTACATCTACTAAGTGCCATATCTTTCGTAATTTTTCCATTTTTATAAAGTTCCATTAAATCTTGGTCCATAGTTTTCATACCTGCTTTAACTCCAGTTTGTATCATATTTGGAATCTGATATGTTTTTCCTTCTCTTATTAAGTTTTTTATTGCTGGAGTAGCAAACATCAATTCAATTGCAGCTATTCTCCCTTTTCCATCTGCTGTAGGAAGTAATTGTTGTGACACTACCCCTTCACAAACTGTAGATAGCTGAGTCTTTATTTGTTGCTGTTGGGATGGTTGAAACATATCAACTATTCTATCAATTGTCTTAGCCGCTCCAACTGTATGTAGTGTTGAAAATACCAAATGCCCTGTTTCTGCTGCTGTTAATGCTATTGATACAGTTTCAGGGTCTCTCATCTCTCCTATTAGTATTACATCTGGGTCTTGACGCAAGATAGCTCTAAGAGCTGAATTAAAACTTTCTGTATCAGTTCCTACTTCTCTTTGATTTACCAAGCTTTGTTTATGATGATGTACATATTCTATTGGGTCTTCAAGCGTAATTATATGTTTTTGTTGTGTTTCATTTATTATATTTACCATACTTGCAAGTGTTGTACTTTTACCACTTCCTGTTGGACCTGTAACTAAAACCAACCCTTTATGCCTTTCAGTAAATGATTTTATGTTTTCTGGAAGTCCTAATTTCTCAAAAGTTGGTATCTCTGCTGTTATAGTTCTTATTGCTATTGCATAATTTCCTTTTTGTCTATATGAGTTTACCCTAAATCTTTCACCTGTTTTTAGAGAAGCTGAGAAATCAGCTTCTCCATGTTCTTCTATTACTTTAAACATAGATTCCCCTGCTATGTCTTTTGCCATTTGCACTGTTATTTCTGGTGTCAGTATCTGCTCACTTAGTTTTACAAATCCACCTTTTACTCTAGCTACAGGATTCGTTCCAACTGTTATGTGTATATCTGATGCGTTCAGTCTTATACCTTGCTCCAATAAATCATAAATATACATAATATTTAATCTCCATATCTTCTATTAGTTTACTTATTTTTTAGTAATAAATATATAAAGTTACTTTATTAATTATATGTTTATACTAAGTTGTATCTTTGTGTTTAGTTTACTTTTTTGTATGAACTTATGTCATGGCTAATTGAAATTTTATCTTTTATATCATAATTATCTAATATATTTGAGTCTACATTTATATTAAATTTAACTTTAGCTTCAACTTCATATTTTGAATTTGAGTTTTCTTCAACACCTAATCCAAGAATTTTTTCTTGTCCATCTTTGACTTCTACCTCTTTTATTCCGTTCTTATCTCCAGTTACTACTAAGCTTAACTCTGACCCTGAACCATTTTCTTTTAATTCTGGCCAGTCTTCTTTTGTCATGTCGTAGTCAGCTTTGTAAAAAGGTATTTTTATAGTAGTGTCTTCTGTTTTATCAACTTCCTGAGGTTTTAATTCTTTCAGTCTACATTTTATTTCCGCTAAAAGATTATTTTGTATATAATCAAAGCTTGTTATTAAAGCCAAGTTGTCATATCTAACTGGTATCTTCTCATAAGACATACTTTTTAACTGATTGCATTGTTCTGATATCTTATATAATAAATCTTTATATTCCAGAAAAGCTTCTGCCGTATTTTTATTACCATTAGATATATTATCACTTAACTGTTCAAATTTTCTTACATTATTTTTCAAATGAACTCTTAAGGAATTAAATCCTTCAGTTTGATTTGGTAAATCTTTCAATAATTCTTCTAATTTCTCCCATGTATCCTTCCAATTATATTTCTTACTATTCATTATAGGACTTTGTATTAAGTCATAATATTGTTGAGAATTTGGAATTCCATCAGATACCTCTACTTTTGGGTCATCAATATGAAATGTATGTCTATACTCAATCATATTTTGCATTGCCAGAGAAATATTATCTAGTGCTTTATAAGTGTATGAAAATGTAGGATTTAATTGTTCTTTATCAACTTTACCTTCTTCTAAAAACATTTTTAAAATGATATCATTATTTATTAACTTTGTTTCAGTAATCGTAGTTGAACTTATATCTCCATCCAAAACACTTTCACTTATTTTATTTATATCTCCAGAAGTATAATTCTTCAAGATTGCTAATATAGAATCTCTATGTGATAGAATATTTATATTTACTTCTTCAAAATCTCTATCATCAAGTATATTTAAATCCTGTAATTTTTTTAACTCTATACTAGCTTTTTCTAAATCAGAAGAAGCCTTACTTAAATAAGACTTTATATTATTCATATAACCTAGTCTTTCTTCTGGAAGATTTTCCTCCTCTTGATTATTAATATCTGTCTCTGATATATTCCTTAATGTTGACCTAGATATAGATTTTTCTTTATTCTCATTTTTAAACTCATTATCCATTTTTTCAAGTTCATCATACAATTTTGTATATGCTTTATCAACACTATTTTCCACACATGTTTCTGCCAAATACTTTGCTTGTATACCCTCATTAGTAGTCTTTGTAGATTTTATTCTATTCGCTATCTGATTTGAAAATGTCAATCCCACAATAGAAAGCAATGCTACTACAACCAAAACTAAAACTAAGGCTGCCCCTCTTTCACTTTTAAATTTATTCCACTTCCTCAAAATCTCACCCCCAAGTAAAATTATTTATCTTTAAATATTTCAGTTACAATTTTAACTTCTTTTTTACTTGAATAGTCATTCATACTTTTCCCAGCTGCAGTTATTTTATATATTTGACCATTTTTATCTTCTACAGTAATTTTTATTTTATTTGCAATACTTTCTTTGTCAATTAAATCTCCATCTTTATTTTTTATAGTTGTAATCTTTTCGTATGGAGTATCATATAAACTCACATCATCCTTACTAAGCACTTTATCATACACAATTTTTTTTGAATTATCTATTAGTTTTTCATACACAACAGTTCCATCTTCTCGTTTTTCTAAGCTATCAAAATCAAATTCTCCACTCTTTATTTTTCCTCTCAGATTTTCTATTTCACTTTGAACATAGTTTAATGAACTTATATCTGTGTCATTTTTAGTGTTGGCTTTGTTATTAGTATTGATAATATTAAAAAATACAAATAGTATAATTCCCATAATAGCCAGAGCTACTAACACTTCAATTAAAGAAAAACCTTTTTCATTACTCTTTTTACCCATATTTTATCAACCTACTTATTTTTAAATAAATTATCATTACCCAATTCTAGACATAACATCAAATGTATAAGTCTTATTGTTTAAATCACTATCTTTCTGACTTTCTTGTGTTGATTCATTATAGTATATACTTACAGTATAAATAGATTTATCAGTTTGCTTCTCTATTTTAAATGGTGTTTCCTTCATTTCTTTATTATTTTGAACTAGAGGTTGATTAGATATTATCTCTTCTCTAACCGCACTTTTGGAATCGGAAGTATCTTCTTGAATTCTTGTTACAGAATATACTCCTGTATTATTTTTAGTTTGTATAGAAACTTCATACTTTACAATATTATCTGGTGTCTCTATATTATATTCATAATTACCACCTGAACTAGCTTTGGTTACCTCTTTACAGTTTTCTAAATCCCTATTTAGATACTTATTAATCAAATTAATATTTACTTGAGCATCTGTAATGATTTGTTGCTTCTTTACTGCTAATGTTATCCCATTAAATACTTTATAAGAAATACTTAAAACTATAGTCAATATAAATACAGCTACGATTATTTCTAATAAGGTAAGACCCTTTTCATTATTTTTGTACAAGTTTATCACCTATCTTTAAAGCCCATTTAACTTTATTTTGCACTAGACTTAAATGGATTATATTTTCCTGGTCTCCATGAAGATGGATTATCTGTGTCAAGTATCATAGTAGTATTATCCTTAGTGTACATTATAAATTTAAATGTAGCATCCACTACACCTTCTGCTTCTGGGGCTACAACTTCTTTTTGCGTTTCTTTTTCTGTAGCTGCTCTAAGTACACAAGTATTACATAGATAACTAGTGGACCTATCTAAAAGTTTATCATTTTTTAGAATTTCTCCTTCTTTTATCAATGGACAATCATTATATAAGTGCCATTTATCTTCGCCTTCTACCCAATATATCTTTGTATCTTTATTTATGTTCACATTTTTAATTAAATCCTTATTACTTATTGTTTCTTTTTCTTCTTTTTCTGGCTCTATATATGAAGTCATTGTATAATCTAATATCTGAGTAACATTTTTTTGTTCTTCTAAGTAAGCCATTAATTTCTTGACGTTTCTATAATCGCCTCTAACACTTATTGTTGTTGATATACCATAAAAATGCTCATATTCTCTAACATTTCCAACATCATAACTAGTTAAATCTATGTTATACGCTTTCATTTTTTTGTCTAAACCTATTAGAAAGAGACCATCTTGCATATCATATAAAAGATTTTTACTTTTTTCTTTCAGTTCACTTTCAACTTCCTTAAGTTGTTTTTCATATTTTGGCATAAGAGCTGTTTTCTCTTTATATGTATTTAATTTTTCTGTAGATTGTTTTACAGAATTTTTTGTAGCAACATATTTTTGGTATTGAGGATAAAGCCCAAAGTAGCCATATGATAAAATAGCCAGTAAAATTAATACTTTTATAAGAATTCCTTTTAGACTAACTTCCATTTTGAATATATCTTTTATATCTTTTTTAAATATATCTTTATTCATTAGTTAATACACCTTCTTTCAGGTATAATGTCATGCTAAATGTATAGTTAGAATCTTCTTCGTTACTTTTTATGCTATGTAATTTAACATCCTCAAAATAATACAAGCCTTTTAGTTTATATAAAAATTGACCTATATAAGAAGAATCTTTAGCATTTCCTTCTATGTTTATAACATTTGGTATTTTATCATACAGTGGTGTTTTATCATCTTTTTCTGTATCTGTATCATTAGTTTCACTATCCCCTGTTAATGCTTCTGATACATTTTTAGTCTTATCTTCATTTAAATCACTACTAGTTTTATTTCCATCACTATTACTTTTAGTGTTTGATTTTGTTTCATTACTACTTGATTTATCTGTGGTAGTCTTATTGTTATTTGAGTTTTCAGTTTTATTAGTAGTTCCAAGATTTTGATAAGTAGTTGATAAGCTTGTTAGTTCAACTCTATTTGGAGTATTTTTATCTATATCATCCAATAAATTTTCCCACTTTACCTTTTTCCCAATTAACATATCATATACTTTTATTTCTTCAGTTTTACTTTTTATCATTTTTTCTATGTTTCCAATCTGATAATATGCAGATTCGATATTTCTTATTTCATCATTGACATTTTCAAGCTCTTTATTAGCTAAACTATTTGAAAAAATCAAACATAAATATGGAATAGCAAGAACTAAAATAACTATTGGAGCTATTTTCAATATGCTTTTCACTTGTTTGGCTTTCATCTGTTTTTTGAGTATATTCATTGGTAAAAAATTTATATTTTCAAAATCTTTTTTACCTTTAGGTTCTATCATGCTTCCTAGAAGCTCTACAATTGAATTTATATCATCTTCGTCTATATCTCCAGCTATCATATCAGATATATCCATTATCTCAGTAAGACCTTGAGAAACATAATTTGAAAATGCAGAGCTAAAAGCCTCATAAATCAATTTATTAGAATATCTTTTTCCTAATATTAATATGGTATCTGTGACCTTACCAAAGTTTCTTGACGAATAGTAATTCATAAGACCTTTTGATTCTTCTACTACATTTAATAATTGCATTTCCATATCTTTTGCAGTTATTCTTATAGGTATATTATCACTAATAAATAAAGTATCTTTCTTATATATATTTATAATTGTACTATTGTCACTTATATTTGTTACCATTATATCGTTGTAATCTAAATTTTTAAGAATTCTTAAATAAGCTGTTGATAACGTATCTATTCTATCTAATATTAAATCGAACTCATGCATTATCTCTACAATTGCATTTATTTCTTCTTTTTTTATAGCTCCAATGATAAGATTTAAACTTGACTCCTCACCAGTTGAATTATCTGATGTTTCACTAGATACTTCATATGAAAACACATATTCTTCTGATTCCAAAGCCATCATCTCATCCATTTCTAGCTTCATAAATCCGTCTAAATCCTTTTTGTCCATCTTAGGGAGTTTTTGGGGTTTTAGAATTACATCTCTTGTATTTAAACAAAAAACTACGTGTCTTGATTTTAACTTCACATTTTCTAATGCGTATCTCAATAGAGCATACTTTTCCTTAGAAAAATCTTGTGCAATATCCTCTATTGAAAACGCATTAAAATTTTTTATATAAAACTTATCTTTATCATGTTTATATCTGCCCTCAACTATGGAAATAGAATCGCCATAATATGATACATAAACCTTGTTCATTTGTCCTTTCCCTCCTACATAGCATCATATATACTAAGCATTGGCATAAATATTGATACAACCAGTACCGCAACTATAATACCAACTGCAATTATTAAAACAGGTTCTATCATTGATGCCATCCTATTTAAATAAATTTCGGATTCATACTCATAGAATTCGGCCATCTGTCTGCTTATATTCTCTAACTCCCCTGTCTGCTCCCCTATAGCTATCATCTGTACTAATACAGAATCAAAATATGTATATCTCTCTAAGTTCTCTGCTAAGCCCTCACCTCTTGTTATTCCATCTTTAGCTGATGCCAAAATCTTTTCTGCCATGGTGTTATTTACACTGTCTATAATATAATCAAGCCCTTGAACTAATGGGTATCCTGTTGATACAAATAGATACAATGCTCTTGAAAACCGTGTAGCTACCATACAATTTATTCCTTTTCCTAAAATAGGTATCTTATTTATGACTCTATCTTTATGTGCTCTACCAATTGGTGTTTTTAGATATTTCTTAAACTGGTAAATAGATAATATAATAGCTAGAAGTACTATTATCCAAAACTTCTTCATAAACATACCAAACCCCATAACAATTCTTGTTATAAGTGGAAGAGATGCCCCTACTGTTGTAATTGAATTAACCATCTTAGGTACCATAAATGCTGTAAATATAAAAATCATTACAAATGAAGAAATTAAAACTATTAGTGGATATGTCGCTGCATTTCTAAGTTTTTGTTTAATTCTATGTTCACTTGAATAAAATGAAGCCATACTTTTTAGTACTTCATCTAATTTACCTGTGGCCTCACCTGTAGCTACCATAGCACCAAGTAACTTTGGAAACTTTGATTTTGATGAAAGCATTGAATCTGCAATAGTAGAACCTATTTTTATTTCTGCCACTATACGATTAATTTCTTCTCTCAATGTAACATTAGTTGACCTTCTGGCTAATGTTTCTAAGCCTGAGATACTATTTATGCCAGAAGATACTATAATAGCAAACTGTCTACAAAAGTGGCTTATCTGGTCAGCTCCTAAGTCTTTTTTTCTCTTCCTACTAAAGGCACGTATGTTTTTACTTTTGCTTTCTTTAATTTCGAGAACTCTAAGATTTCTTTTTCTAAGTAAATTTCTTGCTTCATTAAAATCATTAGCTTCAATCACATCAGTTTGCTTTTTCCCATCCTCTTTTATCACTGTATACTTAAAACTTTTCATAATATCATCCTTTAATCAGTCATCAAAATTATTCTAATCATTTCTTCTACTGTTGTCTTTCCATTTAAAACCTTTTTAACTATATCCTCTTTTAGACTAATCATACCTTGTTGTCTAGCTACCTTTAAAATTTCTCTTTGATTGGCAGATGAATCTATTAACTCTTTTATTTCTGGTGTTATTTCAAGCATTTCAAATATACCTAGACGCCCCTTATATCCTGTATTATTGCATCTTTCACATCCTTCTCCTTTATAAATAGTTACTGATTCATTTATATCAATACCAAGAGCTTTTTTTTCCCCAATATCTGCTTCATATGAAACCCTACAATGCTCACAAATTTTTCTTGTAAGTCTTTGAGATATTACCCCTAAAACGGATGAGGTTATCAAAAAACTTTCTACATCCATATCTAAAAGACGAGAAATTGCTCCAACTGCTGTATTTGCATGTAATGTACTTAAAACTAAATGTCCTGTAAGAGAAGCTCTAATTGCTATTTCCGCAGTTTCAGTATCCCTTATCTCTCCGACCATTATTATATCTGGGTCTTGACGCATAAAAGCTCTAAGCCCACTAGCAAAGGTAAGACCTGCTTTTTCATTTATTTGAGATTGATTTACACCAGGTAATTCATACTCTATAGGGTCTTCTATAGTTAGGAGATTCCTATTTTCCGTATTTAATTGATTTAACATTGAATATAATGTAGTTGTCTTTCCACTTCCAGTAGGCCCAACTACCAATATAAGTCCATAAGGAGTGTTTATCAACTCGTCATATATCTTAGAGCCATGCTCATCTATTCCTAGTACTTCTTTGCTAACCATAAAATTACTCTTATCAAGAACCCTCATGGCTATCTTTTCATCCCTATTAGTTGGCATTGTAGAAATCCTAAAATCTATAGGTTTGTTATCTACTTTTAAATAGATTCTGCCATCTTGTGGGATTCTCTTTTCAGATATATTTATATCTGACATTATTTTGATACGACTTACTACTGCTTTGTATGGCGCTGAGTTCATTCTCATATATTCCCTTAGCATACCATCTATTCTAAATCTGACACGCATGTAATTTTCGCTTTGTTCTATATGTATATCACTTGCTTCCATTCTTACTGCATTTTCTAGTATGTTGTTTACTAATCTTACTATTGGAGCTGCGTTTACATCTTCTTCAAGTATTACTGTTTCTCTTACTCCACCAGTTCTATTCTTGTTGTACTCAGTCATTGCCTTATTTATTTCTGAATGAGCATAAGCATGACCTATTGCTTTGTTTATATCTTCTGCACTCGATATAAATATTTCTACATCTTTTCCTGACATACGTCTTACATCTTGAACTGCTTCTCTATCTTGTGGGTCTGACATGGCTAGACATATCTTGTCTCCATCGATTTTGAATGGAAATATCGCATATCTTTTGCATATATTTTCTGGAACCATTTTTGTAGCTAATGTGTCTATTTCTGTTCCTTCTAAAAATACACTTTCTATATCCAAAAGTTCTTTTAATACACTTATTAATAAGTTACTATCTATAAGACCTTCTTGTACTAGAAATTCTCCTAGTCTTTTTCCACTGTTTTTTTGCTCTGATAATGCCCATTTAAGCTGGTCTTCTGTTATGTATCCTTTTTCAACCAGTTTGTCTCCTATTCTAACTTTTTTAGCCACAGATTTCACTCCTTTACTATCTCAATTATATCATCATTTATGATTGTATATTAAAGAAAATAGTATAAAAGACAGGAAGATTTTCTTCCTGTCTTTTTTATTAAATTTATGATATCTTACTCAATGTGTATATAATTTTAACTCTTTTTTGAATACATCTAAACATTTTATATGAATACTACATATCAGTATTATCTATAAGTACTATATATATAATCCCATTTTTTACGGTATTATCTTTTTCTAATGGCTCAGTAAGTTCAGTATCTTTTTTATTCTTATATATTTTATTACCTAAATCACTCAATAACTTATTTGTTTGTTCTTTTGTTAATGTAGCACCTTCGACTTTATTATCCTTAGTATTACCTATCTGTAATACTAATTTATTGCCAACAGAAAGCAATTGATATTCTCCACCTATATCTGCTTTATCAGGAAGAGTCTCCATATAAGCACTTAAACTACTTAAAGTACCATCAACAGGAACTTTATTATTATCTGAATAATAAGACAATGCTGCACTCTTAACTGAACTATAATCAGACTCAACACTTGCTACCTTAGCCTTATTTATATTACTAAATAAAGCTGGAACTGCTACTACTGCTAATATACCTATAATTGCAATTACTACCAATAATTCCACTAAAGTGAAACCTTTTTTATTCTTTCTTAACTTCATTTTTATTCCCCCTCAATTTTTTTAATTAATACTTACTTATAATATATCTGGTTAAAAATCTAAGTAAAATTATTTACACGTACTAACCAGATTTATTTCTAGCATATAACCATTTTAAAACAAAAAATGCTATGAAAATAAAAGTATCCATAAATAAATACAATTCCATAGCCGGTTGCACCACTAACTCCATATGTCCCAAGGCGCCCAAATCACAGAACATACATCAACGTTTCTATTTTTATTAAATTCAGGGTAATGCATAAAATATATACATATCCACTTATATTATATAATAGTTACCAAATTTTATCAACTAAGTTTATATTATTTATATATACCAATAATTTACATATTGAAACACAATTACTATAAATATTTATACTATACAAAAAAAGAAACATCTCCCTACAATTATCATATATCGTAAGGAGATATTTATAAATTATCATTTAGTTTTATCATTGTCATTTCCATCCTTTGCTAATATTTATTTGAAAGCTAGAAGCTATTACAATATAGTATTTTATTAAAATCATCTATATATAAACATTCTATCTCTTTTAATTATGATTCAGTCACAATCACTATATAAATGAAATTCTTCATTTACAGATATGCTTATTGTGCAAAATTACTTTCTTTACAGTAACTTTATATAATCCAGAACCCTCTCACAAACATTAAAGATATAGAATAGATACTATTTTCAATTCTTATAAATAAACTTTCAATAGATTTTTTTATTTCTTCTAGATTGTGACTGAATCATTTAATTATTAGGGGTTCATCTTCTGACCTTCCCATTGGAAACACCTCTTTCTTTATTTATATTTACATAATACTACATAATCTGAAATTTTTCAATACTTTTTCTAAATATTTTTTATATTCATAATATTCATAATATTATATGTTTTTTTATACTTATTTTTTACTTAACTACATCTAAGTTTTAAACTATAATCCTTACCTAAAATTACATACATACTTCTAATAATAAAAAATAGCTATATAAATTAAAATATCAAAAAAGAGTTGCTCAAAAGTTTTATATCCTTTTAAACAACTCTTATAAATCTAATAAATTAGAATAATTTACTTACTGATTCGTTAGAGAATATCATTCTTATAGCATCACCAAATAAAGGAGCTACAGTTTTTATCTTTATCTTATCAATTCTTTTCTCTTCAGGAAGTTGTATAGTATCAAGAACTATTAACTCACTTATCTCTGAATTAGAAATTCTTTCAATAGCTGGTCCTGATAATACACCATGAGTACAACAAGCATAAACATCTTTTGCACCAAACTCTTTAAGTGCATTTGCCGCATTAACTATTGTTCCTGCTGTATCTATCATGTCATCTAATAGTATAACATTTTTACCTTTAACATCACCTATTAAGTTCATAACTTCACATACATTAGCTTTTGGTCTTCTCTTATCTATTATAGCTATTGGTACTTCTCCATTTAAAGTATTAGCAAACTTTCTTGATCTAGTAACACTTCCTAAGTCAGGAGATACTACTACTAAATCTTCTATTTTCTTTTCATTGAAGTAATCTGCTAATATTGTTCCACCTAATAAATGGTCTAGTGGTATATCAAAGTATCCTTGTATTTGAGCTGCATGTAAATCCATTGTTAATACTCTGTCTGCTCCAGCAGCAGTTATTAAGTTTGCAACTAATTTAGCAGTGATTGGATCTCTTGCCTTAGCTTTTCTGTCTTGTCTTGCATATCCATAGTAAGGAATAACTGCTGTTATTCTTCCTGCTGATGCTCTCTTTAATGCATCAATTAAGATTAATAACTCCATTAAGTTATCATTTACTGGACTGTTAGTAGATTGTACTACAAACACATCACAACCTCTTACTGTCTCATTCATATTTACACATATTTCACCATCACTGAATGTACCTACTTCACAGTCTAGCACTGATACACCTATATAGTCAGCTATTTTCTGTGCTAACTCTTTCGATGAATTACCTGCAATAATTTTAATCTCGCTTCCGCTAGTATTCATTTATGTAACCCTCCTGAAAATTTTAAAATCTTAACGAATATAATTTATAATAATTTCGAGCTAAATTTATTAGCCAAAATAATAAACTAATAATTACTTACCTTCTGCATCTTTTTGGTTCTTCTTTTCTACCCAGCCTTCTTTAATAACTTGTCTTTCTCTAGCTATTGCCAAAGCTCCATCTGGAACATCATGTGTTATTGTTGAACCAGTTGCTATATACCCTTTTTCTTCTACAACTACTGGTGCAACTAGGTTAGAATTTGAACCTATAAATGCGTTATCTTTTACTACTGATTTAAATTTATTTTTACCATCATAGTTTACAAAGACAACTCCACATCCAATATTTACATTTTTACCAACATGTGCATCGCCTATGTAAGAAAGATGAGAAGCCTTTGAACCATCTTCTATAACAGCATTTTTTACTTCAACAAAATCACCTATTTTTACATTGTTTCCTAAGTTACTTTTCGGTCTTAGATATGCATATGGTCCAATAGTAGTATTTTCTCCAACTTTACTATCAATTATAGTTGAATTTTTTACTTCTGTACCATCACCTATTTCTGAATTTGTTATAGATGAATTTGTTCCAATTATACAATCCGAACCTATCTTTGTTTTCCCTTGTAACATAACGCCTGGATATATTATAGTATCATTACCTATCTCAACATCAGATTCTATATAGGTAGAGTTAGTGTTTATTATAGTCACTCCATTTACCATATGAGATTCATTTATTCTTCTTCTCATAATCTCTTCTGCTTTTGATAATTCTACTCTTGAATTAACACCCATAAGCTCTTCAATAGTTGAACCTGCAAATGCACCAACTTTAAGACCTTTGTCTCTCATTATTTTAGCAGTATCAGTTAAATAATATTCGCCTTGTGCATTGTTATTATTTAACAAGTCTAATGCTTCTCTAAGACTCTTACCATTAAAACAATAAATTCCAGAGTTTATCTCACTTATCATTTTTTCTTCTGAATTTGCATCTTTTTGTTCTACTATTCTAAGAAGGTCACCCTTTTTATCTCTTATTATTCTACCATAACCTGTTGGATTTCCAACTCTTGTTGTAAGAACTGTGGCATGATATTTATTTTCTATATGATATTCAAATAATTTTTTTAAAGTCTCTTCCTTTATAAGTGGAGTATCTCCACAAAGTACAACTATTATATCTTCATCATTAATATATTCTTTAGCCATCTTTACAGCATGCCCTGTTCCAAGCTGTTCTGTTTGCATGGCTATTATAGTTTCTTCTGCTAATTTTTCCTTTACTACTTCAGCTTCATGTCCCAAAATCACAACAGTATCTTTTACACCTGATTTTTTTGAAACATCTATAATATGGTTAACCATTTCTTTTCCACATACTTTATGAATAACTTTTGGGTATTTAGACTTCATTCTTGTTCCTTTACCTGCGGCAAGGATTATAGCTTTAAAGTTCATTGATACACTCCATTCAATCTAATTTAATTTTATTCGTATTATTCTCTCAATCAATATACATTATAATACATTTATTTGACAATTTGTATACAACATATACATTATCACTAATAATATAGCACTTTTTTACTAAAAAGTACATATTTTAATGCAAATTCTCCATTTAAAAAGAGCCTAAATGTTCGGGCTCTCTCCATTTTATATATTTATTATTATTCAGCAGCTACTTCCCATTGAACTAATGCTTCATGATACGCTTGTAAAACTGCATCTTCTAAAACTTGTCTCATTTCTGCATTTATTGGATGAGCTATATCTCTGAAATTTCCTTCGCCTACTTTTCTGCTAGGCATTGCTATAAATAGGCCATTATGGCCTTCTATAACTTTTATATCATGTACTACAAACAAATTATCGAAAGTTATTGAAACTATACATTTCATCTTACCTTCTTCTGTTAATTTTCTTACTCTTACGTCAGTTATCTTCATACCAAAATATCCCCCTTTGATTTTGACAGAAATTAATTTATATTAAAATTATTATCGCTGGAATAAATTAATATAAACTGTTTTTTAAGTAATTCTATGAACAACTAGGGATATCCTCTTTTTATTTTTACATATTTTTCTAAATATTTTTTTTATTAATCTTCATCTATCTCAAATTCAAATTCTGAATCTTCTTCATCTAAATCTTCATTTCTATATTCATCTTTAAAAGTCTTTAAATTTGGCTCTACTACTATTTTATCTCCATCAACATCCAACTGAATTAATGAGATATAATCTTTTACCATCTTTTCTGAAGGGTTCGTTGTAGATATGAATACTCCAGTGCCTATAACTTCTGCACCAAATTCATTCATAAGGTCTACCATTCCTTTTATAGTACCTCCACCCCTCATGAAATCATCTATAATTATAACTTTACTATCTGGCTTAAGGGCTTTTCTTGGTAAACTCATACTCTCAACCTTAGAGCTTCTATTTCCACTCACATATGTCATACTAAGAGTAGGTCCTTCTGATACTTTTATATCTTTTCTTATTATAACTAGGGGCAAATTCATAGCTTTTGCAGTCATAAGTGCCATAGGTATACCTTTTGTCTCCATTGTCACAACATAATCTGCATCTACATACTCAATATTTGAAGCAAATATCTTTCCTATTTTAGCAGCTATTGTAGGGTCATAAATTAAATCAATCAAGTATAAAAAACCACCAGATAATATTCTAGACTTGTCACATATTTTCTCACATAATTCCATTAAGAACTCTGCATTTTCTGCTATAGAAGTTTTAGGTATATATTTTACTCCCCCTGCTGCTCCTGAGATAGTTATAACTTTACCTAAATGCAGTTTTTCAAATACGTTTTTTACAACTAATAAATCTTCACTTATTGTTGATTTTGCTGCATTAAATTGATTTGTAAAATAACTTAATGTATATATTTTATTTGGATTATCAGACAGTATTTTAACTATCGCTCCAATTCTCTCTGTTCTTTTAAATTTCATTGCTATTTCCTCCTACAAGTACCTTTATATAACGTTAAACTAACTAATGCATAACAATTCTTATTGTGGTATAATATTACTTATGTTTTATTATATTCAAAAATAAAATACATATAATATTATATGCATATTAATTATAAAATATTGAACATTATATTATTATACCACAAAAATAGTTCATATTGTAGGACTTAATTAAAAAGAAAGGTGGTTTTATTATGAATATACACTTTATAGGAATTGGCGGTATCAGCATGAGTGCATTAGCTGAAATATGTATCAATAAAGGTTACCAAGTTTCAGGTTCGGATTCAAACGAATCATACCTATTAGACAAACTTAGAGACCAAGGTGCAACAATCTATATTGGTCAGAAAAAAGAGAATATATCAGATAATGTAAATATGGTTGTTTATACAGCAGCGGTTCATCCAGACAACGAAGAACTTATAGCTGCTAAAGAAAAAAATAAATTAGTAATGAACAGAGCTACTTTTTTAGGCCAAATCATGAGGGAATATAAGAACTCTATAGCAGTTTCTGGAACACATGGAAAGACTTCTACAACATCTATGCTATCTACAATCTTTGAATATGCAGATTTAGACCCAACTATATTAGTTGGTGGTAACTTAAGTATGATAGGTGGTAATGTTAAGATAGGTAATTCTGACCATTTTATAACTGAAGCATGTGAATATGTAGATAGCTTCCTTAATTTTAACCCTAAAATATCTATAGTCTTAAATGTTGAGGAAGACCATCTTGATTATTTCTCTGGTATAGATGAAATTAAGGCTTCTTTTAACAAATTTGGTAAACTATTACCTCCAGATGGCTATTTCATAATAAATGGTGATGATGAAAATGTTGATGACATATTATACGATGTTAAAGCTACTATTATAAAATATGGTAGAGACTCTGATAATGATGCTGTAATAAAAGATATTCACTTTGACAATGGTGGTCATGGAATATTTAGAATAGAATATCAAGGAAAAGACTTAGGAGAATTTGAACTTTCTGTATATGGTCTTCATAACATATACAATGCATCTTCTGCTATAATGGCAGCTCTTGTTTCTGGTATTGATTTAGAGACTATAAGAAAAAATATAAAAATTTATAAAGGTGTAGGAAGAAGATTTGAAACAAAAGGATATTATAAGAATGCTTTAGTAATAGATGATTATGCACATCATCCAACTGAATTAAAAGCTACTTTAGCTGCTGCTAAAAAATTAAAAAAATCTACTTTATGGTGTATCTTCCAGCCACATACTTATACTAGAACAAAATCTCTTTTAGGCGAATTCTCAGAAGCATTCTATGCTGCTGATAAAGTTATAATAACAGATATATATGCTGCTAGGGAGAAAGACCCAGGAGATATACATTCTAAAGACTTAGTTGAAAAGTTATATCAAAACAATGTAGATGCTATCTACATAAAAGAATTTGAAGATATAGTGAAATATTTACGTGAAAATGTTAATGATAATGATTTAGTAATAACTGCTGGTGCTGGTCCGATTTATAAAGTTGCAGACTTATTGATTGAAAAATAATATATAAAAAGTAATTTAGGCTATCAAATCTATAATTTGATAGCCTTCTTAAAATTCTATTTCTTTCCAATTTCGAATATCTCATTTTTAAGATAATCAAACAAACTTGTATGAACCTCATAGTAAGATACAGTTTTCTTAGAAGTGACTTTCACATAATCTTTTCCCATTGTTTCAACTTTTACAGCAAAATTATCACCTTTTATATTTATAGTAAAGTTATACTCACTTCTTTCCTTGCTTTTCTCAGGCTGAACTTTCCCTACAACCCTCTTTGAAATCATCTTATGTGCTAAATCATCAAACTTCCATCTATGAACTTTTTTAATTTCTTTTCCATGAGCTATAGTCACTTCTTTCCAATCTTTATAGTGACTTAAAAGGTCAAACGAAGTGTATATACTTTCATCTAAAAGCTTCTTAAAGGCATTCTTAGAATCAACTGGAACTTTATAATATTCTTCCTTGTTTACAGTATATACTCTAAAGAAATTAAGGTCTGTAGAAAACTTAACACCATCATCAGAATATCCTTCATAAACTGCCTCATAAGAAGATGCAGTATTTCTTACCTTCTTAAAATCTGAGAAAAAGAACTTTATCTCATCCCACATATCTTCTTCAATCTTTATGTTTTCTATATTCTTGTCTGATATATAAATCTTCTTCTTCTCTTTTATTTGAGTCATTAAAGACCTAGTATCTTCTTCTTCTGTTTCTACCTTCTTTGGAACTTCACTTTTATCCTTTTCCATATTCAAGCCTATTTTGAAGGATATAAAGTATATTATAAAGAAAACAACCACTCCTATTAATATCGCAGCTTTTTTCTTTAGTTTTCTTTTCTTACTCATTTAACCACCCCTAGAGTTTATAATCATAAAACAATTATATAACTTTTTACACTTTTTTTTAAGGTTTAATTATTTATTACACTTATTTCCTTGACAATTAGTACATGGTTCAACGTGAACCGTTATTCCTTTTACAAATTCCATATGTTTTATTATATGTTTTTCCAGTTTAGTGGCAATATCATGACCTTGCTTAACTGTCAAGTTTTCATCGACACATATAGTCAAATCCACATACGCCATAGCTCCATGTTTTCTAGTCTTTATATCTCCTAGATTCTTAACACCTTCTGTATCTGCTACGATATAATTTAATTCTTTTATTTCTTCTTCATCAACTGAAACATCCATCAATTCATTAACAGAACTTATAAGTATATTGATTCCTACCTTAGCTACAAAGATAGCCACTACAACTGATGCAATTGGGTCTAAAGGTTTAAACCCTAAAATAGAACCTCCTATTCCTATAAAGGCAGCTACTGAAGATAATGCATCTGACCTATGATGCCAAGCATCAGCTTTTAAAGCTGGAGAATTTATCTTTTTAGCAACTTTTATCGTTATTCTATATTGATACTCTTTTATCAAGATTGAAATAACTGATACTACTAATGGTAATATTGATGGGACATGTAGTGCATCTAAGTTAAATAAAGATTTAATTGCCTCTATACCTATTGTTATAGAAACAAATATAAGTAATATTGATAATACGAATGATACCAATGTCTCTGCTTTCTCATGCCCATAATTATGTTCTCTATCTCCGGGTCTAGAAGATACATAATTACCTATTAATACTCCTATCGAACTTATGATATCTGATGCTGAATGTAATCCATCTGCAATCATTGCACTAGAATTACCAATAATCCCAGCTATCATCTTAATTATTGTTAATGCTATATTCCAAAGTATTGATTGTATTGTTATTTTATTTGCTTCATCATACCTTGTCTCCATTTTTACTCCTCCTTATAAAACAACTTATTATATCAAAAACACACATCTGTACATAAATTAAACCTACTATTATATGCAAATGTATACTCTTTACTTTCAATAAAGATTATCAATCTTCTATAAAATGAAAAATCACCTAGCTTAAGCTAGGCGATATATATATTATACACTATTATTTAAATTTATGCTTCTTTTATTATCTCTACTACCATTTTAGCAGAATCATATAAGTCTTTTATAGCTATATGTTCACTTAATGTATGAGCATTCTTCATACCTATTCCTAAAGTTATAGCTTCAATACCATTTTTACTTAATATATTTGTATCACTACCTCCTCCTGTAGATTCAGTATGACCTTCTATACCTAAGTTTGAAAAAGCTTTCTTTGCAAGCTTTATTATTTCAGAATCTTCACTAACATCTATTGGAGTATATGCTCTGTTTACATCTATCTCAATTTGAGCTCCAAAATCTTTGGCAGCTTTTTCAAAAGTATCTACCATATGTTTAGTTTGAACATCTAATTTATCTTCTTTTAAGCTTCTAGCTTCTGCAACTATATTAACTTCACCTGTTACTATGTTCGTAGCTGTTCCACCATTTATAATTCCTATGTTAGCAGTTGTTTCTTCATCTATTCTAAGTAAACTCATATTTTCTATTGCTCTAGCTGCCACCATTATAGCACTTATACCAGCTTCAGGTTCAAGACCTGCATGAGCAGTCTTTCCTAATATCTTAACGTTTATTACATCTTGTGCAGGAGCTTTTACTATTATTTCTCCAGGAGAACCTCCACTATCTAATACAAAAGCATATTTAGAATCTATTTTTCCATAGTCTAAATTTTTAGCCCCAACTAATCCACATTCTTCACATATAGAGAATACAACTTGTATATCAGTATGTTCTATATTATTTTCTTTTATATATCTTAAGCCTTCTAATATAGCTGCTATACCTGCTTTATCATCAGAACCTAATATTGTAGTACCATCACTTTTTATTATTCCATTTGCTTCATCCACTATAGGTTTTACTCCTATACCTGGAGTTACTGTGTCCATATGTGAACTAAATAATATTTTATTACCTTCTTTGTTTCCCTTTAATGTAGCTATTATATTGCCAGTTTCTCCATTTGTTCTCTCACCAGCATTATCTACTACAACTGAACAACCTATTTCTTCTAATTTTTTAACTAATACTTTAGCAACATTCCCCTCTTTTAAAGATAAACTGTCTATCTGTATTAATTCAAGGAACTCGTTTAAAATTCTTTGCTCGTTTATCATAATTTTCCTCCATAATATAATAGGTATTTCAACATATATTGTAGTGTAATATTTAAATATTATCAATAGTTTTTAAGTTTTTATATTACTTTCGTTAATTTATTTTAGTAAAATGAAAGTTGGAGCTAAATCCTTGCATTTTTATTATTTTTATTATTTCTATCTAACTATATTTCTTTGTCTAGAATCTATAAAACATAACCAATATCCTAAACTATTTGTTCTATTATCACAAGCTTGATATCTTAAAAATCCTGTACTTCCATTATCTGGTTGTTCACTTCTATTTCCTGGGATGGCATAAATATAATGTTTTCTTTTATTATACTCATCATATTGAACTCCAAATAAGTAATGTCTATATTTATATGAATTCAATACTGCATCACTATACATAGTATAATTCAACACATTTAAATATCCTAAATGAGGCATTGTATATCCACATAAAGTTGTAGGGTTTATCTCTATTTTCCACCATCTTGTCTTATCTATATAATCTGTTGTAAAAGGTTTTACCTCTCTGAATAGTTTCAAACCTTTCTTTATTTGTCTAGGCATAAGTAATGTTCCAGCTTGTTTATTTCCACTATCTCCTTGACTTACTCCATTGGCTCTTTTTATTTTTTCAATATTATTTTGTTCTTTCTGAGATTTCTTTGATTTAGTAGTTTTTGAAGTAATAGTAGATTCTTCTTCTCTATTTATTTCAAAATCTTCTTCATCATCTTCGTCATATTCCTCATCATATTCCATATCTCTATATTCTTCTTGTGCTTTAACCTTATTATAATTTTCTATTTCCTTATAGTTATTAAATTCTTCTATTTCCTCGTCACTAGAATCTTCTATGTCCGTTCTTGCTTTTAACTCTACATCCTCAACAGATTCATCATCTTCCCAATAATCTTCGTACTCATCTTCATCATATTCTTCTATAATATACTCTTCTTCATTGTCGTTTTCTTCTTCTCTATCACTTTCCTCCTCAGCATCTAACTCTTCATATTCTTCATCGTCTTCCAATTCTTCATACTCTTCTTCATCTTCTATCTCTTGAAATAATATGTCCTCATAATTTTCAATCTTATTTCCCTTAAATCCAATTAAAGGTATGTTTCTCCCATACAACAATGCAATACCTTTTATTTCATCATCATAATCTTCTAAGTCTAAGACAAATTCACCTCTCCCTTGTTCATTTAAAATTATATTTCCTAAGTCTATTAATCCATGGTCACCTTTTATTGCCACTGCTTTATACCCATCTTTAACATATTTTAGATTTTCTACATATAATGCAATAATTGCTTTTTCATCATTTACTTCAACTTTTGCAAAAGCTTTTGGCAGTACTCGTTCTTTGTATCTAAAGTTTATGTCTTTAGCTTCTAGTATTATATAGTCTCTTTTAAACTTTCTTTTAGAACCCACTGCAATCCCCCCTTAACACAGTTTCTCTAAACAATATATGTTAATAAAATAAAAAAAAGTACCTTCTATTTAGAAGATACTTTTGTATTTATTATATTTGAGAGAACTGCAAACTCTTCTATACTAAGAGTTTCACCTCTTCTTTTCTCGTCTATATTAGCTTCTTTTAATATTTCTCTTATTTCATCTTTATTAAGAAAACCAAGACCTCCCAACGAATTGAGAAGAGTTTTTCTTCTTTGCCCAAAAGACGCTTTTACTGTTTTAAAAAATAACTCTTCATTATGAACATCATATTTTTTTTCAGCTCTTACATGTAGACCTATGACTGTAGAATCTACATTAGGTTGTGGTATAAACATATGTCTTGGAGCTTTTGCCACAATCTCTGTTTCACAATAATATTGAACAGCTATAGATAGTGCACCATAATCTTTAGTACTTGGCATAGCATTCATTCTATCTGCAACTTCTTTTTGAACCATGACCACTATATCTGTTACAGGTATATCTTCTTCTAAAAATTTCATAACTATTGGTGTGGTTATATAATATGGAAGATTTGCCACAAGTTTAACTGGTCCACCATTTAATTTATCTTTTATTAGTTCTTGTATATCTACTTTTAATATATCTTTGTTTACTACCTCTGTGTTATCTAAATCTGACAAAGTGTCCTTTAGTATAGGGATTAAATTCCTGTCAATTTCTATAGCCACTACTTTTTCTGCTACTTTACCCATTTCACGAGTAAGTGTACCTATACCAGGCCCTACTTCTATTATATTATCGCCTTCTTTAATTCTGGCTCCAACTAGTATTTTATCAATTATATTACTATCTATCAAAAAATTTTGACCTAGAGACTTTGAAAATTTAAAGTTATATTTCTGTACTACTTCTTTTGTTGCACTATGTGAAGATAGTCTATCCATCATTTACTCCTTTTAACTTATTTTAAGATTTGATTTTTTAATTGTACATATTTGTATGTATTTAATACAAAATATTTATTAGAAATATTTTGTATTAAATTAACCCGTGATTTCACATCTATTTTATATAATATTTTTCACATACTAAATATTACACTTTAGAGTTGTTTTAATGCATCTATAAATTCTTCTCTTTCAACTCCATAATTATTCAATCTATTTAAAAATTGTTTTGCGTTTCCATATCCAATTCCAAGTATTTTACCAAGTGTATCTCTTCTAAGTGATGCATCTTCATTACCTATAAGGCCATTTCTAATTAAATCAACTTGTTTAAATTCACTTCTTTTTTCTATACTTTCAGTTCTGACTTTATTCAAAGCAGTTATTATACTTTTAGGATTAGCATTTTCAATACCTATATCTCCATCTTTTTTAGCTTCTTCTCTTGGTAGAAATGCATGTTTACATCCTGGAACTTCTGACGCTATTTTTTTTCTTATTTTTTCACCTGCAAAGTCTGGGTCTGTAAATATTATGACACCACATCTTTCATTAGCAGATTTTATACGCTCCATTACACCTTTTGGAAATCCAAATCCACCTGTAGTTATGAGTTCTGCATCTATTGCTCTCTTAACTGCTGTAACATCATCTCTACCCTCTACTACGATTATTTCTTTTATCATATAAATTCACCTTTTATTCGTTTTTAGTTTTTCTTTACATCTCTTTATTTTAAGGTTTTTATTTGATTTAATCAAGGTACTAAGCTATTTATTTTTATTTAAAAATATATTTTACTCAAGAATCCAATTTGAACTTTTTAATTGTAGCTCTACCATTCTACTATAAATACCATTGTTTTTTGATAACTCTTTGTGTGTTCCTATCTCTGAGATTTTACCTTCATCTAATACAATAATCTTATCTGCTTGAGATATGGTTCTCATTCTATGTGCTATCACAATGACAGTCTTATTTTTTATAAGTTTAGAAATCGCATCTTGTATAAGAGATTCATTTTCTATATCAAGAGATGCAGTGGCTTCATCAAGCAAAACTACTGGGGCATCTTTTAAAAGTGCACGTGCTATTGATATTCTCTGTCTTTCTCCTCCAGAGAGAATACATCCATTCTCTCCAATAATTGTCTGGTATCCATCTGGCATTTTATTTATAAATTCATCACATCTTGCAGCCTTGGCGACTTCATAAATTTCTTCATCACTTGCATCTTTTTTACCTATTCTGATATTTTCTATGATTGTATTATTAAACAGTAGTACATCTTGAAATACAATAGAATAATTTTTCATCAGAGTTTCTGGTTCTACTTTTGATATATCGACTCCCCCAAGTGTAATCTTTCCACTGTCAATATCCCAAAATCTTGGTGCTAGTTTGGCTATAGTTGACTTTCCACATCCAGAAGCACCTACAAGAGCAGTAATTTCTCCTTGTTTTGCAGTAAATGATATCCCATTTAAAACATTCTCTCCCTGGTTATAAGAAAACTTAACATTATCAAAGTTTACGTCCCACCCATTATAATTATTAGATATTGCTCCCTCTTGAATAGGATATTTTTCAATCTCATTCATCCTATTTACTCTCAATAATGAGTTATATATACCAGCTAGATTTATTAAAGCTCCTGAAAGCGGGTCAAATATCCTTGTTGCAACCATCATAAATACAATAAACATAAATATATCTACATCTCCTCTTAAAAGCAATGTAACTCCAATTATAACTGAAGTTGTTATTCCTAATTTTAGTATCATTTGTGAAGATGTCACTAAAATTCCTGAAGTTAATTCTGATTTTATTGAGTATTTTTCATATGCTGTAAGTTTTTTTTCCATAATATCCATATGTTTATCTATTTGATTATTTGATTTTATGTCTTTTACATTATCTATACATTCTTGAATTCCATCAATATAAATCAATTGTATTTTTTTATTTTTAATATTAGCTCTATCTTGTATTTTTTTTGTTGCAATTAATAATAAAAAAGATATAGGTACAACCCATATAAGTGAGATACCCATCTTAAAATTTATAAAAAGCAGACTAATACTTACAATACAAGTAGATACTATTGCTCCAAAAAGTTGTGGAATATAGTGGGAAAAAGCAGTTTCTAAGCTCTCTGTATCTGCCATAATAGTTGTTGTTAAGTCTGATAAATCTTTATTCCCAAAATATGAAAGAGGTAATTTTCTAAGTTTTTCTGCAAGAGTAATTCTTTTAGTGGCACTTTCTGAATATGAGGCTAAAAAGGTTGAATTATATTGAATAAAGTTGCAAATATATACAATTATAAAAATAGCAATACTATATGCCAGATAAATAGGTAAATTAAGCACAAGCATACTACCTTCTATAACTGGCATAACTGTATCTTTTAAGAAAATATATAAAATACTTACAGATGCCATGAGAGCTATATTTGTAATGCAACAAGATATAGATGCTTTATAAAGGTCCTTAGCTCCATTATCACTAAGAGAAAATAGATTTTTTAGATAATTAATCATTTACACAAACCTCCTTTATCTTCCATGATGCTGCCTTTTTATACTCATACCACATACCTTTGTAAATACCCTCTTTGCCTAAAAGCTCTGTATGTTTTCCACTTTCTATAATCTTTCCATCTGATAATAAATAGATGAAAGAGGCATTTTGTATAGTTGATAATCTGTGAGCAATCATTAAAACAGTTTTTCCTTTTGCAAGTTCTTCAAAGGCAAGTTGGATTTCATATTCATTTTCGGGGTCTGCAAATGCAGTTGCTTCATCCAAAAGTATTATAGGAGCATCTTTCAATATAGCCCTTGCCAAAACAATTCTTTGTACTTCTCCCCCTGAAAGATATACTCCGTTAGCTCCAACAATCGTATCAATCCCATCTGGTAACTTAGCTATAATATCTTCACATTGAGCTGCCTTTACAGCTTTCATAACTTCTTCTTTTGTTGCATTTGGCTTGCTTTCTCTGATGTTTTCTAAAATACTGGTTTTAAATAAATTACTATTTTGAAATACGAAAGATATGTTATTCATAAGTACATCCTCTGCAATATCTTTAATATCTATTCCTCCTATTTTTATACTTCCTTCAGCTGTATCAAAAAACCTTGCAATTAAAGATGCTACTGTAGATTTTCCTCCTCCAGATGGCCCTACTAGAGCTACAGTACTTCCTTGTTCTATGCTTAATGAGATATTAGAAAGTGCAAAATTATTTGTATTTGGATAAGCAAAAGATACATTTTCTAACCTTATATCAAATTTACTTGGTTTTATAGTAACTTCTTTTTCTTTCAATGGTTCTGCTTTAAGTATAGTATCTATTCTATCTAAAGCATCTTTAGCAATTATTATTTCCTTACTTGTCCACATAATTTTATTCATCATATTAAGGCATACTGGTGTAAAAAAAAGATAGAATAGGAAATCAGTTAAGAATTCTTTTGGTGTAGATGAAATTGTTATTAAAAAAGCCCCTCCAAGTGCTAAAAATATAGATATTGAGTTAATAAATACAGTATAAAATATCATGGGTTTCCTAAATTTTATAGTATATCTTAGTGCAAAATCTTTATATTGATTTATTGCCTTATAAAATTTTTTAAAAGAAAATATACTCTGCCCAAATATTTTTACAACAGGTACACCCCTGATATATTCTACCGCTTCATTATTCATATTTTCCAAAGAACTCTGATATTTACCAATATTTTCAGAATGACCTGGCCCAACCATTTGCATTAAAAATATAAAGCTAATAGCAATAGGTGCTATACTAATCACTCCTAATCTCCAATTAAATGCAAACAAGAAAAAAATAGCCGCTATAGGTGTTACAAAAGCTCCAACTAAATCGGGTAATTGATGAGCTAAATATGACTCGGTTTGTCCAGCACTTTCATCCACTATCCTACGCAACTTACCACTTCCTGATTCATTGAAATATCCAAGAGGTAATTTCATCAAATGTCTTAATGTATAATACCTAATATTTTTTGCTATACGAAAAGCTGAAAAATGTGTACAAATCAAAGCTAGGAAGTACACTAATATACTTAATATTGAAAAAATAAAAGCCATCCAAGCATAATAATATACAATGTTTTGAGCTAATTCTACACTAGGCCATACATTAAATATCTCAGATACACATATCCATATAAATGCAATTGGTAAAAGGGCTAAAATGGAACTAATTCCAGACAAAATCATACCCAATATAGTGATATACTTATGTTTTCCTGCAAAGCAAAATAACTTTGAAAGTAATGACTCTTTTTTATTCATATCTCCACCTCATTTCAAATTATTCTCTTAATTACTAAAACAAATCAATTACTCATTTTCTAAAGTCTAAATTTAAATTAAATATGTTCCTCTTTCCTCCTTTCCAAACTTCTAACGTATAATCATATCATGTGAAAATAAATACCTAAGGTTTATAGATTTTTGTTATTGATTTTATTTCTATCTTTACTAAAATAGTTCTATTCTTAATAAAGTTTTTTAATTTGTATGGGTATTTTTATCGATATAGATATTCATTCTCATTTATACTTTAAAATATAAGAGCCCTCTGTTTAATATCTCCTTAATAATTAAACATGAGATGCTCATATATAAAGTTTCTGATTACAATTTAAAATCTAGTATTTCATTCCATCCTGCATAATAAAAATGTTTTATCTTTTCCATATAATATATAGCTTCTTCTTTAGATAAATCATGTTTGATTGCTTCAAACATATTATGCATACAAGAAGAAGACATAACATGAATGAAAAAATCATCTTTTTTAATATCATAAGAATCTGACTTAATAAGTATATTTCTAGTTGATTCTTCTTCAATTTCAATCAGGCTCTCAACATACTCTTCATATCTAGTTCCTTGAGAGCTACATACAATTAACTTCATTGCTTCAAAGTTATCGTATATAAAGTCAAGTATGCAATCTGTACTTTGACTCATCAGATTATATGAATTCTCTGTATTATAAGATTTGATTATTGAACATTTATCATGCTGATGTTTGAATAATGTAAGTAATTCAGTAGCTGTTTTTGACACTAATTCCTCAAATAATATCTCTTTATTTTTAAAATGATTGTACATTGCGCCTGTAGTTACATTCGCATTATCAGCAATTTTTCTCATACTTACATTGTGAAATCCAAGATTTAAAAATTCTACTTTTGCACATTCTAATATTCTATTCCGTGTTAATTCTGAGCTATAACTTATAATATGTACCTCCTTTTTAATAACTAAGTTATTTAAAATAACATCGTTATCTCAAAGTTTATATCAACAGTTTCAATATGTCAATGTCTTTTCGTAATATTCAGTATATTTTTATATCAATAGAATATTTACATATATAAAAAGATGAATTCTACCTATAAGAATTCATCTTTTTATATGTGTAAATTATCACTTTATTTTAATACAGTCGATTTTAAGTTAATTGTCTACAAATAACTTTAACTCTCTTTTTCTGTCTTTCCATCATATTTTGATATCCATTTATTTAGTATAACTTCTCTATTTTTTGCTGCTGATTTTAAATCATTATCTATCATTTGTTCTAATGGCTTTTTAGGGAACCCTTCTGGTATTGGATTTCCTGTAGAAACAGTAGTAACAGCATAATTTTTAGAGTACTCATTCATTGCATCTTTACTTATTGCCCAATCTAAAAATACTTTTGAAGCTTCTTTTATATTTTCTTTTTTTACCAGAGCATTTGCTTCTATATCCCATCCAGAACCTTCTTTTGGAAATACAACTTCTACTGGATAGCCTTCCTCTTTTAGTTTTATACCTCTATATCCAAAAGATATACCTATAGGATATTCCCCAGAAGCTGCTGATGTAGCTGGAGCTGAACCAGATTGAGTATATACACCAATATTTTCATGTAATTTATCCATGTATTGCCATGCTTTTTCTTCACCCATAATTTGTATAAGCGCTGATACTGTTAAATATCCTGTGCCAGAAGAAGATGGGTTTGGCATAGATATAAGCCCTTTATACTCTGATTTTGTTAAATCTTCATAAGAACTAGGAACTGGTATATTTTTATCCTTTAATTCTTTAGTATTTACTGTTATACCTGTCATCCAAGCATCTATTCCAACCCAAGAAGGAACTTCCTTATCATCCTTAAATGCAGACTCTATTTCCTCAGAACCTTTTGGAGCATATGGCTCTAACATTCCTTGATCATCTGCAACTAACAAACTTGTAGCTGCAACTCCCCATACAACATCTGCCTGAGGATTATCTTTTTCAGCAAGTAGTCTTGCTGTTATATCTCCTGTTGATGCTCTAACAATGTTTAGTTTAATATCTGGATATTGTTTTTTAAATGTAGCTAGATATGGTTCTATACTATCTTCTTCAATTGCTGTATAAATTGTTAAATCCCCTTTTGTCTTACTATCAGTCTTTGAATCTGAACCTGATGAGACAGTACTACACCCCGTTATTACACTCAATAAAAGTGTAGATAATACTCCTAAAGAAACTAGCTTCTTAAATTTCATTTTTACCTCCCCTTAAGCAACATCTTTTTGTTGCCATTTTTGTGTGTTATTTTTTAATTTCTTTGTGACAAATTCGTATAAAAGCCTTACTATTATATTTGTTAAAAGCACTAATACTGCCATAGCAGCTGATGGTCCTATATATCCTATCTCATCTAGCTTTAGTATTGATATTGATGCGGTCTGAGTTTGAGGAGTATATAAAAATATTAATGCTGAAACAGTAACCATTGAATTTACAAAATAATATACTACTATTTCAAGTATTGATGTTATAGACATTGGAACTGTTATATTAAAAAACACTTTATAAAATGGTATGTTTATAGATTTTGCAACTAATTCATATTCTCTATCCAACATCTTTAAAGATGAATTTGAAGTTATAAAACAAACTGAATAGAAATGAACTATATTTACTATCACTAGTATTACTGTGCTTCCATATAGAAAATTTAATGGGTTATTTGCTGAGTTAAAAAAAGTTATGTATGATATACCCAAAACCAATCCAGGCAATGCCATAGGTATCATTGATAAAAAGTAAGCAGTTTGTCTTAATTTAGGAAATTTATCTACCTTTTCTATCATATATGCACTAAAAAATACAAATATAGTTCCAAAAATTGCTGTTAGTGTTGATATTTTTAAACTGCTTAAATAAGTTTTTATTCCACTTCCCAAGATACCTTTAAATGTATAATGTTCCATTGTAAGGCTTAAATTATATGGCCATAACTTTATAACTGAACCTATAACTGAAACGAATATCAAAATAAAGATTAATAAAGTTATAAGGCTGCATGCTATTAAAAATATTCTATCTCTAAGCTTATTTTCCTTAATTTTATACGGCATAGATTTTGCAGTTATAGTCATTCCCTGCTTTTTACTTGCCATTTTGTCTAATGTAAAAGCTATTAGTACAGGAATCAACATTACCATAGAAACAGTTGCTCCCATTGGTATGTTAAATTGTCCTACTACTTGCTTATATATGTCAGTAGCCAATACATTATAATTTCCTCCAACTACCTTTGCCGCTCCAAAATCTGTAAATGCTAATATAAAGGATACAAAGAATGAACTCACCAATGAGTACTTTATCCCTGGAATTGTAATTTTACAGAACTTCTTAAATTCACTAGCCCCTAAGCTATCTGCTGCTTCATAAAGTCTATAGTCTGCCATTGAAAGTGCAACAGATAATATTAAGAATGCTTGTGGAAATGTAAATAATATCTGAGAAATAATTATTCCTAATGGCCCATATAATTGTACTTCAAACCCCATTGCAGTAAAGATTCCCTTATTTCCAAAAAGGTATATAAGTGAGATACCATATAACATGGTTGGTGCAAAAAGTGGAAACATCCCCATTGTTTTAAAAAAGTTCTTAAACTTTATATTTGTTCTTGTTATTGCATACGAATACATAAATGCTAAACATAGTGATATTAAAGATGAAACTGTAGATACAAAAATCGAGTTTTTAAATGATGCTATAAGACTTGGGTTTTCAATATATTTACTAAAATTTGAAAATCCTATAAAATTTCCACTTGTATCTAAGAATGCATTTTTTAATAATGATACTAATGGAAATAATATAAATACTATTAATAAAATTACTGAAAAAACTAAGAAATATTTTTGTATCGTGCTATCACCTATTCTTCTTTTATTTTTTGTTGTTATCATTTATTCACCCCTAGCTATTAAGCACATCCCTCTGATTTATACTCTACGATTCCTTCTTTAGGTATCTTAAAGCTTATTTTAGAACCTATACATAGTTTCATTTGTTCAGCAACTTTTGAGACTACATCTAACTTCATTTGTTTATAACAATACTCAACTGTAATTCTATAATTAAACCCTCTAAATTCAATGTCTAAAATCTCACCCACTTTTATATCCTTATCTTTCAAGTCCTTATTAAACTCTACTTTTATATCTTCTGGTCTAATCGCTATTTTATTAATCCCATCATCTATGAAATTTATTGTTCCTATGAAGTCAGCTACAAAAGGCGTGTTAGGATTTTTATACACTTCTTTTGGAGTTCCAACTTGTACTATTTCTCCTCTATTCATAACAACCATTTTGTCAGCTAGACAAAGTGCCTCTTCTTGGTCATGAGTTACCATTATAGTTGTAATTCCTAGTTTTCTATGTAGACTTCTAATCTGCTCCCTAAGTTTCAATCTTACTTTTGCATCTAATGCAGATAAAGGTTCATCAAGAAGTAAAAAGTCTGGTTCTAAAGCAATTGCACGAGCCAATGCTACTCTTTGTTGTTGTCCTCCTGATAATTGTGATGGATATTTTTTCTCATATCCACTCAATTCTACAACTTCTAAAACCTCCTTAACCTTCTTATCGATGTTAGGTTTACTTATATTTTTATTTTCTAGCCCAAAAGCTATGTTTTTGTAAACATTCATATTTGGAAATAGTGCATATGACTGAAAAACTATACCAAAATTTCTACTTTCAGGTGGCGAATTAGTCATATCTTTATCATTTATTATTATTTTTCCATCATGTTTATCCTCAAGACCTGCAATTATTCTAAGCAATGTACTTTTACCACAACCACTTGGACCTAGTAAACATATAAACTCTCCTTTTTCAATATCAATAGATATATCTTTTAACACCTTGACTTGTCCATAACTTTTACTTATATTTTTTACCTGTAAAAAAGACATTTATAAAACCCCTCCTAAAGCTAACCTGAACTTAAATAAGTCTTCTCTATTTAAGCTCTTGCTTCCAAGTTCATAGTTATGCTGAGAATAAGCCCCATGGTAATCTGAACCTCCTGTAATTACCAAGTTGTACTTTTTAGCATAAAAAAGTGATTCTTTTTCTAATTCTTTATTGTGTGAAGGATGATATACTTCTATACCATCTAATCCTACTTTTACCATATCTTCAATAGCACTGAAATTGTCCATTTGGCCAGGATGGGCTAATACACAAATTCCACCAGAATTCTTTATAGCTTTTATTGCATCTCTATAATCCACATACTTTAAGGATACATATGCTTTGCCATTTCCTCTATGAAACAATTCTTTATATAGACTAGAATATATATTATCTGTATATCCTTTATCTATAAGAGCTTTCATTATATGCTGTTTAAATATTCCAGTCTTTGATGAGTATTTCTTTACATCTTCTAGGGATATTTCGTATCCTAAATCCATAATTTTATTTACCATCTTGACAGATGCTTTATGTCTATCGCATACCATTGGGTTACATAAGCTTTTTATTTCTTGACTGTTTAAATCTATGTTATACCCTAGAATATGAACTCTTTTTCTATTTTTATAATCATAAGCTGAGATTTCTATACCTGGTATTATTGTCACTCCATAATGTTCTCCAAGTACAAGAGCTTCATCTAATCCAGATAGAGTATCATGATTTGTTATTGCCAATAGATTTATATTCTTTTCTGATGCTTTTTTTATTATCTCTTCTGTCGTTAAATTATTATCTGATATACTTGTATGACAATGTAAATCTGTTATCAATCTTTATACCTCCCTTTTATAAACTGTATTTCCATTTACAATAGTATTTAAAATCTTTGGATACTCACTATCAATATCTAATAAAACTAAATCCGCCTTTTTATTTTCTTTTATACTACCTCTTTCATCATATATACCAACTGCCTTAGCTGGATTTGAAGTAAATAAATTAACTGCTTTACTTAAATTGTTAGTTTTTTGTGCAACTATACACATAGACTTTATCATAGCTGATGGAAGATAATCTGAACAAACAATATCACAACAGTCTTCCAATATAGCATCCATTGCCTTTAAGTTGTTATTATGAGATTTGCCCCTTACAATATTAGGTGCACCCAAGCAAGTTAAGACACCTAGTTTCTTTGAATACTTTGCTACCTCAAGAGTTATAGGGAATTCAGATACACTTACTCCTATATTTTTTATAAAATCCATTTTTTCCAATGTATCATCATCATGTGAAGCAATATTTATGTTTTTATTTTTTGCTTTTCCTATAACATTAGCTATTTTATCCCAATCCAAATTATCATGTAAATCTACTAAACCATCTAACCATGTATCTACATGACTTTCCGTAACTCCCCATACTTTAGTAGCATATTCCCTATAAAATGCTGGATTCGTATACTGACCTTGACCTGGAGAATGGTCCATTATTGATAAATAGTCTATTTTATTTTCTTCCAATAATTCTGAAACTTTATCTAAACCTTCATGGTATAATACTTCATATCTTAAATGTACTTTATGATTTATACTCTTACTATCTATATTTTTATATGAATCAATATTTTCAATCATCTTTAAAGAATTATCAATACTTCTAACCCCTACTCCATCTCCTAAAGATATAGAATGGTAAACTGTAGTTATTCCATTTGCAGGTAGTTTTTTATCAAGCTCATAAAATGCCATATTAAATGGTAACAATGTACTCGGTCTTGGCTCTATTTCCTTTTCAATAGCATCACTATGAATATCTATAATACCAGGTATGACATATAAATTTTTTGCGTCTATTACTTCATCTATCTCATTAAAATCAAATGCATAGTCAATCTTATCATTTGATACTTTTTTTATTGTATCTCCTTCTATAATTAAATGAGCATTTTCAAGTATTACATCTTCTAATACAATATTGGCATTATGAATTAATTTTATCATCTAGGCTACCCCACTTTCACTCATAGTTCCTTTTGCCATAGTAAAGGTCTTATCTATAACAGTTTCCATAAATTCTATGTCATGAAAAATTCCTATCATTGTAGTTCCTTGACTTTTAAGTTCCAACATTTTTTCTTTTACATATATTTTAGATTGATTATCAAGTGATGCAGTTGGCTCATCAAGTAATAAAAGTCTAGGTTTTTTAACCATTGCTTGAGCAAGATTTAATCTTAACTTCTCTCCACCAGAAAAATTATTTGGATAAGCATCCCATAAATTTTCCTTTATTTCAAATTGATTTAGTATATCTTTTGCCATATCGTATGCACATTTTTTTTCAAACCCACTCTCAATTAATGAATGTACTACTAACTCAATTGCAGTTATTCGTGGCAGAGTCTTTAAAAACTGTGATACATACCCTATTTCCTTTTTTCTAAGGTTTATCATTTCTCTATCTCCAATTTTAGACAGGTCTATATTTCCATATATTTCTGAGTTAAATATTATTTCTCCGGTTGTTGGTATGTATGTTTTATAAATGCTTTTTAATATAGTAGATTTCCCTGCTCCAGATTTACCTATTATTCCTAAGAATTCCCCTTTTGAAACTTCAAAGCTTATGTTATTACATGCCTTTATAGTTTTGTTTAATGAATGTAACTCAAAATCTTTACTAAAATTATTTACCTTAAGTATAGTTTCTTTCATTTTATTCAAAGCCCCCATTTTACTTATTTACAAACAATATTTATAACAGTGAATTTATAAGTTGCTGAGTATATGGGTGTTGTGGGTCTTCCATTATTTGGTCTGTAAGACCAGACTCAATCACACTTCCATTTTTCATTACAATTGTTCTATCAGCAAGCATCTTGATAACATCGAAGTCATGAGATACAACTACCATAGAAATTTTCAATTCTCTTTGAATCTCTCTTATTAAATCCAATACTTCTGCTTGTACAGATACATCTAAGCCTGTTGTAACTTCATCTAGTAGCAATATTGGAGGGTTATTTGAAAGAGCTTTTGCTATTTGAACTCTCTGTTGCATTCCTCCACTAAAGTATTTAGGTTTATGGTCTATTCTCTCTACAGGTATATTAGTTTTTATTAGGAGTTCTTTTGCTCTATCTCTTATTTTTTCAACATTATACAAATTTGCCATTAATAATTTTTCTGCTATATTCCCACCACTGCTAAAGTCCAAATTCAAGCCAAGATGAGGATTTTGATACACAATACCCATAAAATGATTCTTTATATATCTCTTTTTCTGGTCTGAAAGCTCTAATACATTTTCATCTTTATCGTAATGTGATATATATACTTCTCCGCTATTTGCATGTTCTTGGAAAAACAGTATCTTTAGCAATGTACTTTTTCCTGAACCAGATTCGCCTACAATACCAAGGACTTCTCCCTCATAAAGCTCTAAATTTACATTATTACATGCAACTATAGAACCACAGTATTTGCATATATTATTGCTTTCATATCCTGTACTTTCAAAACACTTTTCGCATCCATCTCCATAAATAAGATTGATATTTCTTCCTATTAATACTTGCTTGTCTATGTTTTGTACTCTTTTCGTTTTATTTATATTACTCATTCCAAGCACCTCCAATTGTCACATTTACACCGTTATTTCTTAATCTAACCTTTTCACAATAACTTGTATCTGAGCAACTATAGTACTTTTCATTTGTGTTACTATCATATACTTCATCTAAGAATGTATTTGTACTTTTACATAAACTACAATACTTTCCTTCAAATTTTTCCTCTTCAAATTTGTAATCTTCAAATTCTAAAGGTTCCACTTTTGTATATGGAGGAATTGCGTATATCCTTTTTTCTCTTCCTGCACCAAATAAGAATAAATTGTCTGACATGTTTAATTTTTTTATGTCAAATCTTGGTATTGGAGATGGATTCATTAAATATCTATCGTTTACTTTACATGGATATTCCGCTGCTATTGATATATCATCAAATCTAACTATATCTTCATAAAGATATACCCACATCCTACTATAATCTTCTTCTGAATGCATTCTTCTCGTTTCGACTTCACTAGGTTCCACTATTCTAAGTGTTTCTGGTATTGGTACTTGAAATATCAGTATTTGGTTAGATTTTAGTTTTTCTTCTGGTATTCTATGTCTTGTTTGAATCAATGTAGCTTCTAAAGTGTCTTTTGTAGTTTCTACATTACTTACATCTGCAACAAAGCTTCTTATATTACAAGCATTTGTGGAATCATCACTCCCCTGGTCAATTACTTTTACTACATCATTTTTACCAATTAAGGATAGTGTTAATTGTAGACCTCCAGTACCCCATCCCTTAGCTATAGGCAACTCTCTTGAACCAAAAGGAACTTGATAACCAGGTATTGATACTGCTTTTAATATTTTTCTTCTTATTTCCTTTTTTGTGTTTTCATCTAAAAAACCATAGTTATATATCACCTAAACTTACCTCCATAAACTATTTTATTCTTTCTACATCCGCTTTAAAATCTACATAATGAGGAAGTTTAAAGTGAGATATAAATCCTAATGAATCTATTCCATCTATATGAAGCAATACAAATTCTTCATCTTGTGCTAGTTTTTCGCTATTTGGTTCTAAAGATTTATCCAGTATAGCCATAGATATAGCCTTATTCTCATTATTCCCCATACAAAGACCATATCCTAAAGACATTTTATTTCTATCTTCCAAATTACTTTTAGAATTTTCAGTCTTATTCTGTGAGCTTTTGGAAACTATTTCACATTCAGTAACCAACATATCACCTATTGTTATTTGCTCATCTTCATAGATTGGATGTTTTATTTTTACAGATACATTACCTGTTCTAAGTTCACTTATATATGGATGTTCATCACCAAATCCTCTTACAATAGCATAAGCAAAGCCTGATACTACTCCACTTTCACCTCTAGTTAAAGCCTGTAATTTTGCCGACCTAGAAACTGGAAATCTTAGACTATTTCTTGTGATATCATCTATCACTTCCTCCGATTTATCTTCACACACTTTTTCTTGCAATAAATTTCCTTCTCTAAATATATTGGATATTTTTGTGAACTTAGGTATTTCATCCACCTTTTCTAATTCATTTATAAAACTATTTTTAAAATCTCTATTCTTCTTTTCATCTTCTTCTAATAATTCTACATTTAGTATTCTATTCTCATAATCTCTAGTTGCTCCAAGATATTGTCCTCCTGGTATGTCTTTAAATGTAGCTGATATTCTTCTCTTTATTCTCATTTCTTCTGTGTTTATAGGTTGCGAATATGTAACTCTAGGCATAGTTGACCTTAAAGCTCTTATATAGAAAGATGCTTCTAATATATCACCTTGAGCTTGTTTTATAGCTAATGCAGATAATTCCTTGTTATATAAACTTCCTTCAGACATTACTTTGTCTACAGCATAAGACATTTGTTCCTTAATTTGCTTTACATCTATAGGTAAACTCTCTCCTTTTACTCTATAAAATTCAAGTATATTTTTAGCCTGTAATATAGCTTCTTCTCCACCTTTAACTGCTACATAAGCCATTGTTATAATACCTCCCAACTTAATTTTGATGACCTTGGTATAAAAGCAAGTTTTCCCTTTTTATCCACTAAAATCAAATCTACTCCTATTGGATAATCTTTATTTATAGTAGATAATCTTTCTAAAAATTCTTTTTTAACTCCATCTATATAGAGACTATTTTTAGATTTTATACCAGCGCCACTTAAATCAAGCTTTATATACTTAGTTTGATAATCTATTGATAAATCATTTACTTGATGTATTATAGTTGCACTTTCATCAGGGTATTCAAAAGAGCCTATTCTAACTTGTAGTATATCTATTTCTGAGTTAATATCTAAAAATAGATAATCTGACTTTTTATAATCTACTTGATTTGACATTGTAAGTGCTCTTATATTTTTTATATCTTTTTGAGTATGATTCTCTACATAGAAAGTAACCTCTTGGTCTAATAGAGTAATTGCTATACCAATTGCTCCATTTAATAGCTTTGTATTATTTTCTATATTTATATTATCTATATTATTTAATTTCCCAGGAAATGAAGCACTATCTAGCAGTTTTCTATATATTTCTTGTGTATAATTTACCATGACTCTCCTCCTATTTAATCCATAGTATTGAATTGAACTTTTGTTTTATTAATCAAGCTAAACTCATCAATAATCTTTTGCTCATATCTCAAGTTCTCTTCATATACACTTTTATTTATATAATTTTTTAGCTCATCAAATTTAGTGTTGTTGCTATGTAAAACTGCATCTATAGTTGCTAAATAAACAACTTTCTTATCATCATTTTCTGCAACTATTCCATAACCTAAACTTTCATCCACTTTTACACTACATTCTGTAACTAATATCTCCCCTAAATTAAAGGTTGTATTATTTACACTTTCATTAGCTCTTACCATTACTGTAGCTAAGTTAGGTTCTTTGATTATAGAGATGCTTGATATATCTTTTATCATTAAATGTATTTTTTCTAGTTCCCCTAAATCCATATTTATCAATATCTTCGTACTATCAACTGTATACAAGATTTTGCCTCCTTAATTTACCTTTCGTTTACTTATCTAAGAATATAATAAACAACTTAAGTTAAATAGATATTATGTTTCAGTTAAGTCTAATGGATATCTTGTAAATTCTTTTTTAACAATGTTAAGAAAATATATATTAAAAAATAAAATAATCCACTAAAAATAAAAAAAGTATACCATTCAAACTGAATGGTATACTCATCTTGTACTTATAAATTTCTAATTTTATAAGTCATTATAAATTTTAATTGTTTATTCTATATTAAAAAACTTCTTTGCATTTTCCTTTGTAGCTCTGCATACTTCTTCATAGGATATCCCTTTTTCTTGAGCTATTTTATCAGCAACAAAAGCTACTTGAGAAGGATTATTTCTCTTTCCTCTGTGTGGTTCTGGTGACATATATGGTGAATCAGTCTCTATAAACAACCTTTCTAGAGGAATTTCTCTTACTACTTCTCTAGTTTTCTTGTTATTCTTAAAAGTAACTGTTCCTGGAATCGATATATAACAACCCATTTTAACATATTCTCTAGCTAATTCCACATTACCACTATAACAATGGAGTACACATCCTATTTCAGGGCTTTTAGTGCTTTTTATTATCTCAAAAGTATCTCCATGTGCATCTCTATCATGTATTATTATTGGAAGTTTTAACTCATTAGCTAACTCAATTTGCTTCTTAAACCACTCTTTTTGCTCTTCTCTTGGAGAATAATCATAATAATAATCTAACCCGATTTCTCCAATAGCTACAACTTTTTCATTTTCAGTTGCAAGTTTTCTTAAAGTATCTATCGCTGTATCATCCAGCTTTGATACATCATGTGGATGTACTCCAACTGCTGAGTATATAAAATCATACTTTTTTGCTAGCTCAATTGCTGTTATTGATGTTTCTATATCTGCACCTGGATTCACAACTAAATCTACACCTTTTTCTTTTAATGAACCAATAAGTTCATCTCTATCTTCATCAAAACTTTCATCATTTAAATGTGCGTGTGAGTCAAATAACATTTTTAATCTCCTTACTGTTTAATTGCCTATTAACGAACCTCGCATCCATCTTTAGCTCCTTGTGTAAATGGTAGAACATATGGGTCTCCATCATCACCTGCAGCTAATATCATGCCTTGAGATTCTACACCTCTTAATTTAACTGGCTTTAAGTTACATACTACTGTAACCTCTTTACCTACCAAGTCTTCTGGCTTATAGTATTCAGCTATTCCTGATACTATTTGTCTTGTTTCTGGACCAAGTTTAACTTGTGACACTAATAATTTATTTGCTTTTGGATGCTTTTCACAACTTATTATTTTTCCTACTCTAAGCTCTATTTTGTCTAAATCATCAATAGTAATTTCTTCTTTATGCTCTAATGGCTTTTCCTCTACTGGAGGTTTCCCAGAAAACATATTAGTTAGTTCTTCTATTTCTTTTTCTACATCTAATCTTGGGAATAAAGGCTCACCTTTAAATACCTTTACATTTTCTCCAATAAGTCCAAATGTTTTTGTACTTTCCCATGTAGTTATATCATCTTGACCTTTTATTCCTATATGCTCATATATCTTATTAGCTGTTTCATTCATTATAGGATTTATTAATGTAGCAATTATTCTTATAGATTCACATAAATTATATAAAACTGTATCTAATTCATCTTTCTTAGTTTCATCTTTAGCTAGCGCCCAAGGCATAGTCTCATCTATATATTTATTAGTTCTTCTAACTAATTTCCATACACTCTCTAATGCTTCATGAAATTGCATCTTATCCATTTCAGCTTCAAAATTTTCTCTAGTTGATACAGCTTGTTCTTTTAAATCTGCATCAAAATCAGTTGAAACTTTTACTGTTGGTATTATACCATTATTGTACTTTTCAACCATAGCTACAGTTCTGCTTATTAAATTTCCTAAATCATTTGCTAAATCATAATTTATTCTTGTTACAAAGTTTCTGTGAGTATAGCTTCCATCTTGTCCAAATGCAAACTCTCTTAATAAGAAGTATTTAAGTGTATCTATTCCATATCTTTCTATTATAGGTTCTGGATAAACCACATTACCTTTTGATTTACTCATCTTATCATCAGCAAATAGTATCCATCCATGCCCAAATACTTGTTTTGGAATTTCTAGACCTAAAGCCATTAAAAGTGCTGGCCATATTATTGTGTGGAATCTCACTATTTCTTTACCTACTATTTGAACATTGGCAGGCCAATATTTTTTAAACTCTTCATCATTGTCAGTCATATATCCTAATGCTGTTATATAATTACATAAAGCATCTACCCATACATAAATTACATGTTTTTCATCAAAAGGAACTTTTATACCCCAGTCAAAAGTCGTTCTTGTTACACTTAAGTCTTCTAATCCTTTATCTAAAAAATTTGCTACCATTTCATTTTTTCTAGCAGCAGGAAAACAGAAACTATCATCCTTAAATAACTCTTTTAATCTATCTTCATATTTAGATAATCTAAAGAAATAAGATTCTTCTTTTACTAAGTATGTTTCTCTTCCACAATCAGGGCATTTATTTCCTTCTAATAATTGAGACTCTGTCCAGAAACTCTCACAAGGAGTACAATATCTACCTTCATATTCTCCTTTATATATATCGCCTTGCTCATACAATTTAGTAAATATCTTTTGTATTATGTCTGTATGTCTTTTTTCTGTCGTTCTTATAAAATCATCATAAGATATATCCATAGTATTCCATAAATCCTTGATGTCTTTTATCATCCCATCAAGATATTCTATCTCTGACATTCCTTGTTCTATAGCTTTCTTTTGGATTTTTTCACCATGCTCATCTGTTCCTGTCAAGAACTTTACATCATATCCACAAAAACGCTTAAATCTAGCTATCGTATCTGCTGCTACTGTTGAATAAGTATGACCTATGTGTAGTCCTCCACTTGGATAGTATATTGGTGTTGTTACATAAAAACTCGGTTTGCTCATATTATTTACCTCCTATTTTTTTATCGTTCATAATTTTATAAATATTTCATTGAAATAATAAAAAATCGCCTCCTATGAGTTAACATAGGGGCGAGATTATTCACGGTACCACCCTAATTCATCTATAATAATTATGTTTCACATGAAATGTAGAAACTAATTTACAGACATCTTAGTAGACTATAACGTGCCCAACCGTTTTATCCTAGCATATATGCTCAGATAAAAAGCTCCAAGACCATCTTCAATAAAGCTTTTGACACTAGCTTTCACCTAACCTAGCTCTCTGATAGAAAAAACCTTTATTTACTCTTCTTTTCATAGCTTATAATTTATATTACTATTTATTTCTATATAATCATTATATTATAAAATTTTTCCCACATTGTCAACAAATTATACAAATATTACATAGCAAATGAAAACAGCTGCTATAACACCAGCAACATGACTAATCATAGCACATGACAATGTATGTCTAGTATTCTTTATCTTTAGACTTCCATAGTATATTGCCATTGTATAAAATATAGTTTCAGACGAGCCTACAATTGTAGCACCCATTTTTTCCACTAAACTACCTATTCCAACCCTATTTGCAAGTTCACTATACATACCCAAGGCACCACTTCCAGATAAAGGTTTTACACTTATTAGACCTATTAATTCTTTTGGTATACTAAGCACATTTGCTATTGGTGTAAATAGCCATTCTAACATATCAAGACCTTTACCTGTTTTAAATATTCCTATTGCCAAAAATATTCCTATTATATATGGTAGAATATCCCAAGCTGCCTTTAGTCCATCAATTGCTCCTTTTACAAAGCTATCATATACATCTATTTTTTTATATTTGCCATAAACTACTATGTACAAAATTATTATTGGTATAAGTAAGTTTGAAAATACTTCCATGTATCTACATCCCCTTTATCTATATCTTCTTTGAAAAAATTTACATGTTATTATCGCTATTGCTGTAGATATAATGGTTGCAAATAAAGTTGTAAAAATTATCTCACTTGGATTTTGAGCTCCCATGTCCATCCTTAGTTTAATTATAGTAAATGGAATTATCTGTATAGAAGATATATTTATTACCATAAACATAATCATATCATTAGTGGCTGTATCTTTTTTGTTATTTAAAGTTTGAAGCTCACCCATTGCCTTTAAACCAAATGCTGTTGCTCCATTTCCAGCACCCAGCATATTTAAAGCAATATTCATAACTATATAGGACATTGCTTTGTGACCTTTTGGAATAGAAGGAAATAATCTTCTCATTATAGGATTTAATTTCTGACCTATCTTTTCGATTAGACCTGATTCTTTTGCAATATTCATTACACCCATCCAAAGTGCCATTATACCAGCTAGACTTATTGCAAATTCTATACCTTTAGATGTCTCACTCAATATAACTTTATTTAATTCACCCATATTTTTAGAAATCAAACTTCCTATTATTCCTATCGATACCATATAAAACCATATTTTCCCTATGCTAATCATCCTCCTCTTTAAATAATTTTATGATAGTTAGGTAATACTTTATACTTGAAAGTTGTACTATATTATGTTTTAGTATAAGTGTGGGAGTTTTTATAATTTTTAATATTTAATAATAATTAAGGAGAGAAATAATGAGAAATCTAACACTTCTTACTGATTTATATCAGCTTACTATGTTAAATGGCTATTTTGAAAAAAATATTCACGAAGACATTGTTGTATTCGATATGTTTTTTAGAAAAAACGCTTGTGATGGAGGGTATACTATAGTTTGTGGTATTGATCAGGTTGTTGAATACATAGATAATCTTCATTTTTCAAATGAAGATTTAGAGTACTTAAAAAGCTTAAATTTATTTTCTGATAAATTTTTAAAGTTTTTAAAAGAATTTAAGTTCACAGGAGATATATATGCTGTTGAGGAAGGAACTATCATGTTTCCTAATGAGCCATTGATTACTGTTAAAGCACCACTATATCAAGCTCAACTTATTGAAACAGCATTGTTGACCATAGTCAATTTTCAATCTCTTATTGCTACTAAAGCCTCTAGAGTTTGCTTTGCGGCTCAAGGAGACCCTGTATTTGAATTTGGATTACGCCGTGCACAAGGTCCAGATGCAGGTATATATGGAGCTAGAGCTGCTGTAGTTGGTGGTTGTACTGGGACTGCAAATGTATTAGCTGGGAAAATGTTTGATATTCCTATAATTGGTACACATGCTCATAGTTGGGTACAAAAATTTGATACTGAACTTGATGCATTCCAAGCATATGCTGATGTTTATCCAGACAAATGCTTACTTCTTGTAGATACTTATGATGTATTAAACAGTGGTGTACCTAATGCAATAAAAGTATTTAAAAATATTTCTGAAAAAGGGTACAAGCCTATGGGTATAAGACTAGATTCTGGAGATTTAGCTTATTTATCTAAAGAAGCTAAAAAGCAATTAGATAGTGCTGGTTTTTCAGATATTAGTATCACTGCATCTAATGACCTTGATGAATACACTATATCATCACTTAAAGCAGAAGGAGCTACTATAAATTCATGGGGAGTAGGTACGAAGCTCATTACGTCTTTCGATTCACCTTCTCTTGGAGGAGTTTACAAATTAGCTGCATCTTGTGAAAATGGAACTCTTGAACCTAAGATAAAAATTTCTGAAAATCCAGAGAAAATAAATAATCCTGGTTACAAGAAAGTTATAAGAATATATAACGAAGACAATAAAGCAGAGGCAGATTTAATTATGTTACATGATGAAGTTATAGATGAATCTAAACCTTTAGAAATCTTCCATCCTACATATACATGGAAAACGAAGACATTTACAAAATATAAAGTTAAAGAGCTTCTTAAGCCATTGTATATAAAAGGAATATGCAAATATAATAAAAAACCTGTTCTTGAAATAAAAAATCATGTACAATATGAATTAAGTACTATCTGGGAACAATACAAAAGACTTTCAAAACCACACATTTATAAGGTTGATTTATCTAAAGATCTTTGGTATTTGAAAACAAAAATGATAGATTCTAAAAAAGTTTTATAGCATTAATTATTTTTATTTAAGGGGGACTGTTTATTTATGGATGTTACAGATTATAGAATCATAGAAATTTTACAGGATGATGGGAGAATTTCTATGAAGGACTTAGGAAAAATAGTTGGTTTAACTTCTCCTGCAGTTTCAGAAAGAGTCAAAAGATTAGAAGAATCTGGTGTTATAGAAGGATATAAGGCTATTGTTAACCCAGATTCATTAGGTAGAGTTATAAAGGCATTTATTCATATTTCTCTTCCAAGTAATGGATATACAGAATTTATTGAGTCAGCTGAAAAGGACCCTAGAATTGTAGAATGTCACCATATAACAGGTGATGATTGCTTACTTTTAAAAGTAATTGTAAAAGATATGTACGAATTAGAAAATGTGATTGATACTATAAAGAAAATTGGCTCTACTAAGACCTCTGTTATACTATCAACGCCAATACAAGCAAAATCAATATTGTAATATAAGTTAAATACTAATGGTTTATTAATTAATAGACCATTAAGTAACCTTAATGAAATTCCAATTTTTGATATAAAAAAAGTTGTCTTTCATAATTTTATAACAAAGACAACTTCTTTTATGTTTTTGAAATTCACATAGCCTAGACTTTAACTAACCTTTTAAATTTTAATTGCACTGATTAAATTTATACATGTGTATAATTACTCTTATACAAGTAATTTGTTAGAATGTATTCCATATATGTCTTTAACACACTCACTTCTTCGCTTTTATCTAATAGTTTTATTGTAGAAACTATGTCTGCATATCCAAGTAATATTATACCTATAGTATCTTCATCAACTAGATTAAATACATTAATCAATTCTTTTCTACTCAAATCATTTTTCTTATACAAAGATAAAAGTATCATGTGATATCTTACATATCTACTTATAAGTTTATATGTTTCTGTTGATAAATCTAACTTTATCCCCATATTGTCTACTATTTGAGCACCTATTTTTTCATGATTTGTAAAATGGACTCTTCCTGTTTCATCTAAAGTCATACTATCAGGCTTACCTATATCATGTAAAAATATTCCCAACTTTAGTGCATGTAATTTATTTATACCATCCTCAACATATACACTTAAATAATTTAACACATGTTCTCTTAAATGTATTGGGAAAAAATCTTTCTCATTTAGCACTATTTCCAATTCTCTTAATGCATTTATAGAGTGTTCAAAGCAATTAACAACATGGTACTTACATTCTCCTACAGATTTCATACATTTTACTTTAGGTATTATTTTCTCTAATTCATCCTTTTCATCCAACTCTATAAACGTTTTATGTGTATCTTTTCTCTTTAAACTCTCTATTATAATTTTTTCTATTTCCATAAAATCACCTCAGATTCAGGTTTTATAAATCCAGAACTTGTTTATAAACTACATCCTTTTTTAATTTTCTATCTTTACAAACTATTTTTATTGCATCTTTTTTGTTCATACCACTTTCAATTAGTTTTAAAACATATTCTCTATCTGTAAGAGCATCATAATCTTCTTTTTTTGTTTTTTCACCATGAAAGCCTTCTACTATTAATACGAATTCTCCTCTTACTTCTTTTTCATCAAATATTTTTATAACAGTTTCTATGTCTTCTCTAATTATCTCTTGATATTTTTTTGTAAGTTCTCTATTTATGGAAATTTTTCTATTTCCAAGAATCTTAAACATATCTTTTAGTGTATCCTTCAATCTATGTGGTGATTCATAGAAAATTATAGTTCTACTTTCTTCTTTTATTTCTTCTAATTGACCTTTTCTAACTTTTTTATCTCTATCTAAAAAACCCTCAAAAACAAATTTATGTGTATCCATACCAGAACCAACTAAAGCGGTTACAAATGCTGTTGCACCTGGTAAAACTTCTATCTCTATATTGCTTTGTATAGCTTGTTTTATTATTTCTTCTCCTGGGTCAGATATACCAGGCATACCTGCATCACTTATCAAAGCTATATTTTCACCATCAATAAGTTTATTTATTAAATAATCGCCCTTTGAATCTTTATTATGTTCGTGATAACTAGTTAAAGGTTTTGAGATTTCAAAATGATTTAAAAGTTTTATACTATGTCTTGTATCTTCTGCTGCAATTAAATCTACTTCTTTTAATACTCTTAAAGTTCTATATGTTATATCCTCTAGGTTTCCTATTGGTGTTGGACATATGTACAATTTCCCACTCATCTATAACTCTCCTATATCTTCATTATTATATATTGCTTTTAATTCTTTTGTATAATTCCCATCTTCTCCATAAACATACAATGGATCTAATATCTTAAGCTCTGGTCTTCCATCTTTTACAAATTGAACCAAAACCAAATTAGGTGCTTTTTTAGGTCTTGGATGCACAAATTGGATAACTTTTGGCTCTAGTTTATATTTTCTTCCTAAGGTTATTATATCAACCAGCCTTGTTGGTCTATGTATCATAAAAAACTTCCCTCTAGGCATAACTAATCTAGATGCGGCTTTAATTACATCTTCCAAATTACACTTTACTTCATGTCTTGATATTGCTTTTTTATCATTTGGATTTTTTATTCCATCAATATGCATATATGGAGGGTTTGATGTAACTACATGATAACCATTTATATCCAAGACTTTATCAATAAATTTTATATCTTCATTTATAATCTCAACTCTTTCTTCCAAACTATTTAATTTTACAGAACGAGTTGCCATTTCATATACATCTTCTTGTATTTCTACACCAATAATTTTTTTAGCTTCACTTTTACCTGCTATCAAGATAGGTATGATACCCGTTCCTGTACCTAGGTCTACAACTTTAGCATCTTTTTTTATTTTGGTGAAATTAGCTAATAAAACTGCATCTATACCAAAACAAAATCCATTAGTATCTTGTATAAGTTTAAGACCTTTTAATTGTAAATCATCTATTCTTTCTGAATCTTTTAATTGAATATTCATAAACACTCCTCAAATATTAATAACTTCAAGTATTATTTGCTTTAAAAAAGGTAGGAAAAGCCCTACCTTAAATTTAATCTTCTAATTTCTTCAACTCTCTTAGTGTAGCTTCATCTAATCCATCATTATCTTTGCATTTACCACCACAGCCATCACATTTTCTAGGCTCTTTAAGTATTTTTATATCTTCTCTCGTGTATATCTTTACAGTTTTATCCTGAAATTCTACTTTAATTTGCTCTAATAGAGGATTTACTTCTACAACTTTTCCTTTTCCATCATCCGATTGCACTAGTGCACCTACAATAGGCATTTTTTCTATTGCCTCACTATATACATCGTGCTCATATTTTAAACAACAGAACAATCTTCCACATATTCCAGATATTTTTGTTGGATTTAAAGATAAGCTTTGATCCTTTGCCATTTTTATTGAAACTGGTTGAAAATCTCCTAGCCAAGAAGAACAACAAAGTTTTCTACCACAAGGGCCTAGACCCCCTATAGATTTTGCTTCATCTCTAACACCAATTTGTCTAAGTTCTATTCTAGTCTTAAATATAGCAGCTAAATCTTTTACCAATTCTCTAAAATCTATTCTTCCTTCTGCTGTAAAGTAGAAAATTAATTTATTTCTATCAAATGTATACTCACAATCTATTAGAAACATTGTTAACTCATGTTCTTTTATTTTTTGTTGGCATAATTCAAAAGTCTCTTTTGCCTTTTCCTTATTTTCTAGATATATTTTTTTATCTTCTTCTGTAGCTATTCTTATGATTGGTTTTAGAGGGGAAACTAGCTCACTTTCATCCATATCTTTTGGTCCTACTACTACTTTTCCATACTCTAAACCTCTTGCAGTTTCTACAACCACATCCATATCTTGCTCTATATTAAAATCAACAGGGTCAAAATAATATATTTTTCCTGCACTTTTAAATCTTATACCTACTATTTTTATCATTTAATCACCTCGTATATATTTAAAGACATAACTTGTATGCTTATATTAAAATTGCAATTGCTCTTTATTTTACTCTTTGCATCTTCTATTATATCAATAATCTTGGACAATTGAGAATAACTAATTTTTCCACTCATATTTTGAATAAAAACTAGCTTATCTATATTTATTAACATATTTTTGTTTACATTTTCTTTTAGCAGAATAATATCTCGAAAATAGTTTATCATAATATCCAATAAACTTATAATATTACCTCTATATTTTTCCATATTATTTGGTATGTTTAGAATCTCTACTATGTTTTTATCCAACATTACCTGAATATACTGTTGTATATCTTCCCTCATCACAGAAAACTCAGTAGACTGAGATAGATTCAAAGCATTCTCAATACTTCCTCTTGAAAAAGTAGCCAATAGTTGAGCACTTTCTTCCTCTATACCTGTATCTATCAAATAATTTTTTAAATCTTCCATTGGTATAGGTGAGAACTTTATTATATCACATCTCGATTTTATAGTTTCTAATAAAGATTCCTTGTTGTTTGTGACTAAGATCATTATAGCATAATTAGGAGGTTCCTCCAGTGTCTTTAAAAGTGCATTTTGTGCTTCTACAGTCATTTTCTCAGCATTGTTAATTATATATATTTTATAGTCCTTATGAGGTCTTATTACTATGTCTGATTGTAATTTTCTGATTTGGGCTATTTTTATGCTATTTCCATCTGGCTTTATGAGTACATAATCTGGACTATTTTCTAGATTTACATAGTCAAGCAACAATTTTGATAGTTCATCAGCAAACTTCTTTTTTCCTATTCCATCTATTCCCTCAAACATATACGCATTATTAAGTTTATTTTTTTTTATAGAATTTGTTAAATATTTCTTTGCAAAATTTTGACCTATAATATTTTCAAAATACATATTTATCTCTCCATAGATTTTATTAAATCAAGAACTATTTCATAAACTTCATCATGTATACTTTCAATACTTCTTAATTCGTTATCTGAAACACAATTTATTTTTTTCCAATCATATTTATCTGCTATGTATAAAGAGTTATTGTAAGATTTCTTCAAATACTCTATATCACTTTCATGAATATCTTTTTCTTCTTCTCCTGTAATCTTGTTTTTTCTATTTTCCATAAGTTTCTCACTAAACTCAATAGGAACATCTAGAAATATAACACAATCAGGTTGTGGTATCTTAAATAAATTAAATTCATAGTCAGCCAACCAGTTCAAATATGCTTCTCTATCAGAAACATCCATTTTAGAAGCCTGATGTACCATATTAGAGGTTGTATATCTATCTGCGATAATTATTCCACCTTCATTATAAAACTCCTCCCAATCGGTTTTAAACGATGCGTATCTATCTGCAGTGAAAAAAGTTGATGCTATATATGGATCTACATCTGATGCATTTTTGCCAAAATCTCCTTTTAGATACATTTTTACCAAAGCAGATGATGGAGACTCATAATTTGGATATTCTACCTTCTTAATCATATAGCCTTCTTTTTTTAATCTTTCATATAATCTTTTTGTCTGAGTTGCCTTTCCACTTGCATCTGAACCACTTTCTATAATTATTAACTTACCTTTCATTTTCATATCCTCCATGCAAACACTTTTTACTTTTTAATATAATTTTTATTTGGACAATTTTATAACTTTATATAAACATTCTATCTATTACTCATTGCAATTATAAGTTTTTTACTTTTGCATTATAAGTTTAAATGCTTTCTAAATCTATTACTTGTATAAAATTTAAATCTACATCTTTTAATCCACTTACAACCATACCTTTAGAATTACAGAACATTAAATAATCTATTATTTCTTTGCTTATAATTTCACCAGGAGATATTATGCTTATTCCAGGTGGATATGGCACTATACATTCACCACAGACTTTACCTATGCTGTCATATATTTTAACACTTTTTTTAGTTTTATAAAATGCTTCTCTAGGTGTTAATATTTTCTTTGGAATAATAGTAGGATATTTTTTATTTTCTAACTTTGTAAATTTAAAGTCTTCTTTTACAATATTGTTCAATGCTGTTTCTAAACTATTGAAATCCTTAGTACTATTTCCTATTGTACATATTAAAAGAACTCCATAATAATTAGATAATTCTACTTGTACGTTGTGTTTATTTCTTAAGATATTTTCTAATTCATAACCTGTTATACCTATATTTTTAGAAGATATAAATATCTTTGTTTTATCATTTGTATCATATATCTCAATATTTTCATTAATATTATCTTTAAAGACTCTAATTTTATTTAAAAGCTCTTTCATTAGTTCTTGTCCCTTATTTTTATATATATCCACTGCTAACTCCAAAGAAGATAACAATAGATATGAAGGACTAGATGATTCTGTAATTCTCAACATATTTAAGAGTTTATCTATGTCAACTCGATTTCCTTTTGTATGTATCATTGATGATTGAGTAAATGATGGAAGTGTTTTATGAGTGCTCTGCACAACTATATCCGCACCTTGTTCAAGAGCTGTTTTAGGAAGTTTTTCACTAAGACCTAAATGAGCACCATGTGCTTCATCTATTATTACCACCATCTTTTTATTATGTGCATAATTACAAATATGTTCTAAATCATACGTCATCCCATAATATGTAGGATATGTGAGAAGCACTGCTTTTGCATCTAAATTTTTATCTATTACATCAATTACATTATTTATAGATATTCCCTTTAAAACATTTGTATCTTCACTTATTTCACAGGAAATATACTCTATATCTATATCTCCCAAAATACATGCATTTATAACAGACTGATGACAATCTCTATTTACAATTATTTTGCTCTTAGGAGTGCACACTGACATTATTGCAGACTGTATTCCACAACTACTCCCATTCACTAGATAATATGTATAATCGCTTTTAAATACTCTTGATGCTTCCTCCTGTGAGAGCTTTATAATTCCTTCTGGAGAATGTAGGTTATCTGTTCCTAATATTTCAGTAGTATCCATTTTATACAAATTTTCCAGTACATTTTTGTATCCTAATTTCTCATAAATACTACCTTTTTTATGACCAGGCATATGAAAAGATATTACTTCTTCATCTACAATTTTACTTAATTCATTAATTATAAACATATATTAATAATACTCCTTTTTACATAGTACTTCTTTTTTGCATAATACGTCTTTTTAAAAACTTTAATTCTTATCTATTTTACCATTAAAAAAGATACAAATTAAGATTTTTATAAAATTAAATACCTCATCCTAAATATTTAGGATGAGGTATTTAATATAAAAGTATAAATTAAATTATTCTCTATCATCAGACATTAAGCTTGGTATTAAGTATAATCCAGCTAAACCTACAATGAAGTATATTATTCTACTTACCATTTCATATGTTCCACCAAAAATGCTACCTATTAAATCTGTACCTAGGATACCAATTCCTCCCCAGTTAAGAGCACCGATTATAGCTAAAATTAAAGCAACTTTTTTCATTTGTATCACTCCTCAAGAATTAAATTTTTATAATAGTCCATAATTCCTGTGTTTAGTTTCCCCGAAATGAAAAAAGAAATTCATATTTTTTGTCTTTTTTTACAAAAAATAAAAAAGATTACGTGGCTACGTCCTACTCTCCCAGGCAGTTTCCCACCAAGTACCATCAGCGCTAGAGAGCTTAACTTCTGTGTTCGGAATGGGAACAGGTGTATCCTCTCTGCTATTGTAACCACATAATCTTTATGCTTAATATCTCTATTAAGTTTTTAGAATCTAGTAATACTAGTTTCTTTAGAGTTAACACTCTAAAAACTGCACATATATTTTACTGAATGGACATCAAATAATTTGGTCAAGTCCTCGACCTATTAGTATCGATAAGCTAAATACATTGCTGCACTTACACCTTCGACCTATCAACCAGATAGTCTTTCTGGGGTCTTACCCTTGCGGTGGGAAATCTTATCTTGAAGTCGGCTTCGCGCTTAGATGCTTTCAGCGCTTATCCATTCCGTACATAGCTACCCAGCCATGCCCTTGGCAGAACAACTGGTACACCAGAGGTACGTCCATCCCGGTCCTCTCGTACTAAGGACAGGTCTTCTCAAATTTCCTACGCCTGCGACGGATAGGGACCGAACTGTCTCACGACGTTCTGAACCCAGCTCGCGTACCACTTTAATGGGCGAACAGCCCAACCCTTGGGACCTACTACAGCCCCAGGATGTGATGAGCCGACATCGAGGTGCCAAACCTCCCCGTCGATGTGGACTCTTGGGGGAGATAAGCCTGTTATCCCCAGGGTAGCTTTTATCCGTTGAGCGATGGCCCTTCCACGCAGAACCACCGGATCACTAAGTCCGATTTTCATCCTTGCTCGACCTGTATGTCTTGCAATCAAGCTCTCTTTTGCCTTTACACTCTACGTACGATTTCCGACCGTACTGAGAGAACCTTTGAGCGCCTCCGTTACCTTTTGGGAGGCGACCGCCCCAGTCAAACTGCCCACCTGACAGTGTCCCAAGACCAGATTCATGGCCTATGGTTAGAGTCCCAGTACTACAAGGGTGGTATCCCAAGGATGGCTCCGCCAAAACTGGCGTCCTGGTTTCAAAGCCTCCCACCTATCCTGTACATGTAGTACCAAGACCCAATGTCAAGCTACAGTAAAGCTCCATGGGGTCTTTCCGTCCTGTCGCAGGTATCCGGCATCTTCACCGGAATTACAATTTCACCGAGTCTGTTGTTGAGACAGTGCCCAAATCGTTACGCCTTTCGTGCGGGTCGGAACTTACCCGACAAGGAATTTCGCTACCTTAGGACCGTTATAGTTACGGCCGCCGTTTACTGGGGCTTAAGTTCACTGCTTCGATTGCTCTAACAGATCCCCTTAACCTTCCAGCACCGGGCAGGCGTCAGCTCCTATACATCGTCTTGCGACTTAGCAGAAACCTATGTTTTTGGTAAACAGTCGCTTGGGCCTATTCTCTGCGGCCACCAGATGGTGGCACCCCTTATCCCTAAGTTACGGGGTCATTTTGCCGAGTTCCTTAACAACAGTTCTCTCGCGGGCCTTAGGATACTCTCCTCACCCACCTGTGTCGGTTTGCGGTACGGGTACCTTTAACCTCGATAGAGACTTTTCTTGACAGTGTGAAATCAGCTACTTCGCTACTAAATTTCGCTCCCCATCACATCCCAGCATTATCAAAGCGGATTTACCTACTCTGACTGCCTCAATGCTTGGGCACACATAACCAACAGTGTGCTTAGCTTATCCTACTGTGTCATCCCATCTCTCAAACGGTTATCGGTAGTACAGGAATATCAACCTGTTGTCCATCACCTACGCCTTTCGGCCTCAGCTTAGGTCCCGACTAACCCAGGGCGGACGAACCTTCCCCTGGAAACCTTGGGTTTACGGCCTGTGGGATTCTCACCCACATCTCGCTACTCATGCCAACATTCTCACTCCCATACTGTCCACATGTCCTTACGGTCATGCTTCAACCCGTATGGGAAGCTCCCCTACCCATCATAATGATGCCGTAGCTTCGGTAGTAAGTTTTAGCCCCGGAAATCTTCGGCGCAGGATCACTCGACCAGTGAGCTATTACGCACTCTTTGAATGAGTGGCTGCTTCTAAGCCAACATCCTGGTTGTCTGTGCAATCCCACATCCTTTACCACTTAACTTACATTTAGGGACCTTAGCTGACGATCTGGGCTGTTGCCCTTTCGACTATGAATCTTATCACCCACAGTCTGACTCCCAAGTATAAGATGACGGCATTCGGAGTTTGATAGTCTTCGGTAGGTGCAATACCCCCTAGGACATTCAGTGCTCTACCTCCGTATCTCTCACCTTGAGGCTAGCCCTAAAGCTATTTCGGGGAGAACCAGCTATCTCCGGGCTCGATTGGAATTTCACCGCTACCCACAAGTCATCCCCGAGCTTTTCAACGCTCGTGGGTTCGGACCTCCACGAAATTTTACTTTCGCTTCATCCTGCTCATGGGTAGGTCGCCCGGTTTCGGGTCTACGTCAAGTAACTGAACGCTCAGTTAAAACTCGCTTTCGCTACGGCTCCACACCTTAAGTGCTTAACCTTGCTACTTAACGTAACTCGTTGGCCCGTTCTACAAAAAGTACGCGGTCACACAAGAAATGTGCTTCCACAGCTTGTAAGTGCAGGGTTTCAGGTTCTATTTCACTCCCCTCCCGGGGTTCTTTTCACCTTTCCCTCACGGTACTATACGCTATCGGTCACTAGGTAGTATTTAGCCTTGGAGGGTGGTCCCTCCTGCTTCCCACAGGGTTTCACGTGTCCCGTGGTACTCTGGATCATATCTAAAGTCTTCTCGTTTAACATACAGGACTATTACCTTCTGTGGTGGGTCTTTCCAAACCTCTTCAATTACGATACCTCTTCGTTATGATATGTCCGCAACCCCAATAAAGAAAACTTTATTGGTTTGGGCTCTTCCGCGTTCGCTCGCCGCTACTTACGGAATCGAATTTCTTTCTCTTCCTTCAGGTACTTAGATGTTTCAGTTCCCTGAGTTCCCCTCATTAAGCTATGAATTCACTTAATGATACTTAGACATTACTCTAAGTGAGTTTCCTCATTCGGAAATCTTCGGATCAAAGTTTACGTGCAACTCCCCGAAGCTTATCGCAGCTTATCGCGTCCTTCATCGGCTCCTAGTGCCAAGGCATCCGCCCTGCACCCTTAATAACTTGACCAGTTAAAAAGGTTTGATAGATTAAAGTCTATCAACTTGATAATTTTAAAAAGTTATCAGCTTTATATATTACAAATTAGATGTCATATCACTAAATATATATGCAATTTTTAAGGTGCTAACGCACATCTTCAACAAACAAACTTCACATTGGTTTAGTTTATCTAGTTGATTCAAGTGCTAATTTTGAGTATTCGTAAAAACGAACCCTCAAAATTAAACAGTAGGCAATTCTCCTTAGAAAGGAGGTGATCCAGCCGCACCTTCCGATACGGCTACCTTGTTACGACTTCACCCCAGTTATTGATTCCACCTTCGACGACTTCTTCCAAAAGGTTAGATAATCGGCTTCGGGCGTCTCCAACTCCCGTGGTGTGACGGGCGGTGTGTACAAGACCCGGGAACGCATTCACCGCAGCATTCTGATCTGCGATTACTAGTAACTCCAGCTTCATGTAGGCGAGTTTCAGCCTACAATCCGAACTGAGAGTAGCTTTAAGGGATTAGCTCCACCTTACGGCTTGGCAACCCTCTGTACTACCCATTGTAGCACGTGTGTAGCCCTAAGCATAAGGGGCATGATGATTTGACGTCATCCCCACCTTCCTCCAGGTTATCCCTGGCAGTCTCTCTAGAGTGCCCAACTTAATGATGGCAACTAAAGACAAGGGTTGCGCTCGTTGCGGGACTTAACCCAACATCTCACGACACGAGCTGACGACAACCATGCACCACCTGTCACCAATGTCCCCGAAGGGAACTCTCCGATTAAGGAGATGTCATTGGGATGTCAAGCTTAGGTAAGGTTCTTCGCGTTGCTTCGAATTAAACCACATGCTCCGCTACTTGTGCGGGTCCCCGTCAATTCCTTTGAGTTTCACTCTTGCGAGCGTACTTCCCAGGCGGAGTACTTAATGCGTTAGCTGCGGCACCGAGGGGGGTAACCCCCGACACCTAGTACTCATCGTTTACAGCGTGGACTACCAGGGTATCTAATCCTGTTTGCTCCCCACGCTTTCGTGCCTCAGCGTCAGTTACAGTCCAGAGAGCCGCCTTCGCAACTGGTGTTCCTCCTAATATCTACGCATTTCACCGCTACACTAGGAATTCCACTCTCCTCTCCTGCACTCAAGTCTCCCAGTTTCAAGAGCTTACTACGGTTGAGCCGTAGCCTTTCACTCCTGACTTGAAAGACCGCCTACGCACCCTTTACGCCCAGTAAATCCGGATAACGCTAGCCCCCTACGTATTACCGCGGCTGCTGGCACGTAGTTAGCCGGGGCTTCCTCCTCAAGTACCGTCATTATCTTCCTTGAGGACAGAGTTTTACGACCCGAAGGCCTTCATCACTCACGCGGCGTTGCTGCATCAGGCTTTCGCCCATTGTGCAATATTCCCCACTGCTGCCTCCCGTAGGAGTTTGGACCGTGTCTCAGTTCCAATGTGGCCGATCACCCTCTCAGGTCGGCTACTGATCGTCGCCTTGGTAAGCCGTTACCTTACCAACTAGCTAATCAGACGCGGGTCCATCCTGTACTGGCTCACCTTTGATATTTAAGAGATGCCTCTCAAATATGTTATCCCGTATTAGCATACCTTTCGGTATGTTATCCGTGTGTACAGGGTAGGTTACCCACGCGTTACTCACCCGTCCGCCGCTCTTTACCGAAGTAAATCGCTCAACTTGCATGTGTTAGGCACGCCGCCAGCGTTCATCCTGAGCCAGGATCAAACTCTCAAATAAAAGTTTATCAGGCTCAGATACTATTGTTATCAAAATATCTGGCTTTATGGTTTGTTTCTTGTTTTATAAATTAACCTACTGTTTAATTTTCAAAGTTCATTTTTCATGTTTGCCCTTTTCTTAAGGACAAGTAATACTATATCATCTTAAAAATATTTCGTCAACACTTTTTCAATATTTTTTTATTTTTTTATTTTTAAAAAGGTTATAGCTCTTTGTTTTTTTTAATAAATTTAATTAAAACTAATAGATATAACCCTTGATATTACAAGTAATGCCTGCATATATAGTTTTACCTATTTTGCAATTTTATTTTCATAAGAATATGAATTAGCTCTGACTCTATCTGCCCAAACATTTATACTCTTAACCTTATTAACCTTAGTTGTACCTTCAAAGATATCCATTGCATCTTTACAAAAATATACCATAACATCAAGAACTAAGAATCCAACACAAAATAAACATAAAAAATCAATTACTTGAAACATCAGACATTCCCCCAATAATTTTTTATATATAGTATTCTCAGAAATTATTCCTTTTACCTTCTCAAAAATTATTCTAAATATTTTCATAATAAATTACTTTCAATCATATTTTCCAAATATAGAATCTCAATCAACAAAAATTAATATCATTTTCTAATATTTGTTGGTAATTTATAAATTAAATATCTAAAAAATTATTTGTAACATATAAAAAGCATTCTACATTGACATTTTAAATAAAATAAAGCTATTTATTGCTAATTTAGCAGCTATACTTAATTTAAAACTTAGTAGAATGCTTATATTTTTTAGTTCTCTTCTTCTTTATTTGGATTATTATCAATAGGTTTCATAGTAGGGAATAATAATACATCTCTTATAGATGGAGAATTAGTTAATAACATAATTACTCTATCTATACCTATTCCTAACCCTCCTGTAGGAGGTAAACCTACCTCTAATGCTTTTAAGAAATCTTCATCCATTTCAAAAGCTTCATCATCACCTAATTCTCTTTTTCTCAATTGGTCCATGAATCTTCCCTTTTGATCAATTGGGTCATTAAGTTCAGAAAACGCATTAGCTAATTCCCATTTATTAGCAAATGCTTCAAATCTATCAGTTCTTCTTGGGTCTTCATTGTTTCTCTTAGATAATGGAGATACTTCAACTGGATGATGAGTTATAAATGTTGGTTGGATTAATTTATCTTCCCCAAACTCTTCAAATAAAGCATTTATTACTTCTCCTCTTCTCATTCCAGGTTTTATTTCTATGCCTTTTTCTTTAGCAACTTCTAACGCTTCTTCGTCTGTATCTATAGTAGAAAAGTCTATCCCAGAATATTCTTTAACACACTCTTCCATGCTCATTCTTTTCCAAGGAGGCGTAAAGTTTATTTCTGTTCCTTGATAGTTAATTATCATACTTCCTGTAGCAACTTCTGCCATATGTGCAATAACATTTTCTGTTATTTCCATCATATCAGTATAATCAGCATATGCTTGATATAATTCTATTGCAGTATATTCAGGATTATGTTTTAAATCCATACCTTCATTTCTAAACATTCTTCCCATTTCATAAACTTTATCAAACCCACCAACAATAAGTCTCTTTAAATATAGCTCATTAGCTATTCTTAAATACATTGGTATATGTAAAGTATTATGATTAGTTATAAATGGTCTAGCATTTGCTCCACCTGCTATAGTATTTAATATTGGAGTCTCAACTTCTAAAAATCCTCTATCATCTAAATATGTTCTCAATGCTTTTAGTGCTTTTGTTCTAGTTAAAAAAGCATTTTTTACTTCTGGGTTTACTATTAAGTCAACATATCTTTGTCTATATCTTAATTCTTGGTCTTTTAATCCATGGTATTTTTCTGGTAGTACTTGTAAAGATTTACATAGTAATACTACGGATTTAGCCTTTACAGATATCTCACCTCTTTTAGTTCTAAATATTTCCCCTTCAATTCCAACTATATCTCCAATATCATATGTTGAAAATACACTATACTCTTCTTCCCCTATAGCATCTAGTCTTACATAAGATTGAATTCTTCCTTCTTGGTCTTGAATATCTATAAAACCAGCCTTACCTTGTATTCTCTTGCTCATTATACGTCCTGCTATTTTTGTAGTTTCACCTTCAAGAGAATCAAAGTTATCTTTTATCTCAGTAGAATAATGAGTTCTATCATATCTACTTTCTTTAAAAGGATCTCTATTTGATTCTTGTAATTTTTTTAGTTTATCTCTTCTTACTTGAAGTACTTCACTAAGGTCTTCTTGAATTTGTGCTTCTTCATTGCTTTGTTGATTATTTTTCATTTTTTTCCTCCAGATTATCTTCTTATTTCTAATATTTCAAACTTAGCAACTCCATCAGGAACTTGCACTTCTACAATCTCTTTTACAGCTCTACCTAAAAGTGCTTTTCCTACAGGAGATTCGTTTGATATTTTACCATCATATGGGTCTGCTTCTGTCGAACCAACTATAGTATATTCAACATCTTCATCAAATTCTAAATCCTTAACTTTAACTATTGAGCCTATTGTAACAACATTAAGGTCTATTTTGCTTTCATCTATGATAACAGCTTTTCTAACCATATTTTCTAATTTTAAAATTCTTTCTTCAACTTGTGCTTGTTCCTTTTTAGCTTCATCATACTCAGCATTTTCAGATAAATCACCAAAAGATATAGCAACCTTTATTCTCTCTGCAACTTCTTTTCTCTTTACAACCTTTAAGTTTTCTAATTCTTCTTCTAATTTATCATATCCCTCTTGTGTCAATAAAAACTCTTTATTTTCTTCCATTATAAATACAACTCCTTCACAGATTTCTTAGGAATTTTCCTAATTATATTTTAAAAATTTTATAATCTTTTTTTAATTTATGCGCTATATTATAAGTCACTATTATTTTTATGTCAAGGAGTCTTCCATATAGTACTCCAATTTCGACACAACTTCTTGATAGTCTTCTATTTTGTTAATTTCGTCCCTTAGTCTTGCAGAATTTCTAAGTCCTTTTAAATACCAAGCGATGTGTTTTCTCATTTCCCTTACAGCTACATACTCTCCATGTTCTTCTACTGCAAGTTTTAAATGCTTAATGGCAGTACTTATTTTTTCGTTAAGAGTTGGCTCTGGCAAAATCTCACCTGTGTTCATATAATGGTTTATTCTTTTGAATATCCATGGGTTCCCTTGAGCACCCCTACCTATCATTATAGCATCACAACCAGTTTTGTCTAACATATTTATTGAATCTTCTATTGTAAATACATCTCCATTTCCTATAACAGGTATGCTTAAATTTTTCTTAATTTCTGCAATTATATTCCAATCGGCTTTACCTGTATAAAATTGTTCTCTAGTTCTTCCATGTATTGCTAAAGCACTTATTCCACAAGCTTGCGCTATCTTTGCTATTTCAACAGCATTTACACTATTGTCATCCCACCCTTTTCTTATTTTTAAAGTTACTGGCTTTTTTGAATTCTTCACCACTGCCTTTAATACCTTCTCAGCAAGCTTAGGATTTTTCATAAGTGCCGACCCATCTCCATTTTTGACTACTTTTGGAGCTGGGCATCCCATATTTATATCGAGAATCTCATTTGAATAATCATTCATTATCTCTGCTGCTCTTCCCATAAAATCTGGCTCTGAACCAAATATCTGAACAGCTACTGGATGTTCTTCCTCTTCTATTTTAAGCATTTTTTTAGTATTTTCATCATCATAACAAAGCGCCTTACCATTTATCATTTCTGTATATAAAAGTCCACAACCTTGTTCTTTACAAATTAATCTAAATGGTAGGTCTGTTACTCCTGCCATAGGTGATAGAAAAACTTTATTTTTCAATTCTAAATTTCCTATTTTCATTGCTTTTCTCCTATTTTTTTCCTTTATTCTATGATTTAAGTTTAAATCCTATATTTCCTCATTATAATATACCACATAAAGCTAGGAAACTATCATAAAAAGGGAATTGGATATATAACCCAATTCCCTGTATATTAATTATTCTTGGTTTTTTTCATATATTATTCTCAATCCTTCTAGTGTTAAAAAACCATCTACATAATCTATACTTTTTGTCTCTGAAGCAATCAGTTTAGCTAATCCACCTGTAGCTATAACTTTAACATCATCACAATTTAATTCTTTCTTCATCATGTTTATTATTTTATCCACTAAACCAACATATCCATAAATTATTCCAGATTGCATAGCTGATACAGTACTTTTACAAATAGTCATACCTGGTTTAGTTAATTCTACCCTGGGTAATTTAGACGCACTTTGAAATAAAGCTTCACTAGATATTTTTATTCCTGGTGCTATCGTTCCACCTAGATATTCACCTTTTTCAGAGATAGCGCAAAACGTAGTTGCTGTTCCAAAGTCAACAAGTATACTTGGTGCCCCATACTTTTCTATGCCTGCTACAGCATTGACTATTCTGTCTGCGCCAACTTGCTTTGGATTATCATATTTTATATTTAGACCTGTTTTTATGCCTGGACCTACTATCAATGGATGTTTTTTACAGTATTTTATACAAAAGTTTTCAAGAGAATGCATGACATTTGGTACTACAGATGATATTATCACATCATTAATAGAACTTATATCCACATTATCATACTCAAATAAACTACTTATCAGGATTCCATATTCATCAGATGTTTTTTCTCTATCTGTTTTGATTCTCCAATAATTAACTAATTTATCACCTTTATATATACCTAAAACCATATTAGTATTTCCAACATCAAATACTAGAAGCATATGTCATTAACCTTCTTTCTATTTTTTGCTTTTCTTAAGTACAGTGGCAACGGCAGCTACTACTAAAGCTCCTACTATTGCTTCTGGTACTCCATTTGCTGCGGCAAGAGCCATTATTACTTTTCCTGCTGAACCACTTTGACCCATTGCATGAAGATATTTGTCAGCATATAAGACATATATCATTCCTAAAACTCCAGCTGTATTTAACAAGGAACCTATAGCTCCTGTAATTAAACCAGATATGTATACCTTATTTGTAGCCTTAATTATTAGCTGATATACATAATAAGCCAATATACCTATCATAACTCTTGGTAATATTGAAACTAACGGATTTATAAAAACAAAGGATGTTATGGTTGGATTTATTATAGCATTTAAGAGACTTGATACTCCAAATATAAATCCTATCGCACCCCCAACTATTGGCCCTTCTATAATAGCTCCAATAATAACTGGTATATGCATTATAGTTGCTTTTGTAGGTCCAACTGGAATAAATCCCAATGGAGTCATAGATAGCATAATAGAAATAGCTGATAGTACTCCTATTATAGTCATTTTTCTTACATTTACTTTTCTTACTGATGCACTTGTGTTCATCATAAAAAATACACCTCCGTTCCAGCTCATAACGATGCCGGACTACTTAATTTTTTCGTTTTTTGGTCTTTTTTCTTATATTTCTGAGTCAAGCTACCATTCTAGGATGCCCGCTCTAACAAGAATAATTTTATCAAGATGAGTTGCTATTGTCAACAATTTGACAAGAAAAATATGCTAATTTCATCATATTTCTCGTTTTTTTACTATATCTTTATACGCTATTATATTTTCTACACTATCCGCTTTTTTTACTGCATTTATTATACTTTTTTCCACAGCCTCTACAGCTAATGAACCTAATAATGTTATATCTGCTTCTATTTCTCCTGTTGATATTGTGAATATTGTATCTCCATCATGAGGTGTGTGAATAGGAAAAATAGCTTTAGCATATCCATCATGTCCCATTTGAGATATCTTTTTACATTCAGCTTTAGTTAGCTTAGCATTTGTTGCAATTACCCCAATTGTAGTATTATCTATACTAAATCCACCCTTACTTTCACCTTGTTTCATTAACTTATAGGTATCAATGGTTTCTGTCTTTTTATCATTTAAAGCGCCTGCTATAACTTCACCATTTTCATAAACATCTCCAAGAGCATTTACAGCAACCAATGCAGATACAATTAAACCACTATCCAATTTTATGGAATAACTACCTATACCACCTTTCATGGCATATTCCTGACCTCTTATCTTTCCAACAGTAGCTCCACATCCTGCTCCATGATTTCCTTGATTTAAAATATCCTTACTTGCGACTTCACAAGCTTTATAACCCATTTGTAAATCTGGTCTACACTTAAAATTTCCTGCTCCTAAATCAAATAACACCGCTCCAACAACTATAGGTACTTTTCCAACGCCAACATCAAATCCAATTCCTTTTTCCTCTAAGAATCTACTTACACCACAAGTAGATTCAAGACCATATGCTGAGCCTCCAGCTAAAACGACTGCATGAACTTTTTGAACCATATTTACAGGGTCCAATAAATCGGTCTCTCTAGTCCCTGGAGCAGAACCTCTTACATCAACACCACAAGTAGCTCCCTCTTCACATATTACTACTGTACATCCAGTAAGACCTTCTGTATCCTCCACTTGCCCAACCTTTAGACCTTCTACATCCAAAATATTATTATACATATCCTTTTTCTCCTCTTATAGAAACTTCACCTGAAATGATTTCTTTTACATTTCCATCACTACTTTGAACTAGCAGATTTCCATCCTCATTTATGTCTAAACATTTCACTAATTCCTTATCAGTACCTTTTAATACATATATATTTTTATCTATAATTGCAGAATAATCTCTACATACTTTTAAAGTTTTTTCTTTAGAATTATTCACGATATAATCTAAATATAATTTTTCAAATTCAGTCAATACATTTCTAACAATATCTACTCTAGATAATTTATATCCCTCTTTATACAGTGATGTAGCTTTCTCGGCTATTTCTGGTTCAAAATCCATTATCTTAACATTTATTCCAATTCCAAGGACAACATAGTTTGTTCTTTCAATCTCAGCAGATAACTCTGTTAATATACCACATATTTTCTTACCATTTAAAATAACATCATTTGGCCATTTTATTAAAGTGTTTGCTCCTAAATTATTTAAAGCCTTCGTTACACTTGCTCCTGCTATTAAAGTTATAAAGGGCGCCTTAAATGGCTCCATATCTGGTTTCAAAATAATACTCATCCAAACTCCCTCATGAGGTTTGGAATCCCATGTTCTACCCAATCTACCTTTTCCCATATCCTGATGTTCACTTAAAATCACAGTTCCATCTATATTATTTGTAGCTATTCTTTTCGCATATTCATTAGTTGAATCTATAGTTTCAAGGTGTACGATATTCTTTCCAATAAACTCCGTATCTAATTTATAGTAAATATTCTGTGGACTTAATAAATCAGTTGGGTTTTCTGATAATCTATAACCTTTCTTATTTACAGACTCTATATTATATCCTTCTTCTTTTAGGGCTTTCATATGTTTCCATATAGCTGCACGTGATACCCCTAATTGTTTTGATAATTCTTCTCCTGAAATAAATTCAGATTTATTATTTAATATAATTTCTATTATCTTATCTCGCATATTTCACCTCTAATATGACATGATTTCATGACTTATTTTCTTCTAATAAATAATTATACATTATTAATAGACTTTTAATACTATTAATTTTAAATTTCCTTTTCAATATATTATCATAATCAGATTTATATTTTATATAAATAATTTATTGTTTTACTTAAATCTTTGTAAAATAATAAAAAAACTGAAAGTATCAATCAAATTAACACTTGCAAATATATTTTGCTCAGTAATTTAATATTATACTTTCAGTTTTAGCATTTAATCCTCAACAGATAATAACCTTAAAACAATCAATATTTTAAAACTATTTATCTTCATCAGATTTATTATCTAAATTTTTATTTATATCAATAACATTGTTTCTTTCTACTTCATCTTTTTCTAATTTTATAGTCAGTTGTTCTTCAACTTCTTTAGGAGAATTTTCCTCTGTAATTGCATTTTCAATATCATTTAGTGGTAATTCTTTATTGAATGCTTTTACAAATTGTTCTGCATCTAAAGTTTCATATATAAGTAATGCTTGTGCTACATACTCTAATCTATCCATATTTTCTTGTAGTATACTTCTTGTCTTATCATATGCACCATCAACTATACGTTTTGTTTCTTGGTCTATCTCAAAGGCAACTTCTTCAGAATAATTTCTCTTACTTGAAAAACTATTACCTAAGAATACTTCATCATCACTGTCAAATGACATTGGACCAAGCTTAGAACTCATCCCATATTTTGTTACCATGCTTCTTGCAGTAGCTGTAACTCTTTCTAAGTCATTTGAAGCACCTGTAGATACATCCTTAAGTACTAATTCTTCTGCTACTCTACCACCAAGTAAAACTACAATATTTTCTTTCATTTCATTTTTCGTAGCATAGAATTTATCTTCAACAGGAAGTTGCATTGTAAATCCTCCAGCTCTTCCTCTTGGTACTATTGTAACTTGGTGAACAGGGCTTACTTCTTCAAGTATATGAGCACAAACTGCATGCCCACCTTCATGATATGCTGTAAGTCTTCTTTCTTTTTCACTTATTACTTTTGATTTTTTAGCCACACCTGCTATAACCTTAGTTATAGCTTCTTCTATAGTATCCATCTTAATTTTCTTTTCTCTTTTTCTAGCTGTCAATATCGCAGCTTCATTCATTAGGTTCTCTATATCAGCAGGAGTAAATCCTGGTGTTCTTCTAGCTAACACATCCATTTTAACATCATCACTTAGGGGCTTATTTCTTGAATGAACTTTAAATATAGCCTCTCTACCTTTTACATCTGGTGTACCAACAACAACTTGTCTGTCAAATCTTCCTGGTCTAAGTAAAGCTGGGTCAAGTATATCTGGTCTATTTGTAGCAGCCATGATTATTATACCTTGGTTTACTCCAAATCCATCCATTTCAACTAGAAGCTGATTAAGAGTTTGCTCTCTTTCATCATGACCTCCGCCAAGACCTGCACCTCTTTTTCTACCAACTGCATCAATCTCGTCTATAAATATTATAGCTGGAGCACTTTTCTTAGCTTGTTCAAATAAGTCTCTTACTCTCGAAGCACCAACCCCAACAAACATCTCAACGAAATCAGAACCACTTATACTGAAAAATGGAACTCCTGCTTCTCCTGCAACAGCTCTTGATAGATATGTTTTACCAGTTCCAGGAGGACCTACCATAAGCATACCTTTTGGTATTCTTGCACCCAATTCAATATATTTCTTAGGATTCTTTAAAAAGTCTACTACTTCTTGTAAATCTTCTTTTTCTTCATCCAATCCAGCTACATCCTTAAATGTAACTCTAGTTTTTTCATCATCTTTATGAACCTTAGCCTTTGATTTACCAAAGCTCATAACCTTTCCGCCTCCACCTTGAGACTGATTCATAAATACAAACCAAAGAATTACCATAAAGAATATTAACAGTAATGTAGGCAACATTTCGACAAACCAAGGTGTAGATGGCTTAGCTTCACCACCAAAAGTTAGTTTACCAGCCTTAGCTTGGTCTAACACCTCATCTGCAAGTTTATTTCCCATTACTTCTGTTGGAACATATGACTTAAACTTTGTATTTGTATCTTTTATAGTACCTTCTACCGAAGTTTGATTTACAAAGTATAATCTTGATATATTCTCATCAGTTAATTCTCTATACACTTCGGAGAATTTTAAATCTTTTATTTTTTCTGTAGGCTTACCTGAGAATTGAACTATACCCACTATAATTATAAAAACAAGTAGATAAAAACCTGCCCCTTTTAGCAACTTATTCAATATAGAAGCCCTCCTTTCATACATTGCTTTGCTCTATAATTTGTTAAAATTAATTTTTAATACTTCTTTTGTGCTTTCATCAATTTTATAATTCTCACTGATTTTATAATCTCCAACACATATTATTCCTTCACTGTCTGTGATTATAGGAATTTTGCACCTTTCTTCTCTTGGGATTTTTAAATCTATGAATAAATCTTTCACTTTTTTACTTCCCATAGCAAGTTTTATCTTATCACCTTGCCTTCTACTCCTTATTACTATACCCCCTTTTACCTTATTAAAATCAAACCCTTTAGATGAATTGTCTAATTTCATACTCTTATACCTATCGATACTCATTACTTGGGTCTCAATAATTTGTTTTAATTCTTTTATTTTAATAAACCCATTACTAGGTACATTGTAATAAAATTCAATCTCCTCATTAACAATTTCCTCATTGGTTAATATTATACTTTCTTTTTTTCTATAAACAAATATATTTCTTGGAAGAGTCAACATTTTATTTACTTTTGAATTATCCTCTAAAGACATTATATCCTCTATATGTCTTTGGTCAACAAAATTAGTATCTCCTAGTATATGTTTTATAGAATTTCTAAGAACTCTAACTTTGATAGCATCATGTAAGAAAATAAAATCGTCTAAATTTATCTCTACGAAGCCCTTCTCTTTTACACTTGAAACTTCTCTAAATTTAGCCTCTGCCTCTTTCTCAATATAATCGTTATCAATTTTTAAACTATTGCTCATCCTCACTATAGATTCTATTACATTTGAATTAAAATTATCCTTCATATATGGTAAAAGGTCTAACCTTATTTTATTTCTAGTGTATATATTTTCTAAATTTGTTTTATCTATTCTAGGATTTAAATTATAAGCTTCGCAATAATCCTCTATATCACTTCTTTCCACATCCAATATTGGTCTAATTATACAATTATCTCTAATATAATCAATTCCCTTTAGACCTGTTAGACCTGTTCCTCTCATGATACGCATCATAACAGTTTCAGCTTGGTCATTAAGATTATGACCTATCGCTATCTTATTAGCTTTAATCTTATCCTTAATTTCATAAAACATTTCATATCTTAATTTCCTCGCTCCTTCTTCTAATGACAACCCCTTATTTTCACAATATTTTGGTACATTAATAGACTTTACAAAGAACACAATTCCCATTTCCTCACAAAGTTTAGATACATATAATGCATCTTTTTGAGCTTCTATTCCTCTTATCTGATGATTTAAATGTGCTGCATATATTTCTATATTAAAATCTTTTTTTAATCTATTTAGTACATGCAATAAACAAACTGAATCAGGTCCTCCAGAAAGACCTAAAACTATTTTATCGCCTTTTTGTATTAAATTATGTTTATTTATAGTACCTAGTACCTTATCAAATATCATATTTATCCCTCTTACACTTAGTTTTATTCACTTTTAAGTATACTTTCTATAAAAAAACGCTAAACCCTTGTATCAATTTTAAGAAATTAAAGTTTAATATAAATATAATAATACCAAATAAATTAAATAAAAGGTAGTTTTTTCACTACCTTTATAAAATTTCTAGAAAATAGCTATAGTTATTATTTAATACCTATGTATATATCTATTTTATTCCTACCTAAAAATAAATCTTGTATCTTTATATTATAGTCTATTTTCAATTTTATGTGTTCCCCTTCTTGTATATTTATATCCAATTCCCTTGTATTAATATCAATTAATAAGGTACCTTGTGGGGTCACATATTTTGTAGTGCTACTTTCTCCACACTTAAACAACATTGTTGAGTTAATAGCACCAAACTTTTTGATACTAACTTCATCTTTAAGTATCTTTATAGTATTAGTTATTTCTATATTTTCTTCTTTTTCTTTGTAAATAACATATATTCCATCATTTTTATAAAAAATTTTACCAAAGGTAGTCATCTCTATGGTGTCCATATTTCCTTTTTCATCATATTGTCTAGTATTTATACTTATTTTTACACTCAACGATTTTCCCTCCATAGATTCTTCATATACGCTAATATTTTTGTATTTCTACTTTTTGAATCTTATCAATCTTTTTCTTTAAGAATTCTTTTGCTATATCCGAAAACTTCTCATGTATATCTGATACATAATATTGATATGTTCCATGAACCTCTGTATTATTTATCATACTTTGTACCTCTAAAATCGTTTTTAAATCTTTAGCAGTCTCTTTAGCTGGGTTAACTAGTTTTATATGTTCTCCGACTTCTTCACCTATTGTTCTCTTCAAGATAGGATAATGAGTACATCCTAATACTAAAGAATCTATATTTTTTTCTTTCAATTCTTGTAAATATATCTTTGCTGTCATTTTAGCTACTTCTGTATTTGCCCATCCTTCTTCAACAATAGGCACAAATAAAGGACATGCTTTATTGACAATTTCTATACTTTCATCTATTTTAGATATTTCTAAATTATATGCTTTTGAACTTATAGTTCCCTCAGTTCCTATTATTCCTACAATTTTATTTTTTGTAGAGCTTACAGCCGTTCTAGCTCCTGCTTCTATAACACCAATTATAGGTATATCATATTTTTCTTGAGCCTCTTTTAAACTCCTTGCAGTAGCAGTATTACACGCTATAACTATAGCCTTTACATCTTTAGTCTTTAAAAAGTTTATAGCTTGAAAAGTATATTTAATTATAGTTTCTTTAGATCTTGAACCATATGGTATTCTAGCAGTATCTCCAAAGTATATTATATCCTCATTTGGTAATATCTTCATTATCTCTTTTAGAACTGTTAATCCACCTAATCCTGAATCAAAAACTCCTATTGGCTTATTACTCATATTTATACAACACCTACTTTACATTTTTGTGTTTAACAACAACTTATTTATCGCTAAAATTTATATTTATATTCATAGTTAATATATTATTACCTAAATGATTATTATAGTTTATTTTGCACAAAAAATAAAGGAGCTATCTCAAATTAGAAAATAATTTCTAGAAAAAGACAACTCCTTTCACTTCTCAAAAATTTATATTTATTTTGCAAACACATGATTTCCTATTCTTAGATATGGACTTAGTCTATTTATCCATTTGCAAGTGGCTATTTCTGGATTCCAGAAATATACTGCTTCATTAGTTGGGTCAGTTCCATAAAGTGCCTCTTGGGCTGCTTTACATGCCGAATCTGTTGGTGACCTATTTATTGAACCATCAAGCACAACTGAGAAAGCATTTTTTTGATATATGACTTCTTCTATTGTGTCTGGAAATCTAGGGTCCAATATTCTATTTATTACTACAGCTGCTACAGCGACCTGTCCCTCATAGCTTTCTCCTCTAGCTTCTCCTGCAACCAACCTAGATAATAGCATCAAATCATCATTAGATAAATTTATGACTTCTTTCTTTGCTATATTTTCTTCTTTTTTGTTTATTTTATTAACTTTCTCTGCTGGTTCATATGCAAATACCTCTTCAATAGGCATAAATATACAAGTCAAAGCTAATAGTAAAGCCATCAGTTTACTCCACCTGTCCATGATTAAAACCACTCCTTACAATCTTATTTTTAAAACTTTTCCTCTAAATCTTTTACTACTTCAAGTACTTTAAACTTAATTTTTACTCTACTTGTTTTCTTTGGTGTATCTTGTTTTATCAACTTATATTCCTTATCAGTTAATACCTCTTTCAACTTATCATCTGTAGATTTATCTATTACTCCATTAGATTCATCAACAAAGCATAATGGAGGAAACATAACACACCACCAATTTTTTCCTTCACCTTTTCCAATGATAATTTTTAAAGCTTTATATTCACCTGCTGGAAGAACTATATTAGAATATTGTTTAGTAGGAAAATTGCTATATTGTATACCTACCTTCACACTGTAATTATATCCATTTTCAAGAATAATATTTTTACTTATTTCTTCCAAACTTCTATATTCTCTTTTTATAATTGCTTCACTTTCTTCTATACTTTTTGAATTTTGAAGCTTTGGTTGTAGATATTTTATCACTTCATCTCTAACTTTTAATTTAAGTGCTTGGTCTTCATCTGTATTACTATTTGCTATAACATGAAATCTTATTAATTTATCTTTATAGTCTTTTGATATATTATCGACTTTTTTTACTTCCCCATTTATTACTATTGTCATTATTGATATAACTGATATAAGACTTAATATTAATAATCCCAATCTAATCTTAATTTTTCTCATTGAAAATTCCCCCTTAAGATAAATTTATATCATCAATTATGTCCAATTTAAATTAATTTATTCATACTATTTTTTAATATTAATAAAAAAAGCTATTTTAAAATGATTATAATCATTTTAAAATAGCTTTTTTTACTTTATTATTATAAGTCTTTATTAATCATAGCCTTATCTATCATAAACTGTTCTGCTTTCTCTATATGTTCTGTAGCGTACTGTTTAGATAACTCACTGTCTCCTTTAATTATGGCATCAAGTAAATATCTGTGTTCCTCAACAATATTATGCGATGTATCATAATCAGACATGTAAGTAACTCTAAACCTATATACTTGTTCCCATAATGAGTTTATCAATTGGATTAATTTTTTATTATTTGTTGCTTTAAATATACATTCATGAAATTCTACATCAAGTTTTAATAATGAATCTACATCACATTCTAAAGTGCTTTTTTTAAAGTCTTCTGATATATCTTCAAGCTTTTTAATATCTTCATCACTGATTCTTTCAGCTGCAAGATATGCTGCTAAACCTTCTAAGCTCGCTCTCACTTCTAATACATCCATAATATCTTTTAATGACATATTTGCTACATAAGCACCTTTTCTAGGCAACATAACAACTAAACCTTCTAATTCAAGCTTTCTTATTGCCTCTCTTACTGGAGTTCTACTTACTCCTAATTGCTCTGCTAGCTGTACTTCCATTAGCCTTTGACCAGGCTTTAATTTTCCTTCTAAGATTGCTTCTCTTAAGTTTTCAAAAACTACATCTCTTAATGGCTTGTAATTATCCAAGTTCAGTTTAGTTAAATTCTCCACAAATTTCAACCCCTTTTTGACTGCTATTAACAACATATACCTGTTTATATTTTTTTAATAATTCTTTTTTTCCAATTAGAGCATCTTCTTTACTTTCAAATAATCCAAAAACTGTAGGACCACTTCCACTCATCATAGAACCTAAAGCATTATTTTTCATCATAACTTGCTTTATATTATCTATTTCTTCATGCTTACTTATAGTAACATTTTCAAGAACATTTACCATGTTTTCTGATAAAGCTTTTATGTCTTCAGATTTTAAACACTCTATCAAATATTTATTATTTGGTCTTTTTTTAATATTATTCAAATCTAACCCTTGATAAACTTCCTTAGTAGAAACAAATAAGTCTGGCTTACATATCAATATATTCGTATCACATGGCAAACCTTTGATATCAGTTAGCTTTTCTCCAACTCCTTGAGCTAAAGCAGGTTGTCCTGATATACAAAATGGAACATCTGCCCCTAAATTAAATCCTATTTCTTTTAATTCATCTTCAGATAATTCAAGCTTCCATAATTGATTTAGACCTACTAATACTGCGGCTGCATTAGAACTTCCTCCAGCCATTCCTGCTGCTACAGGAATATTTTTTTCTATAAATATTTCTACACCTTTTTTTATATCAAATTTATTCTTAAGTATTTTAGCGGCTTTATAAACAATATTATCTTCATCTAAAGGAATATCTAAACTAGTGCTTTTTACCTTTATTTCATCTTCATCCAATCCTTTTACTTTTACTATATCGTATAAATCTATCGTTTGCATTATCATTTCAACAAAATGATAACCATCTTGCCTTTTTCCTAAGACATCAATGGATAAATTTATTTTTGCCTTACTTTTTAGTTTTATAAAATCCATTCTATCCTCCTTGTTTAAAGAATAATGCATCACTAACAATAATATTATACTACAAAAAATAAAATAATAGGGTATTATAATACCCTATTATACTTAATTACTTTAAATTTTTTAATATTAATCTACTAATACGACTTTTTTTTCTAAAATAAGACACTTACCAGGCTTAATTGGTTCATCAAGTTTTATATCATTAAGCTCTGCAATTTCATTTTCTGTTGTATTGTATTTTTTTGCAATATTCCAGAAAGTATCACCATCTTTACATATATATACAATTATACTAGGTGCTTTAGATAAGTCATATACACCTTGGTCTTCACCTTTTATGATGAAGTTTTCTGCCTTTTTGTCTAGTGCCTCAGTAAATCTCTTAATTTTTATAACTAAATCTATTTGGTCTCTATTTAAATCAACTTCAATTTTATCAATACATGCTGTATTAAACACAGATGCTGTATCAGTTAAGTTATCCATCTCTACATCATGTTCAAACGGAATTTCTTCACTAATTTTATAAACTAATTTTAGACCCTCAACTGGAACAAATAAAATCTCAACTTTTATAATCCCTTGTATAATACTTTTATTTTCTTCAATATAACTATTTTCTATAGACATAGTTGGACAAACGCTTACAATATTTTTTATTTGTATATCATCATTATCATTTCTTATGCCTTCTCTAACCATAAATGTCTCTTCACTATTTCTTAAAGTTTTGTTTAATTGAATAGGCTTATGGTCAAATTTTATTATTTTTTGAGGAGAATATGCATCTTGCAATACCTCTCTTGTCACTTCATCTGTAACTTTTACTTTACAACAAGCCATACAATCTATTTCTAAAAGACCTGTATTACTTTCACTATTTTGTTTAAAAATATGATTAAAGTCTGACATAGACAACAAGACTTCCTCAATCATACCATCACTAACTCCAGGCACCTCTACAAATTGAGTAAACTCAATACCTACTCTATCTAACTCTACAAGTTCACCCTCATATGTACAAGCTAATGGATTTATTTCTAATACTCCACCAATGATAACCTTATTATCAGTTACTCTACTTTCTTTTACTTTAATAGATGGATTTAAACTTATTATAGACTGAATTTCTTCTGTGTTTATAGTTATAGTATCTCTTATAGAACTTTCAGCCTTTTCTATTCCAACTATATCTTGAAAACAAATTTCTTTTCTGTGTTTTTGTATGCCATCTACTTGTGATACATCCTTTACTATATCTAATCTTTGCTTTTCAAATAAACTTCCTCTTATATTCATAAGAGCTCCTACTTTGATTTTTCTCTCATTCATTATAGTACAATCCATATGCTCTACTTCTGAAAATAACATGTATTCCATATCTTGAACAACATTATCTTTTTCTATAACTTCGTTTATGTCTACTTTTCCATCTACATTAGAAATAGTATTTTTATCATCTGCAATATAGATTACGTTATAATTAAAACTTCCTCTACAAAGTATCTTCCCATCTGCCATTTCAATTTTTTTAAGTGATATGTACCCTTCTGTCTTTACGATTTCATATACATCTAATTTTTTGTCCGGTACTACCGCCTCCGCCTCAATAAATGTTTGAAATTTTCCGAAGTCTATTCTATTGTCAATTTTGATTACATCTTTAATTAATTCCATAGTTTACCTCCTTAAGTATTATAAAAGTATCACACTATATTTATATTTAAGGAGCAAAAAAAAAATTACACCTATTTTTAATAGGTATAATTTTAACTTATCTGTAATTTATCTTGATCTCTAAAAACTTGCAACTTTACATTAGATGTTAACAAATCTGAGTAACTATAAGATACTCTAGGGTATCCATTACTTTCATCATCTAATTTTATAACAAACACGCTTGGATAAACTTTTTCTAGTATACCCTCTTTTGTAATAATCTGCTTTCTTCCTTTATTAGCTTTCAACAATATTTTCTTTCCTATATGTCTCTCTAAGCTTACTCTTATCTTATCTAGAGTTTGAACAGTAGCCACAATATCACCTTCTTTAACGTTTATATGTTTACATAATATCACATATAAACATTTTTGTCAAATGTTTAAACTAATTATTTTATATATTTTTTGCAAAAATGTCAATACTATTTTTGAAGATATACAGTATAATTATGTTAATTTTTTTTAGTGTAATATTGTTTTTGGCATTGCCCATCTAAATTTTCCTCTTGTTTCAGAGCCACCAATACCCTTAACACCTGTAATAGTCTGCTCTATAACCTCATCAATAGGCACTACTACATCAATTCTTGAACAAGCAATTTTCTCCACTACAAAAACAGGGTCTAAAGCATGTATCATTATTCTTCCAGGCGAACTTGCATAATTTGCTCCTGCATTTATTATTTTTTCATAATTTGATTGGCATGCTCCTGCAAATATAACAAGATTATCCAAATTTGGTTGCCATTTACGTGCTTCTTTTACTGTTTTCATAAAGTTTAAAGAGTTTCTATAGTTGCTCATATCTTCTATATCTCCTCTTTTTATTGTCATTGCATCATGACCTGTTACTACTAGTATATCCGGATTATATTTTTCTAGTAATGCTCTCACTTCTTTATGCTGATTTTGTTCTGAAACTGCTACTCCTACAGCAGGTATTCCAAGTTGAGCATATACATCCAAACAAATTTTTAAATATTCCTTATCTCCATCTATCTGTAATACTTTTCCAGGCATTCCATATGTGTTAGGATTTAATTGAAGTTTTGGAACTGCTCTTGTCATTCTTTTCTGTCTTTCTTTAGCTTTTCTTACTGACTTATATAATAAATTTTCTACATTTTTATCTATTAATATATCTTTTATATCAGGTGCTTTTACTAATTCTAAGTCATCAATATAAGCATCTGCTATTACTCTAAATGCAATTCCCTTTAGTATAGCTATTTTTTCATTATTTTCATCTACACCAAAAGAGACTATTTTAAATACTATATCTTTGTTATGTGACTTTCTAGCTACAATGTCTCCTACCTTCATAGTTAAACCTCCAATAAATTTTTATCTTAGTTTATACTATGTTCGATATAAAACTTTGTTTCCTAATGTCAAAAAAACATTTCTTATAATACTTCTTTTATCACTCTTAAAGCATTTTTATAGTATATCTTTTCTATATCATCTTCACTAAATCCTTCTTTTTTTAGAGGCTCATATAATTTACCCATCTGAGATATATCCTCAATCTCGACCTTTGAATCTATTCCATCAAAATCTGAGCCTAGAGCCACCACATCTATTCCTCCTACATTAACAAGATGTTTTATATGTCTGACCATATCTTCAAGCTTACTTTCGCTTTTATCACTTAAAAATAAATGGAAAAAGTTTATACCTGTAACTCCACCTTTATTTGCCAATACTCTAATCATATCATCAGTTAGATTTCTAGAATGATTCATCATTGCTCTTGAATTAGAATGTGTAGCAATTATTGGTTTAGAAGAAATCTTAGCAATTTCATAAAATCCTCCATCTGAAATATGTGAAACATCAACTAACATTCCCAATTCATTCATTTTATGTACTACTTCTCTTCCAAAATCAGTAAGACCTTTTTCTCTATACTCTACTTTATTATGAGGAAAGCTCAATTCATTCACATGATTCCAACTTATTGTCATCATTCTAACCCCTAAATCGTAAAATTTAGTTAGATTTTCTATCTTCCCTTCAAGTACTGCACCTTCCTCAATAGATAAAAGTGCTGTAAGTTTTCCTTCTGATTGATTTTTCATAATTTCTTCATAGTTAGTAGCTAAAGCTATTACATCACTATTTTTTTTCATTTCCTCATGAAATTTATTTGCCATGCTCATACAATAATCAAAAGGTTGCTTTACTTCTTCAGTATCAACAAAAAGAGCAAATGTTTGAGCTAACGAATCCCCTTTTTTCAATCTGTCTATATCAACAGAATATTTGTTAGACTTAAGTGCACTTGTCTCTACATTTTCCATTAGCTTTGCTATAGTATCACAATGTAAATCAATAAACTTCATATTTATACCCCCTGTATATTTTATATTTATATCCAAAAATAGAAATAGTTGTCCTTATAGACAACTATTGACAACTATTTTTTAATATTCTTTTTTATGTTACTTAATCTTATTCCTCTTTTAAGTTAGGTATTACTCTTTTAACTTCTTCAATTTGATGCCATGTTTTATCTATATCATTTTCACTAATATACTTTTTTAAATCAGTTAAAGATGTAAAATCTTTAACTGATAAATTGTCATCATCATCTGCAAATCTTAAAATAAACATAAGACTACCTTACTTCCCACAACATTTCTTATATTTTTTTCCACTTCCACATGGGCATGAATCATTTCTTCCTATTTTTGCTTCTTTAACTACTGTCTTAGATTTTTTATACGTTTTTATTATCTCTTTTCTTTGGTCTGCTGGTAATATTTCTTCCCAACCTTGTAAATTATATAGCCAATGAGCTTCAACAGTCACCATATTACTGTATAATTTTTCCCAATCTATTTTTATAGAAACTTCTTTATCAGCTTCTACATCTTCTAACACTATCTCTTCTTTTAAGCTTTCACTTATTCCATCTATGAATCCCATGAAAAATTCATTAGTAGTTCCAAATTTTTCAGCCAATTCACTTACTTTACCTTCAACAACATCCATTTTATTATTTAATATTTCATTGTATATTCCAGCTTCAATTTTTAAATATTCTTCCCAGAACTTTACCTCTACTTCTTGATTTTCATGATTATCACTTAAATTTCTCCATTCAGTATATAAACTCATGCTTTTTTCCTCCTAAGTAAATCTATATTTTTATAGTTTTTATAGTATAAAATCTTTTAGTTAGATTATAAGTTTCTTCTTTTTGATTATACCATATTCTATTTAAAGTTAACTCTTATATTATATCATAATTAAACAATTCTTTTAATACTTTTATAGCATACTCTTGGTTTATAAAGTAAGGGCTTGTAGCAATTGTTATTACTTTAGCTTTTTTAATTAAGTTTTTTATCTTATCCAGTTTGAAATCAAACGGTATATAATCCATATCACTTGAAAATATATCCAAATCTATATCAAGAACAAACTCTGGCTCTATATCTAAAGCAAATCCATATAAACTGTCTATTATTATTAACTCTGAAAATATTTTATGTTTCAATGCTGGTTTTATAAAGCTACCTACATTTAAAATCTCATTTGTATACCTAAATACATCTTTTATATTATTTATATCTACATCATAGTTTTTAGGTTCTCTAGTATCCTTATGTTGGTCCACATGCACTAACTTGCATCCTCTTGTAAATTCATCATTCATCATAGATTTTAGCCAAAAATAAAATGCATGATTATGATTATCAAATACGTATATTTTTTTATTTCCCAGGACATATTCGACCATATTCTCCAATCCTATTGCTTTTATCTCCTCATTTTCGTCTACTTCATTGAAAACTACTTTATTACCCAACTTTACATCATTTAATGTACCACTTACAAGTTTTGGTACATAGATACTCTTATTATCTCTTTTATCATATGAAAATATATTATTTCCCATTGGTTTTTCTATATAAAATCCATTGTATTCATAATTTTGCATAAAATTTAATTTCCTCCATTTTTAAAATCTATAAAACTTAAAATGCACTTATTGCAAATCATATTATCTACTATAGAAGACATCTTATATGGCTAAATATATAATATCTTCTATTAATATGTATTATACAATAAGTGCAAAATATTTTACATTCCTATAACAAAGCCATCAGCTTCAATTGGAAGATAACTAACTCTTGCATTCAATTCAACTTTTCCAAAAAATACTACCCAGTATGGTCTAAAAATACTTTCAATTTTAACTATTTCAATCTCTGGAATTCCTCCCATAAACCTATGAGTTAACCTCATAGCCATCTTATTTGCCTTTGCTTTTACTCTTCTTTCATCTTTATCACTATATTGTACAATATTACAATCTACGTTTTTAACCATCTCACATATTGGCAACTCTTGCACTATACTACCAGCACCTGTAGAACCATTCACCAAAATTTTCAACTCATTTATATCATTAGAATGTTTTTTCTTCATGAAAACAGATTTATTTTTATGAATTTTAAGTGTGACAATTTTAAACTCTATATAGTGAAGTCTAACTTCATGCGTATCCTTGTTCTTTAATATCAATTTACTAATCAAAGAGTTTTTTCCACTCTTGGCTATATCTATAGCTTTATCTTTTGTAATTTTTATAGGCAACGCTCTTATATCCATAAAATCATTCTCTTTCTTATTTTTTTCTTGTCATTTTTATAACTCTATATATATAATCAAAAAATATTATAACTACAACTGTCATGACTCCATATGGAATTATTTTTCCAACTATAATATCATTTCTAGTCACTATACCATAAAATATAAATCCTGTTATTAAAAAGTACAATAGTACTAGAAAGCCATCTATCCCAAACCATTTTATTTCTAAATCTTTTTTCACCTTAGACACCAATTTAGACATAGCAGTTTCTCCTTTTATAGATTATTTTGTGTATTTAAATTCTCACCTATTCTATTTCCAATCATCCATGCAATAAATGAAAGTGGTATAGCCACTACAAGAGGCTCTAATTCAAAACTTTGAACTGGGAATATTTTAAAGTACCCAAATGTCACTCCCCCTACAATCATTCCTAAAATACCTCCCATAGATGTTCTTCTACCATTTCCAAGAAGCCCACCTACTATAGGTACAAATGCTGAACCCATCCAAATACTTCCTACGAATATACATGCATCATATACATTTTCAAATCTAAAAGCTACACTAAGTCCCATAACTGCTGCTAAACATACACCTATTCTAGTAAATTTTACTAATTGTTTCTGAGATAATTCCTTTTTCGTAATTCTTCCATATATATCATTGGCTAATGTGGCTCCTGCTGCTAGATAGTAACTATCTAATGTTGATACTATAGAGCCTAAAATTCCTATTATAAATATTACCCTTATTCCTTGTGGTAATGTCTCTAAAACTAAAGTTATGTACCCAGCAGCTGGTGCCATTTCTGGATAAGTTGCTCTCACTATAAGACCTGTCATAGTCAAAACCATATCAAAACATATCCATAGTGAAAAACAAGTTAATAAAGCCCTTCTACCAACTTTTGGAGAGTCTGCTGCCGAAAATCTTTGATAAAAAGTGGGGTCTGAATAAGCTCCAAAAGAATATACAATTAGCATCAAAGCTTTCATTGCTGACATACCTTTTGTAGGATGCATAAGCTGAGGTGCATCTTTAAGTGCCTCTGTAAGACCTTGAAAACCTCCTATTTGTTCAAATTGACCTGGCATAACCATAGTTAAACCAAATACCATGCAGAAAAATAATACCATATCTGTAATAGCAACTCCCATAAGCCCACCAAGTACTGTAAGTACAACAACCACAACTACCATTATTAGACCTATCAATTCTTTATCTATTCCCCAAGCTACATTACCTATAGTTCCCATAGCTGTTATTTCTCCAAGTTGTGCACAATATATGAACATTAAGATTGCTCCAATTATAGCAACATGTTTTCCATAAAAACTTTCCAATAAATCAGGAACTGTTATATTGGTTCTTATATGGATTCTTGGCCCAACCCACAATGCTAAAGGCATTCTTCCAATATGTGCAGCTATTGACCAAACTGCCCATGCAGATATTCCATATATAGCCGCATACTCTACACTACCTACCGTACCAACTCCCCCATACCATGAAGCAACCAAAGTACCTACTATCAATGACCATGGTAAGCTTCGATTTCCTAGGTAATAACTCTCCATATCTTTTACATTCCTAGAAAAATAATAACCTATCCCTAATAATATAAATGCAAATATAACTATAATTCCATTTTCCCACAATGCTAACATATCTAATCTCCACGTTCTTATATTTTAAATTTTTTACTTTTAATATTTAAATATGAACAACTCTACCCATTTCTATAAAATAGGTAGAGTTATTATAATAATTATAAGTATTTAATCAATCTTGTTATTAAGCAATCTTGTTATTTAAATTTTTATTTTCTCTTTTATTTATTTTATTTAGAGCATAAGTAGCAAATATACCTATAACTGCACATACTACAGATAAAATGAATATATAAGTATATCCTGTTTGTCCATATTTATCCAACCAATTACCTGCTATAGTATAATAAAATGCGTCTGGAGAAAATCCTATAAATGAAGCAAATCCAACTACTGCTCCTGTAGTTTCTAAAGATATATTAGATTCTGAAACAGATGCAAAGTATATACCTCTAAACCCAAATAAGATTACACTTAGTATTATCATATTTATTACAGCTATCCATATAAATCCTGCACCTTTAGGAATTACCAAATATGCAGCTGTACTCACTGTCATTAGTATAAATCCTACAAACATTACTTTTATAGATGAACCAACTTTGTCTGTTATTACACCAGCAATAGGAGATGCTCCCATTTTTATAACATAAGTTCTAATTATTGATAGAGCTGAAACTAGAGTCATTGGCATTACATACACTTCTGATAAATATGGGCTTAAGTAAGTTAAGCTTGAGAATACTAGATAAGTTGAAAATATTATAAGACCAATTAACCAAGCTTTTGGCATTGTAACTACTTTTAATAATGACTTAATGCTTAATCCTTCATCTGATGCTCCAGTATCTTTTTTCTCTTCTACTAAGAAGAATAAAATTATACCACATATTATAGATGCTGCAGAGTATAACCATACTACATATTTGAACCCTATTGTTATTTCAGCAAATTTACCAAAGAAGTAAAGACCTATAAAAGAAATTAATGTACCTGATACACCTGATAGTCCTTCATAAAAACCAAATATTCTTCCTTGTTCTGATTCACTTCCTTGCATTCTAACAACTTTAACAGATGCTGAGAAGAAAGTTAATATTGTTGTAAATCCCCATAATACAAATATTAAAAGTATCATACTATATGATGGGAATGTTGAGAAATAAAATCCTAGTAAACCTGAAGCAATTAAAGAAAAAGTTATCAGTTTTCTAACTGAGAATCTATCTGCAAACCATCCTCCTATAAAATAAGATACCATTCCTACTAGTCCATATAAACTCAATAAGTTCCCTATTTGTGTATGACTCAATGCTAAAGCTTGTTGCATTGGGTCATAAAATGATGATTTCATATATGGTAAACTATACATAGCTGTTGTTCCAAATGCCAATATGAATATTATCAAAAATCTTTTAACATTACTTTTGTTTTCCATTGATTTTCTCTCCTTAAAATTTTTTATTTATAATTTTATTCATATAATTTTATTTTAGTTTTTCTATTGCTTGTTTAAAATCTTTTATTATATCATTTGAAGATTCTAATCCTACAGCTATTCTTATTAGATTTTCTCCATTCATTTGAACTAATGTATGCTCTTCTCCTAAACTTGTTGCTATTGTTGCAAGTTCTAAAGAGTTCATTAATCTTCTACTAGCTTGGTCTCTTGTCAAACCATTGATACCATCTTTTAGTTTAAATGAAACTACACCTCCACCTAAACCATTCATTTGAGTTTTACAAAGCTCATATTGAGGATGAGATTTTAGTGCTGGATATTTTACTAACTCCACACTTTCTTCTTGCTCTAAAAACTCTGCTACTGCTAATCCATTTTCACAATGCTTTTTCATTCTCATATCTAACGTTTTCATACCTCTTAGAATCATCCATGCACTCATTGGTGGTAAAGATGCTCCTGTAAAACAACATAAACTTGGCCATCTAACTAAATCTATTAATTCTTTTGAACCTGCTACTGCTCCCCCTAAAGTATCCCCATGTCCATTTATAAATTTTGTAAGACTATGTATTACTAAATCTGCACCTAAATCTATTGGTCTTTGTATAATTGGTGTACCAAAAGTACTGTCAACAATAGCTAAGCTCTTATTCTCATGAGCAATTTCTGCTATTGTTTTTATATCTACTAAATCTAATGATGGATTTAAAGGGCTTTCTATATAAACTATCTTAGTGTTTGGTTTCATTGCATCTTTTATGTTTTGTGGACTTACTGCATCTACAAATGTAACTTCAACTCCAAATTTAGATAATAATTCAGACATAAATAATTTAGTATGTGAGAATATCCCATCTGAACTAACTATGTGGTCCCCACTTTTTACTAATGCTAATATAGTAGAGGTTATTGCCCCCATACCTGATGTACTAGATATAGCACTTTCTGCATTTTCAAGCATAGCTAATTTAGCCTCTAATTCTGTAAGTGTAGGATTACATTCTCTTGTATATACATATCCCCATGTCATACATAACTCTTCAAAATGCTCTACTGTCTTTGCTGCAAATGTTGCTGTTTGACATATTGGTGTAGCTAATGCACCAGTCGTTGGATCTGCACTGTGTCCCCAATGTATTATTTTTGTCTCCAAATCTTGATTAATATTATTACTCATTTTAATTCCCTCCTGGTTTGACTTATTTATACAACGTTTTCCCTGCCAAATTTCACCAATTTAGCTTAATCTTAATACAAATTATTTAAGTATACTTTTATATTTGTTATAATTTCTAAAAATCTGACATTTATTTTGTCTTTTTACAGTTCTAATTATAAACTCTATAGTAACTATAGAGTCAATATGTTTTTGATATTTTTTTTACAATGTTTAAAATATTTAGCACAAAAATAGGTATACCTTAGAATAACTAATGTCACTCCAAGATATACCTATTTTTATGTTGTTCCTTAACTAATTACATAAATCATTAATTTTTTATATAACACATAAATTTTTAAAGATTTATTATCTCTTTATAGATATACTATAGTTAAATATTTTAATATTACTTAATATCTTTAATCATACATATCCTAACAGTAAAATTATATAATATAAAAAATATTTTACAAAAACTTTAAGAATCTTTTATGTATTATAATTTTAAATACTATTAGTTATAGGTATAAACATCTTTAGTTATTTATACCTATAATTTTTCATAAATTATACCTCTATCATATTGATTTCTTTGCACGAATAAGTGTGCTTTTAGAAATTCCAGTCATCTTCACAACCTCTCTATATGGTTTCGAGTTTAATAATCCTAATGCATATTGTATCTGTTGATTACTATATTTCTTTGGTCTACCATCTTTAAAATCCTTTTTCTTTCTAGCAAATTCCTTACCTAATTGAGTACGCTCTATTATCATATTTCTTTCAAGTTCTGCAACTGCAAGTAATGTAGTTAGAAAGAACTTTCCCATTGAAGTATTTTCTAAGAGTCCTATATTTAAAATATGAACACTTACTTCTTTAGCGAACAATCCTTCTATTAATTGTATTCCTTCTGATGTACTTCTAGCTAGTCTATCTAATTTAGTTGCAACAAGTAAGTCTCCCTTTTTTAAAGATGATATAACTTTTTCAAACTTAGGTCTATTTGTAGTAGTACCTGTATAAGTTTCTTTTATTATCTTGGCATCGTTATATTTACTCAATATTTCTTGTTGTTGCTGATAAAGACTATTGTTATCTGTTTGATTTTTTGTACTTACACGACAATATCCATATATAATAATAATCACTTCCTAACATAAATATTTAGTACAGAAGTTGCCCAGAGGCTTGTATCTAATCATCTTTATCCATTTTACTAAAATGGTTTTTTGGTGTCAATACTGTTAACTTTTGACACCATAATAATTCCTTTATAATTTGTTTGACTATGTCAAAAATTACCAATATAATGAAATTAATGAGTTTATACAAATTGGAGGAAATAATATGAATAGTCTGTTAAAAGAAGCAATAGATGAATTAAAAAACATCAATTGTGGCGAAGTTTTTTTATTAAAAGAATTGTTCAAAGGCTATGAATGGAACAGGTTGGAGATGAATATCAGATTAAAATTAGGAAAACTCTTTTTATATGAAGTGGTAAGTAATCCCAATTTAAATGTAGAGGTCATCAATAAAAACTCTGCTTATCAGCAAATGTATAAAAAAAAATAGTGACTTAAATGTATATAATAATATAATCCTCTTGTTGATTCAAAAGTTAAAACTTTTAATACAAAACAATCGTGCTATTTTAAATATTTATCAATATGTCTAAATTTATATAATTAACGCATATAAATAGTACAGTTTAAATCACATTATTTAAGATAGATAAATCTTAACCCTACTCCAGTATAAATACTAAAATAGGGCTCAGAATTATCTATATTTTTATCCTACAAAATGCTTTGATTTTCCTCTTGATTGGACATATATATCTGGAGAAATACAATAAAAACGTGAGTTTATAAAATTCCCAAAATCAGAAAACTTCATCTTGAATTTAGGTATTCCAAAACTTTCAGGTGCTATTTCATCTACTCCAAAATATATAACAATTCCATCATCTGTTAGATAAAAAGCTTGGTCTTCAGGTATAACCAATTCTACGTTAGAATAATACATATCTCTATTTTCATTTATTTGAGATTTTATATAATCAGTTATTATATTTATATAATCAGTTCCATCTCTAAAAATATCACCAAGTAAAAGTTCTTTTCCAGTTGTCAAATCTATATTGTAATTATTCAATGTATTATATTTAGGTCCAGAGTTATTAGCAAACCCCATAAGACTTAATATCATACTTAGCACATAATTTTTATTAAAAGTAACTGCATAACTAGTTGATACCCAGTAACTTTGTTTTGGAAGTGAATTTTGAGAAGCTGCATTATTATATTCTTGTTCTTCTTCCTGTAAACCATTTTTAAAATTGTTCACAGTCATTCTTACAGCATTGTTTATGTTATTTAAAATTGCTGGATTTACATAAGTAGATTGATTTCTAATATTGTGTATAATAGGATACTTTACATCATAAGAAAAATACTTACTTCTTTCAAAGTCTTCATTAAATTGCACATATAATATATTATATGTACAAGTATTTGTAGATTGATAATTTTCCATTAAAATCCTCCCCCTTTTATTAAAAAAATCAGATACAATATAATATGCTTAAAGCAGTAATAATGTTAATATCAAATGTAAAGAATAGAAAGTATCTAAAACAACAAAAAATGACTAATTTTGTGGTATAATACATAGGATTGAGAGTTATTTTATAGGAGGAAAGATATGTTATTATTAGCGGATAAATGGAAAGATTATGAACTTATAGATATGGGAAATGGAGAAAAATTAGAACGTTGGGGTAATTATGTACTTAGAAGACCAGACCCACAGGTTGTATGGCCAATGGAGTCTGAATGGGCTTTATGGAAGAACCCTCATGGACATTATCATAGAAGTAATAAAGGTGGAGGTCAATGGGAACACAAAAAAAGATACCCTGAACAATGGACTATAAATTATAAAAACTTAAAGTTTCACATTAAACCAACTGGATTTAAACATACTGGACTGTTCCCAGAACAAGCAGCCAACTGGGATTGGATGATAGACAAAATAAAGAAAGCTAACAGACCTATAAAAGTATTAAATCTATTTGCCTATACAGGTGGAGCTACAGTAGCATGTGCATCTGCTGGTGCGGAAGTATGCCATGTTGATGCAGCAAAAGGTATGGTTAATTGGGCAAAAGAAAATATAGAATTATCAGGTCTTAAAAATCAAACAGTAAGATTTATAGTAGATGATGTTGTAAAGTTTGTTGAAAGAGAAATAAGAAGAGGTAAAAAATATGATGCAATAATAATGGACCCACCTTCTTATGGAAGGGGACCTAAAGGAGAAGTATGGCAAATAGAAGAAAAATTATATAGTTTTGTAGACTTATGTATGGGTGTTTTATCAGATGACCCATTATTTTTCTTGATTAATTCTTATACAACAGGCTTTTCTCCAATAGTTCTTGAAAATGTACTATCTACAACAATAGGCAAGAAGGCAAATGCAGGAGATATATATGGTGGAGAATTAGGAATACCAGCTTCTAGAGATGGTAAGATACTTCCTTGTGGTATATTTGGGAGATGGGAGAAAAAATAATGATAAAAGTCATATATGAAGATAACCATTTACTAGTTGTAGAAAAACCAGTTAATATATTATCTCAGGGAGATGATACTAATGATAAAGATATGGTAAATCTTTTAAAAGACTATATTAAAAAAAAGTATAACAAACCTGGAAATGTATATATTGGTTTAATACATAGATTGGATAGACCAGTAGGTGGAGTTATGGTTTTTGCAAAAACATCAAAGGCAGCATCAAGACTTTCTGAACAAGTAAGAAATAAGACTTTTAATAAAACTTATCTAGCTATTGTACATGGCAAGATGAAATCTGATGAAGATACATTAAAAGATTTTTTGTACAAGAATAAAAAGACCAATATGGTAACTGTAGTGAAAAAAAGTCATAAAGATGCCAAAGAAGCTGAACTTGACTATAAAATATTAGACCTTAAAGAAAATCTAAATTTGGTTAAAGTGAACTTGAAAACTGGCCGTTCCCATCAAATAAGGGTTCAGTTTGCAAGCAGAAAACATCCATTATATGGAGACCAAAGATATGGCAAAGAGATAAATAAAGTTGGACAACAAATAGCTCTTTGGTCTAATAAAATAGAACTATACCACCCTACTACAAAAGAAAAAATGGAATTTACATGTCATCCACCTGATAAATATCCATGGAATATATTTTAAATCTCAAATGAGGTGATTGTATGAGTAAAAAGTTTTCAATAGGAGAAATGTCAAAACTTCATAAAATAAGTATACAGACACTACGATACTATGACCAAATAGATTTATTTAAACCTGTTCATGTTGATCAAGAAAGCAATTACAGATATTACTCAATTGACCAATTTTCACAATTAGATATTATAAAATACTTAAAATATCTAGGTATGCCTTTAAAGGAAATTAAATCAAAGCTTGATGAAAATAATGAAGAAATTCTAAAGCTACTAACTAATAAAATTAATATAGTGGATGAGAAAATTAAAGAATTAGAACTTATAAAAAAAGTACTAAGTACTAAGAAAGAAACAATGGAAAAGGGTATGAAAGTAGATGATGTCAATAAAATAGTTAGAAAACATATTCCAAGAAGAAGTATATTGTCTATAGAATATGAAGAAGGGTTAAGTAGTGAAGAAACTATGGAACTTTCGAGAAGACAAATAGCAAATATATTAGAAGATAATATATCTGTATTTTATGGTGGTGTAAGTGGGCTTGTGTCTATAGATAAATTTTTAAAGGAAGATAAAGTAATTTATGACAATAGTTTTGTTACAGTTGAAAGAGATTTATTTGATACAAAATCACAGAAATATATAACAGAAATTTCAGCTGGTGATTTTATCTGTATGACATATAAAGGACCTTACAAAGAAAATTATACTGCTTTTAAGAAACTTGTTGATTATGTTGAGTATAAAAGAATACCTATTGAAAATTATATATATGAAATACCTATAATAGACCCTTTATCTACAAACAATGAAGAAGAACTTCTAACTGAAATTCAGATACAAGTTAAAAAGAGAGAAATTGACTTAAGATGTTTAGTATAATTACCTTCTCTCAGTAAATTTTGTAAGAAAACAGGCGAGAACATAGCTAATGCCAATTCTCACCTGTTTTTAAGTATAAATTAGTATTCTTTTTTAACAGCATTTCCTAGGATGATTTTTTCATCAAATTAACATATGTCTTAAATTAAGCCATATCATCTCTAAGCGCATCAATAATATTTTCTTTTTTTATCTTACTAGTAGTATACAACATTGTAATGAATACGATAAAAAGAACTCCAAATACACTGATTCCGATACTTATCCATGGAAACACAAAGTTAATGTTATCTGTAACCATTCCTTTATGAATTAACCATGAAGAAATTATTGCTATAGGAAGTCCAAAGAGTAGAGCCCTCATACCATAAAAAACACACTCAAAGTTCATCATTTTTTGGAAATCACGCTCAGACATTCCAACAGAACGAAGCATGGCAAGTTCTTTACGACGTAACTTGATATTCGTAGAAATTGTATTGAAGACATTAGCAACAGAAATAAGTGAAATCATAATGATGAAAGTATAGGCAAATACATTTACAATGAAGATGTAATTGCGATTCTCATCCATCATTCCATACATATTGTACAGATTATACTCAGATGTAATCCCCTCGCTCTCGATAATCTTCTCCATTTCTGCAACTGACTGAGTTGGGTTCTTTGATTGAAATCCCATGCTTTTAATTCCTGTGGAAGCATTAAGAATCTCAAACTTATCTTTGATTGAATAAGGAGCTAACACTTTGAAGCTTGCTTGCTTATTCTTAGAATTTCTTACCCCTGGAGGAGAATCTGGTGGTACTACTTTAACAAATGTAATATTTACATTTTTATTTTCGTCTTTCTTCAACTCACCATCTTTTTCAGGAGTAAGAGTAACATTCATAGAAGAATTTGTAAATATATCAATAATATCATCATCCTCAACAGTCATAGAGACAGCAATCATCTTTGCATTTTTCCCAGTATATTCTTTTGCATTCAACCCAAGACCTTTGATAATATTCAGATAAGTACTATCATCAAGAAACTGCATATCTACTGGTAGATTAACTGTTTCATTTGTTGAATGCAAACCTTCATGGTGTAAATAGTTATCTGTCAGCTTATTTCCTTTAACAATGCATGAATAGGTCATAATTTCTTGATATAAGCCTTCATAAACACCATTAGCACTCTTCATTTTATCATAAAGCTTTAGCATTTCATTATCACTCATGTCTTGTGTGGAAAAAATAATGTCATGGTCAGTAACCTCTGACTTCTGGCTCGACATCTGTTTCAAATCCCCTACCAAAGCACTAGTCGATATAAACAACACTATACTTAAAGCTAATGATAAAACTATACTTCGATAGCGTTTTTTATTTCTTTTAAAATTTTTCAGTGCAAGAGTTCCCTCCAAACCATAAATACGTTGTGCAAGAGTTGATGTCTTCATAGCTTTGGATTCGACTTTTACTTCGTTTGTTTGGCGTATACACTCCATCACTGGCGTATTAGCTGCTTTTCTAGCTGGAATATAGGCTGAGATTAAGATAGTAACCATACTGACTGCTACTGCAACAATTATTGCAGTAATAGACAATGTTAAGGTCAGAGAGACGTTAGTGTATAGAACATCTGCAAAGTTTTTGGAGATAACAGAAATTACAAGCTCAATACTCACTATCCCAACTACAACACCAATTGGTATACCAATAGTACCAATACAAATCCCTTCAAACAATACGGAATTCCTTAATTGCTTTGCTGTTGCTCCAACAGATGAAAGGATTCCAAACTGTTGTGTACGTTCATTCAAAGACATGTTAAACGAATTATAGATTAGGAAAATTGAACCAATCATGATAATAGCAAGCACAATTCCGCCAACTGAATATAAAAAGACATTGAACAGATTGTTGTCGGAAGCTCCCATGAAACGCAACACATTATCATTTAAAGTGTAAGCATGTTCTCCAGTGCTACTTACATAGGAATGAACTTGATTCGGATTTTTCAATGTGGCAAACAAGCTAAAGCTATCTGATTTGAATTGTGAATCTGCTTTGGTTATCAATGTATATCCTGGAGCAGAAGATTCCTCAAAGACGGGTTTTCTACATATACCAACAACTTTATATGTCCTCTTGCCCTGTGATACAAGGATTTCACCTTCAGCAGTGTATGGTTTACCTTGACCAAGCCTCTCATTCCCATTTATACGTTTACCTACATCTAAGGAAATAGTGTCACCCACTGCAAATTTAACACCACCATCTGTTGCAACTTTACTAGAAATAATAATTTCCCCACTATTTTTAGGTAATCTACCAGAAATCAAATCTATAGGCACAGTATCAAAAGTTTCTTTATTGAATCCAGCTATAAAAAGATACGGTTTATCTGAATTTCTGTTTCCACTAAGCTTTGAATAGCCAACATTTTCAAATACCGTAGTATTTGAAACTTTATCATTGCTTTTCTGTTTCTTGACAAAAGATGAATCAACATCTAAAAACTCAACATGCCAATCACCATATTTCGAAATAGCACCTTTTGTCATGTAGTTTATCAAAGAAACTCCAAAGGTTGTGACTGCCGTAATCATAGCAGCAGATAGCACAACACCTATAATCGTTACAAAAGTTCGTGTACGATTTTTTTTCAGTCCTTGTAGTGCAACTTTGTTGAAAATATTCATGGACGATTCACCTGTCTTTCATCACGCACTACCTTTCCATCTGCAATGCAGATAATTCTATCTGCCTGCAAGGCAATATTTTCATCATGTGTTACAATAATAAGTGTCTGATGATATTTATTATGGCTTTCTTTCAGTAGATGAATAATATCCTGTCCATTTCTGCTGTCTAAACTACCAGTAGGTTCATCAGCAAGCATAACTGCTGGTGCATTCATTAAAGCACGACCAATGGCTACACGTTGTTGCTGACCTCCAGAAAGCTGATTTGGTAAATGTGTTTTTCGTTCCTTTAAACCAAGTAACTCCAATAGGTCATTTAGTCGTTCTTTGTTAATCTTTCGTTTATCCATAAGTATAGGCAGAGTAATATTTTCCACTACATTTAGTGTTGGTATAAGGTTGTGAAACTGATAAATCAATCCAACCTGTCGTCTGCGGAAAATAGCTAATTTTTCATTTCCCTGACCATATATGTCCTGACCCTCTAGGTATATCTTTCCGCTTGTTGGCACATCTACACCTGCAATTGCGTGTAACAATGTAGATTTACCAGACCCAGAGGAACCAATAATTGCTGTAAATTCTCCTTTTTGTATAGTAAGTGAAACATTATCAAGTGCAGTGACCTTATTTTCACCTTTTCCATAGACTTTGCATAGATTTTCAATTTTTAAAAACTCCATTATTTAAGTCTCCTTTCTTATGGTTTACCTATATAATAGAACTTTCAGCTTACATCTCTGTGACTTTAAGATGAGAGATTAGTCACTTTGGAAAACGTATAGCAAATATAGCACCACCATCTGGATGATTTTTTGCGGTAATTGTTCCTCCCTGACGTACTATAATCGTCTTACAGAGAGACAATCCAATACCATATCCTGCCATATTTGTGTTTTTCCCACGATAAAATCTGTCAAATAGAAATGGTAAATCATCTTTTTCAAAACCTATTCCACTATCATGAATACTAATTTCTGTAAACAATGTATTATCCTCACAAATAATCTCAATCTTCCCATTATCGCCTGCCTTTTCCATACAGTTTTTGAGGATGTTTTGAATTGCTTCTGAAAGCCAACTTGAATCACCCTGAATAATCACATCTTTAGGCATGTCTATTTGTAAATCGATATTATGTAATTCCATTGGAATCATAAATGGTCTAATTGCAGTATATATCAAGTCATTTACATCTATCTGCTCTCTTTGAAACTCCACAATACCTGCATCCAATCGGGATAACTTTAATAGAGATGTGATTAACCAATCCACCTGTACAAGCAATTCCTCTGTCTCTCGTATCAAGTCTTTCCGCTCATCTTCATTAGGATTACCCTCTAACAATGACAGAATAAGAGTTACTGATGTAAGAGGAGTACGAAGTTGATGAGCAATATCAGCTAAAGAATCAGCAAGATGTTTTCTTTCTTTTTTTAGTGCATCGTTTTGCTCCCTAATACGCAATGTCATTTTAGTTATCTCACTTTGTAGAATAGAAAGTTCTCCCTCATCTACTTCGGCAATATAAATATGGTCAGCATTATGAAGTACAATATCGATTTGTTCTGAAATATGTGCAATACTTTTATATCGAGCCTTAGTAAATATGAGAAATATAGTTCCAAAAGCTACATCAGAAACAATTACAAGAATTCCAGCAACCATATTGATTGAAAATCCCAGAGTTACAGTAACAACAGTTATTAATGAGAATAAAATCGTAAACTTAAGAAATTCTCTATTCCTAAGCATACTCTCCCCCCAATCTATACCCTGTTCCACGAACAGTCAAAATTATTTGTGGATTTGAAGGGTCATTCTCTATCTTCTCCCTCAAGCGTTTAATATACACAGTCAATGTATTGTCATTTACAAATTCACCCGCTGCATCCCATAATTCATCAAGCAATTTAGCCCTTGTGATAATACTTTTAGGATTGCTAATAAATACCAACAATAAGCGGTATTCTAAAGCTGAAAGAAAAACTTCATCACCATTTTTTTTCACAACACCACTTGCTGTATCAACATAAAGACCATAGATTTCAAAAATCGAGCCAAAACGTCCACTTTTCCTTAATGCGGTTTTGATTCTTGCAATTAATTCACGAGGACGAAAAGGTTTAGTGATATAGTCATCTGCACCCATGTTAAGCCCAGTAACAACACTTGATTCATCTCCAGAAGCTGTAAGGAATATAACAGGAATATCTCGTGTTTCTTTAATTTCTGTACAAACTGTAAATCCATTTCCATCAGGTAAAGAAATATCAATAAGTGCCAAATCAAATTTGTTTTTAGCAATCTCATCAAGTGCTTCATTTCTCGTAGAAGCATGTATTACTGTAAATCCTTCTGCATTTAACAAAAGAATAAGGTTCCTAGCAATTGCCCTATCATCCTCAACCAAAAATATCCGTTTCATTTATTTTTATCCCCCTTTATTTTAATGATTTTATATTTTTTATCAGTTGATTTTGTAACTAAGCCAAAATAAACCATGTATTTCTTATTTTTCTAGCCTATTTAATGTGTCTAGAAGAACAATGATATACTATAGGTTTTCCAACTTTTAGCAGTCTCCTTAGCTGTTATATATCCTATAAATAATTCTTCATTGCTTTATTATATTTCTTTTGACACAAAGATACAAGTTGAGTCATAAAGCATGTTATAAACACAAACACTTTCACATAATTAATTTATAATCATGCACCTCAATACCTGTAATTAAAAAAATATTCTTTCAACAATGTGTATCACATCCATAATAGTGTGGTTGTTAATGTGTCTTTTATACTTTATACTTGAAAAATTAAGTTGGAAGTCTTATTATATAATTATATATACCTCATATTATAAGGTATATGATAAAATAAAGTGGGTGAATTTATGGACTTGAATAAAGAAGTGCTTAAGGGTCATATTGATACTTTAATATTATCAATACTAAACAAAGGAGACTCATATGGCTATGAAATAGCAAAAGTAGTTAGGGATGAAACAAGCTTTGAATTAAAGGAAAGTACTCTCTACATATCTCTTAAAAGATTAGAATCAAAAGGCCTAATAAAATCATATTGGGGAAATGACCAAGGTCTTGGAAGTAGAAGAAAGTATTACAATATAACTGGTGATGGAAAAGAAAATTTGGAAGTAAAAATTCAGGAGTGGAACTTTATACAAAATGTTATGAACAAATTTCTAAAGAGAGGTTGAATAGATTTATGAAAATAATAGAAAAGTATTTAGAAGCACTATATAAAAATGATACTAGTAAAGAAATTCAAGATTTAAAAGAAGAATTAAGAGAGCATCTAATGAATTCTACAAATGAGTTTATTGAGAATGGATATGATATAGAAGAAGCACAAAATAAGGCAATAGAAAGATTTGATGGTAATAATGAAGTCTCAGTAGAATTACGTTCAATATTTAAGCAAAAGATAGAACCTAAAAAAGTTTTATTAAAGAAGTTGTCAAATTTAAGAATTTTATTTTTAAATTTATTTGGATGGCTTCTTGCAGCTACTGCATTTACAATTAATAGAGGTTTTGGTCATATAGCTCCACCATGGCTGATTATAGTGTTAATAATATCAATAATTGTATCAATAATCTTAAGTATTTTAATTAAGAGATTAAGAAAAGAGATAGAAAAGGATTACAATATATAGCTAAATAAATGTATTTTAAATTACTATTTATTCTTATAAATAGTAATTATGAAGGGAGCTTTTATATGGATAAAAAAATGCTATTAGAAAAATTGCTTGATACCTCAGGAGTTTCATATATCAACGAAAAAGTAAATTTATTTAAAGACACTAAATGGATTTCATTTGGAACTTATATAATGACTGTTGATAGTTTTTGCTATAGAGAAGATTCAAAACACTATAATCCAATAATGGGTACATTTGATTATGAATCAGAGATTTTTATAGTAAATGCCTCATACAAAGATGCTATCTATTCTATCAAGAGCAAAAAACTTTATAGAAATGTATCTAAGGGAGATAAGATAGTTGTTACAATTAAATATTCCTATGATAAATATGAAAATCTTATACATGAAGAAATTCATGATTATCATCTTTATCCTTTATCTATTGATTAAAATAAAAGGCGAAAGCCTCTATGGCTAACGCCTTTAAAATAGTTTAATAAATTTACTCTATTCAGCTATATTATAAACTTTTAAGTTGTCTTTGTTTAAATGTTTCTTCTTAACCTCTACTAAAGCTTTTAATGTATCTAAAGATGTCATTATTTCAGTAGAGAACTCAATCGCTGTTCTTCTCATTTTAAATCCATCTCTTGTAGAGTCATTTCCTTTAGTTGGTGTATTTATAACTATATCAACTTGTTTATTTCTTATAGCGTCTAATATATTTGGTCTAGGCTCTTCTATTCTATTTACTATATCAGCCTCTATTCCATTTTCTCTTAAACTTTTAGCTGTTCCTTCTGTAGCAACAAAAGTGTATCCTAACTCTTTCATATCTTTTGCTATCTCTATAAACTCATCTTTATCAAGATTATTAACAGTAGCAAGTACTACTCCTCTTTCATCAGACATATGTCTGCCTGCTGCTAAGAATCCTTTGTATAAAGCTTCTTCTAAATTTTCTCCTACACCTAGAACTTCTCCTGTAGACTTCATCTCAGGTCCTAGACTTACTTCAACTTTAGCTAATTTAGACATTGAGAATACTGGCACTTTTACTGATACTAATTTTGGTTCTTTGTAAACACCTGTACCATATCCTAAATCCTTTAATTTAGCTCCTAACATACATTTAGTCGCTAAGTCAACTATTGGTACTCCACTAACTTTACTTATATATGGAACTGTTCTACTAGCTCTAGGATTAACCTCAATTATATATAATTCATTTTGGAATTCTATAAATTGTATATTAACCATACCAATTACATTAAGCTCTAAAGCCATTTTCTTAGTATATTCTACTATTTTTTCTTTTATTTCATCAGATATATTTTGACTTGGATACATTGTTGTACTGTCTCCAGAGTGAACTCCAGCTCTTTCTAAATGCTCCATTATACCAGGTATTAATATATCTTCTTTATCACATATCGCATCGACTTCTATTTCTCTACCAGTTAGATATTTATCTATAAGAACTGGATTCTTATGGTCTCTATCAAATGCATCATCCAGATACTGAATTAATTTTTCTTCATTATAAGTTATTTCCATACCTTGACCACCAAGTACATAAGATGGTCTAACTAATACTGGATAACCTAACTCCTTAGCAATCCAAATACCTTCGTTAGTTGTCCATACACCTTTTCCTTTTGGTCTATTTATGTCCAGCTTTTCTAATAAGTCATCAAACTTCTCTCTATCCTCTGCTGCATCTATATCTCTAAAGTCTGTTCCTAATATAGGTATATTTTTCTCATGTAAGAACTTAGCTAATTTTATAGCTGTTTGTCCACCAAACTGTAGTATTACACCTTCTGGTTTTTCTTTTTCAATTATATTTAAAACTTCTTCTTCTGTTAATGGTTCAAAATACAACTTGTCTGATGTATCAAAGTCTGTACTTACTGTCTCAGGGTTATTGTTTACAATTATAGTTTCAATTCCCATTTTTCTTAAAGATTTCACACAGTGAACTGAACAATAGTCAAACTCTATACCTTGTCCTATTCTTATTGGTCCAGAACCCAGTACTATTACTTTTCTTTTATCACTAACAACTACTTCGTCATATTGCTCATAAGTTGAATAATAGTAAGGTGATAGAGCTTCAAACTCTCCCCCACATGTATCAACCATTTTATAAACTGGTTGTATGTTATATAAACTTCTCAACTCATATAATTTTTCTGGGCTTATCTTCATTAAGTCAGATATACCTTTATCAGAGAATCCCTTTTTCTTCAATTCATGTAAATACTCTTTGTCTAGGTTTTCTATTTTTAAAACTTTTAATTTTTCTTCTTGCTCTACTATCCATTTAAATTTATTTATAAACCACTTATCAACACCAGTTATTTCTGAAATCATTTCTACTTTATAGCCTCTTCTTATCATTTCAGCTAAGTCAAATAATCTCTCATCATCAGGTACTACTACTCTGGCTTTTAACTCTTCTAATGTTCTACCTTCTGATGGAGCATGAACTAATGAATATTTTCCTGTTTCAAGTGATCTTATTCCCTTAAGAATAGCAGCCTCAAAGTTACTTCCTATACTCATTATTTCACCAGTTGCCATCATCTTAGTCCCTAATTTTCTATTGGCATGTCTAAACTTATCAAATGGCCACTTTGGTATTTTTACTACCACATAATCTAATGTTGGTTCAAAACAAGCATATGTTTTTTTAGTTACTGCATTTTCTATCTCATCTAAAGTATAACCTAGAGCTATCTTAGCTGCCACTTTTGCGATTGGATATCCTGTAGCTTTTGATGCCAATGCTGATGACCTACTAACTCTTGGATTTATTTCTATTATTGCATATTCTAAGCTGTGTGGATTTAACGCTATTTGGACATTACAACCACCTTGAACTTCTATTGCATTTATTATATCTATAGATGCTTTTCTAAGTAGTTGATACTCTTCATCACTTAAAGTTTGACTTGGAGCAACAACTATACTATCTCCTGTATGAACTCCAACTGGGTCTATATTTTCCATATTACATACAGTTATACAGTTACCATTTCCATCTCTCATTACTTCATATTCTATTTCTTTCCAACCTTTTATACTCTTTTCAAGAAGAACTTGACCTACTGGACTTAATTGTAATCCATGTGTAAGAGTTTCTCTTAATTCTTCTTCAGTATCGGCTATACCTCCACCAGTTCCACCTAATGTATATGCTGGTCTTACAACTACTGGATAGCCTATTTTATCAGCAAATTCAAGCCCTGCTTCTAAGTTTGTAACTATATCACTAACTATTACTGGCTGATTTATTTCTTTCATTACCTCTCTAAATAAGTCTCTGTCCTCGCCCTTCTTTATAGAGTTTATAGATGTTCCTATAACTTTTACATTGTATTTTTCTAATATTCTAGCATCATGTAATTCTACAGCTAAGTTAAGTCCTGTTTGACCTCCCATACCTGCAAGTAAACTATCTGGTCTTTCTTTTTCTATTATTTTTTCTATAAATTCTATTGTTAAAGGTTCTATATATATTTTATCTGCAATCTCTTTATCAGTCATTATAGTAGCTGGATTACTATTAACTAATACAACTTCTATTCCCTCTTCTTTTAATGCTTGGCAAGCCTGTGTTCCTGAATAGTCAAACTCTGCCGCTTGACCTATTATTATTGGCCCTGACCCTAATACTAAAGTTTTCTTTATACTATTTAATTTAGGCATAACTCTTTCTCCTTATCTAAACAATTTTCACAGTTCTTATCTTTATCATCTATATAATCAATTTTAATTACTTTATTTCATCTTAAATTTAGATTTTCTCAATACATATCTATGTTAATTAAACCAATCTATTTTTTGATTTAAGTTATTCTTATCTTTTAGTTGTATCCTAGTATTATTTATTTTACTAACTCTAAAAATTTATCGAAAATATAATCATTATCTTTTGGTCCTGGGCAAGCTTCAGGGTGGTACTGAACACTGTATACATCTAGTTTTTCATGTCTCATCCCTTCAACAGTATTATCATTTAAATTTATGTGTGTAACTTTCATTTGTTCAGGAACTTCTGAAACATAGTATCCATGATTTTGAGAAGTTATAAATACTTTTCCCTCTTCCACATCTTTAACTGGGTGGTTTCCACCTCTGTGACCAAATTTAAGTTTAGCAGTCTTTCCTCCAAGAGCTAAAGCTAAAAGCTGATGTCCTAAACATATTCCAACTATAGGCTTTTTACCAATAAGAGCTTTTATATTTTCTATAACATCTTCTAGGTCTTCTGGGTCTCCAGGTCCATTTGACAAGAATATCAAGTCAGGATTTATACCTAATACATCTTCTGGAGATGTTGTAGCTGGAAATATTGTTATATCACATCCACGAGCTGCAAATGATCTTAATATGTTTCTCTTAACACCAAAATCCATAACAGCCACTTTTGGACCATTTCCTTTTATATGCTCTATTTCTTTTCTTGTAACTGTTCTAACTGCTTCTGTATTCGAAAATTTATCCAATTTATGTTTAACATCTTCTAACTTACTGTCTTCTAACGTAATTATACCTTTCATTGTTCCATTATTTCTAAGTATCTTAGTTAGAGCTCTTGTGTCTATTCCTTCAAGCCCAATAACTTTATTTTGCTTTAGATATTGGTCTATATCAATTTCACATCTAAAATTGCTTGGAGAATCACTTTTTTCTCTTACTATAAATCCTTTCACTTGCACTTTTTCAGATTCCGCTGATGATAAATTTATACCATAATTTCCTACAAGAGGATAAGTCATAGTAACTATTTGACCATAGTAAGAAGGGTCTGTTAAAACTTCACCATATCCTATCATAGAAGTATTGAATACTACTTCTCCTACACTTTCTTCTAAATATCCAAATGCCTTTCCTATAAAAATTGTCCCATCTTCTAATATTAACCTTGCTTTCATATTACAGTACCTCCTATAATTCTCTTTAGGCAAACTAAAGAACATTAACTAAATATAAGCTTTTAAATATCTATCTATATTTTTCACTTTTACATTCTAGTTTTATACTTATTTACAGCTATTTTTTATCTTTTTCTATTATACTACAAATTTCTTAAAAAAAAGAAGTTATCTCAAAAGTAAAAACTCATAGAAAAAATAACTTCTTATTTTTAATTTAATAATTAAATTCTTAAGCTATACAATTAACTTAATGTTTATTCAGCTATATTGTAAACTTTTAACTTGTCTTTGTTTAAATGTTTCTTCTTAACCTCTACTAAAGCTTTTAATGTATCTAAAGATGTCATTATTTCAGTAGAAAACTCAATAGCTGTTCTTCTTATCTTAAATCCATCTCTTGTAGAATCATTTCCTTTAGTTGGTGTATTTATAACTATATCAACTTGTTTATTTCTTATAGCGTCTAATATATTTGGTCTAGATTCTTCTACTCTATTTACTATATCAGCCTCTATTCCATTTTCTCTTAAACTTTTAGCTGTTCCTTCTGTAGCAACAAAAGTGTATCCTAACTCTTTCATATCTTTTGCTATCTCTATAAACTCATCTTTATCAAGATTATTAACAGTAGCAAGTACCACTCCTCTTTCATCAGACATATGTCTGCCTGCTGCTAAGAATCCTTTGTATAAAGCTTCTTCTAAATTTTCTCCTACACCTAGAACTTCTCCTGTAGACTTCATCTCAGGTCCTAGACTTACTTCAACTTTAGCTAATTTAGACATTGAGAATACTGGTACTTTTACTGATACTAATTTTGGCTCTTTGTAAACCCCTGTACCATATCCTAAATCCTTTAATTTAGCTCCTAACATACATTTAGTCGCTAAGTCAACTATTGGTACTCCACTAACTTTACTTATATATGGAACTGTTCTACTAGCTCTAGGATTAACCTCAATTATATATAACTCATTTTGGAATTCTATAAATTGTATATTAACCATGCCAATTACATTAAGCTCTAAAGCTATTTTTTTAGTGTATTCTACTATCTTTTCTTTTATCTCATCAGATATATTTTGACTTGGATACATTGTTGTACTGTCTCCAGAGTGAACTCCAGCTCTTTCTAAATGCTCCATTATACCAGGTATCAATATATCTTCTTTATCACATATCGCATCTACTTCTATTTCTCTACCAGTTAGATATTTATCTATAAGAACTGGATTCTTATGGTCTCTATCAAATGCATCCTGTAAGTATTGAGATAATTTCTCTTCATTATAAGTTATTTCCATACCTTGACCACCAAGTACATAAGATGGTCTAACTAATACTGGATAACCTAATTCATTAGCAATTTCAATACCTTCACTAAGTGACCATACACCTTTTCCTTTTGGTCTATTTATGTCTAGTTTTTCTAATAAGTCATCAAACTTCTCTCTATCTTCTGCTGCATCTATATCATCAAAATCAGTACCTAATATAGGTATATTTTTCTCATGTAAGAACTTAGCTAATTTTATAGCTGTTTGCCCACCAAACTGTAGTATTACACCTTCTGGTTTTTCTTTTTCGATTATGCTTAGAACTTCCTCTTCTGTTAATGGTTCAAAATACAACTTATCTGATGTATCAAAGTCTGTACTTACTGTTTCAGGGTTATTGTTTATAATTATAGTTTCTATGTCCATTTTTCTTAGAGATTTTACACAATGAACTGAACAATAGTCAAACTCTATACCTTGACCTATTCTTATTGGTCCAGAACCCAATACTATTACCTTTTTCTTATCACTAACAACTACTTCGTCATATTGTTCATAAGTTGAATAATAGTAAGGAGATATAGCATCTATCTCACCTGCACAAGTATCAACCATTTTATATGCTGGTTTTATATTATATAGACTTCTCAATTCGTATAATTTTTCTGGGCTTATTTTCATTAAGTCAGATATACCTTTATCAGAGAATCCTTTTTTCTTTAATTCAAGAAGATAATCTTTAGTTAAATCTTCAATTTTCATAACTTTTAATTTTTCTTCTTGCTCTACTATCCATTTAAATTTATTTATAAACCATTTATCTATGCCTGTAATTTGCTCTATCATTTCTACTTTATAGCCTCTTCTTATCATTTCAGCTAAGTCAAATAGTCTCTCATCATCAGGTACTACTACTCTTTTCTTTAGTTCCTCAATACTTCTCTCTTCAGATGGTGTATGAACCAATGAGTATTTTCCTGTTTCAAGTGATCTTATTCCTTTAAGGATGGCCGCTTCAAAGTTACTTCCTATACTCATTATTTCACCAGTTGCCATCATCTTAGTCCCTAATTTTCTATTTGCTTTTTTAAATTTATCAAATGGCCATTTTGGTATTTTTGCTACTACATAATCTATAGTTGGCTCAAAACAAGCATATGTTTTTTTAGTTACTGCATTTTCTATCTCATCTAGAGTGTAACCTAGAGCTATTTTTGATGAAACTTTAGCTATTGGATACCCTGTAGCTTTTGATGCTAAAGCTGATGATCTACTAACTCTTGGATTTATCTCTATAACTGCATATTCAAAACTATGTGGGTTAAGTGCAAATTGGACATTACATCCACCTTGAACTTCTACTGCATTTAATATATCTAAAGAAGCTTTTTTAAGCATTGCGCATTCTTTGTTACTTAGAGTTTGAGTTGGGGCAACAACTATACTATCTCCTGTATGAACTCCAACTGGGTCTATATTCTCCATATTACATACAACAATACAGTTTCCTTTTGAATCTCTTATTACTTCATATTCTATTTCTTTCCAACCTTTTATACTTTTTTCAATTAATACTTGTCCAACTGGACTTAATTGTAATCCATGTGAAAGTATTTCTCTTAATTCTTCTTCATTATCAGCTATACCTCCGCCAGTTCCACCTAATGTGTATGCTGGTCTTACAACTACTGGATAACCTATTGTAAGTGCATAGTCAAGACCTGCTTGTAACTCTGTAACTATATCACTAACTATTACTGGTTGATTTATTTCTTTCATTACATCTCTAAATATATCTCTATCTTCACCTTTTTTGATAGATTCTACTGAAGTTCCTATTATTTTTACTCCATATTTATCTAGTATGCCTTTTTCATAAAGTTCAACTGCTAAGTTTAATCCTGTTTGCCCACCCATACCTGCAAGCAGACTATCTGGTCTTTCTTTTTCTATTATTTTTTCTATAAATTCTATTGTTAATGGTTCTATATATATTTTATCTGCTACTTCTTTATCAGTCATTATAGTAGCTGGATTACTGTTTATTAATACAACTTCAATTCCTTCTTCTTTTAAAGATTGGCACGCTTGTGTCCCTGAATAGTCAAACTCTGCTGCTTGACCTATTATTATTGGACCTGACCCTAATACTAAAGTTTTCTTTATACTATCTAATTTAGGCATAAATTTTTCTCCTTATCTAAATGGTTTTTACTATCTGTAAATAATACTAAATCTATATTAATGCTAAGAATTTGTTAAATATACAATCTAAATCTTCTTTTGTTGTGTATTCTGGAATGTACTGAACACTATATATTGGTAATTCTTTATGTCTCATTCCTTCTATAGTATTGTCATTTAAATTTATATGAGTTATCTCTGTATCTTTTGGCATTTCTGAAACATTATATCCATGATTTTGAGAAGTTATAAACACTTTTCCAGTTTCTAAACATTTAACTGGATGATTTCCTCCTCTATGTCCAAATGTGAGCTTTGAAGTTTTTCCTCCTAATGCCAATGCCAAAATTTGATGCCCTAAACCGATTCCTGTCAGTGGCTTTTTACCTACTAAATTTTTTATATTTTCAACTATATCATTTACATCTTCTGGATTTCCTGGTCCATTAGATAATAATATTAAGTCAGGATTTATATTTAAAATTTCTTCTGATGTAGTCATTGCTGGTACTATAGTTATATCACAGTTACAAGCTTTAAGAGACTCTAGTATACTATTTTTAACACCAAAATCTATAACTACAACTTTTGCACCATTCCCTTTAATATTTTCAATTTCTTTTCTTGTAACATTTTTTACTGAATCCTTGTTACAATGCTCTGCTAACTTAGATTTAACATCTTCTAATGATGCATTTTCTAAAGTTATAATACCTCTCTTTGTTCCATTATTTCTAATAATTTTAGTTAGCGCTCTTGTATCTATTCCTTCAAGTCCTATTACTTTATTTTGCTTTAGATATGTGTCTATATCCATCTCACATCTAAAATTATTTGGGTTATCACTTTTTTCTCTTACAATAAGTCCTTTTACTTGTACCTTATTTGATTCAACATCTTCTAAATTTATTCCATAGTTACCTATAAGCGGATAAGTCATAGTAACTATTTGTCCATAATAAGTTGCATCTGTTAATAGTTCTCCATATCCCGCCATTGAAGTATTAAATACAACTTCTCCAACAGTCTCTTTTAGATATCCAAATGCTTTTCCTTCAAATACTGTTCCATCTTCTAAAATTAATTTCCCCTTCATATAAGCTACCTCCCAAATATTTTATCTAAGCATTTTCTATTTCTTTTACAATGTTAATAGCTGATTCTCTTGGATTTTCTGCTTTTGTTATAGGTCTTCCAACAACTAAATAATGAGCTCCTCTTTTTATTGCATCTGATGGCGTTACAACTCTTTTTTGGTCTCCAACCTCTGCTGATTTAGGTCTTATTCCTGGACAAACTGTTATAAAATCAGTTCCACATGCTTCTACTATCTTATCTACTTCTTGTGCTGAACAAACAACTCCATCTATTCCTGATTCTTTTGCCAGTTTAGCTCTTTTTATAGCTAACTCTTCTGTTGTCATATTACATCCTATATCTTGTAAGTCTTGGTTACTTAATGAAGTTAAAACTGTTACTCCAACTACTAAAGGCTTTTCTATATTTAATCTTTCTGCTTCTTCTTTAGCAACTAGCGCACACTGTCTCATTCCTTCCATATCTGATACATGTATTGTCATTAACCAAACATTATCTCTCACTGCAGCTCTTACTGCACTTTTCATAGTATTTGGGATATCATGGAACTTAAGGTCTAAAAATATTTTTTTACCTTTTTCTTTAAGGTAATCTATTGTTTTTCCTTTTGTAGCAACATACTGCTCTAATCCTACTTTAAATATATCTACACTATCTTCTAATTTGTCTATTAATTCTTTAGCTTTATCAAATTCATCAGTATCAATTGCAACTATCAATTTTTCTTTACCATTTATCATTTTTACATCTCCTTTTTAATAAAGCCTAAATCTTTATAAAAAAATCCTCACACCAAAAGAGGCACAAGGATTTTATCTATACATAACTCAATTCATTAGCTATGAGATATCTTTCCCAGTCTCTCTGGACTAGTTTAAAAGACTTTATTATATTTAAATTTTTATTTTATACTCATCAAAAACCTCTAGAAGATTTACTAGAGGTTATATATTAACACTATCTATAACCCTTTAGTCTCTCTGGACTAATTTAAGGAATTTAGCTGTAATATTTTTCTTTATTAATATAACTTTATGTATCTCTAAGATAATTTAAAGTTTTATCTTTTTTTATAATTAAACCACTAATTGCTTTTTATGTCAATAAGTCTTTGAATTATTCTTCATCTTTATCAAACAATTTTTTTTCAAAATATGACTCTGCATTATATATCGCAGCAGCTGGATTATGCCCAGTTACTCTATCTTTGACAATTAGAGTTGTTATAGGAGCTTCCATATATTTCATGGCTAATGTATCATGTCCAACACATAATCCAAGAATTATATTAAGGTCAACTTTAGCTTCATTTAAAAACAAAGCCTGTCCTATTGGATTACACATTATTTCATCTGCACATTTTGATATTGTTTGAGATGCTTCTAATCCAACTGTGCTCTTAGGCATTGCTCCATTTTTACATATAACAGAAAATACTTCAAATCCATGGTGTTCAAATATTTTTTGTACTGTTTGCATTTCTCTTTTTAATCCAATACAAAATGCGATACCTATTTTTTTATAATCACATTTCTTAGCAAACTCTATTATCTCTTTTAGTCTAGTATATTGACAATACCCCTCTGTCTCAACTAGACCAGCATTATAAGCTATTTTTCTATTCTCCTCTTCTTTATAAAGCTGTTTTGCTTTTTGTTGTAGTTCAACTTCTCTAGTAGGACATATCTTCATTAGCTTATCCATATTTCCATCAGAACAGCCTCTAAGATTACACTTTCCACACTTGTACATATCCAATATCCCCTTCCAAAATTTTATTCTTCTTGTGATTCTTCTTTTTCTGGACTTACATTTTCTTCTGATATTTCTTCTTCTGGTTTCACATGTTCAACTACAGTTATAAAATATGATTTTCCTATTTTATTTCTTATAGGAAGTTTTTCATATGAAACATCTATTTTATTTTTTATGCAGGCTATATCAAAATGTCTTAATCCTGCGCCTAAGCTAACTTTATTCATGTCTTCACAATGTTTCTTAGGTTTTTTTTCAAATAAATGAAGACCTCGTTCATCCTTATGGAAATACCACGGTTGAGAATTTTTTACAGATGGAGCTCTTCTTGTAAATTCTAATACTTCTTTCCACTTTCTATTCCTATTTATCTTATTTATCATATCTTTTACTGGTTTTCTATCAGGTCTAGCATATCTTGTTCTGAATAAATCCTCAGTTCTCGCTGGATATCCAAAAGCTATTATTATATAAGGATACTCTATTTCTTCTTCCTTATCTTCTTCTGTTTTTATTCCAGCTAAATAATCTAAATCGTCTTCCTCATCTTCTTCAGAGCTTTTATTTCCTATATCTACAAATTCTAAAATGTCTTCTCTCTTTAAGTTTCCTTCCAGCCAACAGGTAGCTACACCTAATGTTGTAAGACGTAAAACTACACCTTCTGTAGCAAAACCTATGTTTTGTAAATAATCTTCACCTTTATTTGATGTGACTACTATATAATGAGGTGCTTTTACTTTACATTCCTTACCCATTAAGAAATGTATTATATGACCTCTATCAACAACATGCGCTTTAATATTTAAATCTTCATTTAAATATTCTAAATTTTTACAACTTCTCTTTATTTCTTCCATTAATGGCTTTTTTATCTTATTACTGGAAAAATTTCTTACAGATTTTCTATAAAAAATGGCTTCATAAAGCTCCATTTATGCCCTCCTAACTGAAATCTTCTGTTCATAATATATAAACTACTATATTTAAACATATATAAGCTTTGCCAGAAAATTTTTTATTTCATTATTTATATTTATCTCATTATTATATTATAAGTTTTTTTCGGTATTCTTGTATAGCTTTTCACTAAAAAAGTATTTTTATTTCTACTTTAATACTAATATCAACAAAAAATATTCTACCAATTAAGTTTATACATCTAAACAATCTATTTTAATTAAAATATATATTTTTTATTTCTTAGTTTATAGAGTATAAATATTTTAAATATGACCCAAAATCTAAGTAATGTTATAATATTTTATAGGTTATCAAATATTAAAAATATAGGAGGATAGACATGAATTTAAATAGAAATTTAGAGAAATATGCTGAATTGGCAATCAAAGTCGGGATTAACATACAGCCAGGTCAAACTTTACTTATAAAATCACCAATAGAATGTGCTGATTTTGCAAGAAACGCACTTAAAGAAGCATATAAATGTGGTGCTAAAAATGTATATATAGAATGGTCTGATGAAGAAAGTGCTCTTATTAAATATTTATATGCTCCAGATGAAGCATTTCATGAGTTCCCAAAATGGACAGCGGAACAATATGTAGATATAGCAAAAGAAGGTGGTGCATTCTTATCAGTATATGCTCAAAATCCTGACTTACTAAAAGATGTTGACCCTGAAAGAGTTGCAAATTTTCAAAAAGCATCTGGTAAGGCTTTAAAAGAATGGCGTTCTTATACTTTAACTGATAAGTGCAAATGGAGCATAGTTTCTGTACCAACAAAAGCGTGGGCAAAAAAAGTGTTTCCAAATTTATCAGAAGAAAAAGCAATAGAAAAATTATGGGATGCTATATTTAAGTGTTCAAGAGTAGATGGTCAAGACCCTATAAAAGCATGGGAGGAACATAATGAAAACCTTAAATCTAAAATGGATTTCTTAAATAAAAATAATTTTAAAACTTTAAAATATAAATCTTCAAAAACTGATTTAACTTTAGATTTACCAAATGGTCATATTTGGCTAAGTGGAGCATCTAAAGACCCTAATGGAATAAGCTTTAATCCTAATATACCAACAGAGGAAATTTTTGGAATGCCACATAAGTTTAAAGTGAATGGAACTGTTTATAGTACTAAACCTCTTGTTTATGGTGGAAACATAATTGATAATTTCTTCTTAACTTTTAAAGATGGAAAAATAATAGATTTCTCTGCTGAAAAAGGACTTGAAACTTTAAAGAAACTTATTGAAACAGATGAAGGTTCTCAATATTTAGGAGAAGTTGCTCTTGTTCCATACAACTCACCAATATCTAATACAGATATAATTTTTTACAATACTCTGTATGATGAAAATGCTTCTTGCCACTTTGCAATTGGTTCTGCTTATAAAACTTGTCTAAAAGGTGGAAACAATTTAAAAGATGAAGAATTAGATGAATACGGTGTAAATGATAGCTTAACACATGTAGACTTTATGATTGGCTCTAATGATATGGACATTCTTGGAGAAACTTATGATGGAAAGCAAATACAGATTTTTAAAAATGGTAACTGGGCTTTTTAAACTATGTTTTTAACTAAAAAGGGCTGATGGAAGTTATACCAGACTTCCCAGCCCTTTTTAATGTTGATGATAAATATTTTTTTATATTAATTAATCTCATTTTTATAGATTAATTCCTATTGTTTCAAACATAAGTATCTAAAACTTATATCTATATTATATATAAAATATCCTATTTAGTAAAACCTTTATTTTAATTTATATACTAAAAATTTAACTTTGCTATTTCAACAGCAGATTTTGCATCCTTTGAATAATAGTCAGCACCCATTTCTTCTGCATATTCTTCTGTTAAAACTGCACCTCCTACAAATACTTTTGCATTTATATCATTATCTCTTAATGCTTGAATTGTGTCTTTCATACTTTGGACAGTTGTAGTCATAAGTGCACTTAATCCTACTAATTTTATATTTCTTTTTTTAGCTACTTCTACTACTTCTTCAATTGGAACATCTTTCCCTAAATCTATAACTTCATATCCATAATTTTCTAGCATTATTTTTACTATATTTTTTCCAATATCATGAATATCACCTTTTACTGTAGCGACTATTATTTTTCCTTTAGATACATTCTCGCTACTTTTACTTAGTAAAGTTTCCTTTATTGTATTTAATGAAGCCTTTACTGTCTCTGCTGATTGAATCAATTGTGGTAAGAATATATCTCCACTATCATATTTCTTTCCTACTTTATCAAGGGCAGGAATTAAAATCTCATCTAATATATAATTTTCATCCTTTTCCTTCAAAAGATTTAGTGTTACATTTTTTGCTTCGTCCTTTAAGCCTCTTTCAACTAAAACATCTAGAGACAAATCTTTGTCAACTTTCGTAGCAGAATCTGATTTTTTTGAATTGTTTATATTGCTATATTGATTTATATAGTTTATACATCCTTTATCTGTATTATTTAAGATTCTAAAAGAATTAATAGCCTCCATCATACTATATTCATTTGGATTTATAATTGCTAAATCAAGACCTGCTCCTAAAGCTAATGTTAGAAAAGAAGCATTAAGTGCTTTTCTATTTGGAAGTCCGAATGAAATATTTGAAACACCTAAAATAGTTTTTACCCCCAATGTCTTTACCATTGTTATAGCCTTTATCGTCTCTATTGCTTCCTCTTGTTGCGCTGATACAGTTAATGATAAACAATCTATAAATATATCTTTTGGCTTTATTCCATAAGAAACTGCTCTATCTACTATCTTTTTTGCTATTTCAAATCTTTCTTCAGCTTTTTTAGGTATACCTTTTTCATCAAGTGCAAGCCCAACTACACATGAACCATACTTTTTAACTATTGGTAATATACTTTCTAAAGACTCCTCTTTGCCATTTACAGAGTTCACTATTGTTCTACCATTATAATATCTAAGCCCTTGCTCTAATGCCTCTACATTGGAAGAATCAACTTGTAAAGGTGTATCTACTACTGCTTGTATTTCTCTTATTAATTTTGGCATTAATTTTTTCTCATCTATCTCTGGTAAACCAACATTTACCCCTAATATTTGTGCTCCAGCATTTACTTGTTCTAATCCTAAATTTATTGCATAATCTACATTCTCATTTTTTAATGCTTCTTGTAAAGATTTTCTACCTGTAGGATTCAATCTTTCTCCAACAACTATAGGTGATTCTATTTCCACAAACTTTGATGGTGAGCAAACAACACATTTGTCTATCTTCTCGATACTGCCCTTAGTAACAGAACTTATATTATCAGAGATTTCTTTTATAAAACTTGGGTTTGTACCACAGCATCCACCTATTATAGTAGCACCGACTTCGACGAATTTCTTGACCCCTTCAAAGAATTCTTTTGCATCAACATCATATATAGCCTCTCCATCAACTATATTTGGTAAACCAGCATTTGCTTGAACCATCACAGGTATTGTAGCTCTTGATACTATTTTTTTAACTATTGGTAAAAGTTGTTTAGGTCCTAATGAACAGTTTACTCCTATTGCATCAACACCCAATCCTTCTATAGTAGCCACCATACTCTCTGGCATACATCCGGTAAAACTTCTTCCCCCTTCATCAAATGTCATCGTACAGAAAACAGGTAAATCAGAATTTTCTTTGGCTGCTAATACAGCTGCTTTAGCTTCATATAAATCCATCATGGTTTCTATTACTATCACATCAACACCCGACTTGGCACCCTGTAATACTTGTCTTTTAAATATTTCATATGCTCTATCAAAGCTCAAAGTCCCCATAGGTTCTAACATTTCTCCTATAGGTCCAATATCTAATGCTACATATCTAGGTTTAGTATTATCTATACTTTCTATAGCTTTTCTAGCCACTGAAACAGCATTATCAATCACTTCTTCTACTGTATAATTACTATCTAATTTTAGCTCATTACATCCAAAAGTATTTGTAAGAATTACGTTTGAACCTGCCTCTAAATATGAGGTATGTATTTCTATAAGTTTTTCTGGATTTTGAATACCAAACACTTCTGGATTTTCACCTAACTTTAAACCTTTTTGTTGAAGCATTGTTCCCATTGCACCATCAAATATTAGTATATTATTCTTCAGATATTGTCTTATTTCCACAAGAATTCGCTCCTTTTCTATATGTACAGTTTCTATAGTTTTTACAATTTTCACACGATTTTTCTTTTTTAGCTTCATCTATTTGTATATTAGAAATACCTATAATAGCCACTACTGACTTTCTTGGTATCATAATTCCATTGGAGGTAATTGTTAAACCTATTTGTTTTTGAGCATTTAAAACGTTTAATATATCTATATTTTTTTCTATTGGTAAATCTCCATATCCTGGACTATATCGCATAGTTATAAATTTATTTTGTTCTGAAAAAACCTTTTCTACATTATCTTGAACGATGTCACATACTTCTTCGATTGCTGTTGTTCCACATGAATCTATTATTAGTCCTTTTGTTAAATCTGAATAAGAATGTCTTCTTATTTCTTTTTCTATCTCTAGTCCTAAAGTCGCTGCCATTATTACACATTCATTACATTCTTTTAAAAGTTCATATATGTCTTTACTCTCTAATGTTAAATTTGTCCCCTCTAATTCTACAACATTATCTTTATTTATTTTAATAGGATAAATCCTAGATAAATATCTAGGATTTATTTTATTTTTAGTTATATTTACACATTCATCAATAGTATATTTAAGGTCTTTATCTATCTCTTGACCTTTGTATTGTAAATATCTTAAAACTTCACTTTGATTTATGTTTATATTTCCTTTTTCAATTAAATTATTCTCCATATATATTTAAAGAAAATCCTTTATCTAAAACATCTTTTGCGTATTCTTTTGCGCCAAATAAAGATAAATCTCTGTAGTTCCCACATTCTATTGCTGTAGCTGCTGGCATTTCATCAGATTCAATCACTTTTTTTAATGCTTCTTCTAAGCCAACCTTAACTGTATTGGCATCTACATCTCCCCATAATATTAAATAAAATCCTGTTCTACATCCCATTGGAGATAAGTCTATTACTCCCTCTAATGTGTCTCTTAAATAAGTTGCTAACAGATGCTCTAAACCATGCATAGCAGCAGTTCCAAAACTCTCTACATTTGGTTGTAAAAATCTTAGGTCAAATTTACTTACCTTGTCTCCCTTTACTCCATCAAGTACACTACATTTTCTTACAAAAGGGGCTTTTACTTTTGTATGGTCTAACTTAAAACTTTCCACTTTTTCCATTATTTAATCCTCCATTATCATTTAAATTTATTACATTAATTCTAAAAAAAACTCCCCCTATCCATTATTGATAAGAAGAGTATATTATTTCAAATCGTCTCATCGTTGTTAGCAGGACCACCTGATAAAAGGTTGGTATAGGATCACTGAGCTAACTCTCTCCCCTAACTCTTGATAAGTATCTTATTAAACTGACTTAAATTATATATTACTTTTTTATTTTTGTAAACACTTTATTGCTATATTATTTATACATCTAATTATACTTTTATTTTACAACTCAACTGATTGTATTATTGGCAATTGTACCTCAAATACAGTTTGATGTTTATTGCTTGAAACAGTTATTTCTCCACCATGTAAGTTTACAATATTTTTTGTGATTGCAAGACCTAATCCAGACCCTCCAGCATTTCTATTTCTTGATTTTTCAACTCTATAAAATCTATCAAATATATTTGGTAAATCTAATACTGGAATTGGTTCTCCATAATTTATAACTTTTACAACCGCCATATCTTCTTTTTTCTCTGTGACTATATCTACATAAAGTCCATCTTTTCCATACTTCATAGCATTAGTCATAAGATTCTCAAATACTCTTACTAATTTATTGGGGTCAGCTTTTACAATTAATTTGTCTTCATTAAAATTAACTCTACTAACCATAAATTCCTGCTTAAAATAAATTTCAAATTGAGATACTATCTGACTTAATAATTCTACTAAGTTTATTTCTGTTTTATTTAATCTCGTTGTATTGTTTTGCATTTTAGTAAGTTCAAACAAATCATTTATAAGTACATTTAAATTTTTCGATTTTTCATATGCAATATTAACATAATACATCATCTGTACTTCATCTTTATATTTACCTTCTTCTATCAATCCTAAATAACCCATTATTGATGTCAAAGGTGTTCTTAAATCATGTGACACATTTGTTATTAAATCTGTTTTGGTTTGCTGAGCTTGTCTCTCTTCAACAGTTATGTTTCTAAGTTGATGAATAATACTATTAATTTTGTGTGCTAGTTCATCAATATTGTCAGCTTCTTTATCCTTTAACGCATCTAAATCATACTCGATGTCTATATCCTTTTGTAAATCACTTTCATCCATTGAATTTACAGCATCTATAATAATTTCTAACTTCTGATTTTTTTTATTAGTTTTTCTTATAAAATTTACAACTTGCTTATTTCTCTTGTATGATATTAAGGAATAAATTGCTAACGATGAAATTACAAATAAAGATGGATAAAATAATCCCTCTCCCATAAAATCTCTCAAATCTCTTAGATTATATACAAGATAATTAATTGTAGACATATAATTATTAACATATATCGATTTTATTATATAAATACTTGTTAACATAAGCATTAAGGTTATAGTGCAACTTATGGCAAAGTCTATTATAGGACGAAACATATGATTTAATAAGCTTTTATTTTTCAATTTTATATCCTACTCCCCATACGGTATGAATTATTTTTTCTCCATCTGTATATTTTTCAATTTTATCTCTTATTCTACTCATATGAACCATTACAGTATTATTAGATTGATAATATTTCTCTTTCCATACCTTTTCAAATATTTCTTCTGTACTATATACTCTTCCCTTATTATTTGCTAGTAAGTACAATATCTGAACCTCCCATGACTAAAGTCACGGGGTTCCTGCTTCATAGAATTTCGCATACTAAAATATGTCTTACCAACTCTCCACAGGCTATCCCCGTAGTTCCTACGGTTCTTACATAAGTTATTTATTTTGAACTGTTATTAATCTTAGTCCTTCTTTTACTATATTTATACTTGCATTTATATCTCTATCGTGAGTTACATTACAACAAGGACAAATCCATTCTCTTATACTTAAATTCTTCATTTCCTCGTTTTAAACTACCAATTGTTTTTCTTGATAATTCTCTTTGTAATTTAGCAAGTTTATTTAATGATTTCTGAAGATACTTAGGATTTTCTATAAGTTGTCCACAACTTGAGATACAAAATTCTTTAACTCCTAAATCTAAACCTATCTGACTATTAGTATTTTCAAATACTTTAATATCTATATCAGTACAACATAATGATACATAATATTTACCACTTGGTTCTTTTGATACAGTAGCATTAAGTATTCTCCCTTGAGGTACTTATTTATCCCTTACTTTAACCATTCCAAGTTTAGGTAATTTTATATATTGACTACAGTACATAATATTTCCATTTGTAAAGTTAGTTCTATATGAAAATCTATTAGTTTTCTTTGATTTAAATTTAGGAAACCCTACATTTTCTTTAAAGAATTTTTTATATGCGTTTTCTAAATCTTTTAAGATGTTTTGTAGTGAAAATTTATCAGGTTCTTTAAGCCACTCTAATTCTCTTTTTAAATTGGTCAAATCAGAACTACACTGTTTATAAGTAAAAGTTTCTTTATTGTTTTCATAAACTTCTATTTTTTTAGCAAGATATTTATTATATACAAATCTACAACATCCAAAAGTTTTGTTAATTAACTCTTGTTGTTTTTTATTTGGATACATTCTAAACTTATATGCTTTTTCCACTACTATCACCTCACTTTACTTGTTTTTTATTATTATGTTAATACTCCATGTCCATATTTTACACACTATACTATATGGTATTGTACTAAATATACATATCTGGGCCACTTCAATTTTTCCTCACCCATCCTAATATTAACAAGGTCAATTTTTTTAAACAAGTATTTTAAAGGTTTTTATATTTATTTTTAAATAACATATGTAAGAACTGTAAGTTCTAACTTTTATCATTTTTGAGGTTGTCGTTCACATAAGTTCGCTACTACCTATGCAGTTCTCTTATGAACTTCTTACACTTTCATGTAAGCACAGACTATATCTTATCCTTCGGCGTTATCCGTTAAGGTCTACCCACTTCCACTACCAATAGCTTGTAGTGTACTTCCCTCAAGAGGAATAGTCGTTGAAGTTTCTCCTATTCGGAGCTTACCTGCTGATTGCCCATTTTAAAGTACTTAGGATTTAACCTTATACTATCTAACCAATTTTTTCTACTTTCGTAACTTTCACACTTAGGTTTATTTCATCCTTATGTTTTAGTTTGGTTAGCTTTAGGGGTTTCCAGCAATTCAAGTAGTATTGGATAGGTTATATCCTATCTCTACATATAAGTTTCCCTATATGCTGACTACTTTAGCTACTAACTCACGACTAAAGTCACGAGTGTGCGTGGCTATTTTTTAATCAAATTCTCTTGATGTTAAAGTTATGTCTTTTCCAGCTACTGTTACACTATGTTTTTCCTTATCTATCAATACCACTCCAGCTTCTATGATATTTTTATTTTCATTATTAGCACCACTAAAATAATATGCTCTTCTAATCAATGATTTGACTCTCACAGTAAGTTCAAGTGGATTAAATGGTTTTGTCAGATAATCATCTGCACCAGTCATTATTCCTTGTATTTTATCCATATCTTCTGATTTTGCACTCAACATAAGTATTGGTATATTTAAACTTTCTCTAACTCTTCTACAAACTTCTATACCATCCATTTTGGGCATCATTATATCCAACACCATTAAATGAATATTTTCTTTTTTTAAAATATCTAAAGCTTCTTCTCCATCTTCGGCTTTAATTACATTATATCCACCATTTAAAAGATATATCTCTATAAGATCTCTTATTTCTTTTTCATCATCAACAACAAGAATTGTATTCTCCATTTTTACACATCCCAACTTAACTTTTATACATAGTTTTTATTCCAATAAAATTATACTATACTTTAGTTAATCTAATCCATTAAATTTCTTCATTTCCTTATTTCCAATATAATACAATTTATTTTAAATATTTATATTATTTACTTTGTAAATATTCTTCTAAAGTTAATCCTTTTGAATAAATTTCCTCGGCAATATCTTTACCAACATATCTAATATGCCATGGTTCATATGCTGTACCAGTTATATCTTCTTTTCCTTTAGGATATCTTATTATAAATCCAAACTTATGAGCATTTTCTGCCAACCATATAGCTTCTTTCGTACTCCCAACAAACCATCTTTCTGGATTTGTTAAGTCAATACAAAGTCCAGTCTGATGCTCACTATGACCAGGTTTTGCCACATATTCATCTGCTTTTTCCTGACCTTGAGATTTTACTCTTTTTGTGTAAGTCTCTTGCTGAGTACCATAAGATCTATATGCTGAAGACCCTAAAAACTGTATTCCTTCTTTATTAGCTTGCTTAACTAAATCCTCAACTGCTTTTGCAGGTTCTCCTGCCATTTGCTTTTCTTCTTCTGTCGCTTCTTCAACAAAAGGTATATTTACTTTGGTAATATTTTCGGGAGCATAGTCTTTACTAATTTCGTTTGTCTTGTTTACCAGTAATATATTTGCTATACTATTTGAGTGATTTTTATTTTGGGAATTTGATTCAACATCTTCTTCTGAAGCAAATTGAGCATCTCCTGCTGGTGTTTTGTCTTTTACAAGAAATTTATCCTTAGATATAAATATACTTATAAATACAACTATAACAATGGCTAATATTAATTTGATTTTTTTCATGGCTACATCTTCTCCTTTTTGGTATGTTTGTCTATAATGTTAATTTTAGAGTATAAATTTTAAGTATTTTATAAGTAAATCTTAAGTAAATCTTAAATTTAATATTTTTGAAGGGTGGTGCTAAAAATGTCTATACAAAAACTTCTTAGTAAAGCTCGCAAGGCTATACAAGACTTCGATATGATACAAGAAAATGATAAAATTGCTGTTGGACTCTCTGGTGGAAAAGATAGTTTAACATTACTTCATATACTTAAAAGTTATCAAAGATTTTCTCCTCAAAAATTCGAATTGATAGCTATAACATTAAATACTGGTGATATTGATAATTCTCCATTAGATAAGTTGTGTCAGGAAATAGATGTGCCTTTTTATGAATTTCAAACTGATATAAAGGAAATTGTGTTTGATATAAGACAAGAAAAAAATCCTTGTGCATTATGTGCTAATTTAAGAAGAGGTGCCTTGAATGATAATGCTAAAAAACTTGGGTGTAATAAAGTAGCTCTTGGACATCATAAAGATGATGCAATTGAAACATTTCTAATGTCTATGTTTTATGAAGGTAGAGTAAATTGTTTTTCTCCAAAGACATATTTAGATAGACAAGATTTAACTGTGATAAGACCCATGATTTACATAGAAGAGTACATGACTAAAAAGATTTCAAAAGATTCTAATTATCCTATTATAACAAATCCATGCCCTGCAAATGGTCATACTCGAAGAGAATACATAAAGAATCTTATTGCTGATTTGAATAAAGAGATGCCAGATTTTAAAAGAAATGTGTTTGGTGCTTTAAATAATTCAGAAAAACTATTTATATGGGATAAAGAAAAGATAAAAAATTTTAAATAGTAATTAATATTTTTACAAAAAAGCAAGATTGTATTAATTATATAAATAAACCTTCTATAACCTACACAATCTTGCTATATTTCTTTATCTTATATTGTTTTTAATCTATATCTTAATAGTTATTAATAATGTTTCTATTATCTTATACTAGTTATAACTTGAACATTTTATATCTTAATTCAATCTATCCTTGAAAGTTCTATAAATTCTAATAAACAAAATAATATTTCATGTTAAATTAGAATATTAAATGCTACTATCTCTGGTATATTAAGAAATCTAAATGGTAATTTTGTACTTCCCAGACCTGAACTCACATATAAGTGATTTCCATCTATCTCATAAAATCCTTTAGTATATTTCCTTCCATATGGAGGAGTAACCAGTGCTCCCTTAAAAGGTACTCTTATTTGACCACCATGACTATGCCCAGATAAAACTAAATTCATTGAATCTTTACTGAGCATATCAACTAAATCTGGTTCATGTGCTAATAATAAATTAAAATTCTTCTTATCAGTTTTATTCTCCAGATATTTTATATTAGGATTTCCATTTAATATTTCATCAACACCTAATATATTAATATACTTATCATCAGCTAACTTTATTTTTTTATTTTCATTTATCAAAAGATTGAAGTTGGAATTTTTCATAATCTGTCTATAATACCTAGGAAGTTTATACATATAATCATGATTGCCGAATACTGAAAATTTTCCCAATCTAGCATTCATACTTGATAAAATAGCTGTAATTTCATCTATATTTGGATTTTTATTGGAATAATCAATTAAATCTCCAGTAAATACTATTATATCTGGATTTAAAGCATTAATCTTATTAGCTACTTTTTTAAGGTTCTTAGTTGAGTAAAAACTACCTATTTGAGTATCTGAAAATTGAACTACTTTTATACTTTCAGATTCAGTCTTCACTGTATCATTTTTTACCAAATTTCCACTTTCACTTATACTATATTTTTTCACGATTAATAGACTCGGTTCTATCGCAACTGAGTATATAAAAATTAAAATAAATATCAGTATAAAAATTTTTAAAAAAGACTTAACTCTTAAATTCAAAGTATCTACCTACTTATTTACTTTCTTAAACTATTTGCACTACAGATTCAACTTTGTCCATTTTTCTGTCATGCATTTTTGGTTTATTAGCTAAAAACCATTTATATGTGGATGTAAGCCCTTCTTTTAATAATACATTTGGTATATAAAGCCCATGTTCAATAAGCTTATTTATATCCAGATTGAAGTCTATATTTCTAAATGGGAAATATGTTCTTTCTCTAAACTCAACTTTTTCCATATCTACATACTTTATAATAGGTTCTTTACCAATAACTTCTCCACATGTATGTATAAGTTCGTCCCAAGAAATTAACTGTGGATTTGTTACATTATATGCCTCTCTTACATGAGGATTTTTCATTATACTTTCTAATACCTTTACCAAATCACCAATATATATAAATTGATTGCTTACTTGTTTGCCTTTTGGTACTGGTATCTTTTCATTTTTCTCTATTTTCTCGAAGAAATAATATTCTCTATATAAATTATTATTTTCACCATATATATAAGTTGGTCTAACAATTATATATGGTATAGAGCTACTTATAACAAAATCCTCTGCTTCTTTTTTATTTAGACCATATTTTCCCCAGTTTTCATTTTCACCCTTCTCATTTTCTTCTTTAATATTTCTTCCACTATCTTTGTATACTGCTCCTGCTGACAATACTATGTATTTCTTTAGGCTATCTAGGCTTACAAAATCAATAAGATTACTTACATCGTCTTTTGTATATGCCGTCATATCATATATGTAATCATACTTTCTTCCCCTGATAATGTTTTCCATATCTTTGCGAACTTTTCTATCACAAATTAGATGTTCTTTAAAACCTGTATAATCTATTTCCTTTTTACCATTTGTAAGTATATCAATTTGATACCCACATTTAATTAAACGCTTAGCAAGTGCAGAACCTATGAAGTCGCTTCCACCCATAATTAAAATAGATTTCATTTCAAGTGCATCCTCCTCTTTTTTAAATGGCTTCCTTAATTATAATATCATATTTTTAAATATGCTACAGTATTTTGTATTATTTTTGTTTATAAAAGATATTTATAGCAAAATATCTTTTATAAAATCTACACTTTCGACAATATAAGTAGGTTCACTTTCACTAATTTCTTCAAACGAACCATATCCATACAATACTCCAATAGAATCTACACCTATTTTTTTAGCGCCAATTATGTCATATTTTCTATCTCCAACCATAATAACTTTATCTTTATCTTTCACATTACATAAGTCTAGTACATATTGTATAATTTCATTTTTATTCACTCTTGTGCCATCAAAATTACTACCTACTATATACTTAAAATATCTATCTATATCAAAATATTTAAGTATCGTTTCTGCAAAAACTGTTGGTTTAGAAGTAGCTACTAATAATATTTTACCATTTGTATAGAGAATTTCTAATATCTCTTTTATATGCTCATAAATTTTATTCTCAAATATTCCTTTATCTGAAAAATACTCTCTATACTTTTCAACAGCTTTTTTAGCTTTATCATCATTAAATTTATAATAATCTTTAAAAGTATCATATAATGGTGGTCCTATAAATTGTTCCAAGTTGTCCAAATCTTCTTTTATACCAAAACTATCTAGTGAATATTGAATAGATTTTGTTATTCCTTCTTTAGGGTCTGTAAGCGTTCCATCCAAATCAAACAATACTATTTCATAGTTTTTTTTCATATTTAAATCCTCCACGTTTATAAAAGTAATATCTTATGTTTTATTTTATATTTATCTATCTTAAAAAGCTATAGTAATAGAACTTTCTAATACTATAGCTTAAGTAATAATTAAATCTTATATGTTTAGTGTTAAAATAAATTTGAACAGTTCTATTTAACTGTTATAGCTGAAACTGGACATCCTTCTTCTGCTTCTTTACATAAATCTTGTAAATCCGCTGGTATTTCCCCTTCAATTGCAACTGAATGTCCTTCATCACTCATACTAAAAACGTCTGGACATGTTCCTATACATGCTCCACAAGCTACACATACATCCTTATCAACAAATGCTTTCATACTAAAATACCTCCCCTAAAATTATCTTTTTTTAATTATCGTTTCCTTAGATATTTATCCAATATATGCCAATTTAAACATATATTTATTATTTTATCACTATTGTTTAATTTATTATAGTATCTTCGTATCCATGTCTATAAACTTCGCTACTCTTCATCCATGATTTTACAGTATATTGTAAACTTAATTTTTTATTTAAAACTAGTTCATTATCATTATAGTCTTTTATAATATAGTTACTCTTCTCCATTGTAAATATAGTAAAATCACCTTCTCCACCAACCTTTATTCCACCTTTGTTTCCATGCAAATCGAAGATTTTTGTTGGATATTCAGTTACTTTTTCTATACATTTTTCTAAAGATATTCCAAGTTCCATAATTTTATTTATAACAGTTAAAAGAGAATAATTTATGTCTTTCATATTTTTTATATGCATATCTGTGCTTATTAAATCTGGTTCTAATCCTTGATTTATTGCTTTTTTAAAAACTTTAAAATCAAACTGGTCTAATCCATAACACACATCAAATAATACGCCTCTATTCTTTGCATTTATTACTGATTCTCTTAATGTGCCAAATTCATTAAATATTCCATTTACACTGTTTCCATATACAGGTGTGACTACATCTCCTTTACCCAAAATATTCATTACTTCATCTATATATGATGGATGCTCACCTATATATACCACTAATGGTAAATTTAATTTTTTAGCAACTTGCTTTGATTTTCTAACTATATCTATGCCATTTTCATTAGCTTGAAATTTGCTTGCTTTTACTTTTATGCCCTTTATCTTTTCCATATTCTTTTCTACAACAGACTCAACATCGTCAAAGTTTATGACATCTAAAGAGGTCGATTCATTCAGTATATTTAATCCCTCATTTGTCACATTTAAAAATGAATATACTTCAGTTTTGCACTCATCCATATATTTTTTCTTAAAATCATAATAATTTAAAGGACCAGCTGTCCCTGCATCAAATATAACTGTTGAACCTTTTTCAATTCCAATTGAATCAGAGTCCATACCTGTAGGTAATTTTCTCTTATAACAATGGGTGTGAACATCTATAAATCCTGGAGAAATATACATATTATCAGCATTTATTATCTCAAACTCTTTGTTCGTAAGTAATTTTTCTTTTCTTATTTTTTCTTTGAGATTCAATCCAATAGCATATATTTTCCCATGCAAAACCAAGATATCTTTTTTTTCAAATTTGATACCATCTTTCGGAGATATTATTGTCCCATTTCTTATAAGTAAATTCTTCATCTATTCCACATCCTAATTACAGTATAATTTCTCTAATAGTTTTTCTTACATAAAGAAAATAAGTCTAAAAATAAAAATATCTTAGACTTATTCATTATATTATACTATATTCATTATATTAAATTAAATAGAAACTTCAATTTACTTTAAGAAGCAATTAAGTATTTGTTGTTCAGCCTCTTCTTCAGTAAGACCCAATGTCATCATTTTTAGTATTTGGTCTCCTGCAATCTTTCCAATTGCTGCCTCATGCACTAAGAGAGCATCTGGATGATTTGCGGCAATCTCAGGTATAGCACTAATTTGAGAATTTCCCATGATTATTGAATCACATTGGACATGTGCAGAGCAAAGAGAATCCCCTATAACGCAAGGATTAAACTTTTGCTTAGAATTATCTTGCCCAACTGTACGAGAAACCACTTGAGCAGATGAATTTTCTCCTTCTAAGACAACCTTCATATTAGATTCTGCAACTTGATTTCCATGAGTTAATAATTTCTCAAATACAACTATTTTGGCCCCTTTACCTAGGTTTGCATCCATTTCTCTTTTAGTTGAATCTACGCCTTTAATTTGAATTGTTTCCATCTCACAATATGAATCTTCATCCATATTAACAATAGTAACTGGATTTAAAATTTTCTTTCCTTCACCATCACCTTCTCCATAATGTTTTTCTACATATTTTAAGCGGGCTCCTTTACGTAAGAAGAATCTATGTATTCCATTATGTTCACTATCATCACAACCACAATTATGTATTCCACATCCAGCAATTATAACAACATCTGCATTTTCTCCAATTTCAAAATCATTATAAACCATATCCTGTACACCAGCTTCTGTTACTATTACTGGTATATGAACATTTTCACCTTTTGTGTTTGGTTTTACTATAATATCAATTCCAGGTTTATCATTTTTAGGAACTATAGTTACGTTTTCAGTTGAATGTCTTTCTATCCCTTGCCCATTTTTACGTATATTGTATGCTCCTAATGGAGTTCCACGAAGTTCAGCAACTTTTTCTAAAAGATTTAAATCTGTTTTGTTCATTTAATTTGCCTTCCTTTCTAATTAATTCATGTCTTTCATTAATTCACAACTTGAATTAACTTGGCACATGATTTCAGGTAATATAGCATCTTTTGTTCCATGGCTTTTTACTGAACCATCTTGTAAAACAATTATTTCATCAGCTAACTCTAATATTCTTTCTTGGTGAGAAATTATAATTATAGTCTGGTCAGACTCTTCATGTATTTTCTTAAAGCTTTCATTAAGCTTTCCAAAACTCCAAAGGTCTATTCCTGCCTCAGGCTCATCAAATATAGAAACCTTTAAATCTCTAGCAAAAAGAGTTGCTATCTCAATTCTTTTCATTTCTCCTCCAGAAAGCGAGTTATCAACTTCTCGATTTAAATAGTCTTTTGAACATAATCCAACATCTGTAAGGTATTGGCAACATATATCTGTAGACAATGGTTTTCCATGAGCAAGTGTAAGTAAATTTTCAACTGTCATACCTTTTATTCTTGGTGGTTGTTGGAATGCATATCCTAGACCTCTTTTTGCTCTTTCTGTAATACTAAGATTTGTTATATCTTCTCCATCTAAAATTATCTGACCACTAGTAGCTTTTTCAATTCCCATTATTAGTTTAGCAATTGTGGATTTTCCTCCACCATTTGGTCCTGTTATAACAATAAGCTTTCCTCTCTCAAACGAAAGGCTAACATCATTTATTATTCCTAGTTCCTCATTGTTAGACTCAACATTAAAGGAAAGATTTTTTATTTCAAGCATAATACCCCTCTTTTCTGTAAAATATTACATTGATATCCATTCTTTTATTATATCAGTAATTTTTATATACCAGCAACTCCAAAGAGACAAAATATGTATTAAATAATAAAAAAGATGAGTCTAATATTGACTCATCTTAAAAAATTCTTATTATAAAATTATATGTATTTAAAAATTAACCTTCTATATACTCTAGTATTATTTTTTGATTATCTTTTAACATAATCTCTTCTTTTTTAGATTCTATTCCATTCTTTTTTATCTTTACCTCAGCTATAAAAGCATCATTACCTTCAACCATTTCTAATAACTCATAAGCCTTTTTACGTCCTATTTTAGTTGCTATATCTTTTAGTACTGCCATTTTCTTAAACATTTTATCACCTCTACTCAAAATTTTCAATTGATTTTTAATTGTATAATCCTAGTCTTAGACTAAATTATAATAATTATTGCCTCTAATTATATCAGATATTGAGTAAATTTAATACTTTGTAAAATTATTTATCTTCTCTAACCAAATAATCATTTCCATCCTGGTCTTTAAATGAAAACATCCTTCCATAAGGCATTTCCATTAGTTCACCAACCTCAACTTTATTGTTAGCCATTTGTTCATAAGTTCCATTAATATCTCTTGTACTTAAGATTATTGATGGATGAGATACCTCTATCTCTTTATTTTGTTCCATCATTAGATTTTTATCATACAACACAAATGTAGTAAACTCATTTTTGCTTGGTGCTATTTCTACCCATTTCATATTTGGACCCATTTCCTTTTCATAAGTTACTACAAAGTTTAATTTTTCTGTCCAAAACAATTTTGCATCCTCTTGATTATTTACATAGAGACTTATCTTTCCTATTTTATTTATCATAACAATACCCACCTTTATTATTAAATAAATATCTAATATTTTTTATATTTAATAATATACCCATATATATTATTTTCTATAGATATATATTTCTAATATTTATCCCATATTATATAATTCTAAACTATAATGTAATTTATTCATCTCATACTATTATAGACTTTATTTATCTGATTCAATCATTCTGTATCATACTTATAATTATGAGAATATATATAGTAAAAATCACTCTTAGATAGAGTTTTCTATTTAAAAGTGATTTTATATGTCCTATGCAATTTTGTGTTTTAGCCACTTTGTTCCTCTTAATCTTAAACAATATAAGGTTCCTCTAACAAGCCAATCCGTGTACATACCTATCCAAATTCCAAGTACTCCAAATTCTAACACAACTCCCAACACATAACCTATAAAAATTCTAAAAATCCACATACCTATTATAGCTGTCATCATTGTATATCTTGTATCACCTGCCCCCTTTAACCCTGCTGACAATACAAAAGATATAGGCCATATCACCATGGCTAGACAATCACTTCGAATCAGTTGTGTTGATACATCAATTACACTAGTATTTTGAGTATACATACTTGAAATCCAGGGTGCAATTGGCATAAATATAGCTCCTACTGCAAATAAACAAATTGTTGCAAATTTAGTTAAGTATAGGAGAGTACTTTTAGCTCCTTTAATATCTCCACGTCCTATATACTGGCCTACCAATGTTGTTGCAGACAAGGCTAGAGCATTTCCAATTACATTTATGATAGATGCAATTGACATTCCTATTGCGTTGGAAGCAATTGCTGAGGTTCCCATAGTAACTATAAATACCTGAACAATTAATTTTCCTGCATTAAAAAGCAGCTGTTCAACACCAGCTGGTATTCCTATATTGAATATAGATTTTTGAGTTTCAACATCAATCTTAAATGGAAATATTTTACCTATAGATATAAATTTATTTCCTTTGAATAAAGCTCTTACAATAACTATACATCCAATTATTCTAGCTATAGCAATAGACATAGCTGCACCTGTTATCCCATAAGATGGTGTTTGGAAATTTATACCTAAAGGGTTTAAATCAATACCATATATAAGTATATACCCCAGTGTCACATTTATTACATTCATAAACATAGTCACATACATAGGCTTTTTTACATCTCCACAACCTCTTAGAATACCATTCGCTATTTGCTGTGTTGCAATAAATGGATACGTAAATAATGTAAACTCTATGTATAATTTTGCATTTGATTTTACCAATTCTTCTGCTGAACCATAAAATAAATTAATTACACCAGTTCTAAAAATCCACATTAAGATTGTTATTGTGAATGATAGTATTGCCCCAGATACTAGAGCTTGCTTGATAGTTTCATTCACTTTTTCACTATCTCTTTTACCTATTTGTTGAGCTACAACAACAGTAGCTCCTACAGATAATGCAGCAAATACAGATATGAATATATTGTTTATTGAATCAACCATTCCAACTGCAGATACAGCTTCTTCCCCAATATGACCTGCCATCATTGTATTAAATACCCCTAGAAGCATGACAAATGTCTGCTCTATCATTATAGGAATTGCTAATTTTATAACATTTTTCCTTATAAACATCCCACTTCCTCTTTTCCCTCTTTATATAAATTTAAATTTTAGTTAGTTTAGTGAACTGTAAGTTAATCTTTTAAAATTTAAATTTATATTCCTGACATGATAATATACTGTATTTAAAATAATATTATTCTTGCTTAATATCATTTTAACACAGTATATCTTTATAATTATTTTATGTTTATTATTTTTTATGGATACTAAATTTTAAGTATTTGTATATTTAATTACCAATTAGCTCTCAAATAATTGTACTAAGACCATAGAATTAGACAGATACCAGTTGATAGTAAGAAAATAATCACCATACCATCAAAGAGACAATACAAAGTCTTCTCTGCAACAACATTTTTTATTTTGAAGTTGCTCTAGTGGAGTTTCGTATAACTCAAAAGTCAATTTTAAACTCTATTAGACCTTTTCATCATCATAATCCAATTTGAAATTGTATCTAAAACTAGCTCACTATTTCCACAATTACAGTGATTACTAGCTTGCTCTGCCTCTGTCATAAGTCGGAATGTAAGAGAGCGTACATTGGTAAGCAAATCAATCTCTTTTCCAACAGTTTTATAGTCAATGAAATGATCTTGTGTCGCACCTAAAATCAAAATATCTTGCGTTACCTTTTCTGCAATAGGCCCTAGTTGATAATTGTTGATTGTTTGAAAATAATCATATGGAGTATCTGCTTCATATGCATACATTCCATGCTTTAAACCCCATACTACTAGACTATCACCACACTTCATTTTTTGACTTATTATGAAGTTTACTAACCCTTTTGCTTTGAATTTTAGCAGTAAACGAAGTAATTTTTGAGTCTTTACTGGTTGCGATCCGATAACTACGTCTAAAAAATTTGGAAATACAGACCAAGCCACCACACGCTCAATTCGTCCTTCAAATGCTGCTGCTCTTGGTGCAAGAAAACCTCCCAAGGAAGCACCCACAATAGTTATATTTTCTAAATTAAAATAGTCTAAAATTGCTTTCACAGGACGTTCCCATTGATAAGTGAAGTGTTTCCCCTGCAAACGCATCACACCACCTTGACCAGGACCCTCAAAAAGATAAACATCAAATCCCTGTGATGCAAAATAAATCATCGGAAAAAAGAATTCTTCAAAGTAAGAATCATTTCCACCATGAAGCAAGATAATGTCCTTTTTCTCTCCCTGAGCTTTTGCATACATCACAGGGAGAGTAGTATTTTCATATGGTACATGAAAAATCTGTATAGCTCCTGTTGAGAAGTATTCAGTATAGTAGTCGTAAAATAGAGTAGTCGCTTTTGTATAGGCTACTATTTTATCAGGGTCGCCATCGTACATAAAAAATTCACTCATACGATAGTAAGCAATAGCATTTTCTATACGGTCATCTTGTTCAGCTTCTTGTGCTAGATAGGTAAGTTCTGCTTTCCAACTATCACTATCGACAATTTTAGAAGCAACTTTTTGTATATCCTCCAAGCGTCCTCCATCCCACATAATAACCCTATTCAACTGAAAATTAAAATTATCATTTGTATTAAAGCAATATAGCCCTTTATTAAAAAAAATTTTGTTGTTTTTCATATCATCACTCCTAAAAAGAGAATACGTAGTGATAAAGAATAATCTTTATTACTATGTATTTATTGTAACAAACAGTAAAGCTATTAACTTTCAAATAGACGCTACTGATAGATAAAATATATTCTACATTTTCCTGCAAGCTCACTTGCAGCAATGCCAAGATATTTCTTACTGGAAGCTGAAAAATGAGAAGGGGAACTAAACCCAGCTTCCATAGCAGCTGTAGTAATATCCACACCTCTTAACAATATTTCATAAGCCTTGCGAAGTTTTGAGAAAGCTAAATAACTATTTAGTGATATTCTTGTTTGTTCTTTGAAAAGATGAGAAAATCGACTTTGAGATAATTTCAACTTTGAACATATCTCAAAAATGATTTTATTTTCAATATATGTATACTTTAGAATGTGATTCAGTGCCCATTGTATTCTACTGTCTACAACAGACATAATATGATAATTTAAATTTAATAGACGAAAAACCTTCTTTGAAAAATCAATATAACTTTGAGGCAACCCTTCAACCTGACAAATAGTGTAAATCTCTTGTATTTGTTCAACTATAAGATTATCCATGACGAAAAAAGAATGCTCTAATAATTGATATTTACTAAGATTTTTGGCAAGTGTACTTGTATCCTCTATTAAGAAAACTAGCATTTTATTTTCTTTACTTGCCACTGTATGTGGGACATTGGAATCAATAATAATCCCATTACATTCTAATTTCTCTGTCTCATTAAACATCACAGACAAGTTACCAGAAAGTGACACAATAATATGTTTTGCAAGATGTTGATGAATTGTCGGTTGTCTATACTCTGTATCTAAAAATATATGGTCACTCATCACACAAATAGTAGTCATAGTGTCCACCTCCTTATTTATAACTTAGCATATCATACCTTTATTTATTAATAAAAAAACTAGTAATTGTAGGAAATTTTTAATGTTACACAATTTCTCAAGAGAATATATTATCTGCTCACGACATCATTAGTTTTAGAGAATAGCTTATTTAATATAAGTATATTTTTCATCTTTATCCATATTTTAATTACATTGATTTATATAAAAGATAATCTAAAATATAAAATCTTACAATATAAATGTAACAAATTTGACTCAATTTAATATTGTATTTTATAGACTATTTTTAGGATGTGATACTTTGGTTAATTTGAATTCAACTAATTTAAACGTAAATATGGTTTATCCTGTTTCTGCTACAGAACCTATACGTTTTAGAAGATACACTGTTTCATACTCAGAAGATATGAGCAATATTTATTTAACTATAGCTACCTACTTCGATACACTTAGCTTAGGAACAGTAAGTATTGATAAAGTTTATGGTCAATGGGCTTGGGTTGTTGGTGATATATATGATTTAAATCTATTCGTTTTTGTTGGAAACTATCCTTATGAAATTGCTAGAAATAGATATGACGCTTTTGTTAATGTTCTTCCAATTGCGATTACTTCCATTGTAAATGGAGATAGATTGTTCTTAGTCTCTAACTCTTGTTTATTAAACTCAAAAATTACAGTTAGATTTATATCCAGTCATCCTACACTTAATAGAACCATTGATTATGGCAGTATTAGAAATTTTGTTTTGTAACATTGCAACATGATGTACTATTTAAAGCAACATCATAGACTAAATCTTATTATTAAAATTATAGTAATATTATTAATCAGTACATCATGTTTATCTGTTACAATTTTATCATGTTTTCTTATTTAGAATTACTTTTAGACTTTTAGTAATTGAGTTTTCTATTTACTTATTTTCTCTGTTCTGAACCCTATCTCTTTATTCGCTAATTTATAGCCTTCCTGTATCATCTCATCTATTGTTAACGCATTCCCTAACAAATTATCAATACTAAGTTGTTTTCTATCACTAAAGTACTTGTCCAATAACGATTTTTCTATATCTTCTTGAGTCTCTAGATGTCCTTCATGCATTATATATTTTACATCAAAACCTTCTTTATTCAATTCCTTCCCCAATAAAATACTTCTATGACATCGTATAGGCTCTTGCATTGCCCCCAATAAAACTATCTTATATCCCATCTGACATCCATTTTTCAATCTTTCTATACCTTTTAAGAAAATCTCTTCCTTAATTACTTTTTCAAAATCTGCATAACCTTCCTCTGTATATACATCTTTGTTGGTTCTTTTTGCTCCAAACTCCTTGCCCATGTATATATATACAAATCCAGATTTTTTCAGTGATTCATTGAATGCCTCTCTATTATACTGAATATTATATTTAGAATATGGAGTTTCTCTAATGTCAACTACACAGTTTATGTTGTATTTTCTTATCATGTCAATAAGTTTATCATATGGGTAATTTGAATGTCCCATTGCGAATATTTCCATATAAATACCTCCTATTCTTAAAAAAGAATTAATGTCTCATATTTTTCCACTTTATTACCTCAACGAAAATATACTACTTTATATATAAAACATCAATATATTTTATATAAATATAAGTCTAGAACATTTATAGCTATCAAAAAAATGAGGTATATCTTTAATTTAGATAGACCTCATTTAATAACTTTATCTTTACTGTTTTAATCTTTTATAAAATTCGTTTCACTGGTATCTGAACTTCTGTTAGCCAATCTTCCTCATTCTCTTTATTCCATATGCCATCTATATAAGATTCTCTAGGATTTCCAATTACTTCATATTTGTTATCCTCTATCCATTTAAATGCATCTGCATAAGTTTTTCCTAATGTTGAATATGAACCATTGTGTAATATACAAACAGCACTTTCAACTTCATCTAGTTCTTTAAACTTTAATATATCTGTATCTTCTTTTAAATCATTTATAGCTTGACACATCTCAACATCCATATTAGTCTCTCTGTATTCACCATCATGATATATATTGAAACAATAATCTGGAACTGCACATGTACACTCAGCCTTCATCATTTCTTCAGCCATTACATTTGGAAATAGATTGAAAAGTTCATCATACCCCTTTAATACCTTTCTCATAGAAGCAATTTTAACTTTTGGTAAAGACTTAATAATTACATCATTCATATTGACTTCTCCTTTCAAATTCACAAGGTAATTACGCAGTTTAATGAGTTTATATTCTTCACTTTTAATTACATCCAACATTTCTTTTTCTTTGTTCATTAAAATATTTTCAACCTCTTCAGGATTTTCTATAGCTTCTTTTATTTGAGCTAATGACAAACCCATTTGTTTTAAGGTTATTATCTGATGTAATTTAGGTAATTGCTCTGTTGTATAGTACCTATATTTTGTAAACTCATCTACATATTCTGGTTTTAACAATCCTATATCTTCATAATACCTTAATGTCTTTGTAGTTATTTTATTTATTTTAGAAAACATTCCTATAGAAAACATCTCATCACCTGCGCATTAGATTTGATTAATTTAAGTTTAGACCTTACCCTTAGGTTAAAGTCAATACAAATAAATTATAATTATATTAATTCTTCAATTCTATCTCCACTTAATACCAATGTATCCCCTGTTTTTATAACAGTTGAACCTTTAGGCACTAAAACCTGTTCTTTTCGTTTTATCATAACTATTAATATATCCTCTGGTATATTAGAATCCATTATACTCTTATTTGCCCACTTACTACTATCATCAACATTTACTTCTATAAGTTTAGAACTAATTTCTCCATCATAATCATTAAATGTTTTTAATACAGGTGTATTATCATCGACTAAATCTAGCTTTCTAGCTACAGTTGGTATCAATGTGCCTTGTACTCCTACTGAAAGTAAAGCTATGAAAAAGATTATATGGAATATGTCATTCTCTATAATTACACCCTGAGTAACTGCATAAATTGCAAAAACTACTGAGGCTGCACCTCTAAGACCTACCCATGATATGAATAGTTTTTCTTTATTTGAAAATTTAAATTTTGCTAGGACTATAAATGTTGCTAATGGTCTTGCAATAACTATCATGAATATAGATATTGCCATTGCTATACCAAATACATTTGGTAGTTTGGAAGGGAAAGATAACAATCCTAACATAAAGAATAACATTATCTGCATAATCCATGAAATTCCATCAAAGAAATGAACTAAACTTTTTTTATGAGGTATCTTACTATTACCTATAATAATACCTGAAATATACACACTTAAATATCCATTTCCTCCAATATACTCACTAAGTGCATACGAAAGTATTGCAATAGCTGTTATAAATATAGTATAAAATCCTTCTATCTCGAAGTTTGAATTTCTTAAAATATAAACAGACAATTTTGCTAATATAAATCCTATAACTAGCCCAAAAACTATTTGCTTTATTACTATTGGTATAATAAGTTCTACCCCAGAATTATTCATCAATGTCAAAAGAATTATAGTCAATGTATACGCTATAGGGTCATTACTCCCACTTTCAACTTCCAATAATGAAGCAAGGGAGCCTTTTAAATTTAGTTTTCGAGAACGTAACACAGCAAACACAGATGCAGCATCTGTCGAAGCTGCAATTGCTCCAATTAATAAGCCTTCAATTAAATTAGTTCCTACTACCATATGACAAAATATTCCTGTAACTCCAGCTGTAATTATTACACCCAGCGATGACATTAATATAGAAGGTACTGCAACAGGTTTAGCCATATTCCAGTTTGTTCCGAATCCTCCAAAGAACATTATAAATATTAGTCCAATAGAACATAATTGTTTTGTTAATTCATAGTTGTCAAAATAAATTCCTACCATTCCATCAGACCCAAATAACATCCCTAATAGGATAAAAATTAATAATATTGGTACTCCAAATTTATATAAGACCTTACTCGAGGTTATACAAATCAATAGCACTAATCCACTTATAATCATCAATTCTGTCATAGCATCAACTCCATTTCATATAAATTTTGTAGATTAAATTATATCTACAGTTTTGTTACTTGTTCAAATATAACATGACATAAGTTTATAAGTTATGGTGCATAAAAGTACAATTAAAATTCGATAATACACTAAAATATGAGTATTGCACTCAAGTTTATATATTTATTTTAATTATATTCATTTAACATTCAAAATTTGAATTATTTTTTATTAATATTTCATTTTTCAGTTGATTATTTAATATATTTCATACTTTTATAGTAGTTTTATAGATACTATGAAATATATAATATTTAGATAAGTAATAAGAAACTAACATACAATGTTAGATACTTTAGATATGAAATCTTAAAAAACTTCATACATTGAAATATTTCTTTATATATATTATTTTATATTTGTTACAAATTATTGTCAATTTATTTTTTCTCAAAAATAGAAAAATTGCATAATTTTTTTCAAATTATGCAACTATAATATTTATTTCCAAAACTCTTTCGTCCCTTCTATTATCTCAGTATAAGGCAACAAAGTAGCTTCGACTATTGATTTATTTGTTTTCTCTAAATAATATTTAATCATATAATATCCACAAGCATATCCTGCACAGTAAGGTAAACCAATGGGAAAGTATCCTTGCATTTTGGCTATATCATCACCATATAGATAGGATGTGATGTTTTGAAATCCAGTCTCTTTTAAAGCATTTTTTATTATTGGTTTTATATATGTGTCTAATGTCTGAATGTCTGTTTTACTAACCCAAGGTCCTACCTTATCATCCCCAAACATCCAGGTTGCAAAATTCTCTGCAAGACCCTCATTTATCATCATTTCTTCTAGTGTTATATCATTACTCCAATTTATAAACTGGAATCTAATATTGTGATTACATTCATGTGCTAGTGCTACTTGTAATCTATTAATCGTGTATTCATTAGGAACCAGTGATACGAACATATATCCAGGTATCCCACCATCACCCCAATATCCATCACTTAAGATTGTATAAGGGCTATTTGGATTAGCCAACAATATTGAATATTTATAGTCCTTAATATTTAAATCGTATCCTTCTTTTATAAATGAGTTTATAGAATTTTCTATAGTTTCTTTACAATTGTTCCAAATTTTATCATCAGATATTGCATTTATATTATTTATTTGATTTTCATTAATATCTTTAGGTGATAAAGCTCCCATCATTTCACTTGCCATAATTACATCATATCCGCCTTCTTGTTTGGGAACTATTGGAACATTTATGCACTTCCATTTAAATTCAAAAGGCTTCATAAGTTCATATCTGTATATATCTTCCTTCTTGTTTACTGGTGCATTCATTATCTTTTTATATACCTTATCTGAGCGGACTTCCATAATATTCATATTTATCATCTCCTTCAAAATAGAGTATATAGAATCACGCTAAGTCAATGTCAATATATATTTTAAATTTAACCTTCTTCAATTATAGTTTCTTTAGAATCATCACCAAACAAGTGATAAGCCATTCTATTAACAAACCCATTTTGTTGCCAATAAATTACATCATCTAATAAAAATGGATTATCAGTAATTATGCTATCTACATTTAAATTAATCATTTTTTTCATTAGTTCACTATTATTGATAGTCCACACAAAAACTTGTTTTCCATTTTGATGTATATTAGATACAACATTTTCAGTTACAAATGTGGATTCTATTCCATATATATCAACATAGTCCCAATTGTAAAAGTTTCCATATGCAACAGCTGTTAAATAACAGGTTATTATATCTGGATTTAATCTTTTAACATTTTTTAATACATCTTTATCCATAGATGCTACAACACATTGATTCTCTAATCTATTTGACTTAATCAATTCCAAAACCTTTTTTTCTACATCAGTTTTTTCATGACCATTAAGTTTTATTTCTATTAGAAGTTTGATTTTCCCTTTTGAATACTTCATAGCCTCATCAAGAGTTGGTATTTTTTCTCCTGCAAAACCTGAACTAAAGTGGCTTCCAGCATCATATGTCTTAATTTCATCATAATTTACTTCCCAAACATTTTTATTTACACCAGTTACCCTCTCAAAATTAGAATCATGAAATAAAACCAATTCTCCATCCTTAGTTTCCTGCACATCAATTTCAGCATACTCAGCTTGGGTTACAAAAGTTTCTTTAAAAGCAGTTAGTGTATTTTCTGGAGCAATTAATGAAGATACCCTATGAGCTGTTGCTGTTGTATTGTAAAAAAATGAAGAATTAATTAAAGTATCATTATTTAAAGAATAAACTGTATAATTTAAAGAATATGCCATAGACTCAATGTGTAAGAAAGATAAAATTATGGATATTTTTAGAGTTATTTTCAATAGTTGAGTTATTGATTTTTTTTGCCTTTCAAATTTCTTTTCATAAGTTTTGATATTATTATATTCATAATAAAATGCAGAAATAAATCCTGTACTAATTATAAATATGGCTATTGAAGAAATAAATGTCGCATAGTCATCAAACAATATACACCTATTAATAAATATATCTTTTAAGAAATTTGCATCAGTATAATTTTTTGTCCATATTCCTATCAATATAACAACAACATGGTATATTATATATCCTGTAATACTTACTATTAAAGATATTCCTAATGAATAAAAAATTAATTTTATTGCCTTTCCTTTTGTAAGATTAATACTTTTATCCCTAGCCTCTTTAAAACTGTCTGTATTTAAAGTTATTTCATGTATACTAAAAATCCACCTAATAACTGATATATATAATATTAATATTAAAAACATATAAATTATATTTAGAACTATATTAGAATTTATATACTCTAATATATACTCTGGTAGCTTTATCTTTCCAATAAATCCTGAAGTTAAGGCTATATTTGTAAGTGGAATTATCAGTAGAACAAATATAAATAGCAATAGATTTTTGGGATACAATATTTTTATAGATTTTTGTAAAGATAATTTAACAAGTTTGTATAATGTGATTTTTTTAGAAGTTCTCGATTTATCAAAACAAATAATTACTGAAGTAAACTCAAAAAACATATAAAATGTTAATATCACAATTGAAAGTATAGCAAATAATATTGATAAAGGATTTGTTAATATTTCTCCTATGTTATCAGTACTTAAATAAACTATATTTGCACTTTTCATAGAGCTGCTTAATACAAATTTAATTGATGGTAATATAATTATCAAAGCCAGTCCCTTGTGAAATAGTTCAAAAGTAATTAATGTACTCCAGTTATATTTTATTAATTTTACAAAAGTATCTAAAATATTCTTATTCATGGTGTCCCCTTAATCTTTTTATTGTATTTTATCCTATAAATCTTATAAATATATATTATTTTTTATTTAAATTAATTTCATATGTAATATTGGAAATGGATTACCCTGCCCATCTATTTTAGACCTATCAAATTCTTTAAATCCTAGATGAATATAAAATCCTACTGCTTTTTTATTTTGTTCATTTACATCAACATATTTTACATTATATTTATCTATAGCATATGTTATTAGCTGTTTTCCAATACCACGACCTCTATACTCATCTTTTATAAACAACATCTCTATTTTGTTTTTTTCTATTCCCATAAAGGCCTTTATCATATCATTCTCTTTTACGATGACTATATTTTCCACTTCTTTAAATCCCATTTCAACTAATGGCATTAGAGATTTAATATCTTTCTCTGTCAAAAAATCGTGTGTTGCTCTTACCGATGATTCCCAGACTTGCAACATTTCTTTAGATTCACTTGAATTTATTTGTTCCATTTCAAAAATCATTTCAGAGTTCATAAAAACTTCCTTTCTATTCTATATAATTTTTAATTTTACCTAGTTTGTTTATACAAAATTTAGAAAGGACTATGAAAGTTAATATCATAGCCCTGATTAAATTTAAATATTATTCACTACATTTTTACCATTTATGCACTGAAATCTAACAATTTTACTACAATGATTCACATTAGTTATACTAAAGGAGCTTCTATTTGAGTAGTAAAAAGGAATTTATGGCAGTGACCATCATTAACAGTAGTATTTCCACATACTAAATGAACGTGTTTATTAGTTCCAGGTATCTTAATAGCTGGACCTGTTGTAACACATATCTTATGAAAATGGTCAAGGAAATCTACATTATCATTTATTTTATGAACATGATTTGTTCCACCATTTATTGGTATAACTTCTCCAGTAACCCCTGCTGCACGATGATTATGTCTATCATCACACTCTTCTGCTAACTTAACACTTTGTGAATATTCATGAACATGTGTCATTTCTTCATAATCATTATAGCACTTATTACATTCATTATATTTATAATCATCATATACATAATCTCTTTCACATTTATAATTTTGATAACTCATTTTTTTATCTCTCCCTACTATATATTAAGAAATTCTTCTAAGGAATCTCTAATATATAGTATGAAGTAGAGTCAAAAAAGTTCATATTTTGTAAAATCATGTATTAATTTAATTATTTATTCCAGTGTTTAGGATGTACTAGTGAAGCTGGTAATTTCGTATTACAATCTCCTTTTGCAGTATTAACTTGCAATTGTGTCAAAAACATACTATCTTTAAGATTAGCTCCTCTAATATCACAATCTCTTAAATCTGCTCCTATTAAATTTGCTCCACTTAAATCTGTGTCCTTTAAGTTTGCTGCTATCATTAATCTTCCTTTTAAATCTGCTCCTATTAGATTTGTTTTTCTAAGGTCTGCTCCTATTAAATCTATACTTTTACTCAATTTCTTCTTATTTTTAGGATTAGAAATTTTAAGAAAAGATTTGACTTTTTCCATTACATCTTCACTAGCTTGTGATAATAACGAATTAACCTTTAATCTATGTGATGTTATATCTAAATCAATTAGTTGTTCTGGATTCATAGTAGTTATTTTTTCAGTTTCCTCAATTATTGAATCAATTTTTGTTTTTACTTTATCTGATATGTCTAATACAGATGCTTCTTTAAGGTACCATAGCATTTCATGTAACTGTCGCATTATTAAAAACACTTCAGACATTTGATTTGCTAATTCTGATGATTTCATCCAGTCTCTACCTTTATATGTTACTTGTGCTACTTTTTGACCTGAACCAAAACAATCATATGCAGTACAGCCTTTAAAACCTCGCTTTACAAGATTGTTATGTTCAGAACATTTAAAATCTGACTGCAAGTTAATACATGGTTTTCCTGATTCTTTATCATCAGGAAATCCATCTGAAGCAGAAAAATAGAGAGCTAAACAACAAAGTCCAAAACACTTCTCACAATCAATTTTTAACTCATCAAATAATTTATTATTATATATTTTTTTATGTATATTTATCATATCGATTCTCCTCCTCAGTATGGTTTTTAACAAGCTACTATTGTAAACTTCAACCTCTTATGTAACATTTCTTATTCTTAATTATAATTTAATGTGTCAGTTATTCCAACTACATATTAATAAAACCACAAGAGAATATAAGGATAAAAAAACTTTAATTCCTTGATAAACTCTTGTGGTTTATACTATAAAATCATAAATAAAGTACTTTATTCATGATTTTATGCTTTTTTAACTACTGAAGACTTCAACTTCATAGCCCCGAATCCATCTATTTTACATTCTATATCATGCCCATCTGATGGGTCCTGTACTAAACGTATATTTTTTACTTTTGTTCCAATCTTTATAGATGATGAACTTCCTTTTACTTTAAGGTCCCTGATTACTGTAACAGAATCTCCATCCTTTAATACATTTCCATTTATATCTTTAATAATATTTGAATCTTCTTCTGCTCCTGATTCTAAAGCCCATTCATGAGAGCATTCTGGGCACACTAAAAGAGTTCCATCTTCATAAGTATATTCTGAATTACATTTCGGGCAATTTGGTAAATTTTCCATATTTATATGTCCTCCACTTGTTATTTTTAAATTTTTTATTATATAAAATTTCTTTTAAGCCTATATGATATCATATTATACTTATATTTACAAACTACTCTTTTACTTAAGATTTAAATTCTTGATATTCCTATTATCTTTAATTTAATTACTAATTATAAATGTAGACATGCTTATGTATAGTTTGCAATCGCCATAATACATTTTACTAAAGTTTTTCTAAATTTAGTTTGTCATATCCTTTTTATTTATATATTCTAATAAATAAGCAACTCCCATACCTATAAAACTACCCACTATTCCCCACATAAAATTATCTGTAATAAATCCAATTGATATTCCTACTATAAAACCACCTATCATGAAATTATCTGATATTTCATCTTCTGACTTGTTTTCATCATAATTTGTACTATTTGTAGGTAATTTACTTAATTCAATCATGCTTTCAATTTTATCTTTATTTTCATCTAATAACAAATCATCTAAAGTTATATTAAATATATTTCTTAATAACATTAAATTCTCTATATCTGGATATGTTTTATTAGATTCCCATTTTGATATGGCTTGTCTAGATACATTTAGCATTTCAGAAAGTTGTTCTTGTGATAAATTTCTTTCTTTTCTTAGTCTCTTTAAATTTTCTCCAAAATTCAATATTATCACCTCATCTCAACTTAATTATATTTATATATTGGTTAATTCACAATCCTTCTATAGTTGCATTTTGTTAACTAATAGTTGCATTACTGATTTTATCTATAGTTTGAATCAAAATATAATGAATATTAAAGAAGCTGTAGCATAGCAATTATAAACTACTATGATACAGCCTCAACATTAAACTTTTCTTATATTTTTAATGATTTCACGAATCTTTTTAGCATTTTCAGCAATATCCTCAATATTACCTTTAGTTAATAGACCACCAAAACCACATACATCAACACCATTTTCCAACCATACATGTAAGTTATCCAAATTGATTCCACCACTTGCTAAAACTGGCATATCAGGTATTGGTGTTTTAAATACATTTACTAGTTTAGGTCCATAAAAATCGGATATTGGAAAAGCTTTTATAAAAGCTGCTCCTAAACTTAAGGCATCTACTGCTTCAGTCAATGATGTACATCCTGGAGCATAAGGAATCTGATATCTATTACAAGTTTTTGCTACATCTTCATTGTAATTTGGTGCAATAATAAATTGAGCTCCATGTAAGATAGCATGACGAGCTGTTTCACTATCCAAAATCGTTCCTGCTCCAACGCAAAGAGAATCACCATATTTTTTATTAAGTCCTTGAATTATCTCACCAGCATTATTCAAAGTATAGCTCATTTCTATAACTGTTATTCCACCCTTTATACAACCCTCAGCAATTTCACATGCACGATTAAGTGTTTCTTCTCTTACAATTGCAAGGGCCCCGCATTCTGCCATTCTTTTGGTTATATTCATCTTTTTCATATCATCACCTCTATATTCATCAAAACATTTTACTTCTCTATTAAGTTAATTTTCTTTTCATAAGATATATATTAATCGTATACAAACGTATTTCTTCTAGCTATGTCATCTATTCTAATTATATTTATTAAGCATCATTCTATAATTTTCGACCACTTGCTTAATTTCTTCAAGAACTTCTCTATTTGGTTCAGTTACAGGAAATCGTGCAGTTCCAACATTAATTCCATTCAATACAACAGTTTTTTTTATAACAGATGGAATTGTTCCAAGCTTTAGAATGTGACGAAGCTCTTCAATACTATTTTGAGCTTTCTGAGCTTTTTCTAAATCCCCATTCATAAAATTTTCATAAATAGCAATATCAATCTCTGTGATGAAGTTTGCTGTTGCAGCAACAGCACCTTGCCCACCGGCCTTCAAACTATCGAGAATAAGTGAATCTGAACCTGAAAATACACTAAAATCCTCACTCTTAGTTGCTTCAATATAAGCTTTTATGTTGTCAAGCTTACCACTACTATCTTTAATACCAACAATATTTTTTATCTTTGCCAATTCACTCACTGAGTCAGGCTCAATATTAATCCCTGTCTTACCTGGCATGTTATACATCATAATAGGCAAATTAACTGAATCAGCAATAGATTTATAATGTAAAATTAATTCCTGTTGTGTTGGTGTTACAAAATATGGAGTGATAATTGATAATGCACTTGCACCTATTTCTTCCATTCTTTTAGACAAAGTTATAACTTCACGAGTTGAGTTTCCACCTGTCCCAACAAAAACAGGTACACGATTATTAGTGTGAGTAATAACAATTTTCGCAAATTCAACTTTTTCATCATCTGTTAACACATGACATTCACCATTAGTTCCCAAAATAAATAACCCATAAACTCCCCTATCTAACAAATAGTCAATTAACTCATATGTTGCCTTTGGATTTATATTTTGATTCTCATCAAAAGGTGTTATCATAGCACATATAATACCTTTATATTTCATAAAATTACATTTCCTCTCTAATAGACTTTCCAAGGCTTCCTCCTGGATGCCACTTCAAATACTGTTGCACATCAAGTCCTTTAGCATATTGTAATGCAACACTTAGGGACTGTAATACTATAGTTTCCGCAAGAATTGAAGCACGAGGAGCCTTATTAAGATAATCACCTTCCTGTTTAACACCTGCAAACAAAAATACATCAGAAACATTTTTTAAGAATGAATTAGTATTACCACTCACACCAATTATCTTTGCTCCATTTACTTTTAATGTCTCAATAGTTGCTTTTAATTCTTGAGTCTCACCACTATTTGATATTGCAATAACAACATCCCCAACTACTACTTGACCACTTGAGCCATGTACTGCTTCTGTACCATGTAATATATATGCTGGCGTTCCAGTAGATGAAAGTAATGATGAAATATACCCTGATACATGCCCTGGTTTACCAATACCAGTCACATGTACACGTCCATGATTCCTTTCAACTTCAAAAATCAAATCACATGCTTTATTTATAGATATTTCATCTATTGATGAAATAAATTCCGATACTTCATTAGATAGAGTGTCTAGAAATGCAGACAGTGTATTTCCCATAGTAGATTTATCCTCCTTTAAATTATGGCGACCATATCTATGCCTTTTATATTATTACTTTAGACTAGATAGGTTTTATAAATTGTAAAATATTATGTAATATTGAACCAACTACGTTATAGTCAATATTAGGGAAAGTCGCACCCTCTATACCAAGAGTTCCGTAAACTGGATATAAAATAACTGGTAAAAATGCAAGTAATAGTCCTACAACAAATGACCCTGCAATAGCGCCTCTCCATCCTCCCGAGGTATTACCAAATATTGCAGCTGTACCACCCGAAAAGAAACATATATGAGCAGCTGGAATAATTACTACAGGAAATATACTAGGAAATGATGCCATAATAGCAATTGCTAATAGACCAGCAGCATAGGCTGAAATAAAGCCAATAATAACTGCATTTGGTGCATATGGGAATACTGTTGGAACATCAAGTGCAGGACGTGAACCTGGAATATATTTTTCTGAAATAATTACAAATGCTGCAGTTATTTCAGCTAAGAACATACGAACACCTGACATCAGTATTGACATCCCAGCTACAAATGTAAATGCTTCTATAAGTGGAAATACTAACCAATGTGTTGAACCAGCAATTTCTTGAGTAAAATCCTTCCCAGCTTTTAAGGTTGCGATATAAAATAAGATTAGCATAACTATAGATAGACCCATTAAAAAATCTCTAAATATTGATAACCACTTAGGAAATTCTATAGTTTCTGTTGTATCATCTTTATGTTTTGAAAATAAACGTCCAATATATCCTGATAGACCATAACCAATCATATTGAAGTGACCAATGGCTTGTTCATCCCCACCTGTTAATTCACGCATAAATGGCTGACAGAATTGAGGTAGTGCAGCAGACATAAATCCTAAAATAACTCCACCTATTAAAATAGTGATTGTATTATCGAATCCATGTGCTTTCATAATTAAAACTAATACACAAGAAAAGAATAAACTATGACCTGTTGTAAAGAAAATATTCTTGAACCTTGTAATACGTGCAAATACTAAATTTAGTATGAATCCAAGAATTAATGTACATGAAACTGCAAAACCGTATGTACTTTGTGCAAGTGCTGTAGCTGCTTCTGGTGAAGCTATAACACCAGTAATTCCAAACCCCTGCTGGAACAATTTATTGAAATTCTGAAGTGCACCAGTCATAGCAGATGCACCAATACCAAATATTAGAAATCCAATAAGTGTTTTTGAAGACCCAGTAAATACTTCAACTGCTGATTTCTTTTGAAGAATCAGCCCTATACATGCAACTACACCAAGCAAAACAGCAGGTGTACTTAACAAACTAATAATAAACTCCATAAACATTCCTCCCTATTTTTTTTAAATTTATTCCTCTTTTGAAGCAAGAAATTTTTCTAGTGCTGTCTTGATTTCGTTGCGGTCAACAATATTACGAATTCCAATTATATCAAATTTTAAATTCTTCTTTTTTAATTCTTCAGCAACATCAATTAATGTTTCTATAGCATCTCCATTGAATCCATTTAATGAATCCAATGAACCATGTTCTACTTCGATTGGAAAGTTATTTTCTTTAATAATTTGTTGAGTCTTTATTTTTAACATTAAACTTGAGCCAACTCCTGCTCTACATGCGATTAAAATTTTATACATAATTAAATCCTCCTTTATAATTCGTGTTTTTTTATAAAATCAATAATTTCTCTGCCTTCTTTAGCAGTATCTAACACTCTAAAGAATTCATCTTGCTCTAATAATTCAACCAGTTCAGACATAGCACGTAGATGACTATTATTATCTACTGCGCTTAAACAAAATACATATTTTACTGGGTCATTTTCATCATTTCCAAACTCAATAGGGCTATTTAAAGTAGCAATACCTATTGCAATTTCTTTTGACCCAGCTTCTGGTCTAGCATGAGGAAGTGCTACATGTTTTGTAATTACTATGTATGGACCAGATATCTTTGCTGAGTCAATCATTGCATCGACATATCCCTCAGTTACTTTATTGTTTTCAACTAAGACAGAAGCTGATTGTCTAATAGCATCCTCCCAGTTCATAGCTTTTACCTTTAATTTTATTAGTGTTTCACTAGTAATCTCACTTAGCATAGGCCCATCTCCTTCCTTAGATGTAAAATTCTCTATTTGTGCAAAATAAGCTAATAACTCACTTGAAAGCATACTTTCAGAAGTTACTTTTGCATATTTTTTTATTATATTCATAACCTCATCTATTTTAGGTTGTCTTAAGAAAATATCTCCCAATTGAAGGTACACTTCACGTGTAATCTTATACTTTTCTTTTGTGGTCATAACAGGACTTACTTTAATCACTGGCACATCTGTTTTTAAGCCTTCTGTGTTATAATTAGTAGTAAATACAATGTCTACAGGTTCACTGATATTTTCTAATCCGACTGATTCTGACATTGGTATAAAATGTAAGTCAGGAAATAAGTTTGTAAGTTCTGCATGTAAAATAGCTGAACTCCCAACACCATTTGAACAAACTATTAATGCTATTCTTTTTCTAAAATTATCAAACTCTTTTTTATTTGAGAAAAGAGTTGCAAAATGCATTGTTAAGTATGCTAACTCTTCTTCTTGAATTTCTTCTCCAAATAACCCACAAAACTCTTTCATTGCATTACTTACAATTCTATAGACTAATCTATATTCTTCTTTTACCTTTTCACAAATTGGATTATAAATAGGTAATTTAAATAAAAGTCTATAATAGGCTGGTCTAAAATGAGAATATAATTGTTTAAATATCTTTTCTTGACTTATATAATAAACTCCACTTAAATATCCAAATCTTGTCATCATTTTATTTACAATCTCTGAAATTACAGCCTTATCTTTTGTATCTTCTTCATAATTTCCTACTGATATACCTAAAATCCAAGCACTAATATACATTATATTATGAGGTCTTATATTTTCTTCACTTTCATATACTTCTAACAATTCCTTAGCAAATTTATATTCTTTCATTGAACTCATGACTGCAATATTAGGGATATCTATATTTTCTTGAGTAACTATTCTAGTCGAACACATCCTTGCTTTTAAAAAGATAAATATATAAATAAATTCTATTAATCTATCTTCAACAAAATTAATTTCGTATCTTTTTATGAGTTTTAATATAATCTTTTTGGCTTCTTCAAATTTATCTAGATTGTATTCTTCAATAAAAATATCAAATACTCTTGAGCTTTTCTCATTAGACAAAGTTTCTATAATATTCTTAATGAGTACTCTTCTAATTTCCATTTCATTTCCAACTAAATAATAACCACTTATACGATTATTCTTGATTTCAATACCCTTTTTTTCAAGATTTGGTATTAAATCTTTAAAATCAAGATTTACAGTAGACCTACTCACTTTTATAGAGTTTGTAAAATGGTTAATTGAGATGTCCTCCATGTTAATAAAAAGCATTAGATACATATATAAAAGTCTTTCTTCTTTACTAAAGTAATAAGTATTCTTAGAATAGTTTTTTTCTAGAATTTCTTTAATGGCTTTTTTGGTTTCTTTTCTAACGATAATATCTTTATCAGCTCTTAAATATATAAGTGGTACTTTTTTTACTTTAAGCATGTCATTGATTTTATTTATTCTATAAGTAATTTGTCTCTTTGATGAGTTAGATTCCTCTTGTAATCCATTCGTTGTAATCAATGTGCTATTTAATAAAATCTGGAGAATCGATACAATTTCTTTATCCACTACTGTTAATCCCTACTTTCTTATTAAGATTAGTCTTCATATTATCATTGGATTCTTTCATCACCTCCACAATATTTATTTTATTGGAGAATTTTAATGTTTTCAATTTCATTTAAGTATAACTTTTGTTTTAGATTAAGACAAAAATTATACTTATCTAAAACAGATACTATAGTACAACTGTAGATTTTATAAATAAAAAAGGTTTCTTTAGTAAAGAAACACAAGAAAAGTGATTGAAATAATAAAAATTATATTCAATTTTAATATATTATTCCAACTAAAAAAGCACATTAATTTAAAATAAAATTGATGTGCTTTACACTACTTATATAATTTTAATACATTAGATTTGTTTATTAATTTGTACTCTAGTATTTTTTTCTGAAGTTAATTTATCTAAATACAAGATTCAGTAATTTATACTTATTATGACTTTAATATTTTAAACCAAGTAGGTTAAATTCTTTTTATTATAAATAGTCTATATTTACTTCATTCTTTTAAATGTTTCATCCAATGAAATGCATTCTGCATATCTTCCATTCCATATAAATTCATTGTAGTATTTATATGATTGTTCTGCTGACATAAATGAATTATCAATAGTTGTATTTGAATACACTGGAACTATTATATTAAAACCATGTTCAAATCCACATTTTATAGTTGCATCGATACAATAGTCTGTTTGAAGACCAACGATAATTATATCTTTTTCACCCTTATTAGTTAAATATTCTAATAGACCAGTTCTCTTAAAAGCACTGTTTACTTTCTTATCAAATATTTTTTCTTTATCATATGGTTTAAATTTTTCATATATCTCAAAACCGCGTTTACCCTTAGTTAACTCATTTTCAGCCCCATCATCATGACGTACATATATTACTTCTATGTTACGTTTTCTAGCTTTATCAATTAAGTTTTCTACATTTGCTATAAACCCATTAAAATTATATAACTTTTCGTTCGTTATTAGTTTTTGTGTATCGACTACCAATAAAACCATATTTACTCCTCCTTGGATGTTATTTTAAAATTTCTTTATATTTTACCATAAAAAGTAAATACAATCTTATATACTGTCTACATATTTTTAATAATGATTCTTTACTTTAAGATACTCATACACACATTTAATTTTTATCTCATTGGGATATATCCGCGATACTGTGAATATGCATCCATAGTTGCTATATCACCTAAGAATACTGATGCGATATTAAATTGTGGTTTTAAATATGGAAACTCCTCTTCTTGTGCCCATTCTGGCTTTTTAATAAATGCTTTTGCATCTTCAACTACAGCTTTATACCACTCTTCTTCTCCTTCAAACCATAGTTCTATTACACGGTCAAAGGCAGTTGCTCCATAGTTAATCGTGATTTTACTGCTAACAAAACGATTAATATAGCAACAGTTCGTAAAGTATGGAACTATCTCATCATAGAACCATTTTTCTCCTTCTTCTTTTGAAATCCCATCTGGATACTTAATCATAAATTGCCAACGATAGTTTGGTCCATCTTGTACAGTACGTCCTTTTCCTCTAAAATCTTCTTCCCAGTTTATTGGAACAAAAGCAAATATAAATGGTGGACATCCATTGTCACCACCTACTGCACGTCCTACATCTCCACTTTCTGCATTCTTATGAACCTTTTTATTCTCCACATCTGGTATACATCCTTGCCAACGAAGAACATCCATAGGCATGTATTCTGTCATAATTCTATTTGCCATTTCAGGCATATGTTCATCCACAAGCCAATAATGCTCTGTTAATTGCATCTTACGTACACCAAAACGCTCTCCTTCATTTGGTGTAGGATATGCCTGATAAAAAGCATATTTAGTACAGTATGGTCCAAAATTACTAATACTATCTGGAATATGATAGCGATATAACCAATCCATTAATTTGGGTCTATATTCTTCTTTAGCAAGCCCTACATATATTAAACTTCTCATTATTTTAAATTCAAATCCCATAAACACCCTCCTATAATCAAATTATATTCACATGCTTCAATTTTCCGTTGTTTTATCTTTGTTTAAAATACCCCTAGTAAACAAATCTACACCTGCTCCCACATACCACACTCCTACTGCCATAGCTACAGCAATTTGAATACAAATGCCCTCTAAGTTAACAAGACTTTCACCTGTCATAATAGTTAGACCTATCGCCCAACCACAAAGCCATGATGGTAAGAAAATTATTTTTTCAAATAAAGATGCAATTATAACTGCAAAGAATCCTAAAATACTAAGCGTTAAAAATAATTCTAGGTTTTGATTGAGATTTATATATTCCATAATTAAAATAGCCAATATTGCCCACAAATCTCCACACCAAAAACCAAGCATTATTTTTAATCCATCTTTTTGTTTATTACCATTAGTTACATATAATCCTGCACAAATTAATGCTACAGCGCCAGTTTTTATTCCTATGTAAGGTGCTAACACTGCCCATAAAGGAGGTAATAAAGCAATCCCTATGGATAGTGTTAATATTTCTTTTTTCTTTCTATCCATTTTCTATATTGTAATTAGTATATTTTCTAGCTTGCATTTTCTCTACTAACTTACTTACTATTAGATTTACAATCATAGATACTACAAAATAAATTAGGTATAGTGGCATCATTAGTGCTACAGTTGATTTGATAAGAATTATGGGGATATTTTTAACTGTATTAATAACTACAGTTTGTCTAAAACTTGATTTATTTTTCATATAATAGGCCTCCTACAACACGCCTTAAAAAAGAGCCTTTATATTTCAATTATTCTCCTAATGAAGCTTCGATTTGCTTTTCTTTAGTCAATGGCTCTATAAAATTGTAAGCTACTTTTCTTTCTTTAAACTCTGCTGTTTTACGAACTTCTGCATAATGACCTTCCATTCGCTTAATATCATCACCATGTATAAACTTGCCTGGTAAAGTATCATGAGCATGACCTAATTGTTCTTCTGGAAAATTAAATATAGTTTTTCCACTTGCTGTATCTAACTCCCCAACTATACCACATAGTGCACATATTGATTTTTTAGTACCTGGTTCAAGGTAGAATAATCTATTATGACAATGTGGACAGACCCCCTCTTCTCCTTGGTATGAAGCTTTTTCGAAATCCTTTGATGCTTCAACTATATTTATACCTATTTGGCGAACTTGAGCAAGTTTTTCATCATTCATGACTAGTTCTTTTGCCCATGGGAACCAAGCATTATCTATCACTTTCCACATTGGTATTAGAGCTAGCATAGCATGTTCACATTGAACTCTTGTACCCCAGTCTGAGCCACCTATTCCCATAAATGATACTACTTTATCTTTAAGCATTCTTGGGTCTGGTATTTTTCCTCCTGTAGCTTCTGCAACTTTTGTTCCTATAATATTATTTCCTTTATCTACTCTTGGTCCAAAACGGTCCATTATAGTATGAAATAATCCTGATGCTCCTTCTTCGAATATTGGGTCTGAGAATACTATCCCATCTGCATCTTTTATTTTATCAAGTAACCATTCAAAGTCATCTTTTAGTATACACATACTACCTTTTCCAGATAATAAAGTCTTAACACATGCACAACACCCAGTACAATGTTTAATATTAAGGGATGACATTTGAATAAATTCTACTTCAGCTCCTACTTCTTGAGCTCCTTTAAGTGCCACTTTACACATTGTGTCATTATTTCCGTTTTTTGTTCCAAAAGAAATACCTAATATTTTCATATTTAACTCTCCCTCTTTAGTATTTACTAATCTTCTTTCATTTTTAATATATAGAACCCATCATCTAGAGCATCTATAATGATGTATCCTCTATCATCAACAATAATGTCTTCTGTTACTGCTAAACGTGGTCCAGGGAATCCTGGAAAATAAGACTCTTCTGGTGTTTTATTTGGATTTGGCGGTATAAAATATGCTAATTCTTTGATATAATATGGGTCTGATACATCGTAAACTCTTAAACCTGCATGGAAATAACAGCAATACACTCTATCTCCTCTTTGCTCTAGCCATGGCTTATTATCCATTGGCTCATGAAGGTTATGTGGTCCAAATGGTCCTGGTTTCCCTAGTCCTGCAACGTTAAAATTAGGATAAGGAAAATCTTTTGGTACTTCAGGATATGGGAATTGAGCAATTAATGTTGGTTTTGTTGGATTACTAACATCAACCATATGTATATTATTCATAGCTTGCACATCTGTAATATTTTCTGGTTCAAAAAACTGAAAACGTTCTCCTTCATTTTGGACAACAACCAAATCCCTTCCTGGTAATGGTAGTGCTGTATGAGTTCTTGCTCCTGCAAGTCTACTAGAAAATGTAGGCATAAATGGTAATTCACCCAAACATCTTGGTCTTGTTAAATCCTCAACATCTAGCACAACTAAACCAGCTCCACCATAACCACAATAAGCCTTTTTATCTCTTGCAAATGGAGGTCCATGAAGCCATCCTTTATCCATAAATTCTGGACAATGAGGTGCACCTGGATTAAATGTTCTATTTGGATACCCATCTGCATATTGGTTTGGTCTCCACCACTTACCTATTTCTACTGGATTAGCTGGGTCTATTATATCTATGATTCTATAAATCATTCCTTCAAATCCAATACAGTCGCTTGATAAATGTACATATCTTCCACCATTATACATAAATCTATGAACACCCATTACATGCTTCAATCCACAATCCCAATATCCTAAAAACTTAGGATTTAGAGGGTCCTCTTTTAAACTATATATTCTAATTCCCGCTTCACACTTAATACTTTCTAATTTAGCCTGGTCAACAAGTGCTCCTGGCCCACTTCCACAGCTCATGGCTACTATCATTAAATCATCTGCTATTTGAATTTTTGGAGTTGTTGTTGTAGGATATTCTTTTGGATCTAACATTTGAAAGTGTTTAATAAATTTTGGATTATAAGGATTTGTAATATCACTAATCATTACTCCATTCTTTTTACTTCCCCCAAAACAACACCCATATAAATAATACTTCTCGTCTCTTTTATAAAGTGCCATTTGAAACATTCCACAAGTTCCATCTAAGTTATTAAATGAACAAACTTCAAGGTTTTTAATATACCCATTATTACCTTTACCTTTTGCATAAAATTTATCTTCCATTTTTTCTCCTTTCTTATTTGAGTTATTATCAATTGATATACTTTCATTTTATGGGATAAACTCAGTCAAATCCAATATCGTTTTTATGGGAATATATAAGTTATTCTTATTAATAAATTTATAAAATTTAATGTAAATACATATTTAAACATATATTTTTATACAAATATTTTCTAATATTATTTAAAAGTAAGTTTCCTTATACTATAATAAGTTTTAATTATATAACTAATGTTTACAAGCAAGATAAGTTTAAAAAGGGGTGATTCTTTGAATACTAAACAATTAGAATATTTTATATCTGTAGCAGAAAATCTAAGTTTTACCAAAACAGCTGAAAAATTTTATATTTCTCAAACTGCTGTTACGCAACAAATTAAAGCCTTAGAAGAACAGATACATGTAACTCTGTTTACAAGAAGTAAACGACATGTTGAACTGACTCCAGCTGGAAAAGTTTTTTTATCTGAAGCACGTACCATAATAAAAAATATTAATGATGCTATTGCAAAAACACAACAATTTGCAAATGGTTTTTCTGGAACCTTAAGCATTGGAATTTTAATCGGATATGAAAAAAACAAACTTCAACAATATTTAAAAGAATTTTCTCATACATACCCTAACATATCTATGGAACTCTGTACTAATGAGATGACTGAGCTTTTAAACTTAGTGAAAAATAATTTTATGGACCTTGCTTTTGTTATTAATCCAGAAAATCAACCATTAAAAGGTTTTGAATATAAAACTGTAGCAAGATATTCCTTAGTCGCCCTTTTACCCCCTGGACATCCACTTTGTAATAAAGAGTGTATCGATTTAATTGAGTTACAACATGAGAAATTTATTTTTGTAAAGGAAACAGGAGATGGATATGGTCAAAAATCTATGATACAAGATAGATATCGTGAGGCAGGATTTGTACCTAATGTGGTACAACGTTCAAATGACCTCAATACTATTGAATCTCTAGTAGCCTCTAATATGGGTGTATCCATATTACCTTCGTTTTGTGCTGTAGGTAATATGATAGAGCATGATATTGCAATTGTACCTATAAAAGAAGTACAAGATAGAATTGAAGTTGTAGTTGTATGGAATAAAAACAATACAAACCCAGCATTAGAAAAATTTATTTCTATAATATAAAATTAGTTAATATTGATTATAAAAATAACATTAGCCATTTTTCCATGGTTAATGCTATTTTTTATTCTTCATTTTTTAAACTTTATTCTATATAAAAATACTATCTTATTAAAAACTTGTTTTTTGTCTTCTATAAATAGATGGTGATACTCCTGTTTTCATTTTAAATTTTTCAATAAAATAACTAGTACTACCAAATCCACACTGATAAGCTATATCTGAAATCGAATCATCAGTTGCAATTAATAAATTTGAACTAGCTACCAAACGGTAATTAATAATATATTCAAAAATAGTGCAATTCATATATTTTTTAAATTCACGACAACAAGTACTTTTCGATAAATTAACTTCTTTTGCTAAATCATTAAGTTCGATTTTCTCCATATAATGGTCACATATATAGCCAATTATATTTTTTATATGCAAACTATTATTTCTAGCATTATTATTAGGAAATGATACAAAATAAGATTTTATTAAAACATTCCATACTTCTATTAATAATATAAATATATGTAATTCAAATCCCATTTCCTTTTTGTTATACTCTTCATAAATTTTAAAAATATTGTTTAGTATAACCGATTTCCATTCAATATCATTTTTCAAAGTACAATAATTAATTCTAGAATTATCTATATAAGGTTGTATATATTTTATATTTATAAGACTTCCTGCAAAGCTAGATATAAAGTCTGAATTAAAAACTACACTTATATAAGAACAATCACTTTCCTTATAATTTTTTGCCTGATGTAATTGCTTTGTATTTATGAATATCCCTTCTCCTTCAGATAAAATTATTGAGTCTCCATCAACATTAAAATTAATATTACCTTCTGTTACAATACAAAATTGCAACTCTTCATGCCAGTGCCAATCAATATACCCCAAAATATTTTCACTTATTTTAGTTTTATATACTGTAATTGGAAATTCAAATGAACCTTGTTGTGTTACTTCTTTTTTATTTTTATTAGTAACAATATTATCCTTCATAAATCTAAGCTCCTTTTACTGATTTTGATTTTTAAAAATTATACATAACTTGATAATATAACGATACTTATTGCTTATATTATTATATATTTTTTATTAATTAGTCAATATAATTATAATTAAGAAATAAATAACAAATAATTTTAGGAGATAAAAACTATGAGAAATATAAAAGATATTAAATATATACAAAATAAAAATGCAAGAAATTTACACAAATCTAAAGTAAGTATAGACTTTATTAACAAAGAACAAATAGAAAAAATTAGAAACTTCCATAGAAGCTTTTCAGAGTATAAAGTAACTCCTCTTCACAGTTTAAGTGAATTAGCTAAGGAATTAGGGGTTAGTAATATCTGGCTAAAAGATGAATCATATAGATTTGGGCTTAATGCCTTTAAAAGTCTTGGTGGGTCATACGCAGTTGGAAAATATATAGCAAAAAAACTAGATATAGATATTTCTAATCTTTCTTTTGAAATGCTAAACAGTAAGGATATAAAAGAAAAGCTTGGAAGTTTAACTTTCGTAACAGCCACTGATGGAAATCATGGAAGAGGAATTGCTTGGTTTGCAAATCAAATTGGACAAAAATCAGTAGTATTTATGCCAAAAGGATCTTCTGAGATAAGATTAAATAATATTAGAAAAGAAGGTGCAGAGGCATCTATAACAGACTTAAATTATGATGATGCAGTAAGATTAGCTACTAAATATGCTGATGAAAATAATGGTGTTATAATACAAGATACTGCTTGGGATGGTTATGAAGAAATTCCAACTTGGATTATGCAGGGATATGTTACTCTTATTGATGAAGCTATAGAGCAAATAAATTCTTTAGATAATGGAATTCCTACTCATGTATTCCTTCAGGCAGGGGTTGGCTCTTTTGCTGGAACTGTACAAGGATATCTAGAATATTTATTTGGCAATAATAGACCAATAACTACTATAGTTGAACCAAATGAAGCAGCATGTATATTTAAATCAGCAGAAATAAATGACCAAAAACCACATGCTATTACAGGTTTTATGGAAACTATAATGGCAGGACTTAATTGTGGAGAACCAAATACTATAGGTTGGAATATTTTAAGAGATTATTCTGATATGTATATTTCTTGCCCTGACTATGTATCTGCAAGAGCAATGAGAATACTTGCTAATCCACTAAAAGGAGACCCTAAAGTCGTATCTGGAGAATCTGGTGCAGTAGGTTTAGGAATTTTAAGTTTAATTTTAGAGGAAGATGGATTAAAAGAAATAGCTGATAAGCTAAATATAAATGAAGATTCAAAAATACTTGTTATAAGTACAGAGGGTGATACTGATACTGAAAATTATAAAAGAATAGTGTGGGATGGCACTTATACGTCAATTTAATAAAGTAAGGTAGATTAGGTATTTATTACCTTATCTACCTTTATTTTATTTATTATGTTATATCACTTACTTATGATATGGTTCTCCATTATTTATCCTATACGCCCTATAAATCTGCTCCAACAATATCAACCTCATCATCTGATGAGGAAAAGTCATCCTAGAAAAAGATAACCTATAATCAGCTCTTCCTAAGACTTCATCAGATAGTCCTAGAGAACCTCCGATTATAAAACAGATACTACTATTACCTCTAACTGCTAAATCACTCATAGTCTTAGCAAGCTCCTCAGAAGACAAATTCTTTCCATCAATGGCTAAAGCTATAACATAACTATTGTGCTTTATCTTGCCTAAAATTTTCTTACCTTCTTTATCTTTTATAATTTCCATTTCCTTAGCACTCAAATTTTCTGGAGCTTTCTCATCGTCCAATTCTATAATTTCCAACTTACAGTACTTAGAAAGTCTTTTTTTAAACTCATCAATACCTAATTTTAAATATTTCTCTTTAATTTTACCTACCACAACTATACTTATATTCATATGTTTCTCCTAAACTTAATTTTGCTACAAATTTATATCCTAATATAATCTATAAACTCTTATAAAATTATCTCACTCTTTCTTGATTTGCATACTCTATAAACTCTTCAAAAGGTACAGCTTTACTATAATAATATCCTTGATATATCTCACATCCTAAACCATATAGCTTATCCCTTTGGCTCAAATTTTCAACATACTCAACAACTATGTCAAAATCCAAATTCTTTGAAAGATTTACAATAGACATTATAATTTCACTACTTCTTTTATTTGTAAGTATCTCTTTAACTAACGAACCATCTAATTTAACTATATCAAAATTATTATTTTGAAGATATATGAGAGAACTATGACCCATTCCAAAATCATCCATAATTAGCTTTATTCCCAAGTTATGTATCGCATTGATACGTTCAATAATTATTTGTGAACCTGATAATGCAACCTGCTCTGTAATTTCTATACCTAGCATACTAGGATTTATATCATTACTATTAATAATATTTTTTATTTGCTCTGGCAACTTAGAGTCATCAAGTTGGTCTGGAGATATATTTACAGAGAATTTAACAGGATTTCTCAATAACTTTTCACTCTTTTTTAAATCAATACATGCTTTATTAATAATATACTCTCCAAGTTCATCTAAGAATCCTTCTTCTTTAGCCAAGATTATAACTAATGGTGGATAAATAAATCCTCCTATTGAATGTTTCCATCTAAGTAATCCTTCTGCACCCACAACACTTCCATTATAATTGACTTGAGGTTGATAAAAAAGTTCTATCTCTCCTCTTTTCATAGCAAACTTTAAATCTGAAGCTAACATTTTTGAAATTGACCCTATTTTGCCACTATAATTTAAAAGATTTGGTTGTTCACCTGTTAATTCATATCTTTTTACTAAATTTGTTAAGTTTTCTATATTATTTTTAAACATATATGTATATCTATTTTGTGACATCTTTATAAATGGTATATAAATCATAATTCCAATACATAAGTTAAACAATTGTAACATACTACCTCTTATCGAACCTGTAGCCATATATCCACTTAAAAATATAGGGGATGTCCATTCTACAGGAGAAATTGTACATGGAACAAATCCTATAGACATAGCTATATAACTTGTAATAGTTAAAATTATTGGAGTAATTACAAAAGGCACAAACATGATATGGTTAAAAACAATTGGTATCCCAAAAACCAACATCTCATTTATATTAAAAAGAGCTGGTATGGAAGCAATTTTTGCTAGTTTTCTCACATTTATACGTTTTTCACTAAGAAAAATCGCAATTACTAGACATAGTAAAGAGCCACATCCACCCAATAAGACCATTGTATCAAAAAAAGTCTTAGTAAAAATTTCTGTTGGCAATTGATTATTATTAACTAAATTGATATTAATTGCCATACTATTTTCAAATAAATTTTTCGCAACTGTATCTAGCACATTGCTCCCATGAATTCCAAAAAACCACATAAAATGCATTAAGAAAATAAATAGTAAAGCACTCATGAGATTTCTTCCCATTTTACTAAACACATTTGAAAATAAATTATAAAATATATCTTGAAAGTTTGAACTGCCAATTAAACTTATCATTATTACTCTAAAAATAGAAAATAAAAATACTACAATTACAAATGGAATTATAGCTGATACTACCATATTAAAGTCTGCGTCTGCTCCCTCTGTATGGAACTTTACACTTGTGATAAAAGATTCTGTAAGTTTTACAAACAATACAGAAGATGTCATAGCTACAATAATAGCTGTAAATAACCACTTGGTCTTAAATACCTCTATATAATTAGGTTCATTTCCACTTGAAAATACTAAAAAAGAACACATTGCAACTATAGGAACAAGTACTGTATACTTGCTCCCATATATTTTCCCATAACTATAACTTATTGTTAATAGTATTATTAATGAAATAATTCCTAAAGTAGAGTCATTTATAAAGTTAAGAATATTTGTAATTTCTCCATTAAACAAATTTGATAAACATTCTTGATACTCTCTTATTGGAAGGTTCAAAATAACAAGTGCAGTTGAACCAGTCATAATAGCAGGTATCGCTAAAATCATTCCTTGCTTTATAGAATATAAAATTTTATTATCTTCAACATTTTCGAAATTTCTTTTTAGCAAAGTTATTCACCTCTACTTCATTTCATAAACATTAGAAACATCATTTCGTGATAGTACATCTAGTTTTACATCCTGCCCAACTACTATATCATTTGATGCTAATATTCCTTTTGAAGTTTCATATGCCAATTCTGGAAAATTATTTTCTTTACTTAAGTGTGCTAATAATATAGATTCTGTCCCTTCATTAATCAGCTCAACACAGAAGTTAGCAGCATCTTCATTAGATAAATGCCCAGTGTTTGACATTACTCTTTTCTTTAAAGTATATGTATATGAACCCATCATAAGCATATTAGGGTCATAATTTGATTCTAATACTACCAATTTAGATTTATATAGATGTTTTTTTATATTTTGAGTTATACACCCTATATCAGTAGCTATAGACATCTTTTCATCACTCTCTGTATAGAAATTATATCCAACTGGGTCAGACGCATCATGTTCTATTGAAAAAGGTCTCACTATAATATCTCCCAATGAATAAGTTTTATCATTTTCAAAAACTTTCATATTTTTATCTTTGATATCTCCTAACTTATCCTTCATAGAACACCACGTCTTTATATTAGCAAATATTGGTATATCAAACTTTCTTGATAATATACCTGCTCCTTTTATGTGGTCAACATGCTCATGTGTTATAAATATTCCTTTTAATTTATCTGCATCTACATCAATGTCTTTAAGACCTGTAGTTATTCTCTTTCCACTTAATCCTGCATCTACTAGTATATTAGTATTTCTATACCCTATATAATGGCAATTTCCACTACTGCCACTTCCAACTGAACAATACTTTAGCATTCCTTCACCTCTTTTTCTGCCTTATAAATTATATTATACCAAAAAAACAGGAGTTGTCTCGAAATTGATTTTTTCCAATCAAATTTTAAGTTCAACTCCTGTTTTGAATTTTCATGTATTATTTTTAATACCTCATATTAACGAATAGGCAACATCATCTTTGTTAATAGTTCCTTTGTCGGACGATTTGGTGTATTTAAGTACTGATAATAAATTTCTCCAAGCATTTCATATGGGCTATTCTGTACCCATGCAAATAATTCTTCTAATGTGGAGTCTTGCAAAAGATAATCACCTTGGTCAATTGCAGTAACTACCTTTTGTGAAGGAATTTCTATGCCTCTAATATCATCTGCACCTTTCATCTTAGTTGCAGTAGGAAATCCTATCTCAATATCCAATTTTTCTAAGTCCATATTGTAAAAACAGACAATAGGTCCTCCTGCTACGAAAGTATTTTTACTTTTTATATATTCCATGATTTTATCATATCCTTGAGCAGAAAACTCTTGAAATTCATTCATGAAGTTAATTGTTTTCCTTATTACTAAAGCATAATATGCACTCTGTTTAACTATAGTAATATCTGTTATTCTTGACATTTCATTTCCTCCAATAAGTTTATTTTATTTATAGTTAACATGATATCATCTAGTATAGATTGTGGCTTGTCCTACAATGCTCTTTTTAAAAGCCAAATTGATGTTATTATTAAATGGTACAAACATATTTACTATACATAATGTTTTCAAGATACAAACCATAAAGAAAATTACTTTAAAAAGATATTATATTTGCTATGAACATTAACACTATACTCCCTACTTGCATTATGCAAATATATATATAGATAAATAGCTCATTGTATAGTCAGATTTAATACTTTATAATTTTCTTGACATTCCAGTGTAGAGGATAGTTTAAAATTAAAATCAAAGGAGGTAATTATGTACAAAACAAGTCAGTTTTCTAAAATATCTGGTTTGACTGTAAAAGCTCTACGCTATTATGACAAAGAAGGTATTTTAGAACCATCATTTAAAGATGAAACAACAAGAAGATTTTGGATAAGTGATAGAGATAATCACGATTACCCTATACGAGTTCCCTCTGGGCAAATAGCTCAAGATTATCATATGGTTAGTTATAATGAAATTTTCAAAAGAAATACTAAAGTGGAAGCAATTTAGCTCAGATAAACTACGCTTGGCTGGAATAACAAACTATTTTCAAATCAGTAAAGATGGTGGAACTGGTGGTGGAATTTTCCGCAAGATGTATGGCGAATTTTTAATTGAATCTGCTCCAATAATAAATGATGAGAGACTAGTTGTGATAGGAGAGAAGTTTATTGATGTTTCTGAACATTGGAACGAAATAGCTAATGATATGTGGGAATTATCTCAAACAGCTAATGTTGAACTTTTGAAAAGAATATCTAATTCAATCTCAGAAATTTATGAAGATGAAAAAGATTTGTATTTATCATTAAAAACTACTCTCCATAAACATATTTGAGAATAGTACAAGTCCTATAAACTCTGCTAAATAAAAAACTATCGTTGTAGCTATAAGGCAAATATGCATCCAAATAAAGTATAATGACATAATATTTATTTTGAAATAACAATTAAACATGATGCTTTTCTTTTTTAAAAACAATTATCCTGTAGATTAGAGGTTCTTAAGAACCTCCATTTCTATTTTCTCGTTCTTTACATAAAAAAGGAAATGCTCCAAATTCCTATTTTGAAACATCTCCTATACAAAATCTACTTGTATTCACTTATAATCTTATTTATATCTACCCCTTTATTGCTCCATATCTCTACAAAAGCTCTTCCATTTGCATTCTTATGCTTATATTTATTATAGTATTCATTTAAAGTCTCAAAGAATACTTTATCACCAACTTCTTTTCTCACTTCATTAAAAGCTATTGCTCCTTTTGTATAAACATTCAAACTATATTCAGTAGAATTTTTATACTCATTTGCTGGCTTAAATATATTCTCACTCAAATAACTCTTTGTCTGTATCTCCATCGTCTTTAGGAGCTTATTTGCCATTTCTTTACCATATTTTTGTTCAAAATACACTATTGTAGAATATTCAGTAAGTGCTTCATCTAACCAAGGCTCACTTATTTCATCATTTCCAACAGCAGAATACCACCATTGATGTGCTGTTTCATGTGCAATAACATATTCAAGTAGAAATTCATTTTTCTCATTATATAAACTTTGGTCTATCATAACGAGCATAGGATATTCCATACCACCTATAAAAAAGTCACTTGCTACAACAGAGTATTCTTTGTATGGATATTTACCAAATAACTCACTAAATATATCTATTGAATCTTTTGCCACTTCAGTTGCTTTTTTAGAAAGTTTTTTATTTAAATTGTATGTATTAATTGCTATCCCTTTTGAATCCACTTTACTTACATCAAATTTGCTACTTAATATAAATGCAAAATCTCTAACACTTTCAGCTTCTATTTCATATAGCATCTTTTTATTATCATGTTTGTCGTTAATAAGTTTTCCTGTATGGGCAATTTTATACTTATTTGGAATCAATAGTTTCACATGAAAATCGCTAGTCTCGCTATAAAATGGGTCACCAATTGTTTCGTAACTCTTTAAGTTCCATCCTCTTTCATCATTAACACAAGCTATAGGAAACCAATTAGTAACATTTATAGTATTTTCTCCATATCCAAATCTTCCAACTGAATTTGGTATCTTTACATTATATTTTATGTCCAATGATATTCTTTCATCTGGTTTTAATTCTTTTCCCAATTCTATTTCCAATATATCATTTTTATCCCCTTTAATCTTATACTCCATTTTACTATTCTTGTTTAAGACATTCTTTATATCTATGTATCCCTCATTGAATCCATTAGGATAAGCTCTTGTCATTTCCTCTTTTTCAAAAGGAGCAAAATCTTTCTTGGAAAAAGCATTTGGATATATATGAAAATATATTTTATCCATATTTGATTTTGTATTATTTATGTACTCAATATTCTGATTGCACATTAGCCTCTTAGTTTCATCATCAAATATAACATCCATATTATATTGATTTATCTTTGAATTAGTTTTTTCTTTGTATGTTTCTAAACTGTCATCCTTTTCTATAAAGCAACCTATTATTAATACCATAAATAGAATTGCTACTGATAATGTTCTTCTTACTTTTTGGTTGAATTTTATAACCAAAATATCTCCTCCCTTTCAAAATGAATCTTGCTAGAAAATATTTACATGCTAATCTTGTGACCTTTTATTTGTTTACAGACAAATATAATATAAAAAATGATATAATTTAATCTGAGGTGATAAAATGTTTTTCAAAGAAAGCAATGAAATAGATTTAGGTGAAATCACTATTCCCAATATCTTTATAGATATATTTATGCCAATGGCGGACGGGTTATACGTAAAAGTTTATCTTTTGGGCTATAGACAAGCATGTGATATTACTTCTAATCCTAAGTTTGACAACAATTCAATAGCCAAAAACCTAAATATACCTTTGTCTGATGTATTATCGGCTTGGAAATTTTGGGAGGAAAAGAAGATTATAAAAATACATGACAATGGAGAACATGATAATTTTAATTATTCAATAGAATTTTTAGATTTAAAAAATTTCTATATTGAGAATATATTAGGTAATAATTCATCTATAAAATCTAATACAGACCAAGTTGTATCTACTTCTGAAAATCCAAGTATTAGAAAAATGTTCAATTCCATAAATAAAATAGTTGGTCGTTATCTCGACCCAAGCGAAAAGATAAGTATCATGGATATAATGAATAAATACAATATGAGCACTGATATGATACTTTGTGCTTATGAATACGTCAAAGATAAAACTGGTACATCAAAACCAGTTAAATACATTGAGGGTATTATCAGGAATTGGTATGATTCAAATTTATATACTCCAAAGGATGTTGAAGATAGCTTTTTAGTTAGAAGCGAAAGATATATTTTATATAAAACCATTTTCAATGAATTAGGATTTTCAAGACAACCATCAAAGTCAGAAAAAGAACTTATGGACACTTGGTTTGATAAGTTTGATATGGATATAGACTTAATAATAAATGCTTGTTCTAAATCTAAAAATATTTCAAACCCAAGTATATCTTATATAAATGGTATCATTAAAAATTGGAATGAAAAAAATATAAAAAATTTAAATGATTTAAAGCAAAAAGAGGAAGAACGTATAGTTAAGGAGAATATTAATAAGAAGCAGATTAATACTACTCAAAACAACAATACTTACAAGAAAACTAAGTTTCATAATTTCAACGAAACATTCACTCAGTATACCTCTGATGAACTCGATGAGATTATTAAAAAAAGTCAAAAAGAAAAGTTTAAGTAGGTGATTAAATGAATGAAGATAAAATAAGAAAAATACTTGCTAAATACGATAAGAGAAAAGATAATAACGAACTCTTATTAGAAAACAGAAAAAATGAGGTATATAATAGAATTCCCGAAATAAAATCTATAGAGGATGAAATTTCTAAAATAGGTCTTAGTTTAGCTAAAATAGTACTTTTAAATCCTAAATCTAAAGATGAGATTGTAAATAAATCTAAAGAGACTATCGAATCTTTAAAAGTAATGAAAGAGGAGCTTTTCATTAAGAATAATATACCTCTTGATTACCTAGAAATGAAGTTTCAATGTACTTATTGCAAAGACAAAGGTTTTTTACCTAATGGGGAAAAATGTTCTTGCCTTAAACAAGAAATTGTAAATGAAGCTTATAAAATGTCTAATTTAGATAGGATTTTAAGTCAGGAAAATTTTTCGAATTTTAACTTGAATATATTTTCTCCTAATAAAGGCTCTAACGGAGAAATATCTCCTAGAGAAAATATGCTAAATAATTTAAGTATCTGCGAAAATTTTGTTCATGATTTCAAGAAAGATAATGATGAAAATCTATTGTTTTATGGTTCTACTGGACTTGGAAAAACATATATGTGTAATTGTATCGCAAAGGAATTATTGGACAAAGGAAATGTTGTAATCTATCAGACTTCTTTTAGAATCTTAGATATTCTTGAAGACTATAAATTTAGAAGAGACGCAAATAATCAGATAAGTGAAGATAATTATAAAAACTTGTTTGATTGTGATTTATTAATAATAGATGACCTTGGTACTGAACTCAATAACTCTTTTACTAGTGGAGAAATTTTCAACATTGTCAACACAAGACTCGTTACTGGTAAAAAAATTATTATCTCAACCAACTTAACACCATCCCAAATAGGAAACACTTATACTCAAAGAACTCTTTCTAGAATTTTAGACAAGTTTAGGATTTTAGAATTTACTGGTGATGATTTGAGATGGGAAAGATTTAAATAAAATAGCCCTTAAAAAACATTTTTTTATTTTTAAATAGAGAGGTAAGAACAACCTTGCTTCTCTGTTTAAAACTTATACTAGAGAAACTAATCTCTTTACCATAATTACACTTCTAAAGTATTTTTAATACATCTAATTCTTTATATTACTTGTAATTTATCGATATTTTAAACTCAGCATATTATATAATATTATTTTAAAAAAATTCTAAATTTTAATCTTAAAATTATATCATCAAAAATAACTTAATATTTTATTGTAATTAAATTTAATTTTTCAATCAAAAAAAGATACTTAAAAGTATCCTGTAACATAGAAAATTATATTGATTTGAATTTGTGTACTTTGTGGAGCTGGTGATAGGAATCGAACCTACAACCTGCTGATTACAAGTCAGCTGCTCTACCGTTGAGCCACACCAGCATATAATCTAGTATTTATCTCTCATAAAAAAATGGTGGGACTAACAGGGCTCGAACCTGTGACCCCCTGCTTGTAAGGCAGGTGCTCTCCCAGCTGAGCTATAGTCCCATACTGGTGACTCGTAGGGGAATTGAACCCCTGTTACCGCCGTGAAAGGGCGGTGTCTTAACCTCTTGACCAACGAGCCATTTTGGTGATCTATCCGCGACTCGAACGCGGGACACCCTGATTAAAAGTCAGGTGCTCTACCGACTGAGCTAATAGACCACATTTTTTCGACTTTTTTCGTCGTTTCTTTCACTCACAAGTTATATTATAACTGCTGTACAATTTTTAGTCAATAGTTTTTTTATTTTTTTTAGCATATATTTAAAATACTCTTAAACTACTTATTTTCAACAAGTATTTTAAATAAAATATGTAATTAGAATACAGAAATTCAGCTTTAATTACACATAGAATATACATAAATAATCTTAACTGAATAAAATTTAATATAAATCTAACGCAAAAGAGTATCTCTGATAACTATAATCATTATCTTAAGATACTCTTTCCTTATTATTCACAATTTAAATTATTTAATAAAATATTAAGCAAATATATTTTTTCTTATTATCGTTTGAGCTCTATTAGGCCCAACAGAAACCATGTCTACACTTACTCCGACCAACTCTTCTATTTTAGCTATATATTTCTTTGCATTTTCTGGAAGATTATCAAAATTATCTACTTGAGTTATATCTTCATTCCATCCATCTAATTCTTCATATATAGGTTCGCATTTTGCTAGGTCATCTAATGATGCTGGAAAATCTGTTATTATTTTATCACCCATTTTATAAGATGTGCAAACTTTTATCTTATCAAATCCAGTTAAAACATCTAATAACATAAAGGATATACTAGTTAAACCATTAACTCTAGCCGCATACTTAACTATAACTGCATCAAACCATCCACATCTTCTTGGTCTACCAGTAGTTACTCCAAATTCATGACCTTGTTCTCTTATTTTGTCACCAGTTTCATTTATTTGTTCTGTAACAAATGGACCCTCTCCAACTCTTGTAGTATATGCTTTTACTATACCTACAACGTCTTTTATCATATTTGGCCCTATACCTGCACCAATTGCAAATCCACCAGATGTTGGATGAGAAGATGTAACAAATGGATATGTTCCTAAGTCTAAATCTAATAAAGTACCTTGTGCTCCTTCAAATAATACTTTTTTGCCTTCTCTTACTGCATCATATACAATAACTGATGTATCTGCCACGTATTTTCTTATTTGTTCTGCATATCCAATATATTCATTATATATAGTTTCAAAATCAAATAATTCTTCTTTTCCATATATATTCTTAACTATTTCATTTTTAGCATCTATCTGAGCTTTTAATTTTATGGCAAATTTATCTTTATCCATTAAATCACATATTCTTATTCCAGATCTCTCTGTTTTATCCATATAACAAGGTCCAATACCTTTTTTTGTTGTACCTATCTTCAAGTCGCCTCTGGCTTCTTCTGACAATGCATCTAGCTCTTTATGATATGGGAATATGACATGGGCTCTATCACTTATTTTTATATTTTCTGTACTTATATTATCCGCTTTAAACATTTCCAATTCTTCTAAAAATCCTTTAGGGTCAAATACTATACCATTTCCTATTATATTCACTGTTTTTGGATTTAATACTCCAGATGGAATTAAATGTAATGCATACTTCTTACCTTCTACAACTAATGTGTGTCCTGCATTATTTCCACCTTGTCCTCTTACTACTACATCTGCTTGAGTAGCAAGATAATCTATAACTTTACCTTTACCCTCATCTCCCCATTGAGAACCAACAATTGCAACTGTTTTCATGTAATTCACCTCTATATTTTATATACTCTCGAACGCTTCACTTATTTATTCTATCAAATATTCGTATTTTTTTCAACTTTTTTAGCATTCTCCAATATTTAACAGATATTTTTCTATTTTTGGAAATTCATCTTTCTCTATGATTTCCTTTTCATATTTTATAACTTTTTCCATAAATTTATCCACATCTAAAAGTTTTTCTAATCTACATATGTTAATTATATTTCCAAAGTTTGTGTTAGTCATATTTATATAATATTGACTATCCACGATACTAGCATAAACCACAATTGATTCTTTTAAATCATTATCAATTACTCTAAATAAGTTTATTTCATCAAGTACTTTAATTATATTGGGATATATACACTTTAAGCTTATGTTTTCCATATTATTCCTCCTAATAATTAACATTTATACACAGATAAAGCAAGCCAAAAGCTTGCTTTATCTACTTATTCACACTTATCAACAGGCTATCTGTGGATACTGTGGATAATTTTTTAGCTATATTTCAATGTTTAGACATATTTAGTGACATGTATCCACATTTTTCCTGTAGAAAGAAAGAATGTTCTGTGGATATTCGGTAGATTATAGGTCTCTTAACTTATCCCCAAATCGTTGAACTTCACCAAGCCAAACTAGTTCTACAGAACCAGTTTCACCATGTCTGTTTTTTGCTATTATTACTTCTCCTATATTTTTACTCTCAGAATCAGCATGATAATATTCATCCCTATATAAAAACATGACTATATCCGCATCCTGCTCTATTGCTCCAGACTCTCTTAAGTCAGATAACATAGGTCTATGGTCTGCTCTTTGCTCTGGTGCACGTGATAACTGAGATAATGCCACAACAGGACAGTTCAATTCTTTTGCTAATATCTTTAGTGACCTTGATATTTTAGATATCTCTTGTTGCCTACTTTCATTATTACCTTCACCTTCCATAAGTTGAAGATAATCAATAAGCACTAAATCCAGACCTTTTTCTATTTTTAACTTTCTACACTTTGACCTTAATTCTGATATTTTTATACCAGGAGTATCATCTATGTGTATTTTGGCATCTGATAATACTGCCATAGCATCTATAATTCTAGGCCAGTCATTATCATTAAGTGTCCCAGTCTTTATCTTTTTTAATTCTACACTGGACTGTGAAGATAACATACGTTGCACTAATTGTTCTTTAGACATCTCTAGACTAAACACAGCTACAGAAGCATCACCTTTTAAGGCTGCATTTTGTACCAGGTTTAAAGAAAAAGCAGTTTTACCCATTGCTGGTCTAGCTGCAATTAATATTAAATCAGTCCTTTGAAGACCATTTATTTTCTTATTTAAATCTTTAAAACCAGTAGTTATACCAGTTACATCACTCTTATTAGTGTATAGTTTTTCTATCATATCATAGGCATCCATCAAAACTAAGTTTATAGATTTAAAATCATCACTAGTTTTCTCCTGTGATATATCAAATATGCTCTTTTCAGCTTGTTCTAAAACATCTTCAATTTTAGTTGCTCCACTATACCCTAAATTTATTATTTCATTAGAAGCTTTTATAAGCTTTCTAAGCACAGACTTCTCTTTTACTATGTCAGCATAGTATTTTACATTTGAAGTCGTAGGTACTATAGTAGAAAGACTTGTAATATAACTGATTCCTCCAATATCATTAAGATGCCCTTGTTTTCTTAGTTCTTCTGTCAGTGTTATCAAGTCTATAGGCTCACCTTTATTACTTAAAGTTATCATACATTCATATATTATTTTGTGAGCCTCTTTATAGAAATCATCAGGCTTTATAGTTTCTGTAACTGTTATTATAGCATCTTTATCTAGAAGTATAGAGCCCAATATTGATTGTTCTGATTCTACACTATGAGGAGGAATTCTCGTCATATCTTCCATCTTTATCACCTCTAGTTATTACTGTTTTTCTTTTACATCTACTCTTATTTTAGTAGTTACTTTTTGATGTATTTTTATTTCTACAAATGTTGAACCTAAAGTTCTTATTGGTTCATCTAATAATATTTTTCTTTTATCTACATCTATATCTTTTTGTTTCTTTAATTGCTCAGCAATCTCTTTAGCAGTTATTGAACCAAAAAGTCTTCCACCTTCTCCTGCTTTTGAATATATTTCTATATTGATTTCTTCCATTTGTTTCCCTAATAAAACAGCTTCTTCATATTCTTTTTTCGCTTTTATCTCTTTAGACTTATTCTTTTCATTTAACTCTTTTATTGCTACATTATCTGCTTGTACAGCCATCTTTTTAGGAAATAAGAAATTTCTTGCATAGCCATCACTTACTTCTTTCATTTCCCCTTTTTTACCAGTTCCTTTTACGTCTTTTAATAATATAACTTTCATCTATTCTTCCTCCTCTAAATACTCCTCTATTATTTTATTTACCATCTTATAAGCTTCTTTTAGAGAAACATCCTTTAACTGTGCTCCAGCTATATCTATATGCCCCCCGCCTCCTAATTTCTCCATAAGTACATGTACATTTATTTGTCCTAAAGACCTTGCACTTATAAATATAGTATCATCTTTCTCACCTAATACAAAGGAAGCTTCTACTTCTTTTATGTTTAATAATTCATCAGCAGTTTGAGCTATTATAACATTTATACTATCTATTTCTGTACTTGAATAAGCTAAACATATTCTATTATTAATTATTTTAGTACTTTGAATTATTTCAGCTTTTATTATGAAATCTTTTACATCGGAATTGAAGAATTTTTTGACTTCAATAGTGTCTGCTCCAACTTTTCTAAGATAAGAAGCAGCTTCAAAGGTCCTAACACCTGTTTTAAATGCAAAGTTTTTAGTGTCTAAACTTATTCCTGCTAAAAGTCCTTCAGCTGTGAGTTTATTTATTGTTACATCTTCATCCATATACTGAACTAATTCTGTAACCATTTCACATGTTGAAGATACATATATCTCATGGAATAAAAGTACTGCATCATTTATGAACTCTACACCTCTTCTATGATGGTCTATTACAACTATCTTCTCTGATAACTTTAATAGCTCTTCACATTCCGTATAATTAGGTCTATGAGTATCAACTACTACAACTAATGTGTTTTTAGTACAGTTGTCAATAGCATCTTCCTTCCCAATGAACAGTTTTTTATAATAATTATTCTCATTTATTTTATTTATAAATATTTCTATAGATTCATTTACAGATTGTAAAACTATGTTTGCTGTTTTGTTACAGGATTTACATATATCATAAACTCCAACTGCGGCTCCCATAGCGTCCATATCTGGATATTTATGTCCCATTATATAAACTTGGTCACTTTGCTGTATAACCTCTCTTAAAGCATGACCTATCAATCTGGACTTTACTTTGGTCTTCTTTTCTACAGCTTTAGATTTTCCTCCATAAAATACAAATTTATCTTTTGTTTTTACAACAGCTTGGTCACCACCTCTACCAAGTGCTAAATCAAGTGCACCTGTAGCGAGTTTTAGGTTCTCATTTAATGTATCTCCATCTATACCAATTCCTATACTTATAGTAACAGGAAGATTATTTCCATAATCAATATGTCTTATTGTATCTAAAATAGAAAACTTCTCAGTTTCTAATTTTTTTAACTCTTTTTTATGCATTACCAAGAAGAATTTATCTTTTGAAGTTCTTCTTAATGCACCATTTGAGTTTAATTCTAAAGCAGAAAGTATTTTTTCTACTTCAACGTTAATTAAAGCTCTCTTGTCTTCTGCTGCACTTTTTAATACTTCATCATATCCATCTACTTGAATTAGCATCATTGCATTTTTTTCATCATCATAATCTTGTTTTACTTTTAAATATTCTGTCTTGTCTATCCAGTATAATATCATCAAATATTTAGGATTCTTTTCTTGATCATTTTTTATAACATTATAAATTATTGTATATTCTTTTTCTTTGTAGTTTATTTCTGTGTACATCTCTTTATTTTCATTTAATACTTTTCTTAAATTAAGATTTTTAACTATCTCTTCTATATTTTTATCAAGTAAATCTTTTTGATCAATCATATCATAAAACTTCCCATTATACCACGATATATTTCCATCAAATTCTAAGATACACAGTGGTATTGGAAGATTTATTATGGCTTTCTTGGTTGTTTCATCTATGTCTAAAGATAAGTTTTGAATATACTCTGTCCATTCATGACGTCTAATATTAGTTGTTCTCCAATTGTGAAAAACCATATATACAAAAATACAGAAAAATAAACACCCTACATACAAGTTGTAATAAAGCAAAATTATACTAGAAATACCAATAACAATTATATATAAATTTATTTCTGGCATATTTAATTTAAAGGTTTGTTTATTACCCATTTCTATCCTCCTAAGTGGATTTATAACTTCTCACCTTTCTAAAGTCAATTATACTATCTACCATACCAACAAAAGATATTCCCATAAATCCAAATAAACATAAAATTATCCCTGAAAGAAACATAATTTTATTTGGTCCTTGTCTTATCCATTTCTTTAAAAAATAAATACAAACTGCTATACCTTGAATTACAAACATTAAATTAAAAACTAGCTGTAAATTAGTCATTATTAATTCTGTATATAGTTTTGAACCAATAATTTGAATAAATAAGACTAACAAATAAAGTAAGAAAGTTGTGAGTATAGCATTTCCTGGTAAATAAAAATCTGCAAATTTAGGAAATCTTATATTCATCTTTGTAATTCTTTTTATAAAAAATACACTTAAATAATACGTTACAAATGCCGATAATAGCCCTTGTAAAAATAGCATCATTGGTAACATGTTTGTAAAATAGCTTACAATTTCATCTGGCTTCATTTTATCAAATATTTTAAGCTCAGTTGCCGAAAAACTATTTTTTTGAATATTTACAATTTCTGCTATCATCTTAGAAACTTCATCTAACATATTTACATTTAAAAATGTCTTTAATACAAAGAAATATACAAGCATTGAAAGTACAAATATTATTGTTCCACCATATATTGGTTCAAATTTATTACTATCTTCTTGTTCAAAACTTCTCTTTAACATCTTTCCTATTGCTATACCTGGTAAAGAATACATTATACATATATTTAATGCATAAGAAATGTCTGCAAATAGCACTAGTACGCAAAATGTAATCAAAATAGATATAAGAGAATACTTTTTATCAGTAATGGCACCTATAATTACATATGGAACAGCTGCTAATATACTAAACATTCCTAGCATTGGAATATAGGCTATTACTAAAGCGATTATTACAGCTAAAACTATTATAGACATTGCTTTAGATAGTCTAATTTTATTATTCAATTTAATATCACTCCCTATTATCCATATGTTTTTTTAAATTAGATAAATCTCCATACCATCTTTCAACACTATGGTCTTCATCTATACCAATTTTTATTTTTTCTTTGACTTTATAATCCACATCTCTAAAACTAATCCCTAATCTCTTTGCTAAGAGATATGTTATCATTATTATATTTGCTAGAGTATCTTGAATTGCTTCATCTAAAGGTTTTACCCCTTTAAATAATAAGTTAAACAAATCACTTACACTCATTAATATTTCTGTTTTCATCCATTCTATTATCTTTATGTTTCTCGTTATCTCAGAACCTTTATCTATTTTCACGTTTACAACCCTCCTTAATATATAATATTATATCATAAATAATAATATATTTAAGTATATAAACAAAAAAACGAGCTTTATAGCTCGCCTCATTTAGATATATAAATACCTATAATAAAAAATGAGCACAAGGCTCATTTTTTTAGTCTAATGTATATGGTAAAAGTGCTATATTTCTCGCTCTTTTTATAGCAACTGTTAATTCTCTTTGATGCTTAGCACAAGTTCCAGATATTCTTCTTGGTAATATCTTTCCTCTTTCAGTTATATACTTTTGTAATCTCTGAGTACTTTTGTAATCTATTTTAGCGTTTTTGTCAGCACAGAATTGACAAACTCTTTTTTTCTTACGTCTTTTTTTATTCATCATGACTTTTTTCCCTCCTTTTTAAAATGGTATATCGTCATCATCTATAGCTTGGAAACCTTGTGGGTCTAGACCTTGAGGTTCAAAGCTTGGCTCAAAAGCTGGAGCACTTTCTCTATATGAATTTTCCGATTTATTCTTACTGTCCAAAGCTTGTACTGATCTAGTACTTACTTTTGTGAAAGTTCTCTTTTCACCTGATTGTGTCTGATAATTGTCTACTCTTATAGATCCTTGCAATGCAACTAATCTACCTTTAGTTATGTAGTTAGCACAAAATTCAGCAGATTTACCCATTACTTCAACAGGTATAAAATCAGTTTCTTTAGATCCATCTTTTTTTACATAGTCTCTATCAATGGCTATTGTAAAGGATGCCACTGGTGTTCCTGTACCTGGGATGTATCTTAATTCAGGGTCTTTAGTTAATCTTCCCACTAATACAACTTGATTCATAAAAACACCACCTATTTTTTATAATAAAACCAGTTATTAAGCAACAACTATCATGTGTCTTATTACGTTTTCATTTATCTTTAAGTTTCTGTCTATCTCTTTAGGAACGTCTACTGCTGATTTAAAGTTAACTAATACGTAAAAACCTTCTGTAAACTTAGCTATTGGATAAGCTAATTTTTTAGTTCCCCAAGTATCAACTTTAACTATTTCTCCGTCAGTTGCAACAACTTCCTTAACTTTGTTTAGTATAGCCTCTCTTACCTCTTCATCAGAGTTTGGCTTTACCACATAAACTAATTCATAATTTCTCACTATAATTCACCTCCCTTTGGACTTAACGGCTCTACACTCTTAGAGCAGAGAAATGAGACTAAAATCTCATACCTACACATTTTATCATTTATTCTCATTTATGTCAATTCAAATTTTGGACAAAGTTTAATATAAGGTAAATTATATATTCTTAAATTAACAAGGGATGGCAATAGCCATCCCCTATAATATATCTATATAAGTTATTATTTTTAATTAAGCTTCAACACCCATAGCTTCTTTTAAAACTGATGCTATCTTTTTTATACCTTCTATTATTTTTTCTTCTGGCATATTTGAATAGTTAAGTCTGAAAGTATTTTCTCTACCACCATTAGGGAAGAATCCTCCTCCAGCAACATAAGCAACATCCTTTTCTAAGCATTTTGGCATTAATTCTTTAGCATTTAAATTACTTGGAAGCTCTACCCATGTAAATAATCCACCTTCTGGATGAGTAAATACTAATCCTTCTGGGAACTCTTCTTCCATAGTCTTAAGCATTACATCTCTACGTTTAATATAAACTGCTTTAATTTTTTCAACGTGTGCATCTAAGTCATACATATCCATGAATTTACTTACTTCCATTTGAGATATAGTTGATGCTTGTAAGTCTGCACCTTGTTTTGCAAAGTTAAATTTAGATAATATTTCTGCAGAAGCACAAGTCCATCCTAATCTGTATCCTGGGCAGAATATTTTAGAGAAAGTTCCTAAGAATATTACTAATCCTTTTGTATCCATTGATTTTAAAGATGGTAAAGTTTCTCCTTCAAATCTTAAATCTCCATATGGATTATCTTCTATTACTGGTATTTCAAATTTGTTTACTATTTCCATGAATTTTTTACGTCTTTCAAGTGGCCAAGTTCTTCCTGTTGGATTTTGGAAGTCAGGAATTACGTAAATCATTTTTATTCTATCAGTTGTTTCTAGTATTTTTTCTAATTCTTCCATTATCATTCCATTAGAATCAGTTGGAACGTCTATGAATCTAGGTTGATAAGATTTAAATGCGTTTATAGCTCCTATGTAAGATGGGCTTTCACATAAAATTACATCACCCTCATCAATAAATACTTTTCCTGCAAAATCTAGACCTTGTTGAGAACCACTTGTAACTAATATATCATCTTTGTTTACATTAGTTTGATTTTTCTCATTCATTCTAGCTGCTATTTTCTCTCTTAATGGTTCATATCCTTCTGTTGTAGTATATTGCATAGCTGATCTTCCATTTTCTTCAAGCACTGCAACTGATACTTTTTTCATTTCTTCAACTGGAAATAATTCTGGAGCAGGCATTCCACCAGCAAAAGATATTATTTGTGGTTGTTGAGTAAGTTTTAAAAGCTCACGTATTTCAGATCCTTGTAAACCTTCCATTCTTCTTGCATATTTAATTGCCATAATTAAAGCACCCCCATGAAAATGTTTTCTTCATTTTCTATTATACCAAAATTTTGGATATTAATATACGGTATTTGACATTTTTTAAATGTTAAATTTATATCACTCTTTTATTAGCTTTTTTACTCTCTTTTCTAAGGTCTCTCTATCAAGCATTATTAACCTTGAACATTTAGTACATTTTATCTTTATATCCATTCCAGTTCTTATAATTTCGAATTCTTTACACCCACATGCATGTTGTTTTTTTAATTCGACAATGTCTCCTATTTTTAAATCCATTGGCATAAATAATTAGCCTCCTAATCTAGCTTCTCTGCTTCTTTCGAACCATCTTCTAATTTACTTATACAATAAATTCCTTTTATATCTACATTATTTTCAGTTAAAATTGTTCTTATCTTTTCCATGTCTTCAAAAGAAAATTTAATTGATATTCCACAACTTGCAGTTATTTCTCTTGGTGTTGGAAGAGCCATCACTTTTAAATTATTTTCACCAAATAACTTCTCTGATCTTATTGCATGATGTGTCGAATTAAATGACACTATATACATCTGATTCATTGCTTAATCCTTTCTGACTATCTGTTTTTCTTTAAGTTAATCTTTATTATTAGTTTTTATATTATTAAACAAACATACATTATTTATATAGAAATAGTATTTGATGCATTCTTTAATGTTTCAACTATAGTGTACATATTTGTAACTGAACCTACTTGTAGTTTGTCTTTTAAATTGTAGTAGTCTAAACAAGTACCACAAGATAATACTTCTACACCTTCGTTCTCAAGTATTTTTAAATTTTCTATAGTTTCTTCATTTTCAGCACTTAATGTTACTCCTCCATTGACTAAAAGTACATATTTAGGATAAGGCTTAGATTCAGTTAAAGTATATATAAATCCTTTTATTAATACTTTTCCTAGTTCATCATTTCCAAGTCCCATTTTGTCTGAAGATATAAATACACATGTATCTTCTAGTTTACATTCTTCCTTATCTACATTATTTTGTTTATCTAAGATATTTTGACCTTTTATAATTTCTATAGATATAAAATTCTCTTTTTCGTCAACAATGTTTGCCTCACAATTTAAAGATTTAGCAAGTTTTAATACATTTTCTTTAGCTGTTTCATTGTCGACTGTTGTAACTACAATACCTTCTTCTATCTTATCTAATTCCTTTTTTGTATTTATAACTGGTTTAGGACAAGCAAGTCCTCTGGCATCTATTTTTATACTCATTGTTTGATTCATCTCCTTAAAAATATTCATACAATTTATATTTTATCATAGATGTTATCTTGCTTGTTATAGATTGTTTCTATAGCATTATAGGTTTACTTTTCTTACATTATTTCTAAATTTTTATACATAAATACACCTTTTTGATAATATTCTAACTCTTTTTCTTTTGAGATACTTGAATATAATTGACCTAAGTCTATATATAAATTAGCCAATATTCTACTATTTCCTAAGTCTGATACTATTTTTATACATTTAATTAAATATTCAATTGCAAGGGTAATCTCATTTTGATTTTTATACATATTAGAATAAAATTTTAGTGCTTTATATTCATTGAACTTATTTTTATTTTTTATTGATGAAGCTAAAGCTATCTTGCAATATTTTCTAGCTAAATCATAATCTTCTTTATCTATATATGCTTCTATTATCTTGAATAATCCAGACATCATATATTCGTCTTCATCATTTTTCTTTATGTCATATACTTTTTGTGAATATTCAAGTACTCTATCTGTCTCACCTATTTTTCTATAAACATCACAAATTGTTAAATATACATTTGCTAAGCCAGTTTTATTATCTTCATTTTCAAGTATCTTTAATGCTTTTTTAAAATAATCTTTTGATTCTTCATATTTTCCTATCTCAAGCATGTTATTTGCCTTTAATACCAAAATATCGACATCTTCTTTTCTATCATTTCTATTATCTATTTCACTTATCTTATCTATGTATTTCAATGACATATTTGGATTATCTAATTTTATGTAACAATATGCCATCTTACTGTATAGCTCCTTGTATATATTAACATCCTCAAATTTACTCTCTGACAAAATTTCCTCTGCAAAATTAAAGTGGCTTATAGCACCTTTATAAAAGTCTTCTTGCATGTATATTTTTCCTATATTTAAATAGCACTTAAGTATATTTTCACTGTCACTATTTTTTATAAAGAAGTATAATGCCTTTTCAAAGTTTTCTATAGCATCATTATAATTAGATTTTTTTAGGTTAATATTAGCCATTAAAAAATTACATCTGCCATAGTTCTCCATTAAATCGTATCTCTTACATATATTTAAAACTTCTTTTATTTGGTCCTCAGCCTTGTTTAACTCATTTTCTTTTATGTAGATTTCGCTCTGTAGTATTAAATTATCAGTTATCTTTTTTGACTGCATTTCTTTGGTTTCTAATAAATACTCTACACTTACATCTAACTTATCGCCTAGATATTCCAACAGTTCATAACTAGTATGAGATTTATCCCTCTCTATATGGCTTATTTGTGCTGCTGTTATCCTATCACCAGCTAATTCTTTTAATGTCATGTTTTTTTCTTTTCTTAATTTTTTAATCTTTTCTCCTAAGCTCAAAATTTCCATACTATTCCCACCTTTTGAAGACATTTTTTTATAATATAATTATAACTTATATTTATTTTAAAAACACTACTTTTATTTTACAATATTTTCTGTGTACATTAAATGATTTCCCATAAAAATGACTAAAATTTAGTTTATTTTGAATTTAATTAATTTAAATAAATCATTTTTTAAATTTGTTACTATTTTGTATTCATATATTTGCTCATAACGACTATAATTATATATAAGAATAGTTTTTATGAGAGGAGAAATTTTTATGAAAAATAAGAAAATAATGTTAGTGTTAAGTATATTATCTATATCTATATTTGCAATTGGTTGTACTAATGCTCAAGTTGGAAATGATACACCTAAAAAAGAAACTAAGAGTAATACAAATGTTGAGCAACCAAAGGAAGAAAATAATGCTGAAAAAGAGGTTCCTAATAAAAAAGCTACATCTACTCCAAAAGAGGAAAAGAAAACTCAATCAGCTATCATCTACTCTTTTGACGTAGATAAAACAGATTTAATAGAAAACAAAGTTGACCTAAACAAAATTGATGAAAATACTTTATTTGAAGAGCTTCAAAAACTTAAAGTTGTTCCAGAGTCTGCAAAACTAAATTCATTTACTACAAAAGATATTGATGGTGTAAAAACTGGCATATTAGATGTTAACTCTGATTTCGCAAAGCCAAACTTAGGTAGTGATGCAGAAACTTTAATGCTTGATTCAGTTGCTCGTACTTACATAAAAAATATGAATGTTGAACAAATAAAACTTACTGTTGATGGCGCTAATTATGAAAGTGGTCATATAGTTCTTGAAGAAGGAGATTACTTAAAGTAATTTTTTCAAGCACACATTAAACATACTTAAGATGTACTATTATAAAAAAATAGTGTAGATTATATAATCTACACTATTTTCTTATATCCTTACACTATTTAATTCGATAAAACATAGTACTACTTATTGTTTTTTGAAATTTTCTTTAAAGCTTCTATTGCTTTATCTATTTCATCTTTTGTATTGAAATATCCTATACTAAATCTTACTGCACCTTGTTTTAAAGTACCTAAAGTGGTATGTGCTAGTGGAGAACAATGTATTCCTGATCTAGTTGCTATATTATAATCACTGTCTAATAAAAAAGTAACCTCTCCAGAATCCATATTTCCTATATTTATAGCTATTACTGATGCTCTTTTTTTACTATCTTTTGGTCCATATATCTTTATATCTGGCACTTCCTCTAACTTGTCTATCATATATTGACATAATTCTTCTTCATGTTGTCTTATATTGTTGATTCCTATTTCAAATATAAATAAGACACCTTGGTTAAGACCTGCTATACCTGGAGTATTATGAGTTCCTGACTCATATTTATCTGGGAACAATTCTGGTTGAACCATTTCTTCTGATTTACTACCTGTTCCACCTTCTTTTAATATATTTAAATTTAAACCATCTCTTACATATAATATACCTGTTCCTTGAGGTCCAAATAAGCATTTATGACCTGGCATTGCCAACATATCTATATTACATTCATTTACATCTATGTCATAAACACCTGCTGTCTGTGATGCATCTACTAAAAATAATATATTATGTTTTTTAGCTATTTCTCCAACCTTCTTTATATCTATTAAAGTGCCACATACATTAGATGCATGTGTTGTTACAATCAATTTAGTATTTGCCTTTATTGATTTCTCTAATTCTTCATAATCTAGAAATCCCTCATAATCGCATTTTACTACAGTATTTTCAATACCTCTTTTTTCTAATGCTTTTATAGGTCTTATTACTGAATTATGCTCCATAGATGTTGTTATTACGTGGTCTCCATCCTGTAATACACCTTTTATTGCTAAGTTTAAAGAATCTGTAGCATTAGATGTAAATACTATATTCATAGGATTGTTCACATTAAACAATTTAGCTATATTCTCTCTTGTATCATAGATTTCCCTAGCAGCTCTCATAGCAAGCTTATGTCCAGCTCTACCTGGATTTGCACAGTAATTTTTCATACAGTCTAAAACGGCATCATACACTCTTTCTGGTTTCGGATATGTAGTTGCAGCATTATCTAAATAAATCATAACAATCTTCCTCTCTGTTTTATAGTTTTGTTCTATTCAAGAAGCATTGATACAATACTGTTTAAATCATCATCATTATAGTATTCTATCTCTATTTTACCTTTTTTCTTTCCTTTAGAAATATTTACCTTTGTCCCAAAGATATTTCTAAGTCTATCTTCTACATCTAAGATAAATACATCCTTAGGCTTAGATTTTTTTGGTACTTCTTCTTTGTTTTCAGATATTTTTTTAGCTATATTTTCAACTTCTCTTACAGAAAGCTCTTCTTCTTCTATTTTGTTTGCTATTTGTAGTTGTAAATCCTTATCTACAATTCTCAACAATGCCTTACCATGTCCTGCTGTAATTCTACCACTATCTATCATGTCTATAACATCTTGTCCAAGATTTAAAAGTCTTAGTGTATTAGTTATATGAGGTCTACTTTTACCAACAGCTTCTGATATTTCCTCTTGAGTTACATTATAATGCTCTATTAGACTTTTATATGCTAAAGCCTCTTCTATTGAGTTTAAATCTTCTCTCTGTAAATTTTCAATTAAAGCTATCTCCATTATATCTTTCATATCTATATCTTTAATTATAGCAGGTATTTGACTTTTATTTGCAAGTTTTGATGCTCTAAATCTTCTTTCTCCTGCTATTATCATATACTTATCATTTTCATCCATCTTAACTACTATTGGCTGTAATACACCATAATTTTTTATAGAATCAGATAACACTTTTATCTTTTCTTCATCAAACTGTTTTCTAGGTTGAACTTCGTTTGGATAAATTTTGTCTATTTCTATATTGATTATCTCTTTTTCTGAAGTTTCTCCTTTAATTTCTGGTATCAATGCGCTAAGACCTCTACCCAATCTGTTACTTCTTTTAGACTTATTCTCCATACTACTATTCCTCCTCTTCTAAATCTATAAATTCTTCTGCTAGCTCCAAATAAGCTATGGAGCCCCTACACCTTTTATCATAGTAAATAACAGGCTTTCCATGACTTGGAGCTTCTGCAAGCCTTACATTTCTTGGAATTAGAGTTGTATATACACTTCCTTTAAAATATTTTTTGACTTCTTCAACTACTTGTATTGATAGATTAGCTCTCCCATCAAACATACTTAAAACAACACCTTGAATCTCTATATCTGTGTTTAATCTTGATTTTACTAATTTTATAGTCTCCATCAATTGACTAACTCCTTCCAAAGCATAATATTCACATTGTATAGGAATTAAAACACTATCTACAGCAGTTAGACAATTTATTGTAAGCATCCCAAGTGAGGGTGGACAATCTAAAAATATATAATCATATTCATCTGCTACTGCTTTTATGGAATTTCTTAAAATATACTCTCTATTACTTTTAGAAGTAAGTTCTATTTCTGCACCTGATAATTCAGTAGCTGATGGAACTAAATCGATATTTTCAAACTCAGTATTTATTATTGCTTCTTTAATATGTAATCCATCTAGCATAATTTCATAGATTGTATTTTCCACTTCATTTTTATTAATACCATATCCACTAGTTGTATTTCCTTGAGGGTCCAAGTCTAATACTAATATTTTCTTTCCTAATGTTCCTAAACTAGCACTTAAATTTACATTTGTTGTAGTTTTCCCGACTCCACCCTTTTGATTGAATACAGCTATAATTTTGCCCATGATGTTCCCCCCCCTTTAAGAATTAAATTAATTTCAAATGTTGACTAGGTGCTTTTATAATTACAAATAATGTCTATAAATCAATTTATATTACAAGGCTTATATTACAAAAAAAGATTACTGGTAAGCAGTAATCTCTATTTTTTAGGGATTTTTACAACGACTTCCATATAATCTCCCTTATCTATTTCATTATACTTAGCATCAATTCCTGTATTTGATATAGCATCAAAGGCCTGCTTTATAGTATTTATGTAAATTCTTATACTCATAGCACCCTTTATATTCTGTTTTTTATCAGGCTCTTCTTGAATTTTAGTTTCTTCTAATATCTCTTGTATCAATTTCTCTGTTTTTTTAACAGTTAATTCATTTTTTATAACTTTATCTAGTACACTTTGCATTAAATCTTCACTTGGTAGTTTAAGGAATGCTCTAGCATGTCTTTCTGTTAAGTTATTCTCTATCAATTTCATTTTTATGTTGTTTGGAAGCTTTAATATTCTAAGCTTGTTTGCTACAGTAGATTGATTTTTGCCCAATTTTTCTGCTAATTGCTGTTGAGTAAAAGCATGTTCTTTTATTAAGTTTTCATAACCAATTGCTTCTTCAATGAAATTTAAGTCTTCTCGTTGCAAATTTTCTAATAACGCTAGAACAGCAGAAGATTCATCGTTCATATTATTTATAATTGCTGGTACAGTTTTAAGTTCTGCCAATTTAGCTGCTCTTAATCTTCTTTCTCCAGCAATTAATTCATATTTGCCATCTTTTGCTCTAACTGTTATAGGTTGAATTATACCATATACCTTTATAGAATTACTCAATTCCTCCAATGAAACTTGTGAAAATATTTTTCTTGGTTGGTATGGATTTGGAACTACATCTTCTATAGGTATCTCCATAACTCTTTTATCTTCCATAACATACCTCTCTTATTTTAGATATAAATATTTTTGTTCTCTATATGTACATACAAATTTATTTCTGCATCCACTTTAATAATTCCTTTATTTTTGTTTTGTTTAAGGTAAGCTTAATTATTTCCTGAGAAATAATTAAGCTTACCTACAATATTTTTTCAACTATATAATAGGATTCTTAGCTGGTTTACCAGCCTTTCTAGGGTACTTAACTGGTGTTTCTTTTATTTTCTTAAAAACTAATATATTATGATTTAAATCTATTTCTGGTAATTCCACATCTATTTTTTCAACAAATTCTAACCCCAAGATATCAATGGGTTTTTTTGATTCTTCCAGTTCTAAATTAGCATTTGGACCTTTTAAACAAATGAAATATCCTCCAACCTTTACAAATGGTACACAAAATTCCATAAGAGTTGGTAATCCAGCTACAGCTCTTGCTGTAGCAATATCATACTTTTCTCTATATTTTTCATCTTTGCCAAAATCCTCAGCTCTTCCATGTATAAATTTAATATTATTTAATTCTAATTCTCTACTAACTTCCTCTAAGAAGTTTATTCTCTTATTTAAAGAATCTAATAAAGTAAGCTCTAAATCATCTAAGCATATTTTTAATGGTAGACCAGGGAATCCAGCACCTGTACCAACATCTATTATAGACATACCATTTTTTATATATCCATTTTTTACAGCTGAAATAGAATCCAAAAAGTGTTTCACATATACCTCTTTTTCATCTTCTATACCAGTAAGATTCATTTTTTGATTCCAATCAACTAGTATTTCTCTATATCTTTTAAATTTTGCTAACATACTATCATTAGTAATTATATCAAAACCTTCAATCCCATTTTGCAGAAGTTCTATGTTATTCACCTTTACCACCTCTAGTTCTTCTGACTTGTTCTAGGTATATAAGCAAAACAGATATATCAGCTGGAGAAACCCCAGATATACGAGAAGCTTGTCCTATTGAAATAGGTTTTATATCATCCAACTTCTGTCTAGCTTCTAATCGAAGTCCTTCTATAGATGCATAATTTATTTTTTCATCTAACTTTTTATTCTCAAGTTTCTTAAATTGATCTATTTGTTTTAATTGTTTTTCTATATAACCTTCATATTTAGTTATTATCACACATTGTTCTTTAACTTCTCTTGAAACATCTTCACCAGCGCCTTTTCCTAATTCTTCAAGCAATTCATAAGTAACCTCTGGTCTCTTTAAAAACTCATATAGTGATATTCCGACCTTTATTGGTGTTGCCCCTTTTGCTTCTAACAGGTTATTTACTTCTTTTGGTGTAACTCTTTCATTTTTTAATCTTTCAAATTCCTTTTCTACAGCAGTCTTTTTACTCATGAATCTTTCATATCTATCTTCTTTAACTAATCCTATCTCATGACCTTTTTGAGTTAGTCTCATATCTGCATTATCTTGTCTCAAATACAATCTGTATTCTGCTCTTGATGTCATCATTCTATAAGGCTCATTAGTACCTTTAGTTACAAGGTCATCTAATAAAACACCTATATATGCTTCTGAACGGTCTAATACAAAAGGTTCTTTTCCTTCTATCTTTCTAACTGCATTTATACCTGCCATAAGACCTTGAGCTGCAGCCTCTTCATATCCAGAAGTTCCATTGAATTGTCCAGCACTAAATAAGTTCTCAACTCCCTTTATTTCCAAACTTATTTTTAGTTGTGTTGGGTCAACACAATCATATTCAATAGCATATGCAGGTCTCATTATCTTACAGTTTTCAAGTCCTTTTATTGTTTTATACATATCTAATTGTACTTCAAAAGGTAGACTAGTTGAAATTCCTTGAATATACATCTCTTTAGTATTTAAGCCTTCTGGTTCTATAAATAATTGATGTGATGTCTTATCACTAAATCTCACTACTTTATCTTCTATAGAAGGACAATATCTTGGCCCAGTACTTTCTATTACTCCACTATACATAGCAGACCTTTTTAAATTATCCAATATGACTTTCTGAGTGTCTTCAGTGGTTCTTGTCAAATAACAAGGTTCTTGCTCCTTTTCTATATTTTCATTCATAAATGAGAAAGGAGTTACTTTTTCATCACCTTCCTGTAAAGACATTACAGAAAAGTCTATACTATCTCTATGAACTCTAGCTGGAGTTCCTGTCTTAAATCTTCTCATTCTAAGTCCTAATTCAACTAAGCTATCTGTAAGGTATTTTGCATATCCTAACGCATTAGGACCTTCATAGAATGCAACCTCACCCATGTATATTTTTGAATTCAGATAAACTCCAGTAGCTAGTATTACAGCTTTAGATTTAAATGAACATCCTAGCTTAGTACCAACTCCTATTACAACATTTCCTTCATGTAAAATTTCTACAACTTCATCCATAGCTATATCAAGATTTGGTTCATTTTCTAATGTCTTTTTCATTTCTTCATGATATTTAAATTTATCTGCTTGAGCTCTTAAAGAATGAACTGCTGGCCCTTTAGCAGTATTTAACATTCTACTTTGTATATATGTCTTGTCTATATTTAATCCCATTTGACCACCTAAAGCATCTATTTCTTTAACTAATTGGCCTTTACCAGTTCCACCAATTGATGGATTACAAGGCATTAATGCTATAGAATCTAAAGACATTGTTATTATCAAAGTTTTATATCCCATTCTTGCAGTAGCCAAGGCAGCTTCACATCCAGCATGTCCTGCTCCAACTACTATAACATCATATTTTCCTGCTTCAAACTTTATCATTTATAATTCCTTTCTTTTAAATTAATGTTTCATGAGAAACACTATAATTTTTTCAAACTTCTATAATAAAAAAATCAAATTTGTTTTTACACCTTACTTACCTATACAGAAGTTATGGAATATGTTATCTAATAAATCCTCTGTCACTGTATCTCCATTAATATAACCAAGATAATCCCATATATTTTTTAAGTCTACTTCTACAAAATCAAATGGCATACTTTGTTCCAAAGCAATTAAAGCATCTGTAGCAGATTTATATGCTTTACTAAGTGCATCCTTATGTCTAGAATTTGTTACTACTAAACTAGAGTTATTTTTAACACTACCTTTATATACCATAGACTCTATTTTATCTTGTAATTCTTCTATACCTTCTTGCTGTAAAGCTGATATTTTTATTATACTATTATTTTCTACATATTTAAGTATTTTTTCTTCTTCAATTTCCTGTTTTAAGTCATTCTTATTTAATAGCACTATTGTTTGTTTGTCTCTAAGATTTTCTAATATCTCTATATCTTCTTCTGACAACTTTCTAGATGCATCTAAAACCATTATAATCAAATCTGCACTAGAAAATGATTCTTTAGATTTTTCAACACCTATTTTTTCAACTATATCATCAGTATCTCTTATACCTGCTGTATCAACGATTTTTAAAGGTATCCCTTTTATATTTACAAACTCTTCTATAACATCTCTAGTAGTTCCTGGTATATCAGTAACTATTGCTCTATTTTCTCCTAAAATAGAGTTAAGTAGTGAAGATTTACCTACATTTGGTTTACCAACTATTACCGTTTTTAGACCTTCTCTAAGTATTTTTCCACTTTCAGCTGTGTCATATAATTTTTTAATTTCCTTTTTAAGCATATCAGCTTTTTCTTTAAGAGTTTGATATGTTATATGTTCAATATCTTCCTCAGGATAATCTATAGCAACTTCCACATGAGCTAATATCTCAGTGACTTTATCTCTTAATTCTCTTATCCTTTTTGATAAAGAACCCTCTAATTGATTTTGAGCAACTTCATGAGCTATATCAGTTTTAGCCTTTATAACATCAATCACCGCCTCTGCTTGTGATAAATCTATTCTGCCATTTAAAAACGCTCTTTTAGTAAACTCTCCAGCTTCTGCCAACCTAACATCTTTTGATAATATTAGCTCTAATATTTTCTTTACTGAAATAAATCCACCATGACAATTGATTTCTATTACATCCTCTCCTGTATATGAATTTGGACCTTTCATATATGCCAACAAGACTTCATCAATTACATTTTCATCGTCTATTATATTTCCATATATTAATGTTCTCTTATTATATTCTTTAATACTCTTTCCTGACATAGATTTAAAGATTTCTTCTGCAATCCTTAAAGATTTGTCTCCACTTATTCTAAGTATTCCTATACCACCTTCTCCAGGCGCTGTAGCTATTGCTGCAATTGTATCATCTATAAACAAATTTATCACCTCTTAATTTATAATTTTTTACATATAGATTTACTTTTGACCAATCACAATAATGTAATAATATTAAAAAATAAAACCCCCTAATGTTTAGGAGGTTGATTTTATCTTTTACACTCAATTACTAATCTTCTATATGGATCGGTTCCTTCACTATATGTAATTACATATTTGTCATTTTGAAGAGCTGAATGTATTATTCTTCTCTCATACGGATTCATATAATCTAATTTTTTAGTTTTTCTTGTTTTCGCTACTTCTCTAGCAACTTTATTAGCATATCTTATTAAAGATTCTTCTCTTTTTGATCTATAGTTTTCTATATCTACAAGCACTCTTGTATGAGAATCTTTATTTATTTTATTAAGAGCTAATCCAGTTAAAAATTGAATAGAATCTAAAGTTTCCCCTCTTCTACCAATTAAACTTGCAGCTTCTTTGCCTTCAATATCAACCATGATTAAATTATCTTTTTGAGATACATTGACTTTGGCATCAACATTTGCATTTTTCAACATTACCTCTATAAAATTTTTAGCTACATCTAGTTCCCTCTCGATAACAAAAATTTCATAAGTACCATCTTTAGCACCTATAAAACCTAAAAAACCTTTGCTCGGATTTTCAAGTATTTCGACTTCTATATCCTCTGCTTTTAAATTTAACTCTGCTATAGCCTTACTTATAGCTTCTTCCTTACTTTTACTTTTTATTAATTTTAGGCTTTTTCTCATTAACTTTTTCCTCCTTAGAGTTAGCAGCCAGTTTAGCTTTTAAAGGATTCATTATTAAGTAGTATTGAGCTATTGAGAATAAGTTACTTACTGTCCAGTACAATGTAAGTCCTGCTGGGAATATAAATCCCCAATAGAAAGACATACCTGCCATTACATATGTCATTACTTTCATAGAGCCTTGTAATTGATCTTTTGGAGTCATTACTTTTTGCATTACATATGCACTTGCTCCTGAAAATACTGCTAGTACATAATCTGGTGCTGTTAAGCTTTTTATCCATAAAAACCCATTATCAGCTGCTAAAAACGCAGCTTGATTTGCAAAAACGCCATGAGCAACTGGTTCTCTCAGAACGCTAAATAATCCTATTAATATAGGAAACTGTATTAATAAAGGTAAACAACCAGATAGTGGATTAATTTTAGCTTCTCCATATAACTTAACAATTTCTTCATTTTGTTTTTCTGGCTTATTTTTATATTTTTCTTGTATCTCTTTTATACGAGGTTGTATATCTTGCATTGCCTTTGTTGACTTAGTCTGCTTAACTGTTAATGGTAGTAAAATAATCTTTACAAGAATAGTAAAAAGTATTATAGAAATACCATAGTGGTTAACAAATTCAAATATTACCTTAAGAATCATTCCTAAGAAATTTCCTATTATATTCAATTTTTTTATACCTCCTAATAGTTACTCTCTTTTATTTTAGAGGATCGTAACCTCCTGGATGAAAAGGATGACATTTTAAAACTCTTCTCAATGTTAAATACATACCTTTTACAAATCCATATTTCTTAAATGCCTCTATTGAATATTGTGAGCAAGTTGGATAAAATCTACAGGTAGGTCCCTTTAAGGGAGATATATATTTTTGATAAAATCTCACTAAATAAATACATAAATTCGATAAATGCTTACTTATTTCCTTTAATATATAAATTATTTTATTCAAAGTTATGAACCTCCATATTTATAGCATCCAATTTAAATAGAAATATCCGTTCTTTTAACTAAATTTTTTATAGACTTGTCTATGTCTTTAAAAGTAGCATCTTTACTAGATACTCTTGCTATAAATACTATATCATATCCAGGCTTAATTTTTTCATCAATATTTAATCTGTAGACTTCTTTTATTAGTCTTCTTACTCTATTTCTAGTGATGGCTTTTCCTACTTTCTTTGAAACAGAAATACCCACTCTACTATAATCTGATTTATTTTTAAGTATATATATTACTAAATATTTGTTTGCAAAAGATTTGCCGTGTTTATATACTTTTCTAAAATCAGAGTCTTTCTTTAACCCTTTAGTCCTATTAAAGTCCATAGTTAACCTCCATAAACACAGCTATGAATTGTAATTATTTACACAAAAAGGCCACCTTTGCAGCGGCCCTTTTGTAATTAATGAGTTAATCTAGTTCTTCCTTTAGCTCTTCTTCTCTTTAACACGTTTCTTCCGTTAGACGTTTTCATTCTTTTTCTGAAACCATGTTCTTTACTTCTTTGTCTCTTTTTTGGTTGATAAGTTCTTTTACTCATTATTTTGCACCGCCTTTCAGATTTCATTTTCCGTTTATAAAAATAATAACTTTACCCTCAAAGTAAACATAACACATATAATTATAAATACTTTTACCACTGTTGTCAACGAGTTTTTGGGACGCTTCTATCACAAATTCTACCATATATATATTATGTATTTTTTTTATTGAAAATACTAGTAAAAATCTATTTAATTTTATTCTAAATTATTTTTTTCAATTATATACACAAATAAAGCAATTTTAACATGTTTATATTTTTATCAACAATTAGTTAATATTGTGGATAAATTAGTTACAAATCATTGAAGTTTGACATATATTTTGATATTATAAATATACTTGTTGATAATGTGCATAAATGTTATCAACTTATTAAAAATTATTCACAGCTTGTGGATACTTTTGTGTATAACTTTTAAGATTACTGACAATACTCTAGTTATAATCACCATTTATTGTATGTTTATGTTATTTATAACTTTATCTACATATTGTTTATATCTTTTCATATTTTTTTAATAATTTATACTATTATTAATTTATCAACACCATTATCCATAAATTTAGTTATTCTGTAAAATTTATATATATTTTTGCTTTTCTGTTAATAACTTTGTGGAAAATATTAATTATTCTGTTCGGAGGTTTATATT